>OY762409.1:0-3928195 GCA_963665605.1 Dehalococcoidia bacterium | reverse complement strand
GCCACATTGGAGACCTGCTGTGGGTCGGGCGGTCGTTCTTCAGAGGGAGGGTACATACCATACTCTTCAGCACGGCGTGCCACCGCCGTCTTCAGACCGCTGAAGCTGAAGTCCAGCGAGTTTCGGACGACGGGGCGCGGGAAACGCGGCTCTCCTCCGTGGCTGTGTTCCGCGACTCGTTGAATCTCGGGCCCTCCCGGAAAGCCAAGTCCCAGAGCCCGCGCCGCCTTGTCGAACGCTTCCCCTGCCGCATCGTCTCTGGTGCGCGCGATGAGCGTGTAGTCTCCGTGACCCTTCATCAAGATCAGGTCCGTATGTCCGCCAGACGCGATGAGGCACATCAGAGGAAATCCGGGCGACACTTCTGGATTGACGCCTTCCTCAAGCCATGCAGCATATATGTGCCCTTCCAGATGGTTCAAGCCGATGAATGGCAGCTCATTGGATAGAGCAAAGCCCTTGGCAGCATTCACGCCAATGAGCAACGAACCCGCAAGTCCCGGGCCGTGGGTGACGGCAATTCCATCGAGTTCGTGGGCCTCAAGAGATGCCTCGTCGAGCGCCTGCCTGATCACCGGGATGATCGTTATCATGTGCTGACGCGATGCAATCTCAGGGACGATGCCACCGTACTGGGCGTGCAATGTTGCCTGGGAAGCGACGACGTTGGAGTGAATGTAATTGCCGTCCTCTATGACTGCGGCGGCAGTTTCATCGCACGATGTTTCTATGCCTAGGATTTTCATCTATGAATCCTCAAACTCAGGTTAGCGGTATGCTCAACTAGATTCCCCGTTCGCTGTGACCCAGAGGGATGTGCGGGTGTTCCATCGCCACTTCTTCGTTGAATGTCAGACCGAGGCCTGCCCCCTTCGGCAATTCGACATAGCCGTTCTGCTGACGTGGGAGACCGTCGAATACCTGGAAGTAGTGCGGCTCGTAGAATTCCGCGTGGTATTCCTGAATCAGGAAGTTCGGCATCGCGGCGTCCAAGTGGAAGCTCGCTGCCGTGCCAACTGCGGCGTTGGTATTGTGCGGAGCCATCATGATGTGCTGCGGCTCGGCGATGGCGGCGATCTTTTTCAACTCAGTTATGCCGCCAGCGTTGCACATGTCGGGCTGGAGAATGTCAACCGCTTCGTTCTTGACCAGTTCGAAGAACGGAAACTTAGTGTAGAGTCTCTCCCCAGTAGCGATGGGAATATTCACATTGTCCCGCACTTGTTTCATCTCGGACACGTTCTCCTGAGATACAGGCTCCTCGAACCAGAACGGCCTATATTGTTCGAGTCGCTTGCCCAGATGTATCGCCGTATAGACATTGAACTTGGCGTGTACTTCGATCAGGATTTCGACATTCGGACCGACCGATTCGCGCACAGCGGCAACCCTATCCTCAGCGAGCTGCGCTTCCTGAGGCGAGATTGTCGCATAGTTGTGATGTCCAAACGGATCGAACTTCATTGCCGTGTAGCCCATTTCGACGACTCTCTTGGCTTCTTCGCCATTCTGCTCAGGCGTACCGGGATTAGTGTACCAACCGTTGGCGTAAACACGGATACGGTCAGTGTAAGGACCTCCTAGCAGTTCATACACCGGCACTCCCAGCGCCTTGCCGCGCAGGTCCCACAGCGCAATGTCGATGCCGGAGAGAGCGGTGCTGAACAGGCGCCCTCCGCGTCCAAGGTTGTCCTGGTACATGCGCGTCCAGTGGACCTCGTGGTGCAGCGGGTTCTTGCCCACCAGATAGGCTTCAGTCCACTCGTGCAGCAGCGTTGCCACCATCGGGTCGTAGCTCAACATCGACGCCTCGCCGATGCCTTCAATGCCTTCGTCGGTGGTCAGGCGCAGGATGAGCCAATTCCGCTTGGCGTTGCGGTGCTGCGAGGAGAATATGTGTGTCTTGATGCCGGTAATTTTCATTCTTCCCCCAATCAGAAGAGTGCGTTCCATTCACTGGAAAGTGTACAACGCCCGCACTGCTCAGGGCAAAGTCGCGCCCCCGACAGGCGGATGATGGTATGATATGCGCTGCATAATTTCACCAATAACGGCTGTAACATCAGTGAGGTAGGACATTGAATCGAGAACGATCCAAGCAGTTGTACGGCGCTGCAAGAGAGATTATACCCGGTGGTGTAAATAGCCCCGCGCGCTCATGGGGTGCGGTTGGCGGCAATCCACTGTTTCTGACGCGAGGCTCCGGCAGCAGAGTCTGGGACGAGGACGGCAACGAGTACATCGACTATGTGTGCTCCTGGGGGCCGCTCATCCTGGGACACGCAAACGAGCGCGTAGTGTCCGCGATAACACAGGCAGCAGTGGATGGTACCAGTTTCGGCGCTCCAACAGAACGAGAGAACGAAATTGCTCGTCTCGTCGTGGACGCATACGAATCCATTGAAATGGTGCGCTTCGTGAACTCTGGAACGGAGGCGACGATGAGCGCGCTGAGGCTGGCCCGCGCGTACACCGGCAGGTCGAAGATCGTAAAATTCGAGGGTGGTTACCACGGCCACTCTGACGCGCTACTGGTTGCGGCGGGATCTGGCGCATTGGCGCACGGCGTTCCGGACAGCGCGGGTGTAACGGCATCTTTCGCGCAGGACACGCTGCTTGGGGTGTTCAACGACCTGTCATCGGTCGAGGCGCACTTTGACTCTTTCCCGGAGGATATTGCCTGCGTAATTGTCGAACCTATTGCGGGGAATATGGGCGTTGTACCTCCGCAGGAAGGCTTTCTCCAGGGCCTGCGCGACCTGACCGAGAAGCACAACTCATTGCTGATCTTCGATGAGGTTATCACTGGGTTCAGAGTGGAGTACGGAGGGGCACAGCAACGATTCGGCATTAGCGCCGACATCACCTGTCTTGGCAAGATCATCGGCGGTGGCATGCCCGTGGGCGCATACGGAGGTAGCTCGGAAATTATGGCAACGGTCGCGCCTCTAGGTGGGATGTACCAGGCAGGCACGCTGTCAGGCAACCCGGTGGCGATGGCTGCCGGAATAGCAACCCTAGAACAGCTTCAGGAGCCTGATGTGTACAACGCTCTTGGAGCAAAGGCAGCGTCACTAGCGGCGGGCCTTCAGGAAGTGTTCGCTGAGGCGGAAGTCCCACTTAGAATCAACCGTGTCGGTTCAATGATGACGCTGTTCTTCAATGCAGGCGAGGTAACCGGGTGGGAAACCGTATCAGCTTCAGACAGAGAGGGGTTCGGGCGCTTCTTCCACAGGATGCTGGAAGAGGGCGTATATCTTCCGCCTTCGCCGTTCGAGGCAATGTTCGTGTCAACGGCGCACAGCGACGCGGATATCGAAGCAACTATAAGCGCGGCGCGGCGGGCATTGGCCTGATATTACAATTTGCCTAGCCGATGCAAGTCCGAATGGCTGAGATCCCTTCTGCGACGCTTATCCGGTCGTTATAGACGGCAGAACCTGCGACGAGCACGTTCGCGCCAGCCTGAACAACGCTCTTGGCGGTCGCGGCGCTGACACCTCCGTCCACCTGGAGATCGGTGGCTAGTCCACGCTCGTTTATCATCCCACGGACGCGGCTGATCTTACCTAGCATAGACTCGATGAACGCCTGCCCGCCAAAGCCAGGATTGACTGTCATCACCAGCGCCTGGTGCAGGTCGGCTATGACTTCTTCGAGGGCAGATACCGGCGTTGCCGGACTGATAGCTACGCTCGGCTTCTTACCTGCCTCAATTATCTGATGCACCGTGCGGTGAAGGTGCCTACATGCTTCGGCATGCACTGTGATGATGTCTGCGCCGGCGCCGGCGAAGTCGTCAATGTAGCGATCAGGAGCATCTACCATCATGTGCAGGTCGAAGGGCAGGCTCGTGGATTCGCGAATCGCCTCGACTATCATCGGCCCCATCGTAATATTGGGGACGAAGTTGCCATCCATAATGTCGATGTGAATCGCGTCGGCTCCGCCCTTCTCTGCTTCGGCGACCTGCTCGCCTAATCTGGCGAAATCGGCTGACAAGATTGACGGGGCTATCTTGATGATTCGATCAGCTGTCACTTTCGGCCTCCTGCTCACTCAGAAGTTGGGATTTCGCCTCGACGACTGCCTGCTTGACACGAGAGAATGCGGTCCCTCCCGGTACATCTCGCGCCCCAACGGATGAATCCACACTGATAGCAAGCACTTCTTCGTCGAACAGGTCCGAGAAACTACGGTACTCATCCAGCGACAGTTCCTCGAACTGTACACCACGGCCACCGGCATATTCTGACAGCCGCGCAACGACACCGTGCGCCTCCCGGAAGGGCATGCCCTTGTCTACCAAATAGTCCGCGATGTCTGTAGCAAGGACGTAGCTGCCCTGCGCCGCCTCTCGCATACGCTCGGGAACAATTTGCATCTTCTCAATCATGTCGGCGAAAATCGTAAGTGTAGCGAGCAAGGTGTCGAAGGTGTCGAAAAAGCCCTCCTTGTCCTCCTGCATATCGCGATTGTATGTGAGCGGCAATCCCTTCATAAGAGTAAGCAGAGCCATCAAGCCGCCGAACACCCTACCCGTCTTGCCGCGCGCAAGCTCCGCGAAATCAGGGTTGCGCTTCTGCGGCATGATGCTGCTGCCGGTCGTGTATTCATCACTTAGGCGAACGAAGGCAAATTCATCGGACGACCATAGCACAAGTTCCTCTGCCATCCGCGACAGATGCATCATGCATATCGCGGCTGCTGATTGAAAGTCCAGCAAGAAGTCCCTGTCGGCAACGGCATCCATGCTGTTGCGGGAAATTCGGCTGAACCCCAGTTCCCGCGCCACGAAATCGCGATCTATGGGATACGGCAAGCCCGCGAGCGCGCCACTACCGAGGGGAAGAACGTCGGCGCGCTCATAAGCCTGTCGGAAACGGTCGGCGTCGCGACCCAGCATTTCGAAGTAAGCAAGCATGTGGTGGGCGAACAGCGCAGGCTGGGCGCGTTGAACATGAGTGTAGCCGGGCATCACTACAGTAATGTTGGCTTCAGATTGTAGGACAAATGACGATCTCAGGTCGTGGATTGCGTCAAGAATCTCGCTGATGGAGTCCTTGACAAACATCCGCATATCAAGCGCAATCTGATCGTTGCGCGAGCGTGCCGTATGCAGTCTGCCGGCAGCTTCGCCTATCTTTTCGTGCAGGCGGCTCTCCACATTCATGTGGATATCTTCAAGTTCGGGACGCCATTCAAAGCTGCCGTCCTCAATCTCCTGGAGTATCTCCTGCAATCCATTGGTGATTGCAGTGGCATCGTCGTCATCGATTATGCCCTGCCTGGCAAGCATGCTGGCGTGGGCGATCGAGCCTGCGATATCCTGGCGGTACAGCCTGCGGTCGTAGTGGATGGAGACGGTGTAGGCCGAAGTTACCTCTCGCATCCCTCCCAGTCTAGGCATCGGATGCGGCGGCGCCAACCACTTCTTCTGCGGGACGCTTTGTGACGAGAAAGCGGCGTCTCAGGGTAAGAACCTGCTCGCCGCGCTGGTTGATGCCGCGCGACTCCATATAGACGATGCCACGGTCGGGACGGCTCTTCGAGACGCGCACGTCCAGTATCTCGCTCTCGGCATAGATCGTGTCGCCTTCAAATGTGGGGCCGTCGTGAGTAGCATTTTCGTATTCCAGATTGGCAATTGCCTTGCCGGAGGTATCGCGGACGCTGATTCCAACCACTAGGCTGAAGACAAGCATGCCATTCACAAGTATCCTGCCGTGAGGGTGGTCCTTCATGTAATGCTCGTCGAAGTGGAGCGGATTCGTGTTCATCGTCAGTAGCGTGAACAGGTGATTGTCCATCGCCGTGATGGTCTTGCCGGGCCAGTGCTTGAATATGTCACCAGCCTTGAAATCATCAAGGTAACCACCGAACGAATCTCGACCGTCGTGAATCATAGCGCTTTCCTACTTTGAATCCTCTGCGTACCCTAAATCTGGTACTTCTGCAGCAGCCTGCGGGCGATTATCAGCTTCTGAATCTCGTTCGTTCCCTCGCCGATAATCATGAGAGGCGCGTCCCGATAGTAGCGTTCCAGCGGATAGTCCTTGATATAGCCATAGCCGCCGTGGATGCGCATCGCCTCCATTGTAACTTCGCCACACATCTCGCTGGCGAACAGTTTTGCCATGCCCGCCTCGAGGTCAACCCGCTCACCGGAGTCTTTCTTACGCGCAGCTTCGTATGTCAGCAGCCTAGCGGCTTCAATGTTGGTTGCCATCTCCGCGAGCTTCAGCTGAATCGCCTGATGCTGCGCGATAGGCTGCCCAAATGATTCCCGTTGCTGCGCGTACTTGATGGCGGCATCGAAGGCTGCGGTCGCCACGCCAACTGCGCGCGCCGCGACGTTGATGCGTCCACCCTCCAAGCCACTCATAACTTGCCCGAAGCCCCGCCCTTCTACATCGCCGACCAGATTCTCAGTGGGGATGCGAACGTTGTCGAAGACGAGCTCAGTGGTATCAATGCCGCGATAACCTAGCTTGTCAAGTTTCTGCGCGACAGTGAATCCTGCGGCAGGCTTTTCCACGACGAAGCAGCTTATGCCGCGATGGGGAGGATTCGCCGTCTTGTCCGTACGCGCAAGGACAGCGAAGGCATTCCCGCTGGCGCCGTTCGAGATGAACATCTTGTTGCCGTTTATTACATACTCTTCGCCGTCCCTGACAGCAGAGGTCTGAAGGTTCTGCATGTCGCTTCCGCCGCCCGGCTCGGTGAGCGCCAAGCCTCCCCGTATTACACCCTCCGCCATCTTGGGCAGAAATCGCTGCTTCATCTCCTCTGTCCCGTAGGCAGAGATGACATAGGCGAGGATGTGATGAGTGCCGAGGGGGCCCGTAAGGCTCATCCAACCCTTGCTAAGCTCCTCGAATATCAGGGCAAAGGTGGTGTAGTCAAGTCCAAGCCCGCCATATTCCTCGGGAATCATGATGCCGAACAGTCCCATTTCGGCCATCTTGTCCACAAGCTCCTGAGGGTATATGTCCTCATTCTCGAAGTAGTTAACGACTGGATCTACATCGCGGCGAACGAATTCGCGCACGAGATTCGTCATCTGACTGCGGGTCTCGGAGGAAGTATTCATCAAATCTATTACCTATTCGTCGGGCCTGTGAATTCAGATGTGCCAGGACGCTCGGCTATCTGTTGAGGTGGGGATACTGCCGCACGCCCACATTCTTGGAGGATATGCCCAGAACTTTTAAGAACCCCTCGGCGTCCGAGTGATCGTAGGTTCCCATCGCCTCCATGGATGAGTCGTCTGTGTAGAGCGAATAAGGCATTGCCTCAGGCGTGTCGTCGGCTGTGTCAAAGAAGATGCTGCCCTTGTACAGTCTCACGGATATGGTTCCGGAGGCGAGGCGTGTCATCGGCTCCAGCGCTGCCAGTGCCGAGGTGGTCGCCAGGTCGAGCCAGTAACCCTGATATATCTGAAGGCTAATTACACCGGAGAGGTAGTCGAACAGTTCCCGCGCGCGCCTGTCCAAGATGAACTGCAGCAAGTACTCATAGCTTCGCCCAAGCAGTTCCATTCCCGGAGATTCATAGATGCCCCGAGATTTTACGCCTACGAATCGGTTCTCCACAACATGAGTGCCAATTCCCACGGCGTGCTTACCGGCAACGCGGTTCGCCTGCTGAAACATCTCTACCAGACCAAGGGGGTTGCCGTTGAGAGTTACCGGTACGCCTTCTTCCCATCGAATAGTGACAATCTCATCCGAGTCGGGCGCGTCCCAGGGCCAGACTCCCATCCCCGGCTCCACAAACACGGGAGAAATCGCGACATCTTCCAGGTCGCCTGCCTCGTGCGTTAACCCAAGGAAATTCGCATCCGTGGAGTAGCGAGACTCTCGCGACGGTCTGATGGGCAGGTCGTTCTCCTCGCAGTAGTCGAGCATTTGCTGCCGCCCCGGGAACTGCTGCACGAACTCAGGGTCGCGCCAGGGCGCATATACCTGCAGCGACGGTTGCAAAGTGTTTGCAGCCAACTGAAATCGCACCTGGTCGTTGCCCCGACCGGTCGCGCCATGAAAGAGCACGCCAATGTCTTGCGCGTCAATCTCAGGCAGCATCGCGCCGACGGTGATTGGGCGCGCAATACCAGTTGTATTCCAGTAGCCGCCTTCGTATCGTGCCTGCGACTGGATGACCTTCAATCCAGCCTCAGCGAGGGCGTTCTGTCCCTGCACAATATGCGCGCTCTCCGCACCGCTACCGAGCATGCGGTCTTTCACAGCGTCAAGGCTTTCCTCGTCCGGCTGACCGAGATCGACCGTGAAGCAATGCACCGAGAAGCCCTTGCTCTTTAGCCAGTGCGTAACGGTGCAGCTATCGAGACCGCCGGACACCGCGCCGGCTACTTGCGTTATGTTGCTATCTTTGAGTTCGCGCCAGTTCATTTGTGGCAGAGGATCTCCAAGTCTAGTGTGTCAGTTTTTTTGATTCTAGCCGGCAACAACCGTGTCAATCGCCCGGTTCAACTTCTCCATGCATTCGTCCACGTCCGCCTCAGTGATTATCAGAGGAGGCATAAAGCGGATGGCATCAGGGAGCACCGGATTCAGAAGCACGCCCTCGTTGTTCGCAGCCGCCACGACCGCGGGAGCAATCGGATTCTGCAGAAGGAGTGCGATAAGCAAACCCATGCCGCGATAGCCCTTAACGACATCGGGACGCGCTGCGCGCATCTCTTCGAGCTTGGATTCGAGATACGCCCCGACTTTGCGAGCGTGACCGGGGATGTCGTTCTCGACCATGTAGCGGACTGTGGCATTACCTGCCGCCGTCGTGAGGACGTTTCCGCCGAATGTACTACCGTGGTCGCCCGGCTCCAGCACATCGCAAGTGTCCTTGCACATGAATGCCCCGATGGGCACACCGTTCCCCAGTCCCTTGGCGGACGTCATCACATCGGGCTCGACATCGAATCGCTCGTAACCCCACAGGCTGCCAAGGCGCCCCATGCCGGTCTGCACTTCGTCGAAGATCAGTAGGATGTTGTTCTCGTCGCACCACTCGCGCAGGCCCTTCAGGTAGCCCTCGGTTGGTACATTGACGCCGCCCTCACCCTGCAGCACTTCGACCATGACGGCGCAGGTCTTGTCTGTCGTCGCCTCGCGAACCGCCTCGAGGTCTTCGTAAGGCACATTCGTGTAGCCTTCTGCCAGCGGCAGCCATGCCTGCTGATACGCCGGCTGGCCGGTGGCGGCTATCATGCCCAGCGTGCGTCCGTGGAACGAGTTGAGCACGGTGATAATGTCCTGCGCGCCGTCGCGGTGAAGGCGACCGTACTTACGAGCAAGTTTGACCGCCCCCTCGTTGGCTTCAACACCACTGTTGGCGAAGAAGACCTTGTCCATGCAGCTGTTTTCAACCAGCGCCTCCGCAAGCTCAAGCTGCGGAATGGTGTAGAACAGGTTTGAGGTCTGCATCAGTGTGGCAGCCTGTTTCTGGATCGCTTCTGTGACGGCTGGATGGCAATGTCCCAAGTTGTTCACCGCCAAGCCGGCTGTGAAGTCCAAGTATTCTTTGCCTTCCGTATCCCATACCCTTACACCTTCTCCGCGCTCTATTACCATAGGTTGGCGGTTGAAGGTGTGTATGTAATATTGGCTTTCTTTCTCTTTCCATTCTGCTGCCGATGTCATTGAATTTCCTCCATGTTTGTCAGGTGCCGGATATGAAAGGTTGCTGCGGGCAGGCCCGCTAGCTCGTAGTTCCGCCGCGATGTTATTGATTACTCAATGATTCTGTCAATCTGTCGAGCGCATCCTCAAGTTCTGATAGGTTCTGCTTTACGTCCTGAATGGCTTCCTGAATCGTCTCAACCGTTGCCTCGACGGCGCCGCCGACAGCAGACTGCTGTGTGGTGGACTCTGAAGGTTCTTCCTCAGCGTCAGTCACAAATGAAGCCGAACCGGTGAGTTCACTGAGCGCCTCATTCAGCGAGTCTTCCATGACAACCTTGTCGCCCGTCGCCAGTATTACACGCTTCAGTTCAGGGAAGTTGACGCCCTCCGCTCGGATATAGACCGGCTCCGCGTAGATAATACCCTGGTCAACAGGGATTACCAAAAGGTTGCCTCGCAAGCACTCGGAACCGGCGGTACAGCGCAGGGTAAACCACGCCGAGATGTCCTGGTTGTTGTCTATACGAGCCTCAATCTGTGCGGGGCCGTCGATCTGCCTGTCCTTCGGGAAATTGAAGGCTATGAGGTTGCCATAGTGACTGCCATCACTGCGCGCTGCCAGCCAGCCGATCAAATTCTGCCGCTCATTCGGCGTGTATGGGAGCAGCAGAACGAATTCTTCCTTGTCCTCGCCCGGCAACTTCATAATTACATAGTACGGCTCCACCTGATTGAGAACGTCCCCTTGACCGAATTTCTCTTCTGCGACAGCCCAGAGGTCTTCATTGTTGTAGAAGTTCTGAGCCTCCTGCATGTGGTATCGGATGTACTTTTCCGCCTGAATGCGGAAGAAGTCCTGCGGGTATCGGACATGGGATCTGAGCGATTCCGGCATATCCGACTGTGGGAGGAACAGGTCCGGGAATATGCGCCTGTAAGTGCGTATGATGGGGTCCGTCTCATCCCAAACATAGAATCTCAGGTCCCCTGTGAATGAGTTAACCGTGATTTTCACGCTGTTGCGCATATAGTTAAGCTCGCCGCCCAGCGGGTCTGAGTACGGGAATCTGTCAGTGTAGGTGTAGGCATCCTGCATCCAGAAAAGACCACCTTCAGCCGCCACTATGTATGGGTCATTGTCCAACAGAAGGAATGGAGCAACTGTCTGGATGCGCTCTTGAATGGCACGCCTGTATTGCAGGCGGCTATCTCCGGTTATCTGGCCGCTGATCAGAATGTTCACATCCGCGAACTGCCAGGCATATGCGATACGACGGAAGATGGACGACAGTTGTACACCGCCATGCCCTTCGTAGTTCGTACGGAACAGATCGCCGCTCTCAGTCTGATAGTCCAACTCGTCCTGCAGGCTGTTGGTTATTACATACTCGATGGTGTTTTCGCCGTAGTAGATGCGCGGGTTTGAGACAAGAAGCTCCGGAGGTCCCTCTGAGTCGGGGGACTGGATTGGAATTACCCCATCCGCAGGAATATCTTTCGCAAAGAATATAGGCCTGCCCTCCGGCGTGAATTCGGTTACAGGACTCATTGCGATACCCATGCCATGGGTATAGACCAGGCGAGTGTTCGTCCAGTTTCGTGTTCCTTCGTCCAGTTTCTCAGGCGCGACCTCGCGTGCTGAGAGCAAGACCTGCCTCAATTCGCCGTCCACTTCGTAACGATCGACATCAGCGTCGTGGAAGTCGTAGTACGGCCGAATGAGCTGAATCTGCTTATAGACATCCGAAAGCGGACGATAGTCCCAGAGACGGATATTGTTAATAGTCTGAGGATTACGCTGAATGACTTCAGTGTTCACTTCCGTCTCAGCCGGGTAGAACTCCTCCGAGACACGATCAAGGCCGTATGCGCTGCGTGTAAACTGAATGTTACGTTCGATGTACTGCGCCTCGCGCACAAACTCGTTCGGGTTCACCGTGAATTGCTGAATCAGGTTGGGCCAAAGGGTGCCAAGCACGATATTCGCCACAAACCACAAGGCGAAGGCGCCGATCAGCAACCGTCTGCCGCTGAAGTAAGTGTTGGCGAGCATTAGCAGACCCGCTGCAAAAGCGATTATGGTCATAATCAACAGGGCGGGCATGCGTGCGTTCACATCGGAATACGCGGCACCGAACACAGCGCCCTCTTCAGACAGCAGCAGGTCCCATCTATCGATCCAGTGGCCCAAGCCGATCGTGAACATCACGAGCGCCGCTAAGACTGACAGATGAATTTTCACTCCCGGCGCACTCAGATCGAGTCTCTGCCCCTGCATGCTGAAGCGCAGGAAGTAATAAGCAACAGACGCTATGAGGGTCAGCAGCAGAACGCCCAGAATCCAGCCCTGCACAAAGCTCAGCATGGGCAAAGTGAACACATAGAATCCGACGTCCTGGCCGAATACCGGCTCGATCTGGCCGAAGGTGGCTGCATTGGAGAAGCGCAGGAATATTTCCCAGCGCGCTGCCATTATTGTGCCGAAGATGACGGCGAGTATAGCCACAACACCGACGCTGATTGTCATCAGCGCGCGGCCCATGAAGTTCAAAAGGTCATCCGGCAAGGGAAGGGATATCCTGCCCCTAGAGATGATAGTCGCGGCATAAATGCTGGCGCCGGACAGGATTGCCATTGTCACCGCACCGATAACGAACAGCATAATCCGAGTGGTAAGGACTTTGACGAATATGCCCCGATAGCCCAAGTTGTCGAACCACAGCCAATCGGTATATACGCCTCGCCCGAAGACAAACATCGAGAAAAGCACGACCGCTACGACCGCGAAGGCAATCCACTTTGAGAGTGTCCCTATCTGTCCAAAGAACTGGTACAGCTCGACGGTGGAGTCGCCATCATCACCATCTCCGCCCGATCCACTACTTCCGTTCTGGTATTCACCGGCCATTTAAAATCTGCCTGCCTTTATCCTATTCTTGTACCGAGGGTCGCGCCCGAAACGACATCGATTAGCGCCGAAGGCTCGCGACCATCGATGATGTGCGAGACGCCGCCCGAATGCAATGCCGTCAGGCACGCTTCCAGTTTTGGGATCATGCCGCCTGCCGCGACATTGGAACTGATCAGTCCCCTGGCCTGCCGCTCAGTCAGACGAGGTATTAGCCTGCGTGTCGTGTCCAGCACGCCCTGAACGTCGGTGAGGAAGACAAGCCTACTTGCATTCAGCGCCGCTGCGATTTCGCCCGCGGCGGTATCGGCGTTGATGTTGAGCAATGTGGGAGAGTTTTCGCCATCTTCGACGGGTTTCACGCCGACGGGTGCGATTACGGGAATACATCCTGAATCCAACACGGCTTTGATCGGGTCTGTGTTGACATCGGTGATGTCCCCGACAAGCCCAAGCTCAGGGTCACGGACGTTCGCGCGCAACATTCCATCATCCGCGCCACTAATGCCAATGGACCGGGCGCCGAGCTCGACCATAGACGCAACGAGGTTTTTGTTTATGAGACCTGTCAGCACTGCAACGACGATATCAATACTGGGACCATCAGTGACACGCAACCCTCTGACGAAGCGCGGCATCACTCCCTGCTTTGCCATCCAGTCACTAATTATCTTGCCGCCGCCATGCACAACTACGGAGTTAACACCCTGACGCTGAAGCTCTATCAGGTCGTGCAAGGTCGTATCGTGGCTGCCCAGCGTGCTGCCGCCTATCTTGACTACGATCGTCCCACTTGGATCGGTCTCCTTCTGCGCCTGTACCTTGGATGTTCTGCCAGAGCCAGCCAGTTCACCAGAATTGAATGTGTGCTGTTCTGGGTCGGGTTGAGGCTCATTCATACCTGCTAAGCCGTTCGATAGTGACATGCTCTTTAGGTGCTGTACGCCGAATTGAAAGTCACATACTCTTCGGTCAGATCGCAGCCCCAGGCGGTTGCGGTTGCATCGCCCATATTGAGGCTGATACCGAAGCGCACATCAGGCGAGCTTGCCATCGCGCTCACGACCGAGTCGAGGTGGAACGGAATGGACTTGCCTTCATCGACAATCTGGATGTCGTTTATGTATATCTGAATCTTGGACTCGTCCATGTCTGCGCCGCTCTTGCCCAGCGCCATCATCAGACGTCCCCAGTTAGGGTCGTTCCCATGAACCATAGCCTTGACCAGCGAAGATGTGGAGATCTCACGAGCCGCCTTGCGCGCGTCCGCAAGCGACCCCGCTTCGTCAACCGTCACTTCAATGAGCTTCATTGCGCCCTCGCCGTCTCGCACCATATCCTTCGCCAGAGAAGTGCAGACGAATGTCAGAGCCTCCTCAAAGGCTTCTGCCTCCGCACTGCCTGCGACGACTTCCGCTCCACCTGCCTGACCGTTAGCGAAGACCAGAACGGTGTCATTCGTACTCTGGTCGCCGTCAACGCTGCACATGTTGAAGGATGTGTCAACTGCCCTGCGGAGCGCGGCCTGCAGGAATGATTGCTCTACCGGCGCGTCGGTCGCAACGAATGCGAGCATCGTCGCCATGTTGGGATGAATCATGCCCACGCCTTTTGCCGCCCCGCCCAGTACAACATTGCGCCCGCCCAGGTCAACCGAAACGGCAACCTCCTTGTGGCGGGTGTCCGTGGTCATAATGGAACGGGCAAAGTCATGCCCGCCGCCACCAGATAGGCTGATATTGCCGACATGTTGCCGGAGCAGCGCCATAGGAAGCTCGACGCCAATCATGCCAGTGCTGCACACGAGCATGTCCTCGGCGCTTACGCCAGTGTGGGAAGCAGCAAGCTCCGTAAGCTCGGCGGCATCGGTAAGTCCCTGATCACCCACGCAGCAATTGGCGCAGCCGCTGTTAGCTACGACGCCGCGCGCCACGCCTCTTTCCGCTCTCTGTCGGCTTAAAACCACTGACGGAGAGAGAATCTTATTCGTTGAAAAAGTTGCAGCGAGGTTTGCCGGTGTTTCAGACAACAGAATACCAAGGTCCAGTACTCCGTCTTCTTGCGTCTTCAGCCCTGCGTATGTCCCACCAGCCAGAAAGCCCTTGGCAGAAGTAACGCTGCCATCATTAATAATCTCGATCATTGCTGCCATTTGCGCTCCTATTCCAATGCGACGACGCGCCTTCCATCCATAGGCGCGCACGACAAAATAGCCTACGGATTATAGCATAGCGCGACATGAGGGCGCAAAAGACTTATAGGCTGGGACAGTGCCGCTCATTCCTATCTACACTATAGGGTTCAGGTCGTAAATCAGCGAGTCCTGCAGTTTCGCGCGGTGTCAACCAGGGCAATCGCATCTAAATTTATTATAGGCGGAGTATAAAATAGGGGGTCAATCTCATAAGGAGAGTGGCTTATGGAGAGTAGTAATCCTGCTTCGCTTACGGAACATTTCAGCAGCCTCAAGGACCCTCGTATAGACCGCACCAAGCGCCACGAACTGATCGAAATCCTCACAATTGCGCTCTGTGGTGCGATAGCGGGAGCGGACAGTTGGGTAGACGTGGAAGCGTTCGGCAGATGCAAGGAGGAATGGTTGCGCAAGATGCTGGAGTTGCCCAACGGCATTCCATCGCACGACACCTTCGGCAGGGTGTTTGCCAGGCTGGACGCTGAGCAGTTCGAGCGCTGTTTCACCGAGTGGGTACTGGCAATCAGTGAGGTTCTGCAAGGTGATGTGGTGGCGATAGACGGCAAAACTGTGCGGCGCTCGCACGATAGATACGCAGGAAAAGGCGCTATCCACATGGTTAGCGCCTGGGCCTGTGAGAGCGGCGTGACGCTGGGGCAGACCGGCGTGGACCGACGCTCCAACGAGATAACGGCGATACCGCGGTTGCTTGAGCTGCTTGAGGTCGAGGGATGCATCGTGACGATCGACGCCATGGGCTGCCAGAGGGAGATTGCATCGAAGATATTGGAGGAGGGAGCCGATTACGTGCTGGCGGTCAAGGGGAACCAAAGGCACCTACACGAGGGCGTGGCAGACGTCTTCGACCTCATCGGCAACTCCGGCTTCGACGACATAGAGTACGACTACCACGAGACGGTGGATGCGGGCCACGGACGAATCGAGACACGCCGCTGCTGGACGGTATCTGACCTTGGCAACGTCAGATACGTCGATGAGTACAGTCAGTGGCCGGGGCTGAATACGCTGGTGAAGGTGGAAGGCAAGCGCCGCGTGGGGGACAAGACGACGGTGGAGTCGCGCTACTACATATCGAGCTTGCCGAACGATGCGAGCGCCTTGCTCAACGCGGTGCGCAGCCACTGGAGCATAGAGAACCAGTTGCACTGGTCGTTGGATGTGACGTTCAATGAGGACGGAAGCCGGGTGCGTAGCGGGAACGGGGCTGAGAACTTCTCTGTACTGCGCCGCATGGCCCTAAACCTACTCAAAGCCGAAACGTCCACCAACCGCAGCCTCGCCGGCAAGCGAAAAGATGCCGCCTGGGACAACGACTACCTACTGATGGTCCTTGCCAATTAAGATGCGTTTGCCCTGCGGTGTCAACAATCGATTAGCCAATATCCTAATTCCATGTGTTACAATGCGCCTGCAAAAAGAACCTTAAATATCCTCTCGAGGAGGTCAAGACGCAGATGACATCCAATATCGTTCTTTCGACGAAAGACTATAATGTGGTTGGGACGCGCCCGATTCGGCACGACGGCTACGACAAGGTGACCGGAAAGGCTTTATACGGCGCGGACATGAACCTGCCCGGCATGCTTCACGGCAAGGTGCTTCGCAGTCCCCATGCTCACGCCAACATTCTGTCCGTAGATACTAGCAAAGCTGAAGCACACCCAGACGTGCTCGCCGTGGTAACTTCTGCAGACTTTGCTGAGGCACCCGACGAGGCGCGGGTAATCGTCGCGGGTCCCCCAACAAATCTCAAGCACCTCAGCAATAACACTCTCGCCGGTGAGAAGGCTCTCTATAAGGGACAGGCAATTGCCGCAGTCGCAGCGCAGAGCGCCCACGCAGCTGAAGAAGCGCTAGCTCTCATAGATGTTGAGTACGAGGTCTTGCCCGCGGTTACGACCGTGGAAGAGGCTATCGCGGAAGGCGCTCCCCAACTTCACGCGAATTACAAGGGCAATGTTGCCAGTCACTCCGAGATGACGCTCGGAGATATTGAAAAGGGATTCGCGGAAGCCGATCTCGTCTTCGAAAAGACCTTCCGCACCAAGACCGTTCACCAAGGTTATATTGAGCCGCATACGGCAACAGCCTGGTGGCAGGCGGACGGCAGGATTACAATTTGGTGCAGCTCACAGGGGCATTTCCAGATAAGAGACCGCACTTCGGCAGTGTTAGGCATCCCACATTCAAGGATTAAGGTCGTGCCGATGGAGATCGGCGGAGGCTTCGGCGGCAAGACGACCATCTATCTTGAACCTGTAGCAGCCGCGCTATCCCGCAAGAGCGGCCACCCTGTCAAGGTGACAATGAGCCGTGCCGATGTGCTAGAAGCGTCGGGTCCGACCTCTGGCAGTTCCATGTGGATCAAAATCGGCGTCACAAATGAAGGTAGGCTGACCGCAGTGCAGGCGGACCTGAAGTACGAAGCAGGCGCATATCCGGGGTCCCCCGTGGGCGCCGCTATGAACTGCATCTACTCCCCATACGATGTCGAGAACCTCAGGCTTGACGGCTACGACATCGTGAACAACAAGCCAAAGACTACGGCCTATCGCGCACCGGGCGCACCGGGCGCAGCATTCGCCTCGGAGCAGGTGATTGACGAGATCTGCCGCAAGCTCAACATCGACCCGCTCGACTTCCGAATCATGAACAGCGCGAAGGAAGGCACTCGCCGAAGTTACGGTGTGGTCAACCCCGTCATTGGCTGCGTCGAGACTAACGAGGCGGCCAGAGACCACGAGCATTACCAGACTCCTCTTGAAGGCGCCAACCGTGGACGAGGCGTAGCGACCGGCTTCTGGATGAACGGCGCGGGCGCAGCTTGCGCGACAGCGAATGTCAACTACGACGGCACCGTAAATCTGACGATCGGCTCCGTGGACATAGGCGGCACGCGACCCGCAGCCGCGCAGCAGTTCGCCGAGGTGCTCGGTATTCCGGTCGAGGATGTGAACCCTCAGGTCGGCGACACCGAGACCATCGGCTATACCTCGATGACGGGCGGAAGTGGTGCCGCCTTCAAGACCGGCTGGGCGAGCTTCGAGGCGGCCCAGGATGTCAAGCGCCAGATGATCGAGCGGGCAGCCCTGATGTGGGAGGCCGACGTTGACCAGATAGGCTTCGAGAATGGCACATTCCAGCACAAGGCAGACCCTGAGCTGAGCATTGGATTCAAGGACATGGCGGAGCGCCTCACCGAAACGGGTGGACCGGTTGTCGGTAGAGCTAACCTCGATCCCGCGGGTCCGGGCAGCGCATTTGCCACCCACATAGTTGATGTGGAGGTGGATCCTGAAACCGGCAAGGTCACGATACTTCGCTACACCGCAATACAGGACGCTGGAAAGGCAGTTCACCCCAGCTATGTTGAGGGCCAGATCCAAGGCGGCGTTGTACAGGGCATCGGCTGGGCGCTGAATGAAGAGTATTACATGAACGCAGACGGGCAGATGGACAACTCCAGCTTGCTGGACTATCGAATGCCCACCTCGCTCGATCTGCCGATGATAGACACCGTGATAGTCGAAGTCGCCAACCCCTCGCATCCCTACGGAGTGCGCGGTGTGGGAGAGGTATCGATTGTCCCACCAATGGCTGCGATAGCAAACGCCATTTACGACGCCATTGGCGTGCGTATGGACGAGCTGCCGATGAATCCCCCTTCAGTCACAATGGCGTTGCAGGGCGCCAACGGCAATTAATTTCGACTGAACAGTATTGACGGATTGACCAGCAATGCCGGGACTTGAGCAGATTGCCGCACAAGTCCCGGCATTCTTGCCATAATCGCCATAGCAATTGCAGACAACGAATGGACATTGAACTAGGAGATTAGGATTGTTCGATCACATAGTTGTACCGATCGACGGGTCGAAACTTTCGGAAACCGCGCTTGCGTATGTGGCACCATTAGCCAGCCGACTAGGTTCCCAGGTGGTGTTGCTTCACGCAGACGACGACCCTTATACCGACATGTTCGGTGGTAGCTCACCGGTTAGGGACGAGGACGCACAATCTCGCGTGTCAGATTATCTTCGTGGCGTGCTTGAGAGACTTGAGTCAGACAATATCCGCTGCAGCACCCACCATGAGGTGGGCACTCCGGCCGCTGTAATATTGAAGTATGTAGAAGAGCATAAGCCCGACCTAGTTGCTATGAGCACTCATGGACGCTCCGGCCTTCGCCGAATGATGGTGGGCAGCGTTACCACCACTATTTTGCCGCGCGCCCAAGTTCCCGTTTTAGTCGTACATCCTCCTGAGGACGAGAGCCTTCCTGACACGGCGTTTGAGAGCATTATCGTTCCTCTGGATATGTCTTCGCGGTCAGAGGAGATTTTGCCACTTGCTGCTGGGCTGGCAGAGACCCTTGATCTGGAAACCACAATCGTGACGTGCATCCCGTCGCCGACACAGATGTACACGGGTTCCGTTCCGGAAGTGTATCCCTACCCTGACGACCTTGTGCAGCAGGCACAGGATGCGTCTGACGAGTATTTGCAAGCATTGTCGAGCGCGCTTAGCGAGGGACGCAATTTGGAAGTACAGTCGGCTACTCTCGAAGGTGGACCTGCAAGCAGGATAGTAAAGTGCGCTCAGGAACAAAGTAACAGCCTCATTGCGATGTGTACACAAGGGCGTACGGGCTTGGGTCGCTGGGTGCTCGGAAGCGTTACGGATTCCGTCATACGCACTGGAAACACACCCGTGCTGGTCGTGCCGCACACCAGTGAGACTGACTGAAACGACGATTGGTGATTCAGCGCGCCGCGGCATAACACTCCTTTCATATCTCAGGAAAGCTCGGCAGAGACGGTAACGAGGAAGGGGCAACCTGACGGTTGCCCCTTTACATACTACGTTCGCATCATTGGTAAGCTAGCGGGAATCCTGGTTAGATTGCGCCGTACTCCGCCATACTAGGCAGGCGCCCAGAGCTGCGCAGACGGTCTAGTGCCTGCCGCTCAAGCTGCCTCACGCGCTCCCGAGTCACGCCTAGCTCCCGCCCTACCTCTTCCAATGTCCTGGGACGATCGTCGAAGAATCCGAAGCGAAGCGTAAGCACAAGTCTCAGGCGAGGCGGCAGGTCCTGCATAGCCTCCACAACATTCTGCCTCGTAACCATGCGGATTGCCATCTCGTCTGTAGCCCAGCCGCCCGTATCCTGGATGAAATCCTCCAGAGTGGACTCTTCCTCACCGACGGGCGTTTCGAGTGATACCGTGTGCTGCCTCTGCTGAAGGAGAACTTCAACATTCTCAGGCGTCCAGCCTAGCTCATCCGCTACTTCACCCGGTGTCGGTTCCCTGTCCAATCTGCGGTGCAGCTCGCGCTCTGCCGATCCAAGCTGCTGCAGGCGTTCGACGACGTGAACCGGCAACCGAATCGTGCGGCCCTGATCCGCGAGCGCGCGTGTAACCGCTTGCCTGACCCACCAAGTAGCGTAGGTGCTGAACTTGAACCCGCGGTGCGAGTCGAACTTTTCAACCGCGCGCATCAATCCCAGGTTGCCCTCCTGGACCAGATCAAGCATGGGCAAGCCTCGATTCTGGTACTTCCGCGCGATGCTGACGACGAGCCTCAAGTTTGAGTTAGTCAGATCCTCGCCTGCGTCCCTGCCTACATTCTCGATGGTTTTCCACCACTGCTCCGTCTTGTGTAGGAATTCGGGAGGAAGTTCGCCATCAATCCCGCCATCCAGCGCGGCTATGACCTCGAGCGGCAGCAGCCAGCGCAGCCTCGAAATGGCAGCGACTTCTGCGACCGCGTCCGCTTCTTTCACTTCGAGGGCGAGCGCAACTGCTGCCTTCGTGCCAGCGTTCATGGGGAGGTCCAGCGCTTCCCTTACCTCGTCAATAGCCAGCCCGTCGCTTATCGTCGCATCTTCGTCCATGTCGAAGCTCAAGATGCCCGCGAAAGTAAGCAAGGTGGGCAGGCGCTCTCGGACCGCCATGTAAATGTCGAAGACGAGCTCCTCCGTGGACGGCTCAATCCCGTATTCGTCGCTGAATTTCTCACGACGCAGCTTAAGCTCCATGCGGCGCTCCACGGCCAGTCCCAGGCGAATTTCGTCGGACTTCTGGAGTAGAGGGTGCTGCCCAATCGCGGTAAGATATTCGCGAATGGTGTCCGTGGTCTCTCCCGCGTAGTCCCTAGGCTTATTTTCTTTCTTCAGTGCAGTTTTCATTGTCTTACTTCCGGCGCCTTCAAAGCCTGCGCCCCGTCTATCGGCACGGCCTTCCATGATTGCCTCCACAGTCGTCATTTCACCCTTCCAGATAGCGCACAATTCTCTCGTATTAGGTTCATAAGACACATCTCTTGGTGCACATAATTTATATAATGCCTGATTTATATCACAGGCTCTTGGAAAACGCAAGGTATAATGATGACTTTACACGAAAAATACTCATAATCGCAGTAAATTGCCTCCCTTGGCGGCCCTGCATCAATACAACGCCCGTGGTAAGTAAAAGGTTAGCATTCTCGTGTGATCTCTTCTAGGCATATTGCATGACATATTGTATTGCTTCTTATAATAAAGCTGGCCGGGTAAAGGTTGTCGACCCCGTGGCTGGTAAGCTGCGGGTACTGTCGCGGTTGACAAACCGCAGGCTTGGACTTATATTCTGGGGCAATTCAGACTATTTCGCTGTTGAATAATCGCGTGGAGTTGGACGGTATATATGAACAGGTAACGTACTAGCGGAGCCCTACAAGGAGGAGCCGAATGAAGAGATACGTAAAGATACTGTTGCCGCTCCTGGCAAGCCTCGCACTCGTGATGGCACTAGCTGCGTGTTCAAGCGCTGACGAAGAAGCGCCCGCAGCGCCGGCGGCTCCTGCGGCTCCAACAGCAGCACCGGCAGCCCCGGCCGCAGCGCCAGCCGCCACATCTACTCCTCCCCCTGCAATACCCAAGATCGCCGAACCCCAAGAGGTGGCAGCGACTCTCAGACCACCGGAGCCAAACCCCAAACGTGGCGGTTTTATGAACTATGGATGGGTAGCCAGCCCCCCTCATCTTGATCTGCATCAGTCAGGTACCACAAACAATTGCACACCCCAGTGCCCGATGTATGACCTGCTGGTAATGAACGACCCCACCGACCAGGCTAGATCCATTATCAATGCCGGGCTCGCTCATACCTGGGAAGTTTCCAGCGACGGAAAGGACTTCACTTTCAAGTTGCGAGAGGGTGTTAAGTTCCACGACGGTGCTGACATGACCTCAGCGGATGTGAAAGCCACATTTGACCGCATCATTTTCCCGCCCGACCATGTCAATAGCCGGAGGGAAACTCTTTTTACCTCAGTCGATTCCGTAGAAGCTCCTGACGATTACACGGTTGTCTTCATGCTTCGGGAACCTAGGCCTGCTGACTACATTCTTCAGTCCATTGCTAGCGGCTTTAACGTAATTGTCCGGAAACAGACACTTGACGACACAGGCTCGGATCTGCGTCAGATTCCTGACTACCCTGGAACCGGACCCTTCAGGTATGTATCGCACATTGATGCGGAGGAGTGGCGGCTCGAGAAGTTCCCTGACTATTGGAACCCCGAGTTGCCTTATCTTGACGGTATCAATTCATTCCACATCTGCGCATTTTGTCAGCAGCTCGTCGCTGCCTTCGTAAGCAATAAGATTGACTATGCCCGTGGTATTGACCCCAAGACCTGGCAGGAATGGCAGACCAATCCGCCGGAGGGCACAACCACTGTTCGCTTCCCTCAGACCACCATTATCGCTACTTTCCTGAACCAGGCCAGCGAGGGCCCCATGTCGGATGTGCGTGTCAGGAAAGCCATTCACACGGTCATTGACCGAGACGCCATCATCACAGGCGCGAAGGACATCTCGCCGATGTCTCAAGGTTTCGGATTCATATTTAAGTTCAGCGAATTTGCTGCGTCCGAAGAGGAATTGCGAAATCGACAGGGCAATGCCGCAACCGCCGATAAAGGACCTGAGATAGAACTCGCGAAACAAATTCTAGAAGATGCTGGATATGGCGATGGCATCACAGGCCTGCGTATCAGGTACACGGGCGATGCCTATTCACAGGTATGGGGACCTATGGTCGCGCAGATGGTTGGTGATATTGGCATAGAAGTAGAGCAGGTTCCCTCTGAGTATCCGATCTGGATTGAGACTACTGAGGCTGGCGACTTTGACCTGAGCGTGGGACCGGTAGTGTTCCCGTTCGGAGACCCCTCTTCGTATCTCAGGACCTGGTACGGTTGTGACGGCCCCACAAACTTCGGAAGTTTCTGCGACGAGGAGGTCGACGCTCTGATAGACAAGATAGATTCTGAGCTCGATCCTGTAGTACGGAAGAATCTCATCAATGAAATTGACCTTCTGCTAGAGGAAAGAGTCCCATTCGCTCCCCTGTCCTGGGAGGAGTTCACGGACGCCCACTACCTCTACGTGAAGGGACACGCAGTTGGAGGAAGCATAGGGCTATATAACGCAGAAAGGCGCGGTACCTGGTGGCTTGACAGATAGTTAATTTGCCACTGCCGAAAGCAACTCTTGGTGATACGTTGGTTCATTGGGCAAGCAGAGCGCTCCTGAGGGTCGAAAGGGGGCTGGGTCATCGCTAAGTATCTGATTAGAAGGCTCCTTTACACGATACCAACTCTGCTTGCCATAACCGTCATTATTTTCGCAGTCCTGCGTGTCATTCCTGGCGACATACTAACTGCATTCTATGGACAGGACGACGTTACAAGGTTAACTGAAACCCAGCGGCAGGCAATTATGGAAGCGCTGGGACTTAGCGATCCGTACTACATACAGTATCTTCGCTGGCTCGGTGACATCGCGACGCTCGAATTTGGAAGGTCATTCTTCCGGACATATACCGTTGCCGAAGTTATCGCCCATAGAGGACCCATCACTCTGGAAATCGCAATTGGTGCGACCATAGTTTCTTGGCTCGTTGGTTTCCCGGCGGGAATCATAAGCGGGCTGAAGAGGAACAGCATAGGCGATTACCTATCCCGCTTTCTCACGATATTGTTCTTGGCGGTCCCGGGTTTCTGGGTAGGCATGCTTCTCGTCCTTTGGCTTGTGCTCACATTCGGATATAAGTCCCCTATAGAAATAATTCACATTTGGGAGAACCCTTGGCAGAATTTTCAAATTATTTGGGGACCGGCACTGGTACTTGGAATATCCTCCGCAGCGTATATAGCCAGGATGACGCGTTCTTCCCTTCTCGAAATCATGGGGCAGGAGTATATCCGCACAGCACGTGCTAAAGGTCTCGCGGAACGTGTTACTCTCTTGCGGCACGCAGTCCGTAACGCAATCCTACCAGTCTTGACAATATCAGGAATATTGCTGAGTTTCCTAATTGGTGGATCAGTAGCAATTGAGCAAGTCTTTGGTGTCAAGGGAATGGGGGAGATTTTGATTCGTGCAATTTCAGAACGAGATGTTGTTACGATCCAAAATCTCGTTCTTCTCTACGGCGTCATATTCACCGTAATGAATATAGTCGTTGACCTCATGTACGCGTGGTTGGATCCGCGCATTCGATATTCGTAAGCAACTAATTGGAGTTCTTTTGTGCAGTCAGAACAGGCGATTAGCCCTGACCTGGAATCCCGTAACGCCGGAATAAATGGCGCTTTACGCAAGATTCGAGAATTCATCATTCAGAATCCCTTGGGAGCAGCTGGCGCATTCGTTCTTATCGTACTGGTGCTGGTCGCGCTCACGGCGCCTATTGTTTCCCCCTATGACCAAGAGAGGGGAGACTTCCTATATATGTCGGGTCCGCCAAATGCCGATCATGTGCTGGGAACCGATCATGCAGGCAGAGATGTACTCAGCCGGGTTATGTTCGGCACTCAGACCACCCTTATTGTGGCATTTATCGCGGTCCTTTGCGGCACAACCGTCGGCGCGCTTCTCGGCGTCGCTAGTGCTTACCTAGGCGGAAAGACGGACCTGATAATGCAACGAGCACTGGAGATTCTTCAGGCGTTCCCCGACCTCATTCTCGCACTCCTCTTGTTGGCGGCTCTGGCGCCCAGTCTATGGACCGTTACAATTGCGATTTCAGTGACTAGAATTCCATTTGGCGGCAGGGTGATACGCTCGGTCGCGCTTCAGATCAGGGAAATGGACTATGTAACAGCAGCACGTGCAATTGGTGCCACGGACATGCGTGTCATGCTTCGACATGTAACACCGCAGTGCGGAGCGCCATTCCTCGTGCTGGCTACCGCCCACCTGGGCGTGGCAATTCTAATCGAGGCAAGTCTTGGATTCCTCGGAGCCGGTGTGCCGCCGCCCACAGCTACCTGGGGTAACATGCTCGCGCTCGCGTCTACTTCCACGTTTAAGCCCCTCTGGTGGTTGGTCATATTCCCCGGGCTCGCCATAACGATCACGGTCCTCGCTTTTAACCTGTTGGGAGATGCCCTTCGCGACGTCCTTGACCCTCGCCTCCGCAACAGGTAGTCTGCTTGCCATCCCGCTAACCCGCAAATTGCTATAACCCTGACTAGGAGGGTCCGATGAGATTCGGCATGTTCGACATACTACGCTGGCACAAGGACTGGAGTGCAGAGCGCGCCTTTGAGGCGTCGCTGGAACAGATTGAGTTTGCAGACAAGCTGGGCTTGCAGGACATCTGGCTCGGGGAACACCACTTCTCCCGGCACGGCATGCTTTCCGGTATCTTTTCATTCCTGGGTGCAGTCGCCGCCAAGACCGAGAACGCCCGCATTGGGACCGCCATCGTCGTGCTGCCGTTCCATAATCCCGTGCTGGTGGCGGAAGAGAGCGCGATCATCGACATCATCTCAAACGGCCGATTCAATCTCGGCGTCGGCGCAGGCTACCAAGCACAGGAGTTTCACGGACTCGGAGTGGACATCGCCCACTCCCGTGAGATGTTTAACGAATACCTTGATGTCGTGCAGGCATGCTGGGAGGAAGGCACGACCACATTCAAGGGCAAGTTCGTTGACTTCGAGGATACATGGGTGATTCCCAAGCCTATCCAGAAGCCTGGCCCGCCCATCTACATTGCAGTGAGCACCAGCCCGGAGAGCGTGGACAACGCCGCCAAGCGCGGCTTGCCCATTATCGTCGGTGGTCCCACAACTACGCTGGGCCAAACCCCGCAAGTCGTAAGTCTCTGGCACGAGCGCATGGAGCATTACGGAAACCCGCACGAGAACATCGACCTACCAGTCAGCACCAACATCTACGTCGCCCCCACGATGGAGCAGGCCGAGAACGATATTAAGGGCCTGGAAGATCACATCAACGAAGAGTTCTACCGCGTCGGCAACCCCGCCGACAAGAATGGGGTCATCCCCGAGAACTACAAGCACTGGGTGCATCGTGATCGCGACCGTCTCGAAGCCGGAAAGCGAGCCCGTGAAGAAGGCATCCTGCCCCTGATCGGCACTCCTGAAGTCGTTTGCGAGCGCATTGAAACGCTGCGTTCTAAGGGCATCAACCGCATCTTCGGCAAGTTTGGCGCAGCCGGCCTCGACCTCGATAAGTCACTGCGCTGCATCGAGATGTTCGCAAGCGAAGTCATGCCGGAGTTCGCTGAGGATACGGTGGCAGTCGCGGACTAGTCTCGTAGTCGGCAAAGACCGTATCAGGAAGACAAAGCAAAACGCCCGTCATTTACATGACGGGCGTCTCTCATTTCTGGTTGCGGGGGCAGGACTCGAACCTGCGACCTTTGGGTTATGAGCCCAACGAGCTGCCGCTGCTCCACCCCGCGTTATTACTAATGATCCGGACGGTGCGCTCATAACGCGCAGCCGCTTGCCAAAAGGCATTACCTACTACTGAATCCTGTCAATTCTGTGATATCCTGCGTAAACGACCCTTAATGTGGGTCAAGTCCTCGGTTTATTAGTACCGCTCAGCTGAAGTGGTTGCCCACCTTACACCTGCGGCCTATCAACCCGGTAGTCTACCGGGAACCTTACTCCCTACTTAAAGGGATGGGAGATCTAATCTTGGAGTTGGCTTCGCGCTTAGATGCTTTCAGCGCTTATCTCATCCGGACTTGGCTACCCGGCGGTGCTCCTGGCGGAACAACCGGTACACCAGAGGTCCGTCCTTCCCGGTCCTCTCGTACTAGGGAAAGCTCTCCTCAAATCTCCTGCGCCCACGACGGATAGAGACCGAACTGTCTCACGACGTTCTGAACCCAGCTCGCGTGCCGCTTTCACCGGCGAACAGACGGACCCTTGGGACCTTCTTCAGCCCCAGGATGCGGCGAGCCGACATCGAGGTGCCAAACCACGCCGTCGATGTGAACTCTTGGGCGTGATTAGCCTGTTATCCCCGGGGTAGCTTTTATCCGTTAAGCCACGGCCCTTCCACTCGGAACCGTAGGATCACTTTGCCCGACTTTCGTCTCTGCTCGACTTGTAGGTCTCACAGTCAAGCTCCCTTATGCCAATGCACTCTATAGGTGATTTCCATCCACCCTGAGGGAACCTTTGGACGCCTCCGTTACTTTTTAGGAGGCGACCGCCCCAGTCAAACTGCCCACCTGGCAGGGTCCTCCGTTTTTGACGGAGTTAGGGCCGAAGATATAGAAGAGCGGTATTTCAAGGTCGACTCCACCCGAACTGGCGTCCGGGCTTCACAGTCTCCCGCCTATCCTACACATCCATAACCCCAGTCCACTGCCAAGCTACAGTAAAGCTCCACGGGGTCTTTTTGTCCTGTCGCGGGTAGCCAGCATCTTCACTGGCCTTGCAATTTCACCGAGTCCCTCGTTGAGACAACGCTCAGGTCGTGACGCCATTCGTGCGGGTCGGAACTTACCCGACAAGGGATTTCGCTACCTTAGGACCGTTATAGTTACGGCCGCCGTTCACCGGGGCTTCGATTTGAAGCTTTGACTTACGTCGAACCTCGCCTCTTAACCTTCCGGCACTGGGCAGGCGTCAGCCCCTATACATCGCCTTTCGGCTTAGCAGAGACCTGTGTTTTTGGTAAACAGTCGCCTGAGCCTCTTCACTGCGACCCGCAAGGGCTTAGACAGCAAGTGCCATCACCCCACGGGTACCCTTTCTCCCGAAGTTACAGGGCTAATTTGTCGAGTTCCTTAACGAGGGTTCTCCCGTTCACCTTGGGACTTTTACCCCTGCCCACCTGTGTCGGTTTGCGGTACGGTCACTGAAACCCCTGTCAGCGAAGATTTTCTTGGTGGCATAGGTTCAACAGGATTCCCCCGGGTATTATCCCTGGAGTTTTCACCCCCCTCAGCTCCGGGAACGGATTTGCCTATCCCCGTCGACGCCTACAAGGGCAAACGTGCCATGTCCAATGGGCACGCCCTGCCTACCTTCCCACGTCCCTCCTCTGATTTAAAACGGAATAACAGTGGTGCAGGAATTTTGACCTGCTGTCCATCGCCTTCGCGGTGCGCTACGGCTTAGGACCGACTTACCCTACGCCGATCAACGTTGCGTAGGAAACCTTGGGCTTTCGGTGTCCTGGATTCGCACCAGGATTGTCGCTACTCATGCCGGCATTCTCACTTCTCAGCGCTCCACCAGACCTCACGGTACTAGCTTCGACGCCCTGACAACGCTCCCCTACCAATCTGCTTATAGCAAATTCCGCGGCTTCGGTGGTGAACTTTAGCCCCGTTACATTTTCGGCGCAGGAGCCCTCGACTAGTGAGCTGTTACGCACTCTTTAAAGGGTGGCTGCTTCTAAGCCAACCTCCTAGCTGTCTGGGGATTCCCACTTCCTTTCACACTTAGTTCACACTTAGGGACCTTAGCCTGCGGTCTGGGCTGTTTCCCTCTCGACAATGGAGCTTATCCCCCACTGTCTCACTCCCAAGCAACATTTTATGGCATTCGTGGTTTGGTTGGGGTTGGTAAGCTCACGCCCCCTAGCCCATCCAGTGCCCTACCTCCACAAAACTAACTTGAGGCTGTACCTAAATACATTTCGGGGAGAACCAGCTATCTCCGAGTTCGATTGGCATTTCACCTCTACCCACAGCTCATCCCAGCATTTTGCACCATACACGGGTTCGGCCCTCCACTCAGTACTACCTGAGCTTCAGCCTGGCCATGGGTAGCTCACTCGGTTTCGGGTCTAATCCAGACAACTGCACGCCCTGTTCGGACTCGCTTTCGCTTCGGCTCCGGAACTGATGTCCCTTAACCTTGCTGCCTAAATTAACTCGCCGGCTCATTCTTCAATAGGCACGCAGTCAGCCGGGCCGAAGCCCCGCCTTCCACGGCTTGTAAGTCTACGGTTTCAGGTCTATTTCACTCCCCTCCCGGGGTTCTTTTCACCTTTCCCTCACGGTACTGGTTCACTATCGGTGGCCAAGGGTATTTAGCTTTGGAGGGTGGTCCCCCCAGCTTCCCACAGGATTTCACGTGTCCCGTGGTACTCAACAACTTGCCAGGAGTCCAAACCTTTTCGCTTACGGGACTATCACCCTCTTCGGTCGTCCTTTCCAGATTCGTTCAGCTAAGGTTCGGGTTTCTTACTCCTTGCTCTCGCTGGGGCTTAAGCAGGCAGTGTTACAACCCCCATCGGACATAGGACCCCAGTCCACTAACTCCGACAGGTTTGAGCTCTTCCCCGTTCGTTCGCCACTACTAGGGGAATCTCTTTTGATTTATTTTCCTCAGGGTACTTAGATGTTTCAGTTCCCCCACTTACCTCCCCGCATTCGCGGGGTATCCTGGTATGAGCCAGGATGGGTTTCCCCATTCGGGTATCCCCGGCTAAGCTCGCCAGACAGCTCACCGAGGCTTTTCGCAGTCTTGCCGCGCCCTTCATCGGCCCTTGGCCCCAAGGCATCCACCGTAGACTCTTAATAACTTGACCCACATTAAGGATCATTTACTCGGTCTATTGTTAGACAGGATTCAGTTGTTAAGGTACACAAAAAAACGGCTGGCAGTCCCCAGCCGTGCTGTAGGCTTGCCTGAATGCTGTATGTCAGAATGTAAATGTCATCTTTGCACTCAACCGTCCTGCTAGTCTAAAACAGGGAAAGTCACAAGTCAAGCATTACTGACAGATTTTTTTGCGACGCATTCTTGCACCTCAGCGGCTCGTACAAGTATAGCGTACTCACACTGCAGACGACCGGTAACAGCTTGCGTGATATACTCCCTCTGCGAATCTTCCGGATTCCAGATCCTCGGGAGCTAACAGCGATACATTGCAAGACCGAGCTTTAGAGGGCGTGCGAGTACTCGACCTGACGCACCATGTCGCCGGTCCTTACTGCACCAAGCTCCTCGCCGATTTTGGGGCCGACGTAGTAAAGGTGGAGCGACTTCAGGGCGACCCCGCCCGTGGACTGCCTCCTTTTGCAAACGACGAACCCCACCTTGAACACAGCCTTCTGTTCGCATACCTGAATACGAACAAGAAGAGCATAACTCTGGACCTCAAAGCCTCCACCGGCATATCGTTGTTCCACCGACTGCTGGCAGACACTGACATCCTCGTGGAGAATTTCGCGCCGCGCGTGATGCCTTCTCTCGGTCTGGACTACGACATACTCTCGGCCAAGAATTCTTCGCTGGTGATGGTCTCGATTTCCAATTTTGGGCAGACCGGCCCGTACCGGGACTACAAGGCAACTGACATCGTACACTACGCCCTCGGCGGTCTGATGTATATATTCGGATCGGCTGACCGGGAACCCTTGAAGCATGCGCTCCGCCAAACTCAGTTCAAGGCAGGAACGAACGCCGCCACCGCCGCGCTTGTTGGTTGGTACCACCAGCAATTCACTGGAGAAGGTCAGCATATCGATGTGTCCATCCAGGAATGCGTTGCGTCCGCCCTCCGCGACACGACCTCCTTGTACACCTACGCGGGCAGCACAAGACAGCGACAGCCCACATACACCGGGGACATGCCGCGCAGTCCAGTGCCGACCAAAGATGGTTACATCGTACCCATACACTTCGGCGGCGCTGTAGACTGGAATGGCGTTGCTGACTTTATCGGTGAACCCGCACTAAAGGATGAAGCGTTCAGCACGCCCGAGAGCCGCTTTAACAACGCAAAGGCTCTGCAAGAGGCACTTGAGCGTGGAATGACCCAGTGGCGCAAGTTCGACTTGATGCGTGAGGCGCACAAAAGAAGAGGCCACATCTACGGCGTTGTCCATAGCCCTGCCGAGGTTCTCGCAAGCGAGCAGTACAATGAGCGCGGCTATTTCGCAAGCATCAGTCATCCGGTCATTGGCGAAGCAGTGTATCCCGGCGCACCATTCATTATGAGTGAGACGCCATGGCAAGCCCTTAGTCCAGCTCCATTATTGGGCGAGCACAACCATGAAATACTCTGCGGGCGACTGGGTCTTTCCCCAGAGCAATTAAGCATGCTGACGGCTTCAGGAGTAGTGTAGTATGTCGCTGCCATTGGCTGGTGTTCGCATAGTCGAAATGGGTCAGCTCATTGCCATTCCGCATGCTATCAAGCTGCTAGGCGACATGGGCGCGCAGGTAATCCGTATCGAGTCCTGCAGCCGTCTGGACAACTATCGCACCAGTTCTTTCTACGAGAACAACGGCGAAGGGCACTACTGGGATCGTGCGGCAAATTTCTACGAGCAAAATCGCAACAAATACAGCCTTACGCTCGAGCTGAATGACGAAGATTGCATTGATGCGCTACGCGAACTCATTGGCATCAGCGACATATTCGCCGAGAACTTCACACCTCGCGTGATGCGAAATTTCAAGCTGGAATACGAGGATTTACGCCAGATCCGACCGGACATAATCATGGTCTCCTCGACCGGTTACGGCTATACCGGTCCCTGGGCCAATTACGGAGCGATCGGCTACACAACCGAAGCAACCTCAGGCCTCTCCCACATCAGTGGATACAAGGGTGGACCTCCCGTACTTCCTGAAATACCCTATGCCGACTATACTGCTGCAGAACACACGGCGTTCGCGATCATGGCCGCCCTCGCCTATCGGGCGCGAACCGGCAAGGGTCAGTTCATCGACGTATCGCAGTCTGAAACTCTTACCTCGACGATACCCGAGGCGATGCTAAACCGCTCAGTCAATGGGCGTACTTCGGAGCGCCAGGGCAACCAGCACTCACTGATGTCTCCACATGGTTGCTACCCCTGCAAGGGCAACGACAAATGGATAACCATCGCCGTGTCAACGGATGAGCAATGGCAGGCGCTCTGCGACGTGTTAGAGCAAAGCGATTGGCCTAATGACGAGCGATTTGCGGATGCCTTGTCTCGTCAGAAGAACCGCGACCAGGTCGACGCCTTACTCTCCGATGCAACTTCTCGGCTGGAGCGATACGGGCTCATGAACGCATTGCAGTCTAGAGGCGTCCCCGCAGGTGCCGTGCTTGACGGAAAGGACCTTCTCTTCAACCCTCACCTTAATGGTCGTGGATTCTACGAGGTTGCCGAGCACCATCCAAGCACGGGCATGCCTCCTCTACCTTATACCAGCAGGCCGTGGAAATTCTCTGGGACACCAGGTGAGTTACGCTCGGCGGCGCCAACACTGGGCCAGCACAATGGGTACGTCCTTTCGGAAATGATGGGCGCAACAGCAGCACAAATACAGGATATGGAATCTCGTGGTGCGATTGGCACTGCGCCTCCTGCTCCAAGGCCTCCACGCGTTTCATCAGTCGAGGAGCAACTGAGCCGAGGTCAGATAATCTCGCAAGACCCGGACTACCGCAATAACCTCGCGCAGCGATACCGCACTAAGAGTTAAGAGCTAAGGCAAGAGCGTCAAGCCGGGCGCTGTTCTTGACCGTCACTTGCCGTAATGTTACGATTGGCGGACAGGCAGCCGCGTCTGCATAATGAGGCTTTATAGGCCGGAGGTGTAACCGTGACAACAACCCCTCTTATAGAGGTTTCTGATTTGGCTTCTGAGAAGCTCGAAGAGATACTTAACGAGCAGGGCGAAAAGGGTGCGCTGCTGCGGATGATGGTCGTTCCGGGACCACACGGCAGCTTCCAGTATATGCTTGGAATGGAGCGCGAGGCAAAGTCAGACGACCTTGTCGTTGATGCCCCCGGCGTGCAAGTCTTAGTTGACCCTGAAAGCGCTCCTCTTGTCGAAGGCGCACAGATCGACTATGTAGATGGCCTGATGCGCAGCGGTTTCGTCATCAGCAATCCCAATTTCCAGGTTGGCAGTGGCGGCGGCGGATGCGCCTGCGGTGGTGGTGGCTGTGGTTGCGGCGGTGGTGGCTGCGGGGGCGGTGGTGGTGGCTGCGGATGCGGCGGTCACTAAGCCTCACCCTATCCTTGTGATAAATTGCGCGGCGGGATGAATTCATCCCGCCGCGCATTCTCTTGTCTGAATATGAACGGGCCCTATCTTGCTCTTTCGCTTACTTGATCAGTTTCAGATCGATCCTGTCGGAGCGCTGATAAGCCTTGCCGCCTTCGCCGTTGCCCTGATAGTCGGCATAACCGTCCACGAGTTCAGCCACGCATGGTCTGCCACCCAGCTCGGTGACTACACAGCACGTGGCCAGGGCAGACTGTCGCTGAATCCAGTCAGGCACCTCGACCCGCTCGGCACAATCCTTATTCTCGTCGCCGGCTTTGGGTGGGGCAGGCCAACCCCTGTAACGCCCTCCAACATCCGCATCGGCGAGCGTCCAGGCATGGCTTTGGTCGCGCTTGCCGGCCCAATATCAAACATGATCGTGGCGACTCTCGCTGCACTTCCCTTCAGATTGGGCACTGTTTCATTCGGTGGCGGTATAGACTCATTGTTCCTGCAGTCCCTGGTACTGTGGAACATCGTACTTGCGGTATTCAATCTGCTGCCGATCGCACCTCTCGACGGCTTCAAGGTCGTACTGGGCATACTGCCCCGAACAGCAGCGGCAGTCTTTGAGCGCACCGAACGCTTCGGAATGGTGATACTTCTGGTTGTAGTTCTGGCAGACGCCGTTTTTAGCGTTGGGATTCTCAGCAGAATATTGATTCCCGCAATCGGAGTATTGAGGCAACTGCTCCTCGGTGTGTAACGATGTTGTCGCGATGTATGATAGACTTTCCAACGTGAGCATAATTCTGGTTAGCATTGGCAATTCGAAAAAGGAGGTGTGACTTGGAGCGCATTACGATCATAGGCACAGGAGTCGTCGGCGTGTCCATTGGACTAGCTTTGAAGCGAGCCAACCTCCGCAACACGGAGATTGTAGGAAGTTCAGGCGACAGAGACGCCTTGAAAATTGCATTCAAGAGCGGAGCTTACGACGAAGAGACTTCGAACCTGCGAACCGCCGTCCGCGGCGCGCAGATGATTGTACTCGATTCCCCATTTACGCAGACGCGTGAGCTTCTGGACGCCATCGCGCCGATAGTCGAGGATGGCTGCGTCATCACTGACACCTGCGCTGCCAAGGTCAGGGCGATGGAATGGGCAGATCAGCTCCTACCAGGGAGTGTCAGCTTCGTCTCAGGGCGACCCCTTATTCGCAAGCCTTATACGACGCTCGAAGATGCGTCTGCAGACCTGTTCCAGGGTGCCCACTACTGCATTTCACCCTCGGGCTCAGCCGATGAAACCTCAGTCAAGACAGTTGTCGGGATGGTGGAACTCATAGGCGCAAAGCCCCTCTTCCTCGACCCGCACGAGCACGACAGCTATGCTGTGGCCATGGAAGTCCTGCCTACCGTCCTCTCGTCCGCATTCGTAACTACCACTGCCGGAAGTGAATCGTGGAGGGAAATGCACCAGCTCGCTGCCTCTACTTTCGCGGAATATTCACGTCTCGCATCCGAAGACCCAATAGACAACGAGGCATCCTGCTACACCAACATCGAAGCGCTCGTCCACTGGATTGATGAGTACATCACAGAGCTCTACACATATCGCAATATGATCAGAGAGTCGAACGATGAGCTTGTGGACACATTCATCAAGGCGTGGGAGGGCCGCGCAAGGTGGGACGCAGGCGCAGTCGTTGACACGGGCGAAAACGCGCTTCCCACGGCTGGCCAGTCAATGGCAACCGCTTTCTTCGGAGAGAAGCTAACGCAGCGGTACCAACAGATGACCGGCGGGGATGAAAAGCGCAAGAAGTCCTGGAACTACCTGCGCAACCGGTGATGGAAGCGCCCGTCCACTCCAACCCCCTGCTGCTCGTGCTGTCCGGCCCATCCGGAGTGGGCAAGGACTTGCTGCTCTCCCGTTTGAGGGAAGCCGGCAGACCCTACCATTTCACGGTGACCGTCACCACTCGCGCCAAGCGCAACGGCGAGCACGACGGCATGGATTACCACTTTATCAGCGCCCGGCAGTTTGAATCTATGATTGCAAACGAAGAACTGCTAGAGTGGGCGAACGTCTTTGGCAACTACTACGGCGTCCCCAAGTCACAGGTGATGGACGCCATGGCGCGAGGCCAGGATGTCATTCTGAAGATTGATGTCCAAGGCGCGGCAACAGTTCGCAGCCTGGTACCGGACGCCCTCTTCATCTTCCTCGCCCCGCCAAGTGGTGAAGAGCTAGAGCGCAGGCTGCGTGGGCGCAACACCGAATCGGACGATGCGCTGATTACACGTATTGAGCAGGCGCGCCACGAACTTCAGGAAGCCGAAAAATTCGATTACACTGTCGTCCACCACACTGACGCCACTGACGAAGCCGCGCTTGAGATCGAAGACATCATAAGACGCGAACGCCATCGTGTCCCACCGCGCAAGATTCTGCTCTGATTTGCTCTAATCCTCTTTCAGTCGCGCGATCATATCCTTGAGTACTTCCTCATCCTCGCCGGTGCTCACCGGAATCGAAAAGCTCAGAGAACTCGCGAATGGCCCAAACGTCTCCTTAATCTTGTCAACGATCTCGTCGTAGGTACCCACGATGGCAAACTCATCCAACATTTCGTCGGTAATGAGTGACCCCATCTCTCCCCACTTGTTATCCACGGACATACGATACAGTTGCTGTGCCGTATCGTTCCAGCCATGATGGTTCATCACGGGAGCGTAGCTGCGCGTTGAGGCGTAGAACGATATGGCGTTCTTCACCTCCTGCCTGCTGCGTTCTATATTCTCCTCACTCGGACCGGTGATGATGTATCCGCCCCCGTTGATATCGATGTCAGCAAGGGTTCTGCCCGCCCTGTCCGCTCCCTTCTGTAAGTTTGGGACAACGACCTCGTTGATATACTTGAATGTGCCGAACGAGTGGAGAAGTACGCCATCACACACTTCACCTGCCACCTGAAGCATCCGCTCGTTGACTGCCGCAATGTACACCTTTATGTCGGGGTGATCGATCGGATCAGGGGTAAAAAATGGAGGCATAAGGTTGAAATTGTAGAAGTCCCCCTGGAAGTTCAGTCGCGTGCCGTCCTGCCAGCTTCCCCAGATGTGACGCAGCGCCTGGATGTACTCGCGCATTCTGGCCGCTGGTCTGCCCCAAGGCATGTTAAAACGCCTGACTATGTGTCCACGAACCTGGCTGCCCATGCCCAACTGGAACTTCCCACCCGACAAAGACTGCAGGTCCCAGGCATTGTAGGCGGTATCCATTGGGCTTCGTGCGAACGCCAAGGCAATGGACGTCCGAACTTGCGCGCGCCGGACATGCTCTGCGGCGAGAGCGGCGGTGACAAACGGGTTATGCTTCGTTTCGCTGGTCGAAAAGAAGTCGTAGCCCAGTTCTTCCGCCTTGCGAACCTTCTCAGGAATATCCGCCACCAGACCACCCTGCATTCCAGTTCCGACCTTCATCTTAGCTTCCTCCAATTATTTTCAGATTTTGCCCGCCTATCTTAACAGAGCGTAATGCCCGCCGCACACAATCCAAGAGTGCGATAAGATATAATCTCCACTGAAATTCAGCATTAGTCAGGAGTACGTTATGAGCGAAGATATTGGCCTTTTTGAAGCCATGCACACGCAACGGGCGATCCGCTATTTCAAGTCCGACCCCGTGCCAAAGGAGGCGCTGGACAAGATACTTGAAGCCGCGTCGAAGGCTCCGAGCGGAACCAACCGCCAGATGTGGCACTTCATGATTATCCAGGACGATGAATTGCGCGCCAAGCTTTCTGAAATCTATCGCCGGGCAGGACGGCAGGCACTTCCAAACCTGCAATGGCTTCAGGACGTAAACCCACGCATTCTCCGCTCAGCGACCCATCTCGTTGAACATATGGATGAAGCGCCGGTTCTGCTCCTCGCCTGCATCGAACACGGAGGCTCGACAAATCTAACCACCGGCTCATCGATATACCCGGCAGTGCAGAATATTCTCTTGGCTGCCCGCGCCCTCGGACTGGGAAGCGTGCTCACGACATTCCACAAGCAGTACGAGGACGAGGTGCATGAGATTCTGGGCATCCCAGATCATGTGGAAACCGCCGCATTGCTGCCCATAGGATACCCGGCAGATGGTGTGCGCTACGGGCCCACGCGCAGAAAGCCGATCGAGGATGTCACTCATTGGGACGGCTGGGCATAGGCAAGCTGGCACCTACGCTACTGTTATAATTCCGTTCGACACAAAGCACGCTCTTATGAGGAGAGAACAATGGCCTACGAATTCATTACTTACGAAAAGAAGGGGCGCATCGCCTATGTGACCATCACAAGGCCGGAGCGTCTCAATGCGCTTCACCCACCCGCCAACGCGGAGCTTTACCAGGCTTTCTGCGACTTTCGTGACGACCCCGATGTATGGGTAGCGATACTTACCGGAACGGGTGAGCGAGCATTCAGCGCTGGCAACGATCTCCGATACACGGCAGAGCGAGGACGGCGCGATCGCTCGGGCGAGATTGCGCGCTTCGGCGGAATTACTTCCAACTTCGAATGCTGGAAGCCCATCATCGCGGCGGTTAACGGCTACGCTCTCGGCGGCGGCTTGGAACTAGCAATGGCATGCGACATTATCATCGCCGCCGACCACGCAGAGGTCGGCCTGCCTGAACCGCGCGTCGGTCTGATTGCGGGCGCAGGTGGCGTTCACAGGCTGCCGCGACACGTCCCCTACAAGATTGCAATGGGCATGCTCCTCACGGCTCGACGCATACCCGTACAGGAGGCGTATCGCCTCGGCCTCGTAAACGAAGTGGTCCCCTTGAAAGACCTGATGGCAACCGCGGAACGCTGGGCTAACGAAATCCTTGAAGTAGCTCCCCTCTCAGCCCGCGCAAGCAAGCAAATGGCAACTAGTGGCTACGACTGGCCTCTCGAAATTGCCCTCAACCGCAACTACTCGGAGCAACTGAAGGCCGCAGCGTCCGACGACTTCGTCGAAGGCCCGCTTGCTTTTTCCGAGAAGCGCAAGCCAAACTGGACAGCAAGCTAACTGGAACATGAAACAACCACCATTGAGAGGAATCAATGACAACATCAAACGCAATCTTAGTCCCGGCAAACGTCAAGCCCTGGAAATACCGGATAACCCTGGAGCCCGACTTCAGCACATTCACATTCACCGGCAGTGAGGCGATTCAGATTGATATTCTATCTCCCACATCGTCCATCACTCTTAATTCGATTGAGATTGCTATCCAGTCCTGCTCGATAACATTGTCCGACGGAACGGAGCTGGCGGCCCAGAGCACCCTGTTGAATGAAGAGGACGAGACCGCCAGTTTTCAGTTTGGCGTCGAATTGCCAGCCGGCGAGGCAACGCTCTCAATCGAGTTTACAGGCGAGCTGAACGACAAGCTGAGGGGCTTCTACCGCAGCAGCTACACCGACATTGACGGCAATGAGCGCTTTATGGCGACTACGCAGTTGGAAGCCACGGATGCACGCCGTGCATTCCCCTGCTGGGATGAGCCCGCGCTCAAGGCGACCTTCGAGCTTACACTTGTAGTTCCCGCGGATATGACCGCCGTCTCCAATATGCCGATTGTAAGCGAAGAAGCGATACGCCCAGGGGTCAAGTCGGTCAATTACGCAGAGACTCCAATTATGTCCACCTACTTGCTGGCATTCATCGTAGGGGACCTTTCTTATATCGAGGAAGTCGGAGACAATGGCACTCTAATGCGCGTCTTCACGACGAGAGGCCGCGAAGAGCAGGGTCGATTCGCGCTGGAGACCTCCATACGTCTGTTGAAGTACTTCAACGACTACTTCGGCATTCCCTATCCTCTTCCCAAGCTTGACCACTTCGCGATTCCTGACTTCGCCGCTGGAGCGATGGAGAACTGGGGCGCAATAACATACCGGGAGACCGCGCTGCTCGTTGATTCGGAAAACACCTCCGTTGGAACGCGTCAGATTGTCGCCGCCATCATCGCCCACGAAATGGCCCATATGTGGTTCGGCGACCTAGTTACAATGGCCTGGTGGAACGACCTCTGGCTCAACGAGAGCTTCGCCTCATGGATGGGAGACAAGGCGACCGACAACCTCTTCCCTGACTGGGAGGTCTGGACGCAGTTCGTCTCCAGCGACACAAATCGTGCCCTCAGCCTCGACGGGCTACGCAACTCGCACCCAATCGAGCAGGAGGTCAGCAATCCGGCGCAGATCGGCGAACTCTTTGACGCCATCAGTTACAGCAAGGGCGGGTCAATCCTCAGAATGCTGGAGAGCTTCCTGGGCGAAGAGACCTTCCGGCAGGGCTTGAACAAGTACCTGACCACGCACCAGTACGACAACGCCGAACGATCCGACCTTTGGAACGCGCTGGCCGATGTGTCCGGCGAGCCGGTGGCAGAAATAATGGACAGTTGGGTCTTGCAGACCGGCTATCCTATGTTGGACGTCGGAATTGAGCGCAGCAACGGAAACATAGGCCTGCACTTGACGCAGCGCCGCTTCCTGTACGACGCCATCCTTGAATCGGGAGACGACGACGAGACGCTGTGGAGGGTTCCCGTTGGCGTGTACACAGGCAGTGGCTCTGACAGCGCAGGGACGCTGATGGACACAAGGTCACTCTCTTGGGATGTTCCCGACTCCGGTTCAGGCGACGACTCATGGACGAAGGTCAACCCGGAGCAGACCGGGTTCTATCGCGTGAAATACTCAAGCGCCGACTTGCAGCGCCTAGTCGAACCCATCAGATCGAAGGCACTAACACCAATTGACAGGCTCGGCATTCAAAACGACGCGTTTGCCCTCAGCCGCGCGGGAATCATACCCGCGACCGATTTCCTCACTATCGCCGAGGCATATCAGAATGAGGACAATGCCCCCGTCTGTGCCGACCTATCATCCAATTTGGGCGGCTTGGACAACTTGCTGTCGGACGAAGGTTTCTATGGCAACTTCCAGGCGTTTTCACGCGGCATATTCCAAGATGTCGCCGCAAACGTCGGCTGGGATGCGAAGCCAAACGAGTCCCACATGGACGCCCTACTTCGCAGCACGGTCCTCAATCATGTGGGAGCCAACGACGACGAGAACGCCCTTCGAGAAGCTGCAATGCGATTCGCAGCCTACGCTGACGACCCGGCAAGCGTCAGCCCTGACATTCGAGGTATCATCTTCCGTCTCGCCGCAAAGATAGGCGGCCGCTCCGAGTACGATGCGATGTGGCAACTCCGAGGTGACACGCCGCTCCAGGAGGAGAAGGTTAGATTCCTGTATGGCCTGACCTCGTTTGAGGACAAGGCGCTACTTGAAGAAACCCTTAACCGCTCACTCGGCGACGAAGTGCGGGTGCACGATACTGTGAGCGTCATTACACTCGTCGCGGGCAACACTCAGGGCCGCGATCTTGCGTGGCAGTTCCTGAAAGACAACTGGCCGGAACTCGACAGGCGTTACGGCGAAGGTGGATTCGCCATCATGCGTCTCGTTGGTATTGCCTCTGCGTTCACAACGCTGGATATGCACGACGACGTTGAGCGCTTCTTCTCAGACAACCCCGCGCCCGGCGGAGCGCGCACCATCAGTCAGTCGCTAGAACGCATACGACTCAACGCTGCCTGGCTAGAACACAACCGTGACGAACTCGCAGAATGGTTTGTTGGATAGTACAAGCCCACCAGATCTACACAAACGCCGCCTCATAGTCAGATACGGGGCGGCGTTCACATTACCGAATGCGACTGCGAAGGCAGAAGTTAGCCCTGGAAGAAATCCTTCACCGCTCGCGCAAATTCGCCAGGCCTCTCAATCATCACCATGTGCCCCGCGCCAGTCACTGTCTGTACAGACGCGCCTGAAATGCGACTTCCAAATTCGATGCCATATGACGCCGGTACAACCTTGTCCTGATCGCCTACGACTACTAGGGTCGGTGCCTTTATGCGCCCCATCCGCTTCTTCAATCCCTTGTCCGGAATCGGCCAAAGGAACTTGCCCACAGTGGCTAGCGAGCGCACACGCTCTAATATTTGTGTGCCGCGCTCAAGGTCGTCCGCAGGCTCAGGCAGCACTGACTTGGCCGCGTCCGAATTCGGATCAGCGAACAGAATGCCGCGTAGTTCCTCCATCGGCGTTGCGAAGTAGTCAACGCCTGGATCGTCGTCAAGCCAAATCCCCGCAGGAGCGGCCAGCACGAGCTTACTGATACTGTCAGGACGAATCGCCGCCATTTCCGCAGCGATCATCCCACCCAAGAAGTGCCCGACAACATTCGGCGCTGCCAGTCCCAGGGCATCAAGCAGGTCGAAGTGGTAAAGCGTGAGATCCAACAATTCGTCAATATCGTCGGGTCCGGGAGCGCTGTCAACGAATCCGGGCTGGCTAGGCGCATATACTGTGAAGTCTTCGGCGAGGGCGTCCATAAACGGGTGCCATCCCCTATAACCAAAAGCGCCGTGCAGATAGACTAGTGGATCCCCACTGCCCTTGCTAGCGACTTCGATTTCCGCACCGCCTACTGTCACAACCTGACCATTCTGTTGGGTTACCATTTGCTATGACCTCTTGATACTCAGCACATCATTGCTGTTGAATTCTGTACCACGCAAAGTATGGGCAGGCACAAGGCCTGCCCATAGATTCATCTCTCAAAATCGCCGTTCTATGCTATGGCCCTGCCGACGCCATACCCGCAACCTCAGGCTCCTCAATCGGCTGCGGCCACCAGTGGTCCTCGTATTCGTCCCACATGCCCTGTAGTTCCGGATAAACTTCCGTCGCGAACATTTCGGTGTTCTTCATCGTGAGGTCTTTAGGCATGCTACCAATCTGAAGCAGGACCATCAGATGTCCCACGCGCAGACCTTCTACAGCTCCACGCAGATTCTCAATGACCGTCTTCGGGCTGCCCGCGATCACATAACCCTGCTCAACAAAGTCGTCCCAGGTCATCGACTGTCTCGTCTGGTTCGCGGCGGCGCCCAGCTGGGCAACTGCTCCGGCCTTCAATGTGCGAATCGTGCGGTATCCCGGAGCATCCGCAAAGCCCTCATACACATGCAGGCACTTCTTATAGAAGTACTCCACATGCTCGGCGTAAAGCTCCTTCGCCTTCTCGTCGGTCTCCGCGACGCAAACTAGCTGCAGGAAACCAGCTCGATAAGGGTTATCGTCCGTACCAAGCCGTTCCATTTCCTTCCAGTAACCGTCCATCACCTGTATGCCCCGCTTGTACCCTGAGTAGCTCAGGTAGCAATAGACATAGTTCATGCGGATCGTCCATTCCCAGGTTTCGACGCTGCCGCCACCTGGAATCCATACTGGCGGATGTGGCTTCTGCAGTGGGCGAGGCCAGATATTGGCGTAGCGAACCTGGTTATATTTGCCGTTGAACGCGAACATATCAGGCTCGGTCCAGGCCTTCATCACCAGGTCGTGTGCCTCGTAGTACTTCTCGCGCAGAGTAGCGGGATTTACGCCGTAGGCGAAGTTGGTATCCATCGAAGTGCCGACGGGGAAGCCCGCAACAAGACGCCCCCCACTAATGCAGTCCAGCATCGCAAACTCTTCGGCTACGCGCAGTGGCGGATTGTACAGCGCGAGGCTGTTGCCCAGCACGATGATGGCTGCATCCTTGGTACGCCGTGTCAGAGTGGCTGCCGTGATGTTCGGGCTTGGCATTATGCCGTAGGCGTTGTTGTGGTGCTCGTTGACGCAGATACCGTCAAAACCCACCTCATCAGCAAATTCGAGCTCATCGAGATACTCGTTGTAGAGCTGATGCGCCTTGTTTGCCTCGAACAGATGGCTGGGCACATCCACCCAGACGCTGCGGTACTTGTCCTCGAAGTCCTTCGGCAGGAATCGGTAGGGCATCAGGTGGAACCAGCTAATTTTCATCTAAGACCTCTCTCGGTACGAATTCAACGGCGTTCGCTAATCAATAAATGACTTTCTAGTCGTCTTCAAGCGTACTGGTATCGCCCTCGGGCAGACCAAGTTCTCGAGCCTTCAATAGACGTCGCATGATTTTGCCGCTGCGAGTCTTAGGCAACGTCGGCACGAAGTCAAGCTCGCGAGGCGCGACCGCGGCAGCCAGCTTCTGCCTGCTGAAGCGCATTATGTCGCGCCGCAGTTCTGTGGACTCTTCATAGCCGTCCTTCAGTGACACAAACGCCTTCACGACTTCCATTGCAATCGGGTCTGGTTTACCAATGACGCCTGCCTCGGCGACGGCGGGATGCTCGATAAGCGCGCTTTCGACTTCGAACGGCCCAACGAGGTGCCCCGCTGTGTTGATGACATCGTCCGCGCGTCCGACGAACCAGAAATATCCGTCCTCATCGACTCGCGCCGTGTCGCCCGTAATGTACCAGCCCTTTCGGAAGCGCGAGTTATACATCTCGCTATTATTCCAGTATGCGTGGAACATCGAGGGCCAGTTCGGTCGCACAACCAAGTTCCCATCCTGGCCGACTGGTACGGGCTCGAACTCGTCGTCCACGATTCCTAGTTCCACTCCGGGTATGGGCCTGCCCATGGAACCTGGGTTTACGTCCTGGCAGGCGTAATTCGCGCACATAATCGCGCCGGTCTCCGTCTGCCACCAGTTATCGTGGAACGGCATGCCGAAGACATCGTTGCCCCAGACAACCGCCTCCGGATTCAACGGCTCGCCTACGCTCGCCATAAAGCGGAGCGAGGACATGTCGTATCGCTTGGGAACATCATCGCCCGACTTCATCAGCATCCGAATGGCTGTAGGCGCCGTGTAGAACACCGTCACGTTGTAGTCTTGGATTAGCTGATACCACTTGCTGGCGCGGAAGCCGCCCTCGTAGATGAGCTGCGTGACTCCGTTAGTCCAGGGCGCAAGCATTCCGTAAGATGTGCCCGTAACCCAGCCCGGGTCCGCCGTGCAGAAGTAGATATCGTCTTCCTGCAGGTCGAGCGCCCACTTGCCGGTGGCATACTGCTGCACCACTGCCTGATGTCGGTGTACCGCGCCCTTAGGCTTGCCAGTCGTGCCCGATGTGTAGTGCATTATTGAGTAGTCATATTGGCTCGTGATGACCGTATCGAAGTTCGCCGTCGCCTTAGCCATTTCCTCTTCGTAGCTGAGGTCACCAGACATTAGAGGCTGCGGGTCGCGGTTGTTCTTGTTCACGATTACCATGTGCTGAAGCTCGAACAGCTCAGGGATGATCGGTGTGATCTTGCGCCGCAGATCCGGCTGCGTGACTAGCACTTTCGCCTCGCTGTCCTGCATCCTGTCCTTAACGGGGTCAGGGCCGAATGCCGAGAACAATGGCCCCGCAATCGCCCCGACCTTCAGGATGCCGAAGAACGCAAAGTAAAGCTCAGGTAGCCGCTCCATGTAGATGAAAACGCGGTCACCCTTCTCGATGCCGAGGCTTTTTAGAACATTGGCGAACTTATTGGACTGCTCCTTCATCTGACCGAAGGTGTAGGTCTCCTTCTCGCCGTTCTTTCCTTCCCAGATCATCGCGATCTTGTCGCGGTTGCGCCCGTTCGCGTGGCGGTCAATGGCCTCATGCGCCTTGTTCAAACCGCCGCCCGGCTGCCAATCAAGCTCTTCATACATCTGCTGCCAGTCGAAGTTGCCGCGAACCTTGTCATAGTCGAGATTCGGCTTCGTCTCCATGTCCTCAATGGCAGGCTTGCTTATGATTGGAAATGAAGAAGAGGTTGTCATCGTGATGCCTCCGTGGAAATGTGTGGTTTCCTGTATGTCAATATAAAGAGTGATTTCACCAGCAAGGCGCACATGTACGCCGCAACGAATCGTGCTGATTGTTGCGGCGTATTATACACGAATGTGCCGCGATATAAAGTCAGGACACTCCCTAGTACACACGCCTAGAACGCGCCATAGAACTAATCGGCCCCATCCTCATCCACCATTTGCCGAAGCTCATCTTTGGCCCGCCTTATTTCCTGTATCTTCTCCCCGATTCTGTCGAACAGCGGCTGCCTTGCCTTGATGCCCTCTGCTATCAGGAACGCTGCAGCCTCCGACCTGCTGCTCATAATCCCAGCCTCTACAAGCTCGTCTAGCCGGTCCAAGCTTGCCTTATCAACCCGCACCATCACCACATTGTCCCGACTGCCGCGCATCCCCTGGATCGTGTCTCGAATGTTTTCTCCGATCGTCTCGGCGGCGTCCACGCCCTTCACAATCGCTACTCGCACCGTCTTGTTTACCTCGTCCACGATCTCATCGACGTTGTCTGACAGCCTGCGCCTTTCATCTTGAGCACTCTGGCTCTCTTGTCCTTCTTCCTTTTCAGCATCCCGTTGAGACATTGCTTACCTCCTAAATGTGTATCGTAATTGTATTACATGTAACTTTACAATACGCCTTACAAGGCGTCTAGTCTCCAGGTTGACTTCCTGCCACGGGGCCATTTGACTTGCATTTCCACATTCCTTATCGTTGACGTCATCCGCATGGCATATCTGAAGCTTAGAACGGGTCTCGCAAGCCGAAAGGACTCTATGCAGGACGACGAATCGCAGCGTAACGGCGACGAGCAATCCGCCCAGCGCACAACTTCGTCACGCACAGTTCCCCCACGGAAAACAGCACCCCGGCCCTCAAGACGACGCTCCGCCCTAGCTCGCCGCGACCTCACTAAGGGCAGCATTCGCAACCACGTCTGGTATCTGGGATGGCCACAGGTTGCTGAAGGCTTTCTCGGGGTCATCGACCAGGTTGCGGACCTCGTTTGGGCTGGACGCCTCGGTTTCCACGCCATCGCAGGACTGGGAGCCTCACAAGCGTACCTCAGCACCATTATGATGGCGCGCATGGGCTTGGATTCCAGCATGCGTTCCATGATTGCCCGCGCGGTCGGCGCCCGTCAGTTGGCCCAGGCCAACCATGTACTTGTCCAGTCCTTCCTGCTGACATCAGTCCTTGCAGTCGTGATGATTGCCGTGGGACTCTTTCTCGCCGAACCGCTGCTCAGGCTCATAGGCATGAGTGACGCCGCCGTCGAGCAAGGCACCGGATATATGCAGGTGCAATTGATCGCCATGGCATGTCTGAGCTACCACCGTCTCTTCGGGGGCGCATTGCAGGCTTCGGGAGACAGCATTACCCCACTCAAAGCAGCCCTGGTCTCCCGAGTTATTCACATCGTCCTAAGCCCCATCCTCATTTTCGGCTGGCTCGGATTGCCGTCTCTCGGTCTGACAGGCGCCGCATTCGCCCGATTGGCAGCAGAGATTTTCGGCGTGGGAATGACCTACTGGGCACTGCGCTCCGGCAGCGGGCGCATCAGCCTCCGCTTCAGAGAGTTCAGGATTGACTTCCCTTTGATCTGGAGCCTGCTGCGTCAGGGAGCGCCCGCATCCGTTACCAATATGCAGCGCGGCGTCTCACAGCTCGTCGTCGTAGGAGTTGCCGCGCAGTTCGGAGATGTCGCTCTCGCCGCATTCGCGCTGGCCCGCCGCGCCGAGAACGTGGTCAATCAGAGTTCAAGAGGCATGGGCCGCGCAGCGGGCGCGCTAGCCGGCCAGAACCTCGGCGCAGAGTTGACCGAAAGGGCTCGCAGCGCGGTCCGATGGGGTATGCTCATCGGCTTCGGAATGGCAGCACCCGCCCTTATGCTGTTAATCGCATTCCCCGAACCGATCGCAGGGTTCTTCAATTCGGACGCTGACTTCATCAGGATATCATCGACATGGCTCGTCATTGCCTCGATCGGGTACATATTTATGTGCCCGGTGCAGATATTCACTCAGGCGTTCAACACATCCGGTTCTACTTTCGCTCCAATGGTCATCACCGTAGCGACAATGTGGGCATTCGAGATTCCTCTTACGTTTATTCTTGCAAACTTCAGCCCCCTGGGACATCTCGGGATTCCTGCTGCAATTGTCGGTGGCATGGGACTCAGACTGATTGCGTTCACCTGGTACTACTTCAGAGGAACATGGCTCCGCACAGGGTTGATGTAACCCAGCGCAGAACGCTACCATGGACGCATGGAAAACACAGGACTTCAGTGAAGAACAGAATATGGGAAAACGCGCCACAGTAGAAGAATCGGACCCTCAAGCGGAATCATCTAACGAAGTTACAAGGGGTTTTGCCCCGTACCGCGACTGGCTGCTGTTAGCTACGATTACCGTAGTCTTTGTCGCTGACCAGCTCACTAAGTTCGCAATTAAGGGCACGCTTCGGCTCGGTGAATCCTGGCCGGCGGAGGGCCTGATCCGAATTACACATGGCGCTAACACGGGCACTGCGTTCGGACTGCTGCCAAATCAGACGCTCTTCCTGATATTCGCCTCGATCATCGCAATCGGCTTTCTTGTATATTTCTACCGCGCATACGCATTGCCAAGCCCAATTCTGCGTCTTGCCATCGGATTGCAGCTCGGCGGTGCGTTCGGCAATCTCTTTGACCGCGTGGCATTCGGCGCGGTCACCGACTTCATTGACGTGGGTCGGTGGCCGATCTTCAACATCGCAGATTCCTCCATATGCGTTGGAATGACGACTCTGATCGTGGTAATCTTGCTCTTCGACCGCAAGCCTGCTAAAGAATCTCAACCGGACGCCGCCACACCTGCCACCGATGTCGAGCAGGGTAAGGCATCCCGCTAGCAGCTGAGTTGCTCGACATGGTCTGCACAAAAACATTCGAAGTGGAAGTTGGCGGCGATCGTCTCGACAGATTCCTAGACAGCCGCTGCACGGATCTTTCTCGATCGAGAATTCAGGCGCTAATTTCTGATGGCAGCGCCACTATCGGAGGCAAGTCAGCGAAGCCATCCACTAAGGTTAAGCAAGGACAGAAGATAGTCCTGTACATACCGGAGCCTGAGGAAAGCCATCTTCTGCCACAAGACATTCCCCTCGACGTAGTCTACGAAGACAGCGACCTGCTGGTCGTGGATAAGCCCGCGGGTATGACCGTGCATCCCGCGCCGGGGCACCCGGATGGCACGCTCGTCAATGCTATCCTCGCACACTGCCCCGACCTACAAGGAATAGGCGGCACGGTCCGCCCGGGGATCGTACATCGACTTGACAGAGACACCTCCGGATTGTTGGTCATCGCCAAGAATGACCACACGCACCGCGCACTAAGCGAACAACTGAAAGCTCGGCAATTCACCAAAGTGTATCTTGCACTCGCGCACGGCAGCATTACCCCGGCTGAGGCGATAATCGACGCCCCGATCGGACGCTCAAACGCGAATCGCCAGCGCATGGCTGTTGTGGACAACGGACGCGAGGCAATCACGCGCTACCGCGTATTGCGCCAAGTCCAGTCCCACTCATTGGTAGAGATTAGACTCACTACTGGCCGCACCCACCAGATCCGAGTGCACTTCGCATCACTCGGATATCCGCTCGTAGGAGACGCCACATACGGCAAGCCTGACAGCAGACTCAACCGTCAGTTCCTCCACGCGACCACTCTGGGCTTTACACACCCAGCAGACAACGAATACCTGGAATTCAGCTCTCCACTGCCAGACGAGCTTCAGGCATACCTGCAATTTATTGAGGCTTGAGCCTCGATGCGCATGATGTTTCTTACAAAAGAAGAGGCGACCGTATTGGTCGCCTCTATTCCTGAATCGATTGATTGGTGGAGACGGGGGAGGGTCGAACTCCCCGTCCAGAAGACTCTCCGACAAGGATGTACTACAGGCTTAGTCGGTAATTGAGTCTCGCTCTAGGAAGAACTTACCGACAGGTAACTTCTCAGAGCCAGCCGATGGGTTAGGCCAGTCGATATCGGCGTCTGTCAGGCCTTCCTCCGATAATATGGCACCCAGTCACCCCTCTCGGAGGGAAGAAGTGGTGGATGTAGCCGCGGTTAGGCGGCTAGGGCGTACTCTTGTGAGTTGCCAGTTAAAGTTTTTGCCACTTTTAACGCGGTGTGTGGCGCCTCGGCCTGCAATCCTGTAGAGACTTCCCCTGTCGAACCCGCGCGTCCCCACTTGCTATTACCCATTGTAGCATATCCTGTTTACTACAATCTCCGAGAGGGGCGACATCAAAGAGCAAGAAAAGGGGCAGGTCTTCTGATCTGCCCCTCGTTTCGCTTCTTTTGAGTACCCTATGGCGTCCCCATCTACCTCAGAGCAGCCACCAAACCTGCCTGTCTGCTGATACGCTCATCGTGATCGAGCGCGAATCGCTTGATGCCCTTGTAGATCGAATCTGTATCAAGATGCGCCTCGGCAATCACGTCCGCCTCCGTCCCGCCTGTCAGCCACTGGTTATCCCAGTCAGAAACCAGCGAATACTCATCAGTGAGCGGTCCCGCATTCTGCACAGGCCACATGCGTCTGGTGCCCGTCGTTACCACCGCCATGTCGTATATCGCCTCAGGTGGAAGCACCGAGTCCTGGTATTCCTGAGATTGACGCTGGAACAGCTCATCGCTGATAGCGGCGATTACCTTAACATTGACACCGTCTTCTTCGAGTTGCGGAAGCGCTCTGACCAGGTTGACCGTCGACGATGATCCCTGGACTATCACATAACCCTGCTTTGGCTTGTCGTCATCGAAGTCCCGTATTACATAGAAGCCCTTGGCTGCCGCCTTGAGGTCAGTGTCTGCGAATGTGCTGCGGTCAGCCACCGGGAAGTCTGGACGCGCCACTTCAAGCACTAGCACGCCGACCTTTGGGTCACGCGCGGCGATCTCGGCTGCGGCGAAGTAGCCGGCTGCCACATCGTTGTAATCCCAGAAGCTCAGGGTAATCACCTGCCCCCTCGGGAAAAGCTTCCACACCTGCGGCGCGAAGATGCCGAAGTGCGTCCGTGCGTCGGCCGCGGTCTCAGGACCCGAGTGCCCGGCGAGCACGTTCAGCACGCCAACACGGAACGGGCTGTCCTGATTCTGCTGGCTCCAGACGCGGGCCGGCAGGTACATCAACGGTGTGAATGCACCATACGTGCCGCTGATCGCCCATACGCCCACATGCTTGTCCGGGTCCAGGGAGGCAGACTGACTGACAAATCCTAATGCGGTTGACACATTGCCCGCTTCCTGAATCGCAGCCTTTAGGCGTGTGCCGGTAGGGTTATTTACCGGGTCGTAGTGTCCCCATATCCCACCATGCTCCACGTTGATAGATTCTGCAAGGTCCGCAGCTACAATGACAAGTCTGTTGTCAGTAACATAATTCATGTACTTTGCGATTTCAGATATCGCGCGCCTAGTGCCCCGTACATTGCCAGGCTCCTCGAAGAGCTTGATGGAAACATCCTTTTCTTCGCCGGAGACAGTATTCTTGACACTAACAGTTTGCGCCTCGACTGGAAGGTTCTCGACCTTCAGCCGCTCGTCCACAAACGGGTCAACGCTGCGGTCGATTCGCAGCGGCATGTCTTCGTCAATCGAATCGCCGATCTCCACCAGACGATCCGCCAGCCAGTCTCCAAGACCATTCTCGTCAAGAGCCGACATCGCAATATCTATGTTGCGCTTGAACTCAAGAAGACGCTCCCGCATGTCCGTAGCCGCGTTACCGCTCCTGATTCCCTCGAACTCCAGGCCGAATCGCTGCTCGAACGTGGACGCAAGTGCCGAGAAGTAGTCTCCGTTGAATGGGAAGGCGTAAGGATGGCTAGCGTAGCTGATGATCTGGTCGCCGTAGCCCGGCACGTTGCCATTAACCGCGCCCGGCCACCAGCCCTTGACGGTGTTTCCTACCACAATCATAGGACGGTCGTCACTTGGATCCCAATCCTCCATTGCTTTGAGGACGCCCAGGACCTGATCGTAGTCGTTGGCATTTTCCACCGCGAACACATTCCAGCCGTATGCGGCCCACTGGTCCTCAATGCGATAACCGTCGTACTGGGGCTGAATTACGCCGCCTATCAGCTCGTCATCAATACCTGCATTATTGTACGAAAGCAGGATTCGTAGCCGCTTGCCTACCTGCTGGGCGACAGCCTGAGTTTTCATCTCCTGCGAGTGTCCTGATGTCATTGCGAACTCGCCCTCGATCGCCATGATCTTGAGGCTGTCAGGCGCGCCCACCATGTCCCAGAACGCTGCTTTGCCCGCCGCTGTCGCGATGCCTATGCCTGACGGACCACCGTTCACGTCATTGGTCATGTCGGTCGTCTCGGAGTGCCCTGCCAGCGAGCGGATTCCTCGAATCTTCGCCTGTGCCATCTCCGGTGCATCGGTCAGGTCGAAGTCTTCCAGGAGTGTTGCAAGCGCGCCTGCGCCCCGCCTGAACCCGAGGCAGTCGATGCTGAGCATACCCTGATTGTGATCGACCGAATAACGCGGATCGCCCGTCTTCGCATACTTGCGCGCGAGCGCCTCACCCATGATCATCCACAGAGCGTAAGTTACGGGTGCATTGTGCCCGCCTGCGAGCATAAACCTGTCAGCGTAAGGATGCTTGGGGCGGCGATAGTCGTACCGCAGCCCTCCGTTCTCCGGCCCCGCCAGATGGGTCATTACGGTGTACGGCGTGTAAGCAAGAGGGCCGCCAAAGTGTCCTGTTTGGGAATAGTTGCCAAGCAGCACAAGCGTCATTGCAGTAAGAAAGCCGACCTCTTCAAATCGGCTCTTATCGTAGTCAGGCAGTTCAACGGGCGTACTCGCCCTGTTGCTAGAGAGGGCGACGCGATCAACCGTCATTATTGAACCATTGGTATTTGCCATTCTGTGGTGCTCCCTGTTATGTATTAGGGTTTTGTTTTCTAATGCGAAGCACATCGACCAAAATGCGCAACCTTAATCCTTGAAGGTGCCAGACACAGTCAGCCGCCGTGCAAGCCAACATAATCATAGCAAATCCCCGCATTATGTTGCTACTACGGCAGCTGAAAACAATGGCCAGTTTTGACCCGCTTTTGCTTGTTGCTCCCTCTGTCTAAACCAAAGGGCTTTCCAAGACTACCAGCTTTCCAGAGAAAAGGTTCCTTTACTCTAAGCGGGCTCGAACATAGGCAGGGAAACTTCACCCTCTCCCTGGTCTTCCCATCGAACCTTCACGCGCATGCCGCACTTGACGTCATCGACAGGGTTAGGGACACCCACGATGTTGGTCATTATCCTGAAGCCTTCGTCGAGGTCAACATAGGCTACCGCGTAAGGCCCCAGATCCGCAAATGCAGGATGCCTGCTCTGCATCACGACGCTGAACGTGTATACCTCGCCTTCGCCTTTAGAAGTATGCCAGGTCGTATCGTCGGTCCCGCAGAGAACGCAATACTTGCGGGGATAAAACAGTACATCGCCGCAGCCGTTGCATATCTGGTAGGTAAGTTCGTGTCGCTTAGTGGCATCCCAGAACGGCTCTGTGTCCGGTTCGGGGAATCTGGGTTGTGGTCGCTGTCCTGCCATGTCATTGTCTCCTAGGTCAATTCCTGAGTGTCAGCCATCTGCCCCAAGACGCTCAATGCTAGTCTGCCGCGAGTATCGTTACGCCGGTCGCATGGCGAGAGCCCAGTGACCCACCGTTGCCCACTGCGACCGCGAGCTTGGGATCGGCCACCTGCGCCGTGGACTCCCCGCGCAACTGACGAGTTGCCTCAAACAGCAAGAAGATACCCCGCTCACCAGGGTGATTCGACGACAGTCCGCCGCCGTCCGTGTTCATTGCGGGCCCGCGCGGATCGTCAAAACCGAGGTGTCGCTGGCTCACATAAGCTCCGCCCTCACCCTTATTGCAGAAACCGAGGTCCTCGATCATGCACATCACAGTGATGCTGAATGAATCGTAAGCCATCAGCACGTCAATCTCGTCCGGCGTTACGCCAGCGTCCGCAAATGCGATTGGTCCAGACTGTGCTCCCGCGCTAACGGTGATGTCGCCACCATTCTCTCGATACTTGGTAGCCTCCCCCGCGCCGATAATCCAAGCGGGCTTCTTGGCGCAATTCGCTGCGACTTCCGGTGATGCAATAATGACCGCGCCGCCGCCGTCAGAAATCATGCAGCACTCCAGCAGATGCAGCGGTTGTGCTATCACGCGTGAATCCAGTACATCCTGGACGGTGATTTCATTCACGCCCACGAATTCCAGATCGGTCATCGCCTTGACCGCCTCAGGGTTCCGCATCGCGTGTCGGCGAGTAACGACCGATATTTCAGCGAACTGCTCGTCGGTCGTGCCGTACTGATGCATATGACGGCGCTTGACCATACCGTAGTTTGCGATCAGCGTCTGTCCCCAGGAATCTTCCATATTGCCGGCGGGTGTCGCCGGTCCCTGAGTCGTTCCGCCCGCGGTCCCGATATTGCGTCTATCCGAGTGCGCCGTTGAGCCGTAGGTAAGCAGCGCCACCTCACACTTGCCCGCCGCAATCATCTTTGCCGCGTGGTTCGCCTGGAACTCGTAGGAAGTGCCGCCGACAGCGGTATTGTCTATAATCTTCGGCTTCAATCCGAGATATTCAGATATTCCTAGTCCACCTATGCCCTGGTGTGTGCCGGTGTCATACACGGCGTCTATGTCTTTTCCAGACAGCCCTGCATCCTCAAGGGCTTTGATGGCAGATGCAGCCTTTATCTGGAGCGCGCTCGTTCCGGGCCCGACGACCCTGAGCGGGTATTCGTGGATACCAACTATTGCTGCCTCTCTACGCTGGGGCATTTTGCACCTCCAATAACGTACGCTCTTTCTGTGGAAACTGGCTAGCAGCTAATTCCGCTGCAGTGAATTGGTGAGGATGTATAATCCAGCACCAATACTTGAATGACGGTTGTTCGTCTGATAGCGTGAGTTGCGCCTTCAACGCGAATTCACGGACGGCGAAAAGGTAGCACACAGGCGCGATTCAGTCAACGAAGCTGCTCGGCTTCAGACGCGCGGCAATCGAGAAAGCAAGAGCGATCACCTAGGCGAAAGCAAACTCAACAATGAAAATTGGACTGCTAACCGATACCCACCTGCCGAACCTGATCAGAGACCTTGACGAACTTGGTCCGGAACCCACGGAATTCTTCTCTTCGGTTGACCTTATCCTTCATGGCGGCGACTTGATCTACACTCGTGTTCTCGACTGGCTGGAGCAGTTCGCACCCGTCGTATGCGCCAACGGCAACAACGACCCATATGACGACCATCGCTCTGAGGAAGTACAGATCTTGGAGGTCGAAGGTTGGCGCATCGGAATGGTGCATGATCTCGGCAGCGAACATCTTCCAATGGCAGAGATTCGGAATTTGTTCCCGTCCCCGGTTGACATTATGGTCGGTGGGCACACGCACCAGGAAGTTCTCTACGAGCGTGAGGGTGCGGTCATAATGAACACCGGAAGCATCACATTTCCGCGACACAAGGAACTGCGGTTAGGCGGTGTAGGCTTGCTCGAACTCAAGCCCGGCAAGCTGCACGCGGAAATCATACCTATAGGCGAGACGCCCGGTCGGCCCAATCCCTGCGAGGCTCTATCATTGAAAGTGCAGCGCGAAGAATAGCAAGAGCTACGGCGGCCTAAAGAAATAGCGGCTAACCTAGTCAGGATAGCCGCTATTTACACATCCAGCAGTCAGACTCTTGTCAGACCTACCCCGCTGCCTCGTTAGCCGCGGCGAGGGCGGCATCGAAGTTAGGGAGCTGCGCGATCTGCGGCACATATTCCACATGTCGCACCACATTGTCCTTGTCCAGCACAAAGACGGCGCGCGCGAGCAGCCCATTTTCTTTCACATGCACGCCATAGCTGTCCCCAAATTCGCGGGACTTGAAGTCTGACGCCGTCTCGACATTGTCAACATCGTTAGCGCCGCACCAGCGGGCCTGTGCAAAGGGCAAGTCCATGCTGATAGTGAGAACCACGATGTCATCCGACATTGACTTTGCGAAGTCGCTGAACTGCTTGGTCTCGTCGCTGCACACGCCCGTATCAAGCGACGGCACCGAAGCGATGATCTTCACCTTGCCTGCGTAGTTGTCTAGCGTTACTCGGCTCAAGCCTGCACCTGATACGGTGAAGTTAGGTGCGGTCTGCCCAACGCTTATCTCCGGGCCCAGAAGCGTCAATTGATTGTCGCCTGCCGCGAATACTCCGGTTCGCTCTTCCATCTGCTCATCTCCTCAATGATTTGGTGTATTGATTGCATTTCTGGTCAACGGCGAAACGCCGCGCTTAAAGTCTAATTCATAGCCAATTACCTGACAACTTATACGACCAAGCACAAATTACGGCTGCTTCTTCCCAGTTTTCTCCTCAAACAGCTTCCAGGTGTTATCGTTGAACGGGTAATACTTGCCCGGCGAGCATTGTTCGATTTCAAGCTGCGCTTTCACAACCGCCTCGACTTCCTCTCGCTGATGCGCAATCTCGATCACCTCGTCCACTATGCCCAGAGGCACGACCACTACACCATCATCGTCGCCGACAAGTGCATCACCGGGACGCACAAGGACGCCACCGCACTGAATCGCATCATTGACCTGCCACGGCCAGAACTCGGCAGGTCCCTGCTTCGCTGTGAGACTTGCCGAATACACCGGGAAACCATACTCTTTCAGTGAGACGCTATCCCTCACGCCGCCGTCCGTAACAAGACCACCCGCTCCGAGCTGCATCATCCGCAGGAACTTGATGTCGCCACCAACGGAACTGTACTTCCAACCCATCGCGTCTATGACCAGCACCTCGCCCGGCCCGCACAATTCGATTGCCACATACTCCGCAGAATCGGCACCCTTCGGCTTGTCCTCTACCAAGTCCGGACGATGCGGCACAAATCGCAGCGTAACCGCCCTGCCCGCCATGTGCTGCCCCTGTTGCAACGGCACCGCTCCTTCGATGTAACTCATAGGCCATCCCTTCACCCATTGAGCGTCTATGAGCGTCTGCGTGGGAATGGCGCCTAGAATTTCCAGCATCTCGTCTGATATTTGCGGCATCTGAAACCTCGCATGAGCCGTGAGATTATTAAGAGTTATTGATCTAAGCGCATTTTATCGGCTTACACGCATTGACACAACGAGACGGGCGGCACTTCGTCGAATACGCGCCCTCGGGAATATCGTTCGGCCTATCGACGGCAAGTCATGCAAATGTGGACAGAAAAAGGATACTTGGATATAATTGCAGGACGTGGAAAGCCGACAGCCTGTGAAGCGATCAGATTCGGCGCTCTCGATTTCCCAGCCAGCCGAGGTGGTGGAATTGGTAGACACGCAGCGTTGAGGGCGCTGTGGCCGCAAGGCTGTAGGAGTTCGAATCTCCTCCTCGGCACCAAGTATCAGGCGACGTAGCCAAGTGGTTAAGGCGGGGGTCTGCAAAACCCCTATCGGCGGTTCGAATCCGCCCGTCGCCTCCAAAGCACACCATGATAAGCCCGTGACGACCGTCGCGGGCTTAACTTTTGTCTCGGCTAATGAACTCTTACTTTGTTATAATCATCACAGGTCAACTGCCATCTCAGTATCAAGAGCAAGGGTTTTAAGCATCGTGTCAGAAAACAACACTTCATCAGTAGATTTGGACGCCCTGGCTTCGCTCGCTAAGAGGCGCGGCTTCATCTTCCAGAGCAGCGAGATATACGGCGGCATCTCCAGTACCTGGGACTACGGTCCCTTGGGCGTCGAGCTCAAGCGCAACATCAAGGACGCCTGGTGGCGGTCGTTCGTCTGGGAGCGCGACGACATGGTTGGGCTGGACTCGTCCATCCTGATGAACCCTGAAGTGTGGCGCGCAAGCGGACATGTCGATAGCTTCACCGATCCCCTGGTGGACTGCCGTGAGTGCCGACAGCGATGGCGAGAAGACCAGCTTACAGAGCGCAAGTGTCCTGACTGTGGAGGCGAACTCACCGAAGCGCGCAACTTCAACCTGATGTTCAAGACCTTCATCGGGCCGGTCGAAGATGACACATCAATCGCCTTCCTGCGTCCGGAGACGGCGCAGGGCATATTTGTGAACTTCGAGAATGTGCTCAACTCGTCCCGGAAGCGACTGCCCTTCGGCATCGCGCAAATCGGCAAGGCGTTTCGCAACGAGATTACGACGGGTGGCTTCATCTTTCGCACCCGCGAGTTCGAGATGATGGAGATCGAGTACTTCGTGGAACCAGGAACTGACGAGCAGGTGCATGAACAGTGGATTCAGGACTGCCTTGCCTGGTATACGGATCTGGGCGTGAACAGAGACAGACTTCGAGTGCGCGCGCACGAAGCCGAAGAGCTTTCCCACTACTCCAAGGGAACCTTTGACATCGAGTACCTGTTCCCCTGGGGCTGGGGCGAGATTCAGGGCATAGCGAACCGCACCGACTTTGACCTGAAGGCGCATTCCGAGCGAAGCGGCCACGCGCTTACGTACTTCGATCAGGCAGAGAACAAGCGATTTACGCCGTATGTCGTCGAGCCGGCCGCAGGTGTGGATCGGGCGGTAATGACATTCCTCGTGGACGCCTACACCGAAGAAGAAGCGCCTACTGCGAGCGGCGGCACTCAGAAGCGCGTAGTAATTAAGCTTCACCCGGCCATCGCACCTGTCAAAGTGGCGATACTTCCTCTGAGTCGGAACGAGAGGCTGGTGCCACTCGCTCGCGAGGTGTACGACACGGTGAGGCGGAGCGGTGCTGTCGAAGGCTTCGTTCAGTATGACGACGCGCAGAGCATCGGCAGGCGCTACCGCCGCCAGGACGAGATCGGCACACCCCTATGCATTACTGTCGATTTCGACTCCCTCGACGACAACGCGGTAACCATACGCGACAGGGATACCATGGAGCAGGCCCGCATCCCAATCGCAAATCTGGACTCGGAATTGGGCGCTCGACTGAGTGGATAAGCCGCATGCGTATCCTTCACTTTGCGGACCTCCACATAGGCGTGGAGAACTACGGCAGGATAAACCCTAACACTGGGCTGTCCTCACGTCTCGGCGACTTTCTCCAGACCTATGACGAACTCGTGGACTACGCAATAGACACGAGAGTGGACCTTGTGCTCTTCTGCGGCGACGCATACAAGAGCCGCGACCCGTCACAGACGCACCAGCGCGAGTTCGCCAAGCGCATCGCAAGGCTGTCTGACGCGGGCATTCCAACATTTCTCCTAGTCGGTAACCACGATACTCCGCAGGTTTTCGCACAGGCGACCGCGCTTGAAATTTTTCCCACGCTGAATGTTGCAAATGTGTACATTGGAGACAGGCTGCGGACTTACATCATCAATACCCGGAGTGGACCGCTGCAAATTGTCGCCCTGCCATGGATTAAGCGCAGCGACTTCCTGGCAAGCGACGCCGCGCGCGGCATGACGCACCAGCAGATAAACGAATCCATCCAGACGATGATTGACAACTCCATCAAGGTGCAGGTTGAAGGCCTGGACGAGAATATCCCAGCAGTACTGGCAGGGCATGTGACCGTCAGCCAGTCCACCTTGGCATCAGAGCAATCAATGATGCTTGGGCATGACCATGTGCTGATGAACAGCAGTATCTCCCTACCCCAGTTCGACTATGTTGCGCTGGGACACATCCACCGTCACCAGTTGCTGAGTCAGAACCCGCATGTCGTGTACGCGGGCAGCCTGCAACGTGTTGACTTTGGCGAGGAAAGGGACGAAAAGGGTTTCTGCATCTTCGAGATTGACTCAGCCCGGCCGCAGGGTTCACGCCTCACCGACTTTGAGTTCGTGAAGAATAGCGCGCGCAGATTCCTGACAATCGATGTGATTCTTGCAGCCGGAGACGAAGACCCAACTTCAACCGTTATCAGGGCGATTGAGGATGAAGACCTGGCGGAAGCAATTGTTAGGCTGCGCCTTACGCTGCCCGCCGAGCTGGAGCCGATGCTTGTGGAAAGCAGAATTCGAGATTCGCTTCGACCGGCGTATTTCATCGCATCGATTTCTAAGGATGTATCTGACAGGGGCAGAACGCGCGTCAAGGACGCGGACACACGAGGATTGACGCCCAACGAGGCGCTTCAGATGTATTTCAACACCAGAAACGTGCCCGACGACCGGGCCAAAGTGCTGCTTCGTTACGCAGAGGAGCTAATTGCCGAACACCAATGAAACTTGGAGCATGGCACGAAAACCGTCGACGGCGCGTAGAGCATCTTAAATTGTAAAGGTAATCCAGGCGATGACAGGTGGGGAGAAAGGGAAATGAAGATGATGATTGCCCATGTTCGACACAATATGAGCTCAGTGTCGCGGCTTCAATTCAATCGGGTAGGTCTGCTATTGCTGCCCTTACTACTGACGCTGGCTGCATGTTCTTCACAGAGCGGAACAGTAGACCCAGCCCCCGACTTTGAGCTGACGCTGTTCGGCACAGAGACGCGCCAGGCTGGAGAGACACTGCGACTGTCCGACCTCAAGGGCAAGCCCGTGGTGCTCAACTTCTGGTTTCCGTCGTGCCCTCCCTGCGTCGCCGAAATGCCTGAATTCGAGCGTGTATTCCAAAACCATAAGTCCTACAATCTTGAATTTGTCGGCGTGCAGCTTCTTGGAATCGACACGGCTGAGGACGGTCAAAACTTCGTCAACGAGGTTGGCGTCTCATACGCGCTGGGTCCGGATGAAGACGAAATCATCACGAAGTACAAGGTAAGCGGATTCCCGATGACCGTATTCATTGACAGGGATCAGAACATCGTGCGGAGGTGGCAGGGGGTCCTGAACGAAGAAAAGATGGAAGAGATTCTCAGCGAAATCATCAATTGAGGATGCCAGGCGCATGCTCGGTGCCGTCCCGCTGCCCGGCCACTTCGCAGGCTGAGCTATGAATCTGACCGATATATTCCTCCTTGTAGTTCGATGGCTGCACCTTGTCTCTGCCGCCGCGTGGGTCGGTGGCAGCATCTTCTATCTCATAGTCTTGCGTCCAGCACTTCGTCGCTCTCCCGAAGGATCGAGGCTCATTAACCTGGCAACAGCGGCAGAGTTTCGCGCCCTTGTCGAAACCTGTGTATATGTCCTGATTGCCACTGGCGTCATATTGACGCTCAACCGGCTGACTCCCGGAGTAGTTGGCGCACCATACGTCGTAACATTAGGCGCAAAAATCGCGCTCTCCGTCTGGATGTTCGTGCTCGCGTGGTCACGGCGTAAGCGCACTTCAGTCACTGAAGCATTCAGAGAGGCGGACGCACCTTCAAGCACGAAGTTGAGCAGGGCGCTCCGCACAGTTTCAGGCTACAACACAATCGTAATTCTGGGCCTGGTTGTGTTCCTGCTGTCGGACCTACTGAAGACCCTGTATGAGGTCGCGCTGAAGTAGCGCGGCGCCCCCCAGGCCATACGTTAAGAGCGGTTCCTGAATTTTCTGACTGAGTAGGAGATAGAACATGCGGCGCAAGCTAATGGACATCCTTGTATGCCCGGAGTGCAAGGGCCAGCTGGACCTTGTAGTTACATTGGAGCAGGACGATGAGATTGTTGAAGGAAGTCTAACCTGCAAAAAGTGTGACGAGACCTATCCGATTCGAGACACCATCCCAAATATGTTGCCGCCTTCACTACGGTGATTGCCTCTGGTGACCAGCCGGCGGCTCTACGGAGGCGCTAGCTGCGATTCCAGCCGTTCAATGACGTCCGACTGCGCTTGCAGACTTCGCAGCATTTCTCCTACACTGGCGCCGCCCAGAGGATGCTTCAAATGCGGGGCAATATCAGCAAGCGGCCGCAGAACGAAGAGTCTCTCGGACATCCGAGGGTGAGGAAGCGTCAGTGGCGGAGACTTCAGCACGAGTCGGTTGTATAGGAGAATGTCCATGTCCAGCAGACGGGGCGCGTTGCGAAATATTCGCCGTCTCCCGACTCCCGTTTCGATGCGCAGCAATCGGTCCATCAACTCGAACGGTGTAACTCTCGTAACCACGCGGCAGACGGCGTTGTAGAACGGAGGCTGGTTGCGAAATCCTTGGGGCGCCGTCCTGTACACTGACGACGGCAGAACATCGACGGCGAATTCTTCCATCATACCAACTGCGGCACGGAGATTCTGGACCGAATCGCCCAGGTTCGAGCCTAGACCGACATACGCCTCATTGAGCATCATCCTGGCTCCAGCCACGCACCACAGCGTCGCTCATGCGCGCAACGCGCACCATTTCTCTGACATCGTGAACACGCACGACATCAGCGCCAAATGCCACCGAGAGAGCCACCGTAGCCGCAGTGCCCTCAAGTCTCTCCTCGACCGGTAGTCCGAGAACGTACCCGATTGTGGACTTCCGAGACATCCCCACCAGAATCGGCGACCCGAGTACTTGAAATTCATCCAAGCTGCGCAGAATTTCAAGATTGTGTTCAGCAGTCTTTCCGAATCCCATGCCTGGATCGACTACTATATTCCTGTGTTCCACTCCGGAGGCGACCGCCGTTTTCACCATCTTGCCCAGTTCACCAATGACATCCGGCACCAGGTCGCCATAACGAGTATGCTTCTGATTGTGCATCAGCACCACAGGCACGCCAGCGTCGGCGGCTACACGAGCAATCTCGGGGTCGCGCCGGAAACCCCAGACATCGTTGATCATCGCCGCGCCCGCACGCAACGCCTCCCGTGCGACCTCCGCCTTGTATGTATCCACACTGACGGGAACTTTCAGCACGCGGGACAGGGCCTCAATCACCGGGATCACCCGCGTCAGTTCTTCCTCAGCAGTTATAGGCTCTGCGCCCAAGTATATGGAGGCCGGTCGTGTTGACTCGCCACCAACGTCGATAATATCTGCGCCTTCTGCCTGAAAACGTAGCGCCTGCTCAACTGCCGTGTCGAGGTTTCTAGCCACTCCGTCTCCAGAAAAGGAGTCAGGCGTTACATTCAGCACGCCCATTACGTATGTGCGCTCACCCCACTTGAAGCAGCGATCACCGATTCTGGTCGGCGCGAGCGATGGCATGATTGTCAATCTAATCCCTAGTCGCGCGTCGAGCGCCGTTGAGATGCTCGAGCAAAATTCAACTGTGCGGAACTTTGCCTATCTCACAGAGTATATCACCGTTCGAAACTCCCACCTCTTATTCACACGCACACCCCAGGGCAATCGCATCTAAATTTATTATAGGCGGAGTATAAAATAGGGGGTCAATCTCATAAGGAGAGTGGCTTATGGAGAGTAGTAATCCTGCTTCGCTTACGGAACATTTCAGCAGCCTCAAGGACCCTCGTATAGACCGCACCAAGCGCCACGAACTGATCGAAATCCTCACAATTGCGCTCTGTGGTGCGATAGCGGGAGCGGACAGTTGGGTAGACGTGGAAGCGTTCGGCAGATGCAAGGAGGAATGGTTGCGCAAGATGCTGGAGTTGCCCAACGGCATTCCATCGCACGACACCTTCGGCAGGGTGTTTGCCAGGCTGGACGCTGAGCAGTTCGAGCGCTGTTTCACCGAGTGGGTACTGGCAATCAGTGAGGTTCTGCAAGGTGATGTGGTGGCGATAGACGGCAAAACTGTGCGGCGCTCGCACGATAGATACGCAGGAAAAGGCGCTATCCACATGGTTAGCGCCTGGGCCTGTGAGAGCGGCGTGACGCTGGGGCAGACCGGCGTGGACCGACGCTCCAACGAGATAACGGCGATACCGCGGTTGCTTGAGCTGCTTGAGGTCGAGGGATGCATCGTGACGATCGACGCCATGGGCTGCCAGAGGGAGATTGCATCGAAGATATTGGAGGAGGGAGCCGATTACGTGCTGGCGGTCAAGGGGAACCAAAGGCACCTACACGAGGGCGTGGCAGACGTCTTCGACCTCATCGGCAACTCCGGCTTCGACGACATAGAGTACGACTACCACGAGACGGTGGATGCGGGCCACGGACGAATCGAGACACGCCGCTGCTGGACGGTATCTGACCTTGGCAACGTCAGATACGTCGATGAGTACAGTCAGTGGCCGGGGCTGAATACGCTGGTGAAGGTGGAAGGCAAGCGCCGCGTGGGGGACAAGACGACGGTGGAGTCGCGCTACTACATATCGAGCTTGCCGAACGATGCGAGCGCCTTGCTCAACGCGGTGCGCAGCCACTGGAGCATAGAGAACCAGTTGCACTGGTCGTTGGATGTGACGTTCAATGAGGACGGAAGCCGGGTGCGTAGCGGGAACGGGGCTGAGAACTTCTCTGTACTGCGCCGCATGGCCCTAAACCTACTCAAAGCCGAAACGTCCACCAACCGCAGCCTCGCCGGCAAGCGAAAAGATGCCGCCTGGGACAACGACTACCTACTGATGGTCCTTGCCAATTAAGATGCGTTTGCCCTGACGCACACCCATAATTCCTGAATTATGTTGCTACCAAAGTCGCTATCTGATACCGTTTTCTTGGTATTAAGCGTCTGGACTCATTTCACTTCGTCTCCTTCATTCGTCCGATTTAGAGGCAAGAGCGGGTAGGCCAATGGCGGTTTATAAAAGGGCAGTTGATGTGCTAGACGACCTCAACGAGAGGCGTGAGCAGGCGCGTCTGGGGGGCGGCACGCGGCGCATTGAAGCGCAGCACAGGCGCGGGAAGTTCACGGCACGCGAGCGTCTTGACATGCTCTTCGACGAGGGAAGCTTCGAAGAACTGGACGCATTCGCGCAGCACCGGGCCACAGAGTTCGGTCTAGCCGATCAGAAGACCCTAGGCGATGCCGTCGTGACCGGCTACGGCAAAATCAGCGGTCGCCTTGCCTTCGCGTACTCTCAGGATTTCACCGTACTGGGCGGCTCTCTCTCAGAAGTCGTCGCCAAAAAGATATGCAAAGTGATGGACCTGGCTTCCAATAGTGGCGCGCCTATGGTCGGCCTGATTGACTCCGGCGGCGCGCGTATACAGGAAGGTGTCCTCAGTCTCGCGGGCTATGCGGACATTTTCCTGCGCAACGTGCGCTCATCCGGCGTCATTCCGCAGATATCAGTAATACTCGGACCAGCTGCCGGCGGCGCAACCTACTCCCCTGCTCTGACCGACTTCATTTTTATGGTCAAAGACACTGGGCAGATGTACATCACTGGCCCTGATGTAATCAGGGCTGTAACCGGCGAAGAGGTTACTCACGAGCAGCTTGGCGGAGCTGACAGCCACTCCACTCGCAGCGGTGTAGCGCATTTCTCCTTCGAGTCCGAAGAATCCTGCCTGAGCGAATTACGGCGTCTATTGGGTTTCCTACCGCAGAACAACATGGAAGACCCGCCGCGATACGACGCCTTCGATGACCCGGAACGAAGGGATGACGGACTTCTCGGAATAATTCCCGATAATTCCAACGCGCCCTACGACATGGGCCAGATTATCGAAAGCGTGGTAGATGATGGCGAGTTCATGCAGGTACACGCCGCCTACGCTCGCAATGTCATCGTTGGATTCGCCCGAATGGACGGCAGGAGCATCGGGATAGTCGCGCAGCAGCCTTCCCACCTCGCGGGAGTCCTCGACATAGACGCATCGACCAAAGCTGCGCGATTCGTGAGATTCTGCGACGCCTTTAACATCCCATTGCTCACACTGATAGACGTGCCGGGCTTTCTGCCGGGCACCGATCAGGAATTTGGCGGCATCATCCGACATGGGGCAAAGCTCATATATGCTTATGCTGAAGCAAGTGTCCCAAAGGTCAGTGTGCTCATCCGCAAGGCTTACGGCGGCGCGTACATCGTGATGAGCAGCAAAGGCCTGCTGGGCGACATCAACTACGCGTGGCCAACGGCGGAGATAGCCGTGATGGGCCCGGAAGGCGCAGTCAATATCATCTACCGAAGCGAAATTGCCTCGGCAGTCGACCCTGACGCGACACGCTCTCAGCTAGTACAGGACTACAGTGATCGACTGGTCAACCCATATGTCGCCGCTTCGCACGGCCTGATCGATGATGTGATCGATCCTGCCGACACCAGAAGCAAAGTCATAAAATCCCTTGAAATGCTTGCTGACAAGCGTGAGTCACCGCCAAAACGCAAGCATGGGAGCATACCTCTATGACTTCCGTCTATGAGAGTACACACCGCCATCGCCAGATTGCCGCAATCACAGCAGCAGTGCAGGCTCACCTCGACAGTGAGAAAGGACAACCCGGTAGCCAATCTGTCGGCTTGAACGCGTGGCGCAGAGTAACTCTGTCTGAAACCAACGAATTCCTGACAGATCGAACACGCTCTTGGACGGGGCGAAATTAGCATCAGCCAGAAGTTAGGTTTATGGCTTCCAAACCGGTGAAAATAACCGATACAACGCTCCGGGACGGCCATCAAAGTGTGATGGCAACCCGCCTACGCCTTGAAGACATGGTGGATATCGCACCTACCATGGACGCTGCCGGTTTCGACGCAATGGAGGTCTGGGGCGGCGCAACATTCGACACCACCACGCGGTTCCTAGGTGAAGATCCTTGGGAGCGCCTCCGAACTCTTCGCGCCCTGATTCCGAACACACCCCTGTCAATGCTGCTCCGGGGCCAGTCTCTGGTTGGGTACCGCAACTACGCCGACGATGTGGTTGACGCATTTGTATCGCAGTCCGCAGATGCGGGCATCGACATATTCCGCGTCTTCGACGCCCTCAACGACCCAGCCAATGTACGTAGGGCGGCTCAGGCGGTAAAAGGCGCAGGAAAGCACCTCCAGCTTGCTATCTGCTATTCCGTTACCGAGGAGGGCAGACTTGGTGGGCGCTTTTACAATCTCGAGTACTACCTTTCGAAGGCAAAGCAATTCGAAGAATTGGGGGCGGACAGCATCTGCGTAAAGGACATGGGCGGTCTGCTCGCTCCGTATGACGCCTATGAACTGATCGCCGCACTCAAGAAGACAGTTGCAGTGCCCTTACAACTTCACAGCCATTACACCAGTGGTATGGCGACCATGACCGCGCTCAAAGCCATAGAAGCGGGCATCGACGGCGTTGACACCTGTTGCGCGCCACTCGCCCTGCGCACGGCTCAGCCTGCAATTGAGCCATTAGTGTTTGCTCTTCGAGGGGGAGATCGAGAGCCACAGGTGAGCCTAGAAAAAGTCCTGGAGATTGACGACTATTTCGAGAGAGTCTTGCCTAAGTACCGGCGCCACTTTGAAAGTTCTCGCATGTCAGTTATAGACGCCCGCGTTCTGGATCACCAGATACCCGGTGGCATGATGAGCAATCTCTCTTCTCAGTTGCGCGAAGCGGACTCGATCGACAGACTTGACGAAGTGCTTCAGGAGATTCCGCGCACACGAAGGGATCTAGGCTATCCGCCACTCGTAACACCCCTCAGCCAGATGACCGGCGCGCAGGCTGTGAACAATGTTCTCTTCGGACGGTACACAATGGTCACGGGCGCAGTGCAGGACTATGTCGCAGGCAAGTTCGGCACCCCACCCGGTAAGATTGCGCCAGAACTTCGCGACAAAATCCTCGGCGTTAGTGAGACTGACAGAGATTCACACGAGATGCCGCCTGAAATGGATGCAGCGAGAGACGCTGTGCGGCACATGACGACTGATATAGAAGATGTCCTCACCTATGCGCTCTACCCTTCTACTGGCATGAAGTTTCTACGCATCAAGCACGGTCTAGACCCGATGCCGTATGAAATGAAGGAAGTAGCATCTGCGGACAATGATAAGCCTGCCGAGAGTTCCGTGACTCGCGAATCTTCGTCCGACCGCGCACGCAGTCACCGTGCGAGAACCTTCAGTGTCTATGTCGATGGCGAAAAGTTTGAAGTGGAGGTTGATCCGCACTCACCTGAACGCGGATTGCGCATTGCCCCCGCGGCTGCGCCTCAACCTGCTGCTCCACTCGCAACGAATTCCTCCGCAGCTCGTGTCTCGCCCACGCCAGTTCCCCAGAGTAAGCAGGGAGACGCTCAGGACTCGACAGCTGGTTCGGCTGCAAACGAAGTTCCTATAACGGCGCCAATACCCGGCGTGGTACTTCGATACGCGGTGAAAACTGGAGAAAGCGTAAACGAAGGCGACTCTATAGTCGTGCTGGAAGCGATGAAGATGGAGAACACACTCCCCTCGCCTGCAAGCGGCACTGTCAAGGCACTGGTTGCCGATGTCGGTGCAACTGTTGCAAAGGACGCTGTTCTCGCTGTAATCTCAATATAGTATTCATTAACTAACAATTAACGGACGGCAATAAATCCGGCGTGCCGCAAAACGAAAGGAGTCGGCGTGGACAATTCACAATCAATTGAAGCCGCAAAACAGCATTTCGGGACCGTACTGCAGCAGCAGCTTGAACGGGTCGAACGGCTGAAGGAAGAGGGCGACTGGGTTGACTATTCCCAAGTCAGCCCCATCATAATCGGCATGCTGGGCGGCGACGGCATCGGCCCCACCATCAGCTACGAGACGCAGCGAGTCCTGGAGTATCTGTTGCGAGACGAATTAGCATCTGGGAAGGTTGAGTTTAGGGTAATCGATGGTCTGACCATCGAAAACCGCGCCGAGAAGTTGCAGTCAATCCCGGAAGATGTTCTGGCTGAAATCAAACAGTGCCACGTTACACTGAAGGGCCCGACCCATACCCCCGAACAGGGCGACGGTTGGCCCAACATTGAGAGCGCCAACGTGTCGATGCGAAAGGAACTCGACCTTTTCGCCAATGTGCGTCCGGTTCGTGTCCCCAACCAGGGCATTGACTGGACATTCTTCCGTGAGAATACTGAGGACATGTACGCCGTCGGAAGCCAGGGAATCAACGTGTCTGATGACCTAGCTATCGACTTCCGTGTCATAACCAGCCAGGGCGCCGAGCGAATCATCGATGCGGCTTTCGCCCACGCACAGCGCACTGGCAGGGAGCGCGTCACCGTCGTCACCAAGGCAAATGTTGTCAAGACGACCGATGGCAAGTTCCTCGACATAGCGCGCGCGGTCAGCGAGCGGTATCCCGACATCGAATGGGACGGCTGGTATATCGACATAATGACTGCCGCGCTCATCAACCCAGCGCGCCAGAAGGACTTCCAGGTCCTCGCGCTTCCCAACCTGTACGGCGACATTCTCACTGACGAAGCCGCGCAGATACAGGGCGGCGTCGGCACGGCAGGCAGCGCGAACATCGGCAAGCGCTATGGTATGTTCGAAGCGATTCATGGCAGCGCGCCTCGCATGGTTGAGACGGGCAGGGCGCAATTCGCGGATCCCAGTTCGCTCGTGCGCGCAGGCGCGATGATGCTTGAACACATTGGCTTCGAGGCGCTTGGGGGCAAGCTGCATAAGGCTCTCGACATCTGCGGACAATACGAGCGCAAGATGGTCATGACAGGCCGCGACACCGGAGTAACCAGCGCGGAGTTTGGCCAGTACATCATGGAGACTGTCGAAGATCCCAACGTTGAAGCCCGCTGGGACGAGTACGTCGCTGCTGAAGGCTAAATCCATTTACTATGAAGAAGCCAGCCCCCTTGAGCACAGGTCTATTGCGCTGCAAGGGGGCATTGTTTGAGACATGCAACTCATTTCGGGAGAATATATCCAATGAGAAGTAAAGTAACGGTTGTGGGTGCGGGCAATGTCGGCGCGACCGCCGCACAGCGCATATTCGATAGAGGCTATGCCGATGTAGTATTGGTGGACATCGTTGAGGGATTGCCTCAGGGCAAGGCGCTCGACATCCAGGAGTCGGGACCGGTGCTCGGCTCGGACGCTTCCATTGTCGGCACCAACGGCTACGAGGAAACCGCCGGCTCGGACATCGTAGTGATAACTTCGGGAATCGCGCGCAGACCCGGTATGAGCCGCGACGACCTCCTCCTGACGAATATGCGGATCGTCAGCAGTGTCGTATCAGAGGTCGCAAAGCATTCGCCGGACTGCGTTATCTTGCCGGTAACAAATCCGCTTGACGCTATGGCCCAGCGCGCATACCAAGTCAGCGGATTCCCGAAGAGCCGCGTCGTTGGTATGGCGGGCATCCTCGACACCGGGCGATTCCGTACATTCCTTGCCGAAGAACTGAGCGTGTCGGTGAACTCAATAGAGGCGTATGTGCTCGGCGGCCACGGCGACACAATGGTGCCCGTAGTCGGCAGCACCACTGTCGGAGGAATTCCCGTTGCCAACCTAATCGAGGCCGACCGTCTTGAGGAAATAGTGCAGCGCACACGCGACGGCGGAGCCGAGATCGTCAACTACCTGAAGACAGGAAGCGCCTACTACGCACCGTCCGCATCAATTGTTCAGATGGTCGAGGCAATCCTATTCGATAAGAACGAAATTCTGCCCTGCACTGCCCTCCTACAAGGGGAATACGGCATCAACGATCTATTTGTCGGCGTTCCCGTGAAACTCGGCAGCGGGGGCGTCGTAGAGGTTGTTGAGTTCGATCTGAACGACGATGAGATGGCTGCCCTGAAGCACTCTGCGGACGCCGTGCAGGAACTCGTCGAAGTGATGGCTTCCAACGAAAGTTAGATTGAGTCTTCTCCGCGAATTGGACATACAGATGCCGGAGATACGATAGCCACGCCGAATCCGCTCTGCGCATTGAAAAGAGTGCGGCATGAAATATCCCTGGGCGAACACGCTCCTGCTCGTTCTGATAGCCGTCGAACTGGTCAGCGGCTTCTTTGGGCTTGTGTCCGGCTCACCCGACGAGGCAATATTCATACTCGCGCACAGAATTAGTGGTTGGGGCATCATCGCCGTTCTCGTCTGGAAATTGGCCAATGTTGTGCGTTCTCTACGTTGGCCGCGAAGCGCGACTCCGAGGATCGCATCTGTCGTACTGGCGATTGCATTGACCGCAACTCTGGCGCTCGGTTTCGTCTGGTCATTCGTTGGCCCCATATCATTCTGGCTGTTCAGCGGGGTGAGTTGGCACATTTACATCGGTGGCGCGCTAGTCCCGATTCTTGTCTGGCACGCCCTATATCACACCCGCGGTTTCCCGCTGCGCTTCTGGGCGGACAGACGCACATTTCTGCGATTCGCCGGGCTGACGATAGTGGGTATTGCACTGTGGCGTGCAGGCGAAGTCGCAGCGAGCATTGGCGGACTCAGCGGAGCGTCGAGGCGATTCACAGGATCCTACGAGGCAACGAGCTACTCTGGTAACGCATTTCCGCTAACATCATGGCTAAATGACAACCCCAGGCGAATCCATGAGGAAGAGTGGCAACTGAATATTGGAGGTGCCGTAGCAAACCCCGTAAGCCTGAAATATGAGGACTTGTCCCCCAACAAGGAACTCACCGCAACCATAGACTGCACCGGTGGTTGGCATTCTACGCAAATCTGGAGTGGCACGCCTCTATCCGACCTCCTGGAGACGGTCAACCCCATAGGTGACGCCGCCAGCGTTACCGTGCGTTCGGTGACAGGTTACTACCGGAAGTTCTCCATGAGGGAGGCCAATAGTTACATTATCGCTACACATGTAGGCGGTGAAACGCTATCACATGGACACGGGTTCCCAGCTCGCCTCGTAGCTCACGACAAGCGTGGCTTCGAGTGGGTGAAGTGGATAACCGAGATAGAAGTTAACCGCACGGGCAAGTGGCTGCAACCACCCCTGCCCTTGCAGTAGATCAATTGAGAAAGAGTCTAGTAACTCGAGGATTGACCACAATCATGGCAAATGAAGAGCAAATACAGCTAGTGATGAACGCCCTTGCGAATCCACAGAATTGCCCAGAGTGCGGCGTCAGAGTGCGCTTTGGCGACCTGGAATGCCCCCGCTGTGGCGAAGACATTTACGACGAACTCAAGGCATGGGCAGAGGAACTAATCGACGAGGTGTGCGGAACCTAAGGCGACACACCTATCGTGGAAAGCATCTTTTGCGTGGAGACGATGTGCTTGTTCAGGCGCATCGCAGCTGGATCTATGCCCAGCGCGAGACCGATCATCTGCGGCAGGTGCATGATTGGCAGATCAATCGGCTGCTGAGCCTGCTTCGCCGCTTCCGGCTGATAACCGTCGAGATTAAGGTGGCAGAGCGGGCAAGGAGTCACCATAGCATCCGCCCCCCTGTCTTTCGCGTCCAAAGTATGATTTGACACCATCTTCAGCGAATTCGTCTGGTTAATAGTCAGAATCGGGAAGCCGCAGCAGAGATTCTTGCCGGGAAAGTCAACTACTGTTGCGCCCAGAGCCTCGATCACCTGCTCGAGCGCATCCGACCGTTCCGGGTTCTCCGCGAATCCCAGCGCCGAACTTGGGCGCACCAGGTAGCAGCCATAGAAAGGCGCCGCCTTGAATCCCGTCAGCGGACGCACCACCATCGACTTCAGCTTGTCGATGCCAACATCTTCTACAATAATCCAGAGCAAGTGCTTAGGGTCAGCCGTGCCTTTGTACTCCAGACCTTCTTCTTCGAGATCTTCGTTGACTGACGAAAGGTAATCTGCGTCTGAAGTCAGTCGTTGATTCGCCTGCGACATAACGCCCTGACAAGTGCTGCATATCGTCAGAAGCGGCAAACCGGAACGCTCCGCGAGCGCGAAATTGCGCGCGTTCAGAGTATCTCCAAGACGCAGGTTTTTCTCCTGAAGCACACCCGCCCCCGTGCAAGACGCGCTCCGCATAGGCGCATCATCCAACTCAATGCCTAGCAGACGGCAAACTTCTATGGTCGAGCTATAAAGTTCGGGAGCAGCGCCCTGCGCTACACAGCCCGGGTAGAATGCGTACTTCATTTCCTACTTTCAACTTTTTCGCGGTTTTCAACTCTGTCGAATATCCGCTGCACGTTTTCGGCGCCTGGACGCTTCTTGTGAATCAGCGGTGGAACCTTGCCTACTTTGAATGAGCGGGCAGCGACCGGAATGAGCTTGATCATCTCTTTGAAATTCGTTTTGCCGAACGTGTTGACGACAAGGCTGGTCTCATCCAGCCAGCCGCTATGCTCCACCGAACTGGCAAATGCTTCAGCGTGACGCGCTCCGTAAGTGTTCGTGAATCCCGCCTCGATTGCCTTGTCTCGCAATGACATTATGCGATCCATCGGCGCAACTCCCTTGGGACAGGCTTCAACACACTGCATACAACGGGTACAGTCCCAAATGCCGCCATACTCGTTCAAACTGCCAAGGCGCGAGGCATCAGCGTCGTCCCGCGGGTCAGCTACAAATCGATATGCCTTGGCGAGTGCGGCCGGCCCCACGAAGTTCTTGTCCACTTCCAGAGATGTGCAGTCTGACACACAGGCTCCACACATTATGCAGCTCATTACCCCCGCCAAATGAACCATGTCCTCGTTCGGCGCGATATGCTCCGCTTCCGGCTCAGGACCGCTGTGCTGCATCCAGGGCTGAATGGCTTTGACTTTATCCCAGTGAATAGCCATGTCGGTCACGAGATCCTTGACAACGGGCATATTACCCATCGGCTCTACGACAATTGGCTCGCCTTCGCCCATTACATCTATGACCTTTGTGTTGCAGGCGAGACCTGCCTGGCCGTTGATGCGCATTCCGCAGGAGCCGCAAATTGCGCTACGGCAGGAACACCGAAGAGTCAGACTGCCGTCAATCTCCTCGCGAATCTGAATCAGCGCGTCAAGTACCGTGGCAGAGTCGTCCAACTCCAACTTGTATGACTGAAACCGTGCACTGTGGCTGCCATCTTCAGGGTTGAATCGCTTGACGCTAAAGGTTATTTCCATCTAATTCATCCTCTTAGGAGCCGGTTGAGAAGCCGCCTCGCCCGCTCAGTTCGACCGCTGAACAGCTAGTAGCTGCGAACCTGAGGCTCCCAGTCTGTAATGACCACGGGCAGGTATTCAACCTCAGGTCCGTCGTCAGTATGCTTCACCAGAATGTGTCGCAGCCAATTCTCGTCGTCCCTGTCTGGCGCGTCAGTCCGCGTATGCGCTCCCCTGCTCTCCTTACGCTCAATCGCTGACAGCGCAATCGCCTCAGCGCAGTCCATCATAAAGCCAAGCTCCAGGGTGAACAGCAGGTTTGTGTTGAATGTCTTACTCTTATCTGGCACGGCAACGTTGTTATACCGCTCTCTCAGACCACGCAGATCACCGAGCGCCGTCTCCATGCCGTTTTGCTCGCGGTATACGGCTAGATGTTCGTTCATCGTGTCGCCCATCTCTCGCCGTATCTTGCCGAACATTTCTCCACTGCTGTCATTATCCAGAAGTCGCTGGATATTCAGGCGGTCGCCGTCCGCGGAAGCGTCGGACACTGTAGAGCCATGCCCCTTCGATTTCGCAACTTCTGCGGCGTGCTCACCTGAGCGCCTTCCGAATACCAGCGTATCAAGCAGTGAGTTCGCGCCAAGTCTGTTACCACCATGGACACTTACACAAGCCGCTTCACCTGCAGCGTACAGCCCGGGAACCTCGGTCTGGCCATCCACATCGGTTTTGATGCCGCCCATCTGGTAGTGCATGCCAGGGCGGATGGGAATTGGCTCGTGTAGCAGGTCAACATTTGCGAAGTCGCGGCCGATCTCGCGTATCTGGCTCAGTCGCTCATTTATGACCGCCTCGCCAAGATGCCGCACGTCCAGAAGTACGCAGCCGTCAATACCCCTGCCCTCGTTGATTTCGGTCTGCTCGGCGCGCGACACCACATCGCGCGATGCAAGTTCCATCATATTCGGAGCATATCGCTCCATGAAGCGGTCGCCCTTGGAGTTCAGCAGGTAAGCACCCTCACCGCGCGCGCCTTCAGTGATCAGCACACCGCTACCCTTGAGCGTAGTGGGATGGTACTGCACCATTTCCATGTCCATCAGCGAAGCGCCTACTTGGTAAGCGGCGGACATACCGTCGCCCGTGCATATCAGAGCGTTGGTACTCGGCTCGAAAACACGACCAAGCCCACCGGAGGCAATGATGACTGTCTTAGATCGCACTACATGGATTTCCCCGCTACGAATTTCCATGATGACTGCGCCCGCGCACTCGCCATCCTCGACGATGAGTGACAGCAGGAACCATTCCTCATAAATCCGAACACCGGCCTTCATTACCTGCTCAAACAGCACATGAAGAAGCGCCTGCCCGGTGAAATCCGAGACGAAGAATGTGCGCGCCTGCCTCTGACCGCCGAATGCGCGAGTGCCTAGACGCCCTTCGTCATCACGGTTGAAAATGACGCCCATGTGCTCCATGGAAATCACTTCATCGCCTGCCTCACGGCACATGACAGCGATAGCGTCCTGGTCTCCCAGGTAGTCGCTGCCTTTAATAGTGTCGTATGCATGCTCCCGCCAATCGTCTCCCCGGTCGGTGAGAGCGGCATTGATGCCCCCCTGCGCAGCGTTGGAGTGGCTGCGAACCGGATGCACTTTGGTTACGACCGCGACATCCGCGCCTGCCTCCACAGCGGAAAGAGCAGCGCGCATGCCAGCCAGCCCCGCGCCGATTATAAGCACATCATGGTCGAACATACTCGAAACCTCATACGAAGAAATGACTGCTAAAAGTTATCACATCGCGCGTGCCTTCACAAGATTAATTCGCCCTCCATTGCATCATAACCGCATAGAGGGGACGGCTCATTACATGTTACTCATCCTCCCCGAAAAGTGGTGTCATATAGGCTTAGTAAGTGAAGGACATGCTGGATTTACGGCGCCGTGCATACCGGCAGCACAGGATCGGTCTCGATGACACCTCTCATACCGAAGGGAATGCACCCTGTGAGTTCGTTTCGTCTGAAGTCTGAATACACCAGATGGTTCAATTCTGCCAGAGATTTCGGAATCTCTCCCGTCAGCAGGTTCTCCTCCAGGTCCAGCTGTTGCAGCTCATGCAGGTCGCCCAGCTCCGAAGGTATCTTGCCTTCCAGCTCGTTGAAGCTCAGGTAAAGTATCTCGAGTTCCGTCAGTTTCCCAAGCTCTGGAGGAATCTCCCCGGTAAGCCTGTTCCTGTAGAGACTGAGTTCTCTCAGGTGCGAAAGACCAGTTAGCTCTATTGGGATTTCCCCCACGAGTCTGTTGGTATAAAGGTGAAGCTCCCGCAGTTTCGCCAGACCGCCAAGTTCAACAGGAATCTGCCCCGTCAGCCCATTACAGCCTCCAAGATTCAACCTTTCAAGATTGGAGAGATTCCCCAATTCACGCGGTATGTCCCCCGTCAGCCTGTTGTTGGTGAGGTCAAGTATCCTTAGGCTCCGCAAGTCCCCCAGGGCTGCCGGAATCGTCCCGCCTAAGAAATTCCAACTCAGCGAGAGATCTTCGAGACTACTGAGTCTCGATAGCTCCTCCGGTATCTCACCCTGTAGGCGGTTGTGGGAAAGGTCCAGCCGCATCAAGTGCTCCAATGACCCTAGCCCTGCTGGTATCTCACCCGTCAGGTGATTGACCGTAAGCGAAAATGCCGTGACATTCGTCAGTCCGTCCAGTTCGAGCGGTATCTCACCGGAAAGCCTGTTGTTGCCAAGAAGGAAGTACCTCAGCTTCGTTAACTTGCCCATTTCTGCAGGTATCTCTCCCCAAAGGTCATTGTCGTTGAGGTGCAGCTCTTCGAGCTCCGTGAGGTAACTTAGCTCCACAGGGACCGGCCCGTTCAGGTCATTAAAGTTCAGACGCAGCTCTCGCAGATTTAGCAGCTTGCCCAACTCTATGGGAATCTCTCCCACTAGGTCGTTGTTCTCAAGATGAAGGACCCTCAACTCGGTCAATAGGCCCAGCTCCGATGGCAGTCTATATCTCAGATTGTTCTCCGCAACTCGCAGATCGACCACTCTGCCCGCACTATCAGTCAGCACGCCCTGCCACTCTCGAGGAGGCTTGCCAGTCAGCCAGTTGTCCGTCCTGTCCCAGCCGTCTCCATCGGTCGCGAGATAAAGGGCCATCAGAGCGCTGATATCCTTTTCGTTGCGCGGCGCAACCTCCTCCAGAAGTCTCACCATCAGCGAAAAGTCGCCGTTCTCGTTCCAGCGCTCGTCGGCTACTTCAATCGTATATTTCCCGGGAGACAGCTTTACCACCGTGTAGACGATGTCCTCGGAATCGCCTGCCCCTCCTATGTTGCGGCCATCCCTGCCTTCACCATCGCGGACGAACACGTAGCCCCCATGCCCTGTAGAAAGCCCGAGCCCCAGAAGAGTCGGCTCATCCACCGATAGCGTGTAGTATCGGGCAAGCAGGTCGCTGCCGCTCGAAGCGCACGCCTCATCCCACGTGTCTCGAATCGTAATAGCGCTCACCGACGGCAGCGGCTCAATGCAGGCTTCGCTGAACATCGGAAGGCAGAACGGCAGGCCCAGCTGATCGAAGTCGTTATCCCTAACTTGCCGAAGTCCATCCGGTATGCAGCCGCTCAGGTAGTTGCCCGACAGGTACAGCTCATCCATATCTGGTATCTCAGCCAGTTCCGCAGGAATTTCGCCCGTAAGTCTGTTATAGGCAAGGCCCATTCTCTCCAGATTCTCGAGCTTGCCCAGGTCAGGCGGTATCTCTCCCACCAACCTGTTGCGCCCCAGCAATAGGCCGGACAGATTTTCCATATCCCCAAGCTCCGGCGGAATTTCGCCGCTTAGCTTGTTTTCTACTAGATAGAGCTCCTCTAATTTACTCTCCGGCCCCCAGCTTCGCTGGATCTCACCACTGATTCTGTTGGATTCAAGATTCAGATTCTTAAGGTCCCTGGAATTTCCAAAGTGAGGCATCCCGCCGGTCAACCGGTTCCCTCCCAGGTCAAGCGCCTCAAGACCGCAGAGATGCCCTAGCTCCGCCGGAACTTCGCCCTTCAACCCTCTGACAAAGAGTTGTATTCCTGTAACCCTCTGAGGTGAACCCTCAATCGAAACCCCCTCCCACTCTGTCATCGGAAGATCGGCCGACCAGTTCAGCTCTGGCTCCGCTGCCAGTACGTGCTTTGCGTCAAGCAGCATGGCACAATCGTTGAAAAGATACACTTCGTCCAGGCCGGTCAATGCCTCCCCGTGCAGACATTCCTCTCCAGCTTTCGAGAAGACTCCAATCTCCATAGCGAAGTCCCCGGTGATGCCTGGCGCGTAGGTTGTCGCCTCGATGGTGTAAACGCCAGGCTGCAGGGACTCCTCAATTCTGGGGTTACGCCCCACCGAATCATCGTCTTCAAACAGCACTCTGCCCCTCACATCCTCGCCCTCCAGCAGGTAAAGGTAACCATCTTCGTCCGAATCCAACCGGACCGACACGACCGCGGGGAACTTCACTTCAAATGTAAAGTAGCTGGCATTATATTCGCCGTCCGATGGTCGGTTCACCGAACTGCAATCTGTCTCCATCTGGAAGTTCAAGTCGAAATACGAAGAGGGCCAGTTGCTTGGAATTGGCGTAAGGCAGGTCACCGGAGGCCGCCCGTTCAGCGCATCAGTATCCACACTTACTGTGAATTCGCCCTCGACTCCAGTCTCGTAAGTCGTCGCTTCAACCGTGTAACTGCCAGGCTGTAGCGTCGTCCGTATGCGCGGATTAGTGCCATTAGTGTCGTCGTCCTCGAATAGGACCACGCCTCGCTCTCCTACGTCTTCCATTAGGTGGAGGTACGCATCCTCTTCGGACTCAACTGCGACAGTTACATCTGCCTCCTCTTTCAGATCAAAGATGAAGTAGCGCGCGTAGTAAGCACCATCGTCAGGTCTGTTAACACTTTCGCACTCCTCATCCCAGTGGTTATCTATGACTTCAAGCCTGGAATCAAACTCACCCATATCCACAGCGCAGGGATCCACGGTTGGCGGTGGGACCACCTCACCGTCGCAGAATTCCAGTCCAAGGTCGTTGAAATCGTTGGCTTTAATATCACTCAGTCCATTGGGTATGCAACCGGTGAGGTCGTTGCCGGATAGATATAGCGCTTCGAGATTGCCGAGGTTCCCCAATCCTGCAGGAATCTCGCCGGTGAGACGGTTGGATCCGAGGTCCAAGTATTCCAAGCTCTCAAGATTGCCCAATGAGGCAGGTATCTCACCAACAAGTTCGTTGTCGTAGAGGCTCAGGGTATCTAGGGCAGAAATGTTGCCCAACTCAGGAGGTAATTCACCCGAAAGTCCATAATTCTCCAGACTGAATGTGACGACACGCCCCTGCGAATTGCTCAAAGTAATGCCTTGCCACTCCTCCATCGGAACATCAGCTGACCAGTTCAGAATAGCAGTACCCGCAAGCCTATCCCTCACCGCCAGCAGCGCCTCGCAGTCGGAAACCAGTCCGGCATTTTCGTCCGGATCATCCACAGAAATGCCGGACGAACAATCGGCATCCACAGGAGCCGCCCCGCCTATCCCGCTCACCTCCAGAGTGAACTCTCCTGTCTTCTGGCTGTGATAAGTAGTCGCCTCAATTGTGTAGTTGCCCGCCTGCAGAGTCTCCTCAATTCGCGAGTTTAAGTTCTCGGTAGGAGTGATGTCGTCATTCTCGAATAGATCAATGCCATCCTTGCCCGCGCCTTCAAGAAGATACAAGTAGGTATCCTCCTCAGACGTCAGCGCGATTGTCACATCGGACGTTGTATCAAGGCTGAACGTGTAATAGCGCGCATACCTCGCCCCTTGCCCTCCATAAGGCTCGGACGCTCTCCCCGACGGGCACGTACCGTCCCAGCTACCTTCGATGATTGTGTCACCCGCAATGGGAACGACGCATGGGTCCGTAGGAGTCGGTGTATGCGTATCGATCCGTAGCAGCAGCGCATCCGAATCTTCGTCCGCATCATATGCCGTGCAATTGCCCGCGTTGTCGCAGGCGATGAATGTGATGAAGTAAGTGGATCCCTTCTCCAGGAGCAAAGAAGTCCTAACCGAATACCCTTCGTCGATTTCGACAGAGTCTCTGTCATCGCGTATGGGGTGAAACTCCGGCTCCCCATCGCAATATATCGACCCACCCTGATGAGAAATGCCGTCCAAAGGATTCAGCGATTGAGTTTCACTGTCGCTGCCGTAACACTGGCCAACGTGAATGAGAGCCGCGACGGGCGTGTAATCATGATCCCCATCAATGTCCGGAAAATCTTCAGGTTCCGGCATCCCTGAGTCATCGTCCGTTACTTGAAGATCGAATATGACCTCCGCCCACGGCGAATCAAGATTCTGAACATACTCAACATCCTCAAACTCAGGAGGCGAATTTTCAACATCGACACTGCCGCGGAGATTATCGAACGAGATTGTCACCGCATCTTCCTCACTCACCACCAGCACTGGCACTTGCCGAACCTCACCGTTCCCGCCAACTATCTCAGCAGTCTCACCTCCGTCCGATTCACTTTCCGCGAACTTTACGGCAGCCACAAACTCTATACCGCGCTCTCCGATTCTCATCGCCTTCAGCGACTGCTCATCCTCCGCTTCTCTGGAGTTAACCTTGACGGAAACGCAGTCGAGTCCTGTCCCGCAATCCGGATCAGGTGACTCCCTTCTCACGACAATTCTCAGGATAGTACCCCAGTTTGCCCATTCCGTTTCGACAAAATTACTTGGTACGGACTCATCTAAGGCGTGCTCAGAGTTTCCCTGATAAACGCCCGGAACTGGGTTGGCCTTACTGACCCGCAGCGTGCTCACTGAGTCTTCCACATTCACGACATTCACAGTTACATTGAGAGCCACCACCACTGTCTCACTCGACGCGAATACGAAAAACGTGTCAGACACATCAGTCTCGTAGTCCAGCCATGCAGCAGTGAAGAGTTCGCCGGAACGAGAGTCAATCGAATATTTGCCAGCGTCAGCGCCCGCGATCTCAAACGTAAACACTTCCCCTGAGACATCGGCGCCGGTCGCGGTAACTACCCTATATGTCGCAATGGAGTCGCCGATCGCGGTATTTTCAAGTACTGAAACTGCATCTGGCCCATGCACTGCAATGTCGCCTCCGGACTGGCTGACATGGGCGCCAACACCCGCCAGACCGCCTGGCATTTCGGCACCTTCAGCGCTCCCTTCAGGTATGAAGAGCAGTGCCGCCACAATCAGTGCTATTCCAGCCCAAACATGACAGAAGCGCAATCTCCTAAAGACAAGCTTCAACTCGTTTTAACCTTCCGCAGCTATCTCTGGAGCAGCAACACCGCAATATCCCGTTCAATCGCGATGCACACTGCTTTGCCTCAGTTAGATGATGAGCAAATATTTGCATACTGTGCAATAATGTTGTCTGCAACTTTTGCCATTTTATACCTTCCGAGGATAATGTTTACATGCCCATACTCGCATACTAACATGTGAAGGAAATGGTTCAGGGTAAAGTTCTTGTCCCGAGACGCCTCCCCCGAGGCCAAGGACACTGTTTTTTGCGAAGCCAATCTCATAACTAGAGACAAGTAAGAACATTCGGAGTACTCAAGAACTTGGCAGCGCGCTTGACCCTTCCAACTCAGTTGCCATTGCCTGTGAAAGTGGGTAGCATTGTAGCTGTATTTTTCACAGTTCATGGTGAGGGTAAAAGTTTCGTACCGTATAGATCACACCCCTCGAACCAGATTGGCGTTTAACGACTTTACAAGACTCTAGGAGCCTCAATGGATACGAAGGCGAACAAGATACTGGTCGTGGACGATGAGCCGGACCTGCGGCCATTGGTCCTCCAGCGAATGCGTCGAGACATTCGCCGTGGCCGCTACGAGTTCTTCTTCGCAGGCGACGGCATCGAGGCTATCGGCGTCCTTAGCGAAGTCAGGGACATCGATATGATAATAACGGACATCAACATGCCCAGGATGGACGGTCTCAGCCTGCTTGAGCGGATTCCGGACATCAACCCCAACACACGCTCTATTGTGGTTTCCGCGTATGGCGACATGAGCAACATCAGAACCGCGATGAACAGGGGAGCATTCGATTTCGTAACCAAACCAGTGGACTTCGGTGACCTCAGGGTTACGATTGAGCGCACACTAAGGAACCTCACGGAGTGGCGTGATGCGATTTCCTCCCGAGACCAGCTCACGGCATTGCAGAGCGAGCTTGGCGTCGCAAATCAGATTCAGCAGTCCATCCTTCCCACGGTGTTCCCCGCTGAGAACGGTTACAAGATTTTTGGAAGCATGGAACCGGCTAAGGAAGTTGGCGGCGACTTTTTCGACGTCGTGCGTCTGGAGGACGAGTGTGTCGGCCTTGCCATCGCGGACGTGTCCGACAAAGGCGTACCTGCAGCGCTGTTCATGATGTCTAGCCGCACTATGATGAAAGGCGCCGCGATCAGTTCTCGCCAGCCGGGCGAAGTCCTAGGCATGGTCAACTCTATGCTGGCTGAGGACAACGACCCTCAGATGTTCGTCACGGTCCTTTACGCAATCTACGATCCCGCCACGGGCCGCTTCACATATTCCAGCGGAGGGCACGACTCCCCGCTTGTCGTGCATCCGGACGGCACCTCCGAATTACTTCCCCTCACAGGCGGAATCGTGCTTGGAATCATGCCGGAACTGGAATTCGATCAGAACTGCGTGACTTTATCTCCGGGCGACACCGTAATCTGCTATACGGATGGCGTAACCGAAGCCATGGATGGCAATGGAGAGCAGTTCGGCATCGAACGCCTGCGTCAGACCTTCCTTGAAACTCCACCGCTTGACGCAGACGACGCTGTCCAGAAGATCTTTGACGCAGTAAGTGAATTTGCCGGCGGCACCGTTCAGTCTGATGACATCACATGCCTGACGCTCTCTAGAAGCTAAATCAACGCGAAACGCGTCTCAGAGCAATCCTTCAGCCTGTCTTAGAGAGTACTCGGATGTGTCCTGCGCCTTCCGCGTCTAGCTTCCGAGGAAGACCCTCGTCAGAATGTCAGAGTCGCGCACCGATTGCGGGGTCCCATCGTGTGCCACGCGCCCCTTGTCAAGCACATAGGCCCGGTCAACTATGTCGAGCACGCCTTTGATATTGTGCTCTACTACCAATATTGTGGTGTTCAGCCTGTCGCTGATCTCAGCTACCTTCTGAAACACCTCTTTAACCACTATCGGCGCAAGTCCGAGAGTCGGCTCATCTAGAAGCAAAACGTCAGGCGCCGCCATCAGCCCTCTGCCGAGAGCCAGCATCTGCTGCTGTCCGCCCGACATCTGGCTGGCGAGATCCTTCCGCTTCTCATACAATATCGGAAAGAGCTCCATCACTGAGTCCAGTCTGAGAGCCTTTTCCGCCGCATCATTCAGGTACAGGCATCCCATCTCCAGATTCTCCTCGACGGTAAGGTGAGTGAACACACGCCTACCCTGTGGCACAAATGAGATTCCCTCTTTCACGATTTCGTGCGTCGCCGCCTCGAGGGGTTGCTGCTGCCAGTAGACTTCCCCTCCAACGACCGGCGCAAGCCCCATTATCGCCTTGAGCACCGTGGACTTTCCTGCGCCGTTCGGCCCCATCACCGCGACAATCTCACCTTTGTTTACACCCAGGGACACGTTATCCAGCGCAACTACGGCCTCGTAGTGAACTGATATATCGACCAGCTTCAGAAGCTCCATCTTCAACCCTTACGTACCAAGATACGCCTCGATCACCTCTTCGCTTGAAAGAACAACATCCACATCCCCCTCGGCCAGCAGCCTGCCGCTGTCCAGCACGATGAGGTGATCGGAGAGCTCCCGGACTATGTCCATATTGTGTGATACAAAGAGCACCGTGCGCCCCTCATCCCTCACCTCTTTCATAATGTCCTTGATTCGCTCCAGCATCTGCGGAAAGAGTCCGGCAAACGGCTCATCAAACAGGTAAATGTTCACATCCAGCGCCATCGCGCGCCCGATTTCCAGCAATTTCCTCTGCCCATATGACAGTTCCATCGCCAGCGAGTCCCTTTTGTCCCACATTCCCACACTCTGAAGAATACCCCTCGCCCTTTCTCTGTGGTCTTCCCGTGAGCGCTCCATTAGAGCGGGAAAGACGCCACGGTTCGTCAACACGACCATTATGTTATCCCAGACCGTTATCTGGTCGAACAGCCTTACTTCCTGGAAAGTTCTAGTGATGCCATGCTCAGGAGTCTCGTGAGCCTTTACTACCCTCAAACCTACCCCATCAACAATTACCATTCCTCCATCAAGAGGCAGCGTCCCACTGAGCAGGTTAATCAGCGTCGATTTTCCAGACCCGTTGGGGCCCACAATACTGGTCATGCCCTTTCGGGGGATGGAAATTGACAGGTCGTCCACCGCCTTCACGGCGCCGAAGTGCTTCGATATTCCATCCGTTTCAAGTGCAAACTCGATGCTGCGTTGATCGCTGTAAGTGCTCATAGTCTGTATTTCCCAACCAGTCCCTGCGGCCTGAACAGCATCAGCAGCACCAGCAGAATGCCGAGAACCGCCTGTCGTGCCTGCCCGATGAACTCTGTCGGCAGAAATGGCAGGAACCTCATACCCTCTTCCAGCAAGACGAATGCCATCGCTCCGAGTAGCGATCCCCAGATTGTGGCAAGTCCACCAAGTATCACTATAGAAACCAGCAGTATCGATTCCAGCAGTATGAAGGAGAACGGATCAATGAAACTCGTCCAGCTTGCGAACAGACCTCCCGCAAGACCCGCAATCATGGCGGATATCACCCATATCGCCAGCTTGTAGTGCGTCGCCTGGTATCCAAAGACCTCTATCGCCTCCTCGTCCTCTCTAATCGCCGTCAGAACCCTGCCGAATGAAGAAGTCACGATGACCCACGCGATCAGCATCACGATCGCCAGGAATGCCAGCACGAACAGCATGAACTCCAGTTCGCCGTCAAGAGACCAGCCACCTATCTTCGGCCTGGCAATCTCGTGGATCCCGAACGCCCCCCTTGTAAGTCCTCGCCAATTCAGGAATACATTGAAGGATATGATGGCAAATCCAAAGGACACCAGGACATATATGTCGTCCCTGAAGCGATTGAAGACAACACCCACGGCGATCGCGACTGCACCGGCGAGCAGCACGCTGACCGGCAGCGCCGCAAAGAAGGGCCAGGCGAAGGTCGTCAATGCCTCCGTGCGAAGCTGCTCGTACGCGGGATTCGAGCTGAGGATCGCCATAGAGTATGCCCCTATGCCAAAGAACCCGATGTGACCGACCGATAGTAGCCCGGCAAATCCCACCACCAGGTTCAGGCTCACCGCGAGCATCGCCCATATTGCGAACACGGTGCCCACGGTTATCGCGAAGCCCGCACCCTGCCACAGCATGAACACCACAGCCCAACCAATCACGAACAGGTTCGCCCACAGCTGGATGTTGCCCTTGGACGTCTTCACGAACTGGCGTGGATTCCGAAGGGCCCTCAAATTGTCAATGACAGGTTCCAAACTAAGTCGCATGCACTACCTTCTCGGCAAAATGCCTCTGGGCCAGAAGGACAGGAACAGGATGAGCAGCACAAAGGAAATCGCATCCTTCCATTCTCCCGCGAGGTCCCAAATTCCAAATTGCTCTATCAGACCAAGAACGAATCCACCAAGGATCGCACCGTACAGGTTCCCAATACCGCCAACAACCGACGCAATCCATCCTTTGAGCAGAAGAAGCAGTCCCATCCGTGGCTGAATTGCAGTATCGTGGCCGTTCAGTATGCCGCCCATCGCCGCATAGATCGCCCCAATGAAGAACACAATCGCAATTACGACGGTTGTGTTGATACCCACCACTTTGGATACCTCTTCGTCATCGCCAATTGCTCTCACAGCCTTTCCAAAGGATGTCCTCTTCAAGACAAAAAGCAAAGCGAGGAAACTCACAATCGCCACAGCTATGGAAAATACATTGAACGCTTTCAGATTCGCGCCCGCAATCTTCCATGGCTGGCTGCCAAATGCCTCTGGCAGCGGACGTGGCGCGCTCTGGAAAACTATCGTGGTGAACGCCGTCAAAGCGAGCAGTATACCAAGCGTCGCTACGAGCATTACGAGCGGAGATCTTGCACGCTCACGCATGTACACGTACAAGCCCCTGTACAGCGCCAGCCCCACAACACCTGCAAGCAGGCAGGAAACTCCCCAGCTAAGATACAGTCCCGCCCCAGGCGATCCAAATATCAAATATGCGCAGTAAGCGCCAAGCACACACCCGGCTACGGCGCCGCCAAGTATTGCTGGAAGTGCGTTGGCATCCGCGAATGCGGCCCGGTATCCTCGATATATCAGCCAGCAGACGGCACCCGCTACAATCACGCCGACAACCGGACTTAGCGAATAGTGCATCTGAGCCGGGAACGTGAGCACCAGCCACATGTATATTCCGGCGATGGCGGCAATCAGGCCATCCGCGACTCTGACGGTAGTGCGTCCAGACCCGCGTCTCCGCATTCGAGTATGGTATGCCTCGTGGAACGCCCAGGCAGCCACTCCTGCCGTCACAGCCGCGAAAACTAAGTTCACGACCGGCTCATTCACTTCATAGCGCCCGCCAAGAGTATCAAAGGAACGCAGGTAGAAAACGCCATATGCGCCCAACGCCGCGGCCGCGCCATAGTAGAGATCGAAGAACCACACCGTGCTGTACACCAGTGTGAATCCTACCGCAATCAGGGCGTACACGGCGCCCACCGCTAGTCCGTTGAACGTGAACTGAAGTGCCTGCTCAGGAGACTGCGTTATCTTCCATACTATATAAAGAGCTGCAGCGGCAGCCATTGTAACTGCCAGCGACGTCCCGTGATTTTCGCGGAATCTGAGCAAGTGGAATCTCCAAGCGAATCAGTCACGCGCCCGACGTATCGCTACAACCGGGCAACATAGGCAGTGAGAAAGACATTCCCGCCCTGCTTAAGACCGCAGGGCGGAATGGCAAGGCTTATTCTGTTGGAGCAGGTCCCAGAACCCTGTAACCCTGGTTGTCCTCAGTCCGTTCGGCTGTCGGCAGTATCTCTACAACCACATTCGAGAGACCAACAACTTCACCATTCGAATCAAAGCTGTAGTTGCTGCCGATTGCCCCGCTCCAGCTTACATCGTACAGGCAATCTCTGAAACCGTCGGCGTCCTGATCGTCTTCAGTCTGTTTCAGGCACTCGGCAGTAATATACACGTCGTCATACGCCGAGCCGAGATACCATGGGAGCGTCACATAATCATACTTCGCCCTGAAATTTGCGATCACTTCCTGTGCCTTCGAGTTCGCAGGGTCTAGGTCGGCGGTAATTGCCTTCATTCCGGTTGCAGCATCTCCCGCAATCTCAAGCGCAGTCGTCCCAATCGGCACGATATCAGAGTAGATTGGTCCTTCGTATCCTAGTTCACGCGCCTGCTTGACAATTGTGCCCCCTGTGAATTCGGACTGTGCCGCCACATGCAGCCCGTCAGGATTCGCATTCAACAGCTTCGTTAGCTGCGACCTGAAGTCCGTGACATCCGAAGCATAGCGCTCCTCGCCTACGATCTGACCGCCTCGCTTCTCGAACTGCTCCACCGAAGTCCGCCTCACGCCTTCAGCGTAGTCAGTCGCCTCAGTGATAGTCGCCAACGTGCGCACTCCGTCCGCCCACAGCACATTGCCCGTATCTACACCGACCTGTGCGTCGCTCATGGAAGTGCGGAAAATGTAATCACCGGCGTTAGCTATGTCAGGATTAGTAGCCAGTCCCGAGAACATCACCACCCCTTCCTCTTCAGCGAGAGGCGCAGCGCCGAGCATTGCGCCGCTGCACGAGGTGCCCAGGATTATCTTCACACCGTCTACATCGGTCAGCTTCTTGTAAGCCGTGATTGCGTCCTGTGCGTTGCACTTCTCATCTTCTACAATCAGCTCGATCATGCGCCCGTTGACACCACCGGCTGCGTTTATCTCATCAACCGCCATCTGTTTGGCTTGCACTGCAACATTGCCATAAGTCTCGCCGGGGCCCGTAACCGACTCCATCACCCCAATCTTGTAAGCCTCGTCCCCACCGCCTATCTCGCCTATGGCATCACAGGCAACGATTCCGAAGCCCGAGAGCACCAGTAAAAGCAGGACACCTATCCACCTCAAGTGCTTGGTCGCCATGACACACTCCTCTCCGATGCTTGCATCTACCTGCTCAGTCGAAAAACTGTCGCCTGCAGGATTTATACCACTAAATGTGTCCTTCCGCAATGATTACTGATACTGGATAGTCAAAGCCTAATCCACTTTATTCTCATTCAACATTCAAATAACGACTTAGATCCCAGGCATCTCGGACTAAAGAACGCAAATCATAGACTTAATCTTCCTTCAAGTTGGGCAAAGCGAATACTTAAAATATTTGCACATAGCTTGATTCAGATTTCATGTGATACATCGCGGTCTGATGTGCCACTGTCCCGACGAAAAAATAACCTCCATATTGAGACCTCCCAAGCGAAAGCTCGCGGATGCTACCACGGTACACTCAGCCAGACAAAAGATGATTGCCAAAAGAAGAGCTAATTCAATCGCTGGAACCTCGATGCCGGATTATGGAGCTTGAGTCGCCCGAAGTCGCCCAGAGGTCTGCCTAACTGGCGGCGCTTTCATGGGCGCAATAGCAAGAAATCAGAAACCAGACCCCTCGAAGGGGTACCGCCACATTGATGTACAAGGGTAAGAGAGACGCCTGTCGGAAAACATCCTGAACAGGACTCTCAGAATGGTGTCACAGATGCAGAATGGCGACAATGGTGCAAAGTCACGAGACGGCGAAGAACCTAAACCCAGTGTGCTGAAGAGGGTTGAAGGACATATTCAGCGCCGGACTCTCGCAGGCCTTCTCGACCTTGTGCCGGCGCTGGTAACTCTGCTCGTTCTGATTTTCCTGGTTGAAAAGACGGACGGTATAATCAGGCCGCTGCCAATTGTCAGAGATCAGCCCTGGGACTTCCCAGGCATCGGTCTTATCGTCGGAATAGCAGCGTTTTACCTCGTAGGCCTGATGGTCTCGACTCCCTTAGGGCTCAAGTTGTCCGGCTGGAAGGATAACCTCATTGGATGCCTGCCAGTTATCAGGAATATTTTCGGCGTTACCCAGCAGGTAATGACATCCTTCACCTCTCAGTACACCTTCAGCCGCGTCGTATTCCTTGAATGGCCCAGGGAGGGCATGATCGCGATGGGCTTCGTCACTGGGCGTGCCTATTCCGCGAGGTCTAATGAAACTATGGCTATCGTGTATATCCCGACGATTCCCAATCCAACCTCAGGTAATATGGCTCTCGTCATGGAAGACGATCTCGTAGAGACTGACATGAATGTTGACGATGCTATGAAGCTTGTCTTCTCCGGTGGCATAGTTCTCCCAGAAGTGCTCTCTTTTGCCAGGGTGCCGCGAGAAAATACTGAGCAGCTTGACCTCATTGGCAGGTTTGAATCTGAATCAAAGTTCTCCCCGTCGAAGTGAAACCAGGACGAAACACGGATGGATTAATTGATTTTACTTCGGCACGGCGGACTGTCTATGCAAACCGCTTGAATTAGGTCGGATATCTGTTGACAGTAATTTCCAGTTACTCTACATTATCCCAAGAACAGCTTGCCTCTGATCCGGTGCCTGTGCCCTCGCCCAGTTTCAGATTGAACATCGACGTCCGCAAGGAGAATCCCGATGGACAGCCGCATCCTGGACAGGATCGATGCCCCAAGTGATCTAACCCCCCTGACACCTGACGAGTTGGCGCAAGTAGCCCAGGAAGTGCGCGACACCATCATTTCCGTTATCACAGAACGTGGCGGACATTTGGCATCCAATCTCGGCGTCGTAGAGCTCACACTCGCGCTCCACCGCGTATTCGACAGCCCCAGCGACAGCATCGTCTGGGACACGACCAACCAGCTCTATGCCCACAAACTCGTTACCGGTCGCCGCGACGAATTCAGCGACATCCGCCTCCAGGGCGGGATCTCGGGCTTTGGTGAGCCGAGCGAGAGCCCTCACGACACCCTCTGCGCCGGACATGCAGGCACAGGCCTATCCATCGCTCTCGGCATCGCGCAGGGCGCAACTAATCGGGAGTCAGACACATGGACGATCGCCGTTGTTGGGGACGGCGCAATGACTTCTGGATCAAGTTTCGAAGCGCTCAACAATATCGTTCATCTCAATCCGAAAAGGATGATTGTCGTTCTCAACGACAACGGCATGTCCATTTCGGAAAACATAGGCTTTCTCACCAACTGGCGAAAGCGCCTGATCACGCACCCGCAATATCAAGCAATGATTCGCCGCATGACGGATCTGTCCAAGAGAGTACCTACCGGCGAACTCATTTACCAGCTAGTCAAGAGTCTCAACGATGGTGTCGAAAGTTTCATACTTCCCACGATGTTTTGGAACGAAATGGGCTTTCGGTATCTCGGACCCGTTGACGGGCACGACCTGACTCAGCTTGAAGACACCCTAAGGCAGGCAAAGCAGACAACAGGTGCCGTGCCTGTGATACATGTCGTTACACATAAGGGTCACGGCTACGAGCCTGCCGAAGACGACCCGGTCAAATTCCATCAGCCCAGTTCGCCATTGGGATCCTCCACCGGCGCTCCCACCTACTCAAAGGTGTTTGCCCAGACTGTCAGCCGCCTGATGCGCGAAGACAAAACCGTGGTGGGCATTTCGGCTGCCATGTTGGAAGGCACGGGACTTGCTGAGGTTCGCGAGGAATTTCCGGACAGAGTCTTCGATGTCGGAATCGCCGAGCAGCATGCGGTAAGCATGGCGGCAGGAATGGCATCCACTGGACTCAATCCCTTCGTCTCGATCTACTCCACATTCCTACAACGCGCATTCGATCAGGTGGTCCATGACGTCTGCCTGCAGAACCTTCCAGTCACTCTCATTGCAGACCGCGCAGGCATAGTCGGCGAGGACGGCAAGACCCATCACGGCGCCTTCGATCTTTCATATTTGCGATGCCTCCCCAACGCCGTGGTCGCCGCGCCGATAAATGAAAACGATCTGCAGCATCTCATACATACCGCATATTTGTATCAAGGCCCATTTGCAATTCGCATCGCCAGAGGAACCGCCACGGGCACGCCTCTCGACGATGAGCTCAGGGAGATGCCGATCGGCAAGGGCTATGTGGTCAAAGAAGGTGGGGATGTGGCCATCTTCGCGCTGGGCAAGCCCGCCGGCGCTGCCCTTGAAGCAGCGGAAAGACTTGCGGACTTTGGTATTGACTGCAGTGTTATCAACCCACTCTTCGTGAAGCCGCTCGACGTCGAGTTGATCCTGGATACGGCTCGTAAGACACGCCGCATTGTCACGATTGAGGAAAATGTCCTTGCAGGTGGATTCGGCTCCGCAGTGCTGGAAGTTCTCAGCGAGGCAGGTCTCGAAGATGTTTCGGTGCATAGAATCGGCATGCCAGACTCCTTTGTAGAGCACGGCACTGCTGAGGCCCAGCGCCACGAACTTTACCTCGATACAGACGGAATCGTTCAAAAGGTGCTGAGTACCTTCTTTCCTGGCGGCCAGCCCCTCACAGCTGGCAGTAAGTCCGACGAACGGACAGCCGCCGCCGACTAGGCCTCATAACCCCAGTTGCCTCCTCGGCGCTTCTTCCTCCTGAACGGATAACAGCCACTTCGTTCTTCGCTTTCCACTGTTGTCCGGCGGCGCCCTTGAGTTCCCACGCGTTCGCCAGAAGGCGACTTCAACCAATTCACTGTCACACTCCGCCCTCATTTGCGCTATCATATATATAGACTGCAGTTTATTAATAGTGCTATATGGTGCCCTTGTGGTTATATGATTTCAACTGAGTCCTATGACCGCGCTAACTGGCAATATGAGAGGTCTGGGCTGTGGGTTGCGCGCACCACAGACTAGGAGTCTCAGACGATGATGATGGGAAATGGAGGTTGTGGAAGTGAAAACGAAACTGATAATCATACTCGCGGTAGTAGCCGCGCTGGCAACCCTCTCCGTAGGTGTCGCCGTAGGAACATCGCACGATAGCTCATCTGGCGGAATCGACTATGAGGTGTCAGTAACCAATTTGATGCCCGGGCAAATCCTGTCCCCGATCGTTGTAGCGACTCACACAAAGGACAACGCGCCCCTGTTCTCTCTTGGGCAACCGTCAAGTGCTGAACTCGCTGCCATGGCAGAGGACGCGGACACTTCAGGACTTATGGCCCTATGGTCTAACAACGACGAGGTTAATGACTTGCAAGTCCTCAAGCTCAACGACGGCCCCATTCCTCCGGGACAGACCGCAACTGGAGTGGTGAATATTGACGGCGAAGCGACACGCCTGTCCCTCGCCAGCATGTTGGTCAGCACCAACGACGGGTTCATATCCTTAAACGGCATGAGCTTAATTGGCGTGGTTGACCGATCTGTTCGAGTGCCGGTGTATGACTCCGGCAGCGAGGCAAACAGCGAGAATTGCGACTTCATCCCCGGTCCTCCGTGCGGCAACCATCTGCACGACGACTCGGCGTCTGAGGGGTTCGTCCATATTCACTCGGGCGTACATGGCGGTGGCGGGTTGACTCCGTCACTACATGACTGGCACAACCCTGCGGCGCTGATAACTATCAAGAGAAAATTCTAACATCTCGACTGCGCGCTAATTTCCGGCAGTAGGCGCTTAACTGCCGATTTCTGAAAGACTCAGACATTGAACAACCCGCCTCACTGTTCAGTAGTGAGGCGGGTCGAATTATATCAAAAATGTCTGCTCACGATTCACGTTATCGTTATAGCAGTCTGGCAGTTACTACTTTCGGATTGATGCAGTCATGCCCCAGCGCAATCTCGGGTCGTTGCCACTTAGCCGCACATCGGCAGAATAGGTAACCGCCCCTTGCATCTCCTCCCCAAGCCGGCTAATCCTCGAAATCGTTCCGCTCATTTCGAGGTCGGGCAGAGCGTCAAACACTACACTGACATTGTCGCCCTCTCCCAGGTTCACAACGCTGAGCTCGTCGAGGTCAACAGTAACCAGCTCCCACTCGGATGTGTCGGCGAGACTCATTACAAACTGCCGCGGGGCAACCTCTTCACCCGCATCGACATTTAGCCCAACGATCACGCCGCTGAACGGAGCACGCAACTCAGTGTCCGCAAGGGCTATGCTCGCCGCTTCCAGGGCGGTCTCGGCTGCCGTCACCCTTAACTCTGCAGCGGTGACGCGGGCTTCTCTGCGCTCCTCATCCAGTGGGTCGCGCCCTGATTCCAGCTTGGATACCAACAGCTCTGCGTCCTCTACCTGCTGCTCAGCAAGCGCAATTTCCTGAGCGTCCGGCCTCAAGTCTGCAAGAGTCGCTCTCGCCGATTCCAGTTTCGCCTCTGCTTGCGCGACTTCCGCTTCGTCCGGGAAGTCAAGCAATACCTGTAATCCTGCCTGGGCGGCATTCAAATCAGACTGTATCTTTGCGGCGCTTGCCTGAAGACGTCCAGATTGTGCAATTTCAACTGCTCGTTCGGCATCCTCAAGCCGATTGCGGGCACCCACCAGGTTATTCTCTGCTGCCTGTACCGCAGACATTCCGTCCTTCTCGGCAGTGATGTAATTCTCTCGCGCTGCCGAGAATGCACGCCAGGCGTCCTCATACTCCCTTTCGACACATCGCATCCCACGAGGAACGATGACATCCTGGCAGGTAATCATGTGTGCCCTGTATGGTCCAAGACCAAGCATCCCAAACAGCTTCAATTCGTTCCATCGCGTTGCTGGGTCGTCTTCCAGCACATTGTTGGGGAAGGAGAGGTTATCGCGATCAAACACAGTCTCCAAGTCAACTCCCCATTCCTCGAAGAGCGTGTTCGGGTCCTTGTGTAATTCGGCGGCGGTCAATTGAATCCCCAGGTAGTGATTATGCACCGAGCGCCAGTGATACTCCGCGTCAAGGTAAGCATCCTGAAACACCCTGTTGGCTTCCGCAGTCTCGACAACAGTCACCTCTAGGTCTCTCTCTGCATTTGCAAGGAGCGCTGTAGCGACCGTCACGGCATCCTGCGCGTCCTGCACTATTTCTTCGTAGTCTTGCGCATCCTCGAGGGCGTTCTGCAAATCCAGAATCGCAAGCTGCGTATTCGCGATTCGCGCCTCACGCGCTGCGACATTTGCGCGACTGTCCGCCGTTCCGGGTATATTGGCGCTGCTCGCTACGCCCCTCGCTATCAATAGGGCCTCTGCCGCCTGCTCTACTCCAAGTTCCGCCCTCGCCACCGCTTCCGCGTACTTCGCCTCCAGTACGGCGCCCTCCGCGCTCACGGATGCGCCTGGCCTCCGATTCGCCCCGGAAAGATGCAGATGTCGCTCCGTGGCGCTCTGAATCGCAGATCGTGCCTGTTCGAGCCTTCCTGGACGGGACTCGTCGTCAAGCTCTCGTTCTTTCTCGATGGCAATCTTCAGAGTTTCCACTTCGGCGCGGGCGCTCGCTATCGCGTTCTCAGCCCTCTCGAGCGCAAACTCCGCATTGGTGGCATCGAGCTTGACCAGAAGCTGCCCCTCTTCCACCGCATCATTCTCCCTAACCAGCACATCACTGACCATCCCACCGCTCGGCATTCCGAGGCTGGCGCTCCGAATTGGCACAACAACCGCGTCAGCACGCACCACAGGGGTCGTGCTCACCGGTATTGCACTGGCTTCGCCCTCGCCTGATCCATCGTCGCGCATTATAAAGAACACCACCGCCGCAACCACAATGGCAGCCACAACGACAACCGCAACAATTCCCGCAACCAGTCTATTCAACAGAGTTCTCCTTCCGATGCGCCGGCGTGAGCTGTCAGCAGCATCCTGCCATTGGGACGCAGCACAAATTACTTTGCTGCAGCATGCCCAAAACCTTACAACAGGTGGCTCAATCCACTAATCTTACGACCACCTCCACTCCAAAGTAAATGCAATATATGAACCTAGAACACTGAAATCTATGTCACTCTTGGCATACTCCGCACTCTCCGAGTCGGTGGTAAGACAGCGCGAGACGCCGTATAATTGCATTCCAGACAAGACGGCTTCGCCGGGCAGCGCACAGACAGGGAGCAGACTATGGGAGCTAGAATCGACTTCAATTGCGACATGGGCGAGAGTTTTGGCATGTACAAGATGGGATTCGACGAGGAGGTCATCAAGCACATCACATCCGCAAACATCGCCTGCGGGTTCCACGCGGGAGACCCAATGTGGATGCGCCACACCGTCAATCTCGCCGAGAAACACGGCGTCGCAATAGGTGCGCACCCTAGCTTCCCTGACCTCAATGGATTTGGTCGCCGCAACATGGTTGTATCTCCCGACGAGGCAAGAAACGACATCGCGTATCAGGTGGGAGCGTTGCAGGCATTCACCGCCGGAAAGAAGCTCCAGCATGTCAAGCCACACGGGGCAATGTACAACATGGCAGTCAACGACGGGGCCCTCGCGCAAGCTATCTGCGATTCCATGCTAGAAGTTGACTCCGACATGATTCTCATCGCGCTTGCAGGCTCGCGCTGGATTGACATTGCCGAGGATATGGGCTTGAAGGTAGCCCGTGAAATATTCGCCGATCGCGCCCTCAATCCAGACGGCACACTCGTATCCCGTTCGCAGCCGGGTTCTGTCATACAGGATACGGGCGAAGTCGTAGAGCGCAGCATTCGAATGGTAACTGAAGGTAAAGCAACAGCCATCAGTGGTGAGGAGATAGAGGTGCAAGCCGATAGTCTCTGCTTGCATGGGGACACGCCCGGCGCAGTTGAGATGGCGTCGGCGCTCAAGCGCGAACTTGAGGCCGCCGGTGTCGAGATACTGCCGCTCGGCAAGATTCTGGAATAGCCGCCGTGATCTACGACAAGCCGAAATTCTTCCCCGCCGGCGACATGGCGCTGGTCGCCGAACTAGGGGACGCGATCAGCCCCGAAATAAACCGCAAGGTGCGGAGCCTTACCGATGCCCTTGAACAAGACAGCATCCCTGGAGTCTTCGACTTCCTACCTACATATCGCTCAGTGCTCGTGTACTACGACCCAATCATCATCGAATCAGCGGAAGTGCAGACTGCAATCACCGAACTCCTTGAGAGCGCGAGTGAAGTCGATTCCGGCGCCCGGCACATCGTCCATATCCCAACCCTGTATGGCGGCGATATGGGACCCGACATTGCATTCGTGGCGCAGCATAACGGTATCGACGAGCAGGAAGTCATACGAATCCACAGCGGCGCCGACTATCTCGTCTATATGATGGGATTCAGTCCAGGCTTCGCATACCTCGGTGGCCTTGACGAGCAGCTCGCAACCCCGCGACTTCAGTCACCGCGCACCGAAATCCCCGCGGGCGCGGTCGGCATCGCAGAGACGCAGACCGGCGTGTATCCGGTAGCAAGCCCCGGCGGCTGGCAGCTAATCGGTAGGACTCCGCTTCGCCTATTCGACCCGACCCGCGACCAACCTGTATTGCTGAGTGCGGGCGATTATGTGCGTTTCGTGCCAATCAAATCGCAGGAGGAATACCTATACATCGTGAAGCAAGTCGAATCGGGCGATTATCTTGTAACGGAATCAACTGAATAATGAGCACACCCACACTGAAAGTAATTCAGCCAGGCATGCTGTCCACCATCCAGGACAGGGGACGCTTCGGCTATCAACGTTTCGGGATGCCCACCGCAGGCGCAATGGATACCTTCGCCCTGCGCGCCGCTAACCTCCTGCTCGGCAACGATGACAGTGCCGCCTGCATCGAGGTTACCGTCTTGGGGCCCCGAATGGAGTTACTCACCGACACAACATTTGCCGTCACCGGGGCAAATGTATCGCCACGATTGAACGGCGAACCGATTCCAATTTGGCAGCCAGTCACCGCGCATGAAGGAAGCAGGCTAGAATTTCGTAGTCCTAAGGACGGAATGCGCGCTTATTTGGCGGTCACTGGCGGCATCGATGTTCCACTCATCATGGGAAGTCGCGCTACCTACATGAAGACTGCATTGGGCGGCATCGACGGTAGGCCGCTCCGGGCTGGGGATATTCTCAACGCCCTCAACGAAGAAGCGCCAACAGCGACTACCCAATGCTCATTTCCACAGGAAGCCATCCCGAAGTACGGCAGCAGCCACAAACTCAGAGTCGTTCTCGGACCGCAGGATGCAGCCTTCACGCAAGCAGGAATCGACACTTTCTTGCAAGAGACATACACCGTATCCATCAACTCCGATCGAATGGGGTACAGATTGGAGGGGCCCCCGATTCAGCATATCAATGGCCCCGATGTCATCTCCGACGGTACGCCACTCGGCACAATTCAGATCCCCGGAGACGGCCAGCCAATCATCCTTCTCGCAGACAGAGGCACCACAGGCGGTTACACAAAAATCGCCACCGTCATCAGTCCCGACCTAAGCAAGGTTGCCCAGGCTATGCCCGGCCATACCGTAACATTCGAAGCAGTATCAATCGAAGATGCGCAGGAGGCATTCCGCAGGCAGGAGGCATTACTGGACTCCATCCGAAATTCAGCCCTCCCTCGAATGTCTCTCGTATTGGGAGACGCCATCTCTGATATACTTGGCGACGATGGCAGGCCGCTTCGGGTGCCATCATCAGCGGACGCGCCTTCAGCCTCATATCGCGGCACGGCACAAATGGGCGGCATTAAGTTTGAGTTCGACATTCGAGTCAGTCGTTTGGACGACTGAAGCAAAGGGCAAGGAGTAATTGATGTCCAAGAAAATAGGCATCTTCGGTGCAGGAGCGGCGGGAAGCTATATCGGTGCATTCCTGACCCGCGAAGGCCACGACATCACGCTGATCGACATGTGGGGCGAGCACGTAGATGCAATGAAAGCCAATGGTCTGCGCGCATCGGGTAGCCAGGGTGACTTCACCATTCCCGTAAACGCCATCCACCTCGCCGACGCGTGGCAGCTCCAGCACAACTTCGACATCATTTTTCTAGCCATGAAGTCCTATGATACCGAGTGGTCCAGCCACTTCGTGAAGCGCCTCTTGGCGCCAAACGGCGTGGTCGTAAACAGCCAGAACTGCATGAACGACCAGCTTACAGCATCGATCGTAGGCTATGAGCACCAGATAGGCTGTGTGATGTCCAGCATTACCGTTGCCCTTTGGGAACCCGCACATGTGACCCGCGGAGGCGCTCCCGGGCGCGACCGCGGACACGACGTGTTCCGCGTCGGTGAACTGCACGGCAGAATTACCCCTCGCGTGCAGGAAATCGCCGAGATGCTGAGTTGCATAGACGGCTCCAGAGCCACGTCTAACATCTGGGGTGAGCGCTGGTCCAAGCTCACGACAAACTCTATCGGAAACCCCGTTGGCGCAATGACAGGCCAGGGGTCTCAGAGTTACGCCGCCAACCCCCGTGCTCGACTCGTTCAGATTCAGATTGCCAAGGAATCGACGCAAGTCGGCCTTGCCCTCAACTACGAAATCGAGAAGATCAGCGGTGTATCAGCCGAAACATGGGCGAGCGCTGACCAGGGTGACATTTACGAAGAGCTGGATGCCATCTTGCAGCCAAAGTCCGGCACAGCCGACTGGAAATCCTCTATGTCGCAGGATGTGGCAAAAGGACGCCGCACGGAAGCATCCTTCATGAACGGCTACATCGTCGCACGAGGCCGCGAAGCCGGAGTACACACACCGGTTAACGCCGCCATCGTCGAAGTAATGCAGGGGATCGACAGCGGCGATATAACGCCCGATCCCACAAATGTTGAGCGCGTACTGGGCATGGCCGGTCTGTGAAGCATTCCCCATCACACCTCGTAGGCGCGGTGGTTCACCACTCCCTGCCATACGCGCGCGCCTATGATTGAATTCGTGCGGGAACTGTCGCACCTGCTGGTTGGATTCGCGAGTAGCGATTGGGCGCTGGTTGTGCTCGTCGCTACCGCATTCACCGAATCGATATTCTTTCCAATACCGCCTGATCCCCTTCTCATTGGTATGTCGTTCGTCCATCCCAAGGCGGCATTGATTTACGCTGGCGCAGCAACATTGGCTTCAGTTGCGGGCGCGCTGGCCGGCCGCTGGATTGGCAAGCGCTTCGGCAGACCCTTCCTCGAAAGGTTCGTCTCTCTAGACAGGGTTAACAGGGTCGAATCCTTGTTCAAAAAGTACGGCATATGGGCAATCATCATAGCTGCTATTACACCTGTTCCATATAAAGTCTTCGCCATAACCGCCGGCGTACTGGACATGCCACAGGCCCCTTTCATCATCGCCTCGTTGATAGGCAGAGGTGCAAGGATGTTCCTGATTGGAGTGCTGATCTTCGTCTTCGGCGAGGCGATCCAGGACTTTCTTGAAAATAGGTTTGAACTAGTGATGATAGCGCTTGGTGTCGCTATGATAGTCGCGTTCATGGCGTTCGCGCTAGTAGTGCGCTTCCGCAAGCGCTCAAGCACCGAAGACCACTCTATACCACAATCAGAAAGTAGCGTCTAACGACCTTCAGTCCATTTGCGCCGCCTGCCTATACTGAAGCGCCTCCGCCAGATGCGACACATTTATCACTTCTTCGCCAGACAGGTCCGCAATCGTACGCGATACTTTCAGGATGCGATGGAAGCCCCTTGCCGACAGGCTCATGCGGCTCATCGCTGTCTTCATCAATCCCTTGGCCGCATCATCCATTTGGCAGAACTTCCAAACTTCATTCGGCCCCATTTCAGAATTGTTCAACAGGCTGGTGCCGTCGAACCGCTCCCGTTGAGCCTGAATGGAAGCCTCGACACGATCCCGCACCTGCTCGGAACGCTCAGCATCACTAGCCCCAGTAAGCTTTTCGTATTCTACACGCGGCACATCCACGAACAAGTCCATTCGGTCAAGCAGCGGTCCGCTGATGCGCTGACTGTACCTCGCGATTTCGCTTGGTCTGCACACGCACTGCTTGGCAGTATCGTTGAGGAATCCACAAGGACACGGATTTCGTGCACCAACAAGCATAAAGTTAGCCGGATAACTTATCGTCCCCTGCGCTCTGCTGATTGTGACAACTCTGTCTTCGATTGGCTGCCTCAGAACCTCGAGCACATTTCGCCCAAATTCTGGCAATTCGTCCAGAAATAGCACACCGCGGTGACTAAGAGTGACCTCGCCCGGACGCGGGATCCTGCCTCCGCCCACTAGCCCAGCGTTGGATATAGTGTAATGGGGTGCGCGAAACGGACGCTCGTCTATGAATGGCGATGAGCTGGGAAGCAGTCCGCTAATGCTGTAAATCTTGGTAACATCTATGGCTTCGTCATAAGTCATTGTGGGCATGATTGACGGAATGCAGCGGGCTAGCAGAGTCTTTCCACTGCCCGGCGGTCCCGTCATCAGCAGGTTGTGACCGCCTGAAGCGGCGACTTCCAGAGCCCTCTTTGCATGCTCCTGCCCACGTACATCCGCAAGCTCAAACTCCCTGCCCTGCTTCCCCGCCGCGTCACGCCGACGGGCAAGCCCACTGGCCCCGGACACATCCTCCGACACAGGTTCAATCAGGCACTCAGCTCGAAAGTGCCGCACCAGGTGACCCAGGGTCTCCACCGGATACACCTTTACGCCCTCTACAAGAGCGGCCTCGCCAGCGTCACAAGCAGGGACGAACACGGTCTCGAATCCCTCGTCACGGGCCACGGCGACCATTGGCAGGACGCCATTCGTATGCCTCAGTGTGCCATCGAGAGAAAGTTCGCCAAGGAACATCGTCAATCCGGGTGCTGCGGGCAACTGCCCAGAGCTGATTAGCACCGCAAGTGCAATGGGGAGGTCGTAGGCGGGGCCAGCCTTAGCCCCGATCCACCGAAATAGAGGTTATCGGAGGTCCTCATAAGGGATGAAAAGGTGCTCCCGCATATCTGGGATAATGGTTTATGGAGTCAGAACCAACCAGATACGAGGAGCACCCATTAGATGATAGCATCCGAGCGTCCTGACCGCATCCAAGTAACCTTCGACGACCACCGCCTGGTGGCCAATGCCGGACTGATGTTGCCAGTCATGCTCGCCGGGCGTCTGGGTCTGAGCGAACTTGTGGACAGCCACCTTGACCTGGGGGATGCGCCTGGTCGGGCGAATGCGGGAGACAAGATACTGACCCTGGCGGCATCGGCGCTGGCAGGGGGCGATTGCATAGACGACGCGGACGCGCTGCGGTCCGGGGGCACCGAACGGGTGCTGGGCTGCGCGGTCAAGGCTCCGTCCACACTGGGGACATTCCTGCGCAGCTTCCGCTGGGGACACGTGCGACAACTGGACCGTGTGAGCCGGGAGTTGCTGGCGCGAGCCTGGTCCGCGGGGGCAGGACCCGGGGACTCGCCTCTGACGATCGACCTGGACTCCACCGTCTGCGAGACCTACGGACTGGCAAAGGAGGGAGCCAGCGAGCACAACTACGCCGGTCAGAGAGGCTATCACCCGCTGCTTGCCGTCGCCGCAGGAACAGGAGACGTGCTGATGGCAAGACTGCGCAAGGGCCGGGCCAACACCGTACGGGGTGCAGCCAACTTCCTGCGTGAGACGCTGAGCAGAGTGCGCTACTCAGGAGCCACCGGAGCGCTCACCGTGAGGGCCGACAGTGGCTTCTACACCCACGACATCGTCAGCGTCTGCCGCGACAACGATGTGCGCTTCTCCATCACCGTCCGACAGCATCGGAGCTTGCGCAATCTCATAGAGGACATACCCGAGGCTGACTGGACGCCCATACCCTACTGGATGGAGGGCGCAGCCGACGTTGCCGAGACGACCTACACTCCCTTCGGAGGTGAGCCTGACGCAGCGCCGGTGCGACTGATCGTCCGCAGGGTCAGGCCCACGCCCGGTTCCCAGTTGGCGCTGTTTGCCAGCTACAGCTATCACGCCTTCATCACCGACCGACAGGGCGACACTCTCCAACTGGAAGCCGATCACCGCAGACACGCCGAGATCGAGAACGCCATACGCGACCTCAAGTACGGTGTGGGACTGAACCACCTGCCATCGGGTCGCTTCGCAGCCAACGCTGCCTGGATGGCCGTGCAAGTGATGGCACACAACCTTGCCCGCTGGACCGCGCGCATCGGTCTGGCTGAGCAGGTGGTGACCACAAAGACCCTCAGACGACGCTTCTTCTCCCTGGCCGGACGGCTCACACGCTCGGCACGCCGCCTCACTCTGCATCTACCCCGGGGCTGGCCCTGGGGGACACAGTTCGGCGAAGCCCTGGAGCGACTGCGCTCCCTGCCACACCCTGTCTGACGGCGGCTACCGCTCCTTCCGACCCATCCTCATCCGCCAGCCAGTCCCTGGTCTGCTCAACTCGCTTCGGACGGACCGGCAAGGGTCCCCTGATGCCTCCGAACACTCCATATGCGCCTCTTCACCGCTGACGGAGGCTTGCTGGCAGACCGCCAGTGGCACCATCTAGCCCAAATCCGTCTTTACGATCTCATCCCCGGTTCACATGTCCCTTTACTGCGCCACCATAGCGAACTTCGGTGGATTCGGGCTTAGGAAGGTCTGCCGGCGCCATGTTTGTAGTGATGCGTCGCATCGGAAATTCGCAGCCCGAATTGCGAATCGCCGCGCGGACCCGCTCTCTGGCTTCTTGCACTGCAGCATCCGGCAATCCCACAATCGTGAACCTGGGCAGCCCCGGCGAGATGTCAACCTCCACCTGCACAACATACCCTTCCAATCCAACAACAGCACAAGTTACGGCTCTGGCAAGCAAGGCGTACACTCCAAAATAGCGAAATTTGCCTGCCTATATTTATCACTAATTGTTCACGACGTCAAACCATTTGCAGCCACTTACATATTGGCGTAGAACGAATTACTGACTACCTCTACGCGGACCACACCCCTATCGTCCCTTCCGCAACGAGAGCTGGCTCCTCGATTCCATTTACGTCGGCGATGTAGATTGAACTAGCACTGCCGTCGGGCAGCGGTCCACGCGACTCTAGCCGCCCAGGCACACCGGAAAACAGAATCTTACTGCTGTCAGGCGACCACATCCTGTGAGATTGACCGTACTGGTCGAAGAACATGAACATCGTCAGTTGCTCGCGACTCGGAAGGAAGTCAGCGAGATAATGGACATTGTCAGTTTCAAGATCGAACACCGCCCACCGCACTGATCCCTGAGCATCCTCAGACGGCGTGATGTACGCGATCTTCGTCCCGTCTGGCGACCAGAAGAAGCACAGTATCGAATCTTCTATCAGCACGCGCTCCGCCGTTGAATCCGCATCAAGCAGCGTCAGTCTGTCATAATATCCGACTCCCCTGTCGAGACCGCTAACGATCGCAATTTGCCCTCTACCCGGCCTCCACGACAATGCAACCAGCCCCTCGACCTCACCCACTATTTCGGAGCCGCCTTGTATCGTGGCCACAATTATGCCCTGCATCGTTTCCGACATTTCTCCGCACATGGCAATTCGCCCGTCGAGCGAGCTCACCGACGGCGCCTGATAGCTCATCGACATGATAGGGACCTGTGCCGGTTCAGGTTCGCTGAGCCTTATCAGGTAGTGCAGTTCTCGTGCATGCACCAAAATGTACTCGGAATCCACCGACCAGCAGAAATAGAGTGGCGCACCGCCAATCAACCTCTCTGGGGTCCCTGCGCCATCAGCACCCGCGACCATCAGAGACATTCCGGAAGAGAGCGTCTGAGCGATGAAGGCAACCTTGCTTCCATCAGGCGACCACATCGTGTAATGAGGCGTGTGTTGCGCGATTGCGTCTGTTCCCAGTTCGTTGGTGTAGATTGACCTGGCAGCTTCGCCTTCAGGCTTGGAGACAACTCTGAAAGCGCCATGCCCATTGCTGCCCGCCGCCGGATACGCCGAGTATGTGACACTCTCGCCATCAGGCGACCACACCGGCCACGCGCAACGATGCCCCGGAGATGACACGGCACGGTAGGGCGAATCCAGCGCATCCGGGTTCACCAGCCTTACCCGTTCATCACTCCCAATAATCGCAATGCGGTTCAAGTTGCCAGTCCTGTCCCAGATTTTACGCGCGTCAGATGCTCGATCACATCCATGTCATAGGGCAGCTCAATATCATGCCGGTGCGTCGCAGTGAGGTTGCAAACCTCGGCTGGTAGCCGCGCGGCCAGCCTGTTGTACGCAATCTCCGCCAACGCGGGGAGCGATGCAACATCCTCGGCGTTGTACCTGATTAGCGTATCCCGCGCACCTTCACTGCCTCGCTGCCACATTCGCCATAGCAGAACCGCGTCATACCCGCTCAAGGCGCTCAACTCCGACGGTCTTCCGACCTTAGCCTGCTGCTCGATCAACTTTAGTCCGCCCGAGTAGCCCGCCCGTCTCAGCGGAAAGCGCATGTCTATATGTGCGACATTCCGGAATATGCTGCCAAAATGGTGCTCAATATAGGGCAGGTCGAATGCGGCTCCGTTGAAAGTTACCACGAGATCGTACTGCTCAATCGCCTCACGAAAGTCAGCAAGATTCTCATCATATACGTAAGCTGTGTACCTTTGGGCATCGAGCACTCCGATTAGCGTTATGATCCCTCGCTCAGGAGATAGTCCGGTTGTCTCGATGTCAACGAATGCGGCGCGCGCGCGGTAGTCCGCATACAATCGCCATCGCTCTCTTGCAGGAAGCAGTTCATTGAAGTATGCGGCATCACCAGCTTCATACCTCTCAGTTGATTGCTCGACCAGCTCTCTCAGATGGACACGCTTACCTTGTATCCGCGACGGCAGCTTCGCGGCGCCCAGAAAATCTTCCCAATCCCCGATTCCCGCGTCCCAGATTTCCCCTTCGGTAACCTTGCCAACGCGCGGCAGATGGATATACGACTGTCTCAGCAATCTCTCACACTTGCGCCAAGCGGCGGCTAACCAGCTAAAGCCTGCGCGTAGCGCGCCACTCCGCCCCTGTAAATAAGGCGCATCGTCACAAACTGCCAGCTCACCACCACGATGAGAGCAAAGATCAACCCGGTTACCATTAGAATCAGCGGCGCCCCAACGAAGTCCGCCAACAACCCATTGATCAGGTTCAGCGACGCCATCATCCCGCCAATGTGAACGGAGTAAATCGCGCCAACGCGTCCTCGCACGCCGTCTGGCACGATCGTCTGGATCATCGTATGAGTCAATGTCATAAATGCGGCGGAGCTGAATCCAAGGAATATCGCGCTCGGCAGAGCAGTTAGCAGGTTCGGCGAAACCCCCAACAGTAGTGACGACACACCGCTAGCGGCTCCAAATGCAAAGAACAAGCGACCTTTGATAATGTCGCTGCTGATTCCTGCCAATATCATCGACGAAGTCAAAGCACCTGCACCGACCGCCATCATCAGTATGCTGAACCCTGCTCCCGACTCATTCAGCAGTTGCGTTAGGAACAACAGGAATCCGCCTGTGCTCTCTCCTTCGGTAGCCAGTAGTTTGGTGGAGAGTCCCGGCAGCAGTGATTCAAACGACATCACCAGGCCACAGTGGAAAATCGCCATGATGACGATGGAAAAGAGTATCGGCGTCTTATAGACATAAACCGCGCCCGCAGCGAAATTTCGCGCAAAACTTTGCCTCTTGTCGATGCTTCCAGTGGAGGCGGTTCGAAGCCTAAGAGTCTGAATCAGGCTGACCGCGTAGAAGCCTGCGCAAAGGAAGATCGCTCCCGTCGCGCCTGTCGTTGCCTGCAACGGGATAATCGCAAGCGGTCCGAGCAGCCGCGAGCCATGCATCGTTGCCTGATTAAGGGCGATCGCATTCAACAAAAGTGATCGCGGGACAAGGTTGGGTATGAGCGCCTGCCCTGCCGGCATCTGTGCCGCCCGCGCAGAGCCATTCACAAGCGACAGTATTACGATGTGCCATATCTCGGCGCTTCCACTCAGCATTAGAAGCCCGAGCACAAGGTTATGCACCAGGTTGATTGCGAACATCGCCCTGAGCACCGTGCGCCTGTCAAAGCGGTCCGACAGGTAACCCGTGAAGGGCGAAACCAGCACCCTCGGGATCATTGCCGCAAAAGTTACGACACCGACCCATAGAAGAGAGGAATCCGAAAACTCATAGACAATCCAGCCGCGCGCCACGATGAGCGCCCATGCTGCCGCCCCCGCAAAAAAATTCGCGGTCCACAGTGTCTGAAAATCCCCGTACTCCAGGGCAGCCAGGTACCTATTGCCCGCAGGACGGTCCTGGGCAGTTTTATTCACCATCAATCTTCCCAGATTGCCTTTCCACCTTCCGGAGCGTAACCGCTCAATAAACCGCGCTCACCTTGCCCAAACGAACAATGTCGCAGTGGGCAAGGTGGGATATCACGACAACAACTGTCAGCTCACTTCCACGCAGACCGGGCGTACACCGTTAATGATGTAGCCTAAGCTGTTCCATCGCGTTTCCAGCGGCTGTACATTGCCATTTTCATCAGTGGCCCTGGCGACCAATGTGTAGTGCCCCGCAGATCTGGGCGACCACGCAATGTTCCACTGCTGCCACGAATAACGATAGCGCGGCCCCACGAGGTCCGCTTCATTCCACGTCTCGCCACCGTCATCGCTGACTTCAACCTTGGCGATATGCGCGAACCCCGACCATGCCATTCCATTGATCATATGGGACTGCATCGTTAATGCCGTATTTGACTCCGGCCAGCTTATCAGCGATTTCACATGCATCTTGGATATAGGTACTGGTTCGCCGTCATCGCTCTCCACGATGTAACGGTCTGTCTGAAAGAAGCCCTCAAACGCTTCTTGCAGTACCGTGATTCGCTTCAGCCACTTCACCGATGCCATTCCGTACCATCCCGGCACTACGAGACGCACAGGATAGCCATGCTCCCTCGAAAGCGGCTCGCCGTTCATCTCATAAGCAAGCAGCGTGTCAGGATGCATAGCGACATCAATAGGCAAACTTCTCAGATAGGGCTGAACATCCACCGAAGGATCCGGCTGGCCGGCATCGTATCCCTCGAAAAGCACCTCGACGGCGCCCTCGCTGATGCCTGCCCGCTCGAGAAGGTGTCTCAGTGGGACGCCTGCCCATATCGCGGTGCTCACCGCCCCATTCTGGAAGGGGTTGCCCGGCACCTGCGGTTCGAGATCACTCCGATTGTTACCGGCGCACTCTAAGGTTATGGGCAGTGTCTGGATGGGGAAACTATGGAAGTCGTGCAACGTAAAGGACAACGCACTATTAACGTGTCCCCCAAGCGCGAGTTCCCAATCGGAATCACACTCCGGGATCGTATAGTGGTTGCGGATGTAGAAGAGGGGATTAGGGGTTAGCCAACTTTTCAATATGGCCTGCGGGGTCTCTCCGATGATGGGCTCTTCCTCAATTGTTACGAGACCCTTTCCTTCAGGCTGAGCACTCAGGGTTTCGCTCCTCTCCCTGTCGAACTCAGCCTTGCTACACTTGCATGTATTCATCACAACCTCCAATAAATAGTATTAGAAATGAGGCATAGACCTTGTTGCATACTCTACATTACTGCAAACAGTTGCACAAGTATGTTTCTTGCCACACTGGAACAACCACTGAGAATGGATGCTGTCGCGTCAGCGGAAGGCATTTCCTACATCCCAATCGCCTAGATAAGAAACTTCAACACCCTACCCTTCGCAGCCCGTTATCACCTGCCCGTCGCCCCCAACTCACCCAGGCACATCCCACGCTACCCGGCCACTGACGCCCCTCTTTCGGTCTGTGTTATCATTTCAGGCGCATCCAATCGGATCATAGGAGACAGTGCATGGAAGACTCAGGACGCAGGCAATTCGTCAAATACAGCTTCTTCAAGATCGACTCGCAGTGGCGCCGCTTGCCTGAAGAACTTCGCTTTCAGAGCAAGAAGGATTTCGTGCAGGCTGTAACGGAACTCTCGGAGCAGATGTTCACGCGCTGTTTCAGCCTTGTCGGGTTACGAGGCGACTCCGATTTCTTCCTTTGGCAGGCGGCAGATTCGCTGGAAGACATTCAGAGCGCAGCCGCCCGCCTTTGGTCAACAGACCTTGGAGCATACCTTACACAGCCCTATTCCTACCTCGCCATGACTCGCCGTTCCCAGTATGTCGGCACCGGCAAGCACCAACATGCCGGTCAGGAAGGCACAGGCACCCGGCTCCGCCCCGGAAAAGCCGAATACTTCATCGTTTATCCCTTCCTGAAAACGCGGGAATGGTATCTGCTCCCACAGGAAGAGCGCCAGCGCATGATGAACGATCACTTCACCGTTGGTCACAAGTACCCATCCGTAAAGATCAACACCACCTACTCCTTTGGCCTTGACGATCAGGAGTTTGTTGTCGGCTTCGAGACCGACAGCCCCTCCGACTTCCTCGATCTGGTTATGGATCTTCGGGGTGTTCAGGGCAGCTTGTACACGTTGCGGGACACGCCTATATTCACCGGCATCCACAAGACCATCGAAGACACACTCGACGATTTAGGCGGATAATCCTTGTCGGGCAATCCGAGCGTAAGAGGGAACTCCCCTTCGAACCAAACAACACCCTATACCACGCAATGCTTTGATGTTACTATCGCCAGACAATTGGATGTCTAATAGCAAGGCCTACGACTAGGGAGGTACTGAAAACATGGCAACAACACTGACGGGCGAACGCATAGAGGAGTTGAAACAGCAGGCAGCCGACCACTTCTGGCCGCACAACAACCCTGCGGGAAACATGGACGATGACGGGATCAAGCTCGTTCAGAGCGGCAAGGGCGTCTGGGTCGAGGATGTTGGTGGTAAGCAGTGGTTCGACACGATGGCAGGTATGTGGCTCAAGAACATTGGACACGGTCGCAAGGAAGTCGCCGATGCCGTATATAACCAGATGCTGGACATCAGCTACACGCCCGGCGGAACGGTCGGCCCAACTACTGCTGAGCTCTCAGGAAGGATTGCCAGCTTGGCTCCCGACAAGGAAGCCCGTACCTACTTCGTCAGCGGTGGCTCGGAAGCCGTCGAAACAGCCCTCAAGATGGCGAAGCAGTACCACAAGAACAATGGCGAGCCCACGCGTTACAAGGTCATCAGCAGGCGAGGCTCCTACCATGGCGCCACTCACGCCTGCATGAGTCTCGGTGGAGGTGGCGTCGGCGCTCCAATACACTTCGGCCCGCTGATGCCCGGCAATATCCACATCACTCAGCCCGACGGTTACCGCGGCCTCTGCTGCAGCGCCGATGGCGGCTGCAACCTTCAGTGTGCCCGCGACCTGGAAGTCGCAATCCAGCATGAAGGTCCTTCGACCGTCGCGGCATTCATTGGCGAACCAATCTCAGCCGCCGCTGGTATCCACGTCCCCCATCCCGAATACTGGCCCACCATCCGCGAGATCTGCGACAAGTACGGCGTCATAATGATCTGCGACGAGGTCATCACCGGTTTCGGACGCACGGGCAAGATGTTCGCCACGGAGCAGTGGGGCGTCAAGCCCGACATCTTCACGGTGGCCAAGGCACTCACCAGCGGCTATATACCCATTGGTGCTGCGATCGCAAGCAAGAAGGTCTCTGACGCCTTTATGGGCGAAGATGCCACCTTCCGACACCTGATAACTTTTGGCGGCAACCCGGTCGCCTGCGCCGCGGCGCTCGCCAACCTCGACATCATGGAGGGCGAGGGGATGGTCGATAACTCGGCCGAAATGGGCACATACATGTATGAGCAACTTCAGACATTGTATGAGCATCCCATCGTCGGAGACGTTCGAGGCGGCATGGGCTTGCTCTGCGCCGTAGAGCTTGTTAAGGACAGGGACACAAAGGAGTCATTCCCCGCCGACGCAAAGCTGCCTGAGAAAATCGCTCCCCTAATGAACGAGCATCATCTACTTGGCAGGCCTGGCAACTCCATCTACCTGGCACCGCCGCTGTGCATCACCAGGGACGAAGTTGACCACGTAGTCTCCCAGGTTGACAGCGTCATTACAAAGCTAGAGACGCAACTCTAGGCAGAATGAGTGAGTGTTCTCCATTGGGTAAGTTGTCTGATTTGTATTGGGGGTAGGGTGGACGGGATAAGGTGGTGAAGGTTTCTGGCAAAAAGGGGGGGCGGCTGCTTAATCGCAGCCGCCCCCTTCTTCGTTCAACCGTTTATTGCAAGGGCGAGAATTCTGCAGGCATGAGAATCTTGCTCTCCTGGTGAAGAGGTACAGCAGAGATTCTGGGAGGCCAGATACTCTTTGCGCGCGTCTCCTCACGAATTCTCAGTCGCTGCTCGAAACTCTCGTATGCCCAAATATGGGTCCACAAGTTCATTGTGCCGCCGTCCGAGTGGAATGCACCGACCAGCGGCGAATAATTCTCGCGTCTTTCGATTTCATTGCCCCATGCCTCTATGACATTCGGAATGTCGGTGGGACGGTACCTGTCCGTCGTCATCTCATAGATAGGACCAAGATCTGCCTCGCCGAGGGGTCGCATAAACGGTGCCGGCAAGTAAATGTCCTGATGCATGTTGACCACGAATTCAGCGTTCAATTCGCCCCATATATTTCTGGACTGCATAATTGCCCGCGACGCGGTGCGGTGCGCTGTGTTCTCATACGGCCAGATGTGAATAATCTGGTTAAGTGGCCCCGCCTCGGTGTGCCAGAAACCGGCAAGCGGGGAGATTGCGACCCTCTTCGGTAGAACTTCAGCGACGGCTCGCTCCAGCTCAGGCACACTAAGAGGCATCACATCGTAAGTGTGAACATCGTACAACATATCAATTCTCCTTATACTAACCAGTCGATGGTTAAAGTATAATATATATTAAATTGATATGCAACCCCGATATGCTCAGCTTTATCCGACTACCATGGAGCTGCGGGAGTCAGATTGAAACATCTCCCGGATGTACTACTGCATGGGCGAGCACTCAGCCGGCAGCAGAATCTTGTTCTCCTGGTGTACCGGCGCCACCGGGCTGGCCGGCGGCCACACGCCCTTAGCCCTGGTCTCGTCGCGTACCTGCATCCGGTGCTCGAAACTCTCGTATGCCCACATGTGTACCCATTTATTCAAAGCGCCAACGTCTGAGTAGAACGCCCCGATGAGTGGAGAGTACTTCTCACGCTCCTCGATCGCGCTGCCCCAGGCCTCGATGACCTTAGGAATGTCACCTGGCTGATAGGTGTAAATGCGAATCTCGTAAATCGGCCCAACCTTGCGCTCACCAAGAGGCCTGGTGAAGGGCGCGGGCAGGTAGAAGTCCGATTGCATATTGACGATGAACTCTGATGTGTTTGGGGGCCACGAGCCTGCGGCTTGAGCCTTGCCCCTCGTCTCAGTGCGATGGTTCATGTCATCGTATGGCCAGATGTGCAGCACCTGGTTCAATGGACCTGCCTCAGTGTGCCATAGCCCGCCCAAAGGCGAGAATTCTAGCCTTCCCGGAAGCTTCTCGCCAAAGCGCTTCTCGAACTCAGGCACGCTTCGCGGCGTCAAATCGTATGTCCGAAACTCATAAAGCATATCTACTCCTTCTACTTAACCAATCTGCTTTTGCTTTTCACGCTGCAAGTAGTCAGCGGTTCTAATACACTCCCGAGCGCCATTCAGGATAGCGTGAGTCCTTGCCCCGCACTATGTCGTGGAACAGTTGCTCAAGCTGCGATACAAGGGGACCCATTCCTCCATTTCCAATTTGGTAACCGTCGATACTGCCAACGGCCTGCAGTTCGGCTCCGGTACCGCAGATAAACACCTCGTCGGCGATGTAGAGCTCCGTGCGGTCGATGTCCCGCTCCACAACCTGGACGCCAAGCTCATCCTGAAACAGGTGCCGAACGACATCACGCGTTATGCTTTCCAGTATGCCGGCGGACACCGGAGGGGTAATCGCCACTCCATCACGCACGATGTAAAGGCAGGCGTAGGAGATCTCCGACACCTTGCCCTGCGGATTCAAAATGATGCCGAAGTCATACCCGTGCCGCGACGACTCGTCAGCGACATAACGGCTATTCTGGTAGTTCGCAATCGCCTTCACCCGTGGGGGCATGACATTATCGGAAATACGCGTCCATGAACTTACGCCGCAGCTCGTGATTTGACCAGAACCCAATACGGAACCAATCTGCCGGTTGAATATAGTGATGTCTCCTGGCCGTTCCGATACCGGCAGATATCCCGGAGTGGTGCTGCCGCCAAAATATGCAAGCGGCTGAATGTATATGTCGTCCCTGAACTCATTCGCCTGCACTAGATCGACGATGGTACGCTTCAGTTCGGCAACAGACCAGGGTGAGGTCATTCTCATGACCTTCATCGAGCGGAGAAGCCGTTCGAGGTGTAGGTCGAGGTGGAATATGTTGAGCTGCTCTTCTTCCGAGTTCCAGTAACCGCGGATACCTTCGAAGACCATTGAGATTGCAGACCAGCCAAGCGTAGATGCATGAACTACGGCGTCGTTCCATGCAACAAGTTCGCCGGACATCCACACGTAACTTGGGTCCGAGCCTATGGCGCCCAGCGTATCCTTAACTTCATCAGTGCTCATCTGACATCACTTCCTGTGCATTACTCTTTCGGATTCGCAAGGGAAGCGTATCACGCTCATGGCTGTCATGTGAACCATTAAGCCACATCGGCAATATCCAATGAATCATTGGCGTTATAGTAGAATGGGCGTGGCAATTGACACGGCAGACGCTAGCGGGAGATACCGATGACGAACAGCGCCAACCGCCTCTTTGAAGCAGCGATTGAACGAATACTCGCCGAAACCTGGGAGCATTATCCCAGTACGGCTTCACGACTGGGGCTACACGAGTACGATGGTCGCCTGCCAAGCATATCAATGGCTGCCCTGGCGAAGAGGGTGGGCATGCTTAGGCAGGGGCTGGCGTTGTTGGAGGACATCGACACCGCAGCCCTGAATACGACGAACTACTATGATCACCGTATGATGAAGGGGGCACTGCAGAGGGAGCTACTGGAACTCACCGATCTGCGCTGGCATGAGACCAATCCGATGGAGATGTTGTGGCACATTGACCTGAGTGGGTATGTGCAGCGAGACTATGCTCCGTTGGAGCAGCGAGTAGAGGGCTTGACGCAGGCTCTGAGTGCGGTTCCGCGCTACCTAGGAGAACTGAGGTCGGTGATGAGCGGGCGGCTCGCCGGGCCGATACTGGATGCGAGCATCGAGGCTTACACCGGAATCGCCACATTCTATGAGCAAGACCTTGTCGAGGCGACGGGCGAGCTTGAGTCTTCCGAGTCGAGTCGCGCCTTTGAGGAAGCCCGCAACCGCGCCACCAAGTCGGTGCAGGAGTTTGTGGAGCATCTGAAGTCGCTGCGCCCATACGCCGATGCCAACTACGCGATCGGCAAGGATAGGTTTGCAGCGCTGCTCAAGCACGGCGAAATGGTGGATATGCAGCCGGAGCGACTGCTGAACATCGGAGAGGCTGACTTGAAGCGCAACCTTGAACGCTTCACTGAGATTGCAGCGAAGATAGACGGAAGCAAGTCGCCCGCCGAGGTGATCGCGGATGTGGCAGCGGACCACCCTGCACCAGAAGCACTCATCTCCGAGACCCGCGACATGCTGGAAGATATCCGACAATACCTCATTGAACAAGACATAGTAAGCGTGCCGTCGGAGATTCGCTGTGAGACGGTGCCCACTCCATCGTTCATGAGATGGGCGTTCGCGGCGCTGGACTTTCCGGGGCCTTATGAGGCGAAGGCGACTGAGACCTATTACTATGTAACGCCTGTCGAAGAGCATTGGAGCGATTCCGAGAAGGAGGAGTGGCTGACTTCGTTCAATTACGCGACTCTACGGTCAGTGTCGGTGCATGAGGCGTACCCTGGGCACTATGTCCATTACCTACATACGCGGAGCGCGGAATCGGTCATCAGCCGGGTGTTTGGCGCGTACTCTTTCTGGGAGGGTTGGGCGCATTATGCCGAGCAGATGATGGTGGAGGCGGGCTACCTTGCGGAACCGGTGAACCAGATGGGACAACTGATGGAGGCGCTGCTGCGGGACTGCCGCTTCATCTGCGCCATTAAAATGCACACTCAGGGCATGACCGTGGATGAGGCCACACGGTTCTTCATGAAGAACGCCTTCCTGGAGGAATTGCCCGCTCGTAAAGAGGCGATGCGAGGGACATTCGATCCGATGTATCTGAACTACACGCTGGGCAAGCTGATGATTCTGAAGCTGCGGGAAGATTATCAGCGAGCCAGGGGCAATGCCTACTCGCTGAAGGACTTTCACGACGAATTCCTGTCGTATGGGGCGCCGCCGATTCCGCTGGTGAGGGAGATGATGCTGGTCGGGGACTCCGGCGACATCTTGTGAGCCGGTCAGAGTTGCGCGAGTATCTCGCCGGTATGCTCGCCGAGCGCGGGGGCGTGCCTTCGAATGCCACCTTCGTTCTCGCTGATGTGTACCTGAATGCCGACCTGCCGCATGGGGCCGAATACAGGGTCATCCACGCTGACCACCGCACCCATCGCGCCGGACTGCTCGCAGTCTAGCCACTCGTCAACCGTGCGGCACATGGTGCAGGGTACGCCTGCTTCATCCATGATCTGCTCCCATTCGAGGGCGGTGCGGGTGCTCCATACTTCTTCGAGGGTGGCAATCCAGATCTGCCTGTCCTCGGGGTGTGCCAGAAGGCTTTCGGTATCGAGGAGGGGATCAGCCCACTCCGGGTGTCCGAAGGCGCGCACCATTGGTATGAGGGCGCGGGGATAGCCGGCGTTGAGATTGATCCAGCGACCATCGCTGCACTCGTAGAAGCGGGCGACTACCGGATGGGGTGAAGCATCGTCCGCGCCTTCGGGGAGCACGACTACCTGCGCACCCATCGCGCCGAACAGGGCGTCGTAGAGGGGCATGTCGATGCGCTGGCCTACGCCCGTCGTTTCTTTGTGAAGCAGGGCTGCGATGACGGCGGGTGCGGCGGTCAGCGCTCCGAATATACTCGCGTGGGGCACTGAGATGAAGCTGGGCGCTCCGGTTCCCCGGTCGGCGTAGATGCCGGTTGCGGCGGCGACAAGCGTCTCGTGCGGGGGAAGTGGGGCGTTGGGATGCTCGGAGCCGAAGGCGGGCAGACATACTGATATGAGATGGGGGTTGGCTGACTGAATCTCTTCGATGGCTGCGCCGTGCGGAAGGCGTTCGGAGTCGCAGATCAATATAGCTGCGGTGGAAGCAAGCCTGTTCACGATGTCGGTGGCCTCGTCGGAGGCGGGATCGATGATGACTGATTTCTTGCTTCTGTTCCAGACGGCGAATGGCGTGTCGCCGCGCATTCTGCTGCCTTCCGGAGGTTCGAGCTTGATGACCTCTGCGCCCTGGTCGGCGAGAAGCATGCCGAGCAACTGCGATGCGACATAGTCGCCGAATTCCAGAACGCGATAGCCGTCTAGTACGCCGCTCAAATTTTCGCCTCCCGGTTCTAATGGTGTCTAACAGTTACGCCCGTATTCAGGCGTGGGAATTATAACACCGCAGGGTATCGGGGAGATTTTGGGAAATGCTCATGGGCTGCGGATGCTGGGTTTGCGTAGGGTGCCGGCTAGGGGATTGGGGAGGAGGGGGACGCCTTCGGATGCGGCGGCTTCTTTGATTTGCTTGAGGGCGATGGCGTAGTCGCGGTGGGCCGCCTCTGACGGCGGGACGAAGGTGATTTCGCCTTCTTCGAATTCGCCGGATTCTATGAGCGAGTTGTAGTTGAAGATTGCCTGGTCTTCGGGGGTTAGGGGTTCGTAGTAGCAGTCTAGGTCGTCGGGGTCGCTATCAATGAATTTGGTTTCTTCATCGGTGGGGGGTAACATTGGTGTACGGGATGGGGAGGATGTGTTGTCCTCAGTGTTGTCGGGAGAGCTGGCGGGCTCGTCCTTCGACAGGCTCAGGACGAACGGGTTGGTAGTTTCCGTGCCCGCGCCCTGCCCCGCTGGATTCCCGCTTTCGCAGGAATGACGGGTTGGGGCGGCTGCGTTGTTCTGGGGAGGGCTTGATGCAGGGGTTTTTCCCCTCACCCTAACCCTCTCCCCTAGGGAGAGGGGACTTCTTCCGGGGACAAAGGCTACTTTGAGGTCTGCGGCTTCTTCGCGGTCTTCTTGGTCGCGAAGTTCTTGGGCTATGGCCTCATAATCCTCGTTGTCGTAGTGGTCGTATTCGTCGAGGAATGTGGGGAGGCCGGCTAGTTGCTTTTTCTGGCCTATGCTGAGGCGAGTGGACTGCTGGTCTTGCCAGTAGGCTTGCAGCATTTCGGAGGTGATTTTGTCGTAGTTGGTGTCCCAGCCTCGGCGGATTATCTCGTGGGCTGCTGACATTTTGTGATGCCAGGTGTAGCCTTCCTCGGGGTCTAGGCTGGTGTCGTTCATTACATCCAATAGGAAGCGGACGGCGTCTGTGCCGTGCTCGTTGTACTCGCGCATTCTCTTGGCTAGGTCTGTGTGCAGGGTGTCGTAGTCGTTGGCGTCTTCCACATCGTCGGCATAGACTTTGAGCTTGGGCTTTCTGCCCCAGTGACCGTGGCCGCGTCTCAGGATTTCTCTGGCTGCTGCCATGCGGTCTGTGTGTTTGATGCGGAGTTTCTTTGGGGTGAAGGGTTGGTCCCTTCGGGTCATTACGTGGGACAGGAATTCGGCGATGGTGTGGCCTTCGGCTGTTTCCTACCTGATTAGGTGGGCGATGTCGTAGTTTAGGATGTCGAGGTGGGTGACAGGATGGTGAAGGTACTTGTCCTGCTCACCCCCATCCCAGCCTTCCCCCGTCGAGGGGGAAGGGGTGTTATTGGCTCCCCTCACCCTAACCCTCTCCCGCGGGGAGAGGGGATTTTGCTCGTCCTCTTCGTGATTCGCTGTGGCTAGTTCTTCGGGTGTGGGGATGAGGCCCCAGAATTGGGACCGCCCCTTGCCCTGCCCCTCTGGATTCCTGCTTTCGCAGGAATGGCGAAGTGTGTCGTCGGGGGAATCGTAGCGGACTAAGAGTTTGGCGGCTTCGAGCTTGTGATGGTACTTGGCGTCCGGGTACTCTCCGCGGATGGTGTCCGCGAGGAACTGGGCGATTAGGTCGCCGTTGTCGGTGTGCTTGCGGATTTTCTGTTGTAGTGCGTTTGTGATGCACATATTCTTCTCTACATCAATATGCAGGATGGAAAGGAGTTATCACCCCCATCCTAGCCTTCCCCCGTCGAGGGGGAAAGGACAGTCATCGAATAAATGTTCTTGCCATAGGCGTCTATGATACGGACGGATGTTTGGGTTGTCAAGGGCAATTTTATGGCCGAAAGAGAAGCCGGTCGATTTGCTGCTTGCGCAGTATGGTGACCGGCTTGAGGTTGAGCTGATATTGGTTGGATGGGTCTAGGCGTTTACTTTGTGGCGCGATTTGTCTCCGGTGCCTCGGTAGAAGAGGTTGACCTTTTCGGTTCTGCCTGAATCGACCGTCCATAGTCCGACCTGGGAATTGGCTTCGCCACCATAGACCCAACCCGTTGTCGGGTTGGCTTCGGGATCGCCGGCCTCGACGCTTATGCCGTCGGTGTCGGTGTCGCCTTCCTGCACTTCGTAACCGAATATGATCCTGTTGCCGCCGTTGCCGTCGTTGCCACGCAGGAATCGGGCGACCTTGCGCTCGTCTCCTACAAGAATGTGTATGCCGGTGTAGTCTGCCGGGCTGTCGCTGCTGCTGAATTGCGTACTTACGTCGCCTGTAAAGTATGCGGCAATTTCGATCATCTCGCCCGCAGCGTAGGCATTGCCACTTTTAGGACTAGAAAACATCTCCATCCTGTAGAAGCCAACAGGGTCATTGTCAAGAATTCTCACTCCGCAGTGGTCGGTCTCGGGGCCTCTTTCTGAGGTGCTGAACCATACCTTGAAAATCTCCTCCCTCTCAGAATAGGGATCCTCCGTAGTCTGGAAGGTGTGTGCCATTCTACGCGCTTCAGTTTCATACGGAGTGCCCGTCTGGACTTCCGAGTGCAGGGGTTCATAGTCTGATTCGCTTGCAGACATCGGAGTGGTACTCCAGAAGACGCGCAATTTCCTGTGTATTGACATGTTTTCGGTCCGTTCCACAACGAGTTCGAAGTCGTCGCCTTCTGTGACATCGTGGCCAGCGCACCTCAATACAAGGTTGGTGTTGTAGCCACGCGGCCCATCGGCGAATGCGGTGTGCCGCTGGAGCAGGATGAACGCCACTGCCAGCAGGATTGCAATGATGGTGGGCAAATAGAGCAAGCCCAACACTAATTTCCAAGTTACCTCGTGCGTCTGTGATCTTCTAACTTGCCGCTTCTGGAATCTCATCATCTTCCCCCTCCATATCCTCGATTGAATCCACGTTATGCGGTTATGGCTTATATGTTTATTAGTTATATAAAGTGTAATTAATGTTACTTGCAGTGTCAACGGCGGTATCAATTGGTTTTGAGAAGTATTTTGAGGAAAGGGCTAGCAGACTGTCTGTGCAGACGGATCAGTTCGCCTTACATCGTTAGAAATGCAGGGGTAGTGCCCGCGAGTGGTGGCGCGGCAATTCCAAATACCCGCAAGGAGCCTCGGATTTGTGACGGTGGCTTGCTGTGAGCATAGGTGTGATGGTGTGGCAAGGAACGGGAGTCAGGGTTATAATCAGCGGCAGCGTTCAATGAGCCGTGTTTTTTGGAGATTCAGTTATGGCGAGCAATGGAGCTAGGGGCGCGCTTGCGCCGATACGGATATGCGATTTCTCTGGACAGCTTGCGGGTGCGGGCGCTACGCGGTTTTTCGCAGCGTTCGGGGCGCAGGTGATACGAATAGAGGACAGGCTTTCGCAGGGCGGATGGGACATCTTCCGTGGGAACGGGCCTTATAAAGACGAGAGGCGCGGGACGAACCTGGGCGGGATGTTCAATAACCACAATGTGGAGAAACTGGGGATCACGCTCAATGCTAAGAGCGAGCGTGGCAAGGAGATTATGCGCGAGATAATCTCCATCAGCGATGTGGTTACTGAGAACTTCAGCGCGGGCGTGATGGAGCGGTGGGGGTTTCCTTACGAGGAGATGAGGCGTATCAAGCCGGACATCATCTATGTGTCGAACTGCGGGTTCGGGCATAAGGGACCGTACACGCACTTCAAGACCTGGGGGCCCGTGGTGCAGGCGGTGTCAGGGCTGACATTTCAGTCGGCATTGCCGGATATGCCACCTGCCGGGTGGGGCTACTCGCACATGGACCACACCGGCGGGTACTTCATGGCCATAGCGATTCTTATGGCGCTGTACCACCGCAACAAGACTGGTGAGGGGCAGTATGTCGATCTGTCCTGCACGGACGCGGCTCTTACGCTGAACGGGCCTGCGCTGCTGGACTACACGGTGAACGGTCGTCCGACGCGGCGCCCGGGGAAGCCGCACAGCAATCGGAATGCGTTCCCGCCGATGGCACCGCATGGGATTTACCGGTCCAAGGGTGACGACAGGTGGGTCGCCATCTCGGCGAGGAATGATGGGGAATGGCGGGCTATCTGCGAAGTGATCGGGAGGCCGGAGCTTGCGGACGACGCGCGGTTCGCAACACTGGAAGCGCGAATGCTGGACGAAAACCAGGATGCGCTGGACGAGCTGATAGAGGCGTGGACTGCTGAGAGATCGGACTTCGAGGCGATGGATGCGCTGCAGGCGAGGGGCGTGGCGGCGGCGGCTGTGCAGCATCCGGAGGACCGGATGGACAAGGACGCGAACTCACTGGAGTGGGAGACATTCCCGGAGGTGAAGCATAAGGAGATGGGTAAGGTGCGCGTGGAGGGGATGCCGATGAAGATGTCGAAGACTTCGGCGAAGATAAGGAAGGGCGCGCCTGTTCTGGGTGAGGATAACGATTTCTTCTACGACGAAATCCTGATGCTGGACAAGGCTGAGCAGAGGGACCTGCACGACAAGGGGGTCATTTAGATGGCTTCGGTTCTCGACGATGTGCGAATCATTGAGGTGGGCGGCGAGCTTGGCGGGTGGTGCGGCAAGCTGCTTGGTGATATGGGTGCGACGGTAATCAAGGTGGAGCCGCCGGAGGGCGAAGTAACTCGCGGGTATCCGCCTTTCTACGGGGATGAGCCTGACAAGAACGGCAGCCTGTATTTCTGGCACTACAACACGAACAAGCAGAGCGTTACGCTGGACCTGGAATCTGAGACGGGGCGGGACCTGTTCCTGCGGCTCGCTGAGGGCGCGGATGTGGTGATTGATAGCAGCGCGCCGAAGTATCTCGATTCGCTGGGACTGGGGTATGAGCGGGTGTCGGAGGTCGCGCCGGACATCATTTTCGCTGCCGTAAGCCCGTTCGGGCAGGATGCGCCGTTCAGCGAATATGCGTCGACTGACATGACGGCACTGGCGTTCGGGGGGCCTGTGTGGAGCTGCGGGTACGACGATCACTCGATTGCGCCGGTGCGCGGGGGCGGCAATCAGGCGTACCACACTGCCTGTCACTTTGCGGCGATCGGAGTGCTGACGGCTCTGGTACACCGGCAGTTCACAGGCGAGGGGCAGTTTATCGATGTGAATATGCATGCGGCGCAGAATGTGACAACGGAGGGTGCGGTTTATCACTGGCTGGTTGCGGGCGATACGGTGCAGCGGCAGACGGGGCGGCATTCGTCGCCGACGCCGACAGCGAATGTGCAGATCGTGTGCGGAGACGGGCGATATGTGAACATCGGGTTTCCGGCGAGGACGGAGGAGCAGTGGCTGCATCTGCTGGCGTGGCTGGATGAGCACGGGCTTGTGGGCGACCTGTCGAAGTACATCTCGCCGCCGAGCAGGGAGGCGCTGATTCAGCGCGATCCGGATGCGATAAGGCAAATGGAAGAAGTGATGGACGCGGTTCGGGAGCTTTGCCTCGCGAATAATGCACACGACATATTCGTGCGTGCGCAGGACCTTGGTTTTCAGTGGGGGATCGTGTATTCGCCGGAGGAGACGCTGGAGGACAGGCACTTCAAGGAGCGGGGGATGCAGGTGCCTGTGGCGCACCCGGAGCTGGATGCGGAGTTCGTGTATGTGGGTGCGCCGTATGACTTCGAGGCGACGCCGTGGGAGATCAGACGACGGCCGCCGCTGCTAGGCGAGGACAACGAAGCGGTGTACGGGGAGCTGGGGATTGGTGCGGAGGAGCTGGAGGCGATGCGAGAGGCAGGGGTGGTCTAATCGTTCAGCGGAAGCGTCGCAAATGAAAGCGCCCGGACTGTGACTGTCCGGGCGTTTCTGCGTTATGGGAATGACTAGGTGGTTGCTGGAGCCTTTGTTGCATGCCAGGCCTGGAGGTTCTGGCGCATGTATTCGAGGTGCTCGGGGACGTGGCGCTCGTAGGTGTCGAGCCAGTCGTCGAGGGTGGTTTCGCCGTTTTCGGGATGGTAGGAGGAGTGTGCCCAGACGGGTTCGGGGAGGTCATTGATGAGGGTGTAGCTCTTGTGGCGGAGCCACTTGAAGAGGGCGAGCGCGTCTTCGGTGCTTTGCTCGTGGTAGTCGAGGGCTGTTGCCCACCGGTTTTCGTCGTATGCCATGAGGGGTTCGCCCTGCTCGGCGATGAGGCGGCGGCAGCGGATGTAGCTATTGGCTTCGCTGTCGGTGATGTGGATGATGTGCTCGTGGATGCTCCAGCAGCCGTGCTCGTCGCGGAATTGCCACATTTCCATTGGGAACTCGTTGAGTGAATCAACCAAAAGGTCGTGGTGGCGGGCGTAGGACTCTATCTTCTGCGCGCGTAATTCAGGGGTCATTGCCATGGTGTTCGGTGTCCTCCAGTAATTGTGATTCATTTCACATGATATGTTCACAGGGAGTGCGGCGCAATGGGATCCGTTGGGGCGAAGTGGTCTGAAATTGACCGCGACATAGGTACTACATATAATTGTGGCTCAGCGCGGATGCGCGTTATGAGATGCAATAGAAACCAACGAGCGACACTGCGTAGAGCGGAAGGAGCGATTAATGGTACAGGAGCAGCAACCTCAGATACTAAGACCTGAGACAATGGTTGAGGAGTTCAAGAAGAACGGTGTAACCCATATCATCACTATCCCGGACAGCGAGACGAATTACCTGTACGAGCTGATGCTGGACCAGGACTGGCTGGATGTGGTGCCGGTGTCACGCGAGGGCGAGACTATGGGCGTTGCACTGGGGCTGAATGTGGCGGGGAAGGTTCCCGTGTGCCTGATTCAGAATACGGGGATGATGGAGTCGGGAGACTCGATTCGCGGGATGGCGCTGGATGCGGGCTTTCCGCTGGTGATGGTGGTCGGTTACCGCGGCTGGACGCGCTGGGGGAAGACACCCGACACTGCGGCGACTTACACGGAGCCGTTCCTGAACGCGTTCCGCATAAACTACTTCCTTGTGGAGCATGATGAGGACGGGGGCCGAATTTCCGAGGCGTTCGTAGAGGCGCAGCGGACAAACAGGCCGGTGGTCGTTCTGGTTGGGGACGAGTATCACGGGTTCAACAGGTAGAGTTGCAGACTCAATACGAAGGATTTGGAGGGTCTTCACCCTCATTCCTTCGACGAGATCAGTACAGGTTCCAGCCTTCCCCCATCAAGGGAGAAGGGACGTAGGTACTAATAAGGAGAAGAGATGCTAGATCCGGTTGATGTATTTAATGTATTCAAGGCGCATCGAGGCGACGCGATTGTGACGGCGCAGGGAACTGCGGGACGGCACTGGGGGGACATCAGTGACAAGCCTTCCAGGGACATTGCACTTGGCGGCGCGATGGGACACACGACATCGGCAGCGTTCGGGCTTGCGCTGGGGCTGCCTGATGAGAAGGTGGTGCTGTTTGACGCCGAGGGTTCGCTGCTTATGAACCTGGGCGTAATCGCGACCATCGCGGGGAAGCAGCCGAAGAACTTCGTACACTTCGTGCTGGACAACGAGTGCTATGCGACGACGGGCGGTCAGCCGGTGCCGAACGCTGCGGACATCGACTATGCGGCGATGGCGAAGGGTGCCGGATATGCGGCCGCGTATAACTTCGATGACCTTGAAGAATTTGCCACGAGTGTTGAGGACATTATGAATGAAGACGGTCCCGTGATGGTGGCGATAAAGGTGCAGCCCGAGGTACAGAACCTGCCGATTGGCTTGCGGGAGCGACGGGTTACGCGGAGCAGGGCTGAGACGATCAATGACCTGCGGTCGGAGCTTGGGATCGGAGCGTAGGTGATACTGTCCGAAATGGAATATGTTGAGGGATTTGCCCCCTCACCCTAACCCTCTCCCCAGGGGTGAGGGGACCGCTTACAGAGCCTTCCTCGTAAAGGGGAAGGCTCAACTCTTTCAGGAATGGTCGTCGGAGTCAGCGAGGGGGCGGGGGCGGTAGTAGATGCCCCAGCGCTGCATGACTTCGGCAACCCGATCGTCATCGAGTTCGCCGAGTTCACGGAAGAATCCGGCGAGTGAGTGGGCGTGGAGCAGGTCTTCGTCGCAGACCCAGTTTGCCTCGCCGCGCACGACATAGACGAGGCCGTTCTGGTGCTCGCACTGCATTTCGATGCGCTTGCCATCATTGTCGTGCTTCACTGTCAGTCCGAAGTCAGGCATTCGATGCTCCCTAGAAGATGTCGTCTATGTTGAGGGCGAATTCCGTAAGGGTGGGCGAAGTAAGAGTCTGTCCGGCAATAAAGACTGCCTCGACACTGTAGCCATTGGGACCGAGCAGCAGTACCTCTATGGTGTGAGCGTCGGTGTCAACGAGCCAGAATTCGCGGACGCCGTGGCGTGCATATAGAGAGCGCTTGAATGTGCGGTCGCGGTGTGCCGTGGAGGGCGAGAGGACTTCGACAACTAGGTCGGGTGCGCCTTGGATATTGTCGGCGGTGATGATGCCGGACCTCTCGTTAGATACGAAAATGACATCGGGTTGGACGACATCGTGGTTGAAGAAAACGATGTCGAAAGGGCGATGTAAACGCGTCCGAGTTCTCTACCCTGAACGAATGCCCTCAGAAAGTAGTATAGCGAGCCAACTGAGTCCTGATGCTGCTCTTTTGGGGATGGGACCACAACTAAGTCTCCGTCGTGAAGTTCGTAGCGCTTGCCTTCGGGCGCGTGGCAGTAGTCTTCGTAGGTGAACTTTATTTTGGCGCCTGCAATGACCATGTTCGCCTCCAACTATTTCGTAGTTAGGTGACCCGCTTATCAGCGCTCAGGGCCGGCAACTAAATCTCGACATCTGTTAGCTTCACTAGAATATGTCGTCTATGTTCACGCTGAACCCTATCAGTGTCTTGGAAGAGAGTGTCTGCCCAGCACTGTATGTTCCGACAGTATGGTAACCCTCTTCTTCCAATTGGAGAACCTCAATGCTGTGGGCGTCGGTGTCGACGAGCCAATACTCACGGACGCCGTGGCGGGCATATAGCGCGCGCTTGAATGTACGGTCGCGGTGTGCCGTGGATGGCGAGAGAACTTCGACAACTAGGTCGGGTGCGCCCTGGATGTTTTCTCGGGTTACGATATGAGAGCGCTCACGCGAGACGAAGATAACGTCCGGTTGAACCACATCCGTATCTGAAAGCACCACGTCGAAGGGTGCAGAATAGACAGTACCGAGCCCGGTATGTCGAATGAATAGATTTATGTCCGTAGTCAACTCCCTCGACAACTTCTGGTGAGGCTCATTAGGAGAAGGAACCAAGATTAAATCTCCGTCGTGAAGTTCGTAGCGCTTGTCTTCGGGCGCGTTGCAGTAGTCCTCGTAGGTGAACTTGATTCTGGCACCTGTGGCGACCATGCTGTCCCTCCAGTTTCCAAGGAGTATTCGGTAGCCAAGTTTGACGCTGGGATGGGGGCTGATATAATTCTGTGCGCGAACACATTTTATCAGACTTTTAGGAGAAGATATGGCGACGCCTCACTTTCAGGATGACAATGTAATTATTCACAAGATGGAATGCGGGCCCTACGGGAATAACATGTACCTAGTGGTGTGCCCGGAGACGAACGAGAGCATACTCATAGATACGCCTGCCGAGCCGGACAAGATGATCGAGCTGGCGAAGACGACGGATGTGAAGGCGATAATCATCACGCACAATCATATGGACCACCTGCTTGGGTTCGAGGATGTTACTGCGGCAATTGATGCGCCCGTGGGGATTGGCACGGATGATGCGGATGCGCTATCGCGGCCCGCGGACAGGCTGCTGAACGACGGGGATGTGATTTCGGCAGGGAATGTCAATTTGACCGCAGTGTTCACACCGGGGCATACACCGGGTTCGACCTGCTACCACACGGAGGGGCACCTCTTTTCCGGCGACACGCTGTTCCCCGGCGGACCGGGCAAGTCCGGATCACCGGAAAAGTTGCAGCAGATGATCGGGAGCATCACGAGCAAGCTGTTTGCGCTGGGTGACGACACCAATGTGTTTCCCGGTCACGGCGATGACGGGCACCTAGCCGCGTCAAAGGAAGAGTACGCCGACTTCGCATCGCGCGAACATCCGGACGACCTCTACGGCGATGTGTTGTGGAAGGAAAGCTAGAGAGCGAGCGCACGGAAAGGCATTTCCCGGAAATTACGCCTGAACCGGATAACGGTTGTGACACCGAGGTCTCACAGCCGGAATTCGGCGAAGGTTGGGGCCTGTTTGCGAGCAGGATTGGAACTGTTCCGTGGTCTATGCGGGATGTGGTCGTTGGCACTGCGCTATTTGCGCCAATCGGCGTTGTCGGGAGTCTTGGCTTAGGGGTTCTGCTTGCGCGATCAGTGCTGGCGGACGACAAGATCCTAGCGGCAGTGCTCGGCAGCACGCTGCTACCGTTTGCGCTAATTGCCGGTGCGTGGTTATTCGGGCTGCGCCGGTACAATGTTCCGGCATCCTTTCTGGGCTTCAAAAGGACTTCGGCAGCGTCTGCCTTTTGGCTGCCGGTTGTTGCGCTGTCGATAGGGCTTACGGCAACGGGCGTGTACGCGCTTGCAATGAAAGCGCTCGGCATCGACATGCTCGTACCCAACCAGAACCTGGAGGAGATTGGTGCGCTAGACGGCTTTGCGCGGGTGCCGACATTCGCGATAGTGGGGCTGCTTGCGCCGTTCGGAGAAGAGGTCTTTTTTCGTGGGTTCCTGCTCGCAGCGCTGGTGCCTATAATCGGCGGGCTGCGAGGAGCGTTAGTCAGTTCGGCGATATTTTCAGTGGCGCACTTGAATGTAGGGACGCTATTTCCGATATTCGCTATGGGGATGCTGCTCGCGTGGCTCTACCTGCGGACTGGTTCAATATGGCCGGCGTTCGTGGCGCATGCGGCGCAGAATCTGCTGGCACTGATATTTCTTGCGATACCGTTCGATGCGCCGACCGCCGCCGTGTTGTAGCGAGCGCCATGCGGCGTCTCGTCCGGCGACAGACCCAGGGCGAAGAGTCAGTATCACCAGTATCAACATCTACAACCATTAACGGCACTACCTGAATCACCACAGACTGAAGGGCAAGGGAAGTTTATGACGAACCGTATTGATACGACACTGGCCTCATTGAGGGCGGAGGGCAAGGCTGCCCTGGTGCCATGGGTGACTGTGGGATATCCGGACATTGCGACATCTGAGGAGATGGCGGTGGCGATCATGGAGTCGGGCGCGGACATGCTGGAGATGGGAGTGCCGTTCAGCGATCCGCTGGCGGACGGGCCTACAATTCAGATGGCGAGTTTTCGGGCGCTGGAGAACGGCACCACGCTTCGTGACGCGCTCGGAAGCCTGCGGCGGCTGCGGGAGCGTGGGGTGGATTCGCCGCTGATATTCATGGGGTATCTCAACCCGTTTATCAGCTACGGGATGGAAGAATTTGCTAAGGAAGCCTCGGATGCGGGGATGGATGGGATCATCATCCCAGACCTGCCGCCGGAGGAGGCGCCACCATATCAAGCGGTGCTTGCGTCTCATAACATTCACTTGATTCCGCTGCTGGCGCCCACCAGCACGGAGGCGCGGATCGAGCAGGCTTGCAAACAGGCAAGTGGTTTCATATACTGCGTGAGCGTTGCGGGGGTGACCGGCGCAAGGTCGGAATTGTCCGGTGGTGTAGAGGGGCTGGTGCAGCGCATACGCGAGCATAGCGACCTTCCGATACTGGTTGGGTTCGGTGTGTCGCGGCAGGAACATGTGGACAATATTGCGCGATTCGCCGATGGCGCGGTGGTAGCGAGCGCGATGCTCGACAGCGTCAGCCGAGTGCCGACCGAAGAAGCTGCGGAGACAGCGGCGCGGTTCGTGCGAGGGCTGCGGGCGTAATTCAGGCAAAACTTCCAACGACTCATAGATACGTGCAATGAATTAAGAGGGTGCAGCAGGATGTCCAAAGTCCGCGGCATAAGAGGGGCGACAACGGCGAATAGCAACGAAAAGGACGAGGTGTTCAACGCCACGAGCGAGTTGCTAGCCGAAATCGTGAAGGCGAATGAGATTGATGATGAGGACGACGTTGCGGCTGCGTTTTTTACCACAACGCCCGACCTGAACGCAGACTTTCCGGCGGCGGCGGCGCGGCTGATGGGCTGGACTCATGTGGCGCTGATGGACGCAGTGGAGATAGATGTGCCGGGGTCGCAGTCGCGGTGCATCCGAACGCTCATACTCGTCAACACGGAAAAGCGGGCAGATGAGATTGTGAACATCTACCTGCGCGAGGCTGCGAATCTGCGGAAATGGCGGGTCGAGGACTAGGTCCGCCTACTTGTCCCCCATTGATCCCCATTGATTCGTAGTACTGCCCTACCCTGTTTGTTTTCCCTGGACTATTGTGTCCTTTTGTGCGCGGCTAGTTGTCCGGCTTTCCTGCTACTGGGAGCGTGATTGTTAACGGAATGTTATAATCCGCGCCATTATGTTCAGCTTCGTACTCCGCACGCCGCAGAGCCGCCGAACGCTTTATTTCGGCTCCATCATGCATATCTGGAGCGACCTGCATTTCGCGCTGATGTTTCCCCTGCTGCCTCTGATCGAGAGCGACATGGGGCTGTCGTTCACGCAGGTGGGGATATTGCGGGCGACATATAGCGGGGCTTCGGCGGTGCTGCAGATACCTGCGGGCTTTATCGCAGAGAACATGGGCGAGTTCTGGCTGCTGCTTGGGGGGAACGTGTGGGTGTCTGTGGGGCTGGTGGGGATGGCTCTGGCGCCGATGTTCGTGATGCTGGTGCTGCTGAGCTTTGTTGGTGGGCTTGGCGGCGGATTTCAGCATCCGCTGGCGTCGAGCATGGTTTCACGGGCGTATGACGATGGCGGGCGCTCGACCGCGGTGGGGACGGTGAACTTCGCTGGTGACCTGGGGAAGATGCTTGCGCCGCCGATCGTGGCGGGGGCGATAGCGGTCAATATGGGATGGCGGCAGCTGCTGTGGGTGGTCGGGCTGGCGAGCCTTGTGTTCATGGCGATGTCGGCAATGTCGCGGCGGGCGGTGGATATAGGCAGACCGGAGAGGGTGGAGTCGGAGGATGGCGCGTCTGGTTCCGGCAATGCGAGGCTGAGCGGATTCGCTACGCTGAGCGGGATTGGGGCGCTGGACTCCATGGCGCGGGTGGGCGCGCTGACGTTCCTTCCGTTCGTGCTAATCTCCAAAGATGTGAGCCAGTCGCAGGCGATAAGCATGCTGCTGTTCGTGTTCATTGGGGGCGCGGCGGGCAAGTTCGTTGTGGGATGGCTGGGAGACAAGTTCAGCACGGTCAGTCTGATCTGGGCGACAAAGGGACTGACGGCGGTGCTGATTGTCGCGGCGCTGTATGTGCCGATGTCTGCAATGATTCCGCTGCTGGTGCTGTTGGGCGTCGGGCTGAACGGCACTTCTTCCATTCTCTATGCGACGGTGGCGGAGTATGTGCCGGCGTTCAGGCGAGCCAGGTTCTATGGATTTTTCTACACGACCAATGAGATTGGGACGGTAGCCGCGCCAATCGGCTATGGGGTGCTTGCGGATGCGTACAGCCTTAGTGCGACGATGCTGATAATGGGTGCCGCTACTGCGCTGATTCTGCCTGTGAGCTTGCTGCTGCTGACGCATAGATTCAGCAGATAGCACGGGGGATGTGTTCTCGCTTCGCAGGCATGGCGACCTGAGTCTTGACAGTAACAATTATCGGGCGAAAATTATGGAAGTGCGGAATGTGCGTCTGATATACTCCAAATTGCCCAAGGCATGAAAATGCGTCATGGCCAGAGGGAGTGTGCCGAGGGCGAATTGACGGAAGCCTACGCAGTCAGAAGTCCGGCGGATTGAGGCGCAATGCGAATCGAGCAGGAGCTAGAACAGGCGCAAATCGACAGGGACTCGGTGCTGACCATCGGGGTCTTCGACGGCGTGCATCGCGGGCACCAGTACCTGATAGGCAAGGTCGCAGCCGAGGCGCAGTCCAGGGGCATCGGGGCGGGTGTGGTGACTTTTCGCAACCACCCGGACTCCGTGCTGAATCCGAACTTTCAGCCACAGTACATTACGAGCATCGAGGAGCGGGTCCGGTTGGTCGAGGAGATTGGCGCGGACTTCGTAGTACCGGTTACGTTCGACAGGGAGGTCGCGGGGCTGCGTCCGCAGGAGTTCGTTGAGCTACTGATGGGCAAGCTTCGGATGCGCGGTCTCGTGGTGGGGCCGGATTTTGCGATGGGATACAAGCGAGAGGGCAATGTGGAAGTGCTGTCTAAGTTGGGCGAGAAGCTCGGCTTTACTGTGAGCGTGGTTGACCTGCTATCAGAGGGTGGGGATGCCGTACACAGCACTAGCATAAGGAAAGCGATCTCCCAGGGGAATGTGGGGGATGCTGCGAAGAAGCTGGGGCGTAAATTCTCGATAAGCGGCACCGTGGTTACAGGTGAGAAACTGGGAAGGGAATTGGGATTCCCGACTGCCAATGTGGAGGTCGGACCGCACATGGCGGTGCCCGGAAACGGGATATACGCGACGCTGGCTTATGTGGACGGCGAGCGGCACATGGCGGCGACGAGCATAGGCACGAGACCGACATTTGACGGCAAGGGACGCACGATAGAAGCCTTCCTGTTGGGAATTGACAAGAACCTGTATAATAGGCAACTACGGCTGGAATTCGTGCAGCGTTTACGCGATGAGTTGAAGTTCGAGAGCGTGGACGACCTGCTAAAGCAGATGGAGCTGGATGTAGAGCAAACGCGAACACTGCTTCAGGCCGAGCGATAGCCTGAGGCTCAGCAGGATGGGGGACACTCATGCAAGAGCGCCCGAGTCAGCCTGGTCAAATTGATGATGTCGCCCCGCGAAATGGGCAGAGCAGCGGACGCGACGCCATAGTCGAGGCGCGCCGCGTGGCGGCTGAGTACGCAATCTTCGCTGAGATTGGTCGCGTCATCAGTTCCTCCCCGGACATTCAGGAAGTCTATGAAGGCTTCGCCTCGCAAGTTCGCAATATTATTCCGTTCGAGCGGCTGGTCATTAACAGCGTTGACCTCGAAGCGGGCACGGTAACCACCCTGTATCAGTCCGGCGCGAATATACCGGCCTGGGCGCCGGGAATGGTCAGAGCGCTGGCTAATTCGCCGACGGATTGGGTTGCCAAGAATGCTCGTGGGCTGCTCCTCAACCCTGACTCGCCTCAAGCCTTAGAAGAGCTATTCGCGAACCAGGCTCCCGTTACGGCCATGGGCCTGAGGTGGCTGGTCGCGGTTCCCCTTATTTCCAGGAATGAGGTAATAGGTACGCTTCACTTCAGGTCCAGCGATGCGGATGCGTATTCGGAGAGCTGCCTTGATCTTGCGGAACGAATTGCATCGCAGATAGCAGGAGCCGTTGCGAATTCTCTGCTGTACGCCAAGCAGATGGAGACTCAGGCTGCGCTGGAGGAGACGCTCCGCTTTGAGCACAGGCTCGTCCAGGAGCAAACTCTCTTCGCGGAGATTGGCAGGATCATCTCGTCGTCAATGGATATTGACGACGTGTATGAGGACTTCGCCAACCAGGTGCAGCAACTCATCACCTTCGACAGGATCTCGCTGGCGCTCCTTGACGACAACGACAAGGGCACACTCATGAACGCTTATGTGCTGGGGCTGGAGGCAGAGGGTCGTCGAGTCGGCGAGAGATTCTCCATTTTTGACACGCCCGCTGAAGATGCTATCCACACTGCGCAGACAATACTCGTTCAAGGAAGCGCTGATGTGCTCAGAGCGCGATACCCCTCAATGGTATTCCACGACATGCGCTCTGTTGTGATGGCTCCTTTGATCTATAAGAATGAGGTCATAGGGCTGCTGAACGTGCGCTCTCTCAAGGAGAACGCATACGGCCAGCGCGATATAGATATTCTTACGCAGGTTACGAGGCAGATTGCGCCGGCGATCGCGAACGCGCAGCTCTATGCGCAGCAGAGCCGGCTGGCGACATTCCCAATGCACAACCCCAATCCTGTTATCGAGGCGAACCTGGACGGCACAATTGCTTACAGCAATCCGATTGCACGGCAACGATTCCCGAATCTGCAGGATATGGGACCGCGACATCCGATAATGGCAGAGATCGATGAGATAATCGAGGAATTGACTTCCGGTGGGGCATTCCACTCGCGAGAGACCGATGTCGGCGATGAGACCTACCAGCAACGCATCGTCTATATTCCCGCTATCAATCAGATTCGCATTTACTCGAACGACATTACGCCGAGGAAGCGAGCGCAGGATAAGCTGGCGCGGCAGGCGGATGAACTGGCGCGGTCGAATGCGGAATTGCAGGAGTTCGCTTATGTGGCATCCCACGACCTGCAGGAACCGCTTCGGGTGATTTCGGGCTTTGTTCAGTTGCTTTCCGACCGCTATGGCGGGGAACTGGACGAGACGGCTGACGAGTTTATCGGATATGTCGTGGACGGCACGGAGCGAATGAAGATTCTGATAAACGATCTTCTGGAGTACTCCCGTGTGGGCACGCGCGGAAGGCCGCTTGAGCCGGTGGAGAGCTCCAGCGCGCTTGAGAATGCGATGGCAAACCTGCGCGTCGCCATCAGTGAGGCGGAGGCGAAGGTCACGCATGACAGGATGCCCAAGGTGCAGGGAGACATAAACCAGCTTTCGCAACTCTTCCAGAACCTGATCAGCAATGGTATGAAATTCCACGGCGATAAGCGTCCTGAGATTCACATATCAAGCGTGCAGGTGGGCGAGTCGTATGTGATGTCGGTTTCGGATAACGGCATTGGAATCGATCCGCAGCACAATGAAAGAATATTCGGTATGTTCAAGAGGCTGCATGGTCGGGGCGAGTACCCGGGGACGGGCATCGGGCTGGCGATATGCAGCAAGATCGTTGAGCGGCACCAGGGTAAAATCTGGGTTGAATCGGAAATTGGAAACGGGGCAACTTTCAGCTTCACGCTGCCGGTTGCGGAAGATTAAGGGAAAGGAGACGGCAAAATGACTTCAGCGACAGAGGACAGAGCGATCGAGATTCTTCTGGTCGAAGACAATCCTGCCGATGTGCGGTTGACGGAGGAGGTAATCAGGCAATCGGAGCATACGACGAACATCACCGTAGCAGAGGACGGTGTAATCGCGATGGAGATTCTGCGGCAGGCGGGCGCATACTCAGACGCACCGCGACCCGACCTGATTCTGCTTGACTTGCGGTTGCCACGCAAGGATGGGCCGGAGGTACTCGCAGACATAAACGCGGAAGAGGCACTGGTGAATATTCCGGTGATGATTCTGACGGGCACGGAAGCAGAGCAAAGTCTGCTGAACGCGTACAATATCCCTCCGAGCCGCTTCTGCCGCAAGCCGATCGAATTGCAGCGGTTCAATAATGTAGTCGCGCAGCTAGGGATGTTCAGCCGTCAGCCAATCAGCCTGGGGCCGCCTGCTGGACAGGCAGAGGAACAGGCATCATCCGAAGGTAAGCGCCGCTGGTGGTGGCCCTTCGGCGGCAGCTAGGCTGCATGCCAGCAGACGACTTAAGGACAATGATGTGACCACTGCATATAGAAGGCCCGCGAGCAGACCGCTGGAAATTCTGCTGGTCGAGGACAATCCGGCAGATGTACGGCTGATTCAGTTGATACTGGAGGACGCCGAGTTTCATGTGAACTTCACTGTCGCAAACAACGGGCAGGAGGCGATGACGATTCTCCTCAAAGAAGGTGAGTCCGCAAACGCACCGCGCCCCGATATGATCCTGCTTGACCTGAACATGCCTGTGATGGATGGCAGAGAGGTACTGGCGGCACTGGAGCAGAACCCTGACCTGGGCAGAATCCCGGTAGTAGTGTTGACGACATCGCAATCGCAGGAGGACCTGGAATACGCGTACAGCAAGTGCATCAGCAGCTACATCACGAAGCCGGTTGATGTGCATCAGTTCAATTCCAAGGTGAGGGACTTGCTGAACTACTGGACGAATGTAGCTGTACTGCCGGACTAGGGCGTGGTTGAATCGGCCGGTTTGAATGGGTGTTGAAGCTGCATTGGCTATTGCTCCTTTGGCACCTATCCAGTAATTCGTTTTGAAGAGGTCTTAGACAGTGTTGACAGCGTGGCATTGAGTTGCTACGGTTGACATGAGGAGCGGAAGCTCTGCAATTTCTGCCTAGGCTAAGCGCCGGGCTATCAGGAGGTTGGCTATGATTCGTCAGATTGTCGTGAATCATATCTGGAAGTTCCCTTGTCCTGCCCCTGCTGGTCTCAGGGGCTGATGCCGAAGATAGGGAAGGCAGGAGGAACGCTCCAATAATGATCCAGCAGGGGTGGCCAAGACCGGCAGCCCCGCGAAGCACAACCGGCTGTTAAATGACCCCTAGCATAAGGGGCGCAGCCTTCGGTCAAAGACCGGAAGTGCGGGACTAACGGGTAACTCAGGGAGGCGGGTAGCAGCATGTGTTGCGCCCGCCTCCCTTCTTTGCGCTATAATTGCTTGCGCGATGAGAGTCTGCGGGAATCGCGGTTAGGGCAAAACCCCCTGCCCCACCAACCAGACTGAGTCGCATATCCAGCCTGAGCGAGGTGTGCCATCTTGTTGTCGGACGCTCTATTAGATGCAATCAGGGATGAGGGTGTGATGCGCCGCGTGCTAAAGCGAGGTGTATCGGAGATCATCGTGGAATCGGAGTTCGTCGAGCGGCTGCAGGGCGGCAGACCGCTTCGCCTGAAGATGGGCTTCGATCCAAGCGCGACAGACATACACCTTGGGCATGCGGTGGGGTTGCGGAAGCTGCGCCAGTTGCAGGACTTGGGGCACAAGGTTGTGCTCATCGTCGGAGACTGGACGGCGCAGATAGGCGACCCGAGCGGTAGGTCTGCTACACGGCCGATGTTGACGGCGGAGCAGGTGCGGGAGAACGCGGCTACATATATGGCGCAGTTCTTCAAGATAGTGGACAGGGACAGGACGGAGACGCGCTGGCAGAGCGAGTGGTTTGGTGATTTCTCGCTGTCTGATGTAATTCGACTGACGAGCCGATTTACCGTGGCGCAGTTCCTTGCTCGCGACGATTTTGCCAGCCGGTTCAAGGCGAATCAGCCAATCGCGATAACGGAACTGCTGTACCCGCTGTTGCAAGCGTATGACTCGGTGGCAATCGAGTCGGATGTGGAGTTTGGCGGGACTGACCAGATGTTCAACCTGCTTGTGGGCAGGGACCTTCAGGGTATGATGGGGCAGACGCCGCAGCAATGCTTTCTGATGCCGCTGCTGCCGGGAACTGACGGCGTGCAGAAGATGAGCAAGAGCCTTGGGAACTATATCGGTATAGATGAGCCGGCGAACGAGATTTATGGGAAGGCGATGTCGCTACCGGACAGTCAGATTCTGCCGTATAGTGAGTATCTTACGGATGTTGTGGACGATGAGATCGAGGAGATGCGGCTGGCGCTGGATGGCGGGTCGGTAAACCCGATGGAACTGAAGAAGCGACTGGCAAGGGAGCTCGTAACGCAGTTCCATGACGTGGAGGCGGCGCGAGAGGCGGAGCGGCACTTCGAGCGGACGGTGCAAGGTGGCGGTGTGCCGGAGGATATGCCTGAGTACGCGCTGCCGACGGCGGAGATGCTTGCAGGAATGCGGCTTAGCCGGCTGCTGGTTGATGCGGGGCTTGCAAGCAGCGCGGGTGAGGCGAGGCGTCTGATAAGCCAGGGGGCGGTACAGATTGACGGCGAGCGCGTGTCGGATGATTCGACGGCGGGCGTTAAGGCCGGGGTGGTGTTGAGGGCTGGGCGGCGGCGGTATGTGCGGCTGGTGTAGCAGCGATTGGTTGTCTCACTAGAGCGCACCGGGATGGCCGGGAGCGCCGTAGAGGGGGCAGACGGCGCAGGATGTGGGGTTGGTGGAGTTGCCGCAGGTTGCCGGGTTGAATGATGGCTGCATGTCTGTCAATCCAAGGCGGGCTTCCGTTTCCTTCTTGCGTGCTTGCTTTGCGCCTTCGCTGAAGAGGTTGAGCTTGAGCTGCCTTGCGCGGGGTGGACGGTGGCCGGGGAAGCGCAGGAAGGGCCAGGCGCGCTTTTGGACTACGCCCATTGTCTTGAGGTCGCGCCAGTTGTCGATGGTGTGCGCTCGGCGGTTGTTCAGGATGCGTTCCGCGGAGGTTGGGCCTATGCCGGGGACTCGGAGTAGCTGGTCTCTGTTCGCGGCATTGACATCGAGCGGGAAAGCGTCGAGGTTGTGGACGGCGATGGACTGCTTGGGGTCTTCGTCGTGGGGTAGGAAGCCGCTGTCGTCGTAAGCGAGGCGCATCTCGTCGGGGGTGTACTTGTACACGCGGCTGAGCCAGTCTGCCTGATAGAGACGATGCTCTCTTGCCATAGGGGTTGGCGGGTGCTCTTCAAGGGGCGTGTGGCGGATTGGCTGGAATGGGGCGTAGTAAACGCGCTTGAAGTTCCATTCGCCGTATAGCTGGCGCATGCGCTCGAAGATGTCCCAATCGGACTCGTCTGCCGCGCCGACGACCATCTGGGTTGCCTGACCGATGGTCGCTCCCCTGCCGGCGGCGCGGTTGCGGCTGATGAGATCGGAGACCCAGCGCATGGGGTCGAGGATGTCACGCTGCATGTCTTTCATGGTGCTTAGGCGTGTCATCATCTCGGTTGTGGGCGTCTCGATGTTGACGGATAGTCGAGTTCCCAGACGATAGGCTTCCTCGACTAGTGGGTAGTCGGTGCCGGGCATGACCTTCATGTGGATGTAGCCCTTGAAGCCGTGTTTGTTGCGTATTGCGTCCACGACTTTCAGCAGTCTTTCAGTGGTATTGGAGCCGCTGCCAGCGATACCTGAACTGAGGAAGAGGCCGTTCACGGTGTGACGGTGATGCATTTCCATGAAGGCGCTGGCGAGCTCGTCCACCTTGAACGCGTGGCGCTTCCGGGGGACCCAATGACTGTTCGGGCAGTAGAAGCAGTCCATCTTGCAGAAGTCGGTGAACATGACGCGCATGAGGCTGATTGTCTTGCCGTTGGGCATTGCAGCCTTGTAAACGCCGGGGACGGGGTTGCGGCGGGCGGATGTGTAGGGGGCTGCCGTCCTGCTGCCGGGAGTGGGACGCGAGAGGATGTCGTCGCTTGCCATTCCGCCGAGGATGTGGAGCTTTTCGAAGGTGCTGGTGGTGTGCTTGATGAGCATAGTCGCCTGCCTGTACAGAATATATGTTCGCGGCACACATTGTAGCACAGGTGAGCGTAATGTCAATCTGTTGGTCTAGGCCGGCGTGATACGCCGTATGGGAGAGGCGGAGACAAATGCAGAACCGCAAGCAGGCGCTGCTTGCTAAGGAGTGGTCAACTGCACCTCTTCTTGATCGAGGACCTTCGCGTCACAGGATCTGGCGGAGGCGTGTGTCCCAGCGGTCGCGGAGCCAGTCGCCGATGAAGTTGAAGGACAGCACGGTGAGGAATATGGCGAAGCCGGGGAAGAGCGTTACCCACCAGGAGTTTGAGAGGTAGTTTCTGCCATCGGCTACCATTGCGCCCCAAGCGGGTGTGGGCGGTGGAACACCTGCGCCGAGATAGCCCAGGATGGACTCGGCGAGGATTATGCCTCCGACCTGCAGCGTGGTCGCTACGACGAGGGTGTTCATCACGCCGGGAAGGATGTGACGGTAGAGTATGCGAGAGTTGGATGCGCCCCCCACTTTCGCGAGGGCGACGTAGTCCAATGTCTTGAGTTGTAAGGTCTGGCCGCGAACGAGCCGGACGATCTCAGGCCAGCTTGCGAGCGCAAGGACACCGATGATGACATAGTATTTCTGGCCGAGCACAACGACTATTATGAGGGCAAGCAGCAGATACGGTATTGCTGTGGCGATGTCTGTGAGGCGCATTATCACCTCGTCTATGTACTTGCCGAAGTATCCGGCGCACAGGCCGAGAGTTGTGCCGAGCGTTATTCCGATTGTTATGCTGATGGAGGCAAGCGTGAGGGAGATGCGTGCGCCGTGAATGATGCGCGTGAGGATGTCGCGACCAAGCGGGTCGGCGCCGAGAATGTACCTGTACCCCCTGCTGCAGTAGTCGAAGTATGGCTTTTCCTCGCCGACACATTCCGCGTACCAGAAAGGGGCTGCGGTGCGGTCACGAAGGTTCTGGCGATTTGGCAGGCTTGGCGATATATACTCCGCGAATAAGGCGCAGGAGATGAGTGTGCCGATAATCAGAATTGGGATGAGGGGCCAGCGGCGCAGGACATAGTAAATGCGCCTGAAAATAGAAGGATGCGTGCGGCGGTTAATGTCGGCAAGAATGAGGCGGTTGGCCTGGATCATGAATATAAAACAATCATCGAATTACAGGGTGTACGGAATTAGAATTTTTCAAATGATAAGGGGCGGGTTGATGTCCCGCCCCTTGTGTTAGGCATCTGCAAGCAGTTGACACAGGCCAACTATGTGGTAAATAGCACCGGGTTTCTGAGGGGAGGCGCTATCTCACGCTCATTGAGCTGGTATGCTTCCTTCTTGTAAATCTGAATGCGGTGCGAGCCGAAGTCTGTGATGTACAGCCTGTTCTCGTCGTCAACTCGAACGGTGAGAGGAGCGCGGAGGCGCTTGGTGGCTTCGAGGTCTGCCATTTCGCGCAGGCGAAGGGTTACCGGGTTGGCGAGGGTGTACTCGCGCGCCGAGCGAGAGAGGTTGGCATCGCCGAGGAATTGCTCCACGAAGCGTCCCTCATCGTCGAATAGCTGCACGCGATCGTTGCCCCAGTCGCAGACGTATATGTCGCCGTCGGAATCTACCGCAACGCTAGTCGGGCGATCGAATTCGCCCTTGTCGTTGCCGGGTCCGCCGACTTCCATGAGGAATTGGCCATCCGGGGTGAACTTCTGTATACGATCATTGCGCCAGTCGGCGACGTATATGTCGCCTTGGTCGTCAACGGTTACGCCCCAGGGCATGTTCAACTGGCCCTTGCCGTCACCGAATTCGCCGAACTGGGAGATGAATTCCCCATTCTTGGTGTAGGTCTGGATGCGGTGGTTCAGAGTGTCGGAAAGAACGATGTTACCGTCATTGTCGAATGACATGCCGGTAGGACGATTGAACTGGCCTTCGCCACTCCCCTCCTCGCCCCAGCTCGCCTGTTGCGCGCCGTCCTTGTCGAAGATGAAGACTTTGTTGTGTGCTTCGTCCGAGACATACAGCAACTCGTCGTCGTCGCAGAGTAGCCCGGAGGGCCACTGGAATGTGCCGGTGCCAATGGTGCCGAGATTGTCGTCGGCCCAGTTTATGCAACGGATTTCATTACCCAGTCCGCCCCTTGTGAGGACATAGACGCGCTCGTCCTTGCCGAAAGCGATGTCAACGGCGTTGGAGGTAACGCGGCGCATGCCGAGTGTCATGTAATAAGGAAAGCCTGACCTGAGCAATGCGTATGGTCTGGCCATTGTTGCACCTCGCTAGACTATTTCAGATTGTAAGTTTCTCGGTATCAAAGTCGGTCAGCAGTCTTTATATGGACTGGCTGACCGACTGACTAATCTGCTAACGGTTACTTGAACGGGGTGATCTGCTCGTACTGGCCGTTGACGATTTCGGGAGCATCAATACCCATCCACTGCTCAAGCATGGTGGCGTAGATGCCGCGGAAGTCGATGGTGTGCTCCAGGTCTTCGCCCTTCGCCCAGTCAGCGGAGTCGAGGGACGGATACTCTGAGTAGAGGCCACCGTTTACCGGCTCGCCGATGATGAAGGCACCGCCTCCTGAGCCGTGGTCGGTGCCACTGCCATTGTCCTTGATGCGGCGACCGAACTCGGTGAATACCATCATCACCACGTTATCAGCGGCGTCGTGCTCATTGAGGTCATCGAAGAAGTCGCGAATGGCGCCGGAGAGGTCCTGCAGCAGCTTGGGATGCGTCGGGTTCTCGTTGGCATGGGTGTCGTACCCGCCGTGACTGGTGTAGAAGATACGGGTGCCGAGGCCTGTCGTATGCACCCTGGCGATGTCCCGCAGGCTGTTGGATATGGCGTTGTCAGCGTACTCCACCGAGGAGCTGTACTGCGCCGGCGCTGCCTTCAGCCTGTCGGCGCCGCGGAGGACGTCCATGCCGGTACGGGAAAGATATTCCATCACCGGGCCGGTGCCGATTGCCTGGGCGTACATGTCCTTGAAGATCTGGAGCGCCTGATCGCGCTGATCATTCTCGCCGATGCCGGTCATGAGGCCGTAGCTGTCGAGGTCGTTGACTGAGGTAACAGGCACGCCGGGTACGGCCATCGCACGCGGGAGGCCGACGCCGAAGTTGATGCCGGTCAGCTCGTCTTCGCCATTGGGATCAAGTTCGCGGAGCGCCTTGCCGACCCAGCCTTCCGTAACGACCTTGTCAGGCTCGCAGGTGTGCCAGATGTCCATGCCGCGGAAGTGCGAGCGGTTGGAGTTCGGGTAGCCGATGCCCTGCACGACCGCAACCTTGCCATCGTCGAACATCTCCTTGACGGGGCGGAAGTTGGGGTTGAATGCAAGGTCGTCGTTTATGGGCAGCACATCCTCGCGCTCAATCTTGACCAACTTGCGGTTGTCATAGTATGTGGGGCTGTTGTACGGAATGAGGGTGTGCATGAAGTCGTTGCCGCCTGACAACTGCACGACGACCATGACCGGGTCTTTTCCCTTACCATTGGCTGGCATCTCGTGTGCCTCCTTCTGCTTACTTGCCTGGAACTGTCAACAGTACATATAAGGTAGTGTTCTGGTTAGGCGAACTGGTACTCGCGGGTGGAAACGATGAGCTGAAGCATCCTGCCGATGTGGATGGCGCTGTCGTTGGCATCGTCCTCGCTATCGAACTTTAGGCCGCCCGCTGCCTCCGCGTATCGCATCAGGCCTTCGCGAGTGGCGTCATCGACGGCGACGTGGCCGGCGAGTTCGAGGGACATGTCCACGAACTGCAGCGGCGATAGGCTTCCGTCCTCGCTTTCTGCGCTCATACGGGAGACGATGTCCTGTACGCCGGGCTTGGACAGGTCGTTGAGCTGGTTGACCGCGAAGTTAATGCGCTCATTGAGCGTGCCGCCGTCAATCCACTCGTGGCCGGTGTGCCAGCCTTCGACTGTGGGGGGATTCATAAGCTGCTGCCCCATGACGCCTGTTGCTGCGCTAAGAGCGCCTACTGCCTCATTTGGCACGGGGAACTTGTAGGTTCCAACGAGCTTAATCGTGCCTGCGACCAGCTCTGACGGGCTCTTGACCTTCTTGAACATCGCCTCTTTGAAGAAGTCGGAGTTGAAGAGAGTCTGCAGAATGGGGCGAATCTCACCGTTGTTTTCGAAATAGGCGCCGATGAGAATCTCCATAGCTTCGGGGTCGCGCGGCGGCTCAAGTTCCCAAGCGGGCACCTGCGGCTCGTCGGCGACGAAGAAGTTGTAGATGTGTCGACAGATGAATGCTGCCGTGGCGGGCTGGCGGACGATGATGTCTATGATGTCCTCGCCATTGAAGTTGCCGGACTCGCCGAGGAAAGTCTTCTCGGAATCGTCGTGGTCCTCTTCCACATAGAGGAACTCGGCGTCGTAGCTGCCGAATGGGTACAGAGGAATGGGCTGCGTGAATGTCCAGCCGGTGAATGCGCGGGAGGCATTCTTGATGTCCTCTTCGGAGTAGTGTCCGACACCCATCGAAAAAAGCTCGAGCAGTTCCCTGCCCCAGTTCTCATTTGGCTCGCCCTTGTGGTTTTCGCAGTTGTCGAGCCAGTAGTTCATTGCAGGGTCTTTCGCGAGTTCCAAGAGGATGGTCCTCATATCGGACATGCCGATCTGGCGGAAAGTCTCAATTTGGCGAACGATGGATGGGACGTGCTCGCCCTTGTACCAAGCGGTCGCGAAGACATGGTGCCATAGCAGCGCCATCTTCTCCTGAAGCGGCCTCTGCGTGTTGACCATGCGATAGATCCAGCGCCCCGTGTGAAGTGGAAGCGAGTCGGTGTAACTTAGTTCCAGGTTGTAGCGCTTCCAGATATCCTCTTCGAGTTCCGGAAAGCGTTCCGGGGATACAAGGTCGTCCACGACTGCCTCGTAGCCCTTCGATGCCAGCTCATCGAGCTCCGACCTAGAAGCGCCAAAACCTGCGCGGCGCATTAGGTGAGCTATCTGAGCAACGTCTTTAGCCATTCTCGCTCCCTCCTTATAATAGAAGTGCGTATTCTACCGTGTCTGACATGTGTCAGAAGCGTACCAAATTGTGAATAAACTTACAGTGCATTTTACATCAGACCGTCAAGGCGCACAACAGGAATGGCTGCGAGTTGCAGGGACGGCACGGAAATGAGCGGACACCGTCGCAGATTCTTGACTTTACTAATCATAATCGCCTAATATGACGGGCAGGAATAGTTGGTGCAATCGTTCACAATCGGAGGGTGCCATCGGATGGCAGATTGTGAAAGGCGATTGACTTGCAATTTCGGTTCGGCTAGGATTGCGCCCACTTGCAGTCGAGGTCGCCGAAACTGAATTTCATCCGCCAAGCGGAGTTGCAGCGACAAACAAGGCAATTTGACGGTAAGTATCGGTATCAGATTGTATGTAACAGGAGGGACGGAAATGAGTAAATTTGGCAAGAAGGGAAGGTTTCTGTGGCTGCTGCCGTTGGCAGCGATAATCGCATTTGCGGCAATCGCGTGCGGCGGCGCGCCGGAAGAGACCGCAGCACCAGCCGCTCCGGCACCTGCCGCTCCCGCACCGGCGGCACCAGCGCCTGCCGCTCCGGCGCCCGCAGCAACGGCGGCACCGGCGGCTCCTGCCGCAGAGATGGCCGACGCATCGGAGCAAGGGAGTGGAACTCTAACAGTAGTTCTCGACAACGTGGGGTCTCCTCTTTTTCTAAACGAGAAAGGGACATTCCCCGACAATATGTTCAACTATTACTACGGCTTCCAGGAAACACTGGCGACTTGGAAGCGGACCGGAGATGGTTCGGTGAACGACGCGTCGTGCGAAGAGCCGATGCTGGCGGTGAGCTGGGAGTATGACCTGCCACCGAACTTCGACGATCCGGACAATCAGGGTACGGTGACGCTTCAGATTCGGCAGGGAGTTGACACCTACATCGCGAGTGGGCGTCATTCCGAACTTTCCGCTGAAGATATTGCCTGGTCATTCAATGACGCAGGCTCGAATAACCCGAAGTCGACGCACTCCAACGCGGGTGAGGCCGGCGACTGGTTCAAGCTTTGGGAGGCGACGGACGACTATACCGTCAAGGCAACATTCCGAAATTACAACGCTGACTGGCTCAATGGTGGTGGCGCAGGCATCAGCAGCATGTGCGGCGATACCATCGGCGTTGTGTCAAAGCAGCTCTACGACGAAATTGGCGAGGACATTCTTACGACGCCACATGGCACGGGTCCCTTCTATGTGCAGGAATGGCGTCCGAACGAGCTGATTTCGGCCACATCCCGAGTTGACCACTGGAGCAACAACCCGAACTTTTCGCAGCTAAGGCTACGGCAAGCGGGTGAGGCGTCGACTCGCACGGCACTTCTGCAGACCAGGGAAGCTGACATCTCAATGGTTTCGATCCAGGATGTCAATAACCTCACCAACGACGGTTTTAAGTTCCACGAGGGCTTGAACCAGATCACAGGTCAGTTCATTTACTTCGCGGGCAACTACTGGTCGTTTAAGGATCCTCAGACTGACGAGCCCGTTCCACTGAGGGATGGCTTCACACCTGATGTGGATCACCCGTGGATCGGCGACCCGCGCATAGAGTGCGCAGACGCGGACCGCACGAATACATCTGAACTCGGCGCGGGCTGCAATGCAAACGGATTCGACTACAGGGACACAGACAAGTTCTCATACGAGACAGAGTCGATGGTGAAGGCACTCGCCTTCCGCGAGGCTCTGCTTGCCGCAATCGACCGCGAGCTCATTGGTGAGACCATCGTGGCGGGCTACGGTGGCCCAATATTCGGTGGCGGGCACCCTGGTGTCCATTTCCACCAGCTTCACAAGGAATGGAAGGATAAGTGGTCACTGTCATTCGACCCGGACTTCGCCCGACAGAGGCTTGCTGATTCCGGCGTAGAGGCCGGCTTCGAGTTCGAATACTACTGCCCGGCGGGCAATGGCACTTCAATTGAAGTATGCCAGGCCGTTGCCGGAATGTGGGAAGAGCATCTTGGCCTGAAGCCGACAATCGAGAACACGGCGTACTCGTCCCGCCGCCCGACTATGGTGGGCAGGGAGATCAATTCCGTATGGCAGACAAGCTGGGGACCTAGCAGCAACCAAGCCAAGCAGGACTCTGGCGGAACCCTTCCGCAGTGCTGCCTCTGGCCCATTGCATCTGCAGGCGGCTACAATGCGGGAATAGAGGACAATGCCTATTTCCACGACTTCAAGACGACGAGCATTCAGGAAAAGGCTTCTCAGGAAAATCTTGACACGCGTGAGGCGTTGACAGACCGCTGGTACTCGCGCAAGGTTTCCGGTGGCATCGTGGAGGTGCCGACTCTAATCGGCTTTGATCCCGAACGAGTTGAGAGCTGGGACCTGAAGCCCTTCCGGGCAACCAACAGCTTCGATACCGTAATTCTAATCAACCAGTAATCGCAAACTACCATTGAGCGCCCGCCCGCATCTCTGCGGGCGGGCGCTCAGAGTGTAACTCACATACGTCATATCATCCTTCAGCTTGCGCTTAATGGCCTTGACTGAATAAACCGCAGTGCTTAAGGGAATGTTTCCAAGGGTAATATGAAGACTTTCATCCTGCGCAGGCTTATGTTCATGGTGCTGACTGTCATCGCCGCAACGATGATAGTCTTCAGCATGTCACGCCTGCAGGGTGATCCACGGTATCTGTTCCTTGCATCGGCCCAAGCTTCTTCTGAGGCGTGGGACGCATGGGGCAAGGAGTGGGGCCTGGACAAGCCGTTGCCGCTGCAGTACTTCATCTGGCTGGGCAAAGCGATGACGGGAGACTTCGGCAAGTCCCTGAAATCCGGATACCCCTCAACTGAGATGATTAAGATTTTCGCTCCCGCAAGCATTCAGCTTGGTCTTGCTGCGTGGGTGTTTGTGCTAATCACCGGCATCCCGATCGGTGTGCTGTCCGCCGTGAAACGAGGTTCAATCTGGGATATCATCGGAAGGACGTTTGCAGTGTTCGGGCAGGCGCTTCCACCTTTCTGGCTGGGCATAATGCTCATTCTGATTTTCTCAGTGCAGCTTGGGGTACTGCCTCCGGGCACAAGAGGCAGCGAGGACGCAGGAATTCTGGAGCGGTTGACTTATCTCATATTGCCCGCGACTACCCTAGGCTGGCTGGCGTCCGCGGGGCTAATGAGGCTGGTGCGCTCGTCAATGCTGGAAGTGATGGACTCCGAATTTGTGAAGCTCGCGCGCGCCAAAGGCGTCGGCACCAATTCCGTCATATGGAAGCATGCGTTCAAGAACGCGTTGATTCCCCCGCTCACCTTCGCCGCGCTCATTATGGCGAGTTTCATAGCAGGCACGGTGGTGACTGAAACCGTGTTTGCGTGGCCGGGTCTGGGGTTCATGACATTCCAGGCAATCATCAACAACGACTTTCCGGTGATGACAACTGCAGTTATGGTGTTCACGTTGCTGTATGTGACCATGGTTTTCATCGTGGACATAACTTATGCATTCGTCGATCCCAGAATCCGATATTCATAGATTGAAAGTGAACTAAGCAATGGCTGGGGCAGCGACAGTAAATCTTAGAGACATCGAGCGAGCTACGCAGGACACCCCGTGGAGCAAGTTTCTATATGTTCTGCGCCGATGGCCTGTGTTTCCGCTTTTCATCATCGCAACCCTATTAGTTTGCGCGGTCTTTGCTCCCTGGGTGGCGCCGCATAGCCCTGTCAAACAGGACTTGCGCGCCAAGACCGATTCGCCGTTCTGGTACTCGGAATGCGGCACTAAGACGAATCCGGTCAACGGCAACGAAGTGAAGGAAGTGCCCTGGCTGGATGAATGCCGTCAGACCGGAGATAACTTCTATGTCCTTGGGGCGGATCCCCTTGGTCGCGGGTTGCTCAGCAGGATCATATACGGCTCGCGGGTTTCATTGCGGCTCGCGGGAGTTGCCATTATCGTCGGTACGATCGTTGGAACTACGCTCGGTCTGACCGCCGGTTACTTCGGAGGGCTGATCGACGAGCTCATAATGCGCCTCACTGACATTGCTACCGCGATTCCGTATCTGCTGCTAGCACTGATCATCGTAATTGTCCTTGGCCAGAAAGAGTACGTCATCATTGGGGTACTTGCGCTGGCGAGCTGGCCCGGAATTGTCCGGCTGGTTCGCGGGCAGACGCTTCAACTGAAGAATCTCGACTATGTGTCGCTTGCGCAGCTCGCAGGTGCATCAACACCTCGGATATTGTACCGACATATACTGCCCGGGGTCACAAATACCATCGTTGTAGCAACGACGCTTCAGGTGGGGAGCATCATACTGGCAGAGGCGATTCTGAGCTTCCTAGGGGCAGGAGTACCACCGCCGACTCCGTCCTGGGGTTCGATGGTATCCGATGGGCGTGACTACCTCGCTTCGGCGTGGTGGGTGGCGTTCTTCCCCGGAATGGCGATATTCCTGACTGTGCTGGCGTTCAACTTCATCGGTGACTGGTTGCGGGACCGCTGGGACCCGAGGTTGCGGCAGTTGTAAGAGAAGCTCTACGTCGTGAACTGGCATGCGAGGGGCACCCCGCATCCCTGTCGACATCACTTTGTTAATAGTTTCACAGAATAGCCCGTTTCAGGGTTGACAACCCAACTGTTATCAATTATAAGTTCACGTAAGTCACGGCTTAAATCCCCACGCCGAATTCTTCGACGCTCCCATAATGCACAGGCACCGAATATTACGGGCTGCACGGGGAGCTTCATGCGATTGGAAAAAATTGTTTCAGGCATTACGGCATAAGGAGGCCGCACCTAATATGCAAAAAGGGCTAAGAATCCGACTCTTCTGTATAGGTCTGGCTTTGATGGCAATCATGGCCTTCGCCTTGGCGTGCGGTAGCGCACCTGACGATGGAGACGCGGCGGCGGCACCAGCGCAGCCCGTAGCGACCCCGACGTTCCCGCCGACACCCATTCCGCCTGCGATCGCGCAGCCGACGGCAGCACCTGCCGCAGCCCCTGCAGCAATGTCATCGGATGGCATTCAGACGGGTGGACATCTGCGCGTGCTGAATGACGGTTTCCCGCCGAAGTGGGACTTCACTCAGACTAGCACATGGATTTCCCTGTTCCACTATGGTGGCAGGGCGTACAGTGGCCTGCTGCAGTTCTCCCCCAGGGATGGAGTGGAAATTTGGCCGGACATGGCAGACTCGTGGGAGGTTATGGACAATAACCAGACCTATGTATTCCACATCAACGAGAACCTGACAGAGTATCACGACGGCGAGCCGTTTACGCTTGACGATGTGGTATATGCCATAGACCGCTGGCGTGACCCGCCTGAGGGGATCATTCAGCCGCGTGTTGGCGCGTTCAACCTAATCGATACGATGGAAGTGGTGGACGACCGTACGCTTGAAATCAAGCTAAAGGAGCCATTCGGCGACTTCATAGCGGAAGCTGCCAACCAGTGGCATATGTTCATTCCGAGGCACATCCTCGAAGCCAATGACAACACGATCACGAGTTTCGAGCAGCTAGTAGGCACCGGGCCGTACAAGATAGTGGACGCCGAAGACGGCATATCCGTCGAGATGGAAAAGGATCCGAACTATTTCCGCTCCGACCCTGACGGGAACCCCTATCCTTATCTGGACAAGGTAACCTCAGTAGTCATAGCCGAGCCGCAAGCAATTATCGCGGCCCTGAATGCGAAGAGAGCGAGCGCGACGAAGCCCAACTGGGTGGGCGTGAGCCATCTCGAGTACAAGCAGATGGCAGAAGAGGGCGACGGTACCTTCCTGGCTGAGGCATTTGCTACGGTTGACAGCGTTCAGCTCAACAACGAGGCGGCGCCATTCGACAATATTGATGCTCGACGAGCGATAATGTACGGATTCAACAAGAACCGCATCATAGAGATTGACGGCGCTGAGAACCCGATTTTCCCGATTAGCTGGTTCAGTTATCTCCATCCTTCTCCGGCAGAGATAGCTGAGCTTCCGGGCTACAACCCTGCAAAGAGGGACGAAGAAGTTGTGATGGCGCGTGAGTTCGCTGAGAGCGCCGGTCTGACGGAATTCGACCTGATATGGATACCGACCAGGGTGGCGCACGCCGAGCAGTTGCAGCAGGACATGCTGGAGTGCTGCGATGTGCAGGTTAACATCGTAATTCAGGACTGGACGGCGATGATCGCGGCGGTTGAAGGCCGACGGTATGAAGCCGCTATCGGCGGAACGGCGCCAAGCTATGCCGGGACGGTTCCTATTATCGACATCATGTACAGCGAAGGCGGAGGACGTAACGGAGGCTGGGACCCGCCCGACGAGTGGGAGGCCGCGTGGAACAAGGCACGAACCCAGCAGCCGGGTGCCGATCAGGACGCTCTATTCGACGAGATGCACAGGATTATGCTCGAAGAGTGGGTGCCGATGGTACCGGTATACGCGAACAACCACAACAAATTCCACTGGAACTACGTGCATAACTGGCAGCTCGTCGCCCAGGACATCTTCAGCAACAACAAGTTTGAGGATGTGTGGATTGACTGCAGCGCGCCAAGCCCTGGACCGGGATGCTAGAAATACCGTGAATTGCAACATTATCGTCGGCCAGTTTATAGATTGGTCATCGAACCAATAGAGAGTTTTGGGGAGGTTTAGCAGCATGCGACTTAGCCTTACTGGACGACTCTTGACTATGAGTCTGCTGGCGGTGGCGCTGGCATTTGCTCTAGCGTGCGGCGGACCGCCGGAAGAGGCAGCCGCGCCCGCGGCTGAGGCGCCGGTTGCTACGCCGACTTTCCCGCCGACACCTGTACCGCCGGCAATTGCCGCACCAACTGCGGCACCTGAAGCACCTGCGGCGATGCCGTCCAGCGGCATTCAGATGGGTGGGCATCTTACTGTTGTGAATGACGGCTTCCCTCCGAAATGGGACTTCACGCAGACAAGCACCTGGATTTCGCTATTTCACTACGGAGGGCGAGCGTATAACGGCTTGCTGCAGTTCTCTCCAAGGACGGCGTGGAGATATGGCCGGACATGGCAGATTCGTGGGAGGTCACGGACAACAACCAGACCTATGTGTTCCACATTAACGAGAACCTAACCGAGTGGAACGATGGGACGCCATTCACCGTCGAGGACATCATCTTCTCCATCGATAGGTGGCGCAATCCTCCTGAGGGCATAATTCAGCCGCGAGTTGGCGCGTTCTCGCTCATCGACACCATGGAGGCAATAGACGACAGCACACTGGAAATCAAGCTGCAAGCTCCTTTCGGAGACTTCATAGCAGAGGCGGCAAACCAGTGGCATATGTTTATACCCAAGCACATCCTTGAAGCCAACGAGAGTACGATTCCTCGATGGCAGGATGTAGTCGGAACCGGACCATACGAGATCATTGACGCGGAAGACGGTATTTCTGTCGTAATGGACAAGAACCCCAATTACTTCCGATCCGACCCGGACGGCACCCCGTATCCATATCTCGACAAGGTTACCTCAGTGGTCATTGCCGAGCCGCAGGGAATCCTTGCCGCGCTCAGAACTAAGAAAGGCGACGCTACGAAGCCGACATTCGTGGGTGTGAGCCACGTGGACTACAAGAACATCGTGGAAGAGAGTGGCGGAGAGGCGACATTCCTGGCGGGTCCATTCGCGGACGTTGCCAGCATCCAGCTTAACAACGAGGCGCCTCCTTTCGATAACATAGACGCCCGTAGGGCAATCTTCTACGCATTCAACAAGCAGGCAGTCATCGACTCTGAGGGTGATGAGAATCCTGTGTTCCCCATCAGCTGGTTCAGCTACCTCCATCCCTCGGATTCGGAGATAGCGAAGATCCCCGGCTACGACCCTGCCAAGCGGGAAGAAGAACAGGCGATGGCGAGAGAGTTCGCGGAGAAGGCTGGACTGACGGAGTTCGAGCTGATATTCGTGCCATTCCGCACGGCGCATGCCGAGTTGCTTGCCCAGGACCTGTTGGAGTGCTGCGACATCACAGCAGACATCCGCATTCAGGACTGGACAGCGATGATTGCGTCGGTCGAGGGGCGCAGATACCAGGCGGCATCAGGCGGAACCGCTCCGAGCTATGCCGGCATAGTGCCGATTGTGGACATCATGTATAGCGATGGTGGAGGCCGCAATGGTGGCTGGGACCCGCCTGACAACTGGGAAGCCGCATGGAACACGGCGAGGACGATGCAGCCGGGACCCGAGCAGAGCGAGCTCTTCGACGAGATGTTTAACATCATGATGAATGAGTGGGTGCCCACTGTGCCCTACTACGCGGCAAACCACAATAAGTTCTACTGGAACTACGTGCATAACTGGAACCTGGTTGCTCAGGACATATTCAGCAATAACAGGTTCGAGGATGTGTGGATTGACTGCGACGCTCCAAGCCCCGGGCCAGGGTGCTAGGGCCGCAAGCTCAACGAGGAAATGTTGGGCGAGCAACAATTTGAAGATCATAGAGTCATTAATTTAGAGAGATCAATAACTGGGAGGAATTGGCAAACATGCAAATTGGTACACACGGAAGATTCACCTTGGTGGGGATCATAGCAGCAGTCCTGTTGGTTGCAGGGCTAGCCTGCTCCAGCGCGCCCGAGGCAACGACGCCTGCTGCACCCGCACAGGTTTCAGCCACGGCGACTTTCCCGCCGACAGTCGTGCCCCCGGCAATCGCAACGCCTGTACCGGCAGCTCCTGCAGCGGCGGCGATGGCGACCGGTGAGGCTATGCGCGGTGGACACCTGCGCGTAATTAATGATGGGTTCCCGCCTAAGTGGGACTTCTCGCAGACGAGCACTTGGATTTCGCTCTTCCACTATGGTGGACGAATGTACAGTGGGCTGCTGCAATTCTCGCCGCGCGACGGCATCGAGATCTGGCCTGACATGGCCGAGAGCTGGGAAGTCAACGGCGATTCAACCGTGTTCACATACAAGATCGATGAAGATCTGACGCAGTGGCATGACGGCACCGCATTTGATATCAACCACATCATTTATGCGATCGACCGCTGGCGCAATCCGCCCGAGGGTATCATTCAGCCGCGCGTGGGCGCATTCAACCTGATTGATACTATGGAAAAGGTTGACGACAACACACTGCGAATCAATCTGACAACGCCGTTTGGCGACTTCATTGCGGAGTCAGCCAACCAGTGGCATGCCATGATTCCGCAGCATGTACTAGAAGCCAACGAAAGTACAATTCCGCGTTGGCAGGACGTGATAGGCACAGGGCCTTACAAGGTAACCGATGCGGAAGACGGCATATCGGTTGACTCCGAGAAAAATGCTGACTACTTCAGGGACGCCCCTGACGGTAGCCCATATCCGTACCTAGACAGGGTCACGTCGATCAATATCACTGAGCAGCAGGCACGAGTGGCGGCACTTCGCGCCAAGCAGGCCGACGCGACCAAGCCCAACAATCTTAATCACAAAGAGTACGAGAGTATGCCATTGGGCGATGGTCCGGACGAAGCATCCTTTGATAGGGGCCCCTTTGTAGACGTTGCAAGCATCCAGCTCAACAACCAGATTCCGCCCTTCGATAACATCGACGCGCGGCGGGCGGTGTTCTATGGAGTTTATAAGCAGGGCATTATCGAATCCGAGGGCGACGAGAACCCCTACTATCCAATAAGCTGGTTCAGCTACATCTTCCCGTCGAGCCAGGAAATTGTTGACACGGTTCCGGGATACAGGCCGGAGAGACGAGATGAGGAACTGGCGATGGCGAAGGATTTCGCCGAAAAGGGCGGACTCACTGAGTTCGAGCTCATCGTTGTCACGGCACGGACGGCGCACGCGGAACTGATCCAGGCAGACATGGCTGAGATCGGTGTTGACGTAAAGGTCACACCCCAGGACTGGACTTCGATGATCGCTTCTGTGGAGGGCCGCCGCTACCAGGCAGCCACAGGCGGCACCGCACCCAGCTACGCCGGCGTAGTGCCTCTTGCTGACATCATGTACAGTGAGAATGGCGGTCGCAACGGTGGTTGGGATCCGCCCGCGAATTACCTGGCGGCGTGGAATGAGGCGCGGACGCTTCAGGCCGGCCCAGAACGGGACGAGTTCTTTGCCGAAATGCACAAGATAATGTTGGAAGAGTGGGTGCCAAGCGTACCTTACGCGGCTGTAAATCAGAACAAGTTCCGCTGGAATTATGTGCATAACTGGGACACGGTTGCACAGGAGATTTTCAGCAACAACAAGTTTGAGGATGTCTGGCTTGATTGCGGCGCCCCGGTCCCAGGACCAAGCTGCTAGAAACAGAAATGAGGGGCTGTAACCGATAGACGTGCCCCTTCAAATGTAATGAATACTCAGCCGCCTGCCGATTCGACAGGCGGGCTGAGTATGCGAAACGAGGAAGTAGGCCAAAGAGAGAGTAGGAAGCAATATGTGGAAATACATAATCCGGCGGCTGATACTCATTGTGCCCACTGTATTCCTCTCGGGATCGCTGGTGTTCTTCATGCTGCGTGTCCTGCCGGGGGACATCGTCAGCACACTCACGTCTGAGGGAGGCGCCACCCAAGAATCTAAGGAAAAACTGCGGGAAGAGTTGGGGCTAAACGACCCAATGGTGGTCCAGTACGGAAGATGGATTTGGGGTACCGTAAATGGCAACCTAGGTTACTCGCACTACCAGGACCGGTTCGTCACGCAGATAGTGAAGGACAAAATTGAGGCTACGCTGACGCTTGCGATCTTTGCCATGGTGTTCTCGCTCGCGATAGCCTTCCCTATGGGCATTATCTCGGCGGTTAGGAGGGGGTCTTGGTGGGACCAGGGAATTCGTATATTCACTGCGTTATCGCTCGCCGTGCCATCTTTTTGGCTCGGCATCCTGCTCATCATTTTCGCGTCACGTGCATTTAACTGGAGCAAACCAGTAGTTTATACATCATTCTTCTCGGATCCCGGCAGTAACATGGCGCAGCTTTTCCTGCCAATTATTGCCACAGGGATAACATCCGCCGCAATTTTGAGTCGTCTCGTGCGCTCCATGATGTTGGAGGTCTTGCGAGAGGACTATGTCAGAACCGCTCGAGCTAAAGGCTTGCGCGAGTTTCTGGTTGTAATGCGACACACAATCCGAAATGCGAGCATCCCTGTGCTTACGATGGCAGGCTACCACTTCGGAGCTATCCTTTCCGGCGTAGTGGTCATCGAGAATGTATTCTCTATACCTGGTCTAGGACAGCAGATCCTGGTTTCTATTTTTGCCAGAGACTACGACATGGTGGTTGGCATCGTGGTGGTATTAACGGTCATCCTTGCTGCATGGATACTGGTCATCGACCTGTTATATTCGGTTGTTGACCCGCGTATCCGCTACTCGTAGAGCAGCGCTCAAATTCTATTGAAAACACGTTCTTAGGAGCGAAGGAGCGGCAGAGAGAATGGGCCAAGCAGGTATCGGAATTGCGGGCGCCGTACAACGTAGGAGTTTTGGGCAGGAGCTAAAAACCTTCCTAGTCAGATTCTGGCGTAGGTACCCTTCTGCGTCTGTTGCCGTAGTAGTATTGTCCATAGTCGTTTTTGCCACAGTTTTTGCTGGCGTCATATCCCCTTTTGAGCCAAATAAGGCATATGGGGTCAGGCTGGGCGGACTATTCGAGCCGGGTAAGAATTTCGGTATTCACTTCCTGGGAACAGACACACTGGGCCGCGACCTGTTCACGCGAGTACTGGTCGGCGGTAGAGTATCGCTAACGGTCGGATTGATAGCTCCAACGGTCGGCATTACTATCGGCGCACTCGCGGGAATTACGGGAGCATATTTCGGCGGACTGACGGACCTCATTATTCAGAGGCTGACAGACACATTGATGGCGATTCCCAGCCTGGTGATGGCAATGGCAATCACCATTTCCCTGGGCTTCAATCTCTGGGTCGTCATACTAGCAATTGCGGTCGGAATCGCTCCATACGCGTCTCGCCTGCTGCGTTCTCACGCGTTGGTGCTACGAAGCATGCAGTATATCGAGGCAAGCCGTGCGATTGGTGCGACAAATCAGCGCATCATCCTGCGGCACCTGGTGCCGAACTCCTGGGCGCCCTGGATCGTTATGCTGGCGGTCAACATCGGTAACGCAATCGTCATCGAGGCGTCTCTCAGCTATCTGGGAATCGGGATCGCGCCGCCGACATCGTCATGGGGCAACCTTCTGATAAGGGCAGCGAGCTACTTCACTGACAACCCGCACCTGGTTTATGCGCCGGGGCTGATGATTACGATCGTCGTGCTTTGCTCGAACATCTTTGGTGATGCGCTGCGGGACATGCTCGATCCGAGGCTACGTGGGGCTGACTAGTCGCCGGCAGAGTTGCCGAGATTGACGTTCCCCACAGAAATCATGCTTACTCGTAATAGAATGACCGCCGTCACAGTGCTTGTGACGGCGGTTCTTTTTCTGCTCTCTTGCCACCAGACGGCGATGCCAGCCGACGAACCCGGCGAGGAGGCGCAGGAAATCAAGCCGTTCATAAATGTGACGCAGACGGCACTGAAGGGGCTGAAGGAGTCGTGGAACATCAGGCCGGGCGTAGTGATCTTTGACTATGATCGCGACGGCGATATGGATTTCTATGTGTCCAATGCCTATGAGTTCGGGAACTGGCTGTATCGGAACAACGGGGACGGGACTTTCGAGAATGTGGCGGATGATGCGGGTGCAGCACTGCGACAGTCGCACGGCACCGGCGTTGTCGCATGTGATGTGAATAACGACGGCTACCAGGACCTGTATGTAGGGGCGCAGGGTAGCCTGACGGACCGACTGGACTACCGGTCTCCGCCTGAGGGAGACCAGAATATAGACCGGCTGCTGCTGAACAACGGCGACGGCACTTTTGCAGATATTACCGATTCGGCGTTTGGCGACGCGGTGAATAGACGCGCTGCGATGAGCGCGACCTGCGCGGATGTTGACCGCGACGGGTGGGTGGACATATATGTCGGCAATCTCGCGGAGGACGACTTTCGGGGCATGAGCGTGCCGTTCCAGAACGGGCAGTTTAATGTGCTCTATCGCAACAACGGCAACCTGACCTTCACAGATATAAGCGAGAGTGCAGGCGTGAAGGGGCCACAGGTGTGGATGCGTGAGAGTGACGGCGAGCCCGTGCTGTACAGGGATGATGACACCGGGGATGAGTTCGAGGCTTACGACCCTAACTTGCGTGACGACTTCGACAACCGTGTGGGCGATCCGAGCGGACAGACTCAAGCGGTGACCTTCTTCGACTACGACAGCGACGGGGATTCGGACCTGTGGGTGGCGAACGACGGAGACAGGCTGCATGTGCTTCGCAACGACTCCGTTCCGGGTAACGTGCGATTCACCGATGTGGCGCGTGAGATGGGCGTGGACCAGGTAGGGGCGTGGATGGGCTTCGCGATAGGTGATTTTGACGGAGACGCAGACCTGGACATCTTCATATCCAATGTGGGATTCCATCCGCGGCTGAACGCGCCGCCTGAGACACCGATGCCGTTCTGCGCGTACCATGAGCGATTCGCATGGGGGACTTGCCTACACTACCTGCTGCGAAATGACGGCGTGCGGGATGTGCCCGGCATCGGAAGGATTGGCGCTTTTCATGATGTCGCTCCTTCGGTGTCGGTGACTCCAAGCCCGCTGATGCCTCCTGACTCGCTGGATGCGGAGAACATCCATCCCCAGCAAGTCGTACCGACCGGGCTGAGCGCGTACGACTTCGCCTTCGGCACGACTTTCTTCGACTACGACAACGACGGAGATCAAGACCTTTACTGGCTGGGCTCTACGGTTGACAGAGGTGAGGCTCCGGGAGGTGAGGTGTTCCCTTCTGCCGGGAGAATGATGCGGAATGTGGAGCCGGGATCATTTGAGGACATCACCGTGCGGGCTCAGCTTGTAGATGTGCAGCGCGCGCGATATGACAAAATTGACCCACAAGACCCAAAACGAGATGTGGGGGTTCATCGTATCGATCCGATGTTTCATGAGAATGGCAAAGGGGTGGCGCACGGCGATCTGGACGGCGACGGCTATGTGGACCTTATAGGGACAAATAGCAAGGGCAGCTTGTGGGAGGACTCGCGGCAGGTTACCTTCAGCGAGGCAGGTGGGCCGATGTTCGTCTGGATGAATCCGGGTGGGAACAACCGGTGGATCACATTGCGGCTGAAGGGACGAATGGCGATCGATGGGAGCGGCAGCAACGCGGACGGCATTGGCGCGCGCGTGTACCTTACTGCAGGAGACCGGACGCAGGTGCAAGAGGTACGAGCCGGTTCGAGCTACCTGTCGATGGACAGTGTAGAGCTTGAGTTTGGGTTGGAGCGGGCGAACAGCGTGGACATGATCGAAGTGCGGTGGCCGAGCGGCAGGACGCAGGTGCTCGAAGACATTCCGGCCAACCAAGTTCTAGAGATCGTGGAGCCCCCGTAGTAGGTGAGATTATTCAGCGCGGCGGATGGTCTCGAAGTGCAGGTCGGACGCGGTGCCATTGGTGGGTTGCCAGCCGGTCAAGGACGATTGTAGCGCGTAGGTGTGGTGTCGCCACAAGATTGGAATCGCCCAGAACTCTCCGTAGGTCCTGCGGTTTAGCGCCTGAAGCACGAGTTTGCGGGCGTCATCGTCTGCTGTGCTGGTGAGCTGATTTAGCATGGCGTCTGCCACATCGGGTGCGAAATAGGTGAGCATAGCGGTGTCAGCGCCGCTCATGTAGCGCCTCACACTGTTTACATCGCCGCCGGGCCGCGCCGGCTGTGCACCGTGAAGCACAGGCGCGGGGGCGTACTCGTCGAATAGCTGGGGACGCGGCATGAAGAGTGGCTGCACGGCCGGCCATTCGGTGGGACTCACCTGCGCGTTTATGCCTATTGCCTGCCAGTCTTCGACGATCATTTCGTTTATGAGTGGCATTTCGGACAGGCCGTATGCGACGAGGGAAATCAGGTTCACTGTCTCGCCTGCGTAGCCTAACTGCTGGAGGAGTGTACGCGCCTCATCGGGGTTGTATGGATAGGTGGGTAACTCTTCAACGAAACCGGGTGAGACCGGCGTGAATAGCGCTGAACCTGTGGCTACGGATGCTGCTTCAGGAGGGAATGCCGCAGCGACGATCTCGGGCATGTCGGTACTGAGCGCAAGCGCCTTTCGGAACTCAAGGCTTGATGTCAGGAAGTCCTCATCGTAGCTCATGAAGAAGCGCAGTGCCGTGGATACGACATGCTTTGGCCCGTAGATGGTGAAGCCGTTACTCTTTGCCTGCTCGATTGATGCGACATCGATGGGTGCGACATCAATCTTGTCGGTTTCGATGAGGGCTATGCGGGCAGGCTCTTCGGGAACGAGCGATATGTTGAGTGTATCGAACGGGGAAATGCGCCCGGCGTTCCAGTAATCTCCATTTGTCTCGAAGAGAACGGATTGGCCTTGATCTCTCGATGCATAACGCCATGGGCCACTGCCGACAGGAGCGCCCTGCAAGGCGGCAGGGTCGTTGTTAATTATATGGGCAGGGAGCAGAGGCAGGTCGCTTTCGACGGCTGCGAGGAGTCCGGGGAACACGACATCGGGGGCATTGAGTTGAATGACGACGCTCTCGTTGTCGATGACTTCGACGGCGGCGACTGCGCCCTTCACTGCTCCGCAGATGCCGCAGGTGGCGTCTTCCCTGAAGTAGTAATCGAGGCTGGCGCGCACGTCTCCGGCAGTAACCGCCTCTCCGTCATGCCAAAGGGCATTGTTTCTGAGGGTGAGCGTAAAGGAATCGGCCGTTGGGCTCGCCTGCCATTTGCTGAGCAGACCGTAGCGGGCGTCCAATCTGCCTTCGCCGTCCACGCCTACGAGAAAGTCGTATGCGTGACCGTGGTATTTCAGTCCGTCCGCGTTGTCGAGCGAGGGGTCGAGCGTTTCGGCGCTGAATGACGACAATGCCACTCGCAGGTCGCCTCCGCTCTTTGGGCCTAGTCCAACGTCAAGATAGGTGTACGCCAGAATCACCACTACGGCAGCGACGGCTACCAGTATTGCGACTATTGCGATGAGTAGTCTGTTCGACATATTAATTCAATCTCACTCGTTGTTCAGTCGATTGGTTTCACATCAAAGATTGCTATTGAATGGGTAGCACGGTTATAGAGTCTCCCTGGAAGTTGGCGACCCACATTGTGTCATGGACGACAAGCAGGGCGTGAGGGCCGCGCTCGACCGGAATCGTCTCAATCAAGCTACCATCCATGTTCAGTTTCGTCACAGTGGCATCGAGGAAGTCTGTGACCCACACACTGCCACCTGCGATTGCCACTGCCGTCGGCCACCTACCGACAGGATATTGCCCTATCACATTGCCATCGGTATCCAGCCTAACAACGAAGTTGGTCGATGCGACAGTAACCCAGATGCTTTCGCCGTCGTAGGCGATTGCCGTGCCCCCACCGCCCCAAGCGTCGGTGCGGTCACTGGGCCAGTCTGCGACTTTGAATGAGCCCGTCAACTCCCCTGCACTGTCCAGACGATCAACCATCGTGCTGCCCATGCTGGCGACCCACACTTCGCTGCCGTCGTGAGTGATCGCCCAGGGGGAAGGATGATAGCCGGGAATTCGCACTATGCGGCCGACGGAGCCATCGAGGTTGAGCTTGGTCACGGAGTTTCCCCAGGATGCCGCCACCCAAATGCTTTCTCCATCGAAGACCATCGCAGCGGGCGCTGTGTCCGGCGTGCCAGTGCTGACGGTATCAACGACATTACCATCGAGGCTCATCTTCAGCACCTTATTACTGGAGCTGAAGCCCACCCACATGTGCTCGCCGTCAAACGCCAGGGCGCGCGGGAACTCCTCAACCGGGAAATTGGCTACATTGGTGCCGTCCACGCTGTACTTGGCGATGGTCCGCGCGCCGAAGAGTGTGGACCAGACGTGCTCTCCGTCAAACGCCAAATAGCGGGGTCCCTGTTCGGTCTGGAAAGTCTGCGGCACGGATTCCAAGTCGTCGCCGCCCAGAATGAAGCTACAAGCAAATACGAACTGGAGCGAAGAAAATGCAATGAGCCAGAGCGCGGCGGTTCTGAGAATCGTCACTTTGGTTGAGTGGTCGGCAGGTGAAATGGCGGAGTGGGATTCTTGCACGAAAAAACGGTAACACGCGCAGTTCATGCCCGTCAATTAAGACACTCTGAGTATGTAGGCGCGCCACAAGTGAGATGATAGGGCACGGGAGATAGAGGTAGCTTCCGGCTAGCAGATTTATGGGTCCGTTTGCAATCGTTTCGGACTTGCAACGTGTATTAGAATAGAGGGAATACGGGAATCGGAGATGTCAGAATGTATGTGATTGGAACGGCAGGGCATGTTGACCACGGCAAATCGACGCTGGTCGAGGCGCTGACCGGGATTGATCCGGACAGGCTGCGCGAGGAGAAGGAGCGCGGCATGACCATTGACCTCGGATTCGCCTGGCTGCAGCTGCCGAGCGGCAACGAAGTTAGTATCGTAGATGTGCCGGGGCATGAGCGGTTCGTGAACAACATGCTTGCCGGCGTTGGCGGCATCGACCTTGCCCTGCTGGTGGTTGCGGCGGACGAGTCGGTGATGCCGCAGACGCGGGAGCACCTTGCGATACTGGACTTGCTGCGCGTGCAGCGGGGACTGGTTGCGGTTACCAAGCGCGATCTCGTCGATGAGGACTGGCTCGAACTGGTTACCGCGGATGTCGAGGAGACTCTTGAGGGCACCGTGCTTGAAGGCGCCGACATCTACCCTGTGTCAGCCATGACTGGAGAAGGCCTGCCCGATCTGATTGCCGCCGTTGACGCAATGCTGGATGACACGCCGCCCAAGCGGGATGTGGGACGGGCACGCCTGCCCATAGACAGGGCGTTTACTATCTCAGGGTTTGGGACTGTGGTGACGGGCACGCTCATTGATGGAAAGATCCAGACCGGCCAGGAGGTAGAACTCGTGGTGGCTGGGAAATCCACTCGCATCAGAGGCCTTCAAACGCACAAGAAGGGACAGACTGAAGCGCAGCCCGGGACGCGCGTAGCAGCTAACATCATCGGCGTATCGCAAGATGAAATCCGGCGAGGTGAGGTGCTAACGAGCGAGGGCTGGCTGCGTCCTACGGATGCGATGGATGTTCGCTTGCGAGTTATACCCGACGCTCCGCATGCGCTGCGGCACAACATGTACATCACTGTGCATACGGGAAGCAGCGAGGTAGTTGGCCGGCTGCGGCTGCTGGAGCAGGACTCACTGGAACCGGGTGAGTCCGGCTGGGCGCAGATTAAGCTGGATGCGCCGCTGGCGGTGGTGAAGGATGACTACTATGTCATACGCTCGAACCGCACCACGCTGGGTGGAGGCAACATAGTTGAGACGCATGCGAGGCGGCACCGGCGTGGGCATTCGGCCACAATAGAGCGCCTGGAAGCGATGGAGTTGGGTTCGACGCAAGATGTGTTGCTGACAACCATCGAGACATCTGAGCCGAGCGAGTTCGACGCGCTCGTAAACCGGGCCAATATGGGTGCAGACACCGTGAAAGCGGAATTGGAAGCTATGGCAGACGGCGACCTGATAGTGCAATTGGGGACAGGAAGCATAGGCAGAGGGACTTACGTTTTCACTTCAGGCGGGTGGAACGGGGTTGTGGAGAGAACGCAGCAGTCTCTGGAGGCGTACTACCGTCAGTTCCCGCTGAGGCGCGGCGCTCCGAAGGAACAGTTGCGCAGCAGATTGGTCATGTCGGCGCAAGTGTTCAACCTGGCGTTTGCGAGGCTCCAGGAGCAAGGAGTCGTCGAAGAGGACGGGACGCTGGTGAGGCTACCGGGTTACGAGCCAACATTAAACGACAGCCAGAGCCAGGAAGTCGAGGCATACCTGCGCCTGCTAGAATCGGAGCCATTTTCGCCTCCTACTGACGCGCATCTCGATGGCGAGGTGCTGAATCTGCTTGATGAGCAGGGCAAGGTGGTGCGCGTCAGCGAGAGTGTCGTGTATTCGACAGAGGCATATCAACAGATGGTGACAATAATTTCGGACTACATCCGTGAGAACGGGGATATATCGGTCGCGAATGTGCGGGATGTGCTTGGGACAAGTCGAAAGTACGCACTTGCGCTGATGGACTATCTGGATCAGAAGCGGATAACGAGGCGCGTCGGTGATGCGCGGGTCCTCCGGTGAGAGAGGTCAGAATGGACGGCATCAAGGACCGAATAGCCTATGGCGCTTGACCTTAATCGCACGGCAGTTCAGATAGACGATATGGCGGCAGCGTTGAGCGCCGGGACTGCGGACAGGAGCTTGCGCCTCGCGAGCGCGCTGGATGCAGCGCAGTCGTTCGATCCCGCAGCATACGCTACAAGACTCGCGCAACCGGGCACTGAGTTGAACTGGAGTGTGCCCCAAGTTCATGACCGCGTGGACGCCAGCTATGTCGCACCGCCAGTTCCGGAAGAACATTGCGTCGTGGGCGTGGACGGCTCTCACATAGATGTGAGCAGGCATATACCGGCACACTGCTATCTGATAAATATCGGTGGAATGACGCTGCGCTACGGAAAGAAGCCGGGTGCGGATGTATTCTGCACGCCGCGCCTTTACGCTAGTCAGGATGAGCTGGTTATCAGGGACAGGTATGCACCGTACCGCGAGGAGACGATAAGCGGGGCGCTGCTTGACGCCAAACGCGCCGTCGAAGAACTACGGGGCCTGCTCAATGCGCTCAGGGACGTGCCCGAGGAAATACCAGCGCTTGGGCTGGTGGACGGTTCGCTGATACTGTTCGGCATGCACCGGCATTCCGATTTCGTGGTCCGGCAACTGGTGGACGAGGACTATGTGGCGCTTCTGGATGAAATCAGGAGTTTGTCGTTGCACCGGACGCTGGCAATCGCGAGCTACATCAGCCTGCCGCGCAGCAGAGAGGTGGTGAACGCTCTGCGTGTAGGCGTGTGTCCATACCCTGTGCCCAACTGCGATAGGGAGTGCGGCACGATACGAAGGGATGAACGGCCCTGCGACAAGGAAGTGGGCGGAGTGCTTGACAGACAGTTATTCGCGCATTTTCTGGGCATGAATGAGAGGTCGGCTGTGTTCGGAAGCAACGCAGACATCGTGAGAGACCGGTATGGTGATCACGGAGTTAGTTTCTTCTATGTGCGGACTGAAGACGAGGTCGGGCGTGTTGAGGTACCGGACTGGGTGGCTGAGGATGAAGCGCTCCTCGGACTTGCACATTCGCTTGTGGTCGAGCAGTGCCGTCTGGGGCCGGGTTATCCGGTGGCTTTGAAGGAGGCGCACGAGCAGGCTGTGGTCACGGGCGCCGACAGGCAGAATTTCGTGGAGCTAGTCGCTTCGGCGCTGGAGCAGCAGGGGTTGTCGGCGTATTCGTCTGAAAAGAACAACTCCAAGATGAGACGGTGGATTTGAGCGGGGTCTATATGGATGCACAGGAAATGCAGGGCGCTGCGCATGATCGAATCGGCGAGGTCATAGAGGCATCGACTTCGGAGTTTACGGCACAGTGCTACCGGCTCTACGAGGCACCCGATATCGGAAGTCTGGTGCTGTGCGGAGAGCAGATGCCAACATACGGCATTGTCTGCGAGGCGACGACGCAGAGTATCGATCCGGGGCGTTCGGCGATACCGCGAGGGATGAACGCTGAACGGGAGTCGGATGTGTTCAGCAGCAATCCACAGATAGAGCGTCTTCTGTACACGAGCTTCCAAGCGGTGATTGTCGGCTATAGGGACGGCGATCTGGTGCTGCACTACCCTCCATTGAGCGCGCCCCGCATGTATTCGTTCGTTCGTACCTGTGATCTGGGAGAGATTGCAGAATTCAGCGGATCCCACGAGTTCCTTGTAACGCTGCTGAATGCCCCGATTCATATACAGGACCAGGTGGTCACGTCTTTCCTGCGGCAGGCGAGCGCGGCTCACTCTGACCAGCAGCAATATCTTGTGGGCGCGGGCAAGAGCCTTGCAGTTGCGCTGACGGGGCAACTTCCCCGCCTGAGCGGCATTTTGAGGAGTCTGGAATGAACCATACGAATGGAATGTACTCCGTGGAAGCAGGCGGACGCATGCCGCTGGGAACGGTCGTATCCGGCTCTCTGAGTGAGGGCGTCAAGGTGCGCCTGGACGATGGCGTGTCGATCGAAGATGTCAAAGTTGGAACATTTGTGAGCATACAGGGACAACGCAGCCGGTTCCTGGGAGTGCTGACCGAGATAGAACTACTATCGACGGACGACGGGATTACAGCAGCACCGCCGGACGCTTCACGCCCTCTGCTGTCGCAGGTCCTGAGTGGCACGGTCGCGTATAACAGCATTACGGTGGAGCCGATGCTCATTATAGGCGCGGATACGATGAACACAGCGCAGCCCGCAAAGACCATTCCGCCGCATTTCTCTCGTGTTTCGCTTGCGGACGAAGAAGACATACAGATGGTGTTCGGAAGCGAGGACGCCGGGCATTTCTACATCGGCAACCCGATGGACATGGAAGTACGTCTGTGCCTCGACATCAACGAGATGGTGAAGCGCAGCAACGGGGTGTTCGGCAAGAGCGGCACGGGCAAGACATTCCTGACAAGACTGCTGCTGATAGGGATATTGCAGAACGACGCCGCGAGCAATCTGATTTTCGACATGCACGGCGAATACGGTTGGCGCGGCTCCAGCGAGCATACGAACGAGGTGAAGGGCCTGAAGCAGTTGTTTAGCTCGCGGGTTGCGGTGTTTACGCTTGATCCGGAGAGCGCGAATCGCCGTGGGATCAGTACGGACTACGAAATCAGCATCGGCTACGACGACATCGAGCCTGAGGATGTGGACATACTTCGTGACACTTGGGGATTGTCGGATGTTGCCGCAGATACCGCACATTCCCTGCGCGAGAAGTTTGGGGTGAGCTGGCTACGGATGTTTCTCGAACACCCGAGTGGGGAAGATTTTAATGCGCTTGCCGGCGATATGAATGTGCCGACTTCGACACTTCGGGCGCTTCGGAACCGACTAATGCAACTCAGGCGGTTCGGGTTTATCACGGAAGGCAGAGGCGGCAACTCCGTGAACGAGATTCTGAACTATCTGCGGCGGGGCATGCATGTTGTGCTGGAGTTCGGACGCTACGGCAACAACATTGACGCGTATCTGCTGATTGCAAATCTGCTGACGCGGCGCATACACGACAGGTATGTGCGGATGTCGGAGCAGGCGAGCGGAGACGCGACGCAGCAGCCACGGCCACTTGTCATCACAATCGAGGAGGCGCACAAGTTCCTGAGTCCGACAATCGCCAGGAATACCATATTCGGAAACATTGCGCGGGAGATGCGAAAGTACAATGTAACGCTGCTCGTAGTGGACCAGCGCCCCAGTGGGATCGACGACGAGGTAATGAGCCAGTTGGGGACAAAGATAGCGTGCCTTTTGGACAACGAGCGGGACACGGATGCGGTGCTGTCTGGGGTCTCAGGCAGCCGCAAGCTGAGGACAGTACTTGCACGGCTTGAGTCGAATCGACAGGCGCTGGTGTTCGGGCACGCGCTGCCGATGCCGGTCGTCATACAGACACGGGAATATGGGAGCCCGGAGTCGTACAGAGAGCTTGGTTTCGTTGAGGCGGCGGAGTTGAAGGCGCAGGTGGATAAGGATATGGATGTTCTATTTGGGCCGTCGGCGTGCTAGAATGCAGTCACTTGGATAATCAAGGGGAAGGCGCTATGCAAGAAGTATCATTGCTCTTGGAGGACGACAAATTGTGCGCTGCTCTTGAGGCGTCGGCGGCCAAATACGGATGCAGTGTTCAGGAAATCATCAAAGAAGCGGTGAAGCAGTGGTTGATAGACACTGAAATGGACGAATTAGAGATGGATGAGATTAAGGCTGCCAGTCGGGACTGGTGGGAGAACGGTGGTACAGAGGCGGGTGAATTCTTTGAGGGTTTAGAGAAGGAGAAAAAAGTGTAACCGTTGGCTTACAGAGTCGAATTGTCCACTGCTGCTCGAAGACAACTCAGACGTCTTTCTCCTGATGCGGTGCTCCGCATCCAGCGCTCTCTTACAAGGTTATCCGGTGATCCACGACCTGTCGGAAGTGTGAAAATGAAAGGAAACAACCCTTTCTGGCGCATAAGGGCAGGTCGATACAGGATTATCTATGAGATTGTGGATTCTCGGCAGATCGTGTCAGTAGCGCGTGTGTCTCTCAGAAACGAAAGTACATATCGGAATCTATGATACACATGCACTCAAGTCCTGATTTGGAGCTTTGAAAGTCGTATGAGATAAGTTAGCGGACAGAAGGAGAATCTAATGGTAGCGGTACAACACCTATCTATGACGGAGCTCGAAGCCGGTCTGGACAACGTACAGGATGCACCGAAGGACGCCGGTGTCGTGCAGATGATTGTGCGGAGGCCTGAGACGCTTGAGCGCGAGGTTGTTGAAGAGGGTCGGCTCGACACAGCGGAAGGGCTTGTCGGAGACAACTGGAAGGCTCGTGGCAGCGGCCAGACGGCGGATGGGTCGGCCGATCCGGAATGCCAGATTACGATCATGAACTCGCGCGTAACCGAGCTGGTGGCGCAGGACAAGGATCGCTGGCACCTGGCGGGCGACCAGTTTTATGTGGAGATGGACATCAGCAGGGAGAACCTGCCGCCGGGAACACGCCTGTCAATTGGTGAGGCGGTGCTGGAAGTTTCTGCCAAGCCTCACACTGGTTGCGGGAAGTTCGTAGAGCGCTTTGGCGCAGACGCGATGAAGTTCGTGAACTCTGCCGTGGGGCGCGATCTATGCTTGCGGGGAATCAACACCTGGGTGATTCAGCCCGGCAAGGTGTCAGTAGGCGATGTGGTGCGGAAGCTCTAGTACCTGCAAACTGTAACTCATCTGGAGCCTGTCGAAGTTCATTCATTCGAATGGAATGCGCTAGACAGGCTCTTCACTGGTGGGTAAGGCAGTGCGGTTATTCTGCCCTGCTCTCCAGCCACTCCGTTGTGATCTCAAAGCCGAAGCCTGGGGCATCGCTGGGCGTCAGGTAGCCGTCTTTGATTGCGGGAGTTCCAGGCAGCACAACCATCTCTTCGAGAGGTACACCCGGAGGAGACACGCCCTCGGAGCGCTCACCCCAAGCAATCGCAGGCATTGCGTAGGACAGATGCTGTCCATAGGGATAGTTCATGCCGCCGTGCGCGATTACCGTCTGCCCGTGAGCCTCGGCTATGTGGCAGATGCGGACGATTGCGGTGATGCCGCCGACCCAGGCTACGTCGGGCTGCATTATGTCAACGAGGCCCTGCCCTGCCGCCAGCGCGAATGGGTGTATGGTGTGCCAGTGCTCTCCGGTGGCGAGTATCTGATGGGGGACGCGCTCGCGCACCTTGATGTAGCTGTCGAAGTCATAAGGCGGCAGGTAGTCTTCGAGCCACTTGATGCGGTACGGCTTCAGCGCTTCTGACAGGCGTACGACATACTCGGTGTTCAAGGATATCCAGGCGTCCAACATCAGCTCTACATCATCGCCGATCTGCTCACGAGTGCGAGCGACAAGCTCGACATTCTTGTTCAAGCCTTCGATGCCCTCGTGCGGGCCGTGCGGAACGAAGAGTTTGACCGCCTTGAAGCCAAGCTCAAGAAACCAGTCTATGCTGTTCGCCACGCCATAGGATGTGTCGGTGTTGCTGGCGTAGCAGAAAATCTTGTCTTTCTGCGGGCCGCCGAGCAGTTCATAGACGGGCCTGCCGAGCAGCTTGCCCTTGAGGTCCCAGAGGGCGTTGTCCACGGCACTGATGGCGTAGCTTGCCAGGCCGACGTTGCCGTATGCGCTGGTGGCACGCTGCATCATATCCCAGGCTTTTTCGGTCGCCATGCAGTTTTGGCCGACAAGGATGGGTGCGAACTGGTCGTTGATGATGCTGTTGACGGGCGCGCTGTTGATGGTGATGCCAAGTCCCCATGTGCCGTCCTCGGCGGTTACGACGCAGGCGGTGCGTCCCCACGGGGCGCTGAAGTCGGACTTGCTGAACTCCGTGTACATCATCGTGGGGCTTACCCAGTCGGGTACGTCGAGCTTTGGCACGCGAGGTGCCGTCTTTGGGCTGGGTCTCAGATCAACGGCGACGGCCTTGATTGACTTGATTTTCATTAGGGTACTCCTGAAATCTTGGGCGGGCGCGGCCGCTAGAGTCCGAACTGGTGCAGGCGGTCGTCGTCAATGCCGAAGTGGTGTGCGACCTCGTGAACCACAGTGACCTGCACTTCGCGGATGATGTCTTCGTCGGACTGGCAGATGGATTCGATGGGCTGCTGAAAGAGCGTAATCTTGTCAGGCAGCACCATGTCGTAGTTGTAGCGGTCGGTGAGGGGCAACCCTTCGTACAGGCCCAAGAGGATGTTGCCATCCTCGATTCCGGAACCTACTAGCTGCTCTTTGCTCGGCCGATCGTCCACGACAATATCCACGTTTTCGAGGCGGAGTCGCAGGTCTTCGGGGATGCTGTCCAGCGCCTGCACGACGAGGAGTTCAAATTCGGTGCGAGTCATGCGTGGAAGTGTAGCAGGAGGGGATTAAGGGGGCAAGGAATAGGACACAACATACGCTAGGTGTTTGCCTGCATTACCGTAATGAGCGTCTTACGCAACTCTACCATTGCCAGCGTGTCACGGGCGCAATATTTGCGGAGATTGTCGAATATCTGACGTCTCTCGGTCGAATTGGCGCTTGCCAGGGCGCGAGCGTACCAAATCGAAGCCAGTTGACCGTCGGCAATTTCCAGGTCTTCGTAACCCAATCCAGGAGCAACGACAGGCAGCACGGACTTAATCGAGAATGAACCGTGAAAGTCCGGATGATAGTAATTCCCACTCACTATCGGCAATAGATCGACAAGGCGCACGATTATGTCGTCGAGCGCGTCTGTGTACTGCGGGAAGGCCGCCGCAAGCGCCTTTAGCTGCGTTCGCTCGAAACTGGAATATGTGCAGATACTTCCTTCGTGTCCAAGCGCATCTAAGAGCCGCTCAATAAGTGCTGGTCTCGGGTCGCTGTCGTCCTCGTGCAAGTAATCCGTATGGTCGTGAGACAATTCATCAAGCTCGGTTCGGACTGAGAAGAGGAAGGGAATCTGGTCGTAGGGGCGTGTGCCGGCGAATCGAGGGATGGCAGGCTGGAAGGTCTCGAAGTCAAGGTGGCGTACGGGCCGCCTTATACTGGCGAGCGACCGCGCCAAGTCGCCATGTACGTTGTCGCCTCCGTCAATTGTTGCTTGGCGAATGACTGACTGTAATTGATTGAGCGGGAAGTTGGCCGGAACATCCCGTACTTCGGTGATGCCCATCGATTCGAGTTGCTCTCGCCGATCAGGTCTAATTCCTGAAAGTTCGCGTATGCCATGTTCCGGTTGAGGGATATTCCGGGTGCAGTGCGCGTAGTACGGGCATTCATATGGCTTGAAGCAGTGTTGACTGGGCTGAATATCCGGTGCGGAGTCTGCGGCAAGCATTGTCTGCATGTCGGCGATTTCTGTTCCGATGCTTTCGAGCAGGGCATCGGCTTCATCAAGAACGGGATGGAACGTGAACAGTGCGTCGAGGTCGAGCTGAATACCGTCGTATATGTAATCGCGATTGAGGGTCAGCACGCCCGCATCTCGAATGTCCAAGCCCGCGCCGCGCAGCACCCATAGCTGCACTGCTACGTCAGGGATATGCTCAGGCTTGCATCGAGCGGTTGACTTCACTTCGACGATGCGCCAGCCGCCATCCGGGATGCGTTCAAGCACATCGACGCGGGCGAGAACGTCGTTGTGCTGGAATGCCGGCTCGAAGAGGGCGGGTGCGGCGTCTTTCTCGATGAGGCGCTGCGTTTCGGATAGTGCGGCGGGAATGTTACGGTAATCGTGCTCTACGAAATGTCCTCCGGGGTAGCGGTCACGCGCTAGGTCTCCGACCTGATGGCCTGTGTCGAATATCGCCTGCTGTGCTTCACCTATGGGTGGCCTGAGACGCCGTTCGTGGATGTCGTGCCAGAGGCGAAGGTGGCACTGATGGCCAGCCATGTAGCGGGACTTGGAGAGGCGGTGTGGGGGCAATGTCAAGCCTTATCACTTACGGTTTAGCGAGGTGGATGGGTGGCGGGATCGGTTGTCCATTTTCGAAGATAGCCAGCGAACAGTCCGCCCATATCACCTTGACTCTCAACGATTTCAGCGAACTCGTCAAAGTAGATGTAGTGGAATCGCTTGTCTTCCTTACATTTTCTAGGCTGGATATAGACCACTTCAGGCTTGAAGGGTAGATTAGGGACACGCACACCTTTAATTAGGTTGCTTACTTCCTTGGAGTCGCTTGGTAGTTTGATGAGATTCAACTCGCATAAAGCATATAGTAGGTGATGGTATTTCATCTGTTGAGTGCTTGCATCCGAGATTTCCTTCAATTCGCACAGAATTTCATCCATACGCTTTTCAGTGGCCATCGAAAGATAGTTGTCCTGGTCGCCTCTTCGGGAGCTCATATCCGTCTTGAGTTCAATGAGGTAACCTGTATTCCCATCCTCTGACAAGGCGAAGAAATCAACATTGTTAGAGTGGTTCGTGCGCTTTTTGGTACGTGGGTCGAGTCTATTTTGCCTCAGTGGAAACTGCGGTATCACCTGCGGCTTGATCTTGACGCCATCTTTCTCAAAATGTGCTTTAAGCACGGTGGGCAAGAACAGCGCAAACAGCATTTCCGAGCGGGGTTCGAGCGGGAACGCTGGGAAATGCCGCCACTTGTCCAGCAGACCAAAGAGGTCGTTCATACTTGGATGGGTTTTCATGTTGGAATCTCCTTAATGGCGCATTCCTATACAGGCTTGCATTTAGACGCTATCTTAATTCAGATCGAAGCGACTAACTACACATTGAAACGCGAATTTCTCTCCCATTCTAAACCTCCCCCAAAGGAGCGAGTGTAGAAAATGCCGCGCTTGACCCTCAACCCATACTTCGTTATCGTATTGGCGCACATTCCAGATGACTTGGGAGAGGCTTTTCTATGAGGGTTACGGCAATCAGGAGCTATGCTTTCGAGGACGATGAGGGCAAACTGTATTTTATTGCCAAGGTAGAGACGGACGAGGGCATATATGGCTTGGGCGAAGTGGGCATACCACGCTGGGGCAACGCCGTCGCCAGCGCGATAGATCACCTGTCGCAGTTTGTCATAGGTGAGGACCCCTTCAGCACGGAGCGGCTGTGGCAGCGTATGTTCAGGGGTGGGTTCTTTCCGGCGGACAAGGTTTATTGCTGCGCGATAAGTGCGATTGACATCGCACTATGGGACATCAAGGGCAAGGCGCTAAATATGCCTGTGTATAAGCTGCTTGGTGGGCCTGTGAGGGACAAGGTTGTGTCGTATCCGCACACGCAGGGCAGCACGACCGAGGAGTTGATTGCGAACTCTAAGAAGGCGGTGGCTGAAGGCTGGAAGTTCGTGCGCTGGGGGCTGGCGGAGACGGGCGGGGTGTTCGAGTACCAAGGGATGGACGGGCTGTTGGAGCCGGTGGAGTCAATGCGCATCGCGGAGGAACAGATGGCGCTGGTGCGGGAGGCCGTGGGTCCGGACATTCAGATGTGCCTCGACATACATACGCGGCTGGACACGGCGCACTCGGTGGCGCTGTGCAGGGCATTGGAGCCGTATCGCCCGTTCTTCATCGAGGATCCGCTGCGCTCGGAGAACCCGGCGAGCTATCGCGCGCTGGCGCGTCATGTTTCGCTGCCGATTGCGGCTGGCGAGCAGTGGGCGAGCAAGTGGCCGTTCCGCGAGGTAATAGAAGAAGAGTTGATAAACTACGCGCGCATTGACCTTTGCATAGTCGGCGGACTTACGGAGGCGCTGAAGATAACGCACTGGGCGGAGACGCATTACATAGACATCGTGCCGCACAATCCACTTGGGCCCGTGAGCGCGGCTGCATGCGTGAACCTCTGCATGGCCTCAACCAATGTGGGCGTTCAGGAGATGCCCCGCCGTCCACGCACCTATGCAACCAAGTTTTTTCCACAGCAGATTGACTGGGAGGACGGATACTCTTTCGTGCCGTCGGACGCGGTGGGATTGGGCGTTGACTTCGACGAGGAGGCAGTTCAGGCGCATGTGGTCGATCCCACGGGCTGGCCGCCGCAGCTTCGTCGCAACGACGGCTCCTTTACAAACTGGTAAGTATTTCGCAGGCTCACCGGCTACTATATTTTCAGTTCGACACGGTGAACCTTTACTCAAAGGTGCCTGCGGTTCGGCAGGCTAGATGCAACGGCGAAACACCCGTATTCCGGTCAGCTTACTGACGACCAACAAAGAGTGTGTGTTTTCTATTTTTTGCTTGACATATACGTTCAACCTGGAGGGGAATCATGGTAAAGGCATATGTGCTCATCGAGGCGAGAGTCGGCACATCGACAGATCTTATAAGAACGCTGATGGAGAATGCGAGTGTGGTGAGCGCGTCCCGCGTGACCGGCCCCTACGATGTCATCGCCGTGGTGCAGGAAGAGGACCTGGGGAAGGTCCACGAACTGATTACGGAGCACATTCACAACATCGAAGGTGTTATGCGGACGACCACAAGCGTGTCAGTGGGGTAGTTGGCGAGTGCCTTTGAAGGAAGCCGTGAGTGAGAGCGAAGCGCAATCACCTACATTGATTGGGCCTTTATACTCGGCGAAAGGGCCTGACTATTCGGTAGCGCCTTCGCCTTCGTCGAGTTCGGGCCAGGGCTCGTCGTCGGCATTTCGCCTGCGGTGCCCGACTGACGCATGAACCAACACGAGGACCGCGATTATACCTACGCCCGCCGCGAGCGCTACGTCTGTGGTTGAGTTTGTCCTGACGAGCCAGAGCAATGCGGCAACACCGGCTACGAGGCCAAGAAGTGATGTGTAAGGCAGTTTCTGCCCGCCCAAAGTTACAATTGCTCCGATGAACACGGCGAGGAAGCCGTTGAACGGCGGGAACATTACAAGTACCGCACCGCCTAGGGGGGCGAGTCCGTCGCCACCTCTGAAACCCGTGAATATCGACCTCCAATGTCCTGCAACCATTGCGAAGCAAGGCAGGACGAGCCACAGCCCTTCCACCTGCATCTGACGCGCCGCGAAGATTGCGACTGCGCCTTTTGCCATGTCCCCTATGAGAACCTGGCCACCCGGAATATTGCCCACGCTGCGGCGCACATTGGAGGCGCCGGGCAAGCCCGTTCCCACGTTGAAGATGTCGATGTTGCGACGACGGCTCACCCATACTGCAATTGGCAACGATCCCAGCAGATAGGCAATCAGAGTGGAAAGGATAATTCCCGTTATCAGTTCAAAATCTATCACAGTTTCGGGCCTCTTCCGGAGCTATGACTATGCGGGGTTCTTTATTGCATTATAATTCAAAACTTGAACAACAAAAAGCAAGTTTGCAGGCGATTCTCTAGAAATCGAACTCTGTTCCTTTGCCTTGCTCCACAGCCTGCTGATAGACGTGGTAGGCAGTGGAGATGTCCTGGATAGAAAGGCCTACACTCTTAAAGAGGGTTATTTCGGCGGCGCTCTCCCTGCCCTGCTTCGTTCCCGTCACGAGCTCGCCTATTTCGCCGTAGATGTCGTCAGGGGATAGTGCGCCTTCCTCGATGGGCATCTGGATATCGCCTGCCTCTGCGAGACATGCTTCCTTATGGTCGCAGATTATCTTTGACTTGACGACGCTCGAGGTATCGAGTTCGCGTAAGCCGGGAGCGTGGGAGCCTATGGCGTTAATGTGCAGTCCCTCCGGCAGCCAGGAACCGTCAACTATCGGCGTTGCCGCAGTCGTGGCGAGCGCAAGAATGTCCACACTTTCAACAACTTCCTGAACGCTGCCAGCGAGGCTGACGCTGACACCGGTCTTCTCTGAAATATCGCTGGCGAACTGCTGCTGCGCCTCAGGCGGGTCCATCGAGAAGCATACAAGGCTGTCGAGATTGCGCGCGACGGCCATGCCTTCGCACTGGGCACGCGCCTGCACACCCATTCCGAGCACACCTGCGACCTTTGCATCCTCGCGCGCCAGGTACTTTGTCGCCACGCCGGATACGCCGCCGGTGCGCATTGCGGTGATGAAGCCGCCGTCCATAACCGAAATGGTCTGCCCTGTCTCTACATCGAGCAGGATGATAGACGCCAAAGTGCTGGGCATGTTGAACTTTGCGGGGTTGTCTTTGAAGACCGTGACTGCCTTGATGCCTATGGTGCCCATTCCCTTCAGGTGGGCGGGCATAAAGCCGTACCAGCCGTTGTGCGATGGGTCGGCCATTACAGTGCGAGCGGGCATCGCGGCTTCTCCGGATGCGAGTTCCTCAAATGCGCTCTCGAGTAGAGCGATAGTGTCGCTCATGGTAAGGAGTCCCTGAATAGTCTCGCGGTTTAGCAGCAAAGCCATGTGTTGCCTCCAATACTACGTAAATGCGAATCTGTGCTTTGATCTGTCTTATTGTATCCCAATTCACAATCGAATTGTGTTTCATTTGCCACTCGTTATAGTATCATCAATCGGCGTTACGAGTCTGACGAACAATAGTTGGCACACGGTTTCGGAGAATAAACAGGTTGAAGATGAGAGACCTGCTCAAGACATACTTCGGTTACGACGCCTTCAGGCCGCTCCAAGAGGAGATAATCGAGGGCGTGCTAGAGAAGCAGGATACGCTCGTTATTATGCCTACCGGCGGCGGCAAGTCGCTGTGCTATCAGCTTCCGGCGCTCCGTATGGACGGGCTGACGCTAGTGATTTCGCCCCTAATCGCGCTGATGAAGGACCAGGTGGACGGGCTGAGAACCAACGGCGTTCCGGCGGAGTTCATCAACAGCTCGTTGACTTATGCCGAGATCAGCCGCGTGCAGGCGCAGGCGCAAAGTGGCGCCTTAAAGATCCTATACCTGGCGCCGGAGAGACTCGCACTAGCGGACTTCAGATCATTTCTGGGCACGCTGAAAGTGAGCCTTGTGGCGGTGGACGAGGCGCACTGCATATCGGAGTGGGGGCACGACTTTCGACCAGATTACCGGACGCTGGGGAATCTGAGGCGGAGTATTCCGGACGTTCCCTTTATCGCGCTAACAGCTACGGCGACGAAAAGAGTACGCGGCGACATAGTCACCCAGCTTGGGTTGAATAGACCTAAGCAGTTCATCGCCAGTTTCGACCGGCCGAATCTCCAATACGAGGTGCGTCCGAAGCGTCGGGCGTACGAGCAACTTGTGCGGCTTCTGAGAGAGCGCAGAGGCGAGTCCGCCATCATATACTGCCTTTCGCGCAAGGATACTGAGGAGCTGTCGGATAGGCTAGGAGATGAAGGATTCCAGGCTTTGCCGTACCACGCGGGAATGGATGCAGGGACGCGACGAAGGAACCAGGAACGATTCATACGCGACGAGGCGAACATCATCGCCGCTACCATCGCGTTCGGCATGGGGATCGACAAGCCGGACGTGCGGCTGGTGGTCCACCAGGAACTGCCAAAGTCGCTGGAGGCATACTACCAGCAGACGGGGCGCGCAGGTAGGGATGGTCTGCCGAGCGACTGCGTGATGTTCTATTCGTATGGCGACAAGATAAAGCAAGACTTCTTCATAGACCAGATTGAGGATGGCAACGAAAAGCGGAATGCGCAGCGGAAGCTGGACCAAGTCATCGAATACTGCCAACTTCAGACGTGCCGCCGCAAATACCTGCTGAACTATTTCGAAGATGACTCCATAGCCGGCGGCGCCGATGGTGAGCCACACGACTGCGGCGGATGCGATGTGTGCCTCGCAGAACGCGAGGATTTCGACGCTACCATAATCGCCCAGAAGATTCTATCTGCGGTGATACGCACAGGGGAGCGCTTTGGAGCGGGCCACATCGCGCAGGTGCTGCGTGGCTCGAAGGCAGAGCGGGTGCTCAGGCTGGGGCACGACAAGCTCAGTGTCTATGACATCGTTGATGACTTCTCGGACAACGACATCAGAGATATTTCCAAGTTGTTAGTGGACAGAGGGTTTCTGTACCAGAACAGCGAGGAGTACGCAACGCTGGGAGTGACCGAGGCAGGTCGTGCCATGCTGAAGGACCGAGAGCGGCTGATTCTCGCAAGGCCCAGAAAGATGGAAGTTGAGGTTGAAGAAGCGGTTGGTCGCCGTCGTAGCACCCTCGAATTTGACCACGGTCTGTTCGAGAAGTTGCGCGCGCTTCGCAGGGGGATTGCCAGCGGAAATCGCGTGCCGCCGTATATGGTGTTCGGGGACGCGACGCTTCAGCAGATGGCATACTATATCCCGCAGAGTGAAGACAGCCTCTCGCGCATATCGGGCGTGGGCGCGATGAAGCTGGAGCAATACGGCGACGATTTTCTGGGTGTGATAAGGGAGTATGCAGGGGAGAACGGACTGCCGGAGCGCCCGATTGATCCGCAGGGGCAAAGCGGGCGGCGCGTCGAGAGGCGCAGCGCTATTGATGAAGGCTCAACCTACGAACAGACAAAACGGCTACTGGAGCAAGGGCTTTCGCTTGATGAAGTAGCGCATCGCCGAGAGTTAGCCAAAAGCACAATCATGGGACACATTGACCGGCTGGTTCAAGCAGGTGAAGCGATTGACTTGCGCCCTTATCTGCCTCCACCGGAACGCATGATGAAGATTCAAGACGCTTTGCTTGAATCACAGTCCAATAGCCTAGTGCCTGTCAAAGAGGCGCTAGGCGAAGATTATAATTACGGAGAATTACGCTTGGTACGGGCCTTTATGAGTCAACGGAGAACTCAAGACACCGACGAATCCAAATCATACGATGTGGAAGAGATTCGGCAAGAATATCCGTCGGCGTACGAAAAGTGGTCAGATGAAGACGACAATGAGTTGAAGCGATTGCACGATTTGGGACTGAGCATACCAGAACTTGTAAAACGCTTTGGTCGTAACCCTGGCGCGATTCGGTCAAGACTAAGAAAACTGTCAACTGAAGACTGACAGAAACCATAGGAGCATGCATGAAGTTTGGAGATTTCCTATTTCCGGAGAGTAGAACGCCGGACACAGACTACCAGGTTGTGAATGACGCGCTCGCCGAAACCGAGCTTGCCGACCGGCTTGGCTATCATTCTGTCTGGCTGGGCGAGCACCACTTCGACGGAGTTTGCACATACGCTGACCCGATGGCGTTCGGTGGCGCCGTTGTCGCGCGGACCAAGCAGGTGCGCATAGGTTTTTCTGCGGTGCAGACGGCGTTTCATCATCCGGTGAGGCTTGCGGAGCAGATCGCGCTGCTGGACAACCTGAGCGGCGGACGCATAATGGTGGGTACAGCGCGAGGGTCTGCGTTCAATCGGTACGAGTACCGTGGATATGGCGTGAAGTACGAGGAGGCGCAGGAGCGGCTTATGGAAGCCGAGGAGATCCTGGTGAAGGCGTGGGCGGGCGAGCGTTACCGACACGAGGGCAAGCATTGGAATGTGGAGATACCGGTGTTGCGGCCCAAGGTGGTGCAGGACCCACATCCGCCGCTGATTCGGGCGATTGCCAGCGAGAACTCCCTGCTTCAGATGGCGCGTCAGGGCAGGCCATTCATGCTGTCGATGTCTTCAATGGACAGGATACGGCACATGTTCGACCTTTACCGCAGCACGATGGCGGACGCGGGCCACGATGACGATGCAATCTCAGAGGCGACATCGAAGTGCTGGATTTGGTTTAACGGAGTGGTTGCTGAGACGGATGCCGAAGCGGCTGAGATTGCGCGCCCGGCTAACGCTGACAGCTTGAAGCACATAAACGGTGGACGCAAAAGGATGAATACGAAATCCGAGCAGGCGGAGGTGGAAGCGATATATGCCGGCTCCAATGCAGGTCCAGAGGATGACCTGGTTTATGGTTCGCCGGAAACGGTGGCAGAAACCGTTGCCGCACTGCAGGTAGCGGGGGTGGGCGGAATCATGGTGCAGTTCAGGATAGGCGATATGTCGTGGGATGCTGCCGAGAACAGCATGCGCATATTCGCCGAACAGATCATGCCGAAATTCAGTTAGGCTTTATTGACTTGAACAGACTGAGAAGCGCAAATATAATTCCACCTAAGATGAAGGTATAACGCTACGCAGGTGGAATAGCGGGAACGCCCAGCGAAGTTGCAAGGAGAAAGAGTATGCACGCGATATTCGTTACGATAAATATAAAGCCGGGATTTCGAGAGCAGTTCAAAGAGGCGAGCCTTGGGGACAGCCAGGGGAGCGTGAGGGACGAGCCCGGCTGTATGCGCTTCGATATCCTGGAAGACAAGACCAACCCGAATAGGTTCTACCTCTATGAGGTCTATGTGGACGAAGAGGCGCACATGACTGCGCACCGGAACGCTCCCCATTATAAGAAGTGGCGGGAGACTGTGCAGGACTGGTTCGACGGTGACACGCAGGCAGTCCCTATGAACACTGTGTTCCCGTCGGATGAGGGCTGGAAGGCGCAAAAGCCAGGGCTGCTGAACTGGTAGGAGCGCCGATTAGCCTGATAATTAGCCTATCGCACCGCTGCCGGTTGCGCGGTTTGCAAATGACCGCCATCATAGGTATTCTATGGCAGAATACAAGGTGTACCAATTAACGCTTTGAAGCTCCGGGGGTGAGTACTGTGCTGGAAAAGAGTTCAACCACAGACAAAGACCAACTTAATCAGGATTCGCCAAACGGAGTAATCCCACTAGAGGTTGGGTCGATAGTTTCGCCGATTCTCGACGCGGAGCCGCTTGATGATCCGACAAGCATCATGCCCCATGTGCGATCGCGTTACTTCAGGGAGAACATCTACCCATACGGAGAGCTAATGCGCCGCAAGGAATACGAGGCCGAAAAGCGCACGCTGCAGATAGAGATGATGAAGTTGCAGAATTCCATGCGGGAGACCGGCGACAGGGCGATCATACTCTTCGAAGGGCGCGACGCTGCAGGCAAGGGCGGTACAATCAGGCGATTCATGGAGCACTGGAACCCACGCACCGCGCGCGTGGTCGCACTGGACAAGCCGTCAGAGGTAGAACTAGGACAATGGTACTTTCAGCGCTACATTCGCCACTTCCCGACTTCCGGCGAGATCGTGCTATTCGACCGCTCGTGGTATAACCGAGCTGGCGTGGAACGCGTGATGGGTTTCTCCACGGACCCCGAGTACAGGCGGTTCATGCGACATGTGCCTATGCTGGAGCGGATGATCGTTGACAGCGGCATTAAGCTGATCAAGCTGTACTTCTCAGTCAGCCAGAAGGAGCAGTTGCGGAGATTCCAGTCGCGTTCCAGCGATCCGCTTAAACACTGGAAGGTGAGCCCCGTAGATATCAGGTCGATTGACAAGTGGCGGGAGTACACCGAGGCGAAGGAAGCGATGTTCCTGCTGACGAACTTCGAAGTCGCCCCGTGGACCATCGTCAAGTCCGATGACAAAAAGCGGGCACGTATCAACGCAATGCGACACCTCATAAATGTCATGGACTATAAGGACAAAGACCCAGAGGTGGCATATGTACCCGATCCTTCAATCGTCGCCTACTCCCATGAAGTTTATACGGCAGGCGCGCCGATAGAATAGTCCAAACCGCGCCGCGCTTCTTCTTGACGCCAATCTCACTTTCATTCTGGAATAGATAGCAGAGCTATTCTGGTTAAGTGAGGTTGGCGATGTCATATTCAAACGGTGCATCGTTCCCGGAAGTCGCCCTGCTTGTGGGCACACGCAAGGGCGCATTCGTGCTGTCGGGCAACGCGGCACGCAAGAAATGGGAGCTATCCGAAGTTTACTGTCGCGGCGGCGATGTGTACCACTTCGTTCAGGACAGGCAAAACGGTGGCAGCGTGTATGCGGCTGTGAATTACATGATCTGGGGCGCGGAGATCCACATCAGCCATGACCTGGGGGAGAGCTGGCTTACCGCCGAGACACCACCAAAGTTCGTCGACCGCGAGGGCGAGACGCTGAACAGGATATGGCACATCAAGCCAGGGAGAGCGAGTGAGCCGGGTGTGCTGTACGCGAGCGCTGATCCTGCATCGCTGTTCAGAAGCGATGACGATGGCGTGAACTGGGCGGAGATACGCAGCATTGCGGACCATCCGACGCGTGAGCACTGGTTTCCTGGCATGGGTGGTCTGTGCATGCACAGCATCGCGCTGGACGATCAGAATCCCGCGCGCATGTGGGTCGGCATCTCGGCGGCCGGAGTGTACGGGACAGGCGACGGCGGTGAAAGCTGGAAGCCGCTGAACAAGGGCGTGCGGGCGGACTTCATTCCGGACGAAGAAGACCTCGAGTTTGGGCAGTGCCCTCATAAGCTGCTCAGTCATCCGGCGACTGAAGGGTTACTCTACCAGCAGAACCACTGCGGCACCTATCGCAGCGATGATGGTGGGCTGTCATGGGTGGATATTACGGATGGGTTGCCATCCCGCTTCGGGCTCGCGCTCGCGCTGCACCCGCGCGATCCAAGGACGCTGTATGTACTGCCAGAAGACAGTGCCATAGAAGAAGGCGAGGTTGGCGGCGAATTCCGAATCGTTAGCGGCAACATGTTCCGAGTGTTCCGCAGTCGCAACGGCGGCGCGGACTGGGAGGCGCTGACGAACGGTCTTCCGCAGCGGAATGCCTACCTGCACAGCATGCGAGAGGGCATGGCGACGGACTCGCTCGATCCGTGCGGCGTCTATGTGGGCACGACGAATGGGCAGATATTTTACAGCAGGGACGAGGGCGATTGCTGGGAACTTCTGATAGACAACCTGCCACCGATAAACTCGGTGGAGGTGGCGCAGTTCTAGATTCGCGGCGACTGCCGAAACAGGCGGAAGGCTATATTCAGCAGCACGGAGAGGACGATGCTGATTACTATGGATATGGCAAGGGATGTGGCAAGCGGAAAGTAGAATGTGGATTCGCCGCGCTTAAAGACGAGGTCGCCCGGCAGCTTGCCGAGGAGCGGGATCTTCGGAGCGAGCATAATGGCTAGTCCGAGAACTGCGACTGCAATGCCAATGAAAAGCAGTCCCCTGCCAAAACCTTCCATGCTATTGTTTTATTCGGGGAATGACCTCTTCGCGCAGCAGGTCGAGTTGCCTTAGCACCTTTGCCTGCGGCAAGCCGGGCCACTGCATACGGAAGATGATGTAGTTGGCGCCTAGGTCGTCCTGGTAACGGCGTATTTCTTCGACGATATCGTCCGGGGAGCCGATCAGGAAGCGGTCGCGAGCAAGCTCCTCGAATGGCACACTGAAGCTCTCCTCGCCGGGGAGCGCCTTGTCCTGTCCCCATGAAGCGTATGCGGCGTACTTGCTCTCCAGATACGGGCGGCTCTCCTCGAGCGCCGTCGCCCTGTCCTCGGCGACGTACATCTCGCGGAACATGGGCATGGCATCGGGCGCCTGCTGCCCTACCCTGTCGATTTCCGCGTTGTACACGGATATCTGGCGGGCGATGGTGGACATGGTGGCGTGCGGGTTGATGAACCAGGGATAACCCCAGCGGGCGGCCCTACGGATGGCGACATCGTTGTTGGCCGCTACCCATATTGGCGGATGGGGCTTCTGAACCGGTCGCGTGACGGGATTCACTTTGGGCAACTGGTAGTACTTGCCGCTGTATTCCACTTCTTCGTCTGTCCAGAGCTTCTTCATGAGGTCCAGCGATTCGCGCAGGCGCCCAACTCGCTCGCTGGACTTGATGCCGAATGCAGCGAACTCCTCGTCGCGGTATCCTATGCCGACTCCGAATATGAAGCGCCCGTTGCAGATTGCGTCCATCGTTGCTACGCTCTCGGCAACATCGACGGGGTTGTGCAGTGGAACGAGTATGACGGCAGCCGCGACCTCCATGTCGCCTGACTCTGCTGCCATGCGTGCGAGGAATGGTAGAGTTGCGGGCTGGGCGTAGGGTGCGGACAGGAAGTGCTGGCCCGTGCAAATGAGGTCGAAGCCGGCGTCGCGAGCTGCGCGAACCTGTTCCGCGCTATCCTCAATCTGCTGCGCGAGAGATTCTTCTGGGGAAATCTGAACTCCAAGGAAGATTCCGAATTTCATGGTGTGTCCTTTCATCAAGCGTTCGGGAAGGTCTATCGCCTTCCGAACTCCCGCTCAAGGCGAGTGCCGCTGAGGTGGATTATCGTGGGGCGTCCGTGCGGACAGGTGTGGGGCTGCTGGCACTGTTCCAGTTGACGCGTCAGCGCAGTCATCTCATCGTGTGTCATCACCTTGCCTGCCCGAATGGCAGCGTGGCATGCCATCGAGTAAGCGGCGCGGTCGCTCCACGACTCTACATCGCCGCCCTGCGCCATCTCGTCAAGCATATCAATGAACGCCTTAGCGGGGTCCTGATCCACGAGTATGCTGGGCACGCCGCGAATCATATAGACGTTGCCTCCAAATGGTTCCAGCAGCAGTCCCAGATTGGAGAATATCTGCTGGTGTGTCTCTACCAGTTCTTGTTGTGTGGGATTCAGTTCTATCGTAAGCGGCTCCATCAGGCTTTGTGACTGGGGTGCGCTGGATGCCGCGTCTGCCTTGATGCGCTCGAACATTACTCGCTCGTGCGCGGCGTGCTGGTCTATGAGATACATGCCATCGGGGCCCTCGGCGGCGATGTAGGTGGTCTGCACCTGGCCTAGAACGCGCAGCATCGGCAGGGTCTGCCTGTGAGTGTAGCCGCCGAAGTCACCATCTGACGTCTCCGACCCATTGCCCTGCAGGGCATCCGACGGGATTTCGCCGTTGCCGTCAACTGCGGAGGGAGTTGCAGAAGCGGCGTTGAACGGCTCAATAGGCCAGAAGTGGCGACTAGAGTCTCTTGAAGGAGCATAGGGATACGCCGGACTGCCAACCTCAGCGCGCCGAAATTCGGGCACGGGAGAGTGAGCGGTCAGTGTGCTACGCACTGCCTGCTGAATGGCGGAGAATACACGGTCGCCACTGCGAAAGCGGACCTCGGTCTTGGACGGGTGAACATTGACATCTACCTGCTCGTAGTCGAGCGCAATGTTGACGACGGCCATAGGATAGCGACGCTCTTTCATAAAGCCGTGGTAGGCTTGCTCAAGCGCATAGCCGAGCATGCGACTTTGCACCCAGCGGCGATTGACGAAGAAGCTCATGTAGCCACGATTTGCCCTACTGAGCGCGGGCTGGCTCACCAAGCCACTTACATTAGGGCGTTCCAAGTCTTCGTCATCAGCGCCGATTCCAAGCATGTTTTCAGCAACATTCAGGCTGTGGATCGCGGCAATTGCCTCGCGCAGGCTGCCGGAGCCCGGAGTCTGCAGCGATGAGTTGCCCGTGTTCAGACTGAAGCGCACCTCAGGATAGGCAAGTGCATATCGAGTTACTAGGGTCTGAATATGCGAAGTTTCGGTAGCCGTGGTGCGCAGGAACTTGCGGCGTGCCGGAACAGTGCGAAAGAGCTGGCGCACCGTCATCACAGTGCCCTGAGACGCGCCGTGCCTTTGTTCATCGGTGATGCGCCCTTCGTCAATCTCCAGACGGGTACCTGATTCTTCGTCGATATGCCTGGTAACGACGGAAATGCGAGCGACTGAAGCAATGCTTGGAAGTGCCTCGCCCCTGAAACCGAGCGTAGGAATAGCATCGAGATCAGAGGCATCACTGAGCTTGCTGGTGGCGAAGCGCTGGAAAGCCAGTCCGACTTCATCCTGGGGGATGCCAATGCCGTTGTCGGCGACGCGGATCTGCTCGACGCCGCCACCACGAACGTCAACCGAGATCTCAGATGCGCCGGCATCAAGCGCATTTTCAACGAGTTCCTTAACGACCGATGCAGGACGCTCGATGACCTCGCCAGCGGCGATCATGGACGAGACTTTATCGGAGAGCAGTCTGATTGGCATCAGGTCTGGTCCGCTGCGCGCCTCATTCCGGCGCGGTAGGCTTTGTGTCCGGAGCTACCGCTTTCAGACACCTCGGAGATAGTCTGGTATATCTCGTCCATCTCTGTGTCCTTGACGTTTCGGAAGTAGTATGGCCTGCATATAAAGCCACCGAAGAAACGGACAATCTCAGGGTGGTCGTCAATGATGAAGTCGGGCGGCGTGAGAACGCCCAGTCCGGGCAGCGCTGCCTCGAAATCTTCCAGTGGCTTCTGGAAGACCTTCGTTACATAGTCCGCAAGTCCGAAGCGGCGAACTTCGGCCGTGCGCACGCCAACGCCCGACCAGATGAATATCTTGTGCCCGTCGGCTACAAGTTTGCTGAATGTCTCAGTCGTGTTGCGGCGCAGGCTGCCATCGGCGCCCATGATGGTATAGTCAACGTCGAAGAATATGTTCATTTTTGCACTGAACCTGCGCGGATATTTGCCGTCCATGATAACATGCGCTGCACATAAGTTCGCTGTCCTCGCATTCAAATTGGGGACGGCTTGCGTGTGCGAATTACCGATTAATTAGCATTGAATCTAGCGGCGCGCTGTGGCAACAGGAGACCTTATCTTGGTGAATAGACCTACTCTGCACGATGTTATTGAGGCTCGCGGGCGCATTGCGCCTTATGTCTGGCGCACTCCCCTACACCACTACCTTTCACTCGACAAGCTGCTGGGAGCGGAAGTGTGGGTGAAGCATGAGAATCACCAGAGGCTGGGGGCGTTCAAGATGCGAGGCGGGATCAACCTGCTGTCGCAACTGTCGGACGAGGAGAAGCAGCGCGGCGTAATCACTGCGTCGTCGGGCAACCACGGGCAGTCGATCGCGTATGCGGCAGGCGAGCTTGGCATCAGTTGCATCGTGTGCGTGCCGGAGGGCGCGAATGCGGGCAAGGTGGCTTCCATAGAGAGCCTCGGAGCGCAGGTTATACATCACGGGCCGTACTTCGACATCACGAACGAGTACGCGCAGCGGCTCGCCAAAGAAGAGGGCTACCGATATGTCCATGCGATAAATGAGCCGATGCTCATTGCGGGCGTGGGGACATATACGCTGGAGATACTGGAAGACCTGCCTGATGTCGATTATATTATCGTGCCACTCGGCGGCGGGAGCGGAGCCTGCGGTACGTGCATCGTCGCCAAGAGCATCAACCCTGACATCAAGATTGTAGCGGTGCAAGGGGAAGGCGCGCAGGCCGCGTATCAATCTTGGAAGACGGGCGAACTCATTGAAGCACCGATGGAGTCCAAGGCGGAGGGACTGGCGACTGGGAAGGGATACGATCTTCCCATAGGCATATTGCGGGAACTGCTGGACGACTTCATCCTCGTGTCGGATGAGGAGATGGAGCAGGCAATTGTGCTGCACCTCGAAAATACGCATAACCTTACCGAGCATGCGGGTGCGGCTTCGCTCGCGGGCGCTGTGAAAATAAGGGACAGGTTGCAAGGGAAGAAGGTCGCGCTGGTGATGAGCGGAGGCAATCTGTCACTGGAGCATCTAAAGGATGCGCTGGCGAATGCATAAGGATGGACCGGCAAGCCACAAGAGCCGGCGCGCGAATTCGGCAAGTACACCGTGAGGCGGGAAATGCCAAGCACAGGAACACATCATATCGCTTATGGGGATGGCTACATAAGAGCGGAATTGCCCGAACGCACACGCGTGATCGAGGGAAAGCGACCGCTGCCTGCCATACCGGATGTCGCAGAGCGGATACGCGAGGTTATTACCAACCCTATCTCACATGAACCGCTGCATAAACTGGTCAACAGCAAGTCGAAGGTGGTCATCGCATTCGACGACGCCTCTGGAGCATACTTCCGAACGCAGCGCGCGGACTTCCGGCAAACGGCAATTGAGGTCATCGTAGAGGAGCTTCGCAAGGCAGGAGTCGCGCTGAACAATATCACACTGCTGCTGTCGCAAGGTCTCCATCGCAAGCTCAGTCGAACCGAGATGGAGACCTTCCTGGGCAGGCGGCTGGTGCTGCAGTTCGGGTACAACAACCTGTACTGCCATGACGCCGAAGACCCCGAGCAGCTTGTTCACCTGGGGTACACGCACCGGGGCTTCGATGTGGAGGTGAACCGCGCGATCCTAGATGCTGACCAATTCATCTACCTGAACACGATGTGGGCGCCGTTTAACGGCGGCTGGAAGTCAACGGCAGTCGGGCTTGGTACATTCAAGAGCATCCGGCATCATCACAGACCCTGGCCCATCGCGAGTGGTCAATCGGTGGACGATCCGAAGAACTCGTCGTTCAAGAAGTTGGTGTGGGAGCAGGGCGCGCTAATCGAGAAGGCGCTGGAAGCGAAGGGGCGGCGAATCCTTACCATCGAGTCGGTTTATGACAATGCGGACCCGCGCAAGGACATCATTGCTGTCAACGGCGGGCATCCGACCGAGGTGCATCCGCACACGCTGGCGGCAATCGAGGAGCAGCAGATAGTAGAGGTGCAGGGGCAGTCGGATATTCTTGTGGCTGGCATTGCCAACTGGAACGAATGCTATTCCAAGTTTTCGACGGTCAACCCGATTCTTGCTGCGAACCAGGCTATGGCGAACACGGTTACGCAGTTCCAGGGCATGCCGCTGGTGCGGGAGGGTGGCATCGCAATTATGGCGCACCCGTTGGTGGCACAGTTCGATTCACGCCGGTTTGCACCGTACATGGAGTTCTTCGAGAAACTGCTGCCACAGGAAACAGATCCCTACTGGCTTTGGGAGAACTATGTGGAAGAGTACGCCCATCGCCCCGAGTTCATCCACGGCTACCGATATGGTCATGCGTACCACGGCTCTCACCCGTTCTTCATGTGGAACAGCACGGGGATTCCGAAGCGTTATCTCAGCAGGATAATGTTCGCCGGTGTGCGAGACACGGATTCTGCGAAGCGGATGGGATTCGAGGCTTATGCGACTGTAGAGGACGCGGTTGCCGCGGCAGAGGCGGAACTTGGCAGGACTGCGAGCATCACCTTGATGCAGCGTCCACGCCACTTCATTCCGCGCGTGTCGCCTGACTAGAAGAATGGCTTGACTATAGGAGGCTCAGCTTGGCATTCAGCGAAGAACTCGCGCTTCGAGTGAGGCAGTCACTTGGAGAGCAGGCGGACATAACAGAGCGGAAAATGTTCGGCGGGCTTTGCTTCATGGTGAAAGGCAATATGCTTGGCGGCGTGATGGGAAACGAGATCATCGTGCGCGTCGGTGCGGAGGGATACGAGAACGCCTTGGAACTTCCGCATGCTCGTCAGATGGACTTTACCGGCAGACCAATGCGAGGGTTCGTGGTCGTCTCACCTGGAGGGATAGATTTGGATGAAGGCTTGGACGAATGGGTCGGACGCGGCTTGAAATTCGCCGCCTCGCTTCCGCCAAAGTAGCTGCATCTGCCTTGTCACTCTGGCAGCAGACTCTCGGTTTTCGTTGCTTTGCAGACTTCACATATCTATAATCGATAGAACACTTACGCGCCATCGAGGGCTGCCAGACGAATGATTGATTACTCCAAGCTCGAAACGGGTCAACAGCTATCCAGCCAGTCCGTTTCACTCAACGCCAAAGCAGTTGGCGACTATGTGGCGGCCGTAGGGGACACAAGCAGCCCTACGGCGTCCGATGGTTCATCCCTTGTTCCTCCCATGGCGATCGCGGCGCTTGCCCTCAGCGCGGTCATCAATGCGCTGCAGATCCCCGGAGGCACCATTCATGCAAGCCAAGAGCTAGGTTTCTGCGCGGCAGTGCCGATCGGCTCAATGGTTGAATGCACTGCCACTCTGGCGCAGAATTCCGTGCGGCGCAACTGGCGATTCCTGGTAGTCAATATGGAGGCGACCTCGGAGGGTGGCGGCGTAGTGATGGAAGGCAAGAGCACAATAATGCTGCCGGCATAAGGTGGCAATGCAGATGGAGTATAGGACGATTATGCAAGAGGGCGACGCGTTGCCCACAATCGAAAAGACGATTACCCAGCTGCAGATCCAGCAGTACGCGGACGCGGCGGGAGACCATAACCCCATACATCTTGACGCCGAGTTCGCCGCCGGGACAGACTTCGGTGGCTCCACGCTCGACGGCACTATTGCGCATGGTATGATGATCCTTGCGTCAATATCTGAGATGCTTACAGTCGCATTTGGCAAGGACTGGCTGAGCAGTGGGAAATTGAAAGTGCGCTTCCGAGGGCCAGTGTATCCCGGGGAAACCATAACAGCATTCGGAAGCGTGAAGAAGGTCTCCGAACTGGATGGCATGAACGAATTGACATGCGCCGTTGGAGTGCGCAAAGACAACGGCGAAATCTCTATCAGTGGCGACGCAGTGGTATGCGTCCGAAGCGACGGCTAACGATACGGGAGAGTGTAACTTGACAGCAGAACATAGGGCGGTGCGCATAGCCGTCGATGCTATGGGCGGCGACAATGCTCCCGCCGATGTAGTCTCAGGCGCAGTGGAGGCGGCGAGAGAAGGTGGAGTGCAGATTCTGCTTGTCGGTGACCCTTCTCAGGTTCAGGCAGAACTGCTGAAGCACGATGCTGCCGAACTGCCGATTGCCGTAGTTCCCTCGGAAGGCGTGATCGTCGAAGGCGAGGCGCCCGCAATGGCACTGCGGCAGAAACCGCGAGCTTCGGTTCTCGTAGCCACGGGCCTTGTAAAGCAGGGGAAGGCAGACGCTTCCGTTTCAATGGGATCAACGGGTGCGGCCATGGCTGCTGCGGCAGTCGTACTTGGGCTGTCGGAGGGCGTTGACAGGCCTGCTCTCGGAGGGCCGATACTTGGTGTTGCCCCCAACACAATCATCATAGACCTCGGCACGAATGTTGACTGCCGACCATCCCAGCTTCTCAGTTTCGCCGTAATGGGCGATGTGTTCGCGCGCCAGTTTTGGGGAATGGAGCAGCCGCGAGTTGCTCTCCTCAGCGTTGGCGAGGAGGCGGGCAAGGGCAACCGGCAGGTGCGTGAGACGACAGAACTTCTGACGAAGAGCGGTCTGAACTTCATCGGCAATGTCGAAGGAGATGACCTCGTCGCGAGCAAGGCAGAGGTGGTTGTCTGCGATGGATTCGTGGGGAACGTCGTTATGAAGTTGACGGAGGGCCTTGGGCAGGCTCTGTCCAATCACCTGAGCGAGTCACTAAAGGGTAAGCTCTCTGACGAAGAACTGGGCATAGCGGCACAGGAAATGCATGACCTGAATAATATCGTACACGAATACGGTGGTGGACCTATATTCGGCGTAAACGGCATCAGTATCGTTGGGCACGGCGCGGGCGATGCCACTGCCGTGCGGCGAGCCATAGGCACGGCTAAATTTACCCATGACATCGACTTCGTTCCCAAATTGAATAAAGAAATGGTCGAGGTGTACGCACGAGTTCATGGCGAGTAGCATACCTCGGCGGTGATTGCCGCTGCTCTCTACTACACGAGACACATAAGCAGCTAACTGATAGGCAGGAATCAAATTGAGCAATTCGGACATAGCAGGGAAATCGGCACTGGTCACCGGCGCTTCGAAGGGCATTGGCAGGGCAATAAGTCTTGAACTCGCCCAGATGGGCGTTAATGTGGCAGTGAATTACAACTCGTCCAAGTCCGAAGCTGAAGAGGTGGTGAATTCAATAACCGACCTGGGCGGGAAGGCGCTGAAGGTTCACGCAGACGTTAGCGATCTTGACCAGGTCAACGAGATGGTTGATAGAGTCACTGATGAATGGGGTGGCGTCAACATACTGGTAAATAACGCCGGGATCATCAATGACGGCCTACTCATGCGAATGTCTGACGAAGCGTGGCACCGGGTCATGGGTGTGAATCTCAATGGGACCTTCTACTGCACGCGAGCGACCCTGCGCCACATGGTACGAGAACGCTGGGGCAGGATTATCAATATCGGCTCTGTTGTGGGTATTCGAGGCAACATCGGCCAGACCAATTATTCATCGTCCAAAGCTGCCATAATCGGCTTCACAAAATCGCTCGCAAAGGAAGTCGCCACACGCAATATCACAGTCAACGCAGTAACACCCGGCTACATCAGCACCGAAACGGTGGCAGGCCTGTCTCAAAGGCAAAAAGACACGATAATGACCTGGATACCGCAGGGCAAATTCGGCAACACTGAGGATATTGCCAGCATGGTCGGGTATCTCGCAACTGAGAAGGCGAGCTATGTGACTGGACAGATAATCAGTGTTGACGGCGGGATGGCGATTTAGTCAGGCTCCATTCAGCAATCGGCCTGATGGCCATCGTCCCTATAGTCCCTATAATCACGAAGGGGACTTGTCCGCCTTTCTCTTAAGCCTCGAAAGATGGAAGACCGCACTTTCTGACTTTGATTCTTACAAGTTCGAGAACTGAGGACATTTTCTTGCGGGAGAAGCGCCGGAGAACATTCTTCCAAGACTCAAAGAATTCATGGGCAAGCGATGACACTCAAAGGCAAGACGGTTCTGGTCACAGGCGGTTCACGCGGAATTGGTAAGGCAATCGCCCTCGACTTCGCCGCGCGAGGCGCTGACATCGCCTTCAACTACATCCGCAGCCATTCCGCCGCCGCAGAGACACAGATCGAAATCGAGGCGCTCGGCGTTCGCTGCTTGCGCGTGCGTGCCCATCTCGGTGACGCCGAGAAGATCAGGCAACTCTTTGCTGAAGTGAATGCAACATTCGGCAGGCTGGATGTGCTAGTCAATAATGCAGCCTCAGGCGTACAGCGTTCTGCGTCAGAGCTCGAAGAAAAGCACTGGGACTGGACGATGAATGTCAACGCTAAGGCACCCTGGCTATGCGCGATCGAGGCGTCAAAGCTGATGCACGACGGTGGAAGCATCGTAAACATAACCAGTCAGGGGTCGCAGAAAGTTCTACCGTACTATTTCTCGGTTGGCACTTCGAAGGCGGCGCTTGAAGCGCTCACGCGCTACCTGGCGGTTGAACTCGCGCCGCAGGGTATTTCCGTGAATGCGGTCTCCGGGGGCTATGTGGAGACGGGCGCGCTCGACTACTTTCCAAATCGCGACAGCATGATGGAAGCGGGCAACAGCACGCCTGCCGGCCGTATGGTTTCGGCGAAGGACATCGCGCGCGTTGTGGCTTTCCTGTGTACCGAGGACGCCGCAATGATTCGAGGTCAGGTCATTGTAGTTGACGGGGGATATACGCTGCTGGCGTGACGATGGCCCAAGCATGCCATCATTCGTGATGCGGTATGACCTCAACCACTAATTCAAGTCCACCTTCAGAAAGAAGCTGTGCGCCCTCTTGGACGTGGGCTTTTCTGACATAGCCGAGACCGGTGTAGCCGTCTCCGTTCAGACTCTTTGTCGCCGACGTAAGCGTCCCAACCTGCCTGCCCTCATGGGTTAGCGCAGCGGGAAGTTCGGGAACAATTTCGCCATTCCAGGAAAGGCGAACTAAGTGCTTCTGCACCTTGTCGTAGGTATTCAGGCGCGCAACGACTTCCTGCCCAATGTAGCAGCCCTTGTTGAAGCTTATGAAGTCTTTGAGGCCTGCTTCGAGGGGGTTGTAATCTTCGCAAAGTTCGCCGTCGTAGCCTGCGATGCCCTGCTCTATCCGAACAAGTTCCAGTGCTTCCGTCCCAACCGGCACTGCGTTTAATGTAGTCAATGTCTCCCAGAGCGCAATTCTGTCCTGCGCGGATGCTATGATGTCATAGCTTTCTACGCCAGCGAAGTCTGTACGGAGAGACAGAGCATCAACCCCGCCAATTGTCAGGGTCGCCGAACCGTAGGGAGGGACATCGGCAAGGGAAGTCAGCGCATCCGATGCCTTGGGCCCAACGACTGAGAGCATAATTGTTTCCTCGGACACATCCTCGACTACGACATCCTCTATGAAGGTGTAGAAGTCTATCCACTCAGATACCTTCTCGCGCGTATCCGGACTTGTGATGACAAGCAGATGGTCTTCCTGTCTCAGGACGTATAGGAGGTCGATAATGCGTCCCTTGTTGGTGGTCAGCACAGTTCCTTGAACATCGCCGACTTCCAAGTCGTCGAGTTTGTTTGTCGAAAGACGGTTCAGCAGGTCAATCCCATCGGCGCCGCTAATCTTCAGGCGCGCAAGTTGCGATCGGTCGGCTATCCCCGCGCCCTGCGTTGCGGCGATGTATTCTTCGGACACGGTTGAATAGACTGCTACCGGCTTTTCCAGTGTTGCACTCTGCGTCATCGTCTATCCTCCTGAATGAAACAGCCGCCCCTTGTTAGGAGGCGGCAGTTATTATCACACCTTAGCAATCCGTTCCACACATCCCGATTGCGGCGGGATCAGACACTGAAAGAAGTGCCGCAGCCACACGCCGTCTTGGCATTGGGATTGTTGAAGACAAATCCCTTACCGTTAAGCCCGCCTGAGTAGTCAAGCTCGGTACCTGCGAGGAAGATGTAGGACTTCTTGTCCACATACAATTCGAGGCCGTGGCTGCTGATTACCTTGTCGTTCTCACCGGGAGTATCGATGAGGTCCAGATCGTAGGTGAGTCCCGAGCAGCCTCCGCCCTTTACCGCGACGCGCAAGTTGCAGCCCGGCTTGCCCATATCCGAGGCGAACTGGCGAACATGCTTCGCAGCGTCGTCGGTTATGGTTATCGTTAGCGGCTCCGGTTGTACTCTCGCCATAACTTCCTCCTGAGCGCACGCTCAAATCGGGCAGTTGCATTTCTCTAACATATACATACATTCTATTGCTATTGTGCCAAGTCGTCAATTCCTGTGGGAGCGTGTGGAATAGGTATGGGCAGTTCATCTTGATGGTTAAGGGAATCGTTTCCTCACGCCGAATTCCTGATAAAATGGGCGGATGCATATGGATGCGATTGATTATCCTGAAATTCACGGTTCCGGCGGCAGGGACGCGCTGCGCGCTCGCGCACAGGCGCTGCTGGAGTTCGACGTTATTCGTGAGCGAGTGGCCGACCGTGCCACATACTTCCCAGCTCGCCAGCTCGCTCTGAGCTTGCAACCGTCATACGACGAATATGAGGTTGCGCTGCTTCAGCAAGAGACGGTCGAGGGACGGGCAGTTCTGGACGAAGCTGGCGAAGTGGACATGCACTGCCCGGAAGACATCAGAGATTCTGTTGCGCGAGCCTCCCTTGGAGGCATCCTGACCGGGAAGGAGCTGCTTGCGATTGGGCAAACCCTGGATGTGCATGCACGGGCAAGGAGCAGCATCCTTGCGGTACGGCAGCATGCCCCAATGCTTGCCGATAGTGCAGAGAGCATCCCAGACCTGGGTGAACTGACACGCCAGATCCGAGCGCGCATTGGCGAGCGGGGCGATGTCAGAGACGATGCAACGCGCACTCTTAGGGCACTGCGCAGCCAGATACGGCAGGCGTACCAGCGAGTAACGGACTCGCTAAACTCGCTGATACAGAATGCAGGGCCGGACAATGTTCTACAGGACAATGTTATCTCCGTCCGCAACGACCGCCTTGTGGTACAGGTCAAATCGGAGATGCGTAGCCGTATCCCCGGCATCGTTCACGATGCATCCAACACGGGCGCGACTCTGTTTATAGAGCCGTTCTCCACGGTAGATATCGGCAACACATGGCGTGAACTTGCGCTCGCTGAGGAACGAGAGATTCGTAAGGTGCTGCGCGACCTTTCGACGCTGGTCGGCGAGCTTGAACAGGACATTCGCCGAGGGAGCGAGTTGACGGCGCACCTGGACTTGATAATGGCCCGCGCGCGATACAGCTACTCGGTGCGTGGGGTGAGACCCCTGTCGTCTGATGATGGCGAGTTTGATGCTGAAGTTCGCTCGGACTCCGACAATTCGATCGGAGTGCGCAAAGACATGGCGGTGAAACTGATAAACGCCAGACACCCGCTGCTTGGCAGAGACGCGGTTCCGGTGAATGTGGGCGTCGGGCCTGACTGGTCAGTGCTTGTGGTTACAGGGCCGAATACCGGCGGCAAGACGGTGGCGATGAAGACTGTTGGGTTGCTCGCGCTCATGCACCAGGCCGGTCTGCAGATTCCCGCCAATGACGGGAGCATGCTTCCGACATTCGATGGCGTTTATGCGGATGTGGGAGACCAGCAGAGCATCGAGCAGTCGGTTTCAACATTCAGCTCCCACATGCGAAGCGTCATTGATATTCTTGAAGAGGCTACAACTGAGTCGCTGGTACTGCTAGACGAACTCGGTACGAGCACAGACGCCGAGGAGGGGTCGGCGCTTGCACGCGCCATTCTGGAGGACCTCGCAGAGAGGCGCGTGTCCACGATAGTAACTACACACCATCGCAGCGTTGCCGCGTATGCGGAGACATCGCCGGGAATGATGAATGCGAGCGTTCAACTGGACGCCGATTCACTGACGCCGACTTATCATCTTACGCTGGGAATACCGGGACGCAGCTACGCGATGGCGATTGCCGCGAGCCTCGGTTTGCAAGAGCATATTATGGAAAATGCGCAGGCGTCGATTGAGCCACAGTATCTGAGATTCGAGGACTGGCTCACCGAACTGCAACGCGAGCGGAATCAGCTTCAGACTGTTTTGCTCGACGCCGAGCAGTCCCGAGGGAAGGCTGATGTACTCAGGCAGCAACTCGATGAGCAGATAGAGTACCTGATCACCCATAGGGACGACATCCTGGACGGCATGCGACGTAGCATGCTATCCCAGTACGACGAGGCGCAACGTAAGCTCAAAGCTGCGGAAGCCGCGCTGTCATGGGGCGCGCCTGCAGGCGTTCCAACCGCTGAGACGCGTGAAGAGATAAGGCGAATGCGGCGGGAATTGGTGGCAGAACGAGCCGCCGTCGCGCCAGCGATTCCTGTGCGGGAAGTTCCGAGGGAAATGGAGGTTGGGGACAAGGTGTATGTGCGCGGCCTGAACCTTGGCGGAGTGCTTGTGTCCCTTCCGGAAAGCGGAGGCGATGCCGAAGTTGGCATCGGCAATGTGCGAATTCAGGTGCATCCCACCCGTCTTTCGGTCATCGAACAGCAGCCGGAGCAAGCCAAAGCGGAACTGAGCATATCTATTGGGCCGATGCTGGACTCCGCGGAGCTCGATGTTCGCGGCATGCGCGCAGACGAATCGCTCGCGGAGCTCGAGTTGTTTCTGGACAAAGCGGTGCGGGACGGTTTCAACTCGGTGCGCATTATACACGGAAGAGGCAAGGGCATTTTGCGAAATGCGGTGCGCGAGCATCTGACACGACACCCGCTTGCCCAGTCCCACGAAGCGGAAGCGAGAGAGCGCGGTGGTGACGGTGCGACCCTGGTTCATCTGGCGTAGCGTCTTGGCTGGGCGCATAGTATCGGCTCTCGCCGTCGCAATACTTTTGAGCAGCATGGCCTGCATCAATTCCGGGCAGCAGCAGCAGGTGCCAACCACAGCCGTCGTCGCGACCGCAACGAGCACTGTCGCTTCAACAGCGACCACTGAGCCTACTCCTACAGCAATTCCAATACCAACCACCTTGCCGACCGCGACTGCAACACCGGCTGCGACTCGGACGCCGAAAGCGACACAGGTCGTGGCGACGGCAACGCAAACTCCACCACCGACTGCAACGGCAGTACCGTCTCCAACCCCCGTACCAACACCGACGGGTCCTAGTGTAACAGTTGGGGGAACTGTGTTCGCGGCGGAAATAGCGGACACGCCGGAGTTACGCAGCAATGGACTGGGGGAGCGCGACAGCCTGCCAGACCAGACCGGTATGCTGTTCATATTTCCGGGAGGGCAGGCATCATCGTTCTGGATGAAGGGCATGCGCTTCCCACTTGATTTCGTATGGATCGGAGAAGACTGCACGGTCGTGGACCTGACGGAGAATGTGCAGCACTCGCCGCCGAATGCTCCGAGCTCGGAGTTGGAAATCTTCGAATCGGAATCGCCTGCGGCATATACTTTTGAAATCAACGCCGGAGAGGTCAGTCAATTCGGAGTGGAGATTGGGGACGAAGTGCAGTTCAGTGAAATAGAATCGGAACACGCAAGGTGCTGTGAGTCGGGAGATTGCGATGGCGAATGACTCGATGGAGCGAGAGGCGCTGCGGGTAGTCTTCATGGGCACGCCGGAATTCGCCGTTCCTGCACTCGATGCGCTGCTGGGTATGGGTTGTAATATTGTCGGCGTATATACTCAGCCTGACCGCCGCTCCGGTCGCGGGAGGCGGCTGTCGGCTCCACCCGTGAAAGTGGCTGCAGAGGAGCGCGGCTTGCCAGTATTCCAGCCCGCATCGCTCCGCCGTGACGGAGGAGCGCGACAACAGTTAGCGTCGCTGCAGCCTGACTTAATCGTGGTTGTGGCGTATGGGCTGTTCCTTCCAGCAGAAACGCTCGAATTACCACCGCTAGGCGCGCTGAACATTCACCCTTCGCTGCTACCGAGACATCGCGGGCCCTCACCGGTAGCCACGGCTATCCTCGACGGTGACGTGATCACGGGCGTGTCCATCATGCAGCTTGACGAGGGTATGGATTCAGGTCCAGTCATCGCGCAGGTGGAGGATGTGATTGGAGCGGAAGAGACGACGGCTGATCTGACTTCACGGCTTTTCGATCTGGGCGCCCAGCTTCTTGAAGAGACAATTGCACGGTGGCGCGACGGTGAGATTGAAGCGCAGCCTCAGGATGAATCCGAAGCAACAGTAACAAGACTGCTGAACCGTGAAGACGGCATCATCGACTGGACTTGTCCAGCGAGCTACATCGCCAGACAGGTGCGCGCCTTTCATCCCTGGCCCGGTAGCTTTACCCACTGGAACGGCAAGCAACTCAAGGTGCATCGGGCTGCAATCCTGGACTTGGAGCTGGCTAACGAGCCTGGCACGGTGATCGAGACTCCGCAGGGGATTGCGGTCGCCACGGGAGACGGCGCGCTGCTCCTTCATCGGGTGCAGATCGAGGGGCGTCAGGCGGCGGACATTTCCGACTTTGCGCGTGGATATCGCGACTTCGTGGGTTCGCATCTCGGAACATCCTGATATAATCGGCCTCAGATTGAGGAATCACAGACTGAGGTGCGAAATGGATAAGGCGCTTGCGGGAGTAAAGATTCTGGATATGAGCCGCGTGCAGGCGGGGCCCTCGTGCGCACAACTGCTTGCCTTTCTTGGCGCGGATGTGATCAAGGTGGAAGACACGGTTGGGGGCGACAACACTCGCTGGGAGCAGGCGCACATTGACGGTGTGGACAGCGTCTATTACACGATATTCAATAACAATAAGCGCGCCATTACGCTCAATCTGAAGACTGAGCGCGGCAAGCAGCTGTTCGAGAAGCTAGTGCTGTGGGCCGATGTTGTGCTGGAGAATTTCTCCAAGGGAGTGATGGAGCGGCTGGGCATCGGTTACTCCCGGCTGAATGAGATCAACCCCCGCGTTATCCATGCCAGCATCAAGGGCTTCGGCGAGTACGGGCCGTGGAGCGACTTCCGAAGCTTCGAGGTTTCGGCGCAGGCGACGGGCGGTGCAATCGCCTCCAATGGCTATCCAGATCTGCCACCCATACCGTCTCCAATCGGCGCAGGCGACTCCGGCACCGGTCTGCACACCGCCATCGGCATTCTCGCCGCGCTGAGGCAGCGCGATAATTCAGGAGAAGGGCAGCACATGGAAGTCTCGATGCAGGACGGCATCGTCAACCTGATGCGCTATCGACTCATTCGCAGTCTGTCGATTGCCACGCCCAATGAGCGCCCCGGCGACCGCGGCGGCAGGGGGATTCCGATGATTTATCCCTGTCATCCCGGAGGCTCGGACGACTATGTGATGATACATATCGCTGGCGCGCTCTGGGAGACCGTACTTGCTGTGATCGGACGCTCGGAACTGATTGGCGACGAGCGATATTTTACCGAGGAGAACAGGGCTGAGCGCGGAGACGAGGTGCTGGAAATCGTAAGCGGCTGGACGATGAAGCACGACAAGTACGAAGCGATGAGGGCGCTGGCTGAAGCGGGCGTGTGGTGCGGTGCGGTTATGAGCCCGGAAGAGGTGCTGTCAAACGAGCATTTGTCGGCCCGCGAAATGGTGGTGGATGTGGAAGATCCCAAGCGTGGCACCTACCAGATGATCGGCTGTCCGGTCAAGCTGGACAAGTCCCCTGTCGAAATACAGCCTGCTCCGCATTACAGCGAGCATACAGACGACATATTGACCGAAATGCTGGATGTTTCGCCGGATGAGTTGCCGGACCTTCGGAGGCAGGGCGTTATCGTATAGGAACAGTGTTCATTTCCAGTACCCGTCCACCCGGACGGCTTCCTGTTCGCCGGGCCATGGTGGCATCGTGACTATGATGAAGCTCAGGTCTTCATCACCGGTGTTACGGAATTGGAAATGCCTTCCCAACTTTATGGTGAGAGACATGCCGGGGGCGACATCCTCTACGGATTCACAGGACTCGCTCTTGCGCCAGACCTGCCCACGCCCCCGTAGGAAGTACCAAACTTCTTCAACGGTCCTGTGCATTACGGCAGAGGAAGTCGCGCCGCGCGGCAGCGTGCAATGCACCATACTGCCGCCCTCTACGGCGACAAGCTCTCTGATTTCTGAGCCGTCGGGGGCGAGGACCGTGTAGTCCCTGGGGAGTGCGCGTGTTTCCATCATCCGAAGCCTGAGAATCTGAGCTGGCGCGGTTCTTCGGGGTCCTCCTCTGACTGCTCGAAGCCGGACACACCAACTCCCACGAGCCTGAAGCGCCGGCGACCGTAGAGTTCCGCGCGCAGTAGTTCGCCCGCAGACCGCGACAGGTCATCAGCGGACTGCACGGCGTAGGGCAGCGTTTTCTGGCGCGTGAAAGTCGTGAAGTCCGAGAGGCGAAGCTTGAGCTTGACCGTGCGCCCCTGAAGCTGCTTGCGCCTGAGTTGATTGGCCACACGTTGGCTCAGGCGATTGACCACCTCGAGCAGCGCTTCCGGCTCACCTGTGTCCTGCGCGAATGTGGTCTCTGCGCTAACCGACTTTGTTTCGCGGCGAACCACAACTTGGCTGTTGTCCTGGCCCAATGCAAGTTTCTGCATCTGGGCGCCGTGCTTGCCGAACCTTTCGCGCAGCCAATCTTCGTCCTGTCGTGCGATATCGCCTATGGTTTCTATGCCCTCCGAACTGAGCCGCTCGGCAGTCTTTGGACCGACGCCCCAAAGATCGCGTATGGGCAGCGGCGCGAGAAATGCTTTTTCGTCGCCGGGAGCCACGACGGTCAGGCCGTCCGGCTTGTCCATGTCGGACGCTATCTTTGCAATGGACTTACTCGTCGCCACGCCAACGGATATGGTCAAGCCCAACTCGTGCTTTACTCGTCTCTTTAGGCTTGCGGCAATATCAGCAGCCCGGCGGTTTTCGGCGACTATGGAGGTCACGTCGAGGTACGCTTCATCCAGGGAGAGTGGCTCGACGAGGGGGGTCAAGTCTCGGAAAATTGACATGACGCGTTGCGAGATTTCGCGGTACCGGTCAAAGCGCGCGCCAACCCGAATAGCGTGAGGGCAGAGTCTTTGAGCCGTGCGCATAGGCATGGCGGAGCGGACGCCGAATTCGCGAGCCTCATACGAAGCGGATGCCACCACGCCGCGCCCCTCTGCGCTGCCGCCAACCACGACCGGCTTGTCGCGCAGTTCAGGGTTGTCCAGTTGCTCTACTGAAGCGTAGAAGGCATCGAAGTCTGCGTGAAGTATATGACGCATGTGCCTAACCTCAACGCCATATTACACCGAATGGAGGGCAGGCTTAAAGCAGCAAATTTGCAGGTTTACGAGTTATACTGCGCCGTCAATGGAAACATCAAGGACTGCGGGCTTTCCAAGCGCCAGCGCTTCGCGCAATGCTGGTCCTATGTCAGCAGGGTCTTCAACCTTGCGGCCGAACACTCCCATAGCCTGTGCGACCGCCGCAATGTCGAATGGCGTGGAGAAGTCCATGGCGATATACTTGCTCTCCGGGTTCTGCTGTCCAAGAATCTCGCTCTTGTAGATGTTCATGTTCAGCTTGAGCACGCGATATGCCCTGTTGTTGCATATTACATACACAACGGGGATGTCGGAGTTCGCAGCGGTCCACAGCGCCTGCACGGTCATCATTGCGCTACCATCACCGATGATGCCGACTACAGGACGGTCAGGACTCGCCAGCTTGACGCCCATTGTGCCGCCCATTCCCCAGCCGAGCGCGCCGCCCGTGATTCCAAGCAGGCTACCCGGCTCTTCGAACTCCAGCGCGCCGAAGATGGAGGCGCGCGTAGTAACGGAGTCGTCAACGACAATCGCATCGTCTGGCAACGCGTCTGCAATCTCGGTCATCATGCGCTCAGTGGACATGGGGCTGATGTCGTGTCGTGCGTTCAGTCTTGCCTGCCAAGCGGCGGCCTGTTCCGCCTTTTCTTCGGCGACTGAAGTTGCGCGACCTTTGGCAGCCTCTTTAGCGGCTCCTGACATGCGGAGTTCAAGCTCCTGGGCAAGCGCCGCCATTGCAGTGCGCGCGTCCGCGATGATGCCGACATCCGTCGGCTCAGTTCTTCCAAGCTGCGTTGCGTCAGAATCTATGTGAATCAGCTGCGTTTCGGGATTGAGCGCTCTGCCTGAAAAGTAGAAGTAACCGGGAAAGACCGGAGTTCCCACTGCTACAACAGCATCAGCATCTTCCAGCAACGCATTGCCTGCCGGCATGCCGGGGCTTGCCAGTCCTAAGAATTGCGGATGGCTGGTGGGGAAGTTCACTTGCGAGTAGTAGCTTGCGTAAACCTTCGCGCCCAGGGTTTCCGCGAGATGCACGGCTTCTGCCGACGCAGACGACTGCCCTACCCTATCGCCCACAATAATGACGGGATTCTCGGCATTCGCGAGAATTTCCGCTGCTTCTTGAATCGCGCCGGCGTCGGGAGCGACACGAGAGTATGTCTTGTGAGACGGCACAATTTCAACATCCGCCTCGTCGTCCAGTGCGTTTGCGGAGAACGCAACATACACGGGGCCCATCGGATGGGTTTTCGCCTCAATGAAGGCGCGGCGCATTACGCTTGGGACCTGCTCCGCATGGGTTACTTCCGCGCTCCACTTGCAGAACTGGCTGACCATCTCAACCAGGTCCGTGCGCCCTTCCGCCAACTTGCGGATGTCCTTGTTCGCGGAGGTCAGGATCAAAGGTGTGTTGCCTTCAGCGGCGTTGGCGAGCAGGCTGACACCGTTCGCAAGTCCCGTCTCGATGTGCAAGTTGACGAAAGCAGGCTCGCCACGATAGCGCGCGTAGGCATCTGCCATGCCCATCGCCGCGCCCTCCTGCACCGCGAGCATGTAACGAATGTCCGGGTAGTTCTCCAGCTCGTCGATGATTGGCCCTTCGCTGGTACCTGGATTTCCGAAAATGTAATCGATGCCTTCAGCACGGAGCAATTCCATGAGCGCACGCTTGCCTGTCATTCTTGGCATGTTGAAACTCCACTTTTAGCTTTCCCACAAATGAGCGTCGGCCGGGATGTCGTCAGATTGGGGGCCGACAACACAGAATAAATGACCGCTGGGCGCTTCCATAACCCACCATGACTCGACTTGTGCTTTGCGCCGCGCTCCTAGCGCCTCCAACCGCCGCACTTCTGCATCGACGTCATCAGACTCGATGTCTAGATGTATGCGTGCTTCATCATTCACAGCCTGAAGCCCGAAGGTCAGCCCTCCGACACGTCCGTCAAGTATCGCATAGGGGTCATCGTCAACGCCCCAGTGTTGGGCCTGCATTCCGAGCGCGCCACTCCAGAACTCCACACCTGCGTCCATCCTGTCAGGTGGGCAGTCGATAAGAATCACGCTCAATCTGCTGCGATGCGCCATTGTGTCGTTGCCGTAAGATTCTAGTAAGTGCGAGGGATTCACTTTCAGCAGAACGGGTCAATCGTCCCATAATTGAGCGTCCCCGGGGAAGTCGTTGGACTGCGGGGGCACGACGCAAAACACGTGGCCACTTGGCGCTTCCATTATCCAGAAAGAGTCCATCTGTTGCTTTCGCTTTGCGCCCAACGCCTCAAGTCGCTTCACTTCCGCATCTACATCATCGGTCTCGAAGTCCAGGTGTATCCTGGCATTCTCGTCAATCTGCTGAAGCAGGACGAAAAATCCCCCGGCGTGCCCTTCGAGAAGAACATAAGGATCGGATGGATTCTCTCTGACGCGCGGGGGCATATTTAGCGCATTGCCCCAAAAGTCCACGCCTGCATCCATCCTGTCAGGCGGGCAGTCAATCATTATCGCGCATAGCCTGCTTCTGTGTGCCATTATATCTTCGCCAGTATCTCCTCAATTGCCTGCCTTCGGAAACGCTCAAGGTCGTCCGCGTCCTTGATGATTGCGCCAAGCGTCTGCTCGACAGCCTCGTAGTCGAGATGGTCGAGATGCAAAACTACCATCGCCCTGGCCCAATCGAGCGTCTCCGCGATTCCGGGCACTTTGTCCAAGCCCGTGCGGCGTGCTCCGTCAACGAAGCGCACAACCTGGCGAGCAAGTCTGTCTTCGATGCCGTTGACCTTAGCCCGCACGATGCGCAATTCCTTGTCGATGTCAGGATAATCAATCCACAGGTACAGGCAGCGGCGACGCAGCGCGTCCGACAAGTCGCGAGTGCGATTTGATGTCAACACTACGAATGGCCGATGCTTCGCCTTGATTGTGCCAATCTCCGGTATCGTCGCCTGAAAGTCGGATAGGACTTCCAGAAGAAATGCCTCGAACTCTTCATCGGCGCGGTCAACTTCGTCAATCAGCAGGACGGGAGACTTATCCGGTTCGGTGAGAGCGGCGAGCAGCGGGCGCTTCAGAAGAAACGACTCGCCAAATATCTCCTCCTCCTGTTCCTGCGCGGAAATGTCGGCTTGCTCGTTCAGCTTAATCCGCAGCATCTGCCGCTGGTAGTTCCATTCGTACAGCGCGGTGGAGACATCCAACCCTTCGTAGCACTGCAGGCGGATCAGCCGCGTATCGAGCAGACGCGCCATCACGTTTGCAATCTCGGTTTTGCCCACGCCCGCGCGTCCTTCTATGAGCAGCGGGCGCTCCAGAGTCTGCGCCATGTAGATGGATGTGGCAATTGCCGGGTCACCGACATAGTTCTCAGACGCCAGCCTGTCCAGAATATCCCTGATTGGGTCTTGCCGCTCTTCCAAGTCCTTCCTCGCCTGTCTGTCTATTGGTCTGCTTGCCCAACTGAAAGGGGCAGGTCTTTTAATTCACCTGCCCCTTTGATCGCTAACTAAGCGGGCCTATCCTGTGGGACGAATTCGTGCCCTAATTGCCGGAGTCGTGGATGAGCCGCCAGACCTTCTCTGCCTTTGCGGGCATGTCGATGTGCGTGACGCCGAATGGCGAGAGCGCGTCCACAACCGCGTTGATGACCGCGGGAGCCGCTGCAATTGTGCCGGTTTCGCCCGCGCCCTTGACGCCCAAAGGATTGGTCGGCGAAGGCGTAACAGTCCGATCGGTCTCGAAGGATGGCAGGCTTGCCGCCTGCGGCACCGCATAGTCGAGCATGCTGCCCGTTATGAGCTGCCCGTCCTCGTCGTACACGCCCTCTTCCCAGAGTGCCTGTCCGATGCCCTGTGCCACGCCGCCGTGAACCATGCCTTCCACAATCATCGGGTTGATTACATTGCCCACATCGTCAACTGCAACGTACCGCAGTACGGTGGTATCGCCGGTGTCCGAGTCAATCTCGACTACGCAGATGTGTGTGCCGAACGGCCAAGTGAAGTTCTTCGGGTCGTAGATGCTGGTGGCTTCTAAGCCGGGCTCCAGACCTTCGGGCAAGCCGTCATACCAATATGCCGCCAGCGCGACTTCCTGGAAGCTCTTCGCCTCTGCGGGCGCGCCCTGCACGAAGAGCTGGCCGTCCTCATAGACCACGTCATCCGGGGACGCTTCCAGCATATGTGCCGCGATCTGCTTCGCCTTGTCCTTGATTTTCTCCACGCTCATGTGGATGGCAGTGCCACCAACAACGGCGCTGCGGCTGCCAAAAGTGCCTGTGCCCTGCTGAACCTGCGCCGTATCGCTCTCGACGATTTCCACATCCTCTACCGGAACACCGAGTTCAGATGCCGCAAGCTGAGCGAATGTCGTCTCGTGTCCCTGACCGTGGCCGGATGAGCCGCTGTACACGGTCACCTTGCCGGTCGGATGCACGCGCACCAGGGAACTCTCCCACACGCCAGCCCTTGCACCCAAGGCATAAGCGACTGCTGAGGGCGCCATGCCGCAGATTTCGACATAGGTCGAGAGACCCACGCCTATGTATCGGCCATTCTGTCGGGCTTCTTCTTGCTCGGCACGGAAGTCTTCGTAGCCCAGCATCGAGAGTGCAAGATCAAGCGCATTCTCGTAGTTACCGCTGTCGTAAGTCACACCGGTTGCCACATCAAACCCATCCTCGAAAGGCGGGATCAGGTTCTTGCGGCGCACTTCCACCGGGTCCATACCAATCTCCGCGGCAAACCTGTCCAGCATTCGTTCAACGACATAGGTCGCTTCGGGTCTGCCAGCGCCGCGATAAGCGTCAACCGGCGTGGTGTTTGTAAACACACCGATGACCTTGCAACGAACATTGTCGATCTTGTACGGACCAACAAGCATAAGCCCGAAAAGGTATGTTGGAATTGCCGGCGCGAATGTAGATAGGTACGCGCCCATGTTTGCGTAAACTGTGCCCTGTATGCCCGTAATCGTCCCGTCACGGTTGCCAGCAATCTCCCAGTCGCCGATGTGGTCTCGGCCGTGAGTAGTGGCGAGGTAATTCTCTTGCCGCTCTTCAGTCCACTTGACCGGCCGACCCAACTGCTTAGCGATTACGAATGCTACAACTTCTTCGGCGTACAGGTAGAGCTTGCAGCCAAAGCCACCGCCCACATCAGGGGAGACTACCCTTATCTGATGCTCCGGATGCCCCGTAACCAGAGCCAGCAGAAGCCGAACCAGGTGCGGAATCTGCGATGAAGTCCAGAGAGTGACTTGATTCGTGCCAGGGTTGTAGTCTGCGACTACTGCCCTGCCCTCCATAGGGTTAGGGATCAGTCGCTGGTTTACGATTCGCTCTGAGACCCTGACCTCAGCACTTTCGGATGCCACATCAACGTCGCCGCCCGCAACTTCCCACTCAAATCCGACATTGTTTGGCGCATCGTCATGTACCTGTGGGGCGCCGTCTTTCGTTGCCAGTTCTGCGTTCACAGCGGCTGGCAGTACATCGTATCCGACATCCACCAGTTCGGCGGCATCGGCAGCGGCGGAAGGGCTGTCGGCGACGATCGCTGCAACGGCATCTCCCACGCAGCGCACCTTTCCGATTGCGAGAGGTGGATGAGGAACTTCAATCGTATCCGGTACGACCCAGCCGCACGGCAAACCGATCTCTTCGCCTATATCCTCGCCTGTGAGGACTGCCACGACACCGTCAGCGGCGCTCGCACCGGATGTGTCGATGCTTGTTATATTCGCGTGGGCATAAGGGCTGCGAACCAGCGCAATATGCAACATGCCCACCATCTTGATGTCATCTACATACGTGCCTCTGCCAGTAATCAGGCGAGGATCTTCCCGTCGCTTGATGCTGGCACCGAAGGCGGCGGACGGAGTAGCGGTAGTCATACATTCCTCCTTGCGGTAGTTAATGTCTTCCCAAAGAGCAACATTCGCTCGTCATCAAAGCAAGGCGGCATGTCAGCCCCTTACTTGACGCGTACTCTACATTAACAGCCTCATTTAGGCAATACCGCGAGACGGCGGCAGGCGTTGTCTCGAGTTGGCAGAGGCTGGAGCGAAAGGAGGGACTAAACTTGCTACGCCTGCTCGTCCTCGTTAAGCCGTGCGCGTGGGTGCGCCGCCATATACACCTGCTTTGCCTGGGCGTTGGTGACATGCGTGTAAATCTGCGTGGTGGCAGGGCTTGCGTGTCCCATAAGCTCCTGTACCACTCGCAGATCCGCGCCGCCTTCGAGCAGGTGTGTGGCGTAGGAATGGCGAAGTGTGTGAGTATGTACGCCCGATGGCAACGCAGCTTTGACACTGTATTTGCGAACCCTTTCCTGAATGCTGCGCTGGCTCAGGCGACCACCGAAGCGGTTGAGAAACAAGGTCATGCCGCTGCCCTTGCCTGCCAGCCTGGGACGGCCATCTCGCAGGTACAGCGAGAGAGCGTTCTTTGCCGTCTCGCCCACGAGTACGACTCTCTCCTTCGATCCCTTGCCCCGGACGCGAACCTCTCGCGTGGAGAGGTTGAGGTCGGTCACGCGGAGGTTGCTCGCCTCGCTTACACGCAGACCGGCGCCGTAGATGACTTCCAGCAATGCCTGATCGCGCAGGCCGGTTGGCTTGGTGACATCAGGGGCATCCATGAGCCGTTCGGCCTGCTCTTGCGACAGGAAACGAGGAAGCTTCTTGGGGACGCGCATAATGCCGCGCTTCGGAAGCGGATCGCCCTCGATGATGCCTTTGCTCGACATCCACTTGAGGAAGGTGCGGAGCGTGCTCAGTTTTCGTGAAACGCTGTGGCGGACATAGCCAAGTTCCGTGAGCCACGCGAGGTAGCCGCGTAGCGTGAAGCGGTCCAGCGCCCGCATATTGGAAATGTCCTTCAGGCGCATGTAGTCGTAAAGCGGCTGAATGTCAGCCTTATAGTTGCGGACTGTGAGATCCGCTAGGCCCTTTTCCGCACGGAGATGCTGCTCGAAATCTGCTATCAGTGCTTGCCACTTACTCTCATTCATAAGCCAACGGTAACGGGCACTAACCAAAACCTTCTAGCGGCGTTGCATTCTTGTATGGACGTCTTTTCGGGTGTGCGGAATTTCAAACCTGCTAAGATTCGACCCAGGGGCTAGGATTATTACAGATTTTGGATTGGTTGGTGATTGAATGAGCGGGTTTTGGGGTCGGCTGCGAGGGTGGCATTTTGCGGTAATAGCAGCAGTTGTAATTGTCGCCGTCGTTGGTGGGGTTGTTGTGACCCTCAATCCTTTCGGTTTGAATCCGTTTGCAGTCGAAACTGAAAATGCCCTATCACCAACTGAGCGCCTGATTCCGGTCAGGATCGACACGCTGACGACGGAAGTTGCCATCAACGGCAGTATCGCCTTCACCAACACCGAGGACCTCAGCTTCGGCTCTACCGGCTATGTCGCGGAATTACTGGTAACTGAAGGCGAGATAGTATCGGAAGGCCAGCCGCTCGCCCGCCTCGACCCTGAAAGCGTGGCGAACCTGCGACGGGCAATCGCAGAGGCGCAGATCGAGTACGAAGAGGCACTAGATGCTCTCGCGGACGCAAAGACACCTATTCTGCAAGTCGCCGAAGCAGAAGCCGCAATCGCGGACGCCGAGCTCGAAGTCAAGAGCGTACAAGAAGCTCTCGACGAACTGCTTAATCCCACCCCACAGGCCGTTGCCGAAGCGGAGTCAGCACTCGCCGATGCTGAATTCGAAGTGCAGAACGCGCAGGAAGCTCTCGACGAAACGACTCCGAGCGCCGAGGAGATCGCTCAAGCTGAGGAGGCAGTCGCGCAGGCAAATATCGCGCTTCTGGACAGCCAGCACGCCTTAGGCAACGACTACATCAATGCTCAGGCAGAGCTTGAAATCGCCGAGCGCGATCTGGCTGTGGCAAGCCTGCTGCTCAACTCTCCCGCAAATGCAGACATACTAGGCGAAGCGCGGGATACCCTCCACCAGGAGTTGCTCGACTACACGAATATCATCTACAAGTGGACAGGGGTCAGGGCAACCGAAAGTGACCTTGCGATGTCCCCGCAGGAGCTATTTAAAGCTCTTGATTTCGATCCGGATGTGATTTATTCCCCCCACTATCCGCTTTTTCCGGATGGTCGAATCCTCGACAACCCGGATACCCGCTGGAACGAGTTGAAAGTGCTAGGCTGGATTGGTTTATTCCCTGGAGGCGGGGGGATTGAAGCCCAGTGCCTTGACCATACTCTAGTCCCTCAGCGAGCCTCCGATACGACAAATACGAACCTCGAGCTCTGCATCGAGCGCGACATGGACAACGCATGGGAAGCGCTTCAGACCGCCAGCAACGACCTACAGGGCGTAGAAGCGGAGTTTGACGACACTATGGCTGGCTTGGAGGAAAGTCACTCGCTGGCGGTTGACGGCGTCGCATCTGCACAAGAAAGAGTTGACCGTTTGCAGAGCGGTGGCGCGGAGCACAGACTATTGGAGAGGAAAGTCGCCACAGCGAGTGAGAATCTGGCAAAGGCCGCAGAAGACCTCAGAGACCTGCTAACACTCGACGCAGTTGAGATTGAAAGCCTGAGAAATCGCCTTTCACTCGCCCAAGAGAACCGAGACGCCGCCGCGTCGCTGCTAGAAACTACACTGAGGCCCGAAGCCGTAGAGATTGCCGTAAAGAGCAATGCTCTCGAACTTGCACGGGCCAGACTAGATCAAGCCTCACAGGACTTACAGGAAATCCACGACCGCAGCGAACTGCAAATCACGCTGCAGGAGGCATCGGTCGCGGCGGCGCAGGCGAAGATAGACGGAGAAACGAGACGCTACGAGGATTCTACCCTCAAGGCGCCCTGGGACGGTTACATATCAGCTATACCGGTTGAAGCCGGACAGGAAGTCGAACGGTTCGATGTGATAGTGACGGTGATTAACTCAAGCATCGTTACAGTGGAGGGAAGTGTGGATGAGATTGATGTTCTCTCTATTCGCCGCGAGGAGCCCGTCAGCGTTACAATCGACGCCCTACCCGACGAGGAGTTAGAAGGAGTAATCACCAACATCAGTTCCACGTCCACAAATGAGCAGGGCGTTGTAACTTTCGATGTGACCATCAGCGTAAATGTACCGGAGGGCGTAACGCTTCAGGAGGGTCTGAGCGCGGTGGCGAGGGTGGCAACAGCTGAAGAACAAGGGATTGTGATTCCGATGCAATCGGTGCAGTTCGGAGAGGGCGGCGCAACCGTTCGGAGGGAAGACGAGAATGGCGAGATCGTGGACCATCGGGTAAGCCTGGGGAGCAGTGACGGCTTCTTTACAATCGTGGAGGACGGACTGGAGCCGGGTGACCGGATAGTGATGCAGGCTCTTGACGACAGTGAGCTCGAAGACGGAGGATTCAGGCTCCGTGGGCTTGGTGGCGGAAGGCCGCCGGGCGGCGGCGGGGGAAGGCCGCAAGGTGGCGGGGGCGGTGGCTCCTAGCGCTAAAGGTACCTGAAGAGCCAAACTCAATGAAGCAGAATCGATAGACATGATCGAAATCGAAAATGTGAAGAAGATCTACACGATGGGCAGCGTCGAAGTTCCGGCGCTCGCCGGTGTCAATCTGTCCATCGCGCAGGGTGAAATTGTCGCGATAATGGGTGCGTCCGGTTCCGGTAAATCTACACTTATGAACATCCTGGGCTGTCTCGATGTGCCCACATCGGGAACATACACGCTCGACGGCGAGGACATTGGGTCCACCACAGACAGCCGCCTTGCCGAAATTCGGAACCGCAAGATAGGCTTCGTATTCCAGACCTACAACCTGCTTCCTCGCATCAGTGCTCTGAACAATGTGGAGCTTGCACTGATGTACGGCAATCACAGGAATCGCCGCAGAACGGCGCAGGAAGCGCTGGAAAGAGTCGGCCTTGCCGATCGCATGCGACACAAGCCCACTGAGCTTTCTGGTGGCCAACAGCAGCGCGTAGGCATCGCGCGGGCACTGGTGAAGTCACCTGAGATCCTTCTCGCCGACGAGCCTACCGGCAACCTGGATTCACGTTCCGGCGAGGAAATAATGCAGATCCTCGGACAGCTTCACTCTGAAGGGATTAGCGTCATCATCGTGACGCACGAAGCGGACATAGCGGCGCGTGCCAGCCGTGTGATCTCCATGCGCGACGGTCTGATTGTATCCGACAGCTTAGGGCTGACGACCGGCGAGTTGACGGGGCAACACTGATGAACGCACTGGACATCATTCTAACCGCATTGCACTCGCTCAGCGGCAGCAAGCTCCGCTCCGGGCTCACGCTTCTCGGCATCATCATCGGCATAACCGCCGTAACGGTTCTCATGTCCATTGGCAGGGGCGTACAGGACAATATCACCTCCAGAATCCAGTCGCAGGGCACGAACCTGCTATTCGTCAGGCCTGCCAACGACGGAGGCGCATCAACGCTTACAATGCAGGATGCCGCAGCGCTCCTGGATCCGGTATTCGCACCATCACTGAGCGCTGTCGCGCCCCAGATAAACTCCAACGCGCAGATAGTGGCAGGCAGGGAGAACACGAACGCGCAGATCATCGGGGTGACGCCAGAGTATGCTTCCGTTCGCAATGTCGGTGTTGGCAAGGGTCAGTTCATCAACCCCGCGCATGTACAGAACACACTGGATGTCGCTGTAATCAGCGCTTCCGTCGCCGAGACGCTGTTTGGTACTCGGGACCCTATCGATGAACGCGTTCGTATAGGAGGGCGCCAATTCAACGTAGTCGGCGTGCTCGAAGACACGGGAGCCACATTCTTTGGCTTCGGCAGCCAGGTCTTCGTGCCGATAAGCACCGCGCACCATCGTCTCTCGCGCACACGAACGACGCACGGCGAAATCGCCGTCGATGCAATAGATGTGCAGGCGGTCAGCCAGGATGTTATCGACGATGCCCAGCTTGAAGTTGCATCGATACTTCGCCTGCGCCACCATATCACCGATGAGAACGACTTCGAGGTTGACACACTTCAGGACCTCATCGAAACGGTGAACCAGGTAACTACGGTGCTGGTGCTGTTCTTAGGCACAGTTGCGGGAATATCGCTGCTGGTCGGCGGGATAGGCGTGATGAACATCATGCTCGTCTCCGTTACTGAACGCACGCGAGAAATTGGAATACGCAAGGCGATGGGAGCCAAACGCCGTGACATCCTGTTCCAGTTCATCACAGAGGCGGTGTTCCTGACGACGGCCGGCGGAATAATCGGACTGCTGTTGTCTTTCACTATGTCACCGCTCACCAATCTGATCGTGAGCAATGTGGGCAACCGGGGCGGGAATACCGTGGAAGGCTTGGTGTTCCACCCGGATGTTGCAATCCTTGCAATCACGGTTTCCGCGGTGGTGGGCCTGCTTTCAGGGATATACCCTGCTATGCGCGCTGCCCGGATGCACCCTATTGACGCTCTGCGCTACGAATAGGCATCAGGCTCGATTAGCCGGCTGAATCTGCCTGCGCCAACCTGCGCAGCGAGAGATTGCCTGCCCAGAGGAATACCTGGCCGAGAATGATCATGGGCAGCAGCAACGCGAAGTGACTTACCGCCGCGAACGCAGCTGCGTCTGAACGGTCAACAACCGCGAGCGGAAGCAGTACCAGCGTTTCGCGGGCAATCAGCTCGAACAGGCCGATGCCACCCGGAGACGACGGTATAGAGCTCCCAATATTTGCCAGAGCGGTAACCAGCGCCATTGCTGCCGCAAGGTGCCACAGGTTGTCATAGACAAGATGGAAGCCGAACGAAAAGCCGATCAGATAGAAGAGGCCAGTCTCGAATCCCCATACGGGCACGGAGAGCGCGAAAAGCAGGGCGATTTTTCGAGGACTTGCCAGGGAGGCGAATCCTGCGAGGAAGTATTCGACAATGTGAAGGGCGCGTTCGTGGGGAAAGCGTTTAGGCAAGGGCCTCATTACCAATCGGGCAAGATTTCGTGTCCTCTCAGGCCAGCGCGAGAGAAGGAGCATCACGCCGAATGCAGCCACGAACGGCAGGCTCAGCCCCGCGGCAAGCAGAATTGGAGCAACGCCCCACTGCTCGCCGAATCCTGCAGCAACGCCGCTCACCGGCACGAACAGCGCCACAACCGCCACGAACAAAAGCAGTGTAAGCGCATCAAATATGCGTTCAATGAAAATCGTCGCCAAAGCGGAGCTTTTGCTTATCTGCTCTCGCTCTCCCAAATAGTAGCTCCTCACTACCTCGCCGAGCCGCATTGGTAGCAGGTTGTTCGCCATATACCCGATGACGACCACTGGGAACAGGCGACGGTTGCTCACAGGCTTGATGTGCCGCAAAAGCACCTGCCATCGCATCGTGCGGAAGACCACTCCAACCATGTAGAGGGCGATAGCAGGCGCGACATACAAGTAGTTTGCGCGCGCCAATGCGTCCGCCATGTGACTCACATCCACGGTCATGAAGAAGAGCGCGACCAGAAGCACGCTCAACCCGAGGCCCAACCAGAACTTTCCGGCAGAAAACAAGGACTACTCCTTTCAGAAAAAGGTTAGCACAGAAGGATGAGCTTTTCACAGAACCGCGCTTTCCGGAGACGGTATTGTTTTGCTGAATCTCAGAGATTCTCAGAGACACAATAAATTGCAAGTTCGCACTGAAAACTGCGATAATGGACACCGTAGATGCTCAAATTGCATCTATGCGCCAGTGTATTGAGAGCCGGCGGCAGAAGTAATAAATGCGAGAAGGCGAATGACAACCAGTACATCAACGATGGACCTTGTTGATCGCAAGATTCTGAATATCATCCAGACTAGATTCCCACTCGTCGAAACGCCATTCAAGGCGGTTGGAGATGAGATAGGCATTGCGGAAACAGAGGTGCTGGCACGCATCGATGAGCTGAAGGGCAAGAATGTGGTACGCCAGATTAGCGCCATATTCGACACGCGACGGCTGGGATACAAGACAACCTTGGTTGCGATGCGCTTTGCGGATGACGATCTGGACGCGGCGGCGCAGATCATCAATGAGCATCCAGGCGTCAGCCACAATTACGCACGAAATGGGCACTTCAATCTGTGGTTTACCGTAGCAGTCCCGCCGTATGAGGAGCTTGCCGACACGGTTGAGGACATGGCACAGAAGACTGGCGCAGAGACCTACCGCATGATGCCAACAATCAAGTTCTTCAAGATCGGCGTGAACTTCGACATGGTCAAAGAGGAAGGCGCAGCGAAGAAGTACTACAGTCCCGACGGTTATAACCGCTCCGGCGCGGTGGCAGAGGACTGGAACAAGGCGATGCCCGTTTCGGACTTCGAAGTTGCGGTGATACGCGAGCTGCAGGAGGATGTCGAACTAGTGTCGCGTCCGTTCACTCCTATGGCGGAGCGGCTGGGCATTTCATTGCAGGAAATGTTCGACATCGCCGACTCATTCCAGGAGCGCGGACTGATGCGACGCTTCAGCGCGGTCCTTCACCACAGACGGGCTGGGTTCCGTTCCAACGCAATGGCGGTATGGAAAGTGCCATCCGAACGCGCAGTTGAAGTTGGCAATATGATGGCGCAGTCGCGCTGGGTTACTCACTGCTATGAACGCCCGACTTTCCCGGACTGGCCCTACACACACTTCACTATGATCCATGCCACTTCACAGGAGACTTGTGAGGAGGTAGCAGCAGGACTCTCCGAGGAAACAGGCATTACGGAGTACCAACTGCTATACAGCACTCGCGAGTACAAGAAGACGCGAGTCCGATATTTCGTATAGGCGGCGGGCAGAGATCTCTGCGGCGCGGCTGTATCCATGAAACAACAAGACAGGAAGGAAATTAATGCCCGCGTACTATCCGGCATTCATAGATGTTCAAGATCGATGCTGCATTGTCATCGGCGGCGGTAACATCGGAGAGGAAAAGGTCGTTAAGCTTCTCGACTGCCACGCGAGTGTGGTCGTCATAAGCCCTGAAGTCAACGAAGGCGTTCGCATTCTTGCCGAAGAGAATAAGATAGATTGGCACAAGCGTGAGTACCGGACCGGCGATCTTAAGGGTGCATTTATCGCGATTGCAGCAACTGACGACAACAAGGTCAATCGTGCTATCGCGAAGGAAGCGGAAGAGCGCAATGTACTGCTGAATGTTGTGGATGTGACGCACCTTTGCACCTTCATCGCTCCGTCCGTCGCGATTCGTGGCGATGTAACAGTTGCGGCATCTACTGGCGGCGCAAGTCCCGCGTTGGCGCGCAAGTTCCGCGAATTGCTGGACGGCAGCCCCATCGAATCGAGCCATCCCTTGATGGAGTACGCAGAGCTGACTCCGCTTCTCGCTGATGTACGCTCAGAGATTCGCAGCAGGGGCATCACGCTGGTAACCGACCACTGGCAGGCATGCATCACGGACAACCTGCTCGAAACAGTCCTTGATGGAAGGTACGGCGAAGCTCGCGCCACGCTCCTTGATGACCTGATGAAAGGTGTTGGCTGCGACTGCGAACCGGGCGTGTGCAAGATGTGGGAAGAGAAGAAAGCCCTTGCCTACGACAAGGCTGGGGCAAGTTCCTGATGTAGTTCGGTGGGTGGTACTAGACGAGTCGTCATCGGCTCACGGTCGAGTTCCCTGTCACTTGCACAGACCAACGAAGTGGTGCGTCTGCTCCTTGAAGCACACCCATCACTTGACATTGAGATTGTCCCACTTCCCACACGCGGCGACAGGAATAAGTCTGCTCCTCTCCTCAGTATGGAGCGCGGCATGTTCGTCAAGGAAATTGAGCTTGCCCTGCTGAACCGAGAGATCGATATCGCCGTTCACAGCGCCAAGGACATGCCTGCCATCTTGCCAACGGGCCTTACAATCGCAGCATTCACTGAGCGGGAGGACGCCCGCGATGTACTAGTGAACCGCTGGGATGCATCCCTTTCAGAACTGCCCCCTGGTACGCGGCTGGGCACCAGCAGCCCTCGTCGCACTGCGCAAATCAAGGCTGCACGCCCCGACATTGAAATACTGCCAATCAGGGGCAATGTCGATACGCGCATCAGCAAGGCATTCAGTAAGGACTTTGACGGCGCGGTACTGGCGGCGGCAGGAATCAAGCGGCTCGGAAGGGAATCGGAGATTAGCTCCTACCTATCACCTGAGGAATGCGTTCCGGATGTTGGTCAGGGAGCGCTTGCAGTGCAGGTACGCGATTCCGACAGTGAGCTGCTTGATGTCGTGAATACAATCGATCATGTGCCGACAAGCGCGGCGGTCCGGGCAGAGCGGGCATTTCTGACGGCGATGGGCGGAGGCTGCACGATGCCGACTGCGGCGTACACTGAGGTTGAGGATGACAAGCTGCACATTCTTGCGATGGTCGCCACGCCCGACGGCAGCAGCATATATCGTGTGTCGGAGTCATACGACGACGCAAGTCCTGAAGCCGCAGGCACAGCCGTTTCCGTCCTTTTACTGGAAATGGGCGCGTCCCGCATTATGGAGGCGCCATGACAAAGGGCTTCGTCTCGCTTGTTGGTGCAGGCCCTGGCGATCCGGGGCTTATCAGCGTGAAGGGCCTTCGCCTGCTGCGGACCGCAGACGCAATCGTTTATGACAGACTTGTGGACAAGCGTCTCCTAAATGATGCGCGCGCTGATGCCGAGTTGACGGACGTCGGAAAGATTCCCGGCAAACGCATCAACAGGCAAGAGGACATCAACAACTTACTCGTCGGTCTGGGCAAGGCTGGTAAGCGAGTCGTGCGCCTCAAGGGCGGCGATCCCTTTGTGTTCGGACGTGGCGGCGAGGAAGCCGAAGCTCTTGCAGCGGCGGGTGTGAGCTTCGAGATAGTCCCAGGGATTACTTCAGCGATAGCGGCCCCTGCATATGCAGGCATACCACTCACTCACCGCAAGCTTGCTTCGTCGTTTACCGTAGTCACCGGAAGCGAAGACCCCACCAAGTCGGATTCGGCAGTTGACTGGCAGGCACTGGCGAAGGTAAGCGACACTCTTGTCATATTGATGGGGCAGAGCAATCTGCGCTCAATTGTAGAGGCTTTGATGCAGCATGGGCGATCTGCCAGCACCCCGGTCGCCCTGGTGCAGTGGGGTACAGAGCCATACCAACGCACCCTGGTCGCCACGCTGTCGGATGTTGTGGAGAAGGCGGTAGCAAATGGTATCGGCGCGCCCGCCGTCACGATTGTCGGAGAAGTTGCACGGCTTCGCGACACGATACGCTGGTTCGACAACCGTCCCCTGTTCGGCAAGCGCGTGCTGGTAACTCGTACTCGAACGCAAGCCGGCGCGCTTTCCGAAATGTTGACGCAGAGGGGGGCACAGCCCATCGAATTGCCGACAATCGAGATTCAGCAGATCGACGAACACGCCGCACTCGACAAGGCGCTCAACGGTGTCTGCGAATATGACTGGATAATCTTCACAAGCACGAATGCTGTTGATGTGGTGTTCAACAGGATGGCTACTCTCGAACTCGACGCGAGGGCGCTGCATGGCGTACAGATTGCGGCCATCGGTCCTGCAACCAAAAGGCGTATCCGCGAACAGGGCATCATTGCGGACTTCACGCCAAGTACATTCGTCGCCGAATCTGTCGCTGATGAACTATCTGCGCTGGGTATGGATGGCAGGCGCGTGTTACTTCCGCAGGCCGAAATCGCGCGCGATGTGCTGCGTTCGGGTCTTGCCGAGCAAGGCGCAGTCGTAGACACGATTGCAGTTTATCGGACTGTAACGCCGCAGGACACGACGGAACGGCTGCGACACATCCTCAGTCAGGGCATCGACCTTGCCACATTCACAAGCTCTTCAACCGTGACTAATCTTGTTGAGTTGCTGGACGACAACACGGATGGGCTAAAAGATGCTACGATTGCTTGTATAGGGCCTGTTACGGCGGAGCGAGCCGTAGAACTCGGTTTGAAGGTTGACGTTATGGCAGCGCAGCATACCATCGCGGGTTTGATGGAGGCTGTGGAGTCTCACTTCAAGGAGGCGGGGCAAAATGAGTAGATTCCCACAGGTGCGGATGCGGCGGATGAGAGAGTCGGCTATTTTGCGCCACCTTGCACAGGAGACGCGAATATCAATAGACGACTTCATATATCCCATCTTCGTTACACACGGGCGGGCGGTTCGCAACCCGATAGACCCCATGCCGGGCATGTATCAGCTCTCTCTTGATAACCTGATTGATGAGATAGATGAGGTCGTTTCGCTGGGCATCGGCGCCGTGCTGCTATTCGGACTTCCCGCTAACAAAGATGCGGAGGGGACGGAAGCCTACGAGCCGAGCGGCATCGTTCAAGAGGCTATCCGCGTAATCAAGCAGACCGCGCCGGAGATGCTCGTAATCACGGATGTCTGCCTTGACGAATTCACCGACCACGGTCACTGCGGGATCATCAGGAACGGCAGAGTCGATAACGACGCCACGCTCGACCTGCTTGCTCGGATGGCGATATGCCAGGCCGACGCAGGCGCCGATGTCGTCGCACCGTCGGCCATGATGGACGGTCAGGTGGCTGCAATTCGCACTAGCCTGGACGAAGGCGGCTTTGAGCACCTGCCCATCATGGCATACTCGGCGAAGTACGCTTCTTCCTTCTACGGGCCGTTCAGGGTCGCTGCAGATTCTGCCCCGCAGTTCGGCGACCGTCGCGGCTACCAGATGGATGTTGCAAACTCCCGCGAGGCGATGCGCGAGATCAAGATGGACATTGATGAAGGCGCGGACATTGTGATGGTGAAGCCCGCGCTGTCATATCTCGATGTGATCTCCCAAGCTCGAGAGGCGTTCGGATACCCAATGGCGGCGTACAATGTCAGCGGCGAATACGCGATGGTCAAGGCAGCGACAGAAAACGAGTGGATCGACGGGCAGCGAATTACGCTGGAGATTCTGACATCCATCAAGCGTGCCGGCGCCGACATGATCATCAGTTACCACGCCAAGGAGGCGGCACGCTGGCTGAGTTAACTGTCGCTGGGTGGTGTTGAGTTATTTTCTCCCGGCTATTCTGAAGAGCGGCCACACCCGACATAGAACCTTGCCAATTATCTGAGCGCGATGCACCGGTCCGTATTGCCTGCTGTCCGTGCTGTGCGCCCTATTGTCGCCCATAACAAAGTATTCGTCACTTGTAAGATCATAGGCGGAGTCGTCTAGCCCAAGATACGGCGGCAGCCCGTACAGGTATGGTTCATTAAGCCTCCGGCCGTCAATCAGCAACATCCCGTCCGTAAGGGCAATGTGTTCCCCTGGCAGAGCGACTATGCGTTTCAACTGACTGCGCCCGGAATGAGTCAGAACTATAATATCTCCTCTGCTCACAATTCGCCTATTTCCACTATCTTCGTGAACCAGCAAGAGGTCTCCCGCGAGCATAGTCGGCGCCATGCTCGCTCCTTCCACGCGGTACAATAGTAGCCCGGCAATCATGGCTTCCGCAGCCCTTCAGTGCCTTGCATTGACGGTCGCCTGGAGGCGCTAATACTTGCAAGGGACAGGCGATTATTGTATCGTCTTATCAAATCTACACACCCCGAAAGGAAGGTTCAAATGAGCGTAAAGTCAACAATCGAGCGTCTATTCTCCGTCCGCACCGCCAGCGCGCACTGCGACATCCCGTGCGGCATTTACGACCCCATTTCCGCCAAGATCGCGGCCCAGACTGTGCAGAAGATGGTCCTGCGCATCGAGGCATTCGAAGACGCGGGCGATGCGTCGTCTGCCAACACGATGGGACGTTATGTGACGGTCAAAGAAGAGCATGCCGAACTCTGTAAGCACGAGCTTCGCGTCCTCTGGGCGGACTACACCTGGCCCGGCTGTGACGCCAACGACATCGCCGCCAAGTTCAACGCAGCGTTGAAGCTAGCCGGACAGTGCAAGCAGACAGTCAGCATGGAGAACGCCGAAGCACTGGTGGCCTCCGTGGACGAGATTGCCACGATCTTCTGGTCCACCAAGGGCGTCGAGTACAGCGACCCGGTAGCCGCAGCTCGCTACGGCAGCTAAGCTATTCTTCAATCAATCACCGACTGAAAGTCAGAAGCCGCAGGGGCGTCCGGACGTATCCTGCGGCTTTTGATGTCTAATGCTTATAGTCCTCGCGCGGCGGGCTGAAGATGTCTAGGGCCATCGACCAGCCGTCAGACCCCACGACCCCATGCTCCACACCACCAGGTATGACATACGCATCGCCCTGCCTGAGCGTCTTGACCTCGCCGCCTATGGTGAACTCAAACTCTCCCTGAAGTACGATGCCCGCCTGCTCGTTTGGATGAGTGTGCGTAGGCACGACCGCATTTGGCGCAATCTCCACCATACTCATCATTATCTTGTCGCCCCACATAGTTCGCAACGTTACGCCCGGTGCGAGTTCTCTGCGCTTCACCTGTGCGGGATCAATGAAATAGTTCATCTGACAAATAGACTCCATGCTTGTTTATGGCGCAGAATTACCGCGCGCCTTGTTGTCTGCAATTGAGAGACACGCCGTGATGAAGCTGTTGGCCGGCGTCTCTACTCCGACCTCCTTACCGATTCGCGCCACAGCGCCGTTAATGAGCGACACCTCCAGCGGATTGCCCGCGATCAGGTCGGTGTGCATCGAAGATATAAGGCCGTCCTTCTCCTCCAGGAAACCGGCCATCACCAAGTCGGGTAATCCGTCGTCGAGTGGGACACCGCTCGCCTGCCCGACCTTCAGCGCCTCCGACATCACCTGCATCGTCATAGCGCGGGTTTCAGGCGTGTCCAGGACTTCGGTGAACGAGGCACGGGTAATACAGGACATGCCACTTAAGGCGCAGATATATATTAGCTTGCTCCACAGTGCAGTCAGGACATTCGGTGAAACTTTGGTATCGATGCCAGCACTGCGCAACACTTCCGCTATCACTTGCGCACGTTCCGAAATATCGCCGTCTTCCTCGCCCAATACGATGCGAGGCGGGCTTCCGCGTTGCGCGAATACGCCGGGCTCAGTGCGCTCCGCGTCTATGTATGCCGCGCCAAGCAACACTTTCTCCGAGCCGAACCTTTGCGCGATCTGCTCGCCACTGCCGATGCCGTTCTGCAATGTGAGGATGGTAGTACCATCGCTGACTGCAGGCGCCAAGTCGCTCATTGCCTGCTCGTTGTGATAACCCTTAACGCAAAGCAGGATGAGGTCTGCCTTCCACGTGCCGTCCAACGCGGCCACCACTTCAGGATGCACCCTGAACTCGCCGAACGTCGCGGATTCGACCCGCAAGCCTCGCTCTCGGATCGCCCGCAGGTTGTCGCTGCGCGCCGCAAAGACAACATCCTCACCGCTGCGCGCCAGCAGACCACCATAGCAGCCGCCGATGGCGCCCGTGCCCATTATGAGGATCTTCATGACTTGATTTCTATGAGGACATTCTTGTAGCGGACATCTCGATTGTTCACCACTCTGTGAATCTTGTGCTCGTCGTGGAACCTCCAGGTGCCGACCTCGGAGGGGCTGTCTGCACTGGTTCCGTCGTCGTACTCGACAACAAGTCCTTCCCCTTCGACGACGACCGTCACATAGTCATTTCCGTGCATGTGCCAGTCGCTCGCCTCCCCCGGCTCCACGACCAGATTCCAGACTCTAACCTTGTCGTTTTCAAATAATACTTCGGTCGCTATGTCACCGAGTGGCTCGTTTCCCCTAGGCATAGTTCACCTCGCTGTTGACTTAATCCTTCATTTCGCCCTTCATCTCGATAATGGCGTTGCTGTACAGCGCATCGCCGACGTTGGTGACGCGATGCACCGCATGATGGATGCCTTTAACGACCTGTCCCAGTTTTAGCTCAGATACGGTTACGCTGCCGTCGTCGTGCTCCGTCCTGAGTGTGCCAGGTCGGGTTACGATGAACACATACCGATTCGTGTGGTGATGCCAGTCACTCGATTGTCCCGGTTCCAGCACCAGGTCCCACACTTTCACATCGCCGTCCTCGAACTTGAAATCCGTGCCAACATCTCCGAGTTCCCTTTCTGCCACGCTTATCACCTACCTTCTTTCAGCCGCCAGTCCAAAGGCAGCACCAGCTCCTGTGGAACCCTCGTTGAAGCCGAGCCGCCGCTCCTTCAGACTGACAAATCGTTGATTTCCGATAACTATATGGTCCAGCAATTCTATGTCCATCATCTCTGCGCAGGTGCGAATCTGACGCGTAACCAGAACATCCTCCGGGCTTGGGGTCGGGTCGCCTGAAGGATGGTTATGCACGATGACGATATTCGGGCAGTTCTCCCTGACCGCAGGACGAAGTACCTCAGACACGCGCACGACAGCTGAGTTTACATTGCCCTTGTAAATCTCGTGTGTCGCCAGCACCTCGTTCTTGGTGTTCAGCAACAGCACACGTAGGTGCTCCTGCACCAGGAAACCCATCTCAGCGCTCATCAGGTTGAACACATCCTGAGGCGAGCGAATGACTGCCCTGTCTTCCGGATGAAGCGATGCCAGGCGCCTCCCAAGTTCGAGTGCCGCGAGAAGCTGGCATGCCTTGGCATCACTGATTCCATGCAAGTCACATAGCTCGCCGTAAGATGCCCTTGCGACACCGCCAAGACCGCCATACATGGACAGGACCCGCGCTGACAGATTGAGCACACTTTCGCCGGCTGACCCCACACGCAGCAGGATGGCAATCAGTTCTGCGTTGCTCAAATGACTCGGTCCATACTGCCGAAGACGCTCTCGGGGCCGTTCGTCCTGCGGCAGGTCTCGAATCATCGTTGTGTATTGTGTTTCGCCGGAATTCTGCATACCGTCAGCACTCATTCCCACACTTTCTTGCATCGCGTGTAGTTTAACTCCAAGCGTCCAGAACTTCCAACCCTTGTACAGACTTCACTCGCCAAATACAATATCCACAGTCATTAACGAGCAAAGTAATTTGACCACCGACTTCGTCAGGAGTACCAATGATAAACCGAGACCGACTTGTAAAGACATTCACCGACCTCGTGCAGATTGACAGCCCTTCCGGGGAAGAAGAGGCAATGGCTGAGGAGATGACGCGACGCCTCGAAGGATTCGGGCTTACCGTCAAGCGCGACGCCTATGGCAATGTCATCGCCAACGACGGCAGGCCGAATCCGCTTCTGCTCTCGGCACACATGGACACTGTTGAGCCAGGGCGCGGCGTCAAGCCAAGAGTGGTTGGCGACCGCATCGAGTCCGACGGTACGACGATTCTTGGCGGTGACTGCAAGTGTGGCGTATCAGCCATCCTGGAAGCGCTCGAATCGGTGTACGAGGACGGTTTGACGCCGCACACAGGCATAGAGGTCGCATTTACGCGCGAGGAGGAGATTGGGCTTGTGGGCGCGCGAAACCTCGACTTCTCGATGCTTACCTCGAAGGAAGCGATCGTATTCGACGGGGAAGGCTCAGCCGCGCAGATAACTTCGTCAAGCCCGACATATATCGGTTTCGATGTCGAGATTACGGGACGCGCCGCACATGCGGGCGTCGAGCCGGAGAAAGGATTGTCAGCGATCCGCATCGCCGCGGAGCTGATTACTCGCTTGCCGCAGGGCAGACTGGATGAGGAGACGACATTCAACATCGGCAATATCGCAGGCGGCACTGTGAGGAACGCCGTTGCGGAGACTACCATCATCAACGGCGAGTTCAGAAGCCGGAATATCGAAACACTCGACAACATCCGCGTGCAGATTTCCGAGGCGCTGGACGAGGTTCGTGAAATGTTCCCGGAGGCCGTTCTGGACGACCATCTTCACACCGAGTTTGAGACATACACACTCAGCGATGACGACCCTGCGACCAACCGTGTCGTGGGCGCGCTGCGCGGTCTCGGTCTTGAGCCTACATTCAGTCCGTCGGGTGGCGGCACAGACGGAAATGTATTCCGTCTCAGGGGGATGAGCGCGGTCGTCGTAGGAATGGCGGACCACGGCATGCACACAGTCAGGGAGTATGTCGTCATACCCGAGCTTGTGGACACCGCGCACCTGTGCGAGGCACTGCTTCGGGGACAGGAAGATTAATCGGTAAGCGCGATGCCTAGTACTTGCCGCCGGCAGCCTGAAGACTTACAGTTCCATCCGGTAACCCCTAAGCGCCTTCCGGACCTGAAACGCTTCTCGGCAGAGCATGGCAAGTTCGGGTATTGCTCCTGCATGAGATGGCGCTTGAGAAGCAGCGATTATCGAGAGTCGTCCAAGGCGGGTCGCGCAGATTCCTTGTATGCTTTCGTGCGTGGAGGAGAAGCTACCGGCGTCTTAGCCTATGACAACGACCTGCCTATCGGCTGGTGCTCGCTGGGCCCGCGTGAGTCATACGCTGCTCTGGAACGCTACCGCGCACTGCCGCGAATCGACGATTCGGCGGTCTGGTCGGTCGTATGTTTCTTTGTTGACAGCCGGTATCGCAGGCAGAGGCTGACTCTAGGCTTGCTGGAGGCGGCTGTGGCTTTTGCGGAGTCCGCAGGCGCACATATAGTCGAGGGATATCCGGTGGAACCGGATGCGAAATCATACACATACATGGGTTCACCGAATACGTTCCGGCAGGCAGGATTCAGAGATGTGACGCCAGCGGGGCAGGCACGCACCGTTATGCGCTACAACATTGAGACAAGCGGGAGATCCGAATGAAGGTTAGACTGGCGTATGGGCGTGAGGGCCTGGAAGTCGAGTTGCCTGACGAGCGCACTACGGTCATTGAACCCACCTTCGTGCCCGGACTTCCGGATGCCGAGGGCGCAATCCTGACCGCCCTGCGCAACCCTATCGGAACGCCGCCATTTCGACGAATCGTCGAACCGACTCAGAGTGTGGCAATATCCGTCTGTGACATTACTCGCCCCATGCCCAGCAAGACCTTACTGCCGTTATTGCTTGGCGAACTGCGCCATATACCGCCTGAGAATATTACCATCCTGATAGCCACAGGCACTCACCGCACAAACACAGAAGAGGAACTCGCCGAAATGCTTGGCGAAGAAGTTGCGGACAAGTACAGCGTGGTCAACCACAACGGCTTTGACGACGACTCCCTGGAGGAGATTGGTAGCACAGACTCCGGGATTCAAGTGCGGCTCAACAGGCGGTGGGTGGAGAGCGACATCCGAATAACAACAGGCTTCGTGGAGCCACACTTCTTCGCGGGCTTCAGCGGTGGCCCCAAGATGGTCGCGCCCGGTCTTGCAGGCTTCCCCACGATTATGCGCCTTCACGACGCTGCGATGATTGGGCATCCCAATGCCCGATTTGCCAAAACCGTAGGCAACCCCATCCACGACGCCATCAGGGAGATTGCTCGAATGTCCAGCGTGGACTTTTCTGTTGATGTGACGATTAACCGGGACAAGCGCATCACGAGTGTCTATGCGGGAGAACTGTTCGCCGTTCACAAGGCTGCCTGTGCGGTTGCTCAACGGCTGGCGATGCAGCCTGTGCCAGCACCCTTCGATCTTGTTCTTACCACCAATAGCGGCTACCCTCTCGACCAGAACCTTTACCAGGCGGTCAAGGGAATGTCTGCCGCAGCCCAAGTTGTGCGTGACGGCGGCAGAATAATTTGCGCCGCCGAATGCTCCGAGGGCGTCCCTGAACACGGCCAGTACCGTGACATTCTTGCATCGTGCGGCAGTCCCTCAGAGGTGCTTGAAATGATCCAGCAGACTGAATACGAGCGGCACGACCAGTGGCAGGCGCAGATCCAGGCTCAGATTCAGATGAAGGCCGACGTGTACCTGAAGTCCAGTTATCTTACTGAGCAGCAGGCCACGGATGCACACCTGACGCCTGTGGGTCGCATCGAAGACACTGTCGCCGACTGCGGCGCCGATGCGAGCATCTGCGTATTGCCCGAAGGTCCGCAGACGATACCGTACATATCAGCCGGCTAGCCGATCAACTCCACTGGTCGATTGTTCAACCTATTTGACGCAAATCGTCCCACTACTCTGTTCTATCGTAACAAGCGAGCAGTGGGACGATTACTATATCGGATGTTTTGCCGGGAACAGCCCAAGTGCTAGGCTACCGTAACGACAGCCCCTGCGCCTTCCAGCTTTTCCTTTATCTCATCGGCTTCGTCCTTGGTGATGGCTTCCTTGACAGCCACAGGCGCGCTCTCAACAAGCTCCTTCGCCTCTTTCAGTCCGAGCGTGGTAAGCTCGCGGACGGCCTTGATGACCTGAATTTTCTGCGGTCCAATCTCTGTGATGGACACGTCGAACTCGGTCTTCTCTTCCTCAGCGGCCTCTGCAGTGGCTGCAACACCCTGAACGGTAGCCATCTGAACCGGAGCGGCAGCGCTAACGCCGAACTCGTCCTCGAGTGCCTTCACGAGATCCGAAAGTTCCAGTACAGACAATCCCTTGATTGCATCCAGTATCTCTTCCTTGGTCGTCATTGTAAAACCTCCCTGTTTTACTGGGCGAAACGCCCGCTAGTTTTATTCCGCCGGTTGTTCCTGCATACTATCGATATGTCCCTGAAGCACACGCGCAAGTCCACCAATAGGACCATTCAGCACATTCACAAGGCCTGAGATTGGCGACTGCATGCGTGAAAGTAGTTGGGAGACAAGCTCGTCCTTGCCCGGCAGGCTTGCGAGCTGCTCAACCTGTGCGGCGTCCAGTACTCTGCCGTCCAGAACCGCTCCTCGAATCTCCAATGGAGAGCGTGTTGTCCTTATGAAATCAGACAGCGCCTTCGCAGGATCCGTCGGCTCGCCGTACCCGAAAGCAATTGCGCTTGGTCCCTGAATGATTTCCTTCAACTCAGGCCTACCAGTATTTTCCGCTGCGATGTACGCCAGGGTATTTTTGACTACCTTGTACCGCACATCCTTGTCGCGCAGGGCGCTTCTGAGTGCGGTCACTTCAGTGACCGGCAATCCCGTATAACTCGTTGATATGACTATTGTCGAGCCATCCAGCCAGTCCGTCATGTCCTGAACAGCTTGTACTTTTCTTTCCGTAGGCAACTTGCCACCTCATCTTTATCCGCGCCTTGGCAGATTCAACTAATCAAACCATTCAGGCAAATTCGTTCAACAAAAAAGCCCTGAGACGCAGCAGCCTCAGGGCACAGATTTTCTCAAATCCGACTTTACAACCGTATTCCCGGTTCTAAATAGTGCCTAAGCGGGCTGGCGAATTATCTCCGACTGGAGACCCGCGGTCTGCGGCATGAAAGCTAGTCTATTCTACTTTAAGGGCACTCGTGCTGGCAACATCCATTTTAACGCTTGGACCCATTGTTGTCGTCAGGTAGGCAGTCCTAATATATTGCCCTTTGACTCCGCTCGGACGCGCCCTGACTATATTGTCCATCAGAGCCGTCAGATTGTCCATCAGCTGATCCTCTTCAAAGCTGGCCTTGCCAATAGGAACGTGAATCAGAGAAGTGCGGTCAACGCGATATTCCACCCGCCCCAGCTTCGCTTCACGAATAGCTCTGGGCAGCTCTTCAGCCTGCACTACCGTTCCGGTACGCGGGTTGGGCATCAATCCCCTGCGGCCGAGAATGCGCCCAAGCCTCCCGATCCTACCCATCATATCCGGGGTTGCGATGGACACGTCGAAATCCACCCAGCCGTCTTCAACCCGCTTGATGACTTCATCAGAGCCAACGAAGTCCGCGCCTGCTTCCTCCGCGACAGAGACAGCTTCACCCTGCGTAAACACTGTAACGCGAACCGTTTTGCCTACGCCATGCGGCAGAAGCGCGACCCCTCGAATCATCTGGTCGGCATGGCGAGGGTCGGCGCCGGTACGCAGGTGCAATTCAACGGTCTCGTCGAATTTTGCCGTTGCGTTCTTCTTTGCCAGCGATACCGCCTCGTCCGGCTGGTATTCGAAGTCTTTCTCTATCGCTGCTGTTGCTGTTGAGTACCGTGTTCCGCGTTTAGGCATTGCACACAATCCTAACTTTGTTAATGCGTCGTGTCGAAATACACAGGCGCTACTGTTCCACTTCTATGCCCATACTGCGCGCCGTACCTTCAATGATACGCATTGCGCCTTCTAGGTCTGCGGCGTTGAGGTCGTTCATCTTCTGCTCAGCGATATCACGCACCCTGTCTCTGGGAATGCGAGCAACCTTCTCCGCGAGCGGATTGCCGCTGCCCTTCTCGATATTCGCGGCTTTCCTCAGAAGGTCGGATGCCGGAGGGCTTTTCGTGATGAAAGTGAAAGACCTGTCCTCGAAGACCGTAATCTCCACTGGAACGATGTTGCCGGCCTGGGAGCCGGTGCGCTCGTTATATTCCTTCACGAAGCCCATGATATTAACGCCGTGCTGACCAAGCGCCGGGCCAACAGGAGGTGCAGGCGTGGCTTTGCCTGCCTCAATTTGGAGCTTAATCATCGTCATTACTTTTTTAGCCAATTGCTTTGTCCTTTGAATGTCCGGGATGATTGGAGCTGCAAGATGTGCTACAAGAAAGAGCCGGAATGGGATTGCCCCTATTCAACTGGGTGAGACTCCGCCGATCGGCATTCTAAGCGCGCTCAACCTGAAGGAAGTCAAGCTCGACTGGGGTTTCGCGTCCAAAGAACGATACCAACACTTTTAGCTTCGTCCTGTCGGCATGCACCTCATCTACCACGCCCATAAAGTCCACAAAGGGCCCGTCGGTAATTCGAACTGCCTGCCCCTGTGTGAAGCCGACACGCACGCGCGGCTGGTCAGTATCCTTGAAGCCGAGAATGGTCTGTTCTTCTCGCTCGTCAAGTGGCACGGGCCGGGGTCGGGCCTCCCTGTCATCTTCCGCCGAAACGAAGCCTGTCACCCCTGGCGTGCTGCGTACAATGTGCCAGCTTTCGTCGTCCATACGCATATGCACGAAAATATAGCCGGGAAATACACGCTGCGAAATAGTCTTACGTTGACCACCTTGGATTTCGATTTCATCCTCTTGCGGGACGAAAACCTCCAGAATCTTGTGCCCCATGTCCATATTGGACACGCGCTGTTCAAGGTTCTGCTTTACGCGGCCCTCGTGACCAGAATAAGCGTGTAGCACATACCAGCGAGGCTGTTCCGCCTCTTCAGTCCTGTTCATTGCCCCTACTTCGCCAAGATTATGTCGAACAAACTGGAAAAGCCCAGGTCAACCACGCCAAGAAACGCCCCAACAGCAGCAGCCACAGCTATGACCATCACGGACAGACGAAATGTCTCTTCGTATGACGGCCAGGTTACGCGACGCAACTCTCCAATAATTTCGGTCACGCCCGACAATCCGAGTGCTCTGCGAGCCGTCCGCCCGCCCAGCCTTCTTGGTGTGCCTGGATTGGTAGCCATATCTGCCTACCTGACCTCTCTGTGGAGCGTGTGGACCCGGCACCTTGGGCAGAACTTCTTAAGCTCAATGCGCTGAGGGTCGTTGCGACGATTCTTGCTGGAGTGGTAAGTTCTCTCGCGACAGTCGACGCAGCCCATATTGATTATGATGCGGTTATCTGCCCTTCTTGCCATCTCACTTATCCGTATGTTCAGTATCCAAAAAGTAAGGGCTGTGATGAGCAACCACAGCCCTGCCTTAGTTCGTTCTAAGCTAGTCGTTAATCTTGGTTATGACGCCTGAGCCAACGGTGCGTCCTCCCTCACGGACGGCGAAACGAAGCTGCTCGTCGGCCGCAACCGGGGTGATGAGCTTTACGTTCATCTCAATGTTGTCGCCAGGCATAACCATCTCGGTGCCATCGGGAAGGTTGATCTCACCCGTCACGTCAGTGGTTCGAATAAAGAACTGCGGCTTGTATCCATTGAAGAACGGAGTGTGGCGACCGCCCTCTTCCTTGCTCAACACGTACACCTGCGCCTCATAGTCCATGTGCGGCAGGATGCTACCTGGAGCTGCCAATACCTGTCCTCGCTCGACGTCATCCCGATCGACGCCTCGCAGCAGAACCCCTACAGCGTCTCCAGGCTCCGCCTCGTCCATCAGCTTGTGGAACATTTCGACGCCGGTGACTGTGGTGGTCGTGGTGTCCTTGATTCCTACGATCTCGACCTGGTCGCCGACCTTGACGATGCCTTTTTCGACACGACCCGTAACAACGGTGCCGCGCCCCTTGATGCTGAAGACGTCCTCAATCGGCATCAGGAATGGCTGGTCGCTCGGCCTTTCCGGCATTGGGATGTTTTCGTCGACTGCATCCATCAATTCCCAGACGCCCTTGCCCCACTCTGATTCTCGAGAGGACTCTTCCTCTTCGAGAGCGTTCAGAGCGCTGACTCTGACGATGGGAACGTTTTCGAAGCCGTACTCAGACAGCAGTTCATCCAGCTCGAGTTCGACGAGTTCCAGTAGCTCCTCGTCTTCCATCATATCTACCTTGTTGAGCGCGACGACCATAGCTGGCACTTCCACCTGACGGGCAAGCAGGATGTGCTCGCGAGTCTGTGGCATTGCGCCGTCGGGGGCGCTGACGACGAGTATGGCGCCATCCATCTGTGCCGCACCCGTGATCATGTTCTTGATGTAGTCGGCGTGACCGGGGCAGTCAACGTGTGCGTAGTGACGAGAGTCCGTCTCGTACTCAACATGCTGAATAGCAATCGTAACGCCTCGCTCCCTCTCTTCGGGAGCGTTGTCGATGCTGTCGAAGGCCCTGAAATCGGCAAGCCCCGCCTGGCTCAGCACCTTCGTGATTGCAGCCGTAAGGGTCGTCTTCCCATGGTCGACGTGTCCGATCGTGCCGACGTTAATGTGCGGTTTCGTCCTCTCAAACCTTGCCTTAGCCATTTCTGCTATCTTCCTCCAATTGTGGAGCCCACAAGCAGACTTGAACTGCTGACCTCGTTCTTACCAAGAACGCGCTCTACCGACTGAGCTATGTGGGCCCAAGTATTGATTTTTGATGCCAATAATTCCGATAGTTGGTCGATTTGCATTGGTGGAGGGAGCAGGATTCGAACCTGCGTAGCCCGTTGGGCGCCAGATTTACAGTCTGGTGGATTTAGCCACTCTCCCATCCCTCCAAGGGGTTTCTGGGCAGCCAAAATTAGTCTATCACAGGCATTTGTCCAATCCAAGTAAAACCGGACTGCCCTATAGATCAGCCTGCGATAGCGACGCTCTATTCAGATAGAGAAAAGCCCCAGAGGGGACTCGAACCCACTAACCTGCCGATTACAAGTCGGCTGCGCTTCCGGTTGCGCCACTGGGGCACCGCTATGAACGCTTGCATCCCTGATAACAAATCAGGTTAGCGGTCTGACGCCAGGCGCTAACCCAAGTGCATATTCCATTGTACCGAACACCCAGATTACGGTCAACAATTTTGGATCGCTCCATTGCGAGGTTTACCGCTCACCGCCTTGCATGATCTGAGCCTCCGCCTCACGCTGAATTCGACCGAACACATCGTGGATCGCCAAGCCTTTTTCGATGGCGCGGAGCCTTGCGTCTTCGTATTCCGGAGACACGCTTACTATGCCGCCGTTCAATCTCTTAATCTTGACAGCAACATTCCCCAAGGATGTGTCAATACGCACCACCTCGCGCTGGGCTTCAATTCGCTCCAGAGGACGCACACGGACTCCCAGCGTCGATGTTTCCTTCATTACTAAATCGACGGCTTGGGCTTCATCGGCCGCAGACACTATGATACTAAGCATCGTGGCAGGGCGATTCTTCTTCATCTGGATGGGAGTGAACCATACATCGCGGGCTCCCATTTCGAATAGCCGCTCTTGAACGTAGCCCAGCAGTTCCCCGCTCATGTCATCAATATTCGTTTCGATGAGCTTCACACCGGTACTGTATTTCTCCGTTTGCTCAGTTCCCAGCCATAGAGCCAGCGCATTCGGATACTGCTGCGAATCCCGAGTGCCCAGTCCATATCCGATTCGCTGGACGTTAAACTGGGGGTGTCGGAAGGTCGCGAGTGTTGTGAGAATTGCCGCCCCCGTTGGGGTAACCATTTCACCTGTGTTGTGCGCGTTATTTGGTGGAGGGGCAACAGGCGCATTTGCAATCTCAAAAAGAGCGGCCGTAGCTGGAGCAGGTACTGGAAGCAGTCCATGTTGCGACCTGACGACGCCTGATCCGCTCGGGAAGGCCGAGCAATAGACAGCATCTACGCCGAGCATCTCCAGCCCGGCGACGCTCCCAACCACATCGACCAGGGTATCCAGAGTACCAAGTTCGTGCAGATGCGTTTCTCCTGGTTCGGTTCCGTGAACACGTGCTTCGGCCTCTTCGATTCGCAGGAATGCTGCGCGGGATTGCCGCACAACCCTGTCGGACAAGCCCGATTCCTCGACCGTGTCCACAAAGTTCTGGATGGTGTGCGTCCTGCGTCCACGCTCCTCAAGTTCGACGACGAGATGCGTTCCTTCAAGACCGCCGCGGTGGGCTCGTTGCGCCCTGAGGGAATAGCCATCTACTCCCAACTTCGCCAACGCTCCTCGAAGGTCCTCCAACGACAGCCCCGCGTCCAGGAGAGCGCCAAGTAACATATCACCGCTTGCGCCCCCGATGCATTGAAAATATGCGCTGGTCAATCTGTGCCTACCTTTGCAGTCTTCAGGCGACTGCTTCTGAGATACGCCGTGTTATCGGCAAGCACATATTAATCGCTTGCGCCAGCGTGTCAACTCTCTGGTAGTGAAGCACCTCACTTCCACAGGAGCGGTCATCCGTATTACCGGGCACCAGGCACTTGCGAAAGCCGAGCCGGGCTGCCTCTTTTACACGCCTCTCAGTCTGAGGAGCGCGGCGTATCTCTCCGCTTAGCCCAATCTCACCCACCACCGCAACGTCTTCAGGCATAGGCACGCTGCGGAAGCTAGAAGCAATGGCGAGCGCAACGCCTAGGTCAGCGGCCGGCTCTGCAATCTTCAGCCCGCCCGTTACATTCACAATCACATCGTAATCCGCCAGCGGTATCCCGCAGGTGCGCATCGCAACAGAGCAGGCGAGCAAGAGACGGTGCGAGTCATAACCGGTGGCGACACGGCGTGGCGTAGGGATGGTGGAAGGTGCGGTCAGGGCCTGAATCTCTACAAGCAATGCCCTGTTCCCCTCAAGCACAGGCACCACGACCGAACCCATCGCACCTTTGGGTCTGTCCAGAAGGAAACTCTCAGATGGGTCAGCCACATCGCGCAGCCCCAAACCGGTCATTTCCAGTACGCCGACTTCATTCGTCGAGCCGAAACGATTCTTTACGGCACGAAGCAATCTCCACGAGCTTACGGCATCACCCTCCATATACAATGCCACATCGACCATGTGCTCCAAAACACGGGGACCGGCAATGTCTCCGCCTTTGGTTACATGTCCTGTCAGAATGAGAGGAACATTGTTTGCCTTGCCCCATTCCAGAAGCCTGCGTGCGCACTCACGAATCTGTGAGACATTGCCGGGCTGTGATGACAACGACGGATCGTACATTGTCTGTATAGAGTCTATTACCGCCAGCGCGGGAATCTGCTTGTCGAGTTGTGCCAGCGTCTCTTCGACATTAGTCTGTGTTAATATGTAGAGGTTCTGCCCGTCAATTCCGAGTCGGTCGGCCCGCATCTTAACCTGCGAAACTGATTCTTCGCCTGTGACGTAAAAGACCGATGAGCGTTCCTTGGCGACTTCCGCCGCGATCTGCAGGAGCAATGTGGACTTACCAATGCCCGGGTCGCCCGCAAGCAATACTAGTGAGCCAGGTACGATCCCTCCCCCCAGAACACGGTTGACTTCGCCGGAGGATAGCGCCATTCGCGGCAAATCCTCGGTTGAAGCATCTGCCAGGTGAATTGCCGACGACGCCTCGTTTCGCAACCATCCGTACCCTCCGGCACCGCCTCGCTCTATGATAGTGTTCCATGCGCTACAACTGCGGCACTGACCCTCCCACTTGACGGTTACATTTTCGCACGACGTACATACAAACTCGACTCGCGTCTTAACTTTCGGCATCTCTTCCCCCTTCAGACCGCGCCCACAACAACAAGATAACGCTGCGGCCAACAACTCGAATGATGACAAATGTTCTTGCTGCCGAATATATTAGAACAGAATAGAACGCGTGTCAAGCCCTATCGGAATATTCCAAAGTCGGACGCACGAAAAGGAAGTTGCCCGCCTGAGATTCAGGCGGGCAATAATTCAAGTTAAATTACAGGGCGGGCGTTCGTTGCGACCTACGATACAGCGACAGGCTCCTTGGCATGCACCACCAAGCCATCCTCATCTTCGTTGATGTCCACTATCGCGGTATCACCTGGGATCAGTTCTCCGGCTATGATTGCGTCCGAGAGCTTATCTTCAAGATGGTCCTGAATCAGACGCCGCATCGGCCTCGCGCCAAATTGCGGATCGTAGCCTTTCTCAGACATCCAATCACGCGCCGCATCCGACACTTCCATTGTAATGCCTTGTTCGATGAGCTCTGCGTTTACATCCTGCAACTGGAGCTTAACAATCTCTCGCATATGCTCGCGACCGAGCGAGTGGAACACAACTTGTCCATCGATACGGTTTAGGAACTCGGGACGGAAAAAGCGCTTAACTTCGTCCAGCACGTTGTCCTTCATTCGCAGGTACGCCTGCTCGTCTGTCCTTCCAGATTCTCCGCGAGCCGAAAAGCCCATCGAGCGATCCTGCCGAATCAAGTCTGAACCGATGTTGCTCGTCATCACGATAACCGTATTACGGAAATCTACCCTGCGCCCCTTTGCGTCTGTCAGATGGCCATCGTCGAATATCTGAAGCAGGATATTAAACACTTCAGGATGGGCCTTCTCGATCTCGTCCAGCAGAATTACGCTGTATGAACGTCTGCGAACCGCTTCGGTTAGCTGTCCACCTTCGTCGTATCCTATGTAGCCAGGGGGTGCGCCCACCAGTCGTGCGACCGTGTGGCGATCCATGAATTCCGACATATCGATGCGAATCATCGATTCTTCGCTGCCGAACATGAACTCGGCTAGCTTCTGCACTAGGTAGGTCTTGCCTACGCCAGTTGGTCCAAGGAACAGGAATACGCCAGTTGGCCTCTTTGGATTCTTCAGGCCTGCTCTGGCGCGCCTTACTGCTTTCGAAATCACCGTGATTGCTTCGTCCTGTCCAGACACCTGACCGCGAAGCGATTCTTCCATATTCACCAGGCGTTCCGACTCCGTGGACGCGAGGCGCGCCACGGGGATGCCGGTCCACATGTTTACAACTTCCGCGATGTCGTCTTCAGTAACGACAGGACTGTTGCTGCTGCGCTCGGTTTCCCAGTCGGACTGCAGGGATTCCATCTTGAGCTGAAGGCTCATCTCGCGTTCCCGCAATTCGGCCGCCTGCTCGTACTGGCGGGTAGATATTGCTTCGTCTTTCTCACGTCGTACGCGGTCAAGCATATCCGTGACTTCAGTCAAGGAGAGAGGCTGCTCGGAGTTGTTGATTCGTACCCGTGATGCCGCCTCGTCAATCAGATCGATTGCTTTATCCGGCAGAGCGCGGTCCGAGATAAATCTCGCCGCCATGCTCGCGGCCGCCTTCAGAGCGTCAAATGAAATCTCAAGCTCGTGGTGTCTTTCGTATTCACCCTTGATGCCTTTGAGAATCTCAACGGATTCATCGACGGTTGGCTCTTCCACGCGTACCGGCTGAAACCTGCGCTCCAGCGCGCTGTCTCGTTCGAGATACTTGCGATATTCATCGGGGGTGGTCGCCCCTATGGTCTGCAGTTCGCCTCGAGCGAGGGAAGGCTTGAGGATGTTCGCAGCGTCAACCGCGCCCTCTGCGGCGCCCGCTCCTACCATCGTATGCACTTCGTCAATAAACAAAATGCACTTGCCGGACTCCGTGATTTCCTTGACGACCTTCTTTAGTCGTTCTTCGAATTCGCCGCGATACTTCGTACCCGCAACCAGTGATCCCATATCCAGGGTCACAAGCCTCTTGCCCTGCAAGGTGGATGGTACTTTGTTTTCGGCTATGAGCTGTGCCAGCCCTTCGACGATGGCCGTTTTACCTACACCCGGTTCGCCCACCAGAACAGGGTTGTTCTTGGTACGGCGGCTGAGTATCTGGGTCACGCGTTGAATTTCGTTGCTTCTCCCCACCGTCGGGTCGAGCTTTCCTTCTCTGGCTTGCTTGGTGAGATCAACGCCCAGTTCGTCGAGCATTGGGGTCTGGCTCTTGCTCCTGCCACGCCTTCCGCTGCCCTGGGGGCTCTGCGATGACTGCGACAGCAGGCGACTAGTCTCACCGCGTATCTTGTCAAGATTGATGCCCAGGCTTTCGAGAACTCCGGCGGCCACGCCCTCGCCCTCACGCATAAGACCAATTAGAAGGTGCTCAGTACCGATGTAGTGGTGATTGAGCCGACGCGCTTCGTCAACGGCGAGTTCTATAACCTTCTTTGCACGAGGAGTCAGTCCAATCTCACCGGGCGTAGAACGCTCGCCTCGGCCAATAATGAACTCAACGGCAGAGCGCACCTTGTGCAACTCCACGCCGAGGTTCGGGAGTACTCGCGCCGCAACTCCGTCCGTCTCCCTTACAAGGCCGAGCAATATATGCTCCGTGCCAATGTAATTGTGGTTGAATCGCTGAGCCTCTTCCTGGGCCAGCGATAACACCCTGCGCGCTCTCTCGGTAAACTTCTCGAATCTGCTTGCCATCGCACCTCTCCCTAAAGGAGTTCAGTGTAGCCTTAAAATATTATATTGCGGTCTTCTATTCGTAGTTCAAAAACGGGTTGTCCATCGTCTGCTTCAGGCTCAACCCCAGCCTGCGCCGTTCAGGTTCAATTCTCAGAACCTTCAGCTTTACATCCTCGCCCTCTTGAACCACTTCCCGCGGATGACCAATAACGCGGTCGGAAAGTTCTGAAATGTGAATCAGACCCTCTATATTACCCTCTACTCGGGCAAACGCTCCGAAATTCGTGAGTTTCGTAATCTGGGCGTCAACAACGTCGTCAACATGAAGCCGCTCGTGTATAGTCTCCCACGGTTCCGGCTCGAGTCGCCTCAGACTGAGTGCGATCTTCTTGTTCTCCACATCTACTCTGAGAACAAATACATCCAACTCGTCGCCGATGGACACTACATCTTCGGGCTTGCCAACAGGCCCCCAAGACATCTCCGAGATATGTACCAGCCCGTCTGCACCTCCGAGGTCAACGAAAGCTCCGAAGTTGCTTATGCCAGTAACGACACCCTTTCGAATCTCACCTACTTCGAGATCCTCTACCAGTCTCGCCTTCTGTGCGTCCCGCCATTCCTGTACAGCCTGCCGTTCGGAGAATATGGCGCGATTGCGACTTCGGTTTATCTCAAGAATTTTCAACTGCAGCGTCTTGCCGGTCTCTTCCGCCTGCCGCTGCATTCGCCGCGCTTCAACTTCAGGGTCTTCCTCAGTCTCGGACCTGTCCCTGAATATGTCGCGAGCAACGCTCACGAGCTGCGACATGGGGACAAACCCCTGCACCTTTCGAACATCGACTATCGCACCACCCTTGTTGAACCCGAGTATGCTTCCCTCGACGGTCTCGTTGTCCTCAAGGCACTTTTCAAGTTCGCGCCAGCCCGTTTCACCTAGCGCTCGGTCAATTGACAGGATCGCCGCATTGTCCGCCGACTCGGGGCGAAGCACATATGTGATTATCTTGTCGCCTATGCCCAGATTCTGAACGTCTTCCTGGCTTAGACTGCGCATTTCGCGCTGCTGAACCACTCCTTCAGACTTGTGGCCGATGTTGACAAGAATGCCACCATCCTCTGAGAAGCCCATCACTTCGCCGTCGACAACTTCTCCACGCCGGAGGGGCTTGATCGGCTCCATCGAGTCAAGCAATTGCCCCATGTCCTGGTCGCCAGACTCCTCTTCCTCCTCCTCGTACTCCATAGGTTCGTCATCTTCGTCAAGGTCCAACATTATCGGCGCGTTAGCCTCTAATTCGGATGCCGAAGGAGTTTCTACTTCAAGGGGCTGTGGCAGCGCCTCCGCTACCTCTGGAGTTTCAACTGGAGTTTCAACTAGTGAAGTTGCCGGTTCCTGAGTCTCGGCGGGGTCCTGCATAATGGCGGGGTCTTCTGAAGAGGGATTTGATGTCACGGCTCTACGGGCCTTTCTTATAGTTGGGCTACTTGTATATTATATTCCGATAGTGCAAATGTGTAAAGGTGAGGGAGACTGCTGGAGTCGCCGATGGGGACAGCGTGCAGACACCTGTTCCGAACTCGACATTAGCATACTCCTACCACAAGTCTGGTTCAAGGGCGAAATAGGTCTTGATTGCTTCTCACGAACAGCCTGTTAGACAGACAAGGATTCGAACTGTCGTCTTTGAAGCTCGACTTTAGCGGGGCGAGTCGGCCGGCTTTCCCGCATCTCTTAGAGTATCTGCGACAAGAATAGCTTCGTTCGTTCGCTCTTGGGATTGTCGAAGAACTCATTTGCGGAATTCTCTTCCACAATTCGTCCTTCGTCCATCATGATAATTTTGTCGGCGACCTCCCTTGCAAAGCCTATTTCGTGAGTGACAATCATCATGGTCATGCCCGAGTATGCCAGTTCCCGCATCGCGTCCAATACTTCATTTATCATTTCAGGGTCCAGCGCGGAGGTCGGCTCGTCGAAGAGCATTATTTTGGGCTGCATGGCTAGGGCACGAGCGATAGCTACGCGCTGCTGCTGACCACCGGACAGCTCGCTCGGAAATTTCTGCGCCTGGTCCGGTATGCCGACTCTTGTCAGCAACTCCAGTCCTACCTCCTCTGCCTGTGTGCGACTCCAATGACGCACTTTCATTGGCGCAAGCGTGATGTTGTCCATCACGGTGAGGTGCGGGAACAGGTTGAACTGCTGAAACACCATTCCCACCTCGCTGCGAATCGCGTCAATGTTGCGAACATCTTTGGTCAGTTCGATGCCATCAACAACGATATCTCCGCTCTGATGCTCTTCGAGGCGATTGATGGTGCGAATGAAAGTAGATTTGCCTGACCCTGAGGGCCCTACGATCACTATCTTTTCACCGCGCTTTACAGTCGTGCTTACGTCCTTCAGCGCCTGGAATGTGCCGAACCATTTATTCACGTTACGACAGACGATTATGTCCTCTGCGGTCTCTGTCATCCCATTGGTCGCCATAGTCGCCTCCTTTGGTTTCAGATGCCCATCGGCCTGTGGTCAAACGGCACAGCCGACCTGCTATCTGCTGCCCACACCCATATGCTCTTCAATGCGACCACTTACATAAGACATGCTGTAAGTGAATATCCAGAAAACGATCGCGAGGAAGATGAAGAGTTCACGGGCATTGCCGAGATACTCAGGGTTGCCTTGGATAAACGCTCTACCGATTTCCACGACATCAAGCATTCCGATTATATAGACCAGGCTCGTGTCCTTGAACAGCGCAATGAACTGTCCAACGATTGCCGGAATCACATTGCGAATCGCCTGGGGAAGTTCGATCAGCAGAGTTGTCTGCCAGCCCGGGAGGCCGAGAGCGCGTGCTGCTTCAACCTGTCCGCGGGACAAAGCTTGCAACCCGCCTCGAATGTTCTCCGCCATGTATGCTGAGCTGAAGAGCGTGATTATTATCGCCGCCCGGAACACTGAATTCTGGGGGAAATCCTCAGGGAACGCCAGTGGCACGAGAACCTGCGACATAAAGAGCAGGGTAATCAGCGGCACTCCGCGGAATATCTCAATAAACACCACGCACAGTAGCTTCACGATTGGCAGACTGCTGCGCCGGCCTAGCGCGAGCGCGATTCCAATTGGCAGGCTTAGTACAATACCTGCGACTGCCAGCAGCAGGTTCAGCATCAAACCGCCCCAGCTAACGACTGACACAGGCTGCAGGCCAGGCACTCCTGGCACACCGCGCAGAAGCACCAGAATCAGAAGAAAGATCACGACTCCGGTTATCACCACTCGCTGCACTGTAATCAACGATGTGTAACGCACCAAAGCCCAGCCAGCAAAGACAGCGGGCAGGTTAGCGAGCAGTAGGATCCGCACATCCATCCCCATGCTCCGCATGTCGTATGGCAGGAAAGCAAGGACTGCGGACACCACTGCGACCGACAGAGCGACTTTCTTTCCGACGGCGCCGACAATGCCCCATGCCATTCCTAGCAACACAGTTACCAGCAGGAGGCCCAACTGCGGTCTCCAGAAGCAATTCTGTCCGGGACAGGCGAGTTCGGTGTTGTACTGACCGATGAAAAACCCGCCGCCGATGGTGGCAATTACGGTCCAGTCGGCGGTGGTGAACACCCATCCAAGGCCGAACCAGGCGGCTATCGCGATTACCAGCGAGGATGTCACGGTGAGGGAACCGTTGGACCACGACGAGAATAGATTCTCGCGCAACCATCCGGCGGCTCCCGCTTCGAAGCGCGGAGGGGGAAGTTGCCCAGAGGCTGGCGCGTTGTTAGCTGCCATCAGTTACCTCCGGCAAATCTAATATGCCGATTGTACAGATTGCCTATCAACGAGTATGCGAGGCTTAAAGCCAAGTACGAAAGCATGATCAGAACGAAAATGGATACCGCAGGAGCTGTCTGGGTCATTGTCTTCGCGACATTCGTCAGGTCTGAATAACCGATTGCACCGGCGAGGCTGCTGTTCTTTGTCAGGTTAAGGTACTGGCTGATGAGCGGGGGTATGATGACCCGCAGCGCCTGTGGGAATGTGACATTTCGCAGGGTTGACATTGGCGTCAAGCCGAGGGCGCGCGCTGCCTCCGTCTGCCCTCTGTTGACCGACTGTATGCCGGCTCGCACTAATTCGGCGATAAATGAGGAAGTGTAAATTACCAGCCCCACCAGCAACGCCAACAAGCCTGCCGACGCCGTGAACCCACCGGCTATGCGTCCGAATGTACCCTGAGGAGCGGGCACTGAGATGACGAAAGGGGCTGTTCCCACGGCAACCATCACGATGAGCCATGCCAAAGCTCCGCCAACGACCGCCGTCACGCACCCGTATATGACCGGATATGAGACCTGCCCTGTCAATTCCTCTCGACGGGACATGATGCGATGCACCACAAATCCGAGAGCGACCGATGCGGCAGCGACAGCCAGCCAGATAAGCGCGGCGCCCCAACTGCTTGGAGAGGGGGAGGGCACCGAGACGCCCGCGTTGTTCACAAAGACGTTCCCGGCAACTACATAGCCTTCACGAACGGGCGGCAGTGACAGAACGATGTAAAACCAGAAGAAGAGCTGAACCAGCAGCGGCACATTGCGGAAGAACTCAACATAGGCGGTGGCGATCTTGGCGACAAGCCAGTTGCCCGACATCCTCGCGACACCTACAAGTATTCCCAACGCCGTCGCCAGGATCACTCCTACTATCGAGACGACAAGCGTATTGGTGAACGCGACAAAGAGAGCGTACAGGAAGGTGTCGGACGACTCATAGGGAAGGAAGTGCTGACCGATGGGTGTTTGATAGGCTCTATTAAGGAAGCCAAAGCCGTAGGGAATGCTCCTCTCCCCAATAGCGCTTCCAATATTTATGAAGAACCAGGCAACCAGCCCCACTACCACGATACCGGAAATGATTTGCGATGCCCACTGAATGATTTGGACATGCCGCCATACCGGTATTCCTTGATATGTCAAAGAGCGCATCACTTATACACGAGCGTCCTGTGAATCTGTCGTCTGCGATGGTAATCCTAACACATCTCTTCGCATTACATCCGATTCTGTTCTCGGCACGGTAGAGGTTGCAGATATTTTCTCTACTTCCGCATCGCTTGGAGCCGACGCGCAACATCGGAACGCAAAGGCGGCTGGCAAAATTACCAGCCGCCCTAATACCGATGGTCTATCGGCGGAATTGTCCGCCCTTAGAAGCTAACGTGGTGGCGCAGCGTAAATCTGTCCACCCTTGGGGCAATCGGAGCAGGGAGCGTCCGCCCAAAGAGCGTTTCGCCCGCCCTCACGCGGCAGATTGATGCCGTTGGGGCCAAGGTTGCGCTCATATATCTCACCGTAGTTGCCGACGGCGCCGATCACATCCTGCGCTACCGTATTGCTAAGACCAAGGCTATCCTGTCCAAATGAGCCCTCGATCCCGAACAGGCGGTCAACAGGCGTGTTGCCTGTAGCAGCAGTCGGTACATTAGCGGATGAAACTTCAAATGCTTCAGCATAGATCAGTATCGCCATTACAGTCTTTACGATGTCGAACCACTGGTCGTCGCCGTGAGGAACCACTGGGCCCAGAGGTTCTTCCGAAATTGTCTCGGGAAGAATCAAGTGTGCACTGGGATCACTCAGGGCAGTGCCCAGAGCGGCAAGCTGCGAGCGGTCGTTAGTGAATGCATCACACTGTTCACTGTCGTAAGCTGACACAACTGCATCCGTGTCCTCAAACGTCAGAGGGGTGATATCCAGTCCATTCTGGTTCGAGAAGTCCTGGAGGTTCAGCTCCGTAGTCGTACCTTGAGTTACGCACACTGTGGCGCCCTTAAGGTCAAGGGCACTCGTAACGTCCGGCAGAGAATTCTTGTTGACCATGAATCCCTGGCCGTCGTAGAACATGGTCTGTGCGTAGTTGCCCCACTGCGCGTCTCGGCTGGTCGTCCATGTAACCGTGCGGACGAGCATATCGACCTCGCCGGACTGGACTGTCGGTCCACGCTCGGCTGCGGAAATCAGACGGATTTCAATAGCATTGGGGTCACCCAGTACAGCGGCTGCGACTGCGCGGCACAGATCTATGTCAAAGCCCACGTTATTCTGATTAGCATCCAAAGAGCCGTACCCGGGGACGTCGTTGCGACTGGCGCAGATTACCTTGCCGCGCTCTTTGATCGTATTGAGGCGATGCCCTACCTCCTCCATCGTCATTGCCGGCTCTTCCATCGCCATAGCCTTCGCTTCTTCAAGCTCCATCTTGAGGCTCTCCACCTCGGCTTCGGCTGCCGCGGCATCTGCCTGCGCCTGGGTAAGAGCTGCGGTATCATCAGCTGACTGCTGGCAAGCCACTAGCGCCAGCAATCCGGCGACTATCAGCATTATCAATAGACTCGTACGTATGGCCATTCTACTTCCTTTCCTTGTGTTCAGGGATCGCGTTACGAACCCAGATTCCTAAATTTTCGCCTAAATACACGCGTGGGCACTCGACAAATATCTAAATGGTAAAGACAGGTGAAGTGGTCAATCCGACATGGTGAGACGCCATATCAAAGAATAAGCCCTCTGGCAGTGACCTATTTTCCCACATCCTTGCGGGTGCAGTATCGTCGGCGCTGAGACGTTTCACTTCCGTGTTCGGGATGGGAACGGGTGGGACCATCTAGCTAGAACCACCAAAGGACTTAATGCGAGGTCAATTCTACCAAGCGACCTCCAAAGGTGTCAATAAATTTTGCGAATGCATGGACTGCGAAACGCCTAATGAGACTTGTTTCTTTGCATAGTAGAAAGTTGCATCCAATTGCTAACAATTGCGGGCGAACGCGATATGATATCAGTTCGATTTATGGCTGAGTCAGGTTCTTTTATACTCAATCAAAATATTTGCCGCATTGATATGACGCGCCTGCGGGTTGCTCCCCCTCGGGTTGCTTCCTTCGAAGCAATGTTAAGATTGTCAGAAGAAACAATCACCTACATGGGGGGGTAACCACATACATTGCTTCTCTTCATGAAATACAGGCGGGACCTATCCCGTGACTCCAGGAAACCCATATTTCTCACCACCGAGTGGCGACATCTGGCAATGCTCAACTACGAGATAGACCCTGCGTTGCTCCGGCCGTTCCTCCCCAAGGGTACCGAACTGGATACTTGGGGCGGCAAGCACTATATCAGCGTTGTTGGACTGCTGTTCCTAAGTACGAGACTCTACGGAGTACCAGTCCCCTTCCATCGCGACTTCGAGGAGATCAACCTGCGTTTCTACGTGCGACGCGAAGTTGCCGGAGAGGTGCGACGCGGGGTCGTATTCATCAAGGAAATCGTCCCTAAGCCTGCAATCACTCTCGTTGCTCGGGCATTTTACAACGAGAACTATGTGACTATGCCGACCAGCCATTGCATTAACAGAGATAAAGGAGGACTTTCGGTCTCATACCAATGGCGGCAGCCGGACTTTGCTCATAGTCTTTTCGTCCGTGCCGAAGGAGCGCCTGCTGAAATCAAGGACAATACTGAGGAGGAGTTCATCGCCGAGCATTATTGGGGGTATGCCGTGCAAAGAGACGGTGGCACACTGGAATATGAGGTGGAGCACCCACGCTGGCGCACCTGGCGAATCGACAACGCCCGGCTCAAATGCAATGTGGGGCAGATTTACGGTAGCCAGTTCGCGAAGTACATAGGAGCGAATCCTGACTCGGCCCTGCTAGCAGAAGGATCTCCTGTCATAGTCAGAAGAGGCATACGGATATAAGAAGCGTACGCCCTCACTACCAGACAGCCGGAATCTCCAACTCGTGGAAGTGGTCATATACAGACGGGGTTCAGGGTGCGGTTCTATTCGCCGCCGGGCTTTACCGCATCAATTATGCCATTGACCTCGGCAAGTTCGTAGGGAGTAAGCTGCCACGATGCAGCCCTTGCGTTGCCGATGATCTGCTCCACTCTCGTTGCGCCCGCAATCACGGAACTTATCGCCGGATTCGCCAGCAGCCAAGCGAATGCCAGTTCAAGCACCGTATGTCCTCGTGCCGTGCAGAATGCCTCCAGCCTCTCCAGAAGATCGAAGTTCGCGTCTGTGAACATTCCCCTATCGCTCTCAGCAAGTCGCGTCCCCTCCGGTGCGACCTCTCCCCGGCGATACTTGCCAGTCAGGAATCCATTTGCGAGTGGGTAATATGGCAGGATACCGAGCCCGTAATCCTCGCAGAAGGGAATCAACTCGGTCTCAATGGCCCTGTCCATCAGGCTGTAACGCGGTTGAACACTCGCAAACTCGGATATGCCAAGTGTTCGCGAAGTCCACGCCGCTTCGCACACCTGCCATGAAGTGAAGTTAGAGCAACCGAGATAGCGAACCTTTCCTTGCCTTACGAGGTCGTCCAGTGCCCGCAGTGTTTCTTCTATCGGGACATTTGGGTCGTGCCAATGAATCTGGTACAAGTCTATGTAATCGGTCTGCAGGCGGCGCAAGCTGTTTTCCACTTCCGCCATGATGTGCTGACGCGAGTTCCCGCCGTCATTTGGTCCTTCTCCAACTGTACTGGAAACTTTAGTGGCGATAATTGCACTGTCACGTTTCCCCTTCAAGGCACGGCCTATGTACTCTTCCGAGTAGCCATCCCCGTAGCTGTTGGACGTATCGATCATGTTGACGCCCATGTCGAGAGCATGATTCATGACGAGCGCCGAAGCGTCCGCATCCAGTCGCCGTCCGAAGTTATTGGTGCCAAGTCCGATAGCCGAAACTTTGAGTCCCGACTTGCCCAGATAACGATATTCCATGCTTTGAAATCCTCTACCGTATCAGTTGATGTTATGCCGCCGCGCCACTAGGAGACCATCTTCACGCGCAACCTTTATCGCAAAGTCCACACTGTCGATCTGCAGCGCCATATCCCTGTCCTCCGGATGATACTGCGGCTGCTCCGGGTCAGCGTACTTCTGCGCCTCCGCGCCGGCCAGCACAAGTGATCTCACCGCGCTGTGATCGGGCTTACGTCCTTGCAGCAGGTTGCGCAGGTATAGCGCACACTGCTCGTCCTCGTCCGCTTGGACAAGTGCCTCGGCACCCATCGCAACTATGGTGACCAGTTCCGGATCATCGCGCAAAATCGCGTTTACGGTTGCCTCCGCGATGGCGAACGATCCCGCGTAGATCTGAGAAGCGTTCACCGCCGCGCTCATGCCGACAGTGCCGGCGCGCGTGGATTGTATGAGTGTCTTCCCTGCAACCTCGGCTTCCAGCATTTCATAAGGGGAGTTTCCAAGATCAAAACCGTCAGGCCTTATACCATCCACCTCCCCCATGCATATATCACCTTTGCCGTCATTGCGCAGCTTGAGTGCCTCCTCCACCTCGGCCACCAGGACGATCTTCTCAGCCCCCTTGGAGAATGCCACCGCGGCAGTCGTGAACGCCCTGAACACATCGATGATAACGACAGTTCCTTGGGCTTCCTGCGCGCCACGATATAGACTCGCTATTCTAGTCTCCAACCAGTCACCTTTTTCTTACGCGGTAACCCGCCACACGTTCTTCGTTTTCAGTCTCGCAGCTCTTTTGGAAGTACGAATGTGATGTCTTCCTTCGCCACCTCCACCTCGATAACCTCTTCAGGTTCCAGTGCGTCTATTACCTGCTGCACCAGATATTCGGGTGTGGACGCGCCGGACGTAATGCCCACATTTTCCACGCCCTCCAGCCACTCGGATCGCAACTCGTCCACGCCATTAAGGAGATACGCGGGCACACCCTGCGTCTCCGCCACCTCTCGAAGCCGGTTACAGTTTGAACTATTCGGTGCGCCGATAACCAGCATGAGGTCAACGTTATCGGTGATCTCCTTCACAGCTGACTGCCGATTCGTCGTCGCGTAGCACAGATCGTTCCTGACGATCGCATTGGAGAACTTGCCCTTAATGTCTTCTATGGACCGACTCGTATCATCCACTGAGAGGGTAGTCTGAGTCAGGACCGCGACCGGCGTATCTTCGTCCCAATCCGGTAAGTTCATTTCCTCTCTGTCGTCAACCAGGTGCATGCCCGTCTGCCCCATCGTCCCTTTAACCTCCTGGTGACCGCGGTGACCTACAAGGATTATTCGTCTTTCCTCGCGGTCATACCTAATCGCTTCATTATGGACTTTGGTTACCAGTGGGCAGGTGGCGTCCACGACATCTAGACTGCGAGCCTTTGCCTTGGCAAAGTCCTCAGGTGGCGAACCGTGCGCCGAGAACACAACCTTCGAGCCTTCCGGAATCTCGTCCACATCTTCAACGGTAATTGCGCCTTTAGCCTCTAGAGCGTCAACCACATGAGAGTTATGAACAATCTGGTGCTTCACATATACGGGCGCGCCGAAACGTTCCAGCGCGATCTCTACCAGGTCAATTGCACGCACGACACCAGCACAGAATCCTCTTGGAGCGCCGATGTAAATTTTCATTGCCTCACCCCCTATTGGCAGATATGCGCCCCAATAATATCACACAAGCACCGACGCCCCGCCCGGCAAATGTTTCATATATACAAGCACCTGTTTATAATAATGCGACAGGTTCGATAACTTGCCTGTGTATGCAATAGTGAACGCGCCGAGCCGGGAGAACGCACATGAAGCTTGCCGAGCGAATGAGTCGACTGGGAACGGAGACCGCCTTTGAAGTCTTGGCAAAGGCGCGCCGATTGGAAGCGGAAGGCATGGACGTCATCCACCTCGAGATCGGCGAGCCGGACTTCGACACACCGGAGAACATTGTTGAGGCGGGCGTTACAGCGCTCCGCCGGGGCGAGACCCACTACGGCCCCTCACCGGGATTCCCAGATGTGCGGGCATCCATAGCGCAGGAAATATCCGACACTCGCGGAATCTCCGTTACTGCAGACAATGTAGTCATAACTCCCGGCGGCAAGCCGATCATGTTCTTTATCATGCTTGCCCTTGTGGACTACGGTGACGAAGTCCTGTACCCAAACCCTGGCTTCCCAATCTACGAATCAATGATCAGTTTTGCGGGTGGCGTTCCTGTTCCTATGCGCCTCCACGAGTCATTGGACTTCAATATAGATGTTGAAGAAGTGGCCGCGCAGATTACGGACAAGACCAAGCTGATGATCGTAAATTCGCCCAATAACCCGTGCGGCAGCGTGATAGCCAGGGAACAGATTGAAGCGCTAGCCGACCTCGCCAGAGAGCATGATATTGTCGTCCTTTCTGACGAAATATACATCCGATTCCTCTACGAAGGCACGCACCACAGCATCGCTACATTTCCTGATATGAGAGAACGCACTGTCATATTGGACGGATTCTCCAAGACCTACGCGATGACCGGCTGGCGCGCCGGTTACGGTGTTATGCCACTCGAACTTGTCGAGCCCATTTCACGCTTGGTGACCAACAGCGTATCCTGCACTGCCAGCTTCACGCAGTATGCCGCACTCGAAGCCCTTGTTGGCCCTCAAGACGCACCCAACAGCATGGTTGAGGAATTTGCCCGGCGACGCCACATAATTGTTGACGGGCTTAACGCGATCAAGGGCATACGCTGCGCAACGCCAAAGGGAGCGTTTTACGCATTCCCCAATGTTGAGGGCACTGGCCTAACTAGCAGAGAGTTCGCTGACCGCGCCCTAGAAGAAGCTGGCGTCGCCTGCCTCTCAGGAGAGTCGTTTGGCATTTACGGCAATGGGTTCGTGCGCTTCTCGTTTGCCAATTCCGTAGAGAATATCGAAGAAGCCTTGCGCAGAATCGACCGCTTCGTGCAATCCCTCTAGATCTGTCCAATTCGCCCTGTCACTCCTCGCTAGGCCCGACTATGCGCACTTTCAGACTGGCAATGGCACAGGTGAACGCTACCGTCGGAGACCTCGACGGAAATACCGAGCGCATCATCTCGGGCATTCAGGACGCGCGGGATTTCGGCGCTGACCTCATTGCGTTCCCTGAGCTGGCGCTACCGGGATACCCCCCGGAGGACCTGCTTCTGAAGCCCCAGTTTATCCGTGAGAACCACGACCGTCTGCGACTGATCGCCGCCGAGTGCGAGGGCATCGCGGCCATTGTCGGCTTCATTGATTCCGACTCTGACATCTACAATGCGGCAGCAGTGATAAACAACGGAGAGATCGTCGGCACATATCGAAAGATGTACCTACCGAATTACGGTGTGTTCGACGAAGACCGCTATTTCGCCGCGGGCACCGAGTGTCCTGTGTACGTAATCAACGGGACCCCTGTTGGCGTAAACATTTGCGAAGACATCTGGTACGCCACTGGTCCCGCCGTTGTACAGCGCGCTGCAGGCGCCGAACTCATAGTGAATATCAACGGTTCGCCCTTCCACGCCGGGAAGCGCGCCTTTCGCGAAAAGATGCTCGCGACGCGCGCCGCCGACAATGGCCTGTTCGTCGCCTATGTCAATCTGGTTGGCGGACAGGATGAGCTTGTCTTTGATGGAGGCAGCCTTATATTCGCTCCCGATGGCGAAATCATCGCAGAGGCTCCTCAGTTTGAGGAGCAGCTACTTGTTGCAGACCTGGAAGTCGAGTCCGTATTCCGCTCAAGATTGCGAGACCCAAGAACCCGCAAGGAGCGAGGCGCCGATCTGACTCACGTTGGCAGGTCCGTCAGTGTCGCTGTCTCAGATTACTCTGAAAATCCAGACAGGCCCGATATTGTATCTGCCAAGTCGTCGCTCACCGTAGAACCGCTCAGTGACACTGCGGAGGTGTACGCCGCGCTTACACTCGGCACTCACGATTATGTGAGAAAATGCGGTTTCGGCAAGGTGCTCATTGCCTTGTCGGGCGGCATTGATTCAACTCTGGTAGCAGCTGTCGCCGCGGATGCCCTTGGTGGCGAGAATGTGGTTGGTATCGCGATGCCATCGCGCTTTTCGTCCGAGGGCAGTGTCTTGGACGCGACTGAACTAGCCGAAAATCTTGGGATAGAACTCTGGACGATTCCGATCGAGGACTCCTTCAGCGCATATCTTCAGACTTTGGCGCACAGGTTCGAGGGCACGGAGAGCGGCGTCGCAGAAGAAAATATGCAGTCCCGCATTCGTGGCAATCTCATTATGGCAGTCTCCAATAAGTTTAACTGGCTCGTCCTGACCACGGGGAACAAGAGTGAGATGGCAACCGGCTATGCCACAATCTATGGGGACATGGCAGGCGGCTATGCGGTAATAAAGGACGTACCAAAGCAGCTTGTCTATGAACTCTGCCGCTACCGCAACACCATCGGTAACTCGCCTGTAATACCTCAGAGTGTGATTGACAAGCCGCCCAGCGCGGAACTGCGCGCTGACCAGAAAGACGAAGATTCGCTACCCCCGTACAGTATCCTAGACCCGATACTCAAGGCCTATGTCGAAGACGACTTCAGCTTCGACGATATTGTGGCGATGGGCTATAACTCTGACACGGTTAAGCAGATCATCACCCTCGTTGACCGCAACGAATACAAGCGTCGCCAGTCGCCTCCAGGCATCAAAATCACGCCTCGCAACTTCGGAAGGGACCGACGTATGCCCATTGCAAACCGCTACCGCCCGTTCTAGTCCGCGTACAATTTCGTCCCCGCCATTTCCACAACCTGATACGGCAGCCCACTCGCCTCAGCGGCGCGCCGCCCTGCGCTCGTAACCAGCAGTGTGCCTCCGCTACCCACGACATGCCCGTCGATCATAATTGGGCTTCCGGCAACGAAGCTCATTGTCGGCTCGTTTGTATCGGGGTTGATTACCGTAATGTCCGCGTCCGCTCCCTCGCTGAAGTGTCCCTTATTGGGCAACCCCATCATCTGTGCGGGTGTTAGGGAGAGCTTCGTCGCCAACTCAAGGGGTGTGAGCGCGCCGAATTTCACCAGTGCCATACTCGACTGAATCGCCACATTGCGGGGATGGCAGCCGCCGTCCGTGCTCACCGCGTCCACAATGAACTCGCCTGCTTCATTCTTCGCGGTGGTCAGCTTGAACGCAGTTGATGGCAGATTTACGGGAAAGCTCATTCCAACATGTGTATTTTCGCGCTGAAAGAGCGCCAGCGCTTCCTTTCCCTTCAGGTACACCACATGCCCGCCGCGCTGCCCAATTACGGACGCGTAGCCGTCCATTATCGCGTGCTCCATGCCCTCTCGCGTCGGAGAGTAGCCGCGCATCGCAAGGCAGTTTCGTGGCACATTCGCCTGCACAAATCCCTCGCCGTCGCAACTTCCGCTCGTTCCGTTCTGTATTGCGTGATATGCCTCTGAATTTAGTTGCCCGCGCATTGTCTCCAGGATCTGAAGGGCCTCGACGCACTCCGCGTCAGCATCCTCGATAACGCCCCGGCAGTATGAATTCACATGGCAGACATGGAGCCGCCCATCACCTACGATTTCAGGTATTTCCCTCAGTCCGCCAAGATGACTTCCCGACTCCCGTGTACCTATATGGAACGCCACATACGCCTGCTGGTCATTACAGGCATGAATCACATCCGCCGTTCCCTGCGGGCTGAAGGGATGATAGCCACCGAGTATCTTAATGCCAAAGCAGCCCTGGTTCAGAGCACCTGCAACGATGTCGCGAGTCTCAACAGGGGACGGCTCACCGGATGGCATCGTTGCTCCCGGTATGAGCGCATAGAGTCCAGCCACGTTCAGACCGGCTCCTTTGCGCTTGATGCCGTCGAAAAGGCTCGGCCCGGTGCCACCCATGTCCAGCACAGTTGTAGTCCCGGCGCGCGCCAGCATCGCATATCCAAGAGCAGGGTCCCAATTGCGTGACAATCCGGCCACATGGGCGTGCGTGTCAATCTGACCGGGCATCACCCACTTTCCTGATACATCAACAATTTCATCGCCATCAAAGGGGTCGATTTCCGCTTCGACACGTGCAATCATGCCAGCCTTAACGCCCACATCCGCCAGGCCCTCGAATCCGTTCGCCGGATCCAGGATCGTGCCACCGCTCAGAATCAGATCATACTTCGCCATTGTCAGCCCATCCAGTCTCGTAACTGTCGGTTTCCGGTGTTGCTTTCGCCCGTTATGTTACACTGAGATATGGCAACTGCAAACTAACAACCCTTGATATCCCGGAGGTTCAGCAGGTGAAAGTAGGATCAATTTTCCCTCAGATAGAGATAGGCAGTGACACAGGAGCAATTCGCGAATTCGCCCAGGCGACTGAGTCTCTTGGCTTCGACTTCCTACTGGCATTCGATCATGTGCTTGGTGCAAACGCCGATACGCACACTGAACTAACCGGACCATATCGCCACTACGACGCCTTTCATGAGCCGTTCGTTCTCTTCGGCTACCTTGCGGCAGTTACGAGCAGAGTCGAACTTGCCACAGGCATCATCATCCTGCCCCAGCGCCAGACTGCGCTAGTTGCCAAGCAAGCCTCCGCCGTGGATGTGCTCAGCGAGGGCAGGCTGCGGCTGGGCATCGGCGTCGGCTGGAACTATGTGGAGTACGAGGCTCTTGGTGAGAACTGGCGCAACCGCGGCGCTCGCTCGGAAGAGCAGATCGATGTGATGCGCCAACTGTGGACAAACGAGCTGATAACTTATGAAGGTCGCTGGCACAAGATAACCGATGCCGGCATTCTGCCGCTGCCTGTTCAGCGCCCAATTCCCGTATGGCTGGGCGGCGCATCCGACCGCACGGTGCGACGCATCGTCAATATAGGTGACGGCTGGATACTCACTGGGCGTCCCGACGACCGGGCCAAAGGTCTGATCGACAAACTGCATTCCTACGCCGAAGATGCGGGGCGCGACGTAGCAAGCATCGGGCTTGAGGGTTGGGTATCGGCGAGCATCGGCGGGCCTGACGAGTGGTCGAAGGAAGCGGAAGGCTGGAAAGCCCTTGGCGCGACACACGTATCGCTGAACACTATGCGGGCTGACCTCGCGGACCCGGCGGCGCATGTAGAGGCGATTCGGCAGTTCAAGGATGCAACTTCCGGCATTTAATACAAAGCTCAGAACATTTCGCGATGTCAGACTCCAAAGATCTCAAACACACCTCGCTCTACAAAACCCACATATCGCTCGGCGCGCGCATCGTACCGTTTGGCGGATGGGCGATGCCCATTCAATATGAGAGCATTCTGCAGGAAGCGCGGGCGGTTCGCACCAACGTCGGCCTGTTTGATGTATCTCACATGGGCAGGCTGACTATACGAGGTAGCGGGGCGGCTCCCTTGCTCAGCCGCGTGCTAAGCGTTGGCGCGATTTCGATGCGACCGGGCCGTGCGCGCTACTGCCTCATCTGCAACGAGGACGGCGGAATCATCGACGACTGCATCGTCTATAGAAACGGCGATGAAGACTTCCTGCTAATCCCAAACGCCGCCAACACTGCCTCGGTTATCGATTGGCTAGACCAATGGAATACGAAACCGGACACCGTCAGCATCAAAAATGTCACAGCCGACACAGCAATGATCGCAATCCAGGGTCCTCAGTCGATCCCAATGCTGAATGAAGTTACCGCCGACGATATTTCCTCAGTGCTGCCCTTCAGAACTGTGCAGACCCAGATCGATGGCAGGGATACAATGCTTGCACATACGGGCTACACTGGCGAAGACGGCTTCGAGGCAATCGTATCAGCCGAGGATGCGGGGCACATATGGACGCTGCTCGTGGACAAAGGTGCGACTTCCTGCGGTTTGGGCGCACGAGACGTCCTTCGCCTGGAAGCTGGCCTCCTGCTCCACGGCAATGACATGAGCGTGAACGATAACCCTTACGAAGCCGGACTGGAGCGATTCATCAGGCCTGACAGGCGTGGATATGTCGCACGAGAGGCACTTCTGCGCATCCGTGACAACGGAGTCGAGAGAAAACTCGTCGGATTTATAATGACCGGACGCGGGATTGCGCGTCACGGCCATGCGATCTGCGTAGATGGGCAGCAAATTGGCGAAGTTACAAGCGGTGGGCCATCTTCCTTGCTTGACAGGAACATAGGCTTGGGATATGTTCCTGCTGACTTTTCTGAGGTCGGGACCTGCCTGCAAATCGACATCCGTGGGCGGCTCGTCGATGCCGAAGTAACCAGTCTTCCATTTTACATTCGGAGCTAGGAATAATGACGCCTGAAAACCTCAAATACTCTGAAGAACACGAATGGGTTCGCGTAGAGTCTGACGGGCAAGTCGTCGTAGGTATCACCGACTTTGCCGCAGAGAGCCTTGGTGATGTCGTGTTTGTTGAACTGCCGGATGTCGGCGAGCAGTTGACGCAGTTCGAGAAAATGGGGGAGATCGAGTCAGTGAAAGCGGTTTCCGATCTGTATTCGCCGGTATCGGGAACGATTACCGAGCGCAATGACTCAGTTATCGACAGCCCTGAACTGGTGAATGACAGCCCATTCGAATCGGGCTGGATGCTGCGCGTAGAACTGACCGACAGCGGTGAACTCGATAAACTCATGGGCCACGCCGACTATCAGGCCATGCTTGAGGCGCAGAGCTAAACCTGATTCCTCGGCAATGACCTGCCACTTCTAAGCCTCATTTCGACTCGTCCAATGACCAATCAAGACAGTTATATTTCACCATACTCTCCAAACACGGACGCGGACAGGCGACTGATGCTCGACGCAATTGGTGTTGACTCAGTGGATGAATTGTTCTCCGACATACCGGAGGAAAATCGCAATCCTACGCTTGACCTGCCGCCTCCGATGTCCGAGTTCGACCTCAAGCGATATTTCGCTGATCTGGCGTCAATGAACAAGACGCCGGGCGAATACGCTTGCTTTCTAGGCGCAGGCTCGTACAGGCATCACATACCTGCGATAGTGCGGCAATTGACAAGCCGCAGCGAGTTCATGACTGCGTACACGCCGTATCAGCCAGAGATTTCACAGGGCACGCTCCAGACCGAGTTCGAGTTCCAGACATTGTGCGCCCAACTCACTGGGATGGATGTCGCCAACGCTGGCATGTACGACGGCTCCACATCCCTCGCCGAAGCGGTTCTCATGGCTGCCCGCGTTACGCGACGCGACCGCGTCGCGGTTCTTGATTCAGTCTCACCCGCATACATCAGCGTGCTGCGAACATATACCGAGGCACCGGGAATAACCATCGATGTGGTAAGCGCCGAGAACCTTGCCATCACGGAAGAGACGGCATGTTTAGTGGCGCAGCAACCAAACTTTATGGGCTACATGCAGGACATGCACTCGCTTTCACAGCAAGCTCATAATGTCGGGGCGCTTTCAGTTGTGTACGCTGACGCCTTGTCGATGGCTATGTTTACGCCGCCGGGTGATTACGGTGCCGATATTGTGGCGTCTGAGGGACAGGCGCTAGGCGTGCCTCAGACTTTCGGTGGGCCGTATGTCGGGATATTTGCCTGCAAGCAGGACTACATCAGGCAGATGCCGGGACGCATTGTTGGTAGAACCGTGGATACACAGGGGCGCACGGCTTACGTATTGACCCTCCAGACCCGTGAGCAACACATCCGTCGCGAGCGGGCCACATCCAATATCTGCACATCCGTCGCACTGATCGCTCTGATGACCACCGTGTATATGGCGGCCAACGGCAGGCATGGGATGCGCCAGACCGCCGAACTTACATACCAGAAGTCGCACTACCTTGCCTCACTAATTCAAGACATCCCAGGTTATTCGGTAATTGATGGCGGCGTCTTCTTCCAAGAGTTCGTTGTGCAGTGCCCTTCGTCGCCGTCCACGCTCAATGAGCAACTACTTGACTACAAAATTATTGGCGGGTTGGACATTAGCGACCGTGTTGACAATGGCATGCTTGTCTGTGCAACCGAAGTCAACACCCGTGAGGAGATTGACAGCTTTGCCTCTGCCCTCACCGAGATTGGCGCGCCAGCATGACTACCTTACTCGAAAGACTTTCCCAGGACCGCCGCACCCTCCTGATGGACCGCAGCGCATCCGGCAGAGTCGGAGCGACAATCTCCCAATCCGACGTCCCTGCCCAGCCCTTGCCCAGTGAGAACCTTCTTCGGGAGACGCTCGATTTCCCAGAGGTCAGCGAAAACGATCTCGTTCGCTACTTCTCACAGCTCAGCCAGCTTAACTTCTCCATCGACCACAACTTCTACCCTCTTGGCAGTTGTACCATGAAGTACAATCCCAAGATCGACGACGAAGTTGCGGGAATGCCAGGCTTTTCCGAGATTCACCCGCTGCAGCCCGATGCCACCGTGCAAGGCGCACTCAGGCTTATGTGGGAATTGCAGCAGCGACTCGTTGAGATTACGGGAATGAAGGGCTGCTCGCTCGCACCCATGGCAGGGGCGGATGGTGAGTTTGCCGGAATATTGATGGCTCGCGCATATCATCGTGACAGAGGTGACACGAAGCGAAACAAGGTACTAATTCCAGACAGCGCACACGGGACGAACCCAGCCACAGCCAGCATGTGCGGTTTCGAAGTAATAACGCTGCCGTCAGACGCTAACGGTAACACCGACCTCGAAGCCCTGCGATTCTCTGTTGGCGACGACCTTGCGGGACTGATGATTACGCTGCCCAGCACGTTGGGACTGTTCGATTCAAATATCCTCCAAGTTGTCAAAATCGTGCGCGATGCGGGCGGCATTGTATATGGGGATGGTGCAAACCTGAACGCGCTCCTCGGCCGGGTCAAGTTAGGCGAACTCGGTTTCGACGTTATGCACTCCAACTTGCACAAGACATTTACGCAGCCGCATGGTGGTGGTGGGCCAGGCGCTGGACCTGTCATAGTAGGCGAGAGGCTCCTTCCGTACATGCCTACACCGGTAGTTAACCGCAGCGTGGATGCAGACGGCGGTGAGGTGTATTCACTTGATGCGCCAGTAAAGACCGTCGGAAGGATGGGCGCGTTCCACGGAAATTTCGGTGCGCTGGTGCGAGCCTACGCATATATGAGCACGCTAGGCAGGGAGGGCATTGCTAACATCAGCCGCGATGCCGTGATAAATGCGAATTACATACTGAGTCAGCTCAAGGAACATTACCACCTGCCATACGACCGCACCTGCATGCATGAAGTTGTCTTTTCAGCACGGAATTTGAGGCGCGACTACGGTGTCAGCGCGCTGGATGTCGCAAAGCGCCTGATAGACTACGGCATACACCCGCCTACCATGTACTTTCCGCTGATCGTCGAAGAAGCGCTGATGATTGAGCCTACCGAGACGGAGAGCAAGGAGACACTCGACGGTTTCATCGAAGTAATGCGGACAATTGCGCAGGAAGCGGAAGAAAGCCCGGACTTACTTCACAATGCGCCGCACGATACCCCAAACACCCGCCTTAACGAAGCACTCGCGGCGCGGCGTCCCTATTTGCGCTGGAGGGCTGACGAATGATGGTACAATGTCGATGATTCTATATAGAGTTGCCCACAGTATGGACCCAAGATAGGAGAGTCAATTACGAAATGGTTGATGTTGGACAGGTAGCGCCGGACTTCACGCTTCCGGCACAAGACATGAAGAACGTATCTCTGAGCGACTTTAGGGGCGAAAAGGCAGTCGTCCTCTCGTTCCACATTTTCTCGTTTACAGGTGGCTGAACGGACCAGGTCACCTCGATGCGCAGCTACAACGCTGACTTCGAGGAGAAGAATGCCCAGGTTCTGGGCATCAGTTGCGACGCTCGCCCATCCCAGACGGCGTACTCTACTTCGCTAGGCAATATCCCCTACCCACTGCTGTCGGACTTCAATCCACACGGCGCTATGACGCAGGCGTACGGCATATACAACGAGGAGCGCGGAGCACCTAACCGCGCGATCTTCATTGTAGATAAGGAAGGCGTAATTCGCTTCAAGCGCGTCTATGACAGCGCCCGCGCCCTAGATCCCAGAGACATCCTCGCGGAAATCGACAAGCTCTAGGCGCCGCCAAAATGAACGACGACGCCCCTGTGCGGCATCTCTTCAGCGAGGGCGAACACGCCCTTATCATTGATCGGCGGGGACGGCGCTATCTTACGCGCCTGCGCGCGGGGAGCAAGTTTGAGACGCATCTCGGCGCATTCCCACACGACGACCTCGTCGGCGCTGAAGTCGGCTCCTGGATGACCACAAATCGCGGTCATGTGCTGCTCGCCGTAAAGCCCACAATGGCGGACTTCGCCCTGGACATGCCACGAATAGCCACGGTGGGGTATCCGAAAGACCTCGGCACAATCCTGGTTTACGGCGACATCTTCCCCGGCGCAAGAGTACTGGAAGCCGGCTGTGGTTCCGGTGCGATGACCATGGCTCTTCTGCGCGCCGTAGGTGCACACGGTTCGCTCGTTTCCTACGATGTGCGGCAAGACATGATTGACCGCACGCGAGAAAATGTGGGAGCTATGCTCGCCGATACATCTAGTCTCACACTGAAGCTTGGCGACGTGTACGAGGGCTTCGAAGAAAGTGAACTGGACCGGATTGTCCTGGATCTGCCGGAGCCATGGCACGTCGTACCCCACGCATCTGAAGGACTACTACCCGGCGGTATTTTCGTGAGCTTTTCCCCTACGGTGCTGCAGGTTCATGAACTCGCGAACGCCTTGAGAACTGCCCACACCTTCGAGATGATAGAGACCATGGAAGTGCTTCAGCGTCCTTGGGCGGTGGGCACTCGCAGCGTCAGGCCGGAGCATCGCATGGTGGCGCATACTGGATTCATCACCATAGCCCGCAGGTGCTCGCCGCGCCCAGCCTCTAGCGTCGCCGAACGGAATTAGCGAACATCGTATCCCGTTTCACCCCACAGGGATGGCAATTCCCAGCTTGTCTGAGGGTATCGACCTTCCATCAGAGGCATGTGACGACTCGAGAGCAACGGCACTGTTGGCATCCGCGACTTCCCTTCGAGTGAATTGATAGGCGGCATCGAGGTTAGACCTGTCGCCTTCTCCTGTACCAACACTCTAAAGCCGCCGAGTCCGTCTGCCTTCAGCAGTTCGCGCAACGCCAAGGTATTCGCGCTGCGCTCGTGATGACCCAATGGAGCTTCGCGCAGTTGCTGCATCATCTTTCCGATGCCAAGCGATCTGAGAAACTCAGCCTGTGTGGTGTATTCAAGCGTGGCAAGACCTACGGCACTCCCTTCTTCCTGCAGCAGAGAGAAATCCACATGGGCCGTAGTGTCTTGACTGCCGATGCGCTGGTAGGGGCTGCTTCCTTCGGTGTGCCGATAGTATGTCTGGAGAGTTCCGAATTGACGTGACCGTGAATATAGTTCAGCAGCCTCATAGCCGTAGTCAACCGTGATGAGGAAACCAGTGGCAAGTGCTTCCACCACATCTGCGAGCCAGGGTTTTAGATTCAGATTGACCTCACCCTTATGACCGTCGGCAAGTGCGATACCGAGTCTGTCAAGCCTCTCCTCTATCAGTGGAGTGGAGGGGATAGCAAGCTCCTCCTGGAAATTCCCCGCGTCATCTAGCGTGACAAACACTTCAAGCACTTCACCACTATCGATCTGAAAGCGATGCACCGGAAAGGCGTCGGCGAATTCGTTGGATATTAAACAGCCCACCACATCCCTGAGAGGCAACTCATCCGCGAGAATCCTTGTAATCCCAGGCCTGTCAGCAATGTCTGCATCGGCCAGAGAATATCGGTCTATGCAGATGTAATTGAGCCGGCGGAAGAACTCGTCACTGATTTCGCTCGCAAATGAGCAGATGTCGTTGGCCAGTAGTCCATTTCCTGAACCCATTTCAACGACATTGAACTCGGACGGCTTGCCCATCCCGTGCCACATGCCGAAGAGTTGCTTAGCCAACAGGGCTCCAAAAGCAGGGTGTACGGCAGGGCTAGTGTAGTAGTCACCAGTTACGCCGAATGGGCTTTCGCTGGTGTAATAGCCGTCTATTGGATGGTACAGCGCAGTTTGCATGAATTCTGCAAACGTGATTCTGCCCCGCGCCTCAATTCGCTCTCTTATCGCCTGCTCTGCCGCTGTGGTCTTGATCATTTTGCTTTGCATAAGAGAAAAAGGGACATCGTTTGATGTCCCTTCTGAAGTTTCCGTTGATTAGATTAAGTTAAGAATTGGACTTCGCCTGTCGGAGTCTCCTGTTGTGTGAGCCTTGCCTATCCCAACCGGACCCCTGTATGGAGTTATTGAATTCTCTGCGCTCGCCGCAACGCTTGCATTTACCGACGCTCATTGGGCCATTCGGGCTTTCGATCTGCCAATGATGGGTACACTCGGTAGTTTCAACAGCCTCTTGAGTCATCGTGAAATCCTTTCGTCCTGCCTCTGCGCGCTTCTGTTTGGCTAATTCAGGATCACCTCTGGTCTATGGGCACATATTCTACATCCATGTCACCGACATAGAGCAAACGAGGCCGAAGCAGAATATTATTGTCGAACTGTTCCATGACCTGCACGGTCCAGCCTGGAATACGCCCCATAGCGAAAATGGAGATGAAGAGGTCTTCAGGTATATCGAGCAAGTAATATATCGCGCCCGAAAAGAAGTCAACATTCTGGCATATGCCGCGCCGTGAGTAAGGCTCCATCACCTTGGCAACCGCCTCCAGGATAGAATACCACCCCGGCTGACCTTTGCGAATTCCCAAGTCCCGTGCATCGTCCATCAGGTGAATCGAACGCGGGTCCACCGCCTTATAAACACGGTGACCGAATCCCATGACCCTTCCGCCCTTGCTGCGGAGGTCAGCCACGTAGTCAGCGGCGTTGGATTCGTCGCCGATTTCCAATGCCATCTTCATAACTTCTTCAGCCGCACCGCCATGCGACGGTCCCTTGAGGACCCCAACGCCTGTCGTAACAGCGCAGTGGAGGTCTGCCTGGGTCGAAGCCGTGACTCTGGCGCCAAATGACGAAGCGTTGATGCCATGCTCAGCGTGGAGGATAAAGTCCTTGTCCATGAGCTTGGCATCACGGGGATCCGGCTCTTCACCGAAAAGCATATACAGGAAGTTACCTGCGTGGCTCAGGCTGCTGTTAGGCGAGACAGGTTGTTTTCCCTCGCGAATGCGCGCGTGAGCGGCAACGATGGTGGAAGCCTGGGCTGTGAGTCTGATGCCCTTACTAAGAGTGGCCTCAGCAGAATTGTCCTCGGTATCGGGATCAAAGGCGGACAGCGCAGATATCGCCGTCCTGAGGACATCCATAGGATGAGCCTTCTGAGTGATGCTGATTACATCCAGCACCTCTTCGGGCAGCGCACGGTTGGCTTTCAATTCAGAATCGAAAGCTTCCAGTTCTTCTTGCGTAGGAAGCTCGCCATAGAGCAGCAGATAAATGGTTTCTTCGAAGGTGGACTGGGTCGCGAGATCGTCGATATTGTAGCCTCTGTATAGGAGCTTACCGACATCGCCGTCAATGAAGCTAGACCTGGTTCGGTCAATTAAGACATCTCGAAGGCCTCTGTGTATTTGGACCTTCTGCTCGCTCGCCATACGATACTCCTCCAGGTCTGATTTGCGGCCTTTTCGCCTGTAATTCGCCTGCGTAAATGCCGATATAAGGACACTCTAAGAAGGTCAATTTTAGCATTCTGTAAATTGGAGTGTCAAATGAACTTCATCCAGAAAGTTGTAGTAAAAAGCCGTCTGCGCTATCCTATAGCGACGAAAAAAAGATGCGGACTCGGCAGTCTTCCGGCACACATCTACATGAAATGCGAGGGGGCACACGAACCAGATGAGCAGTCAGCAAATACAGAAATACAGGGGCGTAATGGTGTTGCCAGGAGAGCAGGACGAGCGCGATGTGACGATCTCCTTGGACATCGAAGGTCCGTCTGTAGGCATTAACTTCGATGAGCCGATCGAGGGTAAGACGGAGTGGCAAGCTGAGAATCTTGCATTTGCCAGACGCCTGAAGTACAACGAGGCCGTGTTCACCACAACCGGTCTGCCCAAAGAGGCGATCGGTGTGACATGGAAGTTCAACAGCAGTCTGATCGACGATTCCCTCGCGGGCGTAGTCATTGCACTCCCGAACGACCAGCGCATCACAGGCGAAAAAGGGTTTGTCCTCACCCGCTCAGACTAGTGGCAGTCCGCGCCGACGAGACGCCTGCCGGAGACGGCAATTAAACGGTTGCTAGTCCTTTTCGGGAAACAGCATCTGAGCTATTGTCTCGTATGCCTGGTCATTGGCAAGCCCCATCACAACGCCCGCCCTCGCATCTCGGAAGTATCGCTCGAACGGGAGTTGCCGCGCGAACGCGGTGCCACCGAACATGGTCATGAGGTCTTGTGTAACGCGCACCGCCAATTCCGAGCAGATGACCTTAGCCTGAATGTATGGAAGCAGTGAAGGTGCCCTGCCCTCGTCCATCATGGCCGCTGCCACATGCAGGAACGCCCTTGCGGACTCGATTTGCGCGCTCATTTCGGCTATTCTGCGCTGGTTGATCGGATTGTCCAGTCGCCTGCCCCCACTGGCAAATCGCTTGTCACCTTCGATGCATGCAAGCTCATAGGCGCCGGACGCAATGCCGAGATACGCCGCCCCATAAGTGAGAATCAGCACTGGCATCATATACTTCGCCATTACCGGCTCTTTCTCACCTACCAGTTCGATCCCAAGCACGTTTTCCTCCGGAACGACGCCATTGAAGATCATCGGCGCGCTGCAATTCCCTCGCATGCCGAGCCCGTCCCACTGCCCCACGGTCTCCCATTCCACCTCATCGGCCTCTATCATTATCAGGTCGGGAGGTCCATCAAGGCGGTTTTCGTCCACCCGGCAGAACATCACGTAGTGAGAAGCGTGCCCGGCGGAAGTTACATATGACTTGCGGACGTTGTCGAGCTTGAAGCCGCCCTCAACGCGAGGAAGCGGTACATCCGGCGCGGACACGGGCCGCCAGTCCCTGCCTGACTGGCCGCGAGACTCGCCTCCGGCAGCGGCAGCGAACACATCACCCCTAGCAAGCGGTTCAACGAAGCGCCTCAGTTGTAATTCAGTTGGTATGCGGCTGACAGCCTCAACGGATTCCAGGTGCATCTTGTAGCACATAGCAGTTGATGGGCACTTCTTGGCGATCTCCTCCACCACCACACAAGTCGTTACCATGTCGCCCCCAAGGCCTCCGTGCTCCTTGTCCACTCGAAGCGCCCAGAGGCCCATCTCACCCAAGGCGTCAAGAGATTCCCTCGGAAATTCCGCCCTTGCGTCATACTCTGCAGCACGCGGCGCAATCACGCGCTCAGCGAGGTTGGCGACACGCTCTTTCCATTCCATCTGCTCGTCCGTCAGGCGAAAATAATTCATCCGATTCCTCTTGAGTTACTTTGTCAGTACTGTCAGTCTGCAGACTAAATCCATGTGGGCGTTGTGTCAATTAGGCAGCGAGGCTACCATGGATGTATAGGCCTTACTCCGAGGACAGCCGAAGCGATAGGTATGTTAGGGAATGAAAAAACTCGGACTAATCGTCAACCCCAATGCCGGAATGGGAGGCAGAGTCGGCCTCAAAGGGACGGATGGCGAGTCAATATACCGTAAGGCGATAACTCTGGGCGCTCGTCCGGAGGCTCAAGCGCGAGCATTAGATGCCCTTAAAGTGATCGGTCGCGAAGCGCCTGCTCTAGAGTTACTGACTTGCGCCGGGCCCATGGGTGAAATCGTTGCTCAAAACTCTGGCGTTTCCTGCGATATCATCGAGGGTGTGCCGGCAGATCTCCGTGAGACCAACGCCGCCGACACGCGCCGCGCCACCATGGAAATGTACAGATCCGGCGTAGATCTGCTTCTGTTCGCCGGTGGCGACGGCACTGCGCGCGACATCTCCGACACCCTTGCTTCCGCAGTCGGCTCATCAGACCCAATGCCCGTGCTAGGCATTCCGGCGGGCGTGAAGATGCACTCGGGCGTGTTCGCTCTCACGCCCCGCAGGGCTGGCGAAATTGCCGTGCGATTCCTCAATAGTGAAGCTCCTGAAGTCGCTGATGCAGAGGTCATGGATATCGATGAGGAGGCCTTTCGCACCGGAAGGCTTACAGCATCGCTGCACGGCTACCTCAAGACACCGCTGGACTCAACCGGCGTTCAATCCACAAAATCCGGCGCTCTCGCGGACGACGGTAAAACGCCAGATGATATTGCACGGCAAGTCATCGAAGGGATGACGGAGGACACACTCTACATAATCGGACCCGGCACTACTACGGCGGCGATTCCTAGAGCACTAGGCCTCCCCAATACATTGCTGGGCGTCGATGTCACTTTGAACGGAGAGCTCATAATCTCGGATGCCACTGAAATCGATCTACTGAGCCTGGCGGAAAATAGACAGGCAAAGATAATCGTGAGTGTCATCGGCGGGCAGGGCTACATTTTCGGTCGCGGCAACCAGCAGATAAGCCCTCGCCTAATACGTCGTGTTGGCAGGGATAATATTATCGTGGTAGCCACAAGGCGCAAGCTTCTTGATCTCGGTAGCAGGCCCTTGCTGGTGGATACTGGCGACTCTTCTCTGGACGACGAATTCAGCGGCTACGTCAAGGTTGTCACTGGCTACAAAGAGTCGCACGTGCGTCGAGTAGCGTTCTGATCTACCAGCCTACCCACCACTCACTCCTGCCTGACGCTGGCTTCTAGCCCAAAACCCTGTATGCGGTCGCGGTACATCTCTGCCTGTTCAAACAGGCACACGATTACCACGGCACTGCCCGAATTGTGTGCCTCAAACATTATGCCCGCCGCCTCCTCCACGATCAGGTCGGGCACGCTCTTCACCAGCGCTTCAACCACATAGTCCATGGAGTGGTATTCGTCGTTATACAATATGACTGCATAACGTGGGAGCCTCTCGTTCAGCGCGCGCTGGAGGCTTTCGATGTCAGTATCCGGCAAGGTCATAGAAGTGGTGTGAACTAAGGGTTTCATATTGACCATTATATTTTCTGGCGAGCAACGGCACAAACCAGCAGAATCAAGGATATTTCAACATGCAGATAGGAATGTCACTCACGACAAGCTACGCAATCGAGCGTGATCCGGCGGAGCTGATGGACAACCTGACCGAGCAAGTCAAGATGATGGCAGAGTTGGGCTTCGCCTCACTTTCGCTTGGCGATCATCATGTTACGCGAAACAACTATTTTCAGGTTCTGCCCACAATGTCGCATCTCTCGGCATTCACCGGGGACATGTGCCTGATACCCCTTTTCCTTCTGCCCTTCTACATCCCGATACTGCTTGCGGAGCAGCTTGCGATGCTGGATGTAATCAGCGGAGGCAGGACGACGGTCATCAGCGGTCTGGGACACCAGCCAGAGGCGCACGACGCTTTCGAGACTCCCCAGCGGTTGCGCGTCTCGCGCTTTGTTGAGACCTTCGAGATTATGCGCCTACTGTGGAAGGAGGACGAAATATCCTACAACGGGAGGCACTACAATTTCAGCGCCGTTTCAGTCAACCCGAAACCCTTGAGCGAGTCAATTCCGATGTGGATAGGCGCGAACGCCGATCCGGCGGTGCGACGTGCAGCTCGGAGCGCTGATGCGTGGGTCATCAACCCCGGCTGGACGCCGAATTACATAGAGGATCGACTGCGCTTCTATCGGAGTGCCCTGTCGGAGTTCGGTCGCGCCGACGAGGTCAGCGAACTTGTCGTGCGCCGGGATCTACACCTCGCGGCAACAAAGGAAGAGGCTTTGCGCGACGCCGAGGTTCTGTTCGAGCGAGGCTATCGTGACTTCGGGGAGCGTGAGATGCAGGAGTCACTCATCGTGGGGGAGGCGGATGCCTGCATCAGTGAATTGGAACAACTTCAAGATATGGGCGCAACGCACATATTGTTCCGCTGCGCACTGGACGAACCCGAACAGGCGATGCAGACAATCAGCATTCTAGGAGAGCAAGTGATTCCGCACTTTCGGCGCTAACCACATTGCCTATCCCGCGCATCCTATCAGGCTATTCAAGTGTGCCGCGCAGTCTTGGGTCAAGCGCGTCACGAAGTCCGTCACCGAAGAGGTTGAATGCCAGCACGGTGACAGTAATGAAGACACCGGGGAATACCACGTGCCACCAGAAGGGATACAGCAGCGCTGACGCCTCGCCCAGCATGCCGCCCCAAGTGGGTGTCGGCGGGCTAACGCCCAAACCCAGGAAACTCAGCGATGCCTCAATGACGATGACCGTGCCCAAATGGACAGTGAACAGAATCAGGAAGGGAGCAACACATTGCGGCGCGACATGCCGCGCCATTATCCTCACCTGAGAGGCACCGATACCTCTCGCCGCCTCTACATACGCTGTTTCTTTGACTGACAATGCAACTGAGCGAATAATCCTTGCGCCGAAGGGCACGCGGGTTACTGCGATGGCGATAATTATCGTCCACATCCCGGCGCCCATGACAAGTACGAGCGCGAAGGCGAGTATCAAGCCCGGCAAGGCCATGATGATCTCCACGAAGCGCTGGCTTATCATGTCCGTCAAGCCACCCAAATAGCCGCTCACCAGACCCCACACGCCGCCTATGGTTGTTCCAAGGAGCACGGACGCCAAAGCCACGAATAGCGAGATTCGCGCACCGTAAAGTATTCTGCTTAGCAGATCCCTACCTATTTGGTCGGTTCCGAAGTAGCTCTCACTATCCGGAGGCGCACTCATTTTTGTGAAGTTGGTTTTCAGAGGGTCGTAGGGCGTAATTATAGGCGCGCCGACTGCCATCAGTATCAGAATCAGCCCTATCAGACCCCATATGGCCGCAAATGGACTGCGACGAACGAAACCGCGCAGATTTCCCCCATACCTGTGAACATTGGAACTGACGCTGCCTCGCGCCGCTACCGATTCCACTGCCATTGCATCACCTTCTCAAAATGAGTACGGCGCTAGTTTAGCCTTATTCTTGGGTCGAGCCACCCGTAGAGCAAGTCAATTAAGAGATTGACCATTACGAAGATTACCGCATAAAAAAGGACGATATTCTGCACGACATTAAAGTCGCGGTCGATTGCAGCAACCACAAGAGCCTTGCCCAGACCCGGCACGGTGAATGCCTGCTCCACCGCAACGGAGCCGCCCATCACGAAGCCAAGCAGCACGCCGCTCAATGTCAGCACGGGCAACAGAGCGTTCGGCATGGCGTGGCGCGCGATTACCAAGCGCTCAATAAGCCCCTTGGCGCGCGAGGTCCTAACATAGTCCTCTCGCAGCACCTCGAACAATGATGAGCGAGCCATGCGGGCAATGAACGCCGCCTGACCCAGACCGAGGACTATGGCAGGGCCCACGATAATCTGGAAATTCGTCCACGGGTCTTCCCAGAACTGCACCGACACGATTGGCGCTTTGTACTGAAACCATGAGATGCAGGCGACTACCACCAGCAACCCGAGCCAAAATCCGGGTATCGCAAGAAATAGTACCGTGAAGAAACTGGTAAACATATCCCAGACTGAATTTGGGCGCACGGCACTGATTATGCCAACTGGTAGGCCTATTATCCAGGAAATTGCAACCGAAATTATGCCGATCTGGGCGCTGATTGGCCCTCGTTGAGCCAGGATATTGATGATGGGATCACCACGAAAGAATGACTCACCGAGTCTCCCAGAGGCGATGTCCTTCATCCACACCGCGTATTGCACGGCTATCGGCTTGTCCAGCCCAAGGTCTCTTAGTATCGCCGCCTTCTGTTCGGGAGTCCACTGGATAATAGTCTCAATCCCGTAGTAGGCGCCTAGAGGGTCACCGGGTAGAATCCGCATGATGCCGAATATCAGGACGGTAATACCAAAAATGGTGGGGATTGCATATAGCAACCGTTTAAGGACGTAGGTTCGCAATCATCCCCTCCATTGAGAGGAGAGGCAGTGGCAATTATCCAGTGAGGTGCCCTGCCTCTCCGACTCCAACGTGTTATTTGTCAGTTATCAACAATAGAATTCTCTTTTACTGCCTATCCAGCCAGACGTAATCCCACTTGTGCAGTTCATAGTTTGCATAGAAATCGCTATTCGCAGGCATCAGGCCCTTCACATGGTCCCAGTATCCCCAGTAGGTGATCTCAGTAGTGTCCAGAGGCACCCACGGCATTTCCTGGTCGAGGAAGGTTGCCAAGTCTCTAGACATTTCAATCTTCGCCGCCTGATCCAGTTCTATTTCCATAGCCCTGAGCTTCGCATCCATTTCCGGGTTGTCGTAGAACGCGGTGTTGCCGTCGCATAGCCTGTCACCACAGCGTCCGAACAAGTCCTTGATGTAGAACGATGGGTCCGGGATGAACGCCCACGCGCCTCCCTCAACCGCGATGTCGTAGTTTCCTGCCTTGATCTCTTCACCGTGCGCAGAAACGTCAATTACGCGAATTTCGGTGTCGATGTTAAGACCTTCCTTCAGCATTGCCTGAATTGCGGGTGCCCTCAGACGCTGGTTGATGGTCTCGCGAGTAGCAAGGTCAAGAGTTGGGATTCCCTCTCCATTGGGATAACCGGCCTCTGCCAGCAGCTGGCGAGCCTCCGCTATATCTTCCTCAGTCGGATGGCGGAAGTACTTCCTCTGCTTCAGTTCCTCCAGAGGCAATCCATAAGGGGTGCCGTCCGTGTACCAGCCGCCACCGAACAGAGTAGCCTTTACATCAGATGTAACGTCCAGAAGAGCCTGCTGGTCGAGAACAAGGGCAAATGCTTGACGCACTCGCTTGTCGTCGAACGGCTTTCGCAGGTTATTCATTGGGATGCCGTGCCAAATGAGCAGGTGCTGGCGAATGCTATTCAGCCCTTGCCTGTTTCCGATGTCTTTGCCATCTTTAGGAGCCATCCACATCGTCCAGTCAGTCTGGTTTCCCAGAAGGGCCGCCGTGTTTTCGGGAGTCCACGCCTTCAGCCAGATATGTTCAATCCTATCGATGTAAGGAGCGTCGGGACTCCAGTAGTCAACATTCTTTTCCTGCACCCACTGGTCATCGTTTCTCGATACATATTTGAACGGGCCAGTGCCGGGGTGGTCGTCAACTCCTCGAAGATTACCGCCGTGTTCTTCGAAAGTTTCCTTCTTGCTTACCAGGTTCCACTCCGTGGAGAAGGCGACCATCATGTTGGCAAGCGCGCGTGGTTCACTCAGCACGAACTCGACAGTGTAATCGTCCGGCATATTTACTTCGGCGACATTGGGGAACAAAGCCCTCCGCAGGCTGACTAGTTCCTCACTAGGGAATATTATCCTGTCATAAGTCGCCTTGATGTCCTCAGCGGTCAGGTCACTACCGTCGTGGAACTTGACGCCCTCCCTGATGCTGAATGTGTAGGTCAGCTGGTCATCAGATATGTCCCACCTGTACGCGAGGTCAGGAATAACCGGCACATCCGATGTCCGGGGATCCCGGCGCAGCAGCGCGTCATACATCGGGGACTGCACGCCATGGTTCGCAATAGTACCGGAGGCGTACCAGTCAAAGTGTGCGGGCGGTCCGTGTGCGCCTACTCGGAAAGTGCCGCCGCTCTTGGGGAACGGGTCCAGCGGTCGCACATAGAAGACCTCATCCGTCGGGCTTGGCGTTGCAATCACCACGCGCTCGATCGGCACTTCCTTGATTACCTCTTTGGTAATCTCTTTTACGACCTCGACTTCTTTGATTACCTCTTTAGGAACTTCGACTTCCTTGACTACTTCAACCTCTTTGGTAACCTCTACCTCTTTAATGACCTCTTTCGCGACTTCTACCTCTTTCACAACCTCTTCGGTTACGACCACAGTCTCAACCACCGTGACCACTTCAGGTTCGGCCGCGCCGCAGGCCGCTGCCGTCAGCATAGCCGCCACAGCGCATAAGACTAGCCAAATCGCTGACTTTCGTGTCCGCAAGCCTCGCATAATTTTCCCTCCCAATCGAACTGAATAATCTTATCGATCGCTAGTGTCAACTGTTTCCAACGGAGCGATAAACCGATTTCTCATGCCTGAGAATGGCGTCATTAAATCATCAGTTTGAATGATAGTCAAGATTGAAGTTATGAATAGATCCGATGTTGACTCGCAGCGGGAGGCTGGAAAGACAGGAGGCACCTGCATCCTTGACATCGCCACTCCGTCGTACAACACTACGCCCTGAGATTCGTATTTTCCCAATCATCGTGCTGTCCCTCCTTTGGAATCAGAGACCGAGTAGGACGCAAGGCAAGTGTCCAAGTGAATGTACAATTTCTTAGGTCAATCCATCTGCTATTAGCTGGCGTAGCCATGCTCGCTCTATCGACCGCCTGCCAGTTTGCCAATTTCGACCGCGACATGGAGTCAGAAGCCATCTCTGAATTGCACGATCCGAAGGCCGTTGTCCCATTCACCAACGTTGCTGATACGGCCCTAGACAGCGGATTCGGCGTCTGGAACGACCGGCCAGGCGTGGTCATTTTCGATTACGACCGGGATGGTGACTTAGACTTCTATGTGACCCAGATGGCAGGGCACGGTAATCTGCTTTATATGAACAATGGTGACGAGACTTTCAGCGATGTGAGCAGTTCCGCCGGTGCTGCCCTTGAGAATTCTCACAGTACAGGTGCCGTGGCTTGTGATGTCAACAACGACGGATTCCAGGACCTGTATGTTGGGGCGTGGGGCAATCCTGCAGACGACCTGGGCTTCAGATCACCCCAGCAGGGTAACTTAGACACGCTGCTGCTAAACATGAAGGACGGCACCTTCGTGGACATCACCACCGCGGCATTCGGAGAATTGGTGAATGCCCGTTCCGCCACGAGCATCGCCTGTGCGGATGTGAATAACGATGGGTGGCTCGATTTGTTTGTCGCAAATCTGATGGATCAGGACTTTCGCCACTTCGAAGACCTGAACCATCCGGGGCACTTCAACAAGCTATTCGTCAACAATGGCGACTTAACATTCAGCGATTCCACAGAGGAGGCCGGAGTTGAGGGCCCGCAGATATTGATGCGGTATCCTGACAACACTCCTGTCATTTACACAAATCCCGAAACGGGAGATGAGTATGAGGGATATGACCCCGCGACGGTGGACGCACAGGGGAACAGGGTTGGTGAGCCGACAGGTCAATCTCACGCTGCGCTTTTCTTCGATTACGATGACGACGGCGACCAGGACCTCTGGGTTGCCAACGACGCCGACAGGCTTCACCTATATCGTAACGACACAGACCCCTTCCGTGTTAAATTCACGCCCGTCGGGCGCAGCATTGGCATAGACAAGGTCGGCGCATGGATGGGCTTCGCAGTGGGAGATGTCGATGGTGACACTGACCTCGATATATTCGTCCCGAATGTTGGCTTTCATACGCTGTTGCAGCCACCCAGAGAAGTGCCACGCGGCACTTGCGAGTATTTCGGTCGGTTTGCCACAGGTACATGTTCCCACTTCCTTCTGAGCAACAGGGGTGACGCCGGATTCGTTGACATCGCAGGCTCCACTATGGTCGAGCCTAGCCCCTGGTTCCCTCCTATTTCGCTCGACCCATCAAGTATCCATGAGGGACACAAGATACCAACCGGCGTCGCCGCTTACGACTTTGGATTTGGAGCGACTTTCTTCGACTACGAAAACGACGGTGACCAAGACTTGTACTGGTTCGGCTCTACTATGGGCAGGGGAGGCGGCCCAGACGGGCACATCTTCCCAGCCGCCGGTCGAATGCTCCGCGGCAATAATGCGGGAGCATTCGAAGATATCACCGTGCGCGCCCGACTGCTCGACATCACCCATGCGAGCTACGATGGGCTTGAAGACGACCCACTTGTGCGGACGAACCCGGAGGCTCTTAAGGCAAGGCGCATTGACCGCCAATTGCACGAGAACGGCAAAGGACTTGCGCACGGCGACCTAAACGGTGATGGCTTCGTCGATCTGATTGCCACCAACAGCAGCGGCGACATATTCATACCCGGCCTGCCCGGTGGTCCTGCGGCAACGGCGGCTAGGACGGGCCCACTCTTTGTCTGGCTGAACGGCCACAACGCCAACCATTGGATAACGCTGCGGCTGAAGGGTCGGATGGCAATCGACGGCTCTGGCAGCAACGCCGACGGTATCGGTGCGCGAGTCTATCTCACGGCCGGCGGACGCACTCAGGTGCAGGAGGTTCGTGCGGGTTCCAGCTACTTGTCGATGGATAGCATCGACCTGGAATACGGGTTGGGCGCCGATGAAGAAGTAGAGGAAATCGAGGTGTTTTGGCCGAGTGGAAGGACTCAAGTCATCGAAAACGTTGACCCCAATCAAGTTCTGACAATAACCGAGCCGGAGGAGTAAGAACTCGGGTTTCGTGTGGCATCAAGTATATCTTTAAGGCATATTGACTATTAAATTACTTAATGATTTAATAGCCCCGTTGAATTCAGGGTTTGCAATTCAGCAATTGGCGCCACTCACTGTGCCAAATCGATACCCGCGCAATGAGTCATTCAAGGAGGGCGAAGGAATGAAACTCAGACCCCTAATGCTCGTTAGCATCGTGGCTTTGGCTACGCTATTCGCTTTGGCATGCGGTTCGGCGCCAGAAGAAGCGCCTGCCGCACCGGCTCCGGCAACGGCGGCTCCTGCGGCGGCGGCGCCCGCTCCAGCGCCAACCTCTGCACCTGCGCCCACGACTGCGCCCGCAGCAGCACCTGCAGAATCCACGGGCGGCGGACAGTTGAAAGTGGCAATGCGCACTCTAGGCAATCCGCAGGGACTGCCAGGCCAGGCGTCAGGCGGCACGGGTGACACCATACCCGGACTTATTGGCTTGATGGAAAGCCTGACGGAACGCAAGGCAGAGGACTTGCTCTTCTATCCGCATCTGGCGGAATCCTATGATGTTGCGACCGACCTGTCCAAGATAACCGTGAATCTCCGCGAAGGCGTCCAGTTCCATCACGGTTGGGGAGAGATGGGTGCAGAGGATGTCAAGTGGAGCTTCGGAGACGCCGGGGTCGAAAACGAGGAGTCTGTATTCGGAAACGTAGGCTACTTGCATGAGTACCAGAATCCTCATGTGGTCGTTGACCAGCATACGGTTGAGTTCCCGCTCAAGAGCTTCACGTCGGAGTTCGAGGGCGCGATCATCGGACTGGTTTTCGTTTACAGCAGCAAGTACATCAATGATGAGGGTCGCGACAATGCCTTCCAGAACCCGGTCGGCACTGGCCCCTTCCAGATGGAGAGCTGGACTGCGAACGACGAATTCATAGGCAGTACGTTCGCCGACTACTGGGATACTCCAGCATCCTTCGGAGAACTTAGCGTGAAGGAGATTCCGGAAGACTCCACACGAGTCGCGCTCATCAAGACGGACGCCATACATATCATGGACCCGGTGCCGTTTAGCTTCCTTCCCGACCTGCTCGATGCGGGACTGGAGCCGAATAGCGACAACCTAGGTGGTGCGACACAGGCGATTACCTACAGCGGCAACTTCTGGATGTTTGAGTATCCTGAAGGTGACAACCAGGGTCGTGACGGACAGCCCGTAACACCGCGACCCGGCTTCATGCCCGACGAAGAACATCCCTGGATAGGCGATCCCAATGACCCTGCACGGATGGAATCGGCGAGGCTGGTACGCCACGCGCTATCAAGGGCGATCGACCGAGAGCTGATCGTGGAAGAGGTACTCCTTGGAAACGGCTTCCCCGAATACATCAACTTCTTCTCAAGTTCGCTGCCGGAACATAAAGACGAGTGGGTAATTCCCTACGACCCAGACGGCGCAGTGGACATGCTCGAGGAAGCAGGCTACCCTGTCGATGACTTCCCTGCGTTCCAGGTCTATGTGCAGCAGCTTCCGAATGTAAACTTTGAGGTGTTCGACGCCGTTGCCACGATGTGGATTAACATCGGCCTTGATGTGACGGTGGACAGCACTGCGTACCAGGCGTTTAGGCCCAGGCTAGTTGACCGGGAATGGAACGGCCTGACATCTTGCTGTGCCTGGCCCGGCTGCGGAGGACCGCTACTTCTTATGGATCAGCCAAGGCTGGCAGCGCGTGAAGGCTCAACCATTGGTGAGGGCGACTGGAACCCCGGCTTCGAAGCTCTTGAAGTTATGACCTATGTTAACGAGGTCGAAGCCAACCCGCTTGACAGAGAGGCCAGAATTGCCGCAAACATCAAGGAAGGTGAATTCTTCCATCACTGGATGCTCTCAACAGGGGTAGTCCACGCCGACAACCCTGTCTGGGTGAACCCAGACTTCGTGGAGGGCTGGCAGATGGAGATTACGGGTTTGTTCAATAACCTTGAAACCATAACACTGAAGCAATAACTGCAAGTGTCATCCGGGCGCGCATTGACAGATGCTGCGAGCCGATTCACTGAAATCATGTATCCCCTCCCTGACTCTGGGGAGGGGATATTATTAGAACCGTCGATTGAGACGCCCCTGCTGAAGCACGAGAAGATATGACGCAATTTCTGCTGCGAAGGGTCGGCTATTCGCTCGTAACCATCATCCTAGCCACTGTCATCGTATTCGCCCTCTCACGAATGTCGGGCGATCCACGTCTTCTCTACTTGAACGCGTTTTCGCATGTTGGCCCTGAGGTCTGGGAAGCATGGGGAAGGAAGCTGGGACTGGATAAGCCGCTCCCGCTGCAGTACCTCTACTGGCTCAGAGATGTACTGCTGGGCGACTGGGGCGAGTCAATCGACACCGGTATCCCAGTCTGGACGGCTGTCACCGATAGATTGCCCCTCACACTGAAGCTCACCGGCGGAGGGTTCGTATTCGCCGTGCTTGTCGGCATTCCGCTTGGTGTACTGTCAGGGGTGTACCGAAGTTCATTCTGGGATTATCTGGGCAGAACGATGGCCGTTCTAGGGCAGTCCGTACCTGCTTTCTGGCTTGCAATCGTTCTGATCCTGATATTTTCGGTCAAACTGGAATTGCTGCCTGCGGCGGGGCAAGGCGGGATTTCACATTACATCATGCCCAGCATTATTCTCGGCTGGTTTGGTTCGGCAGGATTCCTGCGCCTCACACGCTCCGCGATGCTGGACGTCATGGATTCCGAGTATGTGAAACTGGCGAGAGCCAAGGGAGTTGGAAAGTTTACTCTGGTCTGGAAGCACGCCTTCAGGAACGCCCTGATTGCCCCGCTAACCTACGGCGGTCTGCTACTCGCAGGCTTCGCCACTGGCACGGTCTTGACGGAGACCATCTATGCTTTGCCGGGTCTTGGAAGGCTCGCCCTGCAGGCAGTCTATGCGAACGACTTCCCTATTCTGCAAGGCTCCGTCTTGTTCTTTGCCGCTATGTATGTGATATTCGCATTCATTCTGGATATGATTTACGCCTTTGTTGACCCCCGCATCAGATACGAATAAGAAACCGTCTCAGAGTCGATAATGCAACTGGAACAACAAGAACCACTGCTGCGAATAGACCAACCATCGCTCATTTCCAAGACCTTTGCCGGGTTCCGACGCTGGCCGTACATTCCCGCATTCATCCTCATCGTTTTGGTATTCGCGGCGATCGCGGCGCCGCTCATTTCACCATACGATCCTGTGAAAGGCGACCTGCGAGCGCGATCTAAGCCCCCTATAGGATTCGGGGGAACTACCGAACACCTCTTTGGCACCGACAATCAAGGGCGCGACATCTTCAGCCGCATCATCCATGGCGCAAGGGTCTCCATCAGTTTCGCCGCAATTACGATGCTGCTCAGCGTCGCTCTCGGTGCGGTGATAGGTGCCGTCTCCGGATATTTCGGCGGTCACATCGACGAGACCCTTATGCGCCTCGTTGATTTGCAGAATGCCCTGCCCTTCATCCTTGCCGCACTTGTGATGGTAGGAGTGTTCGGTGCCAGCTTCACCACGCTGCTCATCATAATTGCTATTTTCTCCTGGGGCACGACCGCACGCCAGATCAGGGGTGAGATCCTGCAGTTGAAGCAGATGGACTATGTTGCGCTTGCTCGGGTAGCAGGAGCCTCGTCGCCACGCATTATCTTTCAGCACCTGCTTCCAGGCGTAACTAACACACTTATTGTCGTCGCAACGCTCGGAACAGGTCAGATTATCCTGACCGAAGCCACTTTGAGCTTCCTGGGCGTTGGGATTCCGCCACCCAAACCCGCATGGGGCAGTATGGTTGCCTTCGGAAGGAACTACATCGATTCCGCATGGTGGATTGCGGTCATTCCCGGCGTCGCCATTGCCCTGGTCGTAGTCTCTCTGAACTTCTTGGGTGACTGGCTGCGCGACTACTTCGACCCACGCCTAAGACAGATTTAGAGACGTATGGCATCCGCTGTCCAAGCCGTTATCGGAATTGATGTCGGTACGACAGCCGTCAAAGCGATGCTGGTCGGCTCCGATGGCGGCGTGCTCGCAGAAGCCGAGATAGAGCATCCCGTCAGCGTACCGAGACCAGGTTGGTCTGAGCAGAACCCAGAGGACTGGTGGCAGAGCACGGTACTAGCGGTACGCAAGATGTTACAGCTTGCCGACCGCGGCGACCTAAGAATTGAAATCGCGGCGCTCGGCCTCAGCGGTCAGATGCACAGTTCGGTATTCCTCGACCGCAAAGGCGAAGTCATTAGGCCCGCAATCCTGTGGAATGACGCCCGCACCACTGACCAGTGCCGGCTGATACAGGATAGAGTGGGACTAGATGCCCTCCGCAATACCGTGGGAAATCCGCCGCTTGAAGGGTTCACGGCGCCCAAGTTGCTGTGGCTGAGAGAGTACGAGCCCGACAGTTACTCCCGCCTCAGCACGCTTCTTCTTCCAAAGGACTACATACGATATCGACTGAGTGGAGAATACGCAACCGAGCCGTCGGACGCGGCTGGCACCCTGCTCTACGATGTTCATTCCCGCGTCTGGTCCGAGCAGATTCTTGAAGCATTGGAATTAGAATCCACAATCTTACCGAACATCATAGAGTCTGTGGATATTTCAGGAGTAATCACCGCGGAAGCAGCAGCCGAACTCGGCGTGCAGCCGGGCATACCGATCGTCGGGGGAGGTGCCGACAACCCGGCTGGAGCAGTTGGCTCAGGCGCGATTGACACCAACGTTATGCAGGTCAGCATAGGTACATCGGGCGCGGTATTCCTGCCCTCAGCCGAGGCCAATATCGAGCAGAGTATGAGCCTGCATACCTTCTGCCACTGCGCCCCGAACCTGTGGTATCTGATGGGAGTTGTCCTTTCCGCGGGAAGTTCTCTGCGCTGGCTTCGAGATACGATCGCTCCGGGCCACTCTTATGACTCACTCACGGCGGAAGCGGAGCAGATTCCAGTTGGAAGTGACGGCCTGTTATTTCTTCCATACCTCACAGGCGAGCGCACTCCGCACAGCGATGCTAACGCTAGGGCAGTTTTTTTCGGCCTCAGCTTCGCTCACGGTAGGGGTCATTTGGCGAGGGCAGTGATTGAAGGTGTGAGTTTTGCCCTGCGCGACTCGCTGGAACTAATGCGTCAGCAAGGGGCATCGCCAAGTGAAGTGCGAGCTATCGGTGGTGGCGCGCGCAGTCAGATGTGGCTGCAGACGCTTGCAAACGTGTTCGGCCTTCCCATCACCACGGTCCGGCCTCAAGGCGGTGCTGCATACGGCGCGGCTTTGATGGCGGCCGTGGGATGCGGCATGTTCACCAGCATAGAGGGCGCAGTAAAGTCTTTCGTCAGTGCCGAGGCCGCAGCGGAGCCGGATGCCACTGATGCAGCAGAATACAATGAACTCTATGGTGCCTATAGAAGACTGTATCCTGCGTTAATGGAGGAGTTTGCCTCTTTAGCTGAACTTACGGCGGCGCAGCGTTGATAGGCGTGTGTGGCGAGGCGTTAATTGACTTTACGCCTCTTGAAGTCAGTGGAGAAACGATGTTCGTGCCGCGTCCGGGTGGTTCTCCCTGCAATGTTGCGGTTGGGCTAGCGCGACTGGGCAAGCCCGCGGCGTTCATCGGCAAGATTTCGAGAGACCGATTCGGCGATGTGATCTTTTCTCATCTGACGCAGAATGGCGTTAATGTGCGCTGGCTGGTACGCGGCGACGAACCCAGCGCTCTAGCGTTTGTCCTTCCCGATTCTGACGGCGGGCACGCCTTCGCGTTCTACGGCAGCGGCACTGCTGAGCAGAGCCTCAAAGCCGGTGATGTTCTCGACGCATTCGGAGACGAGGTGACTGCCCTGCATTTCGGCTCCTACTCGCTAATGCTCGGCAGCAGCGCCCATACTTATGAGCAATTAATGCGACGAGAGCGCGGTTCACGCGTCATCTCGCTCGACCCGAATGTGCGTCCCTCGCTGTTTTCAGATCGCCAACTCTATCGGGAACGAATCGAAGATCTGCTTCGTTTCGCAACATTGGTCAAGGTAAGCCAAGAAGACCTTGCGTGGCTTTATCCAGACGATTACTACATGGATATAGCCGATCAGTGGCTTAGCACTGGGCCGCTGCTAGTTGCCGTAACCCTTGGGGCGGAGGGCGCGGTCGCATTGTCCCGCCAAGCGGTCGTGAGTAGTCCTGGCGTCTGCGTCGATGTGGCAGATACGGTGGGCGCGGGAGATGCTTTCACGTCGGCGCTGCTTGCAAGGCTGGACAGTAATGGACTGCTTACGAGAGACGCCCTTGGAAGCCTGAGCAGCGAATCTCTTGAGCACGCGATTGGCTTCGCCAACACTTCGGCAGCGATCGCATGCACTAGGCAGGGTGCGGACCCACCCAGCTTGGAACATCTCAGGTCATTAGGTTCTACTCATTCTTAAGTATGGGGATGCGATCTCGGGCCGCTCGCGGCTTGACACTGAGACTGCCCCTAACATATTCTCGCTGAGGCAATTCAGCCCACTATGTTGAGATTGCTAGCAGGCAGTTGCAATTCTCTCTAAAGGAATCAATTCACTGTTGCCGCCTCGCGCGGGCGATAATTGGAGGACATCAGAATATGGTCAATAGAGTAAAAGGGGTCATAGCGGGCGCTAAGGGCGAGGCAGTATCGGTCGAGACGATTGTCGTGCCTGATCCGGGACCGGGCGAGGCGCTTGTCAAAGTACAGGCTTGCGGTGTGTGTCACACTGACTTGCACTACCGCGAAGGCGCGATCACAGACGAATTCCCCTTCCTGCTAGGACATGAGGCTGCAGGCTTAGTCGAAAGTGTGGGAGATGGGGTGACGAATGTGGAGCCAGGAGATTTCGTGATAATCGCCTGGCGTGCCCCCTGCGGCAATTGTCGCTCTTGTCTGCGCGGCCGACCATGGTACTGCTTCGACAGCGGCAACGCATCGCAACCAATGACGCTCGAGGACGGTAGCCCACTCTCGCCCGCTCTCGGCATTGGCGCGTTCGCTGAGCTAACACTTGTCGCTGCCGGTCAAGCCGTGAAAGTTAATCCAAGTGCATCGGCAGCAGCAGCCGGACTAGTGGGTTGCGGCATAATGGCAGGACTAGGCGCCGCCGTGAACACGGGCGGGGTGTCTCGCGGCGACTCAGTGGCGGTATTCGGCTGTGGTGGCGTCGGTGATGCTGCAATCGCCGGCGCAAGGCTGGCTGGGGCGCATACCGTCATCGGTGTGGACATCGACGACCGGAAGCTGGAGTGGGCGAAGGACTTCGGTGCTACCCACACCATAAACGGATCCCAGATGGACGCCGTGGAGGCGATACGTGAGCTGACCGGCGGTAATGGAGTGGACGTCGCTATCGAAGCCGTCGGTAATCCCATAACCTACGAACAGGCATTCTACGCACGCGACCACGCAGGAACTGTGGTGATGGTCGGTGTGCCAGACCCGCAGATGAAGATTGAGCTGCCGATGATAGAGATATTCGGTAGGGGTGGCTCGCTCAAATCGTCATGGTATGGTGACTGCCTGCCCACGAGGGACTTCCCGATGTTCATTGACTTGTACCTGCAGGGACGGCTTGACCTCGACAGGTTCGTATCAGAGACCATCGCGCTCGATGATGTCGAAGAAGCGTTCCACAAGATGGAACGTGGGGAGGTACTGCGGTCTGTGGTAATGCTCTAATTCAGGCATACTCCGCAATATCGCCGAACAGAAGCCTGAGCCGCGTACTGTCCCCACCGTGCAGACGTGGCTCCTCTAGTGCTGCGATATTAGACTCCAGGTGCTCGGGATTGGATGTGCCGGTGATTACGCTACTGACCGCCGGATGATCTGCGGCAAACTTATACGCTGCGCTCACCACCGAGTCAACATCGTCATTCACTAGCCAGCCAAGCGGGTCTTGTGCGGGAATGCTGTCGGGTGCTATATAGCCCTTGTCCTTCCATTCCGCAATCAATTCTTCCAGCAGCGCAGGAATGGGCAGTTTGATACGCACAGATGCCATGTTAAGCACTCCCACGCCGTTCTCCACGGCAAGCGGCATGGCATCTTCAGCCATTATCTGATTCAGGATTCCATACTTCAGCATCACGACATCCCATAGGTCGGGATCGCTGCGAAGAGCATACGGCACAATCTCCTGTGCTGGGTCCGCGATATACCGGGTGCTGAATCCCCGGAAACGAACCTTGCCCTGATCTCGCATGCGTTCAAGAACAGGGACGAAGCGTTCCACCACAGATTCGTACTCCGACGCTAAGATGCCGTGAATCATCATCACATCAACATAATCCGTTTCGAGCCGCTCGAGGCTACGCTCCATTGATTCCGCAAATGCCGCTTCATCCCGTGCGCCGTTTCCGCTATGGTAGGACCACTTCGTAACCAGATGGTACGAGTCTCTTGGCACACCGCGGAGCGCCTCCCCAAGTATTCGCTCGCTTTCGCCGTAGCCCTCGTGCGTGTCAAACAGATTGACTCCTAGGTCTAAGCAGCGCCTGACCAGTGCGGTCTGCTGACGCTGCTCCAGCCCCTTGTGTTGCCCGAACTGGCTGGGGCCACCCGTACCGAAACTGGCGAGTGACACATTCAGTCCGGTCTTGCCAAGGCTACGGTATTCCATCTGCTTCCCTCCTCTGTTCCCGAGTCAGGCGTCCAGTTCGCGTATCTGCTTGGCGAACACATAAAAGACGATTGCTAGGACAGATGCGATGAGTCCCATGGCTGCAAGGGCGATCGAAACCGAGGTTAGCCTTGCGAACCATCCAATTGCGAAGCTGGCAACTATCACTCCGCCCATACTGTATCTCTGCAGGCTAGTCACGCGGCTTCGCATATCGTCGGATACGAGCAATTGCATAAGTGTGCCGTTGGTCGTCCTGAACGCTGTCTGTGTAGTAGCGAATAGCATAATCAATAGGAACGCCAATGGCAGGATAATCGCATAGGAAAACAGAAGTATAAATACGGAGCTTGCAAGCGCGCAGACCAGCACGATCATGCCCTTCTTGAATACGAACCCAAAGGATGCGATAAACAGTGCCATCAGCAGACCGCCCAGTCCGTTAATCGCAAGGAAGTACCCGCCCACATCCGCTCCTCGCTTCAGAATCTCGTCCGTGAACACCGGCAAGAGGAACATAGTCGGCTGAAGTATCGTGTTCGGTATGAATCCAAGCATGGTCAGGTACAGCAACACTCGCTTGTCCTTCCAAACATAGGTGAAGCCGCCGACCAGGTCGGAGAGGAAAGATGTCTGCGCCCTCGCCCTCCCGCTGCGGGCGTATGGCGTCTTGATAGGCAGGAAAACCAGGATAGTCCCAAGGTAAAGGAGGGATTCCAGCGTGAAGTTCCAGAAGAATCCGAGCGTGGTAATGAGGATTCCGCCAATGAACGGCCCTATCATGCGCGTGCCCGGTATCGTCAGCACATTTGTGGCGAAGGCGTGGGCCATCGCGTGGCGCGGCACAGTGTTCGCTACCAACGCCATACGGCTGTTCTGGCTTATGGAGACGCAGGTACCGCTAACGAAAACATAGATGTATGCATGCCAAACCGTAACGAGCTGCTGCCCTACCATTACGGCGAACAGGAACGAGAATGCCGTCATGAACGCCTGTATTCCGATCACGAGCTTGCGGCGGTCCATGCGGTCACCCAGCGTACCCGCGATCGGAGCCATTATCAGTCCCGGCAGCAGACTCATTCCTCCAACCGTGACCACAAATAGTGTGGAGGTTGACGATCCCGAAGTCAGGCCGCGTACCAGCCAGCCGACAGTAAGAAGCTGCAGCCACTGTGCATTGTTGGCAAAGAAGTTTCCAATCCACAGGTAGCGGTAGTTGGGATACGCGAAGGAGTCGAAAGTTCGCAGGCGAGGTATGCGGACGCTGAATCTCGGCTGTGGGCGCGTGTCCACCGCAGGCTGCCGCTCGCCCGTGCTGTCTGACATGCTCATATGCGTCTATGCGTCCAGTTCTCGAATCTGGTGGCCGAAGAACCAGAAACCAAGGCCCATCACCAATCCCAGAATCCCCATCGCGGTGAGGGCGATGGAAACAGAAGTTATGCCGGCAAACCAACCGATGACCAGGCTGAACAGCACCACGCCTCCCATGCTGTAGCGCATCAGGCTCATCACACGGCTCCGCATCTCGTCGGGGGCTATCAGAGTCATCAGAGTTACCGTCGCCGTCCTGAACGCAGTCTGACTCGGGGCAAAGATCATGATCAGAAAGAATGCAAGTGGAAGAATGAACGCGTGGGCGAACATCAGGACGACGATGGAACTGATCATCGCAGAAATCAGAATAATTTTGCCCTTTGGGAAGACGAATCCAAATGATGCGATAAGGAATGCCATTAGCAGCCCGCCCAGTCCGTTTATAGCAACGAGATAGCCGCCAACATCAGCGCCGCGCCTGAGCACTTCTTCGGTGAATACGGGCAGTAAGAACATCACCGGCTCCACAATCGTGTTGGGAATAAATCCGAGCAGTGTGATGTAAAGAAGCACTCGCTTGTCCTTCCATACATAAGTGAAGCTCAGAATCATGTCGTCGATAAATCGTGTATTTCCCTGTGCAGGTCGGCGCTGAGTGTAGGGCGTCTTCATCGGCAGATACGCGATCACCGTTCCAAGGTAAAGCACAGATTCTAGTGTGAAGTTCCAGAAGAACCCCAGCGTCGTGATTAAGATTCCCCCCACAAAAGGGCCGATCATACGCGTTCCCGGTATCGTCAGGACATTGGTCGCAAACGCGTTTGCCATCGCTTCTCTAGGCACTGTGTTGGCTATAAGCGCCATCCGGTTGGTCTGCGTAATCGACAGGCAGATTCCCCCCAGGAACACATACAGGAACACATGGGTTACTGATACCAGTTGCTGCCCAACGAGTATTGCGAAAAGGAAAGAGAGAACCGCCATAAAGCTCTGTATCGCGATAACGAGTTTGCGGCGGTCCAGGCGGTCGCCGAGGGTTCCCGCGAGAGGGGCCATGAAGAGACCCGGCAGCATAACCAGGCCCCCGATCGTTACCACGAAGAATGTGGAATACGGCGAGTTAGCCGTTAAGCTGCGAACCAGCCAGCCGGCGGTGAGCATCTGTAGCCACAACGCATTATTGGAGCAGAAATCTCCGATCCAGAGGAGTCGGAAGTTAGGATACCCTCTTAGCGAGTCAAGCGTCTGAAGTCGCGGTATGCGCAATCTTCTGGAGCCGGTTGGGAGGCCAGCACCCTGAGCGGCGGGGGATTGCCCCCCTGCCGTTCCCGATGTTCTCATACCGACCACTGCTCGAGGGCTGCGGGGTCCAGTTCAAGTCCCAGGCCAGGTCTATCCGGGTACGGTGCCCACATGCCGTCCTTCTGCTGCGGAAACTCCGTGTACCACACCCGATCACCTTCGAGTCCGGTGTTCATGTACTCGACCACTTTGAGATTTGGTGTTGCGCAGGCTAGATGTAAATGGACGAGCTGCACTGCGTGTGGCGCAACCGGCAAGTTGAAGGCGTGGGCAATGTGGGCGACCTTCATCCATTCCGAAACACCACCTACCCTGCCAACATCCGGCTGCACGATATCAGCGCCTCCGGCTGCTATGAGTTCGCGGAAGCCGTGCTTGGTGTACTCGTGCTCGCCCGTGGCGACTGGGATATTGATCGCATGGCTTACTTCCGCCAAACCCTGAATATCGTCCGCAATAAGCGGCTCTTCGAACCAGCCCACCTGGTACTGCTCGAACTCCCGGGCCATATAGATTGCCTGCTTTGGATAGTAGCCGTTGTTCGCGTCAATATAGATTGCTACATCGTCTCCCACCGCCCTACGAACAGCGGCAAGCCGCTGGATGTCCTCACGCTCGGACTGCCCGAAGTCCTTGCCGACCTTCATCTTCACGCGTGGTATGCCCTGCTCCGCGTAGCCCGTCATCTCCTCTATTAGTTCCCGCTCGCTGAAGTTAGTCCAGCCGCCGCTGCCGTATATTGGCACCGATTCCTGGTACGGGCCGAGCAGCTTGAACAGCGGCACGCCCAGTGCCTTCGCTTTCAGATCCCACAAGCCGATGTCAACCGCCGATAGCGCGCAGAACGCAACGCCTTTGCGACCGTACCCGCGCACATGCCAGAACATGTCGTTCCACAGCTGTTCGATGTTGAACGGGTCCTTTCCAATGAGCAAATTGCGGAAACCATCGACGACCTGACGCACCCCGGGCGATGACTGTCCGATACCAAGCCCTTCTACGCCTTCGTCGGTATGAATATGGACGAATAGTTGTCCTCTGCCTCCGGCACCCTCTGTAGGCGTCCGAATCGTGGCGTCCTGTATTGGCTTGGTGTGCGGGTAGAAGAGCTGCGTCGTTGTAATGTCAACAATCTTCATTTGCGGAAGGCTCCGTTGTCTCGTGGCAAGGCTGGCGACAGGTTGAAGTATAACACCATTGACCGAAGCGAATTAACTGATGAAGGCGTCCTGATGCCTGTAGACAGTAGGGATGTCGCACTTGACCGCGCGAGTACCATAGTCTGATAATGACAAGAGCATTTTGAACTTCATACAGGCGTCCACACGCAGACGAAGTGACGCCACTCGAAAGGAGCTAATAATGGCAGATATTGGATTCATCGGACTGGGTATCATGGGTAAGCCTATGGTGCGAAATCTGATGACCGCCGGCAACACCGTAACCGTGTACGACATCGTTGGTACTTCAGTGGAAGAGATGGCGACCGAAGGTGCAATCCCCGCATCGTCTTCCAGCGAAGTCGCCTCCAAGAACTCGCTGATTATCACAATGGTGCCTGATTCTGCGGACTCCGAGGCAGCCATCCTTGGTCCGAACGGCGTGCTCGAAGGCGCGGCTTCCGGATCGGTGGTGATCGACATGAGCTCCATTGCTCCGGCATCCTCACAGAAGATAGCGGCTGGCTGCGAGGGACAGGGCGTTGACTTTCTCGACGCGCCCGTCAGCGGCGGAGAGCCGGGAGCAATCTCCGGAACACTTGCCATCATGGTCGGGGGCAAGAAAGATGTGTACGACCGGTACGAGGATGTATTCGTGCCCATGGGCACCGCCACATTCTGCGGCGACTACGGCGCGGGCAACACCACCAAGTTGGCGAACCAGATTATGGTCGCAATCAACATCGCGGCAGTTGGTGAAGCTCTGGTACTCGCGAAGAAGGCAGGTCTCGATCCCAATGTCGTCTTCGATGCCGTCAAGGGCGGTCTCGCCGGCAGCAATGTGCTCAACGCAAAGGGCCCCATGATGATCGAGGGCAACTTCACGCCCGGCTTCCGCATCAACCTGCATCAGAAAGACCTGAACAACGCATTGCAGACTGCCCGAGAACTCAGCGTGCCACTGCCCTTCACCGCGCTTGCGCAGCAGATAATCGGCTCGCTTATGAACGAAGGCAAGGGAAACGCAGATCACTCAGCCATCGCGAACTTTATTGAAGACATGGCAGGGACTAAGATCAGCGGTTAGTCCGCTCTAATATGAAAATCATCATTCTCAACGGCCCCAATCTGAACATGCTCGGAAAGCGCGAGCAGTCTCACTACGGCGTCAAGACGCTAGCCGATATCGAGGATCTAGTCGCTGAAAAGGGAAGAGAACTCGAGGTAGAGACGGAGTTTTACCAGTCAAATCACGAGGGGGCGCTTGTGGATTACCTGCAGGCGCTCACCCCGGATGTAGAGGGCATCGTGGTCAATGCCGGTGCAATTACCCACTATGGCCTTTCGCTCCGGGACGCCCTGATAGACTCGCGTCTCCCAATCGTGGAGGTCCACCTCTCCAACATCCACGCCCGCGAAGAGTTCAGACGCCACTCAGTCATAGCAGACATAGCGCAGGGGCAGATCGCCGGGCTAGGCTGGCAGGGTTACCTGTTCGCAGTCGAGCATCTGGCAACACACCTGAAACAAGCCTGACATCAGAAGGATTCCCATGAGCCTGAAACTACAGAACCTGCGCAAGCAATTCGAAGAAGAAGAACTCGACGCCATATTGATTTCGTCTCCCGAAAACCGCCGCTACATGTCTGGATTCACCGGCTCTGCCGGCTGGCTGCTCGTATCAGCCGACGACGCTACGCTAGCGACCGATTTTCGCTACATCGAACAGGCAGGCAATCAAGCGCCGGACTTTCAGATTTATCGAATCCAGCGCGGACTCGGCTGGCTGCCTGAGTGGACAGCAGAGCACAATGTTAAGCGCGTCGGTTTCGAGAGCCAGGATGTTACAATCTCAGTTCACCAGGCGCTTCTAAAAGCGATCGAGGAAACGGAGAACTCCAATCATCCCGAACTGGTGCCGACATCCGGTGTTGTGGAGAAGTTGCGCGTCTATAAGGATGCTGATGAACTCCTGCTGCTCACGGAGGCCATTCGCATCGCCGATGAGGCAATTGACGAAGTTGCTCCACGCATCGAGCCGGGAGTAACGGAAGAATCAATCGCATGGGAGCTTGAAAAAGCGATGCGTGAGCGCGGTGCAGAGATGATCTCCTTCGACACCATCGTCGGGGCGGGACCGAACGGCGCTCTGCCGCACCACCGCGCCGACGAAACTGTCGTTAAGCCCAACGATGCGATCGTTATAGACATGGGCGCGAAGTACCAGGGCTATTGCAGCGATCTCACGCGGACCGTATTCGTTGGTGAGCCAGATGATAAGTTCCGCAGGATATATGACATCGTCCTCAAGGCACAGGTTGCGGCAGAAGAGCAGGTAACTGCAGGTATGACAGGCAAGGAAGTCGATGCTATTGCCCGCGAGATAATTGCTGACGCTGGCCACGGCGACGACTTCGGCCATAGCCTCGGGCACGGCGTGGGGCTTGCCGTCCACGAATACCCGCATGTAGGTCCCACGGCAGAGGAGGATGTTCTCGAAGACGGAATGGTCTTCACCATCGAGCCAGGCATATACCTTCCCGGCTGGGGCGGCGTGCGCATCGAGGACATCGTCGTTCTAGAAGGTGGCACGGCGCGTGTCATCAGCAAAGCCAAGAAGCTTTAATTTCTCTACTACAAGTATCCAAGGAGTCCTCTGATGACTGTCAACTACGGGGAACTAAGGAAGGGAATGGCGATCGAAATGGACGATGCGCCATTCATCGTCCTTGAGTACGAGCAGCGTAAGATGCAGCAGCGCGCTCCAACAATGCGCATCAAGTTCCGCGAATTGACCACAGGCAGGCAGGTCGAACGCTCCTTTTCTGGCTACGATGTTGGCTTTAAGCTTGCCGACGTCGAACGCCGTTCGGCCCAGTACATTTACGAGGACGACGACTTCTACTACTTCATGGACACCGATACTTACGACCAGTTTCCGCTCAACGCAGAACAGATAGCAGACGGCCTTCAATTCCTAGTGGAGCAGATCGAAGTTGACCTTGTGCTCTACCGCAGCAATCCCGTAGCAATCGAATTGCCCATCACAGTCAACCTCGAAGTCGCGGAAACGGTGCCAGGGGTACGTGGAGACACCGCACAGGGTGGTACGAAGCCAGCGACACTTCAAACAGGACTTGTAGTACAGGTGCCTCTGTTCATAAACCAAGGCGAAAAGATTAAGGTTGACACTCGTACTGGCCAGTATCTCTCGCGCACATAGCCAACGCTTGCATGCCTGCCATATACACAGTCTCACAGCTCTCATCGCACACCAGGCAAACGCTGGAGCGCGACACTGTGCTTCAGGACCTGTGGGTAAACGGTGAAGTAGCAAACCTTGCCCGCCCCGGCTCCGGCCATTCCTATTTCAGCATCAGAGACGGCAGTGCCACAATGCGTTGTGTCATGTTTCGCAATTCGCGAGGTGCGAACTATCTCGAAAACGGCGCAGCCATCATCCTACATGGGCGGGTGTCGATTTATGAGCAGCGGGGCGACCTTCAGATCATTGCCGACATCGCTCAGCCGGAAGGTGTAGGAGAGCTTCAACTAAAACTGGAACAGCTCAAGCTCGAACTCGAGCAGCAGGGCTTGTTCGACGAATCCCGCAAGCGCGGGCTGCCCCGATTCCCAAAGAAGGTTGCAGTAGTCACTTCGCCCAGCGGTTCAGTGTGGCACGACATCCAGAATGTTGTACGACGCCGTTACCCCCTTGTTGAGCTTGCCATCGCACCCGCGCCGGTACAGGGCGAGGACGCCGCGCCTGCCATCGCCGAGGCCCTCCAAGCCGCGGGAAATGAACAAGGTGTTGATGTTGTCATCGTGGCACGCGGCGGGGGCTCGCTGGAGGACTTATGGGCGTTCAACGAGGAAGAAGTAGCACGCGCTATATTTGCGTGTCCAGTGCCCGTTGTTAGCGCAGTAGGCCACGAAACCGATCATACCATCGCCGATCTGGTGGCAGATCTGCGCGCCCCTACCCCTTCTGCCGCAGCGGAACTCGTCGTCCCTGACAGTGCGGAGCTAATCGCATTTGCCATCGCGTCCGCACAAAGCATGGATGGCTCGATTTCACGCCAATTAACCATGGGTATCGAAGCCACTCAGCAATTGGGAAGACGCCTCAACAATTCCCTCCCGGATCTGGACACGCTGAGATTGCGTATAGATGACCGCCTCCGAATAGCCCGTCAGATGCTTGCGCATATGCTCTCACTTAACGGGGAGCGAGTTGATGGCCTTATGCTACGGCTGGAAGCACTAAGCCCACGTGACACCTTGCGCCGCGGATATGCCATCGTGCAGCGCAATGACGATGGGAGCGTCGTCAGCCGACATACGCAGGCTGAGGTAGGCGACGCATTAGACATCACCCTCACGAACGGGGCCATCCAGGCTCAGGTTACATCCACAGAACAGGAATGACAGGAACCCGTATGAACGATTCTAACTCCGGCAGTTCCAAAGACGAACTCGGTGAACTCACCTTTGAACAAGCTCTGGAACGCCTCGACAACACGGTACAGGCGTTGGAGTCCGGGGGATTGTCGCTGGAAGAGGCAACTCGCCTTTACGAAGAAGGTATAGGACTAGCGCGGATGTGCAGTGAAACCCTGGCATCCGCCGAGCTTCGCATCACGCGCATCCGCACAGCACACGGCGAGCAGATGCGCTTCCTTGCCGAGGATTCCACTGACTATGAGGCGACAGTATGCTAAAGGCGCTCCTTAAGGGCGTCCGTACTGTAAGGGACAGGCTTCGGGACCAGGGCGTCCGCACTACGGCCCTATGGGCATACGCGCGCGGGCTGCCCAAACTTACCGGCGCTCCATTGCTCAGATACAGCCGCGTAACCGATGCGCTATATGTGGGACCGCAATTCCGAGAGAGTGGCAAATCAGTGCTGCTTCGGGCTGGCATCACGCATGTCATTTGCATGCGCTCAGAGTTCGACGACGCCGAGCACGGTCTGACAATTGAGAATGGCTACTCGGACAGTTACTGCCATCTTCCAACAATCGACGACGAACCGATTTCAGCGGAGCACATCGCAACGGGGATTGATTTCATCGACAGCGCGATACGCGCCGATGGTAAAGTCTATATCCACTGTTCAGCGGGTGTCGGACGCGCCCCAAGCATGGCGGCAGCGTACTTGATTAGCAAGGGGCACAGCCTGGACTACGCGCTGGGTCTAATAAGAAAAAATCGCCCATTCATCAGGCTGACGCCAGTGCAGAACCAGTCATTGAGGGAATTTGAGGGTGTTGCGAGACAGCGCCTGGCAGCTAAGCAGACGTGACCGGCGGCTATGATCCGGGCGAGCATACCCAAATGAACTGACCGACCTGGTATCCGACAACTACATCCTTGTCCATACACGTGAATGAAATTATCCCAGTGGATGTGTTGATTTCGTTGACCACAATATCGTTGCCGGGAATCACTTGGTTCCGTACAAGATGCTCCAGCAACACCTCATCATCAACCGGAATCTTGTCAATCTCCAGTTCCTGACCCGCGCCTGCTTCGTTCAAACGAAATGACTCGCCCCTATGTACATAATCCGTCCCCGGGATCGGGTAACCGAACGGAGATGTCGTCGGCATTCCGAGCTTTTTCATAATCCGCTCTTCAAGGTAAGGCGAAATCGCATGCTCCAGCAGGTGTGCCTCTACATGCGCCCTGTGCAGCTCCACATCCAGCATATCGACGACCATGCGCTCAGCAAGTCGATGTCGACGAACAATGCTCTCCGCATGACGCCCACCCTTCCTCGTTAGAGACAGCTGTTTCTTTCCGTCAACAGCAAGCAGTCCTTCGCGCTCAAGGCGGCGTATCATTCCTCCTACCGTCGGCAACGAAGTTCCAAGACCTTCACCTTCCGGCAGCATCTTCAGATGCTCCGCGAGCTGCGTCAAAGTAACAACTGTGTCCTCTTCATTCAGGCGAAAGATGGACAACAGGTAGTTCTCCGCCGTCATTGAAAGTCTTTGACGTGAGGGCGGGACATCGTTAGAACTGGAGTTGGTTTTGGACTTAGCTCTGGCCATAGTTATGTGCGAATTGCCTCGTATGATTCAATTGAGATTATCACCTTGCTGTTCGCTAAGTCAATGTCACCCTGACATGCAATCACCTGCCAAAAGACTTCTCAATTTTATCTATGACGGCAAGTTCCCGGTACGCAAAGTTGACCTTATGTCACTTGGATTCTTGTGAGTTTTCTTTAGCCATTGAGTTTCTATACCCTAATTCAAGAGGGTGCGATTCAGCCATAAGAACCAAACTGTATCCCACGGGCAAGAACTGTCCGCTGGAACCGGTGTAGTCATGAAACCCCGGCGCGAACCGCATTCTCAAGCACATTCACCCTCAGCAGGTTGCACCATGAGTAGGTCGCGCAACATCTTCCAGCAGCTAATGACTTTGAGCCACACTGCCAGAATTGCTGGCAGTGTGGCTCTTTTGATTAGCGGAGCCTACTCATTAGAAGCGGCTCAGTAGCCTTAATTTGCACCTGAGTCCACCGCCGGCTCTACGCTTGATCTTGCCCTTCTTCAGCGGTCCTAGCACCGAGCCGGGCGTCCAGGATAAGGAGACCGCTCCCGTCACCATCAATAATTCGCAGGTGATCTACGATCTCTTCCGCAACCTTTTCTTCTTCCACTTGCTCGTTTATGAGTTCATGCAGCATTACCTGAGCTGCGTAGTCACTCTCTTCAATAGCCAGTTGGTACATTCGATTGATGAGTACCGTAACCTTGCGCTCATGTTCCAGCGTCCGCTCCATCACATCAAGGGGGCTGCGGAAATCTGACGGCGGCTCTGCGATCGCCTGCAGTGTCGCACGCCCTCCCCGGTCATGCACGTAGTCGAAGAAGAGCATCGCGTGCGCCGTCTCCTCTTCATTCTGCACTTTCATCCAATGGGCAAATCCCGGCAGATTTTCGTCCTCGAAGTACGCCGACATCGACAAATAGAGATAGGCTGACGCCAATTCCGCGTTAATCTGCTCGTTGAACGACTCTTGTAATCTCACACTTAATTTCATTGATATTCCTCCTGAACCGATACAATATGGCGCTCTCATGCGCCTTTATCTTCAACCTTATATCTATGATTGCACTCGCCCGAAGGCAAGTCCAGTGTTATTTCAGAAGTAATTCCACATACACTGTCGACAATCTGCTTCAGTCAATCAGAGACAGTGATTACCATCACATGTACTCTTGCGTCATGCGTAACTATCTAGGCAGTAGAGATGCTACTAATCCACATATTTGACACTCATTCGAATATGTGTATTTTAAGTAAAAAAATTAGTGTAGATTGCGATGCAAAGGGAGGCGTCAAGGTCTTCGCCACATTGCCCCGAATATAACTCGTGGCCATGTGATAAGCTCGTCCGTAAGAGTGGACACGGCACTACTCACGAATAAACCAACGGATGGATGTAGGAAAGGAAACGCATGACAACGGATGTTATTGATAGCAGCCAAGTGACCATTCCAGCTACTGAGACCTCTGTTTACGAAGCAATATTCGGCAGGCGCATGACGAAGGAATTCACTAATGCCGGAGTTCCGCGTGAAGCGCTTGAGCGAATGCTGGACGCAGCCATTTGGGCGCCGAACCACCGACTCACAGAGCCATGGAGATTCTTCGTTTTGGAGAGGGACAGCACGGCTCGGGAGCGGGTAGCAGAGCTCGCATGGCAAATCGCCTACGATAAAGTCGCCAATCCCAACCCTATACAGAAGCAGAACTCTGCAGACGCCAGCAGGCGGCGTGTGCTCGACGCACCGGCGCTAATTTATGCTTACAGTGTGCCGGGCCGCGACGAAGAGACCACGCAGGAAAATTATGCCTCCGTTTGCTGCGCAATCCACAACATGGCGCTGGCAGCAGTTGCCGAAGGACTTGTCCTCGACTGGAGCACCGGTTCGGTGACCAAGCATCCGCAACTCAGCGAAGCCCTGGGTGCCGAAGGAGACTGGGAAATGGTGGGCGCGCTGTTCATAGGGGAGCCGGCAAACTCGCCAACTTCAAGGCGGAGCACAGCAACTAGCATCGTCTCGTGGCTGACTTAGCCGGACAGGTTCAGTTTGCAGGACATGAACCAGTTGACCGATGATGTAGGAAGGCTGGACTTGGTACCCCTGCCCGGACTCGAACCGGGGCACACGGTTTAGGAAACCGATGCTCTATCCTCCTGAGCTACAGGGGCAATATAATTGTACACCCGCCGGCAGTTTCTTGTCAGTCCTTGTCGACTGTCACAAGTTCGTTTTCAGCTCGATGTGGGCCCACTCTGCTTGGCACAATTCACAAGTTCGATACGTGTCGCTGCCCTACGAGATTCCCCACTCCTTGCTTCACTTCGTGCCGACGAATGTGGCAGAGGTTTAATCATCCAGACATTGCCCGTCGCCTTCCTCTGCAGAAAGGGCGTATGCCCGGCGAGTAGATCCTTTTCGTGACTGCGCCCCTGCATTCCCGCTCGCGGCAACTGCTCTCCTCGATGTAGAATTCAATCTTTCACTTAGCCCCAATCCACCGAAGATATTGACACAGTGAAGATAGCGAAGACGTGGGAAGTGCTCCGTTGACTGTGGGATAATGGTTTTTTGAGGAAAGACCAACCCCAGACAAGGAGCACCAAATAGATGATAGCATCCGAGCGTCCCGACCGCATCCAGGTAGCCTTCGACGACCACCGCCTGGTGGCCAATGCCGGACTGCTGTTACCGGTCACACTGGCCCATCGTCTGGGTCTGAGCGAACTTGTGGAAAGCCACCTTGACCTGGGGGATGCGCCGGGTCGGGCGAACGCGGGAGACAAGATACTGACCCTGGTGGCGTCGGCTCTGGCAGGCGGTGATTGTATAGACGACGCGGACGCGCTGCGGTCCGGAGGCACCGGACGGGTGCTGGGCTGTACGGTCAAGGCGCCATCCACACTGGGGACATTCCTGCGCAGCTTCAGGTGGGGCCACGTGCGCCAACTGGACCGGGTGAGCCGGGAACTGCTGTTGCGAAGTTGGTCCGCGGGGGCAGGACCCGGGGACTCGCCCCTGACGATTGACCTGGACTCCACCGTCTGCGAGACCTACGGACTGGCGAAGGAGGGAGGCAGCGAGCACAACTACAACGGGCAGAGAGGCTATCATCCGCTGGTTGCCGTCGTCGCAGGAACAGGGAACGTGCTGATGGCACGACTGCGCAAGGGCCGGGCCAACACCGCCCGGGGCGCAGCCAACTTCCTGCGTGAGACGCTGAGCAGGGCACGCTACGCAGGAGCCACGGGAGCGCTCACCGTGCGGGCCGACAGCGGCTTCTACGCCCACGACATCGTCAGCGTCTGCCGCGACAACGATGTGCGCTTCTCCATCACCGTCCGACAGCATCGGAGCTTGCGCAATCTCATAGAGGATATACCCGAGACCGACTGGACGCCCATACCCTACTGGATGGAGGGCGCAGCCGACGTTGCCGAGACCACGTACGTACCCTTCGACAGCCGCCCCGACGCCGCGCCGGTGCGCCTCATCGTCCGCAGGGTCAGGCCCACGCCCGGCTCTCAACTGGCGCTGCTCGCCGACTACAGCTATCACGGCTTCATCACCGACCGGGAGGGCGACACCCTTCAACTGGAAGCCGACCACCGCCGACACGCCGAGATCGAGAACGCCATACGCGACCTGAAGTACGGTGTGGGACTGAACCACCTGCCATCGGGTCGCTTCGCCGCCAACGCAGCCTGGATGGCCGTGCAGGTGATGGCACACAACCTTGCCCGCTGGACCGCGCGCATCGGTCTGGCTGAGCAGGTGGTGACCACAAAGACCCTCAGACGACGCTTCTTCTCCCTTGTCGGACGGCTCACACGCTCGGCACGCCTTCTCACTCTGCATCTTCCGCAGGGCTGGCCCTGGGGAACACAGTTCGGACGCGCACTGACCAGACTGCGAACCATTCCATTACCGAGCTGATGGCAGCGACGACAGACCGCCATACACGCCACAACCCATCACATCCCCAGACTCTAGCCGGACCGCGAGTATCCCCTGCTGCCCACCGATTCGTCAACTTCACCCACAATCGCCACTGTGGGCCTCCACCGGCGTCCAACATCACGACCGGGGACCTTCAGAACGCTCCAGCGCCGGCGTCATACTCTCACCGCCATCTTGCCACGCTCTTAAACCACGATCCGGCAGAGATGCCACGACTCTTCGGTGGATTCGGGCTTAGTACACTTGACTATTACGGCAGATCACCAGCACAGAGTCATCAGAAGGGAAGACCAACAATGACTGAGCAGAAGCGATCTATCAGAAATCACGCGAAGGAGCTATTGAAAGCCGGCGAGGCAGTTAGAGCCTTGAATGTCTTCGAATCACTCAGACCTTCCGTAGTAAGCGTTGTCGCGCAGACTGGGTATGAAGTTGTGCTGGTCGAGACGGAGCACATCATGCACAATCCTGAAACCTTCACCAACTTTCTACTTATGGCTCGCCATCAAGGCTTGTGCCCCACCGTAACAATCCCAGAGGTCTCTCGAACTCTAGTGTCACGAACGTTGGATGCGGGCGCGCTGGGAATATGCCTGTCTCATGCCGAAACACCTGAAGATGTGAACGATCTCGTTCGTTGGGCGAAGTACCCTCCGGTCGGTGAGCGCGCGTTGGCTCACGGGCCAAATTCCGATTACCAGATTGAGGATGCCTCTTCATATTGCGCTGACGCAAACGACGCTACTATGATCGTACTTAAGATAGAGTCGCGATTGGGGATCGAGAACGCGGAGGAGATGATATCGCACGAGTGGGTGGACGGTGTGGTGTTCGGACCTGGTGACCTGGCGTCCGATATGGGTTTGCACGGCCGGCTTGATCACCCGGACTTGATCGCGGCCATGAACTCAGTAGCGAGGATAGCACTCAACAATGGCAAGGCCGTGGAGTCTCCGGTCTATGCTACCGATCCCGCCGAGTACCGGCACCAGAGAGAACAGGGCTTTCAGATATTCGGCCCTATCAGGACGACTGAATACGACATGCTGAGGAAAGCGGCTGCAGAGGCCATCGCCCCATTTCAGTAATCATCAGCCGGCGACTTAGTTATAGGTACCGGCCTTACTCGATCCCGAGGAGGGCCAGTGAATCCCTTTCGATTATTCCTTCCAGCGCATCACCTGGTACGCTTGGAAGGTGGTATCGTTCGGCGAATGTGTTGAACCCGTTGAGGGCATCTATCGTCTCTTGCGGTGTGGTCAGAGGCCAATCGGACGCGAAAAGAAGCTTGTGCATTACGCTCCACTCGTGTGCAAATCGCATGCCGTTGTACATCTGCCACGGCCGGTAAAACTGTCCCGACACATCAGCGTACACATTCGGATGCTTGCGTATGACAGCGATGCAATCTTCGTGCCACGGATGCCCCATGTGCGCCATAACAATCTTCAATTCAGGGAAATCCATTGCCAACTCGTCCATCACAATTGGGTGAGCGTACATAAGCGGCGCGGCTCTCATGGGAGCGGTGCCCTGGTGAAATACGATGGGCAGTCCCCTTCGCTGGGCGAATTCGTACACCCTGCGAGCTTCTTCACCCAATGGATGAAAGTTCTGATAATTGGGCGCAAGCTTCAAGCCCTTCAATCCGAGATCGTCCACGCAGCGTTCAAGTTCTTCCATCACATCGGCAGCGCGGGGATGCACCGACATGAAGCCAATCACTTTGCCCGGGTACGTTTTCGCCAGCGCTGATGCCGTGTCGTTTATCTCCCACTGGCCCCTCATCACGCCCATGTCATCTTCGCTCCCGCGAGGATTGATTGCCACTCCGAAAGCGACCGCTTTGTCAACTGGTCCCATATCCCTTATGTAATCTTCGAAGCTGTTGTTCAGCCGGACACTAACATCCGGACGCATCACTTCATTGAGACTTTCTTCATCAGGCGGCACAGCACCAAAATGAGTAGGAATGTGGGTGTGCACATCGATTATCATGGGCGCCTCCCAATTAACTTCGTTTCCGAGGACGTCTTGCCAGACTATCTCATTGCTTCATATTCACCGATGTCGGCGCAACTGACGCGGACAGATAATGCGAACCACATCTACCTGGACAAAGACGCGGCATAACTAAGCGGGCGCTGGAGAAGTTGCTCACTGGGTACGTTCCATAGAATGCCTAAGTATCGCGCAAAATCTGCCTGCGATGTCACATCTCCAAGCACAGTAGCAAAGGACTACATGCCCATTGTAATCACTTGAAAGAGATTCAGCAGCCGGAACACGTCCCAAATTACCGGCACTCCTGTACGCGGCATATTACCAGTCTGATGCATTTGTGATAATCTTGGTCGCGGCAATGACCTGAGCTCACTATAGTCGGTGAAGCGGACGCATATCCCGTAAGATTGAGGTGTAAATCAATGAAGATAACAAATGTCAAAGTCGAGATGTTCAATTGGAAATCCGAGACTTGGAAAACCGGTGTAGGTACCAGCTTCGGGCAGACGCGACAACTCGGAATCGTAACCGTAGAGACTGACGAGGGTGTCAACGGCAATGCTTTCCTAGGTTCTTCCCGTATGGGCGCCGACCACTATTCCCTGGGATTGATCGAGTTCCTCAAGCCGCTGGTAGTCGGCCGGAACCCGCAGGACATCGGTGCGATCTGGTGGGACATGTGGAAGATGAACCGCTCAGTTTCCACCAATGCCATAGGCGCGATAGATATTTGCCTCTGGGACATCAACGGCAAGATCGCCGGCCAGCCCATTCACAGGCTGCTCGGCACCTGCAAGGAGTCAGTCCCGGTATATTCTTCCACGGCGTACTGGGAGACCAAAGAGGAGTACGTGGAAGAGGCGCTCCGCTTCCAGGACATGGGTTGGACGGCACATAAGATACATCCGCATGGTAACCCCAAGTACGACATCGAGATCTGCAAGGCCGTGCGTGAGGCGGTCGGTGATGACATGAAACTCATGCTCGATTCAATGTGGGCGTACCAGTACGAGGACGCAATGCGCGTTGGCCGCGCGATAGAGGACCTCAGTTTCTATTGGTACGAGGACCCGCTAGTAGAGGAAGACATTTACAATTATGTGAAGCTGCACCAGAAGCTCGACATTCCCATCATGTCCACGGAGTACGCACCCGGTCGTTACTACGGTATGACATCGTGGATCACGCAGTACGCCACTGACATCCTGCGCGGCGATGTCGCCGTAACCGGTGGTATCACACCCATGGTGCGCCTGTGCCACCTTGCCGAGGGCTTCAACATGAAGTGCGAAATACACCACGGAGGCAACTCACTGAACAACGTGGCGAACCTCCACATCACGATGGCGGTCCCCAACTGCGAGTTCTTTGAGTTCTTCCCCTGCACTGGCGCGAATATGTACGGCCTGGTCGAAGATATCGACATGACGGGTGGTGTAGTCCACGCTCCCAACGAGCCCGGGCTCGGCTACCAGATCGACTGGGATCTCGTGAAAGGAGAGTACACTGCGACCGCAGAGTAACCACCGGATGCAGCTAAAGCCTGCACCGATTTCTGAAGTCTATTGTGGCATCTGGTTGCACTCCATTCGTTTTGCCTTCGGCGGAGCGTACGGAGTGCAACCAGATGCGCGGCTTCGTTCGCAAAATGGATTAAAGAGCCGTCGTTTCCCGGTTTGAAGTTGGGCAGTGTCCAGACGGGGCGCAACCTCTGCTTAATCCGAGGGCGCATCACAGCCAGATTCAGCCTGTCTGTGTACTGGGGGCGCATCTTTTGCTATAATTTTTTATTATGTTTGCGGATGGAAACATAGGTTAGAGTAAAGATGTGTCGTGGCAACTACTGACGCTGGCAAATACTGACTTTGTCTTTCACACTCGTAGGCGGGATCTACGCCAATGGTAACTCATAAGACACTCTAACAATGAATCTACTCCCCTGGCGAGCACACACCGAAACGGTATTCGGACTTACATTAAATTGTTCTTCGAGAGGGTAACAGGCATATGAAGACTCGTTCAACCTCGCTATGGGTTATCTCAATTCTGACGCTCACCCTACTCGTGGCCGTAACTGCATTTGCCTGCTCCAATGAGCCTGTCGAGGTCGTCAAGACGGTTGAGGTAATAAGAGAAGTCGAAGTGCCGGTGGAAGTCGAGAAGATTGTAGAAAAGGAAGTGCCCACAGAGGTCGAAAAGATTGTAGAAGTTGAAAAGATCGTCGAGGTCGTCAAGGAACCTGAACCCTCCTCTGACATGGAAGCTTCTGCAGGTCCGCCAATCTATCAGATGGGTCTCTTCGAAGAGCCAATTACAAGAAACTATTGGAACTATTACGGCGGACCAGGCGGATCGGTCTGGACTCTCTATGTCCTTAGCGGAAATACTAGCGCGCTCTACGGCTACTCTGACCAGCGATTCGACTGGATTCCTGTCGTAGCAGAGGACTTTCCGACTGAACTGGTGAAGGAGACGGTGGACGGATCAGAGTTTTGGACAGCAGAAGTCCAAATGAAGGAAGGCATCCAATGGAGCGATGGTGAAGCACTGACCTCTGACGATTTCGTATTCACGGTCAACACGGTTCTCGACCTACAGCTCGGCTCCAGCTGGGCGAATTCGGTTGACAGTGCGTTTGTGGAACGTGTTGAAGCGCTAGACGACTATCGCATTAAGGCATTTTTCAAGACTACCGACGACGAGGGCAACCCGCAGACTCCCGGCCTCAGCGTCTGGCAGTTCGGTCTTGGCTTTATGCCCATCATGGCTGAGCACTACTGGGCTCCGGTCGTGGAAGACATCAAGGGTTCCGGCGATGCAGAGCAGCAGATCGAAGCGCTGTTCGCGCATGTACCGGAAAATGAACCCACGATCGGCGGATTTACCTTCTCCAAGTGGGAGCCCGGTGCCTTCTTCGAAAACGACGCGGCGGCCAACTACGCCTGGAAGGGGTCAGTAATAACAGAGTACGAGAATGGAGCCTACGCCGAAGCCAATGATCGCCTCGGATATGAGTCGGTTTTCTATGGACAGGGCGAGGGCGAAAAGACTCTCGAGTACGAAGTCGGCCCACATATGGAGACGGCGCTGTTCAGCATTTACGGCAACCAGGACGCGGCAATACTAGCACTCACGAAGGGAGATATTGACTACCTGTTCAACCCGCTCGGAGTGGAGAAAGGCTTCCAGGATCGAATCAGGTCGGCAAATGACCTCACAATCGTATCCAACGCCGACAATGGAATGTTCTACATGGGCTTTAACACCCGCAAAGCCCCCATGAGCTCAAAGGAATTTCGGCAGGCGGTCGCTACGATTATCGACAAGGAGTTCGTGTCCCAGACCATACTTCAGGACTCTACGATTCCCATGTACTCGGTCGTACCCGAAGGGAACACCTTCTGGCACAATCCTGATGTGCCGCAATTCGGCAAAGGACTGACGAGGACTGAGCGCTTGGAGCAGGCTGTCGAGCTTCTAAAGAGCGCGGGCTTCACGTACGAACAAGAGCCTGAGATGAGTGAAGACGGAAACTTCGTTGAAGTGCAAGCAAAGGGCCTGAGAATGCCTGACGGCACGGAAGTTCCGCCCCTAGAACTGATAGCGCCCAGCCCTGGTTACGATCCGCTCAGAGCAACGTTCGCAATATGGATAGAGCGCTGGCTTAACGATCTGGGTATCCCGGCGCGCGCCAACCTTGTGGGATTCAACGTCTTGGTAGCGCAACTCTTCAGCGACACTGTCCAGGAAGACCTCGACATGTGGATGCTGGGATGGAGTTTGTCACTGTACCCGGACTATGTTGAGAACTTCTTCCATTCTCGCCACGCGCCGGAAAACGAAGAAGGAGGATACAACTGGGGTGGCTACTCAGATCAGGACTTCGATGACTTTTCCTTCTCGCTATTGTCCGAAACAAGTGTGGAGGAGGCGCGTAAAAAGATGTTCCGTATTCAGGAGATGCTTGCGGAGGACCTGCCTTATGTGCCGCTGTTTACCATCCCCAAGCTTGATACTTACAGATCGTCCAGGATCGAATACCCTTACACCGATGTCTTTGGCGGTCTGTCTGGGCTGAACGGAATGCAGACCGCAGCGCTGATTAAGTAGCCTGGGAATGGCGACTTACGTACTCAAGAGAATAGCGCAGATTCTACTGACGCTGTTCGTCTTCCTGTCAATCGTGTTCTTCATCGTGAACGCGCAGCCGGGCGACGTGAGCAACCTTTACGCGCTGAATCCCGATCTTCCACCGGAAACGCGCGAGAAGCTGCGGGATCTCTTCGGGGTTAATGAGCCACTCTGGAAGCAGTATCTACTCCATGTCAAGAATACGCTGACGGGCAATTTCGGCGTGTCTTTCAGCCACTATCCGAGAAGTGTGTCTGACGTCATTGCTGAGAGGCTTCCCAGGACGCTGGTACTGTTCATCACTGCCTCAGTGATTTCCTTCTACCTGGGCTTTGCGCTGGGAAAGATAATCGCGTGGCGCAGAGGGACCTGGACTGAGTACGCATCGACCATAAGCGGGGTAACCCTGTACACGGTGTTCACTCCCTGGTTCGGACTAATGATGATCTGGCTGTTCGCCTTCAAGGCGGGCTGGTTTCCGATTGGTAAGTTCCTCGATCCAATCGTATGGCGAGACTCTTCCGTAGATGCCAATACCGTCTTCTACCGGATGATAATCACCGCTATTGCACTATCGGTAGTAATATTCCTCGCGTTCCTCTTAACAACGAAAAAACGCGTTTCTGGCGCTCGATTCATCCTGTCCGGAGTCGTGGCTGCCTCACTCTTCGCCGTGGCGCTCGTATGGCTGTCGAGCGGCGTGGGCTATCTCGCGTGGGACATCGTCAAGCATATGGCCCTCCCTGTCATCACCCTGACATTGATCAGCTTCGCGGGAACGATGCTACTGACGCGCAACAGCATGCTGGAGACGATGCGCGAGGACTATGTGATGGCGGCGCGGGCAAAAGGACTACCAGAGAATCAGGTGCGTGACAAGCATGTCGCTCGCAACGCGCTGCTTCCAGTCGTCACGAGTTTCGTGTTCAGTCTTGCCTTCGCTGTTGACGGGGGCATCATCATCGAGTCGATCTTTTCTTGGCCCGGAATGGGTCAGACGCTCGTGTCAGCGGCGGTTTCTGAAGACCTGCCTCTCGCTGTCGGTGCCTTCGTTTTCGTGGGCATTTTCGTTCTAGTGGCACACCTCGCAGCGGACATACTCTACGTGTATCTGGACCCAAGAATCAGGTATTGATAGCCTTGCAATACGTCCCTAATTCCAGCCACGATCAGCCATATCCGGACTCGGTCTGGAAGGCTCGTCTAGTACTAGCGACACGTAGCCTCAAGCAAAACTGGTCAATGTTTGTGGGAACGCGAGTCGGATTGGTGGGACTGGCAATTATCTGTTTCTATGCTCTGCTCGCCCTTGCCCATCCGATTCTGATGAGCAGCGTATGGGATCAGAGTACTTACGATCCGGTCGTCGGCTACTCATTCGATGAAGTGCGCCAGCCTGCTCCTCCCAGCCGGAACCATCTTCTTGGCACGGACCCGCTGGGCAGGGATATTCTCAGCCAGTTGATGTTCAGCGCCCGCGCGGAATTCCTGCTTGGACTGCTGGCCGCAGTAGTAACCGTAACCATCGGAACTACTGTTGGCGCAGTTGCTGCTTACTTCGGAGGCGTTGTCGATATGCTGCTTATGAGGCTTGCGGACATTATGATCATGATGCCCGGCATCAGCGTCCTAATCGTGTTGAGCGCTCTCATTGGTGTGGAGCACTTCGAGCTTGCGCTAATAATTGGAATACTTTCGGGTTTTGGCGGAACAGGCGTTGTTCTGAAGTCACAGGCGCTTTCGGTGGTGGTAAAGCCGTACATAGACGCGGCAAGGATAGCTGGGGGTGGGCCATTCCATATCATTTTCGTTCACATAGTGCCGAATCTACTACCGCTGTCCTTTCTCTACATGATGTTCACCGTGACCGGCGCTATATTCTCCGAAGCGGTTCTCAGCTTCTTGGGCTTGCTTGACGTGCGCATGAGCTGGGGACTCATGATCCACACGACCGAATCTGCCGGATATCTGCTTCAGGTCACCGAGTACTGGTGGCTGATATTCCCCGCCAGCCTCTCCATTACGCTGCTCTGCTCCTCGTTCTATCTTGTTGGACGCTCTCTGGATGAAGTGGTCAATCCAAGATTGAGGCGGGCATGAATATGCGAGCCGGAAGCCGGTACCGCGAAAGCGCCGATGGCCGCGCGCTTCTCGAAGTGCAGAACCTAACCATGAGCTACTTTACCAGTCAAGGTGAGGTCCGGGCGGTGGACGACGTTTCGTTCTCCGTTGGAAGGGGGCAGGCGCTTGGGCTGGTGGGCGAATCCGGATGCGGCAAGTCTTCAATCGCGTTAAGCCTGTTGAAAATACTGCCTGAGAATGCCCGCATCCTGGACGGCAGTATATTGCTTGATGGCGAGGATATCGTAACTCTTACCGAAGACCAGATGCGAGAATATCGCTGGGCGCGTATCTCGATGGTCTTTCAGGCGGCAATGAACTCCCTTGACCCGGTTTACAGAGTAGGTGAGCAGATAATTGAGGCCTTGGAGCAACATTTCGAGTCTTCCCCTGCCGAATCACTTGAACGGGTGCGCGAACTCTATGACCTCGTAGGCTTGGACTCCGTCTTCATACCGCGATATCCTCACGAATACAGCGGAGGTATGAGGCAGAGGGCGATAATAGCCATGGCACTGGCGTGCGAGCCAGATCTGATTATCGCTGATGAGCCGACCACAGCACTCGATGTCATTGTTCAGGACCGCATCCTCAGGGAGATGAAAAAGGTGCAACGGGATCTCGACATGGGGATGATCTACATATCCCATGACATGGCTGTAATCGCCGAGGTCAGCGATGTCATCGGCGTGATGTACGCAGGTAAAGTGGTGGAGTTCGGGAACTCCGGCGACGTGTTCAACAGCCCCATTCACCCATACACGCAGGCACTGATGTCGGCATTTCCTAGCGTCAGCGGTGAGAAAAGAGAGTTAACCATTCTTGATGGCGAGGCGCCCAACCTGCTTGACCCGCCGGGCGGATGTCGCTTCCATCCGCGCTGCCCATACGCCACTGAGGAATGCAGTACGACGGCGCCTCCAGAAGTGCGTGTGGGAAATCACTGGGCACACTGCTGGAATCCGCAGATTTAGCTGCGAGGATTATGACTAACTAGCGACTCCCGATTGAGGAACCGCTGAGAGAGGATCCAATTTACTTGCGGAACTCTGAGGAACGGCCCTTACTAAGGGCAGAAGGACTCACAAAACTCTTTCCCGTCACAACGGGAAATTGGTTCCAACGTAACCCGAGCTTCTTACACGCGGTTGACGGAGTCCAATTCGAGTTGGGTCGAGGCGATAGCCTGGGTCTTGTCGGCGAGTCAGGTTGTGGTAAAACTACAACTGGCAGGCTGCTTGTGCGTCTGGCTGATCCGACCGATGGTCATATTATCTTCGATGACGGCGAAGGAGAACCTACGGATATCGCCACACTGTCGGGAAAATCCCTGAAGGGCTTCAGGAAGAAAGCGCAGATGATCTTCCAGGACCCCTACGAGTCAATGAATCCTCGACGGACTGTATTGGACACTGTCGCTGAGCCGCTAAGAACTCAGAAAATCGGCGGCCCCCTTGAGCGTCTCGACAGTGTGTCCAAGATATTGGAACTGGTGGGCCTGACACCGCCTCGGTCGTTCCTTTTCAGGCATCCGCACGAACTGTCCGGCGGTCAGCGGCAGCGCGTAGCTATTGCGAGGGCGCTGGTCGTGGAGCCAAAATTCGTCGTTGCCGACGAGCCAACATCTATGCTGGATGTATCAGTCCGGACGGGTGTGATGCGCCTGATGGGAGACCTCGCCGACCGCCTTGGAGTCAGCTATCTGTACATCACGCACGATCTTGCAGTTGCGCGATACATGTGCGATCGCATAGCAGTAATGTGTCTCGGTAAGATCGTCGAAATAGGAAACACTGAGGACGTTTTGCAGAACCCGCGCCATCCTTATACCCGCGCTCTGCTCTCCGCAGTACCTGTCCCAGACCCAAGTGTCGTGCGTCCGCCGGTGGACATTAAGAGCGGCGTGTCAGTTCCCATTGACCCGGCGGCTCGCTGCCGCTTCTATGACCGCTGCCCAATAGCCGATGACTTCTGCCGCGACAACGACCATCCTCCGCTTGAGGGCGATGACTCGGGCCATTTGGCTGCCTGCTATAAGGCCTAGTCAGGTTGTCATAATGGTGCCGCTTGGTAGTTGGCGGCTTCAGGTGGATTCAGGCAGTATCAGCAAATCTGGGCATGACCTTGGTTGCGAAATTCTCCAGATTCTCAAGGGTCTTACGAAGCGGCATCCCGGCGTGTGCGAACTCGACCAACAGATAGCCTAGGTTGCACACCTCTTGCAGTTCCTGAATCTTTTCCACGATGTGGTCGGGTGGGCCGACCAGCAGCGTGCGAGGCTCTAGAAAGTCCCAGTCCAACTTCACGTCGTCTCCCAACTCTTCACCCGGATTCGTAAAGACTTGCCTTCCACGGAATGGATCATTGAATATGAACGCCGACATAATGCCTGCTTCGGCCTCGCGGCGCGCTTCTTCCATCGAGGATGCGACGAAGGTGGAGCGCATAACTGCCTGATCTTCGCCCAGACTGAATTGGCGGCCCTCCAGGCTGGACCTCACCTCAGCATATAGTTCCATGCGCTGCCTGATTCTGCGGGCAGGGGGTTGCCAGTAGCATGCCTTCAAGCCCATCCCGGCTGCCGTTGAAACAGAACGGTCGGTGGACACGGTCATCCACAATGGAGGATGAGGTTTCTGGTATGGTCGTGGCGTGACCCTCAGCTTGGTAACGCCGTCGCCATCTTGCCATGCCGGATTGGAGGGGTAGGACGGATGGGAGAAGACAGTGCCCTCTACGGGGAAGCTATAATTTGCGCCTTGGTGAGAGAAATATTCCTCAGACCAAATCTTGCGAACGATGTCCACAGTCTCGCTGAATAGCTCTCTGTTCTCCTTGTCTTTGCGCGGGTCGGCGTTGGGATGGAACTGGGGGCCCTCATAGGGCCAGATGCCACGACCGAATCCTACTTCGATCCTGCCCCTGGTCATGTTGTCGAGAATCGCCAGGTCCTCCGCCAGCCGAATCGGGTGCCACCAGGGGACGATGTTTGCCATCTGTCCGATGCGAATCGTGGAGGTCCGCGCTGCCAGGTCCGCGCCAAGCAGGATCGCATTCGGGATGTCGCCGACACCGTAAGGTCCGAAGTGATGCTCGCCCAGCCACATGGCCTCGAATCCGAGTTCTTCAGCCAAAATGGTCTGCTGCCTGAGATTATCTAGCATGTCGGCGGAGTTGGTTGCCTCTCCTGCGGACGCCGCCACGGTTGTAAACGCTGCAAACTTCATAGTCGGACCTCCCTCCCAACGTACCTATACTGATTCCAGCTTAGCAGATATCGAGTAAGCGTCCCGATACCCAGACACAATTCTCGCTCTGCTGCGCTATACCACGAGGGCTAACATGGCGTTCCTGCGGCCTGTACGCAATCTAGGTGGCTTTCGTAAAGAATTTACCGGCCACTTTCTTTACGAAATTCTGTCCCATAATCTTGTAGCCTTCTGCGTTGGGGTGCAGATCATCGGGCAGCAGGTGGGCAAGGTCCGGACCGAAAAGTTCCAGACCGTTGACGTAGTGCAGGTTGGAGTCTCCCTGGTCTTTCATAGCTTGCACAGCCTCCGCCACTTCCTGCCTCATCTCATCGAGTGTGAACCCCACAGCATTGCGAGTATTTTCGCGCGGAGGCGAGAAGATGGGAGATATGACCACGAAGGGCGTGTTCGGGTGTTTCTCCCTTACTATGTGAACGAAGCCGATGATCGCCGACTGGAAGGTGCGGGGACTGAGGCTCTCGGAACCATAGATGTTGATCCCAACCTTCATCGACAGGAAGTCTGCGGGCAACTCACGCATCATTCGGGCAACCATAGGCTCAAGGTGACAATTGCCCCCATAACCTAGACAAGTCAGGTTCAAGTCGTGCTCCCGTGCTGCAATCGCAGGCCAAGTGAAACTTGGACTCGCGGCAGCTCGGCAGTGCGTGATGGAGCTGCCATATGTGACCCACTTAGGACGGGTGTCATCGTAGGGCGTGATGGTCGCGTCGTCGGAGAAGCCGAGACCACGGAGGCGAAACTCCCTGTGCTGAGGCAGCCAGATCTCAACAAGCTTATCCCCAGTGGGAAGCCCGTCGAATCGGAAGGACTTGAGCCCGGAAAGCTGCACCGAACCGCGATACTCACCATTGCAATACAGGTCTATGCTGCTGCAATCTTCCTCGGAGTCTGTGATTGGATCTATGTGACCAATGATAAATTCGGTGTCGGTACGGTAGGAAATCCTTACGCCTGCAGGCATTGCTGCGCGTTCCCGCAGGGCATCCGGTGGGAACAGGCTGAGTTGCTCGTAGGGTATCCGCCAGGGCATCCGCCAATCGGTCGAATCCTCAAAGGATATTGCTCCCTGCCAGCTTAATCTCGGGTCGGTGGGCCGCACTTGCTGCGTCATCTGTTAACCCTCCTATACTTGAGCCAGTAAACTTACATCTATGGGAGCGTACTTGCACGCAGCAAAGGCTGCCCTGTTGAAGATGTCCTAGCTGCCGGGTGGACGGAAGGCCACCGTTCTGCCTACCGCATCGTCGATCGATTCTGGAGTCATTAGCACCGTCGTCTTGATGCTGCCGGCGCCGGATGCTCCAACGGTGAGAGATGCTGCCGTTGCCGCCTTGTCGTCGGGAAGGTCGACGATCATGTACAGGTCATTGTCTCCGAAGGCGTAGTAGAACGTCTCCAGACTTCCTCCCACACTCGCAAACAGTTGTTCAACCGCTTCTCGTCGACGCGTACCGCCTTCCTTCAGCAGGCCCTCTAGACCCTCTTTCGTATAGGAAACCTGAAACAGGAATTTCGCCATTTCTGTCCTCCAGATGTGTCAAATTCGCTCCGCCGACCGGCCAGTGGCTTATGCGGGCTGATGCCTCACAAGGAAGTCTCGTACCTGATCAATGGTCACAGCGAGCGTGTCTTTATCTTCCTTCCAGGGGTAAGCTGTAACCGCTGCCTTGGGCGCGAGGTCCACCATTGCCATTGCCGCTTCGAGGGAGTGCGACGGGGTGTCGTCAGGCATGACGAGTAATGGCGTCTGGCAGGATCGTGCAAAGTCACGCGACACGCAATACATGAAGTCAGGCTGGATGCGGTACAGGTTGTGTAGGTACTGGTCCACGACTTCCATCGTGACGTCCGGTCGGTTGGCGCACAACTCAGGTCCCCACAGGTCGTGCCCGGAGTCGTACATGGAGTCGGGTGTCGCGCTGGCATGGCCGACGGGTTGGCAGAGCACCGCAGCGACAACCCGCTCCGGAGCTCGCTCAATGAGTTTCATAGCGAACGGCCCGCCTATGCAGTAGCCAATGAAGAAAAATTTGTCTATGCCCAGATGATCCATCAAGCCCAGCTGGTCGTCGGCGAATGCTCCCCACGGATCGTCAACCTGGACTGGACCGGTGGACTGCCCGCCATTCGCGTTGCGCTGGTCCATTGTGATGCAGCGGAAATCGTCCTTGAAGACTTCCATCGCGTTGAACACCTGCCCGGGCCATCCGTTGATCGTGGAGTTCAAGCCTCCGCCTGGGGTTGCCAACAAGGGGAAGCCGGTCCCGACCTCCTCGTACTGGATGCGAACATCTCCCTTTGTGTAAGACGGCATTGCGCGTTCTCCTTATTAAAGTTTATATCGGGGTGGTAAAGCAGATTGTATCTTGGGGAGCGGTGGTGTCAAGGGAGACGAGAGGCAGTCAAACTCTCACACCATTTCTGTCAGACACGGAATACGAAGACAGGCGGAAATCTGCACGCTAATACCTGGCAAGGCGAAACGAATTGTTACTCGATGCGCCGTTCGCCGGCGAGTCCTACCGCCGCACATCCCTGTGGAAACGACCGAGAATTATTGTCTGCTTCGGCACCGCTGGATGAAGGAGCCCCGTTCGGTATCTTGACCACGCAAACAAGGTATTTGCCGGTCTGACACCTCGCCGTTAAATCGAGGCGTCAGTTTTCGACCCGCACCGTGACGATGTCCAGCCCGTGATACTTCTGATGGCGCACAGATGAGGTGTAGTGTCGCAGTAGCCGGAACGACATCTCACGGTCATCGACAGCCTCATCCTCTTCGTCTAGGTACGCTAGGCGGTCGCCCAAGTTCTGCTCGTCCCACAGGACAGAGATGAATTCCAACTCTACCGCTTTCCCGTCCGGACGTGCGACGATCATCAGGCGGGGCGTCCCGCCATCGGTATCGCCGGCTTCATATTCGTTGCTGGGTTGCAGCAGACTGGATAGCGCTTCCTCCCCAGCAGAGCGCAGGCGCTCGGTCGATGCCTCACTCCACTCCATCTGATCAGCAACTTCCTTGACGAACTAGTCTATTTGGTGCAATTCAGACATGTCTAGTCGAGCTTCCAACCGTCTGGGTCGGGTGCTCGTCAGGTTCAGGAAGACGGTCAGAGCAATCGCGGTTGCCGCTCCAACTGTGATGCCGTTGCCAAGTAGTGTTCCCCACGGGTGCCCTATCAGGTCGGCAAGAATATTTTGCTGTTGAAGCCCTGCACCAACCGCGAATGACACACCCACTATTAGGGACTTCTGGACGTCTAACCCGTCCCGCGTTATTGTCTGCAATCCTTCGACAAAGAATATCCCCAGTGCAGTCAGAAGAAACGCACCCATCACAGGGCTGGGAATAGTGAGCAGCGCGCCAGTCAACTTTGGAATCAAAGCAAGCGCCAAAAGTATAATAGCTATGGCGTATCCGACATTGCGGGCGGCCACTCCCGTCATATTGACGACTGATGCCGTGAACGACGAATAAGGTGAAGGGGGAGGAGTTCCAGCGATACCGGAGAGCACAACGCCTAGTCCGTTCGCATAGAGAGAGCCTTGAAGCAGCCGGAAATCGGTCATCCGTGGCCTGCGCCGCGACACCCGCTGAATCACCGTATTATCGCCAATTCCCTTGATTGCCTGTACCAGAGTCACAATCAGGAACATAGGCAGCATCGCCCAGAAGCTCGCGCCCGGCGTCAGGTCTAGGCCGGGGAAACCGACTTGCGGGATACCAACCCACTGTGCCGAGTACAGTCGCTCCAGGTCGTACACCCCCAGCAAAGCAGCGGCAATGCAGCCGGTCGCGAATCCGATCAGCATCGACCACGGGCGGAGGCGAGGTGGAGCGCGCAATACCAGTCCGGTAGATACAAGGAGCGTTACCGTTGCCACGCAAGGTCCTGCGAATGACAATGCGCCTGCCGGTACGTCCTTGAATCGTTCCAGGGCGATTGGAATTACCATCACGGCTATCAGCATGAGAACTGTGCCCGACACCGTTGGCGTAATCACACGCCGCAACTGTGGAAGCCAAGTCGCCACCAAGAGGAAGAACACCCCTGAAACGACCATCAGGCTTGCCAGCATCCCAGGTCCGCCCTCGTCCAGTGCAATAACCGACAACGCGATGTAGTTGGGTGTGACTCCTACTACGACCATGTGCCCGGCGCCTAACCGACCTATTCGGGAAGCTTGCAGGGCAGTGACTATCCCAACAATTATCAGCGCGGCAAATACCGCCCAAGTGAGATACGCCTCACCTTGTCCGGTCGCCAGGACAGTGATGACAACTATGGATAGTGCCGGCGGCAACACCAGCATAATGCCCTGCAGTCCTACGACGAAGGAGGACAGTATCGAGTACTTTTCCTCGGGCTCGTACTGGACATGGTCATTCATCTGGGTGGATGCCACATGAGATCTCCGATAGAGGATTCTTAATGACTCAGTTCGCCGCTGTCAGGACATACTCAGACGGCATCGCAAAGCATGCCTTATGCTTCAGATAAACGTCAAATGAAAGCTTGACCATTTCTTAGGCTCAAGTCGAAATGAGGCAAACGCAGAAATGCCCGAGCAGCAGGCACGTCCTTTCGCATATACGGAAGACACTGATTTACTCGGCTCTCACGCACGACTCAGCCGGGAACCTAGTCCTATGCCCCGCAAGTGTCTTTCCGGTCATCACGGGCGAGGCAGTTTCTGATGTGTTGAGACACCCGGACGCTCCCCAATCATCTCAGCTCATCAAATATGGGCCGCAGATTGGCTCTCGCCTCTGCCTGTTCCTCAGTATCCTGCGCCTCGAAAATCGGTCTCTCCTCGTCCAGATCAATCCACAGGTTGTACAATTCACCGGTCTCGTAGAGCTTCCAGTGGTTGTCCCGGACAAACCGGATTTTAGTGGCAGAGACGGAAGAACGCGGGTTCATCGGCTCGAAGTGGAAGAACATCCACTCCCGCGGATTGCCGGACTCGCCCTTGAGTTGCGGGTAGAACGACGTCCCATCTACCAGATAGTCATCGGGAAACTCCAGACCGGCCGCCTCCATGATTGTCGGCAGGAAGTCAGTCGATTCGACCATGTCTCTGTTCTCGACGCCGGAGGGAATCGTCCCAGGCATGCGGCAGATGAGCGGCACGTGCGTGCCCCGGTCGTTCGTCTTGCCCTTGCCCCCGCATATCTCGTTGTGCTCGTGGAACATCGAGCAGACATCGTCGGGACTGCCATTGTCGCCTAGGTATAACACCAGCGTATCTTCGCCGAGACCCTGCTCGTCCAGATAGTCCATCAGCCTTCCGATGACCTTGTCGTGGTACTCGACCATGTCCTTGTAGAAGCGCGGGTCGTCGCCCCAGGAGCCTTCCTCAAGCTCCGCCCATGTCCTGCCGCCGAGCGTCCTGTTTGACGGCGGGTCGAATTCGTCCCATTCCGGGCTGTCCGGCGTCGGCTCGTGAGGCTTGTGCGTCGCCGCCATCGACCAGTACACGAAGAATGGCTTGTCGTCGTCCTTCTTGCGACCGATATAGTCGATGATGTAGTCGCAGAAGACGTCCTCCCCGTACTTGCCCTTGGTGTCGTCCCTGTATGCGCCGTTCTCGTACACGATTGGGTCCTTGTAACGGGAGCCCTTGTCCTCGGTATGGTGCGCATGCCAGACGCAGAATTCGTCGAATCCGGCATCCTCTATCTGCTGGCCCTTCGAGCGCATCTCCGGCACCTCGTCGGGCGGATTGTACGAGTAAAGCTGCCACTTGCCTGAGATGCACGTGTTGTACCCGGCATCCGAAAACAGGTGCCCGAAGGTAACTTCATCGGGTTTTATCAGTCCAAACCCTATGTAGTTGCGGAAATTATACTTGCCCGTCATCAGCGAAAGCCGAGTGGGTGTGCACAGCGGCATTACGTGCGCCTCCGCGAACCTCATTCCCTCCTCCGCCATCCGGTCGATTCGTGGCGTGGCGTAGGATGTGCCGCCATTCGCGCCGATGACCTCGTAACCAAGGTCGTCGGACATTATCAGGACTATGTTGGGCTTCTTATCGGGCATTTTCCGCTCTCCCTGTCTGTTGTCGAATCCAGATGTAAAGTGTATATGTGCCGGTCACTGATTATCAGCCGCGGCGTCGGATTATCTGCTCTCCGAAGTCTGCGATCAACTCACGCGCCGTCTGGCGTGTCACACCCGCCATCGCCACGTTGTTGACGCCCATAGCTTCCAAGGCGTCCAGCTTCTCGATTATTTCGTCCGCAGTTCCGCTAAGCGTGCGACCGACCAGGTCCTCCGAAATGAACCGTTCCTCGCCTTCCTTCAGGTACACGTAGTGTCCTTCGTGGACATCGAGGTATCGTCTGTCGTCAGGCGTAGGATTCGTGCGGTTATCACCGTACTCTCGGACGTACCGGTCGTACTCCTCCGCGAGTCCCGGGTTGCTCATTCCAAGGTTTGAGCCTGGCCCAAAGTCGCGCTCCCACATAGCGTGTATGCCCGGGATCAGCGTCGGCCCCACGTTCCTGAGCACGCGCTCGCTAGACAGCGACTCGCCTTCCCTGAGAACGCACCCCGATGCGAGCATTGTCACGTAAGGCTTTGCGCCATGTCCGCCGAACTCATCGAAGCTGTTGCTGCTCGCTTCCGCCGCAGCCATCACCCTGGGCAAGCCGTCGGGAACGCTATCGCTCCTAGCGGTTGTTATCCAACCATCCCCGATCTCCCCTGTGATCTTTTGACCGCGCGGGCCGTTGGCTGCGAGCATCACGGGGATGGGGTCTTCGATGTTGAAGAACTCGTCCCGTCCTGAATTGGACTTGGAATGGATCAGCCGTATCCATCTCTCCCGGCTGCCCTCTCGCAGCAGCACGTCTTCTCCGGCGAGCAGCCCCTTGACCTGCAGCGCGTACTCCTCGAAATCGTCCATTCTCATCGCGGGAAGGCCCATCGTGTTACGGCCCGTATAGCCAGTGCCTAAGCCTACGATAACCCTGCCCGGCGCGATCCTGTTGATTGATGCCGCAGCCGCAGCCGTCACCGGCGCTAGCCTGTTGCTCGGTATTGCGACCAGCGTCCCCAGCTTAATGCGTGTGGTGTGCTGCGCTGCTAGTGCCATCGTAGCCCATACGTCGGAGTAGATGAGCTGGGAGTCGAAGAACCAAGCGTGCGTGAAACCCGCCTCCTCAGCCGCTTTCACCTCGCGCCAAGCTTCAATATACGAAGGAATGCCTATTCCGTAATCCATTCGATGCGCTTTTCTCCCTAGGGGTAATTGAATTTAGATTCATCCCTGCCGCCAACTACACTCTATCCCTTTGGCGTCTGACGCTCCCTTGCTTTTCGAAGGGCACTGCGAGTACGGGGCCGGGTCCGCCGATGTACCAAAAAGTGCATATGCCGAAGGCTCCGTGAGGTCAGTCCGGCAGCGTCCCGGCTCAACAATTTCAGCATGCTACGGTCTATGAAAAATTGTGTCAACGGTGAGTTGGTAAAGGGGCGATCTGCTTCTAGCTAGCCATCTTACTTGAAATTCGGGTCCAAATTGCTCGTAAGCCTGCTCACGACGATGCTGCCATACTAGCCCGTTTTCGACTCCCGGAGCTGAGAATGAAGCCTTCATAACCGTTGTTCGCTATGTCACAGCACTTTCTACGGTAAGTGCCGATGCCACCGGCGTAAGGCATGAAAACGCGGGGCTTTCCAGGAATGTTCGCACCCAAGTACCACGAATTCGCCAGCATAAACATCGTTGGTTTCGCAACCTCGTTCACATGGGAAACCCATTCGGTCTCAGCATCGACGTCCGCCTCGGCTGTCTCGATCCCGCGTTCGCGCAGAAAGTCGATGAAGTCAGAAATCCATTCTATGTGCTGCTCAATAGCAACCGGCATATTACTGAGAACGGACGGGCTGCCCGGCCCCGTTATCATGAACATATTTGGGAATCCTGTCACCTGGATGCCAAGGTAAGTCTTCGGCCCGTCTGTCCACTTTTCCTTGAGCGTCAGACCGTTCTTCCCACGGATATCCATCTTCAAGAAACTGCCCGTCATCGCGTCGAAGCCGGTAGCGAAGACGATAATGTCAAACTCGAACTCTTCGTGCTCGGTCCGAATCCCAGTCGGCGTTATCTTTTGAATTGGCGTGTTGCGAATATCAACCAGCTCAACATTTTCGCGATTGTATGTCTCGAAATAATTGGTGTCTATGAGAGCACGCTTCGAACCATAAGGATGGTCCATGGGCAGAAGTTTCTCGAGTGTTTCGGGATCCTTCACTATTTCCCGAATCTTGGACCGGATGAACTCGGCGGCGGTGTCGTTCGCCCCAATATCGGTGCGGATGTCTTTGAATGTTCCGTGTATGAATTGCATCCCACCGTTATCCCAGGCGGCATCATAAGTCCTCTGGCGCTCCTCGGCTGAAACCTCTAAGGCCGAGTGCTCGCTGAAATCGACCGGGAAGCCCGATTTCGACCACCTTGCCTTCTCCCAGATCTCATCGTAGTTGGGCTTCACCTTTTTTTCGATGAACCTGCGGTCCACGGTTTCGTGACGGGCAGGAATGGAGTATTGCGGAGTTCGTTGGAAGACTGTCAGGCTCTTAGCTTGATCAGCTATCACTGGTATTGCCTGTACTCCGCTCGAACCCGTGCCGATGACGGCGACGCGCTTACCGACGAAGTCCACTCCTTCGTGAGGCCAACTGCCGGTGTGGTACCAGTCTCCCTCGAAGGAGTCACGCCCGGCAATCTCAGGGACATTGCCCGTCGAGATGCATCCGATACCGGTAATGAGAAATTGTGCCGTAACGCAATCGCCCTGATCCGTCTCGATCTGCCAGTGGTTTTGGTCTTCGAGAAACTTCGCGGAGATTACCCGGGTTTTGAGCTGGATGTTGCGGCGTAGGTCGAATCGGTCCGCAACGTGGTTGAGGTAGGATAGTATCTCCGGCTGCTCGGGATATTTTCCGCTCCAGTTCCAGTCCTGCAGTAGCTCCTTTGAGAATGAAAAACAGTAAACGTAGCTCTCGGAGTCACACCGTGCGCCGGGGTAGCGATTCCAATACCAGGTTCCACCGACGCCATCACCCGTCTCATAGACTTGGACAGACATTCCGAGTTCGTCTCGCAGTCGTCGGAGCATTCCCAAACCCGCGAAGCCAGCACCAATTACAACCGCGTCAAAGTCCAGGTGTATCTCTGAGTTAGCCGACATCTTTCGTTCTCCCGGTACTACTTCGTCCCGCAGGATTCTGGTAACTGTAGCCATGCAGCTAGAATTCCGTGCGCCCTCACGATAGGCGCAATGACCGCATTTGAAGCCTTCTGGATACCGCACTCGGCGCGGGCATCTATTTCCAAGTTCCGATGATTCAAGACAACGCAGCCTATTTCAGATTCAATTCTCTATAGCCGCTTCGTGCTACTTCTTCGCAGCGGCGTCTGTACGATGGCTGACCACCCGAATACATGCCGACGATTCGCTTCTGTCTGCCGTCTAGATTGATGTTGACGCCGGTCTGCCACGAATCAACCTCATTCCGGAGCAAGTCCTTGCCCTGTTCCACCACATAGTCATGCCATTCATCCTGTGCCACCACGCTGGCTTCGGAGCGGGTAAGGCCACGTTCATTCATGTGCCTTATGAGTTCAGTTACCCAGTTCACCTGATATTCAATGGAACGCGGGTTGTTTCCTGCCAATGCGTGGGGCCCGATTATCATGAACATGTTGGGGTAGCCATTGGTCTGAATCCCCAGGAAAGTTGCGAGTTCCTTTTCCCATTGTTCTTTCAGACTGTGCCCATTGACGCCACGTATATCTATCCTGTTATAGCTTCCGAAAATCGCGTCGAATCCCGTCGCGTAGATAATGAAGTCAAACTTGAACTCCCTCTCAGAAGTAAGGACTCCGACCTCCGTGATTCTCTGTATCGGAGTCTCGCTGATGTCTATGAGTTCAACATTATCCTGATTGTAGGACTCGAAATATCCGGTCTCCAGGGGCACCCGTTTTGTTCCAAAGCCATGATCCTTTGGAATCAGCTTCTCCGCAGTCTCGGGGTCATTCACACACCCTCGTATCTTGTCGGCAATGAAATCGGATATGGCTCTGTTGGCCTTGGGATTCGTCAATATGTCCTTGAAATTGCCCTGCCAGATCCCAAAGCCTGGACTGGCGTACAACCGCTCCCAGAACTCGTAACGCTCTTCCTCAGAGACGTCAAATGTATTCCTTGGATCGACATCATGAATGAAACCCGCCGCAGTCCGAGTGCAATGCTCGAACAGTTCGTCGTAGCTGGCTCTGATGGCCTCCATCTCGTCCGGCTCAATTTTCGAGTTGTGGAGCGGAGCAGACCACTCCGGTCGAAGCTGGAATACGGTGAGGTGCCCGACATTCTTTGCGACTTCCTGGATTGTCTGAATACCCGTCGCCCCCGTGCCGATAACCCCCACCCTCTTGTCGCTGAAGTCCACCGGCGAGTGAGGCCAGCGAGATGTGTGAAATGACCGTCCATTGAAGGACTCGATTCCCTCAATCTTGGGTAGCGTCGGCTGGGAAAGGATGCCAACGCCCGTGATCAGGAACCTGCTCCTGTAGGTACTTCCATCCGCCAGTCCGACTTCCCAGCTCCGGGTAACCTCATCATAGGTAGCAGACTTAACGTCACTCGAAAACTGCACATCCTTCCGGATGTCAAATTTATCAGCTACGTACTGCAGGTAACGCAGTATTTCGGGTTGCGAAGCGAAGCGTTCGGACCAGTCCCACTCGTCGAGCAATTCTTGCGAAAAGGAATATCCGTAGGAATAGCTCTCCGAGTCAAACCGCGCGCCCGGGTAACGATTCCAATACCAGGTGCCTCCCACGTCCGTTCCTCTTTCAAAGACCCGAACACTGAATCCCGATTCCCGCAGCTTGTATAACTGGTATATGCCTGAAATCCCAGCTCCGATGATGATTGCATCGAAGCCGAGAGCAGCATTCGAAGGGACCATATTCATAACTCCACCTGGATTGAACTATTGAAAGGGGACCAAGTGAGGACCTAGAGGTTAGTCTTAGGTCGCGGGCACCCTGATTCACTGGAATTATACCTCAACGCCATAGGCAGGTAGCTATAGGCAGACACTTGACGACGTCATCACGCGCTACCAAATATCTCGTTGGCGATATCCATCGCTCCCCGCGCGAACGGGATTCCGGCGTACAGCGTCATGTGGCCGAATACCTCGATAATCTGATCTTGCGTCAATCCTATGTTAAGCGCACCATTGATGTGGCTTCGCAGTGGACCTTCGCGGCCTAGGGCAGCCAAGCATGCCATAGTGCAGATGCAGCGGCTGGTGAGATCAAGCCCGGGGCGGGTCCAAGTCGCACCCCAGTAGTATTCTCCTGTGATCCTGTTCAATTCCGTTTCCGCTTCCGTATGTGCGGTCGTCCGCGTTCTGGGACTGTTGCCCATGTAGCTGCGCCGGAACTCCTCGCCTCGCTGGTACAGGCTTTCGGGGTCTTCGCGGCTATCGTGGACGCGCGCCGGGGTGAAGTCTATACCCCGCTCATCAAAGACCTCTTTGCATATTGTCAGCGCCTGTATGCCTGCCGGCGCTCCACCGTACCAGGTGTCGTGGATGATAAGCTCAACGAGCTGATCCGGGGTCAGTCCTACGTTCAATGCGTTGCCCAGATGTCGCTTTAGCTGCACTTCCCTGTTCATCACAATGAGGCATGACAGGGTGATCATCTCCCGTTGCACCGGCGTCAGCGCCTCCCGCTTCCAGATGGTGCCGAAAAGCGCCTCGCCGATTATCCTTTCCAGGTCCGGGGCAAGTTCCCAGGCTGCGGGTGACGACCCGCCGGTGATCTGTCCACCGCCAAACATCCTCCGCGTCTCCTGTCCGCGTTCGAAGCGTTCGTCAAGTTCGCTCATGGTAGACCTCCATAGTGAGTGTACGGGGATTTCAGACGCCGACAGTGTACGGCGGCATCGCTTCGGGCGCAACGACCACAGGATGCTCAACGCCACTGCTATCGTACTTCTGCGCCCTCCGCAGCAGCCTGATGATTTTCTCGCCAGCCTTTCACGGGCTTCGCCTCCGCCCCGCTATTGTCGCAACCCAGCCTTTGTAATAAGATGCGCCCAAGGCAAACGGACACAATTTCACTGGGCCCACGCCTGCCTAGAATAGCTGGAAGCGCAGATATTGCGGCCTATTATGGGGCCCATTAGTTACATCAGTGGAGGGTAATATGGACGAGGAACGCGACCTTTACATGCTCATGCTCCGGAGGATGATGCTAATCCGCGAGTTCGAGGAAAACGTCAAGCAGCTCGTCCAGCGTGGCGAACTTGTGGGCATGGCCCACTGCTATATTGGCGAGGAAGCCGTAGCCGTTGGAGCGTGTGCCGCCTTGCGGGACGACGACTATATCACCGGCAACCACCGCTCTCACGGCCACCCCATATCCAAGGGCGGCGATGTGCGGCGCGCCATGGCCGAGCTTCTCGGCAAAGCCACCGGCTACTGCAAGGGCAAGGGCGGATCAATGCACCTTGCGGACTTTGATATAGGGATACTTGGCGAGTCAGGGATTGTCGCTTCCGCACTTCCGGTTGCCGTCGGCGCGGCTATGGGCAGCAAGATGCAGGGCAATGACCGAGTGGTTGTCGCCTTCTTCGGAGACGGCGCCAGCAACCAGGGCGCGTGTCACGAGGCCATGAACCTGGCATCCATTTGGAAGCTGCCCGTCATCTTCCTGTGCGAGAACAACCAGTACGCGGTTACGACAAGCTTCAAGGAATCCGTTGCCGTGGAGAACATATCAGACCGCGCAATCGCGTACGACATGCCCGGCATACTCGTGGACGGACAGGATGCGATGGCCATGTACGAAGCGACCACCGAGGCAGTCAGAAGGGGGCGCGCGGGCGAGGGTCCCACACTCATCGAGGCGCGCACCTACCGTTACGAAGACCACTCCGAGGGACTGGTACGCATTCTGCGGGAGTCGTACCGGACAGATGAAGAGGTAGATGCATGGCGCGAGCGCGACCCCATTGATGTCCACTCCCAGTGGCTCGTCGATCAGGAGATAGCTTCGCAGGAAGAGATCGAAGCGGTCCGGCAGGATGTGGCGGATACGATCGCCGAGGCACTGCAGTTTGCGCGGGAGAGTCCGTACCCTGAGATGGACGACCTTCTCAACGACATGTACGCCGACCCCCTGCCCGTGTACAACTAGATACAAATAGCGTCACGCTAACTGAAGCCGCAGGAGGGATGTGCCATGCCTGAGATAACCTACGCAGATGCGCTAAACGCCGCTATCAAAGAGGAAATGCGCCGAGACGAGAAAGTATTCATTATGGGCGAGAGCATTCGCGGTGGCATATACGGTGTGACCGGCGGCCTCTCCCAGGAGTTCGGTGAGCGCGTCATCGACACGCCGCTCTCCGAGAACGGCTTTATGGGCGCGGCGGTTGGCGCTGCCGCTGTCGGGATGAGGCCGATAGTCCAGTCGCTGTCCAGCTTCCTCTGGGTGGCGATGGACCAACTCATCAGCCAGGCCGCGAAGATGCGCTTCATGTTTGGCGGCCAGGTGAGCCTGCCCGTTGTGTACAGGTGCGGCATGATCTACGGCGCCAACAGCGCCGCTCACCACACCGACAGGCCGTACCCGATGCTCATGAACATGCCGGGCCTGAAGATAGCAATACCCACGACACCGGCCGACGCCAAGGGGTTGCTCAAGACCGCTGTCCGCGACAACGACCCAGTCATGTTCTTTGAGGACAACAACCTTACTGGGACGCGCGGCGAGGTAGATGAGGACGACGACATCACGATCCCATTCGGTGTTGCGGACGTCAAGAATGAAGGCTCTGATGTTACCGTGGTTGCGCTGGCAGGCATGCTGCGACGGGCGATGGCTGTCGCAGAGGCGCTGGACGAGGAGAACATCTCTGTCGAGGTGATTGACCCGCGCACCATAGTGCCTCTGGACACCAGGACCATACTTGACTCGGTCGAGAAGACCGGCAGGCTGGTCATAGTGGATCCCGCGCACAAGAGTTGCAGCGTCGCGTCCGAGATCTCGGCGATGGTCGCTCAGGATGGCTTCTGGAGCCTCCAGAGCCCGATCCAGCGCGTAACGAGTATGGACTGCCACTTCCCCTTCAGCCCGGCGCTGGAGTCCGAGGTCTTTCCCAACGAGGACAAGATCACCGACGCCATTTATGCAACGCTGGAATAGCGGACGCTGCCGCGTGCTTCGCCGGGGATTGACTGGAGGCTTCTGATGGCTACGAACGTGCTGCTCCCCCAGTGGGGCATGAACATGGAGGACGGGACGCTGACAAGGTGGCTCGTCAGCGAGGGCGACGAGATCGCCGAGGGGCAGCCGATGGTCGAGGTCGAGACGGCCAAGATCAACTCGGAACTGGAGTCCCCAGCTTCCGGCGTCGTGTACCACATCATGGCTGCCGAGGGTTCGCTGGTTAAGGTCGGCGCGCTGGTGGCAGTCATTGGAGAGCCAGGGGAGAACCCGCCTCGGCCTGATCCCGACGCGGCGGCGCCTGCTGGCGCTCGACGACCACGACGGCGGAGGGATGCAAGGCCCACGGGAGCGGCAACCCGCCAGGTCACGCCGGTAGCGAGACGCCTTGCCCGCGACAACGACATCGACTTGGACAGCGTCAACGGCACGGGACCGCGTGGTCGCATCACCGAGCAGGACGTGCGAGACGCCATCGAAGCGAGGCAGAGCAGGCCTCGAGTGCAGGTTGTTCCGCGAGCGAGGATGATGGCTCGGCAGGAGAATTTAGACCTAGCTGATGTTACCGGCTCAGGGCCGAGCGGACGCATTACGGTTGCCGATGTGGAACGTGCCATTGGCGAGCGGGACGCCGGAGCAGTGCGAGCCGAGGCGGTGGGCGAGGTGGTGCCGCTGACCGGACTTCGCAAGATAATCGCTGACCGTATGACCATGAGTGTCAGCACGATGGCGCAGGTAACGCTTTCCACAGAGGCTGATGTTACAGAGCTGCTGGAACTCCGGGAGTCGCTGGTCGCGGAGTGGCGACCGCACCGCATACGTCCGCTGGACCTCGATCTGATAATCGCGGCAGTCGCGCGGTCGCTCAAGGCGCATCCGAGGCTCAACGCTCACTTGGTTGATGGCGATGTGCTGCTGCTTAAGGATGTCAACATCGGCGTCGCGGTGGCTGTTCCGGACGGTCTTGTTGTGCCGGTGCTTAAAGGGACCGACTCGCAGGATCTGCTGGACATTGCAAGGCAGATACGGACGCTAGCGGACAAGACGCGGAAGAACGCGCTCGGCGTCGATGACATGACGGGCGCGGGGTTCACAGTGACCGCGCTCTCCAACTACGACATCGATGTGTTCACGCCGATCATAGACCCGCCGCAGGTGGCGATCCTGGGGCTGGGGCGGGCGATAGAGAAGCCGGTTGTCGTTGATGGCGAGATTGTCGTGCGTTCAATGATGCACCTGAGCGTGACATTCGACCATCGCGCCCTGGACGGCGTGCCGGTCGCGGAGTTCATGCGGACCCTGAAGGCGAGCATGGAGTCGCCCGGGGAGCTAGTCTGATCGCGCTGACTTAGAATCTTCAGTACGGAACTGTCTCGACTGAGCGCGGCTTAATGCAGGCTTGAAGTGGGACAGTGGGGGGAACTGGGTGAGTGGTGGGCGATGGAGGACTCGAACCTCCGACCTCTTGCGTGTAAAGCAAGCGCTCTAACCGTCTGAGCTAATCGCCCTTGTAGTGGGAGGGCGTCGGGCCGGTGTAAGTGACGCGGATGGGCTTCGAAGAGAAGGGGGTGGCGCGCTTGGCGGGACTCGAACCCACGGCCTCAGCCTCCGCAGGGCTGCGCTCTATCCAACTGAGCTACAAGCGCCCGTTTCTCATCGTGCTATTGATTGAGGCGATTGAAGACAAGCGCACCAAGGACAACGGCGAAAGCGCCTGCCAGGTTCCCGATCCAAGCCATTGGCGCACTCACTGACATGCCAGCTAGGGCGAACGCCTCTTGCGTCGCCGGCACCTGATGGACTGTCATGAAATAGATGAGGAAAATGAATGCCCCCGTCATTAGGGAGCCACCTAAGACTTCCGTTCTCTGCATAAAAGTCACCTCAACACTATTCACATCATGGTTCTGGTGCCGAAGGAGGGATTCGAACCCACACATCCGTAAGGATACTACGTCCTGAACGTAGCGCGTCTTCCGTTCCGCCACTTCGGCACTTCTTGACTTACGGCGAGTACGCACGTCTCACCTATTCGCCGCAAAGGTGGTGGGCGATCCAGGACTCGAACCTGGGACCTCTTGCGTGTGAAGCAAGCGCTCTAACCAGCTGAGCTAACCGCCCTGGATGTACACCGTACACTCTCACAAGCCTAGCGAACCCTAAAATTATATCAGAAAAGGCAGGGTGTGAGAATAGTGGCTTCACAGCCCGGGGGTTAACAGGATGCACAGGATGGATAGGCTTTTTCGTTCTGCTCACCACCATAGAAGGCACCGTCTTCGTGGGGGCAGTTAAGAATTGACAGTATTCTATTTTGAGGGCTTTTCACCCCCATCCTAACCTTCCCCCATCGAGGGGGAAGGGACTTTATCCAGTGCTGGGTTATGGGCTGCGGGCGCGTTCGCGGTCCTGTTGTTGTTTTTCTTGCTGTTGCTGGTCGTATTGCCAGGTGTCGAAGCGGGACTCGCGGGATATTCGCTCCCGGAGTTCTCGGCGGCTCTCCTTTTCCTGCTCTCGTTTTAGCTGGCGGTTCTTGCGGAGTTCTTCGCGTTCGAGGCGGCGGTCGTCCATTGCATCGGGGGAGTAGAACTGCTCTAGCTGCCGCTGCTTCTTTGCCCGCATCTTGCGCTGGATCAACTCGTCGGTGCGCTTGTCCCATATCTCCTGCTGCGCCTGCTCTTTTGCCCACTGCTCGCGCTGCTCCTCGGTTGGAGGGGTGTGTGCTTTGACTACCTCGGGATGGTCTTCGGGCAGGTCCTTGCAGGCGCAGAGGCAGTCGGGGTGGCAGGGCGCGTAGAACATCATGAATTCAGGGTCGGGCTGAGCCGGGTTGTCGTAGCAGAGGCGCAGCAGTATCTGTATTGCGTCTATCCTGTCTTTACCCCTTGTGTATGGCTCGTCGCCCTCCATGATGTCCACGAGGTTCCTGATCATAGAGGCGCCATCGTGGGTGGCAATTCTGATCTGGCCGGCGAGTCTCTTGTTGAGCTTGATGAGTTCATCGGACATAGATGAGCAGGACGGGCAAGCAAGGTGGGAGGAGTCTTCCCCCTCACCCCAACCCTCTCCCGCGGGGAGAGGGGGTTTATGGTCGGCTGTCGAGAGTGACTGGGTGATCGTTCCCTCTGCCGTGCGGGGATGGGACTTCTTTGCCGGGGATTCTCCTGCGCCGAGCTTGTCCAGGAGTTTCGCTGCTTCGAGCTGGTGCCAAGGGGTGCAGTTGGGCGCGTTGCCTTCCATGATGGAGACTACGCTTTCGATGATGCGCCTGCCGTTGTCGGTTTGCTCGATGACGTGCCGTTTCAGCGACTCAGCGAAGCTGATGTGGGCTGTCTGCTCTTGAGTTGGTGAATCCAGTTGTGTGACCATATGTTCGTATTATAAGCACGCATGTTTGGGTTGTCAAGCGTGTTTCTTGGGGCTCGGGGGATTTCCATCACCCCCATCCTACCCTTTCCTCGTCGAGGGGGAAGGGACTTTCAGGCAGGAGTTATGCCCACTTCTACCGGAAAGAAGCGCGCGGAAGGGTGGTCTAAGCACGTCTGGGCCAGTCCATTTCAGGACTGCGGAATCGCGGGATTGACGAGGAAAGTGCGGCAAGGGATTCTTACTTATTTTCCGCCGCAAGGTCTGGCAATGACACATAGGCAATTATCCATTATTATAGACGCAGAGACGCGGCCAAGTGGTGCGGCGTTCCGCGGCGGACTCCATAGGGTGCCGCCGTTCTATCTGTTACTTGAGGAGAGCCTGTTGCAGCAAATTGATACAGCGCGAGGAACCGCCCAACTGATCGTGGATAATGTCAAGCGCGTGATTATCGGCAAGGATAGCGCAATCGAGCTGGGAGTGATCGCGCTTATGTGCGAAGGACATGCGCTGATAGAGGATGTGCCGGGAGTGGGAAAGACGATGCTGGCAAGAAGCCTTGCCCGCTCGGCGGGGTGTTCGTTCAAGCGCATACAGTTTACACCCGACCTGCTTCCGACCGATGTGACGGGAGTGTCCATCTATAACCAGAGGAGCGGCGACTTCGAATTCAGAGAGGGGCCGATCATTTCTCAGATTGTGCTTGCGGACGAAATCAACCGCGCCACTCCGAAGACGCAGTCTTCCACGCTAGAAGCCATGGAGGAGCGGCAGGTAACCGTAGAAGGGGTGACGCACGCCGTTCCCACGCCCTTCATGGTGATGGCAACGCAGAACCCAATCGAATACGAGGGGACTTTTCCGCTGCCTGAGGCGCAGCTTGACCGATTCTTCGTGATGATAAGTCTGGGATACCCGTCCATCGAGGAAGAGATAGCGGTCATAGACGGTCAGCGGGCCGGACATCCGATTGAATCCCTGCAGTCCGTGACGACGGCGGACGAGATACAGGAGATGCAACGCGCTACGCGGGAAGTGTATGTGGACGACCTCATAAAGCAGTACATTGTGACGATAATCAGCGCGACTAGGGACCACGCGGACATCGCGCTTGGGGCTTCGCCACGAGGCTCGCTGTTCCTGTACAGGGGCGCACAGGCGTTGGCGCTCATACGCGGGCGCGACTATGCGCTGCCGGACGATGTGAAGGAGCTGATTGTGCCTATCATGAGGCACAGGATCATCATATCTGCGGCGGCGAGGATGCGAGGTGTCGATCCCGGAAATGTCATGAACGAAATTTCCGACAGCATTCCTGTGCCGGGAGCACAGGCACAGGGCTGGTTGAGGAGCTAATATCATTTTCGAGGCAAAGGCTTACCTGCTGGGGAGGTTCTATCTCGTAGTATCGCTTTGCGTCGCGACTATCGTTACGGGCGCTGCGACGGGATTCGGACTGTTCTATCGCCTGTTTTATATCCTGGGGCTGACGCTCGTGCTGGGCTACCTCTGGAACCTGATAAGCATGCAGTCGCTGGAGGTCAGCGTGGACCGGCGGTCGCGGCGCGTGCGAGTCGGGGACGATGTGGAGGAGCGGCTGACGATACGCAATCTGAGCGCACTGCCGAAGCCGACGCTGGAAGTGGAGGACCTGACGGACTTGCCGGGGTACGCCAGCGGCATGGCGGTCAGCCTACCGACGAAGGGATTTCGCTCGTGGCGGACGCAGATGCCTGCCCGGAGGCGCGGAGTCTATACGCTGGGGCCAGTGCGTGTGTCCAATACGGATGCCTTCGGGATGTTCCGGCGGGAGCGGTTCTTCTGCGATACGGAGGAGCTAATAGTCTATCCGCGCACGCATTACATACCTGAGTTTGCTATACCCGCGGCGGACCTTTCCGGCGACAGTTCGACGCGGCGCCGTTCACATGACCTGACGCCGCATGCGTCGAGCGTGCGGGAGTATGCTTTCGGCGACAGCATAAGTCGCGTACACTGGGGCAGCACGGCGAAACTGGGACGGCTGATGTCCAAAGAGTTCGACCTGGGGCAGTCGAGCGATGTGTGGATACTGGTTGACCTTCACCGCGATGTGCAGGCCGGGGAACTGGAAGAGAGCACGGACGAATATGCCGTCTCAATCGGCGCGTCGCTGAGCCGCAAGTATCTCGAAGCGGGGCTGCCGGTCGGACTGGTAGCGCAGGGCGATCAGAGGTACTTCCTGCCGGCTGACACAGGGACGGGGCAGTTCGATCGCATACTGGAGTTCCTGGCGTTGAGCAAGGCGGAGGGAAGCGTTGCGCTGGAGTCGCTGCTGGCCGAAGAGGAGCAACTGTGGGGATACCATAGCTCGCTTGTTGTCATCACACCCTCGAACAGGCCGGACTGGGTTGTAGCTCTGCGGGAGCTGATGCGCCGACGGGTGCGGGTGGCTGTTGTGCTTCTTGACGGGGTCTCGTTTGACGGCTTCTTCAATACGAGAGATGTTGTGCCGCAGCTTTACACGGCGGGCATACCGCCGTACCTTGTCCGCAAGGGCGACGATATTCCCGTGGCGCTGAGCCGTGTGTTCACGAGCGCGGAGCTGGAGGATGCACAGGAATTGACGGCAACAGAGGTGCGGGTATGAGCACTGAAGCCATAAGGACGGGGACGGTACTGCCGCCGCGCCGGGAAGCGGGACAACAGGAGCGCCATCGCCTGCTGCAGATTTACGACAGGTTCCATCCTGTGCAGGGATGGGGCAGTTTCGTAATTCTTCTACTGTCGCTGATGGTCATCGGGCTGTCGGTGGAGGATGGCGCGTGGGTGCCGGTGCCGGGGCTTCAGTCGCTGTTCATTCTGTCCGCGATCGTGGGTGTTGGGCTCGCCAAAGTAAGAATACCGGCGGTATTCCTTCATCCGATTGGGCTTGCAATAGGGGCGGTGCTCATCATCTGGCGAGCGAGGGAGCTTTCCGACGAATCCACGGTGCTGGCTGCGCTGCCGGAGATGTGGGGAAGGCTGAATGTCTGGTATGAGGCGGCTACGAATGACGGCATTTCGACCGATTTGCTGCCATTCACAATTGGGCTGCTCACGATGGCTTGGCTTATTGGGTATATTGGCTCGTTCTTCGCGTTCCGTTACAGCAATGCCTGGGTGCTTGTGGTGATTGGCGGTGTTTCCGTACTCACTAACCTGAGCTTCCTGCCGGCGACGCTGGCGTTTTCATCGAAGTTCTTCCTGTTCACGCTATTTGCAATGCTGCTGGTGGTAAGGCTGAATGATGTGCAGAACGAGCAGCGGTGGAGGATGCGGGGCATTCGGTTCGAGATGGTGAACGGGTGGCTGACGATGCATGCCGCCATCTGGTTTGGGGTGGTGGTGATGCTGCTGGCGGCGATGCTGCCGATGAAGGTGTATGTGTCGCGCGACCTCGCGAACTGGTGGAATACAGCGCGCTCGCCGATATCGAGCTTTGAGGAGGATGTTGCGCGGCTGCTTGCGGGGATACCTTCGCGCAAGGATGTGCCGGGCAGGTTCTTCGGCAAGACGCTGCCGTTCATTGGCTCAATTTCGTTTGGCGGCGAGGCGGTTTTCTGGGCGCACAGCGATTATCCGTCGTACTGGCTGTCCAATACTTATAGCGAATACACGTCCCAAGGGTGGAAGGCGGGCGAGACTACGAAGCTGGAGGTGGGGCCGAACACGGTGCCGCCGCCGCGACCGGAGTGGCTGAAGCGTGAGGATGTGGAGCAGACTGTGCAGCTGAACTTCGACAGCGACAGCTTCCTGGCGGGCGGCAATCTTGACTGGCTGAGCCATGAAGCAGTGGTGGAGACGCTGCGCCCAAAGAGCTTTGTGATCGATCTCCACAATCCGGAGTCGGATGCGGCCCTGCCTGAGGACGTTCAGGAAGTGGCGCAGGTGATTCGGGATGCAGGCGAGCCGCCGCAGCGATTTGTGGAGTCGTACATCACGCGGATGCTGCCGGGCGACCTGGTGCTGAACAGCGTGGGATTCGCTGCTGACGATGCCAGCAGCTCGATGGCAGTGCAGGTGCTGAATATCGAGCGCAAGACGTCGGCTATACCGGAGATCGTGTCGTGGAAGTTTGCTAATCGCCAGCCTGAGAATCATCCTTACGGGATGGTGTCTTATGTGTCGGTGGCGACGGATGACGAGTTGCGGAATGCTAGCACGAACTATTCGTCTTCTATTACCGACCATTACCTGCAGCTTCCGGCATCTTTGCCGCAGCGGGTGCACGACAAGGCTCTGGAACTGACGGCGGGCAAGGAGAACCCGTACGATAAGACGGCCGCCATATCGGATTACCTGAGGAGCGAGACATTTACATACTCGCAGGATATTGAGGCACCGCCACGAGACGCAGACGGCGTGGACTTCTTCCTATTCGAGACGCAGACGGGATACAGCGACTACTTTGCGTCTTCCATGGTGGTCTTGCTGCGCGCGGCGGGTGTGCCGGCGCGGCTGGCGGCGGGATACGCGCCGGGAGAGCTGGACCCTGAAAACAACGTGCGAGTGATACGGGACTTCGACAGCCATGGCTGGGTGCAGGTGTTCTTCCCGGATTACGGCTGGATAGACTTCGAGCCGACACCGAGATGGCCGGAGCACCAAAGGCAATTCACGAGCGTTGACGGTTCACCGTCGCTGGGAGCCGGCAGTGGCGGGTCCAATGCGGTTGCCGATCCTTCGGAGTTCCTGGACCCGTTCGACGAGATAGGCGCGCCGGGAATTGGCGGATTTAACACGGGCTCTACTTTCAGCAGGAACCCGTTTGCTGACGTGGACTGGGTTACATTTGGCACAAGGTCGGGGATAGCGGTGGGCACTGTTGCCGTACTCTGGCTGGCGTTGCACTGGCTGTGGAACCTCGGACTGAGGGGGCTGGCGCCCGTCGAGAAGGCATATACGAGGATGAACAGGCTTGGCGCGATTGCGGGCATGAGGCGGCGGACTTACCAGACACCGAACGAGTACGCGGCGATGCTTGCGGGCGCGCTTGGCGAGGCGGCACCATCGGCGCGGCGCATTGCGCAGGATTTCGCTGTGCTGCGCTATACGGGCGTTGCGCCGTCCGAAGAAGACGATGACGGCGAGATGGAAGAGGCTTGGCACAGCATCCGGGGCGTCCTGATCGGGCGGGCATTCAGGAGGCTGCTGCCTGGAGGAAGCCAGAGATGAGCAAGACATACTACGACATTTTTGAGACGCCGGCGGGATGGATGGGACTTGTGGCTTCAGATAGTGGCTTGCAGCGGAGCACGCTGCCGCAAGCCTACCCTGAGGACTGCATCGAGCAGCTTGGAAGCGCGGTAACAGACGCGGCACCATCGCCCGCACACTTCGAGGAGATCAGGGACAAGCTGGTGCGGTACTTCGAGGGCGAAGAGGTGAATTTCGCGGAAGAGCCGATTGATGTGGAGGACGCGTCGCCGTTTCACCGGGCCGCGTGGCAAGCCTGCCGCACGATTCCCAAAGGGGAGACGCGGACATACAAGTGGCTTGCGGAGCAGGCGGGCAATGCGCTTGCGCCAAGGGCAGCCGGGCAGGCAATGGCGAAGAACCGCTTAGCGATTATCATCCCGTGCCACAGGGTTATCGCCAGCGACGGAAGCCTCCGAGGGTTTGGCAAGGGACGCGAGCGGCTTGACCTAAAGCAGAGGCTGATTGATTTGGAGAAGTAGACGAGGGCCAGCCCAGAAATTCCTGATGCGGGCGCGTGTCATGTTGCCGTTTACTTGCTGATTGAGTTGCACGGCGCCGAGTTTCGGGACGGTTAGCGCGCCGCTTCTGGTACCAGATGGGCTTCGCCTGAAGAGCCTAGAACCTCGTTGTTCAGGCGGTCGATGAGTTCGTCGCCTGCCAGGACGCGAACGGCGGGCCATTCCATTTCGACTATCTGGCCTGAGGTGGCAATCTCCAAAGTTACCTCGGATTCGCCGCGGTAGTCCATCAGGATACTTCTCAGATCGTAGAGCATACGCTTGTCGTGCTCGGGTTCGCCTTCTATCAGGCGCAGCAGGAGTCGCCGGCTTGCTTCGGCTGGCGTTGATGCGTCGCCGATTACGGGGCTGGACGGCAGAGCGGTCGCGCCATTCCCATTTGACTTTGCGTGGCCGTTCGCACCGTTAACGGGGGACCGGGGGACATTCGATTCCGTTGGCTTGTCTTCTTCCAAGTTTTCGTCCTCTTCTTCGATTTCTTCGTGATTGCTTTCGACCACGCTGGCTGGCATGGAGGTTTCCGCCGGCTCTTCCCAGGGCGGCGAATCGTGATATTCGGGGGGTACATCTCCAGGTGGTGAATCTTCCGGGAGCGAGTCCTCGTTGTAAGGGCTGTTTGCTTCGGCAACGGCTGTACTGGCCGTCGGGATTGCTGGTGTGTCCTGGAATACATTCTCGGCTTCTGCAGGTTCTTCATGTGTGTAGGCCGCGCCATTCATTGCTGACTCTGTGGACTCAACGAAGGTTTCCGATTCAATCACACTGTCCGCGCCATTTCGCGTTGACTCGGTTGAAGAAGACAGAGCGACTTCCCGCGCTTCCAGACAACTCAGGCTCAATTCGTCGTCGCGCTGGCGCACGTTTCCCGTTACCGCGACCAGCTTTCCGTCCTGCCAGAGATGCTCGGTTTCCTGAAGTTTTTCGTCCCAGACGAAGACTTCGATTGTGCCGTCCATGAGGACTAGCGAAACGATCGCGAAAGGTTTCTGCTCGCGGGTATAACGGCGGGTTACATCGGATACGAGGCCTGTTACCTTTGCTCGCCTGCCGACAGTAACTGCTTCCAAGTCCTTCAGCATAACGATGTCATTGGCGTCGCGGCTGCGAGCCAGCAGGTCAAGAAGGGCGTTGTTCGAGGTGGACACGCCAAGAAGTTCCTGCTCCCACTGCCCTTTTTCGGCGTCGGATGTGTTGAGGTCGGGCACGTCAATGCTTGCCAACTCAGCGGGCATTGCGTCACCCATCATGTCGAACATTGATGTCTGCTGTGAGTTACGCAGGTGCGCCTCACTTTGAGCAAGCGAGATTATGCGATCGATAACTTCGAGCATGCCGGAGCGGTCGCCGAAGTCGTCAAACGCGCCGGCCCTGATGACGCTTTCGAGCGCCTTCTTGCCAACGCCTCCCAAGTCGGCGTTCTGGCAAAGATGCTCAATAGAACGGAAGCCTTCCACTTCCTCTCTAGTCTGCACAAGCGGCGTGACTGCGGCTTCGCCGACATTCTTGATGGCAGAGAGGCCGAAACGGATTGCGCTGCCGCCCTCCTCTGCCGTATCGATGGAGAAGTTGACCTCACTCCTGTTGATGCTCGGAGGATATACGGGGATGTTCATCCGCCGGCACTCGGCTACTGCTCCCGCAACCCTGTCGGTGTTGTCCTTGTAAGAGTTGAGCAGGGCGACCATGTACTCGGCGGGGAAGTTTGCCTTAAGATACGCTGTCCAGTATGAGATGAGGCCGTAGCTGACGCTGTGCGCCTTGTTGAAGGCGTAACCGGCGAATGGCTCAATGAGCGCGAAAATCTGCTCTGCCATCTGCTGTGTGTAGCCCTGAGAGAGCGCGCCTTCGAGGAAGTTTTGCTTTTCCTCCGCCATGATCTCAGGGATCTTCTTGCCCATCGCCTTGCGGACGATGTCTGCCTGTCCGAGGGAGTATCCGGCGAAGGTGCGGGCAATCTGCAGGACCTGGTCCTGATAGACGATCACGCCGTAAGTTTCTTCGAGGATGTCCTGAAGCGCAGGATGCGGGTAGTTGGGAGCGACACGGCCATGCTTGGAGTCGATGAAAGTCGAGATGTGTTCCATCGGGCCGGGGCGATAGAGTGCGATCATGGCGGCGACATCGCTGAGGGAACTGGGCTTCAGGTCCTTGATGTAGCGGGTCATGCCTGAGCCTTCAAGCTGGAACACGCCGACGGTGTCGCCGCGCGAAAGCAGGTCGAAGGTATTGCCGTCGTCAAGCGGAATATCGGTCAGTGCGAAATTGAAGCCCTGCGTTTCGGCGATTAGGTCTCGCGCCCTCGCAAGAATGGACAGGTTGGCGAGTCCCAAGAAGTCCATCTTCAGAAGTCCCAGGTGGGCGCAGGGATCCATGGCATATTGAGTCATTGCGACGCCGGTGCCGTCGTCGGTGCTGCGCGTGGGCCTCTGGAGGGGCACGATGTCGTTGAGAGGTTCCTGCGATATGACTACTGCCGCGGCATGGGTGCTGGTGTGGCGGGTCAGTCCTTCCAAGCCCTGCGCGTTGTCAATGAGCCTCTTCACGGTCTCGTCGGCGTCGTAGATCTCTTTCATCTCCGGGCTCTGCTCAAGCGCGTCGTCCAGAGTGATATTGAGGCGGTTGGGCACGAGACGCGCGACGCGATCAACATCGCCGTAGGGCATTGCAAGAGCGCGGCCGACATCGCGGATAGCGGCCTTCGCGCCGAATGTTCCGAAGGTGATTATCTGCGCTACATGCTCTCTGCCGTACTTATCCACGACATAATTGATGACTTCTTCGCGGCGGTCGTCCTGGAAGTCCATGTCGATGTCGGGCATTTCTTTGCGCTCGACATTGAGGAAGCGCTCGAAGACGAGGCTGTACGGGAGCGGGTTGACGTCGGTGACGCCGAGGCAGTAGAGGACTAGGCTCGCCGCCGCGCTGCCGCGAACTGCGAAGAAGATGTCCCGCTCATGCACGAACTTGGCGATGTCCCAGACGACGAGGAAGTAGTCGGGGAACTGCGTCTGCTTAATGACATCAAGCTCGTAGTCGAGGCGAGCGCGTTCTGCTTCGCCTGCGTTCGGCATGCGCCGGGTCAATTCTTCGTGACATATCTGCGCGAGGTACTCGTCTGCGGTGATGCCGCCGGGAACAGGGTACTCCGGCAGGCGCATGCGCCAGAAGTCCAACTCCAGATTGCACATTTCGGCGATGCGCTGGGTGTTGGTGATGGCGTCAGGGACTTCTGCCCAAAGCGCCGCCATCTCCTGCGGGCTGCGAAGATAGTAGGAGTCCTCCGTCATTCGCAGGCGTCCTTCATCCTCGACGTTCGTGTTCGTCTGGATGCAGATAAGGATGTCCTGCAGGGGGGCGTCTTCCTTGTGGGTGTAGTGGGAGTCGTTGGTGGCTACAACAGGGATGTCGAGCTGGCGGTGCAGGTCCATCAAGCCCTGATTTATCTGCGGGAGGTCGGGGACATCGCCGTGGCTCATCAATTCCAGGAAATAGCGGCCGTCGAGCAGTTCCTTGTACCACGCGGCGGTATCGCGAGCTCTTTCAATGTCTCCCTGCATGATTGCGCGGGGAATCTCACCGCTGGGGCAGCCGGACATCACAATCAAGCCTTCGCTGTGCTGCTCCAGGATTTCGCGGTCGATGCGCGGCTTGTAGTAGAAGCCTTCGAGATTTGCCTTGGAGACGAGCTTGAGCAGGTTGTCGTAGCCGCGCTCATTCTGAGACAGCACGGTCATGTGGTAGGGCGACTTGTTGTTGGAGCTGCGCTCGTGGCGGCTGTCGGGAGCGACATACATTTCGCAGCCGATGATGGGCTTGACGCCGTGTTTCTCCGCTATCTGGTAGAAGTCTATGGCACCGTACAAGCCGCCGTGGTCGGTGATTGCCAGGCTGTCCATGCCGAGCTCTTTGGCGCGAATTACGAGGTCTTCAAGCCTGCTGAGGCCGTCGAGCATGCTGTACTCGGTGTGGACGTGGAGATGAGTGAACAAGGGGAATTTGCCTCCGCTTCTCAAGTCCCAGATAGTGCCGAAATTATATCACCGGAGTGCCAAGACTAGCTGAACTTTGTTCAAAGAATGGGGGTATTTTCGGGGGTATTTTGTAGATGGAGGGAGCGGAGAGGTGACGCGAATTTTGGCGGACGAGCATTACATTATTGATCGTGAGCTACGAGGCCTTTGAGGGGGCCTTGTTGTGCATCGGGAATGGTGGGGTGGAATGCCGATCCTCCTTGACAACCAATAAGTATGAACATACTATATTATTCAAAAAGCTGAATGAAAGGCGTAATCTCGAAACTTTTGGCAATAGCCTGATTCCGATAAGAAGGTGGTTCTGCTTGGCAACCATTGAAGAGCGTGTAATACGTAACGAGAATAGTATCAGCGTGCAGGGCGAGCGATTGTCGGCGATAGAGGCTATATTGCCGCATCTTGCCACTAAAGCCGACTTGAAGGCGCTTGAGAACAAGCTGCTGGCGCTCGAGAACAAGCTCTTTTGGGTTGGGATTGGGATTAGCACTGCGCTTGTGGTCAATATCGTGATGACGCTGCTGGGGTAGTCATTATCGGGCTCCACGGGAGCCGAGGCTACTGTTTCTTGACATTTTACAATCGGCGAATCACCGTAGTATTTGGAAGTCTGAAGGGCGCAAGAGCGTTACGCAGACAAGGCAAAGAATGACTTTATCCGAGAAGGCGATTTGATGGCAACTATTGAAGTGCGTGTGATTCGCAACGAGAATAGTATCGCTGAACATGGCGAGCGATTGTCGGCGATAGAGGCCATATTGCCGCATCTTGCCACGAAGGCGGACCTCAAGGCGCTTGAGAATAAGCTGCTATGGGTCGGGATTGGGATAAGCACTGCGCTTGTAGTCAATATCGTGATGACGATCCTGCGGTAGTGCGGCTCTGGTGGCCGCTATTAGCCCAATATATTTACATTGGAACGACAGAAAGCCCCAGACATATCAGTCTGGGGCTTTCGTTTATCCGCTTGTACTAACGAAGTTAGCGGTCTAGTAGTCCATCGGGGGCATCGCGGGGGCTGCAGCTGCCTGCGGCTCCGGGACGTCCGTGATGAGGGACTCGGTGGTGAGAACCATGGATGCTACGCTGGCAGCGTTTTCGATGGCTGCGCGCGTGACCTTTGCGGGGTCCATAATGCCGCGCTCGAGCAGGTGGCCGAACTCGCCGACCTCTGCGTCGTAGCCCCAGTCGCCCTCTGCCTTGAGGCTCTCGGAGAGGATGACCTCGCCGGAGACGCCGGTGTTCTCAGAGATGAGCTTCAGCGGCTGCTCAAGAGCGCTGCGCAAGATGGCAACGCCTGTCGCCTCGTCGCCGGAAAGATCGAGGGAGGCGAGTGCGTCGCGGGCGCGAATCAGCGCGAGTCCGCCGCCGGGGACGATGCCCTCTTCGACTGCTGCGCGGGTTGCGGACAGGGCGTCCTCAACGCGCTGCTTCTTCTCACGAAGCTCGACCTCGGTGGCTGCGCCAACCTTGATGATGGCAACGCCGCCTGAGAGCTTGGCGAGTCGCTCCTGGAGCTTCTCGCGGTCGAAGTCTGAGGTGGTCTCGTCGATCTGCGCCTTGATCTGGTTGATGCGGCCCGTGATGCCTTCATCAGTGCCGGAGCCGTCCACGAAGATGGTTGCTTCCTTGGTGGCGACGACTCGGCGCGCCCTGCCAAGGTCTTCAACTACTACGGAGTCGAGCTTGCGGCCGACCTCTTCGCTGATGACCTGGCCGCCCGTGAGGATAGCCATGTCTTCGAGCATTGCCTTGCGCCTATCGCCGAATCCGGGCGCCTTGACTGCGAGGCAGTTGAGCGTGCCGCGGAGCCTGTTGACGACCAGTGTGGCGAGCGCCTCACCTTCGATGTCCTCGGAGATGATGACGAGGTTCTTGCTTACCTGAAGGATCTTCTCCAGCGCGGGCAGAACGTCGGCTACGGCGGAGACCTTCTTATCGGTGATGAGGATGTAGGGGTCTTCAATGGAGGATTCCATCTTGTCCTGGTCGGTGATGAAGTAGGGGGAGATGTAACCGCGGTCAATCTCCATGCCCTCAACGAAGTCCTGTTCGAAGTCGAGGCCCTTGGACTCGTCAACGGTGATGACGCCGTCCTTGCCGACACGCTCCATCACGTCCGCGATGAGTTCACCCATCATGTCGTCGTGGGCGGAGAGTGATGCGACCTGTGCGATCTGAGTCCTGCCTTCGACGGGGGTGGACATGCTGCCGACCTGGTCTCGGAGGGCTACTACGCCCTTCTCGATGCCTCGCTTCAGCGCCATCGGGTTTGCGCCCGCGGCGATGTTCTTGAAGCCTTCGTGGATGATTGCCTGGGCGAGAACGGTAGCGGTGGTGGTGCCGTCGCCGGCGACGTCGTTCGTCTTGCTGGCGGCTTCCTTGAGAAGCTGGGCGCCCATGTTCTCAAACGGGTCTTCGAGTTCGATTTCCTTGGCGATGGTGACTCCGTCGCTGCAGACCTGCGGGGGGCCGAACTTCTTGTCGAGAACGACGTTGCGGCCACGCGGTCCGAGGGTAACGCCTACGGTGCCTGCCATCTGGTCGATGCCGCGCTTCATTGCTGCGCGGGCTTCTTCACTGAATGTGAGTTGCTTGGGCATTCTTTGTCCTCCTTGTGAGATTTGAATTGGCTTTAGAGGGGAATTACTTGCCCTCAACCTGACCCTCTCCCATAAGGAGAGGGGAAATTGTTACTTCTTGAAGAGAATGTCGTCCTCGCGGAGTACGAGATACTCGTCGTCGCCTTCCTTGTACTCGGTGCCGGCATACTTGGAGTAGACGACCAAATCGCCAACTGCGAGTTCCATGGGGACGCGGCTGCCGTCATCGGTGAGCCTGCCGGGGCCGACCGCAACGACCTCGCCCTCCTGGGGCTTTTCCTTTGCGGTGTCGGGAATGTAGATACCGCCCGAGGTCATCTGCTCCTCAGCGTCTGAGGGCTTGACCACCACGCGGTTCCCGAGTGGCTTGAATGTTGTCTGGGTTGCTGTCGCCATTTTCCTCTATACCTCCTTGGTTAATGCTGTTCCTTTTAATTGTTTCCTCTGTTGCCGCCCCTGCGATTCCGTGCGCCTGGCACTTTGTTAGAAGCGTAAAGACGCCGGTTAGCAGACTGGCGGTTAGTCTGCTAATTAAATATAGCGAAGGTGCTGTGTCGTTGTCAACAGATTTCTACTTCCACCGCATCGTGGTGGTGTTCTCAACGATTTTTCAACTGGCATGGCTTGTCTTAGAAGCGTCTCATAATTGGCTTAGTAATGGACTGATTGCTGAACCTTGACCGTATGTGGAGACAATCCATATCATTGTTGCCTGATGAATGATTCCGACAGGGCGAGCGAGACGAATGTGGCAGGCATTGTGACGGCATTGTTCGTCAGCATGCGGCCGCGGCAGTGGTACAAGAACCTCATCATCTACCTGGCTTTCTTCTTTACGATTGACGAGGCCTGGTCGCTGGACACCGACATTGGCGCGGCTCTGAATATGTTCGGTGTGGTTACTTTAGCCTTCCTGATTTTTTCGGCGCTGACGGGCGCTGTGTATTTGCTGAACGACATAATGGACGCGGAGAGCGACCGGCAGCATCCGCGCAAGCAGCATCGGCCGATTGCATCAGGGCGCCTGAAAATTCCTATGGCGTGGACAGCGGCGATTGTGCTTGCAGTCGTCGGGGTGGGTGGCGCGTTCCTACTTGAGCCTGCATTCGGCGCGATATCGGTCGTGTATGCGCTGGCTAATGTGGCGTATTCGCTGCTGCTGAAGCACATCGTGCTGGTGGATGTGTTCGTGATAAGCGGGGGTATGGTGCTGCGAGCGGTGGCAGGAGCGGCGATCATGCAAGTGCCGATATCGCCCTGGCTTTACCTTTGCACTGCGCTTGCGGCGTTGCTGCTGGCGCTCATCAAGCGGCGCAGCCAACTGGCGACTGCGGGAGAAGAAGCTGCCAGCCAGCGTCCATCGCTCAGTCGATACACGGTGGAGGCGCTCGACCGCCTTGTTGTCATCACGGCTACGGCGTCGCTGATAGCCTACTCGCTTTATACATTCACCGCGCCGAACCTGCCGGACAACGATGCGATGATGCTTACCATCCCGTTCGTGGCGTTCGGGCTGTTTCGGTACATCATATTGAGCGGAAGCGCGGACGCCGGGGAGAATCCGGAAGACCTGCTGATGGGGGACGCGCCGCTGATTGCCACGATAGTGCTGTGGCTGGTGAGCGCGGCGGTGATTCTGGCGGTGTTTCGGTAGGCAGTACGTTACGGCTCCCTCAGCAGATCAGTCCAGTAGAGCGGGTAATTCCCGGACGACGGCGGCGACACTGCGAATGGCAATGGGGATATTTGCCCAGAACTCTTCGAAGGCGTTCTCGCCTGCGCCGTCGGAGATGCCGCGAATTTCGAGGAAAGGGATGCCGGAGAGCTGCGCTGCGCGCGCGCCGCCTGCGCCTTCCCAGGCGACCACGATTGCGCCGGTGAGTTCTGAAACCTCTCTGATTCGCTTTTCGCTGGCGATTCCTTCGTCGCCGCTTGCGATGCCGCCGAATCGCAGATTGCAGGGCAGGTTACCCGTGTCAGCGATTACTCTCAGTGCCTTTATTAGAGCGGGGTCGCCCTCGAAGGTGGGCAGCGGGAACTTGATGAGAGCCATGCCGCGATTGAAGTCGTGCTCGACGGTCTGAGTGCCTACCACAACATCGCCAACAGAAAGGTCCTTGCTGAGACGGCCGCAGGTTCCGGCGCACACGATGAGGCTGATGTTGTCCAGGTTGTCGATGAGGTGCTGCGTCTGCACGCCGAACTGCGCCTTGCCCAGCCCTCCCTGCGCCAAGATGATCTCGCCGTCGTCGTACTCCGAAGCTGAGAGGCGTCCCACGGTGCGGCTCGTGCCGCTATGCCCGAACTCTTCGAGGGTGTTCGTGAATGCTTCGAATTCCTGATCAATAGGTGTTACTACCAGGACTGTCATTGATTTTCAGACTCTTCTCATAATATTAGCTATCAGACTTGCTACTAGATGACGCCATCGAGGCGCAGCGATTCAATTGTTTCGCCGTTGCCATTCAGGAGATCGCCAAGAACTTCGGCGTTGTGCTCACCGAGCAGGGGCGCTGCCTTAAAGTCGACCTGCGAATCGGAGAGCTTGATGGGACAGCCCGGCACCTTGAACTTGCCCCGCGTGGGATGGTCGACGCTGACTATCATCTCGCGCTCAAGGAGGTGTTCGTCGGAGTAGATGTCCATTGCGTTGAAGCAGGCGCTGGCGGGGATGCCCATGTCCCCGAGGATGCGCATGACTTCGAACTTGTCGTGCTGCATTGTCCATGTCTCTATCAGAGCGTTTATCTCTTCGCCCATTTCCATGTACTGCTCCGGGTCGGAGAAGCGAGGATCATCGAGCAGGTCGGGCCTGCCGAGCGCTTCTGCAAGCGCGCTCCACATGGGGCCGCGCGCGGGGAAGGAGATCATGTACACATAATCGTCGTAGCCGCCGGGGGCACAGCGGAAGGTGCCAACGCCGGGCCTGTTTCCGAAGCTGTTGCCGGTGCGCTTCTGCGGCACAGTGCCCTGCTCGGAGCGGGTCATGGTGGTGCGACCGAAGTTTACCATCGCGTCCTGCATCGAGACTTCGACCTGCTGGCCCTTGCCGGTCGTCTGGCGCTGCCAGAGGGCGGCGAGTATGCCTACCAAGGCGTGCATTCCGGTGCCTGAGTCGCCGACGGAGTGTCCGGGCTTCATTGGTGGGCCGTCGGGTTCGCCGGTCGCGCAGAACGCGCCGCCTGCCGCCTGCGCCACGGGGTCGAAGCTCTTGATGTTGCTGTATGGCCCGTAGGTGCCGAAGCCCTTGATGCGGGCGAGAATGATGCGGGGGTTCGCTGCGGAGAGAGTGTCGTAGCCGAGTCCCATACGCTCGATAGCGCCCGGAGACAGGTTCTCGGTTACGACATCTGCCTGCTTCACCAGATCAAGCAGAAGTTCCTTGCCACGCTCGGTCTTGAGGTTGAGCGTGACGCTGCGCTTGTTGGAGTTGAAGTTGAGGAAGTAGTTCGAGTCGCCCGGGGAGCCCGCAATTGTGCGCCCGGGATCGCCGCCTCCAGGATTTTCTACCTTTATGACGTCCGCGCCCAGCCACGCAAGCATCTGAGTGCAGGACGTGCCAGCTTCAAATTGGGTCATGTCAACTATTCGGATGCCGTTGAGCGCTTTATCCATTGTGAGGCTCCTTAATGCGTGTGAGGGGTGAGGGCTTCGATGCTGGGCTTCAGCAATTAAGGGTAGTTTTGAGCCATTCCTTGAGTTCTCCGGACATGTCGTCACGCCTGAGAGCAGCATACACCGAAGCCTTCAGCATGCCCAAGGGCGTGCCGACGTCGAAGTGGTCTGCCGTCACTTCGCAGGCGAAGGCGCCCTGCTCTGCCCGCACGGCGTCTATGGCATCGGTGAGCTGGATTTCGCCTATCGCCCCGGGCTTTGAGTTCTCAAGGGCGGTGAATACCTCGGGCGTCAGGATGTAGCGCCCTATGACTGCGAGATTGGATGGGGCGTCCTCAAGGCGGGGTTTTTCCACCATTCCCTTGATACGGTAGACACTCTCATCGAGCGGCTCCGGGTCGATAATGCCGAGGTTGGGGACAGACTCGTCGGGGACGTGCTTGACTGCTATGACGCTGCTGGCGTGCTTCGAGAACACGGCTATCAGGTCAGCGATGGCGGGGGTATCGCCGTAGAAGATGTCGTCGGGGAGGAAGACGGCGAAAGGTTCGTCGCCAATCTCGTCTTTTGCCATTAGGACGGCGTGGCCGAGTCCGAGCTGCTCGTCCTGATAGACGACGCTGGTCTCGACCATCGAGGATATGTCGCGCATTTCATTAAGGAGTTCGGTATTGCCACGCTCTTCTAGGGCGCGTTCGAGCGGCGGAACTGGGTGGAAGTAGTCGTTGGTGGATTCCTGGCCGCGTGAGATTACGAAGACGATGTGCTCGATGCCCGCGTCTGCCGCCTCGCGCACTGAGAACTGGATGGCGGGTTCGTTGAGCACGGGCAGCATGACTTTCGGGATGGTGCGTGTAACCGGCAGGAAGCGGGTGCCGAAGCCTGCGGCGGGTATGACTGCCTTTCTGATTTTCATCTGAGTATTCTCACCGTTTTCAATGCACGAGCGAGGCGGCTATGCGGTGGCAACCTGGCCGGTGCGATAGATCTGTCGAAGGATTGGTTGGCCGACTCCAAGCAGGATCACGAGCACGACGAATATTACCCCTGTTGTGAACAGGATTGGGGAGGCGGAGATGGAGTCGGCTGCAATGCCGTAGCCGAGGTTGGCAAACGCCATGATTCCGCCAGCGTGCAGGATGTATAGGCTGGATATGCGTCCTCTGAGCCTGTCGGGGGCGAGAGTCTGAATGTAAGTGCTGGTCAGCGCCATCATCGTTGCCTGCGACAGGCCCATTCCGAAGCTCGCCACAACGCCCATCGGGATATTGAAGGAGACAGCCAGCAGCATTGGCGTGAAGCCGCTGAACAGGCTGGTCCAGATCAGAAGCTGGCCCTTGACCTTTTCGCTCCGGACACCTGCTAGAAGCATCGTGCCGACGAGTGATCCCGCGCCGAAGCCCATCACCAGATAACCAAGGATCGAGCCGTCGGTTGCGCCCAAATTTTCGCGGGAGAAGACGGGCATTATGGACTCAAACGACATGACGAGGGCGCAGTGGAGGGCAACCAGGATTATGATGAGAGCTATGGGTTTGCTGGTGTAGATGTAAGTCAGACCATCCCACATGTCCTTGAGCGCGCCGCCTACCATTCCCTGTCCGACACGTCCTCTGCCGGTGGATACGGTCTTCACACGCGCCATGAGCAGGGTGCTCACACCCGCCAGAAGCGCGCTGAGCACCAGCACGCCCGCGACGCTAATAGAAGGAATCGCCAACAGGGGCGCGGCAATGAGCAACCCGAAAAATCTTGCGCCGTGTCGTGTGGCGGCGTTGAGCGTAATGGCGTTGAGCAGGACATTCTGTGGGACCTGGTTTGGGACGAGCGCCGCGATTGTCGGCTCCTGGATGGCGCGAAAACCTCCGCCGAGAAAAGCCAGCACTGCGACGTGCCAGAGCTGCACCGTGCCTGAAATGACCAGCACGGCGAGGATGGCTGTGACGATGAAGCCGGCGAAGAGCGTAATCTGGGCGAGAGTGCGGCGGTCGACGCGGTCCGCCATCAAGCCTCCGGGAAGGGACACGACCAGGAAAGGGATCATCGAGGCGAACGTGATGATGCCTACCCATGTTGATGAGTCAGAGTAGCTGAGGGTGAACCACGAACTGGCGACGATGAATGTCCACATTGCCGCGCCCGCGAACATGTTCGCCGTCCATGTCTTGCGGTATTCGCGGTGAGCGAGGGCGGCAATATGCGGTGCGTTCTTTAATTCGCGGATAGCGGAGGCTACTGGCAAGAATTCTGTCCTTTTGCTTGGAACGTGCTCTCGCGGGCAAGGCGATTATAGCAGACGGATCATCGGATAAGGGCGGCAATCTCCCGGCCTGTGCAATGCGCTGTGAATATGACGTCGCTTGGGTTAGTATAGGGCGAACTTAAGCTGGAGGATGCAACATGAACCCACTGGACAAGGCGGAGATTGGCTCGACGGGAGTGATGGTATCGCGGCTCGGAGTGGGTGGCGCACCGTTTGGCTCTATGCCAGTCGAGGCGGCAGAACAGCGGTCAATCGAGAGCATCGGCAAGGGGCTGGAGCTTGGCATCTCGTACTTCGACACCGCCCCGCTGTATGGGGCCGGCAGGAGCGAGCGATACTACGCGCAGGGGCTGTCAGGAGTGGAGCGTGATTCGTACGTGCTTTCGACGAAGGTGGGGCGCGTGCTAGATCCGGTGAATGCTGCGCCGGGGCAGGACATTTTCCACGACCTGCCGCAGATGGATGTGGTGTTCGACTTCAGCCGGGACGGCGTGCTGCGCTCGTTTGAGGAGAGTCTGAAGCGGCTGGAGCTGGACCGAGTCGATGTGCTGCTGATCCATGACCCGGACGACTTTCACGAGCAGGCGGTGAACGACGCGTTTCCGGCGCTGGCGGAGCTGAGGTCGCAGGGGGTGATTGGGGCGATTGGAGCGGGGATGAACTTCTGCGAGCCGCTGGCGCAGTTCGGGCGGGAGGCGGACTTCGACTGCTTCCTGCTTGCGGGGCGGTACACGCTGCTGGACCATAGCGGTCTGGATGACCTGCTGCCGCTGTGCGAGGAGCGGGGGATGAGCATCATTCTCGGAGGGCCGTACAACAGCGGGGTGCTGGCGTCGGACCTGGGCCCGGGTACGACTTACTTCTACCAGAGCACGCCGCCCGAGGTGCTGGAGCTGGCGCGCAAGATCAAGGCTGTGTGCGACCGGCATAATGTGCCGCTGAAGGCTGCCGCGCTGCAGTTCGGGCTGGCGCATCCAGCGGTTGCGGCGACGATTCCGGGGGCAGTGTCCGCCGCCGAGGTGCAGGAGAACTTCGATATGGTGAGCTACGCCATACCTGATGACCTGTGGGCGGAGCTGAAGCACGAAGGGCTGCTGCCGGAGAATGCGCCTACTCCGTAGCACAGACCAGAGGGTATGGGAGGATAGCATGAAGTCGTATGCGATGGCGTTGGACTTGCGGGATGACGCCGAGGTGATCGAGCGGTATGTGGATTATCACGGCGCGGTGTGGGATGAGGTGCTGGACGGGCTGAAGTCGATTGGCATATCGAAGATGAAGATATTCCTGCACGGGAACAGGCTGTTCATGTACCTTGAGGTGCCGGACGACTTCGATCTGGAGCGGGACTTTCAGCGATATACAGAAGCCTCGCCGCGCGCGGCGGAGTGGGACGCGCTGATGCGAGAGTACCAAGTGCGCGTGCCGGGCGCGAAGCCGGGTGAGTGGTGGGCCGGTATGGAAGAGGTGTTTGATCTGTATGGGTGAAAAAATGGACTCTGAATCATAGTGGCTTGGGCAGATTAAGCGGCTCGGTCGTGCTCATCTTATGGGCAATCGCCGAATACGTACCCGATTGCGATCTATCATGACGATAGAGTTGTACAGTGTTTCCTCTGTCAGTTCGCGAAGAACGTGCTCGAGCCGCCGCTCGATTTGCCCTCTATTCCAGTTGCCCACTCTTAGAATCATCACGCCAGGCTCAATTGCTCTAGTGACAGCTAGAATGGCGGCGAAGTCAAGATCTTCAGTCAAGATTGCTAATCCGTTTGACTTGGCAAACTCGACAATGTCCTCGTCGGGTGATTGCGCCATGGAAAGTTCAGCCGCGTGCGTGACCTCATGCCCTAGTTCATTCAAGAATTCAACGGTTCTTGGGGATATAGGCATATCAGCTAGGATTCGCATAACCTAGCTTATCTGCACAGTCTCTTCCTGAAGTGCCCAAACAGCATATTTTAATGCTTGGCGTATATCTTCTTCTTCGAGATAAGGATAGTCATCGAGGATTTCCTGTGCGCTTACATCGGCGGCTATCAGTTCTACTATCTTGGATACCGGAAAGCGCAGGCCTCTTATGCAAGGCTTGCCACCAAAAACTCTCGGATCGATTGTTATCCTTTCAAATATCTCCATCAGGTCAGCCTCCTCCACTCGTATATTACACTACTCCCCCGTCCCCAGGCTTTCGTCGAGGATTTCGAGTAGGTCTTTTGCCTGGCGGGTGTCTTGGACGTCCTTGGTGCCGATGCCTTCTTCGAACATCTGGAGGCAGAAGGGACAGGATACGCCCACGGTGTCGGCTCCGGTTTCGAGGTACTGGTCGGTTCGGACGTGGTTGACGCGGTCGCCGCGGCTCTCTTCTATCCACATATGGCCGCCGCCGGCTCCGCAGCAGAAGCCCTGCTGGCGGCAGCGCTTCATTTCGACAAGCTCCAAGCCGGGGATGGCTTCGGCAATCTGGCGGGGCTGGTCGTATATGCCGTTGTGCCGTCCGAGGTAGCAGGAGTCGTGGTAGGAGAGGGTCGTGTTTATCTCGACGACGGGCTTGATGCGGCCATCGGAAATAAGCTCCGCGACGAACTCGCTGTAATGCAGGACTTCAAAGTCGCCGCCAAGGTGCGGGTACTCGTTCTTGATGGTGTTGAAGCAGTGCGGGCAGATGGTTACGACCTTCTTGACGTTGTAGCTTTTGAGGGTGTCGATGTTCTGCTGCGCCATTATCTGGTAGAGGTACTCGTTGCCCATACGACGTGCCGGATCACCGGTGCAGCCTTCTTCCATGCCGAGAATTGCGAAGTCCACGCCTGCGCGCTTGAGGACGGATGCCATGGAGCGTGCGACGCTCTGGCTGCGCTGTTCGAGGGCTGCTGTGCAGCCGACCCAGAACAGCACTTCGGCTTCGGGATGGTCGGCGAGTATGGGAATATCCAAACCTTCTGCCCAGTCGGTGCGAGTGAAGGTCGTGCCGCGCCAGGGGTGGCCGCGCTGCTCCATGCTGAGCAGGGCGTTCATGGCGGTTTCGGGCATTTCTGCCTTCTCCATGACGAGGAAGCGGCGCATATCTACGATTGTGCTTATATGCTCGACACCTACCGGACACTCTTCCACGCAGGCGCCACATGTGAGGCAGTCCCATAGCGCCTCTTCCGGTATCCAGCGTCCGATGAGGGGCTTTTCTGCCTGTTCGTCCTCGCCGTCGATGATGCCGGGGGCGGTTTCCAGCACATGTTCTTTCAGGTTTTCGACGATGTGCATGGGTGAGAGAATCTTGCCGCTGATGTTTGCCGGGCATACGTCGGTGCAGCGGCCGCAGACGGCGCAGGCGTAGCCGTCGAGTAGCTGGCGCTGCGTGAAGTCTTGAACGCGAGACGCGCCGAAGACTTCGGCGGTTTCGAGGTCTGTGGGCGTTGGCAGAGTGCCGCGGGCTTCGAGGGAGCGCGTGACGAAATTGATGGGCGCGCCGACGAGGTGCATGTGCTTGGAAAGAGGGATGTAAATTGCGAAGCCGAGGATGATGGCTAGGTGTCCCCACCAGAATATGGACTGCAGAACGCCTGCCGCTTCCGCGCTGACTCCGCTGAAGACTGACGCCAGAGCGCCACCTACAGGGGCGACCGCGTGAGAACCTGTGCCGCCGCCTACTATATAGAAGGCCTCGGTCAGAAGCGTGAAGACCATCAGCGCCGCTATCAGGGCGAGGATGATGGCGGATTCCAGCTTCTGCGTGAGGTCAAACTTGAGGCGGTTGGGCGTGAAGCCCCAGCGCCGAATGGCTGCCCAAGCTAGGACGAGCAGGAACAGAGTTGCTAGCACATCCAGATAAATTGTGAACGCCTTCAGACCTGTCTCGGTGAGAATCCTCGAAGAGAGCGGGTGCCAGAGCGAATCTCCGAAGATGAACAGTACATAGCTGAGAGAGAAGGACAGGAAGCCCCAGAATATGAAGAAGTGGGCGAGGCCTGCGCGGTCTCTGAGGGATACGCGCTGGAGCACCTTGCGCTGGCCGAAGATGAATGGCATCGCTCCCAAGACACGGCGTACAGGTTGGTCGAAGCGGTCTGCCGGCTTGCCAATGAGTACCAGCCTGAATACGCGCTGGTACAGGAAGTAGCCAGCAACGGCGAAAGCTGCGATTGACGCGACATATACGCCCACCCAAGTGGGGATTGCTCCGAATAGGCTGTCTGGCGGGACCATCGCTGTCTCCTATCGAATCAAATTAAATTTCGGCGAGTTTATCACATGCGGGTTGCATCGTCAGCCGCAACTGATGGCTGACGCTACGCCTGTAATTGCCCTGAAATGGGCATCGTGCTAAAATCGTTGCGGAGCGACAGCCGCTTCATCCGCGCCTGAATGAGCAGGCTGCACAGGAAAGGGAAGCACTCTATGACACTCCCCGAAAGAATGAAATTCGGCATCTTCATGGCCCCGTTCCACTGGAAGGGCGAGAACCCTACCCTATCGCTTGAGCGCGACCTTGAGATAATCCAGTGGCTCGACCAACTGGGCTACGATGAGGCGTGGATTGGCGAGCATCACAGCGCGGGCTGGGAGATCATTGCCTCGCCTGAACTGTTCATGGCTACGGCGGCAGAGCGAACTCGCAACATCAAGCTGGGCACAGGTGTCATCAGCCTACCGTACCATCACCCGCTGATGGTCGCCAACCGAATGGTGCTGCTAGACCATCTGACGCGAGGACGCGCGATGCTCGGCGTGGGACCCGGAGCGCTGGTTACAGATGCGGCGATGCTGGGCATAGACCCGGTTGTGCAACGACAGCGCATGGACGAATCCATGACGCTGGTAATGCGGCTGCTGAGGGAAACGGAGCCTATCACCTACAGGTCTGAGTGGTTTGACCTCGTGGAGGCGCAGCTTCATCTAAGACCGTACACCAAGCCGCATTTCCCGATTGCAGTTGCCGCGGCGCAGTCGCCTTCCGGCATGGTACTGGCGGGTAAGCACGGCGCGGGCGTGCTGTCAGTGAGCGTTACACGCGGTGAGAGCATCGCTACGAACCTCGGAGACTTTTGGAAGATTGCTGAGGAGACCGCTGCCGAGCACGGCAATACGATGGACCGCAACGAGTGGCGCGTGGTAATGCATGTGCATCTTGCAGAGACTAAGAAAGAAGCGATGGAGCAGGCTCGCGTGAATGCGGGGCGCTACCAGTATGACTATTTCGTTAAGACACTTGGACATCAGCTCAATTTGGATGTCAAGAGCAACAAGGACCGCGACAAGATTATTGATCTGATGGTGGAGAACGGCGCGTGGTGCGTTGGTACGCCGGATGACCTGATTGATACTATCAAGCGAGTTGACGAGGAGAGCGGCGGGTTCGGCGGGTTCATGATTCAGGCGACTGAATGGGGCACCCGCGAGCAGGTGATGCACAGCTACGAGCTGGTGGCACGGTATGTGATGCCGCACTTCCAGGGATCTATCGAGAGCCTTGACCGGTCGCAGGTGTGGTCGGAGGGCAAGAAGGACGAGCTTCTCGAGGCGCGAGCCAAGGCGATGGAGCGGGCACGCGCGGATTACGTCGCAAGTAGGAACTAGCCATTAACTGACGAACAGTGTGAAGTGCCCTTGTCTCCGAGGCATGGGCACTTTGCTTGCAATGGTGCATAGAAATGAAAACCAAAGTAGGGATGAAGGATTCCACCCCCATCCTAACTTTCCCCCATCAAGGGGGAAGGGACTTCATATAAGCAGGAAAGGTAATCAGAAGAAATGCCAAAGATGACAGGCGGACAGGCTTTAGCAAAGCAGCTACATCGCGAGGGCGTGCGGGTGATATTCGGACTTCCGGGCGTGCAACTTTACCACGCGCTAGATGCGCTGGCGCAGGAAACGGACATCAAGTTTATCACCACGCGCCATGAGCAGGCGACTGCGTATATGGCGGACGGGTATTCGCGGGCGGGCGAGGATATCGGCACTGCGCTGGTGGTGCCGGGCCCGGGCCTGCAGAACGCGTCTGCGGCAATCGGGACGGCATTTGCGGCTTCCTCACCAATAATGGTCGTTGCGGGACAGGTGGAGCGCGACATGATCGGCGTGGATCGCGGAGTGTTGCATGAGATAAACGACCAGATTGACACAATTCGTCCTGTGACGAAGTGGGCGCAGCGAATATTGGACCCAAGAGATGTACCGGAGGCGGTGCATGAGGCTTTCTACCAGCTGAAGTCCGGCAGGCCCAGGCCTGTCGAGATCGAGATACCGCCGGAGACGCTGTCCGATGAGGCGGAGATCGAATTGCTGGAGCCTGTGAGCTACGAGCGCCCAGGCGCCAGTGCCGACAGTGTCCAAGAAGGCGCACGGATCGTTGCGAACGCCAAGAATCCGCTGATCTATGCGGGCGGTGGAGTCAACTTAGCAGGCGCAAACGACGCGCTGCTCGCGCTTGCGGAGTACTTGCAGTCCCCGGTCATCGAGACTGCAGAGGGCAAGGGCGCAATCTCTGACAGGCACTATCTGTCACTTGGGGTGCCGCGCCGAATTGACCCGTATCACGACCACATGGCGGAGCACGATGTCATTCTGGCGGTTGGCACGCGCATACAGACTCCGCAGATTCTGCGCGGGCAGCGCGTGGTGCAGATCGACATTGATGAAGCGGAATTAGGGCGCAACTACGAGAACACATTTGGCATCGCGGGAGACGCGAAGGCGACACTGGAAGAGATGCTGAAGGCGATTTCCGCGCTGAAGCCGGCACAGCCGAGCCGACAGGCGGAGATCGAGAAGATGCGGGAGGAGTTCCTCGGTGCGGAGCGCGAGCTAGAGCCGCTGCATTCGCTGTCGAACGCTGTGCGTGCGGCGATGCCGGACGACGGGATACTGGTGGCGGGCATGACGCAGGTCGGCTATTACAGCAGGACGCGCTTCCCGGTGTATGAGCCGAATACCTATCTGACATCTTCGTACTTCGGAAACCTGGGGTTTGCATATCCGTGTGCTCTGGGGGCGAAGGTTGCCTGCCCCGACAAGGCTGTCGTGGCGGTGTCCGGTGACGGCGGGTTCATGTACAACGTGCAGGAGCTTGCGACGGCGGTGATGTACGGGATCAATGCCGTGGTGGTGGTGTTCAATGACAGCGCGTTCGGCAATGTAAGGCGGGATCAGAGCGATCGCTTCAATGGGCGGGTGTATGGTTCGGAGCTGCACAATCCAGACTTCGTGAAATTAGCGGAGTCGTTTGGCGCGAGGGGCGTGCGCGTGGGCAAGGAGAACGCCGACGAGTTGCAGGCTGCGCTGGAAGAGGCACTGGATATAGAGGCTCCGACGCTGATTGAAGTGCCGATGGGCGTGATGCCGTATCCGTATTAAGCCTTGACTGATGGATATTTCGCGGTTATTGTAATTATAAGGACATGCACACTAACAAAATCGTTTGAGCAAGGCGGGACTGGGATGGCTGTTGAGGCAGGGGAACATTCGCGTGAATCCGGAGGCGAGTCGCACGACAGGATCAGCCACATGGACTTGCTGAACCTGTGGCGCGGGGACATGCAGTCTCTGCGCGCCGATATGGACAGGCGATTCTCAGAAATGCGCTGGCTAATAGGTATCGGCTTTGGAGCAATCGCGCTGCTGATTGCAGCCTCGACATTCCTCCGGTAGAAGTGAAGGTTACGCCTTCATATTTCATTGATCCACTGAAATTTAGCGCGTACACGATAGGGTCTTGAGGGCCGAATTGCGACCCCGACTTTCGGGAATAAGGTGACACTTGTATAAGGACATAATCAGTTACAAGTTGGCGGCAGATGTTTCTGAGGAGCATTTGCTGAAGGTTGCCGCTGAAGTTCTGGAAGGCTGGATGGGCAAGCTGCCGGGCTTCGTCAAGTGGGAGATTCACAGGAATGGCGATGGAGGTTATTCGGACATCGTGTACTGGAAATCGGAAGAAGATGCCAAGAACGCGCAGGCCGACATGGGGAACATTCCGAATGGGGGCGACTGGTTTGCCTGCTATGAGGAGGGTTCAATTTCCAGTGTGAATCTAAGTCAGATAGCGGCTCTTGTCCCTTAACGGGGAGTGACGGATGTTGGTTTCGAGCTCTCAGCGAGTATTGCGAAAGCCTGGAATGTAACCCAGAGAAAGTTTAGAGGGCGGCCGTGTGGTCGCCCTCTTTTGGTTTCCGAATGCCGACTTATGTGACTACTTGTAGATAGCCCTGTCGGTCTCGTGGGCTTTGACGAAGTCCCAGTCGTACTCGACGCCGAGACCAATGCCTTCGGGCACATCGACACAACCATTTTCGTCGATAGAGTCCATTGCATCTTCGTAGCCGCACTTGAAAACGGGGGTGTGGCTGGGGCCGAGCTTGGGGTGCAGCAGGCCCATCTCATAGTAGTTGGAGTTGCGCATTGATGCCATGATGTGCCTGCGATCGGGGCCGGTGACGTGCAGTTCGACGTCCAAGCCGAAGCCCTCGGATGCGTGGGCTATCTTCATGACGCCGGTGATGCCGCCGTCGTAGTCGGGGTCGGCGCGCACGAAGTCGGTCGCTTCCGCCTCGATGAAGTCCACATGGGACTCCAAGCCCCGCACATGCTCAAGCTGGAGGATTGGCGTCCTGATCATCTGGCGGAGCTTCCTGTGCGCGTGCATGGAGACGCCGCCGTCCTTGAAGGGGTCCTCGTACCAGAAGAAGTTGTACTCGTCGCAGGCGCGTCCGAGTTTCAGGGCATCGCCGAAGGTGTTGATGGCGCAGAACGGGTCGAGCATAAGGTCCATCTTGCCGCCGACGCGCTTGCCAACGGCCTCGACAATGGCAATCTGGTCTCTGATTGGCGCGGACTGCCAGCCGTGAATCTTGAAGGCTGGATAGCCTGCTTCGAGGCATACCTCCGCGAAGTCAGCGTAGGCTTCAGCAGTGTTCAGGCCGCCGGGCTGTGAATCGCCGACATAGGTGCTGGCGTAGCAGGGCAGCTTCTTCTGGGAGCCGCCGAGCAGTTCATAGACGGGCGCTTCGTGGTACTTGCCTGCCAGGTCCCAAAGGGCGATGTCCACTACGCCTGTGCCTAGACGGCCCTGCTGGCGCATTGCCTGCTTGAGGTCGTTGTATATGTCCTCGCGGCTGAGTGCATTGCGACCGATGAGGACGCGAGCGAAACCGGCTATTGCGGTGTAGTCCATCGGGGAGCCGCCCATATACTCGCCGGTGATTCCAATGTCGGTGTGGATGCGGAGTCCGTGGCTGCGACGCTTGATCACGTTGCCGGGCTTGTACGTGGGGATGCCTATCGTGGGTTCCGGCTCCACGTCGCGCATTTCGGTTTCCCATTGCACGATTTCGATGGCGGTGATTGTTGGTTTTGTCTTCATAGTCCCCTGCCCTCTAATGGCTTTTTCATCGATTGTTTATTCATCCGGTTGCACGAGAATCTTGATTGCACTGCCGTCCTCTAGTCGTTTGAAGGCGTCTAGCACACCTTCAAGTCCTACAACATCGCTGGTGAGCGGCTGCACATCGAGCGCTTTTCGCGCTAGCAGGCGGATGGCGATGTCGAATTCCTCGACGTAGCTGGAACTGCCGGTAACGGTCAGTTCCTTGCGGATGATGGTGTACGAGCGGAAGCTGACCGGGAATGTGGCAACGCCGAGCAGCGCGAGCGTGCCATTATGCGGAAGGATTTCTACTGCCGTGTCGAGTGCGGAAGGCGCGGCTGAGCACTCAAATGCGAATTCCGGGCGCTCGATGTCGTTGCCAAATATCTCTGTGGGGTCGTCGGTGAGCGGATCAATGGTGATGTCGGCACCGAGTTCCTCGGCCTTGGCGCGGCGCATTTCGCTTGGCACAAGCACGGTAATCTGGCCCGCGCCGCCATGCCGAAGGTGCATTACGGTCAGCAGACCAATAGGGCCAGCGCCTACAACGACGGCCTGGCGTCCGACCTTGAAGCCGGAGCGCGAAACGCCTCGCAGTGCGACTGCAATCGGCTCGACCCACGCCCCTTCGAGAAGCGAGACTTCATCGGGCAGACTGCGCAGTTTGCCGGACGGGATGCTCACATACGCTGCCATGCCGCCGTTGCTTACGATGCCTGCGGTGCCGCCGATGTCTGGCGCGCTGCACAGGTTGGACAGACCGTCGCGGCACTCGGGACATACACCGCAGACGTTGCCTTTTGGATGCACGGCGGCGCGGTCGCCAGCCCGCCAGCCATCGACGCCGGGGCCGACCGATACGACCTCGCCCGCGAACTCATGCCCGATAACCACTCCATCTTCGTACCTTCCGAGCTGCACTGCATGCAAGTCGGTGCCGCAGATGCCGGAGTAGTGGGTGCGGAAGAGAACTTCGCCCGCCTCCGGTTCGGGCATTGGCCGTTCTTCTACTGCGTATCCGCCCGTTTCGTTAAACACCAGAGCGCGCATGATGGTTCCTCCCTGTGGCCCTCTTATTCAGTAGGCTGCGATTGCGTCCGAAGGAGGGTTGACGAATTCACCCCCATCCCAGCCTTCCCCCGTCGAGGGGGAAGGAGATTTATTCATCCGGCTGTACGAGAACCTTGATTGCCCTGCCCTGCTCGAGGCGCTCAATTGCACCGAGCACGCCTTCGAGTGGGACGACTTCACTGGTCAAGGGGGCAACATCGAGTCTCTTTGCTGCCAGAAGTTCAATTGCACGGTCAATCTCGTCCACGTTGGATACGCTGGTCCTGATGTCTATCTCTTTCGTGATTGCGCGATATGAAGGCAGCGGTATCATCTCCATCGGCACCCCGACGAGCGTGAGCGTGCCGTGCGGCTTGATGATATCGACAGCCGACTCAAGCGCGGGGACTGCCGCGGAGCATTCGAATACATAGTCGGGGCGCGGCAGGCTGCTACCGAATATCGTGACTGGGTCGTCTGAGATGGGATTGATGGTCAGGTCGGCACCGACCTCAGCCGCTTTGTCGCGGCGCATTTCGCTCGGCTCCAGCACGGTGATATGGGTTGCGCCCGCGTGTCTGAGCAGCATGGTGACGAGCAGCCCGATGGGGCCTGCGCCGACGACGACTGCTCTGCGTCCGACGGGAAAGCCTGACCTGTTGACGCTACGGAGGGCGACGGCGATTGGCTCTGCCCAGGCGCCTTCCAGCAGGGAGACTTCTTCAGGCAGACGGCGCAGCTTGCCTGACGGTATGCTGGTGAAAGCCGCCATGCCTCCGTCCCTGAGAATGCCTGGGTTGATGCTGACAACCGGGTCGCTGCAAAGGTTGCGCCAGCCCTCACGGCATTCCGGGCACGAGCCGCAGGAGTCACCTTTTGGATGAATGGCGGCACGGTCGCCTATTTGCCAGCCCTGAACGCCTGGGCCGACCGCGACGACTTCTCCGGCAAACTCGTGGCCGATGACGACGTCCTTGCCGTAAGTGCCGAGTTGCGGTGCGTGCAGGTCGGTGCCGCAGACGCCGGAGTAGTGCGTCCTGAACAGTACTTCGCCCGCGTCCGGCTCGGGCATGGGCCTTTCATCGACGATGTATCCGTTTTCTTTGAGTACAAGCGCGCGCATTTAGAGCCTCCAATTTCAGATAGCAGTATCGAATTGTTACCGTCGCAGGGGCACTACCTGCCCAGCGCTGCGTGTATTTCGCTCACGCTGTCTTTAAACTGGCGCATGAGAATTGCGGGTGGAGCGGGAGCGACGTGAGTGTAGCCGACTCCAAGTTCGAGCAGGTCTTCAGGTGTTAGAGGCAGCGCACCGTGACCCATTGGGATCTGCAGCTTCGCCTTGCCGACAGCCTTCACCTGCGCGGCTATCTCGTTCACCTTGTCGCGCAAGCGAGGGTCGGCGGGATCAGTGACGCCGAGTGTCTGCGACAGGTCGGTCGGTCCAATGGAGACGAGATCAACCCCGTCAAGCGCGGCGATTGCCTCGACATCGTTGATGCCCTTGTCGTCCTCTGTCATCACGGACAGGACTATCTCTTCGTTGGACTGGCGCACATGGTCGTTCCAAGAAACTTCGCCGAATCGCGCCGCGCGTGTTCCGCCCGCGCCTCCACGGTCTCCCATAGGCGGGTATCGAACGGCGTCAACGGCTCGTTTTGCGCCTTCCAGCCCGTCCACATGAGGGATGATGATGCCCTCTGCGCCCATATCGAGTATGCGGAGAATCAGCTTGGCGTCGTTGTCGGGGACGCGCAACATCGATGTAACACCGGCGAGATCGGAGGCGCGTATCATCTCCTCTATGGTGCGCAGGTCGAATCCCGTATGCTCCATGTCGATAAACGCGGCGTCGAACCCGGAGATGCCTATAATTTCCACAACCTGCGGGTCCGCGAGGCTGACATACTTGCCAAGCGCAAGCTTGCCCTCGCGCATTAGTTTCTTCACACGATTCTGCCGCATGGAGTGCTCCTTCGGATGATTGGTTCGAGACTTCAGTGAGATTTATGGCGGAAGTGTATGTGGCATGGCGAGAGGCGTCAAGCGCGCCTGCACTGCTACTCTAAGGCGTGGCGCAATTTGGCATCAAGGGCTATGATTTGAGTACAGGAATCGGCAGAAAAGCATGGAGGAATACCGTATGACTATGCTTACGAGAGAGAAGTGCGTTGCGTGCCGCCGCGACTCGCCGCGTGTTACCGATGATGAGGTCGCCGAACTGCAACCGCAAGTTGCTGAATGGGAGCTGTCCAACACGGACGGGATTCCGCGCCTGCAGAGGACATTCAGATTCAGGGATTTCGGAGGCGCGCTGGAGTTTGCGACGCAGCTCGGCAAGTCAGCGGACGCTGAAGGTCATCATCCGCGCATCACGGTCGAATGGGGTCGCGTGGGAGTTGACTGGTGGACGCACAAGATTCGCGGCCTGCACCGGAACGATTTCATTATGGCGGCGAAGACGGACGCGATGTACGCGGAGGCAGCGCCCTCAGGCGAGTAGCTTCATAGTTGCGCTTGCAGGGCGATGACAGGCTTTGGCAGCTCATCAAGAGATTCCCAGTTCAAGGGCGCTGCGTCCAGGATGTGGAGCAATTGAAGGACGTCCGAGAGAGCGGCTGCCGTATCGACGCCCAGGCATTGCGGCTGGAACATAGGCAACAGGCGTGCCGCATCGCCGAGTTTGACGCGAGCGCCGTGCAAGTTGTGCTGCTTGGTGTGGTGGAGTCCCACTGCCAGCTTAATGAGCGCGGACCAGAAGAAGCGCTGCGGATAGGGAGTTTCCAGCCATACTTCCTCCAGAACTTCGTGGCACTCCCAGTATTGCCCATCATTGAATAGCGACACAGCGTCATACAGTTGCGACGGCGCGGCACCATGGGGCATTACTGATTCCGCGGACATTCCGCCTGCATCAAGCACGCCAAGCCACTGGGCTTCCAGTTTTCGGCGCTGACCCTTGGCAGGGAGGCGAGGTAGTGTATATTGCATATTCTACCGATTCATCAGATCAATCATAGCGGGAGACCATCCCATTGTACGATGTAATAGTAGTTGGCGCGGGACCGTGCGGCAACATGGCTGCACTGGAATTGGCGGAGCAGGGAATCAGCGTTGCCGTGCTGGACTGGCGCACGAACATCGGCGACAAGCTCTGCACGGGAATCATCGGCAGGGAGTGCGCGGAATTATTTCCTCCTGCCCTTGAGCATATCCACGGCGAAGCGCGCTCGGCGACGATCGTTTCGCCGCACGGCAGGCGCTACCGTATCGAACGGAGCGAGACGCAGGCGTACATCGTAGACCGTGCAGCATACATCAGTTCTGTCGCGGAGAGGGCACAGGGCGCAGGGGCGGAGTATATTCTGGACGCTCGCGTTATGGATATAAGCGTCGGAAACGGGAAGGTGGAGGTGACGGCACGCTCGGACGATGCGCTCACCAAGTATTCGTGTCGAATCGTCATCCTGGCATCCGGCTTTGGCTCGCCTCTATTGCGAATGGTCGGACTTAGGCAGACCAAGCAGGATGAGTACCTCGTCGGAGGGCAGGTCGAAGTTGCCGCACCCGATCTACAGGAAATCGAAGTGTATCTGGGGAGCGACACGGCGCATAAGTCGTTCGCGTGGGCTGTGCCGCTCTCGGATTCACGCGCTCTCGTGGGGATGGCGCCGCGCCGCCGTGTCGATGGGCAGATGGAGGGCTTCGTCGAGCGGCTGCGGTCCGATGGCAGGATTGGCGAAGCAGCAGGCAGTGCGCAGACATGGGGCATCCCGGTTCGGCCGATTTCACCGAGCTACGCGGACAGGACGCTGGTGGCGGGGGACGCCGCCGGACTGGTGAAACCGACGACGGGTGGCGGCATATACTATTCATTTCTGTCTGGTCGGATTGCGGCGGGGGCTGCGCAGGAGGCTATCAAGAGCGGCAAGTACAGTGCCAGCGATCTGCGCGGCTACGAGCGGGAGTGGAAGGCGGTATTCGGGGGGGAACTTCGAATCGGGTACTATGCGCGCATGCTATATGAGACGCTTAGCGACGAGCAGATCGAGCGGCTGATGGATGAGTTTCTGTCGGACGGGTCGATAGCAGACTACATAGGCGAGGATGTCGCGTTCGACTGGCACAGCAAGGTTATATTGAATCTGCTGCGGCATACCAGCATTCGGAGAGTGCTTGCAACGCTGGGGCCTTCTGCCGCGCCCTTTGCTGCCCGATTGATGCAGGCGAGGGGCTAACACTTGCACATGCCCACTATGCAGAGACTGCTAGCCCCTGTCGAACATGTCCGCTAGTATCGCCATTCGCATCACGAGGGCGTTTTCGGACTGCCGATAGAACGCGAGCCTGTCGTCCTCCACCTCCACGGAGAAGTCGCCGCTGCGCTGCATAGGATCCATGATGACGCAGTGCGGCTTCAGGGCGGCCATGAAGTCGCTGTCGATTCGGAAGTTCAAAGCTCCCCTGGAGCGCAGAAGCTGGACATGCGCCAGTGTTCGAGGGGCGTTGAGGTAGATTGCATCCACAGACTGCAGAGCTTCTACATCGCTTTCGATGTTGACGCACATTCCTCGCTGGCGGCAGTGGGCGAGGACGTCGGGATCAGCGCCGCCGCTGACGGGAATCAGGGTCACGCTGATGTTCTCGAAGAGGGCGAGTCCGCGCAAGAGAGCGTTCACATTGCGGTGTTCCAGCCTACCGACGACTGCGACATTTGCTCCGTCAATGCCGCAGAGTTCGCGCTGAAGCGTGTACAGGTCGGCTAACGCCTGCGTGGGGTGGTCGTCCGAGCTGCCTCCGTTGATGACTGTCAACGCGTCGGCGAACTCTGCGCGCTCCACAACTCCGGGCGCGCTGCTGCGAAGAACAACGACATCGATGCGCATGCTGGCGAGAATCTTGATGACGTTGTCCATGTGGCTTGAGTTGGACACGGGGAAGAATTGGGAAGCGTCTTCGGTGTGGTAGATCTGACCACCGAGGAGTCCCATTGCGCGCTCGAACGAAGTGCGGGTGAGCAGGCTAGGCTCGTAGAAAAGGGAGTACAGCGCGAGACCGCTCAGCCGTCCGTCAGCAGAATCGTCGTTTCGCAGAGTATCGCAGAGGGGGAACAGGCGCGTCTCGATGAACTGTCTGTCGAGCTGGGCGGTGGCGGTCAAGTGGGGATAGTCGGGCATTGCAAACTCGCTTGGATATTGTGTGTAAGCGGCGATAACGCCATAGAAAGTGTACAGCAAAGGCCGTCTGCAATTCCACGAATAAATATTCTGGACAAGTCCAATTTATGCGAATTCGTGAGCCAAGAATCCATTTACAGGTGAAAAGGCTCAGTTATAAAATATGAACGCTAATTCACAATTCCCCCTGCAGTTACACGTTCTGCACCAACAGGCGCGCCGATGGAGATGTCTTGCTGAGAATCCGCAACCGCTCAGGCGCAGGTCAGGAATCCGCGGAATCGTCGGGTGAGAAAGCATCTCCATCTAAGAAGGGCAAGGAAGAGCGGGACGGCGTCTTCTACGGCTGGTATATCGTTATTGCCGGTTCGATCAGCCAGGCGTACACGTCCGGCACATTCTGGCAGGGCTTCGGCGCGTTCTTCGATCCCATCATCGACCAGTTCGGATGGAGCCGCGCGGTAACGGCTGGCGCGATGTCCCTGCAGCGCACCGAATCGGGGGCTATCTCTCCATTCGTGGGCTGGTTCGTCGATAAGTTCGGGCCGCGCAATGTGATGCTCGCCGGCACTATAACGACCGCGCTGGGCTTCATACTGCTGAGCAGGATTCAAGAATTGTGGCAGTTCTACGCCGCATTCCTCGTTCTCACTATCGGTCTATCCTTCGGCACATTCCTCATCGTGACCACTGCCGTCGCCAACTGGTTCGTGGAAAAGAGGTCGAAGGCGCTGTCATACACGATGGCGGGATCGGGCATTGGCGGAGTGCTGGTGCCCGTGGTCATCTGGATTATCGCCGCGACTGACTGGCGGACGGGGCTTGTCATGGTGGGAATCGGATGTCTCTTTGTGGGCGTTCCGGTGTCGTTCGTCATGAAGAGCCGCCCGGAAGACTACGGAATGCTGCCCGACGGGGCTGACCCGGCGGAGGTAGAGAGCGAGCAGACACAGTCCGAAAGCGCGACACCGCGCAGGAGCGCGCTCTCCCGCGAAGTGACAATGACCACGCGGCAGGCGCTGAGGAGCAGAGTGTTCTGGCAATTGGCGATCGCGATGGGCGTGTCGGGGATGGTCATGTCGGCGTCAATTCACCAGATTCCGGCGATTGCGAGCTTTGGCATCAGCAGGAATATCGCGGGTTTTGCGATACTGGGCGTGTCGATCTTCAGCGTGGTTGGGCGGCTAGGCAGCGGATACCTCGGAGACCGCATGGACAAGCGGCAGGTGATTGCGATCGCTTTGCTGTTCCAGTTTGTCGGCACAATCGTATTTGCGTTCAGCAGCGAGATATGGCATCTGGTGATTTTCGTGATTACCTGGGGCTTCGGCTTCGGCGCGTCTATTCCGGTGCGCTTCGCACTGATAGCAGACCTGTTCGGCAGACGGCACTACGGGTCCATAATGGGGACGCTGATGACGACAAGCGCAGTATTCGGCGTCATCGCGCCTGTGCTTGTGGGTTGGATATTCGATGTGCGCGGCAACTACCGCGAGCCGTTTGTGCTGATGGCGTTCACGATACTCATTGCGATTCCGATGATACTGACGCTGGGACGGGCGAGGGCCAGTCGGTAGCTGCGTTTTCAGTGGAGCGCTCCCTTCTTATTCCGCGAAGAGGCGGGCGACGTCTATGGTGCGCATGAAGGCTGTGCCGGGGAAGGTCTGGATGTACTGGATGAGCCTTTCGAGCATTCGCAGGCGACCGGGGCGGCCGATAGTGTATGGGTGCATGGTGAGCGCGAATGAGCGGCCATAGTGGTGCATGCCCTCGAATGCAGCGGACCAGGCGCGATATACATGCTCGGGGTCTGCCATCACGTTGCGCACACCGAGCGCGGGCGAGTAGTTGAAGTACGGCACATCGTCGAGTTCCCAGTGAATGGGTATCTCCACGAGTTCGCTGCCGTTGGCGTCAACCTTATAAGGTATGTCGTTGCCCATCAGGCTGGAGTCGTATAGGAAGCCGCGCTCGGCGAGGAGCGGCAGCGAGTCTTCGCTTAACTCCCAGCTTGGGGAGCGATAGCCCAGCGGTCTTTCGCCTGTTATCCGCTCCAGGATCGCACTGCCCTTGTCCAGCACTTCGGCTTCCTGCTCGCGAGTCAGGGTCGCGGGTGGCTCGTGCATATAGCCGTGATGCCCGATTTCGTGGCCGCGCCGCTGTATGTCAAGCACAATTTCCTCATGCGTTTCGGCGATGTAGCCGGGGATGTAGAAGCTGGCTTTGATGTTGTACTTGTCAAGCAGGTCGAGTATGCGCGGGGCTGCTACGCTGGGTCCGTACTCGCGCGCGGACATGAAGCTGGGCAGGCGGGCACTGTCCGGATTCTGGTTGAGCGCACCGGACACGCCGTCAACATCAAAGCTGAGCATTGCAACGCAGCGCAGGTCTCCGGGCCATATTCCGCTCATATTTCACCTTCCTCAATTTCAATGGCGGTTCGGGATGGCAGATTTGAACCGCACCAGACCTTCAAGATAGCATGAAGAATATACACGGCGGTGGCACATTCTGCCTGCATTCGCGATGGGAAATTCGGGAGAGTTGAATGGAAATAGCGGTAAGCATCCTTGTGGTCGCGATTGTCGCACTCGCTGTCGGCGCAATCTCATACGGTGTGTACCTGTCCAATCTCATTAGGGACGGCAGCCTATCAACGCGGCATTCGACGCCGCCATTCGATCTCATTGCCAGCAGCGAGGGTGACGGGAAGATCACTTTGCGTGCTATTGACGAGCGTTCCGGTGCGATGGACATGTATCACGATGGCACATTCGGCATCGTCAGCGCCGACGGCTACGGGCAGGTGGGGCGGATACTGGAATCCGGAGCAGGGTACTCGGTGCGCGAGTACAAGCCGTTGACGGCGACTATCGGGGGCGAGGAGAAGACGCGGCTTGACATCTATGCGTATCCTGACGACCCACTCACAGCGCACGGGATTCACTATGAGATGGTGAGATTTGAGTCCGATCTGGGTGAATGTCCCGCGTGGTTCATACCGGGCAGCAGAAGGACATGGGCGATCTTCGCGCACGGCCGGGGGGCGCATCCCAATGAGGCGCTGCGGATTATGCCCGTGCTCGTGGAGAATGGGTTGCCTATTCTAGCATTCAACTATCGCAATGACGAGGGCGCTCCCGCAAGCTCGGACGGCTATCACTGGCTGGGACTTACGGAGTGGCGTGACCTCGAAGCGGGGATGAAGTTCGCACTGGACAATGGCGCGGAGGACTTCATTCTGTACGGGTATAGCATGGGCGGTGGGATGTGCCTGAATCTGCTGTACGAGTCTTCACTTGCGAGCAAGGTGCGCGCGGTCGTCCTGAACTCACCGCTGCTGGATTTCGGTGGAACGCTCGACATAGTCGGGCAGATCAGGGGCTATCCACGCGGTATCGTGCAGGTCGGCAAGGAGGTCGGAGTGGTACGATTCGGCATAGACTGGGGGCGTATGAACTACCTATCACGGGCATCGGAACTGCGAGCGCCGATTCTCGTTCTTCACGGAGAGAAGGATACGCTCGTTCCGGCGCAACTGAGCCAGTCGCTGGCGCGCAGCCGACCAGACATTGTTCGATATGTCGGGTTTGCCGATGCCGCGCACGCGCGATCGTGGAATCTCGACCCTGACAAATACAATTCGGAGGTCAGCGAGTTCCTGCAGGAGATTCTCGGCGATGGAATCTAGCCTGCCAGTATAGACTTGACCTTGCCCACGACATCCGACGCAGCGACGGTTTCCGCGTCAGAGGACGACCTGGGCTTGGCTTCGACCACGCCCTCACGGATATTGCGCTGGCTCACAACGAGGCGTACCGGCAAGCCAATGAGGTCGGCATCGTTGAACTTCACGCCTGCCGATTCGTTCCTGTCGTCGAAAAGCACTTCAAGGCCTGCACTCCGCAGCTCGTCGTATAGCGCCTGAGCGGACTGCGCGACGGTCTCGTTCTGCATGTTCAGGGCGACCAGCGATACATCGTAAGGGGCGATGGTTGCTGGCAGCACCATGCCGTTTTCATCGTGGTTCTGCTCAATTGCCGCACCCAGAAGACGTCCGACGCCGATGCCGTAGCAGCCCATAAGGATGAGGTGGGGTTCGCCGCTTTCGTCGGGGTAGTGCGCTTCAAGCACATCACTATAACGGGTTCCAAGCTTGAAGATGTGACCAACTTCGATGCCCCGCCGCATTTCCAATTCTGTTCCGCACTTATCGCAGGAGTCGCCCGGCTGAGCGAGCGCGATGTCGTCAACGATGTCCGCCTCGAAGTCGCGGTGGTGATTTGCGTTACGCACATGGTAGTCGGGCTTGTTGGCACCTGCCAGGAAGTTTGAACCCATGTCAACGGAATCGTCGGCGACCACTTTAATGCCAGTGAGTCCGATGGGGGAAGCGGAGCCTGCAGTGATGCCGTGCGCGCTCACCTCTTCGGGTGAGGCGAGGCGCAGGTCGGGCGCGCCGCCGAGTACATTGGAGAGCTTGACTTCGTTCACTTCAAGATCGCCGCGAATGACAACGAACACAAGCTCTCCTGCAGCCATGTAGAAGACCGCCTTGAGGGTCTTTCGCGGGCTCTCGTTGAGGAAATCGCAGAGTTCTTCGATTGTCTTGATGCCGGGTGTGTGCTCCTCTTCGATGGGCAACAGCGGCTCGGATTCTTGCTGCGGCTTTGCGAATACGGCTTTCTCAGCATTCGCTCCATAATCGCCGGAGGGGCAGATGACAACGGTGTCTTCGCCCGCGCCGGCGACGAGTATGAACTCGGTGGAGTCCTTGCCGCCGATGGCGCCGCTGTCCGCCTCAACCTCGATCGTTTCCAACCCACAACGGCTGAAGATGTTGCGATACGCCTGCGCCATCGCGTCGTAGCTGACATCTAATCCATCCTGGTCAACATCGAAGCTATAAGCGTCTTTCATGTCGAATTCGCGCACTCGAATGAGACCGCCGCGCGGACGAGGCTCGTCGCGGAACTTTGTTTGTATCTGGTAGATGATGAGCGGCAGGTCGCGGTAGCTGTGGACATTCGCCTTGACCATGTAGGTCAGCAGCTCTTCGTGAGTGGGCGCGAGCACTAGGGGACGCTCACGGCGGTCGTGCAGCCGGAATAGTTCGCTGCCCATCGCCTCACTGCGACCGGATAGATCCCAGAATTCGAGCGGCTGGAGGGCGGACATCTGGACTTCCTGACCGCCCGCAGCATTCATTTCCTCTCGAATGATCTGCTCGATCTTTCGAAGCGAGCGGAGTGCGAGGGGCATGTAGCTATAGATGCCCGCGGACGCCTGGTAGATCATGCCCGCGCGGAGCATCAGACGATGGCTTGCAAGCTCTGCCTCTGTTGGATCGTTCCGCAGGGTCTTGCCGAACATTCTGGACATTCGCATAGTTTAATCACAACCTGTAAGTCACAATTCGTTAGGTGTTATGTTAATTTGATGGTGGCACCGGAGATGTTGCCACCGCTTGGAAATCCAAGTGCATCAGGCCTGTGCGCCGACCATTTCCGATTCCACCTGGCGCACTTCTTCCATCAGTGCGCCGAGCATGTCGGCTTCGTCCACGATGCGAGCCTTCTGTCCCTTGCGGAAGATTATTGCCCTGCCTGCGCCGGCGGCAATGCCTACATCGGCGTCCTTCGCCTCGCCGGGTCCGTTGACTTCACAGCCCATAACGGCGACCTTAATTGGAGACTTAATGCTCTTCAATAGCTCATCGACATTGTTGGCGAGGGCGCGCACATCCACGTCCGCCCTGCCGCAACTGGGGCAGGCAACGAGCGTGGTGCCTTCCTTACGGAGTTCCAGCGCTTTCAAGATTTCCATGCCGGTGTAAATCTCTTCGCGGGGGTCGTCGCTAAGGGAGACGCGGATGGTATCACCGATGCCTTCGTAGAGCAGCATGCCAAGCCCTATGGCGCTGCGGATGCTGCCAGACCTGGCGGTGCCTGCCTCAGTGATTCCGAGATGGAACGGGTATGGCACCATCTTCCCGAGTCTCTTGTAGGCCTCGACGGTGGTATCAATGTCAAAGGCTTTGAGGGAAATCTTGATGAGGTCGAAGTCGAGGTCTTCGAGGATGCCGATCTCCCAGAGACCTGTCTGAACCATGTGGTCAACTACGGTGTACTCGCCTTCGGATGCTTCGCCCACCTTGGGCAGCATATTCACGCCGTCCGTGTGGCGCGAGAGGCCGCGCGTCAGGCCGATGCCACCAACCGGAGGCAAGCTGCCGAAATTGACGCCGATGCGTATGGGCACCTGCCTAGCCTTCGCCTCCAACACAACCGCCTCAACTTTTTTGCGGTCGCGGATATTGCCGGGGTTAAGGCGAAGGCAGTCCACGCCGCTCTTCAGGGATTCCAGAGCCAGTTGGTAGTGGAAGTGGATGTCGGCGACAAGTGGGATGTTTATCTGCTTCTTGATGTCGGCGAGCGCCTTTGCCGCTTCCATGTCTGGCACGGCACAGCGTATTATCTCGCCGCCTGCTTCCTCGACTTCGCGGATCTGCCGCACAGTGGCCGCGACATCACGCGTGTCAGTCTTTGTCATCGACTGAACGGTAACGGGCGCGTCACCGCCAATCTTGACGTCGCCTACATAGACCGGCTTAGTTACACGTCGTTTTTGCATTCTTGTTCTCCGCTTCCGTTACGGTGAATCACTATCTGCTTCCACTACGGCATTCACCGGGGGCATCCCCTACGGAATGATGCTGTCTCCGTTGATAAGCCTCACGATGTCGAAGTAGCTCACGACCACTATCAGGCCGATGAGCACAAGGAAGCCGATCAGGTGCGCCATGCCCTCGCGTCTTGGGGAGATTGGCTTGCCGCCGCGCAGGAACTCTATTACGACGAACATGAGTCTGCCACCATCGAGCGCCGGTATGGGCAGCAGGTTTACGATGCCCAGGCTAATGCTGATGATTGCCGTCAGTTGGAGGAGTGGTGATATACCTATCTCCGCCACCTGTCCGGTTACTCGCGCAATGCCAACGGGGCCGGACAGCCCGGGATCGGGGCCGCCCGAAGCCCATCGCACTATGCTGGTGCGCGTCAAGGTAAGCACATCCCACATCTGCTGGAAGGACATCGGAATCGCCTGGATGACGGAGAAGTCGCGCTCCACCATCTGCGTTTCAAATGTGCCAATCATGACGCCCATAGCTCCCTGCGTCATTGTGTCGCCGACCTGCAAGTTGGAGTTGTATCGCCTGGCGTCGGCGAGGGATACCTGACGAGTAGGGTCAACGACCTGGTCAACGACCTGCAATTCCGGCGGTTTTACGCGCGGCACAATCGTTACGATTTCGTTGCTGCCTGATGTCGGCTGCGGGGCCGGATTGCCCGTAATGAACACGCCACGCTGTATCGTGAGTTCGGTGGGATCGCCGATGCTGGATATGACTTCCTGCATGAGATCTGCGTGAGTGTCCAGTGTGTTGCCGTTGACGGCAACGACAGTGTCACCCGAAGTCAGCCCTGCCTGCTCAGCGGGGGAGTCTGGGGCAACCGCGGTGACTACCACACGACCGCTCGGAACATCGTGAGGCAGCGCAAACATTACGCTGAATACGATAAGGGGGAATACCAGGTTCACTGCCGACCCGGCGCAGAGGACGATGGCGCGCTTCAGGACGCTCTGTGTGGCAAAGCTGACTTCCTTCGGCATGATCGCGCTCAGGCGGCGGTCATAGTAAGCACGCGATTCAGAGTCCGACAGTACGGAGTGCGCGTGTTTGGCGTACCTGATGAGTCCGGCACGATTATCGGGCTTCTTCTCGTTTATCAGGTCCTCAAGTTCTTGATAGCCCTCGTCGATCTCTTCCTGAGTGGCCGTCGAGGGGACTTCAAGCAGTCCGTAGAAGTCCGGCGGATCGGCCGGCTCCATTTCTACATCCTTGATAAGCTCGTCGTATGCGGCGCGTTTTTCGGTGTTGGACAGCTCGCTGTATGCAATCTGCAGTGTGTGCAGCATTCTGTCACGGCGCTCGGGTTCTCTCAGGTTGATGAGCTCTACCAGCTCGACATACGACCTGCGGATGTCCTCCTGTGAGGCGTCGCGGGGGACGGCGAACAGTCCGTAGAAGTCGGGATAGCTATGGCGACCGCGCACCAGAATTACATTCTTCTCAGGCTTCTGGCGGACGTATCTACCCTCTTCAATGGCTTCGCCGTGCTCGCCGACCATGCGCACGAAGCCGCCGAGTGGAATCCAGTTGATCGAGTATATTGTGCCGCCCGGCGAGAAGCGCAGTCCGACGAGCCTGGGTGGAAATCCGAATCCGAATTCCTTGACCGTTATGCCGAACCACTTGGCAGTCAGAAAATGCCCCATCTCATGGATGAAGACGAGGAACCCCAATACGGGAAAGACCAGAAGCCATGCGGGAAGTCCGAACACGAACCTACACCCCCACAATGCCGGCGGCGCGAGTGCGCGTGGTTGCAGCGGCGGCAAGTGCGTCTTGCAATGTTGGCTCTTCGATGCTGCGATGGTCGCGCAGGGCTTCGGCTATCACTTCTTTTATCTCCATAAAGCCAATCTTGCCGGCGAGGAAGAGTTCTACTGCCGCATCGTCAGCGCCGCACAGGGCGGCGGGCCAGGTTCCCCCTCGCTGTGCCACTTCGAGAGCGAGATGGAAGCAGGGGTAGCGATCCGCGTCAAGCGGTTCAAAGCTCAGGGTGCCCGTGGCTACCGGATTGAACGACTTGATTGCGGCGTTGTGCAGGCGGCGCGGATAGAACAGCGCATACTGAATCGGAAGGCGCATGTCCGGCGGGCTTATCTGAGCTTTCACGGAGCCGTCCACGAACTCGACCATGGAGTGAATCATGCTTTGCGGATGGATGACGACGTCAATGTCTTCCCATGGAACGCCGAAGAGCCAATGCGCCTCGATGACCTCGAAAGCCTTGTTCATCATAGTAGCGGAGTCCACGGTTATTTTCGCGCCCATCTGCCAGGTGGGGTGCCGCAGCGCCTGCTCGTTGGTGACATCGGCGAGGCTGTCCAGCGGCGTGTTGCGGAACGCTCCACCCGATGCGGTGATTATCAGTTTTGAAACGGCCTTGTCCTCACCACGCAGGCACTGCCAGATTGCGTTAGGCTCACTGTCCAGGGGAAGGAGCGAAACGTTGTTATCTCGCGCTGCCTGAGTTACGAAGTCACCTGCTATGACAACCGTTTCCTTGTTGGCGAGGGCGATGTCCTTGCCTGCCTCGATACCGGCGAATGTTGCGGGGACTGCGACATCACCGGAGGTTGCCGCGACAACTATGTCCACATCAGGGCTGGCGGCGATTTCGTCTATTTCGGTGTTGGCACAGCCCAATTCCTGTAGGAATGCCTTTTCGTAATCGCTGCCCTCGCAATACGCCATAGAAGGACGAAACTCTCGAACCTGCTGCTCAAGAAGGCGATGACTTCTGCGCGCGGCAAGTCCCACAACGCTGAAGTCATCAGGAAATGTGCGAACGATGTCGAGCGTCTGGGTACCGATTGAGCCGGTGGAGCCTAGGACAGCAAGCCCTTTTGTTGTACTTCCCATATTATGAAGAGGTGTGTTGCGGGCAATGCGAACAGAATAGAGTCGAGCCTGTCGAGAATACCCCCGTGCCCGGGAATAAGCCACCCCGAATCCTTCACTTCCGCCTTCCGCTTAAGTCTCGATTCAGCAAGGTCTCCCAATTGCCCCAGCACTCCAATGATGACACCGAGTGCAGCGGCTTCCCACATTATAGCATCCAAGCCCAGCAGGTTGTTAGCGAGAACGCTCGCGACGACGGCGCCGATCAGGCCTGCTGCCGCACCTTCGCGGGTCTTGTTGGGGCTGATTGTCGGAGCAAGCGGAGTGCGGCCTATTGCCCGGCCTACCAGATATGCGGAAGTGTCGGTGGCGAACACGACCAGCAGCAGCAGCAGCGTCCATTCTCGACCGTCCTCAAGAAAGCGAATCTGAAGCGCGAAGTAGAGCGAGAGCCCCAAATAGACGCCGATCCTGAGAATCATGACCGGCAGTGAGTCAAACATGCGAAGCTTGCGACTGCTGCCCAGGACCCATCCCGCCAGTGGGCAGAGGACAATAGCCGCAATGTCCAGGAATAGGGCATTCCCCTCCGGACTTCTGCCGAGCGCGCGACTGAGGCCGGGCACGAGCATGAGCATAGTCAGTATGAGCGGGAAGGCGGGGTGAAAATTGTCGCCCCACAGCCTGGAGAGGCGAGTCAGTTCAAGCACTGCAATCGCAGCCGCGACAAAGACTATGCCGGCGAACCAGAATGAACCGAACCAGACGGCGCCGAGAAGAATGGGCAGTCCTACCGCAGCGCTGGCTAGTCTCGTGGACACTCTACCCCCTTGAAGTTCGGCAGGGATTACAGCACTTTGCCAAAGCGCCTCTTGCGGCTTGCGTACGCCTCAAGCGCCTTTTCGACCTCGGTCTCGTCGAAATCGGGCCAGTAAACGGGTGTGGTGTAGTACTCGGCATAAGCAGCCTGCCATATCAGGAAGTTGCTCAGTCGCTGCTCTCCCGACGTGCGAATGATCAGGTCGGGGTCGGGCATTCCGTTTGTGTACATATATCTACGGAGCATGTCCTCGCTGACATCTTCGGGCTGGACTTCGTCGGCGATCATGGAGCGCACGGCCTCGACGATCTCTGCTCTACCGCCGTAATCGAATGCCACGCATAGAGTCATTCGCGAGTTATGCCTCGTCAGTTCAATGCTGTCGCAGATCGAGCGGCGCAATTGCGGGGAGAGGCGGTCAATTCTGCCGATGTGTCGCAGGCGGATGTCCTCGCGGTGAAGGTCTTCGACCTCACTGCGGATGACTTCGTTTACTATCTCGAGGAGGGTGTTGACTTCATCCGGGGGGCGGTCCCAGTTCTCCGTCGAGAAGGCATAGAGCGTCAGGCACTTCACACCGTGCCAGATGAACGCCTCGATGATGCGACGGAGGTTTTCGGTGCCCGCACGGTGTCCTTCACTGCGGCTCTTGCCATGGGTGGCGGCCCAGCGCCCATTGCCGTCCATAATAATCGCGACATGGGTGGGTGGAGAGTTCAGCGTGGTAGTGCGTTGGGATGTGTCAGCAGAAGTATTCAGTTCCACTCTTGTGGCCCTTCGTTCTGAGGCGTGAGTTGCCTCATACCTCCATAACTTCTGCTTCCTTCTCCTGCTTCATATCTTGCATCTGGTCGGAGAAGGAGTTGGTGATTTCCTGCAGCTGCTCCTGCGCGTAGCGGCTTTCGTCCTGGGACAGCTCCTTGTTCCTCTCCATAGAGCGGAACTCTCCCTGGCTGTCGCGGCGTATGTTGCGAAGTGACACAAGTCCGTCTTCAACCTTGCGTCCTACCAGTCTAACAAGGTCTCTTCGCCGCTCCTCGGTCAACACCGGGATATTGAGGCGAATTGCCGTGCCGTCATTGTTAGGAGTCAGCCCCAGGTCTGACATAAGGAGGCTACGTTCCACATCCCTTATTGACTGCCTGTCCCACGGCTGAATCATCAGCACGCGGGCTTCGGGCACCGATATGGAAGCCAGTTGGTTCATGGGGGTCGGGACGCCGTAGTACTCGACCATAAGAGTCTCGACCAAGGCAGGTGAGGCGCGTCCCGTCCGTATGGTGTTCAGTTCGCGCTTCAAAGCCTCGACGGACTTTTGCATCCTGTCATCAGTTTCCAGCAACACTTCATCAGCAGTAGCCATAGTTGATCTCTCCATAGCCTTTGCAAGCTTTATGGCGCCGGGGTCGAAGCAACCACAGACCCCATTGGGTCACCAGCGATTATCTTCTCAATGCTTCCGGTTTCAAACAGGTCAAATACGATGATTGGCAGGTCGTTGTCCATGCAGAGCGACAGCGCGGTCGCGTCCATAACTCGCAGCCGCCTCTCCAATGCCTCCTGATGCGTTATGAAGTCGATCTTTGCCGCATCGGGGAAGAGGTTCGGGTCGGCCTCATAGATACCATCCACATTGTTCTTCGCCATCAGAAGCACTTTTGCTTCGATTTCAATTGAGCGGAGGGCCGCCGCCGTGTCCGTCGTCATGAACGGGTTACCAGTACCTCCGGCGAATATTACCACGCGGCCCTTTTCAAGGTGACGAATGGCGCGCCGCCGAATGTACGGCTCCGCGATTTGCTGAACCGTGATGGCACTCTGGGTGCGAACCTCCAGGCCATGGTGTCGCTCCAGGGCGTCCTGCAAGGCGAGAGCGTTGATGATAGTCGCAAGCATGCCCGCATAGTCTGCGGTAGAGCGGTCCATGCCTTCAGACTCCGCTTCCCAACCCCTGAGAATGTTGCCGCCGCCCACAACGATTCCCGTCTGCACGCCGAGTTCGCAGATATTTCTAATCTGCTGGGCCATGAATGCGACGGCACCTGAGTCAGTGCCATAGCCCCGCTCGCCGGTGAATGATTCACCGCTCAGTTTCAGCAATACTCGTGGGTACTTCGTCCTGACACGCCGCAATGGTGCGTCACTCCCCCAGCGAGAATCTGGTGAACCTCCGGACGCGGATGTTTTCGCCCAGCTTGCCTATTCCCTCATTGACCAACTCCTGAACGGACTTGGAGGGGTCTTTGATGAAGGGCTGATGCATCAGTACCGTTTCGGCACTTTCAGGATCCTCGCCATCGGGCACTTCATCGCCGCTTACATAGGAGGGCGCCATCGCCGCAACCTGCATTGCGATGTCGTGCGCAAGCTCCCTGAAGTCGTTAGTACGCGCGACAAAGTCGGTCTCGCAGTTCACTTCGAGCAGGACGCCGATACGCCCGCCGCTGTGAATATATGACTCGACAATGCCCTCTTCCGTGGAGCGGGAAGCCTTCTTGACGGCACTGGCGATTCCCTGCTGAGTAAGCAACTCCTCAGCCTTTGCCATATCGCCCGAAGTTTCCTCAAGCGCGCGCTTGCAGTCCATTATGCCCGCGCCCGTGATCTCTCTAAGTTCTTTGATCGTAGCTACACTGAGTTCCAACTCTGCACCTGTATGTCTGATATGGATTCTATTCTGTCTGGGTGTTTTCCGGCGTCAGTTCAGCCGATGCTGCGCCGTTGGCAGGAGGAGTGGCGGCCGGGACTTGCTCGACTGAGGTTGCAGTCTCGCCCAGCGTTTCACTTTCCAGAGAGGTCGCTGCCTCGCCCATTTCCTCGTACTCAAACGCGGTATGCCTGTTCCTGCCTTCAATGATGGCGTTGGTAATCCTGCCCGTTACAAGGCGAATGGAACGAATGGCGTCGTCGTTGCCGGGGATGGGATAGTCTATCAAGTCGGGATCGCAGTCCGAATCGACCAGCGCGACAATGGGAATGCCGACTCGTCTAGCTTCCGCCACGGCGATTGCCTCCTTGCCAATGTCAATTACGAACAACGCGCCGGGCATCTCGGTCATCTCTTTGATGCCGCCGAGGTATCGGTTGAGTCGCGCGATGGAGGCTTCTCTCTTCAGAGCCTCTTTCTTCGTGTAACTCTGGAACTCTCCCTTCGCCTGCTGAGTTTCCAGCTCGACGAGGTGATCGATGCGCGATTGGATGGTCTTGAAATTCGTGAGGGTGCCGCCGAGCCAGCGGGTAGTAATGAAGTAGGCATTGGCGCGCCTCGACTCGTTCACAATCGTGTCCTGAGCCTGCTTCTTGGTGCCGACCATCAGAATTTTCTTGCCTTCGGCAGCCACATCACTGACATAGGCTGCCGCCTCTTCCAGCATACGCAGCGTCTTCTGCAAATCAATGATATGTATGCCATTGCGATGCGTAAAAATATAACGCCGCATCTTCGGATTCCAGCGGCGCTTTTGATGGCCGAAGTGAACTCCCGCTTCAAGCAAGGACTTCATCGTAATATTATCCGGCACGCTTGCCATCGGCACTCCGGACGCCTGCTGAATCACGACGCTCGGTTGCGGTGCGACTGGTACGGTTTGCTGCATATACGCCTTCCTAGACTACCTCACAAAAGTTGCTCAACATCCCACGTAGTATAGCATACCCGTATTACGCTGGGCAATTCAGTCAGCGTCGAAAATCGGCCCTGATCGAGACTATCGAATTGGTCATTATACGGTCTCAGAAAGCCGCAAATTGACACCCAGTCCGAGCGATTGCTATAATTTCAGCGTACCTCTCGGGGATATAGCTCAGTTGGGAGAGCGCGGCGTTCGCAATGCCGAGGTCGGGGGTTCGAGTCCCCCTATCTCCACCACTTCTTTCTTCTCAGAACTTCCCATCGCTTCTCAAGCCTTCCTCATAATACGTGCCTTGTTTGCCTGCTTGCTGGGCTCGTGGCATTCTCTAGACATCTGGTATGGTCTCCTCCATCTCACTTCGAAAGTATTATTTCTAGCCCTGATCTTTGTCGGCCTCGTAGTGTCCGCCTGACAGACCGTACCTTCTGTGAGTCCCATTCCGCTGCCTCCGGCAACCCCGTTGCCACCACTCCCTCCTTAAGGACCAGCACCGGGAAATCCCGAGACACCTGAACCCGCAGTGCGCCCAGGAACACCACTCCCACCAACAGCGAGGAGCGACGCATTACCGATGTGCTGGCACGACGGCGTAGCCTCAGCATCGACGGCTATACCTTGCTTGTGCACGAGGGTTTTCAATTCCCCTGGCGCGTCTATGCGGTATTCCTGGAGTGAGGTGACTCCGGCGGTGATGATGAAATTCAGGAATGATTACGAAACCGCGGACTGGCGCTCGCCCCGTATTTCGCATCTGAGCCGCGACTTGAGCAGCACTCGTAATTTGTCTCCGAACAGGCTTATACCTTAGTTCCTGGTCGGCGATGTATCTACAGCAGCGGAGTTTGATTCCGGGGCACAGAGGGATAAAATAATCGATCAGTCGTTCAACAGGATATAGACTGCGGCTGAAGGAGTTAGGTCGTCGTGCGTATGGCCTTTGCCGGTGATGTCCTCCATCAGCCGAATATCTCCGGCACGCAGCACTCGTTTCGCACCGTCGCTGGCGCCGATCTCTACCTCGCCGTATAAGTGGATGATCAGCCTGCGCTCCGGCAGTGGATGAAGGTCCATGTGGCGAGACCCGTCAAACTCCTGTACCCGCACCTCTGAGACATTCATCATCGCCTCCAGTTCCGGGTGATCCTCCAGCTTCAAGTCCTCGATGTGGCTTTCGCCGCTGGCGTCCGAAAATACCCTATATATTGCCATTTCGCTCCTCTGCACACTGTTCCGTCGGACATTCCGCTAGCTGCACGCCGGTATGACCTCTTCCCCGAACAGCCGAATTGTCTCCATTATCCTCTCGTGCGGTGGGCCTCCCGAGTGGGCGTGACGCAGCCGCAGCAGGAAGTAGTCCGCGCCGACGGATTCGCTCCAGCGCTGGAACTCGGCAACGCATTCGTCCGGGGTCCCTAGTATCAAGCGGTCCGCCGAAAGGTTGTTCAGGGTGAACTCGTCCTCCGTTTCGATGGTGCGAAACTCTGACAAACCGTTGCGCCAGTAGTACTTGTATGCCGACATCACCTCTGGGCCATACACTTCCGCTGCCTCAGCGCGCGTCTCAGCCACCCACGCGTCCCTCATCAGGACCACCAGCGGCTCCCTACCCGCCTCTACCGCAGCCGTTCTGTATTCCTCCACCAGTTCAACGGTGTTGGCCAAATTGGTACTCGCCCCTGCCACGAACCCATCCGCCATGCGCCCGGCACGGCGCGCTCCAGGCGCACTGCCTGCCCCGATCCACAGAGGAGGAGTGGGCTGCTGGAAGGGACTGGGCCGAATTTGCAGGTCTTCCAGTTGGTGGTACTTGCCGTGGAAGGAGAATGGTTCGCCACTCCAGCAGTTGCGGATGATCTCAACGCCTTCCTCAAACCAGCCCACCCGTTGGCGCATTGGCACTTCGAAAGCCCGAAAATCTGCCTCCTGATATCCCAGCCCCACACCCAGGATTACTCTTCCCTTGGACACCAGGTCCAGGGTGATCACATCTTCCGCGAGGTGTACCGGATTGTGTAAGGGCAGGAGGATTACCGACGTGCCCACGTTCAAAGTGCTTGTGTGGGCAGCCACTGCCGTCGCGACGATCAGTGGTGAGGGCAGGAATCCATCCTTGTCCTGGTGATGCTCGCCGAAGAAGCAGGAGTCGAATCCCACTTCCTCTGCCAACTGCGCCTCGGCAATGACCTCGTCTATCCGTTGGTCCAAACGCTCGCCGCGGGGCGGGTCGGCGATGGAGCTATAGATGCCGAACTTCATAAATGATCTTCCTCAATCCTGTCAGGAGCTAATGCTGTTTGAGCGCTAGCGAGCCACAGATTGCTCTTTCAGCTTCGGAGCGGTGATCTGAAACTAGGCCTTGCCTGTCTAAACCAAGGTCTGAAGACCTGTGGCAATACCACACGAGCTAGAGAGCAATGCGATGCGGTCGACCGTCGAATCAGCCGAGAAAATGACGAAGGCGTGCAGCCTCCTCAACGAACTGGAACCTCTGTGTAGTTACTTCCTCATTGCCCACGCTTGCCCAGATCGCACTTGTCAATCCTTCGTGTACCCTGTCTAACTCATCTGTGAATTGTCCGACCACATCCATGTAAGCGTCGCCCAACAACTCCCGTACGTGTCGCTCATTGGTGAAACGCAGAGCCGCGCGCAGGTCCTCGTCAAGGTTGGGGTAAACCTCACGGATAAACTCGATATCGCTCTCTGTCAGGCAGGCAAGCCCGAGCAGTTCGGGAGGAACGCCAATGGAATACAGCGATGCAGCGAATCCGATGGCTCTTGGGAGCGTGACTCCGCCCACGCCGCCGAGGGAGCGCCCGTAACCGAATAGCCCGACGTGCATCTTGCGCTCGCGTCGCCGGGGCACGTGTGCCGATACTGTCGTGATGACGCCTGTCAGTTCCTGCACCCGCGCCTGGTACTCCTCGGTGGACTTGTCGATGATTTCTTTCGCGCGATCCTGGTCTATGCGCATAGGCTCAGAGCGCTCGTGAGCAAGAATCTTCGCGATGCCGTCCCGAACGGTGTCTCTGTCGTAGTCGTACTTGAATGCAGACTGGACGGTAAACGTCTGCGCGCTCGGATACTCCGTAAGCGACCGCTCGACGTTGGTGGGACCCAAGTGCCCTCGGAACGGCGCCGAGCCTGCCCCGATGATGGGATACAAGGGCAGTCCCAGCCTCATTTCCAGGTTGTGGAGGCGCTGTAGTCCCACCTTCAGGATCAGCTCGGCAGCGACCATCCCGTAGTTCAAGGCGGGGTCGCTCCTCGCCAGGAACACCCGCTGGTATGGCAGATCCCTGTTTTGCAGGTACTTCTCGACTATGAGGTCACAATAGAACAGGTTCTCCATGTCTTCTATGAGAGGGATCACCCTGATGCTCTTGGGGTAAAACTCTCCCACCCAGTCTTTGACCGCCTGTCCGTCGAACACTGTCTGGTCTTCCTGCCCTACGATCACCTTTCGGTAATAGGCTTCTACCATCGAGAGTTCCTCAGCGGACGTCGTGAGAGGAAGTATGACCTCCTGGATTGGCGCTTCGTGCCCGTCGCCATAGAAGCCCTGCGCCATATCCCAGGATGAAGGAATGCTCTGGAGGGCCTCGACCATCGACTTCCGCATGTCTCTTTCCACACGGGGATTGGGCACCCGCAGAGTCAGCGCAGCGTTGATGCCTAGTCTGATATCTTCATTGAAGAAGTCAGGGTGGCCTGTCAGCAGCTTGCGCACCACCTGATTGTCGGCTTCTTTACCTTCCGAGTCCCACATCTGTTCGTCGCATCCCAGCGCGAACACGTCCACCGCTTCCTCGATCTCGCCGTCTCCGCGAAGCACACCGGCGGCATCTGCAAAAGGCGCAGGCGCAGCATTGTCCGGGTGCTGGGTACTCATTACCTTGGGTATTATTGGCATAACACACCTCCCACTATGATTTAAGGCGTTGCACATGTTTCTTATTGGAATAAATTGGCATAAATCCGATATGAACTAACTACCAGTTGTCGCGGGGCTCAACAGACATCGTTCCTCTGGATATCTGAAGATGTCATAAGCCGTTGGTCCACATTGGGTTCAGAAAATAGAAATACCGATGCATTCCAAGCGTTGTAAGCCCTCGTCATATTATAAGTCCTAGACGGTTCACAGTATATTCCAGACAGATTCTCCACAGGGGCGGACGAATCCGCCGAGAATATGTTCGTTGCCGCAACTGAGCCGGCGTTGTTGCAGGCTGTGAGGTGACAAACGTGCTGGAGGAGCAGTACAGGAATCGATCCGCTCGCGGGGCAGACTTGGAATTGGGCATCCATAGAGAGACTGTTGGCAGAGAGACGGTTAGCAATTACCTGTCTGCAGACCTTCCATCCGATGGGCAGTATCGTGCGGAGTCAAAAGTACCGCAGTCTGGTAGAATAGCAAATCATGAGGTGGCATCTGTCCTGAACACTGGCGCTATGTTAATACATTGCGGTAGTGCCCTGGGGTCAGCTTTAATTTCATTGAAATGCTTAGGTTGCCCGAGCCAAATGCAGCCTTGCTTTGCGACCCGCAGAATGGGACTGATCATCTGAGTGTCCCTGATGCTTGATTTAACGCTCCGCGCAGGCAGGCAGGGGCTGCGGTCGGCATTGAATTTACTTCTGTTCCTTACAAGCATCATACTTCCATCATATCCGTTAGCGTTAACACGCACTGCCATTGCCGTAGGTACCTATATCAATCGGAGCCGATCAGTGGAACACAACCCCGAGTTTCATATCAGCCCAGCCGGTTCATCTGCCATAGACGACGGCTCAAGGCTTGTGTGCCAAAATCTGTGGAAGGTGTTTGGGGGTGGGGGTCTAGATGTGCCGGACTCCATTGACCCTTCACTATCCAGGGAGGAAGTTCTTGCCCAGACGGGCTGCGTGCTCGCCGTAAGGAATGTCTCTTTCAATGTGCGAGACGGAGAGACCTTCGTCATAATGGGTCTTTCCGGTAGCGGGAAGTCAACGCTCGTCCGTTGCCTCGGACGCCTCATCGAACCAACGCGTGGGCAGATTCACATTGATGGTGAGGACCTGCTCGCGATGAACAAACAGCAGTTGCGCGACATTCGCCGTCACAAGATGGGTATGGTCTTTCAACACTTCGGAAACTTTCCGCACAAGCGTGTCCTGGAAAACGTGGTGTACGGGCTGCAGGTCCAGGGTATCGACAAGACCGTCCAACTCACGCGCGCGGCTGAAGTCATTGACTTGGTGGGGCTGTCGGGTTGGGAAGATCGGTATCCGCACGAGTTGAGCGGTGGAATGCAGCAACGAGTGGGGCTGGCTCGCGCGCTCGCCGTGGACCCGCAGATCCTCCTCTTCGATGAGCCGTTCAGCGCTCTCGATCCGCTCATCCGGCGGGAAATGCAAGACCAACTGATTGGACTTCAGCAGATGGTCCAGAAGACGATGGTCTTCATAACCCACGACTTCCTTGAGGCGCTCAAGGTCGGCGACAGGGTTGCCATTATGAAAGATGGCGAGTTCGTTCAGATAGGCACCCCGGAGGAACTGGTCTCTAATCCTATCGACGACTATGTGCGGGACTTTACGCGAGATGTGCCCAGGTCTAAGGTTCTTACCGCGCGTTCTGTTATGACTCCATCCCGGGTCTATGTCGCGGCAGACGAGGGGCTAGCTGATCTGAAGGACAAGTTGGCCGCTAAGAAGAGTGAATGCGCGGTGGTGATCGACGAGGAAGACTGCTTCCTCGGAACAGTGGATTTGGCGGATGTAAGTGGTGTTGGTAAGGAACAGCCAAGCGTGGCTTCTGTCATGCGGCGATCCTGCCCTATTGTGGCGCCTGATACTCGTCTCGAACAGGTCATTCCGCTCGCCATCGGCGGCGACGGCCCCATTGTCGTCCTGGACGGCAGACGATGCATCGGCACAATCAGCCGGGAGACGGCGATAGCCGCCCTCGTAAGCGACGGGGGTGCAGCGATGTGACCTACGCTGAAACTCTCCAAACTCGCTTCATCCGTGAACGCCGGTACCAGGGCATTTTGTGGGCGGTCATCGCAGTCGCCGCGTACATCCTCGCATTTTCTCTGGCGACTGCAAATGCACCCACCGAATTCGGAGACTGGCCTCGGAATTGGGAACTTCCCATACAGGAGCCTATCGACGTCCTCTTTGAATGGGTCGGCGACGCATTCGCCTGGTTCTTCAATCCTATCTCTGAAGTCATAGACGCGGGGCTTGCCGGCATAGACACGTTCTTGCTCTGGCTCCCCTGGCCCTTTGTCGTAGCTTCGGTGTCGATGTTGGGTTTCAAGCTTGGCGGTCGATGGCTCGGGCTATTCAGCGGCGTGGCTGTCTTGTTCATCGGCATGAACGGGTTTTGGAACTCCGCTATGGTCACATTCAGCGTAGTGGGAGTTTCAGTTATTGTCGCTGTGGGCCTGGGCGTACCAATCGGCATACTCGCGGCCTTCAATAACCGATTCGAAGCGATTGTTCGCCCGGTTCTCGACACCATGCAGGTGCTACCTGCCTTTGTTTACCTCATACCCGCCCTGGTCCTATTCGGAGTGAGTGGCACACAAGGTGTCTTCCTTACTGTGGTTTACTCCATCCCTCCTGTCATCAGGCTCACCAACCTGGGGATCCGACAAGTCCCCCTGGCCGCGATAGAGACGGCCCACTCGCACGGATCGTCAACCTTCCAGACGCTGTTTCAGGTGCAGCTGCCACTGGCGAAGCCTACCATCATGATTGGTATTAACCAGACCATAATGATGGCGGTTTCCATGATTATCATCACCGCGCTCGTGGGGGTGGAGGGACTCGGGAGGGATGTATGGCTCTCACTGAGGGAGGTGGATGCGGGAGAAGGTCTGGAGAGCGGCATAGCCATCGTGCTTCTTGCCATAATCGTGGACAGGTTTAGCTACGCCTTTGTGAGGTCCGGCCCCAACTCCTCGGCGTCTAGTCTGGCAGCCAATCCTCAGCATGAAGGAACACCCGGCCAAAGCCTTCGCGTTATGGCTAGCAGATACTCTATTCGCCTGGCAGGGGTACTGCTCTTAGCCATCCTGCTGATCCTTGGTTCCCTAGTCGGACCCTTGAGGGACTTTCCGGACGAGCTGACCTTCTCGATTGCGGACCCCGTCAACCGCGCCTTCGATTGGATGGCCGTCAATCTCCATTTCATTACAAGTTGGGTACGGGATAGTCTTTTCCGCGGGCTTGGGTATTCACCAATTCACACGCTGCTCCTCTGGCTTCCCTGGCCTGCGATGATGGTCATCGCGGCCGGGCTGGCCTATTTCACTGCGGGATGGCGCGTTGCGCTTCTCGCGCTGGCAGGACTAGCCTTCGCGGGCATCGGCGGTGTCTGGGACGTGACCATGGACACATTGAGCCAAGTGCTGACGGCGGGGGTGTTCACGGTGGTCGTCGGTATTGCTTTGGGAGTCTGCGCCTCGCAGAGCAGGATATTCGAGATGGCTTTACGACCAATTCTGGACACCATGCAGACTATGCCGATCTTCGTTTACCTGATCCCGGTGATAATGCTCTGGGGTATCGGACCCTTGGTCGGCATCATTGCTACATCGGTGTACGCGCTGCCGCCGGTGATCCGTATGACCAGCCTCGGAATCAAGGAAGTGCCCACACCGGTGATCGAGACGGCGCAGTCCCACGGCTCGACCGGCCTTCAGACGATGCTTCAGGTCAAGATTCCCCTAGCTTTGCCAACGATTGTGATGGGCGTAAACCAGACCATCATCATGGTGCTGGCCATGGTGATCATTGCCGGGCTTGTGGGCGGAGGCGGACTTGGGCAGGAAGTCTTTATAAACTCCATCTGGCTCAGGATGGGCCACGGCCTGGTTTCCGGGATGACTATCGTGCTTATGGCGATGGTGCTCGACAGGATGACCCGGGGCAAACAGGTTGATTCAATCAACTTCGTGACAGTGAGGTAGAGAAAATCGGTGACGGATCCTTCGGGTCCGAAAAAGGAGGGATGCCAATGGGACGTTAAAGCACGAGGCAATCAGTCAGATGTGACTTATACATTTGCAACCCAGAAAGGAAAGAGAGAGTGAAGACAGTGAAAAACAGACGCATTGGTCTCTCAATGATCGTGGTGCTGGCCCTGGTTCTTGCCATGGGTCTGGCTTGTAACCAAGTCACTGAAGAGTCAGAGTCCAGAGGCACGCTGTACCTAGTTGATCAAGACTGGAACGGTCAGCTAGTTACCACAGCTGTGGCACAGATTCTGTTGGAGCAGCAGATGGATCACACTGTTGCGACCAAGTTCGCGCCTGCCGACTCGGCTCCCCTATTCATTGGTCTCGAAAGAGGCGACTTCCACTTCGCATGCTGCAACTGGCCCTCGTATAGCGCAGCGCTCCTGGAGGAATATGTGGATGCCGAAGACGGCGCGAAAGTGGAGCGGATGGGGACGGTTGGCATAAGCGGCGAGACGGGCTGGTACGTGCCCTCTTATGTCATCAATGGCGACGCCGAGCGCGGCATCGACGCAGTTGCGCCCGACCTGCGCACCGTGAGCGACCTCAATCAGTACAAGTCTGAATTCGCCACGAGCGATACCGGCGACAAGGGCAGACTCCTGGAGTTCACCGCGGCATGGGACACCAAGCCCGAAGAACGGCTTGAAGCCTTTGGAGCTGACTTCCAGGTGGTGTTCGCCGGATCCGAGGGGGCAGCCCTGGCTGAAGTGGACGCTGCCTTCCAAAGGGGAGACCCCTTCCTAACATACCTGTGGGAACCCCACTGGGCCCATGCCAAGTACAACCTCGTGCAGGTCGAGATGCCCGAATGGTCCTCGAACTGCTATCCGGACGGCAGCGATTTCAATTGCGGTTTCCCGACCGACCCTGTTGCCAAGTTAGCCTGGCCTGGACTCAAGGACGAGTTCCCTGAGGCGTACGAGTTCCTGTCCAGATTCCAGATGACCAACGAGCAACAGAACGAGATTGTCCTCAACCTCACGGAGAACGACCTAACAGTGCGCCAGGCCGCGCAAGAGTGGGTTGACGCCAACGAGTCAGTCTGGAGCCCTTGGATCCCGTAGAGAGTGGTACTGCCCGCGATAGGTCTTTGAAGCAATGATTCCAGAGGGTGTGGATCGTCATATCGATTACCAAGAGAAGTGATCTCTTCTGTTGACGGTCTGCGCCTGTTAGAAGTTGCGTCAGGTATCAATCATTTTCAGCAGGTCGCAAATAGACAGGCGCCTCACGAATAACGTGAGGCGCCTGTCTAATATATGTGAACAGTTCCGCAGACGAGTTTATTGGAACCACAACCGGCCTCTAATGGGGAAACTAACCGTCTGTGCCAGGGTTATATCCGCATCGGTGCGGGTTAAGCGGCGTTGGCGTCCAGGTACTCGATCAACTGACCAATGCTCTGGAGCTCCGTGCATTGATCGGGCGTGAATCTGATGCCGAACGCATCCTGGATCACCCGCGCGAAAGAAACGATGTCCATTGAGGACACGCCGGCGTCAGTCAGGTTGGAATTCAGGTCCATTGACGCATCTACCGGCTTCCCGTCTACTTCCAAATTGTCGGCTATTAGCTCTCTGACTCGATCTTCAGTTGATGCCATTTGATCAATCCTCCTCTAATTCTGAAATTTCCTTGACAAAGATAAAAACTACCAGAGGGTGTTTTCCTCAGTCAATGATCCCAAATATCAATATTTTCGCATTAAACCCAGTGTCGCCTGCGCTGGAACGGATATGTCGGGAGCGAAATGCGACGGCGCGACTCACCCGCGAATAAGCCCTCGAATGAAATCGACAGGCCTGCTTCGTATGCTCGCGCGACAGCGTCGACAAAGCCTTGCGATCGTCCCAGAAACTCGGCTGCGTATTGCTCGCTCATGCTTGCAATCACGAGTGGCGTCCGTGCAGATTCACTACTGTTGGATGGCACGGGCCACGCTTCGCTCATTTGAGGTCTCATAACTGCCTTGGGACCTAGTTCGATTACTGTATCTATACCCAGTTCGGCAAGTGTCACGGCACAGATGCCTAATTCCGCCGACTCGCGCGCCTGCCTGCTCCAATAGCCGCCGTCAAGAGAATTACTCGCATCGATAACGCGGCCTGAAACACCGCTGACCATTGGCAGCGAGGGAGACGAGACCGCTACATCCTCGAATGCCAACTCCAGACCCTTTAGAGACTGGTTGGGGTCAACTCCGGGCAGCACAGCCATCAGGGTGCTGCGCGCGAGAACGAAGCGCAGTCCGTCTTCGAGGCTGAACACACCAGCAGCCTGAGCCGCGGCGATTTCGCCTGTGCCTTGTCCAATCACCGTGTTCGGGCGGATTCCGATGCTTGCCCATAGCGCTGTGAGCGCGCACTCCAGCGAATATAGAGCGGGCTGCGTCCAGGCAGCATCCCCCAGGTCTCCTGAGGCTCCAGGAAGCCCGAACATCACATCAAGCAGCGAACTGCCTCTCTCTGCTCTGACGATGGCATCGCACCTGTCCAGTACGGCGCGGGCCACCGGTTCACTGTCGTACAGCGCTTTACCCATGCCGATCCACTGGTTGCCGTCGCCTGTGTACAGGAAGGCAACTCTTGTTGCTGCCATCGGCTCGGCGCCATCGGACTCGCCGTTGGCACTACTAACTCTCGCCAGCCCTTCGCCCATTGACGCTGCATCAGTGAACACCACACCGGCGCGATTATCGAAGTGACTGCGTCCTACGCTTGCCATCCAGGCGGCGTCAGCAAGGGATTGCCGTGTCAACGCCTCGGGCAATGAACCGTTGTCGTGCTCGTCAAGCCAAGACAGGTACCGCGCAGCTAAATCCCTCAACGCGCCGTCAGACTTGCCGGACAGCGGCAAGAAGCGTGTACTCCGTTCTTCAAGTCCAGCGCCGGAGACGGGAAGGTCCGCAACCACTTCCGGCATCGAGATCGGCACCTGCTTGCCTGCACTTGCAAACGACGGCATTTCAGAATCTGAGGCGCCGTTTGCATTAGCGCTCCCATAGCCCTCCAGCACAACATGCGCATTTGTTCCAGAAATGCCGAACGCGCTTACCCCAGCTCGAGGCGGCCTATCGGCGTTCTCAGGCCAGTTGGTCTTTTCGGAGGTTATCCTCACGGGCATCGAAGCCCACTCAATCTGCGGATTCGGGCTTTCAAAGTGCAGATGCTTGGGGATGACACCTTGCTTCATCGCAAGCACCGTCTTTATGATGCCTGCGACTCCTGCCGCAGCCTCCAGATGCCCGATGTTGGACTTTACCGTACCCATCAGCAGCGGACGGGCGGCCTCCCGACCCTTGCCATACACTGATCCAACTGCGTGCGCCTCAATCGCATCGCCAAGCTGTGAACCGGTAGCGTGCGCCTCGAGGTAATCAACATCGGCTCCTGAGAAGCCCGCCTGCTTGAGCGCGGCTTCCATGACACGCTCCTGCGCAGAACCGTTGGGGACGGTCAGCCCCGCGCTCGCGCCGTTCTGGTTGACTGCGGAACCCCTGATGACGCCCCATATCCGGTCTCCGTCCGCTTCGGCGTCGCTCAGACGTTTAAGCACCAACACTCCGCATCCTTCACCACGCACATAGCCGTCCGCTGACGCGTCGAATGGGCTGGATTTTCCGCTCTTGGAAAGCATGCCCAGTTCCGTCATGAAGTCGGAGACGGACGGCGAAAGCACAACATGCACGCCTCCTGCAAGGGCAAGGTCCACCTCTTCACGCTGCAAGCCGGACACTGCCTGATGCACTGCCGCAAGCGCAGAAGCGCACGCCATATCGATCGCCATTGCGGGGCCTTCCAGCCCAAGCGCGAAGGCGATCCTTCCGGCAGCTACGCTCGCATTCGTCCCAAGATAATTTCCCAGCTTGCCGCTGCTTTCGATCACTTCTCTGTATTCACTGCCACCGATTCCGGCGTACACTCCTGTCTGGCTGCCGCGCAGTCCGTCGGGATCGATGCCCGCGTCTTCAAGAGCTTCCCAGCTCGTCTCCAGCATCATGCGCTGCTGCGGGTCCATCATGCGCGCCTCCACCGGAGAAATGCGGAAGAAGCGCGAGTCAAACCAGTCGATACCCTCGACGAACGCGCCGCGCATATCGGGGGCAATCCCGTTGCCGGGACGCCCGTCGGTAACCGCGTCAGTGCCGGATTCCAATAGTTGCCAGTACTCTGACAGGTTCTTAGACTGCGGAAAGCGGCAGGCCATGCCAACGATTGCGATTCCGTTTGTGTCGCTGTTGACAGGCTGGGACGCTACCGGAACTGCTGGCTCTGGCACTGATGGTGCATCGCCAAGCTGACCAAGTTCCTCGGCCAGATGACCGGCGAGGCTTGCGATGTCAGGGTAATCAAATACGACAGTGTTGGATGCGGTGTACTCGCCTGCAAAGGCGCGGTTCAGGCGATTGCGAAACTCCACTGCCATCAGCGAGTCCATTCCGAGGTCGAAGAAGCCGACTGTCGGGGACGGCGCGGATGACAGTCTCAACACAGCCTGCAATTCCTGCTGCAAGAATGACACCAGGAGTTCTTGCTGCTCGTCCGCGGGTGTGACCGTATTCCGCAGCCTAGTCAGCACGTCTTCAGTCGATGCGGCGTCTTCGGCTGCAGCTTCGTCCAGCGAGGACAGCATGTCCTCAAGTAATGCCGGACGGTCTTCTACCGCCTCCTCGAACACCGACCAGTCCATCGACATCACCACGGACGCCGTCGTGTCTTCGCGCACCAGCTTTTCCAGTGCCCTTATGCCCTGCTGTGGCGTGAACCAACGGCCTCCAAGTGCCGCGCGGCGCTGCTCAATACGGTCTCGCTGCTCTGCTGCTTCGCCGATCTCCGACCATGCGCCCCAAGCGATAGCCTGCCCGGGAAGACCAAGCGCCCGTCTGTGCCCTGCGAGCTGGTCCAGGAATGCATTGGCGGCGGCGTGGTTCGCCTGCCCTGGGTTGCCCATAACTCCGACTCTGCTTGAGAACAGGATGAACATGTCCAGGTCGCGGTCCATCGTCGCGCGGTGCAGGTGCCAAGCTCCAACAATCTTCGGAGACAGCACATGCTCAAAGCTCTCCCAGCTCTGGTTGGTAAGCGCTGCGTCTGACAGCACACCGACGCTGTGTATCACACCGCCAAGTGGCGCGTAGTTGGCGTCCATTCGCTCCAGCATCGCATCGATTGCCGCTGTGTCGGTCATATCCGCCAACTCGACCTCAACCTCGACGCCACGCCCGCGCAGTGCTTCGATTGCGACCTGCGCCTCCGGATCGGGGTCCCGGCGGCCGTTGAGCACTATTGTGCCTGCTCCGTGGTCTGCCAGCCATTCGGCGACCGCGATTCCGATTCCGCCCAGACCGCCGGTGACAAGGTACGAGCGGTCTCGTCGCAGCTGACCATTTGACAGCGGCGGAGGCGTCAGCACAATCTTGCCGATGTGCCGTGCAGAGCGCATGAATGACAGCGCAGCACCCGCCTCGGCGAGCGGCCACCTGCTATGCACGATCGGCTTTAATTCGCCAGTCGAAATGCGCGCCATTACATCGCGCAGCACTTCTCCGACCCACTCCGGATCGGTTTTCTTTAGGACATCGAGTTCCAGAATGTCGTACTTCACATCGGGGCGAAGCTCTGCCATCTCTTCATGGCTGAGAATGTCTCTTCTAGCCAACTCGACGAAGCGCCCGCCCTGCGCGAGGCAGGACAGGCTGGCGTCGATGAACCCTTCGCTAGTCAGGCTGTTGAGCACCACATGGATGCCCTCACCTCCAGTATCGGCGAGAATTTCCTCGCCGAACTTAGTCTGCCTGCTGTCGTATATGTGCTTTACGCCGACAGATCTGAGATATGCCTGCTTTGGAGCGCTCGCGGTAGCGAATACCTCCGCGCCTGCCGCCTGTGCGAGTTGGATTGCCGCAAGCCCGACTCCGCCTGATCCGGCGTGAATGAGCACGCGGTCTCCGGGTTCAAGACCGGAGAGCCGGTATGATAGCTCGGCAGAAACGAATGCGCTCGGAATGGTGGCAAGGCCCGATACTGAAATGCCGTCCGGCGCGGGTGCGACCAGTTCTTCGTGCGTGACCATCTCCGGCCCGAATGCGCCGAATCCAAGACCGACTACTCGGTCGCCTACTGAAGTGTTCGTTACTTCTGAGCCAATGCCCAAGACATGACCGCACAGTTCTCGTCCCAGGTCTCCATCTTCGATGAATCCAAGTGAGCGGAATACGTCCCAGAAGTTCAGCCCTGTGGCTTCTACCGACACCAAAACTTCTCTCGGCTCCAGTGTACGAGTTGGAAGACGCTTGATTTCAGGCTTGTCGAATACGCCGTCCCTGTGCGGCGCAAGCACCCAGTCCGAGTCGTCCGGCAGTGTCAACCGCTCGGTTGCAGTGCCCGGCCGGACGAGCCGCGCGGCAAGGCGGCGACCAAGTCTGTACGCGATGTGATTTTCATCGTCCGGGTACATAAGGTCGTTTACCAGTTCGGATGGTGCCCCGTATGTGGCAGGATCAAGGTCTATCATTCGGGGCTGCAAGTGGGAGGCTTCGAGAGTAACCACCTTGCCGAGACCCCAGAGCGTCGCGCCCGCAAGTTCTCCGCTAAGCTCGCGCTCCAGCACCTGTGCCCCGCGCGTTATGAACCAAACGCCGTTTTCGGGGATCACATCAGAGTCGGACAAGCCCTGCACCATTGCAAGAGCACTCGCGCCAACTCTCTTCACATCCTCAGCAATCTCCTTAGTGGTTGCCTGTGGACCGTGGCCGTGCAGGGCTTCCAGATGTATCACGCCCTTGAACGGCACGTCTTCCGGCAGCCCTTCGATTAGCGACCGCCAGGACTCGCGGGACTGAGCATCCACCGCGGTTGTGACCACACCCGAGGTTGTTGCATCCGATACACTATTCTGCGACTTGCCGCCACCGGCGAGCACGACGGTCTGGTTTCTCTCCGCCATCTCCGCTGCGAGTTCCTCAGCAAAGCCGTCTTGATTGGATGCTGCAATAACCCAGAGGCCGGGCTGCTCTGTAACCTGCGCCGGACCCTGCGCGACAATCACGCCCTTGTCCAGCATTTCGTGAGTGAAGGTGTCGTCAACACCAAGGACTTCGACTTCCTCAAAGCCGACATCGCCGAGTGCCTGACGCCAGATGGCAGGAGTGGCGAGGGCGTGGTGAGGGCGGTAGTCATCGGCGAACCGCCACCAGCCGTCCAGCTGACCGAAGGTAAGGTCCATCCAGCCCAGTCCGCGCAGGTTCTCCAGCGCCACCAGCTGACCGGACGGCGAAAGCAGGTCACGGCAATGCGCCAGTGTCTTCTGCAAGTAGCGGGTCGCGTGCAGCACATTCGAGGCGAGCACTATGTCGTAGCTATGGGCGTCAAAGCCCTGTGCGATGGGGTCTTTCTCTATGTCCAGCACGCGATACTCGATGCACCCGTCGCCATCGCCGAATCTAGCCTCCGCTTCCGCGAAGAAGCCTGCCGAGATGTCCGTGTAAACGTAGTCGAACCGGCCTTCCGGCAGCTCCGGCAGCACGGAAGCGGTTGCCGAACCCGTGCCTGCGCCGATCTCGACAATCCGCAGGCGCCGGTCTTCCGGGAGTCGGGCTATGAGTTCTCGCATGGCATCCGCAAGCATCCCGTTGGCGGCACGAGCGACCGGGGCTTTCAAGTACAGATCCGCCGCCGTCGGCTCTCCGCTGCTGAACAGCAGAGTTAGCGGGTCCTCTTGTCCGCGAAGAACATCCGCGAGTGCCGCCCCTGATCGCTTGAACAATCCGGTCTCGGTCAGGCCGTGCGGGTACTTCTCGACCATCCGCTTGTCGAATTCCTCAGGATTCTCAGGGAGTTCGGACGGCAGTGGATCGTCCTCGCCGACCAAAACTTCAAAACTGTCGTTCGTTTGCTTGAGAACGCCTGATTGGGCGAGCATTTCCAGCATTCTGAGGAAAAGGCGACTGTGCTCGGCGTTGACGTTCAAGCGTTCACGCAGCTCATCGGCATCCACTACCTCGCCTGATCTGCGCTCCCAGCCCAACTTCTCCAGCGTACGGAGCGCGTAGGCACGAGACCACTGCTCCAAGTCGGCGAGCAGATCATTCCTGCCCCGCGGATCGACTCCCGCGCCAGTGAGATACTCGGGGAATAGTTCCGAGCCCTCAGCGACAGTGGCAGGCGTGGGGAAGAAGTCGGCTGACATCAAGCCCGATTCGAGGGGTCGGTCGCGCCAGTCAACCTCGTACAGCAGGTCGTCCACGCCCTCGAATGCAGAGAGGAGAGCGGCTCGCGTGGCACGCTTCACCGTGTAGCCACTGAAGCCACCGATGAGAATCCCGTTCAGGTCGTAGATTCTCATCTCGCCGCTCATAACTTCAGGCTGTTGTTCCGATTCGGACTCAGCCGTCGTTGAGCCCTCGCTCATTATTACGTGGCAGACTAACCCCGAATCCACCGAAGAGTCGTGGCATCTCTGCCGGATCGTGGTTTAAGAGCGTGGCAAGATGGCGGTGAGAGTATGACGCCGGCGCTGGAGCGTTCTGAAGGTCCCCGGTCGTGATGTTGGACGCCGGTGGAGGCCCACAGTGGCGATTGTGGGTGAAGTTGACGAATCGGTGGGCAGCAGGGGATACTCGCGGTCCGGCTAGAGTCTGGGGATGTGATGGGTTGTGGCGTGTATGGCGGTCTGTCGTCGCTGCCATCAGCTCGGTAATGGAATGGTTCGCAGTCTGGTCAGTGCGCGTCCGAACTGTGTTCCCCAGGGCCAGCCCTGCGGAAGATGCAGAGTGAGAAGGCGTGCCGAGCGTGTGAGCCGTCCGACAAGGGAGAAGAAGCGTCGTCTGAGGGTCTTTGTGGTCACCACCTGCTCAGCCAGACCGATGCGCGCGGTCCAGCGGGCAAGGTTGTGTGCCATCACCTGCACGGCCATCCAGGCTGCGTTGGCGGCGAAGCGACCCGATGGCAGGTGGTTCAGTCCCACACCGTACTTCAGGTCGCGTATGGCGTTCTCGATCTCGGCGTGTCGGCGGTGGTCGGCTTCCAGTTGAAGGGTGTCGCCCTCCCGGTCGGTGATGAAGCCGTGATAGCTGTAGTCGGCGAGCAGCGCCAGTTGAGAGCCGGGCGTGGGCCTGACCCTGCGGACGATGAGGCGCACCGGCGCGGCGTCGGGGCGGCTGTCGAAGGGTACGTACGTGGTCTCGGCAACGTCGGCTGCGCCCTCCATCCAGTAGGGTATGGGCGTCCAGTCGGTCTCGGGTATATCCTCTATGAGATTGCGCAAGCTCCGATGCTGTCGGACGGTGATGGAGAAGCGCACATCGTTGTCGCGGCAGACGCTGACGATGTCGTGGGCGTAGAAGCCGCTGTCGGCCCGCACGGTGAGCGCTCCCGTGGCTCCTGCGTAGCGTGCCCTGCTCAGCGTCTCACGCAGGAAGTTGGCTGCGCCCCGGGCGGTGTTGGCCCGGCCCTTGCGCAGTCGTGCCATCAGCACGTTCCCTGTTCCTGCGACGACGGCAACCAGCGGATGATAGCCTCTCTGCCCGTTGTAGTTGTGCTCGCTGCCTCCCTCCTTCGCCAGTCCGTAGGTCTCGCAGACGGTGGAGTCCAGGTCAATCGTCAGGGGCGAGTCCCCGGGTCCTGCCCCCGCGGACCAACTTCGCAACAGCAGTTCCCGGCTCACCCGGTCCAGTTGGCGCACGTGGCCCCACCTGAAGCTGCGCAGGAATGTCCCCAGTGTGGATGGCGCCTTGACCGTACAGCCCAGCACCCGTCCGGTGCCTCCGGACCGCAGCGCGTCCGCGTCGTCTATACAATCACCGCCTGCCAGAGCCGACGCCACCAGGGTCAGTATCTTGTCTCCCGCGTTCGCCCGACCCGGCGCATCCCCCAGGTCAAGGTGGCTTTCCACAAGTTCGCTCAGACCCAGACGATGGGCCAGTGTGACCGGTAACAGCAGTCCGGCATTGGCCACCAGGCGGTGGTCGTCGAAGGCTACCTGGATGCGGTCGGGACGCTCGGATGCTATCATCTATTTGGTGCTCCTTGTCTGGGGTTGGTCTTTCCTCAAAAAACCATTATCCCACAGTCAACGGAGCACTTCCCACGTCTTCGCTATCTTCACTGTGTCAATATCTTCGGTGGATTGGGGCTAACCGGTCCGGCAGTTGCCTTGTCAGCCAGAACCGTTCCCACCCGAACGGTAGGTAGGTAGCCTCACCCGGCTCACCCGTCATATTTCGTGCTACGCCGATGACCTGGAAACAGCCGTCCATCAACAGGGGATGCACATCCATATCGTTGCGCCCAGCGGCTTCGGGCAGATTCACCTCGCCCAGCGCCTCACCCGGGGCGGACCAGACATTCCCCAGCGTGCGGAAGAACGGGCCCAGGTTGATTCCTGTATCAGCCTTGGCGCGATAGTAGTCCGACACATCCGCCGGCGACAGGCGCGCCTTCAGCGCTTCGAGATCAACTCGCCCACCCGCATCCGGCCCCTGCGCACCGGACGAAACGCGACCTTCAATGTGCAGAATCCATTCGCTCTCGATTCCCTTGCTGAATATCTGGACGTTCTTTGAACCGACCTGCCCGGAGTCGTCAAGAAAGACCTGAACCGTCCTGCCTTCTCCATCCGAGCCGTCCTTTGCGTCACTCTCGGCAAAGACGAGCGGATTGTGCAGCTGAAAGTCCTCGACCACAATCGGGCTGCTTCCTTCGGCAAGCGCCGCAGAGGTTGCCATAGCTCCGTACAGTGCGCCCGGGGCTACCAGCCGTCCAAAGACGCGGTGGTCGTTAAGCCATGCCGGGTCTGAAGGGAATACTTCCGTCTCATATATAATCTCGCCGCGAGCGGAATCATGGCGCTCGCCCAGCAGCGCGTGTCCTGCACTTTGTCGGCGCTGCCTCGTTTGCTCAACCCAGAACCGTTCTCGCTGGAATGGATAACTCGGCAGAGAAATTCGGCGGCGCTTTTCACCTGCGTACAGCCCTTCAAAGCGTACATCCAGGCCGACCTCGTATGCTGCGGCAACGGCGTCGATGAAGCTGCTCTCAGGCTCTGGCGACGAGCCGTCGCGTGGAGGTCGTCGCAGGCTGGCTAACGCTGGAGGAGCGGAGTCGGGCCATGTTAGGGTTGCCATCGTTCCAAGGATGTCGTGCGGCCCAATTTCCACGACGACATCAACATCCTGCTCCGCCATCGCCCTGACGCCGCTCGCGAATGCCACCGCCTCTCTTGCGTGTCGCTTCCAGTAATCCACGTCTAGCGACATTCCCGGCTCCACTGCTTGTCCGGTCAGGTTGCTGACAACCGTAAGCGTGGGCGACTTTATCTCCAGACCTTCAAGCGCGTCCTCCAATCCACCAAGTATCGGATCGACCAGTGCACTGTGGAACGCCTTGGTCGTGTTCAGGCGCCGCGCGCGAATCTCCAGCGACTCGAAGCGCGCGACAATGGCTTCGATGTCCTCGACTAGGCCGCTGACAGCCTGGTGCGCTCCGTTGTCTGCCGCTATGCTCAAGCCGACGCTTTCAGTGCTTGCGTTGTGCGCCTCGACTTCGGCTGCGACCTGCTCCGGCGTCGCGAAGATGGCGGCCATCGTACCAGGTTCCATTTGAGACATCAGAGTGCCGCGCGCAGCGGCGAATCTCATTCCGTCTTCGAGACTGAACACGCCGGCAGCCTGCGCTGCCGCGATCTCCCCAACGCTGTGCCCCAATACCACGCTGGGGCGGATGCCAACGCTTGACCAGAGTGCGGTCAGCGCGCATTCCAGGGTGTATAGGGCGGGCTGCTCCCACGCAGTGTCGCCAAGATTTGCATCCACGTCATTTCGACCGAACATCACATCCAGAAGCGAAACGCCCCTGACTTCTCGGAACACTTCTTCGCAGCGATCCATTACCGCCCTCGCAACTGGCTCGCTCTCGTAGAGCGCCTGGCCCATCCCGACCCACTGGCTTCCCTGCCCGGTATAGATGAACGCCACCTTACTCGCTGTTCGCGGCTCAATGCTCGCGTTGGACTCTGAAATCTCGCCGAGCTGCGCCCTCAGTGATGCAATGTCGCGGAATACCACGCCCACGCGGTGCTCAAACTGGCTGCGTCCGAATCCCGCCGTCCACGACATGTCCGAAAGCAACCGTCCTGAGGCGACGCCATGGGAAGAAAGCTCGTCTACCCGCTCATCGAGCCAGGACATATACCGGCCGGCGAGGTCCCTAATAGCGCCATCCGACTTCCCTGACAATGGCAGGAAGCGGGTTTTGCGCGGGGCTGATGCTTCCTGCGGCATAGCCAGGTCGGTTACAGGGGCCGGCATTGTGACAGGTATTTCCTGTACCGCGCCTGTCATTGGATTTTCCCGTTCGGCGTCGGCTTCAGCTCCAGAATATTCTTCGACCACAATGTGGGAGTTCGTCCCTGAAATCCCAAAGCAGTTTACTCCTGCCACGCGGGGATGTTCGCCACGGCGCTTCCACTCGACGTGCTCCGTTGTAACTTTGATGGGCAGATTGTCCCAGTCCACACGCGGGTTGGGGTCGTTGAAATGCAACTGCTTAGGAATGACCCTGTGCTTCAACGCAAGTGCCGCCTTAATCAAGCCGGCGATTCCAGCCGCAGATTCCAGGTGTCCAATATTGGTCTTGACTGAGCCTATCAGAATCGGGTTGTCTGCATCGCGTCCTTTGCAATAGACTTCGGAAACGGCCTCAAGCTCTATCGGATCGCCCACGGCAGTTCCCGTACCGTGCGCCTCCAGGAAATCGACGTCCTGCGGCAGGACGCCCGCGTCAGAGAGGGCCGTCTCCATCACCTGCTTCAGTGCGGGAGGGTTAGGGACGGTCAGACCGACGCTGTCGCCGCCGTGGTTGACGGCTGCGCCCTTTATTACCGCCCATATTCTGTCGCCGTCGCGCTCTGCGTCAGACAGCCGCTTCAGCACGACCACCCCACAGCCCTCACCACGCACATACCCGTCGGCAGAGGCATCGAATGTCTTGCATTGCCCTTCCGGAGACAGCATCATCGCCTCCGCGCGAAGCTCGTAAATTCGACCGTTGATTATTGCCTGAACTCCGGCGGCGATTGCCAAGTCTGCTTTTCCCTGCTGAAGATCGTTTACCGCATCCGTCACTGCCACCAGCGCGGAGGCGCATGCGGCGTCCACCGCCTTCGCCGGCCCCATCAAGCCCAGTACAAAGGAGACACGCCCGGCAGTGCCGTTCAGGTTAGTGCCGCTGAGCGCGTATAGGCTACCTGCGGCCTCTGTGGGTCTGGTCGTGTCGAGAACCAGCATCCGGTACTCGTCGTTGCTTATGCCGGTGTACATGCCAGTGAGGCTATGCTTCAATTTCAGAGGATCGATGCCTGCATCCTCGAGCGCTTCCCAGCTGGTCTCAAGCATCATGCGCTGCTGCGGGTCGAGTAGTTCTGCCTCAACGGGAGAAATCCGGAAGAAGGCAGCGTCGAACTTATCGATGTCATCCACGAATGCGCCGTAGCGACAGGCCTCAATCTGCACTGACGGGTCGGTAATGATTTCCGCCAGCCTTCCCTCGCCGGAGCCAGGAACGCCCTCAGTTACCGAGTTCCCGCCCTCTTCCAAGAGATTCCAGAAGGCGTCAAGGTTATTCGCTCCGGGGAAACGACAAGCCATCCCAACAATCGCTATTGGCTCGCCTTGCTGCTTCGTTGAGCGATCAGGGATTCCTGTAATATCGGCTCTGTTGTGGATGGTCATATCGCCCCTCTTTGGCGCTGGGATATTTTCGTGTGAAGTCATTTTGCTGAGCTTTCAAGTCTGAAGCTGCAGCGAGTTTCCATGCACCAGACACTTTATCACATTTGACAGTTCAATTTGGAGTGGTTTATACAAATAGACGGTACATTGGTACTCAGTATCACCGGTAGGGTATTGAGATCGCAGCTTCTCGGTGAGAACAGCCCTAATCCTCAAATTGCAGAACGGATCGCGCAAGGACCTGAAAAGTGGATTCAACAGTATGTACAGGATTGATGGCCCAACAACGGTTAGTTGAATTACATGAGGCAAATTAGGGTGAATTGGCAAGAATCCCTGATGCGATAAGATTGGACGCTTCTGCAGCGACTTCAATTCCAAGTTGAGGTGTCATCCCAGAAGAGCATGATATTGAAGAAGACGATCAGAATTGAGAGTCCAGCACAGCCCGAAAGGGACTGCAGGATACCTGTCACCTCGTTACAGCCGATTTCATTTCATCCCGAAATGTTATGGATGAAATCGTCTATAATGCCTTGAATGAGGTCGTTGGGCAGTAGAGAGGCAGAATTCCGCAAGGCATGCACGCTCCGGAGCCACAGGTGTTCCGTTGCTGCGCGGGTGCAGGGTGTCAACCCCCAGAATTGACGACTGGGCTGCAGGCTGACTCAGACCAGAAGACACCCGACGCTTCTCATGGGGGAGCAACCAACAACTATGCGAGTTGTCGAACAATCTGTTGATCTGCTGGCTGAATGCTCCCATACGATTGCAGACTACCAGTAGTCAAAGGAGCAAGTGCTATGGCAAACAAGATCCGCCTGGGGTTTGTGGGTGCGAACGTAAATTCAACCTGGTCATATCAATCGCACTTCCCCGCACTGCTGGCAAGTCCCGATGTCGAATTAACGGCAGTCTGCACCACGCGACCGGAAAGTGCGGAAGAGGCTCGCCAAGCTTTCGGTGCGAAGCTCGCTTTTCATGATTTCCGCGAAATGGCGGCGTCACCTGAAATTGACGCAGTTGCCGTAGTCGTGCGGGTTCCATCGCACTATGAGCCAACCAAGGCAGCCATCGAAGCCGGCAAGCACGTCTTCACCGAGTGGCCCCTGGGACAGAATACCGCCGAAGCTGAGGAACTTGCAGATCTCGCCCGGTCCAAAGGCGTGAAAACCGCCGTAGGTCTACAGTCACGAGCGAGTCCTGCGCTGCTGTATGTCAAGGAACTGATCGAGGACGGCTACCTGGGCGAGGTGTTGTCGTGCCATGTGACTACCATGCGTGGTGGCGCGGTGGAACGCTCTTCCAGCGATACCTGGCAGCGTGATGTCAACCAAGGGGCGAACACCCTGACCATCGCCAACGGCCATGTCATTGACGCCCTGCGCTTTGTGGCTGGAAACTTCACGCGGGTCGCGAGCATGGTCAGCACACAAGTCAAGCAATGGTACGAGACGGACACCGAGCGGTTTGTTGAAGTCACATCACCGGACAATGTACGAGTCAGCGGACAGCTGGAGAGCGGAGCGGCAGCGTCGGTCCATGTCGGAGCCGTTCCGTGGGCCGGCACCGGTTTTCGAATGGAGATGTATGGGCGGGAAGGCACCCTGATTGTCACGGGGAGTGTCTCGTCACAGCGGGGTGAGATGCTGCGGATACAAGGCTCTCAAAGAAGCAATGAGTTGCAAGACCTGGATATACCTGAGCGCTTCGTGTATGTGCCTTCAGACTTCCCAAAGGGCGATCCCTTCAACGTTGGGCAATTGTACACTATGTTCGCAGAGTCGATCAGAACTGGTCAGAGCCGCCTGCCGACATTCGATGTCGCTGTTGACCTGCATCGTTTCATAGATACGATCAATCAGGCGTCAGAAATGGGGCAAGAACTGCCAGTCGACTGAGCTGACACTTTCTCAGGGAGCGGAATAATGCCGGCGATCTGGCTCATAGTGGACCGCCAAAGTGGCCAGCATCCTGGGTCGTGGAAATGCCCGCCCTCAGACGGAACCACCATGCCAACGGCCAATCCAATATACAGGAAACCGAGGTGAAATCATTGAAATTCGTAATGTACAACGACAATCGCCCGGGCATTTTGACCGAGGCAGGCGTGGTGGATATTAGCGATCTCTGCCCCGACGGGGGTCAGGCCGCAATGGTCCACCTGATTACCAGCTACGACGACCTGAAGGACCAACTCGATGCTCGCGCCGCCGAGGGTGCGCCGGTCGATGGAGCGCAATTGCAGGCGCCGCTGCCCAGTCCACAGAAAGTCCTCTGCATGGGAGGCAATTATCGCGAGTTCGGCACGCGCGAGCCCGCACCGATGTGGGGCTTCATGAAGCGTCTCCACAGCATTCTGAGCCCGGGCGGCACCGTGGTCCTCCCTGACATAGACGCCAACATCTTTCACCATGAGGCGGAGCTTGTGCTGGTATTCGGCAAAGGCGGCAAGAACATCCCGGCGTCGGAGGCGATGGACTATGTCTTCGGCTACACGGCTGGAGTGGATGTCTCGGCGCGAATGCCGGGAGGCGGCGGCGATCGCGTCCCCAACACGCTACCCATCGCGGAGCACAAGTCCCACCCCACATTCTGTCCTCTCGGTCCTTGCATAGTGACAAAGGACGAAATTGCGGATCCGGAGAATTTGCAGGTCACGCTGAGCGTTGAGGGCGAATTACGGGTCAACTACAACACAGACGACCTCGCCCACTCCATCGCCGAGTCGATCGAGTTCATTGCGGCCATCGAGGAGATCAGTCCCGGTGACATGCTCTTCATTGGCACGAACCACCAGGGACTCGGCGCAATGCAGGACGGCGACAACATCGAGATCGGTATCGAGGGAGTTGGCGGCTTCGGCTTCTCCGTCAGCGATCCGCTGAAGCGCCGCTGGGCCAGGGGCATCGACGAGGCGACAGCCAAGGATATCAGGGAGGGCACCGGCGGTCCCGGCCGACTGGTTCGCCCCCTGCCGGCCGCTTAGAGCCAATTCGCGGAGTGTCGAAATACACCGACGCAGCCTTCGACCCATGCGAACTCTTTGCTGACGATGCTCAGCCACATCGTAAGTCGGATTTACATTCGTCCATCTCGTTAGTCTCTTATACTTAAGTCTATCGCCCGTAAAGTATGGCAGATTCAGATTTCATCAGGAGAGAAACATGAGCAACTTCGAGAAATTGCAGGACCGCCTTGCAGCGGGTGAGACGATTCTGATGGACGGGGGTATGGGCTCTGAAATAGAGAGGCGAGGACTTATTAGCCCTACGACATGGTCGGGCGGTCCGATGCTCACCCATCCGGATGCGGTGAGGGACATTCACCAGGAATATATCGAAGCGGGCGCCGAGATTATCATCACGAACACTTTTGGCACGGGTCGTGACATGCTGGAAGAGGGAGGCATCGAGGACAAGGTTACCGAGGCGAACAGACTGGGAATCGAAGCAGCGGTGCAGGCAAGGAGAAACGCCGGGGCAGAGGACTCAGTGGTAATTGCGGCCTCCGTGTCTACGATGCGTCCCAAGGCACACGCGGAAGTTCCGGTACCCTATGAGACAGCGCTTGCGACCTACCGGGAGCAGTTGGATGAACTGGCAAAAGGCGGGGCTGATGTTGTGGTGGGCGAGATGCTGGTCCGGATATCCGACACGCTGGCGGTAATAGATGCGGCGACAGAGTTGGGGCTTCCGGTGTGGGTCGGGCTTTCCCTGGTCCGGGACGGAGACGGCCTTTACCTCGGAATCCAGGACAGGCACGGCGGCGAAACCCTTCAGGATGCACTAGACGCCATCAAAGACAAAGGCGTAGCGGCAGTGTTCGTCATGCACACACCTGTGGACGACACGGGGCCCGGACTGGAGATTGTCAGGCAGAGCTGGACGGGAATCTTCGGCGCCTACGCCCATTTTCCTCGCAGAGCCAGCCCACCTTCGCAGCCTGACGCGAAGAACCCACAGAATTACCTGGAATATGCCAAGGGGTGGAGCGAGCAAGGAGCACGGATAATAGGAGGGTGCTGCGGCACGAGACCCGACCACATCCAGGTGCTCAGGGAGTGGCTGTCCGGCTCCTAGTCCAGAGCAAGCACGGCGTCTGCATTACGACCTGGACGGCCCTCATTCTCTCCAATGGGAGCTTGAGCAGAACCGTCCAAGACGAAAATACACGCACAGAACGGACTTCAGTAGATTCGCAGTCGCTGCCGTCGAACCCGGCATTGCGGACACTACAGATACGATCAAGCATAATCTGCCCCGTTCCGTCAGGGACAAGCTGTCCACCTATTGCTGCGAAAGGACTGTCGTTTTCTGACCCGTTAGGCGAGAAGCTTGTCTGCCAGATCCGGGAAGTCAACAGCGGTGATGTCGAATTCCGAGTATGCCGAGTCCAGGTCGGACGAACCCGGAAAGACGTCGGACTCGCCCTCTCTGTGAACATACGCCGTATGAAGGCCTGCCGCCTTCGCCCCTTGAAGGTCTCCCTTGTGGGCGGCCACCATAATCGCCTCCGAAGGATCCACCCGCAACAGCTTTAACGCCGTCAGGTACGCTTCGGGATCGGTCTTGTAGTGTCCGAGGAACTCACAGGACAGGATTGCGTCCCAGTCAATGCCATTGTGCCTGGAGCAGTCCACAACTATGGAAAAGCTCAGAACGGTCAGCACGACTGTCGTGTACCGGCCTCTGAGCCTCGCTATGGCGTCAGCGGCGTCGGGCCACGAGCTTAACCTGTGCCAGACCTCGTTGAGCTCATCCCGTTCGGACGCCGACAGGTCTAAGGCAGCATGCTTCTTGAGAACGTCGTCCAGGACGCTGCGATGAATCTGGTCGGCATTCCTCCAGGAGAGTTCGCCGGACCTGACGCGAGCGAGTTCAACAAACATCCACCTGCGCCAGTCCGAGGCGACCTGCGTCACATCGACATCGGCTCCCTGCTCGGTGGCCAGTCGAGTAACTTCCTTTTCTATCCCACTGCGCCAATCGAATACCGTGCCGCCAACATCGAAGGTCAAAGCCTTAATTCTTGAGAGGTCCGTCATTGTGTCTTGCGCCTTTCTGATGGTGTGATGTCTTTAAGCTTGAGCCGTTGTAATTCTATGCAGCGTACGCCTGCAATTCATCCAAGAGAATTATACTCGCACCTTAGCTCAAGGGGTAAGTTTCGTGAGCTTCACCGCTAGAGCAAGGTCTTGGTCTCAGTTTCTCTCCCTTCCGAATCAATGGCATCGATGCACAAGATACTAGCGCATTTTATCTCGTTGCAGATCACTGTGACATAACGGACGTACAGGCATTGTGGCTCGTTCAATGCCGGAATCGTTTTATTATTCTTGCAGGGTGTGAAATCACCCTTTTAGCGTTTTTCGGCGAACTCGGAGTGTGCAAGCGGGGATTGCGGTCTGGACAGAAACCGACGCGGCCCGTTTGGCATCCGGGAATACAAAGGCGTTCTAATCTAGTGAAGTGAAGGAGATCGTTTGACGCCGGACGCTGGTGGTTGCAGAGCATCATGATACTCCAGTCCCAAGATTGGTATCATTTTCTGAAAACAGTGCTTAGTGATACTCAGTATCTTGTAATCACAGATTAACGCATGCTAGCATTCCTTCTTGAGTAAATTATCACGAACATATAGATTCCACGATAGGCTCGCCTTCGCCGCATGTCAGACAGATTTCAATAGCCTATTGACGGCTTCACAGTCTCAATAGACATGCGGCTGACACCTGGCCTGGAGTGCCTACTCCACGTCGTGGGTTGATCGAGAATGCCCGTCTCAGAAACTGCATCGATAGCGAGCACCACATCAAATAGATACTGAGTTTCAATAGAGAAAGGACTGAATATTTCAATCATGTGTCGGAAATTATCTAAAACCATAGTGTTATGCCTTACTTTAAGCCTGTTCTGTATAGTCGCAATTGCCTGCAGCGAGACCGAGAGTCCCGCGCCGGCTCCCGCACCTCAGCCGACATCGGCTGCTGTGAGTCAGAGTGCGCCTGCCCCGATCCAAGCTCCGGCAGCAACAGCGGCGCCTGCAACAGTGGCACCAGCCCCGACGGCTCCGATGCAGCCCGCCGCAAGTGAAAACGGCGCAAATGAGATATTCATAGTTACGCCATTCGCTCCGACCTCCAACGGTGCTATCGAAACCGATGACGCCGGCATCTTGATGAGTGCGGGCGCCACCGAGACCATGCTGAAGATCGACTTCGACGGACAGGTAAAGCCGTATCTGGCACAGTCGTGGTCACTCGACGGCGACAATACCTGGGAGTTCACACTGCGCGAAGATGTGAACTTCCATGACGGCGCACACTTCGACGGACAGTCCATAGTCATGTCGGTCAATTATCTTCTCGGCGTGCCGAACCCTCCAAGAGGATTTACCGCCGACAACATAGCAAGCGTTGACGCGCCGGCAGACTACACTGTGGTCATAAGCACCGTAGAACCCGATTACCTAATGCCTTCGAGATTTGCGGCGCGCGCCACCGCACCCCTGTCACCCGTAGCGTATCAGGACCGCGGCGACGGTTTCCCTAATCCGATTGGCACAGGCACGGGCCCATTCGTCCTTGAGGGCGATATATCAATCGAAAGCATCAAGTATGTCAGAAACGAAGACTATTGGGATGGGATCGCCAATCTGAGCGCGGGCGAAACCCTCTTCGTGCCGGACGGACTCGTTCGCGCAGCAATGCTGGAAACGGACGAAGTGGATTTGCTGAACCATCTGGCGATTTCGCAGCTGCCGCTATTCGAGAACAACTCTAACTTCGTTATGCACCGGTCGCAGCAGCCGCGCACGGTTACGCTCAATGTGAACAACAGAAACGGTCTGTTCTCCGACCTGAATGTGCGAAAGGCGGCGCAGCACGCAGTTGACAAGAACGCAATCGTAGCGTCCGTGCTGGAAGGCGTCGGTGAGCCTGCGGTCGGACCGTTCGCGCCCAGCGAGGCATGGGTAAATCCTGACTTGGTGCCGTATGAGTACGACCCTGAACGCTCGAAGGAACTGCTTGCGGAAGCCGGATACGCTGAGGGCGAGGCGCAAGTCGCGCTATGGACATATCCTAGCAGGGCGGAGTTCCCCGCAATGGCGGTAGCCATGCATGAGATGCTGAACGATGGTGGATTCAGCACGGAAATCCGGCTGGCACCCTGGGGCGCGCTGGTGGACGATGTGTTCGCCGGAAACTACGATTTGTTCCTGGTGTCGAGGGGTCACCTGATAGACGCCTACGACCCGGAAGGGTATCTTGCCGCCGACTACACTTGCGACGCGATTGACATCGGCAACTATGCGAACTATTGCAATCCGAAGGTCGATGAGCTGCTGGCGCGCGCCCGCACGCTTTCCGACTTGCAAGAGCGGAACGAAATCTATCGTGAAATCCAGCAGATACTGCACGATGACGCCTCAACGATATTCATCAACTACACCGAGCAGATTTTCGTGCACGGCACCCAAGTGCGGAACTGGCAGCCTCACTTGCTCGAATACTACACGCTGACGACTCAAGTGGATATTGCGAACTAGGAAAGGCATGCAAGAGCCTCTTGCATAATCCTCTTCCTGTGGGCAAAGACTTGTATGGTAATCCTGCCCCTGTACCAACCGTTCCTCCACCCTCCGAGGGACGGTTGAGGCGGGGGCGACACAGCGCAATCATCTGACAGCAAAGCGCGTATCGGGGAAGGAAACAAGCGGTGTACAGGATAGTCTTGCGCAGGCTGCTCATCATTCCCATCATTGTCGCGGTCGTTTCGCTCCTCATCTTTTTGTCTCCCCTAATCAGCGGCATCGACCCCGCTACGGCGGTGCTGCAGGCGCAGGTGCTTGACAGACAGCCAACGCCGGAGGCCGTGGAGCGCCTGAAGAGCGACCTCGGTCTCGACCGACCACTGCTGGCGCAGTACGCGGCGTGGCTGGGACGGGTCGCCCGAGGAGACATGGGCACCTCCTATATGGCGCGCGCGCCAGTGAGCGACACGGTGCTGAACGGGCTAAAAGTTTCCGCCATACTGAGCGTCGTCACGCTGGCAATCTCCCTGACAATCGCTCTGCCTGCGGGAATACTGGCGGCGATGCGCCCCGGAACGCTGCTGGACACGACTGTCGCCTTCACATCTCAGCTTGGAGTGATTGTGCCTTCTTATGTGCTGGCGCCGGCGCTCATTCTTTTATTTGGCGTTTACCTCCGTTGGCTGCCATCTGCGGGATGGCGCGGGCCGCTGTACCTGATATTGCCGTGCCTCACACTCGCGACAGGCCCAACCTCTTTCTTCGCGCAGGTCGTCCGTGCGTCTATGCTCGAAGTTCTCTCGATGGACTACATAAGGACGGCCAGAGCCAAGGGGCTGAGGGAGACGCTGCTGGTGCGGAGGCACGCCCTCAGGAACGCGCTGATTCCTGTCGTAACCCTGTCCAGCATGTGGCTGGCGGGTCTGATTGGGGGAGCGCTTATCGTGGAGGTCATATTCTCGGTGCCGGGGATTGGAAGGGTGCTCTTCGATGCCATCAACGCGAGTGACATACCGCTGATCCAGGGGAGTCTGATGATGATTGTGGCGATTTCCGTTCTGCTGAACACGGCAACCGATGTTGCGTACGTCTTCCTGAATCCGGCAATAAGGCTGGAAGGACGGTCGACATAAGTGGCATTGATGGATCGCACCCTGGGCAAGGTGAACCGGCGCGTGACGCGGAATATTCCGTTGAACGGGCTGGCGAGACTGCCATTGTCATGGGGGATCGCCCTGCCGCTTGCCTGCCTTGTGGTCATAGGTCTTGTGGCGCTGTTCGCGCCCATTATTTCCCCATACGACCCGAATGATCAGGAACTCACTGCGCGCCTGCAGACCCCGAGTACGGCGCACCCGTTTGGCACTGACCATGTTGGTCGGGACGTGCTGTCGCGTGTCGTGACGGGGAGCCGCTTTTCACTCGCGATTACCTCGGTTGCGGTGTTGATTTCTGGTGTACTCGGCACCATCATAGGCGCATTTTCGGGCAGGATTGGCGGGGTGGTAGACGAGGTTACGATGCGCGTGGTGGACGTCGTGCTCGTCTTCCCGGAGCTTGTGGTCGCCTTCGCGCTGGCATCGATGCTCAAACCGAGCTTTGGGACCATTGTTCTTGCCGTTACGATCTTCGCCTGGACTCCATACGCGCGCCTTGCAAGGGCGGTCACGCTGGAGGTCAACACGCGCGAATTCATGGAGGCTGCCGTTGCGCTGGGTTCGCCCCCTATGTTCATACTCCGTAAGCATATTCTGCCCAACATCATGGGGCCGATCCTTGCGATAGGATTCCTACGGTTCGGGCAGATGTTGATTACGATTGCGGGCCTGTCGTACCTCGGCGTGGGCGCGCAGCCTCCGACGCCGGACTGGGGCGCGATGCTCTGGGAGGCGCAGCCGTATATGCGCCGCGTGCCTTCACTGACGCTGATTCCCGGCGCCGCTATTTTCATTACCGCCCTGAGCGTGACACTGTTGGGGCAGCGCCTGATATCGCACAGGACGCACTCTGGCTAAGTCACGTACCACTTCAGATCACTGGCGCTTCTATCCTTCCCCAGTCTTCGGATTGCCTGATATTCACTCTTGGATGCCGAATAACTGCTCGGCCTTCATCCACAGTCGGAATATCAACACCTCTTCGCACTTAACACTATCTGCCGTACTCAAATATATCTGGTCGGATAACTACATCATATAGCTTGAAATATTCTGCAATCATGATACTATGCTACTCGCTCAGATCGAAATAGGCCTCTTAATGGCACTTTTCGGTAAATGAGTGAAGTCTAAATCGCTTAGATATTCCGTGCTTATGAGTATTTCATTCCTCCAACCGCGCACGTATTTTCTCGCGCTGTCCGTGATTCTGACGATAGCCGCGTTCGGCCTGTTGGTCCATGGGAGCCGGTCGGTCTTGGCGCAGGGTAATGGCGCGCCGGTTGTCCAGTCGGGCACGAACAGCCCCGCGACCGGGCTGCCGGAGATCTGTTGCCATACCTTTCCTGAAATCGGCAACAGTCCTTGGGTTAACACGTCATATATTGCCGACGCCGATGGATTGAGTGGAGCGACGTTCAGCTACCAATGGATGACCGTCGACGGCGGCGTGGAAACTGACATACCAGATGCGACATTGTACTCCTACATAGTGCGGTCGGTAGACCTGGGCAAATACCTGAAGGTCAGGGTGAGATTTACCGATGATGCCGGTAATAGCGAATCTCTCACCAGCGCTGCTGTGGGACCTGTCAGGAATAAGCGGAATCCACCCTCCAATGTGCAGATCACCCCCGGCGACGGCAATCTTGGCGTCACATGGGATGCGCCTGTCAATGTTGATGCCGTGCCGATAAGTCATTACTCGGTCTCCTGGTGGAACAACGGCGGATACAATCAGCGGACCAGTTCGGCAGAGCTGAATGATCGAATGTACACAATCTCCGGGCTGACGGGCGGAGTGGAAGTCAACGTACAGGTCTGGGTCTATTACAGCGTCCCCAGCCCTGGAGTCGACGCTAGGGGTACTGATAGCGTCAAGGCCACTCCAGAAGGGAGCGGTCAGCCCGACCCGACGGCGACGCCAACGACCACGCCTACTGCCACAACTACACCAACAGTGACAGCGACACCGACAGCGACACCAACGCCAACGGCTACTCCGGAGGAGAACTCGGCTGCAACAGCAACTCCGACGGCCACACCCACGGCAACTTCAACAGCCACGCCGACGCCGACAGCGACGCCTGACAGGTCCTCTGTTGACAACAGCCCGGCGACGGGTGAAATCACGATCTGCTGCGGGGCGACTGAAGTGGGAGACGGCTCCTGGCCGAGCACTCGGAACGTCACCGACGCCGACGGAATGACCAACGCGACCTACAGCTACCAGTGGATGCACAGCGATAACGGTGTGGATACCGACATTCCGGGAATGACGCGGGAGACTTACAGTATACCCATATCCGATGTGGGTAAGTACCTGAAGGTTCGGGTCAGCTTTACGGACGATGCAGGCAATGACGAGTCCATCACCAGCAATATCGCCGGACCCGTCAAGCACGAACGGAATGCGGCGAGAAATATGAGGGTCACGGTGGGCGATGGCAGTATCCATGTCACATGGGACCCGCCGGTCAACCATGTAGACGCGGAGGCTGTTGGGTTCTATAAGGTCACCTGGGAGGGAGACGATATACCGCACGGATCAACCTCCGGAGACATAAACACCTCGTCGTACACTATCACGGGACTGACGAACGGCGTGGAGATCTCCGTCCGGGTCTGGACGAAATACAATAGCGACGGCAAGTACTCTCAGACAAGCGGCCAGAAAGTCACTCCGAGAGCGAGCGAGTCGGCGACTGCGACACCGACACTGACTCCGACCGCTACGCACACTCCTACTCCGACGGCAACAGCCACGGCAACCGCAACGCCGACGGCGACCTGGACGCCTACGACTACACCAACGCCAACTCTGACGCCAACGGCAACGCTGACGGCAACGGCAACGGCAACGGCAACGCCAACCATAACATCGACGCCGACAGCGACGGCAACACCGCCGCCCGGCTCCACCGCGACCCCTACCGGCACGCCGACCGCGACGGCTACCGCTACATACACGGCGACGGCAACTGCGACAATTACGCCAACCGCAACACAGACAGCGACGTGGACGCCTACTAGTACACCAACTGTTACGTCAACGCCAACAGCGACAGCGACACCACCGCCCGGCGCAACGTCAACTCCAACCGCAACTCCAACAGCGACGTGGACGCCCACGAGTACACCGACGGCCACATGGACGCCGACTGCCACACCCACGCCAGATCCGGCACTTGGCACGAATAATCCCGCAACCGGAGCACCAAGAATTACCAGCAGTCGTGAGATTGGCAGTCGTCCGTTTGTGCTTACGTCGGACATCGCGGACGCTGACGGGATGAGCAACGCCTTCTTCCTCTACCAGTGGATCTCAGTTGACGATGGGGTGGAAACGGAAATTACCGGAGCGAGAAGGTCTTCGTACCAAATACAGGAGTCGGACTTTGGGAAGAGCCTGAAGGTTCGGGTAAGATTCTCGGACGATGCCGGAAACCAGGAGTCCCTGACGAGCGCAGCCATTGGGCCAGTTATCTTCCCAGTTCGCCCGCCCTCTAATGTGAAGGCTGTGCCCGGAGACGGCAAAGTGGGTATCTCCTGGGATGCGCCGGAAAATGAGAGACCAAACTTCAAAGCTCTGGATTATGAGGTCAGGTGGCGTCCCGCTGACAGCATCGGCGCATTCTCATCCTCGGGCGAGCTTAACGCGCTGAGGTATATCATCACCGGCCTCACAAATGGCGAGCAGATAAGTGTACAGGTGCGGGCTAGGTACGCCGGCGCGCTGTCCTCGTACGCCACTGCTTCGGTAATGGCGACACCGGAGGCTGGAAGGTCGCCCCAGGTGGAGTCGGCGGATGTAGCGGACACCTCGCTCGTGTTGCGCTACGACAGCACGATTGATGATACGTCCAATCCTTCGTCAAGCGCATTCGAGGTGCTGGAAGGCAGTACGGAAGTGACTGTCAGTTCTGTCGAGATCAATGGCGAGTCGGTGTGGCTGACACTGGCTTCATCGGTCGCGCAGGGCACCACGGTCACAGTGAGTTACGATGCGCCCACCGGATCTTCCTCAAGTGCAATCAAGGACTGGGTGGGCAATGCCGCCGCGTCATTCAGCGACTACAGCGTTACGAATGCAAGCGCACTCTCCTCGGACGCCTCGCTTAGTTCGCTCGCGATAGAAGGAATCTCGCTTACTCCGACATTCTCGACATCGTCGTACACCTACACGGCCAGCGTCGCGTCTGATGTGTCCAGCATTACGATAGACGCCGAAGCCACGGACAGCGATGCGACACTAGTCATTTCGCCCGCTGTGGACGTGGACCCTTCGGTGGACGGGCAGCAGGTTAATCTCGACGCCGGCGAAAATGTCATCACTTTCACAGTGACCGCGGAGAATGGAGTAGACGAAAACACGTACACGGTAACGGTTACTCGAGCTGAGGGCCCCCCGGGTGCGCCCAGATCAGCCAAGCTAGTAATTTACGATGACGAAGAACTGACCATTGAGTGGAAGGCGCCGCTATACAATGGTGGATCGGATGTCATCGGTTTCAAAGTGCAGTGGAAGTCAGGCACTCAGGACTGGGACTCGTCCCGCCAGTATGACATAAAAGGGGGGGCACTCAAACCCAACATATTCGGAATCTATTCGCGCAGGATCATCAGCCTCACGAACGGAGTTGAGTACACAGTTCGAATACTTGCCTACAACGAGCACGGAGATGGAGTTGCCTCCGATGAGATAACAGGCACTCCTACCTCGCTGCAAGCTCAGCTTATAGACTACATAGATGAAGAGGTCATCGGTGAATACGGGGACGACCATGCCTGGCTTTCCCAGGCGTGGAACCACATGACCAGCAACAATGTCGTCTTTGACCTTGACCTTTACCCTGTTTCCGTACTGGGCTTTTCCGGCTTCGTCAATGCCGTTTGCCCAGTCGGATCTGACGGGCTGCCCAAGTGCATCGTGACGGGAGGCGGGATCAAGCCCGAAGTCTTCATTAATGGGGCGAGAGACGCCTTAGATGCACTCATCGTTCACGAGCTTGCCCACTACTTCGACTTTACGCACACCTTGTCGGACAAAGTTAGCCTCGCAGCATTCCGTCTATATGTTCACAACTTGGGATTCTACGATGATGAGAGAGAACGCTGCGAGACAACGGAGTTGCTGGCAGACCTGTGGTCCTTAACAGTTGACGGAATCGGTCATGCGGGTTATTGGAACGGGTGCACTAGGGACAAGGACAGTGCGTTTACCACAGAGGCTGTGGGGATTGCGAAAACCGCGCTAAGCGGGACAATACCGGCCTGGTTTGGGTCTACGTACAATGATGAAAACGGTGATCCCAACCTCGAGAGTATATGGTCTGACGTAAAGGAACTTGATGGTACACTTGATCGTGCCACGGTTGTGTACCAGCTTAGAAACTCCTATGGCGGATACTGCTCCAATGCGAGAGCCTGGGCCTCAGCCGATGGGAATGGAGCCACTACGAACCCCTGGAGGGACGGAGGATGCGTGCCTGATGCACCTGACAGCATCAGTGGGGTGGCGGCGGGCGATGGCAAGCTGGCTGTCTCATGGCGGAAGCCGTCCGGTGACGGTGGTTCGCCGGTGAAGGGCTACAGAGTCCAGTGGAAGTCGGGGCAGGAGGCCTACGACTCATCTCGCCAGTCGACGGTGACTAGCACCCAGGAGTATGCTTCACATACGATAGGCGGGCTGACTAATGGCGTCGAGTATGACATTAGTATTCGCGCTTATAACGCGAACGGCAACGGGTCCTCCGGCGAGGTGTCGGCGACTCCTTCTGAAACGGATAAAGCCGTGCCTGTTCTTGGGGGCGCGACCGTGGTGGGGGACAGTCTTGTTCTGACGTATAACGAGGAGTTGGACGGTGTCTCTGTGCCGGCGACGGCGGCATTCACTGTTGTCGTGGATGGGAGCACAAGCGCGGTATCGGACGTCACAGTGTCAGGGCACCTTGTTACGCTGACCCTCTCGGCGGCAGTGATTCATGGTGACGCCGTGTCGGTGAGCTATACGGCATCCACGGATCCGATCCAGGACGATGCCGGCAACGACGCCGCGGATTTCGCCGACGAATCCGTCACGAACAACACCGTCGCTCTATCGCAGGACGCGACCCTGGATAGTCTCTTCCTGAGCTATGGCGGCACGCTTGAATCGTACACTCCCATCGATGTTGCCCAAAATGGTGCGAGTCACAACGTACCCTGGACAGTTGAGACCGTTCCGGTATTTGCGACGCCAAACGACTCGGAAGCATCAGTTGAAATTCACTCACCTTTGGCTGAATCCGAGCTGAGAGTATTACCTGACTACTGGGATGAGACCGATCCACCGACGTACATCAGGGACATCCCCATTGAAGTCGGAGATAACGTGGTCACCGTTACGGTGACTGCCGAGGATGGAACTACCCAGGAGACCTATGTCCTGACGCTGGTCGGCGCTCCCCATCCTCCCGATCCACCGCGACTAGTGAATGCCCACGGCCTGCAGTCGGTTACCGATTCGATCAGGGTTACCTGGCTGGCTCCTCTCGATGACGGTGGTGGTGCAATTACGAGCTACACGGTGCAGTGGAAGTCGGGCAGCCAGGATTTCGACGTGTCGCGGCAGTCAGCCGTAAGTGTAGGAACGGGTGAAGTCCAGACGCATACTATCAGCGGGCTGGTGAACGGCACCGAGTACACGGTTCGCGTGCTGGCGACCAACTCAACCGATGACGGAACATATTCGGCGGAAGTCAATGCCACGCCGGGCGTGACCACAACGCCGCAGCTCGACTCCGCCACTGTCGATAGCGACTCGTTGACACTGACCTACGACAAGGCATTGGACAGCGGCTCCGAGCCTGCGGCAAGCGCATTCACGGTGTCGGTCGACGGTTCGGACGTGACCGTCTCCGATGTGGAGGTCAGCGCGTACTTCGTCACCTTGACGCTGGGCGAAGCGGCGGAAGTGGGTGATACGGTTACGGTGAGCTACACCGTTCCCACGGGGTCGTCCGCGTCTCCCGTCAAGGATCTGTCTGGCAATGCGGCGGTTGGCTTCACAGACGAGGCGGTTACAAACGACACGCAGGAAGACGGTCAGCTTGCCGTTCCCTCACGGCGTTCACGCTGAAGCACACCTTGGCATAGCCGGGTACTAGAGATCCTTCAACAGTTCATTCCAGTCGTCCCGCCGAAGGCCTATGATGTCTATTGCAGCGACCCGGGCGGGTACTTCTCCAGCCACCACCTCGCAATTTCATCCCTTCTCGCGAACCAAACACCAGGATGGCTGCGAGCATAACGCAGGAATCGATCCAATGCTCTTGACCGCGCCGGCCGGCCTGCGATTCGGCAGTGCAACCCTACCGACATCATTTTCGGATGTGTACGACCCTCTTCGTAAAGCACATCGAAGGTGTCTTTCATGTATTCGTAGAAGTCCCCCACACTATTAAGGCCGCCCCGCCAGAATCGCGCGTCATTCGTTTCGAAGCTGTAAGGAACCACAAGCCACGGCTTCCCATCTGCCTGCGTGTAGTACGGCAGGTCATCGTTGAGCACACCACTGTCGTAGATGAATCCGCCCTCGCTGGCTACAAGCTCCCTTGTATTGACACTGGGCCCGTAACGAGTGAACCAGCCCACCGGTCGCTCGCCGGTGGTAGCCCTCAGCGACTCGACCGTCTTTCTGATGGCTTCAGCCTCTTCATCCCGTGTCTTGCTATGGTATTCCTCCCACCGGTAGCCGTGACCGCAGACCTCGTGGCCTCGTTCCACAACCGCGCGCGCCACCTCCGGGTTTCGCTCGAAAGCCAATGCGCAACAGAAGAATGTGCTTTTCACGCCGTAGCTGTCTAGCATGTTCAGTATTCGCCAGACTCCCACGCGGCTGCCGTATTCGAAGAACGATTCGTTGAACAGGTCTCGCTGGTCTGCTGGGACCGGGGATGGCACCTCGTTATTCGATTCGTGTACGGGGTCTCCGTCGAGTAACGAAGTCTCGCTGCCTTCCTCGTAGTTAACTACTACTGAAATGGCTATCCGGGCGTTCCCCGGCCATTCGATTACCGGGGGGTTGGCACCGTACCCGATGAAATCCCTTTCCTGGTCAGACATCATCAATCTTTCGTTCAGGTTAATCTAGCGGCTGCCTGCTGACCTTCCACCGTCAACCATGTACACGCCACCTGTGCAATAACTGCTCTCGTCGCTGGCGAGAAACAGCATCAATCTTGCAACTTCTGCCGGGTCTCCATACCGTTCTAGCGGGATGCGGTCCGCGACAGCCTGCTTTGTCACCTCGACGGTTACTCTGGAGTCATCCATCGCCGCCACCCGCATTTCTTCAATTGAACGCATCATTCGGGTCTCGGTCGGCGCCGGGTTGACGGTATTTACTCTTATGCCGTCTGGCGCGCTCTCAAGAGCGGCGCAGCGCATCAGCCCAATCACCGCATGCTTGCTGGTGTTGTATGCCGACATTTCCGGACTGCCCCCGATACCTGCCGTGGATGACGTGATGACGATACTGCCCCCTCCGCGCCCTCGCATAACCGGGACCACGTACTTAATCCCCAACCAGACTCCACGCACGTTGACTGCCATCACACGGTCAAATACATCAATAGGATAGTCGGATATGGGAGAGAGCGTTCCTTCGATTCCCGCGTTGGCAAGCAGCACGTCAATGCCGCCCCAGCGATCTACTGCCGCATCAACGTAGGCCTTCGTCTGGTCCGGCTGGGTCACATCGGCGACGGTGTAGCTGGCGCTGTCCTCGCCTATTGAGCTTACAACCTCCTGCAGTGCAGCTTCGTTAAGGTCCACGAGAGCGACCTTTGCTCCTTCATCTGCGAATATCTTTGCGGCGGTGCTTCCGATTCCGCCGGTAGCCCCGGTGATCACCGCCACTTTTCCTTCCAAGCGTGCCATTTTCGAACTCCTTTATTCCGTCGCTAGTATTTCATTCTTGACTTTGAATTACACCCTCACAATTCGCAGGGGCATTGGTAAATCATGTTTGAGGTAAGATGACGATTGCGATGCCCGGATACGACTCCACACTCCTGTGCTCCAATTGTCGCAGGACGGAGAACAGGAAGCCGCCGGTTGCTCGAAACGCTGTCACCGGACCTGTCCATTTACAGGGATGGGCGAATGTAATCACCTCATTCTCCTCGCCCGCGGACATCGTAACATGCACGATTGATCCTACGGTCGCACGCCTTCGAAGTACCTCCTGGGATTTTCGATCATCATTCGGTCGATGACTGCTTCTGCGACCCCGAACTCCAATAACCTTGGAATTACAGCGCGGCTGAGCCAGAGGTAACCGTCGGGATTCTGGTCCCTGCCGGGCATCCCCGGCGAGCCAATGCGCGACAGTACAATGTTCCAGTCGTGAGAGAGCATCATATTTTCTGCCAAGCCCTCGTCCAATCGCTCCTTCAGGTAGTCGGCCCTCTCCTGCCAAGGAGGCAGACCCGGCCGACCGAAGGGGTTGTTAATGTCCCAGCCCAGCCAGACTCCAAGTCGGGCCAGGTCCCGATGGTACTCGGGGTCAAGTGTGTTGCTTAGATGCCCCACATATATCTGATGAGCCTCCACGCCCTCCTCTTCAAGAATTCGCACTTGCTCTAAGCCAATCCGCGATTCGGCTGGCGTGTGGGTAGTGATGGGAACGCCGGTACGCAGGTGGGTTCGAGCAGAGGCACGTAGCATCAGCTCTTCCGTCTCAGAGATCGGATCGCTTGTGGCAACTTTGATTATGCCTGCCTTGATCTCCGTGCCGTCGATTCCCTGCTCAATCTCCCGCACCCAGAGGTCGGCAACGAAGTCTTTGTCCCTGCCCCAAAAGCTTCTGGGAATGTCCAGCCAGCTGCCCGTGCAGCAAATGAAATGCACGCCGGTTTTCTCCGAGACTTCCTTCATAAGCAAGACATCACGCCCCAAATCCATAGGAGAAACTTCGACGATGGTGTCAACTCCACCGGCTTTGGCTTCGTTGAAGGACTCCAGCGCCATGTCCAATGCCTGGTCGCGTATTTCCAGTTCGGGGTAGGTAATCCGAATCCCGGCGGACGAATCAATTAGATGCTCGTGGGGTAAAGTGAAACCCAGGGCAGTCGTGTCCAATGGCCCCAGCACCGAGTTTATAGTTGCCACGACACACCTCCGTGAGTCCAATTCATAGACATTGACCGACACGCGTTGGTCACGCCATCAGCTATGCACTCCTGGTGGACCGCCTTCTAGGAACTGCGTTCGTAGGAACGGATCCTTTGCTGGGAACATTCCGATGATCCTCGCCGGACCGTCTCCAATTGCAGTGAACCCGTGTGGCACGTTTGGAGGCACGACGACCGTGTGGTCGGCACCTACCTCATGCGTCTCATCTCCGTACCGGACGCTAAGCGTGCCGCTCAGCACAACTATCAGTTCGTCGTCCTCGTGAGTATGCAGCGGTGCGCCGGTGCCGATTCCAACCTCGCTTATAGCGGCTTCCGTAGATGTCGTACCATCCCCCTCTTGCGTGATCAGCCACTTGCGGTAATTCGGCCTCCAGGGAACCTCAGGCGCGTTGTTGTGATCAACGATGGGCATATTCGTCTCCTTGCAGCACTGATGTTACGCCAGCATTCATTCTTCCTGCCTCTTCTGAAGATTGCCCTAGGCTTCCTTAGCCCCGATCCACCGAAATAGAGGTTATCGGAGGTCCTCATAAGGGATGAAAAGGTGCTCCCGCATATCTGGGATAATGGTTTATGGAGTCAGAACCAACCAGATACGAGGAGCACCCATTAGATGATAGCATCCGAGCGTCCTGACCGCATCCAAGTAACCTTCGACGACCACCGCCTGGTGGCCAATGCCGGACTGATGTTGCCAGTCATGCTCGCCGGGCGTCTGGGTCTGAGCGAACTTGTGGACAGCCACCTTGACCTGGGGGATGCGCCTGGTCGGGCGAATGCGGGAGACAAGATACTGACCCTGGCGGCATCGGCGCTGGCAGGGGGCGATTGCATAGACGACGCGGACGCGCTGCGGTCCGGGGGCACCGAACGGGTGCTGGGCTGCGCGGTCAAGGCTCCGTCCACACTGGGGACATTCCTGCGCAGCTTCCGCTGGGGACACGTGCGACAACTGGACCGTGTGAGCCGGGAGTTGCTGGCGCGAGCCTGGTCCGCGGGGGCAGGACCCGGGGACTCGCCTCTGACGATCGACCTGGACTCCACCGTCTGCGAGACCTACGGACTGGCAAAGGAGGGAGCCAGCGAGCACAACTACGCCGGTCAGAGAGGCTATCACCCGCTGCTTGCCGTCGCCGCAGGAACAGGAGACGTGCTGATGGCAAGACTGCGCAAGGGCCGGGCCAACACCGTACGGGGTGCAGCCAACTTCCTGCGTGAGACGCTGAGCAGAGTGCGCTACTCAGGAGCCACCGGAGCGCTCACCGTGAGGGCCGACAGTGGCTTCTACACCCACGACATCGTCAGCGTCTGCCGCGACAACGATGTGCGCTTCTCCATCACCGTCCGACAGCATCGGAGCTTGCGCAATCTCATAGAGGACATACCCGAGGCTGACTGGACGCCCATACCCTACTGGATGGAGGGCGCAGCCGACGTTGCCGAGACGACCTACACTCCCTTCGGAGGTGAGCCTGACGCAGCGCCGGTGCGACTGATCGTCCGCAGGGTCAGGCCCACGCCCGGTTCCCAGTTGGCGCTGTTTGCCAGCTACAGCTATCACGCCTTCATCACCGACCGACAGGGCGACACTCTCCAACTGGAAGCCGATCACCGCAGACACGCCGAGATCGAGAACGCCATACGCGACCTCAAGTACGGTGTGGGACTGAACCACCTGCCATCGGGTCGCTTCGCAGCCAACGCTGCCTGGATGGCCGTGCAAGTGATGGCACACAACCTTGCCCGCTGGACCGCGCGCATCGGTCTGGCTGAGCAGGTGGTGACCACAAAGACCCTCAGACGACGCTTCTTCTCCCTGGCCGGACGGCTCACACGCTCGGCACGCCGCCTCACTCTGCATCTACCCCGGGGCTGGCCCTGGGGGACACAGTTCGGCGAAGCCCTGGAGCGACTGCGCTCCCTGCCACACCCTGTCTGACGGCGGCTACCGCTCCTTCCGACCCATCCTCATCCGCCAGCCAGTCCCTGGTCTGCTCAACTCGCTTCGGACGGACCGGCAAGGGTCCCCTGATGCCTCCGAACACTCCATATGCGCCTCTTCACCGCTGACGGAGGCTTGCTGGCAGACCGCCAGTGGCACCATCTAGCCCAAATCCGTCTTTACGATCTCATCCCCGGTTCACATGTCCCTTTACTGCGCCACCATAGCGAACTTCGGTGGATTCGGGCTAAGGCGAATGGCAGGCTGTGGCACTGTCCATTTATATCACACTGGTTGGGGAAATAGTCTCGGTCAGACGGCATCTTGCACGTCCCTCCTGCGAAGTGGCATCAGAGCGTTGGCAGGCCATTCATGCCGCCGCCCTCCAATCTGGAGTAAGAAGGCACTAGCCCCCATCCATTGCGGCAGGCCGCACTACCCGACGATTGACGCTTCCTGCTATATTAGTGCGGGAAGAATGTCACTGTCTTTGACTCGCTTGACGAGTGACATCAAGAGGCTTTATACCTTGCGTTATTCGGAATTTCGCAGCTCGCATTGAAGACAGGAGTAAGACTTATGGATCTCGAACTTGAAGGCAAGACCGCGCTGATCACTGGTGGCAGCAAGGGCATTGGCAAAGCGATCGCTATTGCGCTTGCTGAGGAAGGCGTGAGCGTCGCCATAGCCGCACGGTCGCAGGACACTTTGGACGAAGCAGCTAAGGACATAAAGTCGGCTACTGGGCGAAAGGTGGTCACTATTTCAGCAGACACCACAAGTTGGGAAGATGTGCAGAGGATGGTACAGACTGCCGTTTCCGAACTTGGCGGGGTAGATATTCTGGTCAACAGCGCGGCGATGGTCGGCGGGCAGGTGCGCGGCACCATAGACGAGGCGGACGAGAAAGACCTGATGGAAGACCTCGACACCAAGGTTGTGGGGTATTTCAGGAGTATCAAGGCGGTCGTGCCCCATATGCGCGCGAAGAAGTGGGGGCGCATCATAAGCATCGGCGGAGTGTCGGCCCGTCAGTCCACGATATACGGGCTTCGCAACGCTGCAGTAGTCCATATGACCAAGACGCTATCAGACCAGCTTGGCCCGGACGGGATTACCCTGAATGTCGTTCATCCCGGACTAACGCTTACGGACACGATAAATGAGCGGCTGGACAACCAAGCAGCGCAACAGGGAGTGTCACGTGATGAGGTCAATGCCCAAGTGGGGCAGAACGTGGCAATACGCAGACCGGTCGCGCCTGAGGAACTTGCGTGGCTTACGGCTTACCTGGCTTCTCCCAAGGCAGAGTGCGTCACTGGCGAGGTGATAGCTGCAGGCGGCGGAGCCGTCGGGGCCGTCCACCAGTAGGTTTCCGATTAAACGCCAGCAGGTTGACGCGACTTAGGGATGCGTATTGGAAACGGCAAATCCTTCGGAGAGCGACCACATTGATCAAGATCGCAAGAATGCTGCTAATGGTGACGATCCTCTACAACATTGTGGAAGGTGTCATCGCCTTTTGGTCGGGAATCGCCGCTGGCAGCATCGCGCTGGTCGCCTTTGGCGCTGACAGCTACATAGAAGTGGCGGCGGCTTCTCTCGTTCTCTGGAGGCTTGGCATTTCAGACACCGAGTACGCGGAAGCGGTTGAGCATCGAATTGTGCGATTCATCGGCTGGACTTTCCTGGTCCTATCGGCAGCCGTAGTATTCAGGTCGGTGTGGGCGCTGGTGGATCAGAGCGGTGCCGAGGAGTCGCTCGTAGGCATTGCGCTTGCACTGGTATCAGTGATCTTTATGCCTCTTATAGCCGTCTGGAAACTTCGGATTGCGGCGAAAGGAAATCTGCAATCTATCGCGATTGAGGCTAAGGAAACTGTCGCATGCTCGTACCTCTCTCTCACCCTGCTCGTTGGCCTGGTAGCCACCGCGACGCTCGGATGGTGGTGGCTGGATGCTATAACTGCCCTGCTGCTCGTACCATGGCTGGTTCGTGAGGGATTGGAAGGTATTCAGGGCGAGGATGACGACGATGAGATGCAACTCTGCTCCTGCCGCGCCTGCCTCTTTGGCCTGAGGTCCTGCAATGCGATCTGTTGCTCATCCTGATAGCGCAGGTCTCACGGTCGCGGAGACTCACACAAGAGAGCCAGGAAATTCAGATCAGCCCTTCGGACACCGCCGCCTCTTCTATTATTTCCCAGCCCTCTTCGACGCCCGCGACGAAGCTGTCACAGGCTTCACCTTCCAGCACTGCCTGTTCAACCTCATCAGACCCCGTAATGGCGAGGAACGCAGCTTCGATCTGGGCTGCTAGCTGGGGTTCCATGTCTCGCTGAGCGGTGAAGCAGCAGTGACTATAGGCGGGGCTTGCCCAGAACACTCGAACCGGTTGAATTGACAGGCTACCGTCTTCAGCCATCAGGTCCAGCGTTCTCTTGCTGACCGCTCCAGCGTCGTACTCTCCTGAGCCCACGCGCTCCACCACATCCCTTTCGTCCGACGAGTTCTGTGACTGACGTTCCTCGTAGAAGCTGACAACCGCCAGGTCTTTGTCAGGGTTCAGGCCGGCTTGTTTCAGAATATAGTAGGGTACCAGGCCTGCCTGCTCTGAACTGCGGCGACCGAAGGCGAATCGCCTTCCGGGAAGGTCCTCGACAGTCAGGATGTCCGAATCAGAGTGAGTGATGAACTGAGTAACGAAGTCAATGTCAACATCGCGCATCGCGATGACTCGGCACGGCCGGTCGAGCAGGCGCTTGATCTTGACGTACCCTAATGGTCCGTTCCACGCCAGATCGATGTCGCCCTTCACAAAGGCGTCCACCATCGCGTCGTAGTCCGAGTACAGGATCCAGTCCAAGTCTATTCCCTTGCGGCGAAACAGTTCCTCCAGTCCCTGGAACACGTCGAAATGAGCCGGTGTTGCCGATCCGCCTAACCTGACCATGTCTTCCTCCTTTGATACTGCTTCCTAGCCGGTTGGTTCTGGTTTCGCTCACTGTTCAGGCAATTCTCCATCACATCATACAGACATGACACTACCAAGGAATTCGCATCCCTGCTCCGCATATTTCCAATCCGTCGTGCCGCCGATTCTGAATTGAAGATTGAATGAACGTATAGCTATGAACGGCGCTCCACCTAATGAGATCAACAGCGATCCCATCTGCGACTGCCATACGGATCATACTCGAACCGAAGGGCGTCGGTATAATGGATATATGGCACATTGTACGTGGGACAACGCGGTTCATCTTTCTATCGCAGATGGCGCGCGCAGCCAAGAATAGAATTCGCTTCAGATACATTCAGACCAAGACAGCAGACATAGTATCCGAGAGGAGTTAGCAGGTATTTTCAATCCAGCATTTTTGGATGGGGCACTCCAACGCGGGAATTGGGAGGTGGACAGATGGGAGGATCTAGGAACATTCTTGTCACCGGAGCTACGGGATACATTGGTGGGAGACTGGTTCCTCGTCTGATTGAGGAAGGATACAGCGTTCGTGTCTTTGTGCGCAGCAGGTCTCGGATCGCGTCCCGTCCATGGGCAGGACAGGTCGAGGTTTCCGTGGGCGATGTCAGAGACTCTCGGGCACTTCAGGAAGCGATGCATGGTATAGATACTGCCTACTACCTGATCCACAGCATGGGAAGTGGGCCAGGGTTTCGCGAGTTGGACATTGAACTCGCGCGCGCCTTTGGGCACGCTGCGAAGGAGGCGGGCGTCCGGCACATCATCTATCTGGGTGGATTGGGAGAGCCGGATGGCGAACTCTCAACGCACCTGCGCTCCCGTCAGGAGTCCGGACAGGCACTTAGGGAGAGCAGCGTACACGTCACCGAATTCCGTGCTGCTGTAATCGTTGGGACGGGAAGTGTCTCGTTCGAAATCATCCGCCATCTTGTCGAACGACTCCCCGTCATGGTGTGCCCGAAATGGATCTACTCCCGCATTCAACCCATCGCCATCGATGACCTTCTGGATTATCTTGTTGCCGCCCTGAATGTCCCGGGCAGCAAGGGCCGCGTCATCGAGATTGGTGGTCGATGCGTGACGACCTATCGGGACCTGATACTCAAATATGCAAAAGCGAGAGGGCTGAAGCGGCTGCTACTAGCTGTCCCAGTCTTGACTCCCCGCTTATCGTCATACTGGGTGCATTGGATGACCCCGATTCACGCTTCAATCGCCGCACCCCTGATCGAAGGACTTCGCAACGACGTTGTTGTGACTGACGGTCTCGCTAGCACTCTCTTTCCTCATATCGTGCCAAAGGACTATGACTCGGCGATCGAAGAGGTTACGAGGGCACTGGACGAGGGACGCGTCGAGACTTCCTGGAGGGATGCCGTCGGAAGTGCTTCGGAACCTCATGAATTCGTCCAACTGGACTTTCGCAATGGGTTGATAGTGGAACGCCGCCGTGTCCATATTGCCGCATCTGCCACGAATGTGTATGGGATTTGTATAGGAATAGGCGGAAAGCGAGGGTGGTATTTCGGAAATTGGGATTGGCGGTTACGAGGCATGATCGACTTGATGCTTGGTGGGGTCGGTCTGCGTAGAGGTCGCCGCCATCCGGACGACCTGCGAGTTGGCGACGCGCTTGACCTCTGGCGGGTGGAAGCGCTGGAGACGGATCGATTCATGCGGCTGAGGTCTGAGATGAAGCTGCCCGGCAACGCATGGCTCCAGTTCGACATTCGCGAGGTCCAGGAAGGAATCACTATACTTGAGCAGAAGGCGGTTTTTAGTCCCAGGGGCCTGGCAGGTCTGCTCTACTGGTACTCGCTCTATCCCATTCACGGCTGGATATTCAAGGGTCTGATCAAAGCAATTGCCAGGCGAGCCGAGTACGCGGATGCGGCCCATGAAGCACGGATCACGGGGTATCAGATAGGCGACGATTGACGCTGCCTATCCTACGAAAACTCGCGGGCGAATCTTATGTGAACCCAGTGGCGCAGTGGTAGGGTTTGTCCCCGCCCCTTTGACGCAAGAGGACGACACTCAAAGCGGTTTTGAGGATTCCTACACATCCGACTTGCAGATGATCTCCACGCCGGCGGTAATCATGCATTTGTCGCCCTGCACACGGAGCGCGCCGCTAGAACCAAAAGCGTGAGTTATGCGAGCTTGCCGTACACCTCCGGCAAGGATTCTTCGAGGCGTTCAAAACTCCGCCACCCTCCATAACGTGGAGTCAAGGCGGCAACTGTCAAGGAAGATGCCTCCTGCGCGCTCCTGCCTTCGCTGGCCGCAGATTTCAGGGCGCCGACGAGATCATAAATAAAGTCCCTCGCCTCCTCCAACGCGGAATGCTCTCCGACAGGACCATGTCCGGAGACAAACCGCTCGACTGGCAGACCGACAAGCCGGTCGTCGGTGTCCGGCCACTCCTTCGGGTAGCTGTCGCCGAAATAGGGAAGCCCGCCATCCTGCGCGACATCCCCGCAGAAGACAATGCCGTCGTCCGGCAGCTGGATGTGAGTATCGCCGCTGGTGTGCGCCCTACCCAGGTACCTGAGATGCAGCTCTCTCCCGCCGAAGTAGAGTCTCATGCTAGTCTCGAAGGTGAGGTTGGGAGGTGTAATCGTTACCAGTCCGGCTTCTTCGGACCACGGGTCGCCGGAACTTACTACCTTCTCGCGCCACTCCCTGTTCCATTCCACGTCCACCATCTCGTTGTAGCAGTTCTCGTGTCCGATGATCGTGGCATCGGGAAACTCCTCATTACCCCACGCGTGGTCCCAGTGCGAGTGGGTGTCCACCAGGTACTGAATCGGCTTGTCGGTAATGTGCTTGACGTCCTGAATCAGGTCTCGCGCGAATGAAGGGACTCGCAGCGAGTCTATTACCAACACACCTTCATCGCCGATTATAATCCCGGCGTTTGTCAGTCCTTCATGCAGCCGGGCGAAGACGCCCGATTCAAGTTCTATGAGTTCGGTTCCCGGTGTAGTGGTCAATTGGAAACTCCTTCTTCTGTGGACTCCTGTTTCGCCTTACCCGCCGCATATTAGCGCATCATCGGCGCGTCTATGCTTCATTGTATTGGAAGTTCAATTTGCGCCGATCCTCACTGCGCACCCTCTATGGTCAGCAAGCATACTGCATACAGGCTACCTTTTGCACTCATGCGGACACACCTTATATCCTTCACCGCCCAGGACGCTCAATAATTGCTCGTCCTAGGCGGTGAGATCTGAAGGTTTCCTAGTCCAGCTGATTATGCAGGCGGGTGCGGCCGTTCACGGTCAGCAGGGTACAGTTTCAGAGACGCTCCAGTTAGTAGTGAAAAGGCAAGTTGCCCCCGTCACTCCCGCTCTGCCGTTTGCTGCGTCACCACATTCGATGCTGTGTTAACCCTTGTGTAGTTATTGCCGCCGTCAGCGCTAATACCTTCGCCGACACCCTTCGCACGATTCGCAGGCAGGCTGATTGTCACCGGTTGGCCCAGTGTTCCCGGCAAAACGATAACCCTGTAAACCGTGCCATCCCAGGGCTGGACGGCCAGCACGCCGCCGTTGGTTATCTCGAAGTCGGAAGGTTCGAGGCCGATGACGGTTTCAACAGACAGTGCTTCAACCTCCGGGTCAGTAAATGTCAGTTCCATCCAGAACGCGCCCCGCGCAGCATTTCCGCAGGGCTTAAAGCCGCCCATTTCATAGCAGCCGTACAGTTCCGCGTTCAGTATTGCATCGTTCTCGTTTGGCGCTTGTGCATCCAGCTGTCCTGAAGTTGACAGCACGTTGTCACCCTCACGAATCCGCATCTCATAGGTTGCCGGTGAGCCTCGCATCAATCCTCGATGAGTGAACTTTATGCAATCGCTTCGACCCTGGGAGCATGCGGTAAAGTCGTTTCCACGCCCGGTTTCGCGCCACTCCGAGAACGGGTCGCCGTCATACCAGAAGATCCTGTAACGAGATTCGATTACAACGTCATTACGCGCCGGAATCTCTGCTCCGGTTTCCCAGCACAGGTCCAGCTCCGCGTCTAGTACGAAGCCGCTTCCCGTGCCAACACGCGCCCCACAAAGTCCGAACGAAGAAGGCGGTAGCAGACTTCCGTCAACCTTGTGCTCAGGAAACGCGCCCATCTGACCGGGAAGGCCGTAGCTCAAGTCCGCATTGCGACCGGTGGTGGCATGCGTCAACGTGCCTCCCTGGAGATTCAAGTGGTATTTCGGCACGTAAATGCCATCGCTGTCCACGTCTATCGCGATTACGACGCGTTCGAAGTTTAGCGTATTCGTGCCTGAGCCTCCCACGTAGGAGAATGCCTTTGACTGGTTGGTATGGTTCGCATCACCGAACCGAGCAATAAAGGTCAGAATGACGTCGTTACCGCTTACCACCACTACGGAGTCAAACGGTACGCTGACCTTGATCGTCTCTCCTAACCCGTATGTGTCTTCGGCTGCCTTAGGCGTGGAGGTAATTGCGATACCGTCCGTAATTATCTTGGGTATCTTGTTGACTAAGTGACCTCCCTGGTCAGGTAGCGCCGTGTGATCGAGCAGCGCATCCGTGCCGGATCCCCTCGCCTCGATTGTGCCACCGTCAAGCGCCAGTGAGTTGGCGACAACGGATATCCCATCCTGATCGTCGTCAGAGGAGACCACGGTGTATGTGAATATGAGGACAGTGTTTCTCAATTTAATGGAAGAGTAGGTTGCCTTCTGTCTGTCGCTGCCTAGCGTCAGCTCCAGGTACGGAGTGCCGCCGGTAGTGTCCACGGTCACCGCGGCGTCGAAGGTAACAGCCGCCTTAATGATGTCTCCGGTGGCATACGTACCGTCGCTGCCAGAATCGCTAGAGATGGAGATGCCGGAGACAGACGGCACTGGCGTAAGCTGCATTGCAACTGTGGCGTTACTCTGTTCCAATTGCTCAACCTTGTAAGTAGTAGCAGTATCACGACCATTCTGAATATCACCTGAATCATGAAGGTAACCGCTAGCCACAGACCGGCTAGTGTACTCACCCCCGAATCCCTCCTCACTCTCGTTCAGCGAACTATGACCATTCAGCTCCCGTTCCAAGGCACCCACCGGACTCCTATTCGTCTGGGCATTTGCCACCGGGAAGGACAGCAGGTATGCGATGAACATCAACGCTAATGTGATAGACGCAAATATAGATATGGTTGACCAATTTCTGACAGCCGGCTTGGACTTAGTTTGCTTCATGGTTAATTCTCCTCAATTGCCAACTTCATATAACTTTCCGGAGACATAGGCAGCGAACTTTGTGCCAGCGAACACTTACCAGAAGATGTGATTTATGTTGTCCCATAACATATATACTTGACCTAATTCAATAGTGCCAGTGCCACACTGGAACGGAAACAGCGAGAGAGCTATGCAATTAATGTCTTCTCAACATCGCTCGGATTCACCAGTCATTTCCAATCGGGCGGTGTTTGCTGCTGTAAATTCGGAAGCCCGCTTCTGATTCCTTCTCATGAGCACAGACTGACTTGTAACAAGAAAGCTGGCATCGCGGCGCTAGAAGGTTGCGCATAGAAAGTGGTACAAGGAATGGCAATAAATCAGAATCTCGTAACCCACTCACCAAGCGGAAATTCTGGAGCACAGAAAATGAACAAGCGCACATGCGATATCCTCATTCGCGACGGCCAGGTCGTCACGGTAGATGCCGAACGCAGGATTCTCCGTCCGGGTGCGGTGGCGATCACCGGCTCGCGCATCGTGGAAGTTGGCGCGGATAGCGAGTTACTGCAACGCTTCGATGCGAAGCAGACCGTGGATGCAGGAGGCGGCATAGTTCATCCCGGCTTCATCGACGCCCACAATCACGTCGTTCATACTTCCTGCAGGGGGGTGTTCGCCAACGTGCGGAACTCCGGCTCATCGTCCGTCAATTTCGCAGACTGGAAGGCGGGAGTTACCGATGAAGACGAGGCTGCGGCAACCGCCATGGCCGGACTGGAAATGCTTCGATGTGGCTTCACGATGTTTATCGAGCCAGGCTCGCTGTTTGCAACCGATGCGGCGGCGCAAGCGGTAGAACGCGTGGGTCTGAGAGCACTTTTCGGCCCGCTCTACCTCTGGGACCGGCAGGAGACCTTCGATGCGATTCCATCACTGGTGAGTCCGAGTCTGACGGATCGCGCACCCGTGAATCTCGACCGGTCACTTGAGCAGCTGGATGTGGAACTTCACCGCAACAGTGACTCCGATGCTCTAGTCCGAGGCTTCGTTTTCATCTATGGACTAGGAACTGCTTCACCCGCGCTATTGCAGGCTGCCCATCAATGCGCTCGCGACAACAATGTGCCATTGCATCTGCACGCCGGGTACGTGCCGGAGGAAGCAGAAATCTATCGAGCTTTGAACGGCGTCAGCCAGTTCGTTCACATGCAAGAACTCGGCGTCCTTGACGAGCACACCGCCATCGTCCATGCCAACGTACTGGACGAAGCGGAGGAAAGGGCGGTACAGCAATCCGGCTGTCAGATCGTTTGGTGTCCTGCTGCCTTCTTCTCGCTCGGACTTGGAAGCAGTGCGCATTTCAAGATGGCAGAACGACATCGCAGAGGAGTACCTGTCGCGCTTGGCACCGACGCTGCGCGGGACAGCACACCCGGACATACCATGCTTGCTGGACGGTTCGCGTCACAGACCTACGACGATCCCCTTTCCCCTGAGGCCTTGCTCGAGATGCAGACAATCAACGCAGCTGCGGCAGCGGGCATGAGCACGGAACTGGGAAGCCTGGAAGCCGGAAAGCGTGCGGATGTCGTTGTGAGGTCCGCGCGGGCGGCCGAATCCTACCCTGCCAACAACCCGCTCCACCTCCTCACGCTAACGATGGGAGCCGGAAGCGTGGATACGGTCATTGTCAACGGTGAAATCATCTTCAGTGGAGGCCACTCAACACGAGTGGACGAGGACGAGTCTTACCGAAACGTCTCTGACTCGGTCATTTCGCGAGCGAAGCGGCTTGGTATAGACCCGCAACCTGAATGGCCGATCCTGAGCTGACAAGGCGTTTGGAAATAATCCGCCACAATTGCCGTGGCTTACTAGAGTTGCAGGAAACTGAGGGCATCAAGGAGCATCTACGAAGATGAATCGGCCGGCTCTCTGGACAAGATCTGCCACAACGGACTGCAAGAAAGGGAAGGCGTCAGCCAACCTGTCTCGTTCAAGGCAAGTGCCGAGGAAGTTGTCCTAATCCTCTGGGTCGGGGTAGAACTGGGTGCAGTAGTGCCTGAACGGCATGATTTTGCCGTCAGAGCGCGAGAGTCGCGGGCGGGACCGGTACTGTTTTTTGCTCCAGATAACCACGTCCTGAAGAACGTCCTGCTTTTGCTGAGAGGCCATGAATCTATTGATAATGGGAGCGCGGAGACCCACGGGGAGAAACCCAAGGCCTGCAAATATTCGCTTCGGCTTTCGTATCTCCCGCGCCTGTGAAACCAGAGTCATGTCAATGAGATTCCCATCGACTGGCGTCGCTAGCACCCACAGGCGCAAATCCATGCCAATCGAATGCTCCCGTACCTCCACAAACGAATAGCCAAGACCTACGATGGTTGCGCTGGCAGAAATATCGAAGGTGAGGTTTACGGCGCCCGCGATTGTTCGTGTTCTCTTGAAGTCGAAGCGAGTTTTCAGGCGTGGGCCGTCCACATCCGCCTCCACGATTGGATTCACGTTATCGTAGCCGTGCACATAGCGGAGATGTGCCAGATCTACCGAGTTTTCCGCTGTTTCCTGTGGATGACCGGGAAAACGGAGGGTGTTGATTATGAATTCGCCCCATCCAACTTCCCCCAAAGTATCATCGGGTAGGCGCCATTGCGGTTCACGTCCCCCGATGCCCCACCATGCGAAGATCAGGCCGAGAATCTCCTGCGTCTCGAAGACTCGCAGCTTCGCTGCCCTGGGAGGAGGGGCAAAAGGAGTGCCGACGCATTGTCCAGTGGCGTCAAACTCGTAGCCATGGAAAGGACATAACAGCCGTCCGTCGCGTATGCTGCCCCCGGCTGATGGTCCGAGATCGGCTCCAAGATGTGGACAGACGGCTTCGGCTACACAGACGCGGTCATTCTTGTCACTCCAGACAACGATGTTCTCGCCCATCCAAGTCTTCTGAATGAGCTTGGCCTTTAGTACGGCCTTTCGAGTAGCGACGAAGTACCAACCTTCGGGGAAGGGATCGGGCGACTGAACGTATGTGAATTCTCTGCGTCTGGTAACCATCTATCAGCCCTCACACTCACCTTTTGTCCAGCCAAGTCTGCCAGCCCGAGAACAGCGACTCTCTAAATATCCGCTCATTGTTGGTAAATGGGATATCTTATGCAAGGATGGTCGGCCTGGACATGACATCCTGCACTCAGGCAACTGTTACAAATGGACCAAATTACGAGAGTTCCTATTTGAATTGTACATGTACCCCTTTCCGCGACCAGCGCGCTAGGGTATCCTTGAGTCAAATGGGCTGAATCAATCAGTATTACGCACAGGGAGCAAGACTGGTGACTCTCTTAATGGAAGGTGTGACGACTCAGCCTCTAAGCTTGCCGGAAGAGTTGATTCTGATGCTCCTCAACGAGGAGACCGGATACTTCCATCAGGTCCCGGGCTGGGACCTAAACTGCGCCGTCATTGGCGCCGTACTCGCTGAGTTATCGCTCATTTCTCGCATTGACACGGACAGGGATTCCCTGATTCTTCTGGATCAGACCGAAGTCGGCGATCCTGTCCTCGATCCCATCCTCAAGACGATTGCGGAGGAAACGACTCAACGGGACGCGCAGTACTGGATCGAAAGGCTCGCTCCTCGTGCAGAGTCGATCATCGAGCTGACTCTGGACCGACTTGTCCATCTGAATATCCTTGAGCATCACGACGGAGAGTTCTGGACGCTATCCCGAACTGTCGGTCGAGCAGATATGAACTTCGATGACGAAGACGGCACCGCGACTGAGTTCATCGCATCGCGCATCAGAAGGGTGCTGTTCAATGATGTGATTCCCTATCCGAGAGAGGTCATCATCATCGGCCTGCTCAATACGTGCGACGTATTGCGCTTCATATTCCAGTTGGATGACGAGGTGGAAGCGCGTATCCAAGCCATTTCCAAGATTGACTTGATCGGACGGGCAATCACCAATGCAGTCTCCCACAACCTCGCGGGTCCGGCGCTCCGACAATCCAGCCTCACCAGGAAAATCCCTGTCGTCTCTCTGAGCAAGCTGCTGTTCAATCCGCATATTCGCACCGGAAACGTCCCCGCGCTCTTCGCGGACCTCGCGCGCGAGTACGGCCCAGTATTCGAACTGCGGCCTCCGTTAACCGAGCCGATAATAGTCCTGGCAGGGGCAGACACGAATCGCTGGGTGCATCGGCAAGGACGCCTGCATCTGAGAACCAGGGACTACTTTTCCGACTTCGAAAAGGTCTATGGCGCGTCCGGGGTATTGCCTTCGATGGACGGGGCAGACCATTTTCGCCTCCGCAAGTCCTTGTCGCCGGCATATTCTCGCAACAGATTAATGGGCGAGATGGACCAGCTAATCAATTACGCGCGGAAACATATGGCAGAGTGGACGGTTGGAGACGCCTACCCCGCCACGCGCATGTGCCGCCGAATGATAAACTCACAGATTTCTCCGCTCTTTGTCAGCGTCGATTCTCAGGACATCTTTGACGACTTGGCGGAGTACAAGGAGCGGGCGCTCAGCACTCACATCGTGAAGGCTCTGCCCAAATTCATGCTGAAAACCCCGGGCATGAGACGCCGCGCGAAATCGGTGGACATCTTACTGGAACGAATACAGAGCGTGCATACGCCCGCTCAGCGGGCTGACGCTTCTAGAAATCTTGCCGACGACATTCTGAGCCTACACGCGAGCGACCCACAGTTCTACCCGGAGTCGAACCTGCGATTCGCTCTATCGGCGGCTTTGATTGCCAGTGTGTACCTTGGCGACGCGTTCAGCTTCGCGCTATACGCAATGGCCTCGCAACCTGAAATCTACGCCAGGATCCAAGAAGAGGCCGACGCACTATTCGAGAACGGCGACCCGAATCCCGAAGACCTCACTCCGTCCTCGATCGATGTCACCCATCGCTTCCTCATGGAGAGCCTGCGCCTCTACCCAATAGTGCCTGTGTCTATGCGGCATGTGATGAATTCGTGCATGGTCGAAGGTTATCAGCTACCGTTGGGAGCGAAGCTCGTTATCGCTCAGGCGGCGACCCATTTCATGGACGAGTTCTTTCCCGACTCGACCACATTCGACATAGACCGATACCTGCCACCGCGCAACGAGCACCACAGCCCCGGATACGCGCCCTACGGACTGGGCACGCATATTTGTCTCGGCTCGCGGTGGATGGAAACGCAGCTCGCCGTCAATGTGCTCATGGTCGCGCATTACTTTACGCTCAAGGTGTCGCCTGGCGACTACAAGCTCAAGTTCAGTCCGCTGCCATCCATGAAGCCAAGCAAGAAGCTGAAGTTCCGCATCGCCGAGCAGCGGCACGAGATTAACTTCTAGTGCGCCACGGGCACGCCCGACAGTCTGGACGACGGACCGCGACCAAGATTTCTAAAGCGGCTTGCGAGCCAGAAAACAGTACAGCGGTGTGAAAATGCCCGCCCTGCCACCCTCGACATAGGCGTTGGCGGTACGATCCATCAGACCTATTACGTCCGAGGAGCCTTTCGGAAACACCCCCACTGCCTCTGCAAGCCTAGATGCCCACATCATCAACTTGCGGCCCAGTGGAGTCCTACGCAGAGCGTCGCCTAGCGTTCCGTGCCGGGTTTCCATCGGCTGATACCAAGGCGTGGTCTGACTGTCCCCCTCGACGGCATGGTCTCTCCCCTCGATGACCTGGAATCCCGCCGCTTCGAGAGCGCGGTTGACCTCGCCCATCGTCGCTATGTCCTTGAGCGCGATCCCGTGCATCAACTCCCGCTTGATGGCGCGGTGTCGCCTGTCGTCGGGGTCGAACTCGTCCGTCAGGCACATTTCCTGACCCCAGAAAAGCGCGCCGGGTTTCAGCACTCGGTATATCTCGGCGAACGCTCCCGCCTTATCCGGCGCATGGCAAGTCGACTCTATCGCGTAGCCCCGATCAAAAGTGTCGTCAGCGACGGTGCCCATATCCATGAAGCTGCAAGCCTTATAATCAACCATGTGGGCGATGCCCGCCTCAGTATTCAACGACTTCGCTTTCTTCAGCTGGATTTCGTTGTTGTTGACTCCAACTACCCTGACTCCGGCCTCCCGGACGACGCGGCGCATCGGGCCACCTATCCCACAGCCAATATCAATGACTGTCATCCCTTCGAGCAACTCCAATTTGGCAATCATCAGTCGCTGATGCCGTATCTTGGAGTCCTCCAAGCTTTCGCGGGGCGATAGCGGTGCGAAGTGTAGGGATTCGCCCCAACCGAACAACATGAACTCACCGCAAAGGTCATAGTATTCCTTGACGGTTTCAGCGTGGTCGTAGCCGATCGCACCGTCATCCTCCACGCTCGCCCTGTCAGTCCAGCCTTCGAATTCTCTCGTGCGGAGGTGGGTGTCGAAGCCGCGGTACGCGGACTTCAGCCCTGTGGATAGTTCACGAAGTTGCGAGAGACTCTTCAACATGTAGGAAAACCTCCGGAGCGTGCCGCCTACGATGCGCCCTCTCCCCTCTCGTGTCGGAGATGTATATCCTCAATTGCCACGTCAAGCTCGCTCCACATGCGTTCAATCGAGGAGCGAAGCCTCATGTTCTGGTACGCCCCCCAGACCACCATCGCGGGCAGCACGACCAGTATGGAGACTATCAGCGAATAGACGATGGTAATTGTCGCCGTGATGCCGAACTGCTGCGACGCCTGCAACGGTGAGGCAATCAGCACTCCAAATCCCATGGCCGTCGTCAGCGCAGATCCGAGCAACGCCGAACCCGTAGTCGCGAGTGTTCGAACCGCCGCTCTCTCCGGGTTGCGCAGGCGGAAGTATTCCTCCCTGTATCGGTGAATGACATGTATGGTGTAGTCCACACCTATGCCGATTGATAACGCGGTGATAATCGAGGTGACAAGTGTGTAGGGGATGTCCAACAGCGCCATAGTGCCCAGCACGCTGACGAGGACGAGGACGATGGGCCCCACAGCGACGAATCCCAGAGCCGGCTGGCGCAGCGTCACCCAGAAGAAGATAGTGAGGATGCCCAGCGCCACAGCAATGGTAGTGCTGATTGACTCCGTCTGGCCGTCGGTAATCTGGTCCGTAACCGCGACTGCGACGATGCTAGGTGAAGTCGCCGTGACGTGGCTGTCATCGCCGAACCATAGCGCCTCTGTTTCCTCCTGAATCATCCTGGACTGCTCCGGATCGCCCAGATAAGTTGGGAACTGCAGCAACATTGTGTCTATGCCCTGTGGATCGTTGACCAGGAAGCGCGCCAGTTCCGGCTCTCTCGCGACAAGCTTATCGAGTAATTCCTGCATCAGAGCCGGATCAAGTTCTACCTCGGCTGAAGCCTGGTGGAAAAGTGCTTCAAGCTCAGGGTCGTATTTGTCGCCGGGCTCGCCGGAGTCGTCGATCCAGTCTCGCAGATGTGCATAATATGACGTCTGGATCGGGCCTGCCGCTGCACGCGGACGGCGATTCTCATCCCCGAAGGAAGAAGTCAGATCCTGGAGATTCAGAAGAGTGCGGGTTTCCGTCGCCTCGGCTTTCACAAGGAGGGTTGCGATCTCAGTCGAACCACCGACAGCGGCTTCGAGGGTGTCCATGTCCTCGACCACGCTTCCACCTCTGGGGAGGATGTCGCGGATGCTGAATTCCGACTTCAAGCCGGTTGCGGCATACCCAAGCCCTATGGTGATCAAGATTACGACGACAATGTAGGGTGCCGGCCTGCGCGTAACCCATCTGCCCAACTGCTCCGCCATCTGGCTAACCCCAGGCAATGCATTCGCGAGCGGGCGAGGAGGCGGCAATGTACCGCGCGACTCGCGCCGCCGATCGATGATCGTCCTGCCCGCCGGTATCAGTGTCAGCATCACTATCAGGCTCAACCCGACGCCCAGTCCCGCGACGATGCCGAAGTCGCCAATCACCCCGATCGGCGAGAACAGGGTAGCCAGCAGGCTGACGATCGTCGTGACGGCTGCCAGTGTAAGCGGCACAGTCACGTTTCGAAGCCCGTTGCGTACTGCCTGAATAACCGGCTCGCCTTCAGCACGCTGCTCGCGATAATGGGAGACCGCCTGGATTGCGTAATCCACTGTGAGGCTGATGATGATGACCGGGACCATCGCAGTGAGCGAACTCGGTGGCCCTATCAGGCCGATCCCTTCCGGGCCTAGCCAGCCCTCTGCCCCGATAATCCAGGTCAACGACAGTATGAGCCCTAATAGCGTCAGCAGCGTATCAGAGATGGTGCGAGTGAACAGGAAGAGCAGCCCCGTTATCAGTAGCAGTGCCAGTCCTATAAGCGGCCCCATTCCCGATTCCGTGGCTTCCCTGTACTCGTCCTCGACTATCGCGGGTGATAGACTGCTCACAGCTAGAGGACCACTATCCCCCACCGCTAACTCGTTGATCCTCCGCTCCGCGTCTTTGACCCTTTCCTCACCCGTATCACTCAGGCTAATGTTGGCAATCGCAACCGGTGTACCGTCCGTGTCGGTTCCGGTCATCGCGGCGATAGCCCCTCCAATTTGTGGGACATTGCCGACAGCGTCGATTTCTGCCTGCGTGATCGACTCCAGGTTTTCCAATTGGAGCGCAGCCTGAACCAGAAAAGAGGGTGCGATTACCGGGTCGGCGGGTACCAGCAACCCACCTACAGCCGGGTCGCTGACAATCTTGTTGATCAGGCCGGACATCTGGGAGAGTCCGCCTGGTGTGAGCGCATCTCCGCGGAAAATGAGTGTGACGACGCTCACGTCGCCGGAGTCCCCGAATAGCTCATCTATTTCCTGCGCCGCATTGGCGACGGCGTGCCCGGGCGGAAGAAAAGCTACATCTGCGCCTTCCGTCGGAGGTACGCGCAGCGTAGTCCCAGCGGCAAGCAATACGGTAATAGCGAGCAAGACAACGAGCGTAATGTATGGTCGTACCGTTACGAGCAAGCTCATTTTTTCGAGTATTTGGTTCATAGTGAAAGACAATCCCCGTGCTGAATTTTCGAAGGTAGGGTTACTAAGACCCGATTAGATGCGAGTTCGACGAACGGCATAGATGGAGGTGAATCTTGAGCAAGCCTTACATAAGCGAATGATTGTCGCCCGTACTCTGCGCCCTTGTGATTTTACAGCCGACCAAAATCTCTGTAAAGGAGCAAATATTGCATTCGCAAAGGATGCTCGCAATGTACCAACACAACTGAGTTACGCCGCTGCGCTACCCCGCATCAGGTGTAAGAAATTACGGCGCGACTCAATAGCTCTCCGCGTTTCCCAAAGGAGGGATGGCGTTCTCGATTCTAACGGTCTGATCGTGCCACCCGAAGGCGATCAGAGGGCAGACGTACATTGCAAAAGCCAGCAAAGTGAATCCGTCAGGCAGGTGCGATTCCGAGGCGGATCAGATTCGATAGGATGGACTCTTGAGACGGTGTCAGGGCTTATAGTTGATCACAGCCCGTCATAGCCCGCCGATCCAAGAAAACATCGTCTCAAACAGTTGTTGTTCACGTTCTAAGTATCCGTGATTGGCTCCGTCAATTTCCACTACGTCCACGTGCGCGTAGCCCGCAGCACCGAGGCTTCGTCGCGCAGCGCCGCACACCGGAAGCTCCTGCTGTCCACCGACGGCGCATTCTTCGGAGCCGAATATGAACAGCGTTGGGCAACCCGTGTTTGCCCCGTGGGTGGTCACGCTGTATCGGTTGTCCCGATTGAAGCAGTCCACAAAGGAGCGCGCACTCCACGTTGACCCCCAGGGAACTCCTGGACGAAGCAGCGTATCCGGGCGGCCCTCAGCGATGTTCCGCTCAGACTCCCCAAACGGCTCCGCGAAGTCATCCCCGTGCAGTGCAATAATTCCTTCGTGGTCATACTCGCCGGGAGACACCGGTATCACCGCCACTACATTTGCGAACTTCTCCCGTGCCTGCGCATAGGCGGCACGCACGGCTCCACCGCTGTGCCCTCCGATGGCTATGCGGCGGTGCCCCCTCTCACGCAGCAAGTCAAGCCACGCTCCGAAGTCCGCTCGCGAGTCATCAACAGACTCGAAGGCATATCCCGCTAGCGGCCCTCCTCTTGCACCGGCAGCGATGTGGTCGTGGCCCCTGCGGTTGGCTGTCAGGAACGCTATGCCCTGTTCCGACATGCGCTGCCCCATCCAGAGATAAAGGCTGCTGTAGAAGTTGCCGCCATCGCCATGAAAGAACAGTATGGCATCTATCGAATGTGAGCGACCCGTGCTTGTCGGCGCGAAATAGGCGCCACTCAGCGGGATTCCATCAGGTGTCGTGACTTCAACCAGGTCCGCAAGCATCTTGTCTCCTCCTTGTCTCGTGATATTCGTAGTCTGAAGCGTAAGGCGTTTGATATAGTAACCACGGGCGCTTGGTGGGTACTCTGATGAAAGATACCATGAGGTCTCTCATCCCAGCGAACCGCCATGTCACATAGGAGAGAACTCTTCACCATCGTATGACCTGCACCCGGCCCAAATGCCGGAATGACTCCAGACGATCACGGATTCGAGGGAGAACCACATGCCTGACGGGAAAAACGTGCTAATAACGGGAGCGGCCGGACTCATAGGAGGACTGCTCCAGAACGGCCTTAAGGACTCGCACAATGTAACCGGTGTAGATATCAGGGCAGCGGACGGCTTTACCAGCCTGGTTGCCGACACTTCCGATCTCGATGCTGTGCTGCCTGCCTATGACGGGGTGGACACGGTAATCGATCTCGCCAGCGTGCCGGACCAGGACAGCCCCTGGGATGTCGTTTATCGGAACAACCTGCCTTCGACATATAACGCGCTTGAGGCCGCTCGACGGGCCGGGGCAAAGCGCGTGATATTCGCCAGCTCCAACCATGCGACCGGCAACTACGAGGAGGACGAGCCTTACGCATCCATAGTTGCCGGCAGGTATGACGGACTGGACCCGGCGACCTTCCCTCGCGTGACAGCGGACATGCCCATACGGCCGGACGGACCCTACGGAATCGGCAAAGCGTTCGGAGAGGCGGCGGGACGATACTACTCCGACCACTTCGGCCTGTCAGTAATCTGCCTTCGAATTGGAACGTTGAACCGCGAGGGCAGACCGCAAGACCTTCGACATTTCGCCACCCTGCTGTCACACCGCGACCTGGTGCAGTTAGTGAGCAAGTGCATAGATGCACCCGATACCGTCAGGTTCGCGATCTTCTACGGCGTATCCAACAATACCTGGCGCATCTGGGACATCTCGAACTCGCGCGATCTGATAGGGTACGAACCCAAAGACGATGCCGAGCAGTGGAGAACGAACTGAACTACCGTCGCTCCCGGCCAATTGGCAGATCTCCCGATCCTTCCCACTGCCCACTAAGAACTCGTGAGCCTCAGCGGCGCCGGATATTTAGGTAGTCGCAGCTACCGGCTCATGGGTCTTCAGGAAACGCCGGGCGTGGGTTACGACCTCGTCGATGTGCTCCTGCGAGTCCTTCCATGGAAAGATAGTAACCTCGGAGTTCGGGGCGAGATCGGCAACCTCCATCGCGCAGGCGTATGGGTGCGCAGGCACATCGTCTGGTGCTATCAGCAGTGGAGTCTGCAGGTTACGCACGAAATCGCAGGAAACGGTGAAAACGAAATCTGCGCGGTCAGTGTACATGCTGGTCAGGAAGTCGTGGACCATGCCCGATGTGATTTCTGAACGCCTTTCGCAGAGTGGTGGCCCCCACCGCGCTGTATTGTTCTGATAGAAAATATCCGGCGCTTCCGGATTGAAGCCGCTGGGTTGCATCATTGCTGCCGCGACGATGCGCTCCGGGGCTAATTTGAGTAGATTGTGGATCATCGGCCCGCCTATGCAGAAGCCCATGACCAGGAACTCATCAATGCCCAGATGGTCCATCAAACCAAGCTGGTCTTCTGAGTAGGCATCCCAGGGCCCGTCGATCTCCAGTGGTCCGCTGGACTGCCCCAGATCAGCATTGCGCAGGTCGGCGGCGATACATCGGAAGTCGTCCCGGTAAGTCTTCATTGGGTTGAAGGGCACCGAGGTATCAAGCGACGCCACGGTGGAATTAAGCCCTCCGCCCGGAATTATCAGTAGAGGGAATCCCGACCCAACTTCTTCATAGTAGATACGGCTGGAGCCACTTTCGTAGAACGGCATGATGATTCTCCTTCTCTGGTGATCTGCAAAGTAGCGTGATGCTGAGGTTAGTTGGCCTGCCGAAAGTCGGAGCGTGGCACGCGCGAACAGCGTGCTCCGCAGAATAGTCTTCCGTCAACTGGATATGGCGTTGAATCTAACCCAGAACTGCTCAGGTGGTCAAGGACACGCCTCTCTACGCGCCGCAGCTTCTATTGCTTTGTCACCGGGTATTGAGTAGCTTTGTCTCATGTCAGATTCTTCGCCGCCTATTCAGAACTCAGCACTGGCGGTTTCTTCCGTGGCCGCGGAACGCGCGGTGAGTCATGCGGCGGCAGACGGCGCCGGAGAACCCCTGCACTCAGCCAGAGGCGCGACATCCAGCGCGCTCAGAGCCGGCATTTCTGTGCGACTCCCGCGTGGCCCCAGGCTAACTACATTTGACTCGCTCTCCAATCGTAACTTCCTATTTCTGTGGGTCGGGATGCTGTTCCTCATGGCGGGGACACAGATGCAGATGCTGGCACAGAGCTATCTCGTATATGACATAACCGGCTCTGCCTCAGTGCTCGGCATCATCAATCTGGGCATCGCTGTCCCCATGCTGACCATTCCCCTCTTCGGTGGTGTGGTAGCGGACAGGTTCGAGAAGAAAACTATCATTCAGGTTGCACAGCTCGTCGCAGGCTGTCTGTCTCTGGTGATCGGTCTCGCGATCGATTTCGAGGTTATCGCCTGGCAGCACCTCCTGATCTCATCAATGGTTACGGGCGGGCTTTGGGCATTCATGATGCCCGCGAGACAGGCGATAATTCCCCAGCTTGTTGGGTCGGAAAAGCTGACGAATGCGATGGCATTGAACGCGGCTGGCATCAGTGCTACCACAATGGCCGCGCCCGCGCTAGCAGGTGGTATATACGCGCTGGTCGGACCCTGGAACGTCTTCTATCTCATTGGCGCGTTAACCCTGGCAGCGGTTGTCCTCACCTCGTTCCTACCCAAGACAGGTTCGGCGGGGACAACTTCAGGCAAGACGGATATGCTCCGTGACATCGCTGATGGCATAACTCACGTGTGGCAACGCCGAATCCTTCTCGTGCTGCTCCTAATGGGACTGGCCGCGACAATGCTTGCGATGCCCTTCCGGTTTATCCTGCCCGTGTTCGTCGTTGACATCTACCGGCAGGGCCCCGATTCCATGGGACTTCTCGTCGGACTGATGGGAATGGGCTCAATGTTCGGCTCACTTTATGTAGCGTCTATGGGCCAGCGATACAGGGGCATGGGCCTGATAATAGCGACCATAATGTCTGGTGTCGGCCTCGTGTTGATTGCTGCGATTCCCGTTTACAACATTGCCGCCGTCATCATGATTCTTCTGGGCATTGGCGACTCGGGACGTCAGGCTCTCAATCAGACGCTGATAATCGAAAAGGCTAACCCGGAGTATCGCGGGAGAATCATGAGCCTGTTCATGCTCAATTACGGCCTGATGCCACTCAGCATCACGCCCGCTGGGTTCCTCACCGACTATCTGGGTGGCCAGACGGTCATCGGATTCATGGGCTTCGCGCTCATTGCGATCATGGTTATTGTGCTGCTGACCCAGGGACGACTGAGACGTCTATCATAGGCTTCGCAGTACGGCCACTGGCAACTTGGCAACAATCAGGGACATCTCCCACCTCGCGGATGCGTGCACACCTAGAATATATCCGTCCCACTCGGATACTCCAAGCCTTGATTATCCGACCACCCCTCCGTTGCGCTCCGTGCTTTGCACAGACTGTATTCCTCCAGAGTGATGCGTCAGGCACCGGACATCACTTCCCCTGCTTGATGAGGTCTGCGATGCGCTCGCCAATCATCAACACGGTGACGTTGATATTTGCGCGGACGCACTCAGGCATGATGGATGCGTCCACCACCCTCAGTCCCTCCGCGCCGTAAACCTTGCCGTACTGATCCACGACGGCCATCGGGTCTGACCTCGGTCCCATTTTGGCGGTGCAGGAGATATGGTGGCCCGTCCCAACCCACGTCTTCATCCATAGGTCCAGCGCATCGTCCGACTCCAGATCTGAATCCTCCGGATAGACCCTCTTGTCGATCATAGCAGCCATTGCCGGATGATCTTCGAGGCTGACCACCAGGCGCACACCATCTCTGTACCTGCGCAGGTCTTCCTCGTGGTCCAGGAGGTTGTAATCGAGGTAAGGATGGTCCCGGTAGTCGCCGGAACGAAGTCGCAACTCGCCCTTGGAGTGCGCCAGGTTTAGCCCGAGGCCGGCGCCCATTCCAACGACGTCGGTGTGCGCTCCGCCGTGCTTGCGATCTACCCCGGAGGCGGCTGAGAGATACACGATCATGTCGTTCTCAAGAGGCGAGCCTTCGGCAGAGTAACGCACGACAAGCTGAGCGTTGGGCACGAAGCGCTCTAACTCGACGTCCGGCTTCGTCGCCCACAGGATACTGAGGAGGGGATGGTCGGCTAGGTTCTGTCCCACTCCGGGCGAGTCGATTACCGTCCGAATGCCGTGTTCTCTGAGGTGGTCGCTCGGACCAATGCCCGAGAGCATGAGTATCTGTGGTGAACCAATCGCGCCTGCGCTCAGGATGATCTCATCAGCCTCAACGACGAAGGATTCTTCGTCAGAGACCGCCTCGACTCCCGTCGCCCTGGGGCTGTCACCGGTAGTATCGAAGAGAACCTTCTTGACGGTCACGTTCGCCCTGATGGTGAGATTCAGGCGGTGGCGCGAGAGGCCAAGATATCCGATGGACGTGGACCAGCGGATGCCATTGGGATTGTTCAGGGGTATGGGACCAACACCCGTTGTGCCGGGCGCATTATGGTCCTCGCAGTAACCTTGACCACTCTCCCGCCATGCCTCGAACCAGGCTTTGTTGCCCTCACGCCATTCGTCCTGCATGAAGCGGCGGCAGATGATTGGGCCGTTGGCGCCGTGGAAGTCACCGGGGTCGTCCTGGTAGGTAGTGTCGGTCTCCAGCTTGTTGAAGTAGGGTACAAGCTGCTGGAAGTTCCACTCGTCGTTGCCCCATTCCGCCCAGTTGTCGTAGTCCTCAGGGATGCCGCGCAGGAAGACCGTACCGTTGATGGCGCTGGAGCCGCCGGTCACCTTGCCTCGTGGAATCTCAATCTCGGCCTCCGAGGTGCCGCGCGCCGTGTACTGCCAGTTGTGGTCACTGTCCCAGATGCTCTTTGTGGACTCGTAGCTGTGCCTGACTTCCTCTGGCAGGCTGTCAATGTCCGGATAGTCCTGACCCGCTTCCAGCAGAAGCACCGAGATGTTTGGGTCTTCAGAGAGCCTTGTGGCAAGGATTGCTCCCGCCGAACCTGCGCCGATGACGATGTAGTCGTACTTCACTCGCTACCTCCTGATTGCAACCTCGAAGTGATGCCCTGTACTGCTGCTGCCGATAGTACGCACTGAGGCGGGTGCCGTCAATAATCCTAGGGCAGCAGTCCGACGAGACTGTGCAAGCTGCCACAGCCGTATGCGCCGAGACATGACAGACAGGGAATGACCAGGTTATCGGGAGGACTCCTGCCATGAGGTGCAATGGCATAGTTAGCGCCGAGTAGCTGCGCATAGCAATCTTTCGCTGTCAATTCGCACCTCGGCAGCACCTCAAATGAGCGGACAGCAAGGACTGAAGTACAAGCATACCGATACTAAATTCGATTCTTGCAAGGCGCAAGCATGCCAGAGTGGTACTGTTGGCGCCGTAAACGACGATGTAGACTATCTCAGCATCGCATTGACCAGACCATATGGGGCAGAGCAATACCTGATGTTCCAGGGTAGACCAACAAGGGCACCAATTATAGGAGTACACGCGTTACAGACAGTAGGCACAGGGGTACTTAGCGGCAAAGGAGGGGACGCCATCTTCACAGTAGGTTCCCGACGGATTGCCTTCCGTCACGTGGCTTCGAAGGGCCAAGTCAGATAGCCCATGGAACTTGGACCGAGTCCATCTCAGGTCGCATCGTACACAATTGCCTCGGAAGTAGACTGTGCCCTGTATCCAACTGAAGGCACAGGCTAGTAGAAATATAAAGACTTCATCATATTGAACTAGCGTCAAATTTATATGCCTCAGTCGAATTTCTGGTACGCATTGATGAAACAACAAGTCGCTTGAATTGCCAATTCACACATATCGAGATTATGAAACACTTAGCGATTAGAGCACATACTGAGCGGTCGTTCATCCCTTGCGTTCAGAGACACGTAGCCACAACGCATCTGAATGCGAACGACGCACTGCACTGGCACGGAGCCTGATCAGATGGCGAATTCGCAAGACATATCCAATGGGGAATCCGCTTCCGGTTCGGCGATGTCCTTCCGTGGCCTTGAGGAGAATGCGCGGGCATTACTCAAGGTGGTGACGAGAGGTATCAACCGGGAATTGGCGGCATACGATCTCACCCCAATGGATTTCGCCATGATGAGACTCTTTCTGGCCGACCATGTATGGACGGCTACAGCACTTGCGCGCGCGCTACCCGTGGAGGTATCGGCCATTAGTCGCATGGCGAAGAAATTGGTCGATAGAAGGTTGCTGTCTCGCCGTCGCTCAAGGAGTGACCGCCGGATAGTGTTCCTGCAACTGACAGATGCGGGCCTAGCGCTGAGTGTCGAACTCCAGAACAGAATCCACGCTCATGAAGACAGGCTTACAGAAGGAATAAGTACAGAAGACACAGGGATATTCTTTGCGGTTATCGAAAGAATCCTCGCCAACCACAGCGCGATCGAGAATTCATAGTCGAGCGAAAGGGTCAATTCGCAGTGCCCTATTGGAACCGCAGGTAATCTTGATCAGGCGGTCCCACGATCTACTGCTCTGAATTGACGTTCTACACTGCCTGTCGCCAGCAGAATGCCTGCAATCAGTAGCCACACGAAGAATGCAGCCCCCACGACGGGGTGAAGTATCGTCGCTGAATCCAGCCAGATGAACTGCATAGCAACCCCCAGAATCGCAGATCCGGGGGCTAATTTTCGCAGCATTCCACCTGCTCGCCACTGGTCTCGCGCAGCCACCAGCACTGAGACGCCTGCTAACGTAAAGCCGATTTTGCCTGCAATCCACCGCACGCTGTACATTGCGCTAAGTGCTGTGTCTTCACCAGGCATCGAAGTGGTGCCCGCCGCGAATGTGTTCAGGTCCGGGCTGACGGCTATTAGCAGAGCGCACGCTCCGGATACCGCAGTGAATGCCCCAGAAAGTACAAGAGCATAGGGCACAATCGGCATCGCCTGGCGCTCCCTGAAAATCCAGGTGCGCAGCAGGACCAGACCGGCTCCTATGAGCGTCAAGCCAGAAAGCAGGCGCGCAGTTCCCGACAATCCGAACATCCCTCGGTTAGTAGCAATCGCCTGCAGGGACTGGATCACAGTCGCCCGGTCGGCATCGGCAGACACGCGAGCATACACCATGATTATCGTGAGCACAGCAGTTGCGAGCAGCAGTATTCCTGCAACTTTCGCCATCCTATCTTTCATATCAATCGACTCAGACGACACAGTCTGATTCGGCATTCTGAATACCATCTCCCGTGAATTCGGCGTGGAGCCTGTCCCCCCTTAGCATACGCGAGAAGCAGCACTTGGCGCACCTTGGCATCTGTTCAAGGTTAGCGTGCATACAAGCCGTATAGACATTGATTCTACTTTTCTGAAGTGGCGCTTCGCAGATACGATGGTCTGAACCGTGAAAAAGAAGACATTCTTCCGACATTCACCATTTACGTCTTACATCGCCCTATTAGCCTATGTTAATAATATTCCCACGCATCGTCACTTCTGGCTTCCCAGCAGCCATTGCGATCTCCGGAATCACAACCGAAGTCAGACCTATCAGACCTAAATTCATAGGCCCGGCTTTTTCCGTACAGTTGTCCTTCACAACGGCAAGTCTCTTTTCCTAGGAGTAGTGACAAATTGGCACGCCGGTATGAGTTAATGGAATTTCTGCGCCTATGAATCGCATTGACCAATTTAGCGAGCAGGATCTCTGCATGTCGTAGCTCTGCGGTTGTCTGTAACGTGGATTCATAGAAATCAGCGTGCCGGCAGAATGCCTGTGCGGGGGCTGGATAGGCAGTATCTTGTCAGAATCTGATACTCTTTTCGTTTTCTCGTCGTTGTCACCTTTCTGCTCTCCTGTTGACGACAGGTTGGACCATGAAATCACAGGAATACTTGCCTGGGAAGGGCCGAGGTTACCACCCGCGACTCTGACCTTTCAACCTGCATGATACGACAGTATTTATGTTGACAGATCAGAACAATTAGTGCATATTAAACTCGTTTGTTAGTCATAGAGTTCGTGATAGTTCAATGCGCCAATTTGGTGCTATGAAATATCACTGAACTGGAGGTATAGCAGAAGTGTCCGGATTCAGACGTACTCTGGTCATTGTCGCATTCGTTCTTGCAGCGCTTGGACTGAGCGCGTGCGGCACTGCGCCTGCTGCTGCCGTCGCACCACAAATCATAGAGGTTGAAAGAATCGTAGAGAGAACCATTCCCGTCGAGACGGTCCGGGAAGTCGTCAAAGAAGTGCCTGTCGAAAGACAGGTCGTGGTCGAAAAAGAAGTCATCAGGGAAATCCCGGTCGAAAAGGTCATCGAAGTCGAGAAGATTGTGGAGGTGGTGCGCGAACGCGACCCCGGAACTCTTGTGGTGTACTCAGGCAGGAGCGAATCGCTCGTAGGCCCAATCATAGAGCAGTTCGAGGAAGTCACCGGCGTCAACGTCGCTGTCAAATACGGCAGTACTGGCGAAATTGCGGCGACAATTCTCGAAGAGGGCGACAGGTCGCCTGCCGATGTATTCTTCGCGCAGGACCCAGGCGGTCTTGGCGAGGTGTCGAATGCCGGGCTGTTCGAGACTCTGCCGAGCAGCATAACGAGCAAAGTGCCAACTTGGGCTCGCTCCCCGGAGAGCGAGTGGGTGGGCATATCGGGTAGAGCCCGCGTGGTAGTTTACAATGCGGAAAATCTGACTTCAGACCAGATCCCGACTAAGATGGAAGATTTCACGAAGCCGGAGTGGAAGGGTCGTATAGGCTGGGCGCCGACAAACGGATCGTTCCAGGCTATGGTCACTGCTATGCGCGTGGTATGGGGCGAAGAGAAGACGCGTGAATGGCTGCTGGGCATTCACGCGAACGAGCCAAAGGTCTATGCCAAGAACACGCCGACGGTGGCCGCTGCAGCCGCGGGCGAGGTTGATGTCGGATTCGTTAACCACTACTATCTGCACCGCTTCCTTGCTGAAGAGGGTGAGGGCTTTGCGGCGCGCAACTACCATGTAACAGACGGTGGGCCCGGTGGCATGATTCTTGTGGCAGGCGGCGGCATATTGAAGAGCGCCGAGAATAAAGATAACGCCGAGCGCTTCTTCAACTTCATGCTCTCTCGTGTGGCACAGCAGTACTTCGCGGGTCAGACGTATGAGTACCCCCTTGTGGATGGCGTGAAGACAAGCCGCATACTGACACCACTGGACGAGATCAATAATCCGGTCATAGACATGGCTTCGCTCGATGACCTTGCGGGCACTCAGATAATGCTTCGGGACATTGGCATCCTGCAGTAGGCAAAGTGAACTCACCGCCTAATCGGCAGTGTTGCGGAATTACAATTAGATGGTGGCAATAGAGCGAATATCGCACAACGTTGGCGCCGCCGGCTGGGAAGTAATAACCGGCCGGCGGCGCTCGCTGCTGGGCATGCCTCCGGCTCCCGCGCTGATTCCTGCATTGCTGGTCGCCGCGGCAATGGCGCTCCCGGTGGTGTATCTGCTCATCAGGGGTGCAAGCGCGAGCGACCAGGCATGGGACCTGTTGTTCCGTGTACGCACGCTGCAGACACTCTGGCGCACGCTGCTACTCATAGGCTGTGTCACTACCTTTTCCGCCGTGATTGCCGTGCCATTCGCGTGGCTGACGCTCAGGACAGATTTGCCATTCCGCAGAGCGTGGACAGTGCTTGCGGCACTGCCGCTGGTCATCCCAAGTTTCGTCGGTGCGTTCCTCTACATCTCCGCCCTAGGACCCAAGGGACTTCTGCAGTCAGGGCTCGAATTCCTGTTCGGCGTTGAAAGGCTGCCGGACATGTACGGGCTGCTTGGAGCGACCGCCGTACTGACGTTGCTTAGCTACCCGTACCTCTTTCTGACTGTTCGCGGGGCAATAGCCAACCTCGATTCGGCAACCGAAGAAGCATCGCGCGGCCTGGGACATGGGGCGTGGAGCACGTTCTTCCGAGTTACGCTGCCGCAGTTGAAGCCATCGATTGCCGCCGGTTCGCTGCTGATCGCACTCTACACGCTAAGCGAATTCGGCGCCGTGGCGCTCCTGCGTTACAACACCTTCACCTTCACCATCTATCAGCAGTACGAAGGCTCCATTGACCGCTCAATTGCTGCACTTCTATCCTTCGTGCTCGTTCTGATGGCAGTCGTGATCTTGCTGCTGGAGAATTATACGAGGGGTAAAGGCCGGTATTATCGCTCAGGCGCGGGATCTGCGCGGAAGCCCCCTCTAGTGAAACTCGGACAATGGAAGTGGGCAACGATCTGCGGAATGGGCACAGTGCTTGCGCTCGCGCTTGTGTTGCCGGTTGGAGTTCTGGCATTCTGGCTGGTGCGCGGCCTGGAAGCGGGTGAGCCGCTGCTGCTGCTATGGAGCGCAACCCGTAACTCGCTGCTTGTATCCGGTGCTGCCGCTGTATTGACGGCTGCTATGGCAATAGCGATGGCGGTGCTGCTGGTGCGCTACCCGAGTCGCCTCAATCGAGTGCTTGAGCCAATGAGTTTCACGGGCTACGCGCTTCCCGGCGTGGTGGTTGCGCTCGCCCTAGTGTTCTTCGGAGCGAAGTACGCACGCCCAATCTACCAAACACACTGGCTTCTGATATTCGCCTACGCCGTGCTTTTCTTTCCGGTGGCTCTCGGCTCGGTGCGCTCGGCACTGCTGCAAATCAGCCCGCGCCTCGAGGATGCGGCACGCTGCTTAGGGCACAATCCACTGAGGGTGATGATGCGGATCACGCTACCCTTGATGCGCTCCGGCGTGCTTATGGGCGCGGCTCTCGTCTTCCTGCTGACAATGAAAGAACTCCCGGCAACGCTGATATTGGGACCACTTGGGTTCAAGACGCTCGCGACTTCGGTGTGGTCGGCATCTTCAGAAGCGTTCTTCGCGCAGGCTGCGTCGCCCGCTCTGATGATTATCCTGATGTCCTCCATCCCAATGACATTGCTCGTGCTGCGCGAGAAGAAGGCCACGGCGTGAACGTACCGCTGATCGAGTGCAGGAGCGTGAGTAAACGCTTCGGGGATGTGCTGGCAGTGGATGACGTGAGCTTCCAGCTGATGCGGGGCGAGGTCCTATCGATTCTTGGCGCGAGCGGGTGCGGGAAGACCACGCTGCTGCGGCTGATTGCCGGTTTCGAGACCCTTGATGCCGGTCAACTGCGCTTGCAGCCTGACCTTGTTTCTGACACCACACACCACCTGCCGCCGGAACGCCGCAACATTGGGATGGTGTTCCAGGAGTACGCACTATTCCCCCACCTGACAGTTGCGCAGAATGTTGCCTTCGGACTTCACGCTCTTTCAAAAGGCGAGCAGCGTGACCGCACACGTGACGCACTGGAACTGGTTAGGCTGAATTCGCTGGGAGCGCGCTATCCGCACGAGCTGTCGGGTGGGCAGCAGCAGAGGGTTGCACTTGCACGGACACTCGCGCCATCCCCTATCGCCGTACTTCTGGACGAGCCATTCAGCAATCTCGATGCCGGAATGCGCCAGGATGTACGACAGGAGGTGGAGGCGATACTTCGGAGCAAGGGCATAGCCGCGATTTTCGTGACGCACGACAGGGAGGAAGCCTTTGCATTTGCCGACCGGGTGGGTGTGATGAGCGATGGTCGTCTTGAGCAGGTGGACGAACCGGGCGAACTATATAAGACGCCGCTAAGTCCTGAGGTAGCGCGCATAGTGGGCGACTGCGATTTCTTGGCAGGAGTAGCGCACGGAGCCATCGCCGACACCGAATTAGGCATGCTTCCTTATCGGTACGAGAGAGGTCTTCTACCCGACCACGCAGAGATAGTGCTGATGGTGCGACCGCAGGATATGGCGGTGGAGCCTAGCGAAACAGGCGACTGCGCTGTAGCTGGGTTGGAGTATCGTGGAGGCGAGACGCTTCTGACGGTGCGCTTGCCACAAGGTGGAACACTTCGCTGCCGTCAATTCGGCTACTCAGACCTGAAGAAGGGGGCGCGAGTTACTCTGAATCCCAGAGAACCGACGCCCTTTCTGTCTTTCGTAAAGCCCTATCTGTAGGGCCCTCAACAATACATGCGAGATACATCGCTGTTGTCTCTATAGCTCCGCCCCGTTCCGCCGTCGTCGTTTCCTGTATATGAGGTACCCGATCAGCATAGCGCCGAGCAGCATACTCAGACCGATCGCAGCCAGTATGACCCCGCTCATTCCCCCTGATCTTCCGACGTCAGCGGTCGCCTGCATCCCAGATACGGAAGGCTCCACAGTCGCCGGAACCGCAGTCGCAGTTGGCGTGGGCATCGTTTCGGGTTCAAGTGCTGCTGTCGCCTGCCCGACCGGCGCGGGCACGACAGTCGGGACTGCGGTCGGCACAGGGGTCGGCGGCATCGCGGGCAGCGACGTGCGGACCGTCGCAGAAGACGCGCTCCCTATCACCGAACCGGTTGGAGTCGCCATCGCCGCAGCAGCAGGAGTGGGCGTCGGTGTTGTGGGAGAGTCGTCTATCACCAGAGCGAACGCGCCCAGCCGCTCGACGTCCGCCACAGCCCATACGCTGCCCGACTCGTCCGTCTCACAGCTATGCTCCACAAGGCTCCAGTCTCCCTGCACAGAGTACACCCGCACCCTGCCTTCTGCACAGGCTGCCTCTTCACCGTCAGGCAGCATCACCCACAGCGTCACATAGGGCAGGTAGGCAACGTCCTCCGGAGTATCGCCGCCAGGCTCGTAAGTGTTCGACTCTATCGCGACCACCACACGCTGCTGGTCTCCCGGCGGTGCGCCGTGCGCCTGCAGGTTAAGCTTCATCAGTTCTATGTCCACGTCCTTCGGCGGTGACAGCGGCTGCACGACTATCTTCACGGTGCCGTCAGGCAGGATGACAGTACCGCCCTCGTTCCGGGACACGAACTGCCTGACGTAGTCCGGAGGCAGCACGTCCAGCACCACGATCACCTGGTCCGGGGACTTGCCCGATGCGCTCACGTCGATGCTGATGATGTCCACGTAATGTCCCGAGGCAAGTTCGGAGGAGTCCACCGATGCGGTTATGGTCACGGAGTCTGCGGGACCGCCGGAAGTGCCCGAGGTGGGCTCCTGTGACAGCCACTCCTGCTGGTTGGAGAGGATGAATTCCATCGTACCCTGAGCTCTGTTCCACACAGAGAATGTCTGTGGAGCAGGACTGACCCCACCCTCTACGGCAACGAAGCGCAGCATCTGCGGAGAGAACCCCGGAAGCGGTGCGTTCACGGAGCGCGCCTCCTGCACCACGACCGCGTCGTCATCGTCCTTGCGTTCCTTCGTCGTGAAGGTCACGGACTTCGTCCCGTCCGATGGGAACGAGCTGTCCAGCGAGGCATCTGCAATGTACTCCGTTCCCGATGACAGTCCCCTGAGCCTCAGGTTCGCGATGTCATCGACCGAGTCCGTCTGCTGCGTCGTTCTCCATGTGATGTATCGTGACTGGCGGTGTCGCACATAGACCGTCTGCGACTCACCCTGCGAGTCGGCTATGTTCGCGCTTACGGTCGCGCCGTTCCTTCCGATGTTCTCTGCTTCTAACGAGGCTATGCTCGGGTATCGCAGGGTGGTGAAGGTATCGTACTTCGTGCGCGCTGCGGGGAATGTTCCGTCCAGTGACGCGTGCACGTCGTACTCGGTGCCCGGTGTGAGTCCTGCAAGGTCGATACTGGCGCTGTCTGTACTGCTCGTTGTCGTGAGAGTGCCGCTCCAGTCTCCCCTTGGCGTGGTTGTACGGTAACGCAAGCTGACCGTCTGGCTGCTGCCGTCGGAGTTGGCGATGTCGATCTTCGCCGTTGCGGTAGTCTGCATGATTCTTATGACATTGACCTTCGAGACTACCGGGTCAGGCGGCAACGTGGTGAACGTGTCGGTGACTGAGACCGTGAAGGCCGAAGTCAGAGATGCCTGCACCTCGTACTCTGTATCCGTGACAAGTCCTGTCAACTTGATGGATGCATCTGCTGTTGTGCTTGTGGTCGTCTGTGTGCTACTCCAGTTGCCCTGCGGCGTCGTAGTGCGATAGCGCAGGTGAACCATCTGGCCGCTGCCGTCAGGGTCAGCTATGCTGATCTCCGCCGTTGCCGTGGTCTTGCTGATGTCGGTGACATCGATGTCCGAGAGGCTGGGGTAGCGCAGCGTCTTGAACACCGTGGAAGCGAAGGCGGCGAACGAGCCTTCAAGAGATACCTGCACTTCGTAGTCTGTGTCCGCAGTCAGTCCTGCCAGGTCCATCGTCGCGCTCGCGCCATAGGTCGTAGTGCTGAGAGCAGGATCGCTCCACTCCTCCGTGCCCTCGACCCTGTAGCGCAGGTGGACCGTCTTCTGTGCCTGGCCGGCGTCCGCGATGCTGATCGTTGCGACTGCCGATGTCTGCCTGATGGTGCCGATAGTGACCGACGACACGCTGGGATCAGGAACAAGCGTGGTGAACTTTGCGGTCTTAGATCCTGAGAAGTCGCTGCTCAGCGATGCCTCGACCTCGTAGGTTGTCCGCTGACTCAGTCCCTCGAGGTCGAATTGTGCGCTGGAACCGCTCGTCGTCTCGGTCTGCGCCGTGCCCCACTCGGTCTCGCCGAACACACGGTAGCGCAGGTGCACCGTCTTCTGCGACGTGCCAGGACTCGCGATGCTTACGGTCGCCACGGCGGATGTGTTCGTGATGTCGCTTATACCGATGCCGGACACGCTCGGGTCGGGTGAAAGCGTGGTGAAGGAACACGTCAGCATCCCGTTGAAATCGTTCGTCAGCGCGACTGCCACCTCGTATGTTGTTCCCACCTGCAGTCCCGTCAGGTTGATGGAAGTGCTGTCTGTGTACGTGATGGAAGGTGATGGAAGCATAGTCCAGCTATCCAGTCCGTCCAGGCTGTGCTTGAGATAGATCTCTTTCATATCCGTGCCGGCGTTCGCGATCTTCACCATTGCTGTAGCAAACGTCTGCCCGATGTTCTCGCACTCAAGAGACGATATGCTCGGCTCAGGGACCACCTCGTCAAGCGTGGTGAACTCGTGGATCTGAGTACTGGATGGCGGCGAGTTGGTGGTGAGCCAGGCCTGCACGTCGTAGGTCGTGCCCGCAGTCAGGTCTGTTAAGGATATGGTCGTACTCGCGCCGTTTGTCTTCTTGGCGGGGACGGACGTCCATCTTGTGGTGCCGTCCTCGCGGTAGCGCAGGCGCACTGTCTTCTGCGAATTGCCCGCGTTACTCAGGCTCACCGTGGCGTCTGCTGCCGTCTGCGTGATATTGCTGAAGTTCACATCCGATACGCTCGGCGGCGGCGTGATCGGCGACCTCTGCGGCGGCGGATCGTTGTTCTCCGGCGGATTGTTATTCGGTGGCGGTTGTGGCACTGACTGTGTTCTGAACGTGTCAGTTACCTTGTTGCTCTCGTCCGTCACGAGCCAGGCCTGCACTTCGTAACTCGTGCTCGCCGTCAGTCCGCTGATGGAGATGCTGGCAGTTGCATTCGTGCTGCTGCCTTCCAACGGAGGCGTGCTCCACTGGCCCTGAGGACTGGTGGTCCTGAATTGCAGCTTTGCTGTCTGCGTACTACCGTCTGAGTTTGCGATGATGATGGTGGCTCTCGCGGAAGTGTGCCCCTCATTGCCGACGCTAACCGACAATATGCTGGGCAGGTTCTTCGTTGTGAATGTGTATTCCTTCGTCGCGCCGTCGGGGAACGTGCTGTCGAACGACGCCTGCAGCACGTATTCTGTCCCCGCTGTCAGACTTGCCAGGACTTTGGTAACTGGATTCTCACTGCTGACTGCCTGGGCAGTCGTCACATTCGTAGTCCAGTCCTGTGTTTCGGCCTTCACCTGGTAGCGCAACTCGACCGTCAGTTCAGCATCGTCGTGGTGTGCTATGTCAACGACGGCCCGCGCGGTTGTCTTGGTGATGGTGTCCGCTGTGACCGACCCTATACTTGGGATATGATGCGTGGTGAATTCTGCTTCTTCGACTCCCGCAATGAAGTTGGTATCATACGATGCCTGAAGGATATAGGTCGTTCCTGACGACAGGTTTTCCAAGTCCTTCGTCGCCGTATCAGTGCCGTTGTCGTCCGTCTTGGTTGTCATGCCATCATTGGTCCAGTCCAGCGTGTCCGATTTCACGATGTAGCGCAGATGTACCTCGCGAGAGACACCGTCTTCGTCGTTTATGCTGACCGTAACTTTCGCGGTCGTCCTCCCAATATCCGTAACGGCTACCGATTCCACCGAAGGATAGGGTATTGTGGAAAACGGGATTATCGTGCTGTTGCTGAAATCGCTGGCGAGCGACAACTGTGCTTCATAGCTCTTGGCAGCAGTGAGTCCGGCAATTGTAACTTCAACCTCTGTTTCACTGCCGGTTGTACTGCCCGTCAATGCAGGGCTGCTCCACGTGGCAGTCCCTGTCTCGCGGTGTCGCAGATGGACAGTGTTGCCCGACGTCCCCGGGTTCGCTATCGTGACCGTCGCCTTTGCCGTCGTCTGCTTTTCTTCGCTGATTATGACCTTCGATATACTGGGGTCGGGCGTGAGCGTCGTGATCGCAGCTGAGACGACATCTGACGTGGGACTATCCAGGTCGCTGGACAGAGAAGCTTCCACCTCGTAAGACGTGCTGGAATTGAGACTCGCAAGCTCGATATTGGCGCTTTCACTATTCGCCTGGCTGGTAGTACTACTGCTACCCGCGTCTGTCGCCGTGGTGCTCCAATCGGACTGACTCGTCGGTCGGTAGCGGTAATATATGGTCTGAGACTCGTCATTCGGAGCCTGAATGGCCGCCTTGAGTCTTGCGCCATTCAGCGAGACTTCTATCTCTGTCAGTCCTGTAAGGCTGGGGCCCTCCGTAGTAAACGGCTCCGAAGTGACGGTGACGCCCGCCGTCCTGGGGAAGTTGTCCTTCAGGGAGGCCTGCGCCTCATACTCTGTGCCGGAGGTTAGGTTGGACAACGGTGTGTTAGCGGTATCAGTTGTGCTTGTGGTGTCTACAGCATCCGTCCAGTCAGTATTCACCGGATTGGTCACCTTCCGTAAGCGCACGTATATCATCTGTGATTGGCCATTGTGCGCGCGAATGGTGATCGTCGCCTTGGCGCTCTGCTGCATCACTTCGCTAACGGTGATCTCCGTCAAAGTGGGGGCGTTCGTCGTGAAGCTTGCGGTATCCGATTGACTGTAATCAGTCTCCAGCGACGCCTCCACTTCATACAGAGTGTCGGACTTCAGGCCGGAAATTGGAATGGAAGCCGTACTTGTGCTGCTGCCGTTTGTAATTTCGCCCGCGTCAGATGCCGCTGTGTCCCAGCCCTCCTGTGTAGATGGACGATAGCGCAGATATACAGTCTGGTCTTCGCCGTTCGGCGCCTGAATAGTGACTGTAGCAGTGGCACTTTCTTGCCGAATGTCGGCATCCTTGACATCTACCTTCGACACGGTAGGCCGCAGGGTCTTGAACGTATCAGATGGGGCGGTTACATTATCGAAATCGTCCTCTGTCCACGCCTCCACTCTGTAATCGGTGTCAGACTTTAGTCCCATCAAGGAGAACTCCACGCTGTCTGTCGTGGTAGTCTTGGACGGCGTGAAAGTCACCCAACTGCCGGGCGGAGTCCCGTTCGTCCGGTAGCGCAGGTGAACAGTCTTTGTAGAGTCGTCCCCACTTGCGATGTCAAGTGTGGCCGTCGCCTTGGCAGTGGTCTGGCCCTCGTCGCTGACGGTAACGGTCGCGACTTCGGCAAGAGTATAGAAGTCGTAAGTCTCCGAATCTGCAGGCTCTGGATCATTGTCCAGCCACGCCTGCACTTCATAAATGGTTGCAGCGTGAAGACTGCTGAGCGTGAATTCGGCGCTGCCGCTGGACGCGGTCTGATCGGACGCGTTCATCCAGGTGGCTTCAGGGGTGGCGTCCTTTTCCCGGTAGCGAAGATGCACCGTATGGCTGGAAGTATCGATGCCAGAGACGGTGAGGCTGACCGTCGCCTTGGCTGACTCTCGCGTTCTGTCGCTGAAAGTGATTCCTGCGACTGTGGGGAGGGTGTAAAACTCTTCAGCGACCGATGCTGGCGGTGCCGAATCATCATCGAGCCAAGCCAGCACTTCGTACGTGGTTCCCGCCTTCAGGCTGCCAAGTACAAACTCTGCGCTGTCATTCGAGCTGGTTTCGTCATTCGCATTGATCCAGGGAGTCGTGCCCTCTTCCCGGTATCGCAGATGCACCGTGTGACCGGTGTCTTTCCCATTGTCAATGCTGACCGTCAGGGTGGCGCTAGTCTGGGCCCTTTCCTTGACTGTGATGCTTCCGACGCTCGGATCAGCGACCGGAGTTCCGCTTCCGTTCGCCCACGCGTAGCTATCGCTGGTTACGCCGTTATCCGCCCGCACCCGCACATCGTAAGTCGTTCCATTCGAAAGACCCGGGATTTCGCGCGTTAAGCCGCTGACATCAGCCTTCGTAATCCCCGCCTGCGCGTCCCAGTCATTTATGGTGTTTGCCTTCCACTCCAGCTTGTAGCCATTCACGGTAACGCCATCCTGCGGTGCTGGCGCTTCCCAGGTCAGTGTGAGCTTCGCGTTGCCTTCAGCGACATCCAGGTTTCTTGGTGCACCCGGTAAGCCCATGGGCGTACCGTAATCCTCGTCAGATGATGTCCCACCGAAGGCGTCAAACGACTCGTTCTTGGCGGTCACCCATACTACGTATTCTTTGCCGTTGGTCAGACCGGCAATCGTGTAGTCAGTTACTTCCGCGCCAACATCGTAATGGACCACCGTTGATGTGGGTGGAGGAGTCGTATCGTAGTCCGTATATTCGTCATAGTCCTGGCGCTTCACACTGTAGCCGGTGAGAGGGGCCGGGGCTTCGGCGGGCGCGCTCCAATCGACTGTGAGCTGGCCGTCGCCAGGCGTTACTTCGTCTATAGTCGGCTGGCCCGGCAGTGTCACGAAGAACTCGGTGCGGGACATTTCCGGACTGTAGTCTGCCTTGACGGACGCCTCGACCTCATATCTGGTCCCTGCGGACAAGCTGCTAAGCCCGAACTTGGCCGTACTCCCATTAGTGGACATCGAATCCTGGTCGATCCAAAAGCCCTTGTCCTCTTCCTCCGCTCCTTCCGGGCTGGTGCGAATGCGCATGTACACGAATTTGTCGTCACTGCTGGCATTCCGTATCGTCGCAGTCGCGTCCGCGCTGCTCTGCGTGACGTCGCTGATGTCTATGCCGGAGATGCCGGTTTTCGGCCCGAGCGTGGTACCCGAAAAGCCAACGTTGCCGTCGCTAAGTTCATCATCTACCGAAACGGTGAAATGGTATTGAGTTCCGGGCTTTAAACCGGTCAGCCTGATGACCGCCCTTCTCGAACTGCCATGCATGTAGTGGAAATAGGCAGTTAAGATTCCGCTATTACCTCCTCCATCTTCGTTATAGTTGTAGTACAGGCATCTGCCGGAATTCTCAGGAGCATATGCACTGTTGGCAGACACTACGATCGTAAGTTCGTTCACATTGACGTGACGTACAAAGTACAGTCCGAACCATGAAGGCTTGAGTCCTACCGAGTTGTCCGCCATATCGCCGGCGTCCCTACACCCTGCTTTTGTCCTGAAAGTTGTCGAGCCTTCCCCCCTCCTTAACCACGTACCGCTGCTATGTACTTCGTACAGCGTAACCTTTAAGGTGTAATCGCTGTCCGGAATCATCTTCTTCAGCGCGACGCTGTTGGCAGTGATCGTGCCATTGCTGAAAGTAGCGTCAAACGTATCGTCGTCATCCGGGGTGTATCTCAGGCCAGGACCCGTTCTCTTACTATCTCCGTATCTGTCGAGCGGTGTACTCCACTTGATGCCTACAACCCAGTTGCTGTTGTTTATTGTCGAAGGCAGGTTGGATATCGCGAACTGTGCCTTCGCTGTCTCATAATTCACTGTCGTGCCGGCCATGGGCACGATTATATCGAATGTGGGACCGTCGGCAGACACTGTCCGCAGCATAGGGACGGCAACCGCAAGCACAGTAAACAGGACGGCAACAGACCACATCACCCAAGTGGTTCGATGATTGATGCGGCCTTTTGCCCTTCTCGCGAGGAACGAGAAATGGCAGGGGAATTTTATACTCTGCACAGGTTTTTTCCAGAATAGTCGTTTTGTCCCTTAGACAATAATTTTGCGATTAGTTTCGGTTCAAGGCGTTTCTGATGTCATTTTCAATTCACCCGAGTGGTAACTCATGCCCTGCACTAGACGGCGCCCTACGCCAGACAGCCTTCAGCCTGCTTCCGCCGACACTGAGAACTGTGCTTTGGCATCTTCACAGCAGGCATTGAGATTTGACAGTGCCGTATGGCACTGTTCGGGGTATAATGCGCCTGACCACAAACACAGCAGAGGTGCAACGATATGACTCTTCAAAGTCGAGCGAACGACATTGACCCGAAGATGCTGAACGCGGTGAAGTGGCGCTGCATCGGTCCGCCGAGGGGCGGACGGGTGGTCGCAGTGGCGGGCGACCCCTCTGACCCCGGTACCTTCTACTTTGGTGCATGCGCCGGCGGTGTGTGGAAGACGGAAGACGGCGGCACTTACTGGGAGAACGTGTCGGATGGCTACTTCAACACCGCCTCGGTCGGCGCAATTGCCGTCTCGGACTCCGAGCCAAGCGTGGTGTATGCAGGCATGGGCGAGGCGTGCATCCGCCTCGACGTAACGCATGGCGACGGCGTGTACAGGTCGAATGACGGCGGGCATTCCTGGGTGCATCTGGGTCTGGAGGACACACGCCACATCTCTCGCGTGCGCATCCATCCCACCAATCCCGACATCGTGTTCGTCGCCGCGCTCGGCCACGCATTTGGCCCCAACGAGCAGCGCGGCATCTTCCGTTCCACCGACGGCGGCAAGAACTGGGAGAATGTGCTTTACAAGAGTGAGAACGCGGGCGCCGGCGACCTCAGCATCGACCCCGGCAACCCGAATCTGCTGTTCGCAGGCATCTGGCAGGTGCGCCGCAACTTCTGGAACCTCACCAGCGGCGGGCCAGATAGCGGCCTCTGGCGCAGCAAGGATGGCGGCGACACATGGGAAGATGTTTCGAGCAATCCCGGACTTCCCGACCTGCCTTTCGGCAGAATAGGCGTCGCGATTTCGCCTGCCAAGGCCGGGCGAATCTACGCCACGGTAGAAGCGGGTGAGCCGGGCGTGTACCGGTCAGACGACTACGGCGACACCTGGGACTTCGTCTCCGACAACCGCGACCTGCAGGGACGCCCCTGGTACTACCAGCACATCTTCGCCGACCCGCAGGACGCCGACACCGCATGGGTGCTGAACTACGGCGCGTGGAAGTCGGTTGACGGCGGCAAGACGTGGACGGAGGTGAACACCCCGCACGGCGACAACCACGACCTGTGGATAGACCCGCGCAACCCGCGTAGGATGATCGAGGGTAATGACGGCGGCGCGTGCGTGAGCTACAACGGCGGCGAGACCTTCTCCACTATCTACAATCAGTTGACCTCGCAGTTCTATCACCTCACGACCGACACTCAGTTCCCCTACCGCGTCTATGGCACTCAGCAGGACAACAGCGCCATCAGCGTTCCCTCCCGCTCTCACAAGGGCGCTATCCCCTGGGGCGACTGCTACACGACCGGCAGCTCCGAGAGCGGCTACATCGTCGTTGACCCGACGAACCCGAACATCGTCATATCCGGCGCAATCGGCTCGTCACCCGGCGGCGGCGGTAACATGCTGCGCTACGACCACTCCACCGGGCAGGTACGGATAATCACCGTGTGGCCAGAGATGAATACAGGCTTCGGCCCGGTTGACGCACGCTACCGCTTCCAGTGGACATACCCGATACAGTTCTCGCCCCACGACCCCGGAGTGCTGTATGCGGCGGGCAATGTCGTTTTCAAGTCAACAGATCAGGGCGAAAGCTGGGGCCCCATCAGTCCCGACCTCACACGCAACGACCCTGACAAGCTCCAGCCATCCGGTGGCGACATCACCGGTGACGCATCCGGTGCGGAGACCTACTGCACCGTATTCTCGTTCCTCGAATCACCATACGAGAAGGGCGTATTCTGGGCTGGCTCGGACGACGGCCTCGTCCACATATCTCGTGACGGCGGCGCGAACTGGGCAAATATTACGCCGCCGGACCTTGAGGAGTGGACGCGCGTCGATATGATCGAGGTCTCGCCGCACGATCCCGCTACAGCGTACCTGTCCGGCACGCGCTACAAGTTCGACGACAACAGGCCCTTCCTGTTCAAGACTTCCGACTACGGCGCAACCTGGCAGTCCATAACCGGCAATCTTCCCGCAGACGACTTCACGCGCTGTATTCGCGAGGACACCAAGCGGCAGGGGCTTCTATACGTGGGCACCGAGACAGGCATCTACGTCTCCTTTGATGATGGCGGCACCTGGCATTCTCTGCGCGGCAACCTTCCCGTCGTACCGGTGTACGACATCGCCATAAAGGACGACGACCTGGTAGCGGCGACTCATGGCCGCTCATTCTGGATAATGGACGGAATCAGCCAGCTCAGGCAGGTCTCCGGCGACTTCGCAGGCGAGGACGTCCATCTGGTCAAGCCGTCCACCAAGATTCGCCTTGCCGCCCCCTTCCGCGGGCGCAACGGCAGCCCTGCCAAGAGCTACCAACTTGCACTTGGCGCGGCGGTCGCCTTTATTGACACCAAGGGCGAACACGGCGAAGCGAAGCGCAAGATGCTCGACGCCGGTGAGAACGAGCCCGCCGGAGTGCGCGTCTGGTACTGGCTGAAGGACGAGCCTGAAGACGAAGTCACTCTCACCTTCCTCGATGCCAACGGCGACAAGATCAAGACCTACTCCAGCAAGAAATCGGATGAAGATGACGACTCCGGCGACCCGCGCATTCCGGCGTCTGCGGGTATGAATCTCTTCGACTGGGACATGCGCTATCCCGGAGCGCACACCGTTCCCGGCGACAAGACGACCGACGGCGTGGGACGCGGGCCGCTTGCGCCACCCGGTTCATACCAGGTGAGGCTGACCGTCGGCGAGCAGTCGCAGGCTCAGTCCTTCGAGATGGTCAAGGACCCGCGTGTGGATGCGACGCAGGAGGACTTCGACGCCCAGTTTGCCCTGATGCTGCAGATCCGGGACAAGCTCTCCGAGACGCACGACAACATCAACAAGATACGCAGCACACGATCTCAGGTCAGCGAGTGGGCGAGGCGTGCTGAAGGGACCGCAGCGCAGGATGCCGTATCCGATGCCGCCGACGGACTGAAAGCGAAGCTTGACGAGATCGAGGGAACGCTGATTCAGACCGAATACAAAGGCGCGCGAGACAGGCTGCACATGCCCATCAGGCTGAACGCGAAGCTGGCGGGTCTGATGCCTGTCGTTTCCGTGGGTGACTACCGCCCGCCGCAACAGGCATACGCCGTCCTCGACCACTTCAGCGAGGTTCTGGATACGCAGTTCGCCGCGCTCCAAAGCGTCCTCGACGAAGACTTAGATGAGTTCCAGAATCTTCTGGCCGAACTGGAGATACCCGCAATCGTTCCAAGAGCAGAGACATAAGACAATGGGCAGGTAGGTGGGGCGTTACGTCAGTTCAAGGCGTACAGTGCCCACCTGCCTGCCGCCAAGATCGAACGGCTCGCCCGTCCCCACGTCCATGAACCCTGCCGTCCCGAACTGCGAGTGCTTCTCGTCATCCTCCACTGAGACGTCCGCATATACGCGAGCGGCCTTCCTGTCCGCACCCCATTCGACCGCCGCCTGAATCAGCGCCTGCCACGACGCGACGTGATCCCTGTGCGTGAAGCCGTCCACCCGGCATCCATTGCCATCCGCATCCAGTCGCGCCGTTGACAGCCCCACGATATGCCCGCCATCCGTGCTCGCGCAGAACCACGCGCCTCGCCCGTCGTTGGCGATGGCAGCATATCGGCGGTACAGCCCCAGGCACGAATCCTGGACCGCGTACCGTGTCGACGTCATCCCCGTGTTGAGGTCGAGTGCCTGCCAGTCGTGCGGCGAAACCAGCAACGGAATCATCGGCGCGCGATCAGCCGGCGATGGCATCCTGACATTTACGGACTTGCCGCGAATCGCCCGAAAGTAGTCCACGAAGAATTCCTCCGGAGACTCGCCGCTTGTCACATTGACCATCAGGTTTGCACCTGCCAGCTTTCGCCAGCCAAGCCGGTGGTAGATTCTGGCAGCGGTGGGATTCACGGTGCCAAGAAAGAGCGCCTGACCACCGCGCTCCCTGAAGTCGTCCAGCGCCTGCTGTGTGAGCCTGGTAGCTATGCCGGTGCGCCGCGCCGCAGGGCTCGTGCCGACTTCGCCCAGGCCTCCCAAATTCGGCATCGCGTCCGATGACACCACCAAGCATGCCCCCGCCAGCTCTTCATCAATTCTGCGCGTGTACACAGTGATCCGCGCGCCCGGCGACTCATGCCCGAGAAGCGCCTCCCGCGTCAGGTCGATGCCCTCAACAAAAATGGGAGCCCAGAAGTCCATCAACTCATCCACGAGACCAGGATCTAATGGCACTTCATACCTCATCATGACACCTCTGAAATACAAATCCGCTGAATAATTGGAAGGATTTAGCAGTCGAATTGATAGCTCAACAAGATTCCTGTACGATTTCGCCACGATCACATTGTCCCGCCGCGAAATCGACCGTCAACTTGCATGTTAGGAGTATTACAGCCTTATGACCAGAGACGCACTATCCACGCTGGCTCCAATCGCAGGCTGGGACAGTCAGCGCGCAGGAGAGGTCAAAATCACCCCTGACACTGATCCCATACTGCCCACGCCTTTCCGAATTGCGGAGACTGCGTCTGCCAGCCTTGCCGCAGTCGGCCTTGCAGTCTCCGACCTCTGGAAGCTGCGCACTGGCCGAAAGCAGCAGGTCAGTGTCGATGTGCGCCGCGCAACCGCGTCCCTCCGCAGCAGCAAGTACATGACCAAGGACGGTAAGTCTATCGCCGCCGAGCGCCACCCGCTGATGGGTGTCTATCCGGCAAAGAACGGTCACTGGAGCTACCTGCACTGCAACTTCCCCAACCACCGCAAAGTCGCGCTGTCCGTGCTTGGCGTCGAGGAAGAAGACAATGACGCCGTGCGGAAAGCCGTCTCGAAGTGGGACGCCCTGGAGTTGGAAGAAGCCATTATCGCGGCAGGTGGAGCCGGCGGCATGGTTCGCTCGATGGACGAATGGGCGAAACATCCGCACTCGGCCGCAGTTGCAACTCTGCCCATTCTGGAGATAACCAAGATAGCGGACAGCCCGGCGGAAGCTCTACCGGAGGGAGACAGGCCCCTCTCCGGCATTCGCGTGCTCGATCTGACGCGCGTGCTGGCAGGCCCGACCTGCGCCCGTACATTGGCTGAACACGGCGCGGATGTCCTGAAGATTACGGCGCCTCACCTCGCCAGCATCGGCTCGCAGGAATTCGACACGGGGCACGGCAAGCTCTCCGCTCACCTCGACCTCCGCGAGAGTGACGACCTCAAAACGCTTAAGGACCTCATCCGACAAGCTGATGTATTCTCGCAGGGATACCGTCCCGGAACTCTCGCGCGGCGCGGCTTGTCCCCTGAGGACCTTGCGGAACTACGGCCCGGCATCGTCTATGTCTCCTTGTCTGCATTCGGTCGAGTCGGTCCGTGGGCCGGCCGTCGCGGATTTGACACGGTTGTGCAGACGGTCAGTGGCATCACCGCGCGTCAGGGCGAGCTATTCCCTGGCTCGGAGCCGGGTCCCCAGTTTTATCCCGTCTCTGCGATCGACTACATCACCGGCTACCTCATGGCATTTGGCGCGCTGCTGGCACTGGCACGTCGGACAACGGAGGGCGGCAGCTGGCTCGTGTCCATCTCCCTGGCGCAGATCGGACGCTGGCTTGTAGAGCGTGGACAGGTGCCGGAAGATGAGCTGCGCGATGTGGCGGAGGACTTCACTGCCGAGGAGATTGCAAGCTGGTCAACATTCAGCGACCTGTCCATCGGACGAGTGAGCCATCTTGCCCCCGCGCTGCAACTATCGGAGACGCAGCCGTACTGGGAACGCCCTGCCGTACCTCTCGGCTACCACAGACCCGTCTGGCCCGCACGCTCGACAAGCGAAGGATAGTCGTTTACGGCGCGGTTGACCTCGCTGGACACCTGGTAGTAGGACATTTCCTGCCATTCCCGCGGTTGAATGATGGCTCGCAGGTCAGCAGGGTCTTCGTCCGGCCCAAGCCAGTGCTCGTAGCTTTCCGGCGGCAGGATGACGGGCATTCGGTGGTGTACGCCGGACACCAGTTCATTTGCGTCGCAGGTGATTATCGCGCAGGAGTCGATGTTGCCGTCAGGCGTAGACTCGCTCGACCAGATTCCCGCAAACGCTATGGGCGCGCCGTCCTCGCGGTGGAACCAGACCGGCGTTCTGCTCCCTGACTCATCTCTTATCCACTCGTAGAAGCCGTCCGCAGGGACAAGGCAGCGGCGCTCCCTGAATGCTTGCCGGAATGACGGCAGCCTGTGCACCGTCTCCCCTCGCGCATTGAACAGCGGCCGGCTTGCTCTCGTCTGGTTCTTGCCCTGCACGCCCTTCATGCCCCAGCGTAAAAGGCTGGCAGTATTCCCTGAATCTGTCCGCTGCTGCACGGTCAACACGGGCACAGTGGGCGGGATATTCCAGCGCGGCTGGTAGATGTCCTGCATTATTGACGGGTCGAAGTTGAACTGCTCGGCAAGCGCGTCCAGCTCCGCGAACAGACCGAATCTACCGCACATATTTCTCCCCCTGGTCTCGGTTTCCATCATTCTATCCGTCTTGGAAACCTTGTTGGCAGGAGTTTTCAGTGCGACTTTGCCAGAAGCGCACATCAATGCCAGTCGTGGGAACGCGGCATACGCACACCGGAGCGTAAAACCTGCACTTCTGACACGATGGTGTTGGATGTGCCATCCCAGCGCGAGATTTCGCCCGCAATCAATATCACCTGGTTGCCGAGTTCCCTGCGGTAGCGCTTGTACACATCCGGCCACAGTATCACTTGTGCGTCTCCGGTCTCGTCCTCGATGGTGACGAATATCGTGCCGTCCTTGCCCTTCGGATGCTGCCTCGCCACAGGCCAGCCGGCAACCAGCACGGGTGCGCCGTCATCCAGCCTCTCCACTTCGGCGCAGGTCTGCACACCCCGCGTAAGTGTGGGTCGCACAAACTCCATCAGGTGCCCGCGCGGGTATATCCCCATCACTGCGTATTCGGATGCCATCTTTTCGGCGTCCGTGAAGTCCGCAAGTTTCGGTACGCTGGCATCCATAGAAGCGGGCAGCACAGCCTGGCCGTTCCTGCCCGGACGCGGGTACAGGCCCGCCTCCCATAACGCCTGCTTGCGGTTGGGAGTTACGCCATCGAATGCACCCGCCATCACCAGAGATTCCACCGCCTGCGGCTTCAGTCCGGTGCGCCTCACGAGATCGCCCGTGCCGGTGTACGCACCGCCGCGCTGCCGCTCTCGCACGACCAGATCGGAGCCTGATTCCCCCACATCCTTGATAAATCGCAGCCCTAATCGCACAGACTTGCCCCACGGAGCGCACTTCACCTCAGAAAGATTGACGCACGGGTTCAGGAACGGCACCCCGAAGCGCCGCGCGTCCTGCTTCAGCGTCTCCATAGGATAGAAGCCCATCGGCTGGTTGTTCATAAGCGCGACGAAGAACTCGGTCGGATGATAGCGCTTGAGCCACGCCGCCTGGTACGCGGTTATGCAGAACGCGTGCGAGTGCGATTCCGGGAACATATAGTGCCCGTTCACCTTGCCGAATATCTTCTTTGCGGTCTCCTCCGACACCTCGTTCTTCAGCGCGCCCTCCAGAAAGCGCTCCCAGTGCGCCGCTATCAGGTGCTCGTTGTTGGGTCTGGCGAAGGCGCGGCGCACCTCGTCCGCCTGCGCCGCAGTCATGCCGCCCACATCCATCAGAAGCTGCACCACCTGCTCCTGCCACACGATGATGCCGCATCCGCGTTCCAGCGCGCGCTCCTCCAGCTTGTGGTCATAGTTCCACTCAACACCATGCCGGTAGCGGTCTATGAACTGCGAGACAGCGCTGCCCTGCATGCCGACGCCGGGCCGTATGAGCGCCACCTGGTACGCCAGATCGCGCAGGTTCCTCGATCGCAGGCGCTGGGCTACCTTTAGCTGCGCGGGCGATTGCAGCAGGAACACGCCCTTCGAGTTGCCCTCGTTTATCATGTCGTACACTGCGGTGTCCTTGGGGCTCACCCTGCTCATGTCGGGACGCTCACCGGTGCGCCGCTCGATCAAGTCAAGCGCCTCCTCTATCTGGTCAAGCACCGGCAGCGACAGAATATCTATCTTGGCGAAGCCGGCATCCTGCACGCTGTCCTTGTTCCAGTCCATGATGTAGCGTCCATCCATTGCTCCCGCTCTCACCGGCACCAGTTCGGGAATGGGCGAACTGCTCAGTATCATTCCGCCCACATGCTGCCCCAGCGACTTTGGCGCGCCCATTAGTTGCGGCGCAAGCTCGATCAGCGTCCGCCAGCCCGGCGCGTCAGCCTTGTCGCTGAAGTCTGATGACTGGTGCATATCCTCCCCCATAAGCGTGGCGTCCCCTGACATTCCCTGCTTCGACAGCAGCTTCAACTGCTCGCGTGGCAGTCCCAGCGCCTTCCCGAGGTCCTGGATGACGCCCTTCAGCCTGTAGGTGCTGATAGCGCCAGCCAGAACCGCATGATCAGGGCCGAAATGCTGGTGTACGCGCTCGATCAGCGCATCCCTGATGCCCCTTGGGAAGTCCAGGTCTATATCGGGAAGTGTCCCGACATCTTCAGAGATAAACCGCTCCAGGCTCAGGTCCCACATGAGCGGGTCGATGTGGCTGATACCAATGAGGTAGCCCACCAGCAGTGCGACGGATGAGCCGCGCCCCCTACCCGGCGGCCTGCTCTCCAGCGGCACCTCGGGACTTACCAGTCCGCGCTCCAGCATAATCTCCCACGCCATCCGCGCTATATCGCGGTACAGCAGCAGAAAGCCCGCCATGCCGTGCATCTCGATCAATCTGAACTCTTCGTGCAGGCGCTGCTCAACCTCTTCCGTAACCGAGCCATAGCGCCGCACTGCCGCTTCGTAGCAAAGCCTTTCAAGGTAGCTTTGCGGGGTGTAGCCCTCCGGCACATCGGCACTCGGAAGGCGATATCCCAGGTCTGTATCGAGGTTGAAGTCGCAGATCTCCGCAATCTTCAGCGTGTTCTCCAACGCTTCCGGGCAGTGACGGAACAGGCGACGCATCTGCTCCTTCGACTTCAGGTAGAACTGGTCATTGGGTCTGATATGCCGCAGGGCGCGGTCTATGGTGACATTGTGCGCCGCAGCGACCAGGGCATGCTGAAGTTTGTATCGCTCCGGGCTGTGGTACAGTGCGTCATTGGTCGCTACCACGGAAACACCCACTTCTCTCGCCAGAACGAACAGTTGACGGTTGCGCCTGGTGTCTCCGTGCAGAAAGTTCTGCTGGAGTTCTATGTACACGCCATCAGGTCCGTACCAGTCCCTGTACTGTCGCAGTCGTTCCAGCGCTTCGGACTGCAGTCCTTGCCGCAAAAGTTCAGCCAGAAAACCGTCACGGCCTCCGGTAAGCAGAACCGTTCCCCCGGCATGCGCGGACAAGTACTCAGGATTCAGGCGCGGCTCACGACGGTCATGTCCATTCGCCAGCGTGAGTAGCCGCGACATGTTGCCGTATCCCTCGCGCGTCCTCGCGAGCATCGTCAGGCGACTGCCGTCCGTCAGCGTGAGTTCGCACCCGCTGACAGGCTTTATCCCCAGGCTGTTGGCGAGACGAGCGAACTCCAACGCGCCGCACAGGTTGGTGTCAGTCAGCGCAAGCGCGGGGTAGCCGTACTCCGACGCCTGTGCGAGCAGCTCATGAACATGGGATGCGCCCTGTCCAAATGAGTAGAAGCTTTTGCAGTGAAGTTCTGCGTATCCTGTCGGCATGGTGCGACCTAATTTCTATCTTGCAGGGGCCTACGCTGCAGACAGCGGCTGCCTGTACCAGCAGCCGTCTCGCTCGTCCCTGAACAGCACCAGCCGTTGCCCACCGACATCGACGACACTGAAGTAGCTGCGCGTCACCGGATTCGGCAACCACCACAGGTCGAACTCCCAGCGGTCATCTATGCCATATATCTGCTGCCAGCCCTTCTTCAACAGGACCGCCAAGGGACGATGTGCATCGCTCTCTTGAACCGCTACCGGATGCGGCGAGTGGAGGGGCGTAAATGCATCGCAATGTGCCGGGTCCACCGGCACCTTCAGCGCGCGCATCTCAGGCACGGGATGCCACGGCGCGATCTCCACGACACGGTGAAGCGCGGGAGTGCTCCGCATACGCTCCCGGAGTTTCCTGTCTATATCCGTTATACGGCCGCGCCGCCTGTCTCTCGCCTCCTCCAGCAGCCCAAGTTGCCTGCCGGACTCCGCCCTGATGTCTCCCACCGTTAGAGTCAGGTCTTCCAGGGGAGCATCCGGTGGCTGAGCTTCAATGCGGTCCCTGACCAGCCGCGACGCGCTCTGCCATTCACCCACAGGCTCCTTGAAGCGGATGACCAGCGTCCAGGGAGCGCTGCCCATCACTGACGAGGCAAGGGTGATTGAACCCGCAAGCCTGCGCCGAAGGTGCGGCCCGGAGTATGCCCGTTCCAGCAGTATGTCCACGGTGGCAAGCAGCAACTCTACGGAAGTCGATGCGAACGGCAGCGAGGCAAACTCCACTACCGATGTCGCTTGCCTGAACGGGACTACCGGCCGTGCATCTATGCCGTTGCACAGTTCCCAGGCGAGATTGCCCTCTCCTCCAAAGCGGTCGATCAGCATGTCACGCGACAGAGATGCCGCCTGCCCCATCGTGTGTACACCGAAGCCGTGCAGCGATCTCTTCAGTTCGTCGGAAAGGGGCAGAAGTATGATCGACAGGGGAGCGAGGAGTTCGGCTGCATCAGCAGAACACACCGAAATCCCCAGCGGCTTGGCGGTGCGTGCTGCGATATACGATGTGAACTTCGAATCGCCGCTGCCGACACGAGCAGCCAAGCTAGAAGGAACGGCGTCCATAAGCGCAGACGCGACCGCCTTCTCACCGCCATACAGAAACTCCAGCCCGTCAACGCGTACATAAACGGTGCCAAGCTCGGCCGGCTCCACGCGGTCACTGACCTGAAGCAGCGCCTCTATCACATCCTCGAACACGCGTCGATAGTACGGCTCGTCCGCATCGAGTATAATGAGACCGTTGTGGCTGGACATGGCCTGTTCCAGAGTCATTCCTGCCCTTGCGGAGGCCCCTGCGGAGCTATCAACTACCAGGGGCTTACCACTCGCCCTGTCCACTACGGCTATCGGGCTGTCTTTCAGATGTTCGTGTCTTCGCAGTTCTGCCTTGGCTCTCAGATGTGTGATGAGCACGCAGGCAATCCTCATATCGCCCCCGTTCTACTTGCTATGCGCCATCAGTGTGATGTGACATGAATTCTAGCGAACATGTGTACGCCTGTCAACATGAAAAGTCCCATATTCGGATCGTTAACTGCTCCTCCCGGGGAAACGGACGAGACGAGGTGAACACGGGAGTTGCGCTTCTCTGTGCAGGCAAGACTTGTCATTCTCCGCATCTCGGTGTATTTTTTGTGTATGGTACGCACAAACGTGGACATTGACGATGAGGCGTGCGCCGAAGTGATGCGGCGCTATAGTTTCAAGACGAAACGCGAGGCGATTAACTTCGCGCTCAGAACGCTGGCAGCCGAACCGCTGTCCGTCGATGATGCTCGTGCGCTTCGAGGTATCGGCTGGGAAGGCGATCTTAGCGTCTTGCGTTCCGACCGTTTGCCGTGATACTCATAGATACCTCAGCTTGGGTGGAGTTCCTTCGAAACACGGGATCTCCGATCTGCAACCTCGTTGATGAGCTATTAGCGCGCGATATTGCGATCTGCGACGCGGTGCGGATGGAAGTCCTCGCAGGCGCGCGTGACGAATCGCACCTGCGAAGCCTCAGGGGTTTGCTGGCACGCGCAACTGAGATACAGATACAAACGACGGACTACGACGATGCAGCCGCCCTATATCGACGCTGTCGAATGCGCGGGGAGACGGTACGCAAGCTGATTGACTGCCTCATAGCAGCAGCAGCAATACGCGCAGGCACACCGATTCTTCACAGCGATGCCGACTTCGATGTGATCGCGCGCCATACGGAGTTGAAACTCTACGAGCAGAAGCAGGATAAGGAAACAGCATGAATTACGTCAGGCTTGGTCGCAGCGGTCTGAAAGTATCCCCCGTCTGCGTCGGCACGAATATGTTCGGCGCCGGATATGTGGACGATGACCGCGCAGTATCGGTCATAGACGCTGCATTCGACGCAGGCATCAACTTCATCGACACCGCCGACGCCTACAATGCCGGCCATTCCGAGGTAGTGGTCGGGAAAGCGGTGAGCAGCCATCGCCACGATTTCGTCGTCGCCACAAAGGGATTCATCGCGACAGGACCGGGCCCCAACGACATTGGACTTTCACGCAAGCATCTCATCGACGCCGTAGAAGCGAGCCTGAGCCGTCTGGACACGGACTACATAGACCTCTACCAGGTACATTACTTCGACCCGGACACGCCTCTCGAAGAGACGCTCAAGACGCTGGACGACCTGGTGCGGCAGGGCAAGCTTCGCTATATCGGCTGCTCCAACTTTGCGGCGTGGCAGCTCATGAGGGCGCTGTGGGTCAGCGACAGGGACGGATTCGAGCGCTTCGAGTCGGTGCAGCCGGAATACAATCTCGGCAAGCGCGACATCGAAGGCGAGCTGTTCGACGCCTGCTCCAACCAGGATGTAGGTATCATTCCCTACCAGATATTCATGGGTGGAGTGCTGACTGGGCGGTATAGCGCGGAATCACCTCCGCCATCCGACAGCCACATGGCATCGCGCCACGCCCAGCGCGCCAAGGACACCTACTGGACCGATCACACTTTCAAGATGGTGGAAACGCTGAAGGAGACGGCGGCCGAACTGGAAACCAGCGTGCCCCAACTTCTGATCGCCTGGACACTCTCGAAGCCGCAGATAACATCCGTCATTGTCGGCGCGTCAAGGCCTGAGCAGGCGGAAAGTAACGCGGAAGCAACGACAATCGAACTGCCTGAGGAGATAGTGGCGCGGCTCGATTCTCTCTAGAACTCAGAGCTTCGCAACTCACATATATGCAAAATCTCCGCAGGCCTCGAAACATCTTCTACGGTTGGTATCTGGTAGGCATCTCCAGTTTCATGCTGATGTTGATGTCAACCACGGTGTTCCAGGGCGTCGGCACCTTCTTCGTCGCGCTCGAACGCACCTTCGGCTGGAATCGCACCACACTGTCGGGCGCGTTCGCGCTTTCGCGTGCGGAGGGCGCGTTGCTGGGACCGCTGGAGGGCTTGCTGGTTGACAAGCTCGGCACGCGCAGGATGGTCGTAGTCGGCTACCTGGTGATGGGCCTCGGGTTCATATTCTACTCGCAGATCCAGACCGTCTGGCATTTCTATGTGGCATATCTCGCCATCTCACTCGGCTCAGGCGTGGGCGGCTGGATAGCCTTCGTTACGCTGATAAACAACTGGTTTTCTCGCCGCCGCGCACTCGCCATGTCCGTTGCCGTGTCCGGCATTCAGCTGGGCGGATTCCTTGTCCCGATGCTGGCCTGGGGCATCGAAAACCACGGCTTTCGCATGACCTCACTTGGCATCGGCGTAGTCCTGATCGTGGTAGCGGTGCCGGCTTCGAGCTTCGTACGAAATCGCCCTGAAGATATTGGCTCGCTGCCGGATGGCGAGCCTCTCAGACGCGCAGTAACCGCAACGGGCGACTCCACGCAATCAGAAGCCGACGACACACCGGAAATGACACCGCGGGAGGCGCTGAAGACACTCGCATTCTGGGTGATTGCCGTTGCTCGCCTCACATCCGTCGTGTCCATCGTAACCCTGTCAGTGCATCTCGTTCCGAAGCTTACGGACTCCGGCATATCGCTCATTACCGCGAACTTCGTGGTTACGCTCTACACCTTCGTCGCCTTCATCAGCGGCTTCATAGCAGGGTATCTGGCAGACCGCTCATCAAAGACGATGGTCCTGTTCGTGTGCATGCTTATGCAAGCCTTCGCGATGGCAATACTGACGGTTACCGATGGCCTGCCGATGGCAATGGTGTTCGCCGTGTTGTGGGGTGCGGGATTCGGCGGACGCGTGCCTCTGCTGACGGCGATAGTCGGCGACTTCTTCGGCAGGAAGAACTTCGGCTCCATTCTGGGCATGAACATGGTCCCGTCCAACATAGCGATGATTTTCGCGCCGCTGTTCGCCGGGTTCATGTTCGACCTGAGGCAGAGCTACTTCATCCCGTTCGCCACATTCACAGTGATGGGATTCATAGGTGCCTTCGTAATCCTGCTGGCAAGGACGCCGAGTGCGCCGCAAGAACGCAACTAGATTTTCTGCCGCAGCTCGGACTCCATACTACTCCAGCGGATAGACGGACCGCACTGTCTACAACTGCCGAAGACGCGGATCGACCTTGTCCCGTATCCAGTCCCCAAGCAGAGTAAACGCAATCACCGTCAGCGCAATCGCAAGTCCGGGTATCAACGTTACCCACCACGCTGTCGTGATGTAAAGCCGACCCGCCGCGGCCATAGAACCCCAGGCGGGCGTAGGCGGCGGAATGCCCGCGCCCAGGAAACTCAGCGACGCCTCCGCAAGTATCACCGACCCTACCTGGAACGTCGCAACCACGACCACGGTGTTCATCACGCCTGGGAATATGTGCTTGTAAAGAATGCGTGAAGTCGATGCGCCCGCGACTCTCGCCAGCTTCACATAGTCCGTCTCCTTCAGCACAAGGGCTTCTCCCCGAACCTGGCGGGAGAAGCTTCCCCAGATCAGGAACGCGAGCAGACCCATTAAGAGTTGAATACTTGAGCCCCAGATTATCGCCAACGCCAGCGCGATCAGGATCAGCGGCAGGGAGAACTTGATGTCCACAATTCGCATCAGTACCTCGTCAACCCAGCCGCCGAAATACCCGGACACAAGCCCTATCAGCGTACCGATCCCGCCGCCGATGACCAGCACTATCGCAGCCACCAGCATGGAAATTCGCGCGCCGTATATCAGGCGGCTAAGCGTGTCTCTGCCAAGATGGTCGGTGCCGAGAATGTGTTCCGCCGTACCTCCGAAGAACATCGGCGGTATGTGCCTGTCATCAAGTGAGCCGTCCTGCGACGGATCGTACGGAGCGACCCACGGCGCCCCCACTGCAGCAATGAAGAGCGCAGTGAGGATAATGATCGACGAGATAGGCCAGCGCTGCAGCGTGCTGACACCGCCCCTGATTCCTATCGACCTTGAAGGCGCAAGCACGCCCGCAATTCTGGTAGCAGCCATTTATGTGTACTTGATCCTCGGGTCCAGATAGGCGTAGAGAATGTCCACGCCGAACGCACTCACTACATAGACGAGCGTAACCATCAGGATAACGCCCTGGATTACCGGATAGTCCGAATTATTCAGCGCCTGAATCGACAGTAGTCCAAGTCCGGGCCATGCGAATATCGTCTCCACAACGATTGTGCCGGTTATCAGGCCGGCCAGGGTAAGCCCGGCGAAGGTCAACGGCGCAATCATCGCGTTCCGCAGAGCGTGCTTCCATATCACGCTTAACCCGGGAACACCCTTAGCCCGCGCCAGCTTCACATACTCAGTATCCAGCACTTCGAGCATCGACGATCGCACCAACCTCAGCTGTCCACCTGCGGATCCCCAGCCAAGCGTGATAGCGGGCAGAATCATGCTGTCCAGCCCGGACTTGCGCGAAGTCGGCAGCCATTCAAGTGATACCGCGAATACGAAAATCAGAACCAGCCCAATCCAGAAAGATGGCGCCGCATGCCCGATAATCGCGAACGACCTTGCAAGATAGTCCCACACACCACCTCTTGTAACCGCTGCAAGCACACCGAGTGGTACGCCGATTATTATGGAGAAGAAAAATGCGAGCGCAGCCAACTGAGCGCTATTCGGAATTCTGGACCATATGAGTTTGCTCACAGGCACTCTCTGCAACACCGACTTGCCCAGGTCTCCCCTTACCAGTTTGCCCATGTAAATGAGATATTGCACCGCGATGGGCTTGTCGAGTCCGAACTCCCTCCCCCACGCGTCATAGTCCTCCTGCGTTGTATCGTCAGATAGCAGAATGGTTCTCGGATCACCCTGCATGCGGGCTAACGCGAAGACCAATACGCTGACAGTCAGGAGCGTAACGACCGCTGCCGCGAAGCGGCGGAACAGGAACTTCTGCACTCTGGCATTCCTCAGGATGGGTGGCTATCCGCTAAGTCGGCTATGGGCGTGTAGTCACCGCACGAATTACTTCTGAATGAATGGATTGCCCGCCACTTCTACGCCTGGCAGGAGTGACGGGCGATCACTATCGATACAGTTTTCTACGGCTTCTGCACGTACTCGAATGCCGTAAGTCCGGCGCCTCCTATCGGGATGGTCCAGCCGCCGACTTTGGAAGGATTCACCGCAAATATGCCGAATGTTTCAACCACGCCAATAATCTGCTGCTGCTGATGCCACCAGTCCCACTGGCTCTCGCGCAACTTATCTATGCACTCGGCGCCAAGACAGCCGTCTATCTCCGCGATAATCTCAAGTGGCCGTCGCACCTCGAAACCGGGGTTGAACGCTCCTACCGGGTTACGCCGCAGCATAGCAATCTCAGGGTTAAGACCCAGTCCTGGCCCTGAACTGCGGAACCACCAGTCGCCATTCTCGCGGGCTACCACTGACGGCCTGTTCGCAGAGTAAGTCAGAATCTCTATGTTGACCTTAATGCCGACCTCCTCCATGAACTTGGCAATCGCCTCGCCCATTTCAACCTCAAGAGGATGGCAGCAGGTCGTTACTCTCATCGTTGCTTCAAAGCCGTCTGGGTGTCCGGCTTCGCTCAGGTACTGCTTCGACATTTCAGGATCGAAGGGCACAGCCCACTTGTCCTGGAAATACTTTTCGAAGGTTACGCCGGACATCTCCGCCGGTCCCGCAGGCCGCCCAAGTCCGCCAAGGATGTTATTCACGATCGACTGCCGGTCGATGGACATGGACATCGCCCAGCGTACCTTGCGCGCGTTTTCCTGTTCCGTTTCGTCGTCACAGTCCCCTACCCACGGCGCATCAGGATTGTATCCAGGCCTCGGGAATGGGTCCACGACCGTGCCGTCCAGAGTTTCCGGCATGCAGAACCTGCCCTGTGGGTACAGCCGCTGGTAGCCACCACCGGTAAGCCTTCTGATATCCAGTCCCCTGCCGGACAGCCTCTCAGATTCAGTCACGGGTACTACGGATATGTCCAGTTCGCCGACAGCAAGCGCGGCAACCTTCGTCGCCTGTTCCTTTATTTCCACGCCTTTGATCGTCGCGTAGTTGGAGTCCTTTCTATGATGACCGGGTACCGCCTCGGCGACGACCTGGTCACCGGAGTCCCACTTAACAAACTTGAACGGACCCGTTCCGCCGGATAGGTCGAGGTGCGCCTCTTCCTTGCCAAGTTGGTCCACCCGTGTTTTGCTTACGATTCCAAAAGAGCCGCAGCCGCCCGGTCCGTTAAATTGGCTGTCAATGAAGAAGATGTTCGGCTTGTCCAGAATGAATTGCACGGTGTACGGTTCGACCGCCTTCACCTCCTGCACGCGCGCCTTGGAGATGAAGATGTTGGAGTGAATCGAACCGTCGGCGACCATGTCCTCGTGAGAATACTTCCAGTCCTCTGATGTCATCTCTCCCCAGCCGCCGTGGAACTGCACACCTTCCTTTATCTTCCATGTAAGCACCGTAGCCGTGTCGTCATACGACCAGGATTCGCCCAGATTCGGCACAATTACCGGGTCTGTCAGATCCCAGCGCTTAGGTTCTTCATACACGCTGTAACGATGAGCGATGTTCTGGCTGATGCAAGAGAGCAGGCTCGGCACAGTACCCGGGAACGCGATGTCCGATTCGCCGATTACTAGCGTGCCTGACGCACCTTCCTGCGAAGGTGCCGGAGCCGGCTGGGGAGCCCTGGTCGGCACTGCACCAGGCTGTATAAAGACGACACTCGTAGGTGTAGCCTGTGGAGCCATTGCAGGCGCGGCAGGTGCGGCGGGTGCCGGTTGCGCGGGCATAGCGGGCGCTTGAGGGGCAGCAGCCTGCCCGGGAGCTGATGGCGCCTGTGGCTGCGCGGCAACTGCCTGTGGCGCAGCAGCGGGAGCCGTTGGCTGCGGGCTACTACACGCGATCAGAACAGCCGAAATGATGATTGAAGTAAGCAGTAGAAATATAGACGGTCTCGTCATCATTTCCTCCTCGGGCTATTCTGTTGTCAATCAACCCCACGCCCCCACTTATGCCAAGACTATAATGTGTATCTTCTACTGACGCAACCGCCCCTTCCAGGCGGGGCGCTAACAATGCATCTGTCAACAGGCCCCCCCTCACCCGCCACGCACATTTGATATACTCTTGCCCACTCCAAGGGTCAATATGAGACACAGGAAGGAAGTGGCGCAATGCAATACGGATTCTGCCTACCCAACACGATGGACGGCGACGAGCTATGCAGGTTCGCACAGAAAGCAGAAGAACTTGGCTTTGAGTCGGTCTGGATTGGCGACCATATCGTGCTGCCCACCTCGCCTACCAACCAGTACCCATATACTCCGGACGGATCGTTCAGGCGTCCGCACGACGCGCCGTTCCTCGAAACTCTCACGGTGCTTGCCTACGTCGCTGCATGCACCAGCACCATCCGCATCGGCAGCACGGTCGTCATCGTGCCGTATCGCAACCCCATCCTGCAGGCGAAAATATTCGCATCGCTCGATGTACTGTCCAAGGGCAGAGCAGTCTGTGGCGTCGGTGTGGGCTGGCTGGAGAAGGAGTTCGAGACGCTGGACGTTCCATACTCGGAGCGCGGCCCTATGACCAACGAGTGGCTGGAAATCTTCTCGAACCTGTGGAGCGACGAAGAGCCTGCTTACAGCGGCGATTACTATAGCTACGACGGCATCTTCTTCGAGCCGAAGCCGGTGCAGCAGCCGCGAATTCCGATCTGGGTTGGCGGACATACCCGCCGCGCGCTGCGCCGCACCGCGAAGTACGGCGACGCCTGGCATCCCTCGCGCCAGTCGCCGGAGTATGTCACGCGCAACCTGCCCTACCTGTATGAGCAGGTCGAGGCAGAAGGTCGCACCCCTGACGAAATCACCATCTCCCTCAAGCGCAGCCTGCACATCTCGGACATAGGCGTGTCGGGATCAGGCAGCGGAAATGAGACAACCGGTGCAGGCATTGTCGCCAACACGCAGTCAGTCATTGAGGACATCAAGAAGTGCGCTGACATCGGCATCCACCAGCTCACTTACGACTTCCCAACAAACGACATCGAAGAGTGCATCCGCATACTAGAACACTTCGCGGAGAAGGTTGCGCCAGTGGCTTCTTAGCGGTCCGGTGAGCTATCGCGAAGTTGCCCAACTAACTGCCAAACAACGCTCCACGTACTTGATCGCGGGCCATCCCATGACGTTCCGCAACATCGGACAGGATAGATCCAAGCGTTCCCACTCGGGTCGCTCGATGATTCGGAACGGTCACCTTATGTTCCACGCAATCGACTAATGCGGAGAGCGTGATGTGGCTTCCTCGCTGTCTTACCACGCTATAGCCGTAGTGTCGCCTTAGCAGCGCAACCAGCTCTTGCCCGGAAATGTCACGGGGCAAGCTCATATGGCAAATGCTTCATCTTTGACGAAATGCAGCCTGATGATCCTGGGAACTGGTTCCTCGTCAAAGTGACACTCGACCGCATCCTTCACCATGTCCTTCAGATCAGCCCAGTTCTCCCCCTGCGTGAAGATGCTATAACCCAGCGCACGCGCGTCGTATCCGCCTTCAACCGCCTCGGTTACCTCGAAGATTATCTCACTCGGTTCGACCATTATTCCTCCCCCGGAAGGCAGACCGGCTACAAGACACACGGTAAAGACGTAGGGGCAGCCTGACGACCGCCCCATACTTACTAGCTACCGTAATAAGTGTGCAGAAAGCTACACCGCCAGTGCGCCCACCTTCTCATAAGTGCCCTGCACGATAGGCTTCGCCTCCACTTCCAGCCAGTCCTCCAGTATCTCGGTGTACAGACCGCGGAAGTCGAAGTTGAACGCAAGGTCGCCCTCAACCAGTGTATGCGCTTCCAGCGACGGGTACTCGTTGTAGTGCCCGCCTTGTACGCCATCGCCAATCAGGAACGAAACACCGCCGGAGCCGTGATCAGAACCGTTGCCGTTATCCTTCACGCGCCTGCCGAATTCTGTGAAGACCAGCATCAGCACATCTTCGCTGGCATCGTGCTGCTTTAGGTCTGTGTAAAGGTCGTAGATGCCGCCCGAAATGTCCGTCAACAGGCGCTCCTGCAAAGCAACTTCGTTCGTATGCGTGTCGAAGCTGCCGTGCTGCGTATAGCAGATGCGCGTTCCCACATCGGCAAGCAGAACCTGCGCCACGCCCTTCATGCTCTTGCCATAGGAGTCTGAGCCGTATTCCACATCCGACTGGTACTTCTGCGGTGCCGTCTGCAGAATGTCGGCTCCGCGCAGCGCGTCCAAGCCCGTCTTGCTCAGGAAGTCCATCACCGGCCCGCTGCCAATCGCCTGCGAGTACATGTTGGCAAACACTTCGAGAGCCTCTGCGCGCTGGTCCGCGCCGTCGATGTCGTTCAGCAGCCCGTAGCTTTCGAGGTCGGTAACCGATGCCACCGGGACTCCTGGCGATACGAGCGCACGAGGCAGACCCGCCCCGAAGTTCACGGCGCCCACGACATTCTCGCCGCTGGGGTCCATCTCCCGAAGCGCCTGCCCAAGCCAGCCCTGGTTCCCAACCTTCGTGGGCTCGGCGGTGTGCCAGATGTCCATTGAGCGGAAGTGCGAGCGGTTCGGATTCGGGTAGCCAACGCCATGAACAATTGCGACTTTACCGTCGTCCCAAAGGTCCTTGATCGGAGCCATCCCCGGATTGAACCCGTAATCCTCGTCAATCGGGATAGCCCGGTCCTCGGTGATACGGATATTCGGCCGGTTATCGGCATAGAGTGGGTTGTTGTAGGGCACAACACAGTTCAGATAGTCATTGCCACCCGAAAGCTGCACCACCACCAGTTTGCGGTTCTTGCCATTGCTGCTCATAGGATCTGTTCCTCCTAGTTATCCTCTCTACCCTTTTCAGGTAAGGGCCTGGGATGGGGATGAGTCCCCGAATGTATGTATTTGCCAAGATCGAGCAGAAACCGCTTGAGGATTGTTACCCCCACTCGGTTACTTTATCTCATCGGCAATCTTCCGTGCTTTCACAAGGCGGTCTGCTAATTTCTTGGGCCCTGCGCCTAGCGCTTTGGGCTGTGCTTCATAACGTTCAAGTATTGCGACTTCGTCAGTGAAACGCTTCTCCCTGCGGTAGATTATGGCGAGTTGCTCATAGTACCAAGGTGCCACACCCAATCCGCTCACTTCAGATTCTGCTTCTGTGGCATCGCAGATTTTCAAAAGCAACTCTACCGCCTCTTGGTGCTTTTCTTCTCGCTTGAGTTGCTTGATCTGATCAACATATGAGGTGAAATGCTTGCCATTTACCGATCCTGCTTCACTTATTCGGGCTTCTTCGAGACGAAACTCTAGCAACGGATCTTCAATTGAGGAGACTTCACCTTGTTTATTTTCTTTGTTGCCCAATCCGAGCAATTTACGAAGCATATGATGATCCTGAGCACAGACTATGGACGCTCTTCATCTGCCTTGAGCGGCTATTATACCTTCTCATACACCTGGAAACGATGCCGGCAGGTCTCAAGCACATACACGCGTTCCTGCTCGTCAAGCACGACCGTCACCGGGTCCCAGAAGAATGACTCGATGCGGGCCGATGCCTCGTGCTCGTCCTCAACATCCACCTCAAACTCAGGTACGAAGCGTGAGCGCGCATCCAACTCGTCGGCGTTAGCATTCAGATATTCGACGGCCCACTCGCCCAATGTCGCCTCGCCCCGCAGCGATGTGATGAAGTTCCCGCCAGCGTCTAGCACCTGCACTCGCTGATTGCCCCAATCGGCGACATACATGTTGCCGTCCGAGTCAACCGCAAGTCCCGAAGGTCGGTTGAACTGACTTTCACCGTCGCCGGTGGAGCCGTAAGCTGCGATGAAGTCGCCGTCCGGCGTGAACTTCTGGATACGGTCGTTACGCCAGTCCGCAATGTAAATCTGCCAGTCCTTGTCCTGAGCGATTCCCCAGGGCAGGTTGAACTCGCCTTCGCCTTCCCCATAGGAGCCGAACTTGCTGATGAACTGACCGTCCTTGGTCATCCTCTGCACGCGGTGATTGCGATGGTCTACCACAAGCAAATTGTCGGCGGCGTCGAACGCCAGACCGGATGGCCCGTCGAATTCGCCATCTCTGAAGCCAACCGTGCCCCACTTCGAGACATAGTTGCCCTCTGAGTCATAAATCGTAACGCGCTGTAGAAAGTCGTCGGCCATGTACAGTTTATTGTCGCTGTCGAGCGCCAGAGCCGATGGCCATATCATCTGGCCGTCTCCCCTGCCATAGCCGTAAAGCTGCCCGAAGAACCGGTGGTCCACCGTCGCCATCTGGATGCCCACGATATCCAAAGCCGTCGTATTACTGCGACTTCCGACGAATATCCTGCCATCATCCCGTATCACCATGTCGGTGGGCAAATGGAATCCTCTGCCACCCTGGTCCGCCACGAAACCAATCGTGTCGAGATAATTCAGGGTGAAGGGCTTTGTAACTGTCTGTGTAGCCATGCTACCGTCCCCTATTCAAGTCTGGTTGGAAATAGGCAGTGGATTACTACGCCAACTGGTACTCCTGCGTAGTAACCGCCATCTGAAGCATCGTAACTATCTTCTGTTCGGCAAATTCGGCAGCATCGTCGTCATCGAACGACAAATCTCCCCACTTCGCGGCATAGTCGATCAATCCCTGCCGCGTGCTGTCCAGCACAGGCATCGGCCCAATCACATCGAAGCATGCGTCCACCAGTGTCTCTGCATCTATTGCGCCGCCACCCGCGTAGCCCCGCACATCGTCTATCAGCATTCGCAGACCTGGCTTGTTCGGATTCCCAAGCACCTTGCTTGCGAAGTTAACCCGATGCACATACGAGCCTGTGTTAATCCATTCGGCGCCGCCCTGCCAGCCCTCGACGCTCGGCGGAGCATACAGCGCCTGCCCCATCTGCGAGCATACGCCGGCGGCCGCATAAGTCTCCATTGAAGGCAACTCAAGCCCACCTGCCAGTCGCAGAGTGCCGACCACCATCTCGGCGGGACTCTTGATCCTGCCGAAGCGTACGGCCTCCTCCTTGAAGAAGTCGGAGTTGAACATAACGCGCAGCATCTCCGATATGTCGTAGCCCGAATCGAAGTACGCCTGCGTCATAGTATCTATGGCTTCAGGGTCCTTCGGGTCTTCGTAAGGCCACTGCGGAACCGGCGATTCGTCTGCTACGAAGAAGTGATACAGGTGGCGAGCGATGAATCGCGCCGTCGCTTCCTGCTTGCAGATGATGTCAACAACATCCTCGCCGTTGAAGTTGCCCTTCTCTCCGAGGAAGAGCTTCTCCTCCTCGTCGTGGTCGGCTTCATCGTAGTTGAACTGCCACGCGATATAGCCGTAAGGACGAGCCGTGTTGTTGCGCATCTTGATGGACATATAGTCGGGATTGACCACACTCCAGCCCGTAAACGCCCTTGAGCACTCCTTGATGTCCTCTTCGGTGTAGTTGCCCACGCCCATCGAGAACAGTTCCAGAATCTCCCTGCCGTAGTTCTCGTTGATCTGGTCTTTGTGATTGTCCTGGTTGTCGAGCCACATCAACATGCCCGGATCGCGGGACAACTGCACCAGCAGGTCGCGGAAGTTTGCCATGCCATAATTGCGGAACATCTCCACCTGGTTGACAACCATCCGCGCCTGAATCAACTTCGTGGCAGCGGTAGCAAAGATTCGGTGCCAGAATAGCGCCATCTTCTCTTCCAGCGGGTTGGGAGTGGTTGCCATGCGATACACCCAGTGCGCGCCCGCAGCCTGCCCGTTACGCAGGTCTGACTGGTCAACATGGTAACGGCGGATGATGTCTTCCGGCATCGAGAACGGCTTCGACCTCGAAAGCAGGTCTTCAATCGTAGCCTCATAGCCCATTTCAAGTCGCTGCTCGACCTCTCGCTTCGTCGCGCCGAAGGAAGCCCTTCGCAGCAGGTGTGCCATCAGTGCAACGTCCTGTTTTGACTGCACGGTCGTCATTTCCAGCCTCCATGTCTGTGGTCCAAATTGATGAGTCTGAAGACTTGATTTAATCGGCAAATATGTGCCGCATCTGCTCTCAGATATGCTCCAAAGGAGTTTATCAGCACGCCATTTTTCAGTCAACGACTTGGGGCGTGCGAGGCTGTTCATCCGCAGGCGGAGGGATGTTGGCCTCTTCACGCTCCTCCCGCACCCACAGCAGCAGCGCAAGGCCGCCCACCAAGAACAAAGAGACTATCAACATCGCCACGCGGTAGCGCCAGTCCCCCAGCCCAATAAGTGCCGTCGTCGTCAGCCCCCACAGGGCAGGACCAACGACGGCGGACAGCCTGCCCGACATCTGGAACAGCCCGAAGAACTCCCCGAGCTGCCCCTCAGGCGCAAGCCTCGTCAGCATCACTCTGTCCGCAATCTGCGGCCCGCCCCAGAAGCATCCCGTCACCGCGCCGACAACCCAGAACATCCAGGTCTCGCTTACCAGTGCTGCCGCAATCACCACCGAAGCCCAGCCGACCAGCGCGACGCCCAGAACTTTCTTCGAACCGAACTTGCTTACCATGAATCCGGCGATCACAGACGAGAAAACCGCTATCATGATGAGCCTGATTATCATGTCCACCGCTTCGTCCTGGGTGAAATCGCTCACACTTACCAGGTAGATCACATAGAAGGACGAGACGGTGTTTATTGCCTCCATATAGAGGAATCGCGCCATTATGAAGCGGAACAGGTTCTTGTGCTGCCTCACGTTGCGGAAGGTAGCGTAAAGCTGTCTCTACGACTGGGTGACGAGGCGCGGTGATATGGGACGCATCCGCCCAACATCCTTGACGATAAGGAGCAGAGGCAGCGCAAATAGCACATACAGCGCGGCCGTCGGCAAGAATGCCCACTGGTTGCCGTGCTCTCTGACCTGCGGATCGAGAAGCAGGAACGCCACAAACAGACCTATGTAGCCCGCACCGACTCCGATTCCTGAGACTATCCCCCGCTTCGACTCAGAGCTCACATTGCGGATCAGGGAATTGTAGAATACCAGCCCGGTCTGGTACAGGAAGTTGGCAAGGAAGAACAGCCCAAGCCCCCAACTCAGCCCCCCAAACGCGCCAATGAGTCCTGTGCATGTCGCGCAAAGGATTACGCATACCGCAAGCATTGGCACGCGCCTGTTCATCTGATCAGACAACGCCCCGGACAACGGCGCCGTAATCGCCACAAGCAGCGCGGATAGCGATAGCGCGAATGCGAAGTATGCGTCAGTGCCACCAGCATCCTGTGTTACCCACAGCGGGAAGTAGAATGTCAGGAGGCTTGCCGAGAATATCGTGTCCGAGAAGTCGTACATTATCCACGATGGCGTGGACAACTTCTCGCGCAAAGTCCGAGGTTGAGCCTCAGCGATTATTTCAGCGCCGTCCGATTGATTGGTCAACACACACTTCCAGCCATAAATATGTCAGGCGATAGCATCATACGGGCAGTGTCGCTTCAAGGTGATCGTCCAGGTCAATGCCCAGCGAGCCGAGCACCGCGTTCAGCATCGCATAGTATCCGATGACCACCACAAGCTCCACCGCTCCCTCCGGCCCCAGCAGATGCTCGATCGCCTGAAACGTCCGCTCGCTCAGCGCCCCGTTCCGCACGTACTCCTTGCCCGCCTGCGCGAACACGCCCTCTTTGGGAGGCAATCCCATCGGCGCTCTGCCGCTGCGAATGGATTCGATGACCTCAGGTCTCACCCCCACATCACGCGCAATCGGCTCGTGGTGCGCCCAAACATACTGGCTGTCCAGCGCCCGCGCCACTCCGAGAATCGCCGTCTCCCTGAAAGCAGGATGCAGCGCAGAACCGAGGCGAATGTGCTCACCCAGCACGCCAACCGCTTCGGCAGCATCTGGCGCGTTCATCAGCAGTCTGAACGAGTTCGGCATGCCCTTGCCGTCTATGCCACCCCGCGTCTCCGCGATATGGTCGTATATGGACTGTTTGTCGGCAGCCAGATCTTCTCTTGTTACATACGGAATTCGCGCCATTCTCACACCTCATGCCATTTACAGCCGATACAATCAGCTAGCGTCTTCCATTCCCTTGATAATCGCCTGCTTCGCGCTCCGCTGGCGGCTCTGAAGATTGTCACTGACGGCGACAGGATACTCGTCAGGCAATTGGATCCGCCGGCACCCTGCCGGAAGCCGTTCCATCTCTCGGGAGCATCGCCGCCGCAATTCGTCCAGCGAACAGGTTTCGCTAGTTCGTACTCCGCCCCCCATTACCTCGGACAGCAACGCGATCGCATCGTCCGGAACAGGCTCATCGACGCCCCCTATTACATCTCCGGCGTACATCCCTGTCGCATCCAAATGACGAATCACTTGCTTTGGTCCCACCAAGGTTTCCTTGCCCTCACTGAGTTTCATCGAAGGCTTGCCGTCATACTCCACGAGCTTGTAAACGCAGTCAAGCCACGGATAGTCCGCGGATGTGCCCACATTCGTTCCCACGCCGAATCCGTCGATAGCCGCTCCTGAATCTATTAGAGCCTGGATCTGATACTCATCCAACCCGCCACTCGCAAGCACCAGTACACCCCGCAGCCCTGCCTCGTCCAGCATCGCGCGCGCCTCTACTGAGAGAGACAGCAAGTCCCCGCTGTCTAGCCTGATGGCATTCAGATCGTGCCCCCGCTCTCTCATTCGCTTCGCAACGGTGATTGCATTTCGGACACCTTCATTAGTGTCATAGGTGTCAACGAGAAGTGTGGAGTTGCCCGGAAAGGACTTTACATAGGAATCAAACGCCTCCAACTCGCTGCCGAACGAAGTGATGAAGGAGTGCGCCATCGTGCCCACCGCCGGTATGCCATGCCGGAGCGCGGCCAGCACATTGCTCGTCCCTCCGAATCCGCCGATGTATGCCGAGCGCGCAAACTTGATCGCTGAGTCCAAGCCCTGCGTGCGCCGCGCCGCGAAGTCCACTACGGACCTGCCGCCTGCCACCTCCACCACGCGCGCGGCCTTCGTCGCCAGCATGGTCTGCACATTGAACATGTTGAGCAGCAAAGTCTCGACAATCTGCGCTTCTATAACCGGCGCTGTGACTTCCATCACCGGCTCGTTGGCAAAGAAGACGGTCGCCTCTTGCATGGCGCGCGCGCTGCCGGTGAAGCGCAAGGCAGCAAGGTATTCTAGGAATCCATCATCGAACAGCCCTAATGACCGCAGGTCCTCAATGTCGTCCTCACTGAAGCGCAGCCCGCTCAGAGCATCCAGCATGTCCTCGAGTCCCGCGAACACGAGGTATCCGCGGTCAGTAGGCAGACGCCGCACGAATAAGCTGAAGCACGCCTCCGCCGTAACGCCCGCCTGCCAGTACACCTGTGCCATCGTCAGCTCGTACAGGTCGGTGAACAGGCTCAGCGAAGTGTCCCGGAATGCCCCCATAGATAAACCTTCACTCATTTCCGACCGCAGTCAACAACCTTTTCGCCGAATCAAGCATCATACTTATTGAAGGCAGTCGTACGCAGTCGAACCTTGTCGGCTATGCTACATTATCCAACCAGGAAAAGTCACAGAGCCGACCTAACCCCTGGAGCCTATTAGACTGGCAACAAATGGAGGCATCCTCACAACAATGCGCCTGAATTTCAAGAACGCAATCATCGGAGCGGCACTCGCCTCAATCGTCATTGTCATTTTGGCATGCGGAGGAGACGCGCCCGCCGAGCAGCCCGCGCCCACCGCCCCCGTTGCGACCAAGACACCCGTATCGACAGCGACCACCGCTCCTGTCGTGGCACATGTTGATACACCTGTGCCTCCATCTCCGACACCCGAACCTGCCACAACAGTACCGTCCCCAACACCTGAACCGGCGGAAGAGCCAACGGAGACTGCTACATCTGCTCCAATTGCAACACTTACAACACTTACAACAACCCAGCCCGCACAGGCATCAGTCGACACACCCACGGCAGAGCCACCTCCGCCTACTGCAACGCCTGAACCCACTACACAACCAACAGCGACGTCAGTACCACCCACAGCAACCTCCGTCCCCACATCTACACCGGAGCCGACGGAAGTTCCTTCGCCCCAGGTCGGCGCAAATGTCAGCGACCTCGCGCCGGGCTTCTCGCTGCAGAGCGCGCGCAACGGTGAATACGCACTTGATTCATTCAGAGGCGACAAGAATGTGGTGCTCGTCTTCTACCGCGCTTTCTGGTGACCGTTCTGCCGCCAGCAGCTCGTCGAGCTGACAGAATACTACGCAGCGATACAGAAGGAAGACGCCATCATCCTCGCGGTCAGTGCGGACGACCTGAAAGGTGCCGAGGGAGCCGCACACCAGTGGGGCGCGCCATTCCCAATACTTTCCGACTCCGACAGGGCAACAATCAACGCATACGATGTGCTTGCTGGCAACAATATCGCCAGGCCCTCCACATTCATTATCGACAAGGACGGCATCATTCGCTGGAAGTATGTTGGCAGCACCGGTGACCGCCCCTCGCCACAGGATGTGTTGGAGGAACTGAAGGCTATCGAAGGTTAGCGCGCTCGCTATTTCAGCATCAACAGCTCCTGTCCAAGACCCGCCGGCACTCTGGGCTATTAGGCCGTTCGTTTCGCTCAGGTTTCGCCCCTTTCAAGCAATTATGCGAATTGTATGAAGCAGTCTATTAGCGCGTAAATTCCTGCTTTCTGCTCTCTGATTCCAGCTCTCAATTGAGACCCCATCAGGGAGTGCTCACCTTGACACCTATTGCCATGAACGATACTATTGGGTCATCGGGAGACCTAGATAATCTAGGGTAAATCACATAAGGGAGGTGAGTGAAATGGAAATTGCTATATTCTCCATTCTCGCCGTCCTGATAGGCCTAACAATAGGCGCACTAGGTGGATACTTCGGAAGAGGATTGTTACAAAGTAAGAGCTACGCAGCGGCGCAGTCGGAGGCTGCCCAAATATTGGAAGACGCCGGCGATGAACGCCGCGCTATCATCATCGAAGGTAAGGAGGAAGCCCTAAAGTTCCGCACGGAGGCGGAAGCCGAAATTCGTGAACGCCGCTCCGAGGTTCAGCGCACGGAGCGACGCGTTGCCAACAGGCAGGAAAACGTAGAGCGGCGCGCCAGTAATCTCGACCGCCGCGAAAGGAAGGTGACCGATAGTGAAAATAAGGTCGCCGACCTTGAACGTTCCCTCACAGAATTGAAGGCAAAGAGAAAGCAGCGCCTCCAGGAAATGAAAACGGAGCACATGCAGCAACAAGAGGTGATGCGCTCCGAGCAGCTCGTTAGACTGGAAGAAATCAGCGGACTGTCGATTGCCGACGCCCGCAACGAGTTGATGTACAGTGCTGAGCAGGAAATTCAGCACGACCTCGCTATTCGCTACCGCGACCTTGAAGAGCAGGCAAGATTAGAAGGCAACGAAAAGGCCCGCAATATCATTGCCCTTGCAATTCATCGTTTCGCGGCAGACGTGGTTTCCGAAGCCACAGTCACCACAGTGCAACTCCCCAGCGACGACATGAAAGGTCGTCTCATAGGCCGTGAAGGACGCAATATACGTGCAATTGAGAAAGCCACAGGTGTGGACCTCATCATAGACGACACCCCGGAGGCGGTAACTCTGTCCTGCTTTGATCCCGTACGCAGGGAGATTGCCCGCCTTGCAGTGACTAATCTAGTTTCAGACGGCAGAATACATCCTGCCCGCATCGAAGAGATGGTTGGCAGGTCGGAAAAAGAAGTCTCGGACATTATATGGAAATGCGGCGAGGAAGCCGCTCTCGAAGTTGGCGTTCGAGGTTTGCACCCGGATGTCGTACGCCTGCTGGGACGCCTGAAGTACCGCTACAGCTACGGTGAGAACGTCCTGCAACACAGTATCGAAGTGGCGCACATGTCCGGCATGATCGCGTCCGAGATAGGAGCGAATGTAAAAGTCGCCAAGGCCGGCGGACTTCTACATGACCTCGGCAAGGCGCTTTCGCACGAAGTCGAAGGCCCCCACGCTGAAATAGGCGCCGATGTGGCATCCAAGCACAGCGTCGCCAAGGCTGTATGCACCTGCATCGCCGAGCACCATGACGACGTAATGAGCACGACGGAGGCATTCATCGTGTCCGCCGCGGACGCGATCAGCGCAGCTCGACCCGGTTCACGCCGCGACACCGCGGAAAACTACATCAAGCGCCTTGAAGCCCTAGAGGAAGTCGGGCGCGCATTTGACGGCGTGGAAAAATGCTACGCCATTCAGGCAGGGCGCGAAGTTCGCGTTATGGTGAAGCCCCAGGCGGTTGACGACGCTACCGCCGTGAAGATGGCAAACGACATCGTGAAGAAGATCGAGGCGACGCTTGTCTATCCCGGCCAGATCAAGGTAACTGTTATCCGAGAGAGCCGGGCCATCAGCTACGCCCGCTAGATTTGCCTTTCGAATTGAATACCGAGTGACCGTCAAAGGGTTTGATCCCAGGCCCTTGGCGGTCATTCTGTCTCCGCGAAAATAGACCTGTTCATGATCCGCATTGCAACTACATACTGGAGAGATTACCCACTGTGACAATCATTGAAGCAGACCTGCACCTACACACTACATTTTCGGACGGCACCCTCACGCCCACGCAGCTAGTGGCGCTATGCGCCGAACGCGGCTTGAAGACCATCTGCATCAGCGACCACGACACAACGAACGGCCTGCCGGAAGCGTTCGATGCCGCAGCCGCGCACCCGGACATTACCGTGATTCCAGGAATCGAGCTAAGTACCGACGTTCCGGGCAGCGAGATTCACATCCTCGGCTACTTCGTTGACCATTCCGACGCATCCCTACAGGCAATTCTGGAGGATTTCCGCAGTGGCCGCGAAGACCGTGGCATGAAGATGGTCGAAAACCTGAACAACTTGGGACTCGCAATTTCGTGGGAGCGCGTTCAACAGATAGCCGGTGACGCCTCCATCGGCAGACCCCACATTGCGCAGGCGCTCGTGGAGGCAGGGTATGTCAAGTATCCGCGCGACGCATTCGACGAATACCTAGGTCGAAACGGCTCCGCGTATGTCGAGCGCCCAAAGCTATTGCCCGAAGATGCAGTTCGCCTGCTTGTAGAGCACGGCGCATTGCCAGTCATGGCGCACCCCACATACTCTGCGTCCAAGTCCGACCGCGAAGGCGTGTCCTCACTGCCCGTTATCCTGGGCAAACTGAAAGCGGCAGGACTTGTCGGAATGGAGGTCTATTACGGCGACTATACGCCGGAACAGGTCGAATGGCTGCGCGGACTCGCGGGCGACTTCGACCTCATCCCCTGCGGCGGCAGCGACTATCATGCGCTCGGCAACCCGGACGAACCTGAACCCGGCACCGTCGGCCCTCCAATGTCCAGCGTCGAAGCCCTCTATGCTCTCAGGACAACCGCTGCAATATGACACTCAGTGATGGCGTCTTCATCGTAGTCGCCTACCTGTGGGGCGGCATTCCCACCGCGTATCTTGCCGCACGCCTTAAAGCCGGAATAGACATCCGCAACTACGGCTCTGGAAATGTGGGCGCATCCAACGCGCTGGCGCAGCTTGGCGCAAAGGTCGGAGTCGCGGTCGGACTGTTCGATCTCATAGTCAAGGGCATCCTCCCTGTAATCCTTGTGCGCGCTCTGGATGCGTCCGAAGCCGCGCAGGTCGGCGTGGCGCTCGCAGCCATCGCTGGGCATAACTGGTCGCCTTACATTCGATTCACCGGCGGTCGCGGAGTCGGCACGGCAGGTGGCGCGATTCTTGCGTTCGCGTTGTGGTATGAGGCGGTGATAGCCACAGTGCTGATAGCCGGCATTGGCCGCTTCGTGCTCAAGGATACTGGCTTGCTGACGCTTGTAGCTCTTATTGCACTACCCCTGGCTGCCGTATCATTCGGCGCATTCGGGCTGGCAAACAGGCCGGATTCGGTAGTTGCGATGTGCGTGGGCATAGCCATTTTGCTGATAACCAAGCGACTCACAGCGAACTGGGAGCGTCCAACACCCGAGCAACCTGTTCTCCAAACGCTGTTATGTCGTATCCTATGGGACAGGGATGTGCCCAAACAGCAAGACTGGAAGGAACGCACTCCAATAACAAACACTTCCGAGGCATCAGAGCAATGACACAGACGCAGTATTGCGAAAGACATCCAAAGACCGAGACCAACATACGCTGCGGCAGGTGCGAGAAGACTATATGCCCGGACTGCCTGGTACATTCTCCAGTAGGCATGCGCTGCCCGGACTGCGCCCGCGTCAACACAGTTCCCACGTACGATGTTCCGATGCCGTTTCTGCTACGTGGCATCGCAGCAGGCGTCGGAGCTGCTCTTGTTCTCGGCTTCGCCTTCTACTTTGTGGCTCCGGTCCTGTTTAGATTGGTGTTTCTCGACATCGCGCTAATCAACACCATATTGCCATTCTTTTACGTGGCAGTCATGGCACTTATCGGCTACGCCATAGGCGAGGCCGTCAGCCTCGCAACCAACCGCAAGCGTGGGATTAGACTCAAATTCGTAAGCGCTGCCTGCGTGTTCGTCGGCTCTTTTGCCATTACGCTCGGCTTCCCTTCCGCCGCCTATGGCCTGACGTACCTGTTCATTGGTCTTGCGCTTGCTACATGGCTTGCAATCCGTCCATTCTAGCCGGCACCAAGCGAACTTACTCCTCGGCCCCTTAGCACCACGCAATGCGTCATTGACAGCCATTTGGGGCATCGCTAGAATTGCGCAATTATATTCGCGGCAGGAGCGGGCAGAGTGATGGACGAACTTGATGCCAAGATAATTGCCACGCTGAGACAGGACGGCAGAGCGTCGAACGCGGGCATTGCCCGGATTGCTGGCGTAAGCGAAGGTACGGTGCGCCGTCGCCTGCGTCGCCTGATTGACGAAGAGCGCATATTCGTCGCAGCCATTCCTAACCCTGACATGATGGGGAATCCGTTCGAAGCCCTCATCGGCGTGCGTGTTGACCCTGACAAAGCCGACATTGCGGCCGAACTGATGGCATCGATGGACGAGCTATCCTGGGTCACGGTCAGCACGGGTCCCTATGACATTTACGGCTGGGTTACTCTGCCATCGCCTTCGGCGCTCAACCAGTTCCTACGTACAAAGGTCGCCACAATTCCCGGTGTGCAGCGCACCGAAACCTTCGTGCATCTCGAAGTAAAGAAGCGATCCTACGGCATTCCGACCTAGCCCTCCCTATTTTACAGTCTGCCCTTAAACCCTGTAATCTGCCGCCCAAGCCTGTATAATTTCTCTACACTGCGATTTCAAGGGGGCAGATTTGCTTAAGACTATTAGCTGCGGCGACGTGCGCGCCGAATATATTGGCAAGACGGTTACGCTGGCAGGATGGGTCCACCGCCGCCGCGACCACGGTGGCCTTATCTTCATTGACATGCGCGACCGGGAAGGCATCGTTCAGGTCGTCTTCAACCCGGACAACGCGCCGAGCGGCATCCACGCTATCGCCGAATCCCTGCGCAACGAATGGGTAGTCCAGGTAACCGGCACCGTCACAGCACGGCCGGAAGGCACCGAAAATCCAAACATGTCCACCGGTGAGATCGAGGTTGCCGCCGAGCAGGTCAAAGTGCTCAACGAGTCGAAGACGCCCCCGTTCTACATCAACGAGGAGAGCGAAGTCGACGAGCTGATTCGAATGAAGTACCGCTTCCTGGACCTGCGCCGCCAGTCGATGCGCGATACCATCATCATGCGCCACGAGGTCGTACGCTACATCCGCGATTTCCTCAGCGAGCGCGGTTTCCTGGAGGTTGAGACTCCCATCCTCATCAAGAGCACGCCAGAGGGTGCGCGCGACTACCTCGTGCCAAGTCGCCTCTATCCGGGCAAGTTCTACGCTCTGCCACAGTCCCCGCAGCAGCTCAAGCAGCTTCTTATGGCAGCAGGTGTCGAAAAGTATTTCCAGATTGCTCGCTGCTTCCGTGACGAAGACCCGCGCGCCGACCGCCAGCCGGAGCACACCCAGCTTGACATGGAAATGAGCTTCGTCGAAGAAGACGACGTGCTCAATCTCATCGAGGAGCTTTACACAAAGATTGTCGAGACATTGTTCCCCGACAAGTGGATTATGCGTCCGTTCCCGCGTATGACTTATGCCGAGGCGATGGCGAGCTATGGCACCGACAAGCCCGACCTTCGTTTCGACCTGGACCTCGTGGATCTGTCAGACATTGCGGCGCAGACGGAGTTCCGCGTCTTCACCTCTACCGTGGCGAGCGGCGGTATCGTCAAGGGGTTCAGTGCCCCCGGCTACGCCTCGCTGCCGCGCCGCCAGCAGGACGCCCTCATAGACTTCGCCAAGGCGAACGGCGCTCTCGGACTCGTTACCATCGCGCTGACCGGTGAAGGTGATGTCGATGATCTGACCGAAGAAGGCTTCCGTTCACCCGCCGCGCGTTTTCTCACAGTCGAACAGGTGAAGGCCATTGCTCATAGGGCCGAAGCTAATATGGGAGACATGGTCCTCATCGTAGCCGGACCTGCCAAGACCACCAATCAGGCACTGAGCGCGCTGCGAAACGAAATAGGCCAGAGGCTGAACCTTGCCGACCCGAACCTGGTCGCCTTCGCCTTCATAACCGATTTCCCCCTCTTCGAGTGGAACGAGGACGAAGGCCGCTGGGACGCAATGCACCACGCCTTCTCCATGCCAAAGGACGGGCACGAGGCATACCTCGACAGCGACCCGGGCAAAGTGATCGGCAGGCTGTACGACCTCGTTGCTAACGGCGCGGAACTCGCAAGCGGCAGCATCCGTATCCACAATAGAGAGCTGCAGGAGCGCGTCTTCGGCGTGCTAGGCTACACCAAGGAGCAGGTAGCGGAACGCTTTGACCAGCTCTTGACTGCATTCGAGTACGGCACGCCACCCCACGGAGGCATCGCGCCCGGCATAGACAGGCTGATGATGGTGCTGACCGGACGCGACAACATACGGGATGTCATCGCATTCCCCAAGACCCAGAGCGGCTTTGATCCCCTGTTCGAGGCGCCAAACGTGGTAGAGCAGTACCACCTGGACGAGCTTCACATTTCCGTCGAGGCTGAGGACGGCGTTGAGGCTACCTAAGCCGCTCGCAGGTACTAAAGCCTAATCTGACCTACTTGAACGGGGCATCACGGGCTTCAAGGAACGCGCGCATGCCATGTTCCTGCTTGATGGCTTCGAGCGCCTCTTTCTCGGGGACACCGGGCTGCATCGCCTCTATCATGCGGATCATAAGGTGGTGTTCGAACGCCTCCGAAAAGCCCATCTTCTCGTAGGTGCCCTTGATGCTGCGCTTCATCATCTGCACGGCATACGGCGGCACGTTTGCGATGCGAGTCGCGGCATTGCGCGCGCTGTCCATCAGCTCGTCGGAAGGCACCACCCAGTTCACCATATTCCACTTCTCTGCCGTCTGAGCGTCAACCGTATCGCCGGTATAGTACAGCCAGTGCAGGTGTCGCAGCGGAATCGTGAACGGCAGCATAATCGCAGGGGAGTGCGCCACGAAGCGAATCTCGGGCTCGCCGAACGTCGCGTGGTCCGCGGCGATCACGATGTCCGCCGTCATCGCCAGCACATTACCGGCAGCAAGCGCGTGACCGTTCACCGCGGCGATAGTCGGCTGCCGCAGGTGCCACAGCTTCATCAGCGTGCGGGCGGGTAGGTGCTTCGCGTCCCACGCCGCAGTCGCCGGTATATCAGCCGCTTCCTGTCCGGGCGAAATATCATACCCTGCTGAGAAGGCCCTACCTGCGCCCGTCAGTATCAGCACATTCACATCGTGGTCGTTATGCACATCGTCCAGCGCGCCGCTGAACTCCGTCAGCAACCCCGTGCTGAGCGCATTCATCTTCTCAGGACGATTCAGCGTCAGTGTAGCGATGCGGTCTGTTTTATCTAGCTTAATGAACTCGTAACCCATAACTCATCAATCCTGTCATGATCGTCCGGTTCTGACTATTCTTACAACGCCAAAACCGAATATCGCTGCCGCCACAACCACCAGGACAGTTCCCAGGGTCGGGTTGACCTGCAGTCCTACAAATAATCCGACAAAGAACACCGCTATGGCCGCAAGCGTCCCGGCAAGAAAGAGCAGCACGCGACCAGCCGAAAAATCGCGAGACAGCAAAAGCCACAGCAGGTTGAACACAAACACAGCTGCTGCTAAGGCCGCCAAGACAATCCCAAACCCGGGCGGCAACCATAGCCTGATAAACACAGCCGCAAAAGCGACGATGAATAGCAGGATATGGATACCGTTACCGACTCTTGGCAGCCTCATCACTCCATCCTCTGAATGCCCGTTGCCGCTATACGCTCGGCAACGGTGCCGTGTCCCCCGTCTCGTGCTGCCAGATGCGGATACGCGCCGCCATGTCAATAACCCTGTCGCGCTGCGCCGGATCGTCGTACAGGTTATTCCGCTCATAAGGGTCGCTATTCAGGTCATACAGCTCGCCCTGGTCTCCCGCGCACAGGTTAAGTTTCCAGCGGTCGGGCGTAATCACCGAGCGCCCCGGCAAAGTCAGCATACGATTGACTTCCCTGCTTCCAAGGAACCTGTCAGGTAGTTCGTCGCTGGTGCCGTTCCACTGCACGAACACGTCCCGCTCAAGCGCCTGCTCACCCTTGAGCACCGGCACCAGGCTCCTGCCCTGCAGCGAATCCGGAACATCGTTGCCGCTCAGCTCCAGCAGCGTCGGCACCAGGTCGATGTGCCCCACACTACCTTCCACAACAGTCTGCTCCTTCGACAGCCAGGGGACTGCCATCAGCAGCGGCACCTTCGATGCCTCCTCGTAGAACGACCGCTTTTCCAGCATGCCATGGTCGCCCATCATGTCGCCGTGCTCGCTCGTGAACACGACCACCGTGTTGTCGGCGACGCCCGCCTTCTCCAATGCGTCCGTTATCTTGCCCACCATGTCGTCAACAAGCGTGATGTTCGCCATGTAATGCGCGCGAAGCGTGCGCCAGCCCTGCTCGGTTGTTACGTCCTCACGCGCTGCGGCATAGCGCGTCATGTATTCGTCGTCCGCGTGGCTCTTACCCTCCAGCATGAACTGCATAAAGTAGTTCGCGCGCACGCGATTGACGCGAGACGCTCCCTCCGGCACCTCAAGGAAGGCATCACCGACCGGGATTTCCGCAGGATCGTAAAAGTCCATGTACGGGCCATTGTAGGGCGAGTGCGGCTCAAAGGTGCTGACATAAAGGATGAACGGGCGGTACTTGTTCTCCTCGATGAACTCGGCCGCGCTGTCGCCTAGGTAGTGTGCCATCTGAAACTCTTTTGGAAGGTCCTGTCGCGCATCAGCTGAGAATACGCCCGTGCCATCCCATTGCGTAGAGTCAGGTTCATGACCACTCGCTACCAGGTGATTATGGTACGGTGTCATTTCGTAGCGCAATTCGGCCTTCGTGTATGCCTCTCTGTGGCCGTCCTCGGTCGGATTCCACACATCGAAACCGTGCTGCACCTGCACGTCGTTGCCGAGGTGCCACTTGCCCATATAGCCCTTGAAGTATTCGTCGTCGATCATCTCTGCGATGACGGGCGTATCTGCGGGCAGGTGGATCTTGTTCACAATGGGTCCCGCGGTGTGCGGGTAAAGTCCGGTCATAATCGTGGCGCGCGCCGGCGTGCAAACCGGCTGTGCGACATAGGCGTTCTCGAACACAAAGCTGCGATCCGCCAGCGCGTTCAGGTGCGGCACTTTCATGTAGTCCGCGCCATAACATGCGAGTGTATCGGAGCGCTGCTGGTCGCTCATGATAAATACGATATTCGGCCTATCAGCCATACTTTCACCTCTCGTTAAGCCAGATTTATGTGTTGATATGCTTGCGTGATTTTATGAACACATAGGTGGTCTGTCAATGGCGACCGTGAACGACTCGAATAGCTTCAACGACGTTACTTGCTAATGGTATATTACCAACGGATATTATATGCTGTCCCAATGGGAGCATCGCCATGATTCCAACAATTTCCGAGAACACTGCTGAGCTAGATTCAATATGCCGCGAGCGCGGCGTACTTCGCTTGGAACTATTCGGCTCCGCGACAAGCGAAAACCGGTTCACCCATGACAGCGATTTGGACTTCCTTGTGGAGTTCCATGAACTGCCTGACGGCGGATATGCCGATGCCTACTTTGGGTTGATGGAAGATCTGGAGCAACTCTTTCGGCGGCCTATTGATCTCGTAGTTGATTCTGCCATAAAGAATCCATACTTTCGGCAGTCAGTGAACCGCACAAGGCAACTGCTGTATGGAGATTGAAAGCAAGTCGATTCTTTATGACATTCAGCAAGCCGTCAATCTCATCAGTCAATTTACTCGCGGCACTGGATTCGCCGACTATGAGGACAACGCCATGATGCGATCCGCCGTTAAGCGCCAATTCGAGATCATTGGCGAGGCTGTGAATCGTCTCTCCGAATTCAACCCAGCACTCGCTCTTCAAATTAGCGAGCGCCGCCGCATTATCAATTTCCGCAACCAACTGATACATGGCTATTCTGTTGTTGATGATCGCGTAGTCTGGGATGTGATTCAAACCAAGCTTCCGATTCTGGCAGAGGAAGTCAGAACAATGTTACAAGAGGCTGGAGGGACGAAATGACCACCGACTTCACAGTAACCCTGCTCGGCACCAGCTCCCCATCCCCTTCAATCGACCGCTTCGGCATGAGCACGCTCGTAGAGGCGGGCGACGAGCGACTCCTGTTCGACTGCGGGCGCGGCGCAATCCAGCGGCTGCTCCAACTCGGCCCTGAATATCCGCGCGTGGACAAGCTGTTTTTGACCCACCTGCACTCCGACCATATCGTCGGCATACCCGACCTGTGGCTCACAGCCTGGATTATGGGCCGCAGGACAGCCTTCAAAGTCTGGGGACCGGAAGGCACCACGGATATGATGTCGCATCTGGAGCAAGCGTATCAGGCGGACATCCACATCCGCCGCGACCTCGACGAACTTCTGCCGCAATCCGGCATCGACATCGAATCGCACGACATCGCTGAGGGCTTCGAGTACACACTTGGCGACGTCCGAGTCACCGTATTCGATGTTGACCACCGCCCAGTTACTCCCGCATTCGGCTATCGCGTCGAGTACAACGGCAAGGTCGTTGTGCTGTCCGGCGACACACGCCCCTGTGAAAATCTGGTCAAGTTCGCGCAGGGCGCCGACCTGCTAATCCACGAAATCATCGCACCGCAGGCATTTCTGAAGCGCGCGACGCAGATGACGGAGCATCACCGGCAGGCGGTAATCGAGCACCACACCACACCGCAGCAGGCGGGCGAAATCTTCAGCAGAATAAATCCGAAGCTCGCCATCTACTCGCATGTCATCGGTGGCCCGATTCCGGGCTATGTCGAAGAGATTCTCGACGGCACGGCGTCAACTTACTCGGGCGCTGTCGAAGTTGGCTACGACCTAACGCGCATCGAAGTCTGCGACGAGGTGAAGTCGTTCAAAATCGATGGTTAGCCCTCACGGGACCATCGGCGCAACCTACGCGATGTAGTTGTGAACACCGAGCGTGGGATACTTACCTCGCAGGTATCGCGGATCCACAGGCCATGGCATAACCTGGCACCGCCGCGCCCAATCCTCGTATGTCCGCGTCATCTGCTGCACACGGTCACCGTCGCCTGAAGCAAGGTCGTTCAGCTCCGTGCGGTCCTCGTACATGTTGTAAAGCTCCCAAGGCAAGCCATACTCAGATACGAGCTTCCACTCGCCCACACGCACCGCGCGGTTTCCCTCGTGCTCCCAGAATATCGGCGCCTCTCTGCTCCACTCCCGCCCTTCCATAATTGGCAGAAAACTCTCTCCTTCAATAGGAGTAATCTCCCTGCCGCCGAACTCTGTGGGGTAGATGGCGCCCGCAGCCTCAATACATGTAGCGGTAATGTCCGTGATATACATCGCGCTGTGGTTGATGGCAGGCTGTCTTATCTTGTCAGGCCAGTGGATTATGAACGGCGTGGATATACCGCCCTCCTGCATCCAGCTCTTGAACAGCCTAAACGGCGCGTTGCTCACATTCGCCCACGGCAGGTCGTAGCTCATGAACGTGGTGTCCGGCCCCGGCCTGAGACTGGGAATGTTGCCGCAGGTAACACGCCTGCCGTCCACCGTCGGAGTCGAGTAGATGCTTGGCACCGGAATATCCTTGTCCTCCTGGAACAACTCAGCGCATCCGCCGTTGTCCGACAGGAACAGGAAGAGCGTATTGTCGTACTCGCCAAGTTCACGCAGCCTGTCCATAATGCGCCCGACGCCCTGATCGACGCGATCAACCTGCGCCGAGTACACCGCCATTCGCAAGTCCTCCCAGTCCTGGTGCCGCACATCGTTCCAGTCAGGCGCATCCTGGTCACGAGCGCTTATCTGCCACTTCTCGTCGAGCAGACCCATACCAATTTGCGACTCGTGGCGCGCTGTCCGTTCAGCATCCCAGCCCTCATGGAACGCGCCTTCGTACTTGGCGATGTCCTCCTCGAGCGCGTGCAGCGGCCAGTGCGGCGCTGTGTATGACAGGTACAGGAAGAACGGGTCGTCCGAATCACCGCCCTCATCAATCATCTGAAGCGCGTGGTTCGTGATCTCCTCGGTCAGGTAAAAGTCGGGAGTTTCCGCCTTGATAGGCGTATCGTCCAAGCCCAGCGAGTCCGGATTGAAGAATGACGTGTAGCCGCCCCATATCCCGAAGAACCGATCAAACCCTCGCTGCCTCGGCGTAGGATAGCCTTCTTCGCCCGTAGGCCAGCCAAGCTCCGGCGCGGGTGGATGGTAGTTGCCGCCCACATGCCACTTGCCGCTCATCAGCGTGCGATAGCCCGCAGTCCGCAGCACCTCCGCAATGGTCACGCACCTGTCATTCAGGTACCCTTGGTAGCTGTCGATGCCGTAGTCCGCCGTCATGTGCCCAACGCCAGCCTGGTGCGGATTCAGTCCCGTCAACAGCGCCGCCCTCGAAGGACAGCAGCGCGCCGAGTTGTACATCTGCGTGCAGCGAATACCATTATCCGCAAGCCTGTCAATGTTATGCGTCAGCAGGCGTGAACCGTAGCTCCCCAAGTCTGAGAAGCCGAGGTCGTCCACAAGACAGATGATGATGTTCGGGCGATTCGGAAGTTGTTGAATCACAGAGACTCCAAAGCAATATCATGCCTATTCAGTAGAGAAACAATTGCATTACCGTCAATTAAGTCAACTCTGATAGCACCTTGTCGGCTAGCCTCAGATCGTGCCTGATTGGTAAATGTGCCTGTAGTTATCAGAAATCCTGTATTGGCGCGACCATCCATAGCACCACGAAAGTCCCTTACCACAGACACACCCACACTACCGCTGTAACGTTTTGCTTGGAAAACCACTGGTATGCTGGTCAGACCTCGTATTCGAATGACGCCCTGGCCATCAATGCCTTCGTCTCCGGTTCGACCCGTAACCCTCACATCCTCAACCCCTGACTTCAAAAGTAGCTCTCTACACAGGTACTCGAAGGCGTCAGGGGACATCTTCTGAAGTTTTGCCAACATCTTTCCCGTTGAAAGACGTGCGGTTGAAGCCTTCTTCTTTGCTCGGTCATTTGTAAGGGTATTATCATCCCCTAAAGCATGCCATCTCTCGATGTCTGCAATAACGGATTCAATCTCTCGAGTCCCTTTCGGAGTTAGTAGCAGGAATTTGCCAGACGTTTGTCTCATTAGTCGGAAGCTTGCAAACTCACTTTGGTACTTGGAGAAGTCATACCACTTAGAGTAATTGTAGCAATCGTATTTGGAGCCGGAGTAGCAGCTTTCATTGGTGATTTCGCTTTTGCCATGATAGTCCGGAAGCTCATGCGAGTATGGACCAGGGAAAAGCCTCCCAAATATCTTTGAATTGTTTTCGCTAGAATAATCTGCATACATCTCTTGCGCGAGGGCTCTAAGGAATTCTTCAGGCTTCCAAATGAAGATAGAATCTATGTTGTCAGATTTCTTGAAGTCTGCGTATGTAAAGGCGTGGTGGTTATTTTCACACGCGTTCTTATATTTTACATCATTAAACAGCAACTCCAGCATTTCCTCATGTCGAGCATCTTTTTTGACGTCAATTCCATTCTCTCTGAAATACTGCAGAAGAAGTATGACGGACATCCAAGGCATATTTTCCCTCACATGAACTGGAATGGAATGAATAAAATGCTCATGACCCTCACAGATTGACGTGTCGCCAGAGAAAGAACGCTTCTGTGTTTCGCGGGAAACTTTACGACTTCTTCGAGCCATCTGTATTGTCTCCCTCTACGGTTTCATCGAATGACTAGTCAGTTACCGGCTTTCTACTACGCATCCGACGGCGTCGGCATCGACGGCGCGCCTGCGATGTGTGCGTTCCTGCCCATCATCCTGAAGCCGGGGAATACCGGGTTCGCGGGCCACGGCACCACATTCGCCCTGTCCGCCCAGCCCTGCCACAGCGCAGCCATCTGCCTCACCCTGTCCGCATCGCCCGCAGCGAGATCGTTCAACTCGGTGCGATCCTCATCCATGTTGTAAAGTTCCCACGGCCCGTCGTGTTCAGCTACGAGCTTCCACTCACCAACACGGACGGCGCGGTTGCCCTCATGCTCCCAGAATATCGGCGCTTCTCGGCTCCATTGCTGCCCGTCCGCAACCGACAGGAAGCTCTCGCCTTCAAGCGGTGTGATGCTGTTGCCGTTGTTTTCGGTAGGATATGTTGCGCCCGCCGCCGCAATGCAGGTCGCGGTAATGTCCGAGATGTACGCCGGCGAGTTGATGATGCCGGATTGCTTGATGCGGTCGGGCCAGTGCATTATAAACGGCGTGGAGACGCCGCCCTCGTGAATCCAGCGCTTGAACAGGCGGAACGGAGTGTTGCTCGCATTCGCCCACGGCAGGTCGTAGCTCATGAACGTGTCCGCGCCGCCGGGCCTCAGATCAGGAATGTTGCCGACTCTGGTCTGCTTGCCGTCCACGGTCGGGATGGCGAACACCGACGGCACGGGAATATCCGTGTCCTCCATGAAAAGCTCGGCATCCCCGCCATTGTCCGACAAGAACATGAACAGTGTGTTGTCCGCCTGCCCCGTCTGCTCCAGCCTGCTCATTATCTGCCCGATGCCCTGGTCAACGCGGTCGACCATCGCCGCATAGACCGCCATCCGCAGGTCTTCCCAGTCCTGGTGAGACGCTTCCGGCCAGGGTGGTGCATCCACATCACGCGGGCTAATATCCCATTTGGAGTCCAGTATGCCCATACCCTTCATCTCTTCGTGGCGAGCCGTTCGCAGCGAGTCCCAGCCACCGCGATAGACGCCCTCGTACTTGGCAACATCCTCGTCCCGCGCATGTAACGGCCAGTGCGGCGCGGTGTACGACAGGTAGAGATAGAACGGCTGCTCAGCCGGCGTTTCATCAATCATCTGAAGCGCGTGATCGGTGACAGCATCCGTGAAGTAGAAGTCCGCCGTCTCGGCGTTGATGGGCGTATCGTCCAGCATCATTGAGAATGGGTTGAACAGCGAGCCGTATCCGCCCAGTATGCCAAAGAACCTGTCGAAGCCACGCTGACGCGGCGTAGGGCGACCCGGCGAACCAGCATCCCACCCCTCTTCAGGCACAGGTGGATGGTAGTGCCCACCAACATGCCACTTGCCGCTCATCAGCGTGCGATAGCCAGCCGTGCGCAGCACTTCGGCGACCGTGGCGCAGTTTTCGTTAAGATACCCCTGGTACCCCGGACTGCCGTAATTCTGCACCATATGGCCCACACCCGCTTGGTGCGGATACAGGCCCGTCAGCAGCGCAGCCCTCGAAGGACAGCAGCGCGCCGCATTATACATCTGTGTGAAGCGCAACCCGTTGTTGCCCATGCGATCGAGGTTGGGCGTGCGAATCTCGGAGCCATAGCAGCCAATATCAGAGAATCCCAGGTCGTCAACGAGGCAGACAATGATATTTGGGTGAGCGTTGGATTGCGTGGTCATTGGCATACTCCCAAAGCGGATTCAGGCGTCATCTTCGCGTTGAAGGTATGCCAGAACGCTCCGAAATGTCAATGCCGCAAACAGATCGGGGACTGGCATTCTCACCAGTCCCCGATGTCCAATCGTTCAATCCTAGCCTCTTCGACTCTCGGTTATCCGCTCTCCTGCTCCGCCCAGGGATCATACGAGCCAAGATGCCACAACTGTCCTTCAGGGTCTCGCACTGAGAACAGGCTTCCCCCGTAGTGCTGCTCCTCAAGCTCCGAGACGATGTTGGCGCCCGCGTCCTTCGCCCGCTTGTACGCGGCTTCGATTTCGCTGACTACGATGTAAGCGTTCTGCGTCAGCGTACCTTCCGGAGTGGGCGCAACAACAAAGTCATCGGCATTGCCTTGGTCGGAACCGAGCATTATCATTCCGCCGCCGAGCGTAAGCTCAGCGTGCGCCACGCCTCCCTCGCCGTCCGGCACGACCATCCGGCGCTCAAACCCCAGAACATCGCAAAGCCACTCGATGGCCGCGTGTGCGTCTCGGTAGCGCATACCGGGGATGATGTTTGCCTTATAGCCGTTGTCGCCCACAATGTCCTCCTGAATCTCACTCAGCAACTTCCGCGCCCAGCGCCAACCTGCGCCTCGTCTATCAACAGCTTATACCTACAGGTTGAACTGCGCATCCATATAATCATTAACCTTGTTGTAAATCTGCACACGCGCTCGCTGCGTGTCCGCGACTATAAGTCGAGAGTTCGCAACATCGAAGGTAACGCCCGTAGGCATGGCGAAGCGCCACTCAGGTTCTGGGGTATAGACTCGCCGCCGCGCCTTCAAGACATCCGGGTTGGCATCCACCTGTATCTGGTGCCCCTTCGCCATCTGCTGCGCATCCCCAATGAGGCTGGCGATAAATCTGCCATCCTCCTCAAAGACCTGAACGCGGTCGTTACCCCAGTCGCAGACATAGACATCTCCGTCCAGGTCAACAGCGACATCACTCGGTCTGTTGAGATGCCTCTTGCCCCTCCCATTACTGCCAAGCGATACGACGAACTCACCATCGGCATCGAACTTCTGCACACGGTGATTCTTGTGGTCGGCAATGTACGTATTCCCATCGTCATCCACGGCTACACCCCAAGGAGCGTTTAGCTCACTGGGCCCATCACCGAAACTGCCGAACTGCAGAATGTACTCGCCATCTTTCGTAAACTTGCATACGCGGTGATTCACGCTGTCCGAAACATAGACATCATCATTGAGGTCAATGGCAATGCCCGAAGTCCGACCAGGTCCGCCTTCTCGCTGCGTACTCCAACTATTCTGGAAAACGCCGGAATTAGAGAATATGGAGATTCGATTCATCCACTCGTCGGCAATGTAGATATTCTCATCGGAATCAATAGCGATGCCGACAGGCCAGATCAGTTCGCCGTCTCCGTCTCCGTACCTGCTGAATGTGCCTCGGTACACTTCCGCGCCGGGGATAGATGGCATACTGAACGAACATACTTCCGCGTAGAGTGCTGCCTTGTTCCAGGGCACATCAAGAATCTCTTCAAACTGACGGTTAAGCACATATATTGTATCGTCTGAGCCACAGGCGGAAGCGATGGGTTGGGGCATCTCCAAGCCGCCCACCGCATGGCTGAAATCAAAAACGCGTCCCGCTGCTACCGTTGTAAGCACTTCTGCCCCCCAATTATGACTAAATGCCAAAGGGACCCACGCATGCTGGTATTACCAGCGATCTCAGCGATCTGTTTTGGACGTTCTTATAGGCCTCACCTCCCTCCATAAACACTACGACCTGCACTCACAGGCAAGATGATCAAGAAATCACCCGTGAATACAGGTCGTTATTTTGCTTTAGTTGCACACCGTATTACTTGCCTTGCGGTTCCGAGGCGGCAGGAATCCGGTGCGCGGTCTGGCAGCGAACTCCTACAGGTTGAACTGAGCCTCCATGTAGCCGCTCACCTTGGTATATATCTGCAGGCGGCCTCGCTGCGTATCAGTTACGAGCAGCCGCGACTTCGCCCTGTCGAATGTGATGCCCGTCGGCATGGCAAAGCGCCACTCCGGTTCGAGCGTATAAACGCGCCGCCGCGCCTTGATTACATCGATGTTCGCGTCCACCTGTTCCTGATGCCACTTCGCCATCTGCTGCGCGTCCCCGAGCAGGCTTGCGACGAACGTGCCGTCCGGCGCGTAAATCTGCACCCGGTTGTTGCCCCAATCGCACGCATACACATCGCCGTCCGGGTCAACCGCGACAGCGCTGGGGCGGTTGAGTTGCCCCCTACCCTTGCCATAGCCGCCGAAGGACAGGACATAGTTGCCGTCCGCATCGAACTTCTGCACGCGGTGGTTCTTGTGGTCCGCGACATACACGTTGTCATCGTCATCGCAGGTAACGCCCCAGGGCGTATCGAACTCGCCTTCGCCATCACCGTGTCCGCCGAACTGTGCTATGTACTCGCCGTCCTTGGTGAACTTCTGCACGCGGTGGTTCAGGCTGTCAACGACATAGACGACTCCGCCCGAATCGAGCGCGATACCCGACGGCTTGTTAAGCTCGCCCTCTCCGCTGCCTCCCGATCCCCAGACCTTGAGCAGTTCTCCGTCCTTGTTGAAGACGGATACCCTGTTCATCCACTCGTCAGTGACGTACATGTTCTCGTCGGCGTCGAGCGCGATTCCGCTCGGCCAGATAAGCTCGCCTTCGCCGTCACCGTACTTGCTGAAGCGTCCCAGGAACTCTTCGTCCCCTGGGGTCGTCGGTACGGTGAATCGGTTCACCTGCGCGGCGGTAGCAGTCTTGTTCCACGGAACATCCAGGATCTGCTCGTACTGCCGGCTCAACACATAAACCGTGTCGCCCTCTCCGGCGACGACGCCTATGGGCTGGGGCATGTAGAGTCCGCCTACCGCGTGGCTGAAGTCGTAAGTGCGTCCCTTTGCAACTGTGGTCAGCATATAATCTGCTCCCTACTACTCGGAGATTCAGTCTTCCGTTCGTCAAACCATTTGACTCACCAGAAGTGCGACTGCCCTCCTACGATATGACAATCTAGTTGGCGATGAAGCCAAGCTTCTCGAACTGCCCGCCCACGATGTCCTTGGAGTCCATCTTCATCCAGTCCTCGACCAGCGTGGAATAGATGCTGCGGAAATCGACATTGGGGACCACGTCGCCCTGCTCCAGGTCCTCGGGGCGGAGCGACGGGTACTCGCCGTACTCTCCACCCTTCACATTGTCGCCGATGACCATGACTGCGCCCGCTGCGCCGTGATCGGTGCCCGAGCCGTTGTCATGCGTGCGCCGTCCGAACTCGGAGAAAAGCACCATGACCACGTTGTCGGACGCGTCATGCGCTCGCAGGTCGTCGAAGAAGTCGTTGATCGCGGTCGAGAGATCGTCCCACAGGCCGGCGAGCATGTTCGGCTGACCCGCATGCGAGTCGAAGCTGCCGTGGTCGCAGTAGAACACGCGCGACCCAAGCCCTGCCATGTGCACCTGCGCGATGCCCTTGAGCTTCTTCGCAAGCGTAGTGTCCGCGTACTCGATGTCTGACGAGTAGCGCTCCGGCGCGATCTTCAGGATGTCCGCGCCCTGCAGCGCGTCCAGGCCGGTCTGCCCAAGGAACTCCATGACGGGCCCTCGACCGATTGCCTGCCCGTACAGCCGCGAGAACCTGTTCAGGATCTTCTGCCGCTGCTCCTCGGCGTTGATGCCGGGCATCAAACCATAGTTGTTCAAGTCCTCGACGCATGCAACCGGCACGCCCGGAACCGCCATCGCGCGGAACATACTCGGCCCGAAGCTCACGCCCGTTACAACATTCTCCTTGTTAGGGTCAATGTTCTGGATGACCTTGCCCAGCCAGCCCTCTGTGCCAACATCGTCCGGCTCGCAGGTGTGCCAGATGTCCATCGAGCGGAAGTGTGAGCGCGGAGAATTCTCATAGCCCACGCCATGAACGATGGCGACATTGCCCTGATTGTACAGGTCGCGGATGGCGCCCATCTGAGGATGCAGCCCGATCTCGTCGTTGAGGTGAAGCACCTGCTCCTGCGGAATCCCGACCGTCGGGCGATTGTCGTAGTAGATCTCGTTGTTGTACGGAATCACCGTATTCAGGTAGTCGTTACCGCCCGAAAGCTGCACAACCACCACGACCGGGTCTTTCTGCGCTGTCGTCATCTCTAATTCCCCCTGAGTCTCAGCCTGTTATGTCTCAATTTGTAAAGTCTTTAATTGCGCCTGTTTAGGCGTACTGGTAGTCCCTCAGCGATACGATCAGCTGAAGCATCTCGCTGACGCGCATCGTAGCGAATTCGTTTTCCTCGTCACTGCCCCACTTCAGGTCGCCGTCAAGGTCAGCATGATCTATAAGCTCCTGCCGCGTTGCAGAGGCAAGGTCCAGTGGCCCCATCAGGTCGAGGCAAGTGTCCACGAACTCACCCGTCGAGACATCACCCGCATCCTGGAGCCTGCCAACGATGGACTGTACGCCCGGCAGCGATGTATCGCCCACCAAGTCGGCAACGAAGTTGATTCGCCGCATTAGCGAACCACTGTTGATCCACTCACGCCCGGTGTGCCAGCCCTCCACGCTCGGCGGGTTCAGCACTTCCTGGCCCATATAGCCCATCTGCCTGCCCAGGTTGCCGATGCCCGGCGCCGGGAACTCATGCCCGCCCACGAAGCGCAGCGTATTCACCACGACCTCGACGGGACTCTTGATTCTGCTGAAGCGAGCATCCTTGAAGAAGTCGGAGTTGAAGAGCACTCGAAGCACTGCCGTCATGTCGTACTCGGAATCAACGAATGCGTCCGAAAGCGTCTTGATCGCATCCGGATCCACCGGCGCTACATTCTGCCATGCCGGAACCTGTGCCTCATCCGCCACAAAGAAGTTGTACAGGTGGCGCGCGATGAAGCGGGGTGTCGCGGGCTGCTGACAAATGATGTCGATTATGTCTTCGCCATTGAAGTTGCCCGTATAGCCGAGGAAGGACTTCTCGCCCTCGTCATGATCGTCCTCGCGGTACTCGAAGTACCAGTCGAAGCGTCCCATCGGGAAGCGCGGAAGCTTCGGTGTAATCGTCCAGCCCGTAAACGCGCGGGAGCACTCGAATACATCGGTCTCGGTATAGTTGCCCTGACCCATGCTGAACAGTTCGAGAAGCTCGCGTCCCCAGTTCTCGTTCGGAGCGTCCGCGTGGTTCTCGTTATTATCCAGCCAGTAGATCATCGCCGGATCCTGGGCAATCGCCATCAGGATATCCTTGTAATTGCCCATGCCCTTCTCACGGAGCATGTCGATCATGTCAAGGATTTCGTCCCAGTGATCAACCTTCGAGACACCTGTCGCGAAGATGCCGTGCCAGAAGACGGACATTTTCTCCTGCAGCGGCGCATTCGTATTGATCATATGATAGAGCCATGTCGCATGGCCCGTGCCCTGAATCGTCCCCGGCTTCCAGGACCACGGATGATAGCGCAGCAGTTCAAACCTGTCCACAGGCTCCTGAGCCTCCGGATGAAGCAGTTCTTCCACGGTCGCCTCATAGCCTTGAGCGACATATTTTTCCAGTTGGTCTCGCGTCGCCCCAAACCCGGCGCGTCGCATCAGATGTGCCATCAACGCAATGTCATCTTTGTGGGCCATTCAGCTACCTCCTGCCTGATGTGCGTCCATTCCAGTGAGCCATACGATCGTTCGTAATCTACGCTATTGCCAGTCTAATTGCGCCAGTCTAATTGCGGTTGAATTTTCGCCCCAGTTTCTCAATGTCAGTATATGAACGGAATAACAGCGTGTCAAACCCCAATTTCGGCGAAAATGCCTATTCTGTACATCAATTTCACCCGCCACTATAATCTCCCCATCACACCGACCAATATGGCTGGAGGTAAAGTACAACATGGCAGATTCAGAACGCCGATTAGAGGGCAAAGTTGCCGTAATCACAGGCGCAGGCAGGGGCATCGGTCGCGCGATCTCAATTGGCTACGCGGCAGAGGGCGCGTCCATTTGCTGCGCCGCCCGCACGACCACTGAAATCGAGGAAGTTGTCGAGGAAATCAGGAGTGCAGGCGGAAACGCAATCACAGTTCAGACCGACGTGACCAGCTACGACGATGTGGAGCGAATGCACAAGGCAGCGGCCGACGCATTCGGCGGTATCGACATCGTTGTCATAAATGCCGGCGGAAATATAGGAGCCGGTCCCATCGATGAGAGCGACCCTGAGGGGTGGGTTGCCACCATAGACCTCAACCTGAAGGGCGCATACTTTACAGCCAGGAGCGCCATCCCGTACCTCAAGGAGCGCGGCGGCGGAAAGATGATTACCATCGGCTCCGGCATCGGCCACAACGGACGCCCCAACACCTCCGCATACGCCTGCGCCAAGGCAGGCTCCTGGATGCTTACCCGCGTTCTCGCTCAGGAACTCTGGGAGCACAACATCAGCGTGAACGAACTCGTTCCCGGGCCAGTCCTGACACCAGGTGCAATCGCCTCATGGGAACGGGAAGGCACCGGCGTCAACACCATCACCAGCGAGTGGGTGAAGGAGGCAGAGGATGTCGTTCCTATGGCGCTATTCATCGCCACTCAGCCCGACAAGGGTCCCACTTCACAGAGCTTCAGCATGATGCGCCGCGATACCTAGATGTACCTTAAATATGCTTAATTCGTTGACTACATGCTTGAACGCACTCATAATTGTGCTAACAGATGAGAGGTATCAATGTGTGCCTCCACTTCAGCATATCAAGGAGTTTCGTACATGAAGTTCATTCGCGATAGGAAGAAAAGCCTATCTTGGCTGTTGCCCTTAGCGGCGATAGCGGCAATCGGAGCAATCGCGTGTTCCAGCCCGGCTCCCGTACAGCAGCCGGCACCGCAACCTGCGGCTGCGCCTGCAGTGGCGCCCGCTCCGGCCCCCGCACAGGCGCCCGCAATGCCAGCAGCGCCTGCAATGCCCGCTCCGGCGGCACCTGCAGCCCCAGCAATGGCGCAAGCGCTACCCACACCCCAGGCGCCTCAGCTCGCTCCCGTTCCGCAGCAGCAGACACGGCAACCCGCGATGATGATGTCGTCTGACGAAGCGCAGATGGGTGGCACCTTGCGAATCGTGGCAGCAGGCAGCATTCAGTCATTCGACCCGCTCTGGACGACAGCGTCCGGTACCGGTAATGTCTCAAACACCATTCTCGAAGGCCTCTTCGAGTACACCAGCGACTACGGCATCGGCCCATTGATTGTCGAAAGCTGGGAGAGTAGCGACGACAACCTGTCATGGACATTCAAGATCCGCGACGGCATCAAATTCCACGACGGAACTCCCCTGACCACCGAGCAGGTTCAGGGAACATTGAACCGACAGAAGGACCGCGCGCCCATTCTCAGGCTGGTCCGCAACGAGTTCGGTGCGGGCGATGGCGAATTTGAAGACTTCTTCACGATTGTTGACGACAAGCATTTCAGCCTTAACCTGAGAGAAGGCACCGGACTCGTCATCGACGCAATTGGCCCGCAAGGCTTCGGTCCCCGCCTCGTAACGGCAGACTGGTACGACAACTACACAGCCAACGAGTCCGCAGAGGGCCCGCCCAACGGAACCGGCCCCTTCATATTCGAAGAGTGGCTCCCCGGCGACCGCTGGAGCGCAGTGAGATACGAGGATTACGCCCCGCATCCCAGCCCTGCCAGCGGCACTTCAGGCGGACACACCGCCTATGTCGACAAGATGGTTTACATCGAGGTCCCCGACCAGACGACCCGTGTGGCGGCCCTCCAGACGCGTGAGGTCCACATCGTTCAAGAGTTCCCCGCCGAACTGCTCTCGCGCCTCGAAGCCGACCCAGAGGTAGAACTATACGACAACCCTCCGTTCAGGCTGTTGGGACACTTCAACCATGTTCGCCCGCCATTCGATAACAAGCTCGCGCGGCAGGCAATGATCAAGGCTTACGACAACCAGAAGGCACTGACCCTCGCGACAGGCGACCCCGCATTCACGCGGCTGTGCCCCTCGCTGCTGCAGTGTGGCACGAAGTGGGAAACTACTTCAGGTTCGGAAGGCAACTACTACGCACAGAACCTCGAGGAAGCCAAGGCGCTTCTTGAAGAGGCAGGCGTAACCGGCGCGCATGTACGCCTGATGGACCCTGCCGACAGGCAGCCCGCACACGCCGCCGCACAGGTCAGCCGCGAAGTGCTTGAGGCGCTCGGCTTCGACGTGGAATTCCAGGTAATGGACTGGGCGACGATGGTTTCACAGCGCGCCCGCCCGGACGACTGGGAGTTCTTCCACACCTGGAGCGGCGTTACCGTGCGCTCCGGCCCGGTAGGACACCTGCTGTTCTCCGAGCTTCAGTACGACGCCTGGTTCAACAACTACCAGGACACGACCGAGAAGCAGCGAGAGATCTATTCCCGCCTGGCACGGGCAACCACGGAAGAAGAACAGATTGCGCTGAATAACGAGTTCCACGAGCACTTCTATGAGGACGCCATCTTCCTTCAGGTTGGTGAGTTCTTCAGCCGCTGGGCGGCAAGCACCGAAGTGCAGGGAATCGTCAATGGCGGCTCCGCGCAGCAGAAGCCATTCGATAAGTGGCTTTCGTCCAACTAGCGCTTAGCTGACTATTACTAACTACCGACAATGGCGACGGGGGCAGATTCACACCTGCCCCCGTCGTGTATAGTAAACTAACTCGGAATTTCCTTTACCCCTGTACGAGGGCTGCGAGCAAGGAGCACAATTAAGCGGATGTTGCGTTACACTCTGGTTCGCATTGTATCCGCCATACCCGTCATCGCAGTTGTCGGAGTCATCACCTTCTCCATCATCCACATCGCGCCAGGCGACCCGGCAGCGATTATCGGCGGCGACGAAGCCACGGTCGAAGACCTGGAGCGCATAAGGGCGCAGCTGGGCACCGACCAGCCCATCCACATTCAATTTGTCAGGTGGATCGGACGCCTCGCGCAGGGTGACCTCGGCACTTCGATATTCTCCAAGAAATCTATAACTTCCCTAATGGCTCCACGCCTGCAGCCGACAATTTCGCTTGGCGTTCAGGTTATCGTCCTGTCCACGCTGCTGGGCATTTCCATAGGCGTTATATCGGCGTGGAAAGCAGGGAGTGCCGTGGACCGGGGCTTCATGTTCTTCGCCGTGCTGGGCTTTTCCGCACCCGGATTCTGGCTAGCGTTCATACTGATATGGGTGTTCGCAGTGAACTTGGGATGGTTCCCCGCGCTGGGCTACCGTCCCATCGGAGACGGGCTCTTCTCTCACATTCACAGCATGTTCTTGCCGGTGGCAGTCAACAGCATCTTGTCATCGGCGTTCATATCCAGAATCACCCGCTCGGCGATGCTCGATGTGCTGCGCGAAGATTTTGTGAGGACGGCGCGCGCGAAGGGACTGCGCGAGTTGGCGGTGTACATGCGCCATGCGTTCCGCCCCGCGTCCATACCCGTAGTAACCGTAATCGGCGCATCCATAGCAAGCCTCGCCACCGGCTTCGTGGTCACGGAGTCTATCTTCGCGATACCCGGACTCGGTAGAATGCTGATAGAGGCAATCATCAGACGAGACTTCCCCATAATTCAGGCTATGATGATGGTCGTCGCAACCGCCTATGTGATGATTAATCTCGTAATCGACATCTTCTACGCATACCTCGACCCCAGGATTCGCTACTAATGGCAACGCAGCAGGAACAGCCATCCATAAGGCTAGCGCCAAGTGCGGGAGCGCGCGTGCGCCGCTTCTTCGACGCGTTCATTGTCATAACGCGCAGCAATCCCAATGTGTTGATTGGCGTGGTGATACTGGCGGCGATATTGTTGATGACCGTGTTCTCTCCGGTCATCGTGCGCTCGGATTATACGCAGACTACAACCGATCTGAGGCTGCCACCATCGTCGGAGCACTGGTTCGGCACGGACGCATTCGGAAGGGATGTATTCGACCGTGTAATAGCGGGAAGCCGTGTATCCCTCTATGTCGGATTCGCGGTCACCTTCATATCGGTTGTTCTCGGACTTGTCATCGCTCTCTTCGCAGGATACTTCCGACTGCTCGACCATATCCTAATGCGCTTCGTAGACGGCTTGCTCGCCTTCCCCACGATACTGCTCGCGCTTGCGCTCATAGCGCTGCTCGGTGGGAGCGTGACAAACGTCATCATTGCCCTGTCCGTAACTGGCACGGCAAGCAAAGTGCGCTTGGTAAGAGGGCAGGTGCTGAGCCTGCGCGAAGAGCAGTTCGTCGAAGCCGCGCGGTCGATCGGCGCTCCTGTGTGGCGCATCCTGTTCCTGCACATCGCGCCGAACACCATCGGCGTCGTGCTGGTGCAGGCGACATTCACGCTTGCAACCGCGATCCTCGCCGAAGCAAGCCTGAGCTTCCTCGGCGCGGGCGTCCCTGAGTTCATCCCCACCTGGGGCAACATCGTCGCTACGGGCAAGGGCTACGTGCAGGTCGCCTTCTGGATATCGTTCTTCCCCGGCGTGTTCCTGACGCTTACGGTTCTCGCCGTCGTGCTCATTGGCGACGCCCTGCGCGACTACCTCGACCCACGCCTACGAGGGCAGTTCCTCTAGGCAGTCTTCGCGACGGCTGCGCTCTGCAGCGCGTCTATGCTGCTCCATTTAACAGTCATGCCAATCTGCTCGCCGAAAACTCTTGCCACGCCCGGCAGCACGTCTCCCACATCAACCTCTCGCCCCAGCTCTCGTGTCATGGAAGTCACGGTAACTTCCGGCATACCGCACGGCACGATATGCTCGAAGAACGACAGGTCCGGGCTGACATTGAGCGCGAACCCGTGCATCGTAACGCTGCGACTCACGCGCACCCCTATCGCCGCTATCTTACTGTCGTCAACCCAGACGCCCGTCGGCTTACCTTCGCTGTGTGCGGCAATGCCAAATTCAGAGAGCCTGACGATTAAGACCTGTTCCAGCATCTCCACATACTGACGCACTCCCACGCCTAATCGCCGAAGGTTGACAATCGGATAGCCCACTAACTGCCCCGGCCCGTGATAAGTCGTCTCTCCGCCCCTGTCTGCAAGATGCGTCTCAACGCCAAGCTGAGAAAGCATATCTTCGGTTGCAAGCACATCCGATTCCTGCCCCCTGCGCCCCAGCGTATAGACATGTGGATGCTCCAGCAGAAGAAGCAAGTCCGGAAGTTCACCCGCAACGACCCGCGCATGCAGCCGCCGCTGTAAGTCAAAAGCAGTCTGGAAGTCAACCAGGCCCAACGGTACGACGAGGCAGGTGTTCATGCGGCAGCGCGCCTAGTATATCCCCGTCTCATCCGAAATCGCCTCCAGCCTCCGCTTCACCGCGTTGGTAAATGAGGACGCCTCCGCGCCGTCCATTATGCGGTGATCGAATGTAAGGCAGATGTTCATCAATGAACGGATGCCGATGGCGTCTCCAATGATGACAGGACGCTTGACCACGGCCTCGGTCGTCAGTATCGCCGCCTGCGGATGGTTGATGATCGGCTGCGAAGCGATCGAGCCAAGCGCGCCCGTGTTGTTCAGCGTGAACGTGCCACCTTGCATATCCTCGACTGCAAGCTTGCCTTGCCGCGCCCGTGCCGTCAGGTCAGCCGTGCGCACCGCAATCCCAGCCACGCTCAGCGTATCCGCATTCCTCAGCACCGGCACCACCAGCCCATCCTGAGCCGCAACCGCGATACCGATGTTGATGCGCTTCTTGAGAATGACGGCGTCCTCACCCCAGGACGAGTTGAGCAGCGGGTTCTCACGCAGCGACTCCGCAACCGCCTTCACCACGAAGTGCAGATAAGTCAGGTTCACCCCTTCGCGCTGCATGAATTCGTCCTTCAGCGCCCCTCGCCGCCGCACCAGCCCGCTCACATCCACTTCCGTAATTGACCACGCCGTTGGAATTTCCGATGCACTGCGCTTCATGTTCGCGGCGATCATCCGGCGCACGGGAGACAGCGGCAGTCGCTCTTCGTCCTCGCCTTCTGGTCTCTGCACAACCCGAGTAGGCTGCACCTCCACAGGTGAGGCTTGAACCACTGGAACCTCTGCCTGCGCTTCGACGTATGCAAGCACATCCTTGCGCGTTACACGCCCATTGATGCCCGTGCCTTCGACCTGCTCAAGGTCAATATCGCGCTCGTCAGCAAGCCGCTGCACGGCAGGCGAGTACCGTATGCGCCGTCTTCCCTTCGAAGGCTCTGACTCCGTCGCATCCTGGGCAGCAGGAACGACCACATTCCCCGATCCCGTAGGCCCCACGGGCGCAACGTCCTTGAGCAGCACGCCAATGCGGTCAACCGTCTGCGCCTGCTCTTCGGCGGGAGGCGGTGTTTCGACTGGTGTTGCGGCTTCAGCGGCATCTTCAGTCTGAATGTCTGCGATCGGCGCACCCATCGGCAGCGTCTGCCCTTCCTCGGCAAGTAGCTCGGTTATGACGCCATTCACCGGTGACGGCACTTCCATGCTCACCTTGTCCGTCAGCACTTCCACGAGGGGGTCATACCGCTCCACGCTGTCGCCCACCTGCTTCAGCCATTGGACGATAGTGCCCTCGGTAACCGATTCGCCGACCTGCGGCAGTTCAATTATCATGGAGTCATCCTTACCATCACACCACCCCGCTAATACGCCGCCAACTGCCGTATCGCATCTGCAATCTTCGCAGAGTCAAGCATGTACAGCGCCTCCAGCGGCGGACTGAACGGCATCGCCGGAACTTCAGGCCCGGCAAGCCGGCGCACTGGCGCATCAAGATACTCGAAGGCGTCCTCGGCAATCGTCGCCGCAATTTCGCCGCCGATACCGCCAACCTTGTTGTCCTCATGCACGACCAGCGCCTTGCCCGTCTTCATCGCGGACTCCAGCACACTCTCCGTGTCCAGAGGCCGCAGAGTTCGCATGTCAACGACCTCCACGCTTATCCCTTCGCCCTCAAGCGCCAGCGCGGCTTCCAGGCAGTGATGCACCATCAACCCGTATGTGAACACCGAAACATCGTCGCCTTCACGCTTAACATCAGCCTTGCCTATCGGAATCGTGTACTCTTCGTCCGGCACTTCACCACGCACCAGCCTGTAAGTGCGCTTGTGCTCCAGGAATATCACCGGGTCATCGTCCCGGATCGCGCTCTTCAGCAGCCCCTTGGCATCGTAAGGCGTGGCAGGCGTAATCACCTTGAGACCCGGCGCGTGGCAAAAGTACGCCTCCGCCGACTGCGAGTGGTATAGCGCGCCACGCACACCGCCGCCCTCAGGAGCGCGCAGCACCATTGGCACACTCAGCTTGCCGTTGCTGCCATATCTGGCACGCGCCGCCTCTCCGACAATCTGGTTGAACACCGGCCAGATGAAGTCCGCAAACTGTATCTCAGCTATCGGCCGCATCCCATGCATTGCCGCCCCCAGAGCCATGCCCGCGATGGACGACTCCGCGATGGGCGTGTCTATCACTCGCTCCTCGCCGAACTGGTCAACGAAGCCGTCGGTCGCAAGAAATACGCCGCCGCGCACGCCCACATCCTCGCCAAGCACGAAGACGCGCTCATCGCGCACCATCTCCTCGCGCATCGCCTCGCGCACCGCTTCCAGCACATTCAATACAGCCATTCAGAAATCCTAACTGTCCCGCGAATCCGTGCCCGCATATACATGCTCGAAGAAATCATGCGTCTCCGGATATTCGGCAGCCTCGACCGCGTCCGTAACCGTGTTCACCTCGGCGCGAGCCTCAGCATACAGCCGATCATCGGTATCGCCGTCCAGTACCCCCATCTCAGTTAGCCGCTCACTGAACAGCTTCAGCGGATCGCGCAACCTCGCCTCTTCGATCTCCTCACGCGGCCGATAGCGCGTATCATCGTCATCGCTCGTGTGCGGCAGGTACCGCTCCACCTGCGCCTCGATGAGCGTTGGCCCTTCGCCGCTTCTCGCTCGCGCAGCCGCCTCGGTAACCGCCTCGTGCACCGCAATCACATCGCAACCGTCAATCGAGATACCCGGCATCCCGTAACCCTCGGCTCGGCTCGCCACACTGTCGATAGCCATCTGGCGGCGCTGCGGCACCGAAGTCGCATACTTGTTGTTCTCACACATGAATATGACCGGCAGCCTGTGAATAGCGGCAAAGTTCATCGCCTCGTGCGAGTCCCCGAAGCTCGACGCGCCATCCCCGAAGTAGGAGATGACAATACCCTCCTCACGGCGCATCCGAATCGCCAGCGCCGCCCCCACCGCTTGCGGAAGCTGCGTCGCAATGACATTCGACAGGTTGATGAGCCCGATTTCAGGGTATGCTCCGTGCGTGGGGAACTGCCTCGCTCCGCTCAACGGCTCGCCGACTTTCGCCGTGAACCCCAGCATAATTTCACGCGGCGTCATGCCAAGCGTCAGCATAACAGCCAGGTCCCGGTAGTAGATGTAAAACTGGTCGGTGCCGCGCTTCAGCGCATACACGCTGCCAATCTGCGCCGCCTCGTGTCCCTGCGAAGACGCCATGATGGCCGCCTTGCCCTGCCGGTTCAGCATCCAGATTCGCTCGTCCAGCGTTCGCGACAGCACCATCTTGCCATACATCTCCAGCAGGGTGCCTTCGTCCAGCGTCTTGCCTGATTCAGCGTCAGCCATTGTCCACATCCAAAGGTTTTCTTACGGTCTTGCTCTGAGCTTCAATTATAAGAGCCGCCCCATTATCGCGTCAAAAGACGTCGCGTGTCTTATTCGCGCCTTGCAAACCCTCACGTCACGACTTTCGCATGCGAAGAGCGACGGCAGTAACGATAGTGGATGTTACGAGACTCAGGCAGCCGCCGATGACGATGTCTATGGGAACGAGAGGCACAGGCCATTTCGCTATCATCACGAATATCGGAACGCTATATGTGGCATACGCGGCGCAACCTAGAATGAAACTATTCAGCATCGCCTTTCGGAGGCTATTTTCCCTGAGGGCAGGTTCGATCGCGAGGTGGCTATTCGCCAAGCCCATCAGCAGGAAGAACAAGAGAAGCGCCAGGAACTCGAACCCGCCCCAGGTGTCCATTTCCTTGCCGAAACTCCACTCGTTGCCCAGCCCGCTGGCTTCACGCAGGTTGACATACATTGCAGTGACGAATGGAAACAGATGCCACACTATATCGATTATCGCGTACGTCAGGAACGCCGCTATGAATCTGACGAGCTTGATCATTTTAGTTCCCTCCGCCTTCGTGAATTTCCTAGAATGTGCAGACAATCCGCATAGCAGGTTATAGCATCCATCTGTTTCATGTAAATCTATCCTGTCCCCACTGCCAGTTAGTCTATAATAGGGCGCATCGCAGACCGAGAACAGCACTACGAAAGAGAACGCCATGAAGTTCGCCCTCATCACCCATCTCCCCTGGCCCGAAGACACCGACGCACGCAGCATCGTAGAGCAGACCACCGACGACATCATACTCGGGGAGGAACTGGGATTCCACAGTGCGTGGCTCGCCGAACACCATTTCACGCGTTACGGCATCGGTTCGTCCGCGCTCGTTTTCGCAAGCGCAATCGCCGCGCGCACCAACGAGATTCGGCTGGGCACCGCAGTGCTCGTGCCGCCGCTGCACAATCCCATACGCCTCGCCGAGGACACCGCCACGCTCGACCTCATCAGCAACGGCAGATTCGACGCAGGCTTTGGGCGCGGCGCATCAAGGAGCGAGTTCACGCCCTACGGCGTTGACCACAGCGACACGCAGGCGAGCTTTCAGGAATCGGTCAACATGATTCGGGGGATGTGGACAACGCCGGAGTACACGCACAAGGGCAACCATTACAGCGTCCACCAGGCGAACCTCGTGCCGCCTCCCGTACAGCAGCCGCACCCGCCCATCTACATCGCGGCAACGCGCACACCCGAAACACTGGAGTTCGCGGTATCCAACGGCTTCCCCACCATGATAGGCCTGACCGTTGACACCGCGCCCGCACTGGAACTCTGCCACCGATACGAGGCAATGTCCGCCGAGGCAGGGCATAATGTCACCGTTGGAGACATCCCCTTCTTCCGCTACTGCTACCTTGCGGAAACCGAAGAACAGGCGCGCCAAGACGCATACAAGTCGCTGAACTGGGTCATCGACCTGCTGCAATGGCGCGGCACGCTCAACGGCGCAAGCGAAGCGAGCAACAGCATCGACGAGTGGCGCCGGACGCGCAGCAATCCGTCGCTCACATTCGACCATGTAGCTGAGCACCGCTCCATCATTGGCACCCCCGAGCAGTGTGTAGAGAAGATAAAGGCATTGCAGGCGCAGGGCGTCGAGTACTTCGGCTGCAACTTCGCATTCGGCGGCATGCCTCGTGACAAAGTGAAGGCGGCGATGCGGCTGTTCGGCGAGCAAGTCATGCCGCACTTCGAATAATGGCCTTGTTGCCACTACCCCACTCTGCCACTATAATTCGCCCCAATACTCACGACCCGCAATAATACGATGCATAAGATGCACGAAAGGACACCACCATGGCGCTGCCCGACCGAATGAAGTTCGGCATTTTCCTCGGCCCGTTCCACCGCGTCGGTGAGAATCCCACACTAGCCATCGACCGCGACCTCGAACTCATCCAGTGGCTGGACTACCTCGGCTATGACGAGGCATGGATCGGCGAGCACCACAGCTCCGGCTGGGAAATTATCTCCTCGCCTGAGATATTCATGGCAGTCGCCGCCGACCGCACCAAGCACATCAAGCTCGGCACCGGCGTTGTAAGCCTCCCGTACCACCACCCGTTCAATGTCGCCAACCGCATGGTGCAGATCGACCACATGAGCCACGGCCGCGTGATGTTCGGCGTCGGTCCAGGCGCGCTCCCCGGCGATGCCTATATGATGGGCATCGAGTCAACCACACAGCGTGCCAAGATGGACGAGGCTTTTGGCATCATACTGCGTCTGTTCAATGAGACCGAGCCGATTACATACAAGTCCGACTGGTTCGAGCTGAACGAGGCAATGCTCCAAATCCGCCCCTTCCAGCGCCCGCACATGCCCATCGCCGTCGCATCCATCCAGACACCTTCCGGAGTCGCGCTCGCCGGCAAGTACGGCGCATCCGTGCTGACCATCACAGTGCCAAGAGACCCAACAAGTGCCGATCGGGGCAACCTCAACGACCTGTGGACAATCGCCGAAGAGTCGGCGGCGGAACACAACCAGACAGTTGACCGCAACGAGTGGCGGCTGGTCGTACCTGTCCACCTCGCCGAGACCCGCCAGCAGGCGCGGGACGAGGCTCGCATGGGTGCAGGCTACTTCCTTCGAGAGTACACAGAGGGCACCAACGGCCGCAAGTCGGACTTCGATGGCCCCATCGACAAAGTCATCGACCACATGGCGGACACCGGCGCATGGATTGTCGGCACGCCCGATGACTGCATCGAGGCGATCCATAGGCTCGACGATTTGAGCGGCGGCTTTGGCGGCTTCATGGTGCAGACCATTGACTGGGCTCCGCGCGACCGCATGCTCCACAGCTACGAACTGATCGCCCGCTATGTGATGCCACACTTCCAGGGCAGCGCGATCGCGACCAAGGCGTCACAAGACTGGGCGATAGACCATCAGTCCGAGCTTCTCAGTGGCAGGATGGCAGCCTTAGACCGCGCCCAGAAGTCATACGCCGCCCGCAACAACTAGGCATCTGCAATACCAATCATGTCAGCACTTCAAGACATTGCATAACCTTATTAGCTTCGACATAGACGGCACGCTCGAGGTTGGCGAACCGCGTGGAAGCATCACGATGGACTTCGTGCGCGCCGTCCAGCGCGGAGGCTATATCATTGGCAGCTGCTCAGACCGGCCGCTCAGCTACCAGCAGAAAATCTGGCAGGAGCACCAGATTACTGTTGATTTCACTGTACTGAAGCAGAACCTCGACGACGTAAAAGCACGCTTCCAGGCTGCAACCTATACCCACATCGGAGACGGCGCAGCCGACGAGTACTACGCCCTGAAATCAGGCTTCCGCTTCATCGAAATTGATACAATGGAATGGCTCACATGGAGAGAGCACATCATGAAAATGGATTCAGGTGAGTAGTAATGGGGACATTCCGAGTCGAAATGGGAATTGGTGACCCAGAAGGGTTGCGGTACGAATACGTGGACGCTCTCGTCGATTCAGGCTCGACCTACAATATTCTTCCCGCCTCCCTACTTCGTCGATTGGACGTGCAGGTCCGGCGCAGCGCAACGTTTAGGCTCGCAGACGACAGAAGGGTGCAGCGAGAACTCGGGCAGACTTGGGTAAGGCTCAACGGCGAAGAGTACATCGCTCCCGTGGTGTTTGGCGACGATGAAGCGCAGCCACTCCTGGGTGCTGTCACATTGGAGATATTCCAATTGGGCGTAGATCCTGTCGGAATGCGCCTCATCCCAGTCGAGGGCCTGATGATGTCCGCTCCCGAGATAATGATCAGCAAGTAGAGAACCGATGCCAAGACCCGACGGCCGCGCAAACGACGAACTGCGCCCCACAAAGATAACCTGCGGCGTGCAAGCCTTCCCCGAAGGCAGCGTCCTCATCGAGACGGGCATGACCCGCGTCCTCTGCGCCGTCAGCGTCGAGGACAATGTGCCTCGCTTCCTGCGCGGTTCCGGGCAGGGCTGGATTACGGCAGAGTATGCTATGCTCCCTCGCGCCACCCTCACGCGCACTCCACGCGAGCGAACTCCGCGCGGCAGGACACAGGAGATTCAACGGCTGATAGGAAGGTCGCTGCGCGCCGCTGTTGACCTGCAACGGCTCGGCGAGCGCACCTTCACGGTGGACTGCGATGTGCTGCAGGCTGACGCCGGCACCCGCACCGCGGCAATCACCGGCGGATACGTCGCTTTGTACTTAGCAATCGCCGCGCTAGTCGAGGAAGATCAGATACCGGAAATTCCCATACTCGCGGCAGTGGCAGCAACAAGCGTCGGCATCGTCGATGGCGAAGCGCGCCTCGACCTATGCTACGAGGAGGACGCCGCCGCAGAGGTGGACTTCAATATCGTCATGACTTCTGAAGGCGACTTCGTGGAAGTACAGGGAACGGCAGAAGGCATGCCGTTTTCCAGGCATGCCCTCGAAGAAGTGCTATCACTAGCGCAGCAGGGTATCGAAGAACTATCCGCTTTTCAGCGGAACGCTATCGCCGCCGTGACCGCCTAGTAGACGTCGTCCGGGATGTCATCATCGTCCTTGCTGGAATTGATGATTCGATGAAATGCCGGAGAGAAGGCTTCATCGTCGCCAGGCTCCGTGTCGTCGTCAGACCAGTCCTTGATGATCCTACCGCCCAGAGTGTCCGTCTCCGGCTCATCTTCACCATAAGCAAGCACTGTGCCCGACACATAAACTCGATAGTCCGCGCCCGCACGCGATGGAAACGATACCCTTCCAGCCTGCGAGGGATGCTTGTAGGTCTCCCTTATTATGATTGTCAGCTCATTGCTGCTTGCGCTGGTTACTGCAGCCTCATACTGGTTGCCGCCGCGCACCAGCCTCAGAAGACGCGAGGTCAGCCTCGGCTCAACGCTACCGATGTAGTCGCCATTGGCATTCGCCACCTTCAGCCGCCGGTCCTCTATCTCGAGGCTCACGCGATGTCCGGGCGCGAGCTTGAGCAGCGTGCTCGGAGGGGCTAGGTTGACGAGAGAAGTTGAAGTCGCCTTGCCGCTCTCCTCTATGAATACCTTCGGCGCTGCCTCTACCGCGCCATGTGAGCGTGGCCCGTCCTGGTCTCCAAGGCTCAATAGACGGTCGAGATTCTTGCGCGCTATCCCGTTGTGCGGCGAAATCTCCAGCGCCCTCTTGAAAGCATCCCTCGCCTCGCGGTTGCGCCCAAGTTCGCTTAGCGCCTTGCCAAGCCGGTTCTGCGCCTCGAGGTCATCAGGAAAATCCTTCAGTATTGCGCGGTTCATCAGGGCAGCCTCATCCCAATGGCTGTGCATTGCCAGCGCCACAGCCTTCTTCGCGCGCTCACGCCTTACTTTCTCTCTGTTTTTGTCAGTCATAGTTTGCATTTCCGTGTACCTTGCTTTTCAAAGTTATGAATACATGCTCTAAGTTGTATAAAGTCAGATTAACATATTCGTGTTGGAGTTATAAGAGTATTAGAAACAGAATTGTGGAAGACTTAAAGGTGTTTTATGACATTGATTTTCGCCATCGCAGCAAGAATAGCCGCCAGAACGCCTCCATGATAATGCCAAACGACAGTTTAGATTCCCCATGCGCGCGATCATAGAATGTGATCGGATACTCCATAACGCGGTGCCCCCTGCGCTGGCATGCGTATGCCACCTCCGCCTGGAACCCGAACCCCTTGCAGCGAAACTCGTCGAAGTCAATTGAATCAAGCGCATTCGCTCTGAATGCCTTGAACCCCGTCGTCGAGTCCTTAACCTTCAGCCCAACCACTGCCCGAATTCCATAGTTCGCAAGCGCACTCAGCGCATGCCTGCGGAATCGCCACTCCTCGTCCACATCTCCGCCGTCCGTATATCGCGACCCCACAACCACATCTGCGTGTTCCAGTGCCTTCAGGAATTCAGGAACATACTCTGGCGCATGCGAAAGGTCCGCATCCATCTGAAGCACATACTCGGCGCCCTGCTCGATTGCGTGCCTGAAGCCAACCTTGTACGCCGTTCCCAGGCCGTCCTTCGACCGCCTCTCAATCAGGTCAAGGCGATTGTCGTACCGCTCGTTGAGGCTCCTCGCCACTTCGGCAGTACCATCGGGCGAATTGTCATCCACAACAATCAGCCGCATATTCGGAACGCCCAGCGAGAAGAGACGCTCCGCCAGCATCGGCAGGTTGTCGGCTTCATTATAGGTTGGCACGACTATTGCCGCCGCGCCCCTTGTCGCCGCCTCAGCAGAAGCGCTGCGCCCGGAAACTGGCAGGTTGCCATCGCTTGAATCACCGGCGTCAAACGAGTATCCGCCACGCAGGCTGCGCCAGCGTATAGATAGCACATCTCGAAGCATATTCAACCCCGCGCTCGCAGGGCTCAACCTGCTGTCGGCATCGTGTCGCCAGTCAATAGGTATCTCCAGCACACGCATCCCGCGCTTGCGCGCCAGGTACAGCAACTCCACATCGAACCCCCACCCCATCGTGCGCTGCATCGGAAACAGTGACCTCGCAGCTTCCGCACTGAAGCACTTGAAGCCGCACTGCGTATCCTGAATTCCGCGCACCGCCAGCGTCTGCACCATCTTGTTGAAAGCGCGGCCAAGCAGGTGGCGAAACAGCGGCTCATCGTAGCGCTTCGCGCCCGCAATCTGCCGCGAGCCTATAACTATATCGCTGCCCTGTGTCATATTTCCCAGAAAGTCCGACAGGTGGCTTATCGGCATGGCAAGGTCCGCGTCGCACATGAACCGGTACTCGCCACTCGCCGCCAGCATCCCGTGCCTGACTGCCGCTCCCTTGCCGCCGTGCTCTATGCGCTCCAGCCTGAATCCGTCCCGTCCTTGAGACCATTGCTCGACGATTTCCGCCGTCGCATCGTCGCTCCCATCGTCAACCGTGACGACCTCCCAGGTGTAAGACTGCTTTTGAAGGTACTGCGACACGGCTTCCAACGTGGCGACAATACGCCTCGACTCGTTGTACGCAGGGACAATTACCGAAAGGTAGGGAGCAGGCATGAAGTCGTTCAACTGTCATCAGTCAGCCATCAGGCCAACGACCGTGCGTGAAGCAACGGCTATTCCTGTGGCATATCCAATTGGAAGGCGTCATGAAGAGCGCAGGCAGCATCTGCAACCTGTGATTCGCTGACGAGGCAGGTAATGCGAATCTCCGAAGTGGTAATCGCGTCGATATTGATGCCCCTTCCCGCCAGGGCACGGAACATCTGGGAAGCATAACCCGGTGCATCCTGCATGCCGGAGCCGACGATACTCAGCTTGGCGAGGCTCTCGTCGCTCCTCGTTCCCCTGCTGCCCAGTTCCTTCACAACGGGCTCCACCACCTCAAGTGCGCGCGTCAGGTCTGTGCGCGTAACCGTAAAGGTCATGTCCGTCGTGCCGTCCACGCTCGCATTCTGCACGATGACATCAACGCTGATGTCCGCCTCGGCCAGCGGCTCGAACAGACTCGCGGCTATGCCGGGCCTGTCGATCACGCCAAGAACCGTAATCTTAGCGACATTCGTGTCCGTTGCGATTCCTCGCACCCGGTTTCGAATCTCGCCCACATTGCTGTTCATATCAATATCTCCATGAATCAGCGTGCCCTCCGCGTCTGAGAAACTCGACGCCACTAGTATCGGCACGTTGTAGTGCATTCCCATTTCGATTGAGCGCGGGTTCATCTTCGCGCCGTAGCTGGCGAGTTCCAGCATCTCCTCGAAGCCGACCTCGTCCAGCTTGCGCGCCTTCGGCACAAGCCTCGGATCCGCCGTGTATATGCCGTCAACATCCGTATAGACCTCGCAGCGGTCCGCCTCCACTCCGGCAGCGATCGCAACCGCGGTCGTATCCGATCCGCCGCGTCCGAGCGTTGTGATATCCATATCCTCGGTGATGCCCTGGAATCCCGCGACTATGACGATGTTGCCCTTATCGACCTCGCTGATAATCCTCTCAGGCGACACACCGGCAATACGCGCCCTTCCAAAGCTGGAGTCGGTCCGTATTCCGGCCTGCGCCCCGCTGAGGCTCACTGACGCATATCCCATCGAGCGCAGCGCCATCGCCATCAGCGTGCAGGACACCAACTCGCCCGTAGAGAGCAGCACATCCATCTCTCGCGCATCCGGCCGCTCCGTCACCTCGTTCGCCAGGTCAATCAGGTCATCGGTTGTGTCCCCCATAGCCGACACAACGGCAATAACGTTATTGCCAGCATCCCTGCTGCGCGCAATTCGCTCCGCAACATTCCTTATCTTGTCGGCATCAGCCAGCGAGCTTCCGCCATATTTCTGTACGATCAGCATTTCTCTCTCAATTGCGCGTCAGTATTCTGCTCTATATGACGATTAACCGTCCACCACATGCGCCCCAAGCGCAGTAGGCTTCGTAACCTTGATAGCCCCCTCCACACCCGACTTCATCGCCGCATCGGCCATTTCGTATCCGATGGTGTACTCACGGTCCCGCGTCAATGCCAGCACGCTAGAGCCTGCCCCTGAGAGGAACACCCCCAGCGCTCCCGCCGCCATCGCCGCGCGAAAGATGTTCTTCATCGGAAAGAATATCTTCTGGCGCGCAGGCTGGTGCAGCATATCTTCCGTCGCGATGCCAAGATGCTCCAGGTTCCCGCTCGCCAGCGCATTCACCAGCAGCGCCGTTCTACCGATATTGAACACCGCGTCCTGCCTGTCAATCATGCCTGGCAGGATTCCCCTTGCCTCCTTGGTAGGCATCGGAACATCGGGTACGAACACCACCGCCCTTAGTTCATCCGGCACGGCTACCGACTCGGTCAGGTAGCCGTCCCCAGAATTCACAACAATTCGGCATCCACCCATCACCGCGGCCGCGGCATTGTCAGGATGTCCTTCGATTTCACACGCAAGCTCCAGCAGGCGTTGGCGCGACAGATTCGCTCCACTCAGATTGCTTCCTGCCAGCAGTCCCCCGGCAACTGCCGCCGAGCTGCTTCCAAGCCCACGACCGAGCGGAATCTCATTCTCGCAAACAATCCGCACATCTGGCACCGGCAATCCCATCCCGTCATAGACCTGCTTGAAGCAGCTATATATCAGGTTGTCGCTACCGGAGGAAAGCTCGTCGCTTCCCTCGCCACTTACGGAAACGATGCCATCATCCGTGTCCACACCACCTGTATCCACAGTAATGGTGTTCCAGATGTCCAGCGACATTCCGAGGCAATCGAAGCCCGGCCCCATATTCGCGGTCGTCGCCGGGACCCTTACCGTAACCTTCAATTTCGCAACCCTATCCTGATGAAGAAATGCGCCTGTATCTACGAAAAATCGCGTCAAGATTTCTGCCGCTAATGGCTAGCCTACCAGATGCAAGCACAGGGATAAAGGCACGCAAAGCTATGGTGCAAATTGCCGGCTGGCATGTGTGAGGAACATATCCCTTCTGATGCTCCGACTGAATGTCCCGACATCAAAAGGGATCGTCATTTGGAGGCGTACCGCAGGATGTCAGTTCACAATTCCTGCGGCAGCGTAAGCTGTGCTATGCGGCAACCTTGGTCTTGCGCCTTCGTCCCGGCTTGCCGCGCGTCTTCGCCCAGTCAAAGTTGGTCTTGGGCTCGGGGATAATGTCCTTCGTGTAACCGCACTGGAGACACTCTCTGTAATCACCATACATGTCCCGCGTCAACTTCAAGTCTCCAGTGCACCTGGGACATGCCTTGAACTCTACCATTTCGCTTGTTCCGTCCTTCCTCCGCAGCGAATACGGATTAAGCCCTGCGTAGCTTATATATTCATAACTCGCAATTAAAACTGCTACGCTACATCACTTCAATGAATACTCTTGCTATACGACACGATATTACAACCCCAGCATGATATCTATATGATATGTGCGATAGATAGTATTATTTTGCTGAATACTGTGTTGAGTGCAGGGAGACCGCACAGCTCGCCCCCGTTTTCGCGCAATTATGCTCATGCCTTAGGTCGTTTCGCGCGCTCGTTCCTGCAATTCGTACAGCCTGTTTATCGCATCGAGCGGCGTCATGGAAGCGACATCGAGCGCAAGCAGTTCATCCACAATGGGAGACGCAAATCCAAGCAGAGGCATCTGCATCGGCGGCGGGCTGCCACCCTTCCTCCGGGACAATGCCGCATCTGAATTACTGCTTGCCTCAAGCTCAGCCAGCACATCCCACGCGCGGCTTATCACGCTGCTCGGCATTCCCGCCAGACGCGCCACATGTACCCCGTAGCTCCTGTCGGCTCCACCCGGCGCAATATTCCGCAGGAACACCACCTGCCCCTTGTCTTCCGTCACGACCACATTGTAGTTGTACGCGCCCGGCAGCACATCGGCAAGCTGCGTCAGCTCATGATAGTGCGTGGCAAACAGCGTCTTGCATCCCAGCCGCGGGTTGTTGTGAATATGCTCCGCAACAGCGCGCGCCAGTGCCAACCCGTCGTATGTGCTTGTCCCGCGCCCGATCTCGTCCAGCACAATCAACGAGCGCGGCGTCGCGTGGTTCAGAATCGCCGCCGTCTCCACCATCTCAACCATGAATGTTGACTGCCCCATCGCCAGGTCGTCCTGCAACCCCACCCGCGTGAATATCCTGTCGCAGATCCCTACGCGAGCGGATTCCGCCGGCACGAAGCTCCCGATCTGCGCCATCAGCACTATCACCGCAACCTGCCGGATGAATGTGGACTTCCCCGCCATATTCGGCCCCGTCAGGATGATCAGTTGCTCCGCGCTGCTTGCCAGCGACGCATCATTGGCGACGAAGTCCCCCGGCGGCAGCATTCGCTCCACAACCGGATGCCGCCCCTGCCTTATCACCACCGCATCGCCCTCATCTAATTCAGGACGCACATACCCATTCCGCGATGCAACCTCAGCGAGCGACGCGAACACATCTATATTGGCGATAGCGCGCGCCGTCCTCAGTATCGGCTCCGCATAACCCGCGACCTGCTGGCACACCTGCCGGAACAAAGTGCCCTCTATCTCCCCGATACGGTCCTGTGCGTTCAGAATGAGCGACTCGTACTCCTTCATCTCAGGCGTAATGAACCGCTCTCCCCCCACAAGCGTCTGCCGCCGCACATAATCTTCCGGCGCAAGTTCGAGATTGGAGTTGCTGATCTCGATGTAGTAGCCGAAGACCCTGTTATAGCCCACCTTCAGCGACTTGATGCCTGTGCGCTCCCGTTCCTTCTGCTCCAAGCGGGCAATATAGTCCTGCGCGTTGCGGGACGCCCCGCGCACCTCGTCCAGTTCCGGCGAGAACCCCGTCCGAATCACATTGCCGTCTCCCACGCTCAGCGGCGGGTCATCCGCAATCGCCTGTCTGACAAGTTCAACCACCTCGCCATTGTCCGCGATCTGCTCCGCGATCCACTCCACCTTGTCCGCATCATCGTCCTCGCACAAAATCGCCTTGATTTTCGGCGCGGCATCAAGGCTGCTCGCGAGACTCACAAGATCGCGCGGACTCGCATTATAACTGCGCACCCTGTTAACCAGCCGCTCCATATCCGACACGTCTTCCAAGAACATCACCACGCGTTCACGCCGCAGCGCGCTCCGATGAAACCACTCCACCGCATCCTGCCGCCGCCTAAGCCGCTCCACATCCAGCAACGGCTGTCCAAGCCGCCGTCGCAGCAACCGCCCGCCCATGGAGGTCTTGGTAACATCCAGCACCGACAGCAGCGATGCATTCACTGCGCCCCAGCGACCACCCTCGTACAATTCCAGGTTCCGCCGGGTCTGCGCGTCCAACACCATATAGTCTGCCGTCGAATGAGTGTACAGCGTCGTAATCTGCCCGACCGCGCTGCGCTGTGTCTGCTCGAGGTAGTCTATGACGGCGCCCGCCGCTCTCACGGCAAGCGTCTGTCCCTCGCACCCGAAGCTCTCAAGCGATGCCACGCCAAAATGCCTCAGTAGCGTCTCTCGCGCCCACTCCGCATGAAACGCGTCCGCCACAAGCGGAGTCAGCATCACGCCTTCATCGACTGCGATCTCCGCCTGCCCCTCCGGCACAAGCAACTCCGACGGCATCAGCCGCGCCATCTCTACGGAGAGGTGCGACAGCTCGAACTGCGTTGTCGCAAACTCGCTCGTCGTAATGTCCACCCACGCAAGTCCGGCAGACTCATCCTCAACCACCAACGCCGCAAGATAGTTGTTCGCCTTCTGCTCCAGCAGCGTGTCCTCGATGACCGTGCCCGGCGTAACAACCCGCACAACCTCGCGGTCAACAATCCCCTTGGAAGTCGCCGGATCGCTCACCTGCTCGCAGATGGCGACCCTATAACCCTTCTTGATCAGCCGCGCCAGGTTTGCCTCCAGCGAGTGGTACGGAATGCCCGCAAGCGGCACACGCTGACCCTTGCCGAACTCCCGCGAGGTCAGCGCAATCTCAAGCTCCCGCGATAGCACACGCGCGTCATCGTCGAAGGTCTCGTAAAAGTCGCCCATGCGGAACAGCAGAATCTCATCCTCGTGCTCCCGCTTGACGCCCAGATACTGCCGCCGTACAGGTGTGGTCATGCGCCCTTCGCCATGCATTTCATATCAACAGTCATACGCACATTTTAGCGATGACGCACAGAGTATTAAAGGAAGGTGACAGCACTCTGCGGTTGACAATGTAGAGGAAATGTGGAGAAAAAATAGTGGCAGGTGTAACTAAGCCCAACCTGCCACTATCCATCGATTACTATCTGACTGTCGATCTATGTAACTTCAAGCGTCACATTCCGCAGCGGCGCAGCATACTGAGTGCGGTCAAGCTCGATGGCTTCCTTCTGGTATATCTGCACCCGATACGACTCATAGTCCGGGATGAACAGCCTGAACTCGCTGTCAACCCTCACCGAGCGCGGCCGCCGCAGCCGCTTCTCCTGCTCCAGGTCGCCCATCTCGCGCAGCCTGTTCGGCACCGCGTTCGTCAGCATATAGGTGCGCGCCACCCTTGAAAGCGTCGCATCACCGCTGAAGCTCCAGATGTACTGCCCATCCGCATTGAACATCAGCACGCGATCATTGCCCCAGTCCGCCACATAGATGTCTCCGTGCGCGTCCACTGCGACGCCGGTCGGTCTGTTGAACTGCCCCGTCCCGCTGCCCGCCTCCCCGATGACCTGCTTCAATTCGCCGTCCGACGAAAAGATCTGCAGCCGATGATTGCCCCAGTCTGTCACATAAACATCGCCAAGCTCGTCCACATGCACGCCCCACGGCAGCTCGAACTGGCCCGGCCCACTGCCGTATGACCCGAACCCGCCCAAATACTCACCGCCGGGCGTGTACCGCTGCACACGGTGGTTCTTGGAATCGACCACGACCATATTGCCGTCTAAGTCGAATGCAATCCCATTCGGCGCGTCGAACTCGCCGTCGCCATCGCCGTGCGTTCCCCAGCGCGACTCGAACTCGCCATCGGCGTTGAAGCGCGAAATCTTGTGGATCGCCTCGTCGCTGACGAATATATTGCCCTCGCCGTCCGTTAGGATCTGCACCGGCCACACGAATTGCCCCTCGCCGGGACCATAGCTGCCGATCCCCTTCAGGTCGTCCGTCAACGCCTCCGCGTCTTCGATCGACCAGATCCGTATGCTCGAACCTGCCTCGGAACGCATCAGTATCAGCGCCGTGCCGTCCTTGGAGAACGCGATGTCCGCCGGGTAATTCGTCACACGCCGCATCCCAAGCGTCCGCAGATATGGATAGCCCGCTCGCAGCAGTCCCCATGGCCTCGTCATAGTTTCTTGCTCCTACTCACTAACAAGCCCTTGCCCACTTGCAAACGCGCCCTAATTGCCAAACGGGTGAATCTGCTCGTACTCGCCCTTGACGATCGGCTTCGCGTCCACATCGAGCACCTGCTCAAGCAGCGTCGCGTAGATGCCCCGGAAGTCTATTGTGTGCTTCAGGTCCTCGCCGTGCTCCCATTCCGCAGGGTCAAGCGAGGGGTACTCGCTGTACAGCCCGCCATTGACATTCTTGCCGAAGATGTACGCGCCGCCCCCGGAGCCATGGTCTGTGCCGCTGCCGTTGTCACGCATCCGCCGCCGAACTCCGTGAACACGAACACCGTAACATCGTCACCAGCATCGTGCTCTTCGAGGTCATCGAGGAAGTCCGAGATCGCCCCTGAAAGATCGTTCATCAGCTTCGGATGTGATGGCATTTCATTCGCGTGCGTATCGTAGCCGCCGTGCGAGGTGTAGAAGATTCGCGTGCCCAGATCGGCAAGATGCACCCGCGCCACATCGCGCAAGCCCTTCGCAATCTGGTTGTCCGCATACTCAACGCTTGAACTGTAGTTGTCAGCGACATCCGCGAGCATGTCCGCGCCCTTGAGAACATCCAGGCCCGTTTGCCCGATGTACTCCGCGACCGCGCCGCTGCCAATCGCCTGTCCATACAGTCCCTTGAACGCATCAAGCGCCCTGTCGCGCAGCCTCTCCTGCTCGATGCGCGTCATCACGCCGTAGCCTTCGAGATCACCTATGGAAGTTACCGGCACGCCCGTAACAGACATCGCGCGCGGCAGGCCCATCCCGATGTTCACGCCCGTCAGTACATTCTCTGCTTTCGGATCGAGATCGCGCACCGCCTGTCCGAGCCAGCCCTCGTTGCCGACCCTGTTAGGCTCCGCCGTGTGCCAGATGTCCATCCCGCGGAAGTGCGAGCGGTTGGAGTTCGGATACCCGATCCCCTGGATTATCGCCATCTTGCCCTCGTCATAGAGGCGCTTGAACGGCGCGGCATTCGGATTCATCGCCAGTTCGTCGTTCATCGGCAGGACCTCGTCCTGCTTCATCACGACCGTATTCCGCGCGTCGTAGTAGTGCGGGTTGTTATACGGCACGATTGTGTTCATGAAGTCGTTGCCGCCCGTAAGCTGCACTACAACCAGCGTCTTTTCCCTCTTCTTGGTGGTCATCTCGTCCCCCATTTGTCTTGCCTGAAAACTGGCGTCTCTTCTTCGTCATTCCTGCCGAAGCAGGAATCCACTATGCGAACTGGTAGTCAACGGTCGAAGCGGTCATCTGCAAAAGGTTATGCACGCCAACCTCGTCGCTCTCATCCTTGATGTCACGAAGCTCCTGCGCATAGTCCACCAGCGATGAATATGTCTGCTCGCTGACGGTAATGCCACCCAGGATGTCCAGGCAGCGGTCAACCAGCTCGGACGGCTCCGCCTCCAGGTCGCCTATGCGCTGCACCATGTCGGACACGCCCGGCTTGCTGATATCCTCGAATTGGCTCTCCACGAAACCAACGCGCTCGCTCAGCGTGCCGGAGTCAATCCACTCGTGACCCGTGTGCCAGCCCTCCACCGTCGGCGGGTTCATCAGCCTCTGACCCATAATCGCCATCGGCCCCTCGATCAGCGAGCCGTTCAGCGTTGTCATTGCAAACTGGAACATGCCCGGCCGCGGCTCATTGAACTCGCCTGTCTGCTTCAGCACGCCCGCCACAAGCTCGGTAGGGCTCTTCACCTTCTTGAACTGCCTGGCATTCTTGAAGAAGTCCGAGTTAAACAGCTCGCTCATCACCGCGCGCATCTGTCCGCCCGAGTCCAGGAACACCTGGCTTAGGTGCTGTATGGCAGCCTCGTCTCTCGGAGGCTCCGTAGCCCACGATGGAACCTGCAGCTCGTCCTCGACGAAGAAGTTATACAGATGGCGGGATATGAAGCGGGCCGTCGCCGGTTGCCTCACGATAATGTCTATGACGTCCTCGCCGTCGAAGGCTCCCGTCTCCCCGAGGAAGGTCTTTTCGCTGTAGTCATGGTCATCCTCGACGAACCTGAACTCAGCCGGATAGTGCCCGTTCGGGTACAGCGACAGCGGCTGCCTGAAAGTCCAGCCTGTGAACGCCCTCGAAGCCGCCTTGATGTCATCCTCGGTGTAGTTGCCCACACCCATCGAGAACAGTTCTAGCAGTTCCCTGCCGTAATTCTCGTTGATCTCGTTCTTGTGGTTCTCGTTGTTGTCCAGCCAGAACAGCATCGCGGGATCGCGCGACAGCTCCAGGAGTATCGTCCTCATATCCGACAGACCCACCCGCCGGAACATCGCAATCTCCGTGTACAGTGATGGCCCGTGCTCGCTCTTGCCCCAGGCAACAGGGAAGATGTGATGCAGGAACAGCGCCATCTTCTCTTCGAGCGGCCGCTGCGTGTTCACCATGCGATACAGCCACTTGCCCACATGCACCGCAACCAGTTCGCCCCCGTAGTAACGGTCGATGAAGGACTCGTCCAGCTCCGCGAACTGTTCCGGATTGACAAGGCCGTCCACAATCTCTTCGTAGGTCTTATCTCTCGTCAGCGCGTCAAGCTCCGCAGGTGTTGCCCCGAATCCCGCGCGCCTCATCAGATGCGCCACTAGCGCCCGATCCGACTTCATGCTGCCTTCCTCCTGTGCGTTCCCTCGCCCACGGCGAGGGGCATTTTCAGCCATTTCGCGTATTCTATCCGAATGTCAGCATTATAACCACAGAGTCAATAGGGTTTAATCAGTCTAACCAGCGATAAATTGGCTTCATCGATCAGATCGTCTGACCTACTCGATCGCCATCTCCCCTTCCTTGTACCTCGCTAACCCCTCCCAGTCATACTCCACACCAAGCCCTGGACCCGAAGGCACCGTAACGCACCCGTCCGAGTCGATGTGCTCCAGTCCGTCCGCATACCCGCACTTGTACACCGGCATACGCGACCCTAGCTTCGGATGCACCAGCCCCACCTCGTAGAAGTTCGAGTTACGCATCGCAGCCATGCAGTGCCGCTGCGCCGGCCCCGCGATGTGCAGTTCCACGTCCATCCCAAAGCCCTCCGCCGCATGCGCGATCTTCATCACGCCCGTTATCCCGCCGTCGTACTCCGGGTCGGCCCGCCAGTAGTCCGTCGCCTCCGCAACCGCGATGTCGGTATGCCCCTCGACCATATGCACATGCTCGCCCTGCAGCAATGGCGTCTTCAGCGACTGCCTGAGCCGCTTGTGCGCCTGCAGTGATACGCCGCCGTCGTTCATCGGGTCCTCGTACCAGAAGAAGCCATTGTCATCACAGGCAAGCCCCACCCGCAGGGCATCGCCATAGGTGTCGTAAACGCAGCAAGGGTCCGTCATCATCGCCATCTTCCCGCCAACGCGCTTACCCACCGCGTTTATGGTGGCAATCTCCTGCTCCATCGGCGCCGCAGCCCAAGAGTGAATCTTGAAGCCCTTGTATCCCATCTCAAGGCACTGCTCGGCAAACTCCGCATATGCCTCAGGGGAACTCAGCCCGTCCGGCGAACGATCAGCGTGATATGTGCTTGCATAGCACGGCAGCTTCTCGCGGTAGCCGCCCAGAAGCTGGTGAATTGGCGCGTCGAACAGTTTACCCGCAAGGTCCCACAGCGCAATGTCGATTGGCCCGATGCCCATGCGGTCGTGCTTCCGCAGGATCATCTTCGACTGTCGGTAGAACAGTTCGCGATCGAGCGAATTCCTGCCAATCAGAAATGGCGCGATCATCTCGATCTGCTCGCGGTTCGCAGGTGTACCGCTGATGTACTCGCCCGTAACGCCGGCGTCAGTCTCGATGTGGATGCCAAGAAGCCTGCGAGAGCCGCTGCTCCCCGGCTCATAGAACGGCCCCGCCGCAAACGCCAAGTCTGTCGTCACATTCTCGGTCGGAAAGCGATACGAAGTCAGCTTTATCCTGCGTATGATCGGTGTCTGCGCCATGATTCGCTACTCCGTCCTGTTCCTGCCGAGCCTGGTTAAGACCTATTCACGGCAGAGATTACTATTCCTCTTTCCAGAACCGCTCCTCGTCCACCGAGTATCCCTTGGGAGTCATACGCGCCTTCACATCCTCGATCATCCCCGGATGCCCGCAGGCGTAGATGAGCGTATCGTCCTTGCCCAGCCCCAATTTCTCGACCTGCGTCTCCACGATGGCATTCACGCGCCCCATCTCACCCTTCCAGCCACTGTTGCGCTCCTCATCGGGACGGCTCACAGTCGGAATGAATGTCACCAGTTCAGGATGCTCGGCAGCATAGCGCTCAAGCTCGTCGTCATACCCGAACTCGTCATCGTAGCTCGCGCCCTCGAGCACAAAGAAACGATGCCCACCCTCACCTTCCTGCAGACCCTTGTGCAGATAGTCCCGTATGTAGCTTATGTACGGCACGACGCCGGTAACAGTAGCCACCAGCACATGGTTCTTGAAGTTCGGATTGAAGGTGAAAATGCCCTTGGCGCGCGGTCGAATGGTCACCTTGTCACCGGCCTTGAGCGCGTAGAGCAGCGGCGTCAGGTGTCCGCCCTCCTCATAAGGCACCAGCTCCACGAACAGCTCGATTCGGTCTTCGTGAGGCGCAGATGCGATTGAGTACGCCCTCTCGATCCCTTCTGAGCCTATGGTGCAATACTGTCCCGGCTTGAATGTAAAACCCTCCGGCTTTTCTATCCACATCAGCCAGTGGTCCGGCGTCAACTCACGCCGTTCCAGTATCTTGGTCTCAGCCAGCTTCGGCCTTGAGCGGGCTCTCCTTGCTGTTGTCAAAAGAATCAGTCCTCCAGTGTTTTCGCTTGCAGTGTTTCGCTTGATCTCAGGATTCGGATTGGCGCGGCTTTACATTATCAGTTTAGCCTAATAGCTTAACGGTCTGTCTTGCGCGCCCACATTCATGTTAGCGCATTTCAGTCAGCCGCCGCTCCCACTGCCACCTTGACGATGCTCGCAGCAACAAGTGGCAAGCCGTCGATCTTCAGCATCGGGTCAGGCGAACGGTCTCGCTCGATGTCGGTTATCATCTGACCGAACAGCGTCGTAACGGACAGCAGTCCCCGCTGCGTGTCCCCAAGACTCGCCCTCCCGTAGAATCCCCCACCCTCGTACATCACATGTACCTCGTCGCCGTCATTTATGCCCAGTGCGGCGGCATCGTCCGGATGCACCACGACCGTATCGTCGCGCTCGATGAGGTTCCGCCCCCTCACTTCCTGGATGCTGGGCGAACGCTCCGGTTGGTTAAGCACGCGTCCTCGTGCGAGCACAAATGGATGTACTTCGTCAGTGTGAACAGGAGGCTCAACAAATGTCATCGGAGCAAGCGCAATCTTATTGCTCTGCAGGTAATCCTCGTACAACACGGTCGTCCCCAGAGTGTCCGAGGCAGGGCACGGCCATTGCAGCGTCTCCCTCCGGAGCCTGCTATATGAGATGCCGCCGTAAGGCTCCCACAGACCGGCGAACTCATCGAAGACCGCCTCGGCGTTGGGGTAATCAAAGCCCTCTGCACCAATCCGCTTTGCGATCTGGCAGAGGATCCGCCAGTCAGCATCCTCGTCTCCCTTTGGACCTAGCGCGGGATTGAGCAACTGCACTCGCCGCTCGATGTTCGTGTATGTGCCGTCCCTGTCCGCGAATGTCATCGAAGGCAGTACCACATCGGCAATATCTGTAAGTTCGTTCGGGAACACATCCTGCACCAACAGGAAATCCAGCTTGCTCGCAGCCTCGATAAACTCGCCCAGTTCACCATTCGTGAAGTTCGGGCTGTCTCCGATCACATGCAGTGCCTTCACGCGCCCGCTCTCGATTGCCTCGGTCAGCTCCCTGATACCAACACCCGCTTCCGTGGGCAAGTCCGCGCTCCACGCCTGCCCAATACGCCCGCGGGCATCGTCGTCTCCCACCGCCTGGTATCCGGGCAGGTACTCCGGCTGGCACCCAACATCCTTTGAACCCTGCTCATTCGCGCCGAGGAACAGCGGGTATAGTCCTGTGGATGGCTTGCTCAAATTGCCGGTCACCAGCGAAAGGTTCGCAAGTGCGCGCACGCAGTCCTCGCGCATCTCCTGAGAAAGAGTCTCCAGCGCGTAGAGAATCGCCCCCGGCTTATTTCGCGCAAACAGTCGCGCAGCCTCTCTGATCTCAGCCTGCGCTATGCCGGTCGCACGCTCCACCTTGATCATGTCGAACGCCCATAGGCTGTTCTTCAGACCGTCAAGGTTGTCGCAGGAGTCCCTCTGAAACTCGTGGTCGCCAAGCGCCTCGTCCAGTATCACTCGCAGTAGTCCGCCTACTAACGCAGTCTCGCTGCCCGGCAGCGGCCTCAGCCACACCTTCGCATACCGCGCCAGTTCGGTCTCGCGCTGGTCTATTACGATCAGGTTCGCGCCCGCCTTCGCCGCCTTCTTTATCGGAACTCCGATGACATTCTGCTCCTCGGTCATATTGGAACCGACAACCAGAATCGCCTTCGACTGCTCCAGATCCCATATCGGATTTGTCGCCGCTGCCCATCCCAGCATCTCACTCAGTGGCGTAGTCAATTCAGGACGCAGGTTTGAGGAGACGTCCACACTGTTGCTCCCCATCACCACCCGCGCAAACTTCTGCGCCACATAGTTATCCTCATTCGTCCCACGCGGAGACACCACCGCCGCATACTCATCGCCCTTGTGCCTGACCAGTCGCTCAGCAGCAAATTCGAGCGCGTCCGGCCATGAGACCTCTTCGAGTTCTTCCCTGCGCCTCACAAGTGGCTTCTTCAGCCGGCGCCGCGTGTTGTTCACGAAGTCCAGCCCGAACTTGCCTTTGAAGCACACCTGCCCCTGGTTCGCGGGAGCATGAATGTCCGTAGTGGGCCGTATCAGCCGGTTTCGCTTGTCTATTTCAAGGTTCATCTGGCAACCTACCGGGCAGTGCGGGCAGATGCTCTTCACAGTGTCAACGGCCTTGTCCCACTTATACTTGCGCTCAACAAGCGCCCCCGTCGGGCATACATCTATGCATGCCCCACAGAACTCGCAGCCCGATTCCAACAGCGATGTCCCCTGCGATGTTCCAATGAGCACCCTGTCCGACCTGTCAAGCAGCGTCAGCGCACTGTCACCACGCACCTCGTCGCACACGCGCACGCAGCGCGCGCAGACGATGCACAGGTTCATGTCCATCTCCCAGTACGGGTCGCTGACGGCTAGGGGCAGGTTGCGGTTGTTGTACGACAGCGGTGAGTCCATATCCATCTCAAGGAATCGCACCGTGTCTTTAAGCTCGCAGCGCTCGTTCTTCGGGCAGGTAACGCACCTGTCGTTCACCGACACATGCCGCAGGCAGATGTCCGATGGCCCGCAAAGGTCGATGCGATGGCAAGTCAGGCAGCCATGCGGGTGCTCCGATATGAGCAGGTCCATGATGCCGCGCCGAAGATCGACTATGTCGTCCGAGTTTGTCGTAACGCGCATGCCCGGCATCACCGGCGTTGTGCAGGATGCGGGACTGCCCGGCAGCGGGCGATAGTTGCCCTCGCGGTCAGGCGCTTCAGCCGTAACCACGCACATTCGGCACGCGCCGAACGGCTTCATGCCGGGGTAATAACACAGGTACGGAATATATATCCCCGCGTCGGCTGCCGCCTGAATGACCATCTTGTCCGGCGTCGTCTGTACTTCGACACCATCAATAGTTATGGTGATTTGGTCTGCCATACCGCTCTCCGTTCCTGTGGTCAGCTTTCAGTTGTTGACATGCTTCGCGAAAACAGGCTGTCCCGTCCACGCTCTATTCGACGACACGCAGTTCGTCGCCTACCGACACGACGCCGGGCGTCACCACACCGCCGTACACTCCAAAGCAGGCGCCACTTCCATTCACCTCGGATCGATACCCAAGTATCAGGCGCGGCGTATCCATATCGCGTTCGCCGGTTTCCGGATTCAGTGTCGTGATCGCGCAGCGAGGATCCAGCATTTCTACCCGCAGCCGGACTTCGTCCCCTACTGCGACTTCTTTGCCAAGCCAGGTATCCTCTTCATGGGCATCACAGCCGTCCAGAAGAAAATTCGGCCTGAACCGGCGGTACTCCACCGTAATTCCATTCTGAGCCACTTCGCCCAGATATTCAATGGACGCCTGCGACAGCAACGAAACAGGAAAAGCGTCCTGGCATGATCCGGCGCTGTCAGGCATTACTAGCGCCAGCCCCCTGCCACAATAGTCAGACAGCGCCTCCGACAGTTCGCCGACGACGGCACGCCCGCTCACCATTCGCCTGAACACCTTCATCTCAACCCGGTCGCCCAGCTCGATTGTGCCGCTGACCGACTCCCCGGTCGGAAAATCCAGTCGCAGGCTTTCCGAAGCAATGCAGTAGTCGGCGCTCACCTGAGCCAACTTGCCTATCTGCCGCTGCGTGACCATCGCGCCTGCATCATCCCTCACCAGAAATCGCCTGTCCTCCTCAATGCCTTGTACGCCAACTTGCACGCTTTTCGGGTCTAGAAGAGCAAGAGACTTCACGGGAGCGATGTGTATGGACTTGATAACTGGCACTGGTTTCGTTCTATCTCATTTCCTGAGCGACCAGTACACCGTTGCCGCCCAACGATAGGTCAAATTAGCTGTTTTGGGCGACAGGCTGCACCGCTCCTCGAAGCGCATCCATCGCATATGGACGCGTATTCTTCGGCGCAATGGCGGGACGCAGGCAGCTTCCGGTCGGACACCGCTTCTGCTCTATATGCGACAAGAAGTCAGCCTCGAAGTGCTGCAACGCGGAACGTATCGGTCCGAACCCGAGTTGCCCATGCCCGCACAGCGAACTGGACTCCATCGTCCTGCCTATATTCCGCAGCAGGTCAAGGTCTCCAGGGCGGCTTTCGAACCGCACTATGCGGTCTACGACCTCCAGCAGTTGCTCCATTCCGAGCCTGCACGGGAAGCACTTGCCGCACGATTCGTACTGCGTGAACGCCACCAGGTTGCGCGTGATGTCCACCGCGCAGGTGTCTTCGTCTATCACGATGACGCCGCCCGAACCAAATATAGCGCCCGCCTCGCGCATCTCATCGAAATCGATATGCACGCCCAGGCTGTCAGCACCCAGCACGCCGCCGAGCGGTCCGCCGGTCTGAAGCATCTTCAGGTTCTTCCCATTCGTAACGCCGCCGCCGATATCGTCTATGACCTGCCCCAGCGTCAGTCCCATCGGCACTTCATACAATCCCGGATAGGTCACATTTCCGTTCAGGCACACGATCGCCGTGCCGGTGCTGCGATTGACGCCAATCGCCGAGAACCATTCGGCTCCATTGGAAATGATCTCAGGCGCATACGACAGACTCTTCACATTGTTTATCGTGCTCGGCTTGCCCCACACTCCAAACGCAGCGGGGAAAGGCGGACGATAGCGCGGCTGCGAGCGATGCCCCTCGATGGCTTCCATCAGTGCCGTCTCTTCGCCTGCAACATACGACTCGCCAGTAAGAGACACCTCGATGTCAAAAGTGAAGTCAGATCCGAGAATGCCGTTGCCCAGCAGGCCGTTTTCGTATGCCTGCTCAATGGCTCTCTGCGTTCTGCTGATTGGCCCCTCGTGCCCGTGTCGTATGAACACGAAGCCATTCGTCGCACCGGTGGCGTACCCCGCGATGCACATCCCCTCCAGCAGCGTATAAGGGTCACTCTCTAGAATGCCCTTGTCGTTGTACGCACCAGGATCCCCCTCCTCGCAGTTGCACAGGATGTACTTCGGTCCGTCGCCGCGAGTCATGAAGTTCCACTTCACCCCGGTCGGAAACGCCGCTCCACCGCGCCCTCGAAGCCCGGAGTCAATGACCTCCTTGATGACCTCATCAGGCTGCATCTCAAACAGCGCCTTTTGCAGCCCACCGAAGCCGCCGTTCGCGATGTACTGCATCACATCGCTTGGCGCAGTATTTCCCGCATTCCGCAGCGCAATCCTCTGCTGCATCTTGATTCCCGGCAGTTCGCTGAGATCGTCCGCGCCCTCCACCTGCACATCACCCAGATATCCCAGCACATTCGATGCCGGAAGCCTGTTGTCAACCAGCACCGCCTTTATGATATTCGGCACATCTTCAGGCGTTACATTGTTGAAGAAAATGCGTGACCCGCCCGGCTTCTGAATGTCCACCAGCGGCTCGGCGTAGCAGATGCCGAGGCATCCCACATCGTCCACATTGGCTTCGATCCCCTGGCCTTCAAGCTCCCCCCGAATCGCATCCCGAACATCGAACGCGCCCGCGGCGTGCCCACACATCGCGCTACCGATACGAATCCACGGCCTGTCGCCGTTGGTCAGTTCCCGCCAGCGAATATCAGCCTGAGCCTTCAGTTCCTCATAAGTGGGCATACTCATTCCTGTAGAATCCCCCCTCCTCTTAGGAGAGGGCTAGGGTGAAAGCAACCGTCACACCCTGCTCGTCCGATATCAGTCCCCGTGCCCGCCGCCCGATTCCAGCGCCGCAACACGCCGGACGGCAGATTGCACATCGATGCGCCCGGTAAGCCTGTGATTCACCATGATCACGGGTGCCTGCGAGCACGCACCCAGGCAGGTGTTGTACTTCAGGCTCACGCGATTGTCCTCGGTCTCGCCCTCATCGACAAGCCCGAGTTCCTTCTGCACAGCGTCCAGTATATCCGGCGCCCCAAGGAGGTGGCAGGTCGGACCCCAGCAAATCTCAACGAGGTTGTCGCCCGGCGGCGTAAACCGGAAGTTCGTATAAAAGGAAGCGACCCCCCAGACTTCGTTGATGGTCGTCTCCATCTGGTCCGCGACCTCTTCGATCGCCTCTTGCGGCACATAACCCAGATCGTCCAGCACCGCATGCAGCGAAGACAGCACATTTACATTCGTCTGCGTCTGCGAACCGATTGCGGCTCTTATTCGCTCTCTGAGACCATCGCTATCCATGCTCAACGGACAGGGCTCCTTGCTATGCAAATGCGGTACGGTTATGCACCCGAAAATCAACGCTTATAGGATACTTGCCATGCCCAGCATACGCAACCATCCCGCCTGCATCCCAAACGAAAACCGCTTGTCCTTCTAGTCTGGATTACTTGAAACATGCTAGAATATACGGTCATTTGCGAATAATCTAATCGCCAGAGGCATTTAATGGCAACTGCCGAACAAACAAAAACTGCACCAACGCCGCGAGACGAGCGGCCAATCACCAGAACCGAGCTACGTGAAGAACTCGCGTATGCCCTGCGGAACCACGTGACCGGGACCGAATTACGGCAAGAGTTGTCCTATGCGTTGCAACACTATTCTACAAAGGCCGACGTAGCCGAAACGAAGGCACATTTTATTCAGCGCATGGGCGAAATGGAAGCACGCCTAATCCGATGGATGGTCGCTATGATGTTCGGCGGTATGGCAGCAGCCGCTGCGATTGCATCCTTTGTCGCACTCGTGCTCGGCAACTAGCGCGCCTACGCTCATTCTTCAAAACATCCTTCGATTCCCCCGGCGCGCTATTCACCCAAATCCTCAATCATCATCCGCGCAACCTCTCGCCCCATCCGCACGCTGTAATTCGTTCCCCTGTCCTCCGGGTATATCTGCGTCGTATTCGCCAGATACAGACCTTCGAACGGCGTCCGGTGGCTCGGTATCCGCTCCGAGTAGCGCGTCCCTATGATGGGCTGCGCCGCCCCAACCCGGTGATGGTAGCTCTCCTCAATCCAGGACGCCTCAAACTCCGAGTTTATCTTCTGCAGGTGTGGCAAGTACTCGTCCAGCAGTTCCTCATGCGTCATCTGGTACAGCTCATTATCGGTCGTCAGGTAGTTCGACAGATACACGATGTGCTTACCGCCATAGTGCTCCGGCTCGATCAGGTTCGTATGCTCTATCACAGCCACAAACGGCATCGAACGGTCCGAAACATTGAGCCAGTACACATCGGTCAACGGCCTGTCCAGCACCAGCACGATAAGCACAGCAGCCATGTAGCTCACGCCGGTCAGCCGCGCAAGATAGTCCTCCGGCAGCGGCGGCACCAGCGCGGGAAAGATGTACGACGGCGTTGTCGCCAGCACCGCGTCAAACTCCACGAGGCTGCTTTCCTCGCCTTTCAGCGCGACATTCAGACCCTTCGCCCTGCCATCCACGACCTCCACGCGCTCCACCGCAGCCGATGTATGCACCTCGCCTCCCATCTCCCGCACCCGGTCACCCAGTACATCGAACACCTCGCCGAAGCTCCCCATCGGATAACCCAGCTTCTCCTTTATCATGCTCTTATCCCGCGACTTCACCCGCGTCTGAATCTTCCCCCACACCCACGCCATACTCACCTCGCGAAAATGCTCCTCCCCGAACTTCCCCCGCATCATAGGCCCCCAGAACACATCGTATCCGCTCTTGCCCACATGCCGCCTCAGCCACTCGTCCGCGGTGATCTCCTCATACTTCCTGAAGTCCCGCTGTCTCTGCAAGTACAGCGTCGTCAGCCCCAGCCTAATGCGGTCCGGCAGGCTCATCGCCGTGAACTTCAGCAGGTCTATCGGCGTAACAAAGTCGTAAATCTTCCCGTCAACCAGCGTCCCCACCGTCGAGTCTATCCAGCGTATGCGGTCGCCCAGCCCAATCTCCTCGGTCAGCTCCACAATGTCCGTATCGCTCGTGAACCAGTGATGATACCCCTTCTCCAGCCGCGCGCCGCCCACATCGAATGTTGAAGCCTGCCCACCAAGAAACGGCGCCCGCTCATAGGCTGCCGCGTAATGACCATGCTTCACCAGCTCATAGGCAGCCGCAAGCCCCGCCGCGCCCGCTCCAATTATCCCTACCCGCATTTCGCCTCACTGTTCCTCGTTCTAAGCCTGTCACACACAATCACAGGCAATCATGTCTATAACAATCTTAACATCAGAGAAGAACGCCGCGCCCCTATAAGTCAGGTGCCTCGTCTGATGCCCATTCTGCAAAACGCACTCCCACCACCGAGTAAACGACAATTTGGTTGACCACGCCCCTCAGATTTCGTTTAGAATATTCGTGTATGAATCTTCTCGACGCAAAAGACAGAATAATCGGCAAGCAAGACTCTCCCAGCAGAGTAAAGTTTCTGCTCATCGGCTATGTCGTACTTTCGACAGCGTTGGGCGGGCTGCTCGGCTGGCTTGTCATCAAGAACGCTCACTGGAATGAGCTGCGGGACGCGCTCTTCTCGGCGAATATGACGCTCATCGCCGCTGCATGGGCGCTCATCACAGTCGCCGCATACTTGCGAGGCGTGCGCTGGAAGTTGCTGCTCCAGAACGAGAATACCGGCGCGACCCGCCTGTTCCTCATCGAGCAGACCGGCGCCGCGCTCGACACACTCAGCCCCGTCCGCGTCCTCGATGAAGTCGTGCAAGTCGGCATTCTCGCGCTCAGAGATAAGCTCAGGCTCGGGACAATCCTGGCAACGATAGCCCTTCAGCGCACCTTCGAGTTCGCCACAACGGTCCTCGTTCTAGGAGCGGGCGCCCTCTGGCTCCCCCAACTTCGACAGTTCGCCCCATGGATCGCCGTCGGACTGTTCTTCGGCCTCGTGAGCCTCATAGCCTTGTTCGCGGCAGGCCCCATCCTAGGCCGCATAAAGATTCTATCGAACATCCAGATCGTTTCGCAGTTCGCATCCGCAATCGTGCTTCTGAGACGTGAGAAGCGCCGCGCTCTTGCCGCATTCGCTCTATCCCTCGCTCAGGCAGGACTGCTGGGCGTCGCTGGCTGGCTCGTCGTGCTTGCCACCGATTTGCAGGTCAGCCTACCCGCGATGATCGTCATCACAATGGCAATAGCATTCTTCAGCAGCACCGTCCCCGGACTGCCAATGTCCATCGGTACATTCGAGTTCGCTGCGGTCTCCATACTCGCGCTCTGGGGCGTCGGCCGCGAGGACGCGATCGCATTCGCCATCATGCTCCACGCCGTCCTGTTCCTGCCGCCAATCCTATTCGCCATCGCCTTTCTGCCCAGGGAAGGCTTGCTCTCCATCAGGGAACTGCGCGCGCTCAGCAGCAGGACCCGCGCCCGCATGTCGGCTGCCTCCCGCTCAACCGAACCCGCGTAAAGGCAAAAGAAGAGGGAGCAACCAGATGGTCGCTCCCTGCTTTCAGTCTATCGTCGCTATTCTGTAATTCGAGTCAGCGCACGCCTACGCCACCGCCTCCTCGACTTCCTCCTGTGGCGTGGCTCCCGTGAATCCGCACTCTTCGTCCAGGCAGCGCGCATTCTTGCGTCCGCGTCCCCTCGTTACCAGCAGCTTGCCGCAGTCCGGGCAAGGCTGTGGCAGCGGATTCGCTGCGAACTTGCAGTCAGGGTAATTCGAGCAGCTATAGAATATCCTGCCGTTCTTCCCCTTTTGCTTGCGCTCCACAAGGTCGTTGCTGCAGTCCGGGCAGGCAATCCCAACAGGCAGAGGCTTGGCGTTCTTGCACTCAGGATAGCCCGTGCAGGCAAGAAAACGCCCGTTTCGTCCAGTCTTAACCGCCATTGGACGCTCGCACTTCTCGCAGAACTCGTCCACATCTTCGCTCACAAGCTCCCGTATCGCCTTCTCTTCAGGACTCTCGACAGGCTTGGTGTTCTTGCATTCAGGATATCCCTTGCACGCGATGAAGCGACCATAACGCCCCGACTTGATGACCATGGAGTTGCCGCACTGCTCGCAGACCTCGCCCGTCTCCTCTTCCAGCCACTCGCGCGGTATCCGCTCCGTTTCTGTCATCGTCTTCGCGATTGACTCGTCGAACGGCCCGTAGAACTCCTTGAGCATCGGCTCCCACTCAAGCTCACCGCCTGCAATGTCGTCCAGCCGCTCTTCCATCTGAGCCGTAAAGCCTATGTTCATAACATCTGGGAAATTCGGCGTCAGAAAGTCCGTAACAACCAGCCCCAGCTTTGTCGGCAGGAACCTGCCCTTCTCCTTACGCACATAGTCCCTGTCCATAATCGTTGAGATTATCGGCGCGTAGGTGCTGGGCCTTCCTATCCCCTGCTCTTCCATCGAACGAATCAGAGTTGCATCCGTGTAGCGCGGCGGCGGCTGAGTGAAATGCTGCTCCGGCGTGGTCTTCAGGCAGTCCAGCGCATCGCCGTCCGCAAGCTCCGGCAGCGGTGGTGTCTCATCATCCTCCGCGCCGTTGTCGTCGGAACCCTCCATATAGAGCGTCCTAAAGCCCGCGAACTTCATCACAGACCCCGTCGCCCGGAACAGGTAAACATTGTCCGTCTTGACGCTCTTAGCATCGATGTCAACTCTGGTGGAGTCGAACAGCGCATCCGTCATCTGGCTCGCCAGCATCCGCTTCCATATCAGGTCGTACAACCGGAACTGCTCGCCATTAAGGTACTGCCGTATATTCTCCGGCGACCTCAGTATCGATGTAGGCCTTACCGCCTCGTGTGCCTCTTGCGCCCCCTTCACCCTCTTTGTGTAGGTGCGCGGTGACCCCGGCGCGAACTCCGGCCCGAACTTGTCCTTGATGTAGTCGTTTGCCTCTTTCAGCGCGGCAGACGCCACATTCGTCGAGTCCGTACGCATATATGTGATCAGCCCGACCTCGCCCTCAGACCCGATGGATATCCCCTCGTATAATTGCTGCGCCACCTGCATCGTGCGCCGCGCCGTAAAGCGCAGCTTGCGCGAAGCCTCCTGCTGCATCGTAGAGGTTATGAACGGAGCGGCGGGCCTGCGACGGGTCTCCCGTTTCCTCACGGTAGCTACGCTGAAATCCGCGCCTTCAAGGTCAGTAACAATCTCATGGGCACGATCCCCGTCAGAAATCTCGATCCGCTTCTTGCCCTTCAACGAGTGCAACGCAGACTTGAACTCAATGCGCTTGTCGCCATCCAGAAGCTTCTTAGCAAGCGTAGATTCGATGCTCCAGTATTCCACCGGCACGAAGGCGTCAATCTCGCGCTCCCGGTCAACAACCAGCCGCAGCGCGACCGACTGCACACGACCGGCGGACAGTCCACGCTTCACCTTGCCCCACAGCACAGGACTGAGCCTGTACCCCACCAGCCTGTCCAGTATCCGCCTTGCCTGCTGCGCGTCTATCAGGTTGTAGTCCAGTTCGCGCGGATGCTCGAACGCCTCGTTGATGGCTTCCTTGGTAATCTCGTGAAAGACCACCCTCTTCACCTTGGACTTCGCAATCTTCGCTGCTTCCAGCAGGTGCCACGAAATGGCTTCCCCCTCGCGGTCCGGGTCGGTCGCAAGATAGACCACATCGGCTTCCCTGGAAGCCTTTCGAAGTTGAGTAATGATCTTCTTCTTATCGGGCATCACCGTGTATTCGGGATGAAACCCTTCGTCGTCTATCTCTACTCCATTGACCCCTGCCGCCCCTCTCTTTTTCTTGTCAGAAAGGTCGCGCACATGTCCCATGGACGCAAGCGTCTGATAACGGCTGCCAAGAAAACGCCCGACTGTGCGGGCTTTTGCGGGCGATTCGACTACTACCAAGTCTTTAGCCATACTGGAGTTTCTTCCTCTCACACTGCGCTTGCAGCATATTCGCTTGATACTTCACGCATTCTTACATAGTTCATGCCGCCCACCTGCTTCACAAGCCCTTTAAGTTCCATCATCGCCAGCGTGCTGCTCACATCCGGCGCCGATTTGCCCGTACTGCGGCACACTTCATCCACATGTACCGGCTCGAAAGCAATATACCGTAGCAATTCGGCTTCATTCTCATCTTCTGGAAATAGCGCCGCCATCTCGATCTGCTGTGCCACCACAGTTAGATTAAGCTCTTCCAGCACATCCTCGCAAGTCGTTACCAGTTTCGCCGCGGACTCCCTGATCAGACGATTGGTGCCCTCACTGTTCGGCGATAATATACTGCCCGGCACCGCAAACACTTCTCGGTTTTCCTCAAGCGCCTGTCGTGCGGTTATCAGCGCGCCGCTCCTCGCACCTGCCTCTATGACCAGTGTGCCAAGCGTCATGCCGCTCATTATCCGGTTGCGGCGCGGGAAGTTCCTTGCGTCCGGCTTGGTGCCCAGAGGATGCTCCGACACCAGCGCACCGTTCTCCGCAATGCGCTCCGACAGCATAGTATGCTCTCGCGGATAGATAATGTCCAGTCCGCTGCCGAGAACTGCAACCGTACGATGGCCCGAATCGAGTGCCGTTTGGTGCGCCACTCCATCCACGCCTCGCGCTAGGCCACTAACTATAGTAACACCTGCGCACGCAATATCATAGACCAGACGTTCGGCGACCTGCCGGCCGTAATGCGACGGGTTGCGAGTCCCCACAACCGCAATCGATCGCTCGTCATCAGGTTGCAGGTCTCCCTTGACATAGATAACCGGTGGCAGGTCGTAGATTTCCTTCAATCGTGCAGGATACTCGTCATCGTGCCATGTGAATGCGCTGACGCCACTCTTCAGCAGCTTCTCAGCCTCGGCATCAGGCTCAATCTTCCCTCTGCCCTCCACGACGGATCGTACCGCGCGCCTGTCCAGTCCGGCAGCGCGCAACCCGCCTTCACTTGCCGACCACGCCGCCTCCATTGAGCCGAAGTAAGACTCCAGCAACTTGAAGCGTGCCCTGCCAATCAGGCGAATGCGGCTGAACGCCAGCCAGTACTTGAGCTGCTCAACTTCCATCAAGTAAATATATAAACCAAGTATTACAGTAGCATTACAGCATATCCGAGCAATATAGCGTTTCGGGTCCAGTATCGGACGCAGCAATAGAGAATAGTAATATGCGTTCGTCCTTAGCCCGCCGAAGGACGCGGCGCCTCAGCAAGAAGCTCGAAACACACCGACTCCCCTGAATTACCGACGAACTGAAATGCCGACTGACTCCTACACCACCGGCCACTTAGACGGGAACGATATGCCGGTTTTCGACAGCACCTCTTCCCCGATGGCTTGCAATCTCTGGATAAGCTCCCACTCGTCCACGAATGTCGGCTTGTAATCTTCGACGACGACCCTGCCGTCCACGATGACCGTATGGACGCTCCTGCCGTCCGCGTTGTACACAAGGTTGTTCAGCGGGTTGAACAGTGTTCGCCATTCCGGTCGCTTCGTGTCGAACAGCACCATGTCCGCCTTCTTGCCAACCTCGACCGAGCCGATGTCGTCAGCCATCCCGAAAGCCGCAGCGCCGCCAATCGTAGCCAGCTCCAGCGCGGTCTCCGGCGGTATCATGTTCATGTCCTGCCGACCATCCTTGTATATCACCGCAACGAGATACATCGCCCGCATCGTCTCCATCAGGTTGGAGTTGTTCGGCGCGTCAGTCCCCAGCCCCACCGATATCCCCCGCTCCAGCAGTTCCGGCAGCTTGCCCAGCTTCGTAATGCCGGTCGCCTGCTTCATCGTCTGCGACGGACACATCACCGTAGTCGCGCCCGTCCGCGCCATCACATCCATCTCCGCATCGTCAACCCCGATCACATGCGACAGCAGCACGTTCCCGCCCAGGATACCCAACGAGTCCAAATACTCGATCGGCCTCATACCGTGATTCCTGATGTACTCCTCCACCACATCCGAGCTATTCGTCTGGTGTAGCGTAAGCCCTGTGCCATATTCATCGGCAAGCCGCTTGGCAGCAATCAGCATCTCGTCCGTCGAGTAGCTCGCGTCGAACGGCATCGCCCACGCCCGCACCCTGTCATCCAGCCGGTGGTCATAGTCTCGAATGGTGTTCTCCATAATCGAGATCGCTTCCGCCGTCTCGTACTGCGGCAGGTTTACCGGGTTCGGCTTGTCCGTCACATGCGTCCCCACGATCACGCGGCATCCCGACAGCTCGTAGGCGTCCATGCACGCATCGAGAAACTTGGTGCTCCCCGGATCCATGAAGCAGGTCGTGCCGCCCTTCAGCATCTCCACGATAGCCAGCAGTGACGCGCAGTATTCCGCCTCCTCATCAAGCTCACCCTGCAGCCTGAACACATTCGGCAGATAGTCGGGCCCCAGTGTATCCGGGAAAATCCCCCGTGTGGCATGCGCGTAGCTGATGTGCGCGTGCCCGTTCAGCATCCCCGGCGTGATCACCATCTCGCTCGCGTCAATCACGCGGTCCGCCGGCGTGGATTCCATATCAACCGCCTTGCCCACCTCGGCAATGCGCCCGTCTCGCACCAGAATCGACCCGTCCCTGACAATCCTGCGTTCCGCATCCACCGTCAATATGAACCGCGCATTATGTACCTTCAAAGTGCCGTCAGTTGTCGTCATCCTATCCATCCAATCTATCGATGTCAGTTAATTCGTCGTCAGGCTCACGAATTCCGCGCTCCTCACATCACGCTCGGCAACATGCCGGATGTAAGTCCGCATCAGTCGCTCCGTGTACTTGAGAATATTCGCGGGCACATTGAGCGACTCCACCTTGTCGAACTTCGCCTCGCGCTGCACGAAGCGGAGCGTCTTCATCGTATTCAGCGGCAAGGGCAGCAGCGCGCCACTCGAACCAGTCCGGCAGTTCGGGCACAGCACTCCACCCGCATCGCAGGCAAACAGGTGGTCGGCAGGCTCAAGCCACTCGCGGCACTCAACGCAGTGAACAAGCTCCGGCATATACCCGGAGCAATCCAGCAGCCGCATCTCGAACCATCTCATCAGCAGGTCAAGATTGGAAGCGCGTTCCAGCCACAAAAGCGTACTGAGCAGCAGATGATAAATCGCGCGGTTGCCGTTCCCCTCCATGGAGAAACTGTCAACAACCTCCGCGATATACATCGCCCGCGACACACGGCTCAGGTCGCCCCGAATGCCGCCGAACGTGCTTATCGCTGACGCCTCACTGATCGTATCGAGATTCCTGCCGATCGCAATCGACACCGACGCCCGGTTCAGCAGCTCCAGATGCCCGCCCAGCCTGCTCTTCGTCCGTCGCACGCCCTTCGCAACCGCGCGCACCTTCCCCATATCCGGCGAGCACAGTGTCAGAATGCGGTCCGCCTCGCCCAACGGCATCTGCCTGATAACCACGCCCTCAGTGCGATATGTCCTGAATCGGCTCAAAATCCTATTCCATAAAGCCCCTTCCCCCTTGATGGGGGAAGGTTAGGATGGGATTGAAGAATCCTGTGCATAGGTATCGGTACACTAAAACTCCTGCCTCCCCTCGATGGCACGTCCTAGCGTAACCTCGTCCGCGTACTCCAGGTCGCCCCCCACGGGCAGGCCGCGCGCAGGCCGCGTAATTCGTACCCCCAGCGGCGCGATCAGCTGCTGAATGTACATTGAAGTCGCCTCCCCCTCCAGGTTCGGGTTCGTCGCAAGGATCACCTCTTCGATGTCATTGCCGCTCAGTCTGTCCAGCAACGGTCTAATCCGCAGGTCGTCCGGCCCGACCCCGTTCATCGGCGATATAACCCCGTGCAGCACATGGTACATACCCCTGTATGTATTCGTGCGCTCCAGCGCCAGCACATCCAGCGCCTCCTCCACCACGCATATCCGCGCCCGGTCCCGCCTCGGATTCGCGCACACTACGCACGGATCACTCTCAGTGATGTTGTAGCAAACCCCGCAGAAGACAATGCGCTCCTTCACTGCCACAATCGCCTCGGCAAGCGCGCGCGCCTCCTCCTCCGGCATTCGCACCAGGTAGTATGTCAACCGCTGCGCCGTCTTAGGCCCGATCCCCGGCAGCTTGTTGAACTCATCCGCAAGCCGGGCAACTGGCGCGGCAGCCGGTGCTCCGTCAGTCGTCATCAGAAGACCTTATTCTATCCATACTGTACATCCTCTGTGTTAGGAGAGAATGTGAGGAGAGATTGATGGGAAAGATTAAAACAGCCCCGGAAGATTCATTCCGCCCGTCAGCGCGCCCATCTTGTCAGTCGCCATCTGCTGCGCCTTGTCCAGACCCTCGTTCACCGCCGCCGTCACAAGGTCCTGCAGCATGTCGACATCTTCCGCCGATACCACATCCGGATCGATCGTGATTGACTCGACCTTCATCTTTCCGCTCACTACCGCCTTGACCACGCCCCCGCCAACGCTCGCCTCCACAGTCGCGCTCTCAAGCTCTTCTTGCACCTTCATCATCTGCTTCTGAATCTGCTGAGCCTGCCGCATCATCTTTCGGTTCATCATTGTCGCTGTTCCTCTTTCTCCGGTTCTTCCCTGACCGGTTCTTCTCTCTCATTCACAACTCTAGCGCCCATCGCCTGCGCAGCCTGTACTAGGTGGCTCACTTGCGATGCTCGTCGCATTCCCGCGCCGTTGCCGCCGTCCGACAACGCCACCCTTACCTCGTATTTCGATCCCATCGCCTTTGCAATCGCCTCGTCCAGCGCGCGCTTGCTCTCCGGATTGTCCAGCTCCTGCTGCAAACGCTCGACATTCGACTGCGACGGGTATCTGAGTATTATAGTATCTCCCGTAACCTCGCGCTCACGGGCACTGCGCAGCATCGCTCCCAGCTTCAGCCTCGTTCCCACAAACCGCAGTTCCTGGGCAATCATACCCCACTGGTGCGTCAGTCTGCTCGCCGGCTCGCTTGGCACTTCTCCGCCCGACGGATACTGACCGCCTGCACCCGCGCCGCTCGGAGCCGCCGTTCTGGCCGCAGGCTGCTGCCTAACAGGAGGCTGCTGCCTGGCCGCAGTTTGTTGATATTCAGGACGCGCAGGCTGCCGGTAACCCTGCTGCGGTTGCGGAGACCGCGCGGGTGGCGCCTGTCTCGCAGGAGCAGCCTGTCGAGCCGCCGCATACGACGGTGGCGCAGCCGCCACTACCACAGGTTCGGGTTCCGTAGCCGACTCCACTATCGCGAGCTCCAGCGGCAGCGTCGAAGCCGAATCCCGCCGCATATTAACACCCGCGAACACCTTCAGCGACCTCACAAGCTGCTCCATCGGCGCATCCGCCACAAGCCCGTTCAGCCGCCCCATAATCTCATCAGAGTAGCCGAAGTTCGCCCCTGCGCCCGTCTTGATAAGCAGCAGCGCGCGCAAATACTCCAGCGTTCCCCGAAGCAGTTGACGCAGGTCAGTCCCCTGCTCGGACGCGCCGTTGACGGTCGAAATCCCGTCCTTCACCGACTTGCCGATGATATGTCCCACCAGCGCCAGTGCAATCTCGTCGCCGCCAAGCCCAAGCAGCTGTCGGACATCCTCCTCGCTTATCGGCGAGCCATACGACACCACCGCCTGCTCCAGCAGGTTCTCCGCATCCCTCAGGCCGCCGTTCGCAATCCGCGCGACGAGATGCAGCGCCTCTTCGGAAACTTCGATACCCTCCTGCACGCTTATGTCCGCCAGCTTCGCGACCATCTGCTCAATCGGTATGCGCCGGAAGTCGAACCGCTGGCAGCGCGAGATGATGGTAAGCGGCACCTTGTGCGCTTCCGTAGTCGCCAGTATAAACACCGCGTGCGCCGGCGGCTCTTCGAGCGTCTTCAGCAGCGCATTGAACGCCGGCTCCGTCAGCATATGGACTTCGTCGATGATGTAAATCTTGTAGCGCGACTCATTCGGCGAAAAGCGCACCTTGTCGCTCAGGTCCCGAATGTCGTCGATTCCGCGATTACTCGCCGCATCGATCTCGATAAGGTCGAGCGACCGCGCCTCGTTGATGCCGACGCAGATATGGCACTCGTTGTCAGGCTCGCCGTCCTGTGGCGACAGGCAGTTGATAGCCTTCGCCAGTATGCGCGCCGTGCTGGTCTTGCCCGTCCCGCGCGTCCCGCAGAACAGGTAGGCGTGCGCGATGCGCTCCTGCGACACCGCCTGCTTCAGAGTCTTCGTGATGGCGTCTTGACCGACCACCTCGCCCAGACTCTTCGGCCGCCACTTCCTGTAATAGACCTCAGTCATATCACACAATCAGTCCATTCCCTCTGTTGAGAGAAGGTTTGCACACTAGTCCCTTCCCCCTCGACGGGGGAAGGTTAGGATGGGGGTGAAGTTACCCTAGCCATCCCGTAAATCGATGTCAGCCCCAGCCAACCTCTCCATCACACGCCGTACCCTGTCATTCATCGCCCGCTCTTCGTCATCATCCATATGGTCATGCCCCATCAGATGCAGAATCCCGTGAGCAATCAGGTGAGCAAGTTCCTGTCTCACGGAATGACCCGCCTCCTCAGCCTGCCTCACCGCCTGCGGGTACGACACGATCACTTCGCCGAGTCCCGCAGCTTCGCCCGGAGGCAGCACAAACTCATCATAAGCCGACCACTCCGAAGGCGCATCGCCCTCACCGTAGTACTCGCCTTCGTTGTCAAACGCAAACGAAAGCACATCCGTGGTCTTGTCCAGTCCGCGATACTCCGAGTTCAGCGCGCGCACCGTCTTGTCGTCCGTAATAACAAGGCTGACGGCCTGACTGACACACTCTTGCTCCAGTACAGTTCGACAGACACCCTCAAGCCACGAATCGCAAACGGCATCCTGAAACTCATCCAGAACTGCAATGGAAATGTCCCGAAACTGACAGTGATCCGAACCCAAAAAGCACTCCTCTTCAGCGCGAATTGGGTTCATTATAGCGTCTGTCATACGCGAATGCGTTGACGACAACCAATGAAAAAGGGGGGATTTACGCGGCTTGTTCACTCACAGAGTAGTGCGTGCGCACACGCCTGAAAAGAAAGAGAGATGTCGTCCGAAACTCGATAGCCTACTGGCAGGACGTCATATACGAGGCGTCGTCGTTGGAATGCACGGCGTAGTTCCCGCCTTCATGCTCGAAGGTGATCTCGAAGCCGGGCGTTATGGCCTGAGGGTACACCATGCCCGGACGCGGGCAGCCAAGGCTGCCGTCCGGCCACTCTGTAGTGTTAGTCCTTACAAGCGTAAGCTCATTCGCTCCAACGTCGAGTTTGCCAGCGAGGTAGTTGGCTGCAAGCAGTTCAACCGCCACCTCGGACTCGGTTGGTTCAGTTGCTTCAGCAGATACCGCCGGCGCATCAAACTGCCCATGGCCGCCGGGAGTCTGCAGGAACTGGAAAAGCGAGCTGTCCCCAGGAAGCACAACCGTTGTGCCGCTCTCCGGAAGGAACATCTTATAAGCCTGCAGGCTGCGCTGGAAAGCGTAGAACTCAGGGTCCTGTCCCAGCGACTCCGCGAAAATACGAACCGCTTCCGCCTCGCCTTCACCGCGTATAATCTGTGCGTCCCGCTCCGCTTCCGCGCGTATGATGGCAGCTTGCCGGTCAACATTCGCCCGCACCTCGGCGTCCCGCTCGAAGCCTTCCGCGCGCTCGCGGTCGGCTATGCGCTGCCGCTCTGCCTGCATCCTCGCATACACGCTCTCTGCGATGGTGTCCGGGAAGTCCGCGCGCTTGATTCGCACATCAATCGTCTCAATGCCGAACTCTCGCAGCTTTGGCGTTACCGAGTCGCGCACACGGTTCATGATCTCCTCACGCGTCTCTTGAATGACCTCAATTTGCGTGTCGAGAGCAATCTCCCGACGCAGTTCCGACGAGATAATGTCAACAGCCCGTGAGGTCCCCTGCGCTTCTGAGTTCACCGTCTTAAAGAACTGCAGAGGGTCAACGATGCGCGCCCTCGCATACACATCGATAACAAGACGCTTCTTGTCCTCAGTCAGCAGCGAGTCCGGTGGCGCGTCAAATATGAGAATACGCTTCTCGAAATACCGCACCGTCTCGACAAAGGGCGTCTTCACATACAGGCCCGGTGATGTAATGGAAACCCGTGGCTCACCGAAGCGTGTCACGATGGCAAGCTGCGTCTCATCCACAATGTAGAGCGTCTGTGGAATCACAATAGCCCCAATAATGGCTAAGAGCACCACTAGGCCGGCGAGTAATTTCATCCTGTTCGTCCAGTTCCTGCGTAAACGCTATGCGTTATAGCTATCGGTTATCGCTAAGTATTTGCTAGTTAGAGGTGGGAGTCGGAACGCTGAATGGAGTCGTCCCATTGGTCGTTTCGTTCAGAGGCAATAGTTGGAGAAGATTGCCGCCGTTGTCCGCGTCAACGATGAACTTCGTGACGCCCGGCAAGATCTCTTCCATAGCTTCAAGGTAGAGTCTCTGGCGCGTAACACCCGGCGCCTTGCGGTACTCTTGCAACACCGCTAGGAAGCGGTCAGCCTGACCTGTCGCCTGCGCCACACGCGTCTCCCTGAACGCCTCCGCCGCCTCGGTAAGCCGTGCCGCTTCACCTCTTGCCAGAGGCAGCTGCGACTCCTTATAGGCGTCAGCAAGATTGATAATGCGGTCCTTGTCCTCGCGAGCGCGAACCACGTCGTCAAAGGCGTCTTGCACCTGCTCCGGCGGGCGCACGTTCAGCAGTTTGACCTCAGTTACCCTAATGCCTGTCTGATATAGGTCCAGTAGCTCTTGCAGCTTCAGTCGTGTATCTTCCTGAACGGCTTCCTTTTCGACTGTCAGCACGTCGTCGATTGCGCGCTGCCCGACAACCTGGCGCAGCGAAGTCTCTGCGGCGTCCTTTATCGTAAGTCCCGCAGGGTCAACCGCCTTGAACAGAAAGTCCTGCGAACTCTTGATGTTGTACTGTACCAGCAACTGCGCGTCCACGATATTCTGGTCGCCGGTAATCATCTGGGCTTCGTCCGGAATGGGCGCACTGCCTCGCACGCCGATTTCCAGCCGTCGTACCTCATCAACATTCACCACATCGCGCTTGCCTATGGGCGTCGGCCAATACCAGTGCAGTCCCGGACCGGTCGTGATTTCATACCGACCCACCAGCCTTAGCACAGCCTCTTCGCCCGGTTGCACCGTATAGATGCCCGTGCCCATCCAGAACACGATTCCCACGGCGAACAGGCCGAGAACGAAATACGCTATCCCGTTGCCGCCACGGCCACCACCTCCGCCACCGTCGTCATCGCCACCGCGCCTGAACGGGTTGAAGGAGCGTATCTTCTCCAGGATTTGTTCCAGATTTACTTCTGGCTCGTCTTGTCGGTACATGTCACTTCACAATCAGTAATATCTTCCTCATTATGTTATCACAATTTCGCACCCTGCGTGCGAAGAAAGAAGCCTCCATTTTCCTCATCCTGCACAACTTCTCAGCGCCCCTGCTCTCAGTTCCCCGCGTCCAACTCTCCCAGCCTCCGCACAAACTCATCGTAGCTCGAAAACTCTGACACCGTCAGGATAAACTCTCCCAGGTCCGGCACCAGTTCACGAAAGCGCTTCACCTGATCCCCCATCGGGCTCACAGACGCCGGCAGGTCCGCATAAGTGCCATAGAACGCAAAGTATGCCTGGTTCAGCTTACGAATCGGATACCCGTTCTCCACGAACAGCTGCCTCCGCTCCTCCATATACTCTTCCGCTTCCTCGATCCGCCCTTCTGCCAGCATTTCGTCCACCGTCAGGCGCGTCTCACGCATCTCCGTCGCGAAATCGAACGGCGGCGGCTCACCCCCATTGGATACCGCTCCCGTGGAAGTCGGCTTCTCCATCGACAGATCCCGCTCCATCGCATCAAATGCCCGGTTCCCAATCTCCTTGCCCACAATGTTCGCGATGGTCTCATTGAGTTGGAACATATCGTCGTTGTCAAACATGTGCCGCCCAAGCGGTTTGAAGAAGAAGTAATGGTGCAGCCACTCGTGCGCCGACGCCTGCACCGTCCACCGCATCGGATGCCCGTTCGCCACCGACGCAGGGTAAGTCGCCAGCCCTCCAATATCCTCCACCAGCGCCGAGAGGTTGTCCTCGCGCAGTATCCTGTACTCCACCGCCTCCCGCTCTGACAGGTTCATATCAGGTCGCAGCAGCGCGTCATGCATTCGATCGATTCGCTCCCTCGGCGAAACGATCAGCAGCTTCGGCGGCTGCGTCAGGCGCACATCCACCGGCGGAAACACCACCTCCCCGAACATTCCCAGCCCCTCAGCAACGGCAACGGCGCTTATATAGGCCTCTATCGTCTCCTCCGCGCCCCTCGATAGTTCATCGGCCTCCGCCTCCGTGTCATTGAGCAGTGCCTGCATCTTCGCGGTCTCGTCGTGCAGGTCTCGCGCTGAAGCGTACCTCAGCCTCCCTCGAACATGAGCCATCTCCCCGTTGATCGCGAAATAATCGCGCATATCCTGTTCTCGCCCCGCCTCACCGTCCCCGCTTAGCGTACTCTTAACCTTGAACACCCACTTGTTGAGAGCGTTATCCAGCTCCCACATCGTAATGTTGTATAGGTACGGCGCACCCTCGCGCTGCGCCGGATTGAAGTGACGCGCATCTGAGGCGATCGACAGCACGGACAGACCCAGAGCTGCCACCAGCAACCACTTGAGCGCCCTTCTCATGTGCCGTCCATCCTGTCATTCACCGTCCGCGTCACTCAATCCTGCATTTCACCGAATCCTGTATATTGTAACGCAGCGCCCACAAACGGTTACATCACATCAGGAGTCGAAAATGAAACTATCCCTATGCGTAGTCGGCTGCGGCAGTTACGCCGCCAACGTCCTCACAGAGATTCACGATATGACCGACGAGTTCGACTTCTACTTCGCCAGCCGCGACCTGCAGAAAGCAAAAGAATACTGCAAGCGATTCGGCGGTATCGACTCCTTCGGCAGCTACGAAGAAGCCCTTTCAGACCCGCGGGTGCAGGCAGCCTACTTCTTCACTCCGCACCATGTCCACCTCGATAACACCCGGCTCGCCGCCCAGCACGGCAAGCACATCCTCATGGAAAAGCCCATAGCCCGCACCATCGAAGAGTCGCAGGTTCTGGTACAGACCGCGCGCGATGCCGGTGTCCAGCTCATGGTCGCCGAAAATTTCCGCTTCCTGCACACCGCTCGCCGCGCAAGGTCTATGATCGAGACCGGCACGCTCGGCAGCATCGGGGACCTCCGCCTAATCGACATAAAGGTCGAAGCGTTTCGTCCGCCCTCATCGCCGTGGCGCTATCACGCCGATCTGACCGGTGGCGGCTCGTTCATCGACGCCGGCATCCACTACATCGACCTAATGGTGTACCTCGGAGGCATGCCCACCCAGGTGTACGCCGCAGCCCCCACGAAAGTGCATCGCCAGTCCGAAGGCGAAGACGGCTTGGTACTGCTCGCCAACCTCCCCAACGACGCCGTCGCGGTCTTCAACTTCTCCCGCGCCACATCCCGCAACGAGGATTGCAACCTTGTCGGTATCACCGGCACCAAGGGCTATATCGAGTTCCAGCCGTACGGCCGGGAAATAACCTTCGAAAACACTCTCGTCAAGCGCAATGTCCGCCTCCCCGAAGCACACCGCGGCGCGCGCGAAATGGTCCGTGAGTTCCGCGATTCCATCCAGCAGCAGCGCCCGCCCCTCATGACCGGCGACGAAGCCATCAATGACCTCGCCGTAGTCCTCGCCGCCTACCGTTCCGCCGCCGAGAGCAGGCACGTCCCCTTATCCGAATTCAACTTAGACTAAAGGTAGTAGTGCTGGGCGCAATTACCGTTAATATTGTCCCTTCCCCCTTGACGGGGGAAGGCTAGGATGGGGGTGAGTCCCACTTTCGTCCGCATAGAAGAGCAAGCTTTCAGACGCGCGCCCGGGATTTGGCTAGTGAGGCGGCGCATGATATTACATTGAAGGATGCGGCGATGTCAGACACATTCGTTTTCATCATCGCAATACTGATCCCATTGATTAGCGTGCAACTAACCACAGAGATACTAATAATTCGGCACATAGACCGGATGGAAGCACGCCTTCTTGGGTGCACGGACGGAGCATATGAAGACAGCAAGAAAGTGCCCAGCTAGTTCCGCTGCACCTTAGAAAGTGCGTGCGCTAAAGTTTCCCATCCTTCCAACCGATGCAAGGCCGCCTCACAACTCCCGCCGCCTGAACATCGCCAGGAAGCGGTCCTCATAGAAGTCGAACAGCCCCCACCTGTCCAGTTCCCGCTTCAGTATGTCCGGATTGCCCACCGGCGACCCCGACTCGACCTCCACGAACATTCGCTCGATGTCCCTCGTCGCCGCCCTCGGAATCCCGTTCAGCCCAGGATGCGGGTCCAGCAGTCCGCTCGACTTGAACTCCTGCACATTCTGGCTCGCCGAAGACGAAGTGAATTCGTAGATGAACTTCAGCAGCGCAACATCCCAGTACTCATCAACGCTCACCATCACCACCGCAAGCTCCTGCCTGCGCTCGTCCAGGTCATCGCTTATGCGGTGCGCTATCTCTTCTGGCGCGCCCTTCAGGATGTCCATCCCCTCCGACTGGTTCTTATACTGGTACAGAATGCCGGGACTGTTTGGTCCATGCTTCTGCATAATGCGCTGGAAGTACTCGTATGCGCCATCGCTGAACCCATCCAGGTTCATCGCATAGAACGGCGTCACAACCGCAGGCTTCTCCGCCACCACCTGTCCCGTCCGCACGACACCCTCCCTCTGGTCAGGCACCATCGACTGGTATATCGGCTCGGTAACGACAAAATACCTGATGTTAGTAACGCCAAAGGTCGCCAGGTTCTGACGCGGAAAGCGCACAACCCAGGTCTTCTCGATAGCCCGCAGCCAGTCCCCTTCGTTCTCGATCATCCTCTACCGCCGTTTCCAGTCTTTCGGTTCCGTCCCGCTCGATGGGGATTGGTTAGAATCGCGGGTCAACCTGGTTCCTGTCAATAGATTTCAGTTCCGCCGCCGCCGCATCCACAGCCACGCCAAGCCTGCCGCCAGTGCAATCGACGACATCTCGACAGCGCCGCCACGCGCCGGCAATCCACAGGACCCGCCTCCCTCGCTCTCCAGCTCGCGCAGCTCAGCCACCGCAGTTCCCGCCTTTTGGTCCACGCGAGCGGCAGGTGGAGCTGTCGGCGCAGCCGTCGGCTGTTGAACCTTAGTAGGCTCAGGTTCAGGCGCAGTGGTCGGCTCAGGAGTTGCGGTCGATTCGGGCACGGCAGTAGCGGCAGCGGCAGGTACCGCCGTCGCCCCCAAGCTTCCCTGCTGTCTCATTGCATCGATCGAAAGCAGCGTCAGCGCAGGCGTAGGGAGCGGCGTCGGCAGCGCGGAAGCATCGTCGAAGGACTCCCTGCGCTCAACTCCGAGCTTGTCTCTCCATTCGTTCTCCAGCTCGAGCGGAGTAATACCGTACACCTCAGGTATCGCATTACGATAGTTCTTCCCGCTCTTGATGGTCGCCATCAGCTCGCGCATCTTTTCCACCCCGTACACCTCCACCATGTAATGAACAATGCTGCGCGCCTGCCCATAGAATATGATCACATCCTCGGGCGTTCCCGGCTGAGAATCCATCCCCGTGATAGGTAATAGGTTATTTCGCTGAATAGCATAGAACAACGCCCGGTCGTATGACTCGCCCGGCTGTATGTTCCCATACTCCGCCAGACCCTCGTTCAACCAGCTCGGCACTCTGCCCAGCGATCCCTCGCCTGCCCTGTGTACCAGTATATGCGTTACCTCGTGCGACGCGATACCGCTTGCTCGCCGCGCCCCTCCCAACACCAGCAACACGCCTTCAGGCGAGTGAGCCTGTCCCTCCGTGATTAGCTCTCTGCGCGTCACCTCGCTCGCAGGCGGCAGCGCCTCCCGCATCTCAGGCCAGTTGTTGTACATCGTAATCCTGATGGGTTCTTCCACGCCCGCGCCCAGAAGCGGCCCCATGAAATCAAGCGTCTCCACGGTCGCGTCAAGTATCTCCTGCGCGCGGAAACTCACCGGCCCGTGGTAAGACACTGTCACGATGCCGTTGCTGATTTCGTCCCACTCGTAGCGGTCGTCGTGATAGATGTACTCGTACTCCGGCGTATCCAGGTGATTGCCGTCGGCATCGGAAACGACGAAGTTGTAAGTGATGATAGTGCCGGGCGCGATATACCGCGCAGCCGTGTTGGTGCGATAGAGGACAGACGCCCTCACTCCGTCCGCGTCGCTCGCCGTTTCCTGTTCTAGGTACTCGTATGCGCCCACCTCGCGCTGTCCGATTCGAAAGCGCACCGCTATCTCTTCGATCTCTGCTGCGGAACGGACGACAGCATTGAACCTGATCCCTTCCTGGAACTCGCTCGTAACCTCGGAAGACACTAACTCGATCCCCGAAACGGACGTCTGCGCCCCAGCCTGCGCCATAAGCGCAGACAGCCCAAGCGTGACCACAAGCAACATCCCTGCTATGCGAATAAAACTCACCATTCACTCCATCCTGCCCATAACTTCCACCGTCAGACTTAGCTATTAGAACGGCTCGCAAGTCCTTCCGGTTAGGAGTCCGTGCGACCACCGCTCTTGGCAGGCACACACCCTACATTCTAGCGCACACGCCACGCCACATTCTACTACGGGGGCTTTCCTTACCTCCGCCGTAAGCTCATAGAACTATCGTTTCATATCTGTGACTACGGCAGGCTGGCAAACACCTCCTGCGCCTATATCTCGGCATATTAGACCTCAGAACATCCACCTTTCCATCGTATCTATGTATAAATCTGCTATGATGGTGATTGATACTTCAATAGACGCAATTGATACGAGCGAATGGACTCCAAGTTGGACCCAGAGCAGTCGTCAGAACCCTTTATCACCCGTGCGAGGGACACCCTGACTAGGAGTGCCCGTCTCCGCCGCCGCCACACCACAAGGGCGGTTATGCGCTACGCCTCCGTCATGGCAATCAACGGCACACGCTCCGTCGGCCGCAGAGCCAGCACCGGCGCTCGCGACGCCGTCGAAAACGCCGTCAATGCGCTTGGCGCGATGGGTGGTGAGACAAGAGCGTTCATTCGTGATGCCGTTGTCGGCGTCGTCGAGGGCACCGCTCAAGTTATGACGGTCACGGGGCCTGCCGTCAAAGACATCGTCGCAGGCGGCATCCGCGGTAGCCGCAGAATAGACTCAGACATAGGAGACGCCGGCAGGGATGTCGTTGCAGGCGCGATTGTAGGCGCCGAATACATCGGCTTCGACGACGCCGAAGCCATCACGGCAGCAGTCGAAGGCGCGGCTGAAGGATTCGAAGAAGTCGGGAGCGAGCTGGGAGACGCCGCCCGCTCCACCATCAGGGGCGTGGTCTCCGGCGTTTCCGCAACCGGCGGAGACGTCGCGAACGCAACCAAGGACGCCACCACCCTTCTCATCGCCCGTGCCGCCTCCTCAAAACCCACCGTACCCAGAGTAACCGAAGTCGCGGTCAGCGCGATCGATGCTGTGTTCCTCGAAGCCTGCCGCAGCGCGGACATCGGCGACGAAGTCATGGTCGCAGCCGCCACCGGTGTCGTAGGCGCAGCCTATCGCATCGACAGGGCCTGCGGCGACAGCGTCCGCGAAGCCGTAATGCAGCACGTCTCCACACCAACCATGGATCTGCCACCCCGCGTAAGACGCCGCCTCCCCCAGATCCAGGCGCAGCTGACCAGCGAGCTCTCGCGGACTGCAGGAGCGTGGCGTGGAAGGGCTATCATCAAGGCAATTCCCCTGCTATACAACGCCGGCGGAGTTGACCTCGCTGCCTCCCTCGCATACTTCACCATCCTGTCGATCTTCCCCATACTCGCGCTCCTGATTATGGGAATCGCGGTTCTTGGCGATCCCAATGCAGTAGGCCAATGGGTTGCCGAGTCGCTTATCCACTACTTCCCCGCATCGAGGCAACTCATCCAGGAGGCTCTCGTAAGCCTGCTCAGCGACTCCCTCGCATTCGGAATCATCGCCCTCATTGGCATCATATTCGGCGCAAACGGCATGTTCAGGGCAGCTAGGAGAGCGGTCAACAGGGTCTTCGGCATAGACCGCAGAAGCATAATTCGCGCAACCGTCTTCGATATGGTGATTGCAACCCTGTTCGGAATAATGTTCCTGTTCTCGATCCTACTGACGGCACTGCTGCACACCGCCATCAATTTCAGTCAGGGCTTCGCCGTAACAGCCTGGAGCATCTCAAACCTGATCTCCATCATTCTCGGCCTCGTTGCAACCATCCTGCCCGTGGCAGTCACAGCGCTCGTCTTCGCCATCGTCTATCACCACCTCCCCAATACCCGCGTGGAGTGGCGAGACGCAACCTTCGGCGCCCTCATTGCCATCGTACTCTTCGAGATAGGAAAGCACGCATTCTTCTGGTTCATCGCCGTGGTTTCCCAGGGAGGCGTCGTGTACGGTCCCGTCGCATCCTTTGTCGTCCTGCTGATGTGGGCATACATCGCCGGTCTGATCTTCCTCTACGGTGCAGCCATCACCAGGGTCTCCAGCGAAATCAGACCACGAGGATTCTTCAGCGCACAGCCACAGTTCCTCTGGTAGCAGGCACCCTCACCTTGGCAGCAGAATGTCCCAGTCTCGTCCCGATCACCCCGGCACACTCCCCTCAAAGCCCGCAAGCTCGTTCCAATGCTGAGTTAACCCCCGCGCCCTCAATCCCCCGCGTTCAGCGACCGCCCCGTGTGAAATAGCCTCTGCGCCGTCGTCAAGATCGTCAGCCCCGCTATCACGCCCAGCACGATCAGCATCACCACCGGCACCCAGTGCCCCACGATCAGCCCGAATCCCAGCGCCGCAACCCGCTCAGGCCGCGTCATGATCCCAACCTTACAGTCGATCCCAAGCCCCTCGGACCGCGCTCGCAGGTAGCTCACCATCACCGACCCGCCCACAGCCAGGTACACCAGCACCGTCCCTTGGATCGAATCTGCGCGGGCATAGAAGATTAGCAGTCCCAGCAGTACCACAATCTCCGACACGCGGTCCACCACCGAGTCCAGCAATGCCCCAAACGCCGAGTCCTGCCCCGTGCTTCTCGCCAGCGCCCCGTCGAACAGGTCCAGCACCCCCGCAATCAGCATCACGATTCCGCCCGCCCACAGCATCCCCTCGCTTATCAGCCAGGCGCTTATCCCCGCGCCCACAAGCCCCGCCATCGTGACCATGTTCGGTGACACGCCCATCTTCGCGAGCGCGCTCGCCACCGGACGCTCCACATAAGACGAAATCATCTCCCGCGCCGCTGCCCTGTTCATCCGCCCCCTCTACCCTTCCATCCCGACCGCTCGATGCGACACGGAATCCAGCCACGCATCCCTCGAAGCGTCATAGCAGTCCATCACACGCCGCGCCACGCGCTCCCAGCGATATTCCTGCACATTCATCGTTCCCGCCGTAGCAAGCCGTTGCCGCAGCGTCGCATCTTTGAGCAGTGTCGCAAGCGCATCCGCAAGCGCATCCTCGTTCTTCGGCGGCACGAGCAGGCCCTCGCGCCCGTGCGTTATCACGCTCGAATACCCCTCGATCCCGCTTGCCACAATCGGCACGCCCGCCGCCATCGCCTCCAGCAGCACGATACCGAAGCTCTCCCTACCCGTTGCCGGCGCGCAGTATATGTCAGCCGTCTTGTAGTACCGGAACTTGTCCTCGTCCGACACGCGCCCCAGGAAAACCACATCCTGCAGATTCCGCTCGCTCAGAATCCGCAGCGAGTCCGCATCCGGCTCGCCTCCTCCCGCAACCAGCAGCCGCAGGTTCGGCCACTCCCACTTTAGCTTGCTGAATGCGCCCAGCAGGTACTTCAGCCCCTTGCGCTTCTCTAGCCTGCTCAGGAACAGCAGATTAATCATCCCGCCGCTCTTCAGATGCTCGAACGGCTCCGCATCTGCGAAGTCATCGACTTGGATGCCGTTCGGGATGATCTCGTAGTCCCCGGGAAAGTGCCTGCTGATGAACCGGTGCGCCGGCAGTGACACCGCAATCCGCCCCTGAAGCATCCTGAAATACGGCATAGCAAGATGCTTCGCCCCGATCTTGTACAGCCGCGTCCCCTCGTATGTGTGGAAAGTGCCAATCGCCGTCGATTCCATCGGGTCAATCAAGCTCAGCATATCCTTGCTGATTAGCCCCGCGAACGGCTCATGGAAATGCACCACATCGAACGACTCGCGCTCCAGCATCTGCTTGATCTGTGGCTTCAGCCATACGGAGAAGGACACCCGCGCAATGGAACCGCCGCTCGGAATCGGCACCGCCCTGCCCATCGGAATGAAGTCGTCATCGTCGATTGCATCCGCCGACTTGCACGGCGCAACAATCTTGACCGTATGCCCCCACTCCCGGAACTGCGCGGCGAGGCTGTTGATATGGTCGGCAACCCCACCGTGAAAGGCGTGGTCGTAAGGCGACACGAGCGCTATTTTGCGATGAGCTTCCATACTCTGCAAAAGCCCCTCTCCCCTCGTCCGTGTTCTGCCTATACTCCCAGGTCCACCTGCCCTGTCCGGCGCGTCATTGTCAGTTAACCGACAGTCTGCCTACTCTTGGGACGAAAAATCCTTGCCGACAATGAAGTCTTCCAGCATCTGCCGTGCCTCATCGTCAGTGTACTGCACCGGCGGCGACTTCATGAAGTACGATGACGGCGCCAGCACCGGCCCGCCAATACCCCTGTCCTTCGCAATCTTCGCGCAGCGTATCGCGTCGATCACAACCCCTGCGGAGTTCGGGCTGTCATGCACCTCAAGCTTCAGGTCAATGTTCAGCGGCACATCCCCGAAGCTCGTCCCTTCCAGCCGGATATGCGCCCACTTGCGGTCGCTAAGCCACGGCACATAGTCGCTCGGCCCCACATGCACGTTGTCGTCCGGCAGGTCGTAGTCAACCTGCGAGGTAACAGCGCTCGTCTTGGAGACCTTCTTGCTGTACAGCCTCTCGCGCTCCAGCATATTGAAGAAGTCCGAGTTGCCACCGAAATTGAGCTGGTAGGTGTTGTCCAGGCGCACGCCCCTGTCCATGAACAGCCGCGCCAGCACACGATGTACTATCGTCGCGCCCACCTGCGACTTGATGTCGTCGCCGATGATCGGCACATTCGCCTCGCGGAAGCGCCGCTGCCAGTAGTCGTTCTCTCCGCTAGCTATGAACACCGGTATGCAGTTGATGAACCCGCACCCAGCCGCCAGCACCTGCTCCACATACCACTTCGTAGCCTGCTCAGAGCCGACCGGCAGGTAGTTGATGACCACATCCACCTCGCGCTCTTTCAGGATGCCGGTGATGTCGTCCGTCGGCCCGTCAGCCTTGCGGATGATGTCCGACATGTACTTACCCACGCCGTCATGCGTCATCCCGCGCTGCACCGTTATTCCCGTAGACTCCACATCCTGGAACTTCACCGTATTGTTCGGCTTGGCGAATATCGCGTCCGACAGGTCAAGTCCAACCTTGCTGGAGTCCACATCGAACGCGGCGACAAAATTAATGTCGCCTACGCCATACTCTCCGAGCACCGGGTGCATCAGCCCCGGAATCTCTTCATTATTAGTAGCATCGGCGTATTTCGACACGCCCTGCACCAGCGACGAGGCGCAGTTTCCCACGCCTATGATAGCGACATTAATGCTTCCCAATTCCTGCACAACTCCTTGATAAGAGCAAATAAATGCGATAAAGTTCCCGCCGCACAAACGCGGCAGACACTGCCCAATACTAGCACCTGCGCTAATCCCATGACAAGTAAAGCGCCAAGAAACAAGCATCGCAGGACACCCTCTCGCGCCTCCACACCGCACCTGATTGGCAGTTCATCGCACAGAAAACCTCTCGGCAATCCCCGTCAGAACCCGCCCTTTCTGCCCCCTTTGGATGTATAAATAGAATTGCCTGAAAATACTGTTGACATATCTTTTTATTTATGCCATACTTTTTTCAATAAGTTTCATTTATACAACGGCAGGCTCATTTGTCAGCCCGACAACACCAGGGGGGAACAACATGACACTCGCAAATACACAGGCAACATCATTCTGGCAGCGCAGGCTCGACAGCATTGGAGTAGTCGGACTGTTGGCAATCCCCACCGTCCTACCACCTCTCATTTTCTTGGCGCTCCTCATAATCCAGCATCAAACCGCCTGAGCCATCAATTCAGACGTACCAATCGCCAGAAAACAGACACCAGCCGACCGGAGTTCTGCAAAATCGTACAACCCGGTCGGCTTCTCTTTCCCCACTCCTCCTCGTTCCTCCACCTCATGTGATATTCCCCCTTGACAACCCAACATCCGTGCGTATTATATTCAGCAATAAGTACAACAGTTCGCTAATGATCCCTTCCCCCTCGACGAGGGAAGGTTAGGATGGGGGTGAAGTGCCCCACCCATCTTCAACATCCTGTTACTCTCGTTTCAGTGACAGGCTGAAAAACTAAATCACCCCACCATCGCGCAGCCGCGCCACATCCTCATCACCCAGCCCAAGCAGCGACCCCAGCACCTCGCCCGAGTGCTCACCCAGCAGCGGCGGCGGCTCTATCCCGACATCGTTAGACGCTATCTTGATCGGATTGCCCAGCGCAAGATACCGTCCGCGCTCCGCATCCTCCATCTCCACCACCATCTCGCGCGCCCTAAGATGCTCGTCATCAAGAACCTCAGCCGTGTCCTGAACCATCCCGCAAGCCACTCCAAGCGGCACAAGCGCATCCATCGCCTCCCGCTTCGTCACCGTCCGCGTCCACCCCGAAATAATCTCCTCCACCTCCGACGCATTCTCGCACCGCCCCTCATGCGTCGCAAACCGCTCATCCCCGATAAGCTCCGCCCGCCCCGCAACCGCCAGTATCGTCTCCATCGAGTCCCCGCTCAGCACCAGCCCGATGTAGTCGTCAGGCCCCTCTGGCTTGCACGGGAATATCATCGAGGGCGCACCCCAGATTCGGTTGCCCTGACGCACCAGGGGCTCGCCGTCCGCCAGCGTATCCAGCATCCGAATCCGCATCAGGTTCACCACCGCGTCCTGCATCGCCACCTCCACCCGCTGGCTCTCCCCCGTATTATCCCGCTGCCGCAGCGCCGCCAGCATCCCGATCGCGCAGTGCAACCCCGTTCCCGAGTCACCCACCCCCGGCGCCACAAATATCGGCTCCCCACCCGCCTCGCCATTCGCGCTCATCGCCCCACCCATCGCCTGCGCAATATGCTCGAAGCTCTTGATATCCGCATTCGGCCCATAAGTCCCGAACCCCTTGATAGTCGCATACACGATGCGCGGATTCGCGTTCCGCAGCACATCGTACCCAAGCCCGAACTTGTCCATCCGGCCCGGCCCGTAATTTTCCACCACCACATCCGACATACCCACCAGCCGCTTGAATATGTCGCATCCCTCCTCTGACTTCAGGTTCAGCGTAACGCTCCGCTTGTTGGAGTTGAACACCAGGTAGTAGAAGCTGTCCAGCCCCGCCTCCGTCGCTCGCTCATGCCGCGTGCGGTCCCCCACACCCGGCTCCTCCACCTTGATCACATCCGCCCCAAGCCATGCCAGCAACTGCGTGCAGGACGGTCCCGCCTGCACCTGCGTCAGGTCCAGTATCCGTATCCCTTCCAGCGGCCCGCTCATAGCTCGCCCCCGACCTTCACTGCCTCATCGTGGTAAACATCGCCGTCCGCCGTCCGCTCCACGAACACCACGCCACCACGCCCGACATACCGCTCACAGAACCCTTCGAACTCCCGCAACCGCTCCGGCTGAAACTCTGTCGGACGCTCATCATCGTCCAACCACGGGTTCGGAAAATAGAACCGCAGCAGCGTCACCTCCTCCGCTCCCGACAGCCGCAGGTAGTACAGCTTCGGCATCATGGACTCATGCCCGTGGTTAGAGTTCTCCACAAACTGCGCCCCCTGCACCCTGTCAAGATCAAGATGCACATGCCACTCCCCAGCCTCGATTGTCGCCCACCTCCCATCGAACTCCGTCGCGATTGCCGGTGGCGCATGCATCTCGCTCACCGCGCCCCCCGAATCTATCACCAGCAACATCTCCTCGCATCCCAGCAGTCCCTCGATCAGGCCCTTGATCATATCTCTATCCATAGCACCCACCTGCATTTCCCATTTATTTCAGAGAGATTTCCCTGACTATCTTCTGGTCAACGGCAAACCCGTAAGACCAACCCCTTAACCTCGTAGGCACCAGTAGCGTATCATTGACGCCAGCGTCCGCAAAGTGCTAGATTCAGAACGCTTGACCGACACTCCGATAACCCAACTCTTTAGCAAGGATTTACATGCAGCAGCGACTAGCAAACCGAACGCCCTTCTACTATGGCTGGGTAATTCTTGGTGCCGCCGGAAGCGCCATGTTCGTGCGCAACGCTGCCGCAAGCCTCACAATCGCCGTCTTCGTCTATCCGCTGTCCGAAGAGCTGGGTTGGAGCCGCACCCTGATATCCGGCGCAGCAGCAGCAGGCGGTCTCGCGGCAACTTTCATGTCTCCAATGGTAGGCAGGCTCATTGACCGTTACGGCGCGCGCACCGTGCTCACCGTAAGCATCCTCCTGTTATGCGCTTCTACGATGCTGCTCAGATGGTCCGACATTACCCTCACCGTTATGGGGGCGACCATTCCCTGGGTATTCTACATCGGTTACGCCACTGGCCGGGTCATATTCTCCAGCCCCGTGCAGATTGGAGCAGCCGTTGTCGTCTCACGCTGGTTCATTCGTCTCCGGGGCAGGACCAACGGCATCCTGAACATGTCCCACTCGGTCGGCATGGTGCTATTCCCTCTTATCGCTTCAATCATCATCGTCCAGAGCGGTTGGCGGGATGCCTGGTTCGTTCTCAGCGTGCTCGTATTTGTCGCCGCGCTGCTGCCCGTTGCCATCCTGATTTCCGAGCGTCCTGAAGACCTTGGCTTGCGTCCCGACGGCGATCTTGAGGATGATTCGGCAGGAGACGAGGACAGCACTGCACAGTCCGATGTTGCCGAAGAACCTGAGTGGACCGCTGAAGAAGCAAAGCGCACTGCGACACTCTGGCTGATCGCCCTGGCAACAGGATTGCTGTTTCTGATGCAGGCAGGAACTAACACCCACAGCGCCGCATTCTTCCAGGATCAGGGCTTGGGCGCGGTCATCGCCGGGTTCGGCATCAGCTTCAACGCAATCTTTCTTGGTGTGGGCAGCGTAGTATGGGGTGTTGTCGTCGAGAAGGTGCCTGTGCGCTTCGTCATGGCGGCAGTCGCGCTTGTCATGGCCGCGGCCTCATTCCTCTTCACCACCACAAACACCGCGGTAGAAGCGCTGGCATACTCCGCCATATTCGGCTTCGGACTGGGCGGTATGCTGACCGTCCCTCCCGTAGCCTACGCGGACTACTACGGCAGGCGATCCCTCGGAACCATTCGTGGCATTACCGAGCCTTTCACCACCTTCGGGCAGGCCGTCGGTGTCATGATCCCCGGCATCGTCTTCGACTACATCAGCTCCGAAAGCTACATGCCCTTCTTCTATGCCGCCGGCTCCGTAGGCATACTCACAGCCCTTATCTCCCTGTTCGCAACCCAACCTCACCACTCACACACAGGCGGGGACTCAGCAGAAACACCTTCAGCAAAGCAGAGTCATGATGGCTAACGGGCATACCCGCCTTGCGTCTTAAATTGACGCTCTTTCAGACCCTTTGATACACTCCCTGCGAGTTGAGTACCAAAGGCAAGAGAACACAGGACTACGCCGCCGTCATCTTGGCAGCGGGCTTGGGAACGCGAATGAAATCGCGCACGCCCAAGGCGTTGCATCGCATCTGCGGCCGCGAGATGCTCCTGCTCGTAGTGGACGCCGTCAGAGGCGCGGGCATCGACAACATCACCGTCGTCGTCCCCCAGGACAGCAGCCCCTTCAAGGCAGTCCTCGGCGAGTCAGTCCAATACGCCGCTCAATCTGAACCCCTCGGCACAGGGCACGCTCTACTCCAAGCCCGCACTTCCCTGGAAGAAGGCGCAAACAACATCCTCGTACTCTACGGCGATGTCCCTCTCATCCGATCATCCACGCTCTCCAGCCTGATGCAGCGCCATACGGCCGCCGAAGCAGTCGCCACGCTCATCACATCGTGCAGTCCCGATCCAACGGGGATGGGACGCATCCTGCGCGACGAATCCGGCAGCATCACCGCAATCGTCGAAGAGCAGAACGCCGACAGTGGCACGCTCGCCATCCGCGAAGTCAACAGCGGCTTCTACTGCTTCCGCGCTCCCTGGCTCTGGCAGAACCTCCAGCGGCTCTCAGCCGCCCCCAACGGCGAACTCCTGCTCACCGACCTGGTGCAGGCCGCCGTTATGCAGGCCTTGCCCGTCGAGTCCTACACCGTTGAAGACTCCCACGAGACGATGGGCGTCAACAACCGCCTACAACTCTCTGAGGCGGATACCATTTTACGCCAACGTATTCGCGAGCAGTGGATGTTGGACGGCGTAGCTATCCCAGATCCCTCAAGCGTTTACATCGATAAGACCGCCACATTGGGACAGGACACAACCGTCTTTCCCAACACCCACATCACAGGGCAGACTGCAATTGGCAGAAGCTGCACCATCGGGCCCAACTCCATCGTAGAGAACGGTACGATCGGAGACGGCTGCACTATTGTCTCGTCCGTGGTGCGAGATTCCACATTGGAGTCAGAAGTCGATGTGGGACCATTCAGCCACATTCGCGGCGGCGCGTATATCGAGAGCGGCGTACACATCGGCACATCCGCAGAGATCAAAAACAGCCGCCTCGGACGCGGCACCAAGATGGGGCACTTTAGCTACATGGGAGACGCAACATTAGGTGAGAATGTGAATGTCGGGGCGGGCGCGATAACCTGCAATTTCGATGGCAGCGAAAAGTACGAGACAGTCATTGGACGAGACGCCTTCATAGGTAGCGACACGATGTTGGTGGCGCCGGTAAACATTGGGGACGGCGCAGCCACTGGCGCAGGCGCAGTTGTGACTCAAGACGTACCACCCGACACGCTTGTCATGGGTGTGCCAGCGCGTCAAAGGCAGGGATCCGTAGCATCCGAGGATTCGGATTCACAAGAGCAGAAGCCCCAATGAATTAGCCTGAGACTTCTTCGGACACTTACCGAGAAGCATTGACATTGACTTCGTAAACAAAAGAACCCTCTGCCATTTTACTGGCAGAGGGTTCTCTATTATTCAGTCTCAGTGTCGTCTCCGACGACTGTATTTACTTCTCTTCAACTACTGACAGTGGGGAGGTTACAGATGCCTGCATCCCGCCTACCGGCTGTCCCATAGCTTCAATGGTGTACACATCCGGATCCAGTGTAATAGCAGCCTCTAGTGAGAGAGCGCCGAATCCGTTGGCTGAACCACCTACGAGCACCCTGTCATCGCCACCCGAGGCACCGCTAGCAACTACGGTAACGAATTCACCAGGCATAAAGCCTGCCACCATAATCGTCACACTGCCGCCGGTCTCTACAACATTGCTGCTCATTGCAATGCTAGGCGCACTTGCGATACCACCCGAGCCAACGACTCTGAGAGGTACGCTCGCCCTGCTGCCGTCAGCTCCGCTTGCGAATACGGAAAGGCTGTTAGAGCCACCGTTAGAAGCTTCTAGCACACGGGATCCAGTGTTGCCCCTGAAAGCTGCGCCGACAGAGTCAACCGTGAAGGTGAAGTTACCACCAGAGTTGGCCTGGGTCTGCGCTCGTGTGCCGCCGCCAATGAATGGCTGCAGGTTCTGATCAACTACCAGAAGTAGAGCGACTGGCTCGTTGGGACGGAACCCTGAGCCGTCAATTGTCAGTGAACCATCTATGGATATAAGATCGGAATCAACCGCAACCGCCGCCTGAGGCGATACGCCATCCGAGCCGGCAGGACCTGGAGGACCTGGAGGACCAGCGGGACCTGGAGGACCGGGGTTACCGGGATTGCCAGGATTACCGGGGAAACCAGGCTCGCCTGGAAGGCCTGGGACGCCCTGCAAGCCAGGCAGACCCGGGGCACCCGAAATGCCAGCGAGACCAGGAGCACCCGCAGGACCCTGTGGGCCTGCGCATGCCAAGAGAAGAACCACGGAGATTGAAAGCAGCAGAGTAAGTATCTTACCCTGCGAAGGGAAACGGTACGTCATTTGACCCCCTCTTATTGTAAATATCCAATGCTTGATGTCTGTTGAATTGTATCAGATTTCTTGCTGATTGTGTTAGGCATCACAAGGTTGATCCGTGATGACCACGCAGCGATGCAATAATAGTCCCGCTGCGTAAGCATTGTCAATACCTTGTCAATCATTTCTCAATCAGCGGCTTGCAGTCGACTCAGCAAGCCATACCTATAACAATGACGCTAATGCTATCCATACTTACAAAAAAGTTCAAGCATTTTCTTGAACGGATATTTGGCGATTATTCAGTGCTTCACTGCTGTCGCGGCCATCTTCTTTCTTGTTATAGGGGGTACCAACTGCTATATTTGAAGCATGCCCCCGTAGCTCAGCGGATAGAGCACTGGCCTCCGGAGCCAGGTGCGTGGGTTCGAGTCCCACCGGGGGTACCATCGCTGAAAGAAAGGGCATTCAGTTCTGCACCCTTCGTCCTTCATTCGTTATATTCCACTGATGAGGCGAGTCCATGAGCCTGTCAAATCCGCACTCAATGCACAGTGCCTGATACTCCTCCCGCCTCGCTCCTGCCCATTTCAAATCCTCAAGATCTTCCACTATCGGCACATCAATCCGGAGAGTTGCGAGTTCCTTGTATAGCAAGGCGTCACCTCTATTTTCTGACAGACTCTGAGCCAGAGACTTCGCCCCTCGCACTTTAACTCCCCAGAACTCGGGGTCGTCAGGTATGTTCTCAACGTGTCCAAACTTCTGAAGCACCTGCGAGGAGGACTTTGCGCCCCACCTAGGCACGCCGGGAATACCGTCAGCTGAGTCCCCTACCAGCGCGAGGTAGTCCGGGATGGCTTCGGGATGAACACCGAACTTTTCGAATACACCCTGCTCATCCAGCACCGTGTTACGGCGCCTGTCCAAGCCTACGACTTTGCTGCCGCAGACGACCTGCGCCAAGTCCTTGTCGGGTGAACACATGACAACCTGCTCGACAGACGAATCAGCCATCCACCTGCAAGCCGCAGTTGCAATGGCGTCATCCGCCTCAAACTCCACCATCGGCCATACGACAATGCCAAGCGCTGAAACTGCCCGCTCTGCCAGTTCGAACTGCTCTTTCAAGTCTTCAGGCGTGTCTTCACCGGTCTTATACCCATCGAATAGATCATTCCTGAACGATGTGATCTCACTGTCAAATGCGCAGGCGATGTGCGTCACATCATCCTCCCGCAGTAATGCCAACAGTGTCTGTATCAAGCCTCGCACAGCTCCGGTCGGCTGCCCTCCGGGTCCAACCGACTTAGGCAAAGCAAAGTATGCCCTGAACAGTTCGTAAGTGCCGTCGATCAAGTGTATTTTCATATGCTACTTGCCGACCCCCTATTATATCGGACTGACCAAAGTCTTCCAGATTTCGCAGAAGTCAAATGAGGCTAATATGCTCGATATGAGATCGCAAATTTCTGGACGCTGATTTAGTGTCATGGTAGATTATCATAGTCGTCATGCAGGTGATTTCAGTGAAAATCCACCAGAACTTCCAAACCCTATTGTACTCATACGCACCGCGATTTCGCACGGCAAATGTGTCTGTCAGACTTGTCAATTTGCTCAGATGAGATGAACTGAAGATACTTATGACAACAGCCGTAGTCATATTCGGTATCTCCTATTTCCTGATCGCCACGGGTCGTATCCCTCATGTTCTGATTGCCGTGCTGGGCGCTATATGTATGGTGTTCCTCGGCGTAATGACGGAGCACGAAGCGCTTTCGCATGTGAACCTGGAAGTCGTGCTGCTATTGGCAGGGATGATGTCTCTGGCGAACGTCTTTGCACGGACGGGAGCTTTCGAGTGGGCAGCGATCAAAGCGGCGCAGGTCGTTAGGGGCGACGGCTTCCTCACTCTTTGCCTTTTATGCGTAATCACCGCGTTGGCGTCCGCATTCCTCGACAACGTCACGGTGGTCGTACTCGCGGTTCCTATCACCCTTTCCATCTGCCGGATGCTGGATGTACAGCCGATTCCCTTCCTGCTGGCGCAAGTCTTCGCATCGAATATAGGCGGCGTGTCAACGATCGTAGCAGACCCGCCCAACATCATAATCGCCGCCGAGGCGGACATCGGGTTTCTGGACTTCATGCTCAACGCCGGACCGGTAGCCGTCGCCGGTATCTTGGTCCTAATCGGCATGCTCTACCTATGGTTTCGCAAAAGCACTGTAACCACGGAGGAAAGCCGTGCGACTGTCATGCAGCGAAACGCAGCAGCCGCTATCACAGATTTTCTTCTCCTGAAAAAGTGCATTGTAGTATTCACTTTCACAGTGGTGGGCTTTCTGGTACACGACCTATTGCACGTGGGCCCGGCATTCGTAGCCGTCGCATCTGCCTCCGTCCTAATCCTCATTAGCCGGATTGACCCGCACGAGGTGCTCGAACAGGTGGAATGGACGACGCTGGCGTTTTTCGTGGGCCTGTTCATACTTGTAGGGGGGTTGGAAGAGACTGGCGTTACGGTGATAGTTCGGGAATGGCTTGTGGATGTGTCGGGTGGCAGCGAGAGAAATCTGGCATTCCTGCTTATATGGTTCGGCGGAGTCACATCGGCAATCGTGGACAACGTGCCATTCACCGCGACAATGGTCGAGGTAGTGCGCGGTGTGTCAAATGACGACCTGGGCATATCGCCGCTGTGGTGGGCCCTCGCCCTTGGAGCCGACCTCGGCGGAAACGCTACCATCGTCGGCGCGTCCGCCAATGTCATCGTCGTCAACCTTGCGCGCGCCAGGGGTCACTCAATCAGTTTCTTTCACTTCTTCAGGTACGGCGCGGTGATCAGCGCACTCACCCTACTGCTATCCACGGCGTACCTGTGGCTACGATATTTTTAGTGCCATAGGGCTAGCGCCACAAGGCAAATCGCATAAGGCTACATAGTCTTGTGGCCGTTCGGGGCGTATGCGGCGAGGTCGCGATTGCCGGGTAGGTACTCAGCGCGTCCCTTCGGCCTGTGCATCACACCATTCTCAACCAGTATTTCGCCCCTCTGCATCGTCATAATGGGCTGTCCGATGACGTCCTTGCCCTCGAACATTGTGAAGTCTGCGAGGCAATGCTGCGCCTCTGCCGAGAGCGTATGCTCGACTGCCGGGTCGAACAGAACAATGTCCGCATCCGTGCCCGGATCCAGCGAGCCTTTCTTCGGATACAGGCCGAAAATCTTGGCAGGATTTTCGCACAGCACCTGCACCAGCCGAGGCAAGGTGATGCGTCCCATGTTGACGCCCTCGTGGTAGGCGACGCAGAGCATCTGCTCTGCCCAGTTACCTCCGAAAGTTGCGTCGAATATAGATGCTTCCGCTTCAGGGTCGGTCTCAGCGTCATACGAGGCCTTCTGAGACTTCTTGTGACCGCAGAAGTCGCTCGCAATCGTGTCAATCAGGTGAGACGACAGCCCTCTCCACATCGCTTCGTTGTCCTCGCGCTCGCGTAGGGGTGGGCCTATCTTGGCAAGCGCGCCGAAGTCGAGCATCTTCTGATTCGTCAGGTCGAGATACTGCGGGCAAGTCTCCGCGTATAGCTGCACATCGCCGCCCCGGAAGCGTTCCAGCACACCAATCATCTCCCTCGCCGACAGGTGGACAATATAAAGCGGGCAGCCGGTAACTTCGGCGTAGGTCGCCGCACGGTTCGCAGCCTCGATCTCCAGGATGCGTGGCTGCGAAGGCGCGTAGTGCTCTCTGCCGGTGTTCCCCTCTTCTGTCGCCTTGTCCACGAGGTAGTCGATGCAGTACCCGTTCTCCGCGTGTACCATGGCAATCCCGCCATCCGCTGCTGCAAGCTCCATTGCTTTCAGCATCCTGTCGTCCGGCATCATCATGCCGCGGCGCGGGTACGTCATGTACATCTTGAAGGAAATGACGCCCATATCCATCATTTCAGGGACCTGGTCCTCAACATCGTCGTCACCCAGCAGGATGGCGTGGATGGCGTAGTCGAGATACGAGGTCTCCGCAGCCTCGTCCATGAACTCCCGAATGATGTCCGACACGGTGCCCTCGACACCCTCACGGCGCCTGTTTGCAATGAAGGGCACGACAGTCGTGATGCCGCCGAAAGCCGCGCTCATCGAGAAGGTCTCAATGCGGTCGGCATAAACGGGGTGGTTGTGTGCGTCAACAATACCGGGCATGACATAAAGACCGGCGGCGTCTATCACTCGCGCCGCGTCCTCAAGTCTGTACTGGTCAGAATCGGCGCAAATCTTGCCATCCTTCACCACGATGTCCTCGCGGGTCACACCCGTTCCACGAACTACAAGCCCGCCGTGGATAATGTAGTCTGCGCTTCGATTGGTCATCTGGACCTCCTGACTTGCCGTACTCGATTGGTCATTTGACTGCACACAGTCGGCCTTAACGCGCTGTAAGTCGTTCCTCTCTTCCGGCAGCCTCATCGACGGCTAGCGCTTCCTCTGCACGCTCGTTCTCACCAATCTTCGACCGGATAGCCTGTTGCGCGCGGTTCCAGTACTCACGGTTATCGGTTACGAATCTGTGAGACTCAAAGTAGTCGTCAAGAAGCCCGTTAACCTGCGGCACCACATAGCGAGCCACCATGTCCCAACTTCGGCGGGTATTTTCCCGGTTCGCCCAGTCATGTACGAACCCGATGACGCAGCCAAATCCGCCGGTTAGTTCCACCATATCGCGGATTCTTGTCACGAGGTCGTCGGGCGTTCCTATAACAGCCGTGCTCATTTCCGAGAACGCAACTCCGTCAACCGCCTCGTCAGGAGTCTTGTATATGGTCCCCACTCCGCCGGCAAGTGTTCCTATGGAATATTCATTGTTGTGTCGCATTAAGCCATGCTTCGCCTGTTCGCGTGCTTCTTTGCGCGTTTCCGCGATGTGCCAGTTCAGCACAATGCGCCAGTCTTTGCGGTCAACGGTGTTGCCGTGCTTCGCGGCGGACTCCTCGGCAAAGCTCCATTGCAGCGGCAGCGCCCTTATACCATCCTGAGTCAGTGAACCGATGGAGAGAACTCCCGCACGGTGCTTGCCCGCAAGCGTCATGCCTGAAGGACTGACGATTGACGCGACGGCGAACTCCATGTCTTCCTGTAAGGGCTTCAACTGCAGTTTTGCATCATTCAGCTTGAACCATTCGGAATCGTAGCTGAAGCGCTCGTTCTCGGTGAATAGTCGGCGGATTATACCCATCGCCTCGTCTTGTCTGTCTCGCAAGACCATGGGGTCGATGCCGAGCGTGTGGGCATCTGACGGCAGCGCACCGGGACCTGACCCGAATATCACGCGTCCGCGCGACTGGTGGTCCAACTGCACCATCCGCTGCGCCACCATGAAGGGGTGGTGATAGGGCAGCGATACGACACCCGTCCCTAGTCTTATGCGCTGAGTACGCTCTGCGGCAGCAGCCAGAAACAGTTCCGGAGACGCAATTATCTCCCAGCCGGTTGAGTGATGCTCTCCGCACCAGAACTCTTCGTATCCCAGGTGGTCGAGAAGCTGCACCAACTCCAGGTTACTCTGAAATTGCAAGGTGGGATTCTCGCCGATCGGGTGGTGTGGCGCCAGAAATGCGCCAAATCGCATCTTAGTCAATTCTGTCCTCCATTTTCTCGTGTTTTCGCCATTATCCCGTGGGTGTTTGCGTAAGAAACCTGTCAATTACTTACCCGTATACTCACCCGCACATCATACACCAAACCGCCATATTCAATGCGAAGTTGGCATCCAATTGCTGCTTCCCTAATGGATGGAGCGCAACATCGGTGGCAACTTGACAAGATAGGCGTATAAACCGACAATCAGGGCGAATCGGCGGCAGCCGTGAAATACTCAGTTTGCCAACAAATCACAGGAGATATGAATGACTACCGCTACGAGTACATGGACGGAAGAAATAGTCGAGGTTGCGGGCAGCCGCCTCCAGATTGTGCAGGGCGGAAGCGGGGATCCTTTGCTTGTTCTACACGATGAAATGGGGCACCACGGCGCCTTACGCTGGCACGAAGCCATGGCAGAGAGCAACACACTCCACATCCCTTCTCATCCCGGATTCGGCGAATCTCCGAGGATGGAATGGGTAATGAACATGCGCGACCTCGCAGGCTGGTACCTGCGCGCACTGGACGAGTTGGGACTGCAGGGCATAAATGTCATTGGCTTCTCTCTCGGTGGTTGGCTCGCCGCGGAAATGGCGACGATGTGCCCGCAGCAGTTCAACAAGATGGTCCTGGTCGGCGCAGCAGGCATTAAGCCCTCCGTCGGCGAGATATTCGACATTTTCCTTGTAACCGCCGAAGAGTATCTTGACGGCGTCTGCCTCGACAATGCCTCCGTTCCCGAGTTCTCCACAGTTCGCCCGGCCGAACCGTCACCGGAGCAGATGGAGGCATGGCTTGTCGCACGCGAAGAGGCATGCCGCCTCAGTTGGAAGCCGTATATGCACTATCCAGGGCTTCCCCATCTAATGGGTCGCGCAAAGGACCTCCCCACGCTTCTTGTATGGGGCGCACAAGACACGATGGTACCTGTCAGCGCCGGCGAGATTTACAACCAGTCCATCCCAGGCTCGCGGCTAGAGGTCATTGACAACTGCGGCCACCGCCCAGAAATAGAGAAGACTGACGAGTTCCTTGCACTCGTGCAGGACTTCCTCGCAGGCTAGTGACTAGTTCTGGCGGCGAAGCCAACCGGACACCACCCTCATCCGAATACCGAGAGCACCATAGAGACGTGACAGGAACACCGTAAGGAGAGCGCCCATGTTCATTGCACACTTTACAGAGCGACCATACCAAGACCCCGAATCAGGCTATTTCGGCGCAACAGGGAAGTCCATAAAGGACCTGACCCTGAGCAACGAAATCTACGACCCTGAGCTTGGGGCGAACCTGTACAACCGCTATCTCGACGAGAGGCTTTATGCGGAGGAAATGGGCTTCGACGGTCTGATGCTCAATGAGCACCACAGCACTCCATTCTGCATGGGCGGCGCAATGAACATCGAGGCGGCGATCCTCGCCCGCATGACCAAGCGCGCGAAGATTGTTCTGCTCGGCAACATCATCCCCATCTGGGACGACCCACTTTGGCTGGTCGAGCAGCTCGCAATCATCGACATGATTTCGCGTGGCAGGCTCGTCTCCGGGTGGGTGCGCGGCACCGGGCGCGAGAGTGTTTCGCACAACGCGCCGCCGCCATACAACTGGGAGCGATTCCAGGAGGCGCACGACTTCATCGTCAAGGCGTGGACGACGCCCGGTCCCTTCCGCTGGGAGGGCAAACACTACCATTACCGCTACGTGAATCCATGGGCGCGTCCATATCAGAAGCCCCATCCTCCAATCTGGCTGCCCGGCGTCGTGAGCCGCGACTCGCTCCAGTGGGCCGCGCGCAACCGCATCCCGTACATCATGCTCGCGACGGAGATGGAGCCTACGAGGCAGGCGTTCCAGCTCTACCACGAGACTGCCGAAGAAGAAGGTTACGAGTCCGGCTCGCAGAACATCGGCTACCTCTGGAAGGTGCATGTTGACGAGACCGAAGAACTCGCCGAGCAGACCGCGCGCAAGTATGTGCAGGGTCCTAGCAACCCGTTCCTCGCGGGCAACGAGGGTACCGCCAACCCCGCGCTCCTGGGACTGCCCGGTCTGACTTCTCGCCGTCGCGTCCTTCCGACCCGTGACTTCGCTACCGCCAACCGTGGCGGCAATGTCCTCGCCCGTCCGTTCGAGGAGCAGCAGGCGAACTACACCATCGTAACCGGCACGCCGGACAGCGTGCTGCCGAAGATTCGCCACGTTCTGGAAACGCTTCGCCCCGGCAGTGTAATATTCTGGGACGGCGACGGCGCGATGACCCATGAAGACCAGATGCGCTCCCTGCGGCTGATGGGCGAGTATGTCATACCCGCCGTCCGCGAGATGGGCAAGGAACTTGAGCTGCACAGCCCATTCGAAGTTGATCCGGCGACGGGCAAGGCCGTGGAGCAGGAGCCGGCGCAGGCAGTCGCCGACTAATAAAATACCGACGAGAGATAGAAAGGGACGCGCCTGCAATTGAGCGGCGCGTCCCTTCTCTTGTCTTTTTGAATACCCTGAAAGCTAAAGCCTTGGGTGCTTTGCAGCCTTGTACAAGCCCAGTACGAACATCGGCACATTTGCGCTGATGACAGCGCCCATTACCGTGACACTCGTCTCCGGTATGCCCGGCCTCCAAATGGGATGGATAGCACCGACGTCAATTCCTCGCTGCAGCCCGACCCATGATCCCACCATCGAGCACACCAAGACCACCGCGAAAAATATGGCCTGAGAGCTTATATTGTGGTCTCTGTCAAACCAAGTCAGATAGCTCCCGACTGCCGCGCCGATGCCGGTGGACACGACAAGTACCGCAACTACCCCTGTGCCATAGCCCCAAATCGAGACGTACATCGCAAGGGTCATTACGTACAGGCCAAACCCCAGAACGGCCGCGACAAATAAGCCAAGCACTCCTCTTGAGAGTAGCAGGCCCAATTTGAGCAGTGGCTGCCAGCCCCATAGCTCGGCGATTGCCTTCAATTGAATCTCCCCCCGGGCGATCGGAATCTGTCCGTCACTATGAGCCTAGCAGACATTGATAGGCGACGCCACCGATAGACTCAGCCGGTGTATGGCTCGCCAAATCGTTCGACGTGCGCCACCTGCTCCAGACTCTTGCGATTTCGTCGGCCAAATCTGCCCATATTGGCGTGCAATCGATATCCGAACGGCAAGACAGTGAGAAGGACAAGATGGTCGGGAATACCCAGCAGCTCCTTGATCGTCTGGTTCTGCGCGGCTTCCCTGATGCCCACAAAGCAGGTCCCCAAGCCCTCTTCCCACGCCACTAGCTCCATTTGCTGCAAAGCGCGTCCTGCATCCAGTTGCGCCCTGGGAGTGTCGTCCGTGGCGATGGCGATTGCCAGTGGCGCGCCTCCGATGAACGGGCCCTGCGTGGCGAGCTCGCCCAGTCGCCTTATTGTCTCCTTGTCCCGGACGACAATGAAGTGCCAGGGCTGCAGGTTCTGCGAACTCGGTGAAAGCCTGCCCGCCTCCAGAAGCTTGTGAACTGCCTCATCCGGCACAGGATCGGGCTTGTACTCCCGTATCGTCAGGCGCGTGAGTACTGCATCATTAACATCCATTTTATCCGACTCCCATCCTGTCTATCTGTCAATCGATGCAGGGTTCACACCGGATACCGCCAGACCTCTCCTCGCGGCGCCTCGTCAGACAGCTTGAAGTGAGGCACCGAGAATCCCTCATCCGTATCCAGGAACACGACCTCGACCCGCTTGCCGATGCCAACATTCTCAGGATCATCCGGCTCCATGTTGTCGTTCAGCAGGTTACCGGTGATGCGCAGTCCGTTCTCCGGGTTCGGCTCGCCGCTCTGCTCGTCCAGCTCCACCAGCACCACCGTGTACGGCACCCAGTCACGGAACGCGGGCATGATCGCGTGCGTAATGACCTGGTAGCTGTAAATCGTGCCCTTGCCGCTGACCTCCTGCCACTCCCAATCGAGCGACGCGCACCACGGGCAAGCCGCGCCCGGCTCTCCGCGCAGCAGGCCACAGCCTTCCGCTGAACACTTCTTCACGACAAGCCTGTGCTCCATCGCCGCATCGAAATAGCCCTTGTACTCGCTATCGAGCTCTGAAATGTTCAGCGCCAGACCGCGATACTCATAAATCGGCATTCTCTTTTCCTCCGCACAATCAAAGAATTAAAGTAGCCTCACCATCCACACATACACCGCAGATGCCGACAGCTACTTGTGCATTATCAGCGCGCTGCCAACACCCGGCATCGCCCAACCCATATTCATGGAGATGTTCACATCCGGGACCTGCCGGCAGCCGCCCTCCGAGTAGTCGTAGGTATGCTCGCCGTCGGCCCAGTTCGGGCAATAGTCGTCGACTGTGCCGCGAATCTGGCGCGTGTTCTCGATGACCATGTTCATGCCGTGGGTGTATCCTTCGCACAGGTGCCCGCCGCTCGTATTGTTCGGGCGCCTGCCGCCTAGGTCGGTGATTCCGCTCTTCACATAGTCCTTGCCCTCGCCCTTCTTGCAGAACCCATAGTCCTCGAACTGCAGGAGCGTGGTGTAAGTGAAGGCGTCGTAACAGCCGGTTACATCAATATCATCGTGCGTAACGCCCGCAAGCTCGAAAAGGCGTGGGCCTACATAGTAACCTGCCACGCGCGAAATCGGCGCGTACTGGTAGTGGAAGTCGCCGCCCGGCTTAACTCCTCTGCCCTGCACTGCCATTATGTACGCCGGCGGGTGACGCAAGTCCTTTGCCCGCTCTGCCGATGTAACGATGATGCAGGTCGCGTTGTCGGTCTCAAGGCAGCAGTCGAGCAGGTGCGCGCACGGTTTCACGATCCAGCGCGAGTTCACCACATCGTCCACCGTCACTCGCTGCTTCATCAGCGCCTTCGGGTTGTTGCTCGCATGCTTGCTGTGCGTGACCTTAATCTGCGCCAGATCCTCGCCGGTAACGCCGTACTCCATCATGTGCCGCGTGAATGTGAACGCGAAGCTCTGAACCGCGCTTGCGACACCGTATGTGCGCCTCAGCAAATCCGAGCCGCCAATGGGCGCAGCAGCCCTCGCTCCGGTGCCGCCGATCCGCACCTGCGAATAGCCGTTCATCGCGCGGAATATCGCCACCGTATCGCACATCCCGGCTTCGATCGCCCCGATTGCCAGCCCGATGAGCGCCTCAGTGCTCGAACCGCCACCTGAGCAGTCCATGTAGAAGTTCAGTCTCATCCCGAGGTCGTACATCATCGTCGTCGATGGCGTCGAGTCGCCGCCGTGGTAGCTCAGCATCCCGTCAACATCCTGCGGCGTCAGCCCTGCGTCATAGATGGCGTTGCGTATCGCCTCTACGCCGAGCGCCCGCGTGCTTCGCCCGGAAGCCCTGCTGTACTCGGTCTCCCCTACGCCCACGATTGCGTACTTGTCCTTAAGTTTTCCTTCCATCTGATACCCTCCTGTCAGCATTCTCATGCAGCGCCGTTAGTATCGCTTTTCGCGCGCTCAATCGCAAGTGCAGTGCCGCTCGATCTGAATTCGCCGTCGCGGCCGAGCAACGGCAGGCGATCAAGATGAAAGCTTACTTCTCCGCCAAGCATCCCTAACTTCCTGACAGATTCTCTTCGCATATCATCTCAACAGACTGCACGAAACCTGCCCGCAGTGAGACTGCTCTAGAACAGATTGATTACACTAAATGAGATAATAACCCTGCTTTATATTAACCTGCTTTAGCATTTTTCAGAAAACCCTTAGTTAATGCTTGACGAAAACATATAAGTATGTAACAATGCGTCTCGGCAACCTTTGGGAAGACCAAATATTCCCCAGAAAGCAGATTCGGAAGTGCTGATTCGGGGAGGTTTGGGTGCTGATGCGGAACTTGGTCTTCCCAAAGCGCCATCGCGCACTATCAGTATTGGGTGACTATCGATACTCGCAGGCAATTAAGAATGATAGACTCGCACGCACACGGCAGACCTGTCGGCGATCTGGAACGCAGGCAGGGCCGTGACCACACGCAGAGTCTCCGCAACACAGGTCGGCGCAGCCTTATTATCGTCCTGGTAATGCTGTGTGTTCACATGACCATAGAGGTTGTCGGTGGTTACATCTCCGGCAGCCTTGGACTTCTGGCCCACGCCGCCCACATGATGACTGACGCGGTCGCCGTTAGCCTCGCATTGTTCGCCATGTGGATAGCGGAACGCCCGGCAACTATTACGCGCACATTCGGCTTCTACCGCGCCGAGGTGCTGGTCGTATTGTTCAACGCTCTCGCCCTTTGGGTGCTGGCGAGTTGGATATTGTTTGAGGCATACGAACGATTCACCACTCATGCCGCGGGTCACGGACACGAGGTTGAAGGTGGGCTGATGCTCCTGGTCGGCAGCGTGGGTCTTGTCATCAACTCTGTCTCGGCATGGCTGCTTTATCGCTCGTCCCGGCACAGCATCAATGTTGAAGGCGCCTTCTGGCACATCATGGCAGACCTGTTAGGCTCCATTGCCGTCCTCATATCAGGCGCGATTGCCCTCTTTTTCGACTGGGATATCGTGGATCCCATCCTTAGTGTTTTCATCGCGACGCTCATCCTGATAACATCCGTCCGGCTTGCCATAAAGGTATTCAACGTTATTCTGCAGAACGTGCCTCGTGGACTGGACATGTACCGCCTCTGTAACGCGCTGGAGGAAGTCGAAGGCGTAACGCTCTTACATGATGTTCACGCCTGGACGCTGACCCCTGGCTACGAGTATTTCACCGCCCATGTGATGATCGATCCAGGCTATCAGGGGGACACGCACCAACTCTTGCGTCGCCTCAAAAGCATCGCGCATCAGGACTACGGCATCAGCCACATCACCATACAGCTGGAACAGACCGCGGCTGACTGCACCGAATACCACCACGTCGATCACCTCGAAGCCACGGAGTTCGCCAAGGCCTAGCTCATTCAAGCATCCATTCGGACAATCCTATGGCGCGAGCGTGCTATCCCAGCCAAGCACATTCGCGTCATTTTCTTCTCTTCGAGGTCCAGATTCTACCGTCGATGATCTGATATGCGGTGTCCATCCGCAGTACCCGCGCTAAGCTCCAGCCGCGACCTTCCAGCGCGTGATACGCGCCCCAAGACGCCGCAGGCAGGGACGGCAGGGGCGTATTGTGTTGCGAACGGTCTGATCTCGGCATATTGCAGATATCGGCAAATCGTGCATGCTACAATCAATTGTTTATTTGGACGCTCAACACTCCACATGGAGGGGACTCTATGAGTGTGTATAGAGCCAGTCGAACAGAACGAAGACAGCATGCAGAGCGCGTGGATAAATACGCTGTCTGGATGCGCCGTCTGAAGATATACTAAGAATGAGGCGTTGAACAAGGTTAGGAGGGTTATGTGTGACTTTCTTCTGGAGGTGTGTTTTTGGAGTCTCTAAAGGCAGTTAATAGTATCCTTCGCTACAGGAATCGCAACAATTTGGTTAATCTATTGTCACGAGCTTTCATAGACTTTGAGGTCTTTGATGAAGGATATGACATGGCGACTGGTTTTCCCATTTCACTAGCGAATGCAGTAATTTATGCTCCGATTGCCGACTATGATCAGATCAGATCACTCTCGGAAGAAGACGAACAAAGGATACTAGAAGCCATTACCGAGATTTGGCCATATAGAGAAGGGGACAACGCCATAACAGGTATCATTTATCGGCTCGATCCAGAATCCCTACGGGATTCACCCGACAATTCGGAGGACATCCTCCATAAGTTGGACAGTCTCCAAAGCATTATGATAGCAGTCTCTACAGGTGGTCCAAGAATAAATGAAGTGAATGCTGAATACAAAGAAGCCTTCTTAAGTCTGACAGGAGATCTAGAGCAATGGGGTATTCAGAACTCCATTCCGTACTCGGACCTGTGGGATTGGTACGGAAAGTGGAGTAGCGGCGACCTCCCAACTTACCGGTCGCGCCGAGAGTACATCCGCGGACTTGTTGAACCTCTTGAGGCACGCCTGCGTGACGGATTAAAGTCTCACCAACCGAAGGTCTTTCAAGAGCCGACTGGCTGGTCGCGTGTCGACAGGAATTTGGGCGAGGTACGGACTCGGCTGGAGTCTGCAACTACAGAGGAGCAGTTTCAGGCTGTGGGGCTCCTGTCTCGTGAAGCACTTATTTCGCTTGCACAGACTGTTTTCGATCCGAACCAACACCCATCACATGATAATGTAGAAGTCAGCAAGACTGATGCCAAGCGAATGCTCGATAGATATTTGGCAGTAGAGGTCGACGGTAAGTCAAATTCTATCATCCGCAAGCACGCAAAGGCTTCTCTCGATCTCGCTAACGCGTTGCAACATAAGCGGACCGCGACATTCCGTGATGCGGCACTCTGTGCTGAAGCCACCACGTCGGTAGTTAACATAATTGCTATACTCTCGGGTATTCGAGACCCGTAGACCAGAACGGGAATTTATTCAAAATTCCTCCCACTCCGTGTAACCATCCACCGCCTTCACGAAAGCCTCCCTCTCCTCCTCCCCAATCCACGCGCTCCTAAACGCATTCCGCGCCAGTTCCGCGACCTGCTCCCTCGTCAGCCCCACTGCCTGCTGCGTGTTTTGAAGCACTTCGTTCATGTAGTAGCTCCGCATGTACGCAGGGTCGTCCGTGTTCACCGTAACATTCAGCCCAAGTTCCAGCGCCCGCTTTAGTTCCGCAGCCCGCCTAGGAGCGGGATTGCTCGGGTTCGAGGTGGTGCAGAATGTCAGGCAGACCTGTCGGCGCCTCATCTCCTCCACCAGTTCCGCATCGTCGAGCACATGGTAGCCGTGGTCGATCCTATCCACGCCGATTACATCCAAGCACTGCCGGATGTGCTGCACTGAGTTCTCCTGAAGATGGTCGCAGTGCATCGTCAGCCTGTAACCCTCAGCACGCGCCCTATCGAACACTTCCCGGAACTTCACCGGCGGGTTGCCTTTCTCATCGGAATCCAGCCCCACGCCAACAATCCAGTCCTTATAAGGGAGGGATTGCTCCAGCGTCTCCATCGCCGACTCCGCGCTCATATCACGCAGAATGCCAAGTATAAGCTGCGACCGAATGCCAAGTTCAGCCTGCGCCGCTTCCTGCGCCCTCCGAATCCCCTTGATGACCGTATCGAATGCAATCCCCCTGATCGTGTGCGCCTGCGGGTCGAAGTGCATTTCCGTATAGACAACATTCTGCCCATGCATCCGCTGCAAGTAGGCGTAAGTTAGGTCGTAGAAGTCGCGCTCTGTCAGTAAGACATCCATACCCGAAAAATACAGGGCAAGGAATGACGCCAGGTCCTGATACTCGTAGGATGCGGCAAGTTCCCCCGCCGTGGCGTAAGGCAACTCAATGCCGTTGCGCTCGGCCAGCCTCAGTCGCATCTCGGGTTCCAGCGTGCCTTCAACATGCACATGTAGCTCAGCCTTAGCCCCAATCCACCGAAGATATTGACACAGTGAAGATAGCGAAGACGTGGGAAGTGCTCCGTTGACTGTGGGATAATGGTTTTTTGAGGAAAGACCAACCCCAGACAAGGAGCACCAAATAGATGATAGCATCCGAGCGTCCCGACCGCATCCAGGTAGCCTTCGACGACCACCGCCTGGTGGCCAATGCCGGACTGCTGTTACCGGTCACACTGGCCCATCGTCTGGGTCTGAGCGAACTTGTGGAAAGCCACCTTGACCTGGGGGATGCGCCGGGTCGGGCGAACGCGGGAGACAAGATACTGACCCTGGTGGCGTCGGCTCTGGCAGGCGGTGATTGTATAGACGACGCGGACGCGCTGCGGTCCGGAGGCACCGGACGGGTGCTGGGCTGTACGGTCAAGGCGCCATCCACACTGGGGACATTCCTGCGCAGCTTCAGGTGGGGCCACGTGCGCCAACTGGACCGGGTGAGCCGGGAACTGCTGTTGCGAAGTTGGTCCGCGGGGGCAGGACCCGGGGACTCGCCCCTGACGATTGACCTGGACTCCACCGTCTGCGAGACCTACGGACTGGCGAAGGAGGGAGGCAGCGAGCACAACTACAACGGGCAGAGAGGCTATCATCCGCTGGTTGCCGTCGTCGCAGGAACAGGGAACGTGCTGATGGCACGACTGCGCAAGGGCCGGGCCAACACCGCCCGGGGCGCAGCCAACTTCCTGCGTGAGACGCTGAGCAGGGCACGCTACGCAGGAGCCACGGGAGCGCTCACCGTGCGGGCCGACAGCGGCTTCTACGCCCACGACATCGTCAGCGTCTGCCGCGACAACGATGTGCGCTTCTCCATCACCGTCCGACAGCATCGGAGCTTGCGCAATCTCATAGAGGATATACCCGAGACCGACTGGACGCCCATACCCTACTGGATGGAGGGCGCAGCCGACGTTGCCGAGACCACGTACGTACCCTTCGACAGCCGCCCCGACGCCGCGCCGGTGCGCCTCATCGTCCGCAGGGTCAGGCCCACGCCCGGCTCTCAACTGGCGCTGCTCGCCGACTACAGCTATCACGGCTTCATCACCGACCGGGAGGGCGACACCCTTCAACTGGAAGCCGACCACCGCCGACACGCCGAGATCGAGAACGCCATACGCGACCTGAAGTACGGTGTGGGACTGAACCACCTGCCATCGGGTCGCTTCGCCGCCAACGCAGCCTGGATGGCCGTGCAGGTGATGGCACACAACCTTGCCCGCTGGACCGCGCGCATCGGTCTGGCTGAGCAGGTGGTGACCACAAAGACCCTCAGACGACGCTTCTTCTCCCTTGTCGGACGGCTCACACGCTCGGCACGCCTTCTCACTCTGCATCTTCCGCAGGGCTGGCCCTGGGGAACACAGTTCGGACGCGCACTGACCAGACTGCGAACCATTCCATTACCGAGCTGATGGCAGCGACGACAGACCGCCATACACGCCACAACCCATCACATCCCCAGACTCTAGCCGGACCGCGAGTATCCCCTGCTGCCCACCGATTCGTCAACTTCACCCACAATCGCCACTGTGGGCCTCCACCGGCGTCCAACATCACGACCGGGGACCTTCAGAACGCTCCAGCGCCGGCGTCATACTCTCACCGCCATCTTGCCACGCTCTTAAACCACGATCCGGCAGAGATGCCACGACTCTTCGGTGGATTCGGGCTAAGGCATCTCTCGAATGAAAGCGTCCATATCTGCGGACATAACTATCCTTTCCATCCTGTGCATCGATGTCGGAAAGACTGACGAACCGACCGACTGAAATACTGATGAACTCTTATTGCGCCGTCAGCCCGCCGTCCATTACAAGCGGTGTCCCTGTAACAAATGACGCCTCATCGGACGCAAGGAAGAGCGCACCATAAGCAATTTCCCGCGGATCAGCCACTCGCTTCATGAAGTTTGAACTCCCGGCCTCTGCCAGAAACTCTTCACGGTCCGCGCCCACGAACTGCCTGTGCCGCTCAGTCGCAGGCGTCAGCACCGAACCCGGGCACACGCAGTTGACGCGGATGTTGTACGGCGCGAGGTCCATCGCAAGGCAGCGCGTAAGCTGCATTACCGCGCCCTTCGATGCGTTGTACGGGATGAAGCCCGGCTGCGCTATGAAGCCGCTCACGGAAGCGAGATTCACGATCGCGCCTCCTCCAGCAGCCTTCATGTGCGGCAGCACATGCTTCACGCAGTATGCCTGCCCGATGACATTCACGCCGAACACCCTCGCCCAATCAGCATCAGTGATGTCCTCGATCTCGCCGAACACGAACGCGGCGGCATCGTTCACCAGAATGTTGACCAGACCGTATGCGTCAACGGCAGCCTGCACCATCGCCTCCACATCCGCCTCTTTGGAAACATCCGTCGCCACGAACTGCGCCTCACCACCGACAGCCCTGACATTCGCCAGCGTCTGCTCGCCGCCTTCCACATCAATGTCCGCGATCGTCAGCCGCGCTCCCTCCTCCGCAAACACCTCGCATATCGCGCGCCCAATCCCGGACGCTCCTCCCGTGATTATGACATTCTTACCTTCTAATCGCATGGAACACTCCAACTCTCAGTTACTATCCTTCACCATCATTCATTATCCTTCAAATCCAGTTCTCATCCCTCATAAGGCTCTGACATCTGGCATCTTAAAACTAGCTACTCCAGATGAAACACCTCTTCCAGTTCGATCATCATCGCATCCGGATGCGCACCTTCCGGTATTTCAAAGAACGGCGACATCATATCCTGCCATCGTCTGTTCGCGTCCTCTCTAGACATTCCTTCCAGCGCAGCCGCAAAGCTATCCTCGGTCTCAAAATAGCCAAACATCAGCCCATCCTCGCGCATGAACAGCGAGTAGTTATGCCAGCCGTTCCGGCTCAGCGCATCCAGCATATCGGGCCACACTGCCCTGTGGTGCGCCTTGTACTCTTCGATCCTGTCTTGCTTGACTTTCAGCAGAAACCCTACCCGCTTCATAGCAGACTCCTTGTTCTCTACTACGTTCGTTACCACGCGATGACATGGCCGTCGTGAGACCAGCATATTCCCGCACTCATGCCAAGTCAATTTGTCCCATAATACCCATCGATGTCAGCTATAAGGCGTTAGACACCCTTAGGGCAACCTGTTACAATCCGCCCGAATTATACAGGCTGAATCCGCTGAGATTCCTGCCTCCCGCAAGCAAGCTGCAGCAATAGAATAAGGAGGACTTTTCCATGAAGGCTGTCGTGTACCAGGGACCGTTCAGCGTGTCCGTAGAGAATGTTCCCGACCCGGAAATTCAGCATCCCAATGATGTAATCGTCAAGATTACCTCGTCCTGCATTTGCGGCTCTGACCTGCATATGTACGAGGGCAGAACCGCCGCAGAACCGGGTATCATATTTGGCCATGAAAATATGGGCATCGTCGAGGAAGTCGGTTCCGCAGTTAAGACGCTGAATGCCGGCGACAGGGTCGTTATGCCCTTCAATGTGGCGTGCGGCTTCTGCAAGAACTGCCAGAGAGGATTCACCGGCTTCTGCACCATAGTAAACCCCGGCTTCGCTGGCGGCGCGTATGGCTATGTGGCGATGGGCCCGTGGCGCGGCGGCCAGGCCGAATACCTGCAAGTACCCCACGCCGACTTCAACTGCCTGCCGCTTCCTGCCGGCGACGAGTTCGAGTCCGACTTCGCGCTACTCGCCGACATCTTCCCCACAGGCTATCACGGCGCGGAACTTGCTCAGGTCAGCCCGGGCGAGAGCGTCGCGGTGTTTGGCTGCGGTCCCGTCGGTCTGATGGCAGCTTACAGTTGCGTCATCAGGGGTGCAGCAGCGGTCTATGCCATCGACCATGTTCAGGAGCGCTTGGACAAAGCAGCCGAGATCGGAGCCATACCAGTCAACTTCGACGACGGCGACCCTGTAGAGCAGATCAGGGAGATGCGCGGTGGCGACGGTGTGGATAAGACCATCGACGCGGTTGGCTATCAGGCTGCGGCGCAGGGCTCCTCGGCAGCCGGCGGCGAACAGGACGAAGTGCCCAATGTAGTCCTGAACCAGATGATCGACATTATCAACCCCACAGGCATCATGGGCATCCCTGGCCTCTATGTTCCGTCCGACCCGGGCGGAGTGGACGAGGGCGCAAAGCGCGGCGCGCTCTCCATCAACTTCGGCAGGCTCTTCGAGAAGGGCTTGCGGCTGGGCACCGGGCAGTGCAATGTGAAGCGCTACAACGCTTACCTGCGCGACCTCATCGCGGCCGGCAAGGCTACTCCCAACTTCGTGGTCTCACACGAGGTGCCGCTCGACGATGCTGTTGACGCATACGACAAGTTCGACAAGCGCATCGACGGGTACACCAAGGTCATCCTGAATCCGTAACGCGGCACTTACGCGAGAATCACTATGCCAACGGTTACAGGGGAAGCGCATCGCCCTCAACAGTGGCGCGCTTCCCCTTCAAGTTCCATAAAGGCTCATAGGTTAAAGCTCAGGGAGGTCCGACTATGCGTGTAGGCAGCGGCGCGAACTCATACCAATGGATAGACAACTGGGCAAAGCTCCCCGAGTCCGATAGCTCCCTCAAGGGCTGGGCGCATCCCGGCATCGTGGTAACACAGTCCGGCGATGTTATCACCTGCCACCCCGGCGACCCCAATGTGATGACCTTCGACAGCGAGGGAAATCAGAAGTCCTCGTGGCAGGGCGAGTTTGCCGACGCTCACGGCATCACCATTGTTAACGAAGGCGGCACCGAGTACCTATGGATAGCCGATAACGGCTCCAAGAGAAGTCACCGCCACGACTACGACTACCCTCCGGGAGCAGACAATGACTCCGGTCAGGTGTTTAAGACTACTCTCGACGGACAGACCGTCATGAGGCTTGACGCACCGCCCCATCCCGCCTACGAAAGCTCCCGCTACTCACCCACAACCGTCGCGATAAACGAAGAGCGATTCGGCGGCAACGGCGACATCTGGGTCGGAGACGGGTACGGCGCAAGCTATGTCCACAGGTTCACGAGCGACGGCGAATATGTGAGCAGCATCAACGGCGAAGAAGGCGCAGGCAGGTACAACTGTCCGCACGGCATTTACATAGACCGCCGCAAGTCCGAGCCTGAACTGTATGTTGCGGACCGCGCCAACAACCGTGTGCAGGTGTACGACCTCGAAGGCAACTTCAAGCGCTCATTCGGAGATGACTTCCTCATCACGCCCAGCGCATTCGTAACTTATGGAGACCTGCTGGTGATCGCAGAGCTTCGCGCCCGTCTCGCCATAACTGACATGGACGACGACCTAGTCGTCTATCTTGGGGATAACATGCAGGTGTGCGATGTAGACGGATGGCCCAACAACACCGGCGACAGCGGCCAGATTGTCCCCACCAGCCTGCTGGAGGCCGGCAAGTTCAACAGTCCGCACGGATTGACCGCTGACTCGGAGGGCAACCTGTATGTAGCGGAATGGCTCATTGGCGGCAGGGTGATAAAGCTGGAAAAGGCTTAGAGGCTACTCTCAGATCCTCTCTCTTTCCACAGTGAACGAGGCCTGGCATTGATTGGGGGAGCAGACACTCTGCTCCTCCAACTCAGCCCCTGTCCAGCGGATGATGCTCCGCGATCCACTCCCATACCCGGCTCTCCGGCAGTTCCCAGCCATCCCAAGGCAGCCGCATCACGACATCCTGTTTGAACCAGTGGTGGTGCCGCTCGGCATACGAGTCGTTGCCCGTGGCGTCAGCAAGTATCGCAAGCGCAAGCTGCGCGGGCCCGCCGATGCCGTAGCCCCATTCGAGATTGACGGAATGCTCACGCAGATCGAGACGCGACCGCAGCGGATACACCTCTCCGTCATCAGCAACCGTGACCGACACCCCGAACGCCGCGCCCTGCCCACTTCGCTCTCCAGCGTACACCTTGCCACTCACGCAGGTCTCCCAGTCCACTTCACAACTCAATCGGTCTGATTGACCGCCGACTGAAACCACTCAGCGCCAATGCTCAGGCAAGATTGCCTCTGCAAAGCCGAACTCACGCGCCAGCCATTCCTCCTGGTACACGCCGTCCCGGTAGCTGGAACTCTGCGACTCGTACACAGTCACATCGCCCCGAATCCCCCCGGACACCTCCGATAGACCCTCGGCATCCAGCGAGCCTCCCGGCGCACCTGCCATAAGCAATGTCCTTGCGCTTACACTGGGCGCGAATTTGCTTAACTGGAAGTAAGACAACGTATCCGAAACCGCATCCCTACGCTCAGGATACAGGTTCAGGTAGTCGTTGATCTCCTCAAGGGGATAATCCCCCGTGCGCGACGCCTTCTCAAGCGTGTCAACGAATAGCCCGGGCTGACATATCACATGCGTCGCGCCCTCACCAAGCGCAGCCGCAACGAGCGCAATATCGTTTCCGATCGCCACAACTCTCCCAGCGTCCACTTCGGCCCTCGTCAGCAAGTACTCCAATCCGCGCACGCCATCAGCCGCAACGCCTCGGAAGATGTACCCTTGAGCATCGTCTATCCCCTCAGTCAGCAGACCCGGAAAGCCTGCCGAGTACGGGCTGTCAGACAGCCGCTGCCCGCGTCCGGCGAGTGCGAACACAACGAATCTGCTGCGAAGGTAGTTGGCTGAACCCTGGGGAATCGGTTCAAGCACGCTCTGGTACTTCGGTGTGTAGTAAATCGCTGGGAAGGGTCCTTCTCCCTGCGGAATACTCAGGTATCCAAACAGACGGTACGGACCTATGCTGGTCAGCCGCACACTGTACATAGTGGCGAAGTCGGTGGATCGGATCGGCGTCAACTCCACTTCCGGCTTGCCCGGGAAACCTGCCAGCTCCTTCAGCGTCTCGTCCCAATACTGCCCAAAATCCATAGCTACTCAATCCATCCTGTCAGACCTGCAAGTCACTGCTACGACTGCAGATGCTTCGCGAAGAACTCGGTTATTATCGCCGTGTGCTTGTATCGACCCGCTTCGTGACCGTGACCGTCATAGGCGTACAACTGCTTGTCTTCACTGCCTATGGCGTTTTGCAGCGCGTACCCTGTCTCTGGAGGGCACACATTGTCCTGCAATCCGATGTTCATGATTATCGGGCACTGTATCCTGTCGGCGAAGCTGATCCCGTCGAAGTAAGCCAGTGTCTGTTCCACATCCTCGCGGCTCTCCGGGTGCAGACGCAGGTAGTCGTTTATCTCCTGGTACGGGTAAGAACTCGTCAGCTCAATCGCATCCATGTACCCGCAAAGATACGGGGCGCCCGCAGAAGCCACCTTGATCTCCGGACGCATCGCTGCTGTGGTTATCGTCAGTCCGCCGCCCTGACTGCTGCCCGCAACGCCGATTCGCTCCGAGTCCACTTCGTCTCGCGACAACAGGTAGTCTATCGTCCGCCACGCATCGACATAGAAGCCCCTGTACGAATAGGTATTCCGGTCGTTCATGTTGTGGGTCAGCAAGTTAGGATAGCCCGGATTGAACTGCCCGTTGCTCCTCAACTTGCCTCTCGGCGCTGCCGTAACTGCCGCATACCCACGCCGCGCCCAGTCCTTGGGTATCGCAGGATCGCTCTGGTACCCCGGCATGAACACCACTGCGGGCAGCGGGCCCTGCCGTTCTCGCGGCATGCAGTACCAGGCCGCAACCCGAACGCCATCCAGACTGTCGTAGGTGACCTCAAAAGTCTCCAGCTCGTCCGAACTCCGCATCGGCAACGACACGGTCTCGGCGTTCAGGGGAATTTGCGCCGCCTCGTCCAGCACGTTCCCCCAGAACTCGTCGAAGTCATCCGGCTTCTGTACGCTGCACTTGTAATCGGAAATCATCCTGATTGACCTTCTATCCGCTAGTTCTTATGATCCGCCCGGTCTGACAACTTTCACAGCAGACGTGCCGATTAAGCCGCACTCCCAGCCTCTATTCCTCGAGCCTGTCCCGAATCTGGTCCATCAGCTTATGCACTGTAACGCCGTCCGGCATCTCTTCCCCTGAGGCAACATACACATGCAGGTCCTCCAACGCTTCCTCGAAATTCCCAAGCCGATAGTTCACCACTCCTCGGTCGCGAAACTCCACAGCATCCTGGGGAAGCAACGCAATCACGCGATCAATAGTTGCCAGCACGCGCTCGTAGTTGCGCCGCTGCAAGTAAACGAGCTTCAGATTTCGCAGCATGCGGGCAATGATAGCGCGGCTGCTCACCGGCACAAGGTATTCGGCATCCCACTCCAGCGAACCCTGGGTCACCTGCTTCAGTCGCTCCATACACTCATCAACAGATAACAGTATCCCACCGTGAAACGGGTCAACGAACACTTCCGACTCGTCCCTGTGGCGCACGATGAAGTGCCCAGGCATGCCGATACCCAGCAAAGGCACTCCCAAGCGCTTGCCGATCTCGATATACAGCAACGAAAGCGTAATGGGAATGCCCCGCTTCCGCTCCATTACATCATTCAGGAAGCTGTTGCGCGGGTCATGATAGTTCGTGTGGTTACCCGCGAACTTGAGCTCATCGAACAGGTACTCGCTCAGCGTGTTCAACTGATACAGCGGGGTGTCATCCTCCATGCGCGGCGCGATTCCCTCCGCGATCCCGTCCAAATGAAACAGTTCACGCTCAATGCTGAGATTGGAGTATTCGGTCGCGGCAATAAGTAGAGCCGCCCGTGACAGGTCGATCTCTTCATCCGGAGCGCTGACCATGCGGTCAAACTGGTTCCATACTTCCCGCGCTTCCATATTGCGCCAAGCCCTGCCAATCTCTTGCATACCTGCCAATTGCACCGACGCCTTTTCGGCTGCATTGTACAACAAAAAGCCCCGAACCGTTCACAGTTCGGGGCTCTCTACTATAGCAAGCGTACGAGCTTAGTCGGCTGCTGCTGCCGTCCTAGCGGTATCGACCCTATCCTTAACGATTGCCTTCAATTCCTTGACGCGGTTAAGGTGAGGAGTCTCGTTGCCTTCTTCTCCCTTATCGTAGATCTTGTCTCCATCGACATAGACCTGCAATACGCCCGACACACCGGGCCTTACCTCAATAGAAACTGCATTACCACCAGCATCCACAAACTCGTTGACCATCCAGGCCGCAACACTGTGGTACTGTCAAGGTACGCAATAGATGATCTCAATATCTACCAGACCTTCACCAGCCATAGTAAACCTCCTATAATTTGTCGAGCCTCATACATATATTTATTGACTTCTATATAAGGGCTCGTATATTTGGCTTCAGACTATCACAACAATACAAACCTGTCAATACTTGACTGAATTCAGTTGTGAACAACTTGTTAACTATCAGTGCATTGAGACTAATCCAGAACCTTCATGCGGCTTCTATCGTATCCGATCACCGGGCATATTTGTCCAGGCGCTCATCTCGTGCGGCGCGGTAACCGCATCTGCCTCGCAGACAAAATCCGGGCCGAGCTGGTCTATCGAGGTGGCGCCGAGCAGCGACATCGCCACGATGATCTCATCTTCCAGTATCTCCAGCATCCGCACCACGCCCGCCTGTCCGTCCGCCGCAAGTCCCCAACCCTGCATCTTCCCAAGCGCAACCGCATTCGCCCCAAGTGAGACAGCCTTCAAGATGTCCGCACCCCGCTGCACTCCACCATCCAGCACAATCTGAGCCTTGCCGTCAACCGCTTCGACGACCTCGGGCAACATTGACATCGTGCCCCGGTCATGGTCAAGTTGCCGGCCACCATGGTTCGATACCCAGACGACATCCACACCGTGATCGACCGCAATCTTCGCATCTTCAGCGGTCGCAATGCCCTTCAGCATGAACGGCAGCCCGGCGAGGTCCTTTATCTTATCCACAGTGTCCCACGTAACCGAAGCCGCGTGTCTCGGGTCTGGCCTTGTGCGCTGAGTCGGCGGCATCCAGCGCGTCAGCATAGGACGCTCCCTGCGGCTGTAGTGCGCCGTGTCCACCGTGATGCACAGCCCGATGTACCCCGCTGACTTTATGCGCTCTACCATCTCCACTGTCCAGCCCCAGTCACCGTGAAGGTAGAGCTGGAATACCTTCGGATGGTCCACAGCAGCTGCGGTCTCCTCAAGTGCCGGATCGGTGACTGAGCTGAGCACATGCATTATGCCAAATTCTGCCGCCGCCCTGGTGGAAGCTGCCCCAGCCTCCGGATGGAACACCTGCAGCGATCCGATCGGCGCGAGCACTGCGGGAATACGCAGTTTACGCCCCAGGAAGGTAGTTGAAGTGTCGATCGACGACACATCTCGCAGGATCCTCGGACGAAACGCCAGCTTGTCGAACGCCAGCCTATTTCGGCGCATGCTCGTCTCCGACTCTGACGCGCCCACAAGGTAGTCCCACGCCCCCTGCGGCAGGTTCTTCCTCGCTCGCTGCACTATCTCTTCATTGCTCAGAAACTGTGATACCACGCTTATCTCCTATGTAATCTTAGTTCTGTAAACTTAGTTCAAATTCACCTGCTAAGCCTCTACCGCTCCCACACGCCAAGGTCCATGCCCATGTCAACAACCGCGGTCTGCCTGTTCAGCGTGTGCTCCAGTTGCATACGGTACGCACGCCACGCAACTTCCTCTTCCTCGTCGCTCGTGGCAGATTGCAACTTGTCCTGAAGTTCATCCATAAGGTAATCTTCCGCTCGACCCGTCGGCATATTAAAGAACTCCGTGTCGAAGCGCGGCATCTTGCCCACCTCGAAGTACCCCTTGTCCGGCAGCTCGTACCCTTCGAGATTTTCCGTGCCCTTGCCGAGTACATCTCCCGTCTCGATGTAGTGCTCCATCACCGGCTTCATGCCGTACTTCTGAATCGGGCAGGTCTTCATGCACACGCCGCAGCCGGAGTACCGTGTCATCACAGGGCGGCAACGCTTGGCGATAAGCTTCGCCTTCTCCACTCCCCGATACCACAGCCGCTGACCCTGAATCGCCCGACCTGGACAGCGCATGAAGCACACCTGGCATATTTCGCAGAACTTCGGGACGCCATAGTCCACCGGCCGGTCGTATGTAACCCTTGCGTCAGTGATTATGATCTGCAGCCTCGCCCGCGACCCGAAATGCGGAGAAAGCAGCTGACCGTTGACCCCGAGCTGTCCAAGCCCTGCATCCACGAACATCGGTATCATCGGCCCAAACTGCCAGGTCGGCCCCGAAACCTGCGCGCGGTAGCCCAGCCCGTTGATGTGCGCTACAAGGTCCTTCACCAGTTCCGCCTGCCGTCTGTAAGTCGCGCCCTGAGCTTCCTCGGCCTCGATGCTCGGCAATGACTGCGTGGCGGGGTGGTCCTGCTCCAGCGCAAGACAGATAGCGTTCGGCAGTCCGCGCCGCACATCGGATTGCCGTGCCTTGTAGATGTAACGGCGATCAAAGCGTGTGAAGCCCACTTCGCTGTATCCGAGCTCTCGCGCCCTGTCCCTGATAGTCTGCGAAACATCCTCCCCGTCCGGCTCAGCAGTCGGTTCGAGGTTCCCGCTTGCCCGAATCCACTCGATTTCAGATCGCATGTCTTCCTGAAATTCCGCGTAAAGTTCGGCCGTCTCCGGGGAGACCTCGTTTCGTATGTTGTCAGCCCATTCTACGGACGCGCTCTGCTCAAGCGCGAAACTCTCCAGCGGGTACTCGCGCGCGTAGAAAGTGATCTCCTGCTCGCGCCGAAGCGAATCCGGAGACTTCTCAAGGTCTCTCGCCACCGGAATCTCCACTGGGTCGTCCCCGTGATTTCGTCCTGGCCTCGTTACCGCATGTCCAAATCGTCGTCTTGCCATATTTCCCTCTCATGGCTATCACAAAGCACTCATCAAAATACTAGGCCCCATAACCAGATCAGAGTCCAGATTACGAATACACCAACTATGAAAATTATTAGCAACCACAGGCACCCACCGCCGGGTGTGCGCCGCAGAAATCCCCCCTTGAATTCCTCCGGAGTCTGAGGAAACTGGCTGGGCACCTGTCCGTGCATAAGCTCGTCACCAACCCAGAAGCACTCTTATGGGATTCCACCTGGCCTGGGCATATGCTCCATAGTGTCATCCCTAAAGCAAACTGCCAGCAATCATATCGCATCCCCACCGGATTGTCAGTCTTAACAGATACCTACTGATGCCCTTGAATCAATGTACCCTCCAGCATACAATTGGCCTATGATAGATGTCCGAAACTCACTATAGCGAGGGCGGAAATGGCTAGGACGGTCACTAGACCTTGGGACCCTGTGGAACATCTGAAGACACAGGAAGACATAGTCGCTTACTTGGAAGCGGCGCTGGAAGACGGTGACTGCAAGATAATAGCCGCCGCGCTAGAGAACATCGCGCGCGCCAAAGGAATGAATCCCGCCGCCAACTGGTCAGCATCAACGCCGCCCCGCCGCCGCTTCACCGTCGCAGAATACTACGCTATGGCTGACATCGGCATCCTAGAAGAAAACGACCGCATCGAGTTGCTTGACGGAGACCTGATAGTTATGCCGCCCATCGGGGACTGGCACGCCGCCAGTGTTGACAGATTTACCAATTCACTGCCTCCTCAATTGCAGGGACGCGCAATCGTGCGCGTCCAAAATCCGACGCGCCTGAACGACAACAGCGAGCCTCAACCTGACATAATGCTGCTGCGATGGCGCGATGACTTCTACCAGGGAGGACACCCCGGACCGGCCGATGTGCTGTTGCTAATTGAGGTCTCAGATACAAGTGTTGACTACGACCGCAGCGCCAAGTTGTCCGCATACGCCCGCGCCCATATTCCGGAAGTATGGATTGTAACCCGACAGGATCGTCGCATCGAAACCTACACCGAACCCATAGAGAGCGAATACTCTAGTGTGCGCTACACTGGGCCCGGCGAAAACATCTCTCCACAGGCGTTCCCGGATGTAGTTCTCGAAGTTGACCGTCTCATCGCCGACTGATTTTCAGGTTGGACGTCGATGTTAGTCCTCGTCCAACCCTCTCACCAACCGCAGCGGCGACAGCGCCATATACAGTGCCCCCGTCATTCCGATGCACGCCGCCACCACCATAGTCATCCGCAGACCAATCACGCCGGCAATCCACCCGCCGACGAGCGAGCCCGCGAACAGCGCCGCCAGCCCCAGCGACCTTATGGATGCGTTCATCCGCCCAAGCGAGCGTTCCGGTGTTATAGACTGACGCAGGCTGTTCTCTTGCACCATGAACATCGTAAAGAATCCGTCGCCAAGCTGCGCCATCGTGAGCATAAGCCCCGCGAACAGCAGCGGCTCGCGTGCCAGCGGAATGAATAGTATCGTCACCATATATACGGCGTAGCCGCCCACAAGCGCGGTACCGAAGCCGAACCTCCTTGCCGCTCGGCCAGCGTAAATCGAGCCTATTATCGAGCTTACCCCGCCAATCGCGAATATCGTGCCCAGCATGCCCGGCCCGAATCCTAGCTCGCGCACGCCGAATACCAGCACCACCGCGCTCATCATACCGGCCGTCCAGTTTTCGGCGGCTGCAGCAACTGCAAGCGCGCGCAGAAGACGGTCATTCCATACCACTCCGAGCCCCTGCCATATCTCGCGCAGCACGTTCCCGCCGTCTTGAGATGGCTCAGCATCCGGTTCCTGCTTACGAATGAATGCCAATGACACCGCAGATACTAGGAACGTCAATCCACCAATCGCTGCCACGACGACAGAGTTCAGAATCTGTGCTACCCAGCCACCTATGCTGAACGCAGTAACCTCGGCGAACGATTCGCTTGCCGTCAGCTTGCTGTTCGCGTCAACTAGGTCGCCGCGCCTGACCAGTGTCGGCAGGTACGACCTGTTCGCCACATCGAAGAAGGTCGTCAGCACGCCGTTGAAGAACGCAACCGCGTACAACTGCTCGATGCGCAGCTCGCCAAGAAGATACGCGGCGGGTATGGACGCAAGCAGCGCGAACCTGCCCAGTTCGGAGGCGATCATAATAGGGCGGCGGCGAACGCGGTCAGCAATCACTCCTGCAAAGAAGCTGATGACTATGCTCGGCGCAACTCCCAAGGCGCTGATGGTACCCATCTGAAATGGTGAGGCGTGCAGCACCAGCACAGCCACGAACTGCAATGCACCCATCAGGGTGCCAAAGTTGGAAACTGTCCTGCTGACCCAGAACTTTACAAAGTCCGGGTCAAGCCATAGCCCTTGCAACAGGCTCTTCTTCAACATCCCCACTCCCCCTGGGAGAGGGTCACGGTGAGGACACGGAATTCCTCCATCCTGCCTATCTGAGTCACCCGTGCGCTACTTCGCCCAGAATGGCTTGCAGAATCAGCTCTGCCACGCCCTTATTGAGCGGCTCGTTGTTGTTGCCGCACTTGGGAGACTGGATGCAGCCCGGACAGCCGCTCTCGCACGGGCACTCGCTGATGACCTGCAGCGTCGCGCTCCAAAGCTCCTCTATGATGTCGTAGCCATGCTCAGTGATGCCCACGCCCCCCGGTATGCCGTCGTGGATGAACACCTGCGGCCTGCCAGTGTCGGGATGCAGCGGCGTGGAAATGCCGCCGATGTCGTTGCGGTCGCACATGGCAAATAGCGGCAGCACTCCAATAGCGGCGTGTTCCACGGCGTGCAGCCCGCCCATCAGATCGAGCCTATTGCGCCGAATGTATTCCAGCGTGTCCGGCGGCACATCAAACCACAGCGATATGGTGTCGTAGCTCTGCGGGGGCAGGTCAACATACTCCTCACGCAGCGACTCCTCGGTGATGTGCGCCACCCTCTTGAAGCCCACGACGCTGGTGGTAACGCTAACCTCGCCCAGGTATGCCTGAGTTTTCCCCGCTTGCCTCTGCCTGAACTGGCGCAGGATTCGCGTGTCCGTGTAGTCGCGCGCCTGCGTGTAATACGGCACATCCGTCTGCACGGCGTAAGCCATGCCGGCCTCCATGTCCAGGTCGGCAATGAGGTACTGCTCCCCTTGGTGTAGGTAGATGCCACCCGGATGCAGCTGCAGGAATGCTGACATCTCCTCGACCGTCTCCAGTATCACTCCGCTGTCCTTTTCCACCAGCGAGTATGTCCGCGCCGATGCCGAACGGATATTAACCTCACCCGCCGGGTACTCCATGTCCGCGCTCAGATACCAGCGCGAGTTACGCACATGCAGCAGTCCATCCTCCACGAGCTCTTCCGCGTGCCACAGCAGTTCCGCTCCAAAGTACTCCGTATCCTCCATCAATAGCGGCGCCTCGTACGCCGCGCAAAGCAGATGGGGCTTCAGAATGTAAGGATTGCCGGGCGACACTCGCGCGCTCTCGTGCGGCTTGCCGAAAAACGCCTCCGGGTGCCGCATCAGGTACTGGTCGAGTGGATTGTCGTGCGCCACCAGCACAGACAGCGAGCGATGACCGCTTCGCCCGCTCCTGCCCGCCTGCTGCCATGCGCTCGCAATCGTGCCTGGATATCCTGTCAGCAGCGTCGCATCCAAGTCACCGATGTCGATTCCAAGCTCCATCGCATTCGTCGTCGTAACGCCAAGCAGCCGCCCTTGCGCCAGGTCGCGCTCGATCGCCCGCCTGTCCTCCGGCAAATAGCTCGCCCGGTACGGCATCACGCGTCTTGCGATATCAGGATGCGACAGCTTCAGGTTGTCCCGCACATACACATAAAGCAATTCGGCGGCGCGCCTGCTGCGAACGAAGTTCATCGTCCGCACATATCGCCTTAGCAGTTCTGCGAACAGCTGCGCCGATTCGGTGTTAGTGCTGCGTCTGCTGCCAGTCGCCAGGTCCAGCATCGGCGGATTCCAGAACAGGAAGTCCTTGCCGCCGTAGGGCGAGCCGTCGTCGTCCACAACCTCAAATGGCAAGCCAGTAAGTCTCTCAGCATGCTCCCCAGGATTCGCGATCGTAGCAGAGCAGAGCACGAATTGCGGACTGCTGCCCAGCCGCTCGCAGATGCGCCTCAGCCGCCTGATGACGTTGGCGACATGTGAACCGAACACCCCGCGATAAACATGCGCCTCGTCGATTACGACATACTTCAGGCTGCGCAGCCGCTGGTACCACAGCCGGTGATGCGGCAGGATGCCCACATGCAGCATGTCCGGGTTGGTGATGAGGAGTCTCGAGCTGCGCCGTATGCCGCCGCGCTCATGCGTTGGCGTGTCTCCGTCGAATATGTCATACCGCAGGCGCGCCGACTTCGGCACGAGCCGCCCCAGAGCCTTCCGCTGGTCCTGCGCCAGCGCCTTTGTGGGGAATATGTACATCGCAGACGCGGTACGGTCCTGCAGCAGTGCCTCAAGCACCGGCAGGTTGTAGCACAGGCTCTTGCCGCTTGCCGTCCCCGTGGAGACGATTACATTCTTCCCGTCCCGCAGCGCATTGACGGCATCAGTCTGGTGGGTGAAGAGCGCGTCTATCCCAGAGTCCCTCAGCCCTCGCTCCAGCCGGCGGTCAAGCGGCTGGTCAAGCGCGCCATGTCGAGCGTCGCGTGCAGGCACATCCTCGCTGTACGCGATCTGCTCCATGTACCACGGCATCTTCTGCACCGCGTCCAGAAACGCCTCTACATCCAACAGAACCGCTCCAATAAGTCCCTTCCCCCTTGATGGGGGAAGGTTAGGATGGGGGTGAAAGAAACAGAATCCTTTCCATCACGTATATCCATGTCATGCCCGCCCTAATACCCCGAAATCGTCTCCTGCTCCACATCCAGCACGACCACATCATCCCTGCTGCGCTCGATGTACGCAATGACATTGTCCAGCACCTCATCGGCATGTCGCACGCTGCCGCTGACGCACGCGATCCCAAGTGTCGCCATCTGCCACGAATCGTTATCTCCGACCTCAGCCACGGCAACTCCGAACCTATTTCGTATCCGCTGGGACATTGAGGCGATGACTCTACGCTTGCCCTTCAGACTCTGGTTCTCAGGAATCTGCAGCCTGACCTTACACACACCTACATTCATGTAATCGCTTCAATCTCCACATCTGCACCAATAAGACGACGCAGGCAGCATTATATCAGCCCGTTCCGATGTTATAATGCGGCGAAATTCGAGATGGTAATAGGCAATGGACGGCACGATTCGATGGGCAATGAAAGCATAAGCAAAGCCCTCATTACAGCGGAAGACATTCAGGTGAAGGTGCGCGAAATCGGCGATCAGATTTCGCGGGACTACGCGGGAAGGCACCCTGTCCTTGTCGGCGTCCTCAACGGCGCGCTCATATTCATGGCGGACCTGATGCGCGAAATAGACCTGCCGCTCGAAGCGTACATGATGGCCGCGTCCAGCTACGACGGCTACGAGAGTACGGGGACGGTCGAGATAATCAAGCCGCTCGAAGCCAGCATCACCGGGCGCCATGTGATCCTGGTTGAAGACATCGTCGATACCGGAATTACGCTCGATTCCCTGCTGGAATCACTGCAATCCGAAGATCCCGCCAGCCTTGAGATCTGCGCCCTACTCGACAAGAAATCGCGCCGACAGGTGGAAGTGCCGATAAAGTACGTCGGCTTCGAGATTCCGGACGAGTTCGTTGTCGGCTACGGCTTGGACTACAACCAGCGATACCGGAATCTGCCCTACGTGGCATCCATGAACGCTGCTGCCGTGAACGCCGCAGGTTAAGCCCGCGACATCGCCCCCTCAAGCACAGAGCGTAATGAAGTCTGCCCCATGAGGTAGAGGTCAACGCCACGCGCCGCCTCTCGTCCCTCCGCAAGCGCCCAAACGACCAGCGACTGCCCGCGAGACATATCACCCGCCGCGAACACGCCATCTTTGCTGGTCATCTTGTTGTCGTCAGTCTGCACATTGCCGCGCCCGTCAAGAGCTACATCAAGCTGCTCGATCAGGCCCTCTTTCTGCGGATGCACGAAGCCCATAGCCAGAAGCACCAGATCGGTGTCTATCTCGAACTCGCTGCCCTCGATGGTCTCCATGCTCGGCCTGCCCGATGCGTCCGGAGCGCCCCAGTTGACTCGCACTGCGTGTAGCTTCTCCACATTGCCATTGCGGCCGGAGAAATGTGTCGTCAGCACATCGTAGTCGCGCACGCCGCCTTCTTCCTGGGAAGAAGATGTCCGCAGGATAAGGGGCCATAGCGGCCACGGGTTATCTTCACTGCGCTCGACCGGCGGTTCGGAAAGCAACTCGTACTGGTAAACAATTTCCGCGCCCTGGCGGTGCGAAGTTCCCAGACAGTCAGAACCGGTGTCGCCACCTCCAAGTATGACCACGCGCTTGCCTTCGGCGCTGATGCGCTCTGACTCATCAATGTGCTCGCCTGCGACAAGGCGGTTCTGCTGCGTCAGAAAGTCCATGGCGAAATGAACGCCGTCAAGCTCGCGCCCCGGTACAGGCAGATCACGCGGTATCGTACATCCGCCAGTCAGTACCACGGCGTCGAATTCGCCCAGCAACTCATCGCCGGACATGTCAACGCCCACATTGACACCGGTCTTGAAAGTTACGCCCTCAGCAGACATCTGATCGACGCGCTGTTGAACTACCACTTTCTCCAGCTTGAAGTCCGGAATGCCCAGTCGCAGGAGTCCGCCGATGTATTCGTCGCGCTCGAACACCGTCACCCAGTGCCCGCAACGATTTAGTTGCTGCGCCGCCGCCAGCCCTGCCGGTCCTGAGCCTACAATCGCAACCTTCTTGCCCGTGCGCTGCGTCGGCGGCTCCGGCACAATCCAGCCTTCCGCCCAACCTCTGTCGGCGATCGCCTTCTCGATGTACTCGATGGTCACCGGGTCCTGGTTGATGTTCAGCACGCAGGCCGCCTCGCACGGCGCGGGGCAGATCCTGCCGGTAAACTCAGGGAAATTGTTCGTGGCATGGAGCTCAAAGAGGGCTTCCTGCCACTTGCCTCGATACACGAGGTCATTGAAGTCAGGTATCAGGTTACCCAGAGGACAACCCGTGTGGCAGAACGGCACGGCGCAGTTCATGCACCTCGCGCCCTGCTCCTTTGCCTGTTCATCAGTCCAGCTGTGGTAGAACTCGCTGAAATGCTGGATGCGCTGCGCCACTGGCTGCTGCGGTGGCCCCTGCCGTCCATATTCCTTGAAACCGCTTGGTTTTCCCATTTATCGGCTTGCCTGCGCTCTCACTAGGTCATTCCTGCCTTGGCGGAAATGCATATCTCGTCAATTCTTAATCGGCTGCAATCGCTGCTGCCGCGCGCTCCTGCAATATGCGCTTGTAGTCGTGGGGCATCACCTTAACGAACTTGGGCAGCATCCCATCCCAGTCATCCAGCACCCGGCGCGCGTTCGCACTTCCGGTGAGGTTGAAGTGCTCTTCGATGAGGCTATGCAATGCACTTATGTCGTCGGGGTCTTCCACGCTCTCCAGGCCAACCATCTCGTGGTTGCACAAGTCGGAGAATATGCCCCGCTCATCTAGCACATACGCTTCTCCACCGCTCATGCCAGCGGCAAAGTTACGCCCGGTCGGACCCAGCACGACAACCTTGCCACGCGTCATGTATTCGCAGCCGTGGTCTCCCACGCCCTCGACGACCGTCTCGGCTCCGCTGTTGCGCACCGCAAAGCGCTCGCCCGCTACTCCGCGGATGAACGCCTTGCCTCCCGTAGCACCGTATAATACTACATTGCCCACGATTATGTTCTCTTCGGGGGTGAACGCCGACTCCTGCGGAGGAGCGATAATCACCTTGCCGCCGGACAGCCCTTTGGCGAAGTAGTCGTTGGAGTCCCCATGCACACGCATAGTCACGCCCTTGGCCAGGAATGCCGAGAAACTCTGTCCCGCCGAGCCGCTGAAGTTAATCGTTATCGTATCGTCAGGCAGGGCGTCAATGCCGTGCCTCTTAGTAATCTCGTAGCTGAGCGTAGTGCCCACAGTGCGATTGCGATTGCTGATCGGCAGATCGAGTGAGACCGTTTTCTTGGAGTCGATAGCGTCAACGCACATCTTTATGAGTTCGTTGTCTAGCGCGCGCTCAAGCCCGTGGTCCTGTTCCTCACGGCGGTATGTCGCCACGGAATCAGGTACTTCCGGCTTGTACAGCAGCTTGGAGAAGTCCAACCCCTGCGCCTTCCAATGTGCCACGGCCTCGCGGGTGTCCAGCCTGTCCATCCTCCCGACCATCTCGTTCACGGTGCGGAAGCCCATCTCCGCCATAATCTGCCGGAGCTCTTCGGCAACGAAGAAGAAGTAGTTGATCACATATTCCGGCTTGCCCGTGAACATCTTCCTAAGGTCCGGGTCCTGAGTGGCAATGCCCACCGAGCAGGTATTCAGATGACACTTGCGGAGCATGATGCAGCCCAGGCTGATGAGCGGCGCTGTTGCCATGCCGAATTCCTCGGCGCCCAGCAGGCACGCAATGGCGACATCTCTGCCCGTCTTGAGCTGCCCGTCCGTCTGCACAACGATGCGCCCGCGCAGGTCGTTGAGCACCAGCACCTGCTGAGTCTCTGCCACGCCAAGCTCCCACGGCAGGCCCGCATGCTTGATTGACGATTCTGGCGATGCCCCGGTGCCGCCGCTGTCTCCGCTTATTAGCACAACATCGCCATGTCCCTTCGACACGCCGGCTGCGATGGTGCCAACACCTGCCTCGGCGACTAGCTTCACATGTACGCGCGCTGCGGGGTTGGAGTTCTTCAGGTCATGGATCAGTTGCGCCAGGTCCTCGATGGAGTATATGTCGTGATGCGGTGGCGGCGAGATCAGTTCTACGCCGGGCGTCGAGTTACGTACCCAGCCGATGTACTCGTCAATCTTATGCCCAGGGAGCTGACCGCCCTCACCGGGCTTCGATCCCTGCGCCATCTTTATCTGCAGGTCCTTCGCGCTTGCAAGGTAGCTGATGGTAACGCCAAAGCGCCCGGATGCTACCTGCTTCATGGCGCTGTTGCGTGAATCGCCATTCTCGTCCGGGGTGTAGCGATGGAAGTCCTCGCCACCTTCGCCCGTATTGCTGCGCGCGCCGATACGATTCATTGCAATAGCCATCGTCTCGTGCGCCTCGCGGCTGATGGAGCCGAGTGATATTGCGCCCGTGGCGAACCGCTTCACGATGTCGCTCGCCGATTCCACCTCGTCCAGCGAAAGTGGCTCGTCCAGCTTCTTGAAGTCCAACAACCCTCTGATCGTGCAGAGTTTGCGGCTAAACGCATTTGAGGACTCCGCGAACTGCTGGTATGTCTCGTAGCTATTTGACCTCGTGGCGAATTGAAGGCGGCTGATAGAGTCGGGGTTCCACATGTGGTACTCCCCGTCGCGCCGCCACTGGTAGTAGCCCCCGCTCTGCAGGTCGAGGCTTCCAGTGGGCGCAAGCTCCTGGAACGCAGCCTCGTGGCGCTTCCTGCTCTCCAATTCGATCTCGTAGATTCCGATGCCGCCTATGCGCGACGGCGTCCATGTGAAGTACTTGTCGATGAACTCCTCGTTCAAGCCCACAGCTTCGAAAATCTGCGCGCCCCGGTAGCTCTCGATCGTCGAAATGCCCATCTTGGACATTATCTTCAGGATGCCCTTGTCAGCCGCCTTGACATAGTTATACTCAGCGGCCTCAAAGTCTAGAACGCCCGAGAGAGCGCCGTCCTCGCCGACCATATCTCTCAGTGTCTCGAACGCGAGATATGGATTAACCGCGACTGCGCCATAGCCGATAAGCAGCGCCAGGTGAGCCACCTCGCGCGGCTCTCCCGATTCCACAATCAGGCTGACCTTCGTGCGAACTCCTTGCCGTATCAGATGATGATGCACACTCGCGACGGCGAGCAGGCTCGGAATCGGTGCGTTGTACAGATCAACGCCCCTGTCAGACAGGATGACAATAGTGTTGCCCTCCTGCACCGCCTCATACGCCTCCTCGCAAATCCTCTGCACAGAACGAGCAAGCGCACCATCGTTCTCGTCCGTCGTGAACAATGTGCGGATTGTCTTCGCCTTCAAGCCTTGCAGGTCTATGTTGCGTATCTTCTCCAGCTCCGTGTTTGTCAGCACAGGACGCTTGACACGCAGAATGCGGCACTGTTCGGGCGTCTCGGAGAACAGGTTACCCTCGCTGCCCACTCTCGATTCGAGCGATGTAACCAGCTCTTCTCTGATTGCGTCCAGTGGCGGGTTGCTCACCTGCGCGAACAACTGCTTGAAGTAGTTGAACAACAGCGGACTCTGGTCGGACAGTACCGCCAACGGCGTATCGTTGCCCATCGATCCCACCGGCTCGGTGCCCGTCTCTGCCATTGGCTCCATTATCATCCGCAGATCTTCGAGCGAATAGCCGAACGCAACCTGCCGCGCAATCAGCCCACCATTAGTAAAGGTCGGCTGCGCCGGCACATCCGGCAGGTCATCCAGCGAAACCCTATTCTCGCGCAGCCATTCGCCGTACGGCTGTTGGGCTGCGAGATCGCTCTTCAACTCAGCATCGTCCACAAGGCGACCCTCTTCGGTGTCAAGCATGAACATGCGCCCGGGATGAATGCGGTCCTTGAACAGGACTTTCTCCGGAGGCACATCCAGCACGCCGGTCTCAGAAGCCATCACGAGCAAGTCGTCTGTGGTCACGAGGTAGCGGCAGGGGCGCAAGCCGTTCCTATCCAGAACGGCGCACACCTTCGAGCCGTCGGAAGCAATGATGAGCGCAGGTCCGTCCCATGGCTCCATCAGACAGGAGTGGTATTCGTAGAAGTCCTTCTTCGCCTGGTCCATCGGCAGGTGGTCGCCCCACGCCTCAGGAATCATCATCATCATGGCATGCGGCAGCGACCGCCCGGTCGCAAGCAGAAGCTCTAGGGCATTGTCGAAACTCGCCGTATCGCTCTGCACTCCGTCCGTAATAATGGGCAGTAGCTTCTTCACATCGTCGCCTAGCGCGTCAGACTCGAACATGCCCTCGCGAGCAGCCATCCAGTTGATGTTGCCGCGCAGGGTATTTATCTCGCCGTTGTGAATCACCATGCGATACGGATGCGCCAGACGCCAGGTGCCCAGCGTGTTCGTGCTGAAGCGCGAATGCACCAATGCGAACGATGTAACTACATCCTCATCCGCAAGATCGAGGTAGAAGTGCTGAAGCTGCGTGGCATGAATCAGCCCCTTATAGACAATTTTATTCGCCGACAGGCTGGGTATATAGAAGTCATTACGCTCGTCCACACCAGACTCGGCAACCGCGTCCTCTAATTGCCTGCGAATGACATACAGCTTGAGCTCGAAATCCAACTCGCTCTGCACATCGGCGCTGCGCCCAACGAAGAACTGACGGATGTCGGGCATAACCGCGGCCGCCAGGGTGCCAATCTCATCAGGCGATACCGGCACATCGCGCCAGCCCAGCAGAGTCTGCCCTTCTTGCTCTACGAAGGCGCGCACGATGCCTTCCAATTCGCTCTGCTTGTCCTTGTCGTGCGGCATGAATACCATACCCACGGCATAGTGACCGGGCTGCTGAGGCTCTATGCCCAGCCGCTCCATCTCCTTGCTGAAGAAATCGTGCGGCATCTGAATCAGAACGCCCGCGCCGTCGCCCGTCTCCGGGTCCGCCCCCTTCGCACCTCGATGTTCCAGGTTGCTCAACACCTCGAGCCCCTGCTTCAGGATGTCGTGCGACTTCGCGCCCTTGATATTGGCAACAAGTCCCACCCCGCAGGCATCATGCTCAAAGTGCGGGTCGTACAGTCCCTGCTTTGTCAGGTTGGGTATGTATCTCTCCGACATGTCCCTACCTCTTGTTCCTTCTGCCTTAATGGGGGCCTTACTGGGGGTAATTAGCGCTGAGGATGAACTGAATATTATTGGCTGACAACTACTAAAGAACCGGCAGATACTGCTCGGTTTCGTAGTCTGCTACACGGCTATGATAATTTTCCCACTCTATCTTCTTGTTCTCTATGAAGCTCTTGAATACAGGCTCTCCCAGCGAGTCACGCACGAGTTCGCTATGCTCCGTAATATGGATCGCTTCCCAGAGGTTGGCGGGCAACGCATCAATGCCAAGTTTGTCGCGCTCGGTCTGCGACATGTGCAGTGCGTTCGACTGCGCCGCAGGCGGGAACTCATACTCGTTCTCAATGCCTTTCAGCCCCGCCGCCAGCATCACGCTGAACGCCAGGTACGGGTTGCACGCGGGGTCAGGCGAGCGGAACTCGATGCGCCGCGACTCCTCGCGCCCCGGCTTAAAGTCCGGCACGCGAATCAGGTCGGCGCGATTGACGGTCGACCATGTCACATAGGTCGGCGCCTCGAATTGAGGCACTAGCCGCTTGTACGAATTCACCCACTGGTTCGTCACGGCGGTAATCTCCCGCGCATGCTTCATCAGCCCCGCTATGAAGAACTTTGCGGTCTCGGAGAGATGATGTGGATCGTCGTCATCGTAGAATGCGTTGCGGTCGCCCTGGAATAGCGACTGGTGCATGTGCATCCCGCTTCCGTTCACACCATGCACCGGCTTTGGCATGAATGTCGCATAGTAGCCGTTTTGCCGCGCTATCTCTTTCACCACCAGGCGGTAGGTCATCACCGTGTCCGCCATAGTCAGCGCATCGGTATGCCGGAGGTCAATCTCGTGCTGGCTCGGTGCGGCTTCCTGATGGCTCGATTCTACGGGTATGCCCAGCTCTTCGAGCGTAAGCACGGTCTGCCGTCTCAGATCAGTGGCTTGATCGGTGGCGTCCTGCCCGAAGTAGCTTCCACGATCCTGGGTGCGAGTGCCCTGCGCATCCTTGAAGTAGAAGTATTCGATCTCAGGCCCCACATAGTATGTATAGCCAAGCTTCGCCGCGCTGGCAAGATTGCGCCTGAGCACGGCGCGGGGGTCGCTCTCGTGCGATTCATCGTCGGGCGTGATGATGTCACAGAACATCCGCGCAACGGCATTCTCTCGCGGGCGCCACGGCAGCACGCTGAAGGTGTTTGGGTCCGGAAGCGCGTACATGTCACGCTCGTCCGAGCGCACGAAGCCTTCAATAGAAGACCCGTCGAAGCCCATCCCGCGAGTAAGCGAATGTTCGAGCTCTTCGACCGTGATGGCAAACCCCTTCAGGTTGCCCAGAATATCCGCAAACCAGAGCCGTATGAACTTGACATCATTCTCCCTGGCTTCGTGAAGAACAAACTCAGTCGCTTCTGGGTCTCTCGCTAACATATTAACCTCAACGGGATTGCCGCTCAGAGCATGCGGTGCATTCGTTCATGAAGCATGTTGGGAACAGGCTTGCAAATATCTGTCCGCATTGCGCCACAATGCAAAAAGCGACTATCGAAAAAATATATCAATTTGTGAAAATTGTGTCAAACTAATTCACTGGGGAGTCTCGCCTGACCGCGCAACACTGGAAAAGCTATTTCGCTCGTTTACCTGCAAGCTGCAGGCGGGCCAATCAACCATCCCGTAACGCAATCTCCCATAAAGACAATAAGCCTGCACCACGTAGCCGTAGATCGGATTGCGGTGCAGGCTTATTCTATTCTTGCTTGGTTTATTGCTCCGCTAGGATGCAGCCCCGCCAACCGTCTTGATGATGAGCTCCGTAACCTTGTACGGGTCCATGTTGGCATTCGGTCGCCTGTCCTCGATGTAGCCCTTGCCGTCGCGCGCGACCTGCCAGGGAATACGCACCGATGCGCCCCTGTCCGACACGCCGTACTTGAACTCCTTGTAGGAGGCGGTCTCGTGCAGGCCCGTTAGCCTCTGCTCAATGCCATCGCCATAGTTGGCTATGTGCTCGTCGTGGTTCGTGCCCAAAGCCTCGGCCGCCGCAATGCAGGGATCATAAGATTCGCGCATCGCGTTCGTCGAGAAGTTGGTATGTGCGCCCGCGCCGTTCCAGTCGCCCTTCACAGGCTTAGGATCCAGAGTCGCAGCAACCGAATGCTTCTCACCGATGCGATACAGCAGCCAGCGCGCAATCCACAGATGGTCTGCGACTGCCGGCGCGCCTATCGGCCCAACCTGGAACTCCCACTGTGCTGGCATAACTTCTGCATTGATGCCTGCTATCTGCAAGCCCGCCTCTATGCAAGCGTCAAGGTGGTCTTCCACGACCGGGCGCCCGAACACCTCGTCAGAGCCGACGCCGCAGTAGTATCCGCCCTGCGGTGCGGGAAAGCCGTTGTCCGGCCAGCCCAGCGGCCTGGACCTGACACCCGTAAAGAAGGTGTACTCCTGCTCGATGCCAAACCAGAAGTCGAGGTCGGCATACTGCTCTGCGGCAGCCGCACACGCAGCCCTCGTGTTCGACGGATGCGGTGATAGGTCAGTCAGCAGAACCTCGCACATCACCAGTATGTTGTTGCCGCCGCGAATCGGGTCAGGGCAGCTGAACACCGGCCTCAGTACGCAGTCCGAGTTCTCGCCCGGCGCCTGGTTCGTGCTGGAGCCGTCAAAACCCCAGATGGGCGGCTCTTCCCCTACCGGAACAACTTTGCCCTTGGAGCGAAGCTTAGCGGTCGGCTCTGTGCCGTCCACCCAGATGTATTCCGCCTTATATACGCTCATCGTACCCTCCTGTGGGATTCTTATGATTCTCCCCATTCCTGCATTTTCCGGAATGGGTCTATTTCAGATTAGATTAGACAGCAAACAGCGAGACTTTCTAATGAAGAAGCCTCGCTGGTAAGTGTGCATTATAACTGGCTATTGTCCAGTGACGGATGTACCTACTTGCTGCGATTCCTGCGAACTGCGCTGGGAATTATGACCCACACTGCGAACAATGCTGCAAACGCCACTCCACCGAGCAATACTTCCATTTCGACACGCCTCCAACAGAAAATTAATTTACTTAACTTGCTATCCATTCTGAAGCAGGCATGTTTCAACTGTGTTGCACAAATGTTAAATAATTGTTACACCCTCGATTCCGCTCCAATATTTACAGGGGCAGTCTTTTCAGACCACCCCTGCATCTATTTCTCGTTTGCGACCCCACCAGCCTCGGACAATTTAGCTCAGCGGGTTTCCAAAATATCTAGTTCATAACCGGATAGGCGTCCGTGCCATGCTCGGTGATGTCCAGGCCCTCGTCCTCTTCGGCCTCGTCCACGCGCAAGCCCATCGTAAGATCAAGCAGCTTGAAGAGTATGAATCCGCCGCCGAAGCCCCAGACGATTGCCGCCACTATGCCGATTATTTGCGGAAGAATCTGTCCGACGTTGCCGACTATCAGGCCCTCGACTCCGTTATGCCCGGAAGCAAAGATGCCAACCGCCAGCAAACCCCAGGCGCCGCAGATGCCATGCACAGTAACCGCACCAACCGGGTCGTCAGTCCTCAGCACGCTCTTCACGAATTTCACGCCAAAGATCATTATCACGCCCGCTATCAAGCCGATGACCACTGCCGCCCAAGTATCAACAAAGGCACAGCCCGCCGTGATGCCAACAAGTCCGGCCAGAGCGCCATTTGCCGCCATCTCGATGTCCGCTTTACCTGTCATCAGAAGCGTTACATATATCGCTGCAGTCGCACCGGCCGCGCCAGCGAGCAGCGTGTTCACTGCGTTCAGGCCGAGCGTAGCAGAGTTTATGTTGAATCCGAACCAACCAAAGAAGAGGATGAAAGTACCGATAACTACATACGGGACATTGTGTCCCCGAATCGTGATGCCCTGCTCCCAGCCCTTGCGCGGGCCGACTACCATCGCGCCTGCGAGTGCAAGGAAGCCGCCAATCATGTGAACCACACCGGAGCCTGCGTAGTCGGCAAAGCCCATATTTACGAGCCAGCCATAATCACTCCAGGCCCAGTGACCATATATCGGGTATATCAACGCGCCAACGATGAAGCTATAAGCGAAATAAGCGTTGATCTTCGTCCGCTCTGCCATCGCTCCGGCGATAATCGTCGCGGCCGTTCCCGCGAATACCATCTGGAAGAACCAGCCCACAAGGTCGCCATCGCTGAAGTTGGCGAGGAAGAAACCCTCCAGACCAATAATTCCCGCCGCCGCGCCACCACCAAACATCAGTGCATAACCGAATGCCCAGAACCCCAGCGACGCTATGCAGAAGTCCAGGAATGACTTCGTCATATAGTTGACTGTGTTCTTCGCGCGAATCAGGCCGGCTCCGAGAAACGCGAAGCCCGCCTGCATGAAGAAAACCAGCGCCGCCGCGAACACCAGAATGGCGTTGTCCAGCGTTGTCATTACTTCGTCCGCGCTCTGTGCGTAAGCGATGCCGCCGCCGCCCAGAACAATTCCAATTGCCAACAGCGCCACCATCAGAAGGCGCATCTTCAGACTCGTAGGTTTTACAATCGCTCCGAGAAGACTCATTTCCTTTCTCCTCTTCTACTAAAGATAGATAACGCTCCAAATCTACGCTGCGATTGTTTCATTTATGTTAAGCACTTGTAACAGAAATGTTGCCTGAATGTTAAATCGGTATTAAACAAAGTATAAATTACCATTGATTGACATAACATGCAACTGCCCGTTTGACATCATCCGAACCCCTTATTAAAATGCAGCAATCACACCATGATGAAGGGAGGCCGGCATTCAATGGAAAATCTGAAAATGCAAATCTACGGCGACTATGCCTGACCGTGGGTCTACAATACAGCCGTGTGGCTGGATAAGGTAAAGAAGGCTTACGGGGACAACCTCAACATCACCTGGCGCAACTTCTCACTCGAGCAGAACGCCCACAACCTTAAGGAAGGCTTGGACTCGGACTGGAAAGTCTGGGACGACGGAGACCCTGCAGAGCGGCGCTCGCTCGTATCGCAGATCGCTGCCGAAGCCGCCAAGCGGCAGGGCGACGACCTGCACGCAGCATTCCACCTCGCTCTCCTCACAGCCCGGCACGGCGGCGAAGGTCGTCTCTCGCTCAGCGATGAGGAAGCCATCCTGGAGATTGCGACAAGCGTAGGCCTCGACGCCGCACAGATGCGCGAGGACATGAAGGACCCGGAACTCCGCCGAATCATCGGTGAGGACCATGAGGCAGCCATTGCCGACGGAATCTTTGGCACGCCGACTTACATCTTCGAGAACGGGAACATGGCTTATCTCAAGGCATTCATACCCGAAGACGAGGACGCAGTCGCATCCTTCGAGCACTACATCGCACTCGCCAACCACCGCAACTACTTCGGTGAAATCAAGCGCCCGCAGCCGCCATGGCCAAGGGGCGTCCTGAGCTAGAGATCCAGTAATCTTGAAGTAACGGGTAGGGGCGTCTAATATGGACGCCCCTATTCTCGCCCCAAACAGCGCATGCCACATCCTCTCGAACAAAGGCTCGGCGTCACCTTCTGCGACAAGAGCCTCCTCACTCTCGCCCTAACCCACAGCTCACGCTTGAACGAATCAACCGACGCCACCTCGGATTGCAACGAGCGTCTGGAATTTCTCGGTGATGCCATCCTTGGTGCAGCAATCGCCCAGGAACTCTACGCCCGCCATCCTGAACAACAGGAAGGTGTGCTGACCTCGATGCGCTCCGCCATTGTGCGCGGCGAAACGCTTGCAGACATCGCTCGCCGCCTCGAACTTGGACGGCACTTGCTGATGGGCGCCGGAGAGATAAGCACCGGCGGACGCGAGCGCGCGTCAAACCTGGCAGCCGCATTTGAGGCAATTGTCGGCGCAATTTTCCTGGACCAAGGGTACGAAGCAGCACGATCATTCTGCCTTGATACATTAGGAAACCACCTTACATCCCTGAACGCGGCGCCAAACCCACAGCATCCCAAGTCCGCTCTCCAGGAAATGGTGCAGGGAAAGCGTCTTCCCGCCCCTAAGTACCGCATCATCGACACGGAGGGGGAGCCACATGCCCCCACCTTCACCGCAGAAGTAGTAGTTGACGGCGCGGTGCTGGGCACTGGAACGGGACGCAGCAAGTCTCTGGCCGAACAGGAAGCAGCCAGAGAAGCCCTGGCCGCTCTACCTGATCTGGCCGCTTTACCTGATTAAGTGTGATGCAGACCCTCGACTTCACCCTGCAGGGCATCTCCATTCAGGGCACCATCATAGACGTTGAGACCATCGGCTTTTCTCCCAGTCCCGGTGGTATGTTCACACTCGGCACCCTCAGCGGCAGCGATATTCGCATCGTGCAAGCGGAAAATCAGGACGACTGCGAAGCCCTTGCAGCCGAAGTCCGGCGACTCTGGCAAGCGTTGCCCCGTCCCATCTACGCTTACAACAGCAAATTCGTCGGCGCGTGGCTCGCTCAAGCCATCGGCGCCGCCGCGCATATCGACCACGACACGATGGAGTCATGGAAAGCAGTTGCAGACCAGCAGGCACTCAAGTGGCCTCGCCTCAGGGAGCTCATCCGCCCGCCTGTCTTCTACTATCGCTGGGGCATCGCCGACTACGACCGCGAGCGGGACATCGGCACCATGCGTCGGACTATGCGCCGCGCCAAGTCCGTCAAGGAGGTCATATCCCGCGAAGCCCTCGGTGGCGCGCCGCACATCTGGTGGCAGCAACACCTCGACATGCTTAAAGACACGGAAATAGCCCGTCAGCTCGCCAATCCTCCGTCTGATGACTCGGGACGCCCCGGCAACATATTCCGTCTGCCCAATGGCAACTGGTCCACCAACCGCCTCGGAGCCATCGTCTGCCACAACATGATGGACCTCCAGTCACAGGCATCCCTCCTGCTCTGGCAGTGGAACCTCACGTCCCCCTGGCTGTAGCCCCGCTATCCTGTCCATCCGTATTAGCTCCGTCGCCCTCCTGTTACACAAAGGTTACATTGATGTAACTGCCAAGAAACATACGCATTGCATCATCTGTTTGAGACTAGTTATGTAATGTGGGGGATAAGCTATATATTGCGGCGAAGTTCACATCCCGTGTGCCTGGTCTAGTTGAAAGGCGCACGGCACAGGACGGAGAACTCTCAGCACGGCGGCGTTGCTCATGGTACTAGAGGCACATGAAGAAGTCATAGGCGATTCACCGCAGACAGTATTGCTTGCGACCGATGACTGCGAAGCGCTGGACGCGCCACTGACCGCTCTGAGCCTGTCCGGCGTCGTAGAGCTGGTAGAGCTCGATGGCAGCAGCCTTGAAGCGCGCATCGAGGAGGTCACGCCCTCACTCATCATCGCAGGTCCCGGCATCAGTTCATCAGTCATCGGGACGCTCTCCCGAAAGAAGTCTATCAGCCAGATTCTTCCGCCAGTTCTGCGCTGCGTAACAAGCGACGAGACGGAGGAGGAAGACCTTTATCTCGGATTCGATGACTTCATTCTGGCGACCTGCTCCGCCGTAGAACTGGAGAAGCGAATCAAGCGCCTGACCCACGCGTCCCGAGAGCGCGAGGCATCCATCCTCAGCGCCGGACTCATAACGATGGATATGGACAAATACCGTGTGACGGTTGGTGGCAAATCAACCAAATTAGCCTGGATGGAGTTCCAACTACTCCGCTACCTGATGCAGAACATCGGGCGCGTTTTCACTCGTGAACATCTGCTGATGAGCGTCTGGGGTCACAAGCACTACGGGCACACACGCACGGTCGATGTCCACATACGCCGCCTGCGACACAAGCTCGGCGCGCAGGCGAGTAACTGCATTCGTACCGTCAATAACGTCGGCTATGGCTTTATTGAAGCTCCAGGCGGATAGTCAACTGCCCGGACAGTCACCGCCTCTAGTCAAGCCCAGGCGCCGGGAATCGGGCGCACAGTTCAATTGCCTCGTCGCGCGCCTCGCGCTTTATGGCATCGCTTCCTATATTCCCAAGCACCGTTAAGATCAGCCTGCCCACCTGACGAGATTCCTCCACACCCATGCCCCGGCTCGTAATGGAAGGCGTGCCCAGCCGCAGGCCGCTTGCAGTGCGCGGCGGCTTCTTATCAAATGGGATCGCATTCCTGTTCACGACGATGTTCGCCTCACCCAGCGCCTCCTCCGCCTGCCGTCCGGTGATGTCAATCGGCGTCAGGTCCACCAGGACAATGTGATTATCCGTGCCTCCGGACACCAGCCGCAGCCCGCCCGATTGCAGTTCATCGGCAAGCGCGGCCGCGTTGGCACGAATTCCCTTCTGGTACTCCACGAATTCAGGCTCCATGGCCTCCCCGAACGCCACCGCTTTCGCCGCTATGATGTGCTCCAGCGGTCCTCCCTGCATATTCGGAAACACCGCGCTGTTGATCGCCCTGCGGTGCTCTTCGGCGCACAGGATCATGCCGCCCCTCGGGCCGCGCAGCGTCTTGTGTGTCGTGGTAGTAACTATCTCGGCGTGCGGCACCGGCGAGGGATGCTCGTCCGCGGCAACCAGCCCCGCGATGTGCGCCATATCCACCATCAGCTTCGCGCCCACCTCGTCCGCTATGCTGCGGAAGCGCGGAAAGTCGATGATCCGCGTGTATGCGCTCGCCCCCGTAACGATGAGCTTGGGACGATGTTCCTTCGCAAGCCGCTCAACGCCGTCGTAGTCAATGGTTTCCAGTTCGGGATCAACGCCGTACTGCACCACATCGTATATTTTCGCCGAGAAGTTCACCGATGCACCGTGCGTCAGATGTCCTCCCTGGTCCAGGCTCATACCCATAATCGTGTCGCCAGGCTGAAGCGTGGCAAAGTATGCCGCCATATTCGCCTGCGCCCCGCTATGAGGCTGCACATTGGCGTGTTCCGCGTCGAACAGCTTCTTCGCGCGGCTGATAGCCAGCCTCTCCGCGACATCCACGAACTCGCACCCACCATAGTATCGCCGCCCCGGGTAACCCTCCGCGTACTTGTTCGTAAACACCGACCCCTGCGCTTCAAGCACCGCCCGGCTCGCGTAGTTCTCGGATGCAATCAGGTTGATGTTGCTTTGCTGCCGCTTGATCTCGTCCCGAATCGCCCGCCCAATCTCAGGGTCTTGTTCCATTAGTGAACTCATGCCCATCCTCCTTCAATCACAATATCAAGCATCAACCCATGCGAACTTAGTTATCGGCTGTGTGCCGCCTTCCGCCCTACCCACTACCTCGAACCCGGAAGACGCGAGAAATGCGCCAATGTCGAATGGCGGTTTCGAGTCGGATTTGCTCCCATAAGCCCCGATAATCAGTCGGCCTTGTGGTGCGACTATACTGTCCATCAGCCTCTGCACCCCTTCGGCAAGATAGTCCAGGGGAAGACAGTCGTAGAGCATATATACATAGCGATACCTTCGAGTCGGCGTCCAGTTCCACGCATTCCCCACATGAAAGTTGTCCGAATGTTCGGGTAGGCGTTTTCTCGCCAGCTCAATCAATCTGCTCCCCTGATCCAGTCCATGCGGAATCAGTTTCAATCCGCATTCGCCTCCCCAATTCATCAAGCACTCCAACAAGTAGCCGTTGGCGCAGCCGATGTCCAGCAAGTCCCCGTCTGATTCGACCGCATCAAGTATAGGTCCCCGCTCAGACCGCCAGCGCACTGCCCCACCGCTGAATCCCGACTGCCGTATGGGATCGTCCTGCTTTAGATAAGCATCTTCAAGCTCTTTGAGTCCTTGCAGGAAGCTCCGCGGCAAAGTCCTATTGATCACTTTGCTCATTATCTAATTCTGGAACGTGCTCATCCTCGTATCTCTCGATCAACACGCCCACTACATCCATCAAGGAGGCTAATGGATGATCTTCGTCCTCCCCAACCATGTCAATCAGGTCGTCCAGCACACTCACCAAGTGCTGGTACTCGCTCTCGCCACGCGGAACGAAAACCACAGGAGCGAGTTTCGGCCAGGCATCCTGTATGTCTTGTAGATCCACAGCCATCGACTACCCTCTAGACCTATCCTCCCCATCCTGTTCATCGGTGTTTATTCATGCCACATCAGGCTCAATCACCCCATAGTCCCCATCCGTCCGCCGGTACACCACGCTGTGCCGGTCCGTTTCCGCGTTATGAAATAGGAAGAAGTCATGGTCCAATAGCTCCATCTCCATGATAGCGTCTTCCACTGACATGGGTTTCATGGAAAATCGCTTCACCCGTACCACCTTGCCCGTCTCCTCGAACGACTCGTCCTGTTCTTCCTCGTCAACAGCCGCAAGCTCCTCGATCAGCGCGCCCACATCCTCACGCATCGCCTGGGTTCTCGCCGACCTGCGCGCCTGAGATGTCCTATACGCCCTCCCCTTGTAACGCCTTATCTGCTTGTCCATCACATCCGCGACCGAGTCCACGGCTGCGAACAGCGTTAGGCCGCTCTCCTGACCGCGCAGCGTTGACCCGCTCGCGCTTATCGTCATCTGTGCCACGAACCGGTCCGTCTCCGAGCGCGAAGCCGTGCGCGAAAGCTCCAGCTTCGCATCCGCCCGCTCCCGTAGATGTCTTTCAAGGCGTGCCACCTTCTTTTGAATATAATCTTCTGAACGCTCGCTCAGCTTCATGTTCCTTGCAAAAATTTGCAATTCCATTGCTCACCTCCTCTCGCATCATCTATTGCAATGTTGGTCTTATGTGCCGCGCTTCAACTGATGGACACCCATTGTATGGTCAGTGAACGCCGCTGTTCAAGGGCGATGCCGCCCACAAAGAACATGTGCGATCCTGACTTATACTATTTTAGTCTTTCAAGTTGAAGTGTGTTAAAATCAGTCAGTCTGGACGGTCAGAATTTCAGCACGCAGCGCACCCACGTCGCTGCCGAACTTTCCACGGAGCGAGATGATAGCCGGAGTCCTCGAAAGGTACAGGGAGTACCTCCCATTAACCGACGACACGCCCATCTTCACTCTAGGGGAAGGCGATACGCCGCTCGTTAAGTCTGACGGCATAGCGGAAGAGGTCGGCTGCGAGGAGCTTTACTTCAAGCTCGAAAGTTGCAACCCGACAGGCTCCTTCAAAGACAGGGGCATGGTCGTCGCCGTCGCAAAGGCGCTCGAAGAAGGCGGCGATACTATCATCTGCGCTTCCACAGGCAACACTTCCGCTTCTGCCGCCGCCTATGGCGCCCGCTGCGGACTGTCCACAGTTATTGTCGTTCCCAGCAAGTACGTTGCGCGTGGCAAGCTGGCTCAGGCGATTACATACGGCGCGCGCATCATGCTCATAGACGGCGGATTTGACGACGCCCTTAGCATTGTGCGCGGAGTGGCGGCAAAACACCAGGTCGTACTGGTCAACTCGCTGAACCCTTATAGGCTGCAGGGACAGAAGACCGCCGCATTTGAAATCGTGCAGGACCTCGGCACAGCGCCCGACCACCTGTTCATCCCAGTCGGCAATGCCGGCAACATCACCGCCTACTGGATGGGCTTCCAGGAAGCCCACCAGATGGAATGGACCGGTACTCTGCCGAAGATGATGGGTTTTGAAGCAGAGGGAGCGGCCGCCATCGTCAAGGGCCATCCCATTGAAACTCCCGACACAGTTGCCTCTGCAATTAGGGTCGGCAATCCCGCAAGCTGGAAGAAGGCCGTCACCGCACGCGACGAGTCCGGAGGCACAATCGACTCCGTAACGGACGATGAGATTCTTGAAGCATACACAATGATGGCGCGCGAGGAAGGTATCTTCTGCGAACCGGCGTCAGCCGCCTCCGTTGCAGGCCTGCTGAAGCTGGCTCGCGGCGGCATGCGCCTGAAGCAGAGCAAAGTCGTCTGCGTTATCACGGGCAGCGGCCTCAAAGACCCCGACACCGCTGTCGGAGTCGATCCCGTCTTTATGGACGAATACCCAGCCGACATCGCCGCTATCGAAGACGCCATGGGACTCGCATAGTTGGACTACGACAAGATCCAAAACGCCGTAAGAGACGTGCTGGTCGCCATTGGAGAAGACCCGCAACGCGAAGGCTTGGTGGACACGCCTCGACGCATTGCCGAGATGTACTGCGAACTCTTCTCAGGCATTGGCAAGGACCCTGCGAGCGTACTCACCGCCGGCTTTGACGAGAGCTACGACGAAACCGTCATCCTGCGGGACGTTCCTTTCCACTCAATCTGCGAGCATCACTTTCTACCCTTCTTCGGCAAAGCCCAGATTGCCTACATTCCCACAGGACGAGTCGCCGGAGCTTCCAAGCTTGCGCGCGCACTCGATATTCTGGCAAGCAGGCCACAGATCCAGGAACGTCTCACCGGGCAGCTCGCCGATACGCTCTACGACACCCTGCGCCCGTCCGGCGCCGCCGTCGTCATGAGCGCCGAGCACCTATGCATGTCCATACGCGGCGCCCGAAAGCCCGGCAGCAAAATCGTCACCACCGCATCCAGAGGTAGCCTCAGAACGCAGGCAGCCGCACGCCAGGACCTCTTGGCGTTACTCAGGGAGAGCCAATGACTATCAGCATCCAAAAAGAGAATTTCGATAGCATCACCGAAGAGTGGGAGTGTATCCTTCCGCACACCGGCGCAAACACCATCTTCATTACCCCTTGGTGGCAGCAGCTATGGTGGCAGCGATACGGCGACGACGATGCCGAACTCGAAATACTCTCCATCCGCAACGAAGACACGCTGCTCGGCATTGCCCCGCTAATGACGCGCGGCGACACGCTGTCCTTTCTGGGCGACACCGACCTGTTCGACTACCATGACTTCCTCGTCAGGGAAGGCTGCGACGACGAATTCTACTCAGCGCTCTGGCAGCATATCGAGGCGATGGACTGGCGCACAATGGAGCTCAAGTCCCTACGCGAGAGTTCCCAGACGCTCCAGCGATTCCCCGATTTGGCGGAGAGCAACGGCTGGACCCACTGCGTCACCGACGAGGATGTGTCACCATACACCCACCTGCAGCCCACTTGGGACGAATATGTGGCAGGACTCCGCAAGAAGGACCGCCACGAACTGCGCCGCAAGCTTCGCCGCCTCAATAACGGCAACCAAGCTACGCAGTACTCATTCGAGGACAGCGATGAGATTGCCGACGCAATGCCCGAGTTCTTCCGCCTGATGCGTGCCAGCAGGCCCGACAAGGACGACTTCCTCACCTCCGACCGGGAGCAATTCTTCAAGGACCTCGCGCAAGAACTCGCCTCACGCAACCAGTTCAAGCTCTTCTTCCTAGAACTCAACGACATCCGCGTAGCCTCCTGCATCTGCTTCGACTACAACGGCAGTTACCTGCTATACAACAGCGGCTACGACCCTGAATATTCTGCCCTCAGCGTGGGACTGCTGAACAAGGCGCTCTGCATACAGGACGCAATCGAGACCGGCAAGAAGTCCTTCGACTTCCTCCGCGGCTCGGAACGCTACAAGTACAACCTCGGTGGCACAAACCAGACCATCCACGAGCTGGTCATCCAGCGGGCATAGTCCGCAAAGTCATGCCATCCGTTCCAAATTCAGACGAGGGCGCCGCTGTCAGGGTTGCCTTGATATGCTTCCATAGCTGCCCTGTGGGACGCCTTGGCGACACGAAGACCGGCGGCATGAACGTGTATGTCCGGCAGCTCGCCCGCGAACTCGCCTCGATTGGATGTCAGGTCGATGTATTCACACGCACGCACGACCCCGACGAGCCCCGTATATTTCCCGTCGGAGATGGAGCGCGCGTGGTCCATCTCGAAGCGGGTCCGGCGGATTCCACCCTCGACGATCTTCATCAGTACACATCTGCTTTCGCCGAAGCCGTTATTCGCTTTCAACAAGACGAAGGCGTCGAGTACAACCTCATCCACAGTCATTACTGGCTGTCCGGCGTAGTCGCCACCAAGCTCGCCGGTCGCTGGAACATCCCGCACTTCGCCACATTCCACACTCTGGCGCGCACCAAGCAGCGCGCCCGTGCAGGTGAGCGAGAATCCGTCACGCGTGCCCATGCCGAACAGCAGATTATCTCATCTGCAGATTCTGTTGTCGTATCCACGCAGATAGAAAAAGACGACATCACCAAGCTGTATCAGGTCAACGGCACCCCTATCGAGGTCATTCCCCCAGGCGTGGATACAACAATGTTCCAGCCGGCTGACACTCATGCAGCGCGCCAGCACTTGGGCTTGCCCGAAAAGCGAATGATCCTCTACGTCGGACGCATCGAGCCACTCAAAGGCTTGGACATTCTGCTGAGAGCAGTAGCCCTCCTGAATGACAGGACTGGCACACGTCTGCTAATTGTGGGTGGCAGTCTCGAGAAGGACGCTGAAATAGACCGCCTGAAGACGCTTGCGGATGACCTCGATATAAGTGGTATAGTTGACTTCACCGGCTCAATCAGCCAACAGCAGTTGCCTGCATACTACAACGCAGCTGATGTCTTCGTTCTGCCTTCCTGGTACGAAAGCTTCGGGCTGGTAGCACTTGAAGCAATGTCCTGTGGCACACCCGTCGTCGTCTCAAGGGTCGGAGGACTGACATCATTCATCGAACACGGTAAAACAGGCTACCTAGTCCCCTGGCGATGCCCCGATGCATTCGCCCGGTGCCTGGAGACGCTGCTTGAGAATCCGGCGCTCAGGCAGGCAATGGGAGGCGCCGCTAGGAACAGGGCAAAGGGGATGAGTTGGGCGGCTATGGCAAAGAAAATACTTGCCTGTTACAATCATCTGACCGATTAGGAGTTGCAGGCGTCGCGGGAGGTGAGCATGAACGGTTCGAATTCACACATGCCCCCTGAGAACGACCTTGAACCCGAGGAACAACATCGCCCCTCACTCCATATCCGACTGGAGCGTCACTTCTGGGGACGAGTTCTTTCAGGTTTCCTCGTCCTGCTCCCACTGATAATCACTGCCTGGATACTCGTCTTTGCCTATCACCAGATTGACGGCCTATTCGGCAGGCTCTCGCAGGCGCTCATCAGGACCACACCCATTGACAATGGATTCCCCGTCATAGCGGCATTCATCGCCGGAATCATAAGCGTCCTCTTCGGACTTGCCGTTCTGTATTTCTTTGGCACACTGATGACCCTGCGAATTGGTCGGATGGCAGTGGACGTGAAGGTTGCAGTGCTGTCACACATCCCAGTCGTTAAGAACATCTACGGCGTGGCAAAGCAGGCAACCGACAGCCTGACCACACCGTCCGGGCAGGAAGTCAACCGTGTCGTCCTTGTCGAATGGCCGCGTCCCGGGCTCTTCGCCCTCGGGTTCACAACCGGACACTCGCACCCAAGCCACCCCGATGACGCCATCCTGGTTGTGGTTTACATCCCAACCGTGCCCAATCCCACATCCGGGAATCTCGCCTTCGTGCGGGAAGAAGAGGTGTATGCCACCGACATGAGCATGGAAGAAGCAATGAAGATTGTCTTCTCAGGGGGAGTCGTTCTTCCTGAGAACATGAAAATGCACGCGACTACGCGGTTCCGCAGAGTCGCACCACCGAACTAACGGAACCTCTTCTCGTACCAGACGCTCCTGCCCACTTTGCGGAATCCGAGATTCAGGTAGAGTTCCCTCGCCGGCGTATTATCGGCATCGACTTCCAGGTCCACAAACGACGCCCCACGCTCGACGAGGTACGCGATCCCCGCCGTAACCACCGCCCTGCCGATGCCGCGTCCCCTGTAATCCGGATGTACGCCGGTCATTGCTACGACGCCGCTCGGCGAAACATCGTCCGGATAGAACATCGTCCAGTTGTACGCCGCAGGCTTGCCGTCTTCAGTAATGAAGATGATGCTCTCTGGCCCGCCCCTGTTAGACTCGACTCGCACCCTTATCTGCTCGACCGTGTTGGGACTGAATCCCCAGTTCTCTCCGAATGCCACATTCTGCAACTCAGTCAACACCTCCTCATCCTGCCCCGCCACCAGCGACCGCACCCCGAATCCAGCCGGCAGATTTACCTCAGGCACATCCCCGCACTCCCATCGCATCTTCCACAGGCTCTTCACCACATCCATCCCATGCCTCGAAAGCAGGTGCTGCATATCCGAGTGGGTTACGCTGGCTTCCACATGCAGCGAACTCACGCCCAATTCTTCGGCATGCTCCACAACCCTGCGCATAAGCGCCCGTCCAATGCCCTTGCCTCGATGCTCCTGCAACACACCACCGCCAGCCACGGCGCGCGAGATGGGCGGTTCGTATGCGACCAGCGAGTACCCAACAGCCTTGCCCGAATCCTCCTCAGCAATGAAGCAGTGCCGCTCGGGATCACACCCCGGCACCGTTAGCATCCCTCGCATCCCCTCGATATCGAGTTCCCTCGGCGTGCCGCTCGCGCCTCCAATCTCATTGAACAGGCAGGTTACTACCTCCAAGTCCGTCCATTCGAACTTTCTTATCCTCAATGCCGCCTACTTTCTAGCGATTGGTGAGCGTATAACGCCGCTCCGCACGGGTATTAACCCGTTTGCAAGCTTCACGATTGTATCAGAGCCACTCAACGCCTGTCATTTCAGCACACTGTGCCCAGTATCAACTGACACTCTTCTCTTGCCCCCAATTGAACAAACAACTTATCATTACAGGAATGACCCAACAGGAGCCACCAGAACGAGAGAGGCGCACAGTACATGATCGAGAGACCCGAAAGAGCAATGCTCGTAATTCCCCATCCCGACGACGCTGAAGGCGGAGTCGGCGGCACCGTCGCCAAGTGGGTTGCGGAAGGCACCGAGGTCGTCTTCGTCCTCTGCACCAGCGGTGACAAGGGCACGAGCGACCCCGATATGACCACCGAAAAGCTGGCCGCCATACGAGAGAAAGAGCAGGCTGCAGCAGCCGAATACCTCGGCGTGAAGGAAGTCATCTACCTGCGCTACGGAGACGGCGAACTAAACGACACCGCCAAGTTCCGCGGTGAGCTTGTCAGGGCGATCAGGAAGCACAAACCCGATGTCGTCTTCTGCACCGACCCCTTCCGACAGACCTTCTACCTCCACCGCGACCACCGCATTTCCGGGCAGGTCACGCTCGACGCAGTGTTCCCCTACGCCCGCGACTTCCTGCACTACCACGAGCACATCGAGGAAGGCTTGGAGACTCACAAGGTCGGAGATGTCCTGATGTGGGGCACCGAACACCCCGACACCTTCATAGACATCACGGACACCATTGACGACAAGATAAACGCGCTTAAGAAGCACGCCAGCCAGGTCGCAGGCTCAGGCAGGGATGTGGACCGCTTCGTCAAGGTCAACGCCCAGAACCAGGGTCAGATGGCGAATCTGCCTTACGCCGAAGGCTTCCGGCGCATCCAGTTCCGCCGTTAGCGGACAATACCAGCGAATAATACGAAAAGCACTTGTACGACCTCCACGCCCACATCCTGCCCGGCGTTGACGACGGTCCCTCAACGATGGAAGACTCCATCGCAATCGCCCGCATCGCCGCGTCCAACGGTACACGAGTCATCCTTGCCACGCCACACCGCAAGGATGTCACCGAGTTGTCGTCCGTCCAGCACATTCGCAACCTGACCGCCGAACTGCAACGCCGCATCCGCACCGAGGGAATCCCACTGTCTGTAGTCCTCGGAATGGAAAACCACATCGACGCAACCCTGCCCGAAGACGCGGCATCCGAGAGGGCACTCACCATGAACGTCTCGCGCTACATCCTCGTCGAGATGCCATTCTTCGGCGCCATCAGCGAGCACGATTATGTGGAAGATGCGCTTCTAGGCTTGCAGGAGCAGGGATTGACCCCCGTATTCGCGCACCCGGAGCGGATTGAAGCGTTCCAGAAGCAGCCCGCCCTGCTCGAACGCTACATCGGGATGGGCATGCTCAGCCAGCTAACGCGCGGCAGCCTGCTTGGGCACTGGGGAGAAGAAGTGCGTCAATTCTCGTTCGACCTGCTGCGAAGTGGCATGGCGCACATCTTGTCCTCCGACACGCACTCACCGCATCCGCCACGAACACCGGAACTCTGCGAAGCCCTGAATATCACATCGGGGATAGTAGGATGCCAGAAAGCCAAAGCAATGGTCATCGACACACCGCGGGCCATACTCAACGGCAAAGCCCCATCTTCCCTATCCCGTCCAACCTGTTAGCTTAGCCCCCGCTATTCGTCTATCCACCCGATTATCTTCGAAGGCGTAATAGTGAGCAGGCAGAACTCCATCTCCTGCAGTGCCTGCCGGATGTAAATCTCGCCTTCTTCCTCGCCCTTGTAGTGAATCGCCATCGCGCGCACTTCGTCCGGAATCCCCTCGGATGAGATCACCGCCGTGCCATTCACAATGACATAGCCATACGGAGCGTCCTGCTTTGCAACCGACATCGATACCCGCGCGTCGTGACGGATGTTCCGCACCTTGACCGCGGTGGTCTGCGTGAACACCTTCACCACTTCGCCATCCCACCGGAACCACACAGGCGCCACATGCGGCGACCCGTCCGGATTCACCGTCGCCAGGTCCCCAATCATCGGAAGTTTCAGGTATTCATGAATCTGGTCTTGGGTCATTGCTCTACGCTCTCCTTGGCTGCGGCAAGTTCAGGAAACCTGTCGCATACTTCATCCCAAATCAAATCACTGACACGACTCTCAGGCAACGTAGCGTCTATGACGCAAATCCTTTTTGGCTCTTTTGCGGCAAGTTCTCTATATCCCCGTCGCACACGCTCGTGAAATTCCAGCGGCTCATCCTCGAATCTCGCGCCCTCACGTGCTCTCACATCGTCTGCATGAAGCACACTGTCGTCAAACTGGAACCCAAGCTGAAGGTTTCCTATCCGCGTCAGCCCTTCCACCGGCGGCAGGTCCAGAAGAAAAGTCAGGTCAGGCATTGTGCCTTGCGTCGCCATTTCATTCACGGCTTCGACCTGCTCTAGTGGTATCCCACGCCCGTATCCCTGGTATGCGGTCGTCGAGTCAACATACCTGTCTGCCACGATAACAGTGTCACGGCGGCCCAGCAGGGGTCTCAGTGCCGCAAAAACAAGCTGCGCCCGCGACGCAGAGAACAGCAGAAGTTCAGCTTCTGCTGAAAATTCGCGCTCCCCCGGCAGGCCGCGCTTGAGAATATCCCTGATCTGCCATCCGAGTTCAGTGGTACCCGGCTCATGTACGAATTCCACGGCAACGCCGGTATTAGCGAGACGCTCTGCAAGCACCTCGGCCTGCGTGGACTTGCCGCTTCCCTCGCCGCCTTCGAACGATATGAACACCGCCATATCGCCTACCGCCTGTACATCACGACATGACGGTTCGGCTCGCGCCCTTCGCTGGACGAAGACACGCCCCGCTCGTTTGCCACCTTGTGCTGCAGGTGCCTCACATACGCCGCCTGCGGGCTTAGCTTCACCTGCATTTCACCCTCGCCCAGGCGTGACGCGGCTCGCTCCGCCTCGTCTAGTGCATCCGTGTGCTCCAACTTCATCTGAGCATCCTGCGATTGCTTTCGCACAAGCGCCTGCACGAACTGTTGGATCTGTGCCAGCGTGTTCTTCCGCAGCACATAAACGGGCTTTCCTCGCTGTTCAGCCAGTTGCAGCGCCTGCGTGCTGCGCCGGTAGTAGTTCTTCGTTGTCAGCAGCATATCCGCCTTGCCCAGGTCCGCCACCAACTCTACGGGCGCGTTGATACTGCGCACCGCCTGCATCAGCTTCCCCTTGTTGATGCCGTAAGGCAGAATGTTCACCGACTTCAGAGGTACGACATCCTCCTGCTCTTCAGGACTCTGCACGCCCCAGGCGCGTCTTGGAGTGTCTCGCCTGTCGCCCCTATCTCTACTGCCGTTGAACAAAGTGGGAATCTTCGCCTCTGCGTGCGAACGCTGCAGACGGCCCAATTCATCAACAGTGCGCAACTGCGGCGAGATCGGATTGCCGCGCAGCATGCGGTCAACCACGTCCGACACGTCCTCATGCACCACGACTTCGTTCCAGCCCTGTATCTCCACAAGTATGTCGAATGTCGGCGGCGCTCGCCTTTCCCGCACCGTCTTCTGTGAGCCTCGTCTTCGAGCTTCGATGTCACCAAGAGTGACGGCTTCGACACCACCCACGAGGTCTGACAATGTGGGGTTCATAATGAGATTATCAAGGGAATTGCCATGCGCGGTGGCGACAAGCTGCACGCCTCGTTCGGCAATCGTTCGGGCGGCGTCGGCGTCCGCCTCAGTGCCAATCTCGTCGATGACGATGACCTCTGGCATGTGGTTTTCCACCGCTTCGATCATCACCGCGTGCTGAAGGTCAGGCAGTCGCACCTGCATGCGCCGCGACCTGCCAATACCCGGATGTGGAATGTCGCCGTCACCGGCAATCTCATTGGAGGTGTCCACTATGATTACGCGCTTCTGAGCATCATCCGCCAGCACGCGCGCGATCTCCCGCAGCATCGTCGTCTTCCCCACTCCCGGCTTGCCCAGCAGCAAAACGCTCTTGCCGCTCAGCACCAAGTCCTCAATGATGCGAATCGTGCCGTAAACAGCCCTTCCGACACGCAATGTCAGCCCGACAACCTTGCCCGACCGGTTGCGTATTGCCGATATCCTGTGCAGCGTCCTCTCTATGCCCGCTCGATTGTCCTCGCCAAACGAGCTGACCTTCTGGATCACAGACTCGATATCGGATTCCGATATCTCACGGCTTGAAATCACGAGGCTCTCGCTCAGAAAGCGCGCCTCCGGCTCACGGCCCAGATCAAGCACCACCTCCAGCAGTTCATTCACATCATCTCGCTCAAGAAGCAGCCCCCGGATATGCGGGGGAACCGTTTCAACCAGCGATTCAAGGTCCGCTTCCAACTGTGTTCTTAGCAACTGAGTCAAGGAACCTCCTTGGCATCCATCATTGACCGAACAAACGACTACCTACACTTTACCATAGCAATGCAACCCAGGGTAAAGCGGGGAGTCGCTACATACTTGAGGCGATGCGCGAAGGTCGGTCAAGTCCATCAACTCGAAGCCGTACTTTCCGCCCTTTCTGCCCTTCCATTCTGGTATCCTGTTGTCAGGCAGGATTCATGCCGGTTTGATCACTGATGCTTCAAGTCACTATACATTTCGTGCCCGCATGCTCGGATGAAATGGCTCACGCCGATAGTGACGATATAATGCGAGAATCACAATGACAGTCAAAGCATTGTGCAGCTACAAGTGCAGGGACAGCGCGTTAAATGGCGATACGCCGCAACGCCTCAGTTCGTTCGCCGAAGTACAGCCCCTGCTTAGCCGCCCGTCTTCCAACGGCACAGGCTACTACCTGCGCCTTAGGTGCGAGAGTTGCGGCGAACTCCAATGGATTCTCTTCCCGACAAGATAGCAGCGCACGCGCGCACTATCCATCCTGTCGGCTTCCACTCCCCTCCAGCGGTATCACGCTGTTCGCCTTGATGATGAGATAGATCTCGGTACCCTCCTTGAGTTCAAGTGCGTCCAGTGAACTCGAGGTAATCTCCACCATAATTCGCGTCCCAACATCCGCATACACCAGCACCCGCGAATCGACGCAGTGAATCTCCGACACCTGAGCTCTAATGGCGTTGCGCGCGCTCGTCTGTGGCGGTATCTGCCGAGACACGATGATGTCCCCCGCCCGTATGGACACCGTCAGCGCCTCGCCCTCACTGCGCCGCACTCCCGCCGCAATCACCTGCGCATCCCCAATCGCAAGCTCCGCAATGTCCTCGTCGCCATGTCGCTTAACGACCACCGCATCCAGAAGATTCTCCAGCGTGTCGAACTGCGCGAACGCAGACACCTCCGGCATCACCAGCGCCTCCGAGGCGCGCCCAAAAGCAACAACCTTTCCGTCGCGCAGCACCAGCGCATTGTCCGCCAGCGCCAGCACCTCCGAAATGGAGTGCGACACGTACACCATCGGCGTCCCCAGCTCGCGCCGTATCCGCTTCAGGTATCCCAGAATCACGCCGCGCAGCCCGCCATCCAGTGAAGCAAGCGGCTCATCCAGCAGCAGCAGTCGAGGAGAAGTCGCCAACGCCCTCGCAAGCGCCACCCGCTGCCGCTCTCCGCCCGACAGGTTGCCCACTCCGCGCTCCATCAAGTGCCCGAGTTGCAGCAGTTCCACAAGCTGCGAAGGCTCAATGCGCCTGTCATTCCGTGCAGTCAGCTTGTAGCCGTAGTGGATGTTATCCGCCACGCTCATGTGTGGGAACAGCGCCGAGTCCTGAAACACATACCCGAACTTCCGCTTATCCGGCGGCACATGTGTCCCCTCGCCCGAAGAGTAAAGTGCTTCACCGCCGAACCTGATATGCCCCTCGTCCGGGCGTACCAGCCCCGCAATCGAGTTCAGCAGCGTGGACTTACCACTCCCCGACGGCCCGAATATCGCCGTAACCCCTTCGCCGAACTGCGCCTCGCACTCCAGCGTAAAGTCCGCAAAACTCTTCTGCACGCTCAATTCCAGCAATATAGATTACTCCATTTATTAAGTCCCTTCCCCCTTGATGGGGGAAGGTTAGGATGGGGGTGAAATCTTTTCATTCCCAAACATCCTGTTAGCCCCTATTCACCCTGTCCAGCAGCCAGTTATGCACCAGCAGCGTCACCACCGCAAGCCCCACAGAAATCGCGATCAGCCGCATCGCCATAGCATCATCGCCCAGCAGCACCTCAGAATATATGGCAAGCGGCAGCGTCTGCGTCTTCCCCGGAATGTTCCCCGCCACGATTATCGTCGCCCCGAACTCGCTGATTGCCCGCACGAACCCCAGCAGCACTCCGGCAAGTATCCCACGATACGCCAGCGGCACGGTGATCGTGAAGAACACCCGCACCGCGCTCGCGCCCAGGCTGCGCGCCGCCATCTCCAGATGCTCGTCCACTCCACCCATCGCCACCATCACCGCACGCGCCATCAATGGAAACGACACAACCGCAGCCGCGAGCGCAGCCGCGAACCATGTGAACACCAATTCCACGCCCAGCAGATCGTTCAGCAGCCCGCCCACAGGTCCCCTGTTGCCCAGCAGCAGCAGCGCATAGCCCACCACCACTGGCGGCACGGCAAGCGGCAGCGACACCAGCGCGTCGAACACCAGCCTCCCCGGTATCCTCCGCTTCACGATCAGCCAGCTCACGCCCAGCGCAATCGGCAGATTGATCACGGTCCCCACGACCGCAATCTGCACCGTCAACCCCAGAATACCCAGCAATTCCAACCTTCAGCCCGATCCCCTACTCCAGCGGAGTGAATCCGTGCCTGCGGAAAATCTCCTTGGCGTCCTCGCCTTGCAGAAATTCCAGCAGCGCCGCTGCGCCCTTCTCATTGTCCGCGCCCTGCACAACCGCAGCCGGGTAAACCACATCCGGGTACGAGTCGGTCGGCACTATATCAAGCACGACAACATCGTCTGCGGTTGCGGCATCAGTCTGGTACAGGAACCCGCCATCCGCATTGCCCGTCTGCACATACGACAGCGTCGCCCGCACATCGTTGGCGAACACCAGGCTCGGCAGCATACGCTCCCACAAGCCAAGGTTCTGCAGCGCCGCTCTCGTATAGTTCCCCGCAGGCGCGATTTCAGGGTCCGGCATCGCAATCCGCGTAAAGCCCGCACCCGCCAGCTCGTCGATGCCGCTTATGGCGGGCGTGCCCTGCCCCGTTATCAGCACAATCTTATTTGACAGCAGCCGCACCACGCCATCCCCATCGACCTGCCCGCCCTCCAGAAGCAAGTCCATGGGGGGCTCTCCCGCCGCAAAGTACAAGTCCGGAGTCGCCCCGCGCACTATCTGCTGAGCTAGCGCGCGCGAAGGTCCGAAGCTGATCTCTACCTCAGTGCTGCTCGTCGCCTCGAACGCCGTCGCAGCCTCAGTCATCGCGTCCGTCAGGCTTGTCGCCGCAAACACCAGCAGCTCATCATCGGCGCTGCCCTGAGAGCACGCTGCCAGCAGCGCCGCGCCAAAGACGCCGACCAGCGCCAGTAGCCGTCTAGTCATAGTCAATCCCCTCAACAGAAACGGTATCGTAATTCACGGCAGCAGAGTATATTCTAGAAAATGACAGTCTGTGTAGCAAAGGAATCGAAATGCAGCAGCCCGGCTCAGGTGGAAAGCACGACCCCGAACACCTCGCCCAGATAGTCATCGAGACCACACAGGCAATCGAACTAGACCCGCAGGACGCCCAGGCCTGGTTTCGCAGGGGCAACGCCCGCTCCAATCAGGGAAGGTACGACGACGCCAAATCCGATCTGACGCAGGTCATCGCCTTGAACTCAACCCACACCATGGCATGGAACAATCGCGGCATCGCATCCCTGTGTACGGGCGACCCCGTGGGCGCAGTTTCGGACATCAGCAAGGCAATCGAACTGGACCCGGAATACCGCGACGCCTACCACAACCGAGGCTTGGCTTACTCCGAACTCGGCAAGCTCGACGAGGCAATCAAAGACCTTACACATGCACTGGAACTCGATCCAGACTTCTGGAGCGCCTACCGCCACCGCAGCATCCTCCACGCCATGAATGGCAACCACGACGCCAGCTACCAGGACTACCTCAAAGCCCGCGAAAGCGGCTGGTCCCACTAACCCCTTCCCCCTTGAGGGGGGAAGGTTGGGATGGGAGTGAAGGATTCCCCAAATCCCGTGCCCTAAATCCCGTGAATGAACGCGAATCGTCAGCTAGCCCAGCACCCGCAGCCTCGGAATGGAAAGTTCGCTGCAAATGTCATCGAACCACTCGATCACCTCTTTGTGCAGCGGAATCCCGTTCGCCCGCCTGTCCTGAATCTCCTCGTACTCCGACAGCCCTGGGTACAGCACCCGGTCATGTCCCGGGGCGGGTGGCGTCTCCTTCAGCAGTTTCAGCATGCGGTCCATCTTCTCCTTGAAGTCGTCCACATCTGTAAACGCCGCGATGTTGAACGCCGCGAATGAATGCTTCGAGCCGCCTTCAGAGTCAACCATGCTGGGCAGCGCACCCGACAGCATAGTGCCAAGCACCTCCGACATCAGCGCAAGCCCGTAGCCCTTGTGAGAACCCATCTCGCGCGTTCCCCCAAGTGGCAGGTGCCAGTATTCGCCTCGCCCGCGCACATCCGTCTCCTCCATGATTGGCGCACCGTCCGCCTCCGTAATCCAGCCCGGCAGCAGGCTCGCGCCAACCCTGCGCGCAAGTCCCAGCTTGTTCCCGGCAACATTGGATGTGGCTGCATCAAACAGGAACGGCGGTTCGGTCGCGGCAGGTGCGGCAACCGCAATCGGATTGGTGCCAAGCCGCCCGACAGAGCCGAATGTAGGCACAACCTGTGCGCCGCCTGCGGTTGTCACAAAGCCGACCATATCCTGTTCCGCAGCGAGCATCGCGTGGTGCCCGATGCCGCCCGAGTGTCCTGCATTAAACATCGTGACCACGCCCACACCGACATCGCGCGCCTTGTCAATCGCCATCTGCATCGCCTTCGGCCCCAGAATGACCGCAAGGCCCTTGTCCGCATCCATCACCGCAGTCGCGGGCGCCTCGCTGATAATCCGCCAGTTCGGCTGAGGATTCAGCCCGCCTTCGTTGTACTGCTGCACATAGGCGCGAAGCATATTGGACACGCCATGCGTCTCCACACCGCGCAGGTCGGTCATCGTCAGCGTATTCGAGCCGATCGCAGCGTCTTCTTCGCTCACACCCATCTTCTCGAACACCGCCGCCACGGTCTCCCGCAGCGAGTCTTCCGGCACCCGCACCTGGTCTTCAGCCGGTACTTTGAATCGTTCAAGCATTGTCTGTTGTCCTTTCAGCACACCTAGCCTGACTTAGCCCTACTAGGCTGCACGAAGATTGTCCTTTGCTCGCGCCAAAGTATACCACGCGCAGCCAACCCCATACCGAATGCAATGACAAAGGAATGCTCCTGTCGAAATCCTCTAGGAAAGGCATGGCAAGAGAGCGAATACATCCCGCTGAAACGCCTTTCGGAGCAGGCAGTTTCTCTCAGAACCGGCGCCTGAAGGCTGCGAAACCGGCGACAATCCTCAAAGACTCTGCACAATCAACCCAATCACCGCAGTTGCCAGCCCAAGGTACACAAGAAATCCGAGCACGTCCGTCAGGGTCGTTACCGCCACCGCCGACGAAAGCGCGGGGTCAATCTTCAGCGCCCTGAACCCCAGCGGCACCACAACTCCGCTTATCCCTGCCACTACCAGATTTGCGAGCATTGCAACACCCACAACCAGGGCAAGGAATTCGCTCCCCTTCCAGATGAACGCGACCACACCCACCAGCAGCCCAAGCGCCAATCCATGCACCAGGCCAAGTCCCAGTTCCTTCAATAGCAACTGCCGCGCATCCGCAGGAGACACTTCCCCAAGCGTAATCGAGCGGATGATTAGCGTAAGAGTCTGCGTTCCGGCAATCCCGCCCTGCCCGGCTATCACCGGCAGGAACGCTGCCAGCGCCACGACCTGCCCCATCGTGCCCTGAAACAGCGTGATGACAAACCCCGCGAGTACTGCGGTCCCCAGGTTCACGATTAGCCACGGCAGGCGGTTCTTCACCGATCGCCAGAACGGGCCAAGCGCCTTCTCTTCCTCCGCAACCCCAATCATGCGAAACATGTCCTCGGTCGCTTCTTCGTGCAACACCCTGATCATGTCGTCCAGCCACACCACGCCCACCAGCCTGCCATCGTCATCCACCACGGGTAGAGTGAATATGTCGTAACGCTCCATCAGGCGCGCCGCTTCTTCCTGGTCAGTGTCCACTCCAACCGAGATGATGTCCTCATCCATCAGCAGCGAAACAAACTGGTTGCGAGAAGCTAGAACAAGCTGCGCCAGGCTGAGCCCGCCTTTCAGCATTCCGTCATAGTCCACGACGAACAGGTAATGCATGTACTCCGGGTCGGGTTCGATTTCGTTAGCCCACAGGCGAACAAAGGCTAACGCCTGCTCAACATTCATCGTCTCGCTGAGAGCTATGAACGCAGGCGTCATAAGTCCGCCTGCGTTGTCGTCCTCATACTCCAGCAGAGGGATGACATCCGAGGCGGTGCTCATAACGGCAAGTGCCGCATTCGCTGCTTCAGGCTCAAGCCCCTTCAGCACGTCAGCCGAAATATCAGGACTTGTTTCGTCAAGAACCTCAGAGAGCTTGTCCACCGTCAGTCTATCGCAGACGGCGACCGCATCATCGGTTTCCAGCGCATTGACCAGCATCCCAAGATGCTGAGAAGGCAGCGCCGTAAGTAGCGCGGCTTGGGTTTCAGGAGAAACACTGACGAGCGCGTCGGCTTGATCGGCGACCCGCAGGCGTTGCAGGCGCACTATCGCCTCGGTCGTCAGCCCTGCATCAACCAGCCCCTCAAGCATCTCGACGGCTTGCGAGGCGTCAGTCCACTCGACTGCCGAGTCACCGGGATTTCCGTTATTCGCTCCAATAGCCATATTGCAACCGCAGGGGCGCCGCCTAACCGGGCACTACGCCGGCAGCCGGCTCGGAAGGACCAAAACAGAGTGGGAAGCGAACCAGAGTATGGTAGGTCAGGTAAGTCAGGAAGCTCTCGCTTCAATCAGCGGGCATCTCCAGCAAGGCCATGTCGGATTGCTGCGAAGAGAACGCCAGCCTGTCCCCGCGTTCCCACATCCAGCGTCGCAGCTCATAGATGCGGTCCGGTTGGGAAAGAAAGTCCTCGATTCCCAGAGCCTCGGCAACCGCCGTTGCGATCTGTTCGGTACCATTGTCAGGATGCTCCGAATAATCGCAGCACACTAGCTCCGGTATCGTCTGAGGATCCACATCTATTGTAATTTTAATCGGCCGCACGCAATAACTCCCTGCCTGCATAGCGCAGGTCCGCTTCAATTCGCCGCTCTACCACCGCTCCTCAACGCTTCTCACGGAAGCGCGATACAGCTCCTGTCTGTTGCGGTAGTTATAGCCGTTGTATCCTCGGCGCCTGTTTCGGTGTTCGTTCAAAGTTATCGAGAACTGTTCCTGCGCATCCTCAGCCTCACCTTGATTTTTCAGCCGCGCTTTGATATCAACACCTTGCAGCTTATCCGGAAGCACTATCCCACCCGACAACACAAGATTTAGCGCCTCTTCCACGCTTATATCCGTATCGAACACTTCAGACCTACTCATCAGCGCGAACATGCCTGATGTCGGATTTGGAACAGTAGGGATGTATATCGCAACCCTGTCGCCCACATCACCCTCCAACTCGCACTGCCCGGTGACAAATCCCACTGCGAACACATTCGGCCTCGGCCACTCCACCAGTACCACGCGGCTGAAATCGCCATACGCCGACAGATGTCCCGCCACCTTTTCAGTCAACCCATATATGTTCTTGACCACCGGAATGCGGCTGAAAATCGCATGCTGCGCCGCCACGGTCATCTTCCCCACTCTTGGTGACACCACAAGTCCGGCGATATAGAAGATGACGAACAAAAGTAGCAAGCTCAGCCCGGGAGCGTTGAACGGCAGCATGTTAACCAGCGGCGCAAGCAAGCCGTCGGTGTAACCAATCAGAAAGCGCAGTACCAGATAAGTAACGAGTATCGGGAGGAACATCATAAAGCCCGAACGCACTCGTCCCCAGACGTGGCTCTCTACCTTCTGCGCTCCCTTCATGGGACCAATGTTTGCCGTTCCCTGCATTTCTTTCCCTTTTCTAATCTCTGTGCAAGCAAGAATACGAAAGCATGAATTCGGACTTAAAGAAGATTTTGGATAACTTTTGTAGGCATGCGAACTCTTGGTAACATCCAACTGCGTAAACACTCAGTTAACCACCACTATGTAAAGCCATTTGACAGTCACTTTCAGGCAAATTCTGCCCAGGCATCAAGACCCATTTTGTCCCGAAGTCAGACACAATCCCCTTAAAACGCTATAATGGAGTCGTTATAATGCCACTATGAAGCACAAATGAACGGTTGCAGTTAAGCTACGCCATCCCTGCTTTTTTTAACCTGAACGGCAAAAACTACCTCGCACCATTGACCTCGCACCATTGAATTAGGACTTTCGACATGACAGAGTCCAGACTTCAGCGCAGCATCCTTATAGTGGACGACGAATGGGACTCCAACATCGTGCGCAGCGTTCGCAAGCGGCTCGACGACGAGGGTTGGCGCACCAGGGTAGTCGTACCGTTCGACTTCATCGTCTCCGGCGACGACTTTGAGGCTGAGGCGCTCTACGCCATAGAGGAAGAACGACCGGACGGTGTCGTCCTCGATGTCCGCTTCGGCGAGCACGGCGCGGACAGGTTTAAGGGCCTGTCAATTCTCCAGAAGATTGTCGAGCAGCATCCACAGCTTCCGGTCCTGATGTTCACCCAGTATGTGCAGGGTCCCGACCGGGAGACTGCCGTGCGCGGCACGCTCAAGTGGGACGCTCAAGTTGACTTTATTGACAAGCTCGCAAGCCCCGAAGAGGTCGTCATGCGACTACGCCGCTTGATGGGCACGACGCCGGATACCATTCGGCTGGGCAGCAAGATCTCAATCGACACGGCAAACGAGGTCGTGTATGTCCACGACAGTGGCACACCGACGCCCATAAGCGAACTGCACGGCTTGCGCTTCGACATCCTGCAAGAGCTTGCGTCCACCTGGTATCGCAGCCCCGGCGAGCTTGTCCCCTTTGCCAAGCTTATGCGATACACTGAGGGGGAGGACCCGCGCGCATCCATTCGCGTTCGCATACGGGAGATCAAGGTCGCCGTAGGTAAGGCAATGGGAGTGAGGTTCGGCGCGGGCGACCTCATCATCAACATCCGCGACAGGGGCTATCGCCTCGTACCGCCAGAGTAAAATGCTGCGCCTAATCCCCGCTCAAGCAATAGCAAAGATCGTGGGCCTCCTCATCCTCGCCGCCGCAGTCATCTGCTTCGCGCTGGCGCCGTTTATCGGCGAAGCCCTGTTTGCGGTCATCTGGGGCATAGAGCCGCTCACCTATATAGGAGCGGGCCTGCTCGCGCTAGGCCTGGCAGTCCTGCTGCTCACATACGCAATACCACAGATGCACCGTGGCAGCCCTGATATGCAGCGGGACATGCAAGACTGGAGCAGCGTTACACAGCAATATTTCGAGCTGTTCGACCACGACCTAGGCAGGCCCCTGCGCCGCATCCTCGGCAAAGAACGCGAGCTTCGGGCATACCTGCGCGCCTCGGAAAACGGCTCGAACGGGCATGCCAACAATGAAGAAGTAACGGAACTCCTCGACGAAATCGAGATGCAGGCGCCCAACTTCCGCCTGATGATGTCCAACATCCGCGTCCTCATCCAGCTTGAAGCGCCGGACGCCTCCTTCGATCCCCAGCCCGTTGAAGTCTCCGAAGTCGTGCGCCGGATCATCGACCGCTACAATCCTGTCGCCGCCGAGGCGAACAAGAGCATTACCTGGTGGGCGGAGCCGCCGGAGTTCGGCATCGTGTACTCCGATAGCGCGGCAATCGAACACATCGTCACGAACCTCGTTGACAACGCCATTCGCTTCGCTCAATCCCAGGTCGAAGTCGGGCTGACGCGCGAGGACTCCAGTTTCTCTATCCATGTCTGGGACGACGGCGAAGGCGTCGCCGCCCACTACCGTCCCCACGTATTCGACCGTGGCTGGACCCCTGCCGTCGCCCGCCGCGAAGAAAAGACCAGTTCCGGACTCGGACTCTACATCGCCCACACGCTCTCTACACGCTACGGTGGCGACCTGACAATTGAAGCCACCACATCGTCGGGCCCTGAAGATCAGACGGCCTTCGTGCTCACCCTTCCATCCCTCTCCTCCGTCCAGAGCGTTGCTGTCCAATAGCATCCCTCGTGACAAGCACCCTGCCAATTGCGCTAGAATTGTTACTGCGGCAATGTCGAAGTTCCTTATGTCCGGTTATTGCCATGCCCGGATTGCCCCCTGAATGTCCGAAAGACATCAGTACAATCGGAGACCTTTCTTGAAGCCTTACCGTCGGAACCTCTGCGTTTTCGTGCTTGCGATGTCAGCAGCGACTCTGCTTTTCACGACATTCGCCTGCGTGACTCCACTCCCACGCGATGTTACCGAACCCACGGCAACCGTAACCTCGACTCCCATTCCCACGCCCAGCCCGACATCAACCCCTCTGCCCACAAGCACGCCCACGCCTACGCCAATCCCAACGCCTACGGTCGTAATCGAGGGACTGCTCGATGTGCGGGGCCCCGAAGATAGCGCAGCCGTCCGCGCGGACAGCGTGGTCGTTCATGGATACGCCCGCAGCGATGCTACCGTGCAAATCAACGGCGACCCCGCCGAAGTCGATGACACGGGCCGCTTCAGCCAGGTAGTTGACTTATCCCCTGGTGTGAACACGATCACCGTCAATGCAGAAGCCCCCGACGGCGCTTCCGAGAGCAGGGACATCTCAGTCGTATCCCTGCTTCTGCCTCCTCAGCCCTTCTTCCTTATAGTTACCGAGCCGGAAGACCAGAGCTTCGTGACGCACCCGATCATCCCCTTAATCGGTCGCACCACGGCGGGTACAGCCGTTACCATACAAGGAGTGGCAGTTCCCGTTGACATATCCGGCGTCTTCTCCACCACTGTAACGCTGGAACCCGGCCCCAACATCATCGAAGTGCAGGGCACCAGTACCCAGGGAGAAGAACTCAACGCCCTGGTCGCAGTGATCTACCGCGCGTCGTCTTCCGCCCCCCCAACACCGCCGCCGGTTCCATCCCAATAGCCACTCCACTCTGTACTTAGTCTAGAAGCCATCGAAGCACAGAGTGCATCCAAGTCGCCGAACTGCGATTTCTGCTTTCAATTCGCCGCCCGCAACTCATCAGGTCTATGCTATACTTACATTTAGGTGTTCTTTCCCCTGGGTCGCAGCGTGGTCGCTGCGTTTGCTTGCCGCAGCGTTATGGCTGTGTTTTGCTAGTATCTTGCATTGGTTGGTACGCAGATGGCATTAGAGAGCAGCGTCACGCAGGATGATGTTCCGCTTAAAGCGAAGAGCCGCTCATCAATCCGACGACGCTTGGAAAATCGTGAGCAACGGCTCTCCCCATACGCAGCCAAGTCCAGCCAGTCCGCTGGACGAGAAATCCCCGAACCTGCCTCAGATGTCCGTACCGAATACCAGCGCGACCGCGATCGTATCATCCACTCCAAGGCATTCCGCAGACTCAAGCACAAGACACAGGTCTTCATCGCCCCATTGGGCGACCACTATGTAACCCGCCTTACCCACACACTGGAAGTCAGCCAGATTGCCCGCACCATCGCGCGCGCACTCAACCTCAATGAAGACCTTGCCGAAGCCATCGCGCTCGGTCACGACCTTGGCCACACCCCCTTCGGACACATCGGCGAGGACGAACTGGACAAGATTCTCTCCGACGGCTTCAGGCACAGCAGTCAGAGCCTCAACATCGTCGAGCGAGTCGAACGCGAAGGGCGCGGCCTCAACCTCACATGGGAAGTCCGGCAGGGCATACTAATGCACTCCAAGCCGCGCGGCGACTTTCTCGCGGCTCTCGACAACGACATCACTCTTGAAGCGCAGATAGTCCGCATCTCAGACGCCGTCGCCTACATCAACCATGACCTCGCCGACGCATTCCGGGCCGGCATACTATCCGACAAAGACCTGCCCGCATCCGTCGCAGACACTTTGGGACGCCGCCACTCCGAGCGTATAGACACCATAGTTTGCGACATCATCGACCATTCTTACCTTGTCAGCGGTCTCGACGATTCAAAAGCAGGCACGAACGGCGCACAGCCCGAACCTTCGCTCAGTATCACGATGGGCGACAGCGTGCGAACCGCCTTTATGGAACTGCGCGAGTTTATGTTCGACACGGTTTACTTGCCCAACGACGACAGCCCCGAAGGCGAAACTGCCCGCCGGATAGTACGCTTCCTCTACGGCTACTTCGGCGAGCGCCATAACGAAGTACCGCCTGAATATGCTCAGCGCAGCCGCTCACCCGAAGAGGCGGTCGTGGACTATGTATCCGGGATGACCGACCTCTACGCAATTCGGCTCGCCGAAAAACTATCGCCCGGCATCGCTAAGACTTTCTCGGAAAGATTGCTATAATGGATTACATTGCCCCTTCCGACCGTGTCCGCATGCGGACTGTCAGGCTTCAGATTAAGCGAATCCGCGAGCATCTCGAAGCCATGCAGCGGGATGCGCACGGCGTTGAGTACGCCCCATGGAAGAACGAGGTTGACAACATCTGGAAGATTACCTTCGAGAACATCAACGAGATGGGCGAAACCCCGCAGCAAAGCGCCTTGGAAATGATCCGCGAACCATGGATGATGTACCTGTCCCACTATGCCGCCATTGGCAGCGAATAGACTCTCCCGCTCGTCCTGAGCCTGTCGAATTGCAGAATCAAACAGCCAGCAGAAAGACAAGACCTTGAACGACAACATCGCTGCAACGGAAATCGAAGCCGATCTGAATCAGGCTCGTCGCACCGCGGTTATGGCACACAACGTCGTCATCCGAATGCGTGAACTCGGCTTGCCCGACACCCTCGACACCGAACTAGCAAGTGTCAGCACAGACCTCGGCGACCTCTGGGGCGCGCAGAAGGAGTTCACAGACCACCTGCACAACATGCTCAAAACCTCACACGACTGGGACTCCGTCGGCGACTCCCTCGTGGACATGCGCGCATCAATCGAACACATCGCTTGGCATCTCGATAGCATTCGCGAACCCTTGACCAAGCTTGCCGAGTACGCCTACTCACAGTCAGACCAACCCGACAAATGACCGCCCATTTTACATACACCCACCTTGACTGAAAGTCAGTTCGGGATATAGGCAATATCGAAACAGAGAAATGAAGAGATAAAGAATGACCGTAGTTGACGACATACGAGCCCGCTTGGACATCGTTGATGTGGTGTCAGGCTACATCGCGCTCCAGAAGGCAGGCCGCAGTTTCAAGGCGCCCTGCCCCTTCCACACCGAGCGCACGCCCTCGTTCATCGTCAATCCGGAACGACAGAGTTGGCACTGCTTCGGCGCATGCTCCACGGGTGGCGACGCGTTCTCCTTCGTCATGCGCCAGCAGAACATCGAGTTCAGCGAAGCCCTCCGCATTCTCGCGCAAAAGGCAGGCGTAGAACTTACGCAGGCAGGCAAGCAGGACAGCGACCGCCGCGACAAGCTACACCGCATAAACGGCTATGCTGCCACCTGGTACCAGGAACGCCTGAAATCCCCCGAAGGCAAGGTCGCGCTCGATTACCTTAAGGAACGCGGCGTCAGCCCGGAAATGATCGATGCCTTCCAACTCGGATACTCACCGGACAATTGGGAGGGACTGAAGACCTACTTGGCGCAAGTGGGTGCGCCGGAGGCCGTTGCGGTCGAAGCCGGTCTGATATATCGCCGAGACGAAGATGGCAGGACATGGGACTTCTTCAGAGACAGGCTGATGTTCCCCATCCACGACCGGCAAGGCAAAGTCATCGGATTCGGCGGACGACAACTAACCGAACCAGCACCAGACGCGCCCGGTTACAACCCCAAATACATCAATACTTCAGCCACTCCTATTTTCGATAAACGCAGTACACTCTACGGCATCCATCGCGCCCACACCGCAATCCGCGAGTCCAACACCGGCATCATCGTCGAAGGCTACATGGATGTCATCGCCGCTCACCAGCACGGCTACACAAACGTAGTAGCCTCTATGGGCACCGCACTCACCGAAAATCAGGTGTCGCAGCTAAAGTCCCTTGCCACCAACTTCGTCTTGGCCCTCGACCCCGATACTGCCGGACAGGAAGCCACCCTCCGAAGCCTCGAAGCCTCGTGGAAGGTCATAGGCATCCAGTCCGCATCGCGAGGCCGCTCGCAGGGCGTACTGTACCAGCGCGACCCCATCACCCTGAGCATAGCCGCGCTGCCCGATGGCAAAGACCCTGATGACCTTATCCGCCACGACCCTGCGGAATGGGAACGCCTCACAAACGAAGCTCTGCCCTTGATGAGCTATCTTATACCTGCGATTACATCTCGTTTCGACGTAAAAACTCCACATGGGGTAAGCCAAGCTATTGATGCCATTTCTCCATTGATCTTTGCCACACGCGACTATTCAGAGCAGCAGCGATATTTGCAAGACCTTGCTGATGCTCTAGGCATTAGGTTGGAAGTCCTGACGAAAGCACTGCGACCATCCCACAGATACTCAAGACCGCGATTCAGTTCATCGCGCGACGTGGGCAGTACATCCGATACGCGCAGTCAGATCACCCCCTCAGCCTTCGACAGCAACCGCGAGTTCATACGCGAGAACTATATGCTCAGCTTGCTGCTCAACAGGCCAGCATTGCAGAGTTCGCTGGACGATTTCTCTCCGCACTACTTCCGCAACACTGCCAACAGGGAAGTGTTCGCCCGATGGATGACATGCAACGGAGTCGATGAGCTTGAGGCATCTCTCGATGAGCCGCTGCGGGAGCATCTGCACACCTTACTTACCGACAGCAGACCCGAAATGGACAGCATTGAGAGCGAACTCGCGCTCAATGAATGCAAGAAGCTAATCGCCAAGCAATATCTCAAAGAAGTCCGCGAGGCGCGGCTTGATACAACGGATGCAGCCACGCCACCGCCCAGAAGCCTCGTAGAAGAAATTACAAGCCTTGACGAAGGCATCAGGGCAACCGAAGTCCGAGAACATGCAACACGAACGAACTGACGAACTGATAAACCGACACACTAGCTTTGGGGGGCAGGAGAATATATGAACGCAAACATGGATAGCGACGGGATTGACGACATGGTTATGGGCATACCGCAGGGGATATCCACCGGCGACCTTATCCAGACCAGTAAGTCCAGGGAAGACGGTTACAGGATGGGAGAGCCTGAAATCATCCTCTCCGGGCGTAACGGCGCGTCCGAAGACCGCAACGGCGCAAGTTATGACGACGATGATGACAAAGAGTCAGACGAGCCCGATATAGACAGCGAGTGGGTCAAAAAGCTCGAAAACGTAGATATCATCGACGACCCCGTCCGCATGTACCTGCGCGAAATTGGCAGAGTCGGCTTGCTCAAGGCAGCCGATGAGCGCAAGCTCGCCCGTGAGATGGAAGAGTGGAAGCATATCGAAAAGGTCGAAGCCGAACTTGAATCCCTCTTGAGCAGGCGTCCGCGAGCTTGGCAGACCTTCCACCAGTTCATGATTAACGTCTCCGCATCCGAACCCCTCCTCGGCGCATTCTGCCGTTACCACGCCCTCCGGAAGCCCACGACTCTCCTTCAGATGCTCTCCGATGAAGACCTGACCGACGCACTCAATGGAGAACTTCCTGAAGAGATGCTCAACTTCATCGCCGAAATCCTCAACCGCGAACCGGACGACATCAAAGAGGAAATCAGGGAACTCTCCCTCAACAGCAGGCTCCTCCCCGAAGAGATTCACGACATCTTTGAAGTCTCCCCAAGCATCACACAACTCCGCACGCTCGGCGACACGCCCGGATATAAGCAGCAGATCGAGACCTACGAGCTCGCCTTCAACCGCCATCTCAGTCGCACAAGGATCGCAGGTAGGCGTGCCCAGCGCCACCTCGCAGAGGCGAATCTGCGCCTCGTAGTCAGCGTCGCCAAGAAGTACATCGGCAGAGGAATGTCCCTCCTGGACCTCATTCAGGAAGGCAACATCGGCCTCATCCGCGCCGTCGAGAAGTTCGACTATCGCAAGGGCTACAAGTTCAGCACCTACGCGACTTGGTGGATTCGACAGGCGATAACCCGCGCAATCGCGGACCAGGCGCGCACCATTCGCATCCCGGTCCACATGGTCGAGACCATCAACAAGCTCCTGCGCGTCAGCCGGCGGCTCGTTCAGGAGTACGGACGCGAGCCCACCAGCGAGGAAATCGGATCAGGCATGGATGTCAGCCCCGAAAGGGTGCGCGAGATTCTAAAGATCTCCCAGGAACCAGTCTCCCTCGAAACCCCCATAGGCGAGGAAGAAGACAGCCACCTCGGAGACTTCATCGAGGACCGCAGCGCACTCGCGCCCGCTGACGCCGCTTCCTACCAGCTCCTCAAGGAACAGGTGGACGACGTCCTGCACACACTCAACGAGCGAGAGGCGCGCGTGTTGCAGCTCCGCTTCGGCCTTGAAGACGGACGCAGCCGCACCCTCGAAGAAGTCGGCCGCGACTTCGGCGTAACCCGCGAGCGCATCCGCCAGATCGAAGCCAAGGCGCTCCGCAAGCTCCGCCACCCCAACCGCTCCAAGAAGCTCCGCGACTTCCTGGAATAATCAAAATAACTACTATCTGTTATAGAAACTGGGATGGGGTAAGGACAGAAGTCCTCCCCATCCTTCACATCCCAGTTAGCTTTTGTATCCGAGAGAAGAATGACAACCCTGATCGAACCCAAACCAGTTCCGGCACAGTCTGATCCCGCCACCACCACGCCAACCGTCGCCGTCATCCCCACCTCACCGGAAACTGTCCTCGACGACATCGGCACGGCAATGCGACTGGCGGGCTACGAGCAGGCGCTCCCCAAAGATGTCGCAACGCTGCTCAAGATAAACATCTCCTGGCAGCACTACTACCCCGCCTGCTCTACATCCCCTTGGCAGCTTGACGGAGTAACCCGCACACTGAAATCCGACGGCTACGACAATCTCATCCCGGCGCACAACGGCACAGTCGTCGTTGACGCCAAGGTCGGCGCGGTCAACAACAAGCACACCCCCGTCGAGCAGATGCACGGCTTGGATGCGCTCTATCTCGAAGACGAGAAGTGGATCGACTTCCAGCCGCAAGACAAAATGCTCGCCCTCGACCGCATCTACCCGGACGGCTTCCAGATTCCCGAGACCTTCATCGGCAAGAATGTCCTGCACCTGCCCACCATGAAGACCCACGTATTCACCACCATCACGGGCGCGATGAAGAATGCGTTCGGCGGCCTGCTCAACCATAACCGCCACTGGACGCACTCCGCCATCCACGAGACCCTGGTTGATCTCCTGCAGATACAGAAGCAGATTCACCCCGGCATCTTCGCCGTAACCGACGGCACATTCGCAGGCGACGGCCCCGGCCCCCGTGCCATGCGCTGGCACGCAAAGAACGTCATCCTCGCCAGCGCGGACCAGGTCGCCATCGACGCCGTCGCCGCAAAGATGATGGGCTTCGACCCAATGAGCATCAAGTTCATCTGGATGGCGCACGAGATGGGACTTGGCTGCGGCGACATCCGCGACATCGAAATCGTCGGCTCAGAAATTGACGGCATAGACTGGAACTTCAGCAGCGGCGAAAACACTCTCTTCAGCACCGGCCAGAAGTCAGTGTACTGGGGCCCCTTCAAGCCCCTCGAAAGCGCCATCGCCCGCTCCCCCTTGGTCAACCTCGCCATAGCCGCATCCAACCTCTACCACAACGGCTACTGGCTCCCCGTCAAGGGCCGCTCCCGCGTGAAAGCCGCCCTTCAGACGGACTGGGGCAACCTCTTCCAGTCGTATTAGGGCGCAAAGTAATGCCTCCCACCTGAGTTTGATGGGAGGCACAAAAGCTGACTTGCTGAACGACCGAAAACCGCTCTACCTGAACAACTCCGCGATCCTCTCCCCCACAACATGCTCCTCGCCTTCGCTCATCCCGAAAGTATGGATCGTGATGCAGTCCTCCCAGTCCCGCACGCGCGTCCAAATCGGCGGATCGCCCGCCTTCAGCTTATCCACCACCTCCTGAACAGTCATCCCCGTCACCGACTCATCCACGCGCAGGTCAAGCCCGAACGGTTGATGCCCGATGATATTTTCCAGCATCACCACGCTCACGCCTTCGATGTGCTTCACTGCGTCGATGATGACCTGCGTCCTGCGCTCCGTGATTGCAAGCCGCTCCTCGTGGTTCATCGTCATCCAGCGACGCGTAGCCGCGACCGCCCCGATCATCTCTTGCCGATCGATCTTTTGCGGCCTGCCGACACCACGCACCCGGCGTCCTTCGTATGACGCAAACGCCTGGTAGCTCAGTTTGCGAATCATGTCCTCAGTACCCAGCGCAAGCCCCACTGACTGCGGCGCGCCCATATACTTCGCCGCGATGCACTGGAAGTCCGCTCCCATCCGCACATACTTGCCAAAGTTGTCCAGCGGATATATCTGCCCTGCCGCGTCAACCGTCACCGGAACGCCGTGCGCGTGCGCGATCTCGATCGTGTCCTCAAGTGACAGCGCAACCGGGTCCGGCGACTGCTCCACCGCATAATAGTGTACGCCCGCCGTATTCGGCCCTATCGCGTTCTCCAGGTCCTCGCGCGTCGTCTGCTCGTCCGTCCCGAAGTCCACCAGCTTCGCCCCAGCAAGCTCGAGGCACCTGTCGTACCAGTAGTGCATCACATACCGCTGCCGCCGCTGTATCAGGATCTCGTTCTTCATCCCCGTCGTGTCCGGCAACTGCTGTATCTTGTCGTCATCATCCCCGGCCATCAGCGCGGCTGTTGCCAGTGTGAGCGCAGACCCCGCTCCCGAAGTGATATACGCCGCTGGCACATCCACCATATCCGCAATCGCCTGGCCGGCGCGCTCCTGCAGGTCCATCAGCGGAATGTAGGCGGCGTCCGCCTTGTCCATCGCCTCGCGCACCTCAGGTGCAGGCGTCGAGCCGCCCAGCATCGTTACGCTGCCAATAGCGTTTATAACCGGAGTCGCCCCCAGGTCCTTGTAAACCTCAGCCCAGTTGGAATCAGCCATCTGTATCCTCTCCTAAATCCTCGCAGCCTCGAACAAGCCGCTTACGTCAACTTTCAAGTCCTCCAGCACATTTGATACCAGCATGTCACCCTCACCATACACGCCTGCTACCGAAAATACTCCCCCCTCAGACACATTGACCTCAACAGTTCTCGCGTCGATGTCAGCAAGCCAGTACTCCCGCACCCCGAACCTCGCGTACCTTTCTCGCTTGGTAGTTCGGTCAAGCTGTGCAGTAGAAGGAGACAGCACTTCCACCACCAGATCGGGCGCGCCCTTGACATTCTGTCCGGTAATGATATTCAACCGCTCTTTTGACACAAATATCAGGTCAGGCTGGAATACATCAACTTCAGAAAGCACCACATCAAGCGGAGCAAAGAACACTCTGCCAAGACCGTTTTCTCTCACAAAGGCGCGAATGACCACATATAACTCTCCCAGAAAGTCTTGATGTTCAGGCACAGGCGCAGGAACCATGAATAGCTCTCCGTCAATAAGCTCATAGCGGTCATCCGACTCCGGCAAGTCGAAGTAGTCCTGATATGTCAGCCGAGCCCGTGTATTAGTAGCCATCGCTCCCTCCCTAGCTCAAATGCTGAAAGCCCCCGTTGCTGTCGTACTCCCGAGTGCTGTACACACCAAGGTCGCGCCCCTGGTGTACATGGATGATGACCTCTTGCCGCACGATACCGGCAGCGTCCAGTATCTCCCCGTCCACCATATCGATCAGCTCATGAACATCATCCCCCGTCAGGCTTTCGTCAACATTCAGCGTCGCATGCACAATCACATCCGCAAAATGCACATCCAGCCGCCCGATGCCCCTGTCCCCGTCCAGCACCGTATAGCACTCGGAAAACGGAGTTCGGCACTCACGCTGCAAATCATACTCTGCCACCGACTAACCCCCTCCATCCTGTATATCGATGTTAGCCCTGCTACTCCCGAATATGCCCGCTTCCCAGCACCGTCCACTTGTACGATGTCAGTTCCTTGAGACCCATCGGCCCCCGCGCGTGCATCTTGTCCGTGCTGATGGCAACCTCGGCGCCCAGTCCGAACTGCCCGCCGTCATTGAACCGCGTCGAAGCGTTCACGAACACCGCCCCGGCGTCAACCTCGTCCAGGAAGCGCATAGCAGCTCCGTAGTCCTCCGTCACTATCGCCTCCGAGTGCCCGGAGCCATATACTTCTATGTGCTCCAGCGCCTCATCCAGCGAGTCCACCACGCGCACTCCGGCCGTAAGGGACAGATGCTCGGTCATCCAGTCCTCCTCCGTAACGGGAACGGCCTGCGACCCATTCGCAGTCCCCAGCAGGCTCAATGCTCTAGTGTCGCAGCGCATCTCCACGCCCACTTCCTTCCACCGCTTCGCCAGCGCCGGCAGGAACGATGAAGCCTGCCCCGAATGCACAAGCACCGTATCCAGCGCATTGCACACCGACGGGCGCGACACCTTCGCGTTGTCCACAATGTCCAGCGCCATTTCGAGGTCCGCCTCGCTATCCACATAGGTATGGCACACCCCCACGCCACCGGTAATCGCCGGAATCGTCGCCTCCGTTGCCACACGGTTGATCAGCGCCTGGCTTCCACGCGGAATCAGCAGGTCTATGATGCCCTTCGCTTTCAGCATCTGTCCCACAATCGCTCGGTCAGTCGTTTCCATCACCTGCACTGCGTCATCCGGAATGCCCGCATCCGCTATCGCATCCTTCACCAGCGAAGCCAGCGCAGTGTTCGAGTTGATCGCGTCACTGCCCCCCCGCAAGATAATCGCATTCCCCGACTTCAGGCACAGCGAACTGATGTCTATCGTCACGTTCGGCCTGCTCTCATATATCGCACCGATGACACCCAGAGGCACGCGCCTCTTGCCCACGGTCATGCCGTTCGGCATATTCCGCTGGTCTATCACCTCGCCTATCGGGTCCGGGAGCGCGGCAATCCCTCTCACATCACTCGCAAGCCCTTCCAGACGTTCAGGCGTTAGCAGAAGCCTGTCTAGAAAATACTCCTCCAGACCGCGCTTCCTGCCGTTTGCGATGTCCTTTTCGTTCGCCGCGAGAATCTCCTCCTCGCGCGCCTTCAGACCGTCGGCGACATTATGCAGCGCAGCATTCTTCACACCTGCGCTGATAGTCGCCAGCTTTCGTGCCGCCTTGCGAGCCGCCCTTCCCTTCACATCAAGCTCATCGCTCGCCGTAGACGAAGCTGTTTCTCTGGTAACTGTGCCCTGCATCTCAACCTGCTCCCGGTTAAATCTTGTCCGTCCTGTGCATCCTGTCAGTTCCCGCCTTATACAATCACCATATTGTTCCTGTGCACAACCTCATCACCGTAGGTAACCCCAAGGATGTCCGCAATATGCCGCGAATGTCTGCCCTTGATCGCCGCTACCTCAGCAGCGCTGTAATTCGTAATCCCAAGCCCCACCTGCGCGCTCTTCCTGTTCACGATGGACACCAGGTCTCCGCGGCCAAACACTCCACTCGCCTTTGTGATTCCGGCGGGCAGCAAGCTTCCGTGCCGCCGCTGCAGTACGCGCACGGCGCCGTCATCAATGCCGATCTCCCCCTTAATGGACAGTCCGCTCAGCATCCACCGCTTTCTGCTCTCCACACTCCCAACTCTCTTGGGGAAGAAAGTGCCCAGATGCTCGCCGTCCGCGATGCGCTGGATTACATTCGGCATCCTGCCGTTGGCAATGAATACATCGACGCCGGAGTTAGCCGCCATCTGAGCCGCCTGCAACTTCGTCCTCATTCCCCCGCGACCCAGCGCGTCCATCGAGGGACCTCCCAGCCTGTTCACTTCATCTTCGGTCAGCCGCTCCACCAGCGGTATATGCCGTGCATCCGAGTCTATGTTTGGGTCCGCGGTAAACAGGCCATCAACCCTGCCCAGGATGATGAGCAGATCCGCGTCAACGAGATTCGCCACAAGTGCAGACAGCCTGTCATTGTCCCCGAATACCTCACCCGACAGCTCTTCGATAGCGACCACATCATTCTCGTTGATGATGGGTACAACTCGCCTCCGCGCAAGTTCCATGAGTGCATTTCGGATGTTGATATAGCCCAAGCGGTCCGATATGTCCCGCTGCGAGATCAGCCCTTGCGCGATCGGAATCTGCTGCCAGCTGAACAACTGTTCGTAGGTGTGCATCAGGTGCCCCTGACCAACAGCGGCAAGAGCCTGCTTCAACGGCAGGTTTCCCCCGTCATCAGACACCCCAAGTACGCGCCTCCCTGCAGCCACCGCCCCGGACGACACCAGCAGCACCTCGCTGCCCCGCGAGTGCAGCCGCGCAATCTGACCCACCAGCGACGCCATCACCTCGATGTCGATATGCTCTCCACCGCTCGTAAGCAAGGCCGTCCCCGCCTTCACCACAATGCGGCTGCCACTGGCACAGCCCGCCCACATCGTAGATGCGGTTGCAGGGGACTCTTGAGATTTCAGCATAATAGCTCGACGCGAGTCATTTCATTGGATATAGACAGTTCCAGCCACGCGGCGCCTCGTGCCATTATACCAGCATCCGCCGTAACATCATGGATGAAACCTTGTTCACCGAGCACTTTGATCATACGAATCTCACGCACCATTCACAGTTTGACAACTCTACGCAACCATGCGATAAATGTGCCCTGCGAACACAACTGTAAATTCTCATAGGACTAAGTCATGCAGGGAACTCTTGTCAACCTCAACGAACTGCTCTCCGGTCACAAGATGTTCGACATTCCCGTTTACCAGCGAAGCTACGCTTGGGAACAACGAAACTTGGAAGACTTGTGGGAAGACATCTACTATCTAGACTCGTCCAAGCAGCATTACTTCGGGACTGTTCTCCTGAAGGATTCGGGCGAATCCGCCAAGGCCGGCCTGGCCACATTCAAAAAGTTCGACATCATCGACGGACAGCAGCGCATTACCACCGCGCAGATTCTGATTCGAGAAATTATCTCCCAGATGAAGCTTGTCAGCGACGATGACAGGCTGAAGAGTCAGGTGCTTGACTTCGAGAAGGACTACCTCAAATACGAACATCTCTACAAACTTAACCCGCTTGGTGACGATGGCGACTTCTTCCATGACTTCGTAATCGACGACAAGGAGTTCCTGAGCGGACAAGCCGGCACTCACTCTCAGCAGCGTCTCGTCGACGCGAAGCTGTTCTTCAGGGAAAGACTCGAAGCACAAAGAGAAGCCCTTCAAGACGGGTTTATGGATTTCCTGACCGACCTTTGGGGCAAGTTAGTTAGCCTTCAACTCATGCAATATGTCGTCAACTCTGACGCCGATGCAATTCGCATCTTCGAGACTGCCAACGACAGAGGCAGGCCCCTGAGTAACCTTGAGAAGACGAAGAGCTTCCTGATGCACACTTCGTATCTGGGAACGGGAGATAACGAAGATAGAGTAGAAAGCAGACTCCAGGAAATCAACGGGCGCTTCTCACAGATATACAAGTTCGCCGAGGATGTAAGCCAGAATCAATATATCGGACGGTTCGGAGCGGACAACTTCCAGCGCTACCACTTCATCAACTTTCAATCTCACGACAAGAAGCGCTCCTCACGATATGTGAACGTGTTGAAGGACATCCTCAGGGACAAGCTGAGGCAGCGCGGGGATGGCGTGCAATACGCACTCGACTATGCCAAAGACCTTGAGCATGCCTTCTTTGCAGTGCAGGACATGGCGGAAATTTATAAGCAAGGAATCGCGCAAGGGGATAGGCTCGGCGAACTGCTGGGCAAGCTATTCATGGTCGGGAGGCTGGGCAACACGTTTCCGTTGCTGATAGCTGCATGGATGAGATTTAGCCATCAGCCCGAAAACATGGCGCGAATCTTAACCCTTCTTGAAATATTTACTTTTCGTGTCTATCTGGTCGGCAAGTACAGAAGTAACGTCGCAGAGAGTCGCTTGCATCGAATGGCGCACGAAGTTCATCAAGGGCGGTGGGACTATGAACGCCTGATATCCGAATTGAGGCAGATCACCCAAATCTACAAGGACGATGGAGGTTTCGAGTCCAACCTTCGAGAGGAAGGCTTTTATCATCGCCTTTCTTCACACGACTTGAAGTACCTGCTGAGTGAGTTCGAGATTCATCGCAAAAAGATTTCGGGTGACTTACCCTTGCCCTTACTGCAGCAAGGGCAGATCATCTCACCGGGCGAATGGCAAGTAGAACATATCTGGCCGCAGAGCAGGAGCAGACTCAATCTCTCGGAAGACATGAAGCAACTCCATGAGCAGAGCGTCCACAAACTGGGAAACCTTACCATCACTGCTTGGAACGCCAGCCTGAGCAACAAGACATTCGAGGAAAAGCGCGATGGAGATCAGCAGAACGCGCCAAAGATACGGGCATACGCATATTCCGACCTGCACATCCAGAAGGATTTGAAGAACTACTCAGAATGGTCGCCCGAGACAATCAGCTCGCGTGAGGATGAAATCATAGAGTTCGCCCTGAAGAGGTGGGGCATTTAGCGCCCCAACGGCAGGCGTCCCGCCATTGACACGCCATCGGCTAAATCCCGCTCACCAGTTCCGCCCACAGCTCCGTCACAGCGTCCGCATCCACCTCCATCGCCACCGACACATTCGGCTCCGCAGTCGAAGCCTTCCGCAGGTCCGCCACCGTGAATCCCCGCGAGAATTCGCCGCCTGATTCCACCCGCACATACATCTCCTGCAACTCGAAATGCTCCGGCGCAATCGCGTACGCCATCGGGCTCAGGTCCGAATATATCACTCCACCCACCTCAGCCAGCCTGTTGTCCTTCTGATATGCATCGCTGATGAACTTTGTCGCCTCTTGCAGCATCCTCGTCGCGGGCGTCCCCGCATCCCACACCCGCTGCTGCCGGGCCACGGATATCTCTGTGCCGTTGACCACATCCAGTCCCACCTGCGTCACGCGCCCGCCCGAGCGATACACCGCATCCGCCGCCTCAGGGTCGCCCCCGATATTCGCGGTCGCCAGCGCCGATATGTTGCCCGGTTCGTGTATCGACCCACCCATCACCACGATCTCCGCAGCCGATTCCGCGAAGCGTGGCTCGATGCTGGCCGCCAGCGCCACATTCGTCTGCCGACCGATAGCCAGAATCGTGATCTCGCCCGGCGACGCCAGAACCCGGTCAATTAGCTCTGGCACAGCATGTCGCTCCTGTATCTTCGTCGTCGGCATCGGCCAGTCGATATTCCCGATGCCGTCATCCCCATGAATATGCGTCGAGTAAAACGGCTCGTGATAAGTCAGCGTCCTACCGACCCCTTGGTACACCGGAATATCCGACCGCCCCGCAGCCTCTAGGATCCGAAGCGTATTCACCGTGCACTGCTCTACCGAAGCATTCCCGAACACCGTCGTAAACGCCTCCACCTGCAGCTTGTCGCTCGCCAGCGCCATCAGGATCGCCGCCGTGTCGTCAATCCCTGGGTCCGCGTCAATAATCACCCGCTTAACCTGCGCCATCTCAACCCTCTATCCTATCTATACTGCCTACATCCGTTCGTGGTGAGCCTGTCGAACCACTCTGATAACTGACCACTGATAATTAAAAACTCCCCTACGGCGTCTCCTCGTACTCCACACCCCCCGGCGTCAGACCTTTAGGCAGGAAGAATTCGAACTGGTGCCTGTCGCCATACCCCTCGATGAATCCCGGCGTGACTCCTTCCGAGTTCAGCGCAGCCGACACGATAGTCTTGTTGAAATTATGCACCGTATCCGCCGCAAGATACTCATCCACCGGCATCCACAGCGCCGCCTCCAGTTCTTCCTCCTGCATCGTGATCTCGCGGCTCAACGGAGACAGCCTGCACACGAAGTAGATGTCCGACTTGCCATAGCGATAGCCATGCCAGTGCCGCAGGCACACCACCGCCTCGAACCGCGTCCGCACACCCGTCTCCTCCAGCACCTCGCGCACCACACCGTCCGCCAGGTGCTCCCCCTGCACCAGCGCCCCGCCCGGCAGCTTGTAAGAAGGCCCGCTGCGAGGCCGAATCTGGTGCCGCTCCGACACCACCAGCAGTTGCCGGTCCTCGCTGATAACCACGCCACCCGCACCAATATAGTGCGTCGCATGAGGCGGGATGTACGCGCCCTTCTCGATCTGCAGCGTCATCATCACATAGTCCTCATCCGCGTGATGGTACCGGAACCCCGCCTCCGCTGCGACAGGCACAAGCTCCGCATTCGTAAGCGGCACCTCCAGCCACGCAACCTTATACCCAACATCCTCCCAGTCATCCATCGCATCCGCCAGCCGCCTCCTGAACCGCCCCGCCTCCACCGGCAGCGCCCCCGGATTCACCACAAAACCCCCAAACGGATTCGGACTTCCGTCAAGTGTACTCATTTAATCCTCTTCCTTCGAATGTTCTGTCACCGACAACAATATCCTGTACGCATTCACCACCCTGAGTGCCTAGTCGTCGGTAAGCGTGACCATGCCCGTCCGCCCATCATACATCATCCCAAAGTTCATCAAAAAAGTCCTTCCGAGCAATGCTTGATGCCGTTGGCCACCCTCTACAAGATGAACTCCCGCAAAGCGACCATAGACAATGTGCTGAAAGGCTGGGACTACAATTTGCGCGAGATGAAAGTTAACAACAGCCGCGCCATGCGCGCCTGCAATCGATTCGCGGCCAACTATTGGCAAACTAAGTTCCTCCGCAAGCGTGGAATCTATACAACTCTCGGACGCCCCAGTATCCACCAAAGCCGGGAACTGGTCATTTGGCAGATTGGGGCGACTCACGCCATCAGGACGAAAAGATGGGTCAAAGCCAATCTCCACATAAAGAGTTGGCCCATAGCGTACCATTGCATCACGAGCGGAAAGGCCAGGACTGTCAGGAATGCCTATGTTAATCGTCGGCATCCACTGGCCTGTACAGCACCGAAGCGGGAAGTGTCATTGGTGGCGCGCCAACCTGCTTTATCAGATATGGTCCACGACCGAATCGGCTCACGGCAACCTCCGCGGCAGTCTGAAAAGAATCGAATGCTCCGACGAATTCTTGGTCGTGTATTACCACCCACTCCAAGTAATGCTCCGCTTCCAATTCAGGCTGCAGTCTGTCGAAAACAGCAGTTTCTCTATCTAGTACGCCCATGGTGCCTCCTTCCGCATGAACACCTGTCCGATTCAGATGGTCGAATATCCATTACGCCAATGGACGATTGTATCCTTACGCGATGCACAGAACAATCTCAAGTTTAATATATTCTACGAATTCTGTAGCCCTTTGCAATTCAAGGGCTTTGCACGTCACCTCATCTTCACACCCACATCACCTCCCCACAAACTCCCCCATCACCCCATCCGCAAACAACCGCAGCTGCTCCATGAACTCCGCTCGCGGCATCCCCTCCGCCCAGTGCAGTATCACATGCTCCAGCGCCGGGTACTTCTCCTCCAGCTCCCGCAGGAACGCCACGAACTCCTCCGCCGTCCCGCATATCCACGCCCTCTGCTGCACCCCGTCCTCGATGTGCGGCGTCCTTGCCGGCGCGCCCGGCGTCCCCCACACGCGCCCCTGCTCATCCGCGTACCGCACGAACCCGAACGGCGCGAACCACTTGTACCGCTCGTCGTGGAACGGGCGCAGCTTGTTCATCGCCTCTTCCTGGCTGTCCGCGATATAGAACCCCACCTCGAGCGCAAGATTCTCGCCAAGCTCCAAGTCCCGACCGTACTTAGCGTTCGCCTCCTTGTACTGCTCGAATATCCCCTCCACCAGCGACTCACCCGTCAGCCCGACCACACCGTTGATCCCGTTCCGCGCGATGAAGTCAATCGTCCGACCGCTCACGATAGGCTGCCACATCTGCACAGGCATGTTCTTAGGACGCGGCACCAGCGTAACCTCCTCCAGGTCGTACCCGCGATACTCCACATCCGGCGGAATCGTGAAATACTTCCCCTTATGCGAAAACGACTCCTCGTTGAACGCCTTGAATATGACCTCCATCTGCTCCTCGAACAGCTCCCTGTTCGCGTCGTTGTCGATCACCGGCGCTCCGAACGACTCTACCTCCCGGCTATGATACCCGCGTCCCACGCCGAAGATGATGCGCCCGTCCGTCAGAATGTCCGCCATCGCATAGTCCTCGGCAAGCCGCACCGGATGCCACATCGGCACGATATTGAACGCGCACCCGAACTTCAGCTGCTTCGTCTGTCCGGCAAGATGTGTCCCCATCAGGATCAGGTTCGGTATCGTCTCGTACCCCTCCCGCTGGAAGTGATGCTCCGCCATCCACAGCGCATAAAAGCCCAGATCGTCCATCAGACCGGCGACCTGCTCCGCCGTATCCATGCTCTGCATCAGCCGCTCGTTCGGATACCGCCTCTCGTCAGCGGGCTTGCCGTCGCTCCCCACATCCTCAAGGTCGATATTCCCCACATAAAGCACCGAAAAGTTCTTAATCATTCACATTCCCTCTGGATATTTCAATAATCCGCCTCACCCTACCCCATCCTCTAATTCCTGTCTATTGTGTCAGCCCCCGCAGCCAGTAAGTAGGCACATCCACCCCACCACTCAGCCCCTCCGAAGGCGTAACTCCACCCGCAACCAGCGCCGAATCAATCCCGAACGCGTTCGCCCCCCGGATGTCCGTCTCCAGCGCATCCCCCAGCATAACCATCTCTCGCGTACCCGTCCGCCGCAGCGCCTCCTCGAATATAGCCCCGTTCGGCTTACCCAGCCGCTCGAACTCAAGCCCGCTTCGTTCCGGGTAACGCTGCCGCAACGCCGCCTCAATTATCAGCGCCACGCTCCCGCTCGCCATACCGAACCCGTCATCATCCGGATACACCAGGTCCGGATTCGGCAGCACAAGTCTCGGCATACCCCCCGCGTCAATCATGCGAAACAACTCAGTCAGCACCGCATTCACACCACCTACGAACGGAAAGCCCGACTGATCTCCCACCACAACCACATCGAACCCGTCCGCTGCCTGCACCACCGCACCACACGCACGTCGAACATATTCAGCGCTGTCCGCCGTCCCCAGCACGAGGCACCTTGCACCACCCAGGCCGTTATTGGCAAAGAAACCTTTCAGGAGGCTGCCTGAGGTGATGATCCTGTCTTCATCCACATTCAGCCCCACTCTTCGGTATCCGGCCGCCCGCCTCTCTGGCAGCGCCGACGCGTCATTCGTCAGCACATAGTACGGCTTCCCCACCCCGTTGAGCCTGTTGATAAGTTCGACAGCGCCCGGCAGCGCGCCCACCGAGTACGACAGCACGCCGTATGCGTCAAACAGCAGCGCCGGATACCGCTCCACAAGCTCATCTATCGTCACTTCGCGAACATTCATAGCCGATATTTTACAACTCACACGCCGATTATCCTATCCATTGCGCCAATGCCGCCATTTCGACCACCGCTCACCCTTACGTTGCGACGCATGTCCTTGAACCTGCGATGCGCTGATGCTATCGTGAAGATACCCCAACGCCGACACCAAGCTGGCGCAGAGCAGCGATGGAGGCGCGATGCACCAATTCGAGCACGACGACCCTCAGCGTGAGAGCGAACAGGCAAGGCCAACGAGGGGATTCACGCTGCCCGGCGCAGACGGCAGAGTTGTCATCACCTGGCTACTCCTGGCTATAAACATCCTCGTCTGGCTGTTCATGCAGCTGGTCGGCGGATTCATGAACCAGGACGTGGATGTGCTGCTGCGCTTCGGCGCGATGTTCGGCCCGCTCATAGCCACCGGCGAATACTGGCGTCTCTTCACCGCCATGTTCCTCCACGCCAACCTCCTTCACCTGTTCTTCAACTGCTTCGCCCTCTTCATCTTCGGCAGGCTCGTCGAAGGCGTCTATGGACACACCCGCTTCACCATCATCTACGTGCTGGCGGGACTTGCGGGTGGCGTCCTCAGCTACATGTTCAACAAGACTGCCATCGCAGTGGGCGCAAGCGGCGCAATATTCGGCATCCTGGGCGCGCTCGCGGCGTACTTCGTCGTCAATCGGGAAAACCTCGGCGAAATGGGCAGGCACAACCTCACCGGGCTGGCAGCCATCGCCGTCATAAACCTCGCCATCGGCCTGATCATCCCCAACATCGACAACTGGGCGCACTTCGGCGGGCTTGCCGGCGGATTCATCATGGGATTGGCGCTCGCCCCCCGCTACACCTATGAGCTGATAGCAACTCCTATCGGATTCACGCGGCGCATCGCCTCCCAATCCCCGCTCGGTGTACGCTGGCTGTCGATTCCGGTCTTCATCGTTCTGCTTGGAGGGTTGGTCTGGTATGTCGGCTCGGATGTCTCCGACGCCCAGCAGTCTCAGATCCTCGTCATTCGTGCCGAGCGACTGCTTCAGGATGGCAACGCGATGGGAGCGCTGGAGCATGCCGACCGCGCCGTGGAATTAGACTCGCTCAGCGGCCAAGCCTTCTACACGCGCGGCAAAATCATGGCTCGCATCGGCTCCACCGACCGCGCCAAGGCAGATCTCAGCGCCTCATTGCGCCTGCCCGGTCTGAACCAGAACCAGCGCCAGGATGCGATATCGCTGCTTGTATCCTTACCCTGAACCATCACACGCCTCCCGGACTGGTTCATTGATGCCAGACCGTATGTTAAGTGTTAAGGTATAAGAATGAAGTTCCCCACAGACCGCAATGAAAAACGCACTGTCCTTCTCGATGCAGTGGACTCCGTGCGCGATACCGTATCCAACTGTGTCGAAGAATCCGAGCGGCTCGGCACACTGGCGCCCGCCTCCGTTGAGGCCATCCGGGAAGCAGGGCTGTTCACACTCAAGCTGCCCATGCCCCTCGGCGGCGCGGAAGCCGATCCCGTCACCCAGATCGAAATCATCGAAGAGCTAGCATACATCGACGCCGCGGCAGGCTGGTGCCTGATGATAGGCGCAACAGCGATCGGGCGACCCGGTGCTTTCCTCTGCGACTCAGCCATCGCCAAGATGTTCGCAAACGGACGCATCCCCACTGCCGCCACCGCGACAGCAATCTCAGGACAGGCAATCCCCGTTGAAGGTGGCTACATCCTCACCGGCAGGTGGCCTTTCGCGAGCGGTGTCCGCCACGCAGAGTGGATGGTCGCGGGCGCAAAAGTGCCGGCAAGGGACAATACCGAAGAAAACAGCCTGACTCTCGTCTATCCTGTGGCGAAAGGACACATACACGACAACTGGCATGTCGTGGGACTGGAAGGCAGCGGCAGCAACGACATTTCCGTGAAGGAACTATTCGTGCCCGCCGAGTTCACTTGGGAAACCGCGATGTGGGAACCCAGGCGCGGCGACGCAATTTACAGAATGGGAAGGCCTGGTTTCGTCGCCAACGAGCACTCCGGGGTCGCGCTCGGCATAGCCCGCCGCGCCCTCGATGAAATTATCGCCAGCGCGCCAAACAAGAAGCGCGGCAACCCGCCAACATCAAGTCTTGCCGACCGCGAGGCGTTCCGCGGCGACATTGCCGCCTGCGACTTCCGTCTGCGAGCCGCACGCGCCCTCTCTCACGAAATCTATGAGCGCGCCTACGAGATCACATGCTCCGGACAAGTCCCCGATGCGGCAGTCCAGTCCGAGATGCGCGCGATATCGGCTCATGTCACATTCGAAGCGGTCGATGTCGTAACTAAGGCATTCCGATACACCGGCGGCTCGGCGATTCACCGCAGCCATGTCCTCCAGCGCTGCCTTCGCAACATCAACGCTGCGGCGCAGCACTTCATGGTCAGCGACAGTTCCCTGGAAAACTACGGTGCGTCCTTGCTGGAGGCATCCGACATCAAGCCAATGGCATAGCCGACAGGCTCGCAGGCTAGTTCCGATAGCGCAAACCTAGCTCAGCCTGCTCCAACAGGTGCCCGTCGCGTATCTCCTTCACCTCGTCCGCCATGGACAGCAATGTCGAGTCGTGTGTCGCGGAGACCACGCTGATGCCCTGCTTTACGACCATGTCCTTGAAGAGGCCGAATATCGCGTGCGCGTTGTTCGAGTCCAGCTCACCGGTCGGCTCGTCCGCCAGTATCAGGGATGGGCGTATCACGATGGCGCGCGCAATTGCGACCCGCTGCTGTTCCCCGCCCGAAAGCTCGTAGGGGCGGTGCCGTGAACGGGTCCAAAGTCCTACGATGTCCAGCGCCTCTCTCGTGCGCTCAGCTCGCTCACCGGCTCTCATCCCTCTGATCCGCAGCGGAAGCTCCACATTCTCAAATGCAGACAGTAGCGGCAGCAATCCGAACGACTGGAATATGAAGCCAATACGATGTCGCCGCAGCTCCGTAAGTTCCTGCTCGTCCATTTCCGCGAGGTCTCGCTCCTCGAAAAGCACCTTGCCATCGCTCGGCCTGTCCAGCCCCGCCATGATATTCAGCAGCGAGGTTTTGCCCGAACCCGATCTGCCCACAACCGCGATGAACTGTCCCGGAAACACGTTGAGGTTGACGCCCCGCAGAGCATGCACCTCTTCCGAGTCCAGGTCATACCTGCGCTCTACATCAACCGCCGCTAGTAACCTTTGCACTCTGCTCAACTGCCAATTCCCCTCAAATCCTATCTATCCTGTACATCCTGTGAGTTCCCTACTGAACATCATCAGGCGTCAGAGTAACCATCCCGTCCACCGTGTCAATGCGCGCACGCTCCCCAATCTTCAGCTTGTCGATGATGTCTCGCGGTATCTGCACTCTGCCGCTGCCATCAACCAGGATGAACTCCTCCAGCGGTTGGTCGGTTGCGACCGCGCCCGACAGCCTCTGGAAAGTAACCCTGCGACGCACCTCGGTTGCCATCTTGCCGTCCCTGATCATGACGACGCGTCCCACTTTGTACGCGATGTCCGGGTCGTGCGTGACGATAAGAATCGTCGTATCGAGCTCGCGGTTGATTTCTCCGAACAGATCAAGGATTTCCGCAGCAGTATTGTCATCGAGCTCGCCCGTGGGCTCGTCTGCCAGCAGCAGCGGCGGATGATTGGCAAGCGCAACCGCGATCGCTACGCGCTGCTGCTCGCCCCCGCTCAGCTTCTCAGGCGTATGCCCCATCCGATGCCCAAGGCCGACAAGCTCCAATAGCTCCTCGGCGCGCCTCCTGCGCTCTCGCGGCGATGTAAAGGTCAGCATCATCGGCAGTGCAACATTCTCCACCGCCGTCAGGTACGGGAACATGTTCCGGCTCGTCTGCTGCCAGATGAATCCTACTTCGTCCCGCCTGTACAACTCCGTCTCGTTAGGCGTCATGCGCAGCAGGTCCTTGTCGCCCACACTGACGCGACCCGCCGAGGGTGAGTCGTAGCCCGCAAGGATATTGAGCAGCGTGCTCTTCCCGCTCCCGCTCGCCCCTACGATCGCTACCACCTCGTTGCGCTGCACAGTCAGGTCAAGGCCACGCAGAGCAACCACCTCCAGGTCTGCAATCTTGTATATCTTGAACAGGTCTTCGCAGACGATGTACGCCTCCCTGTTCGCGTATGTCATATCTTAATCCCCTTCACACTAATTTTTGACTTCGGCGTCAGCCTAAAGCTCGCCGAGCCTCAGTATTCTTTGCAGCGAAATCCTGCGTATGAACCAGATCATGCCCAGAATTATTGCCGTGAACACCAGAATCATAAAGCCGTAGGTGATTGCCAGCGTACCCCAATCTATCTCCAGCACAAACGGCGGCAACACCTGTGTCCCACGGTCATTGTGGCTGAGGAACGGCATAATGATTGCGCCGAGTCGTCGGCCCATCTCGGCGCCCAGCGCCATCCCCGCCCCGATGACGATTGCCTGCTCCAGCCATACCAGCGTAATCAGCTGCCGCATTGAGAAGCCGACAGTGCGCATCAGTCCGAACTGCATTTCGCGCTCACGGAACGACACATAGGAATGCACCAGGAATCCCAGGCAACTCAGGATAAGCACCGCTCCAAATGCCATGAACAGCAGCGCGCGCCAGCCCGCATGCACCAGTGGATCAACCGCCGCATCCTCCAGCGCCTCCACTCGGTCATGCACCGCCCTGCTCTGGAACGGCTCCCCTTCGTCACGCATCTCTGATACGAGCGCAGCCCTATCGTTGCCGTTGGACGTTGTCTTAATCCACATCTCGTTGGGCTTCACCTCAGCGGATGTCGGTTCGAGGTTCGTGTACCGCACAACCGACGCCACATCCGCAATGAGATATCGCTTGCTCACCGTATTGAGCGTTGGGAAGTATTCGAACGAGTCTATGATGTGTATCGGCGTACGGTGCCCCGATATTGAGACCGTAAACTCCTCTCCCACCTTGTGTCCCGTGTCCGCGAGGAACGACTTGCTCGCCAGCACAGGCAGCGGACTCGCGGGCGGCCCGTGATAAATGCCGCGTCCGGTAAGCGGCGGACCCTCCGACCAGATGAACTGCGCCGCATCCATCAATGCAGGATTGTCCGTACTCGTGCTTACAGGCTGCAGGATGTCAGTAATGGACTCACGAGCCCCCCGCAGGATGGTCCATTCGGACACCGTATTGAAGTCCTCCAGAACTGTGACCTTGTTTGTGCCGTCCCTGACCCAGATACTTTCGATGATGACATTGCCCGCTCGCAGCCTTCCCCGCGAGTTAGTGTCATGGATAGCCAGCGAAACCATCGTCAGAGGATGCACCGGCTGAAGCGGCACAAACCGCCTGAATGTGGTCCCTCGCTCCAGTCCGCGCTCAAGCGTCAGCCAGTCCCCGTTGCCGCCAAGCCGTCCCATCACATAGGTGAAATACCTGTCGTTGGCGTCCTTAATGCGCAGGGAGAGAGCAAGGCTCTCTCGCGGTCTGTCCGGCTTGACACGAATCCCGATGCCACGCGAATTGTCGGGCAGGTCTATGCCAATCGGCTGGTTCTGTTGCTCCAGCTGGGTAAGCATTTCACCTATCGGACGATCCGCAAAGTCGCCCCTGAACCAGCCAATGCGTCCCATAGTCTCGCCGTCCACGGCAACCATCGTATAGCTTTCGCCCAGCAATTTGGACAGGTCTGAGCCGAACGCCTTGACAACCGGCGACACCTCCTCGACTAGGGGAATCGCCTCATAAGTCTCGACGAGAGACAGGCTCGTCCCCCGGTTGTTCACGGTCAGCCCCTCCACACGGACATCCGCGCCGGTAGCGTACTGCGCCTGCTCCTCGAAGCTGCGTTCCAATGTCCCGCCGAAGCTCGCCGCAAAAATGCCAAGTCCCGCCATGAGTATGAGCAGCAGCGACATCCGAGCATAATGCGTAGGGTTGCGCGCCATCTGCCACATACCCATCGAGAAGCCCACCGGCGCCCTCTGCGCAAATGCGCTGAACGCCAGGAATATCACTCCCAGCGGCAGCGGCAGGAAGAAACTCGCCCCGGCCGACACGCTAACTACCAGCACACCGCCAACAATCCCGGGCGTTATCGCCGTTCCACCGTTGCTATACGCAAGGAACTCCAGCACGGGCACAGCGACAGGACCAAGCATCAGCGCAACAACCACCGCCACCTGGGCCACCAGCCCTACGGCGCGCAGTCTGCCGTCCGAAAGGCGCTCCGTCACGCCATACATGGCCACCATGACAGCGATTATCCCTAGCGAAATCCCGCGCGCCGCCCAGTCAGCGGCATCACCGTTGCCGAACAGTATCGTCGCGGCTTGCACTGCCGCAACCACGCCAACAATGAGATGCATGAGGTTCGGCGATTCACCGCTGATGTACCGAATTGAAAGCGGGAATAGGCGCAGCAGCGCCACGGCGAACGCCACCAGTATCAGCGCAGGCACCGCTAGGAGCGCCTGGTTCACCGCTACGCTCCCAAAGAGTCCCGTTGCCACAACGGAACCCTGGTCGTGAAGCTGGCGGAACAGGAAAATGCTCACCACAAGGAGCATCACATCGAGATAGTACCGCTGATAGAAGGGAGGTCCGGTTGGACGCGCCGACTGCTGTCTATGCCGCGTGACGCCGATGCGAGAAGCGCGCACCGCGGGAATGAGCAGCGCTCCGAAGCTGAACAGCCCACCCAGGCCGCTCATCAGGTACGCGCCGCTGGTGATAAAGACATTCAGACGGCCGCCTCCGCTCAGTTCTGAGAACGCGGGCGTATATCCCATCAGGCTGATTATCGTAGCGGCGAGTATCGGCGCGACCGCAACTGCGATTATGGATATTGTCGCGCCCTCAAGTATGAACACCACAAGTATCTGGCCGGAACTGGCGCCGCGACTCCTCAGCAGCGCAAGCTCGCCGCGCTGCTGCTCCACGAGCAGTGACGAAAGCGTAACCACGTAATACAGGATGACGACCGCTATCAGCACCATCACCACGAACATCGGTATCTTGCTGAAGAACAATCGCCTGTCGTACTCCACAAGCGTCGAGTCAAGCGCGGTCAGCTGTCGAAAGCCGAACAGATTCGTAGCAAGTTGAGTCCGCATCGACCGCACATGCAGGTGGGTGATGGTCGTGTTGCCCGCATTCAGACGCTCGCGGTCTGTATCGAGATGCCAGGCGTATGAGGCGTCCATATCTGTGAACGAAGCGCCCAGTATATTGAAGAACATCTGCTCAGAGATGTACAGCGGCAGAGTCCGGAACGATCCTGATGTGACAGACTTGAACAGCGTGTCGTCCTGGTGCCAGAATTCCGAATCAGGATCGTTGCGCTCGAACAGTCCGGTGATGACGATGCTGGTGTATGGCAGGCGGTCTCGCCAATAAGGGGCGGCGGATATTCGGTCACCTACGCCGACGCCAAACAACTCTGCGGCTGCGACAGGAGCAATCGCCTCGAACAGGAGAGGTTCCGTCGAAGTCTGAAGAGGCTGTTCACTGGGGAACCTTCCCCCAGGTAGCAGAGTTATGTTGTCAGTCAGTCGCGGGTTGAATGTGAAGAAGGCGCGCGCGTCATCCTTGCCCGCGTTCTCCTCGTTCCCCGGCATTGTCAGGTAGAAGGTGGCGGACTTGGCGCTGCGCTGCACATCCTGAAACAGCCAGTCAAGACGGCCTTCGAACTGGTGGGTCATCGCGTTCGAGACCTTCTCAAACTCCTCGATGGTGGCAGGCCCCCGCTCCGCCTTGAGCAGTATGTCCAGGTCCAGAGGCTCAACCTTGTCCAGCGAGTTCTTCAGCGCAAGCTCGCGCAGCGCATCGAAGTAGATGACCGTTCCCGCCATTACAGTGGACGACAGCAACACGCCAATGACGACGGTAGAGAGTAGCCGCCAGTGCGACAGGCTACGCTTGGCTACCATCGGCCACGCTGCGACTATTGCGGATACTACTTGGCGCATATCAGATCTATCTGTGTTTCAGCCTGTCCATATTTGATGTGAATCAGTCCCCTGAGTCAGTCCCTTTCGGAAAGGGACGGTCGGGTTATGCCGGATTGTGTCGTACAGTTATTGCTTGTAGAGAAAAGTATCACTCAAGTCTCGATATCGCGTGGAAGTCCAGGTTGCGCATGCTCTGTGTGAGGCGATAAACCGAGAGTGCGAAAATTCCGATCAGAATGACATAAAGCGGCACTAGAGAACGCAAGTCTGTCTCCATAATAAATGGCGGCACGACCTGCCTTCCATTCTCGGTAACCGCAACCGATGATACCATAAGGTCGCTCATCAACAGGCCCGCGCCGGTTCCCAATCCGATGCCCACTGCCACTATTATAAAGTGCTCGAGTATCAGCAAGCCCGCCATCTGCCGCGAGGAGAGCCCCACGGACTGCAGGAATCCCATCTCGTTCCGGCTCCGATTGGCGAACGCAAGCATGTAGGTCACATACCCGAGCCCGGCAGTAAACACGATAATTGCCATCGCAAGCAGCACCATCGCCTGCCAGCCCGCGGTTATCAGCGGGTCGAGCCTTATCTGCTCAAGCTGCGTCTCCCGGTCATGCACAAGGTCGCGACCGACAAGTCGCGTTACGACATCCCGCACCGAAGTCCCCGCACCTGAAGCCTTTTCGATGAACATCTCGTTAGGCGTCGCCACCAGCGAAGGGCTTAGGATATTGATGTGCCGGATAAGAGTCTCGAGGTCGGCCACCAGAAAACCGGCGCCGGTCGGATTGAGCGTGGGGAAGAAGTCAACGCTGTCGCGCAGATGTATCGGAATGAAGCGACCTTTCAGTTCCACGATTAGCGCATCCCCGACTCGCGCGCCGGATGTTCGCAGGAACGAACTGCTCGCAACCACGGGCACGTGACCTCCGCTTGGGCTTCTGTATATTCCCCGCAGCCCGTTGTCGGTGTCCTTCCCGAAGCTGAACAGGCCGGCGTTTGCGCCCTGATTCACATCTTCATTCGTTAGGACGAGCGAATCTGACGATATTGTGGAAGTTGCGAGTGGCAGCCAGGTTGAACGGGGGTCCTCGAAGTCCTCCAACACCTGCGTCGTGCCGTCTCTCTTTATCGCGTGCAGGTTATCAAGAAGAATGGAACCTGCTGTGCCAGCCGGGCCGAAGACCGGCTCGTATATCTGGATGGACGCCAGCTGGACAGGACGTTTCATCCTCTGCGGCACTTGCAGCGCGCGCGCATGCCACTCGGTAGGCCCCATGTTGCCCAGGGAAACGGTATCCAGGACGCCGTCCGCATCCTGCAATACCAGCCACATGAACATATTCGGATACACTTCTGCGGGCTTCATCCAGATTCCCACGCCGACCGCGTCATCCGGCAAGGTAATAGGCTCACTGACCGTGAGCGGCCTGAGAGCCCGCATGACCTCCGGCAATGTGCTGCGCGAAAAATCATCTCGATACCAGGAATGATAGTGGAAGTCGTCGGATTCGACCGCGAGCATTCGGAACGTGTTGCCGGAATAGTTCGCGCCCAGTGTGCCTCGGTCCCTGAAAGCCAGCGAGACAGCAGTTACACCGGGAATGGTCAGGTAGCGGTCCCGAAGCCCGTCAACGCTGCGCGCAATGAAGCCGGGTATGTTGGACACCCGCATATCCGCCGCCACATCGTAGAGAATGCGCTCCTGGTAGCTCCTGTTGAGCGTCCCTCCCACTGTCGTCGCCAGCACCGCAAGCCCCGTTACCATCACGAGGAGTAGCACGAGCCAGCTATATTGCAGCGGGTTGCGCGCCATGTGCCACAGACTGAGCGACACCCACACTGGCGACCTGTCCGAAAGCAACACCAAGCCGTAGAACACCAGCTGCAGCGGCACTATCGCACCAAAAGCCAGGGTCGGGGTATTTGCCAGGGTCCCGTCAGTTGGTGGGTACAGGTAAATCAGCGCGGTTGTAAGCGCAATCTGCGCCGCCGTGCCATAAAGCCTTGAACGAACTCTCGAAGATCGCTGCGTCGCCCAATACGCTGCTGCCACCATCAGCGCTATCGCTGTCGGCGGAAGCACCCCCACATAGTCGCCCTGCCTCACGCCATCAGACGCCAGGGTGAGCGCAAGCGTAGCAGTTATGACCCAGACATAGAGATGAACAAGGGCAGGCGACTCGCCGCTGATGAAGCGCACAAACAAAGGGAAAAAGCGCATGAATACCAGCGCAACAAGCGTAAGCAGCAGCACGGGAGCAAATAGCAGCGCCTCGTTTATTTCCACGCCGCTGAATAGCCCTCCTGACACTATCTGCCCTCTGGCATTCAACTCCCAGAAGACCAACCCACCGATGATAAGCACCAAAACATCGAGATAGTAGCGCTGGAAGAACGGCACTTCGGGCGGCCGAGACGAGCGCAGCTTATGTATGATCAGCCCCGTCCGCGCTCCTATCACGCTGGGCACGACGTATATGGCGAGGCTCAGCGCGCCCACCGCAGCGGCGACCAGGAACGGCGTCCAGCGCCAGTTCACCGGCAGCAGGGAGCCGTTAGTTATCTCCGTGAAGTAAGGCAATTTGCCCGAAACCGCAATTATGCCCATGGCAAGCAGCGGCGCTATAATGACCGCTACGGCAGTTATCACCAACCCCTCGATGGCATACAGGCGCACAAGTTGGGCCATGCTCACGCCTCGACTGCGCAGCAGCGCAACATCATCCTCCCTGCTCTGTACCAGGTACGAGACCATCATCGACATGTAGTAGAGCACTGTGATGACAGTAATGGTCAGCAGCAGCAGCAGGGGTATGCTCGTAAAGAAGCTGCGCCGCTCAAAGCGGTCTAGCAGAGAAGTGATGCCCGTGAACACGGCGCTGCCCTGCATCCGAACCGCCATGCCGCCTTCAAGATTGTCTAGGCGCGCCCTCAGCTCCACCGGCCATATCTTTTTCAGCGGCTCCTTATCGACGAAGATGTACCATGATGACGAAACCAGGCTGCCCGGATATGCCTTGCCCATGCTGTCCAGCAGAGCCTGCCTCGTAACGAAGAGCGCGATGGGAGGCTCTTCAGGGTCCACTTCGATGCCCACATCCGGGATCTCTTCGAGCGGTGCGGGCTCCATGAACACATTGGCGTTCTGATGCCAGTAGTCCTCGTTCTCGTCACTGGGCTCAATGATGCCAACAATCTCCGCGATGATAGCCTGATCGCTCCCAAGCGAAGGCCTCATTTCCAGATTGTCGCCAACATTCAGGCCGAAAACGCTCGCAGGAGTGTCACCTAAGAGCACCTCCACATGCAGCCCGTCTTCCGTGTCAGTAACCGTATCCGTAAACGCGCGCCCGGAAGTGAAATTAACATGATGTTCCACATTGGACAGGTACTGCAGGTATCCTCGCGACACGAGGTCAATATCAGCGTTGGCAAGTGGTCGCCTCGGCGTTCCTATGAGGAGAGTCGTGCCTTTAAGGAAGCGCTCGCGGCTCACATAGAAGTCAGAGATGTTATCTTCGATCAGCCTGTTTATTTCGCTATCGGTAGCGTTGAGGCTCTCCTCGTTCAACGGCACATTCGGAGCGAAGGCGAATATGTTCAGGAACAGAATGGAAGAACGGTCAATGGATGTGTTGAGCGTGAGGCGCGCCAGCGAATTCAAATACACTGGGGCGCCCGCAACTAGAGTGGACGCTATTATTATGCCTGCGAAGATGCTTAGCAGGAGCTTCCAATCGGAGTTGAGACGCTTAAGGATGAAGCCGAAAGTCGAAAAAGAACGCATTGACCGTATTGCTGGTAAACCACCATTTCGAATGTAGGGCCGTCGCCTGTGAAAGGGCCAGTCCCATAGGCGGCAATGCCAGCAATCGACACCTTGGGAAGACAGTGTTCTTCAATGGCAGACACCCGCAACGCCATAGTAGCACATTACGGCGCATGAAGTGAGACGCGCCCGAAGACGCCATTTCAGCATGCTGCCCAGATTCTGGACAAGCCTGAATCCTACCCCAATGCTTGACCGAGGTCCGCCAGCAGGTCATCAACATTTTCGATGCCCACCGACACTCTCAGCAGGTTGTCCGGCGTCTGCGTATCGGGCCCCTCGACCGATGCGCGATGCTCAATCAGGCTCTCAGTTCCGCCCAGGCTCGTCGCGCGCGTGAACAGCCGCAGCTTCGCCGCAACCTCCATCGCATGCTGCCTGCCACCCTCCACCTGAAGCGACAGCATCCCGCCGAAATCCGACATCTGCCCCTCAGCCACAGCGCGTTCCTCCGGCGCCGCCAGCCCCGGATAGTGGACCGCTTCCACTCTGGGATGCTCGCTTAGGAACGATGCGATCGCACCCGCATTTTCGCAGTGAGCGCGCATTCGCAGGTGCAGCGTGCGTATCCCCCGCAGCGTCAGCCAGCAGTCGAACGCCGAAGGCACCGCCCCGTATGTCGTCTGCACCTGACGCATCCTGTCGAAGAATGCATCTTCACTCGCAGCTATGACCGCACCGCCCATCACATCACTGTGCCCTGACAGGTACTTCGTCGTCGAGTGGACGACCATGTCCGCCCCCAGAGCGATAGGTCGTTGCAGCATCGGCGTCGCCCATGTGTTGTCGCAAACGCACAGCGCCCCCGATTCGTGCGCGATCTCTGCCGTGCGTCGTATGTCCGTAACCTTCAGCATCGGGTTCGACGGCGTCTCCACCCACACCAGCCGCGTGTTGCCCCGTATCGCCCGCCGCGTTTCTTCAGGATTAGTCAGGTCAGCGAAAGTAACTTCCAGTCCCCACCGGGAGAGAAAATCTCGCAGAATCGCACGAGTACCGTGATAGCAATCATTGGGCGCCACCACATGATCACCGCTGGAAAGCGCCTGAAACACAGCCGCACTCGCCGCCGACCCCGACGAAAAAGCAGCGCACGCAGCACCGCCCTCAAGCGTCGTTAGGATTTCTTCGAGCTGCTGCCTGTTCGGATTCCCCGTCCGAGAATAGATGAATCCGCCCGGATACTCTCCATCAGGCGCACGCTCGAAGGTAGTGGAGGGTTGAATCGGAGCAAGTATTGCCCCCGACTCCGGGTCGATATGATGGCTTGCCCGCGCAGCAGCGGTCTCCCTGTTCACTCTGCCATGACTCACTGCGCCAGAAAATCGTACAGCGGCACCACACCGGTAGCCTTAGTGCCGTCGCTGAGTATCTCATCAATGCGCATCATCGCAATGGAACTCAGCAGAGTATCGCCGCAGGTACCGCACACCTCCGCCGGCACATTATCCACCACCACTATCCGCTCATTGTGCCGCGCCGTATGCACGATAAACTGCTCTTCGTATTCGCCCTCACATCCCTGTATCGTGCAGTCCATATCCATACCCTTCAGTTGAGACACCGTATGGTCTCGAAGTTCACTGGTCTGGAGCGCCTATCTCAGGTGGCATACTGAACAATCTCGAGTTCCGTACCTGCATCCACTTCCTTGATTATGCTCTCCACACGCTCCATCACCGGATCGTCTATCAGGTATTGACCACAATTGCTGCATTGGTCAACTGGCATCTCTCTTACGATGACAATAGAGGTATTGGACACTTTGAACGGCATATCTGTAACAACGGACGACGTTTTGCTTCCGCACACATGACACTTCATACAAATCGCCTCCTTGTCCTCATGTCACTTTCCCACTCTACGAGGCTCGGAGAATAGGCTGTTACCACGCGAACATTATCATCTCGAATATCTGTCGCGAATAACACATGAATCACCAGACTGCCGTAACGTGAGTAAACAAGATAGCTTGGCAAGTATTTGTCGTCCGGATATTCCTCTATAACCTCAAAGGCGCTTACGGAATCGACAATTGTCTGTCTGTCTATAGTCCTGTCACGCATCTGGATGTCTGCATGATACGTCCACCGCACCTTACGCTCATTCACACAGCGTTGAATGAACTCAAGCGGATGTTCAGGCAGCATTTAGCCGTTATGATTCCTTACAGCCCAATCCCCTCCGCCACCGTCTCCAGATGGAAGTCCGTGTCCCCGAACGCAAGCTCCGCAGCCTTCGCCCGCCGCGAGTACAACTGCATGTTGTGCTCTTTCGTGAAGCCGATCGCACCATGGCACTGGTGCCCGAGCGCGCAGATGCGTCTGTACGCGTCGCTCACCCAAGCCTTCGCCATCGCAACTTCCTGCGTCGCATCTTCGCCCTCTGACAGTCTCCATGCCGCTTGGTAAGTGATATAGCGTGAGCCTTCCACATCGGTCGCCATGTTCGCGCAGTGATGCTGGATCGCCTGGAACGACCCGATAGGCCTGCCGAACTGCGTCCTCTGCTTCGCGTACTCCACCGTCATGTCGAGCACCTGCTCGGCGCCGCCCACCATTTCGGCGCACTTGCCGATTGCGCCCCATGCGAGCACCTTCTCGATCGTGTCCCAGCCGCCGTTTACTTCGCCAAGCACCGCTGAGGCAGGTACGCTGGCATTCTCGAAGGCCAGTTCGGACTGCCTGTCGGACGCGATCGTCTTCAGCAGCGTGTGGTTGACGCCATCAGTTCCCCGAGGCACCAGGAACAGCGTAACATCCCGCTCGCCCTCACCCGTGCGCGCCGCCACAACATAGGTGTCCGAAACATGCGCGTTCGGCACGAACAGCTTGACGCCGTTCAGAGTCCAGCCGTCGCCGCTCTGTGTGGCGGTCATCTCCACGCCCTCGGCATCCCATCGCGCGCTAGGCTCAGTCAGTGCAAGCGTAACGATAAGCTGCCCCTCGCTGATCTGCGGCAGAAGACCCTGCTTCTGCTCTTCCGAACCGGCATCCATTATCGCCATGCCACCCATCACAACCGTCGAAAAGAACGGCCCCGGCAGCAGCGCGCGTCCTGTCTCTTCCAGCAGCACGGACAGGTCGAGGTAGCTTAGTCCCACGCCGCCATACTCTTCAGGAATGATCAGTCCCAGCCAGCCCTGCTCCGCGACCTTCTGCCACATCTCAGGCGTGTAGCCGCGCTCGTCCTCTTCCATTTCGCGCACGTATGTGTCCGGGCACTCCGCCTGCAGGAACTCGCGCGCGCTGTTCCTGAGCATCTGCTGCGTTTCGTTCAGTCCAAGGTCCATTTATCGTATTCCTCCGTATGTTGAGACGGCACTTCTAGGCCGCAGGTGTTGTTCGTTCTCTGTGTACTTAATTCTGTGTGTTTGCTTCTGTGCATTAGAAGACATGCTGCGATTGCCAGGGAAACTATTAAACTTACCTCGGCAACTCCAGTCCCCTGGTCGCTATTACATTGCGATTGATCTCCGACGTGCCCGCCGCGACCGTGCCGCCATGCGAGCGCATCCAGCCGTTCTCTATGCGTCCCCGCAGCGGTGCCCAACTCGACTCAGGGTCAAGCTGACCGTACAATCCCATCACCTGCATGCCCAGGCTATACAGCCGGATCATCATCTCTGTGCCGTATGCCTTGGTGATAGACGCCTCCATGTTAGGAATCATGTCCTGGCTCTGCATCCACGCCACGTTGTAGCACATCAGCCGGCAAGACTCGACCTGCACGGCCATATCCGCAATTCGCTGGCGCACTGAGACATCCTCAGACAGCGGCTTGCCGTTCCGCTCGTTCTCCTTGCAGAAGTCCACGATGTCCTCTAGCAGCCGCTTCGCCCTTGCCGGGCGGTCAACTCCGGACCGCTCGAAGTCCAGCAGCGCAGCGCCCACATACCAGCCTCGGTTGAGTTCGCCCACCAGGTTCTTCTTCGGCACACGCACATCCTCGAATGTTACGAGTGCGCGGTGAGCGTCCCACATCATCGGTATCTTCTCCACCGTAACGCCGGGCTGTTGCATCTCCGTCAGCAGGAAACTGATGCCTCTGTGCTTAGGCGCGTCCGGTTCAGTGCGCGCCAACATGAACATCCAGTCCGAACCTGAATGCGCGCCGTTCCATATCTTCGACCCGTTGATTACGAAGTCGTCACCGTCTTCGACCGCTCGCGTCTGAAGTGATGCAAGGTCCGAACCGCTATCGGGTTCCGAGTATCCCTGCGACCAGTCTATGTCCGCCTGCGCTATGCGCGGAAGGAAAAACTGCTTCTGCTCCTCCGTGCCGTACAGCATCAGAATGGGGCCGACCATGCGCACGCCGGAGTCGCCTGCCGGCACTCCCCTGTACGCCATCTCCTCGTTGAAGATCATCTGCCGGATGTGAGGCGCTGCCTGCCCGCCGTATTCTTCGGGCCAGGCCATCGTCAGCCAGCCGTTGCCCGCGAGCTTCTTCTTGAACTCGCGTACAAGACCGGCATCCTCCGGCTCTTCCGCGTCAACAGCGCGCTCTCGCCAGTCCCACGGCAACTCGCTTTCGACAAAACCGCCTACTTCCTCGCGAAAGGCATCGTCATCGGAGCTGAAACGGAAGTCCATGTATTCACCTCACCGTAGCGTACTCTTATCTGTTGCTCTCCTGGACGGGCACCAATTAACTGGCTCGTTTACCTCGGCAATCCAAGTCCGCGCGTCGCGATAATGTTGCGCTGAATCTCCGATGTGCCCGCCGCGATAGTCGCGGAAACTGATGTCATATAACTCTGCTCGATCCGGCCCTGCATCGGCGCGTACTTCGATTCCGGCTCCAGCTGACCATACAGCCCCAGAACCTCCATGCCCGCGCGCGCTACTGCCTGCTGCAGTTCCGTGCCGAAACTCTTGCCCATCGAGGACTCCTTATTCGGCACAAGCCCTGCGCTCTGCATCCACGCAATCTGGTATGAAATCAGGCGGCTTATCTCGGTCTTGACCGTAAGGTCCGCGAGCTTTCGGCTAATCTTCGGATCATCGATCAGGCGCATACCGTTCCGGGTGGTGTCCCTGCAGAACTGGACCAATTCTTCAAGTGTTCTCTTCGTGCCCGCCGAATACTCCACTCCGGAGCGTTCGAAGTCCAGCAGAGTCGCGCCCACATACCAGCCACGATTGAGTTCGCCGACGAGGTTCCTCTTCGGAACGCGCACATCGTCGAAGACGACCATGTTGAAGCTATGGTTGTCCGCCATGTTTATGATCGGGCGAACTTCCACGCCCGGCTGCTTCATGTCCGCAAGCAAAAAGCTGATGCCGCGATGCTTGGGGGCATCCGGGTCGGTTCGCGTCAGCACCATCACATGGTCCGCGTGGTGCGCGTTGGAAGTCCATATCTTCGTGCCGTTGACGACAAAATCGTCGCCGTCCTCGACCGCTCGTGTCTGGAGCGAAGCGAGGTCCGAGCCGGATTCAGGCTCCGAGTACCCCTGGCACCACTGCACCTCTCCGCGCGCAATCGGCGGCAGGTACTCGCGCTTCTGCTCCTCCGTGCCATGGATCATTAGCGTCGGCGCAAGCATCTTAGTGCCAAACTGGTCCCGTCCGGGAGCGCGCTGGTAAGCCATCTCCTCGGCAAAGATAAGCTGCATCATATGAGATGCGCCGCTCCCGCCGTACTCCTCGGGCCATGCCATCGTAAGCCAGCCCTTGTCCGCCAGCTTCTTCCGCATCTCCAGTTCGAAATCCCAGTCTTCGCCTTCCTCGTCCCCACCGCCCGTCCATCCGTCGGGAAGTTCTTTGCTCAGAAACTCGCGCAACTCGGCGCGAAAATTCTCTTCCTCAGCCGTGAATTTGAACTCCATTAGACTGCCTCCGTTGATATTCTAGGTTCATCACTTGGCGTCGATCGGCACCGCTTGCGTAGGCACCACACTTGTGGCTGACCCACTGACAGACTACACGCTGCCAACAGACAGGCAGGTCACGGTGCGAACAATGCCGTTAATCGTATGAATGCGGCTCGTGACCATATCCCCGACCGAATTTAGGTCCGGCGCGACCACGACCGCGATTATGTCGTATGGACCGGTAACCGCATCGACCGTCTCGATGCCGTCGAGTGACCGCAGCGTATTCGCCACATCACGCGATTTACCCACTGAGGTCTCAATTAAAATATACGCCTTTGTTGACAATTCTCGCTCCTCCTGAATAGACGCCACGGTTCTCATATTCCCAGCCGATTGAGCTGCCTCACAAGAACCGTGCAGTCGCCAATTTCCGAGTAAATCGGTACGAAATCACTCTGCATTTTATAGGGGCGCAAGAATGAGTGTCAAACAACACGCCCACAGCGAAAGACCCCGCCACTTACGGCGAGGTCTTTTCATTCTCTATTACAGGCTGCCCATACCGTAGGCAGAAAAATCAAAACCCGTCCCAACCGGGCATCGCAGCCGATTGCCTGATCCACTCCACCATCTGTTCCTCGTCCAGCTTCCCCTCTCTGACATTTACCCAGCGAGCGTCCGGGTCTTTTCCCCCTTCTGGCGGCAGAGGACTGAGCGAACTGCCATTCAAGAAAGTAATCTTCACATACTTCGCGAAACAATGGACATTCAGGAACCATCCCAAGCCCTCGACGCCGTACCAGGGCGAGTTCCACCTGACAGCCTTCTGCACATCGGGCACATTCTGCTCGACAATCTCGTCAAGCCGTCGCCCCAGTTCGTACTTCCAATCCGGCATCGCCGCGATGTATGCCTGCACGGGCGCATCGCCATCCCCCTTCGCTATCTGAGGATTCCCGCCCGATAGCAGCAGCACTGGGTTCCCGTGTACATCCGTAGCAGGCGTCCCGTAAGACCTCTTCGTCGTCATCGCATTTCCTCCATTTGCGATCCCCCACAACACAATCCACAACCACCTCAAAATGCCAGTACATGCTACAAATCCCACCACTCAGCCGCTAGGCAGAATCAGGCACCCGCCATCCCGTTCCGAATCAACCCACGCCGAACAGCGCACCGCCAGCCAACTCCTAGACAGATCGCTCACACAACAACCCTGATCTCCTGCTCGATCCGCGTATCCAGACGCATCCGCTTCGCCAATACCCCTCTGACCAGCCAAGTAACTGAAGAAAGCTCTGTTCTCAGGCTCGGCGCATGCACCTGCCCTATCTTCAGCTGAAAGCGCCACTCCCTGGTCTCGCCGCCCACCAGCGCTAAATCTGATTCCAGGATCACTGAATCCTCGTGATAGTCCTCACCCACGTAGCCAAATGCCTCCACCCTGAAGAGTTCAGCCCTCACCTCAGACAAGCTCATGTCCGTCAGCAACTCGGCCCGCAGGCTACCTTCAACCGTGTCACATGGACGAGCGATTCCCTCATTTAAAGTCAGCGTAAGAGCGCACTCATCATGTGCATCCTCAGCGACGACAGGGGAAGGCGATTCGTCTGCATCCGTCGCCGGGCATAAGACGGTGATCTCCTGCCTGTCATTGAAATCGCGAGCGCCGGCCACATCCAGAGAAGTTCTGACCATCCAGGTGATGCCGACATCGTTCATGTCCGAACTCGCACCGGCGGCTGTCGGCACCGCATCCGACGGTACTGTCCAGTCAACATCAAAAGAGCGAGGCAGCCCGCGCCGCAACCTGACATCGTCCAAAATGACCTTCTCGTATCGGTTGCGGATGCGCGTCAAACCGAGCTTCCGGGTACCGCTCCCGAATGACGACGTGCGTACATTGTCCACGCGGTCCACATAGCTCTCCACGCACAGTAATTCCACTCTACCGCGCCGAACCTGAAACCCATCCCTCGGGACCAACGACACACGAACTTGCAAATCATCGCCGGGCCGAAACGCCGTCTCACTCAATTCCACCCGAAAGTCAGCCGCAGGCCGCCGAAAATGTGACAGCATCCCTTCACCTCTCGCAATCGAAAAATCTGGGAATATCCCACATTTCCCCGCACAAACAGAAAGACCCCGCAGCTTAAAGCGGAGCCTCCCTATTGCCCGTTATAGACGGTCTATATCAGCTTCACTATGAACAAAGCCGATTTGCAAGTCTCCATTCGCCATATGACGATACGCAACACACAACCCTTCGTCCTCGAACAGAATCATGTCAGACGCATGGCGGCGCTTGTACACCCCGTCAACTTCAGGATCGAATAGAATTGAAAATAATGTCGCCCAAGTAAGTATGCCATACTCTAGTAGCGCATTCTCGGCATTATTGGATAAAACCAGTTCCGGAACATGGCGGCCGCTAGTCAATATTCAACGCTCTTAGCCTACGCTTGATCTCATCAATCGGTATCCTGACACACTCACCACGCTCTATCTGCTCGAACCCCTCTTTTATCTTCGCCTGCACCGCAGGACTCTCCATTTTCTTAAATACCGCATCCCGTTCCTCTCTGGAAAGACGCCTCGGCTTCCATTCAGCCATGTGCAGCTCCTTTCAACCTACGTCACTAATTGAGGAATCTGCCCTCGATTCAAGACCTATCTTTCTTTTGATCTCTTCCATCGTTATTACGACATACTCTCCTCGCTCTATCTGCTCGAACCCCTCTATTATCTTCGCCTGCACAGCCGGCTTCTCAAACTTCTTGAACGCCGCATCCAATCTCTCTTTTGAAATGCGCTTCCCATTCCATTCCGGCATTTGCATCTTCTCCGAAGCAATTGATAGTTCTAAATCTATGCTATATTCGGACAACCCATTTTAGCACAGACGGAGCCGCCCACCACAAACGCAGCAAGAGGCAAACTCTCCCCATCCCTGTCCTGAGCTTGGCGAAGGGCTGTAACATCCCTGTTAGCCCCGTCCTGACCGCAACGGCCTGAAGAACGACCGCAAATCCTCCACCAGCGCTTCCGGCTTCTCCAGCGCCGCAAAGTGCCCGCCGTCCGGCATCTCCGTCCACTGCTGCAAGTTGAACACCCGCTCCGCATACTCGCGCGGCGGATACCCAATGTCCTTCGGGAACCGCGCCACAGCCGACGGCGGCGTGATCTTCTCGCCCTTCTCCAGCATCAGCGGCGCGCGCTGCGACTCGTAGTAAATCCGCACCGACGAGCTTATCGTCTGCGTAACCCAGTAGATCGTGATATTCGTCAGCAGCTCATCCTTCGTATAGACGCTCTCCACATCCCCATTGCAATCCGACCACGCCCGGAACTTCTCCACAATCCACGCCGCCAGTCCCACCGGCGAGTCCATCAGCCCGTACGATAGCGTCTGCGGCTTCGTCCCCTGAATGTGCCCGTACGCCCCCTCGTCCTCGCGCCACTGCGCCCGCGCCCGCAGAAACTCCTCTTCTGCCTCGGTCAGCGGCGGCGTATCATCATCCAGGTGCGGAGTAGCCGACACCGCCGTCACATGCACGCCGATCATTCTGTCCGCATGCGAGTGCCCCAGCCGCGCCGTCACCCCCGCGCCCCAGTCCCCACCGTGCGCCCCGAACTTATCGTAGCCCAGCACATCCATCAGGCTCACCCAGAAGTCCCCCACCCGCGACACGCTCCACCCGCGCTCCGTCGTCCGGTCCGAAAACCCGTAGCTCGGCATCGACGGCGCAATCACATCGAACGCATCCGCCGCATCCCCACCATGCGCCGCCGGATCAGCCAGCATCGGAATAATCTTGTGCATCTCGAAGAACGTGCTCGGCCACCCGTGCGTAATCAACAGCGGAATCGGATTCGGCCCCTTGCCTCGCTCGTGGATGTAGTGGATGCTCATGCCCTCCACATCCGCCTTGAACTGCGAAAAGCCGTTCAGCATCGCCTCCTGCTTGCGCCAGTCGAACTCGTTCAGCCAGTAGTCCGCAAGCTCCCGAACATACGCCATATTGGAGCCGTAGTCCCAGTCGCTGTTAGGTATCTCGTCCGGCCAGCGCGTATTCGCAATGCGCTGCCGCATGTCATCAAGAATCTCATCCGAAATATCAATCGTGAAAGGCTGTATCGCCATATTCGCATCTCCTTCTTACATTTCGTCCCTTCCCCCTTGACGGGGGAAGGTTAGGATGGGGGTGAAATTGTATGGCCCCAACATCCCGCCATTTCGCGCCAAAAACCCTACCCCATCCTCTTCATCCTGTCCATCCTGTTAGCCCACGTCCCCTAACCGCTGGCCGCCGCTCGCTGACGGCTGACCGGCTTGCTCGGCTTCTTCGCCATCAGGAACATCGCCCCGCCTATGAAGTTCAGGAATGCCAGCGACAGGAACGCGAAGTCGTAGCTCCCCTGCATGTCGTGCAGGATCGCCGGATATATCGGCGCACCCAGCAGCATGATGTTCATCGGCACCTGCGACATCCCCATGATCTTGCCGAAAGAGCTACGACCGAAATACTCCCCGCGTATCGACGTGCTGATCGGATTGCGCCCGCCGAACCCGATCCCAAACAGTATCGCAAATGAAAACACCACCGCCAGGCTCGGCACCCCCAGCAGCGCCGAAATCTCCGGCACGAACACCAGCACCACCACCGCGCCCGCCTGTATCGAAGTGAACACGAAGTACGCGAACCGCTTCGAGATCATGTCGCCCACATACCCGCCCACAATCTGGAATATCATCGACATCGCCGTATAAGTGGACACCACCCACCCTGCCATCGGTACCGAAACACCCTGGTCCCACAGCATCGGCGCCAGGTGCGCCATCATCGCTATCAGCACCATCGACGTGAACCCCTGCCCAAACGAAATCAGCCAGAACGTCGGCGTCCGCATCGCGTCCTTCAGCGTGAAATCCCCGTCAGAGGGCGGCACTCGTCTCGCGGCAGGTCTGCCCGTTCCGGCTGTGCCATCCGTTCCGGCAGTTCCAGTAGTTTCCCGCGGCTCATCGCCGTCCGGCAGCAGACCGTAGTCTTCAGGCTTGTTGCGAATGAGCCTGCTGACCGGTATCACCATAATCAGCGTTACGATACCAAGCAGCATCGCGGTCATAGACCACCCGAAGTTGTCCTGCTCCGGATCGACTGCCCACGCGATAGCCGGAATCAGCACCAGCGCACCCAGTCGCCCGATCGCGCTGGAATAGCCCATCGCCTTCGCCTTATGACGGGTAAACCAGTTGTTCAGCATCGTGTTCATCGTCAGCCAGCCGCTCAGCCCCTGGCCAAGCGCCATTACCATGAACACGAGATAAAACATCAGCGCGGGCTCGACAATCCGAACGAAGTCCGGAAGTATCTCGAACGGCAGGTCGCGGACAATCGGAATGTCCTTGGAGTCGCGCACCTGGCTCATCAGCAGGAACCCCACACCCAGGATGCTCAAACCAATGAGCACCATCCGCCGCACGCCCAGCCGGTCCACCAGGTACCCCTCGATTGGCCCCAATATGCCGCCCTCGATGCGGGTAAACGAGAACGCCAGTGAAAGCTGCGTCCGATTCCATCCAAATGCCGATTCCAGCGCCACGAACCACAGCCCCATCGCGTGGAACAGCGGCACGCTCGTCGTCATATGAACGATGCCGCTGATGGGCACCAGCCACCAGCCATAGAACACGCCGCGCATCCGCGAACGAGCCTCTGCCGGGTTGAACGCACCCACGCCGAAAGCCAAGAAATCCCCTCCTGCCGCAGCCGGGAACAGTCTCGCCACAGCCCCGCAATTCTACCACACACCTTTCCCGCAACCTGCGTTCGCCCCCGGAGTAACCCCTTGACAATTCCAAACATTCGTACGTATAATCGTGCCCAGGAGAACATTCATTCTCCACTTGGTGATATGAGTGTCCCCTCTCCCTTGGGGAGAGGGTTAGGGTGAGGGGTTATAGGTTGATCTTTCCCCAGCCCCAACCCATTTGCTGCCAACTGTGAACTCACTACTGAAGACTGAAAAGCATGTGCATCCAAAACGCCTTACAATCCAAGATATCCGAGCTCACCAACAACGGTGACGACATCGCCATGTTCCTTGCCGACATCCTGCACGGCGCAGACCCTGCCGTCAAAGCCTCCCATCGGCTGGAGGCCGCCCGGTTGCTGAGCAGGTACGGATCACAGGTAGATGTAGCGGGAAAACTCGTCGTGTTAAATGCGGATTCTAAGGAGGACAAAAGTCAGCATAAGTCCGCACCTACTCTCAGGGACGTCGTCGGCTACCCCGCCGCACGCTACATCCGCGCCCGCACCAACGACGGCGAAACCCTTATTAGCTCCCTTCGCGACATAATGGATGGCGGCGAATACAACCTTGACCCGTTCACGGGAGAGGTCAAACCGACTGTAAAGCGGCACGAGAGGATCACGGCAGCCAAGGAGCTTATGCGCCGCGCATTCGGCGAATCTTCGCCCCCGCGTCGCGCCTCCGTCCCCTTCAATCGTAACGAAGAACTTGATCCTGCCGACCCAGCAAATGCCGACATCGCCAGGCTCATACGAGATCGCACGAACAACGGCATTGACGCCGCCGAACTGCTTATCCGAGTAGTCGAAAACGACGATTGTGAATGGCTATCAGGCCACCGGCTCGCCGCCGATAGGGAGCTGCTGCACCGCGCCTACGACCTGAACTTTGACGCCGTCACTTGGCAGGACATCGAAGCATTCTTGCGCGCCAGCGAAGAATACAACGAACCTTCCAACATAGAGCGCACTCGCCGTCAGTCTGACATTGCCGCCATCATAGAAGAGTACGAGCAGGCCGAGCAGAGCGGCGACGAAGACGCCATGCGCGCGGCAGAGGAGAAGTTCGAAGCATACTGCCGTGCCGCTGGCGATCCCGACGATGAGTCGGAAGAATACGCCGAGTACGGCCCCTCCGACCCCGATCCGACGCCTGACAGCCCCCGTCCCAGGCGAGAGCCCAGGCGCAATCCGAAAAACCGGCGTCGCCCTGCCGCCGCCAACATCAACCCTCCCAAACTTACCATCCCACTCCACAACCGCAGCCCCTGACCCTTAAATCCCTTCCCCACAACTCATTCCGTCATTCCAGCGCAGGCAGGAAACCAGACACCATCAATCCCTTCTCCTCGCGGGAGAGGGTTGGGTGAGGGGGGAAGCCCCCATTTTCATACACTGAGGAAAAATCGCGCCCTTCCAAGGCTGCCAACCCGCGGCAGACCGCCACCCCCTGACGCCCACCGCGCGCTTGCGCTACGACCACGCCTGTATTATATTGAGCAAACAGGCTGCACCTCATTGCCGCCTGACACATTTCGCTCAAATTACAGGCATGCACAAAGGTTGTGCCTAATATTGTGTTAAGAGAACAGCGCGGGAGGCGACGATGACCACACTTCAGAACGAATCCCTGCAAGGCATCAAGGACTACGCCGACGACTACGATCTTGACTTGTCGTGGTTGGACACGCGAGGCGAGTGGGGCATCAAGGCTGAACCCGACGCCAAGCGCGGCATGACCCTCTCCAGCATCGAAGTCGGCTCCTATGGCGAGGCGCCGGACAACACCGACAACATGACCGGCAGGCCCCGCGGCGCTGCGAAGCGCCCCGACTCCTACCGCATCGGTGGCTACGGCGTTCGCACCAAGTCCGAAATCTGGCTCGACAACGCAGCGGCACTCTACGAAGAGTCCCTGCAGCGCCAGTGGAGTTCCGCAACCGACATCCCCTGGCACACCATTACTCCCCTACCCGACGACATCGAGCGCGCCCAGTGCCAGCTCGACACCTTCCTAACCGAAGTCGAGTTCGTCGCGGCAGACATCCCAGCCCGCTGGGTCGCAACCACCAGCCCTGACTACTTCGAGCCGCGCATGTTCCTGCTCTCCCAGATTATGGACGAATCGCGCCACCTTGACGTCTTCCGCAAGCGCGCCCTCGCCAACGGAGGCGGCCTCATGCAGCGCCCCGACATCACAACCAGCGGCGTGGTCGGCAGCATAGACCTCTCCCGCGAGTTCACCGAAATGTCCTCTCGCCTGCACATCTCAGGCGAAGGTGCGGTCCTGACGCTCTTCCGCATGGGCGAGCTGATGTCATACAACGAAGCCGAAAAGCGCATCTACCGCCTCGCAGCGCAGGACGAGTCCCGCCACGTAGCCTTCGGCGTGATGCACATGCGCTACCTCTCCGAGTCCGAGCCTGAGCGCCGCGAAGAAATCCACTGCTACCTCGACGAAGGTGAGCGCGGACTCCTCGCCGGTAACCAGAACCCGGCAGCGATCGACACCCCCAGCAGCGAAGCAATGGCAATCCTGCTAGGCGGAGGCACCAAGGGCTACGACGAAGGCGCCCGCAAGCTCATGGCTATTCGCCGGCGGCAGGTCCGCGAGTACGTCCAGCGCATCCGCTCCGCAGGCTTCGGCGAGCGCTTCGACAACGGCCGCGCAGACCCCCGCCTCATGGAAATCATGTGGACCTAAAGTCCATTCCCCTAACCGAAGATTCCCCTCTCCCCGTGGGAGTGGGTTAGGGTAAGGGGTAAATCCTCCGTCACAAGGAATGCATGAATGGCAGACACCAAGCAAACTGAGGATCAGGAACAGGAAGAGAAAATCCAGGCATCCGCCGCCCGCGTAACCGAGCGCGAAGCCGGCAGCGATGATGCCGAAGAAGTCGAAATCGCCCCGCCCAATCTGGCATGGATGAAGAACACCCTCCAGTGGGGCACACGCGCGAAGCCAACCAAGAACGGTCTGACCATCGACGCCCTCAACATCGGCGTCTACGGCGACGTTCCCGACTTCTGGGACGACCAGACCCGCAAGCCGCGCGGCGCATTCCCCGTACCTGGCGTCGCACCGCTCGGCTTTGAGGTGCGCGAGAAGCGTGAACTCTGGGCTGACAACGCCGCCGACCTCTACGAAGAGGCAATCCAGCGCCGCTGGGCTCCCGCCACTGACATCCCCTGGGACACCATCCAGCCGCTCCCCGACGACGTCGAGGCGGCGATGTGCCAGCTCTGCACCGAGCTCTCACAGATCGCCAGCGTGGAGATTGAAGTCATAGGCGGCTGGCAGCAGAAGCTCTCCTACGGCTTCCACGAGGTTAAGCTCTTCCTCGCCACCCAGATGTTCGACAACGCCCGCCACTTCGAGGCATTCCGCAAGCGCGCCCTCTCCAACGGCGGCGGGCTCGGCCTCGAAAGCAAGGGCGAAGTCAACCGCATGCTCCTCGAGAGCACTGGCGGCTGGCCCGAAACCGTAGTCATGCTCCACATGCTGCGCGGCACGTTCACCTTCACCCTCTACCGCTACGGCGAACTCTTCGCCCACAACCCCGCCGAGAAGGTGCTATTCGCCCGCTGCATGCAGGACAAGGCACGCCACCTCGCCTACGGCCTCGCTCACCTGCGCTACGCCACATCGCACAACCCGGACAAGGCAATCGTCTTCGGACGCCTTATGGGCATCGCCGAGCGCGTCTTCGAGCGCGAGCTCAACGACCCCGTGCTGAAAGAGGCGCTCGCCATCATCTTCGGCGGCGGCATCGAGGGCGCGCGCAGCGGCATGCGACAGTACGAGCGCATGATGGGCGACTTCGCCCGCCAGTACCTCGCAAACATGGAGCACATCGGCGTGCCCCGCGAAGCAAGTTTTTCGCCTACCCTGGCAAAGTTCATGGAGGCTTAGTCAGTGCCACAGTTCCCATCCGTAGATTGGTTCGAGCAGGTACGCGAAATCTTCAACGGCGACGAGTCCTATCAGGAAGCGGGCGGCGGCATGTGCGACGCCACCATGGGCATCAAGGTCGCCGAGAACGCTTACATCGTCGTCTTCGAGGGCGACGAATGCTCCGAAGTCCGCGAAGTCCCCGAACCCGACCTCGCCGAGGCCGACTTCTACCTCGAAATGGCTTCCGAAGAGTGGCAGGACATGATTCGCAACATCAAGGACAACGGCAGCGCAGACCTCGACCACACGCTGAACACCCTCGACATGGACAGATTCGAAGGCCTCGCGCTCACAATGAACGGCGACCAGTACCGCCAGGACTTCTTCTACCGCTTCAATCAGACCTTCCAGTACTTCTTCGACGCCTCAGCACGCATCGACACCGAATTCACCCAAGACGCAGGATAGTAAGCATGCCCGAATTCCCATCCATCGAGTGGTTTGAAGCTGTTCGAGACAGCGCCAACACCGATACACAGTTCACATCCCAGGGCACCGTGAACTGCGTCATGGGCGCAAAGGTCGCCGATTCCGCATTCGCCTTGACTTTCGAGGGCTTCGAATGCTCCGCCGTCCGGCCAGTTGACCAGGGCGCACTGCGCGACCTCGATTTCTACATCGACCTATCCCCTGCCGAATGGCGTGAGCTGCTCGACAACATCTCCGCGAACGGCGGATCTGACTCCGCCCACACCCTGAACACGCTCGATCTGACGATACCAACCGGCTGCGTAAAGTCCGGCAACGAACTGCGCCGCACCGCCTTCTTCCAGTACCACCTCTCCCTGCAGGCATTCTTCGACGCCTCGGCAAGTGTGGAAACGACGTACGCCTGATAACCGCGCCAATAGCAGACGGACACAATATGCCCATTTATGAATACAGATGCGACGGCTGCAATCAGAAGTCAGACTTGCTTTGGCGCAATTTCTCGCCGCCTGATGCAATCGAATGCAAGAGCTGCGGCGCCGATGAAACGCACCGCATAATATCCTCTGTCGCTTTGCGCAAGACCGTGAAGACCCAGATGTCGGAGCTGGACTCGAAGTACGACAGGATGCTCGACGCCGCCGACGCCAGCAACCCTCGCGCCGACCCCAACTACTACCTCAACAAGGCAACCCCGCTGAGCGAAGGTGTACCCGACTAGTCGGTTTCTTTCAGGCTCTCCGCCCGTTCTGCCACCCGCCGCTCAATCGCTGCCGTCATTCGATACAACCGCTTTATCGTAATCGGCGAGCGCATCCGCAGAGCCGTTAGACGCCAGGACTTCTTTATTCTCTGAGGGAAGTCCGGGCCTGAGAAGGAACTCATGCACCGCCGCTCCGATAGGCGCACCAATCAGCGGTCCCACGATGTACGCCCAGAATCCGTCCGTCACTCCCGGTAAAGCGATGCTTCCCCAGCCTGCGAAATATCCCACGATGCGAGGCCCAAAGTCCCGTACAGGATTCCAGCCCGCATGCGTCAGCGGCCCAAATACGCCTATCAATATTGCAACCGTCAGTCCAACAATGAGAGGCGCAAGAGCCTGGTTAGGCAGCGCGGTGTTGCGCCTATCGAAGACGGAAAAGATAACGAATGCGAGGATTGCCGTCCCGAAGCCTTCGATGGCTGCGGCAGCCGGCGCTGACAGCAAGGAGCGTGCAGCCTCGTCTATGCCGAACAGGCCCGGATCCGGGAAATGCTTGCTGAATATCATCCCCGAGTATTCGCTGCCAGCCGCGCCGCGCGTGAGGCTATTCACTCTTTCTAGGCGTTCAACTAAAGGCGCAAATATAACAAGAAGCGTCAGCCCCGCAAGCACAGCGCCCAGGAGCTGCGCGCCCCAATAAGCGAACATTTTACCGAGCGGAAACTCTTTGCGCCGAAAGATTGCGAATGCGAGGCTGATTGCAGGATTGAGATGAGCGCCAGATATGGCGACGGTAGCGTAGATTCCAATGGTAACGCCAAATCCGCCTATGAATCCGACGGGCCACAAGCCGAGTGCCCCGCCCGTAACCACATCAGTAGCCACCGCTCCTGCACCGAACAACACCAGCAGAAATGTGCCTATCGCCTCGGCTGTCAGAGCGCGTCCAAGTTGCATACAGTTCATCTCTGTTCTTAGTGTAGTGAGCCGGCAGCGGCGATCACGCCGCCCTACCGGGTGAAAATATTATAGGTCGTCGAGTTTAATGGGGCTTTAACATCACGTTATGGGACAAGCAAAAGAGGCGGCTTGCGCGCCGCCTCTTTTCACTGTTGTCGTTGATCTGTTGACCTTCTGGTCGTTGTCAGTCTAGATGGCGTAGGACTCGATCATGTTCTCCACCTTCCGGGAGAAGGACTTTTCATTGATGATATCGATGCGGTCCTGGAAGGAGGGCCTGTTGCTGTCCTTATATATGACGCCAACCGGAACGCCACCTTGGTTGACAAGCTCGTGAGCGGCCTCATAGTCGCTGGGGTCATGATGCTCCGGGATGTCCCACGCGAGCGGCGGGATCCCCTGCCGCACATTGCCCTTGAGTTCCATGAAGGTGTTGTTGTAGGTCGTGCAAGGCGACTGCACATGCACGATTGAGAATCCTTCGTGGTCCATCGCGTCCGCAATGACAGCGCCTAAGTCCCTGACTTTAGTGGATACATGCGAGGCTATGTACGAGACACCAAGTGTCAGGTAGAGTGCAAGCGGGTCCAATTGAGCTTCAGGCTTGCCGTACGGCGTGGAACTAGTGACCTCTTCGAACTTAGTCGTGGGTGAACTCTGTCCCTTTGTCAGTCCGTAAACGGCGTTATCCATTATTACTACAGTCACATCGAGATTTCGCGCGGCCTGTGGCGCAATATGCTCATTCCCGATGCTCAGGAAGTCACCGTCCCCGGCTACGACAATCACGTTGAGGTCCGGGCGTCCCATCTTTACACCCAGCGCAATCGGGAGTGACCTGCCATGGATACCGTGCATCCCGTAGGGTTGCGGACCTTCAAGCAGATGAACCATGTTGCCGGAGCAGCCGATGCCAGCCACGATCACATTGTTCTCTACCGGCAGTTCGGTCTCGACCCTGCGCTTTTCTATGGCGGCTTCCAACGCACGTCTCACTCCGAAGTCACCGCAGCCTGGGCACCACTTGAAGTCGTATTCCGGATTCTTGTCGCTCATACTGTTATGCTCACTTTCTGCTCTTGTTCAAGGCGCTCTGCAATACGGATCGCAAGTTCCCCAACCTTGAATGGTAGTCCTGTGTACTGCGTGATGGACTCTGCATTCACACCCTGCGAACGCAGGACGCTTGAGAACTGGCCCAAGTAGTTGAGCTCAGGCACGAGCACCAAGTCCTTTTCACGCAATTCATCGAGAAGGTCCGCCGGCAAGGGATTGAGGTACATCGTATAGTACCAGCCAATGTCCATGCCGCTGTCCAGGACGGCTTCATAGGCAGCCTGCGCCGGGCCCTTCGAACCGCCCCAAGGCATAAGCGCAATGCTGGCGTCCGTATTGCGGCGCTCGTATTCCTCGTTCTCCAACAGCTTCAACTTGCTGAAGCGTCGCTCTGTCATCTGGATGTGGCGCTCCGGAAGATGGGTCGTGTCACCCATGCCGTCATGCTCGCTGCCGTTTGCGACATAGCTGCCGGGGCCTCCGGGTAGAGGCATCGGTGACAGCTCCCAACTGTCGTATCGCTGGTAGCCGTTGCTGCCGGTGTAAGTCTCGCGCTCTTCTATCTCAAGATTGCTCAGGTCAGGCTTAGGTATGTTCTGCTTCCGCTCGGACAGCATGTGCTCGCTGAGCATGATGACAGGTCCCTGGTAACGCTCCGCCCAGTTGAAAGCCATGGCCCCTGCGTAGAAGCACTCTTCAACTGTGCCTGGAGCGATAATCGGCATACTGACATCACCATGCCCCGGCGTCAAAGCCATAAGCAGGTCAGATTGCTCTGTCTTTGTGGGGAGTCCGGTCGAAGGACCGCCGCGCTGCACATCTACAACCACCAGCGGAACTTCCGCCATCCACGCCAGTCCAAGTCCTTCACCCATAAGAGACAGCCCCGGACCGGCAGTTGCCGTCATAGCCTTCTGCCCGCCGTAGCCGGCGCCCACAAGGGCGTTGATAGCTTCAATCTCAGAACTCGCCTGGTACACGAACTTGCCTTCGCCCGTGAGGTTACGCTCCATCCAGAGAAGTATTGAGGTTGCGGGAGATATTGGGTATCCAATGTAAAAGCCAATACCGGCGGCACATGCTCCGAGCGAAATCGCCTCATTGCCGTTTAGTAGGATCTGCTCTCCCTCAGGCATTATCGGAGGGGCGAGCTCTCCGAGACTGAAGCCGCTCTTTTCTGCCTCTTGCCGGCCTAGGGTGAGCGCTTCGATATTGGAGATGATTATTTGCTCGTCGTTCGGTCGCCCTCTGGTAAAACGTTCTTTGACGAAGTCCTCAAGAATACCCTGGGACATGCTGACGAGATGTGCGAGCGCACCAAGAACGATCATGTTCTCTGCGCGAGCGTTGCCCGTTGATTTTGCGAGTTCCGCAAAGGGCATGCCAAAGCTGTTCGCGAGGTCATCAGGCTCAAAGTCCTCCGAGTTATATATGACCACGCCGCTTTCGCTAATCTCATCCCTGTGGTTCAGATACGCCTCTTCGTTGAAGCAGACAAGCACGTCTATGTTGTCGCCGGAACTTAGCACCGGGGTCGTGGAAACACGAGCCTGCGCCATTGTGGGTCCACCCATAATCTGCGAAGGGAACGTGACGAATGTCTGCACATGGTAGCCCACATTGCTTGCTGCTTGCGCAAGCCCCTCGGACGAGGTAACCATTCCTTGTCCGCCTTCTCCGGCAAATCGCACTACAAAATCGGTCTTTTGCAAGTTTATCCTCCTGGGGTCACCCCCGAAAACAGGCAGACGCGTATCCGTTAAAACAAATGTAAAAAGAAGGAATGCCCCAAGTCATTAGGCTTTAAGCCTGTGTGATTTGGGCGCATTTCAAAATGGGAAGCTTGCGCCGCCTGATGTAGCTGTTCTGCTCGCATTTATAGGCTCATGTGAGCATTGAGAAACGGTGCCAAGTCCAACCTGAACTTGCGCTCTATATTTCACGCAGTGGACTATAAATATATCAGCAGATACTTTTCAATGTCAATTATGTGAAGGGCTGCACTAACCGCACAAAGGACGTTCTTTCGGCAGATTCACTCCCTGCACAGTTCTGAGATTATTTTAGCATTAGTCTTAGACACATGACAGGAATACCTTTGTGATTGAAACTCGGCATCCCCTTGGTTCGTATCCGTTATTCCTCGACGACGATCTGAAACGCAAAGGGACAGACGACTAGAAATATGACATCGAATGCGATCAGGAACGGTATCCAGCGATCAAAGGGGCTGCCTCCTTGAATGACACCTGTCGATGCCTCCACGGCTGCCACGACTGCGGGCACCAGAACCGGGAAGAACAACAGTGGAAGCATCACCTCACGGGAGCGGGTGTTGGACGCTATCGCCGAAAATAACGTTCCAACAGTGGCGATGGCGAGCGTAGCAAGTATCGCAATAGGGATCAGCCCCGGAAGCAGAAGTGAAAAGTTATATAGAACGGCGAAAACAGGGAATACAGCCAATTCGACCAGCAGCATGAACAGGAAGGTGCCGAGCATCTTTCCAAAGAAAATGAGGTCTCGGCTTACCGGCACTAGCATCAGCGCTTGAAGACCACCGCTCTCGCGCTCCAACGCCATGGAGCGGTTCAGCCCTAGCACTCCGCCGAAGGTGAATGCAATCCAGAGGATTCCGGGCGCGACGAAAGCGACGGTCTGTGGTGTCGGCGTTATTGCAAAGTTGAACACGACGATGACCAGGAGCGCGAAGACCAACGCGCTTACAACGATGTCCTTCGTTCGCAGTTCGAGGATGACGTCTTTCCAGAGGATCGTCATGACTGCCAGCAATGATGTCCTCATAAGGCCTGCCCCTTGCGAACAACGTCAGAGGCAAGTCGCTCATATGCGTCTTTGGTGGCATAGGTATCAGCTACGCCGTCATGGGCGATGCGACCGCGCGACAGTATCGCGATGCGGTCGGCAAGCTCTACACCGCGCTCGAAGTTGTGGGTCGTCATCAAGATCGTGCGACCATGCTGTCGCCCATTCGATATCAGCTCTTCCAGAAGAGTGAGCGCGCGCTGGTCAAGGCCGCTTTCGGGTTCGTCCATTATGAGGACGCGGGGTGAGTGGAGGAGCGCTCGGGCGATGCTGAAACGGCGTCGCATGCCATGGGAGAGCGTGCCGACCCTGGCGTCAAGGCGGTCGATGACGCCCATCTGCGCTGCAACGAATTGGATGCGATCTTCGACGCGGTCCAGGGCGAACATCCTGGCGAAGAATCGCAGGTTCTCGGCGCCGGTGAGGCCCTCGTAGAGCAGAGGCTCATGGGTTACGACGCCGATGGCGCGGCGGACGCCTACACCGCTGCGGCGGGTGGACATGCCGGCGATGTGGATTTCGCCGGCGTCGGGCTTGGCGAGGGTGGCGAGCGTCTTGATGAGGGTGGTCTTGCCGGAGCCGTTGGGGCCGAGCACGGTGAGGGTCTGGCCCCAGGGGACCTGCAGGTCGAGGTCGCGAAGGACCTGGGTGCGGCCGAAGGACTTGCTGAGTCCGCGAACTTCGATGGCAAGGTCTATGGCGTCTGCGTCCTCGAGGGCGGTCTGCTGCGACGATTGTTTTTTCATCGGGGGACGGGCGGCTAGCTTGCCGCGAGGCGGCGGACGGCGGACTCGTCGATTTCGACGCCGAGGCCGGGGCCGGTCGGGACTGCGAGGAAGCCGTCCTGCTGGTCGAAGGGCTGGGCGGTGATGCCCTCGCGGATGCCGCTTGGGGTGCGGTCGAATTCCATGACGGGCTCCTGCTCGTAGGGGCGGGGGTCGTGGGCGGGCGGGCACGGGGGGATGGTGGCGGCGAGGTGGAGGCTGGCGGCGATCATGACGGGGGAGCCCCAGACGTGGGGGTTGACGAGGATGCCGTTGGCGTTGGCGGACATGCAGATGTTCCGCATTTCGGTGATGCCGCCGGCGTTGACGACGTCGGGCTGGGCGATGTCGTAGGCGCGGCGGGCGAAGAAGTCCTTGAACTCGTAGCGGGTGCGGAGGTTTTCGCCGCCGGCGACGGGCATGGGGACGGCTGCCTGGACCTGGAGGTAGGCGTCGACGTCCTTAGCGTTGACGGGCTCTTCGAACCAGGTGATGTCGAGGTCGGCGAGGAGGTTGCCGATGCGGATTGCGGCGGCGGCGGGGTACGCCTGGTTGGCGTCGATCATGAGGCGGATGTCGTCGCCGATGGCTTCGCGGAGGGCGGCTACGCGGCGGACGTCATCGGCGATGGGGAGGCCGCCGACCTTGGTTTTCATGCCCTTGAAGCCGAGCTCGACGTACATGCGGGCCTCGTCCAACAGGCGGGTGGGGAACTCGCCTTCGGTGTAGTAGAGGCCGGTGGCGTAGACGGCTACCTTGTCGCGGATTCTGCCGCCGAGGAGGTCTGAGACGGAGAGGCCGGTGGCCTTGCCGGCGATGTCCCAGAGGGCGATGTCCACGGCGGAGATGGCGCTGCCGCCGAAGCCACCGGCGTTGTTGCCGTTGTGCAGGCGGGAGTACATTGCCTGCCAGAGTGCGTTGCGGTTGAGCGGGTTGGCGCCGATGAGCAGGTCGCCGAAGTGCTGCTTTACGAAGCTGCCGCCTGCGCCGATGTAGCCTTCGCCCCAGCCGGTGATGCCTTCGTCGGTCTCGATCTTGATGAGGTCAACGACGCGGGCGGATATCCAGCCGTTGGACCAGCCGAATGGCCGCTCCAGTGGGGACGATAGGTTGAAGCCTTCGATGTTGGTGATTCGCATGCGGGACTCCTCGCAGGGTTGGCTGCGGGAAGTCTAGCGATGGGCGCTGGGTTCTGTCAATTATTTGGGGGTCTGCCTTCGGGGGTGGAATAGCCACAGAAGGCACAAAAGGACACAGAGGAATGTGTCGGAGCCCCTCACCCAACCCTCTCCCGCGGGGGGAGAGGTTATCAGCTATGGGCTGCGGATGGTTGGCATTTTGAGTGTGCCGGCGAGGGGGTTGGGGAGGAGGGAGATGCCTTCGGATGCGGTGGCTTCTTTGATTTGCTTTAGGGCGATGGCGTAGTCGCGGTGGGCCGCCTCTGATGGGGGGACGAAGGTGGTTTCGCCTTCTTCGAAGTCGCCGGATTCTATGAGTGAGTTGTAGTTGAAGATTGCCTGGTCTTCGGGGGTTAGGGGTTCGTAATAGCAGTCTAGGTCGTCGTCGATGAAGGTGGTTTCCTCATCGGTGGGAGTTGGCATGGATGATGGGGAGGATGTGTTGTCCTCGGTGTTGGCGGGAGAGTTGGCGGGCTCGTCCTTCGACAGGCCCTTCGACTGGCTCAGGACGGGGCTCAGGACGAACGGGTTGGTAGTTTCCGTGCCCGCGCCCTGCCCCGCTGGATTCCTGCTTTCGTAGGAATGACGATTGGGGAGGGCTTCGTTGTACTGGGGAGGGCTTGATGTAGGGGCGTTTCCCCTCACCCTAACCCTCTCCCCAGGGGAGAGGGGACTTTTTCCGGGGGCAGAGGCAGCTTCGCGGTCTTCTTGGTCGCGGATGGCGTCGGCTATGGCTTGGTAGTCCTCGTTGTCGTACTGGTCGTATTCGTCGAGGAATGTGGGGAGGCCGGCTAGATGCTTTTTCTGGCCTATGCTGAGGCGGGTGGACTGCTGGTCTTGCCAGTAGGCTTGGAGCATTTCGGGGGTGATTTTGTCGTAGTTGGTGTCCCAGCCGCGACGGATGATCTCATGGGCTGCGGACATTTTGTGGTGCCAGGTGTAGCCTTCTTCGGGGTCGAGGCTGGTGTCGTTCATGACATCCAACAGGAAGCGGGCGGCGTCTGTGCCGTGTTCGTTGTACTCGCGCATTCGCTTGGCTAGGTCGGTGTGGAGGGTGTCATAGTCGTTGGTGTCATCGTAGTCGTCAACGACTAGCTTGCGCCTGCGTCCGAAGTGTCCGTGGCCGCGTTTCAGGATTTCTCTGGCGGCTGCCATTCGGTCTGTGTGGCGGATGCGGAGTTTCTTGGGTGTGAAGGGCTGGTCCCTTCGGGTCATGACATGGGACAGAAACTCGGCTATGGTGTGGCCTTCGGCTGTTTCCTGCCTGATTAGGTGGGCGATGTCGTAGTTGAGGATGTCGAGGTGGGTGACGGGATTGTGAAGATTCTTGTCCTGCTCACCCCCATCCCAGCCTTCCCCCGTCGAGGGGGAAGGGGTGTTATTCTCTCCCCTCACCCTAGCCCTCTCCCGCGGGGAGAGGGGACTTTGTTCGTCCTCTTTGTGCTTCGCTGTGGCGAGTTCTTCGGGTGTGGGGATTAGGCCCCAGAATTGGGATTCTTCTGACTCCGGTTGATCGGAGCCGTAGCGGGCCAAGAGCTTTGCGGCTTCTAGCATGTGGTGGTATTTGGCGTCTGGGTATTTGCCCTCGATGGTGTCGGCGAGGAAGTTGGCGATTAGGTCGCCGTTGCCTGTGCGCTTTTGTATTTTGTGCTGTAATGGGGTCGTTTTGCACATTGGCAGTAGTTTCCAGCCGTCGGGTTAATTGCCGTGTTAATAGCCACAAAGGGCACAAAAGTCACAGATTGTTGGTGATGACCCTTGCCTGCAAACAAATGTACTTATTGATGGTTCTATGATACGGACGGATGTTTTGGTTGTCAAGGGGGAATAGCCACAAAAGGCACAGAAGGCACAGAGTGGAGGGGATGGGGGTTGATGGGGAAGGATAGGGTGGGTCGGGGTGGCAAGGGTGGCTGTTTATATTGTGCAGCGCAGCAGATTGCGCTTTCGGCTGTACTCGATGTGCCAGTTGTCCAGGATGTCGCGTCCCAAGAGCGATGGCATTTCTAAAGTTTCATCGGAGTACGAGAGGTCGAGATCTATGTTGTAAGAAACCTCGTCTATGCGTCCGGGTCCGTAGGTGAATGTGACTATTGCCGGTTCACTATAATATGCGGCAGTTCCCCCGATGCCTCCAACATAAGACTCGTTGGCTAGGCTGCTTTCCGGTACTGCCAATTCGCTGGTATGTTTGAAGTGCAGGCAACTGGAATCGGCGCCGGTGTCCAGAAGAAAAGGCACATCTGCGGAAACGCCAAATCGTGGAAGAGTTACCGTGCCGGGGATGTAGGGACGGCCTCTGCTGCTAAAGAATCCCGTAATCAAAGAATCATCTTCCTTGGATTGGTTTCGAGATGCTCTATCTCCAGGCAGCTTGTGTCGATGTCGTTGTCGTCAATGTGACGAAGCATGTCTTTGCCGGTTTCGGTTACGTGAACGACATTTTCACCGTCCCAAAGTATCCACTGGTCTGGGTACTTCTCCAGCAGCGACGGGTATGCCTTCCAGAGATTTTTCATTCTGGTTTCCAATCTGCGTTGTGATCGGAAGACTTCTTCTTTATTGAGATGGCTAGGAAGTTCGACCTGGGTCATCGCTAATCTCCTTGCTCTGCGTCTGAGTACATGTTCACGATAGGTACGGGCGTTCGGGGTGTCAAGGGGTGGGGGTGGATCGGTATTTCAGTTCTTCAGTCTGTCAGGGAGCGGGGGGTGACATGGACGGGGAGGATGGATGGTAAGGGGGATGTGAAGGGGGTCTATGGTAACCTATCTGAAGAAACCAGACTGAAATGGGAGTGGACAGGATGGAGCCGAATTTCGCGGACAAGACGATATGGACGGGGGATAACCTGGACATCCTGCGGGGGATGAACAGCGAGTCTGTTGACTTGATTTATCTTGATCCGCCGTTTAATTCGAACCGCAATTATTCTGCGCCGGTGGGGAGCGCGGCGGCTGGGGCTGCGTTCAAGGATACATGGACGCTTTCGGACCTCGATGTGGCGTGGATGGGGCTGATTGCGGATGAAGAGCCTGCGATATACAAGACGCTCGAAGCCGCTGGACTGACGCACGGCAAGGGGATGCAGTCGTACCTGTGCATGATGGCGGTGCGGCTGCTGGAGATGCGGCGGGTGCTGAAGGATACGGGAAGTGTGTATCTGCACTGTGATCCGACGGCGAGTCACTATCTGAAACTGATCATGGATGCTGTGTTTGGTGGTGATAACTATCGCAGCGAGATTATCTGGAAACGAACAGGCGCACACAGCGATACGCGGCAGGGACGCCGCCAACATGGGCGGGTTCATGATGTGCTGTTTTTCTACACAAAGTCCCAAGGATGGACTTGGAATCCTGTTTATACGGAATATGACAGGGAATATGTGGAAAATTCTTACCGTCACATTGAAGAGGGAACTGGCCGACGATACAGGCTCGACAACCTAACTGGACCGGGCGGTGCGTCTAAACCCGAATCCACCGAAGTTCGCTATGGTGGCGCAGTAAAGGGACATGTGAACCGGGGATGAGATCGTAAAGACGGATTTGGGCTAGATGGTGCCACTGGCGGTCTGCCAGCAAGCCTCCGTCAGCGGTGAAGAGGCGCATATGGAGTGTTCGGAGGCATCAGGGGACCCTTGCCGGTCCGTCCGAAGCGAGTTGAGCAGACCAGGGACTGGCTGGCGGATGAGGATGGGTCGGAAGGAGCGGTAGCCGCCGTCAGACAGGGTGTGGCAGGGAGCGCAGTCGCTCCAGGGCTTCGCCGAACTGTGTCCCCCAGGGCCAGCCCCGGGGTAGATGCAGAGTGAGGCGGCGTGCCGAGCGTGTGAGCCGTCCGGCCAGGGAGAAGAAGCGTCGTCTGAGGGTCTTTGTGGTCACCACCTGCTCAGCCAGACCGATGCGCGCGGTCCAGCGGGCAAGGTTGTGTGCCATCACTTGCACGGCCATCCAGGCAGCGTTGGCTGCGAAGCGACCCGATGGCAGGTGGTTCAGTCCCACACCGTACTTGAGGTCGCGTATGGCGTTCTCGATCTCGGCGTGTCTGCGGTGATCGGCTTCCAGTTGGAGAGTGTCGCCCTGTCGGTCGGTGATGAAGGCGTGATAGCTGTAGCTGGCAAACAGCGCCAACTGGGAACCGGGCGTGGGCCTGACCCTGCGGACGATCAGTCGCACCGGCGCTGCGTCAGGCTCACCTCCGAAGGGAGTGTAGGTCGTCTCGGCAACGTCGGCTGCGCCCTCCATCCAGTAGGGTATGGGCGTCCAGTCAGCCTCGGGTATGTCCTCTATGAGATTGCGCAAGCTCCGATGCTGTCGGACGGTGATGGAGAAGCGCACATCGTTGTCGCGGCAGACGCTGACGATGTCGTGGGTGTAGAAGCCACTGTCGGCCCTCACGGTGAGCGCTCCGGTGGCTCCTGAGTAGCGCACTCTGCTCAGCGTCTCACGCAGGAAGTTGGCTGCACCCCGTACGGTGTTGGCCCGGCCCTTGCGCAGTCTTGCCATCAGCACGTCTCCTGTTCCTGCGGCGACGGCAAGCAGCGGGTGATAGCCTCTCTGACCGGCGTAGTTGTGCTCGCTGGCTCCCTCCTTTGCCAGTCCGTAGGTCTCGCAGACGGTGGAGTCCAGGTCGATCGTCAGAGGCGAGTCCCCGGGTCCTGCCCCCGCGGACCAGGCTCGCGCCAGCAACTCCCGGCTCACACGGTCCAGTTGTCGCACGTGTCCCCAGCGGAAGCTGCGCAGGAATGTCCCCAGTGTGGACGGAGCCTTGACCGCGCAGCCCAGCACCCGTTCGGTGCCCCCGGACCGCAGCGCGTCCGCGTCGTCTATGCAATCGCCCCCTGCCAGCGCCGATGCCGCCAGGGTCAGTATCTTGTCTCCCGCATTCGCCCGACCAGGCGCATCCCCCAGGTCAAGGTGGCTGTCCACAAGTTCGCTCAGACCCAGACGCCCGGCGAGCATGACTGGCAACATCAGTCCGGCATTGGCCACCAGGCGGTGGTCGTCGAAGGTTACTTGGATGCGGTCAGGACGCTCGGATGCTATCATCTAATGGGTGCTCCTCGTATCTGGTTGGTTCTGACTCCATAAACCATTATCCCAGATATGCGGGAGCACCTTTTCATCCCTTATGAGGACCTCCGATAACCTCTATTTCGGTGGATCGGGGCTAAAGGCAATCCTCAATATGAGGTAATGGGGGTTACGCGATATTGGCGTTATAGCGAAGAGCGTATGCAGAAACTAATAGACGCTGGCAGAGTTATTCAGCGAAGACCGGGTACAGTGCCAAGCTATAAACGTTATCTTGATGAAATGCCGGGAGTCCCTTTACAAGATCAGTGGACGGACGTTAAGCCGTTGCAAAGCAGATCGAAGGAACGCATCGGCTACCCGACGCAGAAGCCGCTTGCTCTGTTGGAACGGATAATCAGGGCTTCTTCGAATGAGGGCGACATGGTGCTGGACCCGTTCTGTGGGTGCGCTACGGCTTGCGTGGCGGCGGAGAATCTGGGGCGCAAGTGGGTTGGAATTGACCTTTCGCCGAAAGCCATTGAGCTTGTGAATGTGCGGCTGAGGGCTGCGATGGGGGACTTGTTCCATGACCGGATGGTTACTGCGCGGACGGATATTCCGAGGCGGACGGATATAGACGCGCCGATACCGTACCGGCAGAACAGGCATGTGCTATTCGGGGAACAGGAAGGGCGTTGCAACGGGTGCAGGACGGAGTTCCCGTTTAGGATATTCGAGGTTGACCATAAGATCCCGCGCTCGCGGGGTGGGACTGACCATATTGAGAATCTGCAATTGCTTTGTGCGCATTGCAACCGGACTAAGGGAGACCGGCCGCAGGAGTACCTGATGGCGCGGCTGCAGGAGACGGGGATTTTGCAGGGCTGAGATAGGTGGACAGGATAGGGAGGATTTTTTGCTCCCATCCTGACCTTCCGTCGTCGAGGGGGAAGGGGAGTCGCCGGCTCCCCTCACCCAACTCTCTCCCGTGGGGAGAGTGGACCTGGATTCCTGCCTTCGCAGGAATGACGGGTGAATTGCGGGGAGAGGGGGGCTGGATTCCCGCCTGCGATGGAATGACGGGTGAATTGCGGGGAGAGGGGCTTTTATGGAGGTTGGATTTAGGCGTACAGGGGAGTGACGATTTGGGATGGCTTCGTTGTTCTGGGGCAGGTTCAGGGTTGAGGCAGTCACCCCAAGCAAGTCCCTTCCCCCATCGAGGGGGAAGGGACTTGCTTGGGGTGAGGCGGGCTGTGGCGTATGAGGGGAAAGGGAAATCTCCCCGTCCTTGTGAGGGAGCGGGGAGATTGTTTTTCGGTTTCAGCCGAAGATAATGCAGGGGAGGCCTACCCACCAACAGTCTTCGGGACTGCCCTGGGCGGTTGGTGCGGTGTCGTTGCCGCCGTCGGCGAATGCGGTGTCGCTCTGGACGGCGACGAGGGTTGCGAGGGCGAGGGTGATGACGAGCAGCGGGACTATCATCCACCTGAATGCGCATGCTATACGGAAGTGCGGGTTTATGAGCTTGGATAGCATTCTGATTCCTTTATTCGCGTGTTTGCGCGTGTTGCTGAGGGTTGAATTGGCGAGTGTGTTGCCTGCTGATGCGGTTGCGGCTGGTTGAACCGGACTACGCAGCACATTGCATTGTTGATGCTGCCGCCAGATCGAGGTAGATTTCGGTTCGCGGCGGTCGCCGCCTTTTCGCATTGACAGCGGAGGCTGCGTGCGCCCTGCGGTTGTGAATGGCTGCCAGTGCTTCTTGGGAGAGGGCTGCGTTGAGGAGCGAAACGTTCGTCCAACTGGAGCCTCCTACCAAGCCGGAGTGCGAGTTTATGATTTTGTTGGTCATGGTTGTTCCTTTCAGTGGTTGCTGCGCTGCCTGATTTGGCGTAGGCGCTGCTGCTCTAGGTTGCTGCGAGGGCGGCGACTAAGAGTGCGATGAGCAGGAGCTGAACGGCGAGATGCCTGGCTGTGCTCTGTCCGTCGATGAGTCCGGCTGTGATGTTGCGGGTTATGGGTGTGATCGGTCCCATGGTGTGCCTCCTTAACATTGCCTGTCTCAACTGCCTGTCTCCCTTGGGCGTTGGGCTGATTCTGATGTTGTCGCTTTCTGTCGTGAGCGAACTGTGTCGGTTGGCTGCGCCTGTTAGCAGGGGATGCCGGGTAGCAGGCACTGGGCTGTGCTGGTGCCGCCGTCGTCGATAGGACTGGAAGCGGGATTGGAGTTGGCGATAGAGTTATTCTCGAAGGGGCAGTCGTCGGGACCGCCCTGCGGTGCCGGAATCTGCTCGGTCGCCGGTGTGCCGCCGGTGTCTGCGGAGGCGGTTCCGGGCTGGAATGCCACGAGAGCGGAGACCAGGATGGTGACGAGCAGGAGCTGGACTGCGAATAGCCTGAATGTGCCGCGCATTCCGGGGAGCCTGCGTGCGAGTGTGTGATTCGTGGTGGTTGCGTTCATCGTTGTTCCTCCCGAGTTGTTGATATGATGGCTGCCTTATGAGCCTCTGGGCTTATATTAAAGCACCTATATATAAATGTCAAGATATATAAGCAATGTTTTCATAAAGACCTTTTGCGAGTATGGACGAGGTTGGCGGAGGTGGGGATGGCGGTGGTTTGGGAGCGCGGCTGCGGGCGGGGGAATTGGGTGCAAGGGGCGGAGGCTGAATGTTATGATTATTGGTGGAAATTTAGGGATTCAGACATTTCAGGAGGGTTTGCGAACGATGACGAAGTATGCGCGGTATGAGCATGATGGCGGCGTGTCGTATGGGATTGTGGAGGGTGATGATGTGCATGAGATTTCGGCGGCGCCGTACGAGGATTACGAGCGAACGGGGCATTCGGTTGGGCTGGGCGATGTGAGGCTGCTGGCGCCGGTGATGCCGGGGAAGATCATCGCGATCGGTCGGAATTATGTGAGCCACCTGGCGCATTCGGCGTCGCTGGTGGGGGGCGATATCGACCTGCCGAAGGTGCCGGAGCCGTTCTTCAAGACGCCGTCGTCGGTGGTGGGGCCGAATGACCCGATCGTGCTGCCGCGAGAGGTGACGGAGGAGGGCGTGCTTGTGGAGGAGGAGGCGGAGCTGACGCTGGTGATCGGGAAGAGGTGCCGTCGGGCGACGCAGGAGGATGCGCTGGACTATGTGCTGGGCGTGACTTGCGGGAATGATGTGAGCGCGCGGAACTGGCAGCGGGGCGACCTGTCCTGGTGGCGTGCGAAGTCGAGCGATACGTTCAGCCCGATCGGTCCGTATGTGGTGACTGGTCTGGACCCGGACAACCTGCTGCTGACGGGGCGTGTGAACGGCGAGGTGATCCAGCAGTCGGGGACGGACGATCTGGCGCACAACTGCAGGCGGATCATCGAGTTCGTGAGCAGCGTGGTTACGCTGGAGCCGGGCGATGTGATTATGACGGGGACGCCGGGAGAGCCGGGGGAGATCAAGCGCGGCGATGTCGTGGAGGTGGAGCTTGAGGGTGTGGGGACGCTGAGCAATCCGGTGATCGCGGAGGAGTAGGACTTACATCTATGGATTTGGACGGGATGGGATGCCGTCTTTGTCCTGAGTGAAGCATATATGGGAACGCCCGCCAGTGAATTGCTGGCGGGCGCTCTGCTTTTGGGGGCGCGTGGCTGGGGTTAGCCGAGGACGTTGCCGATGGTCAGCCAGTAGAAGACGATGTATGTGCCGGCGATGAGCATTAGCCAGGTGCCGATGGGCTGCATGTAGGGCATGACTTTGCGCATGCCACCGACCATCGCGCCCTTGAAGAGGGCTATGCCGAGGGTGAGGGTGATGATGACTGCGCCCATGCCGAGGGCGTAGAGGATGAACTGTGCGAAGGCTGCCCATATGTTGGCGGATGCGAAGGATGAGCCGATTACGGCGAGGAATATGGGGAGGGTGCAGCTGAGAGATGCGAGGCCGTATGCGAGGCCAAAGATGAAGTAGCCGCGGATGTTTGCCTGGCCGGGGTTGCCGAATTTTTCTGCCATCTGCTGGGCGAGGGCGGTGTAGAGCTTGCCGCCGCCGAGGAGCCATGCGCCTGCGAGCGTGAGCAGGATGCCGACGCCGAGGCCGATCCAGGGGAGGATGCTGCCGACTACGGAGCGCGCGCCGAGTCCGATGACCGCGCCTGCGACTGCGAATAGCAGTATGAAGCCGACGGTTACGGAGCCGCCAATGAGAAGCGCCTTGCCGATGTGCGATATGAATGAGGAGTCGTCTTCGTCGCCGACGCCGAGGTATAGGCCCATGTATGCGGGGAGCATTGCGAAGCCGCAGGGATTGAAGGCGGCTGCGAGTCCTGCGCCGAATGCGAAGCCGAGCGGGGCGATTATGCCGAGTCCGCCGATCTGACCGGCGGCGCCGCCGGAGAGGGATTCGACGAAGAAGTTGATGCTGTCTATATCGCTGTCGCCGCGTACGATGAGGGCGCCGATGACGGCTATGGCGAGCGCGATAGTTGCGGCTGCGACGGGCAGGAGGACTGTGCGGGCGAATCCGGGTGAAGGTTGGCTGTCGGTGTAGGCGGTGGTCTCGTTCATGTGCTTGCCTCGCGGTGGTTCTGTGGTTCGGTCCTTTTGGGTTCAGTCTATAAGGGTATATTCATTATATTGGATGCAGGATGGGTGGATGGGATTTTGGCGATGTTAGGAACAGGCGGGTTCGAATTTGCTTCTGACGAATAGTTCATCTCTGTTGCGATATCTGAATATGTGGGCGGACGGGCTATCTCCTATCAACGGTGCAACCTGGTGGGAGAGGATTGAGGATTGGGACGGGAATGGGCTTGAGTTCTGTGATTTTGTTCGCAGGTTATCGTGGTGAAGAGTTGGCACGCTCAGGCCGAATTTGGGCGTGTTGACAAGTCAATCTCAATGCGATCCGGCGGAAGTTCAGCATCGAATTATGGGCTATCCAGAATGGGCTATCCAGCGTACATTTGCCCCGCGCCACCCCTCTGGATTCCCTAGACGCAGAGACGAAGTGCAACACTTTGTTAAGGTGCTGGAATGGGAAACAGATACAGACAGATTGTCATTGAAGAGAGATGTGAGATTGCCCGACTACAAGCCGAGGGGAAGTCGGTCCGGCAGATCGCTGCAGCTGTGGATAGCTCGCCATCGACAGTTTCTAGGGAGTTGAAGCCAATGGATCGGCGTCAGGCTACAAGCCGAGCTACGCCCAGCAGCAGACGAGAGCGAGGCGCTGGAGTGGTTCACGGCTGGATCGAGATGCCTCGCTGCGTGAGCGGGTACTCTTGCGTCTTGGTTTGGGCTGGTCTCCTGAGCAGGTGTCCGGGAGGCTTGCGCTTGAGGCTGGCAAGCGACTCATCTCGCACGAGAGTATCTATCGGTTCATCTATGCTCAGATTGCGCGCACCAAAGACTACTCTTGGAGGCACTATCTGCCGCGTGGGAAGTCCAAGCGTGGTTGGCGGGGGCGCAGCGGTGGCAGTTCTGCCGTTAACATCGCCCACAGGCGTTCGCTTGATGAGCACCCGAAGGCTGCAGAAGAGCGCAAGAGTCTGGGTCATTGGGAGGCGGACCCGATGCTCTTTCGGACTTACGGACAGGCGGTGTTGACGCTGCACGAACGACACTCTCGGCTGATAGTGGCGGCGCGTCCACAAGGGAAGGCTTCTGCGCGAGTTGCAGATGCTATGTGTGAACTGCTGTCCGGCTTGCCTCCTGCGTGGAGGCAGACGGTCACCTTCGACAACGGCACCGAGTTCGCGCGCCATTACCGGTTGCACCAATTAGGAATAGACACATTCTTCTGTGATACACACTCACCCTGACAGAAGGGCGGTGTGGAGAATGCGATAGGTCGCTTGCGCCGTGTGCTGCCGCCCAAGACTGATTTAGCAGGCTTGTCTGACGAACGATTTACTGAACTGGTGCAGGCCTACAACAATACGCCCCGCAAGTGCCAGGGGTACTTCACTCCAGCGGAGATATTCTCAAAACAACTGTTGCACTTGAAATGTGAGTCCACCTTCCCGCCTCTGCAGGAATGACGGGCTGAAAACCGTGGATTTCTACAGAACCTTGTACGCTTGGAAGGCTTTTAAATGTTTCTGTCATTTCGAGCGCTGCAAGGAATCTGGAGGGCCGCGCCCGTGGCAAGCCTTGCTTTGCCACAATGATTTTAGACCCTTCACTCCGTTCAGGGTGACAGCAAGAAACGCTGAGAGTGTGACAACTGCAATGCCGTGGGTGCGTACGGGATTGCGAAGCGTGGGTCAGCGCAGGATGTCGTTGACGAGGGAGAGGCCTTGTTTGAGGCGGTCGCGCCAATCGGGGCGGGGGTGGCGGATGGTGTTGGTGCAGACTCTGAAGAGGCAGACTGCTTCGCGGAGGGCGAGGTCGCGGCTGTTCCAACGGAGGCGGTCGAGGGATGCTGTGTGAAAGATGGAGTGGTAGACGGCTTTTGCGCGCGATTCACGGGGCTTGCCGAAGTGGGAGGTGTATCGCAGGTGCGCGAGGAAGTTGCCGATGTCAAGCATTGGGTCGCCGGGGCCGGTTTCCTCGAAGTCAACGAGGGATATGCGGCCGTCGGGTAGGATGAGCATCTGGTCGTCGTAGAAGTCGTTGTGGGCTGTGTGGGTTGGCGTCCAGGCCTTTACGAACGGGTCGAGGGAGCGGGTGGCGTCCCTGAGAATCACCTGTCCGCCGGGGTCGTCTTCAAGCGCCTTGACGAATGCGCGCTTCGCCCTGCGGTATGCTCCGGTAAGGTTGAAGGGACGGGTGTCCGCTTGCTGGAGTGGGACGCTCCAAAGCCTTTCAAGGCCATCGAGGAGTGTTTCAGGGGGCGGCTGACGACCGCGCCGTATGTAGCGCCGCAGGTTTCTGCCGGGTATCTCTGACATCCACAGCACGCCGCCTTCCTGCCAACTGCCGGCAATTCGGGGAGCGACGAAGCCTGAATGCTGTGTGAGCTTTGCCGCCTTGAGCAGCGGTTCCATGACATCTGGGCGCATCACGCGGGCGTAGAACTTGACACGGCCGAGGCGATGGCGCAGGACTGCGCGGTTGCCGGGCCTGTACCTGACCATGTCCACGCGAATGCGCCGCGCCGGAACTGCGAGGACGTGCCTGTTGACCAGCTTCAGGGCAGATTCGACTGAGGCGGCTTCGCTTAGTCCGGGAAGGTTAGGGTCGTCGGGATAGCTGTACACAGCGGCGTCCCTGTCGCGGCGTATCTCGAATGCGAATTCCTCGTCGGGCATGAATTCGTCGGGGTGCCACTCGGCGACGTAGCTTACTATTGCCCGCCTTCCGGGGTCGTGGCTGATCTGCCGGATTCTGATGCGGTATGGGCTGTCAGGCCGTTCGCCGAAGCGCGAACAGTATTCCCGCCAGACATGGTTACCGTCGAAGAGGCGGGGGAATCCCGGCAGGTCGCCGTCTTCAAGGGTGAACTGCGGGTAAATCGGTATGGCTGTAGCGGTGGAGAGCATCGTTGCCTAGCTTGCGACGCTGATACTTTCGTCGCTCTCATCGTCTGAACCGCTGACATCGGTGGGCGTGGGTGTGTCGATGCCGTCGGAGTCTGTGCCGTCGTTGTCGGTGGGCGTGGGCGTGTCTATGCCATCTGAGTCCGTGCCGTCGTTGTCAGTAGTGTCGATTCCGTCGCCGTCGGTCGTGTCTATACCGTCGTTGTCGGTGGTGTAAACGCCGTCGCCATCGGTTGTGTCTATGCCGTCGTCGTCAGTGGTATCAACGCCGTCGCCGTCGGTCGTGTCTATACCGTCGTCGTCAGTGGTGTCAACGCCGTCGCCGTCGGTTGTGTCTATGCCGTCGTCGTCAGTGGTGTCAACGCCGTCGCCGTCGGTTGTGTCTATGCCGTCGTTGTCAGTGGTGTCAACGCCGTCGCCGTCGGTCGTGTCTATGCCATCGTTGTCAGTGGTATCAACGCCGTCGCCGTCAGTTGTGTCTATGCCGTCGTTGTCAGTGGTGTCGACACCGTCGCCATCGGTCGTGTCTATGCCGTCGTTGTCGGTGGTGTCAACGCCATCGCCGTCGGTCGTGTCTATGCCATCGTTGTCAGTGGTGTCGACACCGTCGTTGTCGGTGGTATCTATGCCGTCGTTGTCAGTGGTTGGGTTGCCTATACTCCTCTGAGGCTCGGGAGTGGGCGTGGCTGTCGGCGTGGCTGTGGCCGTAGGTGTGGGAGTTGCTGTTGGAGTTGGTGTTGGCGTCGCTGTTGGGTTGCCAATACTCCTCTGAGGATTGGGAGTCGGCGTGGCAGTGGGTGTGGCCGTCGGAGTCGGCGTGGCAGTAGGGGTCCCGCTGAGGCTCGCTTCAGGCGGGGTGTCGATGCCGTCACTGTCAGTCCCATCGCCGTCGGTCGTGTCTATGCCGTCGTTGTCAGTGGTGTCTATGCCATCGCCGTCGGTCGTGTCTATGCCGTCGTTGTCGGTGGTGTCTATACCGTCTCCGTCGGTCGTGTCTATGCCGTCGTTGTCAGTGGTGTCAACGCCGTCGTTGTCGGTCGTGTCGATTCCGTCGCTGTCAGTGCCATCGCCGTCGGTCGTGTCTATGCCGTCGTTGTCAGTGGTATCAACGCCATCGCCGTCGGTCGTATCTATGCCGTCGTTGTCAGTGGTATCAACGCCATCGCCGTCAGTCGTGTCTATGCCGTCGTTGTCGGTGGTGTCTATGCCATCGCCGTCAGTGGTGTCTATGCCGTCGTTGTCCGTGGTGTCAACGCCGTCGTTGTCGGTGGTGTCGATGCCGTCGCTGTCTGTGCCGTCATTGTCGGTGGGAGTAGGAGTATCCACACCGTCGCTGTCTGTGCCGTCGTAGTCCGTGTAAGGTGTGTCAATGCCGTCGCTGTCTGTGCCGTCGTGATCGGTGTTTACTTCGGAATCATAGCCGTCATTGTCGGTTGCGGGCGTGCTGAAGCCGTCGTAGTCGGTGTAGGGAGTATCGATACCGTCAGAGTCGGTGCCGTCGTGGTCGGTATTGGGATCGGTGTCGTAGCCGTCGTTGTCCGTTGTAGCCGCAGCTGAGTCGTCGGTTTCGGAGGGGGCGCCATCGGAGTCGGTTGCCGTCGCGGTTGCCGTCATGTCTCCGGTGGCAGTTGCCGTTGCCGTAAGGGTTATGCCGTCGTCGTCATCGTCATCATCGTCGTCGTCATCGGAACTTTCGTCGTCCTGAGCGGCGGATGGCATGCGCGATGTCAATGCGGCTTGCCAGGAAGAATCGTCGTTCAGGCCGATTGCAGCACCGCTCCAGCCGATTGCAAGTGCGATTATCAGGACTAATGAGGCGAAGGCGCCGAGAAATCTCTTCATTTCCTTCACTATCCTTTCTGCGGTACGGGGACCAGGGCTGATCTCAGTGATTTGAAGATTACTTCAAGCCCATGCAGGACTCCGAGATACGAGAGTCGAATCAGCTTCAGATTGGTCGTAGGGAATCTTCTGTGAAGTGCCGCTCATGCCCGTGTTCGGGATGAATGATGAGGGTTTAGGGCAGTTCGATTCACTCGGTACCGCAACCTTGCGTCAATAATTGCACCAGTCAATAGACTAGTCCAGAGTGAATTGAGAAATAATCTCACGCGATAGGGTTTATGTTTGATCCCCGAAGGCGCACACTTCGGCAATGTTCAGGTTCCTACTTGACATACTCACTAATGAGACTGCGTTCGTGTTAAGGAAAGGGCTTAAAGCTGAAATAGAGTCCGATGCGATTGAGGGCAGGCGCTGGGACTGGCGCTGTGCATTATTCCTTTCACCCCCATCCTGACCTTCCCCCATCAAGGGGGAAGGAACTAACCGGCAGCAGTTGTGCCCACTCTTAGAGAACGGCAGAGTGTTGTCAGGGGGCGGGCGGATGCCATATCCTGATTGCCTGCCAGGGACGGCATGACTGCTAACGACAGCATGGGTGCTGACGACAGTGTGATATTGACCGGGATTGGGGCATTATGACTACGTATTCCGTGAGCCGGGCGACAGAAGACATAGGAATGGGTGAGGTGGAGGCGATGCCGCTGATGGGGGTGGAGCTGCCGTCGCGCTTCGAGAACTTTCAGCCGTCGAGGGAGTCGGGGCTGGACAACGAGACTATGGCGGAGCACGGGTTTCCGGGTAGCGACGCCGAGCGGTTCCGAACGATGGGTCGGATCGGCGGATTCATGCGGGAGTTCGTGTCGGTGGTGCCGTCGTTCGGTACGGACGGCGTGGATTTCATGGCGGCAACGGTGGCGCACCTGTTCGATACGCCGGAGTCGGTGCATGAGTGGATGCATGATGTGTTCCTGAAGGACTTCGAGACGAATGTGGGAGCGGACATCGGGAATAACCAGAGGCTGCTGGGGTCGGAGCGGCTGGAGCCGAGCGGATTTTACGACGAGGCGGTTGCGCTGAAGGCGCTGCACGAGGATAACGGCAGGCTGATTTCGGTGACAATCGTGGACTTTCGAGTTGGGCGCGTGCTTGGCGTGGCGTTCGTGGGTACGCTGGGCGACCATGTGCGGATCGAGGAGGCGACGGAGCTTGGGGTTGCGCTGGAGCAGCGGATCGTGAGCGTGGCGCTGGGGTAGGAGGGGCATTGCGGGGCAGGATGGGATTGCATGGGATTGCCAAGGGTTCCCACGACGGTTTCGCAGGATATTCGCACCTTCGAAAGCGTGTCCGCTTGACGGTGGATTGGTTGAATTTTCGGGCAGCCAGATGTCGTTTGAAATGAGTTCAAAAGGGTTGACACTTTTGGAATCGTTGTGATAGTTTTCACCAGTGTTTGCTATGGTAGGCGCTGTACCCCAGAAACCCCGATTAGGGGTAGCTTGCGGGACGAGGCGCAAAGGCTACCGACATGGCCTTCTTGGTCACAGAGAAGGCGTAGTTTAGAGGGAACGATCTCATGGAACCAGCCCCTCTTGGCGCAGTGCATTGGAGCGAACTGGGCAGCATGCTGTTCGCACTGTGGATGGTGGTTATATTCATAGTGCTGTTCGCGGCGAATATGCTTGTGGGGCATAATCTGCTCCCGACGTTCATCGCATCAAGGCATGTGCCCGAGTCACTTCAGAAGGCAAGATTGCTGTTTTATGCGTTTGCGATCGTGTGCTTCGCGATTGCGATGTATTTCCTTTACAGCACGATTGTGCAGGGCGATGTCCTGAACAGTTTCTGGGCGGACTTTTGGATATAGAAGAAAGGCGCCGGCCGGGAGCCTGAAAGGGCTTTTCGGGGGCACCGGATTCCTGCCTACGCGGGAATCACGACAAAATTGGATAACAGCTAGGTTGATTTGATTTGATACCAGGCGATTTTCAGATTTCCAAGCCGACGCGCAGGCAGGCAATCAAGCACGGGATACTGGGCGTCATCACACTGGGCGTTCTCGTCGTGGTCGCGTTGGCACTGACCTTTGTACTATCGGCGTGGCTGGGGAGACCGGTGGTCTTCGGGTATTCCGAGGGGCCGGACCAGCCGATCGCGTTCCCGCATCCGACACATGTGGAAGACCTTGGAATGGACTGCACCTTCTGCCACCGCAATGTGACGGAGGGGGCTGCCGCGACGATACCTTCCGCGGGGCTGTGCATGACCTGCCACGATGTGGTGAGGGACGGCCTGGAAGAGATCGAGAAGCTGCGGGATATGCACGAGGACGGACGCCCGATAGACTGGGTGCGCGTGCATAGGGTGCCGGACCATGTTCACTTCGTGCATGAGGCGCATATCAGGTTCTTCTCGGAGCGCGACGGCGTTGAGGAGACGGCGGTGTGCGCGACGTGTCACGGCGATGTTGGCTCAATGGAGAAGGTTGAACAGGTGCGCGACTTGAAGATGGGCGACTGCGTAAACTGCCACAGGGACAACGGAGCGCCGACGGACTGCACGGCCTGCCATTACTAGGATTGACTGTTGACTGGATTCCTGCCTTCGCAGGAATGACGGGTAGGGATACAGGGTTAACGAGATTATTATGGGCACCGCTGAAGGCGGGCACCCCTGAAGGCTGACAAGAGAAGATGGCTTTAACGCGAAGACAATTCCTGACACTAGCCGGCGGGTCGGCGGCGGGAGCAATTCTGTTCCAGGCTTGCGGCGTGCCGGAGGATGAGCTTCTGGTACAGGCGCCGGTGGAGATGCCGGAGGACCTTGTAACGGGGCGCGACAACTGGTATGCGACGCTGTGCCGCCAGTGCGGTACGAGCGAGGGCATCGTTGTGCGCGTGATGGAAGGTCGCGCGAAGAAGGTCGAGGGGAATGTAGATTACCCGATCAATCGCGGGGCGCACAGCGCGCGCTGCGAGGGCGGGTTGCAGGCGCTGTACCACCCGGACAGGATTCGAGGGCCGATGGTGCGCTCGGGCGAGCGTGGTGCGAAGCAGTTCCGCGAGATAAGCTGGGAGGACGCCATCGGGCGACTGGCGTTTGCGCTAGAGAACATTGCGAATTCGGGGCAGCAGTCGTCGGTAGTGATGGCTACGGACCCGGTGAATGCGCACATGGCGATGGTGGTGGACACATTCGCTTCGGCATACGGCGCGAGGCGAATGACTTATGCGCCGCTGGAGCAGACTACTGTCAAGTCCGCCGTGAAGCAGGTCTTCGGCCAGGACATGATGCCGGACTTTGACATTGGCAACGCGGGCTCGGTGCTATCGTTTGGGGCGGACTTCCTTAACACGTGGGTTTCGCCTGTGCGATACGGGCGCGGCTATGGCGAGTTCCGCGACGACGAGCATGACCGAGGGACATTCATACATGTGGACTCGCGCTTCTCGATGAGCGCGGCGAATGCGGATACCTGGGTGTATGTGAAGCCGGGCATGGAGGGCGTTCTTGCGCTGAGCATCGCGCAGGTGATCATTGCTGACGGGCTTGGGGATGCAGGGGCGGCGGACGCACTGACATCGGCATTCGACATCAACGCGTACGCTCCTGAGGCGGTGGCGGAACGGACGGGTGTGAGCGCGGATAAGATCCGACAGGTTGCGCATGACTTCGCTACGCATCAGCCAGCGGTCGCTTTCGGCGGCGGTTCGGCGGCGGCGCACACGAACGGCATGTTCAACATGGCTGCAATCTACTCGCTGAACTACCTGGTGGGCAGCGTGCAGCACGAAGGCGGGATTGTGTTCAATCCCGGCGCTGCTGTTGACGGGATTCCATCTGCGAAGAGCGGCACGCCGTTCTCTCAATGGCACCGACTCGCGGACGAGATGTCGCGGGGCGAGATACAGATGCTGATGGTGCGTGGCGCGGACCCGATTTACGGTCTGCCTGACGCGGTGGGCTTCGAGCGCGCCGCCTATAATGTGCCATTCATCGTGAGTTTCTCGGATGTGATGGACGATACGACGGCAGTCTCTGACCTGGTGCTGCCGCAGCACAACTTCCTTGAGGACTGGGGCAGCGATGTGCCTGACCCGGGGCCGGGGTACCAAGTTGTAGGATTCCAGCAGCCTGCGGTGAGGCCGTTCTTTGAGCCTCGCGGCGATCAGCTTGGGACGCGCAACTTCGCGGATGTGCTGATGGCTACGGCGCAGGGGCTTGAGCTCGATCTCGGACTGCCGGGCGAGACTTACCGGGAGATACTGCAAGACGGCGCGATGAAGCTGTACGAATCGGGCAATGGCTCGGTCAAGGCTGCGAGCTTCAATGGCTTCTGGAACGGCGTGCTTCAGCGCGGCGGCTGGTGGGACACATCGGCGCGCGCTGGTGGAGGCGCTCCTTCGCCATCGCCACTGGTGGATGCTGCCGATCCTACATTCTCAGCGGGCGAGTTCCACCTGATTCCGTTCGAGACCACAGGACTTGGGGACGGTAGTGGGGCGGCGATTCCGTGGATGCAGGCGACGCCCGATCCGCTTTCGACGGCCGTGTGGCAGACCTGGGTTGAGATCAACCACAGGGTTGCCGAGGAGCGCGGGATCAGTGAGGGCGATGTCATTAGCATTGAGACGGAGTTCGGGCGCATAGATGCCCTGGCGTATCCCAGCCCTGCGGTGCCGCCGGACACGGTGTGCGTGCCGTTCGGACAGGGACATGCGTCGGGCGGGCGGTATGCCGAGAGGCGCGGCGCGAATGTGTACTCCATCCTGTCGCCGAATATCGACGGCGAGACGGGCGCGCTGGCGTGGGCGTCAACGAAGGTGAATATATCCAAGACAGGCGAGTGGATTCGCCTGCCGAAGTTCGAGAATACGGTTACGGAGTTCCCGCGTGACGAGCACGAGCATGTGATCAAGCTGACGCCGATTGACGGCAGCGGCGGGGGCGGACACTAGGCGAGAGTTAACAGAATAAACAGGATGGGCAGGATGAAATGATTTTTCACCCCTCTCCCAACGTTCCCCCATAACGGGGCATGAAATTTGATCAATAAGTCCGAAGCCACTGGAATCCTGCCTTCGCAGGAATGACGAATCAAAGGGCAGGAACAAGGGAAGTGGTTTAAGGAGCAGACCATGGCGGAAACACAGTGGGGCATGGTGGTTGACATAGACAAGTGTACGGGCTGTCAAGCCTGTGTCATTGCCTGCCAGGCCGAGAATAATGTGCCGATAAACGAGGAAGCGCACTTCAACCAGCGCCGCGCAATCGAGTGGATTCGCGTAGAGCGGTACTGGGAGGGCGAGTTTCCGAATGTGAAGGCGCGGTTCATTCCGCTGTTCTGCCAGCAGTGCGGCGATGCGCCGTGCGAGCCGGTCTGCCCCGTGTACGCGACCTACCACAACAGCGAAGGTCTGAATGTTCAGGTTTACAACCGCTGCATCGGGACTAGGTTCTGCGCGAACAACTGCCCGTACCAGGTGAGGTTCTTCAATTTCTGGGAGCCTGCGTGGCCTGAGACGCTCAAGAACCAGCTGAACCCGGATGTTACGGTTCGCAGCCGAGGCATCATGGAGAAGTGTACTTTCTGTGTGCAGCGCATCCGGCGCAGTTCGCGGGAGGCTGACAAGGAAGGTACGGAACTCGAGGATGGAGACAGGGCGCTGAGTCCGGCGTGCGTGAATGCATGCCCGACTGAGGCGTTGATGTTCGGGAACCTGAACGACCCTGAGTCGAAGGTTGCGAAGAAGGCTGAGAAGGAGCTGCGTGAGACGACGCCTGCGCGCAAGGGCGGGCGCGGCTACGAGCTGCTGGACGAATTCGGAACGCATCCGAAGGTCGTTTATCTGAAGAAGTACGACAAGGACGCCGGGGTAGCGCATTAGTATGGTTAGTCATAACGACGCCGCACAAGGCGGCGCGGGGCAAAACGGCGTGGCGCAAAGCGGCGCGGGCGGTCACCATCACGGGCCGCGCGAGGGACTGTATGTGCCTTTCACAACGCAATCCGAGGTTGCGCGTCACCTGATAGGCAAGCACGACAAGCCGAGCGACAAGTGGTGGAGCGGCGTGGCGGCGGGCGGTATCCTGCTCGCTCTGGGCATCATCGGGTTTGCGATACGGATGACTGACGGGGTTAGCGACCGCATCGTGTGGGGCTATTTCGCGATGATGTTCGCGTTCGTGCTGACGACGGCGCAGGCCGCACCGATGGTGGCGATAGCGCCGCGAATTGCCAATGGCCACTGGCGGCGTCCGATTTCGCGCGCCGCGGAGCTATGGACGGCGGTCGGGTTGTTCAACATGTTGCTGTTCATCCCGATGCTGTGGATACTGCCGCCGCTTTCGGAAGGACGGCGCACACTCTGGTTCGGTCAGTCGGAAGAGTGGAGTGTTTTCAGCACACTTTTCCACCTGCCCGCTTATGACTACATGCCGCACATAATGGCGACGCTTGCAATGCTGGCGCTGGTGGTAACGGGCGTGATGCTGCTGTGGCTGTCGGCGACGCCGGACCTGGCGCTGATACGGGACAATGGGACTGACGGGTGGCGGAAGCGCTGGGCGACCAAGCTATCCAAGAACTGGATTGGCTCGACAGCGCAGTGGAATATGCTGCATCACAGAATGGGCATACTGGGCGCGTTCTACTTCATGATGCTGATATTCGTGCATTTCCTCATATCGGTTGACTTCCTGATGGCGCTAGTGCCGGGTTGGATCGATTCGCTGTTCCCAATAACTCATGCGGCGAACGCGCTTCAGGCGGGCGTGGCGACCGTCATTCTGACGATGATAGTGCTGCGGCAGTGGGGCGGCTACAAGGAATACATCACCCTGGAGCAGTTCTGGGGCGTGAGCAAGCTACTGTTCGCACTGTCGCTGCTGTGGTTCTGGTTCTGGTTCTCCAGCTTCAACGTGCTCTGGTATGGCAAGAAGCCGAATGAGCAGGGCGCGCTCGAACTGATAATGATAGGGCCGTACCTGCCGGTGTTCATCGGGGTGTTCGTCCTGTGCTTCGCGGCGCCGCTGTTCGTAATGATGTGGAACGTGGTACGCAAGAGCATCTGGGGTCCCACGATAATGGCGGTGTCAGTGCTTCTTGGGACATTGCTCGACAGGCTTCGACTGTATGTGTCGGCGTACTCGGTGCAGGTCGAGAGGATAATAGACGACAACTTGACGCATCATTACATTCATTTGGACGAATCGGGCAGGCTGCCGCTGGCATTGCGTGATGCCTACATTCCGTTCATGGAAGACAGTCCGGCCGGCAAGATGTGGTTTATACCCGAAATCATGATAGTTGTGGGTATAATCGGGGGCAGTGTGCTGGTGTACCTGCTGTTCGCGCGGCTTTTACCGCCGATGAACATCTGGGAGCAGAAGGAGTTCATGCTCTACAAGATGCACAAGGCGTACCATAGGACGCAGGTATTTGTGCTTGGTAAGCCACGGTAGTATCTGATTTAGATGGAAGGGGCTTGAGAGACTTTCACCCCCATCCTAATCTTCCCCCATCAATGGGGAAGGGACTGAAATGACTGGATTCCTGCTTTCGCAGGAATGACGAAGTAACAAGCAGGAATGACGAAATTAGACGCGGGAATGGCGGGATAAGAAAGTAACTGGCGGCAGATGCAAGAGCTAATATATAAGAATCAAAGGGAAGTGAACCGCGACCTGCTGGCGGGCGTCCTCGGACTGCCCAAGTGGTGGTGGGCCGTGGTCGGTTTCCTGCTGCTCGTCATCATTGCGGGATTGATCGCATACGCCTATGAAGTCAACAAGGGCGTAGGCGTTGCGGGACTGAACCGTCCGGTGCTGTGGGGCGCGTACATCACGAACTTCGTGTTCTGGATCGGAATCAGCCACGCGGGAATTATGATTTCGGCTATTCTGCGTCTGACGCAGGCGGAGTGGCGGCGTCCGGTTACGCGCGCCGCTGAGGTCATGACGCTGTTCTCGCTGGTCGCGGCACTGTCGAACATCATGTTCCACGTGGGCCGTCCGTGGCGCCTGTTCTGGGTGTATCCATACGACTTCTCGCGCGGCATCTTCATGAATGTGCGCTCCCCGTTCGTGTGGGACCCAAGCGCGGTTATGACCTACCTCATCGGAAGCTCGCTGTTCGTGTTCGTGGCGCTGATACCTGACCTTGCGGTAGTGCGCGACCGGGCGACGGGCAAGTACGCGCCGAAGATATATGCGATCCTGTGCCTGGGCTGGCGTGGAACGCCTCGCCAGTGGAGGTTGCAGGCAATCGCGGGCATACTGCTGTCGGCGTTGGTGCTGCCGGTGTTCGTGTCGGTGCATAGCATCGTGTCGTGGGACTTCGCGGTCGCCATCGGCGTGGAGGGCTGGCACTCGACGATATTCGCGCCGTACTTCATCATCGGCGCAATCCACTCCGGCGTCTCGGCTGTTGCGATGATAATGGCGCTGGTAGTGTGGATGTGGAAGGTCGATGAATACATCAGGCCCGATCACTTCGACGCGATAGGCAGGCTGCTCATCGTTGTGGCGACGACATGGTTCTTCTTCTTCTTCATAGAGTGGGTGTTCGCGCTGTACACGCTGGAGCCGCCGGAGCTGGCATTGCGCGAGCTTCAGATATTCGGGGCGGACAACCCGTATTCGTGGCTGTTCCTGGTGTTCCTGCTGACATCGTTCTTCATACCGGTGCCGATGTGGCTGTTCAAGAGCGTGCGGCGCAGCCCGATGTGGATGTTCATCACGACCGTACTGGTTAACATCGGGATGTGGCTGGAGCGCTTCCTGATTATCATCCCCGGTCTTGCGCGGCGGACACCGTTCACCTTCGACTGGGGAAGCTACCATCCGAGTATTATCGAGATTCTGATTGTGGCGGAGACGTTTGCCTTCGTATCGCTGGGCATGGTGATATTCGCCAAGGTATTCCCGCTGATACCACTCTTCGATGTGAAGGAGGGCATGGTGTTCCGGGATGAGATCAAGATAGGTCGGCGGAGCGTGCCGGCGAGTATAAGGGAGACGCCGTAGAGTAGTCGGTCAGTATTTCAGTTAGTCGGTGTGGATTCCTGCTTTCGCAGGAAGGACGATAGGAAAACCCAGTAAAACGGGACCGGACTAACGGGATGGATAAGATGGGGACGGGTGGTTCGACAGGCTCACTACGAGCGGATCAAATAGGATAAGTCTGAAGAGGCGAGATATGGCAAAAAGAAGCGTGTTGGGACTGTTCCCGGAAGAGCAGGTTGACACAGCTGCGGACGCGATGGAAGCATTGGCGTCTGCGGGGTACAACGACAGCGAGTACGAGGTGCTGACAGGGACGCCGTACCCCGAGGGGACTTTCGGCGAGGCGGAGCCTGTGCATAAGCTGTTTCGCTGGCCGTTGATGGGCGCAGCGTGCGGCTTCGTGGTCGGCTTGCTGGTTACGGCAGGATCACAGCTTGCGTATCCCCTAGTTACAGGCGGAAAGCCAATACTGTCCGTGCCGCCGATGGCAATCATCATGTATGAGGGCACGATGCTGGGGGCGATTATCTTCGCGGTCATCGGCATCATCATCGAATCGCGGCTGCCGCGCATATTTATGGGAGCATACGACACGAAGATTACCGAAGGGTATATCGGAGTGACGGTAACGGCAGACGAGAGTCGTATGGCGGACGCCGAGAAGGTGCTGCGGGACTCGGGCGCTGAGGACATAAAGCGCGGCTGGGAGTAGCGGAAGGGTCTATCCGATCCGGATGAGATAACGATTTCACCCCATCCTAACCTTCCCTTCTGAAAGGGCAAGGTACAAAAGAGAAACGCTACGGAATTGACAACGCAGGAATGATTGAATGGTAATCAAGTCGAAGGGCGTTCGCCAGAACAGAGCTTACGGGCTTACAGCGCGTGTTGCGCTGATGCTGGTCGCCGGGCTGCTGGTGCTTGCTTCGCTGGGGTGCTACAACATCAGAACGGGTCGTGTAGATGTAGGCGGCTCGATTAACTTCAAGCTGCCGGCATTCAATCAGACGGGGCCGCATGCGGTGGATATATTCACGGAGATGCACTTCCAGCCGTCCTACCGGACGCAGGAGGGGCCGCGAATTCTGCCGCCGCCGGACTCGGTACCGATAACGGGCAGGGAGATCGAGTACAAGAGCACCGAAGAGTACCAGGCGCTTGAAATACCTTCGGCTATTGCTTCTGATCCCGGAGCGCTTAGCAGGGCGCGGGAGACCTACGACGTGAACTGCCTGGTGTGCCATGGCTCAAACCTAAGGGGTGAGGACGGCGACGCGCGTATACTGCCTTACCTGGCGACTGCGACGGGAGCGAAGCCTCGCAACCTCGTGAATGTGAAGATGAGCAGCGACGGCGAGCAGATTATAGGGGCGGCGAGCGACGGCACGACGGATGGCGATATTTACGCGTGGATTGCATACGGCGGACAGGCCGGATTTGCGTCCGCGCTGCGCGACAGGCCGACGACCTCGTGGATGCCGCAGTTCATCAACTTGCTGAGCGAGGAGGAGCGGTGGGAGCTGGTGATGCTAATCAGGGCGGAGCAGGCGAGGTAGCCGGGCTTAGCTTCAACTTATTTTGACACACGAGTCCCCTTCTCCGGATATTGGAGAGGGGGATTTTGATTTACCCGACGGCGTTGAGTATCGCGCCGTGCGGTCAATCGAAGTGGGCACATTTGCCGTCCACCTTGTCACTTCCACCTCGATGGTGGAAGAGCCTGCGCTTGCGAAAGCGGGTGATGGGGGGTGAGAGGAGTGTATTATGCACAGCGCCAGGTCATTGCCATCAAATTGACAGGCTTTTCTTGCACAATTACCATTGTAAGGTAATGGGAGATTATCCGGCATACCGCTAATTTTCCTTATCTTTGTCTATGACAAGTTCCAGAATCGGAGAGTATGAATCGAGAGGGCTTTTGGGGCATATTGCAGTCAAGGCGCGGCTCATACCTGCGCGCGTACCTTCTATGGATAGCGTACTTTCTGGCGTGCGCCTTCCTCGAAGACTGGTGGTACGCTGAACCCGCCAACCCGCCCTTCTGGAAGTTGTCCCTAGACATCGCTGACAGCATGTTCGCTCCGGTGGCGATTGGGATTCCGGCTTCCATTTTCATGGTGGAAGTGATGTGGGACGGGACAATAGCGCTAAAGAGGAAAGGTGAGAATCTGATGGGAATGATATTCAAGAATCTGCCGAACAAGTGGATCATAAAAGGGCGCGAACAGGGACGCGAACAGGGGCGCGAACAGGAATACAGACGCATAACAGAGGAACTCCGCAGGCAGGGCATAGACTACACGCCGCAGCCCCCGGGTCCAAAGAGCGACGATTAGTGTCAAACACTTACCACATTGACTCAGTGAAGAAGGACAGTAAATGACGAGCCACAGCCTGGAAACGGCATATACGATTGACACTTCGAGCATCAAGTTCGGGCCGGGCGTTACGCGCGAGGTTGGATATGAGATGAACCGGCTGGGTGCGCGGCGGGTGATGGTGGTTACGGACCCGCGGATGGCGAGCAGCGAGGCGGTTGCGGTTACGCTTGAGTCGCTGCGGGACGAGGGGATCGACGCGGTGCTGTTCGACAGGGTGAGCGTGGAGCCTACGGATCTGTCATTCAAGGAGGCGATTGACTTTGCTACGGCAGGGTCGTTCGACGGGTTTGTTGCGGTAGGCGGAGGTTCGAGCATAGACACGGCGAAGGCTGCGAATTTGTACGCGACCTGGCCCGCTGACTTCCTGGCGTATGTGAACGCGCCGATTGGCGAGGGTAGGCCGGTGCCAGGGCCTCTTAAGCCGCTCATTGCGATACCGACCACATCCGGGACGGGAAGCGAGACGACGGGAGTCGCGATATTCGATTTCCTTGAGATGGAGGCGAAGACTGGAATCGCGCACAGGTCACTGCGTCCTGTGATGGGCATAGTGGATCCCCTGCACTCGCGGACTCTGCCGAGCCAGGTGGTGGCTTGCAGCGGGTTCGATGTGCTTTGCCACGGGCTGGAGTCATACACGGCGCTGCCGTTTGCGGAGCGCGATGCGCCTGAGAATCCCGGGCTGCGCCCATCGTATCAAGGGGCGAACCCGATAAGCGATGTGTGGTCAACGCGCGCCATTGAGATGGTGGCGGGGAATATGGTGCGGGCATACGACGATGCGGAGGACATCGAGGCGCGGAGCCAGATGATGCTGGCGGCGACATTTGCGGGAGTGGGGTTCGGCAATGCGGGCTGCCACCTGCCGCATGGGATGTCTTATCCGGTGTCGGGGATGGTAAAGGAGTTCTGTCCGGACGGATATCCGCAGGATGCGCCACTGGTGCCGCACGGGATGTCGGTGATACTGAATGCGCCGGCGGTGTTCAGATTTACGGCGCCTACAAACCCTGAGCGGCATCTTTACGCGGCGCGGCTGATGGGTCAGGATGTGCGAGGGGCAAGCCCTGAGGATGCGGGAGAGCTGCTGGCGGATGCCATACTGGGGCTGATGCAACGCGTGAATGTGCCAAACGGACTGTCTGAGATCGGATACTCGGAAGATGACCTGGGTAAGCTGGTTGAGGGGACGCTGCCGCAGCATCGTGTGGTGAAGCTATCGCCGCGTCCGGCGGGTGCCGAGGAGCTTCGTGGGCTGTTTAGGGATTCGATGACATTGTGGTAGGGGTTGGGAGGCTGATGGCGCAATGAGTGGTGCCAGTGCGCTTTGGGGCGATCCTATCGAAGAGAGAATTGCAAGACTGAACGTAGCGTCTCAGGACGATGCCCGTGAGATCAAGAACTCACTTCTAGCATCTTGTAGTGTGAAAACGTGAGTCGGTGGAATGAAAATCTCCATAGAGGGGAGCCGGTACAAATTTTCGATGGTGTCTAAGTAACCATTGTCTTTGTGCTGTCGCTTAGAGATTGAAGAATTTCATAACCACCAAGTCTATAGTCACCATTTCCATAGTTACCATATCCATGGCAAGCGTGTTGGTTGCGCTGACAAGCCTAGCCGCGCTGAACCCGATTGCAGAACCACCAACGCAAGATGCAGGGCAGGCGTATCTCGACAACCGTCAAGAACTGCTGGCATTTGCGACCGCAGTTCCAGAGCCCACCGCCCAACCTACAACAGTCCCGACCAAGGGGGACGGAAGCGCACTCTCCAGTCCCCTGCCCCACGGTGTGAAGTTCGAGGCAGGCGTCTTCGACATGCAGATCACGGGCGTTGACAGAGACGCCTGGCCAGAGATACAGGCGGAGAACTCATCCAACGATGCGCCAGCACCCGGCTATGGATTCACGATGTGGACGATTTCGGTTGAGAACGCGCGTAGTGAAACCGAATATGCTGAGCTGATAACTGAGTCGAAATTTTATTTAATCGGTTCTTACGGTGTGGTGTACAGACCATTAGGACTTAACGGGTGCGGGATAATACCGGACGAGCTGTTTGGACTACTGCACCTAGGAGACAAGACCGAAGGTAATGTATGCTTCGCTGTCCCTGCCGGGGAGACCGATCTTACCTTCCTCTACCATGACAGTCACTATGACTCCGGTCATAGCGAATCTCACGGCTACTACATAGAGGCATCCTCATGGTTCAGAGCGGAAGAGCCTAGCGGCGGGCCTGCACCGACCTTGGAAATATTCACTTTCGCTACGGCTAACTGTACGGGATCAGAGGCGCTAGAGAGAGCTTTCGGCTCCAGGGAAATGCAGGCGTCTGACGTTGATGGCTACATTCCAGAGTATGGAATCGAAATCACCACTTCCGGTCAACTGCTGTTGTATATCCACAACACGCACACCGTAGGCTGCGACAGTTTGATAATTTCTCAAGACAGAAAGACACTCAAGAGGACTAATGGGACTGTTGTGCAAGACAGATACTCATACTCTTGTAGCGTCCATCTTGGCGAACTCTGGGACAAGATGACCTACGCCCGCGACAAGTACGATTTTGACTTGCCCAGAACGGACTTGGACACCGAGCCTATTGACCAGCATCCTCTGACGGCAATGGGGAAGCAGGTATGCGCCGGCACACTGCCGCCGCCCGACAACAGGATTCAGTTGACCTTTTAGAGTCTGGCCAAGGGCTGGCTACCCATGGAGGACGTTATTTTTCGTTGGGGAATGCAGTTCTGAGGGGTTCTTTCTTATTGTTACCCCGGCGGTCCTGCGAGGGCAACGCACAAGGGTAACGAACCTGAAATCACAGGATCTTATTATCTCGCATCATGATACTAGAGCGGCACTTCTGACCTGACGAACGCAGACCGACGTGGCGGATGGGAGTCTTGCGCTGCGATCTTGCCTAAATGGCTCAATTGACATTGATACGTCAAATTGAATAAGATAAAAGGCAGGAAGTATGCGTAAGGAGGCCTGAACGTTGACTTCGGAAGCGGCAGATACCACCACTATACAGGAAGCCTTGGACATGTATGTCCGGAGCATTAAATCTGGCAGCAGGTCCAAGGGTAAGTCCAGCAGCGCCAAGCCAATCGATCACAAAGCCCTCTACGAATTCGTCAAGTACTTCCCCCCAACGGCTTGTCTTCAGAAACTCACGCCTTCCGATATCGGTCAGTACGCTGAGAAGGTGAACGGCACGGGAACGACTCCCGGTGCAACTGCTCAACTCCAGGCGGTGAAGGACTTCCTCGCATACGCCAAGAAGAATGAGGGGCTGACTGAAGAGAACCTTGCGCGCTATGTTCGGATACGCAAGGCGCGATCCAGGGCTGGCGCAACCGTTGTTTCCACCGAATCCCAGACTATCGAACTGACATCCGAGGGGCATGCCCAACTGGTATCGCAGCGAGAGAGGCTTGTTCAGGAGAGCGAATCTCTGGTTGAAGAGATACGCAGGGCACGAGCCGACGGCGATGTTACCGAGAACTCCCCACTTGACGCCGCCCGCGAGGAACAGGGCCGAGTGGAGGCGCGAATCCAGGAGATTACATCGACGCTGGATAAGTCCGTCATCATAGTAGAGGGACAAACCCGCGACAGAAAAGTGGTGAAGATCGGCGCGCGCGTCGAGGTGAAGGACCTGAACAGCAGTCGGGACCCGAAGATATATACGCTTGTGAACAGGACGGAAGCCAATCCCCTGGACTATCGAATATCCGACGATTCGCCGATGGGCAAGGCACTGCTAGGCAAGCGTGTCGGGCAGAAATTGCAGGTCGATACGCCGCGAGGCAAGCAGAGTTACGAGGTCGTCAGCATCGCGTAGAGTAGTACCCCTCTAGTACCCCTCTCGCAGTGTAGTCCTCTTGCAGGGCCGATTATGCCATCCGGATGCCTGCCCGCCGGAGTTTCAGGACGCTTTGAGTATTCCCTCCCCTACCCTACCCCGCCAGTTTCACCCGCTTGTTCCTGCCCATTCGCACGCCCGTTAGTTGATAACATTGCGCTGTCAACATTCCACATGGAAAATTTCGCAAAGTATCTTCTTTCCTAGCATTGGCTTGCCTAACATTGGCTTGCCTTACATCAGATTGCCTTACATCAAATTGCCTGGCATTGGGGCCGAATTGGAGTAGTGTTTCTTGACAACAAACGCGTCGACAACCAATGCATCTTACGGCAAACTCTGGGCTTCGGTGGCGTTGCTTGGAGGTGTGGGCATTCCCGGTGTGATAGTCCGGTTTGCAGGCATTCATGTCGATCCGACGCTTGAAGCCCTGATTTTCGGACTGGGCATTGTTGGCGCGGCGTTCCTGCTGTCCTGGGCTGCGGAAGTGGCGCAGTTGGATGTGTCGGCGTCTCTTGCAATAGCGGTGCTTGCGCTCATCGCCGTGCTGCCCGAATACATGGTGGAGGCGGTGCTTGCGTGGGACGCGGGTGAGTCGTTCAGGCAGGTGGGCGACCATACGGGGCAAGTGTCGAAGGAAATGTCGCTGGCGGCTGCGAATGTTACAGGGTCAAACCGCCTGCTCATTGGCGTCGGGTGGTCTGCCGTGATAATCGTTTTCTGGCTGAGGCGACGCAGCGGGTTCGATCTGCGTGGTCTGCTGAGGCTGGAATTGCCGATGCTGGTCGTCGCCACGCTGCTGACGATAATCGTTGCGATCGGAAAGGCGATACCTATATGGCTCGCGGTGGTCTTCATTGGGGCGTACGTCTTCTACCTCTGGAGGAGTTCGACGCAGGAGTCGGTAGAGCCTGACCTGCTGGGGGCAGCGGCAATCATAGGCAGATTCCGACCGCGTTACCGGCGTTTTTGGGTTCTTGCCCTGTTCATCTACAGCGCGGCGATCATCATAATGGCGGCGGAGCCGTTCGTGCATGGTCTCCGGGCAACCGGCGAAGCGCTGGGAATCAGCGAGTTCCTGCTGATACAGTGGCTTGCGCCGCTGGCGTCAGAATCGCCGGAGATAATAGTGGCGGTGCTGTTCGCGCTGCGCGCCAATCCTAACGACGGCCTGACGACACTCATATCCTCACAGGTGAACCAGCTTACTCTACTGGTGGGCAGCATTGTGGTGGTGTTCAGTATTTCGTCGGGGCAGGTGCAGAGCTTCCCGCTGGACTACTTCGAGCCGAGCGGATTCCTTTCGCGTCTGAGCAGCCCATTCGGGTTGCAGTCGAGCGAATTTCTGCTGACTGCGGCGACCTCGACGATCGGGATACTGCTGATTTCGACGCGCATCATCAGACTCTGGCACGGGATTGCGTTATTGGGGCTTTTCTGCGTATACATGGCGACGCTTCTGGTGTTTCCCAACATATTTGGCGGCGTGGATGATGCGGAGAACTTGACGCTAAGGCTATGGTCTTCCGGTATCGGATTCGGGCTTGGCGCCCTGCTGGTGGTTTTCAACTGGCGGCGCGTGATATATGTGTTCAAGGGAGTGCCAGAAACCGACGCTGATATGATGGTGGAAGTCGAGGGTATGCCCAGCATCCGGTCGGACTCTCCCTGAATAACGGTCTGTCCCCTGCGCGCGCGAGGGTGAGCTCGGACTTTCATCCAACTTGTTGAAGAGCCAGGGCGCTCATTTTCTTTGAATATGCCTGCTGAAAGCGTTATGCTTTAAAGCAGGCATTTTTTTGCTGTCTATACAGGCACTTGGAGAGTATTAGCACAATGGCTACACAGGCGATGGAAGCGGATACCAGGGAACTCGTCGAGGAGCTGCGGCGCAGTGTTACGGGCGAGGTGCGCTTCGACAAGATGACTCGCATGCTGTACAGCACGGATGCGAGTATCTACCAGATAGAGCCTGTGGGTGTGGTGCTGCCGAAGAGCGCGGACGATGTGATCGCGGTGCTGGAGACGGCTCACCGACATGGGTTGCCGGTGCTGCCTCGCGGCGGTGGGACTAGCCTTGCGGGGCAGACGGTTGCGAATGCTATCGTGATGGACTTTTCGCGGCATATGCGGGATGTGCTGGAGGTGAATGAGGAGGAGGGCTGGGTGCGAACTCAGCCGGGCATCATTCTTGATGAGCTGAACCACAAGATCAATTCGAGTGGGATGTTCTTCACGCCGGACCCTAGCACGAGCAGCAGGGGCAATGTTGGCGGCGCGCTGGGTAACAATTCGTGCGGGGCGCACTCCATCATGTGGGGGAAGACTGTTGACAATGTGGAGTCGCTGGATGTGGTGCTGTCGAACGGCGACAGGGCGCATTTTGGTGCGCTGGACGGGGCGCAGCTTGAGGCGAGGATGCGCGGCGAGAACCTCGAAGGTGACATATATCGAAAGGTGTTCGGGATAGGCGAGGCGCACCGCAACGAGATACTATCGCGGTATCCGAAGATTCAGAGGCGCGTGTCGGGGTACAACCTGGACGAGTTCGTGGGCGGCAGCGACTTCAATATGGCGCGGTTTGTGGTGGGGTCGGAGGGGACGCTGGTTACGATCACAGAGGCGAAGCTAAAGCTGGTGAGGAAGCCGAAGTTAAGGGCACTTTCCGTGATCCACTTTCACGACCTGATCGAGTCCATGGAGGCGACGGTTGCCACGCTGGAGATGGAGCCGGCTGCGGTGGAACTCATCGGCAGCATGATAATCAAGCAGGCGCAGAGCAACCTGGCGTACTCGCGGATTACGGACTTCATCGAGGGCGAGCCAGAGGCGCTGCTGGTGGTGGAGGTGATCGCGGAGACGGAGCCTGAGCTGATGGCGAAGCTGGAGCGGCTGGAGGCGCGGGTGAAGCGCGAGGGGTTGGGGTATGCGATGCCGAGGCTAATCAAGCCGTCGGATCAGGCGAAGGTGTGGGATGTGCGAAAGGCGGGCCTGGGACTGATGATGAATGTGCCGGGTGATGCGAAGCCGCTGCCGTTCGTGGAGGATACGGCGGTATCACCGGAGAAGCTGCCGCAGTTCGTGAAGCGGTTCGATGAGATTGTGCAGGCGCACGATACTGAGGCGGGATACTACGGGCATGCGAGCGTGGGCTGCCTGCATATACGGCCTCTCATTAACCTGAAGGATTCTGCTGATGTGGACAAGATGGTGTCCATATCGGACGAGATAAGCGACCTTGTGCTGGAGTACGGTGGGTCGCTGAGCGGGGAGCATGGCGACGGGCTTGTGCGCAGTCCGTACAACGAGAAGATGTTCGGCAGCCAGATATACGACGCATTCCGCGATGTGAAGCGGGCGTTCGATCCCAATGGCATTATGAATCCGGGCAAGATCGTGGATTCGCCACCTATGACGAACAGCCTGCGAATCAGTCCGCAGTACCAGCCGATGGAGATTGAGACAGCGTTTGCTTACAAGGAAGAGGGCAGCTTCGCGCACGCAATAGAGATGTGCAACGGTCAGGGCGCGTGCCGCAAGGTTCTGGGCGGGACGATGTGTCCGTCGTACATGGTCACGCGGGACGAGGAGCACTCGACGCGCGGGCGGGCTAATGCGCTGCGCGGGGCTATGTCGGGGGCGCTGCCCTCAGAGGCGCTGACGAGCGAGCGGATGATGGGCGTTATGGACCTGTGTCTCGAATGCAAGGGATGCAAGGCGGAGTGCCCGTCGAATGTGGATATGGCGAAGCTGAAGTACGAGTTTCTGGACAAGTACAAGAAGAAGAACGGGTACTCGCTGCGAGACAGGATGATGGGCAATGTGGCGTTCTTCAACAAGCTGGCGTCGCCGCTGGCGCCGCTGACGAACCTGCCGCTGAAATCGGCGATCGGCAAGGAGATACTGGAGCGGTATGCGGGCATCGACAAGCGGCGGGAGTTGCCGATGCTGGCGAGCCAGACATTCCGGCAGTGGTTCAGGGCGTCGGGCGGATCGCCGGCGTCGGATGCGATGCACGGCACTGTGGTGCTATTCCCTGATACGTTCACGAACTACAACCATCCTGAGCTGGGGATTGCGGCCGTGAAGGTGTTGCGACACCTGGGCTATCGGGTTGTGCTGCCGGATGTGGGGTGCTGCGGGCGTCCGATGCTGTCGAAGGGGTTCATGGACAAGGCTAAGGCGAGCGCGCGGGCGAATGTGGACAGCGTTTATCCGCTTATCGAGCAGGGCGCGAAGATGGTGGGGTTGGAGCCGAGCTGCATTCTGAGCTTCAGCGACGAGTACGAGGACCTGCTGGGCGGCGATGCGAAGGCGAAGGCTATCGCGGACAGCACAATGCTGATCGAGGAGTTCCTGCTGTATGCGCAGGAGAGGAGCGGGGCGCCGCCGGAGTACACGAATCCGCCGGGTACGGTGCTGTTCCACGGGCACTGCCATCAGAAGGCGCTGGTGGGTACGCAGGCTGCAATGCAGGTGCTGAACGCGATACCGGGATGTGATGCGCGGGAGATTCAGACGGGGTGCTGCGGGATGGCGGGGTCGTTCGGGCTGGAGAAGGAGCACTACGACATCTCTATGGACATCGGTGAGATGGCGCTGTTTCCTGCGGTGCGAGCGCAGCAACAACAAGGTGAGTTCGAACTTGTGATGGAGGGGGTGTCGTGCCGGCAGCAGGTGGAGCACGGGACGGGGAAGAAGGCGAAGCACCTGGTGGAGCTGCTGGCAGAGGCGATTTAGGGGGACTTTAGCGGAAGATGTCAGGCAACTCTTCTATGGGGATATCTCGCTCCTCCGCCCAGGCCTGAATCAGGTTCTTTTCGAGACGCTGGCGCTCAAGGATAATCCCTTCTTGGACGCCTTGCTTGTGCCCTTCTTCGTATCCATCCCGGTATCCGTCGCCAAATTCGCAGTTGGTAATTCTGCTCTCAGGCAGTTGATCAATCGGAATTCCTTTTTCCTTTGCCCACTTCATCATTTGCGCCTGGTTACGGAGCCGTCTATTCAAAGCGCGCGCTCTATCTTCTGCTGCCCATTTTTGCTCCAGATATTTAGCAAAAACCAATTACTCATCCTCAGATTCTCGGACAGACAATTCGTCTGACTCGGATTCACCTCTGATAGGGAGTTCGTCGATTGGGATTCCCTTCTCCACTGCCCACGCGCGCATCTTGGCGTTGGCGCGCTTGCGCTCTTCGGTGCGGCCTTTCTCGACGCCCTTCTCCATGCCCTGTTCTAAGCCTTCTTCCAAGCCTTGCTCATACTGTTTCTTCTTGACCCATGCTGCCAGAACCATGATTCCCTCCGCTGAGATCACAACGATAAGTGAGTTTGCAGCCGCACCCAGACTGCTCGGCCCAGTGGCAATTATGACTTGAAGTATAGCATCGGTGAGCGCGAAGTCGGTGCGAAGCCATAGCTGTTGATAGGCACTGATGCCTATGCCCGCCACGCACTGCAACCAGAACAAGACGAAGAATGACCCAACCAACTCGGGACTGACGGTCGATATGGGTACTCTATGCGCTAGCGATTCGCGATTGATGCTTACCAATACCTATTATGCCAACACCAGACTTGAGCTGCTTGCATAATAGTATAGCATCGCTGAACCATCTGCAATATGCTGAAGGTTCGAAGAAGTCTTGGCAGGTGGGATTGTTTAGCCGAGGACTTCGAGGAGGGCGTCTTCGAGTTCCTCTATGGGTGCGAAGCCCTCGAAGCGCTGGTGAATTATGCCGTCGCTCTTGACTACGAAGGACCACTCGGTACTGGGTAGGTTCCATTCCAAGACGGTGGAGGAGACGCGGGCGCGGGTGAGGTCGCCCTGGATCTCGTCGGGGTTGTCGAAGAAGTCTATGTGGATGAAGTTCGCCTGACCCTTGTACTTGTCCTCGAGTTCGCTGAGGACGTCGACCTGCGGACCGCAGACGGCGTTGGTGCAGAATGCGGGGCTTGCCATGACGATGACGGTGGGCATGCCGGACTGAACTGCGTCCGCGATGCTGATCTGGTAGAGGTCGGTGTCCTGCAATGAGCCTGTGGTAAGCTGCTCGATGCTGTGGGTGGCGAGCGTCTTGCTGTTGCTCGCGGTTGCGGGCGCGCCGTTGGCGGGGGCTTCAGTTTGCTCGGGGACTTCGAAGCGCAGGTCGGCGCGCAGGGTGTTGGCGTCTTCGTCGAGGACTGCTATCTCCAAGCCCCAATCGCCGTGGGTGTCGAAGTCCATTTGGGCGGCGTAGAGGCCGCGCGTGCCGAGCGGGAAGGGTCTGAACAGGGCAACGGCAGAGTCGCGCATCTCTCCCTCGGTTGCGCCGTCGGGGTAGTGGTATGAAGTCAGGGTGGCGATTGGGGAGCGCACGAGACCCTTCTGAGATGTTAGGACGACGGCGATCCGCTGCTCACCGATGCCAAGGTCGGGCGTGGCGAAGATCGCCTGCAAGCCATCGGAAGAGACGGGCCCCTTGATGAGCTCGACTTCGGTGAATTGCTCGCCTTCTTCGGTTGCTGCCTGCTCTGACGGCGCTGCTATGCTCTGGCATGCTACTGCCAGAAGCATTAGCAGCACCACTATGATTATGCTGGCGCCAAACCTCTTGACCCTCATGCTAACCATCCTGTACATCCTGTTATTTTAATTCGTGTCGTAGCCGGTTGGGGCGGGTTCGCCGCCGTCATACGCGCCGAAGGTGTAGGCGAACAGCGAGAACTCGGGCGAGTTGGAGCTGAGCTTCAGCTCGTGGCTCTGGTACTCGGGCAGGTTGACGATGTGGTACATCCGGGCGGAATCTACGACGATGTATGCGTTGCCGTCGTCATCGTACATTACATCGGTGCCTGCGGCGTCCGGGCTGATGGGCTCGTCATTGAGCAGCACTCGCACGTCGTACTCGCCGCCGTTCACGGGCGACATCACGGCATTGACGCTGGTGGCGTTGAACTTGAGCGCGAGGTAGTCTTCGTAACTCTCGGTCTCGCGAGCGTGTACCAAGCGCTCGGACTCGTTGCGCCATAGGCCCTGCAGGTACAGGAAGTGGTTGCGGTACTCGCCGGGGTCCGTGTAGAAGATTTCGGCGTCTTCCTCTTCGTAGTACTCCTGATGCAGCACGTAGGGTGCGGAGGACAGTAGCGCGCTGTAGTTGCGCTCGAAGCCGGCGTATATTTCGCGGGTCAGGCCGGTCTCGCGATCAGTCCCTCGTACTCTGTCGTCATATTCCGGCTCGGCAAGCGTGCTGGCGGAAATGTCGCTGAGGTCTGCGCCTGCCTCTTCGAGCAAGCCGCGAATCCAGAGTTCGGTTTCCTCGTATGCGCCCTCGCCGAAGTGCGTGTAGCGGATGAGGCCGTCCTTGTCCACGAGGTACTTGGCGGGCCAGTAGCGGTTGTTGAATGCGCGCCAGGTTCCGAAGTCATTATCCTGTGCGATTGGGTATTCCAAGCCAAAGCCCTCTGAGGCTTCGATGACGTTGTCGCGGTCCTTCTCGAAGTCGAACTCGGGTGTGTGGACGCCGACGATGACAAGGCCCTTGTCCGCGTACTTCTCGTGCCACGCCTTGATGTATGGCAGCGTGCGTATGCAGTTGACGCAGGTGTATGTCCAGAAGTCCACGAGGACGACCTTGCCGCGCTGCTCCTCGAATGTGATCGGCTCAGTGTTGATCCAACTTGAGATGCCGCGGATCTCGGGGACGGTCTGTTCACTGCCGGTGGCGGGCGTTACGATGCTTTCATGTGCGGACGCCTGCGGCTCGGCGGTCGGGGCCGCCTTTGTTGGCTCCGGTGTCGCCGTATTGGCGGGCATTGGCGTGTTCGCGGGAGGCAGCGTGGCGGTTGGCGCTGCGGCTGCCGGGGCGGTAGTCGTCTGCTGCGTCTGAGCGGGCGGCGCTTGGGTTGTCGCCTGTGGCTCCGACGAGGAGCAGGCGGCGAAAACGAAGGCTGCCGTTAGAAGCAGTGCGAGTGTCACGATGCCTATGCGAAGGGTCTTCATTGAGGGCACTCCTGTTGTGTAGTTACTCCGGTTGGACCTGTCTTGTCCTGATGTCCCGGTTTGAGGGGTTTCGTATGTTTAGATGCTTTTGTGTTGGGAAGGATTTTGAGGGGCGGATGCCGCTGAAGGGACAAGGCCCGAAGTTCCGTCAAGAATGTAAGGGCTTTATGCTTCGTCTCCGCCTTGATAGCGTCCGCGACGAGGGTTATCATTCTTCGCAATCGTTCACATTCCTACAGTAGTTGGAATAGCGGACTGAATTGATTGTAAATGCTGGAGAAGCAGATAAAAAGAGAGGCAGACATGAAGGTCGGGTTTATTGGTGTTGGGTTTATGGGACGGCACATGGCGCGGAATATCGCGGCGGGCGGCTTTGAGATGACGGTGTTCGATATTCGGAAGGAAGCCGCGGAGGAGTTGCTTTCGATGGGCGCGACGTGGGCTGATAGTCCTGCTGCCGTTGCCGCCGCGAGCGATGTGGTGTTTACATCACTGCCGCGACCGCAGGATGTGGAGGAGGTCGCGCTGGGCGAGGGCGGCATTCTGGGCGGCGCGGGCGCGGGAACTGTGTATTTCGACCTGAGCACGACCGACCCAGATACCATATATCGCATAAGCGCGGCGGGAGAGAGCGCGGGCGTGACGGTGCTGGATGCGCCGGTGAGCGGAGGCGTTGCAGGCGCGGAGGATGGGACGCTTTGCGTGATGGTCGGCGGCGATGAGGACGCGTACAATAGGTGCAAGCCTGTGCTGGACAGGATTGGGGACAAGGTGATGCGCTGCGGTGACCTCGGTTCGGGAGCGGTGTGCAAGATCGTGAACAATCTCATCGGGCTGAGCGTGGGCGTGCTACTGTCGGAGGCATTCAGCCTCGGCGTGAAGGCGGGTGTTGACGCGCAGACGCTATACGATGCGGTGAAGGGAAGCTCGGGGAATACGCAGAGCATGCAGGGATTCCCGTCGGGGCTGTTCGTGGGGAACTTCGATCCGGGCTTTCAGCTTGACCTTGCGGCGAAGGATGTTGGGCTTGCGACGGATATGGGACGGCGGCTGCGCGTGCCAATGGAGATGTCGAATGTGGCGCAGCAGCGTTATATCGCAGGGCAGAACAAGGGCTGGGGCAGAGAGGCGGCCGGCGCGGTGGCGAAGGTGCAGGAGGAGCGTGCCGATGTAGAAATTCGGACGGAGGGCTAAAATCGATGTACAGGATGGATAGGATGGGCAGGTTGTTTTATTACACCCTCACCCTAGCCCTCTCCCTGAGGGAGAGGGGAAATAAGGAAGGATATGTTTCAGAAGAGTACGCTGGATAACGGGATGCGTGTGGTGACGAGCGAGATGCCGCATACCCGGTCGGTGAGCATGTGCATGTTTGTCGGCGTGGGTTCGCGGTATGAGACTGACGAAGAGGCGGGGCTGTCGCACTTCCTTGAGCACATGGTGTTCAAGGGGACGGAGCTACGACCGGAGCCGCACCAGATCAGCGGGGCGATAGAGGGCGTGGGAGGCGTGATCAACGCTGCTACCGAGCATGAGCTTACGGTTTACTGGTGCAAGGTTGCGCAGCCGTACTTCGAGGACAGCCTCGCGCTGCTGTTCGACCTCCTTCGCAACTCGCTGTATGAGCCTGACGACATCGAGAAGGAGCGGCATGTCATCTTCGAGGAACTGGGGATGATAAACGACTATCCCACCTACAAGGTGGAGGCGCTGATCTATGAGATGCTGTGGCCCGGGCATCCGCTGGGTCGTGATCCCGGGGGGACGCGGGAGAGCGTTGGCGCCATTACCCGCGAGATGATATTGGATTTCGTGGCGGCGTACTACACTCCTGACAACATCGTGGTGAGCGTTGCGGGGAATGTGTCGCATGAAGATGTGGTGGCGCAGGTGGAGCGGCTCAGCGAGAACTGGGGTCTGGGGGGGCGGAGCGAATGGACGCCATTCAAGGGGTCTCAGTGCGGGGCGCAGTCTAAGGTGGAGTACCGCAAGACTGAGCAGGCGCACCTGTCGCTTGCGCTGCCGGGTGTTTCGCTTACGCATCCGAAGCGATATGCGCTGGACATGCTTAGCGTGGCGCTGGGCGAGGGCATGAGCAGCCGCCTGTTCGTGGAGGTGCGGGAGAAGCGCGGGCTCGCATACGATGTGCATAGCGAGGTGAGTCATTTCACCGACACGGGTGCGATTTTCGTGTCGGCGGGGGTTGACCCGAAGCGCGTGTATGATGCGGTGGCGACGATACTGGAGCAGGTGGGCGCGCTACGGGACGGGCTGCCGGAGGACGAACTGGAGAAGGCGAAGCGTCTGAGCGCGGGGCGTCTGATGCTGCGGATGGAGGATACGCGGGCTGTCGCAAATTGGATGGGGCAGTCGGAGATGCTGCTTGGTGAGATCGCGCATGTGGACGATGTGATCGAGCAGGTGAACGCGGTGACGACGGAGGATGTGCATTGTCTCGCCAATGATGTGCTGGTGTCGGAGCGGCTGAATATCGCGGTGGTGGGCCCTTGCAGGGGACACCGACGGATAGAGCGTATGCTGAGATTGTGAACGAGGCTAACATCGATGGCTAGAAAGCCCCTTCAATCCTTGTCGCTTGCATTGCTGTTATTCTTGGCGATGGCCATAGTGGCGTGTCAAGAAGTTCAAACGACACCCACGGTAATTGTTCTACAGCGGACTCCGGAATCCAATCTGGATGTCAGCCCTGCGCTCGTAAAGGATGCCCGCTATTATGCAGAAAACTACGGCGTCAGTCTGGACGAAGCGATAGGGAGACTGGCGGGGCAGGAGGCAATCGGGGCACTCGATCAAGAATTACAATCAGGCGAGAGTGCCACATTCGGTGGCCTATGGATACAAAACGAGCCGGATTACAGGATCGTAGTGGCATTCACAAGAGATGGGGAGGAAACGATTCGTCCGTATCTCGAAGGCACGTCGGTGTCTGGCATAGTGGAAGTGCGACAAGTAAAGAAGTCACTCGTGGAACTCGGAAGGGCAAGGGATGAAGCCAAGGAAATTGTGAATGAACTTGGCTTTAGGCCAGGTTCAGGGCTGGACATCCACAATAACATGGTGCAACTCTACCTTACGGCAGCAAAGATAGAGGAACTTGAGATTGAATTAAGGAAGGCAGGACTAACACTTCCTGACAATGTGGAGTTAGTCGCAGCGGCACCACCGGCACCGGCGTGACCCCGATCTAAGCTACCTTACGGCCAATTAATCTTGGAGGGACTTGTACTCAGAGATTGTATGAGTGAATGCGCTCGCTGGATTCCTGCTTTCGCAGGAATGACGGAGAAATACGCTGGGATAACCGATTGTGCGCGGGAATGACGGATTCAGATGCAGGATGGGGTAGGTAATTGATATGCAGATGTACATAACGCTTTCGGGGGAAGATCGGATTGCGCGGTATGAGGTGGATGAGGGGACGGGGGAACTGACGCACATCGGGGATGTGGCTACGGCTAAGCGACCTGCGCCGCTTGCGGTGAATCCCGCGGGAGACCGGATGTATGTGGGGTGCCGGGATGAGATTGCGCTTTCGAGCTACGCGATTGGCGAAGGCGGGTCGCTGACGCACATCGGGGATGCCGCGCTGGAGAATGATCCGTGCTACCTGGCGACGGACCGCAGCGGGCGGTTCCTGCTGTCGGCGTACTATGAGGGCGGTCTGTGCGCGGTGCATGCCATTGGGGATGACGGTGCGGCTACTGCGCCGCCCGTGGAGTGGCTGGCGACTGCGAAGGGCGCGCACTCCATGCAGACCGATGCGTCGAACAGGTTCGCGTTCGTGCCGCATATTTCGGGCGGCACGGGGCCGAATGCGATATACCAGTTCAGGTTCGATGCGGAGACTGGGCAAATTACGCCGAACAGTCCGGCAAAAGTTGAGATGGACGGGGAGCTTGGGCCGAGACATTTCTGCTTCCATCCGAACAAGGACATTCTTTATTTCTCAGATGAGCAGGGTTGCAGCGTTACGGGGTACAACTTCGATGCTGAGGCTGGCACTTTGAGCGCGTTTCAGACTGTATCGACGCTGCCGGAGGGGTTTGTGGAGCGGAATAGCTGCTCGCAGATTCAGATAGCGCCGTCGGGAGAGTTCCTGTATGCGCCGAACCGGGGGCACAACAGCATTGCGTGCTTCAGCGTGGATGCGGAGAGCGGGGCGCTGACAGCAATCGGGCATGCGGATAGCGAGGCGGTGCCGCGGGCGTTCAACATCGATCCGAGCGGGCGGTTCCTGTATGCTGCCGGGCTGGATACGGGTCGGTTGGCGGCGTACCGGATCGAGGGGGATGGGACGCTGACGCGGTTTGCTACTTACGATGTGGGCGAGGAGCCGATGTGGGTGCTGATTATCGGGGACTAACAGGTTGTATGGGACGTTGTCCTCTTCACACACTGAATTGACAGAAACAACTTCACAGAAAAGCATTCTGATCATTGCGGGTCCGAACGGCGCGGGCAAGACGACCTTTGCGACGGAATTTCTGCTCAACGAAGCGGGTTGCCGAACCTTCGTCAATGCCGATATGATTGCTGTAGGGCTGAATCCTTTCGAGCCAGAGCGTTCAGCGTTTGCGGCAGGCAGGCTGATGCTGCGCCTGATAGACGACTATGTATGCAAGGGAGAGACTTTCGCCTTTGAAACGACGCTCAGTGGTCGAGGTTACGCTCGGATGATTCCGAGTTGGCAGGCACAAGGCTATCGGGTGCGGCTATACTTTCTGAGTCTGCCGAGCCCTGAAATGGCAATCGCGCGCGTGGGAAATCGAGTGGTGGAAGGCGGTCACGACGTTCCTGCGGAAGTAGTGCGCCGCCGCTTCCATGCGGGCATGCGCAACTTCCAGCACATTTACCGAGACCTAGTAGATGCGTGGGATCTGTATGACGCTTCAGCGCCTGTCCCTCAGCTGATTGAATATGGAGGTGATTGATGGATAAACGGAAAATAGGCAATGCGAAACACAGCAAACTGAAAAAGCAGCCGCGCTCTGCTGACTCCATTGCAGCCGAAGCGGCAATGCGCCGCGCCGCCATCAAAGCTCGCAAGCGCGCGATAGAGACGACAGGCTCTGTTCCAACCTGGAGAGATGGCAAGATAGTCTATGAGACTGAGGTTTGATGCACTCTTCCATTAGCACCTTCTCGCATTCCGTTCGAACCAGTTCCAATTGCATTGGACGGCTCAAGTTGGTAATCTGTAAATTGAAATCCCCTAGCGCAGCGAGTGGTTAAAGGCGGTGCATGATGCAGGTAGTCTTCAATGAAGCAGTGAAGCAGCTTGAGAGCGAAACGCCCGTGGTGGTCGCTACGGTGATTGGCACGAAGGGTTCGACTCCGCAGAAGCCGGGGTCGAAGCTGCTGGTGCGAACCGATGGCAGCGGCGTGGGAACGCTGGGCGGTGGATGCGTGGAGGGGGACATCTGGTTTGCGGCGAGCGAACTGCTGAAGAGCGGGGGCACCGCAGAGTACCGCGAATACGAGCTTAACGAAGACCTTGCCGCCGAGGACGGGCTGATTTGCGGCGGGACGATGTTCTTCCTGATTGACCCGGTGTACGAGCCGGGCGAGTACCTGGACTTCGCCAAGGAGATCGAGGACGCGTACACGGGCGGCGACGCGGTCGCGCTGGCAAGCCTGATCCGGAGTGGTAGCGGCTCGGCTGCGAGGATCGGCTCGAAGATGTTCATCAGGCAGGACGGCTCGACGGTCGGGTCGCTGGGCAATTCAGAGCTGGACGAGAGCGCGATGGAAGAGGCGTTTGAGCTGATGGTTCACGGCAAGAATAAGTATGTCGTAACCGGAAGCGGCGCGGAGTATTTCATCGAGGCATATACGACACCTCCGCAACTGGTGCTGTGCGGCGGCGGGCATGTTTCCAAGTCAATCGCGCCGCTTGCTAAGACGCTGGGCTTCCGCGTGTTCGTTACGGACGACCGCGAGGAGTTTGCCAACGCTGAGCGATTCCCGGAGGCGGATATCATCATCGCCAAGAAGCCGGAGGACGCGCTGGGCGAGCTGCCAATCAACCCGAACACCTTCATCATCGTTGCCACGCGCGGTCACAGGTATGACAATGTTGCGCTTGCCTCTGCTGCGCGGACATCCGCGAAGTATGTGGGGCTGCTGGGGAGCAGGCGCAAGATTATCCTCATCTATGAGGACCTGATGCGGATGGGCATCTCGAATGAACGCATACGCGAGTTGCGGGCTCCTATCGGGCTAGACATTGGCGCGCGCACGCCGGAAGAGATCGCCGTGAGCATCATGTCCGAAGTTCTGATGTTCCGACTGGGCGGCACCGGAAGCGTGATGAAGCTCGAAGAGCGGCTGATGGGCCGCATCGAGGAGAAGCACGGCGCAGCGGTGCCTGTGGCAGATTAGGCGATGCCCGGCATTTCAGCCATTCTCACAGCCGCGGGCGAATCGCGCCGAATGGGGCGGCCCAAACCACTTTTGCCATGGCGCGGCACAACCCTTGTTGAGCACCAGATAAGCGTATTGTTCGATGCGGGCGTGTCGGAAGTCGTGGTTGTTGTGGGGCATGAGGCGGATGCGGTAGCGAGGCAGGTCGGTGGCACCGGCGCTCGCTATGTGGTGAATCCCGACTATCTCCAGGGCAAGACTACTTCAATCAAGGCGGGGCTGCAGGCTGTCAGCGCGGATGTGGACGCCATCCTGCTGCTTGCGGTCGATCAGCCGCGCACAGCTTCAATCGTTTCTGCCGTGGTGCAGGCTCATCTTTCAAGCAACTCCCTGATTACATCGCCGCGATACGAGGGGCATGGCGGGCACCCGCTGATTTTCGCGGCTTCCTTGCGGGGCGAGTTGGCGCGTATCAGCGAGGAGATGCAGGGGATACGCGAGGTGTTCCAGGCGCACCGGGACAGCGTGCAGGAATATGCGCTGGATGACCCACAAATAAGGCTAGACTTGAACACGCCGGAAGCGTATGAGGATGCGGTGCGGAGGTATGGGGGCTGACGCGGGTGGAGGGGATGCTGTGCCGTTCTCGCTCTCACTCTAATAGGGTGAAAGGACTCTAAGAGCTATCAAGAAAGCTCGCTCCAGTCTTCCCAGGCTTGGTCGAGGGTTGCCTGAGTTGCGTTGTATTTCTCGCCGAGCCGGGTGATTTCGGGGATGTTCTGGCGCTCGGTGGCTGATTCGAGCGCGACGTTGATTTCGACGAGTTGCGCTTCCAGACTGCTTATCTGTGACTCGTAGTCCCTTATGACTGCCTGCTTTGCGCGCTTTTGGGCGGCTGAGGTGCGGCGCTTCCTGTCGGACTGCCTGCTGCGAGTCTTGGGCGCGGTGGACTGCGACAGCACCGGCTGCTGCTCTGAATCTCTGCGTGTGTCACGCACCCACTCCTCGAAGCTGCCTCTGAACAGGTTTGTCTCGCCGTCCTCGACGATCCAGAGCTGCGACGCGAGCGACGAAATCAGGCGGCGGTCGTGGGAGACGAAGAGCAACGTGCCGCCGTAGTTTCCCAGCAGGCTTTCGAGGGCTTCGCGGCTGGGGATGTCGAGGTGGGTTGTCGGCTCGTCGAGGATGAGCAGGTTGGGCTCGGTGATGAGCAGGCGCGCCAGGGCGAGACGGCTGCGCTCGCCGCCGCTTAGGGCGGATGTGGACTTGAAGACATCGTCGCCCCTGAAAAGGAAGCGCGCGAGGTAGTTGCGCGCCTCGGGGATGCGCAGGTTGCGGGCGTCTATGAGCGCGTTCAGGACGGTCGAGTGCCGCGGCAGGTCGGTGCTGCCCTGCGAGTAGTAGCCCGGTTCGACATTGTGGCCGAGACTTGCGTTGCCAACAATGGGAGGTGTCTCGCCGAGCAGGGTTTTCAGGAGGGTGGTCTTGCCGATGCCGTTGCTGCCGATGATAGCGGTGCGTGAGCCGCGCTCGAGCTGAGTGTCGGCTACATTCAGAAGTTGGACGCCGTGCCCGTTCTGCTGGTAGCCGACGCCGAGCTTGCTGGTCCTGATGGCGATCTGTCCTGTGCGGAATGTGCTCAGGCTGCCTAGGTGGATATCCTCGATAGTGGTGGGCTTTTCGATGCGCTCAAGGCGTTCGAGGCGGGTGGCGCGACCGCGTGCCTCCCGCGCTCGCTGTCCTGCCTTGTATCTGCGGATGAAGTTCTCTTCGCGGGCGATGTACTCCTGCTGCCGCTCGTACTCGATAGCCTGGCGCCTGCGCTGCTCTTCCTTGAGGGTGCGGTACTTGGTGTAGTTACCGGGGTATGAGCTGAGCTTGCCGTTGTCAATTTCCAGGATGCGGTTTGCCACCTTGTCGAGGAAGTAGCGGTCGTGGGATACGACCATGAAGCCGCCGGTGAATCCGGATAGGAAGTCTTCCAGCCAGTCCAGTCCTCGAAAATCGAGGTAGTTAGTTGGCTCGTCTAAGATGAGGAAGTCGGGGTCTGAGAGGAGCGCCCGCGCTAGTGCAGCGCGTGTGCGCTCGCCGCCGCTTGCGTCGGACGCAGCAGTTGCAAGCGTTTCTTCGGGCAGGCCGACGCCGTCGAGGACGCGCTCCATGCGGTGTTCGTAGTCGTAGCCGCCGAGCGCCTCGAATTCTTTGAGCAGGGCGTCATAGCGGCGTTCCGCGGCGCTGCGAGACTCCTCGTTGGCGACCTGAATATCCAGGGCGCTTGAGGCGAGTTCGTCCTCGACCTGGCGGAGGCGGGTGAATGCCTGCATGACTTCGTCGTGGACGGTGCCGGATGTGGCTTGCGCCGGTGTCTGCGGAACATAGCCGATGCGGACGCCGCGCTGCCAGTTGAAGTTGCCGCCGTTGGCTTCAAGTTCGCCGGCGAGGATACGGATCAGGGAGGTCTTGCCAGCGCCGTTGGGGCCGACGATGCCGATGCGGTCGCGCTCATCGATCTGAAGGTCGAGGCTGGCGAAAATTTCGATTTCGCCGTAGAGGAGGGTTAGGTTGGTGGCTGTGAGGATGGGCATGGAGACTGATTATTCCGTCTATCTACTTGCGTTCATGACAGGGACTTGCTGTGCTCTTTCAGCCATTCATGTAGTTGAGCGAATCTAAATGAGTGTGTTTCGAACAGCTGCATGAAGAAATCGTAGGCTTGTTGGTTGTCACAGTCAATGAACTGTCCATTTCTACGCAGGAAGGCATCAGTCGTGAAAAATGCTGTTCGCTTGTTGCCGTCCACGAATGGGTGGTTCATCGCAAGGCTTTCCATCAACGCAGCGGCTTCTTCGAGCAGGCTGTTGTAGTATCCAAGTTGAGGACGCATCAAAGCGGAATCTAGAGCCCCTGGGTCTCGGAGTCCTGACGAACCGCCAAACTCGCACACGGCAATATCGTGAATCTCCACGACTTCCTCAATAGTTGGGAACTCGTGCATTACGACTTCCCGAGAAGCTCACCGAGGCGTCGGTTTTTCTCAAGACTTGCATAAAAGTGGGCCATCATCTCAGGACGTACACGCTCTTGGCGTTTGCTTTCAACGTATCCGCTCATAGCATCTTCGAGTACGGCTTGGAAGTGGCGTCCTTCCCTGCGAGCTATCTCACGCATCTCTTCCAGCAATTCTGGTGATGCCTGGCTGGAAAACTTCTCTCTCGTTGCGACCATCTTGCTGCCTCACCTACTTCTGGTGTCACCTATCTAATGACTCAGCATATTGGCCCATTAGCTTGGTGTCAAGAATTGTCTTGACAGAAGTGGAAGATTGAATTGAGCCTATCACTATCAGAGCAAGCTACACGCCCGCTAGGTCGCGCGTTTCTGCTAGCAACATCTGGACGTCGTCGGGGGATTCGGCTTCGGCGTAGATTCGGATGAGGGGCTCTGTGCCGGAGAATCGGATGAGCGCCCAGTAGCCGCCTTCTAACAGGTAGCGGAAGCCGTCCTGTGTGTCCACCTGCTCTACCTGCAAGCCCGCCAGGTATGCGGGGGCGCTGCCCTGGAGGCGCGTCAGGACGGTGTCACGCAGGTCTTCGTCGAAGTGGAGGTCGAGGCGGTCGTAGTGGTGGGGGCCGACTTTGTCTTCAAGCTCGCCGAGCAGGTCGGGGATGCCCATGTCGGTCTTGACCATCATGTCGAGGAGCATCAGGCCGCTGAGAATGCCGTCTCGCTCGGGTACATTGCCTTGAAATGCGTAGCCGCCGCTTTCTTCGCCCGCGATGAGGGCGTCCTGAGCCATCATGACGGGGCCTAGGTACTTGAAGCCGACAGGAGTCTCATGCACGGGGACATCGTAGAGCGCGCCGAGCTTGTCTATCATGCCGGTCATGGTGATGGAGCGCACGAGGGGGCCGCGCCTGCCGAGCGTGTCAAGCTGGTGCATGCATAGTAGCGCGAAGGTCTGCAGGGTTGTGAGGAATTGGGCGTCGTCGTCCACAACTCCGAGGCGGTCGGCGTCACCGTCTGTGGCTAAGCCGATGTCGGCGGTCCTGTCGGATATCTCGTCGATGAGCGGATCGAGGTTGTGGGCGAGCGGTTCGGGCTGTGCCATTCCGGGGAAGGCGGGATTGGGCTCGCTGCGAATCTCGATGACGCGGGTGGAGCCGCCGGAGAGCAGTTCGGCGAGGTAGCCCGCGCCAGCTCCGTGCATGGAGTCCACCACGATGTCCAAGCCGGCGTTGCGGATTGCTGCCAGATCTACGAAGGATGCGACATGGTTGAGGTAGTCCGGAGCGGGGTTGAATTCTTCCAGCAAGCCACTGGCGCTAGCCTGTTGAAGGGGAATGCGCTGCACGCTGCCTGATGATTCTGCGGAGGCAATGCGCGATTCCAGTTCGGCAACGATCTCGGGGGATGCGCTGCCACCGTAGTCGGGCTTGTACTTGAAGCCGTTGTATGCGGCGGGGTTGTGGCTGGCGGTGATGACTGCGCCGGCGCCGGCGTCTTTCGCCACGAGGTTGTAGGCGATGACGGGAGTGGGCGCTGCCCTGTCGCAGAGGTATGTCGGGATGCCGTTGGCTGCGGTTACCTCGGCGACTGCGGCTGCGAATTCAGCGGATGCGAAGCGCGTGTCGTAGCCGACCATGAAGCCACGATATGCCAGGCTGTGGAACTTCATCAGGTCGGCGGCACCCTGCGCGCAGAGGCGCACATTGTCAAATGTGAAGTCCTCGGCAATGATTGCTCGCCAGCCGTCGGTTCCGAATTTTATTGGCATTTTTTGTCCTGAGGCTGACTTCGATTTACAGGATAAGAGGATGGCACAATGGTTCCCGCTCCTTCACCCCCATCCCCTTCCTGCGCATGTTCTAGCCTTCCTCCATCGCGGGGGAAGGGATGTTACTAGGTTTACAAGCCTGCGGCCTTGCGGAGTTTATCGGCTTTATCGGTGCGCTCCCAGGGGAGGTCGAGGTCGTCGCGGCCGAAGTGTCCGTAGGTAGCGGTCTGCTTGAATATCGGGCGTCGCAGTTCGAGGTCGCGGATGATGCCGCCGGGCGTCAGATCGAAGTTTTCCGCAATGAGCGCTTCTATCTTTTCGTCGGCAATCTTGCCGCTGCCAAATGTTTCTATGGATATGGAAGTCGGCTCGCGCTTGCCGATGGCGTAGGAGACTATGACTTCCATCCTGTCGGCGAAGCCTGCCGCAATGCAGTTCTTTGCGACATAGCGCGCTGCGTAGGCGGCAGAGCGGTCAACCTTCGTGGGGTCCTTGCCGGAGAATGCGCCACCGCCGTGCCTCGCGAATCCGCCATAGGTGTCCACCAGAATCTTGCGTCCGGTGAGGCCGGTGTCGCCGACGGGACCGCCGGTTACGAAGCGGCCGGACGGGTTGATCCAATACTGCGTGTCGTCGTCGAGCAGGTTTTCAGGGATTATTGCCTTTGCCGCATGCTCAATGAGGTCGCGGGCTATGACTTCCTGCTCCACATCCTCACTGTGCTGGGTGCTCATGATGACGGTGTGAACGCGCTTAGGGACGCCATACTCGTACTCGACTGTTACCTGCGATTTGCCGTCGGGACGGAGGTATGGAAGGGTCTTGTCCCTGCGGAGCTCCGCCATGCGCTGGCAGAGCTTGTGCGAGAGGGAAATGGGCAGGGGCATAAGCTCAGGCGTCTCGTTACAGGCGAACCCGACCATCATGCCCTGATCGCCCGCGCCGACTGCTTCCAGGTCGTCGTAGTCTCCCTGCTCGCCGCGCACTTCGATGGCGCGGTCAACGCCGTGCATTATGTCCGGAGACTGCTCATGCACGGAGATGGTGACGCCGCAGGACTGGTAGTCGAAGCCGTATCTGGAGTCGATGTAGCCTGCGTCCCGGATGGTGTTGCGGACGATACTGGCGATGTCCACATATGTGCTTGTGGTAATCTCACCCATGACGACGACGAGGCCCGTGGTGGTGCAGACCTCGCAGGCGACGCGCGCCCTGGGGTCGTCGGCGATGATCGCGTCGAGCACCGCGTCGGAAATCTGATCGCAGAGCTTGTCCGGGTGTCCCTCGGTTACCGATTCGGAAGTGAACAGGTATGAGGCTGAGTCTGTAAAGGTGTGGCTCAATTTTCTTCTCCTGGGACGATGTTTGATTTATGTACGAAGTGTGTCTGAATGACTGCCGTACTTGATTTGGAAGGAGCAGGCATTACCCCTCACTCCCCTGATAATTTCCCCTATCACTCCCCCAATTTGTGAGGGGTAGAGTTGATGCCGAGCCGTTCAATGTGCTCGTCGCTGATGGCGACCAGGCGGGCGCTACCCTCGGCGACGACATTATTCTGAACCAAGGTCGCAGTGACAGACATTTCACGATCGGCGCTCAACTCCAGGCGCGCCAATGCGGTTATGCGCCTGTCTATTCTCGCGGGTCTGCGGTATTGGATGTCCATATCGCGCATCATAGCGACCGTTCCATTCCGAAATGCGAAGTTTTCCATCACTTCGTAGAGCAGGGTGGCGATGATGCCTCCATGCACGATGCCGGGCCAACCTTCGTGCGCCCCACTGGGCGTGAAGTCGGTCAATATCGCATCGCCCTGCCGCCGGTAGGTGAGCTGCAATCCAATTGGGTTGCTCTGCCCGCAGCCGAAGCAATTCGGATATTCCTGCAACTCGGCATGATCTGTGAGGAAGTCGTTCAAGTTCCTACTTCCCAGCTTGCGAGGTACTCTTCCTGCTCTGCCGTTAGCGTGTCGATGGTGATACCCATGGACAGCAGCTTCAGGCGTCCGACCTCTTCGTCAATGTCGCGTGGCACGTCGTACACCTGCGGCTCCAGCGAGTGCGAGAACTTCGCCAGGTACTCGGCTGAGAGCGCCTGATCTGCGAAGCTCATGTCCATTACGGCGGAGGGGTGTCCTTCGGCTGCTGCGAGGTTGATCAGGCGACCTTCGCCCAGCAGGTTGAGACGCCTACCATCTCCCATGAGATACTCGTCAACGAATGGGCGCACTTCCTGCTTGCCGTCCGCGAGTTCCTCAAGCGCGGGGATGTCAATCTCCACGTTGAAGTGGCCGCTGTTAGCGAGGATAGCGCCGTCTTTCATCACCTCGATGTGCTGGCGTCCGACTGCTTTCATACCGCCGGTGAGCGTGATGAAGATATCGCCGATCTTCGCGGCGTTGTCCATGCTCATGACCTGATGGCCGTCCATCGCGGCTTCGAGGGCGCGGATTGGGTTGATCTCGGTTACGACGGTCTGCGCGCCCATGCCGCGAGCGCGGAGGGCGACGCCGCGGCCGCACCAGCCGTAGCCAGCTACAACGACCGTCTTACCCGCCCAGAGGACGTTCGTGGCGCGGGTTATGCCGTCGAGTGTGCTCTGGCCTGTGCCGTAGCGGTTGTCGAAGAAGTGCTTGGTGTCGGCGTCGTTGACGGCGATGATCGGGTACTTGAGCCTGCCCGCTTCGGCAAGGCTGCGGAGGCGGATGACACCTGTTGTGGTTTCTTCTGAGCCGCCGATGAGTCCGTCGAGCACATCAGTGCGGTCGGAGTGCAGGGTCGCCACTAGGTCTGCGCCGTCGTCCATTGTTATGTGAGGCTTGGTGTCGAGGGCGGAGTTGATGTGCGAGTAGTATGTCTCGCTGTCCTCGCCCTTGATGGCGAAGGTGGGAATGCCGTACTCGTGGACCAGCGCGGCTGCCACATCGTCCTGCGTGCTGAGCGGGTTGCTGGCGCAGATTGCTGCTTCTGCGCCGCCGTCCTGCAGCGCGAGAAGCAGGTTTGCGGTCTCGCTAGTTACATGCAGGCAGGCGGCAACGCGCAAGCCTGTGAGCGGCTTTTCATCTGCGAAGCGCTCGCGTATCTGGCGTAGCACGGGCATCTCGCGCGCAGCCCAGTGGATGCGACGGATGCCGTCGGATGCAAGTGAGGGGTCTGCGATGTGCCCCTTGTTTGTTGCTGTAGTCAATCTATCCTCCTATTGGATACACGGGATTAGTTTGAATTTCGGGTAAGAAGTGAACCGCCGTCCTGCAAAGGAGCGAAGGCGGTGAGTTGGGAGAAGGCGCGGAAGCGGTCTTCGATGTCCTGCATGCTCAGGGTGAGCAGCTTGTCCACGCTGAAGCCCTGCACGCAGAACGATCCCATCACTGAGCCGAGCACTGCCGCGCGGCGGTAGCCTTCGGGCGTCTTGTCGCCTGTGGCTGCGATGTAGCCGATGAAGCCTGAGGCGAAGGTGTCGCCTGCGCCAGTGGGGTCAACGACATGATCGAGCGGGAATGCTGGCGCGGAGAATACCGTGTCGCCGCTGAAGACGAGAACGCCATGCGCGCCCTGTTTGATGACGAGCGCACTGGGGCCCATCGCCATTATCTTGCGGGCTGCGGTAACAAGGTTGCCTTCGCAGGCGAAGTCGCGCGCCTCTCCTTCGTCCATGAATAGCACATCGGCGCTGGCGACTACTTTGTTGAGCGCGTCGCGCTTGCCGTCTATCCAGAAGTTCATGGAGTCGAGGGCTACGAGACCGGGGCGCTGTTCCATTTGATCCAGCACATCGAGCTGAAGCTCAGGGTCGATGTTGGCAAGGAACAGGTATGGGCTACGACGCTGCTCCGCGCTGAGGCTGGGCGAAAACTCGGCGAAGACATTGAGTTGCGTATCGAGCGTGGTGCGGGTGTTGAGGTCGGCTGAGAAGTACTCGCCTGCCCAACGGAAGGTCTCGCCCTGTTCCCGCTGCAGACCGCTGACATCTACTCCGCGAGAGCGCAGGAGTTCGATGTGCTGCTCCTGAAAGTCTTCGCCAATTACCGCGACCAAGCTGACGGGCGCGAAATTGCTGATGCCAACGGAGAAGTATGTCGCCGAACCGCCGAGTGAGTCCTCGCGGCTGGCGGCAGGTGTTGTTATCGTGTCGTAGGCGACCGAGCCGACGACGAGTACGGTCATTTTCTGTCCTTATCTAACAGGATTTACAGAATAGATAGAATTTCTCATCCCCTGAGGGGGAAGGGATAATTGCCTCCGCCCCTGGGGGATGGGAAGTTGTGGCTTGTTATTCGTCTGAGCCGTAGCTGGTGGGCTTGCCTGCTTCGATCCATGCGGGAGTGCCTGCTTCTATGTTGTAGAGGCGCTCGGAGTCGAAGCCCATCGCTGCTGCCATCTCGGCGGCGAGTCCGCTGCGGACGCCGATGGCGCAGATGAAGAGCAGATCCTTGTCCTGCGGAAGCTCGTCAATCCGTCCAAGCAGGGTGTCCACATGGATGAAGAGTGCGCCCTTGATATGGCCCTCTGCGTACTCGTCGAGAGCGCGAACGTCCACGACGACGGCATCGCCTGATGCCTGCATCTCTTCGGCTTCGTCAATGCTGATGCGATAGTAGGGTTCGCCCGGATTCCTGGTAGGCATTGTTTCCTCCGTTATACTTGGGTGTTATGTTTCAGCTATAAGGTCTCAATAAATTGGGCAAAAAAATACTTCTCCCGATGAGAGAAGTTTATGAAACTTGCTGCTCTCATCTCCGAGCCAATTCAGGCTCTCCGGATTTAGCACCAATTCACGCGCCGCATGACGCGAAAAGGTTGCCGGGCTTCACAGGGCCGGTCCCTCAGCCACTCTCGATAAGAGATTGTGTATTTTGTTGTTAACGCTTTAATCGTACAAGGCGGTGAATTGGGTGTCAAGAATAAATAGATGGGTAGGGATAACATGGAGAATTATGCCTGTTGTGATGGCTCAATAGTAAAGCCCCCATGTGCCTGTGCCAAAACATGGGGGCTCTGTTTGTGGCAGCCCAGTATGAAGGCTAGGCCACCCTCTTCAACTCTGTTTCTCGCAAAGAGAATTGCACGAGTTCCATCCGTTTACAGCCTATGGTGACCGGAACACAATTGAAGAGAACCTCAATCTGCAATTGCAACGCTTGCAATTTTGCAATCTTCTCTTCCTTCCACCGTCTGTTGTCATGTCCGACGTGCCAGCCACTGCAATGTCGACAATCATAGGCTTCCACTTCGTTATATTTTATGGGGCGGTCATGGTTTTGTTTAGCAGCGGTCCTCGCCGCTTTTGCTTGTTTCTTGTGTTTAATCTTTTCCGTGCAAGAACGCTCTCTATCTCTTGAATTAGACTGCTTCTTATCGATACTACGAACTGCATGCTGATTCCTTTCAAAGCGGGACATTCTCTCACCTCTAATCTCACAAAAGGTTTTAGAGGCACAGGCAACCTAACCTTATCACAAAAAAGTTAAGGTTGCATGTATTATCAGGACCTAGCGAAGTCTGCCGTAGTGTGGAAGTGGATCGCCGAGGAGGGGACGGGCGTAGTCGAGGAAGGGCTGGGTGACGAAGTGGTTGGCTGGGTCCAGGTAGTCGGGGGGCATGCGCTTGACCTTGCTGCCGACTGCTGCGAGAGGCGCTGTGCCGGTGGTGCAGGCGTAGTCGTCGCCGGGTGTGCGTTCCAGCGTGATGATGATATCGCGCTCGCCTGCAATGGCGCTGCGCACGGCGGCGCGTCCAGCCATCTCTGCCTCTTGCGCGTCCGGCTGGGATACGCACGCCATCATGGAGCGCTGGATAGTGCCGGGCTTTTCGTGGCGCGTGCGGACGCCGAGCCGTCTGCTGACCTGCGCGGCGAGATACCTGGAGGGGCCGTCGTAGTATGGGTGGCCGAAGTCGTCTATATAGTACGGCTCGCCCTGCTCGCCCACCGGCTCGCCGTCAGGTGTGCGGGTATTTTCGGCGATGACGGCGACTGCGAAGCCGTACCTGCGATATGCGTCTTCGATGCAGTCGAGGAAGCGATTCTCTTCAAGAGGAATTTCGGGGATGCCGATGAAGTGCGGGGCGTCACGCTCGTCGCGCTTTGCGAATGCGGATGCGGCGGCTAGCCATCCGGCGTCTCTGCCCATGACCTCGATGATGGTGACTGGCGCGGCGATGCCCATCGCTTCGGCGTCCCATGCGGCTCCCATGGTTGCGAGGGCAACGAAACGAGCTGCGCTGCCGTAGCCGGGACTATGGTCGGTGAGTACGAGGTCGTTGTCTATGGTCTTGGGGACATTGATGACGGTCAGGGACATGCCGGCCGCTTCTGCGGCCTTGCCGATTTCATGGCCGGTGGTTGCCGAGTCGTTGCCGCCGATGATGAACCAGCATCCGATGTTGTGCTTGCGGATGGTGTCTAGGATCGGCTGCACATCCTCGTCACGCAGTTTGCGGCGAGTGGAGCCGAGGACGGCGCCTGGGGTGTGGGCGATGCGCAGCCATTCGTCGGCGGGTGTGCGCCGCAGGTCAATGAGGTCGCCGTCGATGATGCCTTCCATGCCGTAGTGTGCGCCGTATATCTCGCCGATGGAGGCAGGATGCAATTGGGCTTCCTGAACGAGTCCGTACAGGCTGCGATTGAGGACGGGAGTGCAGCCGCCGGACTGCATTATGAGTATGTTCTGGTTCATTGTCAGAAGCTGAATAGATGGAGGCTCACCCCCATCCTAACCTTCCCCCATCGATGGGGAAGGAATTAAAGGCTATGGCCATTGAAGGGTGCTTCCGTTGTAGATTGAATCAAGGAACTGAGTGTCGAATGCGTCGTTGAAGTCGAAGGGCTTGGGCAGTGCTTCGTGCGCGGTGAGGTGGTCGTAGAGCGCCTGCCATTGTTCTGGGGACATCTGTCCCAAGCCTTGCTGGTCGGTCAGAGGGCTGACGGCATCAGCAAGCTCGGTGTCGAGCATGTATCGCTGGTGCTCGGGATTTTCCTCGGGCGCGTACTTGAGGACGATTTCGACAGCTTCTTCGCGGTTGTCGCGGGCGTATTCGACTGCCTTCATCGTTGCCTTGAGGAAGCGTTCGACCTTGTCTGAGTCGGCATTGGCAAGCTCCTCACGGGTGATGTAGGTGAGGCCGAGCGTGGGCACGCCGAAGTCGGCGGGATCCCAGAGTGTGACATCGAAGCCCATGCGCCTGACGGTGTCCGGCTCATTGGACTTGAACACGGCGAGGACATCAACCTGTCCCTCTGTGAGGACGCGCGGGTCGAAGCCTACACGGACTTCTTGAACTTCGCTGCGCTCGACCTGCTGGGACTCGACGATAGCGAGGTAGTCGGGCGGGATGGAGACCTTGTAGCCGAAAGTCCTGCCCTCCCAGTCGGTGGGCGTGGTGATACCGCTGTCCTTTAGGGCGAGGAAGCCCTGCTGTCCGCGCTGGCCGAAGAGCGCGAAGGCGACTATGGGCAAGCCGGGGTCCGACCTGCGCTTGAGAACGGAGGGGGCGTCCGCGGTGGTGAAATCGACATCGCCTGACATGAGGAGCTGAAGATGCTCACCGCTGGATGCGTGGCGTATCTCGACGTCAAGTCCCTGCTCCTCGAAGTAACCCTTTTCCTGCGCGATGTAGGCGGCGGCAAAGGGCAGGTTCGCCTGCGGCTTGTAGCCTGCCATGAAGACGACGCTTTCGGGTTCGGGTTGCGCGCAGGCAGTTGCGGCGAAGGTGAGCAGGGCCGAGAGGGTTATGAGGGTGATGAGTAGGGGAAGTCTTGAAACTGATTTCAATGGAGTGCTGTCCGTTTCTGATGATGTGGGGCCTTATTGGCAGGAATAAATACCCTGTGAAGGTTCAAATATACCAATCGCGTTGATTAAGCGTAAATGCCTCGTTAAAGACTAGGCTATGGGACGGGAGAAATCAAACATTTCGTAGTACACGGCGAAATGTATAATCCCGTTCCTATCTTTCGTTACGCTATCTATTCGCAATATACTCACAGAGGGCCTTCTGTTCACTCTTTTGGTATTGAGGGTCGCCTTCGATGGCCCCCATGATTGCGCCAGCGCGCAACGCGGCAGCAACGCTTCGTCCTTCTTGATGTATCAGAGCAGAAGGCGGGGCGATCCTGTCTAGCCGCGCAAGCGTCCATTCCGGTTCTTGTTCAAAAAGCGTTACAAAATTGTTGGTATTGCTGTGCCTGAAGTTCATAGCTTCGAGAAGTTCGCAAGCGGCGGCGAATTCTCTTTTGGATGCCGAACCTCCGATTGGAATGCCAGACATGGCCGCCACGTCCTGAATTCCTAGTTGGACGTTCGTGTAATGCTCTTCGAGGCGGTCATCCGAGTCGCTGGCGTCGCTGTATTCAGCAACTAGAGGTTCTTCCAGTCCTGCGACATATTTGCAAAATCCTCTTGGTGGGTAGTTTGCATCACTCGGATCCGAAAAATAGGAATCATTGCCCCAGTAATCAGGTGGATCATCATCGGTAATACCTTCAACTTTCGGGAATTGAATAGCCATGATGACAAAAGCTGAGCGAAACTCTTTCGCGGTGTTCGAGCCAAATAAAGAAGCATCTGCCTTAGATGGATTAAAATTACTCATCCACTCTGACCACTGCCTTGGGTTAGATTTCGCATGCTCTGCGGCGCGACTTTTGCCGGTATCTTCATCAATTGGCTGGAAATCTAGCACAGCAAGCATCTCACAAGCAGTCCTGAATTCCGTGAGAGTTATGCCTCCACCTACTGCATATGGTCTCTGGGCATCTCTGTAATATTGCTCCAGGTCATCATCATTACCGCAACCAAGAGAGATTATACCGGCTGCTGCGAGCATGGCAGTCGCGAGTACTATAGAGTTCATTGAGACTTCCCCTGTATTTCAGAAACTCGCCGCAGTTCAAAAACTATTGCATTGCGGAGGTTCCCATCAGTGTCTGGAGCTTTTCTCCAGTGATACTTCTCACAAAAGAACTCACCTTTGTAGCGAACTTTGCCACCACCAATAGCCTCAAAGAGGTGAAGAGCCTTGCCATTTTGGGCGTGATTGGCAGCCGCGAGATTAACTCCATTGAGTTTCATATCGCCGCGTTGCCCCCGTCCATAGTGCCAAAATGAACCGTCAGGCTGAAATCCATTGTCGTAGCCGTATTGCTTCCCTGACATACTTGCGAATAAGAGGATCATTGGATGGTCCTTTAGTGGAGAAATTCCCACCTGGCGTTGTCCACCATACTCGTCATGTATTTCCCTTCGTATGTAAATTTTTTCAATTTGGAACTTAGTCATCTTATTAGACTCCCTTATGCTCATCGTCATAGTCAGAACGCCATCGTGGAGTCGTGCCAGAACAGCATCTTGCGCTCTACATAGGTGGTTATGACGGTCAGGGTGATGCCGATGAAGGCGAGCACGAGAATGGCGGAGAAGAGGGTGGGCATGTCGAGGTTGCTGTGCGCGACTATGATGACGCTGCCGAGGCCGCGGTCGCCGCTGAACCACTCGCCTACTACCGCGCCTATGACAGAGAGCGGGATGGATATGCGGAATGCGGCGAAGAGGTAGGGCAGAGAACTGGGCAGGCGAAGCTTCAGGTATGTCTCCCTCCGGGATGCGTGCAGAGAGCGGAAGAAGTCGAGAGCGCCGGGGTTTACTGCGCGCAAGCCTACCATCGCGTTGACCAGAACGGGGAAGAAGGTGATGAGGCTGGCGATGAAGACTTTGGGGAGCGAGCCGAAGCCGAACCAGATTACGAATAGGGGCGCGACAGCAACGATGGGCGTTACTTTTACGAGAATGGCGATAGGGAACAGCGTGCGCTCAAGGAAGCGCGAGTGTGCCATGAGGGTGGCGCCAGTGAAGGCTACGGCGGCGCCGAGCGCGAAGCCTGCCAGCGCCTCGGCGAGCGTTATGCCGCCGTGCAATGCGAAGAAGCCGAAATCGTCGACGAGCCGCGTGATTACCACGGATGGGGCGGGCACGATGTACACGGGCACACCGGCGGCGCGTACCCAAGCCTCCCAGATTACGATTGCAAGCGCAAGCGCTATTCCCGGCGGTAGGATGTAGCCGGTGGTTATATTGCGGGCAGCGAATAACGACTGCCGCGCAGTCGATGACTGATTTGGGGCAGTTTCACTTACCGCGGATTCAGGCGATTGGCGTTGCAGCGGGGACTCCACTTGAAAGCGCATCCTTCACTCTGTATGTGTACTCCAGGAACAGGTCTGAGCGCTCCACATCCTGGTGGCGCGGTCTAGGTAAGGCGATTGAGACGTCGTCAACGATCTGCCCGGGCCGCGCGGAGAGAACCACTACCCTGTCGGACAGCACTACGGCCTCCGGAATGCTGTGCGTGACGAATATCACCGTGGGGCGCTGGCGTTCCCAGAGTTGCAGCAGTTCGTAGCGCATCTCCTCGCGGGTCATCTCGTCGAGTGCGCTGAGCGGCTCGTCCATGAGCAGCAGCCCCGGGCCGAAGGCGAGCGCCCTTGCGAACGCGACTCGCTGGCGCATGCCGCCGGAGAGCTGGTGCGGATAGTAGCTTGCGAAGTCCGAAAGGCCGACGGCGTTCAGGGTCTGCTCGGCAGTCGCAATGGTATCGGAGCCGCTGGAACCGGCGTTGAGTTGGAAGGGCAGGCGCACGTTTTCGAGCGCGGTACGCCAAGGAAGCAGTGCGGCGTCCTGCGAAACGAAGCCGATGCCCTTGCGCCGCTGCAGGTCCTGCGGGGTGTCGCCAGAGAGCGAGATCGCGCCGGATGTGGCGTCGGTCAAGCCGCCGATTGCTCGTAGCAGCGTGGTCTTGCCACAGCCGCTTGGACCTATGAGGGAGACGAACTCAGAGTGAGCTACTTCAAGGCTGACATCGCGCAGGACTTCGAGGATACCCGCGTCAGTGTCGTAGCGGTGGTTGAGCCGGCTGACCGATATGTTGGTGATGGCGGCGCTCCATTCCGATGCTCAGGTTCTCTCGGTGCTCAATGGTAGCATAGGGGCGGGTGTGCTGGCATTGAGGGCTGATTTGTGAGTCATATATTAGTACCTTTACGAGAAAGTATGATAATACTGACAAATATAGGGTGAAGATTAGTTCAGTGGGCTTGCCTTCGAGGGGCGTAAGGAGGCTGACATGGAGAAATACATAAACCGCACAGACGGCATAGTTGGCGCCATTGCAGGTGTGATTCTTGGCGGAATGATTGGCTGGGCGCTCGGAGGCATCGTCTCGATATTGATAGGTGCGGTTATCGGACTGGTGGTGGGCGCGATACTCGGGATGGTCGCCAGGGCTTTTCATCTGTTTCCTGCGTGATTCGGCCAACCGTAACTCCCGGCTCGGTGGTGAAGTTGCGGTACGTTGCGATTGCGATTGCAAAGGAAAGCGTAGATAATGAGCGCTAAATGACCGATACAAGAATCCATCAAATTCATGGGGGAGCTGACCATTGAGTACACTTGCGAGCATACTGAATCCACAGAGCGCGACCGACCTGGCGATAAGCGTGCCGGATGGTCCCGATGCGAGCTACGCTGAGTTCGGGGAGGAGATCGAGCGTGTCGCGGAACTGCTCGCGGGCGCGGGCGTGCAGCCCGGCAAGGCGGTGTCCATTGTGCTGCCGAACAGCCTGGAGTTCATGGTCGTGTTCCTTGCCGTTGCGCGTGCGGGCGCAATCGCAGCGCCGCTGAATTCCGCATACACCACGGACGAGTTCAAGTTCTACATGGAGGACGCGGAGGCACAGCTTGCGATACTGCCTGAGGGCGAGCATGCGGCACGGGAGGCTGCTGCTCTGCTTGGGGTGCCGACAATCGAGGCGGCTCTGGACGATGCAGGGCGCACAGTGCTATCGCGTGGCGGAGATGTGCTGAAGGCACGGCGTGATGCGCCTGCTCCATCGCCCGACGATGTGGCGCTGTTCCTGCATACATCGGGGACCACGAGCAGGCCGAAGGGCGTGCCGCTGACGCATGGCAATCTGGCGGCGTCCATCAAGAATATCAGCGATACATACGCCCTGACGCCCGACGACAAGGCGATGGTGGTGATGCCGCTGTTCCATGTGCATGGGCTGATCGGCGTGTCGCTTTCGACGCTGAGCACGGGCGGATCTCTGGTGATACCGCCGCGGTTCAGCGCAAGCAGGTTCTGGGGCGAGCAACGGGACAGTGGCGCGACGTGGTACTCTGCCGTGCCGACAATTCACCAGATACTGCTTGCGAGAGCGGATGACGAGGGTGCGCCGCACGAGAGCTTCAGACTCATCCGGTCTTGCTCTGCCGCGCTTGCGCCTGCTGTTTTCGAGCAGTTGGAGGCGAGGTTTGGTGCGCCGGTGTTGGAGGCCTATGGGATGACGGAGGCGTCGCACCAGATGTCCTCGAATTTGCTGCCGCCGGGCGACCGGATGCCGGGCACCGTCGGCAAGGGCACCGGCGTTGACATCGCCATTATGAATGACGACGGCAATCTTGTGAACGCGGGGGACCTGGCGGAGGTTGTCATCAGGGGTGCGAATGTGACGCACGGCTACCATAACAACCCAGACGCGAATGCGGAGGCATTTACGAATGGCTGGTTCCGCACGGGAGACCAGGGTTTCCTGGAGGCCGACGGCACGCTGACGCTGACGGGGCGCATCAAGGAGCTTATCAACCGGGGCGGTGAGAAGATTTCGCCGCTGGAGGTTGATGCTGCGCTGCTGGGGCATCCGTCGGTTGCGGAGGCGGTCTGCTTTGGCGTGCCGCACACGATGTACGGCGAGGCGGTGCAGGCTGCGGTGGTGGTGTCAGGCGACACTAGCGAGGATGCGATTCGCGCGTACTGCGGGGAGCATCTTGCGGGCTTCAAGGTGCCGGACCGAGTGTACATCATCGATACGATGCCGCGCACTGCGACGGGCAAGATTCAGCGCCGGCATATTGCGGCGATGTTCCACGAGGAGTAGGCGGGGTAGGAATCGGGAGAATTGAGCGGCTGCGAGGTGCATGGCCGGTGACGATGGGTTGTGCATCGGACGCATGGCTACGCCCAAGCGGTCGTGGCAGGGACCAGCCTTCCGTGGGTCGGATCAACCGCCAAGCGCAACCCTTCTAAGGTGTATGCTCCAAGAAGTGCGCGGGCGTTGTCCTCTCCGAAAACGACCAGAGTAGGAATACTCCTGCCGTTGATGGTAGCGTGAGCTTCTCCTATGTCATATTCCACAGGCCGGCCATCTGCGAGCACAAGACTGATCTTGTCTATGGGGACTACTCCCAGTTCCTGCAAAAGACTGGCGGGGACGATAGTGTAGCTGGCGCCAGTATCTACCATCGCCTCTATCGTCAATGACCGTTCGCCGTCCATGCTATCGAGCCGGATGGGCCAGTTGAAAGCACCCAAATCGCGCACTCCTATTGAGTTACTTGCAGAAAGCATCCAGACTTGATGAAATTCTAGCATATCAGGATAATTGCTTACAGCGAAGGGATGGAATCGTGTGTTACGATCCCGTCCCTTTCCAACTGAATCGTTCTTCAGTCCTTAATTTCTGCTTCGTCTTCCTTTACGCCGCCTCATCCCGGATGGCTGACGTCCTGTTGAAGATTAGTCCATCGTCGTTTTCGTCAACCTGCACGCTGTCGCCTTCCGCGTAGTCGCCGGCGATGATGCCGCGGGAGAGCGGATTTTCGATGTGCTGCTGTATCGCGCGGCGGAGTGGGCGTGCGCCGTAAACAGGGTCGTATCCCACTTTTGCAATCCAGTCCATTGCGGCTTCGGTCAGAGAGACGGCGACTCCATGCTCTTTCACCCGCGCCTCTACTTCTTGCAGCATCAGCTCGACTATTTCGCGTACCTGCTCCGGGGTGAGCGGCTCGAAGACTATGGTGTCGTCGAGCCTGTTCAGGAACTCGGGGCGGAAGGTGCGGCGCAGCGCCTCGTCCACCGATGCGCGCATGCGGGCGGAATCGCTGCGGGTGTCGCTAGTCACGAATCCGGCTGAGCGACGGCTCGCCTCCGATGTACCGAGGTTGCTGGTCATGATGACGAGCGTGTTGCGGAAGTCGACCGTCCTGCCCTGCCCGTCCGTAAGCCTTCCGTCTTCGAGTATCTGCAGGAGCGCGTTGAACACATCGGGGTGGGCCTTTTCGATCTCGTCGAACAGTATGACGCGGAATGGGCGGCGGCGCACAGCCTCGGTGAGCTGTCCGCCCTCGTCGTAGCCGACATATCCGGGGGGCGCGCCGATAAGCCGCGAGACGGTGTGCTTTTCCATGTACTCGGACATGTCGAGGCGGACCATGTTTTGCTCGTCGTCGAAGAGGTACTGGGCTAGGGCGCGTGCCAGTTCGGTCTTGCCCACGCCTGTCGGGCCAAGGAAGATGAAGCTTCCGATGGGCCGGTTGGGGTCTTTCAGTCCGGCGCGAGCGCGGCGTATGGCGTCGGAGACCCCAGTGATAGCGTCTGCCTGTCCGATGACGCGCTCGTGGAGGCGATCTTCCATGTGCAGGAGCTTGTCGGCTTCACTTTCTAGCAGGCGGTCAACTGGGATGCCCGTCCATACTGCGACAAGGCTGCCGATGTCCTCGGCGTGTACAACGCAAGGATCCATGCCGCCAGTCCGCCCGCTGAGTTGCTCGCGCTCAACGTCGAATTCGGATTGCAGGCGAAGGCGCTCGGAGCGCAGTTCAGCGGCGCGCTCATAGTCTGCCATCTCGGCTGCGGCGGCTTCCTCGTCTTCCAGGTGGCGCAGGCGGTGTTCGGCGTCCTTCAGGTGCTCCGGGAGCATCTGCGCGTCAATGCGGAGCTTGCTTGCCGCCTCGTCTATTAGGTCAACGGCCTTGTCGGGGAGCAGCCTGTCGGAGATGTAGCGCGCGCTGAGGCGAACTGCAGCGGTGAGGGCGTCGTCCTCTACGCGCAGCTTGTGATGCGCTTCGTAGCGGGGGCGCAGCGCCCTGAGCATTTCGACTGCCGTCTCCTCGTCCGGTTCTTCGACAAGGACGGGCTGGAATCGGCGTTCGAGGGCGGCGTCGCGCTCGATGTGCTTGCGGTACTCGTCCTCGGTGGTCGCGCCCATCGCCTGCAGTTCGCCGCGAGCGAGAGCGGGCTTCATCATGTTGCTGGCATCGACTGCGCCCTCGGACGCGCCCGCGCCGACGACGGTGTGAATCTCGTCTATGAACAGGATGATTTCGCGCTGTGCCTCGCGCACCTCGTCGAGGACTGCCTTCAGGCGCTCCTCGAACTCGCCGCGGAACTTCGCGCCTGCGACGAGACCGCCCATGTCCAGAGCGAGCAGGCGACGGTCCTTCAGTTCGGCAGGAACATCGCCCGCGACGATTGCCTGCGCTAGTCCTTCGGCGATGGCGGTTTTGCCGACGCCCGCGCCGCCGATGAGGACAGGGTTGTTCTTGGTGCGGCGGATGAGAGTCTGCATCACGCGGGCGACTTCCTTGTCCCGGCCGACGATTGGGTCGAGCTTGCCGTCCGTTGCCAACTGCGTGAGGTCGATGGTGAAGCGTTCGAGTGAACCGTAGCGGCTCTCGGCTTGCGGGTCGGTTACGCGATGGGTGCCGCGAATTTTCTGGAGCGCCTGATAGACTGCTTCCTGTGTGACGCCGTGTTCGGCTAGCAGGCGAGCGGCGGGATCCTGAGTGTCCTGGGTGATCGCGACAAGCAGGTGCTCGGAACTGATAAAATCGTCCTGCAGCCGCTGGGATTCTTCTTTCGCGCTGTACAGCAGGCGGCTGACGCGCGGAGTCTGGTGAATCTGCTGCGTTCCCCCATGTGGATTAGCTTTAGGCGACTGCTCCAAGAAAGCATCGAGTCGTTGCCTGAGCTGCGATGTGTCCGCACCAATCTCTGCAAGCACATCGGCGGGAACGCCCTGCTGCTGTTCGAGCAACGCCATGAGCACATGCTCGGTGTCCCACTGCACATGCTGGTAGCGCAGCACAATCTGCTGGGAATCGTGCAATACTTGTCTCGCGGCTTCGGTGAATTCGTCGGGTCTCAGAACCATGTTATTGTCCTTGTGTGTCAGATTGTGATTGAGTTCAAGTTGGCTCTTATATGCAATATTGTAGTAGTAAAGTTGATACGATACAAGTCAAGATTATGATTGGTCCATTGTCGAGCCGGGGACAATGCCCCTTTGTTACAATTGATGCTATGAGTTCAACGCTGGATGACTCAAAGCGTATGAGACACCGATTTGCGCCTTTGCCTCTTCTTCTATTGGCGTTCTGGTGCGTGACCATTCTATCGTTAGCGGCATGTGGTTCTTCGGCCGCTGCTCCGACGGCCGTGCCTGCACCCACGCCCGAATCTCTGAGGCTTGCGTTCGCGTCGAGCGACCTTGCTGTTGGTAGTAATCGCGTCGTGTTCGGAGTTATCGACGCGGATTCCGGGCCGCTGACGGATGCCTCGGTGGTGGTATCGACTTTCTTTCTGACGCCGACCGGCGGACAGGAGGGGCCGATCGAAACGGTGGATGCGGTGTTTCGCGCGTGGCCGGTGACGCCGCGCGGGGTGTTCACTGCGGGGCTGAACTTCGACCGAACCGGGGAGTGGGGTATCGGCGTGGTGGCAACGGATGCGGCAGGCATGGAGCGCAAGGCTTCGGCTAGGGTGCGGGTAAAGGAGACGCCTGCGACGCCTGAAATTGGGGCGGTTGCGCCTCGCAGCGTGAGCAAGACGCTGGCGGATGTGGATGCCTTCGAGCAGATTACGACTGACTTCGAGCCGGATGCCGATTTCTACGGAATGACCATTGTGGAAGCACTGGATGCGGGGAAGCCGCTGATGGTGGTGTTCTCGACTCCGGCGTACTGCCAGACGGCGACATGCGGGCCGCAGCTTGGGGTTATCAAGGAGATGAAAGCGGAGTACGCGGACAGGATGAGCTTCATCCATGTCGAGGTGTACGACAACCCGCACGAGATCGAGGGCGACTTGAGCAGAGCGGTCATATCGCCGACGGTTGAGGAGTGGGGGCTGCCGAGCGAGCCGTGGACATTCGTGGTGGACGGGAGTGGCGTCATACGCGCGAAGTTCGAGGCGTTCACGACGCGGGAGGAATTGGAAGAGGCGGTGACGGGGGTTCTGCCGTAGCGCTATGCTATAATTTTCGTGTGATGAGAATTAAGGCGATGGTCAAGAGTATCAGCGCGTTCGTCGCGCTCACGGCGGTCGTGGCGCTGCTTGCGCCGCTGGCTGGGCCTGCGCTCGACCACCACTTCGCAGAGAGACAGCCTGACCACTTGCACTTAGGCACGCCGGGCGAGCATTTCCACTCTTACGAATCTGCGATTCACCTGCACAGGCATACGCCGGCGGCGCCCGCGGACGGTAGTTTGCCGATAGCGCTATACAGGAGCGACGGTGCGATTGCCGTCTCCCTTGCCGCTTCGCCCGTGGATGTTGATGCCGAGACCATGCGCCAGTTCCAGCCCACTTCAGTATTTATTTTGCCGCCTCAGCAGGTCAGCGCGGCGCGGCAGCACTCCCCTACCCCACCTGACAGACCTCCCGCAGTTCTCCTCTAGCTTCCTGCCGATTTCCCTTTCATCAGTTGGACGCAGCGTGAGGTCTGCCGACATTGCCATCAATCTGGATTAGACTCGCCATAGTCGGCGCGGTTTTGCTGGGCACTGCGGCAGTTGGAGTTGCGCATCTAACATCTTCAACGGCATACGCCAACGGGCGCGTCATTGAGTGGGACTTGCGTACGGTAGGCCCATATCAGATCGGGTTTGGCAAGATTCCGAAGACGCCAATTGTGGGAAACTTCTTTCTCTCGATACTCCTGACAGAAGCGGCGTCAAATGCGCCCGTGCTAGGAGCGGAGGTCGTGATTTCAGCAATAGGACCTGCTGTGGAGGGTGCGCCGGATTCGCCGAGAAGTGTGCCGGAATTGGGGCCGATTGTCGTCAATCCTGACCCCGACCCGCAGAACTATCCCGGCTACTACGATACCGAGCAGGCGATTGTGCTTGACAGGACCGGCTTGTGGATGTTCACGGTGAGCGTCGAAGGGGCAGAAGGTGAGGGTACGGCGGAGTTTCCCGTGGAGGTGACTACGCCGAATCCCATCACAGGCATCGTTACGCTGGTCGCGCTACTGGCGTTCATCGTAGTGGTTGCGCTCGCGATACGGATGTACATAAGGGAAAGACGCAGGAGCAAATCATCCTAAGGCAATCTGCTTGCAAATTGGAATGATTAGGAGAATGCTCTTGTTAAAGAAATTATTGCCCGCGGTGGCGGCGTTATGTCTTCTTGCTCTCTCCGTCGGGACGGCATTAGCACACGAGCCGAGAGATATTGAGGACTACAACCTCGTCGTGGGCTTCGTGAGTGAGCCTGCCTTCGAGGGCATGCTTAACGGGGTCTCACTGCGTGTCACGAAAATCGCGGCCCACGGTCACGGCGAAGAGGCGATGTCCGCTATGGACCACGGGGACATGGCACACGAGACTATGGAATCGGAAGTTCCCATTAGTGTCAGCATAATGACCGAGGTTGATGATAGTGGGGGCGTCGATGTGCAGGTGATGACAGAAGGTTGGCTTTGGACGCCCGATAATGTTGACGGGGAGCATGTGCCCGGCGAGGGCCATGCGCACATCTATGTGGATGACATAAAGATCGACCGCGTCTATGGGCCTAGCTACTACCTGGAAGGACTTGAGTCCGGAGAACGACAGGTGCGCGTATCTCTGAATGCTAATTCTCACGAAGAACTCACCTACGGAGGCGAGTCCGTGGCAGCAGTCGCGATGGTTATGATCCCTGAGACGGGCCATGGCGAGATGCAAATGGAAAGCGCGGACGAAGAAGGGGGTCATGGCCACGGCGAAGAACTGATATCTGGAGTGACGGGTCTGGAGAATACGCTTCAGGTAGAAGTGACGCATGTGCCGTCCGGCGCTACGCGATTGATGCCCCTGTACCCGGTGTTTGGTGACCCGGGGCAGTACAAGGCGGACTTCATACCGACAGCTTCCGGTCAGTACGAATTCCACTTCCTGGGGACAATTGAGGGGATGCTGTTAGACGAGCGGTTCGAGTCGGGTCCAGGCAGATTCGACGACGTGCAGCCTGCGAACACGATCCAGTTCCCGGTGAGCGCGGCATCGACCCGTGAGCTCGAGGCGGCCGTTCGCGGCGCGCTGGAGTCGGCGCAAAGTGCGGAAGACCACGCGCTGAACGCTATAGACGATGCCAACAGCGTTCGAGAGGAAGTGTCCGCAGCAAACACGCTGGCGATTGCAGGAATTGCCGTTGGAGCTTTGGGCATCGTGGTCGGCGCCGTAGGATTGGTTGCCGCCCTGCGCCGGAGAACCCAATAGAATAAGAGGAAGCGAGGTGGTCTCCACCTCGCTTCCTAATCTTCCCACATTGAGGAGGAAGGGACATAATGTCCCTATGAAAGCTGTCCTTACATTAGTATTGGCGTGCGTCCTCGCGCTTGTGGTTCACTCGCAAGTTGCTGAGGCGCATGCCAATCTTGTGCGCTCCGAGCCAGCCGCTAATTCCACGCTTGACGCATCTCCGGACCGCATAACCATCTGGTTCACCGAGCCGATGGAGGCGGGGTTCAGCGAGATCCAGGTGCTGAATAGTTCGGGCGCGCGTGTGGACGGCGAGGACAGCGCGGTTGACGCCAACGACCTGACGGTGATGTCCGTTGGCCTGCCGATACTGCCGGACGGCACATACACGGTCGCTTGGCGGAACCTGTCGACGATTGACGGGCATTCTCTGCGAGGATCGTTCATATTCTCTGTAGGGGAGCCAATATCCGAGGCATCTGCTGCACAAGCGTCCGATGTGCCGATACTGTGGTCTCCCGAGGAGCCGTACATTCGCTGGGTCGTGCTGCTGAGCGCGCTTGCGCTCACGGGTGCGCTGGTGTTCGAACTACTGGTGTCCGGTCCGGTGCTGGTTGCTGCCGGAACGCGCTCACCGCTTGGCAGGCTACGTCCGCGTCTGCGCGCCCGGTCCCAAAGGCTGATGTGGGTTGCGCTCATCGCATTTCTCGCTGCTTCGGTCGCTCAATTGCTAACGCAGGTAGTAGCGGTGTTCGACATTCCGCTGTCCGAAGCGGCAGGCACGCCGGCGATAGAGTTGCTGCAGGAGACCGACTGGGGTGGGATGTGGCAATACCGAGTGGGGCTTGGTGTTCTGGTGGGTGTGCTGTTTCTGCTGCCGCTCATCGTCCGTTTCCGGCGCGCGCCGAACAGGGAGCGCCTTACATCGGCCATACTCTGGCTTGCCCTCATTTCGTCGCTTTGCATCCTGCTGACCATCAGCATGACAAGTCACGCCGCGGCGACGATAGGAATCGCCCGATACGCGCTGGTAAACGACGTGGTGCATTTGACTGCCGCCGCCGTCTGGGTTGGCGGGCTTATGCAGCTTATAGCGAACACGCCGGTCTTCATTCACGGTATTTCGGAGAATGCCCGGCGGAATGCGCTCTGGCGGCTTGTGCGGCGATTCTCGGTTGCCGCAGGACTGAGCGTAGTCGTATTGATTGCGACCGGAGTGTACAGCGCGTGGGCGCAGGTGACGGACTTCGTCGCTCTGGACACGCCGTACGGCGGCGCGCTGATGGCAAAGCTGCTGGCATTTGCGGTACTGCTGCTGGTCGCCGCCGTCAACCTGATATGGATCAGGCCGCGTCTGAGAGGCAGCAGCACGGCGGCGCGATGGCTGCGGCGCACGGTTGTCGCTGAAATCGTGCTGGCGGTGCTCGTTATCTTCGTTGTGGGTTTCCTGACCGCGCTGGAACCCGCAAGGCAGGTTGCGTCGCGTGCCCTTGCCATGCAGCAGCAGGGGTTGAGCTTCACGGACACTGTGGATGGCACGGACATTTCGCTGAAGGTTGAGCCGGGGAAAGTTGGCGCGAACTCTTTGACGGTAAGCCTGAGGGACCGATTCGGCAATCCAATTGACGACGCGACCGACGTGCGGCTGCGGACATCGTACCTTGATGCTGACTTCGGCGAAGAGTCGGTGCCAACAGTGAATATAGGCGGCGGCGAGTACGAGCTTTCGGACGCCACAATTGGCATCGCGGGCGCGTACCAGGCGGAGATTCTTGTGCAGCGGCCCGACGCCTTCGATGCCCGCACTGCTTTCCGCTTCGAGGTGGGATCGGCTGGGGCGGGCGGCGGCAGCGCGGCTATCGCTCCTGATGCGGCCAGAGGCGGACTGTATCTCGGCATCGTGTTGGGCGTGTTGGGCGTGCTGTTCCTGGGCGCGGGCATACCGATGGGAGGCTGGTATAATCGCGCGGGCGCGCTGACGATGGCTTGCGGCGCTGCCGGATTCATCGCGGGCGCGTGGCTGCTCATTGGAGCGCAATCCGCATCGGATGCGCAGGCGATCGTGCGTAATCCCATTGCGCCTACATCCGATTCGGTGGCCGCGGGGCAGGTCGCATATGAGCGCTATTGCCAGACCTGCCATGGGGTGAACGGGCGCGGCGACGGGCCCGGGGGGGAAGGCTTGGAACCGCCGCCCGCGGACCTTGCAATCCATGTTCCGTTGCACGGCGACGCAGATATTTTCCGGTTTATCAGCAATGGCATCGAGGGCACTTCGATGGTGGGGCTTGCCGATAACCTGACTGACGATGAGATTTGCATGTCATCAACTTCATACGCGCGCAGGCGGAGGAGCAGAATGACGGGTAACAGGATGTCCAGAATAGAGAGGATGAGTTGACGACACGGGCAATCTTAGCGGCACTCGTTGCTGTGGGAGCACTCATCCTGGCGGGTGAAACAGCGTATGCACATGCCTTCGGGCAACGGTACGACCTGCCGATTCCGCTGAGCTACTTCATGGCGGGTGCGGCGGCGACAGTTGCGCTCTCCTTTGTTGTGATCGGGTTGTTTCTCAAGGGGGGCAGCGCGGAATATCGCTATCCGCGCTTTAATCTCCTGTCGCTGCCTGGCGCAACGCTTTCATCAAGATTAAAGATATTCGTGGCGCAGGCTCTGTCTGTCATGCTGTTTCTTCTGGTGCTGGGAACCTCACTGTTCGGCAGCGACAATCCGCTCGCAAACTTGTCCCCTACTTTCGTGTGGATAATCTGGTGGGTGGGCATGGGCTATGTCGCGGCGTTGTTCGGCAACCTGTGGATGGTCATCAACCCGTGGAAGGCGCTCTACGAGTTCGCGGAGTGGTTGCTCAGGCGCGTTGGAGCGGATATGCCCGCGCCGCGTCCCTACCCTGCCGGCTGGGATGCGATGCCCGCCCTGATTGCGTTTCTCGGCTTCGTATGGCTGGAGAATGTGTATCCCGGCTCCATCGTGCCGCAATACCTTGGCATTATCATCATTGCCTACTCGATTTACACGCTGGGCGGCATGATGCTGTACGGCAAGCATGTCTGGCTGCGATACGGCGATCCGTTTGCGATGCTGTACGGCATATTCGCGCGCTTCTCGACGACGGAGGTTCGGATAGTTGGCGGCGGATGCACGGACTGCGAACTGGACTGCGGGACTGAGGGCAATCCTGCGACCGGCTCGGGACGAGCGGAAACGGACTGCGTGGACTGCTATGCCTGCTATGAGCGGGCGGAGCAGTCGCATCGGCAGTTCAATATACGGCCGTGGGCTGCCGGGCTGGTGTCCGTGGGGCGCGTGTCGTGGCAGGCGTGCGCTTTCGTCGTGCTTGCTCTTGCCGCCGTGACGTTCGACGGATTGCAGGAGACGACGAACTGGCTAAGCGTGCAGACTGTCGGGCTGCGGCTGCTGGGTCCGGGCGGGGTCAGCGTCGTGGATACGCTTGGCATCGTGCTGATTCCGCTGCTGTTCCTGGGCATATACCTGCTATTCTGCCTCGGCATACGGGCGCTATCGGGGGAGCGTGCATCGCTGTCTGAGGTCGCGCGCGCGTATGTATTCTCGCTCGTGCCGATCGCGCTGGCGTACAATATGGCGCACTTCCTGTCGCTGCTGCTGGTGCAGGGGCAGCTCATCATCCCGCTTGCATCCGACCCGTTCGGCTTTGGCAGTGACATATTCGGCACGGCAGGATATCGCATAGATCCAACGGTTGTTAGCACCAAGCTCGCGTGGATCGTGTCGGTGGGCGCGATTGTGGTGGGGCACATCGTATCCGTCTATATCGCGCATACGATTGCTATCAGACGCGCGCCAAGCCACAGACTGGCACTGCGCGGGCAGTATCCGATGCTGGCGCTGATGGTGTTCTACACTGCCGTGAGCTTGTGGATCATCGCGCAGCCGATTGTGGCTGGGTAGGGGCAGCTTAATGCCAGGTGTGCAGACTCTAACTCAGCCGCTCTGCCACGGGTTTATGACATGTACCCCGCAATCTTCGAAGTCCTTCACATTCCTGGTTGCGACCGACGCGCCCCTGGAGAGTGCGATTGCCGCTATCTGGCAGTCTGACTCCCGGATAGGACGTCCAGCCGCTCGGCGATAGGCCGCTATGCCAGCATAAGCCTGCGCCGCAGCTCTGTCGAACGGAAGAATGCGTCCCGCGAAATCGTCAGCAAGCGTTACCTCTATTGCGGCAAGTAGCCTGTCCCGCCGACGCCCCGTAGGAAGTAGCTCGGCGCCGAATCGCATCTCTGCTTCAGTAATTGTGGAAAGGTACAAGTCAGTCGGTATCTGCCTTGTCACCCATTCGATTACTACTTCAGACGGAGCCGGACGCATCCACTCCGACACAACATTGGTGTCAAGAACGATCATCGGATTTAGTCTCAATCAAATTCTGGCGGTTGGCGCATCGGGCCACGCGGTGGCAATTCCAGTTCAACGCCGCCAAGAGGGGCGAATCTGGCGCGTATTCCATTGATAAAGTCCCTACCTGTCGGGGATTCGTCATCTAACGCTGCCCTGAGAATGTCCCTGACTTCCTGCTCCATCGACCTGCCATTTTCCGCCGCCCGGATTCGTAGGCGTCGCTTCAACCCTTCGTCCAAGTTACGCACTGTGATGCTCGCCATACTGACCTCCATACGCACTGTCGCGTCATGATTGCATGATTGCATTGCAATCACTGATAGTGTAGCACGACCCTAGCAGGCGACCAACCTCTGTAATCCATCCGTCCAAATAAACCCGTTCCCGCCAATCCACCGCATTGATTTTACAACCCCTCGCGGCTTATACTGGTATTGCGAATGTGCCAGACGCCCCTGCACGGAACATCGAGCGGAGTTGACTATGAACGGCGACATCCCTCGGCATCCACATCCGACTGCTGCCACCGAAGACGACTATCCGCGAGAGGCTTGCGGCGTCGTCGGCATTTATTCCGAAGGCGAAGATGTGGCGCGGTACGCGTTCTTCGGCCTCTACGCTCTCCAGCATCGTGGACAGGAAAGCGCGGGCATCGCCTCGAGCACCGGTGACGACATCAATCTCAAGGTGTCGATGGGCCTCGTCGGGCAGGCGTTCCAGGAAGAGGACATAGCCCAGCTGCCCGGGCACATCGCCATCGGGCACACGCGCTACTCCACCACCGGCGGCAGCATCATAGACAACGCCCAGCCGATTTGCTCCGTCAGCACGGCTGTCAACCTCGCGCTCGCGCACAACGGCAATGTGATCAATGCTGTCGAGCTTAAAGAGGAGCTTTCGCTCTGGGGGCTGGAGTTCCACGGCAGCAACGACTCCGAGATTATCGCCCACATGCTGGCAAACGCTCCCGGCCTGAACTGGCGAGAGCGCATTGCGTACTGCATGCGCAGGCTTCAGGGCGCGTACTCTCTCACAGTTATGACGCCGACCGAGCTTATCGGCATACGCGATCCGCTGGGCGTGCGTCCCCTCTGCATCGGCAAACTCAGCAACGGCTGGGTGCTCGCATCAGAGTCCTGCGCTTTCGATCATATCGGCGCGGAGTTCATACGCGATGTGGAGCCTGGCGAAGCCGTGCTCATCGACAAGGATGGCCTCCGCACCATATACAAGCGACCTCCCGACAACGGTATGCTATCTGCGGGCTGCGTATTCGAGTACATTTATTTTGCCAGGCCCGACAGCACTATCGAGGGCAAGCTGGTGCATTCGGCACGCGCCGCGATGGGCGCCGCATTGTCCAAGGAGTACCCGATAGATGCCGACCTGGTCATCGGAGTTCCAGATTCCGCGACCGCCGCTGCAGTCGGCTACTCGCAGGCGTCCGGCATTCCATACGCGGAAGGTCTGGTCAAGAACCGATATGTCGGTCGCACCTTTATCCAACCCGACCAGCAGCTGCGCGACCTCGGAGTCCGCCTCAAGCTCAACGTGCTGCCGGAGATTATCGGCGGCAAGCGCATTGTAGTGGTGGACGACAGCATCGTGCGCGGCACGACGACACCGCATGTGGTCAACTTGCTGCGGCGTGGTGGAGCGCGCGAGGTGCATCTGCGAATTTGCGCCCCGCCCATCGTCTCGACCTGCCATTTCGGCGTTGACATGGCGACAAAACCTGAACTCATCGCCGCCAACATGACTGTTGACGACATCTGCGATTACGTGGGCGCGGACTCGCTCGGCTTCCTCAGCCGCGAAGGCCTTGTCGATTCCGTTGGCCTGCAGCGGAATGCTCTCTGCATGGCGTGCTTCACAGGCGAGTATCCTATTCCCGTCCAGCTTGAGATGGACAAGCTCGCTCTGGAAGCGTAGCGTCACGACGCTTGGCTTGGTACGAAGGGCGATGTCGCAGAGCGGTCAGGACAGGCAGGGCAAGAGGCTCCGACTTGGCGCGCTTGCATCGGGTGGCGGCACGAACTTACAGGCAATCATCGACGCCTGCAAGCGCGGCGACTTGAACGCAGAGGTCTGCGTGGTCATCAGCAACAACTCGGGAGCGCGCGCGATTGAACGCGCCCGCAGCGAAGGCATTCCGGCTTACCATTTGAGCACCGTCACGCACCCTGATTCGCTTGATGAGGAGATCTGCCGAACACTTGAAGCGCACGAAGTAGAATGGGTATTGCTCGCTGGGTATATGCGGCTGTTAGGAACATCAACACTTAATCGTTATCGCAATCGTGTGCTGAATAGTCACCCTGCGCTGCTGCCCAAGTTCGGCGGCAAGGGGATGTACGGCAGCCATGTACATAAGGCAGTGCTGGATACGGGCGAAAGCGTGACGGGTGTTACCATTCATTATGTGGATGAGCAGTACGACCATGGCGAGACATTCGCGCAGTGCGAAGTCCCGGTCCTGCCGGACGATACGCTGGAGTCACTGGAAGAGCGAGTCAAGGAACGGGAGCGCCGCTTCTGGGTAGAGACGCTATCGTCTCTATCCTGATCGTCATCGCCAATTCGATAGAGATTCAGTAGAGAGTAAGCCTTGGAGCAACTGACTTATAGAGACGCCGGCGTCAACCTGGATGCCGCGCAGGACATCAAAGAGCGCATCAAGTCCATAGTCGCCCCCACGCACGGCCCGCAGGTACTTGGCGGCGTGGGTGGATTCGGCGCATTGTACCGTTTGAGCGGCTACGATGATCCTGTGCTCGTCTCAAGCACGGACGGCGTGGGCACGAAGCTCAAGCTCGCCATAATGATGGGCCGCTACGACACCATCGGCGAGGACCTGGTGAACGCCTGCATCAATGACATCATAGTCTGTGGAGCGGAACCGCTATTCTTCCTCGACTACCTTGCCGTTGGCGTCCTTGAATCCAATGTCGTTGAATCGCTGATAGCGGGAATGGCGCGCGCTTGCGAGCAGGCGGGTTGCGCCCTCATCGGAGGCGAGACGGCGCAGATGCCGGGCCTGTACGCGGACGGCGACTTCGACATGGCGGGGTTCGTGGTGGGCGCGGTCGAGCGCGAAACAATACTGGACGGAAGCGACATCCGTCCGGGCGACGCCATAATCGGCATTCCGTCCAACGGGCTGCACACCAACGGATACTCGCTGGTGCGCCATGCATTTGGGCTTGATGACGACCCCGCGCCGCTGCAAGAGGTCGTTCCGGAACTGGGCGAGGGCGTAACTATTGGCGATGCGCTGCTGATGCCGCACCCGTCCTATGTGGATGCAGTGCGTCCGGTGCTGCCAATGATCAAGGGGATGGCGCACATCACGGGCGGCGGCATCGTGGAGAATATGCCGCGCATTCTGCCCGAGGGCACTGCTGCGCGATTCGACTCATCGGCTTGGCGCGTGCCGCCGATATTCACGCTGCTGCAGGAGCGAGCCGCAATCTCGCGAGAAGAGATGTACCGGGTGTTCAATATGGGCATCGGGATGGCGCTGGTGTGCGATGCGACGGAAGTTGATGGGGTGCTTGCGAGTGTTCCAAATGCGGAAGTGGTTGGCGAGGTGATACCTGATAACAGCGGCGAGCGGGTGAGTATCGTATAATTTCTGCATTGATGAGCAGTCTTAGCAGAAAGAGGACCACATATATGAGAGCGCTTCTCAGCGTTTACGACAAGACCAATCTCACAGAATTTGCGCGCGCATTGCACGAGAGCGGGCACGAGCTCGTCAGCACTGGCGGCACTCAGGCGGCTATCGCTGGTGCGGGCATTCCTGTGCAGCATGTCGAGGACCTGACGGGCTTCCCGGAGATACTGGATGGGCGGGTGAAGTCGCTGCATCCGGCGATTTATGGCGGGATACTGGCGCGGCGAGACATTGCCGAGCATAACGCGCAGCTTGCGGAGCATGGCATTGGCACGATCGATGTGGTTGCGTCCAACCTATACCCGTTTGTTGACACCGTGAGCAACCCGAATGCCACGCTCATCGACGCGCTGGAGAACATAGACATTGGTGGGCCGACGATGATTCGCGGCGCTGCCAAGAACTTCCCGCACGTCGTCGTCGTGGTTGATCCTGCCGACTATGGCTGGATATCCGAGCGTCTCGCCTCCGGCAAAGACTTGACGCAGGATGAGCGCCGTTCACTTGCGCGCAAGGCGTTCCAGCATGTCGCGCTTTACGACACCACCATTTCGCAGTACCTCGGTGAGGATGTACTGGAACCCGACGAGACTACATTCGGGTTCAGAAAGGTGTCCACGCTGCGTTACGGCGAGAACCCGCATCAGCAGGCAGGACTGTACGCCGCGCCGCTGTCGAGCGGTGGCATCGTGCGGGCTAAGCAGTTACACGGCATCGACATGTCGTACACGAACTACCTTGACGCAGATGCTGCGTGGCGTGTTGTCGCCGACTTTGAGGAGCCTGCCGCGACCGTCATCAAGCACACCAACCCCTGCGGCCTTGCGGTGCATGATGACCAGCCGACTGCATATCAGCGCGCCTTTGAGGGGGATTCGGTTTCCGCTTACGGCGGCATTGTGGCGTTCAACCGCACGCTGACATCCGAGACGGCACGGGCTATGCGCGGGGTGCTGTTCGACATCATCATTGCACCAAGCTATGAAACGGATGCGCTGGATGTGCTGCGTCGGCGGCGCAGAACTCGCCTGCTGGAGGTCGCGCCCGCGTCGGGACCGCAGGAAGGGCTGGATGTGCGGCTGGTGTCGGGCGGCGCGCTCGTGCAGCAAACGGATGACATCGCAGAATCGCCTGCCGACTGGAAGGTTGTCACAGAGCGCAAGCCGACCGATGCCGAGCTTGCAGACCTGGCATTCGCGTGGAGGGCTGCCAAGCACATCAAGTCGAATACCATCGTACTGGCGAAGGACAACACGCTCGTCGGCATGGGCGCGGGCCAGCCCAACCGCGTGGTCAGCGTGCATCTGGCACTTCGCATTGCTGAGGGCAAGGCAAAGGGCAGTGTGCTTGCATCAGACGCCTTTTTTCCGTTTGCTGATAACATCGAGATGGCAGCATCAGGTGGTATTACAGCCATCGCGCAGCCGGGCGGCTCCATCCGTGATGACGAGGTAATCGAGGCGGCGAACGAGCACGGGATTGCGATGCTTCTCACTGGGACGCGACATTTCCGGCACTAAACTCTCATTGACCCATCAACTACAAGCTTGAAAATTCCCCAATAAATGACCCAAACTTCGCTTGACATCGCAATTCCCGTGCTCAATGAGGAGCGCGCACTGCCGGAGAGCATCCCTGTACTGCACGCGCATCTGGCCGATAACTTTGGCGGCTACAACTGGCGCATCGTAATCGCGGACAACGGCTCGGATGACGCGACTCCGGAAGTATCGGAGCGGCTGTCACGAGAGTATCCCGGAGTCTCGCCCTTCCGCCTGGAGCAGCGCGGGCGCGGGTTGGCGCTCCGTACCACGTGGCTCGCATCCAAAGCCGACATCGTGGCGTACATGGATGTTGACCTTTCAACCGACCTTGAAGCGTTGAAGCCGCTGGTGGGGGCGGTAGCTGAGCAGGGGTATGACATCGCCATCGGGTCGAGGCTGATTAAAGGCGCGCGCGTCGAGTTGAGGCCGCTGAAGCGGGAGATTACATCGCGGGGGTACAGCTTTCTCTTCCGCTCGATGTTCTTCACAGGCTTTCGGGACGCGCAGTGCGGATTCAAGGCGGTAAGCCGCCGCGCCGTCGATGAGCTTGTGCCGCTGATTGAGAACAACCGCTGGTTCTTCGACACGGAGCTGCTTATTCTTGCGGAGGCTAATGGCTTCAGGATACGCGAGATCCCGGTTCACTGGACGGACGACCCGGACACGCGCGTAAAGATACTCGGCACAGCAATCGAGGACGTCAAAGGGCTGCTTCGGCTGCGCTTTGGCGGCATACCGAAGTGCCGGGATTAGGAGCGAGCGCGAGCGTCGTTCAATCACCCGGAAGGTTGCATTAGCTCCATAACTCCTCCGCACACGAGCGCTGCCGACGGGATGCGCCCTTGAACTACACCAGCGCAATGACATATATTGCATGCTGGTTTCAATATTTAACGCATTTGGATTCTGCATAGGGATACGCCAGATTTATGGTGAGATCGCGTCCGTTGGAAGATAGCTCCCCACACTCGGAGTGGCTGGATGCCCTGGACGACGAGGGCATAGACATTCTGCTGGTGGAGCGTCCAGCAGATATGGACTCACTTGACTCATCCGCCTTGCCGCATCTCGCGTTGATGGACCTCTCGACGCTTTCCGACTCGTCCACGAAGTCCTTCATTGAGCGCTGCGAGTCACTCAAGCTGCCGGTAATCGCGCTGGTTTCGCCGGAAATGCTGCTGGACTTCGACCTGAAACTGGGTGTGGACGACTTCGTTGTGAGTCCGCCCGATACCGACGAAGTCATTACGCGCGTCAAGCTGACATTGCACCGCAACCGTAATGAGGATGCCGACGATGTGATTCGAGCGGGAAGCCTGGTCATCAATCCGTCCACATACGAGGTTTCTCTACGTGGCAAGCGTGTAAACCTGCGATTCAAGGAGTACGAGCTGCTACGGCTGCTGGCGACTAATCCGGGGCGGGTGTACTCGCGGGAGGCGTTGCTGAGCAGCATCTGGGGGTACGACTACTTCGGCGGCACGCGCACGGTGGATGTGCATATCCGACGGCTGAGGAGCAAGATCGAGGACGCGGATCATCCTTACATCGAGACAATATGGAACGTGGGGTACCGCTTTCGGGACTTCAGTCAGCAGGATTGATCAATCCCTGACAGCGACAAACAGGATGGAAGGATAGATGGTTAGACATCCATAATATCCGGTCCATCCTGTAATTATTTGTACGGCCAAACATGAGCATCTAGGGAGGACAGAGAATGACTCAGGAGCGCGTGGTATATCTTAACGGCGAGATAATTCCGGAGAGCGAGGCGAAGATTTCGGTGCGCGACAGGGGGTTCCTGTACGGCGACGCGGTGTTCGACACGACGCGCACGTTCAACGGCAGGATATTCAAGCTGCAGGACCACCTTGACCGCTTCTTCAACTCGCTGAAGTACCTGCGGATGGAACCGCCCCTCAGCAAGCAGGAGTTCGCGGACATCACTATGCAGGTGCTAGAGGCGAACCTGCCGCTTCTGGAGGAGAACGGCGACTACTGGGTTACGCAGCGCATCACGCGGGGCGTGCCGGGGGGCAGCCCGACGGTGCTGGTGGAGTGCGTGCCGCTGCCCTTCGCACAGCGAGCGAAGCATTACCGCGACGGGATGCCGGTCATCGTGCCGTCGATTCGGCGCACGCCGCCTGAGGCGATGAGCCCGCGCGCGAAGATGCACAACTACATCAACCTCGTGCTAGCGACGCAGGAGGTGGAGGCGCAGAACCCCGACGCCTGGCCGATTCTGCTCGACATGAGCGGCAACATCTGCGAGGGTCCGGGCGCGAATATCTTTCTGGTGAAGGACGGCGCGGTGTTGACTCCTAAAGAGCAGTATGTGCTGGCCGGCATCAGCCGCGAGACGGCGATAGACCTGGCGCATGAGCTGGACATCAGCGTGAAGGAGGCCGACCTCGACCTGTACGACGCATACACGGCGGACGAGGCGTTCATCACATCGACAAGCTTCTGCATAGTGCCGGTGTCGTCGTTTAACGGGAACGTGATTGGCGACGCGGCAATACCTGGGCCGGTGACTCAGCGGCTGACGCAGGCGTACAGCGGCATGGTGGGCGTGGATATTCCGGGGCAGTATTTGTCGCGGTTGTAGGCTGCACTGAGCGGTTTGGAGATCGGGACCGAATTAGATCGTCACACCCAGAGCCGGCTCGCTCCAATGCGATCGTTATCATCCCCATGTATCCCCTGGCGCGCGAATGCGATGCCCCAGACGTTTGCTGCTCCTGCGTCTTTCAGGGCGTCGGCGCAGGCTGACATTGTGCTGCCGGTGGTGATCACGTCGTCTATGAGCATGTAGCGGCGTCCGCGCAGGTCAGATGTGCATTCAAATGCGTCTTCGATGTTGATTTGGCGATCATCTGCGGAGTCCATGCTGACTTGCGGGGGCGTGTTTCGGGTGCGGCGCAGGGCGGCATTCTCCACGGGGACGCCAGTGAGAATGCTGAGTTGGCGTGCGATCAGCTCGGACTGGTTGAAGCCACGACTGCGCTCACGGCGCGGATGCAGGGGGACGGGGCAGTAGGCGTCAACAGGATATGGGTTGCGCTCCAAGTAGGCGGCGAGCAGGCGTGCGATGTATGGGACGGAGATTCGGACATTGCGGTACTTGAGGTCGTGGACGATACGGCGGGCGCTGCCCAGGAACTCGTAGGGCGCGCGGACGCTGTCGAATGCGGGCGCGACGCGGCGGCACGATTCGCAGAGCTGTGGAACTCGCGGGCTGGCGCACAGCACGCAGAATGGCCTTTGCAGGGTCGGCAGGTCGGATTCGCAGTCCGCGCAGAGATAGCTGCCCTCGCGCCTGCAGACCACGCAGTACTCGGGGAGTACGAGGTCAAGCAGCGCGAGGGATGTTCGTTTCAGATGGGATAGCAGATTGCGCCCTCATCCTAACCTTCCACCATCAAGGGGAAGGGACTTTTGGCGCTACGCGCGGACGAACTTGGAGACGCGCTCGCCCTGCCCGATTTCGGTTACATAGATGCTGCCCTTGGAGTCGACGCAGATGCCGTGCCCGCCAATGACGCTGCCATGTGCCGCGCCCTCGTCACTACCGCGCCAGCGGGATAGCAGGTCGCCATCGAGAGTCCAGATGCTTACGCCCGTGCCAGCGCCCTGCTCAACGACATAGATGATGCTGTCGTGAATCCAGAGGTCGCCGGGCGATTCCAGATCGGTCCACTCTTCGAGGAAGTTGCCCTCGCCGTTGAAGAACTGGATGCGATTGTTCTCGCGGTCGCAGATGATGACGCGCCCGCGCTCATCAACCCAGATGTTATGCAGCAGTGCGAACTCGCCAGGGCCGGTACCCTGCTTGCCCCACGAGTGCAACAGCTCGCCGTCCGCGCTGAACTTGTGGACGCGGTGTCCGCCGTAGCCGTCTGAGACAAACATGTTGCCGTCCGGTGCGATGGCGAGTCCGGAAGGCATATTGAAGGGCATGCCCTGGAACGATGGGGACGGAGCGAGCTTCTCGCCGAGCGTGCGAATTTCCTCGCCACCGGGCGTGTACTCGGTCGCGATGTGGAAATCGCGGTCAACGAGCCACACATTGTCGTTGGGCGCGATATAGATGCCGTGCGGGTTGGCGGAGAATGTGCCCTCGCCCCACGACGAAATGAAGTTGCCGTCGGTGTCCCAAATCGTCAGCGGATGCGCGCCCCTGCTGAAGATGTACACCTCATCCTGTGAGTTGACCGCGCCGTCCGATGCCGCGCCGAACTCCCAGTATTTGGGCATGTTCGGCCATACAGGGACTCGCTCATATTGATAGTCGCCGGAACCTACGGTTGCCATGTGTTACCTCCGATATCATAGTTGGTTGGCATTCTGCGTGATTTTATGTTGGGGTAGATGGATAGTCAACGCCCTGATAGAATCGGCACGGATGACGAGAAGCAGACAATACGCGAGGGACTGCCATGCCCAAGATAACGACTGAAGAGATTTACGCGCTGGCTCTGATTGCCGGCATAGAGATCGGTGAGGATCGAGCGGACACGATTGCGGCGCGGCTGGGATCGGTGCTGGAAGCGATCGACGAGATTCCGTCGGATGCGCTGGCGTCCGCGGAGCCTGCGATCACGTTTGTCCCCTACGAGGCTGCCGATGAGTAATGCAGAACTTCACTACAAGCCGATAACGGAGCAGGCGGCGATGCTGCGGGCGGGCGAGCTTTCGCCGGTGGAGCTGACATCGGCGTACCTTGAACGCATTGCGGCTCTTAACGACGAGCTTGGCGCGTATATCACGGTGATGGGCGAGCAGGCTATGGCGCAGGCGCGGCAGGCGGAATCGGAGATGCAGGCGGGCGAGGACAGAGGCGCGCTGCACGGGATTCCGGTCGGTATCAAGGACATCATATACACGAGGGGCGTTCTCACATCTGGCGGGTCGAAGGTACTGGCGGACTTCGTGCCGGACGAGGACTCGACGATTGTTCGCAGGCTGGATGATGCGGGCGTGGTGCTGCTGGGCAAGCTGAACTTGAGCGAGTTTGCCATCGGCGGCACGATTGACCATCCCTTCGGCACTCCGCGCAATCCGTGGAACACGGAACACACGGCAGGCGGGTCGAGCAGCGGCTCAGGGATCGCGGCTGCGGGTGGCCTGTGCGCGGGCGCGCTGGGATCTGACACCGGAGGCAGCGTGCGCGGGCCTGCGGGGTTCTGCGGCATCGTGGGGTTGCGTCCGACATACGGTAGGGTTACGCGGCAGGGCGTTCTCGCTATGAGCTGGTCGCTGGACACGGTGGGACCCATGACGCGCACGGTGGCTGACTGCGCGCTGATGCTGAATGCCATTGCTGGCAGGGACCCGCGTGATCCGACTTCGAGCGACGCTGCAGTGCCTGAATATACTGCCGGACTTGATGACGGAGTTTCCGGGCTGCGGATCGGGCTGCCGAACGAGATGTTCGACTACGAGGGACTGGATGATGATTTGCGGGAGTCGGTATTACGAGCGGTGAGCGTGCTGGGAGAGCACGGCGCATCTTCTGAGGAGATGTCGCTGCCGATGTGCGAGAATAGCGGCGCGGTGTTCATTGGCGTGGCGGATGTAGACTGCGCGGCATACCACTATGAATGGCTGAAAACGCAGCCCGACAACTACGACTGGAGCACACGCACGAGGCTGGAGACGGCGACGCTTACACCGGCATGGGCGTACCTGCGGGCGCAGAGGGCACGGGAGCTGATCCGGCGCGAGTTGATGGCGGCGCTGGAGAAGTACGGTGTCATAATATTGCCGACGGGACCGGTTGCCGCGCCGCAGATTGAGGCATCGACGGGCAAGCCCGGCGGCTACTACCAGGGCAAGCTGGACATCGGACGGCGGCGGTATACGAGCCCGGCGGCGCTGGCGGGACTACCTGCGCTGTCGATCCCCTGCGGCTTCTCGGATGCGGGTCTGCCGATCGGAATGCAGATAATCGGCAGGGCGTTCGACGAGGCTACGCTGTTCCGGGTGGGGCAGGCTTACGAATCGGCGACCGAGTGGCATACGCGGCATCCGGCTGTGTGATTGAACAGCCGTTAATCCTTGTCAACGTCTCGTAGTCCGCTTATCATCTTCATGTAGGCTTTGCCGATGTTCTCAGCGATTCGGCTTGCCTTCGTGCAGTAATCGGGGTGTAGCGCAGCGGGAGCGCGCCTGCTTTGGGAGCAGGAGGTCGCCGGTTCAATCCCGGCCACCCCGACCATGATATAGAAGGGTAGTCTGCGGGGCAACTCCCGAGGAGAATGTCCAAGTGGGGAGTTGTACTAAGTATCCTCGACCGAGCAACCAGGAAGATAGCGAAAGCTGGATCCGAGACGAAATTGGAAGCCCCGAGTATTCCAGTGTTTCGGAGTAGGAAAAGGGAGAGCCTAGACACCTTAGTTGTTAATTAGACTTTGATCCATATTTGTTCAGGGTTGCGGGTCTGGCAAGGAGATCAATGCGCAAGCACTATGTTGGGCAGTGACGTTGACGGATAGGGGGACGGCTTGAAAATCTACCACTTGAACATATTTGATCGGGCGAACACACGAGACACCGAAGGTAACCGATGGCCGGAAGTTGAGCAGTGGCTGAATGACGAGTACAGGGAACAATATGAGCTTGTCTCGTTGACCACTGCCTTCACGGCGGATGGGCGCCAGCGAGCTACCGTGATTACGAAGAAGACTACCATTCTGAGTACGGACGTTCTCGACTAGCCGGGCAGGACAAGGATTGTGACAGCTGTTCCTCCGTCGTGGTTAGTGTAGTCGCAGCAAGCGGTGGATGGGTTCACTTCCGAGTTGCAGATTTACAGAGGGAACGAACATTGCCTTCCAGTTATGAAATATGCGAGAGGCCGGTCCTTTACCGGAGTAGGTGCGACAGACGAAAGAAACACTCGGGGGCAAGGAGACGCCCTGACTTCTGACGATGAACGTGAAAATTAGAACAGGAATGAAGTGAATCACATCTCGCTGATGCGTAACTTATACCAAGCGCTGTCACAGCAGACGTCGAGGCACAGCTATCACAAATCTTGTGGCGGCACTGCCCTAAGTCGTGGTAGCACGAAAATCGTGACGGCAATTCCTTATAAGAAAACCCATGACTAACCCATAATGCTTTCTTGCCTGCATGCCGGCGGGTACGGTTCTATAGCTGATAGGCGATGTAGACTGCTGAGGCTTCGGCGGCGGCGTATAAGAGATCTTGATGTTCTGAAAATCATTCAAATAGTCAACGTCCGTTCGTGGGTCGTCTTGGCCCAGGGCGGTGTTATAACTGTGAGGACTGGCCGGCGGTCTCTTCATTGAGTCGTCATGTTTAGTCTGTGCGAGCCTAAGATTGGGTAGCAACTTTCTTTCGCCCGCCGGTCAAGTCCTCTCCCCCATCTGAAAATCCGGGCATCCTACAAAAGTGGGATGTCTTTCTTCGTGTTTCCAGGGTTGACATTCGTTTTATCCATGATTTAGGGTGTACGGGCTACCCAATCAGACGGATACAGACTGAATATGTTGACGACTGCGCCATCGGCTACTGCCGCTCTCGGCGGCGTACCCGCATCATCATCCGCAGATGCACTGCATCACCACGCTTGGTTGGTCTTACAGACCGGACTCGGCCACGCTCCACGCGCCGTGCTGCACACCATCGTGGAGGAACACGCGCACTTTCAGGCGCGAAGCGACGATCAGACCTTCTTTATGGCGCGCTCACGCTTGGATCCTGTGCTGCCTCGCGGAATGCAATGGCGCACCTTCACCAACCACCGCTCCGCCTTAGTGAAACTAGGGCTGCTGGAATTGGTTTGGCGCGCGCCGAACCAGCATTCGGACCGCAGCCGATGGCGTATCCGCTACGACCGCACGATTTCCGCCCAGCCACGCGAGCAGCTCGTACTTCCGATAGACGAGATAGAGGCGCAGGCATCCATTCCCGATGTCGAGGCGGTATTCGCGCAGACCTTTCAGAGGGAGAATGTTCCCAATTCCGAGGAGGTGGTGGTCAACGAACCATCAGCGGAACGGGCCTTTCTCGGGCGGCAGATCGAGCAGATGAAAGTTTGGCTCGCGAACGGCGAAGAGCGGCTGGCCCATCTTGAGGCGCGTTTCGAAGCTCTTGTTGCAACTGATAGAGAGCGAATTTCCGAAGAAGGGCCCACGGCCATTCCGAGGGCGGAGCGTCGAAGGCGTGAGCGCCGTGCGGTCAAAGCAAGGGCGTCGCTTACGGATGTTAAAGATTCGCAGGGCGCACAGGTAGTTCGACAGGCCCTCCAAGATCCTCCAGCGGATTCTGTTGAATCGGCTTTCCTGCAGTCAGTATCGGCCGCGATGGACGATCTGGGGGTGAATCTGTCCGATCGGGACAAGGACAGGTTCAGAGAAGTGGAGGCGTTGTGGGCGACTTCGAACGACGGTAGGGAAGTCCCGGTCCACTTTCTACCGTATGCGTTGAGACGTGCCGAGGAGGAGAGGCCTGAGCGCTTTGTGGGCTATGTTATCGGCGTCCTGCGAAACACAGTGCAGCAGGGGTACACCGAAGACAAGCCACCGGAGCATCTGGAGCAGCGACCGCGGGAACGCTATCCACATCGTGAGAAGAGATACTGACACCCTCTTGAAAGAGACGCGAGGAAAACCAATGCTGGGAAGTTACAGCCCCGAAGTGGAGAAAGGCGTTGAGAAGTTGCTTGCATCACTGCAAGCGGACAGGTGGAACCTGACTCCGGAGCAGAGAGACGAGATTCTGGAAAGCGTCAGCCGGCTGGATGCGGTATGCGGCGGTCTGCCCGATGACTGGAGCAAGGACATCTGGGTGATGCTGTCGCGGACAAACAGAATGACTCTCGACGGACTGCTTGCGGCCCTCGACGAGTGTGTTGGGTTCGGCGGCATGTTTCGCGGCGCGGAATGGGCGCGTGACGAGTTGCTGAGTTTCGTCGAGGGATGGCGTGCTTCGTATGGGCTGTCTCCGCTGACGGAGAGACAGCGTGACGCGATGGTCGACAGGGTGAGGCGCGCCTGCAAGAGGTCCGGTGGTCGAATGGCTACCCACTGGATGCTGTCGCTCATCTGGATGGCGACTGAGCGTAGTCCACAGCGCGACATCTACGGTCCGATACTCGGTGCCCTGGACTACTGCGTGGAGCATGGCGGACTGGACGCTCCAGACGGTCGGACCGTTATGGAAGGCTACCTTGGACCGCCGCCCGAGGCGAACCCCGACCTGGTGATGATGCGAATCGCCCGTGAGTCATCGGTCTGGCTGGGACGACGGAGCCCGCTTCCTAATGGTCTGGACGGATACGCGAAGATTCTCGGTCTTCTGAAGTCGGCCTGGCGGCAGAAGAACGCGCTCACCAGTGAGGAGTGGGGTGGCGGCGAGAACTGGGCGGTCTGGTTCGGATGCGAATGGATTCGGCTGGTGAGCGAGGGGACCGACCCTGTGCCGGCCCTGATCTGGATACACATTCTGGACAGTCTGAGGAAACGGACGGGAGAAGGGAGCGAGAGTTGGTTGACAAGAACCAGTCCGGTCTCGATGTGCGAAGAGGAAGGCGTGTTCACTCTCTCCATCGACGACTCCTCGGATGCGCGCTTCGTGCTGGAGGAGTGGGGAACGGTGATTGAGGGTGAGATAGGCCGGATTGTTGGAAGGTCGATGAAGGTCGAGATATGGGACGACGACTCGAATGTGTGGAGTCTGAGCGCGGCGTAATCCGAATCCGTAACTGAAAGGAGACGGGATGAACCCTACGGTGAAGATCGTATTTCAGAAGCGCATGCCCGATGGGGCCCTGAGGCAGAGTACGCCTCTGTTCGACAGGTCCTCGGGTTGCTCACGCATCGAGCACGCAATCGAGTATGTCCGGATGCTTCGAGCAGGTTGTGAGAATGGAACGCTGTCGTCGCAGGCACTGTGCGATATGGAGCCTAACCATGTGATGACCGCATACGTCGTCACAGCTCATCTTAGACGGACGCACATTGTGGGGGCCGAGGACGCCGACGTGCTGGAGCCGGACTTGCGGATTGACACGATGGTACTCGGAGATGGGGAGTGGTTGGGAGACATCAGGCAAGTCCTGTTCTGCTGCATCGATCTGGACGGCGAGTTGTCCGCTGATGCGATTGTCGTTGAGGATGAGCCATGGTAGCGGCAGCTGAGTTTATCGGCGGCTGTCCCAGGTGCGGGGGTGGCTTCAGCTCACAGGTGGTGAGGCCCGAGCGGTTTGCCTGTGTTTACTGTGGATGGAGATGTTATGGGAACCTCGAGAAGCGGCGGGCAGGCGAGGGCCGGGCGCTGCGTCTGCGGTATCTGGGTACGAGTCCGACTCTGAGTCGTTTCCCCGCACTCGCTGCTTTGATAGTCCGCGGTGTCGGCACTGTCACTCAATCGCTTATGGTGCTAAGGATCGCGTGTCCTATGTGCCGCGAAGGAGGGGCGCTGACTGTCATGGACAGGTGCGGGCAGTCTTTTGAACGGTGGAGCTGCGCTCTCGGGCACGAGGTCAGGCTGCACCGTGTCGAGCGTGCGGAGGTCGTCGGGTGGTCCTGATACGCGGCTCTCACAGACTCGGACTCAGGCGAGGGGTCGGCCTGGCCGTTCTCGCGCTACTGGCAGTCCTCTTCGTACTCGTGGTGCCGGGCGACGTTTCCGCCCAAGAGCCACCTCCGCCGATAGAAACCCCGCCGACAGAGGGTGGTCTCGGCAACTGCTCCGAGGGCACGAAGGTGTCGGTGCTCAACAGCGGATTCAACGCGCTGCCCGAGGACCAGTCGAAGAGAGACGGTAACGGCGGCTTCGAGACCTTCATAGTTCTCAACTGCAAGGCGTACGAGATTCGGTGGGAGATACTTGACGACGCCGGCAGGATAGTACCCGGAGGTACTGGCGCGAACCGGATTAATGACAAGTTTGACGAGGTCGAGTGGGTCAATCTGGAGATAATCGAGTACCAGCGGCATACCTCTGATGTTGTGGACTCCGAAGGCGACATTCTGTTTCGGGCGGGCGACGTTGTGGTGGACGAGGACGGCAACGGCATACCGGCCACCGAGCAGTCGCCGGCGGTGACTGCCTACAGGTTCAAGTTTGAATTCGCCAACGACGAGGTGCAGCAGGGCACCGAGATGATCAGGCCGCTGACCAACAACCGCGACTACCTGCTGAAGTTCGACATGGTGCCGTACGAGGGCGCTCCGAGTAACCACATACACGGCTGGGTCTTCGAAATCGTCGGCAAGCTCGGCGGCAACTGGTGGCAGAAGATAATCAGGGTTCTGTCGCCCATCAACTGGCTGGAGAAGGGCCTGACGTTCCTGTTCCAGGGAGTGGGAACGGCGATTCATGGCGGCATGTGCTTCACGATGGGACAGTTCATGACCGATGGGGAGCGTGAGGCCTTCGACCGCTACGACTCCAACGGCGACGGGAAGATCACAACTGACGACGAGCTGGTGGAGAACGCAGACGACCCGCACAAGCCGAACGCCAATGGGAACTGCAAGAAACCCGACAAGTCCCCTCTGGAGGAGCTTGAAGAGCTTCGCACGGCCGCGTACATCGAAGTTAACGAGGAGCGGGCCCTTGCGGGGTTGCCACCGCTGCAGCGCAGGGAAAAGCGCGACACCTATCTTTCCGAAGTACTCGACGGTCGCGACCCCCGCTCCGGAGATGTTCCTCTGGGCACGCAGGTCCATTACGAATTGAGCCACATCACGCTTGCGCCCAGGATGGTACTGGAGAGAGTAGGCGCAGCCCCGCCTCAGCAGACTATGGAGGGCGGCATCACGACCTTTACCGGCTTGCTGACGGGAACGCCTCCCGAGCTGACCTACGAGCGTGGAATTGTGCGTATCGGCTGGTCGGCGCTTCTGAACGTGATGGTGGCGTTTCTGGCACTGGTCATCGCGTGGATGGGTCTGAGTCAGATAGTGCGCAGCTTTATCGGCGGTCAGCGTACGATGGCCGACTGGCGTGAGACTGTGCCCCGGCTGATTCTAGCGCTGATTGCGGCGCTCACGAGCTACTGGTGGTGCTCGCTGCTCGTTGACGTGGCGGATGGGGTTTCGAGGTACATTGCCGCGGCGATGCGCGTCACTCCGGCGGACATTACCCTGACGCTCGGCAACGCTCTGTTCGCGATTGTCGCGAGGAACGTGTCGCATGCGTGGCTTGCTGCCGTTCCCGTGGCCGGAGTCCTGCTGGTTGCGATCAAGGTCGCGTTCACCGGACTGATAGTCATGCTGATGAAGATATTCGCTATCACTGTGCTCCTGGTCATCGCTCAGTTCGTGATGCGCATAGTGCTGCTGAACCTCCTGATTATCGTCTCGCCCCTGGGGATGTTGATGTGGGCTCTTCCTGAGACCTCCGGGTGGGGGCGCAGGTGGGTCACGCTGTTCACCACGACACTCTTTCAGCACGGCTTCCAGATCATAGCCTTCGCGGTCGCGATCTGGTTCGTGCGACTCGCTACGCCGGTTGGCATCGTCGCCGACACCGGTTCGATAAATAATGCGCTGCAGGCTGTATTGCCGACGCAGATGGTGTGGGCGCTTCTGATCGGCACAATGGGAATGATTGTCACATTCAAGGTGCCGAGCGTCCTGGGGCAGGGCAGCCTGCAGGAGAGCTTCGTCAGCACCATTTCATTCGCCGCGATGGGATTCCGGGCGCTTGGGGTCATGGCGGGTGGTGGCGCTGGAGGACCGCTGGGTCTCATGGGTGTGGCCGGTGGACCCGGTGGTGGTGCTGGCGGAGGAGTCGCGGCCGCCGGCGGTCTGGCTGCGCAGTCTCCCATAAGTGGAGTCGGGACGGGCGTGACGGCGAGGCTGTCGAATGTGGCTGCGGGGGCTGCCGTAGGCGGATTCAGGTCGCTCCGCGCCGGATTCAGCGCGATACGAGGAGGGAGCTCCATCCTCTCTCCTGAGGTGGGCGGTCTGGCGCGACCCTCGTCGCAGGTAGGAGGAACGTCAACCTTTGGAGATGGCCTTGAGCAGGGATCAGCATTCACCGCCGAGAGGGTTGCTGCCACCACGAGTGCGGGTGGCCCTGTTTCCGGGAGGGATGTGGGACCCAGGACGATCTCGGGCGAATCCGGTTCGGGTGACCAGGCAGCATACCGCGATCTGAGTCCGCGTGAGCAGCACCAGGCGAGTGTGCGGCAGATCGTTGGCGGCATCGGCGGCAGAGCGTACCTGCGTGGCCGCCGAGGCGGGCTGCAGGCGATAAGCCGCTGGTATTTACGAGAGAACGGCGCGATAAGGACATCGACGCCTCAGGAGAGAGCGCTCATCGACAACCTGAGCGTGGATCGTTTCAACCGGGCGTTCGAGGCTAGACCCGCGGCTCAGTCTCAAGCCGCCGCGCCGGCTGCTCCGAGAGGAATTGACGACGATACGAGGGCTAGAACGCTGATGGGCAGCGCCGACTTCGACAAGACGAGCGGAAGCGGCGTTGTTGCGGTCAATGATAGGTATGTCGCAGAGGGATGGACGGTGCGGTCGGCGACGGCTGCCGAGCGGCGTGTCATCGGAGATATGGGACGGGATCGCTTCAACCGGGTGTTCAGCGCTCGGCGCGCCGATGCCGAGACGAACTCAATACCCCAGCGGCAGACTTATTTCGACGCGATGCAGGCTCGCTCCGAGATGGGAGAGGGCGCTTTCACCCAGGCTCGACAGGAAGGATTGAGCGCGCTTGGCGGTCCCTATGTCCTGGCGGGTGGACAGACAAGGCTCGCTACGGCGGCTGAGCGTCAGATGGTTTCGGCCCTGGGACGGCAGCGATTCAACAGGATATTCAGTTCGCAGCCGGCCTCGACCGCTGTGGGAACGACCGATGCCGGCGACTCTTCTGCAGGGCAAGTGACCGGAGGACAGGGTGACGCAGAAGGCGGTCGACCGTCGATCGCGGGCCAGATGGGACAGGCATTCCGTTCGGGTTACTCCGGATACATGGAACAGGCGCGTGTGCCTCTGGTGAAAGACCTGGACTCTGACCGTTTGATGGCGGAGACGGCCGAAGGAAAAGTCGCCCGGCAGACACTAGGGGATGAGTTCCATGAGACAGCCGGTAGGCGCATTCGCTACGTGGGGAGCGGCGCGTGGCAGAACACGGGTGGGGCTGTGCGGCCTCTGACCGGAGAGCAGATGCATGCGCGTTCGGTGATGGGAAACGAGGAGTTCACACGGGCCATGGACAGCAGCATCAGGACGCAGGGGCAGCAAAACAGCCAGGGTGAGTACCTCGTAACAGAGAACGGTCAGCAGCGCGTTGCGACGCCGGCGGAAGCGGGTCTTATCGCGCCCGACCAACTGGGCGTCCAGGGATTCAACAGGGCAATGGGTTCGCGCAGCCAGTTCATGGGCGAGGGGAGCTTCGTGCGCGACGAGGGTACGACCAGAATGGCGACGGAGAACGAGTCTCGACTGCTCGACCAGGTGGGAGAACGTCGTTTCAATCAGGTGATGGGACGGCGCGTAGAGGACGCGGGCGAAGGGTATCGGACGGACACGATGCCCGAGGGCTCGGAGGTGCTCGAGCAGGCAGGAAGCGATAGCGCGCGCCTTGCGAGGCAGGCCCGCGAAGGTGGCGAGCGCCTCGCCGACCGCGGCAGGGAACTTGCCGAGGCAGCGGGGCGTGCGAGGTTCTCGCAGGGACTGGGAGACTGGGGTCGCTCAACGGCCCAGGACCTGGGCGGTCGCGAGGTGCGACCACCTTACGACGCGCAGCGCGCAGAGAACGAGGAACAGCGGCGTCGCTACTACGGTATGCGGAGCCCGGACGAGTAGACGCAGTCGAGAGGAGGTGATTCTGTCGAACGGGGCCAAGATTGAGAGTACGGGTTGTGAAGGCATCAGGTTAACGGAGGTGTCGGGAAATGATCGAATTCGGAGCTGAATTTGCGGTACAGGTGCAACAGGGAGCGGCGCTCGTCGAACCCATCGCCGAACAGGCGTATAGCGAGCAAAACCAGTCGATTATCGAGGGGCTGTTTCGCGGCGGGCAGACGATAATCCGCTGGACCATGGGGGCTGGGATATTGGTGGCTGCGTTCTTCTGCTTGTTGGGCTTCATGAAGCTCAATAGAGCGGCCGATGACCCGCAGATGTTGGCAAGGGCACGCAACCAGATTGGCTTGAGCATCGCCTCGGCAGGAGGCTGCACGCTGGCGTTCTTCTTCATTGGCGGTGGCGTGGAGTTCTTCTCTACTGCCTTTGGCGGGCAGAGCGTGGACGTGGGAGAGGTGGGGATCGTGCAATCTGGAGCTACGGAGATTCGCATGGAAGGCGAGTTTATAGGCATGTACAACAACCAGGTCGTTCTCTGTGAGGATGGATTTGCCGGCCTGACTGACTTGGGTTGGACGTGGGCAACCGGCACGGATACGGACGCTGACGGCAATGAAGATACAGGGCAATGTAGTAAGTGACGATGAAATGAGTGGCCGTCCCGGGCCTTTTTCTGGGCGGCCTTAGTGAAACTTGTTGGCGAGAGGATTAGGTAACTGATTATGAAGTTGCATATATGGGGAACGGAGGTTGACGTAAGGGTACTAGCACCATCGTCGGCGTGGAAGCGATGTAGGCGGGTTGTTTCGTGGAGTCGAAAAATCCCCCAGGTAAGTTAGGGGACCAGAAATGGATACTGTGATTCAGGGCCACGCCGGGGAGCAAATGTAATGTCACGAGAAGTTGTTGGTGTGATTACAGTAATTGTCTTCTTCGTAGGACTGCCTGTGTTGTTCATTGCTGCGGAGGCTCTCTTGCCCACGGCTTTAGCCATACTCGTCCAGTTGGTGCTTCTGGGAGTGTTTATGCTGCTGATGGCCGAGGTTGTCACAACACTATGGCGAGAAACGGCCTGAAGAGATGTTACAGACAAATGAAGAATGCTGGTGTTATCGGCGTGCTGTGGATACTCGCCTGGATAGGTTGAGGACAGGAATGACCAAGAAAATGATATTCGTCATCTCGGGTATCGTCGCTGTTCTGACACTCATTCCGGAGGATTAACGAAATGGGCCTGGTGAACATGACGATTTGGCTTGTGGCCGTGCCCATCGGACTGCTCCTGCTATACATCGGGGTGGTATCGGTTCTGGTAATGGCGGTCGGCATATTTGAGGGCAGCGGTGAATTGGCGGGTGGTGGCTTTGCGGGCCTGATCTGCACCGTCGTTCTGATAGTTGCGCCGGTGGCATGGTGTATGTCGAGACGGAAGAGGAGACGGGTGATCGACGACGAGAGTAAGCGGTTCTAGTCGGAGATCGCAGACAGTTTGGGGAGGAGTAATAGTGACACAGAAGATATTCGTATCGGGACGGAGCGCGAAGCGATATGGAGGACTGGGGCCTTCGTGGTCGAATTCCCGCTGGACGGGAAGTATGCCACCAGGCGGAGCGTTGCTTGACGGAGCCATTCTGCCCCCGGGGAGTGAGAGTCGCGGAAACCGAACAGGAGACGGGTACGAGTAGGAGTGAACAGAGGGAGCAGGAACGGGAGAGTTCGTAATTCACAGGAGTTTCGTGGTGTGAGTGTGGCAATGCATGAGAAAGGCGAGTGGAATTGATTGAGGGATGCCCATACTGCGGGGAAGTTCTGGAGATACCGTTGCCCGAGCAAGGTGGTCCCTTGCCGGGAGAGTTGATCAGGTGTGCGACCTGCGAGCGGACGTTTTCACTTCAGTGGGGAGACAAGCTCCGGCAGAACAGGCAGTCGGGGCTGGACGGGGCTCTGAAGCGACTGTTCTTCCAGCTCGGCGAAATGGTTACGGGCTTCGTCTCGGCGGTGCTGATGCTTATGACGCTGGTTTTCTGGGCGTTCATGATGTTTCTGCTGGGTTGGGTTTTCGGAGACGATGTATTCGCTGTAGTTAAGCTGGTGTTCAGCTAGAAGGTAACTTCCGGCTTGAGAGAGAGGGATATGTCCCTGGAAACGGGAGTCATTGAAATGCTGGGGTATGCGGAGCGGGCGGACTCGCTGGTGAGCGCCGCTCTCGAGGTCGGCATTCGGGCTACCGGACTTCCGCAGGAGGCGTTCTTTGAGGGAATGGAGGAGGCAAACGTCGTCCTCGATATGTCGAGGACAGCGGCTCGGCTGATTATTCTGGTGACGGTGCTGGCTGCCGTTGGGTACTGGCTGTACGCGATGTTCGTGCTGATGTCGTCCGACGGAGACACCAGAGGTGTGGAGCGGAGCAGGGAGATCATCTGGAGCGTGGTCAAGGGTTTGATGTTGGGAGTGTGCTCCTACCTGGTTATCAACGGTGCAGTGACGCTATACATCAATTCGGCGGATATTGGCAATGTGGTGAGATTCTGGGAAGAGAGCGAGTTCGAGGGCGAGTTCAGTCTGAACAAGCTGCTCACGAGCGAAATCGCGGTCGAAGGAGAGGTTCTGATGCTCGGTGGTGGCGGAAGGCCCATATCGTGCCAGGAGGATCTTGACGATGCGGCACAGGATGCGGGCTGGGCGTGGAATACCTCTCTCGGTGGAACGGAAGTGCGCGGTTGCGTAAGGACGAACTGAGTCAGGCAGGCTTGGGGAATGTTCCGAATGACGAATGAAGAAGACAGATTGGTCGGTGACGCGCTCGATAAGATTGCTGCCGTTCTGGGAGTGTCGCGGAAGCAAGCGCTTGCGGCTGCCTTTACGTTCCTGGCGGTGATCGTTCTGAGCTTCTACCTGGCGGTGACGTCTGGCGTGAGTCTATACAGGCAGTATGAGACAGGTGGCGCGCAGCCCACGGCGCAAGCTGGCGGTGAGCAGGCTCTGCTGGAACGCGCGGAGCTGCCTACTCTTCTGGAGGTGGGAGAGCTCCTGCCCGACGCGGCGGTGGCAGATGATGTCACATTATTGCGCTGCGGCCCGGTCCTGTCCGGAGAGGCCGGTCTGCGACGCGGATGGGTGTGGGACGATCGTGAACCTGGCTGCAGGCGGGTGCGTCAGCTGGAGTGAAAGATATTGCGAGGCACTGAATGAATGGAGAAGTTGGACATCGTGCGCTACATGGCGAGTGACGCCCGGGCGTTCTCACTGGGAAGACCGGTGGAGACGGCACTGGAGCTATTCACGGACAACCCTGTCTTCGAGCGACTTGTTGAGGACATCTGCGCCGAGGGCGTGAATCTGCCGGGGTGTCCGCGTGACGCAGCTTATAAGAAGAAAGAGCATCGATCCCTGTCGTGATGCGTTCAGGGCAGGAAATTACCAGTAGGGAGGACTGACTCGATGCCTGCACTTGACGGAAGAAAGTCAATGAGTCTGTGGGCGACGGCGGTATTGGCGGGGCTGTCGATTGTGGTGACTGCCGGCTGTGGTGGGCAGGATGTCGTTAGGGAACCGGTGGCTGCTGAGACCGATGCCCCTTCGACGGCAGTGGTGCGACTTGCGCCGACGGTCGCGGTGGTGGAGCTGGTGCAGGCAACGGCGACGCCGTACTCGCAGAGTGTGCCCTCGCCGGTCGTGGTGACGGCTACGCCCGCCGTGGAGCTGCCGCAGCCTATATCGTCTCAGGATATTGACTGTGGAGATTTTGGGGACTGGATCGAGGCGCAGGAGTTCTTTCTGTGGAACGGGGGACCTGGTGAAGACCCTAACCTGCTGGATACGGACATGGATGGTATTGCCTGTAACGCGCAGAGCGACCGTGGCTACGAGTTCAGGGTGTTCGCGAGCGGCGATATACCTCCTCCGACGCCGGTGGTCGCGCAGCCGACCGCTGTTCCTGTTGCAACGCCCACAGTAGTTGCTGCTGCCACGCCTGCGGTTCAACCGTCCCCGACAGAAATCCCTACCGCGACGGCTGTGCCCGCGGTGACGACCGGTGACTGGCCGGCTCCTGAGGAGATCGGTGCGATTGATCTGGATAAATTCAAGGAGAGGGGTTTTTTCTACAATTTTGTCAGGAGCGGAAGGACCATCCATGTCTATGAATCCCCGAAGAGCACTCGCGAGGTCACGTGCGGGCCGGAGATCGGTACGGCGTCTGATCGCAGCAATCCAACGTGGAGCGAGACGAGCCACTGGATTTATGTCTGGAGCGTGAAAGTGGGATGGGGTTCGGGTAGTTGCCTCGGGATAAGCAAGTATGAAGACTGGGTGAACAAGTCATTGCCTGCTGCGCCTTTGTCGCAGAAAGAGATTGAAGAGAGAAGGGTTGTGGTTGGTGATCCGCTTGAATTTGCGAGCGATGACAGTGACCGCAGTTACAGTTTGCCGCCGTACGTATTCGGTCTGAGCTATCCCCAGGGCACGAATTACAGCGTTCGGCTCTGGGCGCTTCCTATGGATGATGGGTGGGTGGTGACCTGCAATGCGGAGTCTCTGCCCTGGGCTTGGTGGGGAAAGGAAAGGGGCTTCTGGACGATCTCCATCAAGGACGAAGAGGCATATATGCGTGGGGAGTGGACCGAAGAGCAGCTCGCAATGAAAAAAGAGAATAGACGGCGTGGATGGTATTACATCAGGTACGCCATCTTTGATGAAGGTCCAAAGGAGTTCTGCTGGCATGTGCCGAATCACGAGGAGATTCCGACTCACCGGCCGTGCCTTGAGTGCCAGTGGCGAGTGCAGTGATTCAGGGGGCTGATTGTACATGACAACGGAACGGGAAGACAGAGGGGCATGGCGCACGCATGAGGTGCCAACGTTCACGCAGGCAGAGGACACATGGCTCTTCGGGCTGACGGCCAAGCAGCTGCTCGGCGTTGTGATCGCCGTGGTGCTTGGCTGGGTCGTTTTTCAGTTCGCGCCCCTCTGGTTCCTGCCCTTCTTTGTACGGATAGGCGTAGGCGCGGCCGTCGGGGCGGTCGTAGCAGGTTTCGTTGCCATAAGGCCCGGCGGTCGCTCGATGTTCGGAATAATCAGCGAGTATTTAGGCTTTCGCTTCGGATCTCGCTATCACGTGAGCGAGGTCAAGGACCTTGTGAGAAGACGTCCGATGGAACAGGTCCGGCGCAGCCGAAGGCGGCGGGGGACGCATCTAAGGCTGCCAGTGCCTCTTCCGGGACGGACGGTATCTATTGATATCAGGCTGCCCTTTGGTAGAGGTGATCGCGGTGGTACGGCTGCCGGTTTCCTGCTGCTCGTGGCCATGGGGACACTAATGGCAGGGTGCAGTCCGGACAGGGCGGAGGCGCAGGTGGCGGACGACTACAGAGGCAGGCGCGTTTTCCTGCAGTCAGTCGTCGTGAAGCTCAGTGGCAATGTGAACGATGGCGCTGGGGCGGCGACGATCAGGCTAAAGGCGGCTGCGCCGCTAAAGGAAGCGGGCCCCCGAGTCAACGAGACGCTGCAATCTGTGGTTGAGCTCGAATCTCACAGGACGCGAGTTCAGCCCGGTTGGACGTTCGTTGGGTCTGTCGGGCCAATCGCTCCATTACAGGCGCTGGAAACCGAAGAAGAGTTCGTCTTCGAGAACGTATACATCGGGGATCGTGGTGGCATAAGGCCTTACTGTGACATCGCTACACGGGAGGGCTACTACATCAACAGGCAGTCTCCGCCTCGGATAAGTTACCGAGTTCACTCCGAGCACTGCCGCATTCGCGCGCAAGGCACCACCTCGGTTCCTATTGAAGGACTGTTGGCGCGCGACGCGATATCAAAGCCGGTTCTCTCCGTGAACTGGCAGGACCGTAAGCGCAACCAGGGAGCTCTATCGATCGGAGAGGGGATGTTGCCCTACCCGAAAGTGAGGGTGATTTCGGTCACTCCAGTGGAAAACATGAATGATGGTGATGCCTTGTTACTGGACAGATTCGAGATCTGCAACGGCAACGATGTCGAAATTATGAGCCTCGGTATTCAGAGCGAGCGGCCCGCCGACCCGGGGTCCGATGACTACTTCGAAGGGGCGTCAGGGCAGAGGATCGCCGGGGAGGTTAGGACGTGCCCGCTTGTTGCTCCGGAGAATGTGCGCGTGATACTCGAGGAGATGGCGGTCTTCGCGCAGGGGGATGCGGACTTCGAGATCACGGTCAGGCCCGTCGTGAGCACGCTTCAGCCGCAGGACATCGCTAACAGAGCGACCCTCGTCGTGCTCGACAGTAATGGTGACGAAGGGCCTGAATTTCAGATACTGAGGCCGGAGGACGATGGCTTCGATCCTCTGAAGCCGAACATCGTGAAGTTCAACGTCGCGCCACCCACTCTGGAGGACAAGCGCAACAGCACCGAACCGGACAGCTCAATCATACAGCTGCGGCTCGACCTCGAGCATCGGGTGACGGTTAAGAGGCCGGTCTACCAGCCGGTGGACCACTACAATCAGCGTCTGGAGCGACATATCAGCAGTTGCTCATGCTCCTGCAGCAAGAGCGGAGGCTGCCCGGGCGGTTGCAGCTGCAGCAGGAACTCCAGCCGATCATACGCGGATTATGAATACTGGCCTGAGCACTGGCGGGTGGAGAAGGACGCGCGGCAGTATCTTCACGAATCCGAGGACTCCAACGTCGTGCTGGTATTCGAGCAGAGCTTTCTGTTCGAGAAATTGCTCGTGACGTTCGACCGGCCTTATGAGGAGCTGGTGTACGTCGACCCGACGCCGGAACCGGGTGAGGCGCGCGAACCTGACTACTACGAGGAGGGACGCGTTATCGGGTTGTGGGATGGCGAACCGCTACATTGTGGGCCCGACATTGCCCAGGACGACGAGGGGCGTTGGACCGGGTGGACATGGGTAGAGCCGGGCACGAACAGCAAGGGAGAGGCCTACGGGGGCTGCAGGCGCGCTTTCGCGTGCAAGCTCAAGATTCCTGAGCAGGAGGAACCGTTCGGACCTGACGGCACGCCGACGGAGGAAGACTATGAGTGCGTCAACAATTAGTCGGTCGCGGCTGGCCGTTGCCGTGGCGGCCGCGCTGTTAGCGGTTGTGACGGGGCTGGCAAGTCCTGAAGAGGCGCATGCTCAGGCTCCGGAGGGAGTCGATGGGCCGTGGATGAACATATTCCAGCTGTTCTGGTTTACGGAGCCCGATTACGCCAACGATGGCACTGACCAGGAGTACAACGTGTACTACGGACAGAGGTTTGAGTACGGCAAGGACAGGCGGCCCAAGTGCTGGTATCACCATGAAGACGGGCCGGACGCTGACAAGGTGAACTCGCTGTACCTGATGATGTCGTGCCGCGTGGGGATCGTTGTGGGACTGGTGACGTGGGCTGCGGTTGGTGTGGCTTTGATGACGATGGCTTGGAACGGGCTGATGCACGTGGTGGACTCGGGCGCGGGAGGTGAACGCGCCGGGGTGCTGCGGAACATGATAACGAGTCCGCTGGTTGGCCTGCTGCTGGTGTTCATGGCATACGTGATCGCGACTCTGATTTATGTCGTGATGCGCTACAACTTCGAGAGATACCTGAATCCGGATGTGTGGAATACATAAGCCTATGGTTTTGAGCTGTGCCATGACGCACGGGACGGATAGGAGCGAAGGTGGGTGCAGGCTAGGTAGATGGCTGTGCAGACGAGCATCGGGAAATGGTGAGGATTTGGAGTCTTCACTCGGGCAGCATTATACAAGGGAGTGTTGGAGATGGCAGTTGCCACTGAAGAACGAGTAGAGCGGGAAGGAAACGAGGTGCGTGGCGAGTTGGAAGGGACTTCGCAAGGGGGGCAGAACGGTGTGGTCAAGAGAGGGGCGCGAGTGTTCACGAGAGTGGGGGGAAGAGTCGCGGGAGTGACGGCGGGAGCAGCTGGCCGTCTGCTGCGCCTGAGAGGCTCGGAAGATGACGACGGGGTGATACCGGCGCACTTAGATCCGGACTTGGAAGAGCGGGAGCGCCAGGCCGAACTGGAGCGCGAATGGCCTTCGGACAACCTCGATGAAGTGCCTGATGTCCTGGGGTACCTGGGGTACAGCCACATTGGGAACGGCGATCGCATCGTCAGGGCTGACGGGCGCAAGATGGTGGTATTTCAGGTGAAAGGGCAGGAGAACGACGAAGCCAGCGTCAGGAGTTTCGCCGGCGCTCTGAATTCGCTCCAGGGGCAAGTTCAGTTTCTGATAAGGCAGCATCCGCCGCGCCTGAACGAGTTCCGATTGAAAATGCGGGAGCAACGAGAGGCCGCCGAGGGCGAGAAGCCCTTGAGTGGGAGGCTTCGAATGGCTGCGGAGTCGCTTGACGTTCTTCTTGGGGACATGGAGAACCGTGAGGGGCTGATGGACAGGCGGTTCTACATCATATGTGACGCGGAACGCATGGACGAGGTGATGGCGGCAGTCAGTCGAGTGCAGCTTACCGCAGGTGTTCTGGCTGACCGAGCGCTCGACATATTGCTTCTGAGTTGTGCATTCGGGCAGTCTCCCGCCGATCTTCCGGAACAGGAGAGCATCCGATACAGAACCGAGGTTTCTCACGTCCGGAGCGACAATGGCGACTACCGGAAGACGATCTGGCTGAAGGTCTTCCCGCGCCAGATAAGTCTCGGCTTTCTGGAGTCGATCCTGACACAGGGAATACCAATGGCCGTGTCGGTGCAAGTGTCGCAGGTTCCTTCGGCGCAGGCGTTGTCAAACCTGCAGAGGCAGCTCACGAAGATGCAGGCATCGGCGACGATCCAATTGAAGCGTAAAGGCATAGTCGATGAGAAGGAAAAAATAGCGATAGAGGACATCGTTCGGCTGCGCAGTCAGGTGATGCGTGGCGTTGAGCGGATGTTCAACGTTTGCCTCGCGGTTACGGTCCACGCTCCATCGGAGCGGAAGCTCGAAGAGTACCTCACGGTGCTGCGTTCGGTATTCACGTCGGTGATGGCGCAGCTGGAAGAGCTTCCCCGTGTGCAGGCGAAGGCGCTGCGGTTGACGATGCCGCTCTGCGAAAACTCACTCCGCAAGTGGACAGTAGTGGATACGAGCAGCGTCGCTCTGCTCTACCCTTTCGGCCCTCCCGACATGGACGCCCGGGATGGCACACTCATCGGATTGGACACGAACGCTCGAAGCCTCGTCACGTTCGACAAGTTCAACTCGCCGGTGGCGCAGAACCTGAATACGGCGATTCTCGCGACCAGCGGGGCCGGCAAGAGCTACAGCGCGAAGCTTGGCATCCTGCGACAACTGACGCGGGGCGTTCGTGCCTACATCGTTGACCCTGAGGGCGAGTACGTCGATACGGCGATCGCTGCCGGAGGGCGCGTTCTTACTCCCGGCGTGCCCGGGCAGGGCATGAATCCATTCGTTGTTGCCGAGACGGGTGCGGAGCTAATGGAGCGAATCCAGAACCTGATCAACCTGGTGCAGGTGATGATAGGCCAGAATCTGGACCCCACGCTGAGGGCAAGCCTGGACAACGCCATGACGACCTACTACGAGAGGGTGGCGGCCGAAGGTGAGGAAGGCAACTGGTCGGGGCTGTACGGCCACCTTGAGAAGACGGAGCCTGCTTTGGCGGCAATGGTGCGGCCATTCTACTCTGGCAGTATGCGCTACCTGCTTTCGGACGAAGGGACGGACCTTCTGACGGATGAGCCGCCGATCACGGTCTTCAACCTGCGACTGATCAAGCCGGAGATGAGTGCGGCAGCGGCGATGGTATGCGCAGAGGTGGTCTGGACGATGGCTGCGCGTGACCCCAGGCCTCGGGAGCTGATCGTCGACGAGGTGTGGAGGATCATCCAGGTGCCGGAGGGCGCCGAGTTCATGATGAACACCGCAAAGAGAGCAAGGAAGCACGTCCTGGGACTGACGAGCATAACCCAGGACGTCAACGACCTGTTGGCTGTGAACACTAGCGAGGGAGTCAGGGGCAACAGCGGGCGCGCGGTCATTCAGAATGCCAGCTACAAACTGTTGCTGCGACAGGACCCGGCGGTGGTGGGAACGATCGCTGACACCTTCCAGTTACCACGCGAGTTGGCCGAGCAGCTGCCATCATATCCGACCGGACAGGGACTGCTGCTGACGCCGATGGGGCGCTTCCCCGTTGAGATGGAATCAGCGCCAATGGAGCACGAGATCATCGAGTGGGAGGCGGGTTCTCATTGATTGTCAATTGAACGCGAGAGGTCAGGACTATGGCGAACGAACACGGTGATGCAAGCAGCGGCAAGGTGCGGCATAGAAAGTGCGTTCACCTTCGGGACCCGGATGAATGCGCTGACTGCGCCAGACTGCGGAGCATCAGGTTTTACAAGGCGGTGATGTGGATATCCGCGCTGTGTGGAGTGGCGCTTACGGTGACGCTGATAGCCACCTGGTAGCAGACGGAGATAAGGCCGCAGAACGAACGGTAAGAGAGACAGACAACGGAAGGAGAATGATCGTGAAGACGGACGGAACACTGTTGAGGGTGATGCCACCTCGCCTCGGTGAACATACCCTTCTCAGCTTTGAGAACCTCCTGGAGTCACTCGATGCGGATGAGCCTTTCAGCCTCGAGCTTGTGGCGGAGCAGGGCGGCGTATCGATGCTCGTGAGAAGCGAGCATCCTGACCGCGTCGCCCAGCAGCTGAGAGCGCACTATCCGGAAGTGGGTCTGCAGTACGTTGAAGAGTGTGACGACCCAATGAGATTTAGCGATGAGGAGATTGTATGGATGCAGAGGTTGCGCCCTGAGGGAAGTGAATGGCTTCCGCTGCAGGTGTACGACGACACAGGACTGCTCGATTACGGATCGGACCCGTTCGTGGACATGCTGGGCGGGTTGTCGAGCGATGTGCGACCTGGGGAGAGGTTGGTTTCGCGACTGGTGCTGAGTCAGATGTCGCACGACTGGTCTGAAGCGTGGCGGGCGCGGGCGATGATCGGAGCGGGCAGCGAGAACCAGAAGGCGGCCGAAACGGAGCGCGTGAACCAGCAGATCGAGCGAACGAGCAGGGGGAAGTCCCCGAATGGTGGCGGTGCCAAGGCTGACCAGGGCGACATCGGGAGCGACTCCATGACGCTGTGGATTCTGTATGCGCTCGTCGGGGCGATGGCAGCGCTGCTTGTTGGCATGTGGTTCAAGCAGCTCTGGGAATCCGGGCAGATCTGGCAGATCGCCCTGTACGGCGTCGTAGGAACGACTGTGACTGCCGGCATCTTGTTCCTGTTCTGGAAGCTGGGGCTCTTCAGGAAGATACCCAAGCAGGAGTATTACGATCCGCAACAGGTCGCGACTCGTATCTCGGGTGCGGCATTCAGACTCGAAGTCCAACTGTTCGCCGTCGTGAACGGGGAGTCCCGGCCCACGCGCTCGCGTGAGCTTCTCGATCCGGTCGTCGGAGCGTACCGGAGCTTCGACAACCCGCTGGGATGCAGGTTCGGGGTGGGTGATTTGGTCAAGGTGGAGGATTCAGAACTGAATGGAAGTCTCCTGAGCTTCGAGGTGGACAATCGCAAATGGCGCCTATTCCGACAGCCTGACGTTCGTGGGAAGGGGATTGTGGGAGTGCGCGAGGTGGCGGCGCTATGGCACGTGCCAGGAGAGTCTGCGAAGGTGGACGGACTGGAGCGTGCCGGCAGCAGGAGGTTGCCGCTGCCCAGGGCTCTTGGAGCAGGGGCGCTTGTTGGAGAAGAGATCGTTGGTGACGGCGAAACCCGGCTTGTACACTTTCCGCCGCAGGCGATGCGACGGCATCACCTGTACGCCGCCAGGACGCAGATGGGAAAGTCAACGCTCATGGGACATGTCGTGGGCAGCAGACTGCTGGAGAAGGCGGCCGGACGCGATGACCAGGCTGCTGTGGTCGTGGATCCGCACGCGGATCTCGTTGGTGGGATACTCCAACGTGTTCCGGAGGAAGTCGCCGGGCGAGTGCGCCTGATAGACCTGGGTGACAGGACGCGCAGGTGTGGGATCAACCTGCTGGATGTTCATGTCTTCCTGGACCGGGAAACCACGGTGGACACTATAGTGCGAGTGGCTCGCGCCCTGTGGGATCAGTGGGGTGGCAGGATGCAGACGATATTGGAGCACACATTAAAAGCTCTCTATGAGGCGAACAAGACTCTGCGGCGTGAAGAGCAGTACACGCTGCTGGATGGGCGGCTGATGCTCACGGACGAGGGCTTCCGCAACGGTGTGCTGAGGCGCGTGCGAGATCCGTTCATCCTCAACTGGTGGCAGAGCGACTTCGGCGGCTGGAGGGCCGACTACCTGGTGGACGCCGTCGCACCGGTGCAGACGCGGCTGGCTCAGTACGCTGGCTCGGCGGCGGCTCGCGAGATTCTCGGACAGCGCAGCTGTACGCTCGACGTGGGAGAAGCCATACGAAATGGCGACGTTCTGCTCGTAAGTACGGACCAGGGCGCTGTGGGGCGACACGTATCGGCCCTGGTCGGGGCGGCAATGCTGAACCTCGTGGAGTCAGTAGTCAGACAGGAGGGAGAACGGCATCCGAACGCGGAGGAGCGATGGTGGTCGTGGACGAGATGCAGACGATACCGGGTGTCGAGTACGAGGATATGCTCTCGGAGCTGCTCAAGTATCGAGGGTCCCTTGTGTTGGCGACACAGAGTCTCTCCAGGCTGGATGAACTTTCGCCCACGATGAGAGACTCGATACTGGCCAACGCCGGCTGCCTCTGCGTGTTCCAAGTGAACGCCGTCGACGCCAAGAGACTTCTCCCCGAGCTTGACAGCGAGCGCCTCGATGAGGAGGACATCACCGGACTGGCCGCTCATAACTGTTACGGCAGGCTGGACCTGGGCGGACCGCGCCCCGAATATTTCTCCATGCGACTTCTGCTGCCGCAGCCCGGCAACTCAGCGATTGCCGAAGCTATACGGCTGGCGTCGGACGCCTACACGAGGCCGCAATCAGAGGTCGCTGCTGAGCAGACGGATTACATGGACGACCAGATGAGAGACTTCCGCGACATGCTTGATCGAACGGGTGATGACGGCCTGGACTTTGGACAGGGTACCGGAGGCGGGAGAGGCGGCAGACGTGGCCGCGGTGGAAAGGATGAGGATGCCGGAGGTGAAGATGTGGAGAAGAACGGCCTGGAGGAAGACCAGGCGGACGATGAGCGGACCGGCGACGGTATGGAAGAAGACCAAGCGGACAACGAGAAAGACGACGACGATACTGACGCGGCAGCAGCAGACTGACGGGCGCAAGAGAGTGAGGCTCGGGACATATTGAAGAACTGAGGATGGGGTAGGTTTGGAAAATCAAGCCGTTGCACTGGTGGGCTCGGACAGTGAGTTGTTGCGGATGGTTGCGGTTGCGCCGTTTGCGGAGTGCTGGGAGCTGGCGGCGCTGCCACGTTTGACCTTCAGAATGTGAACGCCTGCCTAAGCGGTCTCAAGATAGGAGATGGACATGGCTAAGAGAGCTGGACGGAGGAGGTCGGGACTGAGGAACGCTGCCGCAAGGCATGAGAGTTATCAGGCTAAGTGCATGCGGTGCATGGGAATACGTCGCAGGATGCGGGAACTGCGCAGGTTGACGTTTACCCAACAGGTTCACTTCGAGGCGAACGAGGACTACTTCGAGGACGTCGATGGCATCGAGTTCCGTTACTTTCATGCTTTCAATTACCGGGGTGATGACGAACTCTCGGATGCGACGAAGGCGCGGGTGTGTTACGTCGGGGCTGTTGCGATGCAGGAATCGGAGTCCCTTGTGGAGGTTCTGGCGAAGGACGTGGCTGCGGTGGGCTGTCCCAGCCGAGCGCCCGAGGTGCTGCATGTCGGCAGCTACAAGGTCTGGAACAAAAGCGAGGAGGCCGGTGAGCTGCTTCAGGACAGACTTCTGGACGATGTGCTGTACACGATCGGTGATGAGTACGATTGGGTGAGGCGAAGGGACAAGGAGCTGCCGGGCGACGAGTACGAGTGGGACGAGAATGATTCGGAAGATGTGGACGCCGCGGTGAAGAGGAATAGGGCTTTTCTGCGTAACCTTGAGCTGAGCGTGGAGAATTTGATCTTCTTTCTGAACGAGTGCTATGAGATCGGTGACTTCGAGTGGTGCGGCAAGCTGCCTGTGGTCTGGTTGCAGTCGGCAGACAGCGAGTGCTGCACGTTCTTGACCGGTTGCAAAGCCGCCGTGGGAATTGGTGCGCGCCATCGAGTTGGAAGCGCGATGTCAGGACAAATTGCAAGAGGCTGATATGAGCACAAGTGCAATTTAGAGACTCGACCCTGGACATATTGAAGAATGAGGATAGGGCAGATTTGGAGAGGAATTCTGTTGTGCTGATGGGTTCGGACAGTGATCTGTTGCGGATGATTGCGGTTGCGCCGTTTGCGGAGTACGGGGACCTGGCGGCACTGCTACGGGTTGACACTCCGAATGTGAAGGCCGGTCTATGTAGGCTCCTGGAGCACAGATTGGTGTATTACGCTCGTCACGAGGTCTCGTGTGGGAAGTTCGTGAGGCGCTGGTTCCTGACGAACTGGGGGACGTTCTATCTGGCCTGGATGGAGGGTGAGGAATTTGAGGACATCGTGCGGCGGCATCCGATCTCTGAGAGCTGGCAGGACAGGTTTCTGAGAAACCTGGACCTGGTTTCCAACATCTATGGCATCGTCAGGCAGCTCGCCGGGGTGACTTCTGGAGATATGGACTGGCGCTGGGTTGTGAGCGAACGGCTGGGAGGATTCGTCTCGGTGGGAAGGCGGAGCTTCGGGGTGCTCCATCTCGGACGATCCGTCGAGAACGAGGCTGCTGCCAGCATCATGTGCAACATTGGGCGCCTGCAGAAGACGCACGGATACCCGAACATGCTGGTGCTGAGGCCGGGCCCGCTTGCCGTTGACAGGCTGGCTTCGGACTGCCGTGACGCGTCTGGTGGCTGGATCTACGTGGCGGCGGCGGACGGGCTCACCAGAGAGGGAGAGAGGACTCTCTGGCGCAGGTTCGGGTGCTTGCCGATGGACTTGGGAGAGGTGGTTCGGGACGCCGCTCCCGTGAGTGTTGATGAGTTGTCCGATTATGGGCCGCGCGGCGTGGCGTTGAATGAGGCTTCGCTCGGGCGCATGATCCCACACGTGGTCTTTACCGGAGATCACCTGGAGGTGGCGCAGCGCAGGATACTTGAACTGCTTTTCGAGTGGCCGCTCGCAAGCGCGTCGTTCGTTGGAACTCTGCTGGACATTCAGTCCAACGCTCTTGATGAAATGTTGCAGGATCTTGTTGGTAGAAACCTGGTGGCAAAGGTATCCGTGAAGGGTCTGTCGCATGAACGTCTCTGCCTTTCAGACGAGGGACTGAGGTGGTTCGCCGAGCGGGACGGAGAGAGGAGTGACGATCTACTTCGCCGGAGGAGCAGGGGACGGCTTGGAGCGGGTGGTTCCCGCGAGAATGACTCGCATGCCGGCTATGAGATGCGGGAGGTGTGGCGCTGTCGTCAAAGGTGGGACCGGAATATGAGCGTTCTCGAATGGTTCTATCGCGACCTTGGCGAGCGTGAGACTGTCAGGTTTCGCGAGGCGGTTCCTGGTGCGAAATGGGCGCGCATGGTGGAAGTGGGAAGGACACAGATGGTATTCACTCCGGAAGTTATCCTGCGCGTGGTTCAAGACGAGACGTATCGAGACTTATTCCTCGATATGGTGAAGGAGAGCCAGGTGAGCCGGGCGGTTCAGATGAGAATTGGGAGCTTCCTGGCGTATGCCCGTTCGGTGGAAGCGACGATTGACTTCATAGAACGGAAGCCTCTTATGCTGGTTGTGGTTAAGGAGGAGAGGATCTCACGCGCTCTGAGGACAATCATGAGTCGTAGATTCCGCTTTCCGGTGCCCGTGTTTGTTGCTGCGCTTGTGGATATGCACGCGAACACTCCGTTTGGGCGCGTCTGGAAGAATGCTTCTGAGCAGGACGACAGTGCGCTTACCTTCAATGAGATGGTGAATAAGGAAGTGATGACGCCGGGGTACCGCGACTATGGATCCTCGCAGGTATTCGATGATGTTGACGGACGGGGCAGAGAGTTCCGGCGGGGTGCAGGATTGCAGTCATGGCTCAGGGATGCTGGAGAGAGCAGGATAAGGCAGCGCTGATGCCTGATGTGAATTGACGAAGGGGACCACTTAATGATTGAGGCGCTGGGGTCGGATATGGTGCAGATCGCCATGAGTGTGCTTGGCTGGCTCTGGTGGCTTTCGGCGGCGGTGGCAATTGGTGTCATTCGGCAGACCGATGTGCGGTTGTGCGCTGAGGACGGGGATTTGTCGGGATCGAGATGGGTTAGGCAGCGGAAGGTGATGAAGGAGGTCAGGCCTTGGCTTCATAACCGGATATGGTGGAGCACGATGTCGCTGACATTCACGGGTATGGGACTTGTCATTCTTGGCGCTGGTGTCGTTCTTGGGGGTGTTGATGGACCGTATCGGAACGTCTATGGGGAATTTTCAGTGCTGGCGGGACTGGTGACAATTGTGCCGACTGTGCAGGCTGGCGCGGGGCTGGCCTTCTTTCGTATGGAATTTGACGCTGCAGCGCTGCAGCGTGAGATGTACGAAGAGTACAGGAATTGGAGGTGGCGGCGGTGGTTTGATTCGGAGGGGATGGCGAGCTTCTGGATTGCAGTCCTGTGGGGCGCGTTGAGTGTCGCCTGGGTTGCTCTGGGTATTCGGGTGTGCTATGCGATCTCCTCGTGAGTTGACTGGAGGAGAGCACTGGGAGAACCTCGCAACGTCGGGAGCTGAATGAGAGTTGGCGTTCGTCGTAAATGAGGAGAGTTGATGACAAGGCCTGCCGAATTGAACAGCGACGAAGTGGCGATGTGCGCTCTTGGACGGATGCCGTTCCTGGAGAGGCGTGAGCTTTCGGCTGTCTCATCACTGGCGGAGAGGACTGCCCTGGATGCTCTGCATCGACTTGAAAGGGAGGGCCTTGCCCATGCGGTCAGACACTCTCTGAACGAGAAGTCTCGGCTACGGCGGTGGTATCTGACGCCGAGAGGAATCGAAAGATTTGCGGACATGGAAGGGCTGACGGTGGAAGAGGCTGTGAGGCTCTTCCCTTTATCCTGGGAATGGCGGCGCTGGCTGCTGAGACGCATGGACACAGTGGCAACCTGCTACCGAATCGCACTGGATGCTTCCCTACCCTACGAAGGACGGCTGCGTTGGCGGTGGGAACGATCAGGACCTCTCGACGCTTTTCTGACTCTTACAGACGGACGGACTCTGGGAATAGCCCGCTTCGGACCGGCTCTCCCCCGGCGGTCGATGTACAGTCGCCTGGGGAGCCTGATGGAGATGCATCGACGCAGCACCTTGTTCGCGGCTCTTCTCGTCGTGCCAAGCTCGATCGAAGCCCACGGTATCCTGGAGAGGATGAAAGGAGAAGGGCTCGATCTCTCGCTCGCGGTGGAGGAAGACGTTCGACGTTCGCGTCCTGGTGATGCCCTGTGGCGCAGTCACACCTACCGTCCCGATACTGCATTCCCAATCGAGGGTGTAATCAAGGGCGTTGTACGACGGCCGGCGGCGCCAGCTGGAGCACCACCGCGGCGTGCAGCGGTGCCGGCGGGGTTGGTCGGAGACGTAGAGAACGATCTCGATCTGGTGGCGTGTAACCTTGGGCAGCCCGCCGGCAGAATGCTGGACACTCTTGCGGACTGGCCCTGATGCGTCTGACGGAGCTGGCAGAGTTCCTTGGTATCAGTTTAAGGCACGCGAAGGACGGCAGAGCACAGCTCGCGCGGCTTGGGCTGATCGTGAGACTGAGGTTCGGCAGAACTGCTGAGGAGAGGCGGGAAACCGGGACACGGCTGGCACTCAGCATCGACGGTCTCAGGTATCTCTCTTGGAGAGACCGAACGAGGCTGTCAGATCTTACGGCTTTCTGGGGAATCCATCCGGATAAGAATGGTGATGATGCTCTTAAACTGGCGAGCTATCGAATTCGGGGATCTAAGTTGCGTGTCCTCACGCGAGAACTTAGACACACGGACGGCGTTCACCACTTCGTCTCAACACTGAATGCGGCATGCCGGGCGACGGATGAGTGGAAAAAGCTTGACTTAATCCCGCCACATAGATGGGAAAGGTGGTTCCATTACAACAACCGGCGTTACGGCCTGAAGCCAGATGCTACAGGACAATATACCTGGCGAGGCATCGGCGTATCTCTACTGCTTGAGTATGAGGAGCGTGCGATTGGCCCAACATATATGCGGGATCGACTTATTCGTTATCAGCGATACTATCACGCTCTGGAGACCAGTGCCGACTTTGACGGACGTTGGGCGGTCCTGGTCATATTTGATGACGCAGCTTCAGCGAGCAGATTCTCAACACTGTCCGCAAGGCATATGCGACGAGGGCACACAATCTCATCGAAACTGCCCCTATTCGTATCAAGCAGCGACGTTCTCAAACGTGACGGGGTGTTGAAATCGGCTTGGGTCACCCCGGGGAATCTGGAGTCTGGCCGTGTCGGACTAGATACGGCCGCTAGCTCTACATAAGAAGGGAAACGCAAGACTACCAGGAGGATCGTTCGAAGATAGGGAACATGTGGTCTACGATTGGATGGACTGAATTGCATGCCAATACCCCGCATAGAAAAAGAGACGGTGGTCGGTGGGGGAAAAGAGAATATGAAGGGTATGGGTTTACGTGGAAATAAGGCAGCGCAAGGGTGGTCGGTCGGTGCGAGGAGAGGACAGAAAACGCGAGCAATTTTAGACGGGAGTGTAGGGCAGGTGGTCGGTCGGTGGTCGGTGATGAAAGTGGATAGGAGCACACGTATGGGGAGCGAGCAAGAATACCTGCGCGTGGACGAGATGCGTGAGTGGTTACGGGCCTGGGTGAAGAAGACCAGCCAGAGGCGAGTGTCAGAAGCCCTCGGAGTGAACCGTGACCCACTGAGGCGCGCGCTGCAAGGGACGGGCGACGTGACGGGGATTGTGCGAGAGGCGGTCGAGAGGTACGCGGCGGCGAACGGCATACGGATAATCGACACCGACTCTTCATCCTCTATCGGGAAAAGCGATGACGACGGCAATCGTGCTGATGATGCGGACGACAATACCCCGACCGGGAGTGAAGCAGAGCGCCAGGAGAACGACGCTGCAGGTCTAGAGACACACGGCGAGGCTGATGGAAGGCGTACTCAGGACGATGAGGGCAAACCTGACAGCCCAGACCACGCCGAGGACGGGCCGGAGGACGGCGCGGATGAAGCATCCCCGGACGAAGTTGAGGGAAGTAGCCAGTCCGACGCAGCGGGGCATGACAGAGACGACGCGCAGGGCAAGGAGACTTCATCCCTATTGGGAAAGATAGAAGACACCTCGACGCCAGCTGAGTTGGCTAAGGTCGTGGGCGCGCCTGTATTGGCCGAACTGCCAATGGAAGCGGCGCTCTCCGGTGCTAGGGCACTGGCGCGCGGCTGGCAGTGGGTACGTGATCCTGCACCTATTGGGCTACACGGTGACGCACTTTTCTACCTTCACACACGAGAAGAGGTTTGCTTTGCCGACGAGGGAGCGAAGCGAGTAGCATTCGCTCCCGACACGGAGGTGTTCGAGTGTGGACTAACTGCGGCGGAATTGCGATACGGCGTGCATCCGCACCAGAGGCAGAAGCGGTACGCCGTCGAGCGTCACGGTGACAGACCCTTGCTTATCGGCATACGGATGGCGGCGCTCGTGCCTGAAAAGCCCTACCCCGATGAGAAGTGGTTCTTTGGTTCGGAAGGAAGCGTCATCGACGGAGAACGTCTGCCTAGCGCCGCTGAGCTAATCGCATCCCGACGCAAGTTGCTCATTATGTCAGAAAGCTTTCCAGAGGACGGTTCTGGAAAGCGTCTCACGCCGTGGCAGCTCGCGCTACTCAACGAGCGGATGCGTGTGGAACTCCGGATGGTGAGCAGTCACTACGCGCTGACGATAGGCGAACACGTCGATGGAGCCCGCACGTGGGCTCCGTCCATACGTCTGGGGATCGAGACTCGCTGGCGGCACGCTGAGATTGAGATGAATGACGCCGCGATACGGCTGGAATTGCGAGCCCGACGACGACGGGCTGTGCTGCTCTGGCTCCCGCATCTTGCGCTGAAGCGCCTTCGAACAACCAGCAAGCCGGACTTAGACGGCGCCGTTTGCGGTGACAGGGAATGGGGCGTCGCGGCTCCGCCCTGGTCGGAGGAGTATCTCAGGGAGTGGCGGCCGGAAGACTTCGAACAGGCACCCTCGGACAACGGCACAGCATCGAAGGGGGATTTAATATGAAGGTAACGAAAGAAGCGGGTCCAGGTTTCGCAGCCCTGAAAGCGACCCTCGACGCCGGCGAGCGTATCCTTGCCGAACCGGGAGCGATGATAGCATAGCGCAATCTCCGAATGGTCACCGGAATGCCAATGGGCGGCCTCTTCTCCGGAGTGCGCAGACTGCTCGGCGGCGGAGTCCTTCTTCGTCAATTCGTTCTCAGCCGAGCAGAATAGTGGAGTAGTTCAGTTCGCGCCGTCCGTGCCGGAGGACATTCAAGCACATCCTTTAGCGCCACACGAGGAGATCTACCTGCAGGCGGGCGCGTTTCTGGCCTGCGCCGACACGATTACCATAGACACGAGGTTTCAGGGACTGCGCGGCCTGTTCAACCGTGAAGGCCTGTTCTTTCTCCGCGTAACTACAGCGGCGCGGTCAGGAGAGGTCTATTTTCATATTTGCGGCGCGGTCTTCGAGACCACCGTACGCGCCGGAGAGGGTCTGATTGTGGACAACGGCCACCTTGTCGCTTTCACAGAGGGTGTGGACTACACCATCGACCGGGTTCGCGGCTGAAAGTCCCTCGTCGCGGGTGGAGAGGGACTCATACTGCGCTTCACCGGTGCAGGCAAGGTCTGGCGCAGACACGCGAGTTGTCGTCTCTGTCATCCGCTTTCTCACCGCACCTGCCCGAACGGTCAAAGAGACGCTCTACGGCCGCAAGTTAAGTCCCCGCAACACCAATTGCGCCCTTTACGGCTCTTCTGATCGATTCTAGCGGGATCAAAGGGCACCGTTCGCGGGCGGCGCGTCCAATAGGATGTGGGTTCAATGCAGGTTGCGGTCATTCAAGCTGGGCCTCTCACACCCTTCGATTCCAGATCCGGAGACAGTTCGAGAAGAAAGTAATTCGATGATCTTCGTTTTGAGCATTATCCCATCTGCGTTGTTCACAGCATGTTACACCTATCTCTTCCTGTACAGAGAAGCAACTCTTAGTGTGAAGGCCACCCAGACGGTCTTGCGCTTCGCGGCCTCATTCATCTGCTACGTGGTAATCTATCTCGCGTCGATGATGGCGCTTGGCGCGATTTACCTTGCCTTCGACTGGTCCACAGGTGGTGAGACCGCATTCAGGATACAGTTCATTGGCCTTACCTTGTTTGCCAGTCTGTTTAGTGTCTTTGTCGCTACACGTCGATCTGCTTGAACAGGTCGATGATGACGCACCCCACCAAGGCTAGAACGATTGTGCGCTAGTGCGTCCAATAGGAAGAGGGTCAGACGGTCAACGATTCCGGCTTGACCATAGGCCAAGCCGGTGAAGAAACCCTCCCATAACTCGCCCGTTCTCCTGTCGGTGAAACGCAGACGACAAGCGTAATATATGCCAGAATTGTGGCGAATATGCGCTAATTACGACCAATTTCGAGCGTGTATGAGTCATTTTTCTTGACTCGCCCGAATCCCGTGAGATAATGAAAGTGTATTTATTTATCCCCAACCCCATTAGTTGCGCCTGCAGCCTCAGAGCAGTCGTAGTCGAAGCAGCCAGCATCTCATCTGGCTAGGAATGCATGGATTCGTGTTGTAGCGTTCGCGCTCCCGGTCCCTCTGTGTTTAGGATTTCGGCAACCGGTATTGGCATGTGTTGTAGCGTTCGCGCTCCTGGCCGGTGCAATTCGAGGCCTCTGTCCATCGCGTTTGCGGAGCTTTTTGAAAAAGCCGAGAAACAGCGGTGGGCTTTGTTGTGTCTTCAGCTCGGTGTGACGACCACAACCGCCCACTCACCGACCACCCCTGCACGGCTGTAATACGGACTTCGCGCAAGCCCTCCTGAAATCCCCCTCATCCACCGACCACTTTTCAGTCCCCGCCGACCACCCCGCATTTCGCGCCGACCGACCACTTTCTGTGTCATTTTCACTGGCACTCTGATGCCCCAACCCTTCCCTATTTCCTAACAGCGCGTCTCATTGTGTGAGACGCGCTGCGTATCGTCACGTCTTTATCAGGCACTGAATTTCAGCCGGTAGGCAGTTCGAAAATTGAAAGGAGACCACCCATGGCAATTGCACCTTTGACGAAACTCGGCGAGATAGCACGGAGCAGAGACCTTGGAGACATCGTGGAGAGTCGCGGCATCAAGCTCATTCCCAGCTCGGGGCGCGTTCGCCAGGGCGTCTGCCCCTTCCACGACGAGAGCGAAGGCAGCTTCACCGTTTACTCCGACAGCCAGCGCTTTCACTGCTTCGGCTGTGAGACATGGGGCGACGCGCTCGACTTCATCCGCAAGCTGGACAACGTAAGCATCCAAGAGGCCGCAAGAATACTGCAGAGGCAGCCCGCGTTACCCGTCAGCGCTCGCTACTCCATGCCGAAAGCCCGGCGCACTACCAGGCAGGACAGCACTCTAATCCGCGCGGCACTCACCTTTTATCGGGACATACTACTGAGCGCAGCTTCGGGTCAGCCAGGGCGCAACTATCTCAAGGACCGCGGCATCAGTAGGGCGACCGCAGAAGGCCTGCAACTCGGATACTGCACCGGAAACGGCCTGAGAGACCACCTATACGATCAGGGCTTCGGCAAGGACCGCGTTCTGCGGTCAGGGCTTCTGCTCGACCGGGGTAGGCGCGAACGCTTCGCGGGCATGGTCGTCGTTCCGGAGATTCTGAACGGCAGTCCGGTCTGGATGACGGGTCGCACCGTCCGCAAGAACGTGAAGCCTCGCTTCAACGCGCTCCCCGGGAGCAAGACGATATTGGGCATAGGAACGCTGCCCCGTCGGATTCAGCGATTGATAGTCGCGGAAGGCGTGTTCGACTGGCTTACTCTGCGCGAGTGGGGCCTGCCGTCCGTGGCGCTTGCCGGCAATGGAAACATCGAACGGCTGATCCAGCAGATCAACAGGGTGCAGGCAGGAGAAGTGATTCTCGCGCTGGACGCAAACGATAATGGCGATAGCCTGACGAGAAAACTGCTGGGGATGGAGTGCGAGGACGGCAACGAGCCACGCGCGACGCTTGCGAACGCGTCTGCGATCAGGCTGCCGGGCGGCTACGAGGACATTGGGGACATGGCGACGGTCCCTGACGGCAAGATGCGCTTCATGGCGGCGCTTGCATAATCATCGGTATTCGACCCATGACGCCTATACGACAAGCTGGACTCGCAGGCGACTTGGTGTTCCCAAGACCCATGTGAATGACGCACTGTGCGTCGGTGTACCGGACCGCGATGTAAGCGAATGATCATCAAACATCGGTGGCAAGGCGGATGCCTGCCAGTCCTACCTCTACCGGGAACGCTGCGTCCGCATAGAGGGGCCGGTGCAGGTATCGTGGTGCCGCGGAAGGGACGGCAACGAGAAGGCAGGCCTCGATGTGCAAGCGCCTGACGTCAAGTTCCTGTCCTGCAAGGTCAGGCAGGGCAACGACGCGAGCACCAGAGCGGCGCGGGCTGCGTAAGGCTGCAACGAGACGGCGGTCCGGCTGAGAGAGTCAGCGGGGTCCACGGAATGGAGTGCGGATTATGAAATTGGTCGGGGGTGTGATGCCCAAAGTACGAAGTGCGGCCTTTAGCATTAAGAGTATGACGGCGTGTAGCGCGGCGCGTAGAGCGAATTCAGCATCAACTAGATCATAGCCAGGGCAAAGCCCGGGAAAGGAATCTTCAGAATGAAAAACGTAACTATCATCGGCAAGGTCAACGGCAACATCTACACCCGCCAGTTCGAGTCCGGCTCGGTCAAGGCCCGCGTGCCCGTGCTCGTGAGGGAGGCCCGCAAGAGCAGCGACGGCAGCGAGAGCGTCCGCGAGACCGCCTTCACCGTGGAGGTCTGGAACAACACCGCGCTCTACTGCACCAACAAGTTCAAGGAGGGCGACTCCATCTTCGTGGACGGCGACCTCGACATGGTCTCGTTCAACAACCGTGAGGGCAAACTGGACGCCCGGCTGGTGATCGCGGCCCGCAAGGTCCTGACCGCCAGCGACGAGGCGTATGTCAACTTCCGCGGCATCGGCAACCTGACGCGCGACCCGGAGATGCGCTACACCAACGAGGCGGGACTGCCCGTGACCAACGCAGGCATCGCCTTCAACCGGCGGTACCTCGACAGCGCGGGCGAGCGCCAGGAGGAGACGCTGTTCGCAGACCTCGTCGCGTGGAACGGGACGGCGGAGAACCTCGACCAGTACACGCAGCGCGGCAGCCACCTCTACATGGAATCAAACCACGTAGAGCTGGAATTCTACGCCTCCAGGGAGGGCGAGCCGAAGGTGCGCACGAAGATCACGGCATCGTTCACGCAGTTCCTCAGCCCGTCGTCCGGCCAGGCCGCTCCTGCGCACGGCGCACCAGTGACCGCCGAAGGCGCTCCCGAACCCGACGACGACATGCCCTGGTAACCATGACGGCTATCAGGCGACCGTGCAGCCCGATGATCGGCATCGTCGGGCTGCCTCTCTTTGAGTGAGGCGCATAGGCAGTACGTAGGCTATCCCGAATGACGAGCAAACCCCGACTAACGCGGCCAATGCCGCAGAAGGACACTCAAGTGAAGAAGATCACTCTTATCGGCATCTGCAACGGAATCGCAGCCCAGTTCACCGACGAGCACGGCAACCTGAACGTGGACGTTCCAATCAAGATCATCGAGACCAAGCAGGTCAACGGCCAGAGCGTCGAGGAGCCGGACTGGGTCCGGGTGACGGCTCGGGGCAACACCGCGCAGAAGCTCGCCGCTGTTCCGAAGGACTCCCATGTGTTCATCGAGGGCGACGCCCGCTTCGACGAGGTGCCGAACGCACAGGGCATCGCCAGCTTCTACATAGGCGTCAGCGCCTACAGGGTCGTGGCCGTTGCGGCCCAGGAGACCTACATAAACATAGTCGCCAACGGCAATCTCGGACGCGATCCCGAGATGCGCTACACCCCCACGGGCAAGGCCGTCACGGACTTCAGCATCGCCGTGAATGACAGGCGCGAGGACGACGCACTCTGGATGGACGTCTCCTGCTGGGACAAGCTCGCCGAGACCACGAACAACCACCTCAACAGGGGCCGCAGCGTCCTCATTGACGGCAGGCCCTCCATGAACCGCTGGACCGCCCAAGACGGTCAGCCCCGCGCAAAGCTGCAGGTCACGGCGAGCACCGTCGAGTTCCTAGGAGGCGGGCAGCGCTCCGGCAACGGCGGAAACGCTCCGGCAGGAAACGCGCCCGCGCCAGGTGGTTACGCTGCCTCCTCGCCATCCGAGGGCCCCGCTGACGACATGCCCTGGTAGGCATCCAACGGCTGACCCTATGTCATAGGGAGAGGGTTGGCCCCTGCCAATACACACGCCCCGCCTACTCCGGTACGCGGGGCGTGTCTGCATACACCCGTCGCATACGCGCTGTGGGGTAGAGACAAGTCAGCTTGCCACTACGCCACAGCGCGTCATGCCCTGCATAAGGGCGACTTGTCTTGATAATTCACAACCCATAAGAGCCAGGAAAGGAGTTTGGTTATGAGGAACGGCACACTCTTGAACAACGTACTGACGAAGGACACATTGAGGAGCAACGCAATGAGGAGGAACACCTTGAAGAATGCACTCAGGACTATCAGCAACGGCCTTCCCTACATCGAGGTCTCCCGCGGCGGCTACGGTCGCTTCAGGGGCGTGAGCCTCGCCTGCGGCGTCCATCGCAGCGTGCGCGCCGAGGTCCACATCTACAAGCGCGAGTTCAACCGCTACGGCCTCCGGGGCCTGTTCGGTGGCTACACGAACGTCGTGAAGCTGGGATAGGAGAGTGCCGTGCCCGTCAGATACTCAAGCGACGACATATTCGAAATTGGCGCGGAGGCCATCACGAACCCAGTCAACTGTGTCGGCGTATCGGGCGCGGGCCTTGCGCTCCTGTTCGCCAGGAGCTATCCCGAAAACGACCGCCTCTACCGGATGGCCTGCGCTGCGGGGCGGGTCCGCCCGGGCGCAGGGCTCATTACCGAGACGGGAGAGCAACAGCCCCGCCACATCATCAACTTCCCGACGAAACGCCACTGGCGCGAGCCGAGCCGCATCGAGGACATAGAGATCGGACTGCGTAACCTCCACCGGCAGCTGTTGAGGAGAAACATCGCCTCGGTCGCGCTGCCGGCGCTTGGCGCAGGGCTCGGTGGGCTCCGCTGGGACGACGTCAGGAGGCTTATCGAGAACGAATTCGGAACGGAACCGGATGTTGAAATTACGGTCTGCATACCGCAATCAAGGAAAGGAGGCTGGATGTGGCCTACGTTGTAGTGCTGGAAGGACAGCACAAGTCGGGCAAGAGCACGCTCGCCGCCCAGCTCGAACGCATCGCAACCACTTCGGGCGACTGGAACAGCGTCGTGAGCATACACCACACCCGCGGCGACAGCACCCCCGAGAAGCTCGATGAGGACAGGAAGATGGTCGCAGACGCCCCTGACGACACGCTCTACATCTTCGACAGGCATTACCTGTCGGAGCTTGTGTACGCGCCGATCGACGGCAGGGGAACGACGCTTCCCTACAACCCACTCTTCTGGGAGCAGTACATGGGCAGGTGGATGGACCAGCGCGGCGTCAGGCTCTACCTCATGGGCGATCCGCTGCACACCAACGAACACCCCGTCATACAGATGTACGAGCGCCTCACTGCGCGAACCGGCTGGATGAGGGTTGAGCCGCGCCAGTTCCTCGGTGATGCGCTCGCGAAGGACGTTCTGGCAGCGCTGAGCAACAAGCGCCTGCAGAACGACACCTGGGGGTTCCCGTGCCAGCCTGAGGTCACCGCAACGCACAAGCTGTCGCCCGACGACAACTACCTGCAGAGCGTCGAGGCCGTTGCCGGACTGGAACGAAGCCTCCACGAGCTTCGATACGCAGATGGCGACCCGGCCGCGCTGCGTGAGATCGCGCGCGTTCACTACCAGGAGCTACTGAGAGTGCGGGCAGAGCTTGACAGGCATCTTATGAAGCCATTCGAAACGGAGAGAGAACTGAGCCTATGGACACTGGACTGAGGAGACGACTTGAAGCGGCACTGAAGGAGAGCGGCTTCTGCCTCTCTCCGCTGGATCGCATCGAGCACGCAATCACGGTAACGACACCTTTCATCATGCCCGACGGCGACCACCTGGATTTTCACGTGGCTCCGAGGGCGGATGGCGGATGGGTGATAACCGACTTCGGAGACACGGCCGGCCAGTGCCTGTTCATCAGGGGACACGTCGGCGCGACCCCGAGCTCGTTCATCACGGAGATCGGCAAGGTGCTTGAGGAGTACGGCGCGTGGCACTCCGTCAGTTTCATGGAGAGTACGCTCAGGCTTGAGACAACCGACGAGACACTGCCCGACGCGCTCAGGCACTTCGCGCAGATGCTGCTGCACGTCGCGCACATCTGCTCATTCGGAACGGAAACGGAACTGAAACCGGACGCGTAGGAACACGCGATTGGACTGCTCGGCCGTAAGGCTGAGAGGAGGATAAGATGAACAGCTTTCCCACCCTAATCACGAAGACGAGGACGTCTGCGTCAAGCAGGCGCAACATGAAGACGGACAGGGCGCGCAAGCAGGTCTGGCAGTTCCGCCACGACGAGAACAGGCGGCGCTGGAACAAGCGGCCGAAGTCTTACAGGAACGTCCTCCTGGCAGCCTCCTGAACTCAACCATCCACAACAACTCAAAGCCCGTTGGCACACCTGCCGGCGGGCTTTTCTATTTTCAGTCGGTTGACGACTCATCGGTAGACGATGCATCGGCACGAGATGCCGGGAAAGGCAATTCCAATAGATGAAGAAACAGATCAGGACCGCACGGATATTCACCATCGGCTTCATAGGCGACGCTGAGGTCAACGAGGGCGCGGGCGACTCCCTGGCGCTTGGCGTCGGCACCTTCGGCGAGACGGTCGCCATCATCGAGCAGCACAGCTCCCCCACGCTCAACATGCTTCGCAACGAGATGGAGAGCAATCCCCTCGGCTACGTGAACGTAATCACGCTCACCGGCGAGAACATCACGGACAAGGGCAGCATCGAGGCGGTCTGGCAGCTGGCCGGACGGCAGGTGGACACGGTGCTTCGCGGCATCTTCAGCGTTCGCTACCTCGATGAACAGGAGACGAAAATCAGCGTCAGGAACACGAGGCGCGGGCAGACGATTGTTGACAGGGAGCCGCGCTACGAGCACGTCCCCAACAGGACATTCCACTGCCTCTCATGCCGCAACGACGGCAAACAGCGACTTGTCACGAGCGTTCCGGAAACCAAGTACGCAAAGACCGTCGGTATCGCCGATATGGAAGAGGTCAAGATCAACGGACGCACGATGACGATAGCGCCCTGCCCGGACTGCGACTCCGTCATGACACGCATTGGGGGCATCAACGCAAGGCGCGAGAACCACGGCGGGCTCCCGGACCGCAGGCTGTTCTTCGAGCCGCCGGAACAGGCGTACTGCTTCAGCTGCAGGCAGAACGTAAGGATGATCTGGATGAAGGGCGTCCGCAAGTCGGATACCCAGCCACGCCCTTCCTACCGGGGAAACTGCTTCCGCTGCCTCGGAATGGTAGGCACTCCCTGGCACCGCACCAGGGTCGTGCCCATTAAGGCCGCAACGCTTGAGAAGCTGCTGGGGGACGCCAGAGAAGGCGAGGACGCCCTGTACGAAAGGCGGATGGCGGAGGCGGAGAGGCGACATGCGCGCGAGCGGAGGAGGAACGAGATCGACGAGGCCCGGCGCATGCGCGAGGCGATGGCGGAACTGAAGCTGCGCTACCAGGTTGCATAGCTGAAAGCCGCAACTACACTGACAGGCCCGCGCGGCGCATACGCCCGCGGGCTTTTCAGCCGAATAGACACTTTCCCGGATTCGCTACGGCGCAAATGCACGAAATGTACTTTGGAAATGGAGGTTATCCCATGACCATACAACCGAAATTCTCCGAGAACGCTCAGGCCATCCTTGACCAGCGCTACCTGATGAAGGACGAGGACGGCGAGCCGGTCGAGGACGCCCACGGCCTGCTGATACGCGTCGCGGCCGTGGTGGCGCAGGGACAGCCCGCTCTCAGGCGCGATGCGGCAACCGGCGAGTATTACGACCTGATGGCGTCGCTCAGGTTCCTGCCCAACTCCCCGACGCTGGTCAACGCCGGCACGGGCGGTAGAGGCTGCCTGTCAGCCTGCTTCGTCATATCGCCGGAGGACAACATGACCTCCATCATGCAGGTCGCATCCGATGCTGCGATGATAGAGAAGTGGGGCGGCGGCATAGGCTTCGGCTTCTCCAAGCTCCGGCCCAAGAACGACCGCATAGCCACCACGCACGGCGAGGCCTGCGGCCCGGTCGCGGTGATGAAGCTCTACTCCTCGGTGGGCGCAACGCTCACACAGGGAGCATTCCGCCTCGGCGCGCACATGGGGCAGCTGAACATCCGCCACCCGGACGTTCAGGACTTCATCCACTGCAAGGACAACGACGACACGCTCGCCAACTTCAACATCTCCGTGCAGCTCACGGACGACTTCATGCACGCCGTTGACAACGACGAGGAGTGGACGTTCTACAACCCTCGGGACAGCGGCTACGGCCCCGTCGACGTGCCGGCCGGCACGGTTCGCGCCCGAGACCTCTGGCGTGAGATCTGCGAGTCCGCCTGGAAGACGGGCGACCCCGGAGTGGTCTTCATGGACCGCGTGTGGGAGACGGCGCCCAACCCACAGATGGGCAGGATCGAGTCGAGTAATCCTTGCGGTGAGGAGCTACTTGAGAACTACGGCAACTGCTGCCTTGGCTCCTGCAACCTCGAACGCCACGTTGTCGTGAAGGACGGAGCGGCAAGACTCGACTTCAACGCACTCGCCAACACGGTGCGCTCGGCCGTGCGCTTCCTCAACGACGTCATCGAGATCAACCAGTTCCCGCTCGAAGAGCTGCGGGAGGTCAACCTCGCCACGCGCCGCATCGGACTTGGCGTAATGGGCTGGGCGGACACGCTGGTTATGCTCGGCATCCCATACGATTCCAGCGAAGGCGTAGCCCTCGCCGAGAAGGTCGGCAAGTTCATCGTCGATACCGCCTGGGACGAATCGGCGAAGATCGCCTCCGAACGCGGGCCGTTCTCCGAGTACGAGAACTCCGCCCTCAAGGAGCAGGGCTTTCCGCCCGTGCGCAACTCAAGCGTCTTCACCATCGCTCCCACCGGTACTATCAGCCGTCTCTCCGACTGCTCATCCGGCATCGAACCGCACTTCGCAAACGCGTGGTGGTCGAACGTGCTCTGGAAGGGCGACAGCAACGACGGCGGCGGCGAGGCCGGCAAGCGACTGCTTGACGCTCCTAAGTCCGTCAGGGACGCGCTGGTCGCAAGACTCGGCAGCTCCGATAGGGCCGCCGCCGTGCTCAGCCAGATCGCGGACAACCCCGACGCCGCTGAGGAGATCCTCTCCGGGCACGGCATAGACGCAAGCGTATTCCGCACCGCGATGGAGATAAGTCCCGAGGCGCATGTCAGGATGCAGGCGGCGTGGCAGAAGAATGTCACGAACTCGGTGTCCAAGACCATCAACTTGCCGAACGACGCGACGGTGGAGGACGTCGAGAACGCCTACCGCCTCGCATGGGAGACCGGCTGCAAGGCAGTCACGGTCTATCGCGACGGCTCAAAGGCGCAGCAGGTTCTTCAGACCGGCGCGGACAGCGAGACGGAGGAGAAGCCCGGGATGACTCACGTCAATCCGGTCGAAGACAAGCCTGAGGCGATTCACGACAAGAACGGATACCTCGTGCCCCGCGAGCGGCCCGATGCCGTAATCGGCATCACCGAGAAGGTCAGGACCGGCCACGGCACCATGTACGTGACCGTGAACTTCGACGAGAACGAAGAGCCGTTCGAGATCTTCACCGCTATCGGCAAGGCTGGCGGCAGCGAGCCGGCGCACCTGGAAGGACTGTCGCGGATGGCGTCGCTGTGCCTGCGCGCCCGCGTCGATCCGGACTCGGTGATACACCACCTAAGCGGCATCACGTCCGAGCCCGTATGGGACAAGGGCACACTGATCCGCTCCGCAGAGGACGGCATAGCGCATGTGCTGAAGTGGCACAGAAACGGCATAAACAACCCTGGCAAGAACGGCGCAGGCGTCGAGGGCCAACAGATCGGCATGTTCACGCCGACCGCTCCACAGCCTGTCGGCCAACAACCTGTCGGGCAGCAACCCTCCCTCCCTCAGGGTCCGGGCTGCATCAAGTGCGGCGGCAGGGTCGTCCACCAGGAAGGCTGCTCCCGCTGCCTTGAGTGCGGCTATACAAAGTGCGAGTAAAGACTCGCGCAGAATGCGAATAAGACTCGCCTCAGAACCTGAATCACCGCCCCCGCTGAGAATCCTCGCTGGGGCTCTTCATTGAACGGACCGATAAGGAGAAACCATGTTCATAGGACTCAATTCGAAACAGGAAAAGGACATTTTGCGGGCGTTCAAAGGGCGCCACATGGACATTCCACTCATGGCGCTGGCTGTGCTTGCGACCGTGGGCCTGGCGCTGATTCTTGGCGCTTACTTCGTCGACGCGTTTCTCGCGCCGGCGCCGGCGGAGGTCGTGGAGTGGACGAGGATTCCGGACGTTGCGCTCAGGTGCGCCCACCGCTGTATTTCGATCAGATAATTCGCAGATGCCCGTCACCCAAGCGACGGGCATCTCACACCAGGCAACAGTAAATGAACAGAAATCTCAGGAGGTTTCATGACATGACTTACATCACCGAACACAGCGGACGGACCATCTACAAGATCATGGAAAAGGTTCTGGACACCATCGTCATTCCCGAAGACAAGATGGACGCGGTGGTCGAGGTCGTTACGGCCATCGAGGATTCTCGCTACCATAGCCTGTTCTCCGTCACCGTCAGGGAGGAGGCGATGCACCAGTTCTTCGAGTTGGCGCGTGAGGTGCGGCGCTACATGGTTCAACGCGGCCTCTCGGAACTCAAGACGCTGGACCACACGCTCAGGGAGGTCCAGCAGATGCAGCGCGAGTCTCCAAAGGGATACAAAGAGCAGCGCGAACGATCCCGTGCGGCGCAGGCGCTCATGCAGGACGCGATGAAAATGGCGATGGCGATGTCTCACACCAGCCTGGGCCGACGCGAGCTTTACAGGCGCTTGGGACCGGCAACGGCAAAACGCCAGGAGGCTCGGCAGCACGATGCTCAGCAGCCCAAAGCTGCATAATGCCGAGTACGAACACACCTGTGTTATATAATCATACGGCAGGGAGGGGATATGCCCAGAATCAATATGGATAATCTCACACGAAGCGTCGACACTCTGGAGCTTGCCCTCAAAGGCCTTCGGGAGCAGGAACCTGGCGAGCTTATGTACGATGTGTAAAGGGGTGCCTGCATGAACGAATTTCAGGTGGTGCTTGAGCTCACCGCATCGCTGCTCCGGAGACGGCTCAGGCCGTATTTCGCTACGGTCAGGCAGGTGAGCGATCTCACCTTCCGGCAGGTCTTCCGGGAGGCTGCACGGCTGCACCTCATCTCACTCGAGGAGTGCAGCGGGTGGCTCGATTACAGGGACCACCGCAACACCATCGCACACCGCTACGGCAGAGAGTTCGCTGAGCAGGCGCTCACGGTGCTGCCGTCCCTGATAGAAGACTCCAGGCGCATTGCGGAGATGATAGGAGCAGAGACCGATGAGTAACACTCTGAATCTTCCCGCAGACTACCGTGAACAGGTGGTCGGCATCCTTAGCCGAGATACGCCTGGGATCGAGGTTTGGGCTTACGGCAGCCGCGTTGACGGCTCCAACCACGACGCAAGCGACCTCGACCTTGTGCTTCGCGCTCCTGACCTTGCGCCTGTGAGCGTCAAGGTCATCTCCAGGTTGCGTGAGGCGTTCGACGAGTCGAACCTGCCAATCATCGTGGACATTCACGACTGGGCGAGACTGCCGGAGGCGTACCACGAAGAGATCCGGCGCAGCTTCTACGTGCTCAGCCAGCCTGAGTAACGGGTCCGAAAAGCTGCTTCGCGCATCAAGCGACATACAGCAAGCCCGCAGGGTTCTATCCCTGCGGGCTTTTTCATTGAGAAGGAGGAAGTGTTCAGAAACAGACTGGTTCACGTCATTGCCAGGAGAGAGCTCTTGGGACTGCTCAACACCGCCACGTTCCTGCTGACGGAATCCGCCGTCCTGTTCGGCGTGATGGAGGCGGCACCTGCGGCGGTTCTGGACACCATCTCCAGTGCGTTGTTCTTCTGGAGCTAAGCAGCAAGTATAGCTGAATAGCCAACACGACAACTGATTGTCGAAATCGTAAAGCCCCTGGCTCCGTTGCCGGGGGTTTTTTGCGTGTAGAGCGGCGCGTATGTAGGCACCAACAGTGTCAGGAAAGGAATATCCATGGCAGCCAGAAAGAGGTATTCACGCAAGAAGTACACGGGCAATCGGCGTGGCGGCAACAGCGGGTCCCACCTGGTCAAGCAGACTCCGGAGCAGAAGATCCTGGAGTATCTGCTGTCCATCAAGCAGCAGGTGCTCGAGCGCGAGGTGCTGCCGTTTGATGCCGGGCGCTTCAGCCGCATGCCCCATAACGCCTTCACCAGGCATCAGTACGGCGGGTTCTACAATCTCCTGATGATCATGATTCGCAGCTTCCAGAACGGCTGGGACGACCCGCGCTTCGTGACTGTCGGAAAGGCTAAGGAGATCGGAGCCGAGTTCAAGGGCGAGAAGACCACGACGCTCTGGGCCCCGGTATTCATCAAGGAAATAAACGAGGACACCGGCAGGGAGGAGGTAGTCGCAGTGCGCTTCCGCACCTTCCGCGTGTTCAACGTGACGCAGTTCGCAAACCTAGAGGAGCTGGACATCCCGCCTCTCCAGAAGTCCAACTGGGGCGACACCCCCGTCATGGATCGGATCGAGGCAGTCAAGGAGCATACGCTCACCAACTTCAAGGTTGAGCCTCAGTTCATCGAACAGCCTTTCGTGTACGCGCCCCACTACCGACCGGGATCTCACACGATTGTGCTGCCCCCTCCGCAGGAATACCTCAAGCCCGAGCGCTTCGTGCAGTCTCTCCTGCACGAGATGATGCATGCCACGGGGGCTCCCAGCGAGCTCGCCCGCTTCGAGAAGCACGAGGCCGACTTCCACGACGAGAAGGCCGTCGAATACGCCTACGAGGAGATGGTGGTGCAGTTTGCCACGGCGTCCCTCCTGACGCACTACGGCTTCCCGCACGAGTCCAAGCGCAGCGCGGCGTACATATTGAGCTGGTATCGGTCCATCGAGGAAAAGCCGGAACTACTAGGACAGGCCATCCGTGAGGCGATGATAGTTATAAGGCACATCCTGCGCGATAACCCTCTACCGGATTACTCCTCCGACGAAGACGACGAGATGGTCGCAGAGGAGGCGCTTACTAAAGCCGCAGCATGACGGCGCAGGCCCCGACGATCTTCTGAGCGCCCGGGACGGCTTCATTCCTCACATCCGCCCCGAGCACCTGACGGGCCTCGCGCCCGTCAGGCTCTCCTAACAACCCAGACATCTCACGAATAGCCATCAGGCAGAAGGGACATTCCAATGATCGAGAACGTCAAGAAGGAACTGGGACACAGCGCAGACTGCGGCTGCCGCGGCTGCACCAACCTCTCCGTCGAGTTCAGCAACACCAGCCAGATCATCAGGGCCGCCGACAGGGCGCTCGCGGAGATCGGCATCAGCGAGGTCAGCGGTAAGGACATCGCCTACTCCGCCCTGAAGCTCTTTCTGCAGCGCAACTACAGGCGCCAGCTCGTCAAGGCCTAGCAACGGACACGAACCGCACACATCGGCCAAAGCGAAAGGAATCGCGATGAACGCGACACTCACGAAGAACAGGAAGCTCAAGCACGTCAACCTCTACCTGGTCGACCGCGCCTACGGCGGGGGCGAGGAGGGCGGCTGGTGGTATCCCACGGGGGAGTTCGTCTCCTGCCTCGGCAAGACCCTCGATCCCGCCGCGGCGAACGTCATCCGCGACGCTCACGCCGCCGAGATCACCCAGTTGAACTTCGGCAGGCCGCAGGTCTCGTCGGTGCTGTCGGTCGGCAGGTATGAGGTCGTAATCGAGCCGCGAGCTGGCGAGAGCTATCCCAGCCACCGCCCGCACTATGAATAGGAGGACGGCGAATGCGAATCACCTGCAAGATTGCCGGCACCACCTATACAGGCCACGACATTCAGAACGGGCTGTGCGTCCGCTGCCGCGAGACGTCAAGCGACGCCAGCGAGTTCGACTTCATCCGCGCCTGGTACTCGCGCCTCGGGGAGAAGACCGTGAACGCAGAGGACATTTCGAGCGAGGTATGCGAGGGGCAGCTGCCGAACGTGAACACGAAGGACGGCAGCGCCGCGGTAAGCACCGAGAAGTTCCTGAAGACGCTCGTCAACGGCTCGGTCGTGATGAACGACGACCACACCATAGTAGATGTCGTCGACCTGCCAGACGGCACCTACCGCACGGTCGCAAGGCGCGACCGCGCGGACACCTTGATACGACAGACTGAATAGGGCAACCGGCTCCAAACTATTTCAAGCCCCACCTGGAAACAGGAGGGGCTTTTTCGTTCACCAGCGAAAGGAGTGAACATCTTGGCACCGACGAAGGGAGAGCGCCGCGAGAACAAGAGGCACAAGAAGCGATACGGAATGCAGGTGCGCGGCAGGTCGGTTATGACGCTGCAGCGCGAGATCGGCAAGAAGGCGAAGAGGGCCCGCAAGGCTACGACCCAGTAGGGAGGAAGGACAGACGATGCACATCAAAGAGATAGTATGCCAGACGTGCGCCGATGCGGGCCTGCCGCAGCGCCATAGCTGGAGCGATACGAAGATATACGGAGTTATGGTGTGTGGCATCTGCCAGCAGCAAACAGACGTCCGAAAGCAGCAAGCGCTCACGAAGGGCGGCAACAAGTGGTTCAAGAGAGTGACGGTTCTGGGCAGGACTGCCCTCAGATGCAACAAGGACGGAAAGTGGGTCCTGAATAGCTGGGACGAGGCGCAGATGCGGGCCAAGGATCTCAACAAGTTCCCGTACCGCTCACCACAGTGCGGGGAGATTCATCTGGCATCCACTCCGGTGAGAATGTAACATCCCGAATGAAGGGAGGGCCTATGACCGCAATGCCGGATGAGGTCCTGAACGCGCCCGCAGAGGGCAGGCTTCTCAAGTGCCTGCACGAAGCCGCGTTGATTCCAGAGGGAATCTGGCGGGCGTATGAGGACGCGGCTTCGGACGCATACCCGCTCGCGCAGCGCAGGGGCGAATGGGTTTGGATAACCCTCGATGACGACCAGTTCGAGAGACTGCCTGTCACCGACCTGCGCCGGCACTGCATCTGCCCTGACTAGGGCGGGTCACAGTCCGCAATCATCTCAGGCCCCGCTGGCTCTTGCCGGCGGGGCCTTTTCTCTTGCCCTTAACTGGAGGGGACATGACAGAAATAAAGATCGACATGGTGGACTCGGTAACGCGCCTGCAGCTCCAGGAGACCATCACCTACGCCGAGCGCAACATCGCAAAGAACGACACAGCACTGACGGAAGGCGAGAAGGCAGGCATCGAAGCTCTCAGAGAGGAACTCGAATCCTACTCGGAAGTCAGCATCGCGACCATAAGGATGGACTCAGCAGACGCGCGCGACGCGCACAGCGGCATCCTGAAGGGACTGCCGGCAGGAAGCAGCGACGTGGTGTCCACCCGATTCTACGCCACCCACTTCGACGTCGCCCTGGCGACCGAGACCCTCGACGAGTTCTTCACGATGGCCAGGCCCGTGGGATATGACCTGGTAGTCACGCTGCTAGACATGCCTCACTTTCCCTACGACGGGAGATCGAGGAACTACTACCTCGGCCTGACGGAAGACAGCGAGACCGTGGCGATCAAGGTGGAGAACTGGGACAGGAACTTCAGCAGGCTCGGGTCGCAGAGGTGCCGGCGGCACAAGCCTGTCATGCAGCTTGTCGACTGCGCCGAGAGCCGGAGGACCTTCCCCTGCGGTGCGGCCTTCCCCGCAGACCTTCGGCACCGCCGAGTGTACTGCTCGGAGATGCGCTTTTCGGATGCGCGACAGCGGGAAGCCTACGAGCGCGCGGCGCGGGACTCGCGTCTGGCAGAGAGCTTTGACGACATCCTCGCGGGCGGCGACAGGCTCGCTCAGCACATCGAGAAGGAAGTGGCCGAGATAGACAAGCGGATCGCAGAACTGACATCTCTGCGCGACAGCATCAAGAGGTAATCACGCCCGCAGCCGCCAGCGACACGAAGCCCTGCCTTTCGAGGTGGGGCTTCCGGCTTTCATGAACAGGAAAGGTACGGCCAATGTGGCACGACAGAAACAGAAGACGACGCGGGCATGCGCTCATCACGAAGGAGCTCGGCGAGAAGATACCGCCGCTTTATGCAAACGACGGAGCGGAGAATCCGGATGGGGTGAAGGCTGTGGTTAAGCTCTTCAGCATCATCTCCCACTGGACCTGGTACATAACCGAGTGGGATGCCAACTCCGGCGTCTGCTTCGGCCTGGTTGACGGGTTTGAGAGCGAGCTTGGCTACTTCGACCTTACGGAACTGTCTGAGGTCGTGGTGGCCGGAACGGTGCCCGTCGTGGAACGAGACCTGCACTGGGACCCCACGCCACTCGGCGAGATCAGGGCTGCGATAGCGGCCAAATAACTAACAGAGGGCGCGGCGGCTCAAGCTGTCGCGCCCTCGTTTGTGTCCTGCCGCCAGCCACGCATCAATGGCTGGCGAGAGGGTACAAGCATCAACACATCTACAAGCACTAAGGAGGTGCGACTATGACGACCCAGAACATCAACCTGCAGCCAAGGAGCTACGCCGACCGGCTCATCACCGAGCGGCCGCGCTGCATTTGGACGACGCGGTTCAGCCCGATGAGCAACACCAACAACTCGTGGGACCGCGGCCTCTGCGGCAGGTCCACCCGGATCGGAAAGGGCTACACCGGCGTCTCCTCGGGCACCTTCCTGCAGGCGATAAGAATCGTGACCGACAGGGGCAAGCTCCCTTACGAGGGGAGGGAGGTCTCCTTCCTCGGCGACATCTGCCCGGCCTGCGAGCGTATCTGCGTCGCCCACTTCAACGCAACCTGCAAGGCTGCGGCGAGGAGATTACGGTTCCCCTGGCAGGCCCGCACGAATGGCGCACCGATCCGCAGAACGTGGTCGTCAACACCATTCTCGGCGACGCAAGACCGAGACGCCTTGAGGTTGCAGCCGACTGCCCCGCAGCGCTGATAGAAATCGAGCCTCTCAGGAAAAGGGCACGAAGACGGCGCAGAACCAGGCTGTACAAGACTGGATACATCAGGGCGGCATAGCGACTGCCCATCAACCGGACGCTATCAACCAATAAGTGAGAAGGCCGATGGCCGGAAGGGAACACCAATGACCACCCAGCACCTCAACACCATCACCAACACGACGATCACGGTCGACATCATCCGCGACCCGGACTTCGAGGCGTTCCTCGCTGACAACAGGCACCTGGAGCGCGCGGACGACACGCCGAAGACCGGCTGGGGCTTCCATGCTAACCAGGGAGTCGCGCTGGACGCCTGCAACGGACAGTGCTTCGACGCCTTGCTCTACGACCATCACCAGTACGAGGCGGAGACCTTCGCGCTCATGCTCGACGACATCGAGATCTTCGAGGGCGAGATGGAAGACGCCATCTACGAGGCGGTCATCGAGTCGGACGCCAGGGAGCAGCGCCGGCGCATCGAGGTCATCGCAGGAAAGATGAACAGGTTCATCAGCGACAAGCGCCGCAGCAAGCGCGGCAGGAGCGCCGTGCTAAACAGCAGGGCGAAAAACTCCTCACTGCGCCGCCCGTCCATGAGGAAGATGACCCCGGTGTAGCGAAGGGGAATAGCTTCCACACCGACATCCCCGCCGCATATTGCCGCGGGGTTTACTCATTCCAGACAGACAAGGAGGAGTGGGTGCTGAGGACTTGCGTCGCATTCGCGCCCTCCGAGTCAGACGAAACATCAGTTAAAGACGAACGAACAGGAGACGTCGAATTGAGGAACTTCCTTGACAACCGAAACACCACCCGGATGAACGCGCAGCCCACAAGCTTCTTCGTCATTACCGAGTGCGCCAGGCCGCTCTGCACGAAGCTCGCGGAGTTCGTGACGACCGGGACCGAGGGGTACTTCGGCAGCGAGCACATCTGCTACGAGCACGCGAAGGACGAGCCCGACGCGGTGCGCTGCCTCTGCCACCGCGCGGCGGTGCTGGCTTTCGCCTAGTTCGGATTACACGAAGCGGACAGGGAGTTCTGCCGGACGATGCGGTGGTACTCACCGGCCCCTATCAGCGTCGAAAGGAAAACCAGTGAGCAGCAGCCAAGAAGAGGTGAAGGTGTTCGAATGCAACGCCTGCGGCGCGAAACTCAAGCAGTACCAGCATTTCTGCGACGACTGCGGCACGTTCAGCAAGGAGAGCTTTGACGCAGACGACCGGCCGCCCGTCTGCGAGTTCTTCGAGAACGACCGCAGGTGCAGAGAAGACTCGGACTAGTTCGTCTTGAGGGCGAGCGACATCACTCCGATGTGCGACGACCACCTCGACAGGATACGAGAGAACTATCGCGGCAAGATCCAGTTCCACCCGGTTGACCCCGAAGGGGAGGGCTACAGCTGCGACTGCTGTGGGCGCGGCTTCGGAACGCCGGATGCGGCGCGAGACTGCTGCGCGGCAGACGAAAGCACACTCCACCTCGTAGAGGAGGAAGGCGACAGGCAGACGATATGCGGGCTCGGGACCGCGGACGTCGCGTGGCAGACGATGGCCGAGTTTCGGAATTTCGAGCAGTCGGCGAACTTCGACCCGAATCCCTTCTGCCACACCTGCATCGGCGAAAATCAGAGCTAACCGGGACTCAGAGACCAACGAGGCGAGCGGAAACGTTCTCCGGCCGCCTCGTCACCCCAAGTTTCATCTTCAACGGCGGGAGTGCAGAGACTATGAGTAAGAGAAGACAGGCTGGCGACATCATCTACAAGCAGCCGTGGGCCGGATTTGTCGGTCAGGGTAACCTCGGGGTCATCCAGGACGAGAACCCCGACGACCACATCCCCTGCATGCTCGGTTGCGGGGATGAGAACTGCGTTGAGTGGGCCAATGTCCACCTGCTGCCGGGCAACAACCTGGAGGAGGCGAAGGAAGCACTGGAGAGGAAAGAGTTCCTCGGCGCCGCATATCACGTGAGCGAGTGCCAGATGGCCGATTTCGCGTAGTTCTCCGCAGGATTTTCATAAACAGAAGGGCCCCGCCGGTTGCTGACTGACGGGGCTTTCGCTTCTGTAGCGGCAGGTGCCGCAATCGGAGCAACTGGAAAACGCTTTCCGGCCGCTTCATCACCAAGAGACACCTTGCCCTCATGGCAGGAAGGAACAGAAATGGTAACCACTGACACTAAGACCGAACAGGTCTCAACGGACGAGGCTGCAGCCGACGAGGCAACAGCCGGTCAACCCGCACTCGGAGGGAGAGCGACCGAGAGCGGCCAGAACGACAAGGGGGAGACGGCAGACCCCGCGGGCTCATCCTCTAACGGTGAATTCGCCAACGGCGTATCCCATGAGGATGCGTCCTATGAGGGTCTGGCGCCTTACGGCAACGGTTTCTCCCAGAACGGATTCCCCCAGAATGGTCACTCGGACATGGACATGTCGATGGACAGGCCGAACATCAAGGCGGTGTTCAGCATCGAGCTTCGCATGTCCGGCATCCGCGAGTGCATGCGACGGCTTGCATACGAGGCCTTTGGCTTCGCCGAGAGCGACACGGAACCGCTTCGCAACCGCATCATGATGGCGCAGGGGCACCTGCTTGAAGGCTTCGTCAAGGAGGCGATGCAAGAGGAAGGCTGGATCATAAACGAGGAGGAAGGCGTGATCCTGCGGCACGGACCCGTCGTTCTGACCGGCCATCCGGACGGCGTGGCGTTGCATCCGAACAAGGCTGACGGCATGCCCGCCGTTCTGGAGATAAAGACCAGGAGCAAGGGAATGGCGGAGTACGCCTGGACCTATGGCGTTGACGTCAGCAACCCCGAGGCGGTGGAGCAGGCGGCGCTGTACAGCAAGGCGCTGTTCGGAGAGATCGCCGACGTCGTGATCGCCACGATGGAGCGCACATCCGATCAGTACGAGTGGCGAGCCCAGCGCGTTCCCGCTTACCGCGTGGAGAGGGCTTACGCATCGGCGCTGGAGCGCATCAACGAGGTCGCCGCGATGATCATCAAGGGCCAGGTACCCGAGCCTGAGTACCCGCAGGGAGATGCCAGCTGCAAGTCCTGCCCGTTCCGCTCGATATGCGGCAACGCCGCCGAGCCGGAACTTGTAGCCGAGGGCGGACTGAGCGACGAGGAGCTTTTCGAACAGGTCAGGATCTGGGCCGACGCCGGCTCGCGCATCCCGAAGACGCCGTCCAATCCCGCCACGAAGGAGAAGAAGACGGCATCCGAGGTCATCAAGGCGCACTACATTCAGACCAAGCGCGCGGGCGACGAGATAGAGGTTGACGGCCAGCGCTACAAGCTCACTCTCAGCACAAAGCCCGGCACCTCCATCGACTTCGACGCCTTCAATGAACTCGTCGATCCGGAGATTCGTGAGCAGGTCGTCATGCCCGCCGAGAGCCACACGATGCGGATAACCCCCGTGAAGGACAAGTCGCAGAGGGGACGCTCGAAGAAGGCGAAGGACGCTGCGACACACCCTGAGCCGGCAGAGTACAAGTGAGGAACGAGGGGCAGTTGCCGAAGTGCAGACACGCTGCCCCTGTGGAAGGAGGTGCGCGGGAACGAATCCGCGTACCTCTCTTGAATTAACACAGCAACCCACCAAAAAAGAGCAGGACGGCCCACCTCGACAAAGGAAACCGCCCTGCCCCGCATTGTTCCTGACGGGACACGGATGCCCTGTCAGGACCAATCCCTAGCATACACCATATGAGGGATTTACAACATGAGCTCAACAACTCAGGGCAAGACCTACGCCGATTTCCCCCGCATCACTCACAGCGGCAAGTACGGCGTTGTCTTCGATGCGGCCTACACCTCAAACGGCGGGCTGTACTACGGGAGCTGGGCCGGCTCCAAGCAGATGTGCGAGGGTATCGCGGCCGCGCTGCTGGACAGTGGGCGGCGCAACAAGAACTCCGTCTATCTGGTCGTGCCTCTCAACGGCGAGGACGGCGTCTGGAGCAGGTCCGTTCAGGTCCGCGTAGCCGACGCCACGATAGGCGCGATGCGCAGGATTACCAAGAGGGTCGCCGGAACCCGCGTCTGGCAGGTCGTCCTGCGGTCGGAGATTATCCGCTGGGACTACTCCTACGTGCATCTTCAGAGCAAGAACGCCATCGAGGAGAAGGACGATTCCGACTACGCGAAGGCTCAGGCCGAGCTTGCGCAGCGCAGGTTCGTACTGATGGCCGATGACGACGAGGATCCGAAAGTCACGGCGCGGCGATGGTTCGGCTACCTCCCCAAGCGCGTCAGCGAACCGCTGCTGGCCGAGTGGGCGCAGCCCCTCTGGGACTACTGCGCCTCCAGCGGCAAGGGGATTACGGAGATGCAGCGACTGCGCGGCAAGGCATGGCTCTGCGAACCTTCGAGCGCCGTGCTCCGGGGAGCCATCTCCTACCTGGGCAAGAGGGGAGAACTCTGGCTTCCAGAGAACTTCCCGACAGTCTGCGGGGACGAATATGCAGCGGTGGCGATGGCTGCCGATTAGCACGAGATACCGATAAGGAGGTGGCAGACTTGCGCCGCCTCCTTCACAACTTGGTCTTCACAACACGGTAACCTGGGAGGAGTCTGAGGGGGGTCGGAGCGAACGGTAAAATCAGCACACTCGAGCTTGAACGTATGGCTGTGTCGAAGAACATCCTGACAATTACTGGCCCGAATTGCGCGGGGAAGAGGGCATTCGCAAGGAATCACTCGATCATCCAGTCAGATTACTCAATCCGCTTTGCACGGAAACAGACAAAAACCAATCCCTTACTATCGGCGCAAATCGGCTATAATTTGCAGAGGAGAAGCTAATATGACGACTTTCAACACTATTGAAGAGTTTCTGGAAATCCTGGATAGCAACCCGCGCCTCCTGGAAGCTGTTCGAAACAAGATTCTCACGGAGGAATTGATCAGGTTGCCTCACGACTTCGCTGAGTTCCGAAAGAGCACGACCGAGTTCCAGGAGAAAACCGAGAAGAACTTCGAGCGCATTGACGGACGGCTCGACGGGACCGACGAACGGCTGGACCGCCAGCACGCGAATTACAGAAGGCAGGATAGTGCATTTGACCGCTTGCGGGGCGCATTTGCGATGGAGGGCACGCGCAGGTACAGAAGAGACATTGCCCGTACCATCGCGCTCGCGCGCGGCAATCGTCTATTGGAAAATGTCGTTCTCGATGATGCGGACCTGAACCTCATAGGCGTCGCCGCTCAGGACCTGGACCTCTCTGACACATTCGGAGATATTCCGGAGCGAGTGATATTCAGCGCTTTTGATACGGCAGATCTGATACTGAAGGTCACAGAGAACAACAGAGAGAAGACCGAGTTCTACGTGGCTATCGAGGCGTCTTACACAATCCACGACAATGACATTACGAAAGCGGCCCGAGTTGCCAGGTTTATCCAAGCGTCCACAGGGACGAGTGCATTCGCTGTCGTTGCCGGTGCTCACATCAGCCCAGACGTAACGGGAATCATTATCCACGACGAGAACGAGTTCATCAGGGCCGCTGATCCCGATGCGGCTCTCTGGTACGAAGTGGAGGTGCGAGATATGCAACCGGACTCACCTCGATAGAAACGGAATACAAGACCAACCAGCCCTCGTCGGTACTTCACCGACGGGGGCTTTCTTATTTGTGCAGCATGCGAATTACTGTGCAAAGCGTATTTGTTGTACGGAACCAGGAGGATGTACATGGTTCTAACGAAAGAAAAGCCCGCCGTCAAGAGGCGCGGGCGGGACAAGAAAACCTCTCGGCAGAAGGCCGTGCAGGTAAAGATGCCCGTGCCGATGAACGAACTTCCAGAGTACAAGGATGCCCTCAGGTGGGCCGAAAGCGTCAGGGCAGAGGCCGAAAAGAGGATCGCACGGGAGACAAACGAGGTCTCCGGCGGAGTGCTGAAGCGCCTCGACGGTCTCGTGGGCAGTGGCATCAACCGGAGACAGCGGGACGCAGTTACCCTCTGGGACGGCACGCCGGCGCACGGTTGCCAGCCCGGCTCCGGCGACTTCAGCTCAATCGAGTACCTCATGAAGGGCATATCGCTTCTTCCCGTAGATGGAGAGGACGTTGCCCTGTGGTGGCGTCGCCAGGCAGACGACAGCGTTACGGACCACGATGAGCAGGTGTTCTTTCTGATGTTCGTTGACGGGCACCGGGCCTGCACAAGTGATTCGGCAATCCTGCTGAGGGACTGCATGCGAGCGACGATAGCCTCGCTCCTGCCAGACATCCCGGGGGCCGTCCAGCTGACCCGGATGCTCCTGGCCGAACAGGCCGCGCTGCCCGAGGCACAGCGCCGCGCGGTCGCGCTCTCAGAGATCGTCCTGATACTCAACGAAATGGAATGGCGGCGTGACCGCACTGAAAGCGACAGCCGCGAGCATACAGGCAAGCGATACGACGTAGAAGAGGTGCTGGCTGCGCTCGGGGCGGCCGGTATCACGGAGGTCGTCGTGGACTGCGGACAGGTGAGAAATGCCGCCCAGATGAGGGAGGCAATCGAAGAATTCGGCGCGCGCGTTCGTGGATGCAAGAGCTGCCAGAACTGGTTCGCGGTCGAGGAGAAGAACGTCCCCTACCACTGGTATGACCGGTGCCCCGGATGCGCCTCTCACGGCTTCCGAGGGGTGGTCTTCGGTGGACACAACTACGAAAGCCGCGAAGAGCACCTGACGAGTATCGTGCGCCGGCGTACTGAGGCGACGATTGACGTGCGCGTACACCTTGCGCTTGCCGAGCAGACCACCATTGCTCATGCCGGCCGCATGCTACTGAACGACACGGAGGCCGTGGGAATAGACGCCGTGAAAGCTGAGACCGACAGGCTGGAACCCTGCCCCATTGCCGCAAGCTGCAAGAGCGCATGCGGGGTCATGCAGGACAAGGGACTCAGGCCGGTCCCGATCACGCCCGTTGACGGCAAGTTCGAGTTCTGCCAGCTATTTGCCTACCGGCGCATGGTGGAGGGAATTGCCGACCAGGAGGTACGGGACAGGGTGGCGCTTGAGTGGATCAGGGAGATGATGGACGACGAGCGGGCCGGCGCAAAGAGGCGGGCTGAAATGTTCGAGCACATTTCCTCGCCCGATGACGTCGACGAGACGGAAGCTGCTGATGGCACGACCGTGCCTGATCCTGTGGATACCGGAACTGTGGGTGCCAGGCCCGCTGAAGTGAAGGTGCAGGCGACACTGTTCTAGTCCCGTTAACCCCAGGACAAGCTGTGACGCCCCGCTTTCGGTGAGGCGGAGCGTCATCTAATCGATAGGTGAAGGGAAAGCCAATGACCAAACTGAGAGTACCGGTGAGCACGCTCATCGACTGGACCAGCGTGAACTGCCCGTCCGGACACGGAAGGGACGGCCGCTGGATATACCCCGGAGAGGAGCCTGACGGCCAGACACGTGACGGCCAGACGGTCAGGGCCATGGTCATTCACAACATAGGGCATGCCTCCGGCAGCCGCAGGAGGGTTGGCCGCTGGCAGCTCTGGCTGTTCGCCGGATTCGACACCGAAGGCTATGCCGACAGGCGGGTCGACCTGGGCAACAGGCTCGCACTTCCCACGCTCGACGATGCGATCATCGAGGCTGTTCGCCTCGGTGCCATCGAGAACGGTCACACGGAGGATGCGTACTTCCCTGTGCTGCTCAACTTCACGGGCAGGAGCGTCATAGACATTCCTGCACGGTCACCGGAGGAGGCTATGTCTCTTGCGCGGCACTGGGGACTTACGGGACGGGCTGCGTTCTTTGAGAACCTGAGGGAGCTGGATAAGGACCACGACTACGACAACATCTCGGTCGGCGAGCCCATACAGGAAGACAAGTAGTCCGCAGGTCCGGCCGCAGACACAAAGAGACCCCGCTCCAAGCAGATGAGCGGGGTCTCTCACGTCCGGCCCATTACCTGGAAGGCATCGTAACAAGGAGAGGAACGATCTAATGGAAACACATACTGGAATAGAAGAGCACATTGACCTTGCGGCTTTTCGCAGGGTACAGCGGAGGCGCCAGAATGGCGAGCTTGGCGATGACGACCGCGTGGTGTTCTTCGCCCCCGATGAACCGGTACGCCTCCACACGGCGTTCGGGCATGGAGCGGATGACGCGATGTTTGACGGGATAGTGACCGCGAACTTCCGCGCGCTCAACCCGGGAATGGCGGGTTAGTCGATGAGCACCGTAAGAGCGCGGGCAAAGGCGCAGGTAAAACAGGCGATGAGGGCGTTAGGTGACGCTCTTGTCAGGACGGTTCCCACTACGACATTTACGTTGTGGCTAGTCGCTTACGCGTTCGATTTGAGCTGTGGAGATATGCTCCGATTTGTAGGTAATCTGCAGCCCATCCGACCGCTATTGGAACTGGTAGTCGGCGTGTAGACCGGCTACGACAACACAGCATTGACCGACAGGTCAGAAAGGCAAAGTCAGATGACCGAGCAGGTTAAGGACTACACCCTGGACATGGACTTTCTCCCGCAGGACGTTCTCGACAAGCTCAACGAGGACCTCGACCCCAGCCTCGTCAAGAGCTACGAGGGTCCGGGTGGCAAGACGCTCTACTACATCGAAGCGCACACCGCGATCTCCAACGCCAACCGCATCTTCAAGCCCGCCAACTGGGGCCCGCGCGTACTGGAGGGGCCGACCCTGCACCAGATACAGATTACGGACTGGCAGACGGGCCAGATCACGGCGGTACACGAATACTACACGGCGGGGGTTGCCGTGTACGTCTACGGCAGGTTCATCTCCAGCGACGAGGGTTTCGGCGAGGTGGACGAGATACAGGAGAGCACGCAGACCAAGATGATGCTTGGGATGCACGAGAAGGCGCGCAAGGGCGCGATCTCCGACGGCATCAAGAGGGCGCTGCGCGTGCTGGGCAAGCAGTTCGGCAACTCACTCTACGGAGACTCCGACAAGAACGGCTACACGGCGGAGTACGCCTCCGGCCCGGCCTGCCCTGCACACGGCGCGGGACGCCACATCAAGGAAAGCCGCTGGGGTGACGGCTTCTACTGCGCGATGAAGGATGCGAGCACCGAGTCGGGCTACTGCGACCGCACGCCGTTGGATCAGGAGACCGAGCCCGTGACACGCGAGGCGGCAGCATACGCATATCCCAATGGGAACCAGACTGCGGGCAATCAGCCCACCGGCTCGTGGCCGTATGCGGCTCAGGACAGAAGCGGCAACTCCCCCGCTCCGGCGACGCCTGCGCCGGCTCCGGTTGCCGCAGGGGCTTCGGTGGAGGAACTGAAGGACAGGTATGTCGCCCTCGGCGAGGAGCGCGGCATGAACAAGGGGCAGATCTTCACCCTGTTCATGCGCCAGCACAAGAAACCCATCAGCCAGGCGACTGCCGAGGAGCTCACGGCGCTCATCGCAAGCGCGCAGGAGGCCGTATGATATAGCCTGACCCTCCAGGCCCTACCGGCCTGACCATACGAAACAATGCCCTGCCAGCGTCGTCGCCGGCAGGGCTCTTTCTTTCTGGAGCCGAAAGGACAGATAGATGGGCACGCCCGTTCAGATACACATAGGCGGAGACACCGGCATCCCCGGGAAGTTCTGGGAGCACGTCAGAAAGACGCTCGTCCCGGACGGCTACCCTGTGGTGACGCTCTACGACGACGGCAAGGAACTCTACGCCGACGCCGCGGATAAGGGTATCAACCACCAGTACCACTCATTCATCGAGACCGAAGGCGTCAGGCCGCAGGACCTGCTCAGGGCCCGAAGATGGGTGAAGGAATTCCCCTCCCGCTTCGGCGACGAGCTTGACCTTCTGGCCGAATAACAGCCGGAACATATACATGTCATCTCTCAACCAGAGAGCGGGCTTTTCATTCAGACCGCTGCCGGAATTCCCAGGCAGCTTCGAGGTGAGTAATTGAGCGACAACACACTGGCAAAGATGGTCGAACGAGGCGAGATCGCAACGGCCACCCCACGCCCCGACGCAGACAGCCTTGAGCACGTAGTCGAGGGCTGCTTCGCCTGCGGCGGACCGGAATCGGCTATGCACTCATTCACGACCTACTACCGAAAAGACGACGGCAAGTTGGATGTCTGCTGGCTCTGCAAGCCATGCACGCGCCTCATATTCAAGCTGAACGACCCGGGTGAGGTGCTCTTCACGCTCAGCACCGAGGACATCCTGGCACGCAACCCCGAGCTGCGCCAGGCGTATATCGAAGGCAGGACAACACGCACCGCCGACTACCCCGCCGGATTCGTTCTCAAGGAGGATCTACCGTGAGCAATTTCTTCCTGAACGACGGCGGACAGGCTGCATATCACACGGTCTCGCAGCTGGACCGCGCAAGGGAGGATGAGGCGGCAAAGTACGATCACTGGCAGATACTCCCCGGGTGCGAGCGAAAGCCCTGCGGCAAGGTGGCTGAGTTCGTCAAGGTCACGGACTCTCGCGCATACGCAAGGGAACATCTCTGCTACGAGCACGGCAAGGACGAACCCGACACGATTAGGTGCCTCTGCAAGCCGCAGGACGCACGCGAGTATATCTAGCATCACAACCTACCGGCATCACAGCCCCGCACTTTTCGCGGGGCCTTTCATTTTCAGGTGACTGGCCGACAGGGGATTGTCCGACAGGAGGCAAGAAAGATGGGATGGCTTTTCAGACAGGGGCCGCTCCTTCACCTCAACACCTACGTCCGCGAGATTTGCGGGGACCACGAGGCGTATGAGGTTGAAGTAGCGGGCTCACCGACGCAGATTACGAACGAAAACCTCAGGCGCGATGACTACGAGCATGACTACATCGAGGTCTGGTTTCTGACCAGGGCGACGAAGGACGGCGAGCCGGTGATATGCCAGCTGCTCGTCGACTTCGACGCGACGGCGAAGGGTGCGAGCGGGCCTCCGGCGTTCGACGGCGTTGCAGGCCGCGAGCACCCGCACAGCGACCCTCTGGTGCAGGCATGGGGCTACAAGCTCCTGGACTCCGGCTCGGGCTTCGGCTCCCACAGCTGCCCGATGAGATTTCTGGACGCTGCGCCCATCGTGCGCGGGGAGCACGATCAGGCGTGGCGGTCGGAGATGAGAGTTCGCGCCGGAACGCTCCTCTAACCACATGACAGCAGACCCGGAAACGGACGGCGTTGCGCGATGAGCGCGTGTGGCCGGCGACACCAAGAACATACCTGAAGACCCGAAAGGAATGGCATGGCTAATCTCAGAGCAGTAAGCGATATGGAATACTATCCCACCCAGCCGGGCGTGCCCGCATTCGTGGCCAGTCTCTTCGACTACCACAGGATGCCGGACACGGTGCGGATGATCGACACCTCGGCGGGAGAGGGCGACGCGCTCCGGATACTTGAGGACTCGATACGCTTCGAGTACGAGAAGCGCAACGGCACGCGACTCGATAAGGGCTCCATCGAGACCTACGGCGTTGAGCTTGACCTCAACAGGGCGAAAGAGGCCCGCAAGAAGCTCGGCAAGGTCGTTCAGACCGACTTCTCAAACATGCTCATCACCGACGGCGTGTTCAACGTCAACTTCCTGAACCCTCCATACGACCACGACCCCCAGTACAAGCGCCTCGAGCAGCGCTTCCTGGTGCAGAGCACGAAGCTGCTGTGCCGCGGCGGCATCCTCATCTACCTGGTTCCACGGCATGTGCTCAACGTGAGCGCGGAGTACCTGTCCCAGAACTACTCGGAGTTCCGCATCTGGCAGGAGGAGAACAACTACGACGCCGAGAAGTTCGACCAGGTAATCCTGATGGCGCGACGGGACTACAACCCCTGGGACAATGTGATGGCGAAGCAGGCAATCCTGGACTTCGCGCAGGGCAGGCTGGACTTCGTCGGCAACGACGACAACAAATACTTCATTCCGCACCTGGACGAAGACGTCCAGCGGTTCGCCGCGCTGCGGATCGACTACGCGGACGTGCTCAGCGAGATAGAGCGCAGCGGGTACGAGACGCGGCAGGAATGGCAGGACATGCACCTTCCCCCTGCCAACACCATCAAGGACCCGCTCATGCCCCCGCGCGTCGGCCACATGGGACTGATCATGTCCGGTGGCGGAGTGGGCGGACTTGGAATTGCCCTGCACAACGACAGCGAGCAGATCATCTTCCGCGCCTCCTCAAAGAAGGTCACGGAGTCCGTGGCGCAGAACGAAGAGGGCACGGTGCAGCGCATCTCGGAGCGTATGAGCAGCAACGCCGTGCTGCTTGACCCTCGCAACTGGGAGTTCACCGACGACGTGGCGCTCGGGCCGTTCGTATCCAGGTGGAGCCAGCAGCTCGCCAGCTACATCTCGGGGGTGATGCCCCCGAAGTACACGCCGGAAGGACTGCGTGAGCTCCTCGGACATGCGCCCGAGTATTACAGGCTCCTTCGCAAGCCGATGCCCGGCAACGGCCAGCGGCTCGCCATCGAGGGCGCGATGCACTCGCTCATGTCAGGCGAGCGCGGGACGACGGTCGTCGGCGAGATGGGAACGGGAAAGACCTATATCAGCATGGCGGCGGCCTACCTCGCCGGCATACGCAGAGTCGCCGTCCTCTGCCCGCCCACGCTGGTCTGGAAGTGGGAGAAGGAAGTCCTCATGACGGTGCCGAACGCGCGAGTGTACGTCGTGGGCAAGAACCCGGGCGGCAAGAAGGCGAAGGAGCCGTTCTACCGCCTGTACAAGAGGCCGATGAAGCAGATGCGCTGGCTCGACGCCAATTACACTCACTTCGACCGCGACGTGCCTGTGTACATCATCCTGGCGCACAGCGTCGCCAAGGCGTCCTACGGGCGCATACCGGCCGTACACTTCCGCTGGGGCTACAAGCCGCAGCCGCTCTACTCGGAGACCACGGGCGAGCTGATCGAGCACAACTGGAGGCCCTTCACCGTCAAGGTTGAAGAGGCCGTTGACCCGGCGGACCTTCCGCCAGGAATGGAGCCTGACGGCGATCACACGAAGGTCGTCGAGCGGCACGTTCAGCGCATCTGCTGCCCCGAGTGCGGACAGCCCATCATGGCGAAGAAGGAAGAGTACGCCGACTGGGACTGGCTCTGCAGGGGCCGGCGCATCTGCCGGAACGAGATAACGATCGGCAGGCTTGAGGTCAAGGACGACTACGGGCGGGAGGCATTCCAGACGGAGACGCGCGCTTGCGGTGCAAGGCTCTGGCAGGCGCTCGCCAAGAACTTCGTCAGCGAGAGGCACGGCAACAGCCCGCACGGCGACGAGCAGCTCAAGGAGCGGATGAAGCGCCGTTATATCTACGCCTCAAGCGTTGACGCGCGCGAGGCTATGGAACTAGGCGGTGTGGGATCGAAGTCCCCGCGCTACGAGCCCTCTGAGTGGGCAGCCTACCAGGCAAGCCGCCGCGAGGTGTTCAAGTCCAACATATACCCGCCTCGCCGGTACGACCTTGCCGAATACTACAAGCGCTACCTCCCCGACCTGTGCGAGCTTCTCATTGCAGACGAATTCCATCAGTGTGCGCCACGTCACGTGGCATAGGATTCTCAACCTAGTTGAGAGAGATTCAGAGGAAATCTTTGAGTCAACCGACCTACCTGGAGGCGAAAGCCAAAGGGGAAAACAGCATGTCGGTAAAGCGAGTATGACCGGACAGGCGTTAAAAGGTTAGTCTCGCAAGACTCGCGCGATATGGTAAAAGCTGAATTGCCTGAACCCTAGTTCTCAGACGGTGTCCGAATTCACCCATCGGTTACACGCCTGAAACCCGATGACGCTCATTGCTAAGGTCTGTATTGGTGGCCTATGCACCTCTGATGAGCGAACGATAGCCAATGAGGCTATACAAGAGAACGAACGGGGTACCTAAGTCGCGCTATTTCGTCCTATGACAACGGAACGTGGGATTGCCTACGGGGGGAGACCCCTATGGTAACGGAGCCTCCATAGTAGTCCGAGACGGGGAAAGCCCGGCACATGGCAAAGGGAGGCAGGTATCTAACATCAAACATTAGTCAGAGAGGTACTCGTGATGAGAACAGCCGAAACTGTACTAAACGTTATACAAGACCGTGGTAAAAGAGAACTGCCACTAGAAGGCATCTATCGACAACTGTACAACCGAGACCTTTACCTGCGGGCCTACGGCCGTCTCTACTCAAACCGGGGGGCGATGACCAAAGGCACAACCGCAGAAACCGTGGATGGAATGTCCCTGGCAAAGATTGACCGCATAATTGACGCTTTGCGTCAAGAGCGATACCGATGGACGCCTGTGCGCCGAGTCAACATCCCCAAATCCAACGGGGCGACTCGACCTCTGGGAATACCTACCTGGTCGGACAAGCTGCTACAAGAGGTTATCCGGATGATTCTGGAAGCCTACTACGAACCGCAGTTCTCCGACCGCTCCCACGGATTCCGCCCCAACCGAGGATGCCACACTGCACTGGGCAACGTGGTGGACTATTGGACCGGAACAAAATGGTTCATCGAGGGAGACATCAAAGGGTGTTTCGACAACATTGACCATGATGTGATGTTGTCGATCCTCGGCGAAAAGCTCCACGACAACCGCTTCCTGCGCCTGCTGAAATATCTACTGAAGGCAGGCTACATGAAAGATTGGCGCTACAACCGTACTCTGAGCGGAACCCCGCAGGGAGGCGTTGTAAGTCCAATACTCTCTAATATATACCTAGACCGGTTGGATAAGTACGTCGAAAACGTGTTGATACCGGCAAATACTGAAGGTGCCCTGCGAAAACGCAACCCAGCGTACGTTCGATTGAGAAACCGAAGGCAATATCGCAAACGAATGGGTCATGAGAGCTTGGCGAAAGACCTGCTCAAACAGATGCAGCAACTTCCGTCAGGCGATCCACAGGACAAAGGGTATCGGCGGCTGCGATACGTTCGCTATGCCGACGATTTCGTACTGGGTTATATTGGAAGTAGAGCCGAAGCGACACAGATTAAGGAGTCTCTGACTGAGTTTCTACGCGATAACCTCAAACTGGAGCTATCTCAAGAAAAGACTCTTATAACCCACGCTGCTAGCCAAGCAGCCAAGTTCCTCGGGTACGAACTCATAAACCAGCAGGCCAATGACCAGCAACAAAAGGGCCAACGGTCTGTGAACGGTCGCATCGGCCTGCGAGTTCCTACCCACGCCATCAATGAACACTGTCGTGCCTACATGCAGAACGGCAAACCTACCCACCGCACTTTACTGCTACATGACGAAGATTTCAGCATCGTGAGCAGATACCAAGCGGAATATCGGGGAGTCGTGCAGTATTACCTTCTGGCCTACAACGTCCACCACTTGAGACGATTGTACAGGGTCATGGAGTTATCGTTGACAAAGACCCTGGCTGGAAAGCATAAGATCAGCGCACGGAAGATGCGACGCAAATATAAAGGTGTTGCAGTAACCGAGCACGGAACGCTCTCCTGCCTGGAAGTCATAGTTCAACGGGAAGACGGTAAGCGCCCTCTCGTGGCGCGATTTGGTGGCATCCCGCTAAGAAGACAGCGGAAAGCAGTTCTCAAAGACCAACAACCCCAGCGGTACAGGAAGGAACGCAACGAAGTAGTTACACGGCTACTAGCGGATAAATGCGAACTGTGCGGTTCATCGGAGGACATTCAAGTCCACCACGTACGCGCATTACGCGACCTGAACCCAAAGGGACGAAAACCTAAACCCGTCTGGATACAGGTAATGGCAGCGCGACGGCGAAAGACCCTAGTAGTCTGTCGTTCCTGCCACCTTAAGGTTCACGGCGGAACCTGGAAACCACAGGTCTAGACAATTTCAGATACTGGAGAGCCGGATGCGGTGAAAGCCGCACGTCCGGTTCGGAGGGGGGTTGACGGAAAAGTGCTTCAACTGAAGTAACTCGCCGTCCGCCTACCCTACATAAAGCGGGAGATTCGGCGCAGGGACAGATGGCGAGGATGTTCGCGGAGATCATCCCGCAGTCCATCACCCTGACGGGAACGCTGATGGCAGGCTATGCCCGCGACCTGTTCCACCTGCTGTACGGCTTCGGCGACAGGGAGATACGCGAAGACTTCGGCCACCGCGACTCCACGCGCTGGCGGAACCAGTACGGCTTCGTGGAGCGCACGGTCTATCTTGAGAGCGGCAACGCCAAGCGCAGCCGCACCAAGAAGCAGGACGAGCGACCGAAGGACCTGCCGGGCGCAATGCCCGCCGTGCTGCGGTACATACTCGGTCACAGCGTCTTCATCCGTCTGCTGGACGTGGCGGCAGGACTGCCTGAGTTCTCGGAGCACGCCGTGACCGTGGAGCTTGACGAGGAGATGGACCCGGCGACGGGTTTCAACCAGCGGGACAACTACAAGGTTATGGAGGAGAGAATTCTCAGGGAGATAAAGTCTCTCACCTTCACCAACCCAAAGGCGGCCGCAAAGCTCGTCAGCATATTCGCGCAGGCGGTGCTGACCTATCCGGATGCCTGCACGCAGGAGGACGCCTGCGTCGTGTACAGCCCGGCGGACGGCAGGCCGCTCATCGAGCGCCCGGCGCTCAGGGCGGACAAGCTGTATCCGAAGGAGAAGAAGCTCGTCGAGATCGTGCAGGCTGAGAAGGCGGCGGGGCGCAAGGTGCTTGTATTCGCGACGCATACCAACCGTCGCGACCTGCTGCCGCGACTGCACGAGATCATGGATAAGCACAACCTCAAGACCACCGTGCTGCGCTCGGAGACGGTCGACGCCGACAAGCGCATGCCCTGGCTCGAAAAGCAACTCAAGGAAGGCCTCGACGTGCTGATCTGCCACCCGCAGCTGGTGGAGACCGGCGTGGACATGCTGGACTTCCCGACGATCGTGTGGTACGGTGCGCCGCTTCATGTGGCATAAGATCCTCAACTCAGTTGAGAAGAACTTGGAAGAATGTTCTTGGGTCAACGGCTAACCTAACGGGGAAACTCGAAGGGGACAACAGCATGCCGTCGAAGCGGGGGTATTAGCCCTGCAAGACCCGCGCGATATGGTGAAAGCTAAACCGCCTGAATCCTAGTTTCTAATCGGGGCAAGACGACCCCCACCGATTAAGTTCGATGTCAAGTAATACATGGGAACCTCGTACCGCCTAATGTAACTTCCAATACTTGAGATGCTGAGAAATGAACTCAGACAAGGAAACGAACGGGACACCTAAACCGCGCTATTACGTCTTATGTCAACAGAAAGCGGGATCACCTACGGGACGAGAGTCCTATGGTGACGGAGCCCCCATAGTAGTCTGAACCGGAGAAAGACCGGTACATGGCGAAGGGGCAACCCTCGAAGGAGGGTCAGAGTTCACCCCTTGGACAAGGGTGAACGGGTAGATAGTTAAATGCAAAGACAGAAAGGTACTCGAGATGAGAAACGCCGAAACTGTACTAAGTATTATTCGAGAACGTGGAAAGCAAGGAAAAACGCTGGAAAACATCTATCGACAAATGTATAACCCGGACTTGTACCTGCGGGCCTACGCGCGCATATATCGAAACGAGGGCGCAATGACCCAAGGGGTAACAAAGGAAACTGCGGACGGAATGGCACTGGCAAAAATAAATGGCATCATCGAAGCTCTGCGCTACGAACGCTATAAGTGGACGCCTGTACGCCGTATATATATCCCTAAGAAAAATGGGAAAACCCGCCCGCTAGGCATCCCCACCTGGTCGGACAAACTGGTTCAAGAGGTTATCCGAATGATCCTAGAAGCCTACTATGAACCGCAATTCTCCAACCAGTCACACGGTTTCCGGCCACAACGCGGCTGCCATACGGCATTGTCAGCAATGACCCGCAATTGGACGGGAACGAAGTGGTTCATCGAGGGGGATATTAAGGGGTGTTTCGACAATATCGACCATTCGGTGCTGTTGAAAATCCTCAACGAAAAACTCCACGATGGACGATTTCTCCGACTCATCGCCAATCTACTCAGGGCAGGTTACATCGAGAATTGGCAACATGGCAAAACGCTAAGTGGTACGCCACAAGGCGGTATCGTCAGCCCAATCCTCGCCAATATCTATCTTGACAAGTTGGATAAATATGTCGAAAAGGTACTCATCCCAGCATATACACAAGGCAAGACCCGACGTAGAAATAATCGCCATGCAACACTAAAGACGCGAAGCCACTACTGGGCAAAGAAGGGCGACCATCGGAAGGCACGCGCTCTCCGCAAGGAAATGCGAAGTCTCCCATCAGCCGACCCTAATGACCCCGATTATCGGCGACTGCGCTATGTACGCTACGCGGATGACTTCCTGCTAGGGTTCGCAGGACCAAAAGCGGAAGCTAAGAGCATCAAGCAAGAACTGAGTGAATTTCTCCAGAATGAATTAAAGCTGGAACTAGCTCAGGACAAAACGCTGGTGACTCATGGACAAAGGGGAGCCAAATTTCTCGGCTACCTAGTTTCAGCTCAATACGCCAACGACCAGATTGACGGCAATGGTCGTCGAAAGGTTAACGGCATCATCGGCCTGCGTGTTTCCCAGGATGTAATCCAATCACGGATAAAGTTCTACCTACGCAAAGGTAAACCGGCACCCCGTCACGATATGCTCGATGAAAGTGACTTCACAATCATCAGCCGCTATCAGGCGGAATTTCGAGGCGTAGTTCAATACTACATGCTGGCTCAGAACGTCGCGCACTTCAGCCGACTGCAATGGGTCATGCAACAATCGCTTTGCCGAACTCTGGCACGTAAACATAAATCGTCTGCCAAGAAAATGGCTGATAAGTACCATACGAAGGTACAGACGGAATATGGGCTAAAATCGTGCCTTGAAGTGATAGTAGAGCGGGGCCTTGAGCAGCCACCGCTTATTGCAAGGTTTGGGAACATACCTCTGAGACGCAAACGAAATGCGATACTTGCAGACCACAGTCCTCAACTGATCAAAACCGAGAGAACGGAATTGCTAGAACGGCTACTCGCCGATGCATGTGAATTGTGTGGCTCCACCGACAAGGTTGAAGTCCATCACATCCGACACCTCAAGGATTTGAACGGTACACACCGTCAGACACGCCCACGTTGGATGCAAATCATGGTCGCCCGCAGGCGTAAGACATTAGTAACCTGCGAGCAATGCCACGAGAAAATCCATTCGGGTAAATACGACGGTAAGAATATCTCGTATTAACTATTGGAGAGCCGGGTGCGCTGAAAGGCGCACGCCCGGTTCGGAAGGGGGTCGTTGGAAAAGGGCTTTGCTAACAACAAAGTACCTCGCCGGCGACCTACCTTACAGGCCGACTACAACACGGCACGCGTCAGGCAGGCGTCGAGACGGTCCTGGCGCATCGGCCAGACGCAGCCCGTGCGTATCTATTATCTCACCTATGCTGGGACCAAGCAGACGCAGGCTATCTACCTGATAGCGCAGAAGGTTGCGACGTCGCTTGCGGTCGAAGGCGACCTGTCCAGCGACGGGCTGACGGCGCTTGCCGGTGGCGACGACAACATGGGCCGCTCCATAGCCCAGATGCTCGTCGATTCGGACATCGAGTTCGACGGCAGCTTCGAGTCGGGCATAAGCATCGCGGCGCTGTCCGCCGATGCCGAAGGCGAAGAACTTCTCGGCGACATCGACTACGACGTCGCCTCGATGGACGAGCCTGAACTTCCCGACGGACTCACCCCGGATGTGGCCGTCTCACTCGTCACGGAGACGCTCATCGAGAGTAAGCCAGAGACGGTTACACCGAGCGTTGAGATGCCCAACAGGGACAACGTCATCGATACGGTGCCTGACGGCATCGACATGCCGCTGTTCGGGACCCTCGTCGACGGCAGCGCGGCCCTTGAGGTCTGCGACGGCTGCGAGCAGTTCATCCTGACCGACGAACAGCGCATCAGCACACCGGCGGTCGAGGTGATCGAGGGGCGGAATGGCAACATTGCCGACCGTTCCGTGCCATCTCGCGTCTTCCACACGGGCTGCTACGGCCCGTGGCAGCAGAGGATGAATAAGAAGGCTGGCGTGGAGCGAATAGGGGCTCCCGTGAACGCGCCTGCACAGGCTCCCGAGCCTGAGATTGCGCCGCCGGATCCGGCCAGCTTCGGCGCGGTCAGCATGGACAGCTGGATGAGCGCCTTCGGCCTTGAGGTCGAGGACCTTGAGCGCGGCAAGCGCAAGAAGACGCGCAAGAGCCGCGCTGCCGCGGAGCAGCCCTCCCTGATGCCCCTCAAGTAAACCAACCACGCCTCAGGCGTGAGCAAAACTCAGAGCCCCTGCGCTGCGGCGTGGAGGCTTTCGCTCTTTAAGCCCCAATCCACCGAAGATATTGACACAGTGAAGATAGCGAAGACGTGGGAAGTGCTCCGTTGACTGTGGGATAATGGTTTTTTGAGGAAAGACCAACCCCAGACAAGGAGCACCAAATAGATGATAGCATCCGAGCGTCCCGACCGCATCCAGGTAGCCTTCGACGACCACCGCCTGGTGGCCAATGCCGGACTGCTGTTACCGGTCACACTGGCCCATCGTCTGGGTCTGAGCGAACTTGTGGAAAGCCACCTTGACCTGGGGGATGCGCCGGGTCGGGCGAACGCGGGAGACAAGATACTGACCCTGGTGGCGTCGGCTCTGGCAGGCGGTGATTGTATAGACGACGCGGACGCGCTGCGGTCCGGAGGCACCGGACGGGTGCTGGGCTGTACGGTCAAGGCGCCATCCACACTGGGGACATTCCTGCGCAGCTTCAGGTGGGGCCACGTGCGCCAACTGGACCGGGTGAGCCGGGAACTGCTGTTGCGAAGTTGGTCCGCGGGGGCAGGACCCGGGGACTCGCCCCTGACGATTGACCTGGACTCCACCGTCTGCGAGACCTACGGACTGGCGAAGGAGGGAGGCAGCGAGCACAACTACAACGGGCAGAGAGGCTATCATCCGCTGGTTGCCGTCGTCGCAGGAACAGGGAACGTGCTGATGGCACGACTGCGCAAGGGCCGGGCCAACACCGCCCGGGGCGCAGCCAACTTCCTGCGTGAGACGCTGAGCAGGGCACGCTACGCAGGAGCCACGGGAGCGCTCACCGTGCGGGCCGACAGCGGCTTCTACGCCCACGACATCGTCAGCGTCTGCCGCGACAACGATGTGCGCTTCTCCATCACCGTCCGACAGCATCGGAGCTTGCGCAATCTCATAGAGGATATACCCGAGACCGACTGGACGCCCATACCCTACTGGATGGAGGGCGCAGCCGACGTTGCCGAGACCACGTACGTACCCTTCGACAGCCGCCCCGACGCCGCGCCGGTGCGCCTCATCGTCCGCAGGGTCAGGCCCACGCCCGGCTCTCAACTGGCGCTGCTCGCCGACTACAGCTATCACGGCTTCATCACCGACCGGGAGGGCGACACCCTTCAACTGGAAGCCGACCACCGCCGACACGCCGAGATCGAGAACGCCATACGCGACCTGAAGTACGGTGTGGGACTGAACCACCTGCCATCGGGTCGCTTCGCCGCCAACGCAGCCTGGATGGCCGTGCAGGTGATGGCACACAACCTTGCCCGCTGGACCGCGCGCATCGGTCTGGCTGAGCAGGTGGTGACCACAAAGACCCTCAGACGACGCTTCTTCTCCCTTGTCGGACGGCTCACACGCTCGGCACGCCTTCTCACTCTGCATCTTCCGCAGGGCTGGCCCTGGGGAACACAGTTCGGACGCGCACTGACCAGACTGCGAACCATTCCATTACCGAGCTGATGGCAGCGACGACAGACCGCCATACACGCCACAACCCATCACATCCCCAGACTCTAGCCGGACCGCGAGTATCCCCTGCTGCCCACCGATTCGTCAACTTCACCCACAATCGCCACTGTGGGCCTCCACCGGCGTCCAACATCACGACCGGGGACCTTCAGAACGCTCCAGCGCCGGCGTCATACTCTCACCGCCATCTTGCCACGCTCTTAAACCACGATCCGGCAGAGATGCCACGACTCTTCGGTGGATTCGGGTTAAGAAAGGAACTTGAGAATTGAGCAAGCGCACAATTACAAGGATATGCCACTGGTGTATGCGGGAGATCGCAAGTGACGCCCCGGCCATGCACACCAACGTGGTGGACATCGCGTCGCTTAACGGCCGGACTGTGCCCGTCGCCTCAAAGAGTCGCAGCTACCACATCCAGGAGCCGGACTGCTACAAGCAGTCGCTCTATCACCTCAGGCAGGCCGCAGCGGGCAAGGCGTCCACACCCGATGTCGCACCTTCTCAGGACCTGCCAAGTGCCGCAGAGATTGCCGCGGGCAAGGCGGTGGGTGACGAGGTGTATGCCTGGAGCGAGGCGTTCGAAATGACGGCCGAGGAAACTCTGAACGGCGCGCGAGAGCGCGTGCCGAAGGTGCGCTCTCCCTATGCTCTCAGGATCCAGCGCGAAAACAGGGCGCTGGAGCAGAGGTAGATATGGTTGTAGATGCGACCGGCAATCGCGTCAGCAACGGTGCGATAGACCCGGTGGCCGCTGCCGAGCCGCTCAAACAACTGGTGAGCAAGGGCAGCGCGCACAGAGCGCCTGAAATCCTGGAGGCGCTGAGGTTACTGGGCTACGACAGAGACAGCCTGACGTCCGGCGAGGAGGGGATGCTGATAGTGAGGAGGACTGAGGACTTATTTGGGCTTGTGAGAAACCAACTTTACGGGCTGGGACACGAGCAGCTCCACGTGGCGACTCTGACACGCTACTACGGAGTGCTGGCAAAACGACTGGTGTACGAGGGGACTGCTGACAGCATACAGCGGGTGGAGCCGCGAGACGTCTTTCGAGACGCGCTGCTCACCGGAGGGCAGTACGTGGTGATGTACCACAACCACCCTACCGGCTACCTGCACCCGAGCAATATGGACAAGCGAACTACCAAGATGATCTGCAAGGCAGGGAAGCTGCTGGGCGTCGAAGTGCTTGACCATCTGATCTGTTTCAACGACAGATTCTTCAGTATGAGGCGTGCCAGAATGCTTCCCAAGCTCGAACGCATTAAATGATTGGAAAGGAGAAGCGAGATGTTAGAACGGGCTACGGCGACACTTGAAGTCGTCGGGAAAACAGAGGACCTGATGACCTTTCTGGACGAGCCGGGAGCCAGGGTAGATGCGGATGAGGGCATGGAGCGTGTGCTACAGGAAGACATGGCGCTCGCGCCGGGGGATGAGTTGACCCTGCTGGCGCCCGATGAAGGCCCTGATTATGACGATGTGCCGGAGGCGTCTGAGCCGTGGCTCAATGACTACTACGGCGCGAGGGTTCGACCTGCCGCAGCACCCGGCATCACGGTGGAGGTGGAGACGGCAGGCGGCAAGATGTTCGTCACGGTCAACGTGGATGAGCACAGGCGGCCTTTCGAGGTGTTTCTTCGCATAGGCAAGGCCGGAGAGGTCGAGTATGCCCACCTGGAAGGATTGGGGCGCATGATCTCCTACTGCCTCCGCATAGGCGGCGACCCCGAGGGGATCATCGCCCACCTGAAAGGCATCACCTCCGAGCCGGTATGGAGTAAGGGAGCACTGATTCGCTCCGCAGAGGACGGGGTTGCCTATGTGCTGCACCGCATCATGTCCGGATACTACGACGCGCTGATTGACAAGGTGGTGATGCTGTCCGAGCGCAAGAGGCGGCTGGCAAGAGTCGCTTCTTGATGGCAGGCCAGTAATCTATCGCATACGCTCACGCGGGGCGGGTGCGAGAGGGAAATGAGAAGGAAGAGAGGTTAAGCATGGACAGAACGTTCAGGCAATACGCCTCCATCAGGGAGTTCTACTCCGAGAGGGGTGGCGCGACTTCCGGAGAGACCGACTTCGGAGTCTGGCACCGCGACGACTGCGGATTGTTCGGGCCGGTTCTGGGCGAGGGGATCGAGAGCAAAACCGTTCGGCTTGGCGGCGACGAGTTCGTGTTCATAAACGCGGCAACCAACAGCCGCATTCGCGTGTCGGTCGTCGACGAGACCGGAGACGTCTATGCCTTTCAGTATGGCAAAGGCGAGGAGCGCGTCGTGCTGCTCGGCAACCTGGGCATAAGCAACCCGCCCGGCGGAGAGCGCAATGGCCTCATCGACCGGGGTCCGGTGTACGATCTCGCCGACGAGTTGTTTGACGGCTGGGCGACGCTGGAGCAAGGACCGGGACAGAAGCTCTCCTGGTTCATCGAACGACTGGAGGCGGTGAAGTGATTAGCTACATAGCGGGCCAAAGCGACCTCAGCAGGCTCGAATACCTGGTTCTGACGGCAATTCAGCACCTCAACGCTAGAGCCGTAGCGCCGGACTCCCAGACGGTCTCAACTGTGCTGATGCTGGTGCCGCATCTGACAGGGCTTGACCTTGAATGCGCGGGCATCGAGTCCACGCAGAAGGTCTTAGACGCCGCAAGAAGGCTTGAGGAGTCAGGCCACCTGTCAAAGACGGACGATCCGGCGGCAGTCCATGAGAACGACTCCGAGGTCACCGTGCTGGTAATCCCGCCTGAATTGGAAGACCACTCGCATGCAATCGAGTTCGCCGCGTCCATCTACGCAAAAGGAACTGATGGTCAGGCTACCGCGCTCACGATGATGGTCCACCTTGAGCAGGTAGCCGTTAATGAGGGCTGGCCGAAAGACGGCGACATCACAGGACTTGTGGGAACCTTGAAACCCAACCTGGATGACGACACCACGGCCATGTTGCTCAGGGGCGTGGCGATTGCGACTCAGGCGCGACTGGAGTGGCCGCATATCCGCGCCAGACTATAACCGAACGGGCGCCGCGCCGCGTCCGAACACAAGACTTCACGCAGGGCAGTGGCTTCAGGGCCGCTGCCCCGCTCTTTTCAGGAGGCATGCGAAATGACAGAACAACCCAAGTTGGTCCTGGCAGAAATGCTGGTGCTCGCCGCCATCTACGAGATAAACGACAGGCAGATGCCGGCGTCCGACCTCAACATTCTGACGATCCTGGAGCTGACGGAGATCCTGACGGGCGTTGACCTGAAATGCCCCGAGATTCTCGACCCGGATGCGATAGTCAGGGCATGCCAGCACCTTGAGACCATAGGCTACCTGTCCAACGAGGACAAGACCGCCCTGCCTGCAGGCGATGGCGATCCGGCCGCGGCATGGACAGCTGACGCCCTGACCCCGCAGGAGTACGAACTGCGCCGCCGCGCAATCGAGTTCGGCGCAGAGGTTACCGAAAAGCTCTCCCGCGACCAGTACGGAGCGGTCTTCACTCTGGTGCTATGCCGCACCGTGGGGCGCATGGAGGGCTGGCTTGACGATGAAGGCGACTTGATGGATATGGTCGCCGAAAATCTCCCCAAATCGCTGGAAGAGGCCGCGAGGGGGCAGCTCATCGCGGAGACGATGAAGGAGATCTGGGAGAGGCAGCAACCGGCCGGCAAGTGACCCCAGCCGGCACGACAGCGGAGAAGGGTGGCACGGATGCCGTCCTTTCTCTTTCAACAAGAATCAGCTCAGGAGATTGAAAGTGACCAGAGAAGAGAAACTGAAAAAGAGCATCGAGCTTCACTCAAAGCTGTACGACAGGGGCAAGCCCCTGATTTCGGACGCCGAGTATGACGCGCTGGTACGTGAATACAACGAACTTACGGGCGCGAACAGCAATGAGCCCGTCGTGCCGGTCGTTGTGGGCAGCGCCGTCTCTGACGGCAGTCCGAAGGTCGCCCATCCGGCTCCAATGCTCAGCCTCAACAACGCCTTCGACCAGATGCAACGGGCGCAGGCGTGGCATGCGATAGTACGGCAGGCCCCGGGCGCACGCGCCTATGCGGACCTGAAGATCGACGGCATGGCGCTCCGTGTCGACTATGAGAACGGTGAGTTCAGAGGCGCCGCGACCCGCGGTGACGGCATCATCGGCGAGAATGTCACGCAGAACGCGATACGAATCGCCGACCTGCCGCTCAAGCTGAAGACAGCGGTTCCGGGCCGCATCTCCGTGGTCGGAGAGGCTTACATTCCCAACAGCCTGTTTGCGCTGCTGAACAACGACCGCGAGGCTGCGGGAGAGGAGCTTTACTCCAGCCCCCGTAACACCGTCGCGGGCGGCATGCGCCACTCCGACCCCGAAGAGGTTGCAAAGCGGGGCATCCACTTCTTCGCCTACGGAATTCTGTTCGAGTCAAACCCGAAGGGCTTCATCCGCCACAGCGAGGTTATCGAGTGGCTTGCGGAGCTTGGCTTTTCGGTCGTTGAGTTCGGTATCCCCGAGCTACAGACCGAGGCAGACATCGAGAACGCCTACGAGACGCTGAGCGAGATGATGGGCGGGGTCGACTACGACTGCGACGGCGTGGTCATAAAGCTCGACAGCCTACCGGCGCGCAAAATACTCGGAGCGGGACGCAACGCCCCCAACTGGGCCTTCGCCTGCAAGGGCATTGCCCAGGCGGAGCGCACGGTCCTCACAAACGTATCCTTCAGCGTAGGCCGCACCGGTGCGGTTACGCCAATCGGAGAGGTCGAGCCGGTCGTCATAGGCGATGTAACCGTGACGAGCGTGACATTGCATAACAAGGACATCGTCGAGGGACTGGACCTGATGGTCGGCGACAAGGTTCTCGTGAAGAGGGCTGGCGACGTCATACCGGCTGTCGAGAAGGTTTTCGCGGACGAGCGGGACGGCAGCGAGAATGCGATTGTGTTCCCAACGCACTGCCCCGCGTGCGCGAGCCTCCTGATACGGCCGCAGGGCGAGGCGCGGACCTACTGCCCAAACACCCTGCTCTGCCCCGGCCAGCTTCAGCGCGGTCTGGAGCACTTCATCGGGCAGGACTACATGGCCATCCTCGGCGCGGGACCTGTCGCCATAAGCAAGCTGATCGCCGCAGGACTGGTCAGCCAGATCTCCGACCTCTACCGGCTCACATGGGACGACCTTGTGTCGCTCTCGGGCTGGGGCGAGAAGAAGGCGGAGAACCTACTTGAGCAGATCACGGCATCTAAGGACAGGCCTCTTCAGAAGCTGCTGGCCGCACTCGGCATCCGAGAGGTTGGGCGCAGCGCATCCGAGACGCTGGTCGGGCACTACCGCACGCTCTCGGCGCTGCTTGATGCAACTTCTGGAGAGGACAGGATTGCCGAGACCTACGACAGCATTCGCCAGCTCGATGGCTTCGGTCCCAAGATGGCGGAGTCGTTCTGCAGCTACATGGGAAACCCGAACAACCGCAAGCAACTCTACGAACTGCTGGAGCTGGGCGTTGCCGTGGGAACCGAGAAGGAAGACGCCGCCGACACAAACGGACGCGAGAGCACCGGAGATGAGGCGCTGCCGCTGGACGGAATGAAGGTGTGCGCCACCGGCACGCTGCAACACCACACCAGAAGCAGCATCAATTCAACCATCGCCGCGCTCGGCGGGACGGCTCAGAACTCGGTGACGAAGGCGACGGACCTGCTCATCGCGGGCGAGAAGGCCGGAAGCAAGCTCGCCAAGGCTCAGAACCTCGGCATCCGCGTGGTGACTGAGGCTGAATTCGAGGCGATGGTCTCATGAGGTTTGTCCTGAGACGGCAGCAGCCGGACGCAACGGGACATTCCAGCCCGAACTACGACCTGCTCGTGCGGACCGAAGACGGCGAGCAGCAGGTGGCCACGATCTACAAGAACTTCTGGCCGCGGCAGCGAAAGCGGCACTGGCTTGTCGAGATGACGAGCTTCTACTACCGGAGCGAGTGCCCGACGCTGAAAGCCGCTCGCATGGATGCCCATACGCAGTTCAGTCGGCGCGCTTCCGGACTCTCCGCATCAGCAGCCTGAGTCTTTGTAGAAGTCAAAGAAGCGCCGTCTCCCTGCGCTTGGGGAATGGCGCGCAGCACTCTAGTAAAGGAAACACGATGCCTAACCCCGAATCCACCGAAGAGTCGTGGCATCTCTGCCGGATCGTGGTTTAAGAGCGTGGCAAGATGGCGGTGAGAGTATGACGCCGGCGCTGGAGCGTTCTGAAGGTCCCCGGTCGTGATGTTGGACGCCGGTGGAGGCCCACAGTGGCGATTGTGGGTGAAGTTGACGAATCGGTGGGCAGCAGGGGATACTCGCGGTCCGGCTAGAGTCTGGGGATGTGATGGGTTGTGGCGTGTATGGCGGTCTGTCGTCGCTGCCATCAGCTCGGTAATGGAATGGTTCGCAGTCTGGTCAGTGCGCGTCCGAACTGTGTTCCCCAGGGCCAGCCCTGCGGAAGATGCAGAGTGAGAAGGCGTGCCGAGCGTGTGAGCCGTCCGACAAGGGAGAAGAAGCGTCGTCTGAGGGTCTTTGTGGTCACCACCTGCTCAGCCAGACCGATGCGCGCGGTCCAGCGGGCAAGGTTGTGTGCCATCACCTGCACGGCCATCCAGGCTGCGTTGGCGGCGAAGCGACCCGATGGCAGGTGGTTCAGTCCCACACCGTACTTCAGGTCGCGTATGGCGTTCTCGATCTCGGCGTGTCGGCGGTGGTCGGCTTCCAGTTGAAGGGTGTCGCCCTCCCGGTCGGTGATGAAGCCGTGATAGCTGTAGTCGGCGAGCAGCGCCAGTTGAGAGCCGGGCGTGGGCCTGACCCTGCGGACGATGAGGCGCACCGGCGCGGCGTCGGGGCGGCTGTCGAAGGGTACGTACGTGGTCTCGGCAACGTCGGCTGCGCCCTCCATCCAGTAGGGTATGGGCGTCCAGTCGGTCTCGGGTATATCCTCTATGAGATTGCGCAAGCTCCGATGCTGTCGGACGGTGATGGAGAAGCGCACATCGTTGTCGCGGCAGACGCTGACGATGTCGTGGGCGTAGAAGCCGCTGTCGGCCCGCACGGTGAGCGCTCCCGTGGCTCCTGCGTAGCGTGCCCTGCTCAGCGTCTCACGCAGGAAGTTGGCTGCGCCCCGGGCGGTGTTGGCCCGGCCCTTGCGCAGTCGTGCCATCAGCACGTTCCCTGTTCCTGCGACGACGGCAACCAGCGGATGATAGCCTCTCTGCCCGTTGTAGTTGTGCTCGCTGCCTCCCTCCTTCGCCAGTCCGTAGGTCTCGCAGACGGTGGAGTCCAGGTCAATCGTCAGGGGCGAGTCCCCGGGTCCTGCCCCCGCGGACCAACTTCGCAACAGCAGTTCCCGGCTCACCCGGTCCAGTTGGCGCACGTGGCCCCACCTGAAGCTGCGCAGGAATGTCCCCAGTGTGGATGGCGCCTTGACCGTACAGCCCAGCACCCGTCCGGTGCCTCCGGACCGCAGCGCGTCCGCGTCGTCTATACAATCACCGCCTGCCAGAGCCGACGCCACCAGGGTCAGTATCTTGTCTCCCGCGTTCGCCCGACCCGGCGCATCCCCCAGGTCAAGGTGGCTTTCCACAAGTTCGCTCAGACCCAGACGATGGGCCAGTGTGACCGGTAACAGCAGTCCGGCATTGGCCACCAGGCGGTGGTCGTCGAAGGCTACCTGGATGCGGTCGGGACGCTCGGATGCTATCATCTATTTGGTGCTCCTTGTCTGGGGTTGGTCTTTCCTCAAAAAACCATTATCCCACAGTCAACGGAGCACTTCCCACGTCTTCGCTATCTTCACTGTGTCAATATCTTCGGTGGATTGGGGCTAACTACCAGGGGCATTTTATGCCCAAGCCCGACGAGAACGACTACATGCCAGAGGCGTTCGCGAACTTCATAGCCTGCGAGAACCCCGACTCCATAAGCCCCAGAGAGGCAGGCGTCATCGAGCTGTACTCGGAAGCGGGATGGGGTGATGAGAGCCAGCAGGTTGGCGCGCTGCTTGACAGGTTCAGGGAGAGCGCGCAGACAGACCGAGACATCTCCTCAGAGGACGTCGAGGATGCCGATAAGTGGGCCGCGGGCTTCAAGGAACGCTACGGACTCTACGCCAGGTTTCACCTGCACCTTTAGAGCTGCTTCAGGCAGAAGTGGCAGCAGTCAACTTGGGGCGCGCCTTCAGACAGGGAGCGACCTTCATCTTTTGCAAGCGCGAAAGAGGGCGAAACAGAGTGTTCGAACCACTCTGCGTGCGACGTGCGCGCCCTACAATTAGAACAGAGATAGAACAAAGGATTGGCAAATGATTCCTGCCAAAAAGAAAGAGATCGAAAACGGCGTAGTTATCTACGGAAAAGCCAGCCTGAGAAAGGAGACAAGGTCTGGTGGCGCAAGACGTTCAACTGGACCGACGAGGTCTGCCGCTGCTACAAGCACCGAAGCGAAAGCGGCAAGCCGAGAAGGTGCAGGAAGCCTGGTGTCATACAGATCACCGATCCGGACACCATCGAACAGAGGCACCGGCTTGGCCTGGACCCGCTGCGGAAGACGTTCTGCCCTAGCTGCTGGCATGCCTGCCGCAAGGAAGTCGCCGTCCGACCCTGACGATCTGAGGGAGGCTCGCTGATGGCACGCTTTCCGCTGAAGGTTTACTCGCCCAAAGGCGAGTGCATCGCCACGCTGAAGGACATCTACGATGCCGCGATCCTCGTCGCCTACCAGGGCGAGGGCGCGACCGTGAGGCACGGCCATCGCAAGTGGGAGACGGTTTACACCGTCGAGATCTAGACGAGGCGCTCGACTCCTACGACAGGGTGGCAATGGGAATAAAGGAAGGGCTCGATAGGGTGGAGGCGGAACGACGCAGGCGTCACCTCGCGAGGCGTGGCAGATCGGACTGACGAGAAAACGGCTGCGCCTGAACGGCATCGGGGACAGCCTCCCGAGAATAACACCGGACAGGAAAGGAATAGCTATGGTCACACACAAGTGGGAAATCAAGCAGGACGCCCACACCATCGTCGGAGAGCTTTCAGAAGACCTTGAGAAGATTGTCGAGACCTTTGACCTGGACGTTGCGAACGGACTGGGGATGCATCACACCGAGGCCGAGATAACTGAGGATTACATCATCTTCAACGGTGTGGGGCCGCTGAACGCGCAGCCGTTCTGCTACATGTCACGCTCGGACTTCCTCCCGATGGACATGAACATAAGCGGTCACTGCGACACCGGGAGGATGCCCTACGACAGGATCGTGCGGGTGTTGCTGCTATGCATGAAGCATCACCTCGGCAGCGAGGTCCGCATCAACTCGGACGACTCGTTCGTGTCGGCTGAGTGGCAGATGGCGCTGAAGACATTTCGGGTGGCCTTTCCCGACAGGGACACGAAGTTCTTCGACAAGGTGGCAAACAGGGCAGAACCCCGCATCAGGCATGCCGACCTTCATGACGCCGAGGTCGTGGATGCAGCGGGCGCGAAGCAGCTCGAGTGCGTGATCGTCGATGAGGCCAGCTGCCGCTACTGGAAGGCCGTGGGACCCGAGGTCACGGTGATCGTCTGGGACAACGGCAACTCCTGGTGCAGCGTCCACTCGGTTCACGGCGACAACGATGTGGCCGTCGACGGGTTCTGGACGCGCCTTGAGCGCATCGTGAAGATGCGCCGGCGCTACGACGAGGAAGAGGCCGCCTAGGATTGGCAGAGGCGCTTGCTGCGCCCTCAGAAGGCAAGGAGAGGACATGCCTGATATTGACATGTGGGCAATCGACAGGAGCGAGCAGGGGGACGTCTGCGGAACGGAGCTTCCGGCTTCCGCCGAGCACATCTGGCAGGGCAAGAACTGCGAGACGGTTCTGGTCGAGCTGATGTGCATCTACGACTCTGACTGCCTCTACTCAGGCTCGCTTGAGAACGAAAATATGGTGCTGCGTCCCGCGGACGTGGCCCGCGTGGAAGCGAAGGTGCTCGGGCAAGGTGAGGACTCCGAACGGGGAGCCGCCGAGGCCCGGGAGTTCATCGAGCTTGCGCGCACCTACCACAGGGAACGCCCCGAGAATGCTCTTGTCGTCGGGGCTTGGATTTAGGAGAGAGCACATGCCGAAACATAGGTACAGCTTCTATGTGGAGACGATCAGGGAGATTGACGAGACCGTTAACGCGGTCGGCGTCGAGGCGTTCATGCGCCTTGAGTACGGCACGCTGGACCATCTCTCGAAAGAGGCTTTCGCACGCGAGATCGAGCTTGCAAAGCAGGCGGAGCAGCAGGAGCCAGGCGCGCTCAGGATGTGCGCCTGGGCTGACAGCAAGCAGGCACTGGAGGACTTTGACAACTTCCAGCGGGAGTTCCTATCCGGGGAAGCCGAATAATGGAGCCGCAGGTCACGAAGGTGACTCAGGGCCCTGTGGAGACGACATTCATGGTCTGGAGCGATGGATCGGTGCGGCTGGACATCGAGTTCACGAACGCCGAGCGCAAGCTAGCACAGCTGTTCGTGCAGGACATGGAGGCCGCGCAGGCTGCTGCCGCAGGCGTAACCGAGGCACTTGCGAGTGCTGCGCCTGCGGAATTCGACCTGTGCTACAAGCTCCCCGAGCATCACAGCATTGAGGAGGATGCGATGCTTTCGGTCCACGACGCGGAGGGACCGGAGGGCTGGCGCTACAAGGTCGTCGACTACCCGCCCGATGAAGGGTGCTGGGGTCTGGCCCGGATATACGTGTTCGGGACGAACAGACGAGGGCCGTGCCCGATGGAGGGCAGGGTCAGAAACGTCGCGCTCGCCAAGCGCCTGGTGGACGCAATGGCGCGCCACTGGCGCAAGTGAGGAACGCGGGGAGCCGTTCGACGAGCCATTCCCCGGCGACGAGCTCTAGTTATATAAGACCTAGGCCACGAACCTCCGTAGGTGTCTATCCTGCGGAGGTTCTTCTCATTTTCAGAGCGTCAGGAGACCGCGATGATTAAATCAGAAAGTGAACTGCTCAACTTCAAAGAGACGGACAAATTCCTGCTGGGAGGATCCGCAGCGTCTAATGAACGCTGCCTCCAAACCCACCTGAACGAATTCGTGCTTCAGATCAGGGTATCCGAAGTGGCAGGGCAGACATCGACCGAACTGCTCGTGATGCACAGGAGCGAACCCGGCATAGTCGCGCGGCTGTTCTTTCTAAATCTCCCAGACACACAAGCGGCCGCACAGGCTGTGGCCGAAGACCTTACGGACATGCAAGAACCGAAGGCCAACATCCTGTTCGAACAACCCTTTAAGGTCTACTCGGTCGAGTACGAAGACGACCTTGTGGTCAGAGACTCGGTTAACCTTCAGACTACGGGCGTCGGATGCAAGATTACCGACTACCCGGACGGTAGCGCGCGCATATACATGTACGACTCGCGCAAGCGCGGACCGCTGCCGTTAGAAGGGTACGTGCAAAGCGCCCCTATGGGACGGCGTGTCCTTGAAAGCGTATGGAAGGAGGTCACTGGTGACGAAAGGTGAACGGCGAGAGCGCAAGCGCCGCAATGCCCGCTACGAGCATATTGCGTGGCTGAGGATGGGAATGCAGACCACCTGGAAGCAGAACTGGTTCCCCACCAGAGGGGAGGCCACCGATGAGGATTAATCCCAATCGTCATTCTGGACTGCCGCTGGAGGGGCAGTTACATGTACATTGCAGGAAGTTTGCGCTGTACGGGCTGTCTAATCCCGGCTGGTATCGAACCGAATACTACTGCGGCGACCACCTCAGGGAGGCGGTGATGGATGACGTCAACGAGGGCATCAGCCGGTTCATCACAATTCCCCTCTACACGGTGGATGCCGGGGAGGATGCGGCATGACGATACAGGCAAAGGTCTGGAGCATCCGCGATGCGGGCAAGCCCGCGGATGCTCTGTACATTGGCCGTGGCGGCAAGGGACGGTCAGGGAAGTGGGGCAATCCCTTCCCGATTGACCGCCCGCTTTCGTGGGAAACGGTGGCCAAAATCGAAGAGCGGCTGCCGTACCTCCATGAGCTCGGCTACTCCTACGAGGGCGCGCGCCTGACGCGAGAACAGTCGCTTCAGCTATACGCGGAGTACCTCACCTGGGCCGTGAGAAACGAGCGCCTCGACGTGCGGGAGCTGGTTGAGGAGACTGGCGCGGGCTTCGTCGCAAAAGGTATGGTCTGCTTCTGCTCCCCGAAGCCATGCCACGGGCATATTCTGCTGAAGTTCGCTTGCGCATACGCCTATTACAGGAACGAGGCCTACGAGCACGAAAGGGCGCTTGACGCCGCTCTCTACATTCACAGGGGGATGGTGGCATAGAGACTTCCCTGCCACGCATTCATCCTGCGCCGCTCCGACCGCAATCGGGGCGGCGCTTTCACAGCTGAAACATACGGAGCAAGAGAATGACCGACAACATGACCAGTCTGATTGAACTGATTCTCACCGGCACGTCCCTGCAGATCCTTGAGATAGAGGAGATCGACCCGGGCGAGAGCTACATCGCGGTGCCCTTCGGTTTTCGCTCCCTGCCTCTCATCGTCGCCTCGCTGGCGGATGGCAAGCGAGTGGTGTGCGAGGACGCGTGGGAAGACAACCGCATGCACCACTACACCATCCGCCCCGACAACTACCCGGAGAACGTCGCGACGGCGCAGCTGTTTAGCCTCACGCTTGAGACGGTGGAGAGCCCTGTCGGCATCACGAAGTTCTTCTCCGGCGACGGCCTTGAGCGCCTGCCGCAGATCCACGAGTTCGGTGAACTGACACGCTGGAAGAAGGTTCAGGGCATCGAGGTCTCCTACAAGTTGCGACACGCCGGCGGCAGGTCGTTCGCGGAGACGCTGCACCCTGACTACTTCATCTTCGAGGATGAACGCGCCGAGTACAGCGTCTTCTACCAGGAGACTCACCAGACCGTGACGGCACCCGTCATAAGCAGCGCAGCGGACGCGTTCATGCGGCCTCACGCCGACTTCGAGGAGTTCGCCCGCGCTGACCTCGGCGAACTGGGGCAGGACGCCTTCATCGCTCAAGTTGAGGTCAACGCCGCGCTGGCGCGGGGTGACATGCTGGAGGCCATGAGGCTATCGGCAAGGCACTTCGGAGTTCCGGTCACTTACGTGACGGACATCCTTGACTGAAATAGCGGATATCGCTGCCGCTCTCAGCAGGGTGGCAGCCGCTAAATGCAAGAGAAGAGAGAAAGACCATGCAAAAAAGCATGACACAGAGATTGCTGAAGTGGTACTGCACCGGCGAGCGCGGATTGTCGTCTGAGGCAATCGCGAGAACGGCGGCCGGACACCCGCTCGGCAACGGCAAGGACAGCAGGGTGCCGTATGACGCCGCGGACCTGAGACGGTGCGTGCTGCTGCTTCGGGAGGTTCCGGAGGCCTTCGAGCATGGCGTGCTGGTGCTTGCTACCAGGTACGACAACTGGAACGCGCTGGCGCGGTCATGGGGACAGCTTGAGCGGGTACTCGTAAGCGAGACCGGCCAGGACCTGAACCTCAAGGTATCGACGCCGCGCACGTACAAGTTCATACGGAGCCTCCTTGATGAATCGAAGGCGGCATAGATATGGATTTTGAACTGCTACTTCTATGGGTTGCGATCGCAGCCTACCTGTGCGGAGCCGTGACCGGCGTAGTCGCGCACATGAGGTGGATGAACTACTCAGAGCGCAAGGACCGCCGCAGTGTTTCCATCGCGCTATACGTCTGCGTTGCCGCATACGGAGTGGCAATAGCGGCGATGGAAACGCGGCTCATACTGCAGGGCGATGTGGATACTGCCATCAGGGGCATTATCGCAACCATCGTGTGCGTTGCGCTCCTTGCGACACTTGTCAAGGTCACGAGCCGCAAGGCATGGCGATAACGGTTAACGACAACCGATGAGGAAGGGAGTGTCCGCCGTGCGCTCGGTGGACGCTCAGGGATTCAGGTACGGGAGATTGCTGTGAGAGACAACGTAAGCGTGGTGAGCGAGGGCTTGGACTCGGAGAAGTACGAGATATGGCTCGTGCCAGAGTACGTCGAGTGCGAGTGCGAGGAGAACTATCTCAGAGCCGTGCCAAAGGGTGGCGCGAGCGACGGGCAGGTTGCGTGCCAGGAGTGCGGATCGCTGTTTGAGGAACTGCCGGACGCCAGGCGCGAGGCGGTGATTGAAGCGGGACTGCCGTTCAATCTGCAGCGTTCGGAGTTCGTGGGGCTGTCATGAAGATTGGCTTTCAAGTTCATAGCCTGCGAATCGCTGCCTGACGTCCTGTTGGGGCTGGCGACCGGCACTGTACTTAGCTTCATGCTCGCTAAGCGGTGCATCGAGAAGTCGGGCAAGGACCTGAAGCTGATGGGCAGCTACGACCGTAGGCCGAGCGAGTACACGCAGTGTTACGAGATTGGCGATCGGAGAAAATGAAACGACAAGCCCCTGCCGTTGCAGCGCGGGGGCTTTCTCACCCCAGAACATACAGAACCCGAGGAGAATCGGATGAAGAACACAACTGAGATAATCGTTCCCCTCAATCGGCTGAAGGTATCGGCGGCCAACGTGAGGCAAACTGCGGCGGACCCGGCTTCGGACGTCGAGCTCAAGGCATCGCTCGCCTCTGTCGGGCTTCTTCAAAACCTCGTCGTACACAAGGACGAGGAGAACGAGGGCTGGTATGAGGTTGATGCCGGCAGGCGCCGCACCACGCTGATGCAGGAACTCGCGGCAGAGGGAGTCTTCAGCGAGGAATACCCCGTCCACTGCCTCCTCATGGAGGACGCTTCGCATGCCGTTGAGGTGTCGCTCATCGAGAACGCGATGCGTGAGGACATGCACCCGGCCGACCAGGTGGAGGCTTTCGCAAAGCTGGTCCACGAGGGCAGCACAGCTTCCGAGATCGCCGTGCGCTTCGGCATGTCCGAAAGGGCCGTCGAGCAGCGGCTGCGCCTCGGCAACGTCTCGCCGATGCTGCTACAGGCATACCGCGAGGGCGACACGAACCTTGAAGTGCTGAAGGCCTTCTCGCTCACCAGCGACCAGAAGCTCCAGGAGGAGATCTGGAACAACATGCACGAGACGAGGTCATACGTTTCGGATTACAACGTGCGCGCGATCCTGCTTAAGGACAATATGAAGGGTAGTTCGCGCATCGCGGAGTTCGTCGGCGTGGAGGAGTACGAGAAGGCCGGTGGCCGCGTGACGCGCGACCTGTTCGCCGAGGAAGACAATCGCGGCATCTGGCTGGAAGACCCCCAGATCCTCTACGACCTTGCCGACCGCAAGCTCGCTGCAATCGCAGAAGAGCTGAAAGACTCCTGGAAGTGGATTGAGTTCGAGATCGAGTTCGGCTACGAACAAGAGGGCAAGTACAATAAGGTCTTCCCGGTTAAGCCCGAATCCACCGAAGTTCGCTATGGTGGCGCAGTAAAGGGACATGTGAACCGGGGATGAGATCGTAAAGACGGATTTGGGCTAGATGGTGCCACTGGCGGTCTGCCAGCAAGCCTCCGTCAGCGGTGAAGAGGCGCATATGGAGTGTTCGGAGGCATCAGGGGACCCTTGCCGGTCCGTCCGAAGCGAGTTGAGCAGACCAGGGACTGGCTGGCGGATGAGGATGGGTCGGAAGGAGCGGTAGCCGCCGTCAGACAGGGTGTGGCAGGGAGCGCAGTCGCTCCAGGGCTTCGCCGAACTGTGTCCCCCAGGGCCAGCCCCGGGGTAGATGCAGAGTGAGGCGGCGTGCCGAGCGTGTGAGCCGTCCGGCCAGGGAGAAGAAGCGTCGTCTGAGGGTCTTTGTGGTCACCACCTGCTCAGCCAGACCGATGCGCGCGGTCCAGCGGGCAAGGTTGTGTGCCATCACTTGCACGGCCATCCAGGCAGCGTTGGCTGCGAAGCGACCCGATGGCAGGTGGTTCAGTCCCACACCGTACTTGAGGTCGCGTATGGCGTTCTCGATCTCGGCGTGTCTGCGGTGATCGGCTTCCAGTTGGAGAGTGTCGCCCTGTCGGTCGGTGATGAAGGCGTGATAGCTGTAGCTGGCAAACAGCGCCAACTGGGAACCGGGCGTGGGCCTGACCCTGCGGACGATCAGTCGCACCGGCGCTGCGTCAGGCTCACCTCCGAAGGGAGTGTAGGTCGTCTCGGCAACGTCGGCTGCGCCCTCCATCCAGTAGGGTATGGGCGTCCAGTCAGCCTCGGGTATGTCCTCTATGAGATTGCGCAAGCTCCGATGCTGTCGGACGGTGATGGAGAAGCGCACATCGTTGTCGCGGCAGACGCTGACGATGTCGTGGGTGTAGAAGCCACTGTCGGCCCTCACGGTGAGCGCTCCGGTGGCTCCTGAGTAGCGCACTCTGCTCAGCGTCTCACGCAGGAAGTTGGCTGCACCCCGTACGGTGTTGGCCCGGCCCTTGCGCAGTCTTGCCATCAGCACGTCTCCTGTTCCTGCGGCGACGGCAAGCAGCGGGTGATAGCCTCTCTGACCGGCGTAGTTGTGCTCGCTGGCTCCCTCCTTTGCCAGTCCGTAGGTCTCGCAGACGGTGGAGTCCAGGTCGATCGTCAGAGGCGAGTCCCCGGGTCCTGCCCCCGCGGACCAGGCTCGCGCCAGCAACTCCCGGCTCACACGGTCCAGTTGTCGCACGTGTCCCCAGCGGAAGCTGCGCAGGAATGTCCCCAGTGTGGACGGAGCCTTGACCGCGCAGCCCAGCACCCGTTCGGTGCCCCCGGACCGCAGCGCGTCCGCGTCGTCTATGCAATCGCCCCCTGCCAGCGCCGATGCCGCCAGGGTCAGTATCTTGTCTCCCGCATTCGCCCGACCAGGCGCATCCCCCAGGTCAAGGTGGCTGTCCACAAGTTCGCTCAGACCCAGACGCCCGGCGAGCATGACTGGCAACATCAGTCCGGCATTGGCCACCAGGCGGTGGTCGTCGAAGGTTACTTGGATGCGGTCAGGACGCTCGGATGCTATCATCTAATGGGTGCTCCTCGTATCTGGTTGGTTCTGACTCCATAAACCATTATCCCAGATATGCGGGAGCACCTTTTCATCCCTTATGAGGACCTCCGATAACCTCTATTTCGGTGGATCGGGGCTAAAGGCAAGCTGACGGCGGAGGAAAAGGCCGAAGAGGACAGGCTCCAGGCACGAAGGCATGAGCTGCTGCAGGGCGAAAGTTCGGAAGAGACGCAGGCGGAGTACAACAGCGTCATTGACCGCATGGAAGAGTTGCGCAAGCTGAAGGTGTCCCGCGACGCCTACTCCGAGGACCAGCTGGAGATCGCAGGCTGCGTCGTGACGATTGACTACGCGGGAAAGGCCAAGGTAATCGAGGGACTCGTGAGGCCCGGGGACATGCCGAAGGCAGGGGCAGAGTCTTCAGTCGACATGACGTTCAGGGACCCCGAGAAGGCCGTGCGCGAGAAGGTCGGCTACTCGAAGAAGCTCATGGACGAGATGCGCATCGAGCGCACGAAGATCGTCCGCTCGCACCTGTCGGGCGCTTTTGCCGGGGCCTTCGACCTGCTGCTGTTCCAGATGGCGCGTGACGTGTTTTCCGTCGAGCGATACTTCACCCACTCGCTCGACGTCGAGCTGTTCCGCTTCGGCAGCTCCAACGGGGCCACGGCTACCATCGACGTGGACAAGCTCCCGCTCGACTGGACGAATGAGACCGACGACGGCGCTGCGTTCGAGAAGATGCGAAAGCTCAGCAAGAAGAAGGAGGCGCTCTTTGCCGCCTGCGTCGCCGCTACCTACAAGGGGCAACTGACGATCGACACGGGGCTGTCGCCGGAGGTCGAGGCTGTGGTTGACGACCTGAGCATCGACTTCACGAAGGACTTCAGGCCCACGGTGGAGAACTTCTGGGGGCGACTCACGAAGGGCCGCATGCTCGAAATCGCCGAGGAGACTCTTGGCGTGGAGTGGGCCGACGCTCACTCGGACAACAAGAAGGCCGCGCTTGCCGCTGCGATGGAGAGGGCCTTCGCTGCCGGCGACGAGGCGCCTGAGGACGTGACGCCTGAGGGCAGGGCCGCTGCGCTTGCGTGGACGCCCGAGGGCTTCGTTGCAGAATAGGGAGCGTGCTATGACCGAGTCTGATTACGTGCGCTGCCCGATATGCCGCAGATGGGTCATTGACCTGGACGAGCACATCTGGATGAGTCACCCGGTTGAATACTAGGCTGAATGCCAGGCGCGCCGAGCTTGCGCGCATGCGGCAGATCCGCGAGAACGCCTGCTCCCTGTCCATAGACACGATAGCCAGGCACAACCTCTTCGTTGAGTCGGAGTGCGACCGGCCCAGATACTTTGACTTGCTCCGGCAGTGCGACTGCGCTGATGGCGGACATCGCAAGAGGAAATGCCCGCTCCACGGCATGGGCTACTGCCCGGCCTGCCGGTGCGCCTGCCCCAAGGGGACGCTCGTGTGCGAGCCGTGCCAGGAGGCCTCGGACGCCACGATGAAGTTGCGGTCGGACTTCTTCCTGGAGCAATTTACGGACAGGGCTGCCCAGCAGCAGGGCATCCTGTTCTGACCGGTAGGAGGTGAAGACTTGAGCAGGCGAATGGGAGTGCGCTGCCTGAACTGCGAGACCTACTGCTACGAGAACGTGGGCGCGTGGCTGCGCTTTCGGGCGCTCTGCACGGACTGCGTGGACAAGGGTTACCGCCTGGAGCTTTACACGTTTGAAGCGTTTGCCATCACCGGCAGGAAGTGGTTCGTCGGCGTGAAGCACGGTGGACGCTGGGTGAAAGCTCGCGGAGAGAGCTGACAGGACGGGCTCACGGAGACCCAATAAGTCAGATGCCGCATCGCAGCGTTGCGGTGCGGCGCAACCCCTGACAATCTGCAAGGAGAAAGGCGACATGATTCTGAGCGATCACACGATCAACGAGTACCTCGCGGACGGCAGGATAGTCGTATCGCCCCTCGGCGACGGCTGCGTGCAGCCGGCGAGCATAGACGTAAGGTTGGATAAGCACATCCTCGTGTTCCGCAACTCGCGACGGCCGTTCATCGACGTGCGGCAGGACATAAGCGACATGACCGAGATGGAGATAGCCTGCGAGGACCAGCCCTTCATGCTGCACCCGGGCGAGTTCGTGCTGGCAAGCACGCTTGAGCACGTCGAGGTCGCCGACGACCTGGTCGCGCGCCTGGAGGGGAAGAGCTCACTGGGTCGCATAGGACTGCTCATCCACTCTACGGCGGGATACGTCGATCCGGGCTGGAAGGGCAACCTCACGCTGGAACTGAGCAACGTGGCGAACCTGCCGATCACGCTATACCCGGGGATGCGGATAGGACAGTTATCATTCGCGAAGCTGACCACGCCCGCGAACGTGCCATACGGCTCGCCGCAACTCGGCAGCAAGTACCAGAACCAGAATCTTCCGACTGCAAGCCGCATACATCTCGGGTAGGGATTCGCAACTGAGAGCGCCGGGCATCGCTGTCCTGGCGCTTCCACCCTGAAACGAATGACAGGAGACTGAAATGGTCTTGCAAAAACTAACTGCAATCCAGAAGCCCTACCTCAGATGGCACAGGGACAAGCCCGGCTTCACGTTCGACCAGCAGGATGACCTGGAACAGCTGGACGACGTGTTCATCGTACCTTTCAACATCGCGGCGCTCTCGCTCTTCACCTATCTGGACAAGAACGGAGTGGCCGTTGTCAGCGAGAATCCATACTACGGTGACGGCAAGTCGCTGGGCGGTCCGCGTTGGGACCCGTCGTATCCCGAAGGCATGAAGACCGCGAGACTGAAGCGGGTGGAGACAAACAGCGGCGCTTTCACGCCATTCGGCTGGAATGGCTGGACTGGAAGAGACGCGCCGGCGCAGCCCGGTCACTGCCTTCTCTCCAAAAGGCTGAAGGTCACTTACGAGGTGACCGATCACATCGGAAGCCATGACTTCACCGTCGAGCCCGGGATGTTCGTGGCCGAATGCAACGTGCCCGGCACCTTCGTGGTTGTGCGACGGGAGGGGAGCAGTCAGATAGACGCTCCGTTCGTCGAGCAGGTCGGCAAGGAGCTGCTGGAGTGGCATGCGGACAGGGTTCCGCCGCGACAGGCGAGCCACGATGAGCGCTGGCGCGAATACGCGGTCGCAAAGCTCGCTGTGCAGTGCTCACTGGTGAGCGGACGCTTCGACATGCCCTGGAGCATGGTTATTTCCGGGGCGGAGGGCATCGCCGACAGGCAGCATCGCTAACCGGCGCGCTGCGCGAGATTGAAACCGGCCCGCGTCAACACGCATTTGGCGCGGGCTTTTTCGGTGACGGCTAATCAACATCGGCCGTCCGCAAGAGAAAGTGAATATGAAATGGCAGATACCAACTTGAATCAGTTCCTGGTGGAAAACCCGTCAATCGGCCAGAGCGCGTGCGTGCTGATGCTGGAGCGTGAGAAGAGGAGCAAGCCAACGGTCATCAAGGACATAAACGACCTCGGCGTGCCCGTTGACCTCATCTGGGAATGGACTGTCGATCCGGACACGAACGTGATCGATGTACGCAGGCTCTCCTTCGCGCTGTACGAGCACTGCTGGGGCACTCCCGCGGCGCGGCGGTGCAGCCATCCCGCCGACTGGGCGCTCATCGGCGCAAGCAACTTCATAGTGGAGAAGCTCGTGCTGCAGCAAAACAACCCAGTTCCCTGCTCCACGTGCGGAGCGCAGGCGGGCGAGCTTTGCACTTACTTCGGCACCACCTCCCAGAATAAGCACGACGCCCGCATGGAGGCGATCCACGCCTTCGAGGGACAACTCGGTGGCAGCGCCAACTAGGAACGCCGGCAGGAAGCCCAGGTACAACTGCCTGTTCTGCGACAGGGGCATCACGAGGACAGACCTGTGGAAGGTGGACGTCTATCCCAGGCTGCAACATCAGGACCTTTCGGCGGATACCTTCCGTTGCTGCACGAGCTGCAGCCGTTCGTTCTTTCACACTGCGCTCGAACGCCTCACGGCACAAGGCAAGATAGGTACGGTCTGCGAGGGCTGCGCCATGTCGTTCTTCGCGCTTAGGGACGAGAAACTGGCTAAGATGCCTCGGAAGAGATTGGATGATATGCCTGACGAGACGGAGGGTGCTTTGATGATGGATGACCCTGACTATGACGTGCATGTGATGCCCAATGGCAGCCTGGACTGGCACTGGTTTCACCGCAGGCGCAGGTTGATGGCTGAGCGCAGGGAGACCGGACTATGCGTGGACTGCGGCTGACCCCAGGCGGACGACGGGCAAGGCTATCTCTGCACGACGGCCGAGTGCAGAGGCTTTGTACAGAATTGAAGATTTACACAAGAATAAACAATTTCTGCACAAAATAGAAATGTGCCCGAGAAGTCGCGGAGGTCACTCAAGGCTCTCGATTGCTATGAAAATGCGGTCCGATATTCACGGGGTCTCTAACGCCGACGCGCCTGCCGTTAATCCTACCAACGGAGCTTTTCTATTTGGAACAATCATCTATAATGAGAGCAGAGGTAACACAATGACCACATTCAACACCATTGACGAACTGTTGGACATCCTGGATAAGAACCCGCGCCTTCTGGAGGCTGTGCGAGCCAAGATTCTCACGGAGGAACTAATCAAACTGCCGCACGAGTTTAACGAGTTCAAGAGTGAGATGACAGAGTTCCGGAAGGATACGGAAAAGAACTTCAACCGTATTGATGGGCGGCTCGACTCACTGGAGGGGAAAGTCGACTCACTGGAGGAGAAGGTCGAGAAGAACAGCGTAGACATCAATGGCTTGGGTGATATGTTCCGGGAGGAAGTTAAGGCCCAGTCCAGCTTCCGTGGGACATACGCTGTGGACGCATCACGTAAGGATAACCGTGAAGTGGCTTGGTTGTTCGCTCATAAGCACGGCTTACGCCTTATAAAGACACGTCAAGTTCCAGATGATGTGTTGGAGAACTGGCTGGCGAACAATGTTGCATTGATTGAGTCCCTCGATCTTCGTGATAGAGCGTGGAGGACGTTCCCAGGAGCTGACTTGGTCGCAGAGGTTAGGGACTTGCAAGCCAGGCCTGATTCGACTCCTGCCTACTACATTGCTTTAGAAGCCTCTTACACCGTAGAGAAGGAAGACATCCTCAAGAGCACAGACCATGCCAGAATTATTAGGGCAGTCACAGGAGTAGACACCTATGCGGTGGTCGCAGGAGTGAACATGGATGACGAGATGGACGCCGAGACACTCAGTAGGGTCCACTCAGAAGCGGAGCGGTTCATTGAGACCGATGACCCAGAGACCGCATTCTGGCATCGGCTTCATTCTGCAGATTTAAGACCGTCTGAACCACGCTAACGACAATCAATCTTTCACCATCAGCCCCCGCATAGCAATGAGCCTGCGGGGGTTTCCTATTTGTGTAAGTATGTCGTTCATTGTGCAAATGGTCAATTCTGTACAAAGCCGCGTGAAGCATAAACCCGTAACCGGCTTTGTACAAAATCTCAGGTTTGCACAGAATTGGGCACTTGAGGTTACGGTTCGCACAATAATGCGGGCCGTCTGAGTACGAGGCACAGTCTCAATCGAGTAACGGATTGAAATAACTCGGTTACGGCGCGCGGTCGGCAATAAATGTGGACGTCAGGGTGCTTCGCCAGCTCTGACCGCTCAAAGTCCCGTGAGATGAGGCTAGTCCACTCACGGGGCAGCGGACTCCGACCGCCAGCCATTGACGAGGCGAAGTTTCCACAGGTGGTATCCAAACCTGCGGGGACATACTTTCCAAGGGGTTCGCCCCGAGGGAGATTTTGAAGATCAAGGAGACGACATGAAAAGACGATCAACAGACCCGACGAACCAGAACACCGTGCCGGTGCTGGACCGCCACGGCTCTCCGCTGATGCCCACCCGCCCGTCGAGGGCAAGGCGGCTGATAAGGCAGGGCAGAGCGGAGAAGCGCTGGGTGAAGGGCGTGTTCTGCGTACAGATGCGGGACACCGGCATTGACGACGAGGGCGTCGCGATAGACGGCGTGGCGCTGAACATAGACCCGGGCGCGGGCGCGACCGGACTGGCCGTCGTGAGCGAGACGCCTGACGGCAGAAGGGCGCACGCCCTTGTAGAGCTTCGTCATCGGGGTGTGCGTGTCAGAAACAAGATGGACAAGAGACGAGCGATGCGCCGCAGCAGGCGCGGCAGACTACGCAACAGGCCGCCCAGGTTCGATAACAGGCCTCGTCCCGAGGGGTGGCTGCCGCCGTCGCTGCTGACGCGGCTTGCCAACACGGAGACCTTGATACAAAGACTGTGCGCCCTGTTCCCCGTGACGCTGGTGCGCGTGGAGACCGCGAGGTTCGACACGCAGATCATGCAGGACGCGGAAGTGACGGGCCGGGAGTACCAGCAGGGCGAGCTTGCCGGCTGGCAACTCAGGAGCTACGTCTTCCATCGCGACGGGCGAAAGTGCGCCTATTGCGGCAACGCGAAGGCCGAGCGATACGAGCTGGACCACATCGTTCCTCGCAGCCGTGGCGGAGCGAACAGGGTCTCAAAGCTGGTGGTCAGTTGCCAGGACTGCAACGTCAGCAAGGGCAACCAGTCCGTCGAGGATTTCCTGGCTGACAGGCCCGCGAGACTTGCGGCTATCAGGACAATCAGGCGAGCGCCGCTGGCGGGAGCCACCCAGATGAACATCATCGTGCCGGAGTTGCTGAGACGGCTTGAACAGATGGAACTGCCCACCGCCGAGTACGACGCTTATACGACGTCGTGGACTCGCAGGAGGCTGGGAGTGCCGAAGACTCATGTGAACGACGCGCTCTGTGTTGGAGCGCCGGATGCGGTCATGATGCTGCCTCCACTGAAGATAGTCGTCAGGTCAACGGGTCACGGAGACCGGCAGATGCTCCGACCTGCAGACCGGCACGGCAATCCCAGGGGGCAAGGTTATCGCCGTTACTGCGCTCTCTCACGGCAGCAGCAGGGCTACACGAGTTGCCCGGGACACAGGAAACGGCGCAAGCAACTCAGGGGACTGGCCTCCGGCGACCTGGTGAGGCTTGACTCACAGGAAGCATGGCGTTCTCAGTGGCTATGCCGTCTTGGATAAGAAGGGTGGCCGAGTCGGGATGCAGCATGAGGGCAGACAGGTCAGTGTAAGAGCGGAGGACGCTGTACTACTGGCACGAAATAACGGCTATCGGGTATCAACTGAACCCAACGAATAACTGAAGGAATTATTGTGCAGATCGGTCACGAAAGTGTCTATTTCTGTGCAAATGGTAATTATTGTACAAAGCGCCCGTAACCGATGGTTCGTGGGCGCTCTTCTCGCCCGACTACGCGGCAGCCGTGGAGTACTGCCTCGAATGCCGTGACGAAGATGTGCCGCCCGAAGATGAGGGTGTCGGCCACATGCGGCTGATATGAGCGCGAGAAATGCCGCACCGCAACGCTGCGATGCGGCGCAACCCCTTTGATAACGAATAAGAGGAAACACTAATGGGCTACTACACATACGTGAACCTGATAATCGAAGAGTCGGACGACTCGCTGGAGCAAGTGGCGCAGAGCGTTGCCGAAGTCACGAAGGATGAAGATGTCGATTTTTGGAAGGACGTGCTGTCAGGCGGAACCGAGGTGAAGTGGTATGACGTCACGGACGACATGCTCAGGGTCTCGCTCCGGCATCCCCAGGCGGTGCTCACGCTGAGCGGAGAGGGACAGGAAAACGGCGACAAGTGGGTTTCGTACTTCAAGGACGGCAAGATTCAGGCGGAGCGCATGCCCGAATGGACCCCGCCGCCGTTTGACCCCGCGAAGCTGAAGTAGAGCTTTGAGCGGTCGGCAATGACTGATGAGGTCGGGGTGGTTCGCAAGCTCCGACCACGACAATGCCGCGCCTGACGATGGCGCCGGGCGCGATACTACATCCTGAACAGCGAGGAAGAGATATTGGGAACCAATTTTGCGGAACAGGCTATCAATCAGTGCCTCAAGGCATTGCGCGAGCGAATCGACGGGCAAGTCGGAGCGGATTCCGACATCAGCGTTGAGGCGACGCACCTGGATATTGAGCTGTACCAGCCGGTAGGCGAGGACTTCACGCTTGATAAACTGCGGGCGATTGGGTCGGATGTGCAGCGTCTTGGCATGGACTGGGTTGACAAGGTGCAGCGCGTCAGGTGGCGCGAACTGGGTGCGAGAAAGCACTTCTTCTATTTCGACGCCAGGCTCTACGGCAAGGAGCGCCAGTATGTGAAGTTCATATTCGGGCTATCGCCGCTGGACCTGGTTTACTACCTTGAGACCTACGACAAGCACATAGAGCATTAGTCAGTGACACTGAAGGACGATGCGATCATCATATACACGCTCGACGGCAGGGGAACGATTCCCATCGGCGCAGAGCTTGAGTACCGGTACGACCGCCTGCAGATGGCAGGTAGCGAGACTCTCGACGGACGCCCCGTTCACCCGCTAACCGTGACGCTGATGACAGAATCCGAAGAGCTTCTCAGGAAGTCGGAACACCGCAAGTGGGTGCTTACCGACGACTACGGCGGCGTTCTCTATCTGATGCCGGCAGGCTGACAATGCCGGCAGGCTGACAATGCCAGCAGGCTTAATGCCAGCAGGCTGACGCCGACAGGTTTGAGAAGATGATGCCTCGCTGCGCTGCGGGGCATCTGGGACTGCATCCTACCGAGGTGTATCCAATGAACGAAATAGAAACCGGATTCTTTCCCGACCGATTCGCCATCAGCACGGAGGGCATGGGAGAACTGAACAAGGACCGCTTCGAGCGGCTGGTGTACGAGCTCATCCAGAACGTATTCGACGAGGACAGCGCGACGGTGTGCTCCGTCAGCGTCTATCACTACGTTGAGAGCGGGGCGCGCATAGTCGTCAGGGACGACGGCGCCGGCTTTGCCGAGCCGAGAGATGCATGGCAGGTCAACGGGCCGAACCCGAAGCGCGGCATGCCCGAAAAGCGCGGCATGTTCAACATGGGGTCTCAGCAGGCGATTTCAGCGGCAACCGAGGCGAAGGTTGTGACGGTGGGCTACACCATAGACTTTCCGGCAGACGGCGGACGCATCGTGAGGCGCAACAGGCGCACGAGCGGCACGGAGGTCACGCTGGTGATGCCCTGGACTTCGCTTGAGGCGGAGAAGCTGAGGCAGAAGCTCAGGTTCGTGCGTCCTCCGCGTCACTGCCGCTTTCTGATCAACGGGCGCGAGGTCAGCCACCCCGAGCCTATCAAGATTCACGAGGCAACGCTTGAGACGGTCATCCAGGAAGGCCCGGGACAGGCCATGCGCCGCACGAGGCGCAAGACGAAGATCGAGATCTCACGCCCCGTCGGACTTGACGGCAAGGGACGGATATTCGACCAGGGCATGCCCATCCAGGTCATAGACTCCTGCTTCGACGTGAACGTGATGCAGAAGATACCGCAGAACCCCAACCGCGACACGGTGAGCGAGAGCTACCTGCAGGACATCTACGCCGAGGTTCTGAACGCGATGCACTCCGAGATGGAACGCGACGAGTTCAGCGAGACGTGGGTGCGTACTGCCGTAGAGGACAACCGGATCAGCGAGGACGCCGCTCGCGCCACGGTGAAGAACCGGCTCGGCGACAAGGCCGTGCTGTGGTCTTCCAACCGGAACTCCAATCTTGAGGCCATAGACAAGGGCTTTCACATCGTTCATCCACGCACGATGAGCAAGGAGGAGAGGACGCACCTGCAGCAACGCGGCGGGCTGGAATCGGCGAGCGCACGCTTCGGCAGCAACCTCGGAGGCGAGGAGGACCCATACTTCAAGATCGTGGACGTATCCGACGATCTGGACAAGCTGGCCTTCGAGGAATGGGTCAAGGAGATGGGCCGCATCATCGGGGTGCTGGTGAACGTGCAGTTCATTCACAACACGCGCTCGTTCCACCTGGCCGACTGCACGCGCAGCTCGGCGCACCCGACGATGCGCTTCAACCTCGCGCGGCTCGATGATGAGTTCTTCACGGCGCGGGACCGCGAGCAACTCGGGCTTGTGATACACGAGCTCGGCCATGCCGCAAGCCTCGGGGACATGGCTCATGGCTACGGCTGGGGCAATGCCTGCGCCGACGTCGGCGCTATGATCGCCCTGAAGTTCGCGCAGCGGAACAACGGATGATAATCGACATCGATGTGAGCGTGGATCCGGAAGGCAGAACAACCTTTCTCAGAAATGGAACGGTCGCGCCCCCTTCCGCCACCCGGCCGCTCAATGTCCTCGTATGCGGCGGGCGCGAGTTCAGCGACGAGCTTGTGTCAAATGTTGTGGAAATTCCTTCCAGGCGTTCTAACTCATTAGGCGGCGACCTCCTCCTCGGCACTCACCGGCAACTCGGTTAAGATCCCGTCCTCGAACCTCGCTCCGTCCACCAGCAACCCCATCAGATTCCGCCCTCCGTTCAGTGGTCTCCAGCGCTCACTCAGCCTCAGCGCCACCTTGAACACAAGATACAGTGCGCTGTCTCGCCGTTTCATCCGCCGAGTTACATCCGTCCTCAGCCTCACCGCGCTGAACACCGACTCCAATGGGTTCGTCGTCCGCAGATGCACCCAGTGCTCCACAGGGAAATCGTAGAAGCTCACGAACGACTCCCAGTCCCGGACCACCGTCTCGGCGGCATCGACGCGACCTTCGGCGCTCAGATCGACCACGTACTCGTCTCGCAGCCTCTCGCACTCTGACCGTGTCGGCGCAGCGGACATCTCCTTCAACCTGCGTCTCACCTCAGAATGCAGCGACTTCGGCAACTTGGCCTGCACGTTCAGCGCACGGTGGTTCCAGCAGCGCTGGTGAGCCGTCGTGGGGAACACACCATCAAGCGCAGCCCACAGCCCCAATGCGCCGTCTCCAACCGCCAACAGTGGCGCATCCATCCCCCTATCCCGCAGGCTCCTCAGCACTCCGGACCAGCTCTCCGTGCTCTCACGATAGCCAAGCTCCATCGCCAGCAACTCCTTAACGCCGTCCTCCCTCGCTCCCACCACGCACAGCAACGCCGTCTTCTCCCTGTCCACTCCGGCTCCCAGGTACACACCGTCAGCCCAGATGTAGGCATACCTGTGCTCGTTCAGCATCCGACCGCGCCAGGCCCTATAGTCGGACTCCCAACTCTGCTTCAGCCTCACGATCGCGTTCGGACTCAATGCCGCAGTCTCCCCAACCAACTCCCGGAACACCGGCTCGAAGTCTCCGGTCGACAACCCTTCCATATACAGCTTCCGAAACAGGTCCTGCGTCTGCCTACTCGTCCTCTCGTACCGCTTCACTATCTTCGACTCGAAGCCGTTAGCGCACACCTCCGCCGGCACGTCCGACACCCTCGGCACCTTCACCTCCACCGCTGACACTCCCACCGTCAGCTCGCGGCTTGGATGATAACCGTTCCTGTATCCGCGGAACTCCTTGCCTCGCTCATAGCGATCCCTGCCCAGAAATGCGCTCACTTCCTCCTCGAGCGCGGCTGCCAGCATCCTTCTCGCTCCTTCCCTGACCATCCCTTCCAGCGTGTCACCAACTACGTTCGTGTCTTCCTCGTTCTGATATACTTCCTTCACGGCGTGTCCCTCCAGTTTTTCGTCTAATCGACGGATTGATGTTCCTGGAAGGATACGCCCTTTCCTTTACTCACGCATTTTCAATTTCCACAACTTCTAACATTAACTCTTCAGCGACTACCCGCTGGCGCTCTCCGTGCTGAGGGCGCTCAACCTCAAGACTGTGGTACATGGAGCGGCCCGGGGTGCGGACACCCTGGCTGCTCGGGCAGCAAGAGAGATCGGCGTGGCCCAGATAGCTTGTCCTGCGGACTGGCGCGCGCATCCTAAACGCGCCGGCATCATCAGAAACAGGCAGATGCTCGAACACAGGCCCGACGCGGTGGTCGCGTTCGAGGGAGGTCCGGGTACAGCCGACATGGTGAAGGTGGCATCCGGTGCCGGAGTCACCGTCTACAGGATGAAGCGCGAGGAAATGCCATGAACGACAAGTACGAAGAAGAGATCACTCCCAGAAGAGTGGCACAGGTCGCAGGACACGTCGCCAGGGTGCTGCGGACCAGCCATACGAGCAAAAAGCACGGCGGCTTCGACCACTACAAGGGCGGTCGCGTCCACATCAGCCTCGACACCTACGTGCCCAACGTGGACATTCGGGTGAAGGTGGAGGACAGGTGGAGATACGTGGACAGCGCGGCTTACCACTCGATAGACCGACCCACGGTCTTCCGCCGGGACGAGTGGCTCGACTACTTGGTCGGAGAGCTCCACGAGAGGACCGAGCAGAGGCAGGCAGCCATCGATGCGGACAGGGAGGCGCGCCGGCAGGCAGACTATCGCAAACGCTTCAGCCCGATCGACGATTCGGAATCGTTCGGAGACAACAAGGCCTAGCCCGGGCGGTTCATATAAAGCCCGACATAACACAGAGGCGGATGCCATCAGGCGTCCGCCTCTTGCTTTTGTCATGAAAGGAACGGCATGAACCAACTACTCTACCGAAACTACAACGACGAGCAGACATACACCGACATTGCCGAGTTCGCACATGAGCGCGTGAACATGGTGGCGCCGCTTCTCGGAGGCGCGAGGGACGTCGCCATCGAGTACACGTGGTCGGTGTCCGACCACGGTGGCGCATCGTTTCGCAACCCGACCGGCCCCGAGCAGGACGCTCTCTACAAGGCGATCTGGGACTTTCGCGCATCTGCGCTCGACTGCTCGAGAGACTGCCAGCTTCGCGGGCGCTTCGACGGCGTCTGGCGCTGCATGACCTGCTCTGCGGTCTGGACAAGCCCCGAGGACGGCGCAAGCTACGGGGTGCCGCTCACACCGTCCCAGGTGCGCCGTGAGATCGAAGACCGGGGTCTGGAGGACACTGAAGCACTTTCGGTCGCCGATGAGTATGAGGCGCGGATCAAGGGAGCGAGACAGGACAGGCTGATAATGGCCGTGCAGAGCCAGCCCCACTCCTACCGGTTCCTGGTCTTCTGCGCGGAAGACGGCTCCTGGTACGTGCGCTGGGCGCGCACCCTGTAAGGAGAGTTCTTGATGGTTAAGCCGATCGGCCTGCCGCCTCCGGAGGCACTCGACAGCGAGCCTCGCATGATGCCTGACGGCAGCATCGACTGGCACTGGTTCTACCAGCAGGTGGCAGTGCTCGAGGCGTGGTATAGGGCGAACATCTGCATCCGCTGCGGCAGGCGCGAGCGCGCAAACGGCATGGCCGTCTGCGACACGAGGGAGTGCGCGGGCATAGGAATCAGCGACCGGACCGGCCGCTGCGCCTTCTGTGGCAGCTCGCGAAAGCTCAACAGCAGTTGGGGCGGACCGACGATGCCGCTTTTTCTCGAACGCTGCGACGACTGCAGGGACAGGAAGGTTCCCGACCGTGACGGCGCCCTTGGTCGGGCAAGGATGTTCTGATGGGACAGACTCGCGGCGACCGACACCTCACGCCTCTCAATGCGTTGGAAGGCGAACAATCGTACAATAATACTGGAGGCCAATTATGAACGAATCAGGAGTGTCCGGCCTCGTGTCGGAACTCGAAGAGGCGCTGGCGAACGGCGATCTTGCGGGACACATTGAGCACATAGAGGCTCGTGAGGCCCATTACCGCCAGCCTGATGCCGACCTTCACCCGAATGTGAAGGCTGCGATGAAGGCGAAGGGCGCGCTCCGCACCTACAGTCACCAGGCGGACGCCATAGACGCGGCCATGAGGAGCAGCAACGTCGTCGTCTCGACCAGCACGGCGTCCGGCAAGTCCATCTGCTTTCACGCGCCGGTGCTGCACAAGCTGCTCAACGACAGCCGCGCCCGCGCCCTGTACCTGTTTCCGACGAAGGCTCTCGGACACGACCAGCTCTCGGGGCTGGACGAGATGATGGAAGGCGGAGGCATTGACCTCAGCTGCGACACCTACGACGGCGATACGCCGCGCGAAGACAGGGCGCACATACGCGCAGCTAGCAGAATCATCATCACCAACGTGGACATGATGCAGGTGTCGATGCTGCCGCAGCACGGTGCGTGGCGCTCCTTCCTGAGCAACCTGAAGTACGTGGTGATAGATGAGGCTCACTACTATCGGGGAGTCTTCGGAACGCATGTGGCGATGATAATGCGGAGGCTTCGCCGCATCCTGCGCCAGTACGGCGCATCGCCCCAGTTCATCCTCTGCTCTGCGACGATCGCAAACCCGGGAGAGCACGCGGAGCGTCTGGTCGGACTGCCGTTTGATGTTATCGACAGCGACGGCTCGCCATCCGGAAGCAGGGCGTTCATACTGCTCGATGCGGCAAGCACGGAGCAGAAGATGGGCAGCACCGGCATAAACATGCAGGCTGCGATGGTGACCTCCAGCCTGATGAGGCGCAACGTCAAGACGCTCGCCTTCGCGCAGAACCGCGCCGGCGTGGAGCGGATCGTGCAGTACACCGAGGAGTACCTGAACGGACGCAGGGCGGGACGCTACAGACGCCCCGAACTGAAGAACAAGATCAGGCCATACCGCTCGGGCTACCTCGCCGACGACCGAAGGGCCGTTGAGCGAGGACTTCGAGACGGCGACCTGCTTGCGGTCGCGAGCACGAACGCTCTTGAGCTGGGTGTTGACATCGGATCGGTGTCGGCCACGGTGATTGCCGGCTATCCCGGGACCATCGCGTCGAGCTGGCAGCAGGCAGGACGCAGCGGCCGCAACGGCAAGCAGAGCCTCTCGCTGATGCTCCTGCGCGACAACCCCGTTGACTCCTTCTACGTGCGCTTTCCGCAGTCATTCTTCGGCGCAGCGCACGAGTCCGCGCAGGTGAACCTCCAGAACGAGAGCATACTGGGGGCGCATCTTGAGTGCGCCGCGGCGGAGCTTCCGCTCAGTCGCGCAGATTTCGACATATTCGGAGAGCGTGCGCTGCGCTTCACGGCTCACGGGCTTGTCCAGGCGGGACGGCTGATCGTGGATGGTGCTGTGAGGAGGCTTGCTCCCGGAATAGACAACCCGGCCCTCAACATCAACATCAGGGCTTCCGACAACGACCGGTTCAATCTCCTGAACGCGGACAACGGCCGAAAGCTCGAAGAGACGTCTCGGCTGTATGCGCTGCGGGAGCTGTACCCGGGCGCCGTCTATGCCCATAAGGGACAGACATACCGCGTGGTGAACTTTGACGAGAGCGCACGGGAGGCACATCTCTCCTACCTGGACCAGCGGATCTACACGCAGGCGGAGACTTCAACGACAATCAGGATACTCGAGGAGCCTGTGGTCGTGAACGCCGGACGGCGCAAGATATGGACAAGCCGCGTTCTCATAAGGTCGCAGGTGATGGGCTACTACGAGAGAGACCTGTACACGCCCGAAGACAAGGGAAAGTTTTTCCCGGTCGATATGCCCGCGCTTGAGTACGAGACGATGGCCGCGTGGTTCACCGGGCGTGAGCCGCGACCGAATTACGCTGACGACGGCGGTGCGCTTCACGCCATCGCGCACGTGGGCACGGGCGCTCTCTCGATGCTGGGTATGTGCGACAGACGCGACCTGGGAGCGATTGCCGTTGACGAGCATCCGCAGCTGGGGACGTCGGCCGCGTTCATCTTCGAGGAGGAGATGGGCGGCGTCGGCATCCTGGAATTCGTCAGGAACAACCCGGAAGCGCTGGTGCAGCGGATGGTCGATATGGTGGCATCCTGCGGCTGCGACGGGGGCTGCCCGAGCTGCATCGACTCACCGTTCTGCAGCGACGACGTTGAGCCGCCTTCTAAGGAGCTGATGCTGGACTACTTCGCGCGCTGACGCGAAAGACAACCCCCGCGTGCCGGAGCAGGCGGGTGGTCTGCCGATAGGATTATAAGGAAAGACAATGGCAAGTTTCAGAATTAAGCGGCTGAGAAGAGCAATGGTTCTCGCCGAAAATCGCAGCAGGCGCTTTGACCGGAAAAATGAGCAGAGGCCGGACAACAGGCGGTTCCCTGTCGATGCAGCCATGCTTGCTGACGAGCATGATCTCAGGTACAGAGGCGCTTTCACGGAGGTGCTGTACAACGAACAGGAGATGGAGGCTCACCGCGACGAGTCCTACGAGGACATCTTGCGAGCGGAAGGCGAGATCGACTGACGCCAGGTTTGCTGGCGCATTCTGCTGACGCGAAAATCGCATATCTAAACTTCAGCCCTGCCGGCATGCTTTCGGCAGGGCTTTTCTATTTGAGAGGGAAAGAGAGGTCTCAGATGCGAGACACTCAGACTACCCTGTCGCTGGACTTCTTCAGGCCCGAAACCCCGACTCTCTCGGACTGGGACGTTGTACTGCTCAACTCGTCCGGAGGCAAGGACAGCCAGACTATGATTCGGAAGGTCGTGCAGGTTGCCGACGATGAAGGGTATCCGCGCAACCGCCTTGTCGTCGCTCACGCCGACCTCGGGCGTGTTGAGTGGAAAGGTACGGGAGATCTTGCCCGCGAGCAGGCGCAGGTATACGGCCTTGAGTTCCGCGCAATTGCGCGCCCGCAGGGCGACCTGCTCGATCACATCGAACGGCGCGGCAAGTTCCCGGGTCCATCCACGAGGTATTGCACCTCGGACCACAAGCGCGGGCAGATAGCGAAGATAGTCACTGCGCTCGACAGGGAGAGACGCAAGCGCGACAGCTTCAGGCTCCTCAACTGCATGGGTCTTCGTGCGCAGGAGTCGCCGGCGCGACGCAAGAAACGGCCATTCACCCTGAACCGTTACTTCAGCACGAAGACCCGTCAGGTGTGGAACTGGCTGCCGATACATGACTGGACCGATGATGAGGTGTGGGCGGACATCGCCGAGAGCGGAGTGCGTCACCACGACGCTTACGATCTCGGCATGCCGCGTCTCTCCTGCGTCCTGTGCATATATGCGCCCAAGCCTGCACTCGTGCTGGCCGGGCGGCACAACCCCAAGCTGCTGGATGAGTACGTGGCAGTGGAGCGACGCATTGGACACAGGTTCAGGGTGGACCTGTCTATGGCAGAGGTGAAGGGAGAGGTGGACAGCGGTGCGCCTGTGGGCACGCTCACCGGCGAATGGAATATGTAGGTCACAGGCATCCGCCCGCCTGTAGTGGGTAGCAACCAGACTTGCATATAGATGAAGTGTAGCCCCGTCGCCATAAACGACGGGGCTTTCTGTTTCAGAAAGGAAAGAAAATGGCTACGCAGAGATGCGACGAGAAGTGCGTTTACTACGAGGCGGGTCCGATCTGCGCTCGGTGCGGCAATCCGAGGGTGCTGCACCTGCGGCAGACGCCGGCAGAAGGCCTCCAGATAACTGAGGTGAAGCTCCAGGTCGTGGAGCCGCTGAGCGGCAAGACATACAGGTTCACCGCCTCGTTGGAGGATGAGGGCATACTGTTCTGCACAGACTATGACGGCGACGAGTACGGGGAGCTGCGAAACGAGGAGGCGTGGGCTGCGCTGGACTGCAGGCTGGGCCTCAACGTGAGAGAGGCCGCCGTTGACAGCGGCATCGGCTCGGGAAGTCCGTTCGCCCTGGGGCAGCCTGTCGTGTCGTTCGCCATGCTGCCCTACGACATGGCAATCCTTGTGCGGGAGGCGCTTTCAACTTGCTGGTGAGACACCAACCCGAGACCCCGCTCCGGCGGGATCTCTGATTATATGAACATACCTACGCAGTTGCGACGCGCGCCGTGGCTGCTATCTACTCTGAACGCTCATATTAACAGGGCATAATGCCCAACAGGAGAATTGTAAAATGAAGTTCACATGCATTCAGGAAGACCTCTCCCGCGCACTCAGCATCGTCTCCAGGGCGGTGTCGTCAAAGGCAGTTCTGCCGGTCACGCAGAACGTGCTTCTGACCGCCGAGGACTCCATGCTGAAGGTGACGGGCACCGACCTGAACACCACGATAACAACCTGGGTCGGGGCGCAGGTCGAAAAGGACGGCAGCGTCACGATACCGGCGAAGCTGCTGAACGACTTCGTCAACGCACTTCCTCCCGAGACGGTCGAGGTCGAGCTCATGAAAAGGCCGCTCGGCATCAACATCAAGTGCGCCGGATACGAGTCAAACATCAGCGGCACGAAGGCTGAGGATTTCCCATCCGTGCCGACCGTTGACGAGGGGTTGGGCGCGACGATAGAGGCCGCCGTGCTGAAGCAGGCTATCGACCGGGTGGCATTTGCGGCAGCCGACGAGGATTCGCGACCGGTGCTCACCGGCGTGAAAGTTGAGATAAAGGGCGAGAACGTGACATTCGCCGCGGCAGACGGCTTCCGCCTGTCCGTTTACAGCTGCACGCTCGCCGAAGCTCCAGATGAGGACATGGAGTTTCTGGTGCGCGCCCGCGCGATGAGCGAGATCGGGCGGCTGCTGAACATCGAGGACGACGTGGAGTTCATGGTCACTCAGAACACGAACCACGTGCTCTTCCGCATCGGCGACGTCGAGGTCGTATCGTCACTGATCTCCGGAGCCTTCCCGAACTACACGCAGCTCATCCCAGCCAAGCACACCACGAAGGCCGTCCTGAGCACTGACGAGTTCCTGCGTGCGACAAAGACGGCCTCCATATTCGCACGTGAGGACAGCAACATCATCCGCCTGCAGGTTGGCGAGAAGGACAAGGGACCCGGACACATGACCCTCTCCTCGCAGGCAAGCGAGGTTGGCGACAACACGGGTGAGATCGAGGCGAGCGTGACGGGACAGGACGCCAAGATAGCCTTCAACTCCAGGTATCTGACGGACATCCTCGGAGTGATGGACGGCGACATAGAGGTGGAGCTGACGTCCCCGACGACGCCTGGGGTTCTGAAGCCCGCCGAGGGCGACGACTTCGTGCATGTCGTGATGCCAATGTTCGTTAATTGGTAGTCGGAGAGTGACGGGAAGGCTTCTCGCCATCATTATAGGCAATTATTGTATGACTGATGAGGTACAGTACGTTGCCGCTGTGCGCGTTGATGAGGATGACAAGCTACTGGGAGCGGGCGAAACGTGCCGCCTGGTGCATTTGGTAGTCGTCAAGGACTGATGATGAGAATGGCTGCGGTGGGGGTAATCCCCGCCGCAGCCTCGAAGGTGCAACAGCGTGTCCGAAGATTGGTCTTTTTTGCGTTCTGGGACTTGCCCATGGTCTAGAATTGAAGGATGCGTGAGAAAAGGAGCTTATTGCGTTGTGGGGCTTTTTTCGAACGCGGTGGGAGAGGTTGTCGTGTGCTGTAGAGCGAGATATGTCGCCAGCAGTTCTGCCGGACGAGATTTATACAGCAAACGGCGGCATGAGGCGCGAGGTCATTGGTATGACCGGCGCCGTGTCGTTAATAGCGCTTTTGTGGCTGCGGTCGCTGTCGGTGGCAACTGTCATTTCAGAAGCAATATCCTCGTTGCGCTCGTGTCATAAGGACTAACGGCACGGGTGATTCCTATGCAGTGGGCAGGGGCTGATAGCGCTCGACCCTTATTTCGTCTTCACCCTTGCGCGCTTGAGCCAGGTCGTATGCAGTCTGACGGCTCAACCAGAAGTCTGCGCTGGACCATCCGGCCTTCTCTAAGCGGATGGCCATGTCGGGCGAGATCCCCGCGTGACCGTTCAATACCCGCGAAAGGGTATGACGGGCAACCCCCAGTACCTCAGCTGCCTCGGTAACGCTTAGGCCGAGAGGGTCCAGGCAGTTTTCCCTGACGCTGCGACCTGGATGGGGCGGATTCTTCATAGGCATGGTCTCTCTGTCCTTATTAGTGGTAATCGACGAGATCAACGTCGTACACGTCACTGGCTTCAAATCTAAAGGTGATGCGCCAGTTGCCAGTAATCGAACTACTCCAAAATCCTCGTCGGTTCCCTCTGAGTGGATGCAGTCTGTATCCCGGCAGGTCAAGGTCGCTCGGCTTGCCGGCGGCATCCAGGTCCGCCAGGGCTAGAGCGATTCGGTCCAATTGGTCGGCTGCTATCCTGCTGGGGTCGTCTCGCTCATAGAGCCGTCTTAACCCTCGATGGCGAAACGAACGAATCATGGGCTGATTATACCGTGTACCGGTACAGCTATCAATAGATTCGCGAGTCCGGTAGCTGTTCAGAGTTTATGAGACGTATGTCCGCAGAGTTCAACAGGCGTGGCACTGATTCGCTTTGCCGAGTGGCGGAAAGCAGTGAAGAACGATTATGAAAATTGCGGAAAAGCAGATTGCGCTAGATATGCTACTGCCCAATTCGGGAACATAAGACTGATAAGAGGGGCGAAAAGTTGGTCCTTTTGCGTTCTGAGACATTACGGATAGAGGGATGACTCGGCGGCTAGGAATGGATACTCACGGGAGTGTGAGTGATGCAGCTTTCGGTGAGAATAATCTCGGTTGTGATGCCTACCTTACTCGTCATCTCTTGTTTGTCAACGCCAAGCAACAACACGGTCGGGTCAAATTCTTGTCGCCGATGAAGACTTGATGATTCCTGAGGCGGCATCTACCCGCGAGAGAGGAACTTGGGTGAATACGACCGCGCCTGAGCTTATGCGGAGGGGAATCCCTGAATGACTGGTTAGGATGGATGAATTTACGCGGTGGTCCCACAGGAAAGTGTCGCATTTTGCGTTATGGGATGTCGAATTTCTAAATTGCTCGGGGCGTGATGCTCCTTTGCCGCATCTCACATGTTACCGTTGTTATGGAGGGTATTTTCTGAATGGTAACGTTGGCGGAAAAAGTTGATCGTCCGGCGGAATTGGCGGCCGCACGAATTGATGAGAGTGCTGTATCGGCGGGCCGGATCATGCGCACATTTCGCACGAGGGCGTACCTGTCAAAGGCGGGCCATATCAGGTTTGACGAGGTACTTCGCCAGCAGGCGCTGCTCTACAACGCGGCGCTGGAGGAGCGCTCGACGGCTTGGAAGAGACATCAGAAGTCGATCTCATACTTTGACCAGAGCAAATCATTGACTCAGGTGCGTGCCGACTTCCCAGACTTTGAGGGAGCCATTGACAGGCGCGTGCAGGTAGGGACACTGAAACGGCTGGACAAAGCGTACCAAGCCTTCTTCCGACGCCTGAAAGGCGGCGAAGCTCCAGGCCATCCACGGTTCAAGAGCAGCCTGCGCTGGAAGACACTGGAAATCTATTCTGGCGCATCCCGGTATGTTAGGTACGATGCGGAACGCGGCAAGGGATTAGTCCGTATCAAGGGACTGCCGCTGCTGCGGTTCAAGGACAAGAGGCTGCCTGAGGGTATACAGCCGCTTGAAATACGCATCAGCCGTCGGCCCAATGGTGTCTATCTGCATTTAATGTTCGACCACCTGCGAGCGAAGCCGGTTGTCGAAGTTCCTGAGGCGCCGGTTGGCATTAATGCCGGTCTGAGTGGGGTGAGGTGGGCGCTGTCCGACGGAACCCTGATTGATAGAAGACGTCAGGATAACAAGCGCAAGCGGCGGCTGCAACGCAAGATAGCCAGACAGAAGTTGGGCTCCAACTCGCGGCGTAAGACCGTTTCGCTGCTGGGAAAGCTCTCAGACCGTGAGAAGGTGCGGAATCGAAACGAACTGCACCGAATCGCGGCAAGGCTTATCGAGAAGTATGATCACTTTGTGGTGGAAGACCTGGATATCAAGGGGCTGACAGCCAGTGCAAAGGGCACGGTTGAGGAGCCTGGAACGGAGGTAAGGAAGAAGGCGGCAATAAATCGCGGGATGCTTGAGCAGAACTGGGGCGAATTTGCACAGATGCTTGAATACAAGGCGGAGGGGGCCGGTATCAAGCTTGTGCGCGTGGATCCGTCGCACACATCACTGACTTGTAACGTCTGTGGCGTCGTTAAGGAAGTCAGGACGGACCGCGAGAGGTTCGCAACGCGATTTAGATGCTCATCGTGCGGGGCTGACTCTTTAGCGACGGTCAACGCTGCTCGAAACATACTGGCGAGGGGGTTGGCTCTGTCGATCTCCTCTGCGGGAGAATCAGTTATCGCAGGGCGCGCCAGTGTGAATGAACCAAAGTCGGGGTTGCCTGACTTGCGCCCGGAAAACCATACGCCCATACGGACTGACGATACTGCGCCGACGTAACTATAGAGTTACAAGGATTCGCTCCGGGAGCGGGTGGATGATTCGAGACCGTCTGCGGTGAGAGCGAGTGGATGATTCCGAGGTGGATTAGTGGAAGATGAGGTGGGGGCTGCTCGCTCCGGGGGTGGGTGGATGATTCGCCACCGGGCTGCGGAAGTTTGATAATCCTGAAGTTCGTTCCGGGGGCGGGTGGATGATTCCTGCGAACCGCCTGATCATTTCTGCCTGAGGACGCTCGCTCCGGGGGCGGGTGGATGATTCAGTGATGTGGGGGCTCATGCCGGCGACCCAGTGGTTCGGTCCGGGGGCTGGTGGATGATTCGCATCTCAACATATGAGGAAGCTGAGCAGTTGGGTTCGCTCCGGGAGCGTGTGGATGTTTCATAGTGGTAGAGGAGACAGGCGGGTCCCATTACAAAATCAATCAGTCGGCTGAATGACTATCAGAACAATTGATCGAGGCTTGGTATGGCAGAAAAAATCTACAAGGAACAAGTCATTGAAATGGTGGCTGAGCGAATCGGATCCAGCAAGGCGTCCGCGCTTTCGGCGGTGCTTGCGAGCCTGGAGGATACTTTGCGGCAGAACGACCGCGTAATACTGACAGGCTTCGGCACCTTCGAGGTGCGTCCGACGGCGGCACGCAAAGTCAGGTTAATCAACGGCGACAGGGCGGGTGAACTGGTAGATATTGCGCCAAGCCATCGCGTGGCTTTCTTTGCCGGCAAACCGCTTGTCGAAAAGGTGCGCGGCGCTCGTGGATAGGCAGCCCTTGCCCAAGGGCTTCACAGCTCGTGCAACGAATATCCGAGTGATTGACGGCGACTCCATAGAGTGTGACTTCAAGCGTCAGCGCGTGCGTGTCCGGCTGTAAGGAATAGACGCGCCCGAACTGGGGCAGCCGGGCAGCGCGGAATCGGCCGACAACCTTCCGGCGATGACGTGGACTGGCCAGGCTTTTGACCAGAAAGAGGTATTTCATGACTTCCAGAGAACTCCCGGCACCCGACAATACCGAGCCTCATGGGGCGGCCATAGGAAGAGCCACGAACGGAGACGCTGAAACCATTCATTTCAGTGACGACTTGATGAGAGGTCACCATCTCTATGTAGGTCGTGAAGGAATGGGCAAATCGACAATGCTATCGCACCTGGCGTGCTACCTCATGTCGGAAATAGCATCAGAGCGCTCCGACAGATCTCTCGTTGTGATGGACCCGCACTCCGACTTGATGTCCATTGTACTGGGGAATGTTCCACTAGAGTTGATTCCAAGTGTGAAACTCGTCGAACTTGGGGACCCCGACTGGGTTCCAGCAGTCAATCCGCTGGACACTGAGATTTTCAGAGACCGAGACCAGGTGTCGGACTCAATCGTAAATGCCAGCAGGACCATTTGGTACGACCGGGAACCTCGACAGCAGCATACACTGAGCCGGGAATTTCGACAGCAACATACGCTGAATCAGGCACTGAAGAGCCTGTACGAGGCGAACGCTCATCCCTTGACCAGAAGGGAAGACCAATACACGCTGCTCGACATACCGAAATTTCTGAACGACGACACCTTCAAGGACCAAGTCCTCAGTCAGGTAGCTGACATTTCTCTCGTCCATTGGTGGACCAACACGTTCGGACTGCGATAATGTAGGCAGGCCATCTTGACTCGTGCCTGACCCGCGTTCGGACTGGCGGATATGCCTTCAAAGTGATCTGTCGGCTCGTGTTCAAGATGGCCCCACTATACCGGAGGCCTAGATGAGCTGTGACCTTATAAGAGCCTGGCAATCAAGCCTCATCGCAGTCTTGTCCGCTCATCCGGCCGATGCACCGCCTTCCAGGAGGTAGAAATGACGGGAATCGTCGGGCACGAAGGTGACAGACTTGATGTTCAAGTGATAATCGGAGTAGACACTCACCAAGACCAGCATGTGGCGGTCGCGATAGACCAGCGAGGTGTCCGCCTCGGGGAGCGTCACCTGCCAGCAACTACGCACGGTTATGCAGAGCTGGAATGGTGGGCCCGCAGTCTGGGACAGATCCGCGCGTTCGGGATCGAAGGCACGGGTTCCTACGGTGCCGGAGTCGCGCGCTTCCTGACCAGTCGGAACTACACGGTCATCGAGGTCAATAGACCTGACCGATCGGTGCGCTACCGCAAGGGAAAGAGCGATCCCACAGATGCAGAGATGGCAGCACGCTCTGTGCTTGCTGGCGTAGCCGACGCCACTCCGAAGTCAGGTGAGGGCGAAGTCGAGATGATCCGTATGCTCAAGAGCACCAAGGACTCGGCTGTAAAGGCTCGTACCCAAGCCGTCAATCAGATAAAGGCACTGGTTGTGACAGCTCCGTCTGAGCTTCGAGAAACACTCGATGGTCTCACTACCGCCGCCCTCATCACACGGTGCAAGAGCTTCCGTCCTGGTCGCCTGGACGACCCCAGAGCGGCCGCGAAGTACGCTCTCCGATCGCTTGCCTGTCGTTACAGTCAACTCAGCAAGGAGATCCAGGACCTGAGGAAGGAGCTAGGACGACTCATCCGGACCGCAGCACCGGCGCTGGTTGGCGCCTTTGGTGTAGGACCCGACTCGGCTGCGGCCTTACTTGTCGCCGCCGGCAGCAATGCTGATCGCCTCCGCACCGAGGCTTCCTTCGCATCGCTGTGCGGAGTCAATCCGATACCGGCATCGTCCGGCAAGACCAACCGGCATCGACTCAACCGTGGTGGCGATCGCCAGGCCAACGCGGCGCTCTATCGCATCGTTGTGGTCAGGTTGCGTTATGAGCAGCGGACCCAAGCGTACATGCAGCGTCGAACTGAAGAGGGAATGACCAAAACTGAGGTCATCCGATGCCTGAAGCGCTATGTTGTTCGGGAAGTCTACTCGGCCATCCAGAGGCCCAATCGGTTACTCGATCAAGCCGCTTGAAATGTATAGCAACCGTCTTTGATGTCAAGGCCTGGGAGCGGTCGGATCCCAGTGAACACCGGTTCTCGCCATACTGTTGAGGATGGTCAGCAGCTTCCGTGCACAAGCGGTGAGAGCCACCTTCTTCGGCTTGCCAGCGTCCAGCAAGCGCCTATAGAACTCGCTCAGCACAGGATTAAATCTGGTGGCTACCAGCGCTCCCATGTAGAGAGTCTTACGCACCGTGGCCCGACCTCCCCAGACGGAACGCTTTCCGCGATACGGGCCGCTGTCCCGATTGAAGGGCGCCACACCGACCAGAGCGGCGATCTGCTTGCGGTTCAGCTTGCCTAACTCCGGCAGGTACGCGAGCAGTGTCAGCGACACCTGCGGTCCCACGCCGGGAACGCTGCGCAGCAGGTCGTCCTTCTCTCGCCATGCAGGACTGCGCTGTACCCTCTGTCGCAGGTCTGTGTCCAGGTCATCAAGCTCCTGCTTCAGCCAATCGATATGCGCTTCGATGCTGGGACGTACTTCCGGAGCGGCGCGTCTCAGGCGGTTCTTCTCCGCCACAAGGATGCCCATCACCTGCCACCTGCGCGCCAATACAGCCCCGAGCGCCTGAGTGTCGGCGTCCCGTAAGGGCCGTATCGGTGGACGCACTGCTTCCCCGAAGTGCGCCAGAACCTGAGCGTCCAGGCGGTCCGTCTTCGCCAGTTGGCCCGTGGACTTGGCGAAGTCTCGCACCTGGCGGGGGTTGACCACAGCGACAAGCAGTGATGACGCTGCCAGCGCCGCCACCAATGGAAGCTCCAGACCACCGGTGGACTCAGTGATCACACCTGCCGGCTTGAGATCCTTTAGCTGAGCTACAAGATCATCGACGCCGTCGCTGTCGTAAGACACGCTCCAGCTCGTACCAGTGGGTCGTGCAGCAATGTCTATCCGCTCTTTGGACACATCGATGCCGACATAAGTTGGTTCCTGAGACATTCTCGCCTCCTTCATACTGACCCTGCCTTGCAGATACGGGCTTGGTTAGCCCAGGCAACCGTTCGGGCTCTTCTGGAAAGAGTGCGACGACCCTCGCTATAGAACGGTCTTCGATGACCAAAGAGCATTCGGTCTGCCGCACTCGGAACCTGTTTCGATAGTGATTATCCCCTACATGTCAAGATACAAAGAGCATCATTTTATCGTTGGCGCTGACATGACCGAAGAACAACGCCGGCGAGTGGCGGACGCTCTCGAGAGCGCCCACTCGGAAAACACTCGCAAGAACTACGCGAGTCAGTTCGGGAAAGTCAGAGACTGGTGCGAGCAGGAGGACTACTCTCCGCTTCCGGCGCAGCCTGAAGTTCTTGCCGCATATGCCGCGGAACTTGCCGAAGATGGAAAGAGCATGTCCACGATCCGGCTTGCTGTGGCGGCAATCGTCGACGCTCACAGGAACGTGGGCCTGGAGTCTCCACTGACTGCCGGCGTCACGGAAACGTTGCGAGGACTTTCGCGGCAGCTGGGCGTGAGCCAGAAGCAGGCACGGCCACTAGATGCAGATGCCCTGGCCGCAATCAGGGCAACTGCGTTTACGCCGCGAACAACGCGTGGTGGCTCACTTGAGATGGAGGAAACAGCTCTCAGGCGCGGTCGCCTGGACATCGCCCTGGCGTCCGTGATGTCTGACGCGGGCCTGCGGATCTCCGAAGTCGAAGCTCTCAGGTGGAGTGACGTGCTCGATGCCGAGGATGGTGCTGGACTTGTGTACATCGAACGATCGAAGACCGACCAGGTTGGCGAGGGCGCCTACGTCGTGGTCACGCCCGACACGCTGGCTGCGCTGAAACAGCTGCGAGAGGACGCCGGGGGCTGTTCTGATGATGACATCGTGTTCGGGCTGTCGATGTCTCAGATAAGTCGCCGTGTCGACAGCATGGCGAGAGCCGCGGGGCTTGGTGAAGGATACTCGGGTCACTCAGGCCGCGTGGGACTGGCCTTGAGGATGACGCGTCGAGGAGCTCCACTGCAGGCGGTGCAGACACATGGACGTTGGAAGTCACCCTCGATGCCCGCGAGGTACGCCAGGAGCGAGAAGGCTTTTGAGGCCCTTGAGTGGCTGGTATAGAAGAGAATGTGTGGACTTAGTGAGTTGTACTCCTCGTATCCTTCGTTTTCCGGTCAACCCTCCACGTCGGTCAGACCGTCAGCGTCGGTGACCTCCGAGACGTCCGCCGTCAGCGTCTCGCCGACCTGCGGGGTGCCTGTGATCGTCACCTCGCCTGTGGCCGGACTGCTGACCGGCGGCGGCTCGCTCACCGCCTCGCTGCGCAGCGACTCCGAGTAGCCGCCTCGGTCAACGAACGACACGCGCACGCTGACCAAACGCTCCGCGTCCGCCTCGGTCCAGATGTAGGTCGGCTGCGTCGCGCCGGTAATCGCCTCGGCGTCCTCGCCTTCGCCCGCGATCCACTGGTAGCGGAACTGCACCCGGTCCAGGCCGTTGCCGTCCTCAATCGCCGAGGTGTCCGCCCAGAGCGTCGGTCCTGCCGCCGGCTCGCCTCTGATCACCGGCGCGCCCGTGGCCGCCTGTTGGCCGGGCGCGCCGTGCGGCCCAGCCTGAATTGGCTGGTCGAATTCATGTACAGCATCTCGGACCAGTCCGACTCCCCGTGTGCGTTGGCCGCACGCACACGGAACCACAGCGTCGATTCCGGATCCAGTCCGTTGATGATCGCGCCCGCTCAGTAGAACGCAATCGCCACATCGTCTACGGGCAGATCCACCCATCCCCCTCCGCGGCCCAGCTGCACCTCGTAGGATTCGGCACCGAAAACATCGTTCCACTCCAGGTCCACACCGCCAACGAACACCGCTGTTCCCGCCGGTCGGTCCGGAGCGACCGGCTCACCCGTTGCCGGATCGCTGGGCCTGACCGCCGCCGCCGCTGTCGTCCATCATTGCACCGTCATTGACACAGATGAAGTATGGTAGGAAACAGAACTAAAAAGAGCGGAGTGATTTCACTCCGCGCTACTATTATCTGAACATCCGTTGCCTTCTCCGCCGTCAGGGAGGCGAGATGGTAGTATGCCTTTCTCCATCTACGGCGACTGCTTGCCAGTTATCGAGAAGTTCATTCTCATGTTCTTCTACCCAATCCTTCAAATCTCTTTCCAATCCAGAAGGTAATGAGCCTTCAAGTACCTCAAAGGGGTCTACTTGAATTGATGCGTCAAATTCCCCTCTCTTAAGGATGTGAAAATGAGGTAGCTGATGGTGTCCTTCATTCGGATATATGACGATTCGAGTGTTGTCATCCCATCTGCTGATAGTCGCCATTTCAACCAATGGCAATCTGTTTCTTCACATTCGTCTTGGCCGTCTCATATTCATCTCGTGCTTCTCGGATAATCCTGTTGCGCGATTCCCGTTCCATACCCCACACCTCGCTAGGATTTAAGCCAAGTAGTGCGATGTAGTCAGATTCGGTGCAGATTTCTAATTCAGAGTCGGCATCAATGTTGTAGCCATCAGGGCATCCCCAAGATACAACACCGTCCTCGTTGATGTGAACTCTTTCGAACACAGTACGGTCTGCTAGTGCGGCGTACTTACCGTGACTTGCTAGATAGGACACGTCCACCATGCCCTCTATGCCGTCCACAAACTGCAACCAAATGTTATATCCATCTCTTGGCTCTACTGCCGTAGGGGAGAGCATGGGATTCTTCATCATGTATTCGTATGGCATGTGCATAGTTTGCTCCTCTCCACAAGCCTCGCCCAATTATAGCACTTTCCCGAAGTCTATTCATCAGGCAAGTAACAATAACCGACCCGCAACTGCCTATGCCTATGGGAACCAAACACTGAGTCCCAAGACTCCGGTTAGAGCTACCACCAATCCGACCAGCATCGAAATAAGTCCCATGTAAAATGTAGATTAACCTCTGCAACCCTTGGTCATTTGCTCCTCAATAGGGGCCATAAAAAGCAGCATCACCGCATAAACTCCCATAAAAGATCCTACCAGACCCAGACCTACCATCGCATAATACACTCTGCAACTCCTCGTCTCTTGGCATGTTTTTCAACCCGGCATCCATTTCCCATCGCTCTGTGGGGTTGAGATAGCTAAGTCGTGTAGTCTCGTGCGTCGTGGCAGATTCTAATGGCGGCTTCTTTCCAGACGGGACTTGTTTTACGGATGGGCTTCGGAAGCCGCCCCGAGGTGTCGATGAGTCCCATTTTCTCCACATCGGACTGTCCTATTACGACAACCTTGTCGAAGTTCATACGGTCGCGAAGATGTTCCGAAAGAGCCTCGGTATTTGAGTCGGTGTCGGTCCAACTCTGGTAGCAGCCGGCAATGAGTTTCATGAAAGGTGGCTCGAAATTCCAGCGGTCTCCCCTGACGATTGGTACGTTGGGCGGCGGGATCTCCCCATTCATTAAATCCGTGTAGTGTTGGCCGCACTCTGGTAGAAACTCGTCGAGGAAGATCTTGATGTTCTCGTACATCTTCTGCTGCTGGTCGTTGGTGCGATGATATTTCAACTGTGTCTGACTCGGCGCTCTAACCGGAACGCCAAAGGTTAATGCAATCGCGATGTCCTTCAGGTCACTGTGCGTGATGAACTCGTCCGATACTCGCTGAAGGCTCTGACGCTGCGTGTTTACCCGCTGACCGTGTGCCAGCAGCTCACTCTCTTCAGCAGCATAGGAGGCAGCGTTGTTGAACGGGTTACTCGAATCGAACTGCTGCTGGGTATTACGGTCTATCGGCTTGGCAAGCGCCATCGTTGCGAACATCTGGCGAATCTTGGTCGCATCCGATTCCTCGTACAGCGTTACTGAAATCCCACTCTCGCCTATTTGCGCCCAGAGGTCAGGGTCTTTCTCCTCGTACTCTGACATTAGGGCTTCGATGGCATGGCGACGGTGTTGGCCGTCCACTATACGAAACAGCATGCGTTCGTTGTCATCGTCGTTCCTGACTCTAATGGTGCCAATACTCTTCTGGTCTTGTTCGTCGCCCCCACTGAATTGGACGTTTTGGCTCGTGACAGCTAGGGTGATTGCGGGCAGCACCCATTCGTCTGTCTCGTCGAGGTAAGCCTTGATTCGGCGGGTATGACTCGGCACGAGCGCCCTGTTGGTGTCCTTGATGCGGTTGGAATCTTCGGCGGTCCGAAGCGGCAGGTATCGCTTCACCTCCTCAAGGTCCATGACGAAGGAATATACCTTCCTGGGTCCTTGGCGATACGCGATTGCCGGTTTTTCAAAAACAGCCACTTTGCCTCACCTCTCTGAACGCGTTGCTTTACCCTCAGCCCGTGTCTTTGGAAGCGTTTTCTATATTAAGTGTTGGATGTAAGGGTCGCAAGTCACACAATGGGCTATAACGGGTCGATTCCGGTAGGGGGCAGAATCGTACGCTAAGGGGAATGGCATCGGTTGAGTGTGCGATAGACGGTTGGTCTTGAGACGGAGAAGATCTCGGCGAGATCGCTGATGGAATACTCGCCGGTGGCGTGCATGCGGCAGAGTTCCCGCTGCTGACGGTCGGACAGTTTGGGCTGCTTGCCGCGCAATTGTCCTTTGGCGCGGGCGATGGCCATGCCCTCGCGGGTGCGCATGCGGATGAGATCGGCCTCGAACTCGGCGAAGGTTGCGAGGATGTTGAAGAACATCTTGCCCCAGGGATCGTCCGGGTCGTAGAGCGCCCGTCCGAGGGCCAGTTTCACGCCGCGTTCCTGAAGCTGACCGGCGATGGCGCGGGCATCCGGAACGGACCTGGCGAGGCGGTCGAGTTTGGGCACGACCAGAGTGTCGGCCTGGCGCACGGCGGCGAGGGCCTGGTCGAGGCCGGGGCGGGCGCGGTTCGTGCCGGTGAGTCCGTGATCGGTGTAGATGCGATCCTCGGCGACGCTGAGTTCCAGCGAAGGGCAGCACTACCGCATGGCCGGGCTCAACCTGCTCGCCGCCATCGTCATTTACTGGAATACCGCCCATCTCGGCGAAGCGGCCGGACATCGGAAACACGCCGGCCTGACCGTCGAGCCCGAACTCCCGGCCCACATCTCACCCCTTGGGTGGGCCCACATCCTGCTCACCGGCGAATACCGGTGGCCAAAACGTAGATAGCGGCCTTAGCGTACGATTCTGCCCCCTACCGGAATCGATCCACTGTTGCATGCTCTGACAAAATGCACTGGTAGAGAGTCAGGTCAACGTCTGCCGTGCCGTCCGAGCAATGATCCATGACTGACACGTCCGCATCAAGGACTAGAATGGATGCGGGAGTAGGACTCTACGCTGTTGTAATTGGCACGATGGATAGTGCGATAGCGGTTGCCTCCTTGGGACCGAATATGATGTGTATGAAACAACCAGTCGTGAAAGTGACTGTACGGCATCCAAGTAAAACTCGCCCGCGTTGCTTCCGATGAGCACAGTATCCTAATCTGGAGCGGCGAATTGCGCCAAGCCGAAGACCGCCGCCTGACCGCGCCGGTTCAACCCCAGCTTGTGCAGAATATGACTCACATGATTGCGCGCCGTATTCTGGCTGATATACAGCCGCTCTCCTATTTCCCTATTCGTGCATCCCTCCACAATCAGCGAGAATACCTCACCCTCCCTCTTCGATAGATTATCTCTACCAGGCGGGGTCACTGCATCAGGGGTTGTCATAGACTTGAATCTGTCCAGCACGTCCCGCGTTATCGCAGGGTCCAGAAGCGACCCGCCGCCAGCAACCGTTCTCACTGCCCTGAGCAACCGATCAACGCTCGTGTTCTTCAATAGATAGCCCGACGCGCCTGCCATAATCGACGCCATAACCGTCTCTTCGTCGTTGTGCGATGTCAGCATGATGACGTTCACATCCGGAAGCACGCTTCGAAGGTGACGGCAGGCGTGAACGCCATCCATTCCCGTCATCTCCACACCCATCAGGACGACATTCGGTTTCAGCCTTTCAAATGCCTTCAAGGCAGACTCCGCATTCTCGTAACTGCCCACCATCTCTATGTCATCGACTTCAGCGACCACTGCTGTTACACCAACACATGATCATCAACTATCGCTAGTTTAAGTACATTCATCCAGCTCTCACAGACCGCGCCGTCGTCATCTTGGTCCTCCATTTACGCGTATTCTGGGTGGGCAGACGAAAAGCCTGCAATTCGGCGCAACTGACCTTGCCGCTCCCTTTGTCGTGCGGCCTTAGCCCGAATCCACCGAAGAGTCGTGGCATCTCTGCCGGATCGTGGTTTAAGAGCGTGGCAAGATGGCGGTGAGAGTATGACGCCGGCGCTGGAGCGTTCTGAAGGTCCCCGGTCGTGATGTTGGACGCCGGTGGAGGCCCACAGTGGCGATTGTGGGTGAAGTTGACGAATCGGTGGGCAGCAGGGGATACTCGCGGTCCGGCTAGAGTCTGGGGATGTGATGGGTTGTGGCGTGTATGGCGGTCTGTCGTCGCTGCCATCAGCTCGGTAATGGAATGGTTCGCAGTCTGGTCAGTGCGCGTCCGAACTGTGTTCCCCAGGGCCAGCCCTGCGGAAGATGCAGAGTGAGAAGGCGTGCCGAGCGTGTGAGCCGTCCGACAAGGGAGAAGAAGCGTCGTCTGAGGGTCTTTGTGGTCACCACCTGCTCAGCCAGACCGATGCGCGCGGTCCAGCGGGCAAGGTTGTGTGCCATCACCTGCACGGCCATCCAGGCTGCGTTGGCGGCGAAGCGACCCGATGGCAGGTGGTTCAGTCCCACACCGTACTTCAGGTCGCGTATGGCGTTCTCGATCTCGGCGTGTCGGCGGTGGTCGGCTTCCAGTTGAAGGGTGTCGCCCTCCCGGTCGGTGATGAAGCCGTGATAGCTGTAGTCGGCGAGCAGCGCCAGTTGAGAGCCGGGCGTGGGCCTGACCCTGCGGACGATGAGGCGCACCGGCGCGGCGTCGGGGCGGCTGTCGAAGGGTACGTACGTGGTCTCGGCAACGTCGGCTGCGCCCTCCATCCAGTAGGGTATGGGCGTCCAGTCGGTCTCGGGTATATCCTCTATGAGATTGCGCAAGCTCCGATGCTGTCGGACGGTGATGGAGAAGCGCACATCGTTGTCGCGGCAGACGCTGACGATGTCGTGGGCGTAGAAGCCGCTGTCGGCCCGCACGGTGAGCGCTCCCGTGGCTCCTGCGTAGCGTGCCCTGCTCAGCGTCTCACGCAGGAAGTTGGCTGCGCCCCGGGCGGTGTTGGCCCGGCCCTTGCGCAGTCGTGCCATCAGCACGTTCCCTGTTCCTGCGACGACGGCAACCAGCGGATGATAGCCTCTCTGCCCGTTGTAGTTGTGCTCGCTGCCTCCCTCCTTCGCCAGTCCGTAGGTCTCGCAGACGGTGGAGTCCAGGTCAATCGTCAGGGGCGAGTCCCCGGGTCCTGCCCCCGCGGACCAACTTCGCAACAGCAGTTCCCGGCTCACCCGGTCCAGTTGGCGCACGTGGCCCCACCTGAAGCTGCGCAGGAATGTCCCCAGTGTGGATGGCGCCTTGACCGTACAGCCCAGCACCCGTCCGGTGCCTCCGGACCGCAGCGCGTCCGCGTCGTCTATACAATCACCGCCTGCCAGAGCCGACGCCACCAGGGTCAGTATCTTGTCTCCCGCGTTCGCCCGACCCGGCGCATCCCCCAGGTCAAGGTGGCTTTCCACAAGTTCGCTCAGACCCAGACGATGGGCCAGTGTGACCGGTAACAGCAGTCCGGCATTGGCCACCAGGCGGTGGTCGTCGAAGGCTACCTGGATGCGGTCGGGACGCTCGGATGCTATCATCTATTTGGTGCTCCTTGTCTGGGGTTGGTCTTTCCTCAAAAAACCATTATCCCACAGTCAACGGAGCACTTCCCACGTCTTCGCTATCTTCACTGTGTCAATATCTTCGGTGGATTGGGGCTTAGAGGGCGGTGTACATTGCTGGTTGAAATCATTTCCGTCTTCTCTTCTTTTGACCGTTCTTCTAAAAGCCCAGGACCTGAAAGTTTCGCCGTCGGAGCGGTTCGTCCGAAACCCGTAACTCGGCTTCGATAATTCGCGCGACGCGCACAGGGTATTATACAGCATAGTATCTATGACTCAGGAATTAAGCAGAAGAAGAACAGTATGGAATACTGTGTAAGAGTGCGTCTCGGAGATGCAGTCGCCGCCACGGTCAGTGGTATAACCGGATCGCAGCGGTCTTGCCATTGCCCTGGCTCGTCGCCGAGATTGCAGGAGTTCCATCAAGTTGAGGTGGGATGCTGGTGTGGCGGCAATCCGCCACACCAATGCCAGACGCCGCCTACCAATAGTCCGGATGGACTATGGCTCATAGTTCATGTGGACTATTCAGCATAGTCCGCTGCACCGCCAAGAATTGGTACAACTATGGTTCGTTTGTAGGATATACGGAACCTCAGATCTCGCTTACGCTTGCTCACATCGATTACGGCTTGCAGTAGCAGAGGAGGTACCAATCATGGTCGGACACAAGCTCGGCATTTGCCCGGCGCCGGGCCGGCAGCTGGACTGACAGCATTAAAGTCGGCTCGGTGCTACAACAAGCCACTCCGAAGAAATGTTCCCAGATTCTTTCGAGAGGAGCGTAGAGATGACTACACGCATAACTATCTCTTTGTTACTGATTGCGGTGCTATTCACGGCGGCTTCCGCGCGAGTGTTCGCTGACGGTCCAGTGGAGGAGGATCCCGTGACCAGCGATTACATAGCGGGCGAAGCGCCCAATTCGCTGTTCATGTTGTTCAGCGCGTCCTCAGGGTCGCCCTCGAACTGCAGGCAGAGCGCCTACACGCCCAGACAGTCGGGAAGCAAGGTCAGGGGAAAGATTCGCGGAAAATGCGACAACCGGGTGCCCAGAATGCGTCACACTGCCGAGTTGCTGAGGTGGCAGGGTTGGACCGGCGGAGGATGGAGTGCAATTGGAAACGTCGGGCTGTATGATAGGACAAACACCGCAACAGGCAATGCCTACGGAACCACTCCTTGCACTAATCACAAGTTCAAGGTCACGGGCGAGGGCTACGTGATAGATGTGGACAACGTGAAGTACCTTACGGGCACCACGAGTAAGATCAAAAATAACCCTTGCGACCTGGACTAAGAACACGCGACGCTCAACTGATTAGCTAGTCGAGAGGCCTTGCCAAAGACCGGCAGGGCCTCTCTATGAGGAGATGTCCTATGAGATTACACAGAGCACACTGGTTTCCAAAGACAGTCCTGCCGGCAGTTCTGCTGCTCACCCTTGCGATATTCCCGGCCTGCGCGCAATCTCCCTCCAATCATACGGCAGAAGAGTCAACCGCGGACCCATCCGCGGTTAGTGCGCAAGAGCCGAATGAACCTGAAGAGGAAACTTTGCTGCTGAGATACTACCCCCCTCCGCCTGAATTCCCGAAGGCGCAGCTGGTCAGCGACGGGGCCGTCAAGTCGGCTACCGACGGCATCATCCTGAGCGCGGATTGGGATTTCATTGCCGCCACTCCCACGCAGATAGATAGCGTTAGCCTTCCCCTCATCTGGCCGAAGGCACGCTCAATAGACCCCGCTCAATCGGTACTTCGCTTCAATACCGACATCGAGCCTGGCTATGTTTTCGTCGAAGGGTGGGAGCTGTTTCGCCCTGACGACATCGGCGCGTCCCCGTCGGTCAGCGGCGACTTTAGCAGCTTCGAGGAGCCTGCCGCAGAGTATGAATGCACGAGATTCCAAGTTGACCCATGCATGCGCGCCGGGCCGGGCGGATCCGTCGAGATATATGGCATTCCCACCGAACTACTTGAACTGCCCCACCTACTGGTATTCGCCAAATGGAACATTGATCCCGAGGAAGACCCCGAGGGCGTAGCGCTCGCAAACTGGGCTTGGCATATCGCAGTTGCCGAGTAAACCAAGCGAGTCGCATAAGCCACGATTTAGGGACGAGGAATACCCTTGCCCACATCTAATGCCCCAAGAACGCTGTGGACGTGTGGACGTGTGGACGTGTGGACGTGTGGACGCTTTGACGTACTGCTGTTGGAACAAGGATGGAATCACTAATAATCTTCACCTCACCGCGGCAGGGAAATTCTATGCGATTGCAATGCAGTTTTGAACTGCTAGGGAGTGCACACCTCTCAAAGTAGTATCTGTGTTAAGTGTCAAGCCTGAGCGGCGTGAAGAGGTACTCGGTTACTCGCGTGCTGTTTCACCCAGGCAGTGCCTCGACGCGCTACGGCGTTGAGCTGCATCAGAAGCTTGCGCGCTACCGCTATCACGGCCACCTTGCCGGGTTTGCCTCGTCCTCGAAGACGCTGGTAGAAGTCGCGTAGATCGCCATCTGTTCTGAGCACCGCCCATGCGCAGATATACAGTGCCCGTCGCACCATGCCGCGCCCGCCTCGAATGGACCGGTTGCCACGCTTTTGCCCGCTGTCTCGCGACCAGGGAGCCAGCCCCGCCAGCGATGTCAGCGCCTTTCCGTCCCATCGCCCGAGTTCTGGCAGGTAAGCGATCAGTGTGGCCGCAGTAAGTTGCCCCACACCGGGTACCGTCTGGTACAGTTCGGCTGTCTCGCTGAGACTGGCGTTGTGCTTCAACAACTCCTTGTACTCCTCTTCCAGTCGCTCTATCTCTCTGTCAAGCCAGCGGATGTTCCGCCTGATCGACTTTCCGACGCTCGCACTTACGCCCTTGTCCAGACGGTTGCGCTCCCGTACGCGCTGCTCGACCAACTGGCGACGCCTGCTCAGCAGCTGACGCAGCTCCTCACGGTCAGGATCCACATCCGATTGTGCCGCATCCGACTCAGAGAACACCACGCCGTAGCGAGACAGTACCTGGGCATCAAGAGGGTCGGTCTTCGCCTCGTAACCACACGCGCGGGCGAATGCGCGCACTCTGAGCGGATGTGCCACCTGTACGCTGAACGCCGTCTCCCTCAGCTTGCCGACCACAAGACGTTCATATCCACCGGTGGACTCGCACACCGCCTTGGTCACGCCCGCCCGGTCCATATGCTTGAGCAACCGGCGGATGCCTGTCGCGCTGTTCTCAAAACTGAGCACAGGACCTTCAGAAATCGACAGATCCAGAGTTGCCTTCAATACATCTATGCCTGCTACGACTACCATAATCCGACCTCCATATGTATCATGCCTGTGTCCTCCACACTTGCAGATCCGGGCCTTCCGCCCTTGTATCTGTTCGGAGCGACAAGTGCGGCGAGAGGGGAGTCTTACTACTTGCGGTGCAGTCCAGGAATGTCTCCTAGCTCACCCAGTGTCCCACGACGCGCCCCTCTCACCCACCTCACACACTGCCACTCTTGCAAGTCAAATACAACATACAAGTGTCCCGTAACACCGTAAGTCTCATCCGCAGGAACATTGTGATGTTCCTGCGGATGAGACTTTGAGGAGGAGAACATGCTACGACAAGAGTGGCCAAGACTTCTATTTTCCTATGCTATTGCCGCTGTCATAGGTTGGTGGGTTTTTCGAGTAACCAATAGCCATCTGCTTATGGCAATTTTGGTAGGGTCTGTCACCGTCGATTTTGTAGTCCGTGCCTACCTCTGGCGAAGCAAGCCGAACAGATTTACAAGGTTCTTGCGTACAGACACGATGCCGCAGGAAACCACTTACAGCGAAATTTGGAAGCAAGTCGCCCTTTCTGCACTATTCTATTTACTCATCGCCGTCGGAGGCGCTTTGCTTTTGCGAACTGTATTTGAGTCGCCCGTAGTGCCAATTCTTATGGCCGTAATGATATTGCTTATCTTCGTACCAGAGAGATACCGATCATTACGAAGGTACTATCGCCCAGTCGAGGTTCGAATCGGAGTTACCTCGCAACAACAGCTAGTTTTCGACGCGGATATGAAAAGCATATATGGGTCAAAACTAATATCCGTTCTCTATGGTGGGTCGGTCACAATTATATCGATTAGCCTCGGAATTTGGTTGATTGCGAAAGGAGGCTAGACTTTGTGGCAAACACCGACACGCGAGTAGAAGCCCTTCTGAATTCTCTTGTTGGCTGTGAGTTTCTGGTCACTCTGGTCGAGAGTGGGATTCCGCCGGAAGACTTGGCAGACCCGAAGGTTAGTTTATAGTTAGCGGCGCTGTCCGCCGATTCCGTGAACAGGTTCAACGCTGACCACGACCTGATAGCCGCCGAGCTGCCCGCTCTCGCTAGGGAGCGGGCAGCTCAGGCGAGAGCAGTTATCGAGCATCCCGGGAGCTTGTGTCAAATGTTGTGGAAATTCCTTCCAGGCGTTCTAACTCATTAGGCGGCGACCTCCTCCTCGGCACTCACCGGCAACTCGGTTAAGATCCCGTCCTCGAACCTCGCTCCGTCCACCAGCAACCCCATCAGATTCCGCCCTCCGTTCAGTGGTCTCCAGCGCTCACTCAGCCTCAGCGCCACCTTGAACACAAGATACAGTGCGCTGTCTCGCCGTTTCATCCGCCGAGTTACATCCGTCCTCAGCCTCACCGCGCTGAACACCGACTCCAATGGGTTCGTCGTCCGCAGATGCACCCAGTGCTCCACAGGGAAATCGTAGAAGCTCACGAACGACTCCCAGTCCCGGACCACCGTCTCGGCGGCATCGACGCGACCTTCGGCGCTCAGATCGACCACGTACTCGTCTCGCAGCCTCTCGCACTCTGACCGTGTCGGCGCAGCGGACATCTCCTTCAACCTGCGTCTCACCTCCGAATGCAACGCCTTCGGCAACTTGGCCTGCACGTTCAGCGCACGGTGGTTCCAGCAGCGCTGGTGAGCCGTCGTGGGGAACACACCATCGAGCGCAGCCCACAGCCCCAATGCGCCGTCTCCCACCGCAAGCAGTGGCGCATCCATCCCTCGATCACGCAAGCTCCTCAGCACTCCGGACCAGCTCTCCGTGCTCTCACGATAGCCAAGCTGAGCCTGTCTCAGAATGTGTTGTGAGGGATAGGAGCGAAACGAAGCAATTCCGTCACGACCGGCAGTTGTGGTTTTTCCAATGTTCGGTGACTGGACAGGAAGAACCGTGCTGGCAGCTACGCTAAGCATTGCGCCTTCGGGCTAGCGGCCTGAACGTATGGAGAGGAGTGTACCCGCGCGCGAATACGCCATATGCGCCAGAGGGTACGCAGGTTGAAGGCGGTGGCCAGTAGGCTCCACTCCGCCGCCACGTTGGCGACGCCGCGTAGTAGGAACCTCCTCGCCGACTGTTGCTCCTTGACGATGCCGAATACCGGCTCGATCATATGTATCCTACGCCTGTACGCTTGTCTCGCCTGCCTGCTACGCATCCATGCACGATGTCTGCGCAATAGAGAGTCGTGTGGGGTTATCTCGATTCTCCGTCCATTTTGACCACTCGTCGTACAGACACCGAATGCCGGACACGGCCTGCACACCGGGCCTGACGCTCGGTATAAGCGTATGGCCTCCTTACTCTGTCGGCTCTTGCGAGTGCCCGCAAGTCGTAGTATCTGTCCCTCAGGACACCTGTAGCCGCCGCTGCCCTCATCATAGATGAACATGTCCTTGTGGTATGGTCGTTCAAGGGTGCGCCGTCGGGCCTCGGGCATCACAAGCCGCTGCCCCCTATGATAGGACTCTTCAAGGCTGCTTCCAGAGTGATAACCCGCATCTGCCAGGGTCATTTCCGCCTTGATGCCCGTAGTCTCCTCAGCCTGCTTCATCATAGGCGCCAGCAGAGCATTGTCGCTCGGCTCGTCCACCACATCAACTGCCGTAATCAGCAGACCCCTCTCCTCTCCAGCGCCTTCTACGGGCGAGACCATCGCCTGAGCATTGTATGCCGGCACTATTCCCCTACGTGTCTTCATCAACCTTGCCTCTTTGTCTGTCAGATTGACGCGACTGCGCCTGTCTTCGACGGACAACACTTTCATCGCCCTGCGCACCCGTTCCCTCAGAACCTTCTTCTCCGACAACTCCCGCGGCAAATGCGCTGTCGGAACTTCCGCTCCACCTTCGTTCTGTGACTCCAGTTCAGCTATTGCCGCCTCCACCCCCGACAGCAATCTCCGCAAACCATCCTCATCGTAGCTCCTGTACAGCGATGCGTTGGCTTCGACCTTCGTCCCGTCAACCGCCTGGACCGCCAGGTCGACCAGCTCCATTGCCACCGCCGTTCGTACCGTACGCTCAAACAACGATCGCATTGCCTTTCGGTGCGCCTTGTAGAACCGCCACAGCGTGTTATGGTCGGGATGCTGCCATCCGGTCAACCAGAGGTAAGGTATCTGATCCCGGCAGGCTGTCTCCAGCTTGCGGCAGGAGCGCACGCCGGTCATGAATCCGTACAGCCACACGCTCAGCAACGCACGGGGATGGTAGGCTGGCGCTCCCAATGGTTCTCCGTCCAACTGCACACCCAACTCTGTCCAGTCAGCCCTGTCCAGCTCATCGACGAACGCGGCCACGAATCGTGCCGGATGGTCCGGAGGGATTAGTTCGTCAAGAGTAGGCGGCAATAGCCAAGCCTGATCTCGGTTCATCTCTCGAAAGGGCATCTGCTATCCTCCGAATCTCAAGTCTCCCGACATTCTACACCTTGCCAATCAGACCGACTTTTGAGACAGGCTCAGATCCATCGCCAGCAACTCCTTAACGCCGTCCTCCCTCGCTCCCACCACGCACAGCAACGCAGTTTTCTCCCTGTCCACTCCAGCTCCCAGGTACACACCATCAGCCCAGATGTAGGCATACCTGTGCTCAGCAAGCATCCGACCGCGCCAGGCCCGGTAGTCGGACTCCCAACTCTGCTTCAGCCTCACGATCGCGTTCGGACTCAGTGCCGCAGTCTCCCCCACCAACTCCCGGAACACCGGCTCGAAGTCACCCGTGGACAACCCTTCCATATACAGCTTCCGAAACAGGTCCTGCGTCTGCCTACTCGTCCTCTCGTACCGCTTCACTATCTTCGACTCGAAGCCGTTAGCGGACACCTCCGCCGGCACGTCCGACACCCTCGGCACCTTCACATCCACCGCCGACACTCCCACCGTCAGCTCCCGGCTTGGATGATAACCGTTCCTGTATCCGCGGAACTCCTCGCCCCGCTCGTAGCGGTCCCTGCCCAGAAATGCGCTTACTTCCTCCTCGAGCGCGGCTGCCAGCATCCGTCTCGCTCCCTCCCTGACCATCCCTTCCAGCGTGTCGCCAACTACGTTCGTATCTTCCTCGTTCTGATATACTTCCTTCACGGCGTGTCCCTCCAGTTTTTCGTCTAATCGACGGATTGATGTTCCTGGAAGGATACGCCCTTTCCTTTACTCACGCATTTTCAATTTCCACAACTTTCGATATTAGCTCGCAGCGACCGAGAAACCCGTCTAGCGGCTGGGAGCGCAAAGCGCAGAAGCCTTTTAGCAACCAGACCACATCAACGCTGTATGGCCCCCACCACACATCCGAACTCGTAGGTTATGACGAACGAGTTGGAGACTACATGTGCGAGTTCCCTCTTGCGTGGTGGTCGATGCGCTTCCTGGAGGAAGTGCGGGTGTTCGAGATTCACGGACCTTCCGACTGGCATGACCTCTGCGTCAGGTATCCAGCAGAGGACCAACGGGGCTGTCTAGTGCCGAATTGGGGAGCGGTAGCCGAAGAGTGGGACGGTGTTCACCTGAGCTTTGGCGGTCTGCTGACCGCAGAGCAGAACCGATACGAATCAGCCGCCGGATGGACTATGCTTGATTCGTGGCACGCCGAAGAGACATACTGGCTGCGCGCCCTGAAAACGGAGACGGAGCGTCAACCGGACTTCGAAGAAGGGATGGGACCTCCTCAGATCGAAGATCTTCGATCTCATGACATTGGCTGGGAAACCGGGACGTTACTCATGAGTGATGAGCCTTTCTGATGGCGCAACTCTTCCGCTGTCGCGACTGCCGAATTGCGACTGGCAGAGGACGCGGTGTACTGCGTCTACTAATTTGGCGCACCCCGAAAAGACTCACCGCGACAGCAGAAAACAGATCGATGTTCGCTTTCCGTATGTATCAAAATACCGCATTTCCTTGCATTCCGTTTCGGAGAGAATTAGACGGGGAGACTGTGCTCTTATTCGCCGCACAGACGCCTCAATTCCTCCTTCTAACTCGGCCACGCGAGCTTCAGTAGCTCCGGCGCGGTACTCGGCAGTCTCGGCACGGCCTACATCTTCCTCGTGCGACCGAAGGTAGCTCTCCGAAACAGGGTCGAAGAACCGCAGCATCCCTTCCTTCTGGCACACGTACAACCCCAGCGCCTCACTGTATCCCCGAAGACGACCTTCGCCCAAGTCCTCTATCTCTATCGGCTCAGATCTTCCGTCCACCAATCGGTCTCCGGCAAGCGCAGCGTCGTGGTACTCTCCACCACTCGGGTCGAAGCGCCAGTATTCCCCCATGCCAAATCGCCCGTAGTCCTTCACGCTTGTCCGTATAGTCCGCTCTCCCGGTCGTCGGTGACGCAATTCCAAGCCATTCCCACATTTCCATAGGTTAGAATGTAATGCGAGTGAATAAATGGGAGACATACTCTGTGTCGAGTAAGATCGACTAGAATCCTTCTACAGCGCTTTGGAAAAGACATGCCAAGCGTAAGGCGAAAGGAGTTGGCATTGAATTTACCTGCTAATCTGTTGGAGGACATCCGGATGGGAAGGGTGGTTCTTGTCCTGGGTGCTGGTGCATCTGTTGGAGCTGTAAATTCAGAGGGTGCAGCCATTCCAAAAGGCGACGAGCTTGCAAGGATGCTCTCAGACAGATTCCTCGGAGGCGAACATGCTGACGCTCCCCTTTCAATTGTCGCTGAACTCGCGATTTCTGAAAGTGACTTATTTACAGTACAAGAGTACATCCGTACGATATTCGAAGGCTTTCAGCCAGCCGATTTTCATAAATTGCTTCCAACTTTCAAGTGGGCGGGTTTAGCAACTACTAACTATGACCTAGTAATCGAGCGCGCATATGACCAGTGTGAGAACAGTGCCCAAGATCCCGTTCCATTGATCAAGAACGGTGATCGCATTGAAAGGATGCTTCGTACTAATCGCAGCATTATGCTACTGAAGCTTCACGGCTGTATTACGAGAACTTCAGACACGCAAGTACCCTTGATACTTAGCGTTGACCAATACTTAACTCACAGGTCTGGCAGGGACCGCGTCTTCGACCATTTGAAGAATCTGTCGTATGAACAACCACTGGTGTTTATAGGTCACAGTCTCCAAGACCCAGACATCCGCCAAATGTTAATTGAACTAGGTGAATCCGATCAGAGGCCGCGTTTCTATACGGTGACACCGCAAGTAACTGGCCCCGAACAACGTTTCTGGGAGCGCAAACGTATAACGACAATTATCGGTACGTTTGACGAATTCCTAACGACTGTCAACAGCGAGATAGACAGCCCTTTCCGTGGCATTGTTGGCGCCCCAAGTACAACAGATATTCCTATCGCTGAACGATTCGTCGTGCACAATCCCGGCCTTAGTCCTGATTGCCTAGAGTTTCTTGAAAATCAGGTCGACTATATCCGTACCGGAATGCCTATCGAGGACTTAGCTCCACACCTATTTTACAGAGGATTCAGCCCACGTTGGGCCGCTATAGACAAGGATTTAGATGTTCGCCGTGACATTGAGGATCCAATCCTAATGGACGCGATTCTGGGTGACGAAGAAGGTGATGATTGCCGCCTATACATAATCAAAGGACATGCGGGCTCAGGAAAGTCAGTCCTTCTGCAAAGAGTTGCTTGGGAGGCGTCCTTGACCTTTCATAAGTTATGCCTATACCTGCAACAGAATGGGCAGATTTCTTTTGAAGCTATTAGAGAATTGTCCAAGGTTATCAATGAACGTATTTACCTCTTTGTAGACGATATAGACGAACATGTATTTGAAATATTAGATGTAATTGACGAGTCTCGGCGATTTTCAATACCGCTTACAATCATCGGTGCCGCCCGAATCAACGAATGGAACATGTCGTGTGAGGACATCGAACCACATGTTGTGGATGACTTCGAACTGCCTTACCTTTCCGCGCAAGAAATTGATAGCCTTCTGGGTCTACTGGAAAAGCATAAGTCGCTTTTCCGGCTTGAGGAAGCTTCGCCATCGGAACGGAAGGCCGCGTTCGTGGAAAGGGCGGAGCGGCAATTATTGGTTGCACTCCACGAAGCAACTTTAGGCAAGCCATTTGAAGATATTATTGCCGATGAATTTGCAGCAATAGAACCACGCGAGGCTAGGTTGATTTACCTGGGGATCTGTTTCCTCAATCGATTTGATGTGTACGTGAGAGCCGGGATCATTAGCCGCGTGTATGGCGTTAGGTTTACTGAATTTAAGTCCCGTTTCTTTGCACCGCTTGAAGGGCTAGTATTCACTCAAGAAGGTCGTCGCCTTCCAGACATAGTGTACGTCACACGTCACCCACACATCGCTGAGATCGTAGTTTCAAGAGCACTAACCAGACCAGACGAAAGGCTAGACATGTACTTAAAGATGGTCAATAGCCTTAACGTTGACTACGATTCAGATTGGCGTGCCTTTCGAAGGCTAGTGCGAGGAAGATCCATTCTCGCAGAATTTCCTGACCATCAACATGCCCAAAGAGTGTACAACGCTGCTCGCTTCAAAGTTCGTGATGACTCGCATCTATTTCACCAAATGGCAATCTATGAGATGAACCGACCTAATGGCAATCTGGAAGATGCCTATGAGCACCTGTCACAAGCGAAGAGGATAGCACCTCATCGCCGAGCGATTACGCATTCGTTAGCAGAGCTTCAGTTAAGAAGAGCGGAGAGTTCGCGGACCGAGTTGGAATTCAACAAGTACCTTTTGGGAGCAGAGAGAATCGCCGGCACACTTATAGGCCCGTCGGCCATTGTCTCGCACGGGTATCACACATTATCCAAGGCTCGCCTAGCAAAACTCGATAAACTATTGGCTAGTGGGGGAAATGATGGTCCTAGCGATTTGTCGATTAGTGAGGCAGTCAAAGATGTAGAGGATATTATTCAACAAGGACTGCAGCAGTTCCCAGATGACCCATATTTGCTTACTTCCGAATCTGATTTAGCCAATCTATTGTCCGATAATGATAGGTCAGTCAGGGCTCTGAAGATCGCGTTCGACAATAACGACCAAGATCCATTTGTTGCAGTACGCCTCGCGAAACTCTTATCACGAACTAATGCAATTGAAGAAGCCCTAGAAGTGTACAAGAGTTCTCTGGCGTCAGGATCCGCCGACAAACGGATTCACTTCAACTACGCAAAGCTGATGATTGACCAGGGATTGGGAAACGACACTGATATCGAATATCACCTCAGAAGGTCATTTACAGAGGGAGACGTGAATACCGAAGCTCAGTTCTGGCATGCAAGGCAACAATATGTGAACGACAGGATAGACGAAGCTCAAACAAGATTCAGGAAGCTGAGGTACGCAAGGGTGAATCCAGTCGTGAAACGCAAGATACGCGGTGTGCTAGCCGGAGACGGACAGATTAAGAGATTTACTGGTAGGGTTGAACGCCTTTTTTCCGACTACGGCTTCGTGCTCCGCGATGGCACAGCTGACCTTTTGTACCTTAATGTAAACAATGTAGATTCCGCAGTATGGGAGAACCTCAGGAGAAATACGCGCGTTTCATTTGCTATCGGGTTCAATTTCTGGGGAGCTGCCGCGATTGACATTCAGTTCGAGTCTCTGGGCGACTTTTCGAAGAAATAAAGGAACCTTTTAGGTCAGACAAAGTCTGCGATGAAATTACATACGAAAAGGGTATGCCCAGCGGCATGCCCTTGCTAATTGGCGCGGAACTGGTAGTCACATCTTGACAAGAATCTCTGTCAAGGGCGGCGGAAAAACATGCCACTGGGGTGTCGCTGTGCAGCATAAATGTCAGGGTAAGTGGCCAGCATAAATGTCCGCAGCTTGGCTCTTGATAGTATCAGATCATGGGCCATTCGGCGTCAGTCGAGATGGCGCCACAGGTGGGCTCTCGGCGTTCATGTACTTTTTCACCGTGTCTCTGTGTATGCCCAACTCCCGGGCGATCCCACGCATGGACAGCCCCTTGCGCTTCGCCTTCTGCACCGCCTTCCACCTGGCTGTCTGCAGCGGCGTGGGCTTCCTCCGTCGAGGAGTCACAGTTTTGCTAACTCTTCCCGTCCCGTTGCGACCGGAGTTGGCGACGGGTTGCTCGGCATCGTGATCAGCATCCAGAGTCGCCAGCTTGGCCGCCCATTTACTACCCAAGCCGTTGGTGGGCTGATGGACGATGGGTGAGTGCGTGGTTCTCCTGGTGAAGCCCCGGAGGACACTCGGACGCGGCGGCGCTTCCTGGGATGGGACGTCGCGCCCCTCGTGCTGCACTGTCAGACTATCGTCCAGTCCTTCGAGTACATCCACGGCCGCTCCGGCGTAGGTCGGCCTGTCAGTACCGGGCAGCAGTTGAAGGGTGCGCCAGCGGTATCTGACCGTGTTGTCCCTGGCGACTCTGCGCCTGTACTTGAAGCACAGGGCCCTCTCCAGACACATCCCTTCGTCCACTGGGCGATAGGCGACTTCCGACTCCCGCGCGGGTACCTTGAAGCGGCCGTTGAAGCGTGGAAGGAAGCTCTCCAGCACGCGGTTGGCGTCGTCGATGGTGGTCGCGCCCGCAAGCCGGAGCTCGCTGACGAGCCTGTCCTGGAACGTTCCCGCGGCGCGCTCTACACGACCCTTGGCCTGGGGTGATTGAGCGAAGATCAGCTGCACACCAAGCTCGTCCATCGCGCGACTGAACTGGGTTGGAGCACCGGCAGCTTCCGACGGTGGGGTGTACTTGAAGACGGCGTGCCGGTCTGCATAGAGCGCGAGCGGTATGCCACGACGCCGTATCAGTCCATCGAGGAGTGAGAAGTAGCCGTGGGTGTTCTCCAGTTCACAGAACAGGGCATTGACGACGGTCCCCGTGGCGTCGTCAATCGCCAGCAGCAGCGTGAACTGCGGCCCGTCTTTGCCAAGCCATCTGTGGTAGCTGCCGTCTATCTGTATCAGCATACCCTCGCGAGGCATCCGCTGCCGGCGAACCCGGTGCTTCGGAGGCCGACGGCGACGGGGGCTGTTCACTCCGGCGTTAGTCAGTATCGTGCGTAGCGTGTCGCGACCGATGTCTATGCCCTCCCTCTCCCTCAGCAACTCGCTCAAGTGTGTATGGTTAACTCCGGCGTATCGGGTTCGTGCCAGACGTACCGCTTCGATCGCCAGTGTGCCCGGTGTAGCATTGGCAGGCCTGCGACCTCTGTTGCCGTGAGCTATTGCGGCTGCTCCTTCCTTCCTGTATGCCGCCAGTATGCGCCTGGTATGGCGTGTGCTCACTCCCATCAGCGTAGATGCCTGCTCTATCGTCATATGCTCCGCCAGCAAGCTGTTGAGTACCTGAAGCCTTGCCTGTTCTCTTTGGCTCAATGTCACATTCTCCATGCCCTACATGTTGTGACATTTATGCTGAACAGTTAACTGTGACGTTTATGCTGAACAACAACAATGTCGGCGGAGTAAAACTGTACCGTCTGCCACTTTCCGATAGAGTCTTGCGAGACTCGAAGGAAGGTGAGATGGATGTACATCGTGGATCTGTATTTTCGCGTTCGCAAGGCCTGCCTGGTGGAGGGAATGAGCATCAGGGAAGCTTCCCGGGTGTTCGGTGTGCACAGGAACACAGTGGACAAGATGCTCACCAACCCTGTGCCGCCGGGTTACCGCAGGAAGCGCCCTCCGCGGCGTCCCAAGCTCGAGCCCTACACGGGCGTCATAGACCGCATACTCGAAGACGACCGGAGCGCGCCTAAGCCCCGATCCACCGAAATAGAGGTTATCGGAGGTCCTCATAAGGGATGAAAAGGTGCTCCCGCATATCTGGGATAATGGTTTATGGAGTCAGAACCAACCAGATACGAGGAGCACCCATTAGATGATAGCATCCGAGCGTCCTGACCGCATCCAAGTAACCTTCGACGACCACCGCCTGGTGGCCAATGCCGGACTGATGTTGCCAGTCATGCTCGCCGGGCGTCTGGGTCTGAGCGAACTTGTGGACAGCCACCTTGACCTGGGGGATGCGCCTGGTCGGGCGAATGCGGGAGACAAGATACTGACCCTGGCGGCATCGGCGCTGGCAGGGGGCGATTGCATAGACGACGCGGACGCGCTGCGGTCCGGGGGCACCGAACGGGTGCTGGGCTGCGCGGTCAAGGCTCCGTCCACACTGGGGACATTCCTGCGCAGCTTCCGCTGGGGACACGTGCGACAACTGGACCGTGTGAGCCGGGAGTTGCTGGCGCGAGCCTGGTCCGCGGGGGCAGGACCCGGGGACTCGCCTCTGACGATCGACCTGGACTCCACCGTCTGCGAGACCTACGGACTGGCAAAGGAGGGAGCCAGCGAGCACAACTACGCCGGTCAGAGAGGCTATCACCCGCTGCTTGCCGTCGCCGCAGGAACAGGAGACGTGCTGATGGCAAGACTGCGCAAGGGCCGGGCCAACACCGTACGGGGTGCAGCCAACTTCCTGCGTGAGACGCTGAGCAGAGTGCGCTACTCAGGAGCCACCGGAGCGCTCACCGTGAGGGCCGACAGTGGCTTCTACACCCACGACATCGTCAGCGTCTGCCGCGACAACGATGTGCGCTTCTCCATCACCGTCCGACAGCATCGGAGCTTGCGCAATCTCATAGAGGACATACCCGAGGCTGACTGGACGCCCATACCCTACTGGATGGAGGGCGCAGCCGACGTTGCCGAGACGACCTACACTCCCTTCGGAGGTGAGCCTGACGCAGCGCCGGTGCGACTGATCGTCCGCAGGGTCAGGCCCACGCCCGGTTCCCAGTTGGCGCTGTTTGCCAGCTACAGCTATCACGCCTTCATCACCGACCGACAGGGCGACACTCTCCAACTGGAAGCCGATCACCGCAGACACGCCGAGATCGAGAACGCCATACGCGACCTCAAGTACGGTGTGGGACTGAACCACCTGCCATCGGGTCGCTTCGCAGCCAACGCTGCCTGGATGGCCGTGCAAGTGATGGCACACAACCTTGCCCGCTGGACCGCGCGCATCGGTCTGGCTGAGCAGGTGGTGACCACAAAGACCCTCAGACGACGCTTCTTCTCCCTGGCCGGACGGCTCACACGCTCGGCACGCCGCCTCACTCTGCATCTACCCCGGGGCTGGCCCTGGGGGACACAGTTCGGCGAAGCCCTGGAGCGACTGCGCTCCCTGCCACACCCTGTCTGACGGCGGCTACCGCTCCTTCCGACCCATCCTCATCCGCCAGCCAGTCCCTGGTCTGCTCAACTCGCTTCGGACGGACCGGCAAGGGTCCCCTGATGCCTCCGAACACTCCATATGCGCCTCTTCACCGCTGACGGAGGCTTGCTGGCAGACCGCCAGTGGCACCATCTAGCCCAAATCCGTCTTTACGATCTCATCCCCGGTTCACATGTCCCTTTACTGCGCCACCATAGCGAACTTCGGTGGATTCGGGCTAAGAAGCAGCGCCATACAGCAAAGCGCATCTTCGATCGACTGAAGAAGGAGCACGGGTTCGATGGCGGCTACACCATAGTCAAGGACTACGTTCGTGAGCGCCGGCGCGTGGTTCGCGAGATGTTCGTGCCGCTGGAACACCCACCGGGCCACGCGCAGTGCGACTTCGGGCAGGCGCAGGCGGTCATAGGGGGCAAGAGGCGCAAAGTCTACTACTTCGTGCTGGCACTGCCGCACAGCGACGGCATCTTCATCAAGGCATATCCAGGTGAGACGACAGAGGCGTTCTGTGACGGTCACGTGTCTGCGTTCCGCTACCTGGGTGGAGTGCCGCAGAGCATCCTGTACGACAACGCGAAGATCGCGGTGGCGAAGATACTGGGAGGAGGACGTCGCGAGCGCACGCGAGCGTTCACGGAGCTGCAGTCGCACTACCTGTTCGCAGACCGTTTCGGCAGAGTCGGCAAGGGCAACGACAAGGGCATTGTCGAGGGCACGGTGGGATACGGCAGGAGGAACTTCCTGGTGCCTATCCCGAGGACGGAGGACTTCGATGAGCTCAACGCTCACCTGGAGAGCGAGTGCATGGAGCGACTGGATGCCACGCTCAGGGGGCACACCGAGAGCATCGGCGAGCGCATGGAGCGTGACCTCGGGGCGCTGTTGCCCCTGCCCGCCGCTCCCTACGATGCGAGCGACAAGCACGCCACCCGGGTGAGCTCGCAGTCACTGGTGCGCTACCGAACCAACGACTACTCGGTGCCCGTTGCATTCGGACACAGGGACGTGCTGGTGAGGGGCTACGTCGACGAGGTGGTCATCAGCTGCGGTACAGAGGTGATAGCGCGTCACCGCAGGTCGTACGAACACGACGACTTCGTCTTCGACCCACTGCACTACCTGCCGCTGCTGGAGCGGAAGACCGGCGCCCTGGACCAGGCAGCCCCGCTCGCCGGCTGGGATCTGCCCGAGGAGTACGGCAAGCTGCGGCGACTGCAGGAGTCGAGGATGGGTAAGCCCGGCAAGCGCGAGTTCGTGCGGGTGCTCAGACTGCTTGAGACCTTCCCCGATGACGAGGTGCACGCCGCGGTGCGCGATGCCGTCAGCCGGGGAGCGACCGGCTACGACTCTGTGAAGCACCTGCTGCTGTGCAGGATCGAAGGACGGCCGCCTAGACTAGATCTCGAGCTGCATCCACACCTGCCGGACGTGACCGTCGGCACGACATCCGCGCAAGACTACATGAAGCTGCTGAACGGGAGGGCATCGTGAGCGACAGACCGACACTGCTGCTGGAACATCACCTCAAGGAGCTGAAGCTGCCGACCTTCCTGCGGGAGTACGGCAAGATCGCGGCGCAGTGCGCCACAGAGGGAGTGGATCATCCGGACTACCTGCTGAGGCTTGCGGAGCTTGAACTCATAGACCGCCATCATCGTATGGTGGCACGCAGGATCAAGGCCGCTCGCTTCCCCGCGGTCAAGAGCCTCGACACCTTCGACTTCCCGGCGATACCGTCGGTCAACAGGCAACTCGTGACGCAGCTCGCGCGCTGCGAGTACATCGAGAGACGCGAGAACGTCATCGCCATAGGCAACAGCGGGACCGGCAAGACGCACATCGCGCTGGGACTCGGACTCGCAGCCTGCCAGAAGGGACTGACGGTGGGCTTCACCACCGCGTCAGCCCTTGTGAACGAGCTTATGGAGGCAAGGGATGAGATGAGGCTGCTGAACCTGCAGAAGAGGCTTGCCCGCCTCAAGCTGCTGATCATCGACGAACTGGGCTTCGTGCCGCTGTCACCCACCGGTGCGGAACTGCTCTTCGAGGTCTTCAGCCAGCGCTACGAGCGTGGGTCGATCCTCGTGACAACGAACCTGCCGTTCGACGAGTGGACCGAGATGTTCGGGTCGGAGAGGCTGACGGGCGCTCTGCTGGACAGGCTCACTCACCACGTTCACATCATCGAGATGAACGGCGACAGTTACCGACTCAAGCAGAGTAGCAGAGCAACCGCACCATCGTCCTGAAGTAGAACCACGACCTCAAGCCGATCCTCGCAGAAGAGGACATAATCCCTTAGCAATTAGCACTGACATTGTATCTTTGACATGTATGGGATAATCCTTGTATCTTTGACATGTATGGGATAATCCTCTAACGAAGCGGTTCCGAGTGCGGCAGACCGACCTGACATTGGTCGTAGGAGGCCGGCATAAAGCGAGGGTCGTCGCACTCATTCCAGAAGAGCCCGAACGGTTGCCCGGGCTAACCAAGCCCGTATCTGCAAGGCAGGGTCAGTATGAAGGAGGCGAATATGTCTCAGGAACCAACTTATGTCGGCATCGATGTATCCAAGGAGCAGGTAGATGTCGCGGTACGCCCCACTGGTAGAAGCTGGAGCGTATCCTACAACGGAGCCAGCGTCGATGATCTGGTTACACAACTTAAGGACCTCAAGCCGGCGGGAGTGATTACTGAGTCCACCGGCGGTCTGGAGCTTCCCTTGGTGGCAGCTCTGGCGGCGGCATCGCTGCCAGTTGCAGTCGTCAATCCCCGCCAGGTGCGCGACTTCGCCAAGTCCACCGGGCAGTTGGCGAAGACTGACCGGCTGGATGCACATGTGCTGGCGCACTTCGGTGAAGCAGTACGACCGGCGATCCGTCCACTGAGGGATGCTGATACTCGGGCGCTCGGGGCAATGCTGGCGCGCAGGCGGCAGGTATCGGGCATCTTGATTGCTGAGAAGAACCGTCTTGGCCGCGCTACTCCAGAAGTTCGCCCTCGCCTAGAAGCCCATATCAGCTGGCTGCAGCAGGAGCTAGACGACCTGGACACCGACCTGCGACAGAGGATACAGCACAGTCCTGTATGGCGTGAGAAGGATGATCTTCTGCGCAGCGTTCCCGGCGTGGGACCGCAGGTGTCACTGACACTACTCGCGTATCTACCGGAACTGGGTAAGCTGAACCGCAAGCAGATCGCTGCCCTGGTCGGTGTGGCACCCTTCAGTAGAGACAGCGGTCCACATAGAGGTAAGCGTTCCGTGTGGGGCGGTCGAGCTACGGTGCGCTCTACGCTGTATATGGGCGCACTGGTGGCCAGTCGTCGCAACCCTGTACTGCGTGAGTTCTACCAACGGCTGCTGGAAGCCGGTAAACCGAAGAAGGTAGCCCTCACCGCGTGCATGAGGAAGCTGTTGACCATACTCAACAGCATGGTGAGGACAGGTCAGAAATGGGATCCGATCATCCCAAAATCTTGACAGCTAAGACGGTTGCTTTATGCTGAACAATTACCCCAGGTGGTACACTTTTACTCCGCCCCAGTGGCATGTTTTCCCGCCGCCCTTGACAGTGTGGGCGAAAAGAAGGAGAAAAAAGAAGTAAGTGGACTTGACGGGACTTGAACCCGTATCTCCTGACAGCTAACTCAAGGCTTCGCAAGCAGGTGTTTTCCCATTAAACTACAAGCCCGGATCCGTTAGATAATAGCAGATTCGGGCGGGAAAATAATAGAGGAAAATACCCCGCCCGGTTACTTAGGTATGGACAAAAGAAATTGATGGAAGGTGGAGTCAAGGGGAATTGAACCCATATCTTTCGGGTAGGAACCGAATATACTTCCAGTTGTACGACAACCCCAACTTCAATCAATAATCCTTGCACAAACTGGCGCGGAATAAGTCAAAGTAAAAAGTTTGTCAAGTGGTTACTTAGGTATATAATTCCCATTTCTTTGCTCTTTTCGCCTATGCCTTTCTGCCAGTCCCTTCCGAAAGAGTGAGGAATCATCGTCATTCGTGAGGGATTGCATACCGCCTGAACCTGGTATCGATTTCGTCTCTAGGAAGTCGGCACCTGGGATGGTCGCGGATTCTCCCGAGTCCGGCGGTCAATTCCTCCGGCGTGGCGTTTCCCGCACTGTGAATCCGGTCCAGAACCCACAGCACCCCGTGGCAGGTCACTCCCAGGCACTGGGCCAGGCCCCTCAGAACGGCGACTCCTGTGAGGAGCGTCCACTTCCTGCCAGCCGATAGAGCCAATGCAAAAGAATCAGGCAGCGACAGGCTCCGGTTCTCCCGTTCGAAGAATACGGCTCTGCTGGTCTCATCGCCATTCAGCTCGACCACTTCCAACCCCAACTGGAGCAGATGCTCGCCCAATTCCGGACCCTCCCTTCTGTTCCCCAGTTCATTCCTGTACAGCAGGTCTGGACCTTGAATCTGAATGTAAGAGAGAAGGACTGCTCCAGCAGGCTTCCCCGCTCAAGGTCGATCAGCACTGACGTGTCCACAACCGTCACATCCACCCATTACACATCCACTGCTACGGCATCCATCCTGGCGATTGGATTATCCATCAGTTCATTGAGGTCGTGGACGGAAATCTCCAGGAGCTCAGACGCTTTAGATTCGGAGATTGCACCCTCGGCCAGCGCCCGATAACAGAGACGCTCGAAGCGGCCTGAAGTCTCACCGGGCATGGGGTGTTCTTCTTCGTACGGTGGACTGCGCCATCCAAGCTCTTCGAACTGATCGATCATCCTTCTCATAAGCGACTGGCTGATAATGCCCAGCTCCTTGCAGCGGTAGGTGATCGCCTGGACGCTGACGCCTAGCATCAGCTTCAGCTTGAACAGCTCTGCCCAGCTCAGGGCAGTGCGATTCTTGCCGATCTCAGCCCACATCACCTCTGCCGGCATCAGAAACGCTCCGGCGAAGCGGTGAGCCGCCTTCTCTTCGTCAATGTCAGGCGAGATATCCAGCAAGAGATGCCCTATTTCCTGCGCAATAGTAAATCTCTGCCGCTCACCGCCATGAGAAGCGTTCACCACGATAACGGGCGCCTCTTCCATACCTTCTCGCCGGACATATGCCGTGAAGCCGTCAACGCCGTCCATCAGGGGGCGGAAAAGAACCTTTACGCCCCTTTCCTCCAACAGTTCCGCCATATTGGGAATCGGATTGAGTCCCATCTCCCAGTCATTGCGAAGCATACTGGCCCCTCGGTAGGCCTCAATGGGATCATTGACTACCGGGTAGGGAGCGGATCTTGGCTTGTCCCAGTCCACACTGGGCAGGTCGAGGATTTCTTCAATTGTGAGATAGCGCTCCAGCATCTGCAGGACCATAGCGCCTATGCGGTGTTCTTCGCGTCTGGACCTGACCTTCTTTGTCCTGAAATCGACGGACAGAAGGCTCAGGTTGGAATTTCCCACGAGATAAGTCACCGACACGTCCAGGGCGTCGGCCAGTGCAATCAGCACACCGGAGCTTGGCATGGACTCGTCGCGCTCGTACTTGCCTATCGCCTGAGCGGTTACGCGATTATCCATTCGGTAGCTGAGTGCCCGCAGCGAGAGTCTCGCGGCCGAGCGGGCCAGCTTCAACCTGTTGCCAATCATCGAGTCCTCCTTTCACTCTCTTGTTTCCTTGCGCAGTTTACTAATCTGTGTCAATAAATACAAGATGTAAACTATATGAACCAAGTTGATTGGGTCAAGTCGAGAGTCTCAATAAAACTCGAACTACTGACTCGGTTCTATCTGTCGCTCGCGGAAGCCGAGCGGCAAGAGGGTCAATCAGACATGAGGAATGACAAAAACTTCTACATACTAGCGCTCGACAGCGGAGGCGCCAGGAGAATTTACCCTGCCACATACTGAATCGTTAAGGATGTATTTACAGTTTGCAGGAACCTGCCCCACTGCATTGAGCGGTCAGGAGGAACTGGACATATGCTTGGTAAGAATGCCAGAGTATGTACTGTTGCCGAACCGGTGCGTTAGCCGAAAACCGGTGACGCTTTTTAATAGGATGAAAGAGCAATGTCAGAGCAGAATGATGGACAGCGGAAACTCCGCGGTATAGGGAGTGGCGTAACCAAGAGGGTGCGCTCTGCAGGCGAAGGCGCATCGAAGAAGGCGAGGTCGGCTCGCGAAGCGGCGGGCGATGGCGCAGCAGCAGTTGGGGATAGTAGAGCGGTTGGAGCCATCAAGTCCGCAGGAGGATCAGTCGTAGAAGGGGCTGGCGGGGCTGCCTCCCGCGGGTCTGATGCGGCCCGTGGTGCAGCAAAACGGAGCAGTGCCCTCGCACGTGGAGGACTGAGTTCTACCAGAGAAAAGATTCCCTGGGACTCGGTGCTGCCCGAGGAAGCTCGAAACAGTGTGCTGTCAGCAGTCGAGTCGTCGCGTGCGCTCAGTGCGGATGCCAAACGGAAGATCACCAATCGAGCTGCTCCCGTACTTAGCGAGCTGTTCGACAAGGGAAAGGATTCCCAGGCGCAGATACTGTCCATTCTCCAGGGACTGCTGGCCAGTTCCGAGAGTTCGGCAATGGTCAACTCATGGCTACAGGATATGGTCAGCGGCAAGGCTACGATCTACGACCAGGCGATGGACGCGGTCTATAACGCCACAGGAATCGGCGGCGCTGACCACAGGTTATACGACGGTGGGCACAGTCTCCTGGGCGCGTTTCAGGCCGTAAGAGAAGCCTCATCTGACGACAGCATCTTCGAAGAGGCGGCAGGTCTCCTGCAGGCGCTCGCGCGGGATGGTACGACTCCCAAGGGCCTTCCCCTCGTAACTTGGGACCAGGATACCTTCAGTGGCTTGGCTGACTCACTTGGCAGGGTAGGGATACCCAGAGAATGGGTCAAAGACATGGTCAGCTACGACGCTGCGGAGGTGATTGGCGCATCGGTGGGCGTTCTGGCGATAGTCCTCAACTGGAACAACGACGATGTGGAACAGTTCGCCCAGATTGTGGGTGGCATGGGCTTAGCCTCAGTTGTCAGCGCGAATCCACTGCTCCTGATAGTGACGGTGGTTGCCTTGGCCAAGGTGTACCACACGGCCCGAAAGACGGGTGATTGGAAAGAGTTTGCCGATGGCCTAGCCAGGGGCGGAGTCTGCACCGGTGCTGTAATTCTGGTTACGAGCCTGATGGGCGGTCCTGCTGTGGTTGTCCTTCTGACCGGCCTATGTGCCGGGGTAGTGGCGCAGCGGGCAAGTCGGGAAATCAGCATCGTCGAGATAGGGCAGTGGGCTGCAGTTCAGCTGAGGGATGCGCGGGCTGGCGCAAAGCTCTCTATCCCTTCTCCATGGAATGTTGTACAGGGCGAGTTCGCTTGATGTTGCTAGGGCAGGGGGACCATTAGAACATTGCCATCGATGCGGAACAAGCATCACTCCGATAGACTCTCGCAAATCCGGCACAGGTTGACCGGTTTAGGAGAACGCTTCAGGTAGGGAGAGGTTGTCCGAATGCAACGTTTCCGCCTATTTTCTTGCACTGGTCACGAACAATTATAGTCCGCTCAACTGCACTCTGTTGGTGCCTCACAAACTCCAGGTAACTCAAGGACATCCTCGATAACCGAGGAAAGTCCTGTCTCACCGGCCGAGAATTGGATATCCGTCCAGGTAGTCCATATGCACCAACTCGACCCAGGGAGTCCACAGTGCAAGCTCGCGCTCTATGGGTTCCAGGTCGGTCGTACTGGTCATTGGCGGGTTCCAGTCGTCGTGATGGCCGAGCACGATGCGCCTGGGCCGCAGGAGGTCCACCTCCCGGGCGACGAACTGTGCCAGCGTGCCCTGTATGGGTTCGCCGTCTATATTGCCCCGGCCGGCTGCTGCCAGCAGCGCCACGTCGGGGCGAAGATCTCGCAAAATCCCGGTCCAATGCCCGGACGTGTCCTTCCAGAGCAGGCTGCCCAACGGTGTCTCGATGAGATACGCCAGTGCCCCGCCTTCGCCTCGGGGTTGCTGGTGGCATTCCATCATGTGAGCCTCGGCCTCCGCCATCCCCGGGATACTTGACGCTGCGCGCAGGGCAGCCTGGTTGGCGAGCTTCGCCTGCCGTTCCTCCAGCGTCAGTCCCAGGTCTCCCAGGCAGACCTCTCCCGATGTCCCCATGGTGCTCCAGATGCAGGAGTGCTGGCTGGGAAACACCCTCACGGACACGCTGTCTGACAGCCTGATTCTCTCTCCACCCGCAACGGCAACCATCTGCTCATCTGGCACTTCTTCTATTTCCATCAGTCGCACCGACTCGTGGGAGCCGATGATGGTCGCGCCCGTCTGCTGGGCGATGCGCTCTGCGCCCCAGAGGTGATCGAAGTGGGAGTGTCCCACCAGAACGTAGTCGGCCCTCTGCACGTCCGATACCTGAATGCCAACGGGCGGCGCAAGCGGACTGCGATCGATGTAGGCATCTAGGAAGATGACCAGGTCATCGACGACCAGACGATAGGTGGAGACTCCCAGCCAATCCAGTGAATCGCTCATCTTGTTCCCTCTCCTTCGGTATCGACGTCTGAATTCGTGATTGCTGCGGAAAGCTGTCGGAGAGCAATGTCCATCATGATATACCGAAAATCCCCATAACGCCTTGTGAAGGAATGTCTTCGAGAACGTGGCTAGGGCGCCGAAGTTGATCGCACTCAGCCTGAACTGCGCATAGCCCAAAATGGCATTAGCAGTCGGTAATACCTAACTTTCTAGGCCGAAACGTGAATTTGTCCACCCAATAGGGGTTTTTTGAGGACGGCGGGCTCCGTACCCTTTGGACATCGGTACAAGGAACTAGCGAAATTTGGGAGCGGCATGAGTACAACAGTCGGTATACCGTCAGTAAATTACCATCTCTGGAAGCCTTGCAACATGGAGTGTGGCTTCTGCTTTGCGACATTTCAGGATTTTGATACGCGTTTCCTGCCCAAGGGTCACTTGGGCCGAGAGGATTCACTCATAGTGGTCGAGCAACTCGCACGGGCCGGATTCCAGAAGATCAACTTCGCGGGCGGAGAGCCAACGCTGTGTCCCTGGCTGCCGGATCTGGTAACAAGGGCTAAGGAACTCGGGCTCTCTACGGCAATGGTGACCAACGGCAGTCTCCTATCACCGGCGTGGCTGGATAGCGTCGCCGGACACCTCGACTGGACTGCTCTGAGCATAGATTCGGTGTATCCGGATACGCTTCGGCGGATAGGAAGGACGACTCGCTCCGGCCCACTTGGTGCTACTGAATACCTGATGATGGCTGATTCGCTGAAACGTTGGGGCATTCGCCTGAAGATCAACACTGTCGTAACGCGTTTCAACTTGGCCGAAGACATTACGGACTTCATAATTGAGGTGTGTCCGGAACGGTGGAAGCTTTTTCAGGTTCTTCCCGTAGAGGGACAGAACGACGGTACTATTGGAAACTTCCTCATTTCGGATGACGAATTCCAAAATTACGTCGCGATGAGTCGTCGCGTGGAAGAGCATCAGATTAGAGTTGTCCCGGAGAGCAATGACCTGATGAGGGGAAGCTACGTGATGGTTGATCCGGCAGGCAGGTTCTTCGACAATGTCGCGGGCGGACATACTTATGGCCGTCCCATCATCGAAGTGGGAGTGGAGGAAGCCCTGTACGACGTATCGACAGACCTTGAGAAGTTCCTTTCGAGGGATGGTCTGTATGACTGGTAGAATGATCCGGCGAAAGACAGAAACTGTGAGGATGGGCAATTGAAAAATACGAGAGAAGCCAAGGAACGTGAAATCAGGCCGCAGCTGCCCACCAGCAGTCAACTGCTGGGTGCCGTAACTCGCAATTTAGGCGTCACCGCACCTGGACTGAGTGCTAAGACGCATGGCCGCTTCTTTTCCGGTCGCCTGGAAGGTCGGGGGAAAGACTCCACCCGTGGCGAAATTCTTGAGGCAATCGCAGAGGCGATATCGGAACTGCGTCTAGGCCCCGTCCTTCAGTCGGCTCAAGACGACATACCAACACCGCCTTCGCTAACAGAAATCCTGGAATGGCACGCGCTTGAGTGGGACCGGCTGAGGGCCTTCCTTCTTCCCAGAATGTCACGCGTGTATCCTCGGCACCTTGCTGCCGTCTGGGTGGCGTACGCCAGGCTCGCAGCTATTGACCTGGCCCTGCGACTCGCCGCTCACATGCATCTCGCGGGAGCGCACCCGAACTCGCTGGATTTCCTCGACTGGTTAGCCGTGGATCGCAGAGGAGACTACCTGAACAGAAGGCGGGCTGAAGCTGAAGTGACCCTACTCAGCCTTTTCCACACTATGGGTAGCAAGAGCCTCGTGGAGTCGTGGGTGTACGATGGCGTTCGCCCTACCGACCGTAATCTGAAAAGACTCGCCACAGCCTTCGTACCTGATCGTGCGTCAGCCGAGTGGAGCGAGTTGTATTCAGAGCTCAAAAGGCTCTACTGGACGAGCGACGTCGTCAATCTGCTCGCAGAGTTTATCGGCGAAGAGGCGACAGCGGATATCGTTGTGCGGCTACGGCAATATACCACTCAGTTGCACCGCCTTCTCCACGATGCCGCTGACCGAGAGACTGAAGCTGAAGAACTGGTAGAACTCGCCACACTGGGCACACGGTCCCGGCTATCTGAGCCGCTGCTCCTATCGTTGGCCGCAATTGAGACGGACGATGAATGGAGGGAAGACCTGCAAGCTGCAGGTTCGGACTGGATCAGACGCTTAATTGGCGTCAATCTAGAAATCGACATGGCAGAGGTTGACGATCTGATTGATGAGACGGACGGTGAGATACTCGAGAGATGGGATATCAGTAACCCCGAGGCCTACCGCCATTACCAACGCTCAATGGAATTGCAGGCGCAGGGAAAGATACAGGAGGCAATAGCCGAAGTCTCGAAGGCAGCCGAACTGGATCCTCTGGATCCGGTAAACCACTATACGTTGGGTTCGGCAAAGGGCCATCTTGGAGCCGAAGCAGGAGACAAGGCTCTCGTCGAAGAGGCGATACAGTCTTGCTGGATGGCTGTGACCCTCGACCCGAATTGGATTTCTCCGTGGACGGAGGTTGGGTGGCTTATGCTCAGGTCGGGCAGGGTGGAGCTGGCCGTGAAGCATCTCAAGAGTGTCAGCCCGGACTGCGGTCCCCTGGATTCTCGTTACTACTACGCGCTGGGGGCGGCGCACTCGGCCCTGGGAGAACACACCGACGCTCTTGCGGCATATGAGTCTTCACTCCATCTGAACCCTGACGAGCCTCGGACCGCTGCTGTCGCGGCCACTGAGGCACTGGCGATTGGAGACAAGACTAAGTTCAACCGGTACCAGAAGATGGCCCGCCATCACGGACTCTCCGGAAGGTGGGACTCGCTGCTGGGCCTCTTTAAGGAAGTCCAGACGGGTTCACGGGTCTTGGGCTTGACAGCGGAACAGGAGATTGCCGTCTTGAATGCCGCTATTGCGCGCAATCTTAACGATGCGAAGGCGTATTTTGCTAGAGCTAGAATTCATTCCCTGAGGGAAGACGACGCCAGGGCCATCGCAGACTTGAACGCCGTCATACGGCTTGAACCGAGTAACGCCAACGCCTATATGTGCCGGGGAATGTCATATGCCTATATGGGTAGGTTTGATCACGCTATTTCCGACATTTCGGAATTCATTCGTCGCAGACCTTCCGATGTGACTGCGTATTATTGGCGCGGCTCGGCCTATGTGGAGCAGAAGGATTACGATCGCGCGATTGGAGACTTCTCAGAGGTCATCCGGTTAGACCCGAATCATTTGGATGCACTTAGAGGGAGGGGCGACTGCCATCGTTATGAGCGGCAATACGACCAGGCAATTGCCGATTACGACGCCGTCCTGGAGCGGGAGCCGGATGATTCACTGGTCCTTCGCGGCCGTGGACTCGCCTATTCTCTGAAGGACAAGTATGACCTCGCCCTTCGGAATTACGATGCGGCACTCCTCCTCGACTCTGGAGATTCGCTTACCTATCAGTTCAGAGGGGACGTCTACCTTGCGAACCGCGAGTACGACAGTGCAATCGGCGACTTCGACACAGCCTTGCAACTCAGTGGTGGCGATGGGGATACATACCGCAAGAGGGGGAATGCGCGTCTCCTGAGGCGGGAGTTAGATCTCGCGATGGGCGACTTTAATGCTGCCATCGAATGCGAACCGACGGACGCGCTAGCCCACTACTGCAGAGGATTGGCGCGCGCCTATATGGGAGATGCCAAAGGAGCTGAGAAAGACCATCGCCGAGCTCGGGAGTTGGGGTTCGCCGATAAATCCTGACACTTCTGATGAATTGGGCTTCGACTGGATGGCAGCCAGATTGAAGTTGCCATCATACATGGGGGTTCGAACAGGTCGTCTGAGTCTACATTGAGCATAAGGCCAGCGAATGTAGTCTGGCGCGGTCAGGTGATCCTGAAAAGAATGCGATCTCTTTTGGTGTGATCTTGAATCGAGAGCGAGAGAGACTCTACTTACTGTGACAGCAGCCGTGCCGCTAGTTCGTCCAGAGAGAATCCATCTTCTTCCCACACAGATCTTGCTACACGTACCCGCGCTGGCCCAGGGGTAATTTCTAGCTGTACTCCGGCGTCTGTTTGAGTCGTTATGTCAGCCCGGATCTCCTCAAAGTCCCCTAGATCATCGCACAGATCTTCCACGCGTTCGCCGATGCCTTCGACGAATCGCATATCCGCTCGAACCTCCTCTGTATGAGGGCTACTATTTTGAGGATCCACTGGAACAACGCAGAGCAGGAATCGCTTGCCCTCGGTGACGGCTGTCTTGGCTTGAGTGTCGGTCATCCGAACCCTCTGGTCTCGCGTAGCCTTTACCTCCACCAGCCAGCTTTCTCTGTCTTTGGTGACTTCCAAGTTGGCCACGTCGCCAATCTCAGCCGCGATCTCAAAGTCGGATCCAATTCCGGTACGACGGACCGAGAATCCGGAAGCCGCCAAGTTCTCACTCACCAAGTCTTCAACACTAGCTCCGAGGCTCTGATTCTCCCGAACCCTGATCCTTCGCTCTCGTCGGTCAGCAAGAAGGTCGAGAAGGCCCTCGTCTTCTTGGGCATCGTTGACAAATTCCTGTACTGATTCCAACGTGATGTGGACTGAAGTCAAATCGGAAGCAAATCTGACGGCATCGGGATTGTTTGCCGCTGCCTTTACCAAATCAGGGTCTTGAAGCAAGTCGACCAGGTCGTCTTCAATCTCTGCGCCAAAGCTGTCCAGCATTAGCGTCAACTGCCTGAATCCGAAGACTTCGTGCAAGAGATCCACAGCATCTCGGTTGCCTCTTAGCCATGACGAGTCCATAATACCTCTCAGGTTTGACTCGTTGGCCGGCATGGGAGCAATACCATCAGCGTCGGGTGCCTGTACCGGTATCCAGGAACGGACTTTAAGCTCAAACGGCCAAAGTGCCCCATTAAGCGTTAGCGAGATCTGTTCACCTGAGCGATTAGCAGAAAAGCTACGCTCCTGTCGCCAGCTCTGATCTTCACGCACTGCTACATTGAGAACAAAGTCCAGCAAGAGTTTGGCGGTTTCGCGATCCTGTCCGCACCGCTGTACCAGGTCAGTTGCAAGGAACGCAATCTGCCCAAAGGTTCCATTGCGCACCGAAATACCGGCGTTGTTTTCGTGGCTAGATGCCATTTCACGCAAGAGATTAATATCATTAATTTCGGCACGCCTCCCTTCAAATAACGGCGCTTCTATCACAAGTCCAGCCGAGATCAGGCTATTTAGCGCTTTGGCTAATGTGCCGTGATCGCAGTAGCGATCAGAGAGCATGCGGCGCTTTGCGTACAGTTCGTCGTACGGTTGTGCAGATTTGGGCCAGTACGTAACGGGCGCTAGAATTTGCTGACTTCCGGAAAGGTGAACAATGCCACCGCCGGCGGTCAATAACGGGCACTGCCTGAGCTTATGAACTTCGTCATTATCCGCAAGGTGGACTACTAGACGTGCAGAGGCGTTCAAGACAGATATATCGGAATCTTCGTTGAACTGATTGTCGTCTGGTAATCGTTCGCCTAGCTGTTCCAGTATCGTGTCGATTACTCTTGCTTCAGTATATTCACCATCGTCGCCGTCAGATGAATCGAGCATGTCACGCGTCAGTTTATTGGCTTTATCGTAACCTGGGGCCTTCAAAGCCTGTGCCATTATCTCGTGCAGCAGCTTCGAGCGAAGGTCTTCACCTAATGACGCTGCTATGTCCTTGACTTCTGAGGAGATACCGCCGTCGCCATATAGGTATTCTGAGACTGTGTTGCGAAAAACGCCGTTCTGATCCGGCAGGAGCCCGTTCACCATTCCTCGAACGTTCTGATCATCCAAATTGGCGGCAAGCAGAAATAGCCTCGCCAGCCAGGGGAAACGATCTTCATCGATTGGCAAGTCGTCAACGGAGTCGCCACATTCTTTGAGCCATTCTGTCAATTCCTCGAGGCCTATGCGTTCAATGGGTACACCGACCTGATCCCATTGCCGCGCTATGTCTCCCCAGGATTCTGCAATCGATCTTTTGGGCAGATTAAAGGCTTTAATGGCACCAATGAGCGAGTATAGAGAATCGTAGTCGAGACCATATGTAGCATTGGCGTCAATTGCTGGCACCGGAAAAGATGCGAACGGTGTCTCCCCATTCGCGAGAACTGGGAGCAACCCTTTTTCAGTCTGAACGAGCGGATTGGTGGCAGTCTTTGTTGCAGTCTGTAAAACGGCACTCTGCCACCACTGCAACTCTCCACTTTCGGCTTCACCACTCAATGGCCTCGTCGGGACCGCGAGATTGGCAAGTTTGTAGGCATCTTGCCATCCTGACTCCACGGCGTGCCGGATGAGAGTGGGAAAGGCAGACAGCGCCGAATCAATCAGTGTTCTGTCCGCGTCGTTCATGGCAATCCCGTCGCGCTCTTGGAAAGTAGCGAAGCCTCCGTCCACCACGGCATTGAAGGGAAGAAAGTCAGTCCCAGCTATAGGGAATCTGACGAATACTCGCGCGAATCCTTCTGTCGGTACGCGAACTCGAAGCTCACTTTCCCCGCAGTGGTCCAACACCGCCAAAAGAGCCGATTACTTGCTCTTCTGCCCTGCGCGCACAGCGGTAACTTGGCCGGAGTGATGAGTTCCGTCGATGTTAACCAGGGTCTTGTTGATGAGGAATTCTTCTACTTCAGAATCTTCAGTTCTTTCCGGTTGAAAGCATTTTTCATCGCCGGGCCGGATAATCATTACACGTCCGAGTTTGTCGCAGGTTGCATAGAGATAGGGTAGTGTCTGTTCTAGTCGGTCTAAGCCCCTTCTCACTACCTCGAGATTCGGGTCGTAGTAGGTAAACGATGCCGTAGGAGAATTGATATTCCACTGGTCCAGGATCGGCTCTGCGTTTTCCAGAGATTCATTGGCTTGCTCTATATTCGCTATGATAGAGTCTTCGTCACCGTCTCGGGTTAATTCGATGCTGAACTCCTCATAACCCTGCTGGGTTCCCAACAAACCATCAATGGCCACGTGAGTCGATACTGCGTGCGTGACCAGAAAACCGGTACCAAACCTTCCGGTCGTGTCTTCGTCGTCAAATTCCTTGCTGGAGCCCCCGGACAATAGAGCGGCTAGTTCTTGCGCGACAAAGGGCTTTCCTGTGTGAGATACAATCAGCCGGTCCTCTGACAGTGTGAAGTTGATTTCAACCCGGTTGTTCCCCTCACTCGGTCCGGCGTCATGAGCGTTCTGAATTAGTTCGAATGGCCATCGGACACTTGCACGAGTCGGGTTCTCCTGCGCCGCCTTTACCCTCTGATAGATGCGCCGGGCGTCATTTTGGGTTGTCTGCAGAATACGAGCGCCGTCGAATTCCTCAAGTGCTATTTTGCTCATTTCTCCTCCGTGGACAAGGGTCGCAACTCTGGGAGGGTAGGCTACCCTAACTTGAACCGCTCTTCAACCTGCCGTTGCAGCAAGTATCAGGACGGGTGGCCTGTTACTGCCGACCGCCTTATGGTCCCAGTTGCGGCGCACCTGTGACAAGGAATGTCGCTCTGTCCGGTGTCGCATATGATCAAACGACTCATAAATGCTCCTGCCGAAAACGAGATTCACTTCTTGAGCGATACATTTTGAGCCAGGTGGTATCTGCTCTATAATCCTTCTCACTGACTCAATCAGCCGAAAAGGGGCAAATCCATGGGAAGCAGAAAAACTATTGCCGGAGTCGAACGTGTATACCAAGCCGCAGATGCTTGGAAGGCATGTGCACTTCTGGCGGATGATTCTCTATTCACGCCCGGAGAGTCCATCTGGTCAACCAAATGGCTTCGTGAGCTCCGTATGCGCTTCCTGGATGGCCCCGGCGCAGTCGAGGGCCAAGATTTCTTCCAGAGGTTGGAGGCGCAGCTTTCCGGCAGTCCTCCCGAAGTCTACCAGCTGATGGCGGAGGCGCTGTATGTGCACTTCCTCATATTGTGGCGGGAAGCATTGAAGGGAGAAACGAAGGCTGATCACATCAACCGGGTTCTCCAGTGGTCCGACAGACCTGTAAGCATCCCCGAGAAACTGGTCGCAGGCCTGTCCCCCGGCATCGTGCGTCCCGGGCGGGGCTTTCTGAGTTACCGTCCGTACCAGGTGGGGTTCATAATCGAATTCGCCGAGCAATGGAAAGAGCTGGAAATTGGTGCTCGTGATCGACTGCTATCCGATCCCTGGGACTTCAGGGAATACTTACTGGGCCTAAGGCTGCGGAGTAGACTCCTTGTGAGCCGGCAGGACACGCCACGGGTACAGCGGCGCGCTCTGTTCCATCTTCTATTTCCGGATGACTTCGAGGCGATCGTTAGCACTGAGCATATGAGGGCCATAACGGAGACATATGCCAAATTTGTCACGACTCAGACGGACGACATCGACAAGAAGTTGCAGGAGATTCGCCAACACCTCGAACGGCGAGAGAATCGAGGCATCGATTTCTACGAGAACACCATCCGCGCCGAATGGGAGGATCCCTCGCATCCGGTCAACGACGAGTACTGGGACGATTTCATAAGGGTCGCTCGGCTCCATATAGATGAAGGCCGGTTGAGCTGGGAAGATTTCAAGACCGGTGTCGTGCGGAATCTTAAGGCAGGACGGGAGGCGGTACTCTCCGGGGACGAGGGCTGGAGTGCCCTTGTGAAGAGGGGTCTCTCAGGTATCCTTATCCATTCGATTCAGCAAAGCAAGTTCCGCAACTGGCTGGACGAATCGCCTGAAGTCGCGCTGCAGGCGCTGCGGGTGATCTGGGCCGAAGACGACTCCGGTGTCTCTGAGCGAATCCGCAGGTTCGGGGAGTTCCTGCCCACATCCGTGTCCAGCGGCGGCGGAACCCGCATGAACGTCATCTCGGTGCTGCTGATGGGGTTGGACGCCGAGAGATATCCGCCATTTCGCGTAACGAGGTTCGACGAGGCCTACGAGTTTACCGGTTACAGTCCGAGAGATGTGCAGGCTGACGAGGTGGCGCTGTATGAGCATGCCCTGGGGTTTCTGGACACGTTCATCGAGGAGGCGGGCAAACGGGATGTCACGATATCCAACCGCCTGGACGCGCAGGGACTGACCTGGCTGGTGGCAGGGAACTATGTGGACGTGCCAATTGAAGATCCGCCGCACCAGGTCGAGCCTGACCTGGTGCGGCTCTCGGACGATCTCTTGATTTCCCTGGATTACCTTGAGGAGTGGAGGTCGCTGCTCGAAGACAAGAGGCAGGTCATCTTCCAGGGGCCGCCCGGCACCGGAAAGACCTACATCGCCCAGGAGTTGGCGAAGTGCCTCGCCGGCAACGAAGACCGTGCAACGCTGGTGCAATTCCACCCTTCGTACGCGTATGAGGACTTCGTGCAGGGCTATCGCCCGAAGACCATGGCAGATGGCCAGCCTGGCTTCGAGCTGCGGGACGGTCCGTTGCTGAAGGTGGCCGCGGCCGCGCGAGCCGAGCCGGACACGGATCATTTCCTGGTTATTGACGAGATCAATCGCGGCAACATCGCCAGCGTGTTCGGAGAGCTGTATTTCCTGCTGGAGTACCGCGACAGGAGGATGAACCTCCAGTACTCGGACACTCCGTTCTCTCTGCCTGGCAACCTATACATCATCGGCACGATGAACACCTCCGACCGCTCCATCGCGCTTGTCGACCTGGCGCTGCGAAGACGCTTCCATTTCGTCGATTTCTACCCGGACGTGCCGCCGGTCGAGGGACTGCTTCTCCGTTGGCTTAGGCAGCACGCCGGGGATATGGAGTGGGTCGCGAATGTCGTCGACAGGGCGAACGAAATTCTTGGCGATAGGAGTGCCGCAATTGGGCCGAGCCACTTCATGAAGAAGAACCTGACCGAGACCGCCGTCAAGCGTATCTGGAGACACAGCGTGCTGCCACACGTGGAAGAACACGGCTGCAGGGCGAACGGGAACGCCTGGAAGAGTTCAGTCTGGACAGGCTCAGGAGGGCTGGCGGTCCGTCCCCCGTTTCGCCGACCGCCTTTATGCGGAACGACAGCGAGCAGGGTCAGCAGCCGGGCGCGGACAATGCGACGGATTGACCTGCAGGAGTACCAGCAGAGTGAACCGGTGCCTCTCTCCGAGATTGAGCGAGACACGTTGCGCGAAGTCGTCGATTCTCTGAGCGTGGATCGCGACGATACGGATAGCCCGCTGCCGATGTATTGTCTGACCGCTGGATCCACCGTTGGGGCGGTGGACATCGGCGACCTGTCGGTGCTGATACGGCCGAAGATCGGAATTCCGAAACTGCTTTCTATGGCCTGTTACGCGACCGGGGCCTTCAGGCCCCAGGAGATCAGGACATTTGCCTTCGAGGAGGAGAGGGCGCTTCCTGATACCCTTGCACTCGCGTTGACCTCCGCCGCGCGAAGGGCATTCTCGCGTGAATTGCTGCACGGATATCGACGAAGGGAAGAGGCGCTGCAGACCGTGCGCGGGCGGATCAGGTTTGCCGAACAGCTGAGGCGCAGGTACGGCGTCCCAGTGCCCATCGAGGTGCGCTACGAGGAGTTCACCGACGATGTCCTGGCAAACCGTCTTATGAAGGCAGCGGCGGTTCGTCTGAGCGGTATGCGTCTGCGGTCGTCCAGGGCGATCAGGGAGATCAGGTGGGTTGCCGGGGTGCTGGGTAACGTATCTGAGGTGGAATACCCTCAGGCCGCCGTGCCCGAGGTCGCATTCGACCGGCTGAATCTGCACTACCGGGACGTGGTGGAACTGTCCCGCCTCATCCTGCGACACGGCGCCTTCGAGGCTCGCCGGGGTGTTGTCCGTGCTTCCGGCTTTCTGATGGACATGAACGTTGTGTTTCAGGAGTTTGTGATACAGGCTCTGCGCGACTCTCTTGGCGTTTCAAATAGAGTTCTTCGCTCAGAGCAGAGCGTTGCATTCGATCAAGGTCGCAGGGTCTTCCTGCGTCCGGACCTGTCGTGGTGGGACGGCCGGATGTGCACCTTCGTCGGCGACGCCAAGTACAAGAATCTGACCGGTCGCCGGGTCCCCGTTGACGACCTGTACCAGCTCCTGGCCTATGCAACCGCTCTGGCTCTTCCCGGCGGACTACTGATTTATGCCCAGGGCGAAGCGGATTCTGGGTCTTACGATGTGCTCAACTCCGGGAAGCGTCTGGATGTCGTCGCGGTCGACCTGTCAGGCACTCTTGAGGAGGTGTTGCAATCCGTTGATGATGTGGCGGACAAAGTGAACGCCTTGCGCGAAGGAACACTCGAATCGTCGATTCGTTATCCCAACCGTTCGGGAGCGCAGACGGCATTATTGTCGACCTGACGACGGAGGCTCTCGCTTGGCACTGATGCCGATCCAGGGCAATCGCATCTAAATTTATTATAGGCGGAGTATAAAATAGGGGGTCAATCTCATAAGGAGAGTGGCTTATGGAGAGTAGTAATCCTGCTTCGCTTACGGAACATTTCAGCAGCCTCAAGGACCCTCGTATAGACCGCACCAAGCGCCACGAACTGATCGAAATCCTCACAATTGCGCTCTGTGGTGCGATAGCGGGAGCGGACAGTTGGGTAGACGTGGAAGCGTTCGGCAGATGCAAGGAGGAATGGTTGCGCAAGATGCTGGAGTTGCCCAACGGCATTCCATCGCACGACACCTTCGGCAGGGTGTTTGCCAGGCTGGACGCTGAGCAGTTCGAGCGCTGTTTCACCGAGTGGGTACTGGCAATCAGTGAGGTTCTGCAAGGTGATGTGGTGGCGATAGACGGCAAAACTGTGCGGCGCTCGCACGATAGATACGCAGGAAAAGGCGCTATCCACATGGTTAGCGCCTGGGCCTGTGAGAGCGGCGTGACGCTGGGGCAGACCGGCGTGGACCGACGCTCCAACGAGATAACGGCGATACCGCGGTTGCTTGAGCTGCTTGAGGTCGAGGGATGCATCGTGACGATCGACGCCATGGGCTGCCAGAGGGAGATTGCATCGAAGATATTGGAGGAGGGAGCCGATTACGTGCTGGCGGTCAAGGGGAACCAAAGGCACCTACACGAGGGCGTGGCAGACGTCTTCGACCTCATCGGCAACTCCGGCTTCGACGACATAGAGTACGACTACCACGAGACGGTGGATGCGGGCCACGGACGAATCGAGACACGCCGCTGCTGGACGGTATCTGACCTTGGCAACGTCAGATACGTCGATGAGTACAGTCAGTGGCCGGGGCTGAATACGCTGGTGAAGGTGGAAGGCAAGCGCCGCGTGGGGGACAAGACGACGGTGGAGTCGCGCTACTACATATCGAGCTTGCCGAACGATGCGAGCGCCTTGCTCAACGCGGTGCGCAGCCACTGGAGCATAGAGAACCAGTTGCACTGGTCGTTGGATGTGACGTTCAATGAGGACGGAAGCCGGGTGCGTAGCGGGAACGGGGCTGAGAACTTCTCTGTACTGCGCCGCATGGCCCTAAACCTACTCAAAGCCGAAACGTCCACCAACCGCAGCCTCGCCGGCAAGCGAAAAGATGCCGCCTGGGACAACGACTACCTACTGATGGTCCTTGCCAATTAAGATGCGTTTGCCCTGGATGCCGATCCTATGGCAAGGGCCGGCAGTAGTATGCCTGATACACTTGCTTGTCGCGAACCGGTTGCCTGCGAGAAGGAATCCCGCACATAATCCGGCGACCATTCGAACACTGCGCACCCCGCTACCCATTAGGAGCTAAGCAGCCCGCTCGGCTATCTCCCTGATTGTATTCTCCAACCTGATGATCGCCAGTTGCGATTGCTCCAGGTCGTTGACGGCCTGGCTTATGGACTCGAGATCCGTTTGTCCAATGGCCTGATCAAGGGAGTGAATCTTCTCGGTCAGCCCTTTGAGAAATGCGACGACTTCCACGCACTGGGCGCCGATGGTGGTCTCATTGTTAAGCATGAACTCCTCGTATAGACCGTTCATGCCTTCGGTCTTTTCCACAGCTACCGACTGAAAGTCTCCCAATCTCGCGCGGAGTTGAGCGGCTTGTTGCATCGTCATCGTCGGCTCCGCCGCTGTTATTTCGTCCAATATCTCCTGCAGGAACTCTCTGATACCGAGTGACTGAAAGCGCTCGACGAACTCGTCCAGAATCCGTCTGACGGTGTCCTTAGGCGGGCCCGACTTGCGTCGGAAGCTGAAGAGTTGGTCCCAGTCCACGCTGCCCCGGAGGTCAAACTCCGTGTGGGCCAGCTGCCTGAGCGGAACGGTAAGGTCTTCTTGCGCCGTTTGTCCGGGAGCTAGGCTCACACCTTGCAGTCTGCCTAAGTAGTATCGACCCTCAGGGATCACATCCACGCGCACGTCCATGAAATGTATGTCAGGGAGCCCTGTTCCACTTGGCGCCCGGTTTGATACGCGCAGCACCAAGCTCGCGAGATTCTCATCTTCTTCTGAGGGCTCTACAAGTATGTCGAGTTGCAGGTATGACTGGAGGTGTGACCACATTGCCAGCGACTCTGCCGGTATTCGCTCAGAAGGATGCTCGTTCGCCAATTCTTCGACTCCATCCACGTCTTCCTCCTCCAACAGGTCTTCGAAGCCGTTCCTTTCGACCGATGTATGTGCCGAAAACTTGTCGCGCATTCGAGCGACCTCCAGCGCTTCTCTGCGCCTCAAGGATGCCAGAATGTCTTCCATAATGTCCACAGACTGCATGACGCGGGCGAGTGATATGGTCCTCATTCTCATATGTGCCCAGGCGTTCCTCATGTATCCGAGGTGGCGTAATTTGCGGTAAGTTGCACTCAGGTCGTTGAACCTATCGGCAAACGAATCTGACCTGCAGATTATCGAACCGAAGTGTGGCGCGTCGAGAAGCTCCTCGACTTGGGTTGGCGCATCCCGCTGCATGATACGCTCGAACTGCTGACGCTGCTCGGGAGAAATCGCAGCAAGCACACCGTCCTTCCACCAGTTGTCGCCGTACCTGGACTCCAGGCCCTCACGGACTGCTGCTCTGACGCCGGCGATATAGAGTCGATGGCACTCGGTAAACAGCCCGTATCCGTCAGTCTTCACATACTTCTCCATTTACCTGAACGTACATCGCGACACCGTGCCCGGTCATACTTGGGAAACGCAACTGTGCATCGATTATTGTCTGTGCGAAGGCGCATTGCAAGTCGGTTCCGGTATTGCAAGTGTGGGGAGGTTGATCGGATCCATTGTCAGCGGTGATGAAAACCTGATCATGCCTATAGTAGCCGCCATCGCTCCATGTCACACACGGAATGCAAGGCGTTTCTCGTGCTTACCTGAACTCGAGGGTTACACCCGTACGTGCAGGCGGGCGATGCAGCAGTGAAGAGCGACAGGGATCAGGGGGACCAGTCATAGGTCCTGGGACTGCAGTGCAATCTGCCTGCGAGATAGTCGCATTCAATGTTCCAACGTGACCAAATGTCTTGGCCCAAAAGAGACGGAAGCGAAGATGTGCGGCGGTCGTGCGTAAAGGGTAGGTCCAGAGTGTAGCCCACGACGTCCTTAGGGCCATCGCCATTGCGGAAGAACAGGTACGCGTTCTCCACGTAGTACTCCACGGAGCCTCCCAGGCCGTGCAGGGTCACCGGTGCGTTCCCTGCCATGTCTTCGGGCGAAACCCTCATATTCAGGCTGTCCCTGAAATTGAGGCAGGTGGAAACTGCTCCGGTATCCAGCAGGAAGGCGACCTCCACCCATCTGCGAAAACGAGGGAAGTACAGTCTGGATCTCACGATAGGACGGTCCGACGAATTGAAGAACCCGACTATCACAGGATCATCACTGGCGGGTCGGTATCCAGAAACTCGACGGTAGCCTGCCTCGTGTTCAACCCCTTTCTACTGACGACCTCGAACATATCCTCGTGGTCGTTGGAATGCGCTATCACTCCATCTATGGTCCAGACTATCCACTGGTCCGGATATTCTTCCAGCAGACTGGAGTAGTTATCCTCGAAGCTGTCCATCAGCTCATCGTATTCGCGGAAGCCTTCCAACAAGCCTTCCACTCCGCCCACATCCTCCAGAATTGAATCCTGCATATCCACCTCCTTGGGCCCACCGCGGCTTCGATTGCGCAGCCGCAACAATTCTAAGGCACTGTACCAATTTTAGGGTAACCGCCGCAGTCTGAGCAACAGGGCGGATTCTGTTGAGACGCCTTCACAAATTCTGCGGGGTATCTTTCGGGAATTACATACTTTACTTGACAGTTAACGGTTCCTCTGTCGCCATTATCTCGGAAAATTATGGCAAACACGAACACCTTCATTTCGCCAAACTTCGGTTACATAATCTATAAAGCCTTCAGGAGGAGTTTCCGAAGGAGTACACAGTCTTGACAGTTGCTTACCTGCTACTGTAAATTCCACGTTTCCGAAACTAACAGGCCTTTCACTTAAGAGAAAAATGAGACCACCTGAATAAGCAAAAGGATAATACTTATCGGTATTAAGTGAAATCGTATAACCTGGGGTACTACGCACCAGCCCCAACCATTCCAATCGACCTATTGAGATATAATTAAACCCATGTCCTGTGTAGACTGAATGGTTTTTATCCAGTACTACCAGGAATGAATCGTTAGTAGCAACAAAGTGAGACATAACCTCCGCATCGACAACATCCTGGCGAGTAACATACCCTGGCGTGAGCCGAAAGTTGGACAGATAGTTAAACAAGCGGGCGTCCTCTGCTTCCAAATCCACTAAGATATTTACCGTTTTACGAGAATACGAGCCTGGATTGTTAGCTTCACCAGCGAGTACCCGCGCCCACAAATCTTGCATTTCGTCTTCCGAGACCAATCGACTCTTATCAAAGAAGTTCAGTAGCCAGTCGTTTCCCACATCTTCAGGTGATGCGTCTTCACTAATGCGGGAACTGGCTTTTTCGATTATCTCCTCCATGTTCGCTTGCATCAGAGTCTGCTCGCTTATGAAGCGTTGAGCTGCCCTTCGTTGAATATCAGCAACTTCTACGTCAGCCTTCGCTCGCATTATCTCAGCCTTCGCTTCAGCTTTAGCGCGTCGTGTGATACGAGTTGGTTCATAAACTACACCCGTAGCATCGGATATTTTCTCGATAAGTCGGATACCCACCTTCCCAAGCCCAGCAAGGTCAGCAACAGTATCAAGCTGACTCATCTTTCATCCCCTCCCTTCCTCCTCTTCCTTCTGCCCGGTCCTGCCGACCTATACGGCTCCTCTTCTATCTCTCGCTCCAACTTGCGGTCGGCAGACTTGAACAACGCCTGCGATAGTTCTTCGGGTGATGACGGCAGAGATGCGCCGTCAGGTATGTGTACCGCTTTGATTCGCTTTTCTCGCGGCATGTGTCGCTCCTAACCGTTACAATAATCCTTCATCTCTGAACTGTACTTGGAAAATCCTAACGAATCAGCGTCCACCTCCTTCACGCCCTTACGAATTTTGATGACTCCCTGAAATAATTCATCGGTTGCCTCCAGCAAAATCTTATGAGTGTCCTTCAATTCATCTGGAGGAGAAGCGTCCCGTATGTCAAGAATACCACCTTCTAAAGCAGGGTCTTTTCATTATTTCCGTGAGCGTCTGATGTATCTGAGTTTTGGGCAATGCGACCTTGTTTGTAGGTAAGGATTTGAGATTCTTCACTCCGCTGCGCTGCGTTCAGAATGACAGGACGGGCAGGCGGTGGCGTTCAGAATGACAATGAAAAGACCCCACATTCTAAAGCCGTGTTATTCCCATTGACTGTATTCAACCAATTCGTATCAACAATTAGCGTAGGCGACTGAGCAGCCTCCTTAAACAGATTATCGTTCTTTTCCAACCCTACTGTTCTCGGGTTAGCGTCGCCGGGATCGGTTTTACCACTGAAACCGCCTCCTCCCCAACAGGCCGTTGGCAGCACGTCGGCGCTAATGCCAGTGGCCTGAATCCCATGAGTCTGAGTCGCCCAACCGCCATGTCGCCTACTCTGTCGACCGCCTATTGATTTCCGCGCTGCTTTCCAGGCGGCTGTCCGGCCAGTCATTCCGTGGCGGTGCACATTACTCCCGAGACTGCAACGAGGAGCCTTCCTGTGGGAAGTCGCCGTTGCGCTTGCCGCTGCTTTCGTCCTTACGGCCTGTTCATCCAGCCGCTCAGGAGGAAATCGAAGATCCGGGAACGTCCTTTCGGGGCCAAGGGGAGTGGCACGGGGTGGTAGGAAAGTCCCACTCACATCGAAAGGGGGCTTGCGGGCAATCCTCAGACTAGACTGTTCTCAAGACTTGCAGAAATTGTCTCATCATAGCGATGCTCGCATCCTGCATTGAATTGTCCATTATCCATGGCGGCGCCAAGTGCGGTCTGCGAGTCAGCAGGTTGTATTCACTGTTCGTCGTGGTGGACCGAAAGGTGCAGACCTCTTTAGCTGGATCAATGATCATAATCTTGCGCCAGGTCCTATCTGGCACTTCGACTATGACAAATATCGGGTGCTTGCCCCAGTCCTCTCCCCCATCTGCGATCTCGGCAAATGCACGTCCATATTCTCTGGCGTTTCTGTCATAATGTCGTGAGTCGATTATCCTGTTATCCGTTCCCAGATGGCGAATCTGTGGATCATCGTGTCTTGGATGCAGGAATCCTCGTTTCCCAGCCGTTTCTAACAGTTCCAGTGCAGTAAGAACTGGAATTCGCCAGTAGCCATCTCGGTTAGTGTAATAGAATCGACGATTTGCGCCACCGCTCCGATAACGTGTTCGCCACGAGAGACTGTAGTAGGCTTCAGGTTCTTCGGGAATACTTATCTCGTTTAAGAGAATGTTGACATGTATTCCGCTGTGGAACGTTGTGACTCTGTCGAGTTCTCTGTGTCTTCCAGGCGTGTTGGTCAACGTAGCCTCTCTCTCGTCAAAATAGTTCCAAGATTGTTCCAACTACGGGCGTTAAATCTGCTATTTGCGACATTATAATAACCAAGGCATCACTTGTCGCTAGTTAGTCTGCCAATTGGCAGGACTCCTTACGACTATTCAGTAGAGGTAGACAGGTTGGCAACGGTCAAATTCAAGGCTCCTTTGACCTTCGAAAAGGGAACTTTTCGCCATAGTGGTGTATCTACTGGAAGCCGTATCTTTGCTTCTGTTGCAGCCGCTTTGGGGCGTTTGGTCCAGTGTGGAGCCCAGCTGGCTTGAGAGCATTGGAGAGCAGAATGGCGAATTACTCTCGTTTATCGCCGCCAATCTACTTGTCCTATCGATTCTGACAAGAAGAGCCGTAGACTCGGCCTTCGATACGGCAAAGATAGCTACGATTGCTGCGATCATTGTGGCATATGCGGCGGCAATCTCATATTTTGATCCCGAAAACGTAAGCGCAGCTTCCTTGTTCTTGTTGAACGCACTCCCCCTTTTTATATCCGCGGGATACTTGCATGAGAGTTTCTGGTGGGTAGTTGTTCCTGCTGTAGTGTCGTTCTTTGTCGGCTTGGCTGCAGGGTCGGTTGCTCTCGTACTATTCAGTTTGAGCATCAACATCACGACGGGCGTTATGCTCGTATGCATGCCGCTCTCTTTCTTCGGGTCAATGTATCTACTTATGCGGTGGCGAAGAAGCCAGAGCACAATCAATTCGCTAAGTAAAACTGAAACTGCCGAAACCCAAAGCCGTAGCGAATCTCGCATACCTACGCCCGAAGAAACTGATGTAGAGTGCAACTCCTTGATTGGGCTGTCAAGGGATGAATACTCCTCCGAATACTTCGCCCATGTTTTGGAACAGTACAGACTCTTCGTTGAGATGGCCGATAGAATCAGCCAACGGCGTCAGAGGGCACATGCCTTCTTCCTGACTTTGAACATGGGGCTGGTCGTTTTCCTGGGGTTGGCGTTACCTGAGAAGCTGGTTATCATTGAGTCCCTCTGGTACGTGATTCTAGGGGCCGCAGGCACGGCTCTCTCAATCGCATGGTTTCAACTCATCAAATCGTATGGTGACCTGAACACCGGAAAGTTTCAAGTGATACATCAAATGGAAGAGCACTTGCCGCTCAAGCCTTACAACGTTGAATGGGATGAAGTTGGTCGCGGTGAGGATGCGTCCCTTTACAAGCCATTCACTAGGATAGAAATATACATACCGGGGATGTTCGCTCTGCGGTACAGAATCCTCATCGCGATGCAATTCCTCACCTAAGCAGTTGTTCTGAGGGAGTATGAGAAATGGCAAAGACAAAAATGTTCGTGAACTTCGACTATGATCACGAGTCACAGCCAAAAAATACGCTGATTGGACAGTCCAGACTGCCGGATTCCCCTTTCTCGATAAATGATATGTCTCTCAGAGAGGCGACTGAGGAGTGGCAGCAAAAGGCTCGTTCGTCCATCGAAGATTGCGACGTGTTCATTGTGCTGCTGGGTGAGCACACGCACCAGGCCAGTGGCGTTCGACGAGAGGTACGAATGGCCAGGCAACTAGGCAAAAAGCGTTTCCAGCTGCGAAAAAGGGGACAGTCTCCAATTTCCATCGAGGGAGGTGGCGAAGTAGTTGTATGGAAATGGAAGAATTTGAAGAAACGTTTGACGGGACTCTAGGCATTGGTGGTTGCTTCGCCTCAACAATATATTACCTAAGTGATGGCGCGCGAGTTGTTGTATGCTTCTGGCGAACGGAGTGAAGAGATAGAGGCTGACCAAAGGAACATCAGACCCGTGGGCGTCAATTAGAAGCTGCAGAAATTTCGGTAACTGCGATGATACTTTATGGGCCACCTGGGACTGGATCTGACCCATTCGGTAACTGACTTTAATGTCCTCAATATGATCTGTCGACCCACTCCCGGGGTGGTCCGTAATGCGTCGGAGACTTCAGTGAGTAGTGACCTGATAGAAGCATGACGTTAAGTCCCATCGCAGTTCTGTCCGCTCACTCAAGACCACGGCGCCATACTCAAGGGGAGGCAGAGATGACAGGAGCCGTTAGTCCCATCAGCAGTCGTGCCGTTCAGGTTATCATCGGAGTAGACACACATAAGGACCAGCATGTGGCAGTGGCCATTGACGGGCGGGGCGTCCGACTTGACGAGAAGCGCGTGCCCGTTGCCACCTGCGGGTACGAGGAGCTCGAACGATGGTCATGCGACCTGGGACAGGTCCACGTATTCGGCGTTGAGGGCACAGGTTCCTACGGTGCCGGGCTCGCACGCTTCCTAGCCGATCGTGGGTATACGGTCCTCGAGGTCAACAGGCCGGATCGATCTATCCGTTATCGCAAGGGGAAAAGCGACCCTACTGATGCTGAGATGGCAGCCCGCTCAGTGCTTGCCGGTGTCGCCGACGCGACTTGCTTCTCGTCAAGTCGGACACCTCGCTGGTCTATGGCGACCGCCACATGCTGGTCCTGGTGAGTGTCGACTCCGATTATCACCTGAACTTCACGATTACTGCTTTCGTGCCCGACGACTCCCGTCATGTCTACCTCCTGGAGGTGGTGCATCGGCCGGATGAGCGGACAAGACTGCGATGAGGCTCCATTGCCAAGCTCTTATGAGGTCACAGCCCATCTAGGCCTCCGGAATTGTGTGGCCATCTCGAACACGAGCCGACAGATCCTTCGGAAGGCATATCCGCCAGTCTCACTGCGGGTCAGGCACGAGCCAAGATGGCCTAATTACATTATCGCAGTCTCACTGACACAATCTGCCGCGGCTTGAGCAACATCAACAGGATGACGATCTCTTACACCACGTCCGGGGACTTGACCCGGGACGTGCTCGCAGTTGCGCCGCCTAGGGTTGTTTTGACGCGCGACATACTCGGGTGAAATCTTGCAACTCGACGGTTTGGCGGCGACTTGCGGCATAGGGACGCAATAACAGAGGTACACGGCTAGGGCGGCAGCTCAGGCCGGCTATTCATGACCGTCGCGCATAGTTTGTTCGAGCGTGTTTCCGGCTTTGAACGCGACATACTTACGAGCCGGAACATCGATCAACTGACCGGAAATTTGCCGGCCATTCCTCGTATCTGGCGGGCAGCCCTCTCTTTAACGGAGAATGTACCTTAACCGGTCAACGTTACACGATCGTTCTCAGAAAACGCCCGCCCGAGTCTTTCGAGAGCCGCAGCGGTGGCATCAGCTGCAGCGGTCTGGCTAACGCTCATTCGATCTGCGACGATCTTGCTCAACTCTGACCTGTGTATCACGCTCACCATATGACTAATCGCCCCTCATCTGGAATGAGGCCAGTGTTGTATATTCTATCCCCGTAAATGTCCTATACCGCAACAGATGATACGGCAAGCATTTATGAAAGGTGGGAGAAAAGTTGCTTGGGAGCGTCGGCAATCAGTCGACATCCTGGCAGGACAGTTCGGGGCCTATCAGGTGGGCCGTAGCGTACACGCATTGCGGACTTTCCGGGGCAGGTGACTGATTGAACTCCAGCCTACGCGTTTTCCGGGCTCGAAATCGTGTGAACGAGGGGCATCCCTGGATCTCACATCACCGGGGCTCCTCGACCCATAACAGGGTCGAGGACCGTCGACATCGCGTGTCACCCTCGTTCGGCAGGACTAGATCACTAGAAGTTCACCTCCAGCATCGACGCCGCACGGAGTTCTGCGTAACTATCGGCGTGGTTGGTGCGGCCGGATGTTGTTGCCCTTTAGCGCTTGCACTGCTGGGGCATAGTCAACTACACCGTTGACGGTATCGCCTATAATAGCTTCTGCTTGGTATGCACTCTACCCGTAGGTGACGAGAGGTACAGAAAAGGTATTGACGTAGTTGCCTGAGCAGTCGGTTTCTGTGATAGCCAGGTGGTCAGCGTTCAGGTCCACTCCGATCGCTCCAAGCTTGCGGTCGGTCGCGACAGGCGCCTTCTCCACCTTGGTCGTGACGAACACCCACCGGCCACGTCCGTCCCTTTTGAACCGGTAGGATATCGCCCGTCCCAGCCCACTTTCACGCGCTGACTCCTCTCGGTGCAGTCTGCGATACGCCTTATAATCCTGATTCGATTGCAGGGACGGGACCATATGCTCGTCACCGTAGGGAGAGCGAACGTCGTAGATCGTGACGTATTTGCTGTGCTCTCCTGCCAGGCAGTCAGGCACCCTCAACCTGAGCTTCAGAGGGCCGTCAGTCGCAAGAGTCGCTACACAGAGCTGGCTGCCCGCGCTCTCAGCCCGGGCTATGAGACCCTCGAGTGTACTGCAGTGGAGATTCTGTGGCTCCGTGGCAGAGGACATCCTGCCCTCCAGCGTCACTCTCAGAGCATTGGACATCCTCGCAAGGATGTCGTTACGACGGATTTAATCTGAATTCCGGGAACTTGCGGTATGTTCTGCCGAGACATCTGCAAACAGCTCATGTTGCAGAGTGACGTACAGCGCGGTGTAAACCCGAATCCACCGAAGAGTCGTGGCATCTCTGCCGGATCGTGGTTTAAGAGCGTGGCAAGATGGCGGTGAGAGTATGACGCCGGCGCTGGAGCGTTCTGAAGGTCCCCGGTCGTGATGTTGGACGCCGGTGGAGGCCCACAGTGGCGATTGTGGGTGAAGTTGACGAATCGGTGGGCAGCAGGGGATACTCGCGGTCCGGCTAGAGTCTGGGGATGTGATGGGTTGTGGCGTGTATGGCGGTCTGTCGTCGCTGCCATCAGCTCGGTAATGGAATGGTTCGCAGTCTGGTCAGTGCGCGTCCGAACTGTGTTCCCCAGGGCCAGCCCTGCGGAAGATGCAGAGTGAGAAGGCGTGCCGAGCGTGTGAGCCGTCCGACAAGGGAGAAGAAGCGTCGTCTGAGGGTCTTTGTGGTCACCACCTGCTCAGCCAGACCGATGCGCGCGGTCCAGCGGGCAAGGTTGTGTGCCATCACCTGCACGGCCATCCAGGCTGCGTTGGCGGCGAAGCGACCCGATGGCAGGTGGTTCAGTCCCACACCGTACTTCAGGTCGCGTATGGCGTTCTCGATCTCGGCGTGTCGGCGGTGGTCGGCTTCCAGTTGAAGGGTGTCGCCCTCCCGGTCGGTGATGAAGCCGTGATAGCTGTAGTCGGCGAGCAGCGCCAGTTGAGAGCCGGGCGTGGGCCTGACCCTGCGGACGATGAGGCGCACCGGCGCGGCGTCGGGGCGGCTGTCGAAGGGTACGTACGTGGTCTCGGCAACGTCGGCTGCGCCCTCCATCCAGTAGGGTATGGGCGTCCAGTCGGTCTCGGGTATATCCTCTATGAGATTGCGCAAGCTCCGATGCTGTCGGACGGTGATGGAGAAGCGCACATCGTTGTCGCGGCAGACGCTGACGATGTCGTGGGCGTAGAAGCCGCTGTCGGCCCGCACGGTGAGCGCTCCCGTGGCTCCTGCGTAGCGTGCCCTGCTCAGCGTCTCACGCAGGAAGTTGGCTGCGCCCCGGGCGGTGTTGGCCCGGCCCTTGCGCAGTCGTGCCATCAGCACGTTCCCTGTTCCTGCGACGACGGCAACCAGCGGATGATAGCCTCTCTGCCCGTTGTAGTTGTGCTCGCTGCCTCCCTCCTTCGCCAGTCCGTAGGTCTCGCAGACGGTGGAGTCCAGGTCAATCGTCAGGGGCGAGTCCCCGGGTCCTGCCCCCGCGGACCAACTTCGCAACAGCAGTTCCCGGCTCACCCGGTCCAGTTGGCGCACGTGGCCCCACCTGAAGCTGCGCAGGAATGTCCCCAGTGTGGATGGCGCCTTGACCGTACAGCCCAGCACCCGTCCGGTGCCTCCGGACCGCAGCGCGTCCGCGTCGTCTATACAATCACCGCCTGCCAGAGCCGACGCCACCAGGGTCAGTATCTTGTCTCCCGCGTTCGCCCGACCCGGCGCATCCCCCAGGTCAAGGTGGCTTTCCACAAGTTCGCTCAGACCCAGACGATGGGCCAGTGTGACCGGTAACAGCAGTCCGGCATTGGCCACCAGGCGGTGGTCGTCGAAGGCTACCTGGATGCGGTCGGGACGCTCGGATGCTATCATCTATTTGGTGCTCCTTGTCTGGGGTTGGTCTTTCCTCAAAAAACCATTATCCCACAGTCAACGGAGCACTTCCCACGTCTTCGCTATCTTCACTGTGTCAATATCTTCGGTGGATTGGGGGTAAAACGGCATGGTATCTTCGTTCACGCAGATGCGCGTCTGATACGTGAAAGATGGACTGGCTTTGCTACTGTGCTTTCCTTGCAGGAACAATTACGCCGGTACCCTGCGGACCTGAGTCAGACACCAGCAACAACTGACGTCACTTAAACCCGAATCCACCGAAGAGTCGTGGCATCTCTGCCGGATCGTGGTTTAAGAGCGTGGCAAGATGGCGGTGAGAGTATGACGCCGGCGCTGGAGCGTTCTGAAGGTCCCCGGTCGTGATGTTGGACGCCGGTGGAGGCCCACAGTGGCGATTGTGGGTGAAGTTGACGAATCGGTGGGCAGCAGGGGATACTCGCGGTCCGGCTAGAGTCTGGGGATGTGATGGGTTGTGGCGTGTATGGCGGTCTGTCGTCGCTGCCATCAGCTCGGTAATGGAATGGTTCGCAGTCTGGTCAGTGCGCGTCCGAACTGTGTTCCCCAGGGCCAGCCCTGCGGAAGATGCAGAGTGAGAAGGCGTGCCGAGCGTGTGAGCCGTCCGACAAGGGAGAAGAAGCGTCGTCTGAGGGTCTTTGTGGTCACCACCTGCTCAGCCAGACCGATGCGCGCGGTCCAGCGGGCAAGGTTGTGTGCCATCACCTGCACGGCCATCCAGGCTGCGTTGGCGGCGAAGCGACCCGATGGCAGGTGGTTCAGTCCCACACCGTACTTCAGGTCGCGTATGGCGTTCTCGATCTCGGCGTGTCGGCGGTGGTCGGCTTCCAGTTGAAGGGTGTCGCCCTCCCGGTCGGTGATGAAGCCGTGATAGCTGTAGTCGGCGAGCAGCGCCAGTTGAGAGCCGGGCGTGGGCCTGACCCTGCGGACGATGAGGCGCACCGGCGCGGCGTCGGGGCGGCTGTCGAAGGGTACGTACGTGGTCTCGGCAACGTCGGCTGCGCCCTCCATCCAGTAGGGTATGGGCGTCCAGTCGGTCTCGGGTATATCCTCTATGAGATTGCGCAAGCTCCGATGCTGTCGGACGGTGATGGAGAAGCGCACATCGTTGTCGCGGCAGACGCTGACGATGTCGTGGGCGTAGAAGCCGCTGTCGGCCCGCACGGTGAGCGCTCCCGTGGCTCCTGCGTAGCGTGCCCTGCTCAGCGTCTCACGCAGGAAGTTGGCTGCGCCCCGGGCGGTGTTGGCCCGGCCCTTGCGCAGTCGTGCCATCAGCACGTTCCCTGTTCCTGCGACGACGGCAACCAGCGGATGATAGCCTCTCTGCCCGTTGTAGTTGTGCTCGCTGCCTCCCTCCTTCGCCAGTCCGTAGGTCTCGCAGACGGTGGAGTCCAGGTCAATCGTCAGGGGCGAGTCCCCGGGTCCTGCCCCCGCGGACCAACTTCGCAACAGCAGTTCCCGGCTCACCCGGTCCAGTTGGCGCACGTGGCCCCACCTGAAGCTGCGCAGGAATGTCCCCAGTGTGGATGGCGCCTTGACCGTACAGCCCAGCACCCGTCCGGTGCCTCCGGACCGCAGCGCGTCCGCGTCGTCTATACAATCACCGCCTGCCAGAGCCGACGCCACCAGGGTCAGTATCTTGTCTCCCGCGTTCGCCCGACCCGGCGCATCCCCCAGGTCAAGGTGGCTTTCCACAAGTTCGCTCAGACCCAGACGATGGGCCAGTGTGACCGGTAACAGCAGTCCGGCATTGGCCACCAGGCGGTGGTCGTCGAAGGCTACCTGGATGCGGTCGGGACGCTCGGATGCTATCATCTATTTGGTGCTCCTTGTCTGGGGTTGGTCTTTCCTCAAAAAACCATTATCCCACAGTCAACGGAGCACTTCCCACGTCTTCGCTATCTTCACTGTGTCAATATCTTCGGTGGATTGGGGTTAAAGCATACAACTCGGGCAACTACTTCCAACTCCTCAGTATGCACGCCTTGATTCGGAGGTTTCCTTGCTGAATGTCAGTCCACGAATCGAGTCACCTACAGCCTAGGCCTCGAGCCATTGCCGTTTCCTTTCATTGCTAGCGCGTAACCTCGACATTCACCGTAATGACATCCATGTCGTGGAACTTCTGATGGCTGACCGTCGAAGCATAGAAGCGCAACAGACGGAAGGAGATCTCGTGCTCGTCCGGAATCTCCGGCTGGTCGCCAAGATAGGAGAGTCTGTCTTCCAAGTTCTCCACGTCGTAAGCCGCAGACAGGAATTCAATCTCCGCCACGTTGTCGGCGACCTGAATATTGATGATCAGACGGCGTTCCTTCCCTGAGGCATCTTCGGCTTCGTACTGCGTCATGATGGCAAGAGTCTCTTCCCCGACTGCACGAAGTCGCTCGGTTGACGATTCGTTCCAGCCTTTGTCGGCTGCGAATCGTTGCAGGAAGCGGTCAATTTCAGACAAGGAGGTTAAGTCGAGGTCGAACTCGCGCCGTCGCCGTCTCGAGGCAGTAAGTTCAATGAATCCAATCAGCAGCGCGGCAACGAGACCTCCTGAAGTTACGCTGTTGCTAAACATCGCCTCCCATGTTCCGGTCAGAAGGTCGGAGAAGATTGCCTGATTCTGAAATCCCATCCCAACCCAGAAAGAGACCGCAACAACCACGGCCTTTCGGTTGTCCAATCCGCCCTGAGCTACGGTTTGCACACCTTCAATGAACACGAGCCCCATAATTACCATTATGTATGCCGCCGCCACGGGTGCAGGTATGGCTAGTAACAGAGCAGTCAGTTTCGGCAATAGCGCCAGGATGATGAAGATCACTCCGGCCCATATGCCAACACTGCGTGATGCGATTCCTGTAAGGCTGATCATAGCCACGCTTGGAGAAGCGGTCATTGTTGGAACGGTGCCGGCCAAGCCCGAGAGCAGGTTGCTCAGCCCGTTAACGTTCAGGCCACCCTGAATGAGCCTGAAGTCGCTCGCGCGAGGCTGCCTGCGGGAGGCTCGCTGGACTGCGCTGACATCGGCGACCGCCTTAAAGGAAGTAATTGCCGTGATGATTAGAAAGGCCGGAAGGAGGGCCCAGAACTTTATGCTCGGAGATAGGTCGAGACCGGGCCATGCCTTGTCGGGGAATCCGACCCATTGCGCTTCCAGCACCAGATGTGTGTCGTAAAGACCGAATGGAAATGCAACCGCGCATCCGACAATCATGCCCACTATCGGTGCCCAAAGCTGCAAGGGCCGTGGCGCTCGAAGCAGTAGCAGCGAAACTACCACCAAAGTAACGGTTGCAGTTAGCGGAGCCGCAATTGGCGACACAGATACTCCGCCCGGCACGTCCGTGAGAATTCTGAAGACTGCCAGAATTACCGTCGCCGCTATCAGCATGAGAACGGTACCTGACACGACGGGTGTGATTATCCGGCGGAACAGTGAAAGTCGTGCTGCTACGAAGAATTTCAGCAGCGAAGAGACAACGACGAGACTTGCCAACATCGAGGGTCCGCCCTCCATTAGTGCGGTGATGCATATGGCGATGGCAGGCTCGGCAGTGCCCATGACCAAGATGTGCGCTGCGCCGACTCTCCCGAGTCGAAAAGACTGGAAGATGGTGGCAAAGCCGCAGATAACTAGCGAGGTGAACACCGCCCAGGTCAGGTAGCTCTCCGGTTGCTCCGCCGTACGGACGACAATCACTACCGGGACTACCACAAGCGCTACAACAACGACTGCGAGCTGAAAACCGGTGAGAGCCGCGGTAAGCGGCGGACAGGAGTCATCCGGCTCGAGTCGGACGGTTTCGTTCATGTTACCTGATGCCAATTATGCTCCTCCTGGGCATAGGTTGCACTTGGATTTCCAACAGATAGATTACGACAGTTCAAGTGCGGACAAGAAAAAGGCTGACATTCTCCGATGTTGGTCTGATGACCATTCGATCTTTGTAGACGGCACCGAGGTAGCTATCCATTTCAATGCTAGACCTTTCGGCTCCTGTCACTCGTTTAAACGAACTTAAGCATCTCCCAGGTCACAGATTTGCGAGCAGGCGCTTCAGTCGTCAGACCGGCGTTTTCTGCCGCAATCACCATTAATTGCCAAACAGTTCCTTAACTCACAGAAAATGTGCCCAATACGCTCGAGTTCACCGTAGCGGCGGTGGCGCTCTTTGCTGCCTCCCGTCAGATTCCAAGTTGCTTTGCGAGCCACTAGCCGAAAGCACATGCGTTGCGGCACACTGCTTTTAAGCGATGACCTTCGGCAGCGTATGCGCGAGTTTCACAGAACCGATTACCGGCAACCTGATACGGGGCTCTCATTCGAATCATAGTTGCGCCACTTCCTATACCGCCCTGAAAGACCCTGCTCCTGCGCGGTTCTCCTTCTTTAACCCGAATCCACCGAAGTTCGCTATGGTGGCGCAGTAAAGGGACATGTGAACCGGGGATGAGATCGTAAAGACGGATTTGGGCTAGATGGTGCCACTGGCGGTCTGCCAGCAAGCCTCCGTCAGCGGTGAAGAGGCGCATATGGAGTGTTCGGAGGCATCAGGGGACCCTTGCCGGTCCGTCCGAAGCGAGTTGAGCAGACCAGGGACTGGCTGGCGGATGAGGATGGGTCGGAAGGAGCGGTAGCCGCCGTCAGACAGGGTGTGGCAGGGAGCGCAGTCGCTCCAGGGCTTCGCCGAACTGTGTCCCCCAGGGCCAGCCCCGGGGTAGATGCAGAGTGAGGCGGCGTGCCGAGCGTGTGAGCCGTCCGGCCAGGGAGAAGAAGCGTCGTCTGAGGGTCTTTGTGGTCACCACCTGCTCAGCCAGACCGATGCGCGCGGTCCAGCGGGCAAGGTTGTGTGCCATCACTTGCACGGCCATCCAGGCAGCGTTGGCTGCGAAGCGACCCGATGGCAGGTGGTTCAGTCCCACACCGTACTTGAGGTCGCGTATGGCGTTCTCGATCTCGGCGTGTCTGCGGTGATCGGCTTCCAGTTGGAGAGTGTCGCCCTGTCGGTCGGTGATGAAGGCGTGATAGCTGTAGCTGGCAAACAGCGCCAACTGGGAACCGGGCGTGGGCCTGACCCTGCGGACGATCAGTCGCACCGGCGCTGCGTCAGGCTCACCTCCGAAGGGAGTGTAGGTCGTCTCGGCAACGTCGGCTGCGCCCTCCATCCAGTAGGGTATGGGCGTCCAGTCAGCCTCGGGTATGTCCTCTATGAGATTGCGCAAGCTCCGATGCTGTCGGACGGTGATGGAGAAGCGCACATCGTTGTCGCGGCAGACGCTGACGATGTCGTGGGTGTAGAAGCCACTGTCGGCCCTCACGGTGAGCGCTCCGGTGGCTCCTGAGTAGCGCACTCTGCTCAGCGTCTCACGCAGGAAGTTGGCTGCACCCCGTACGGTGTTGGCCCGGCCCTTGCGCAGTCTTGCCATCAGCACGTCTCCTGTTCCTGCGGCGACGGCAAGCAGCGGGTGATAGCCTCTCTGACCGGCGTAGTTGTGCTCGCTGGCTCCCTCCTTTGCCAGTCCGTAGGTCTCGCAGACGGTGGAGTCCAGGTCGATCGTCAGAGGCGAGTCCCCGGGTCCTGCCCCCGCGGACCAGGCTCGCGCCAGCAACTCCCGGCTCACACGGTCCAGTTGTCGCACGTGTCCCCAGCGGAAGCTGCGCAGGAATGTCCCCAGTGTGGACGGAGCCTTGACCGCGCAGCCCAGCACCCGTTCGGTGCCCCCGGACCGCAGCGCGTCCGCGTCGTCTATGCAATCGCCCCCTGCCAGCGCCGATGCCGCCAGGGTCAGTATCTTGTCTCCCGCATTCGCCCGACCAGGCGCATCCCCCAGGTCAAGGTGGCTGTCCACAAGTTCGCTCAGACCCAGACGCCCGGCGAGCATGACTGGCAACATCAGTCCGGCATTGGCCACCAGGCGGTGGTCGTCGAAGGTTACTTGGATGCGGTCAGGACGCTCGGATGCTATCATCTAATGGGTGCTCCTCGTATCTGGTTGGTTCTGACTCCATAAACCATTATCCCAGATATGCGGGAGCACCTTTTCATCCCTTATGAGGACCTCCGATAACCTCTATTTCGGTGGATCGGGGTTTAAGCGAGGTGGACCGGCAGGATGATTTGGGTTGGGCCAAATCTTCATGGCAGTGCCGAAGTTCATGGAGGCGCCCTCCTGTCCCCCAACTCGCGACTTCCGTGCCGAACGGGTGGTCCTCAAGCTTGCCCGCGCTGAACTTCTTGTAGAGTTCCCGCCAGGCTGGCCGCGCCAGGCTGGTTTCGCGTGACGGAACGCTTCGGTCGCCACGCCAATGCTGTAGATGAAGCGCGTGACACCGATGGCTCTTCGACAATTTTGTTCCTGGTAAGTCCCTAAACGGAAGCAAACGGCGCATCCGACAGTCATACGGACCTCCGAACAAGATGACTTGCTATTGTGGCTCTTACGGGTGTGTTACGCTTCCATATTCGCATTCTGCCGCATTCACAGAGAGCAGACCTGAATGTCAGCAGGCCCTATGTGTCGTTAGCTGGAAACTCGTAGCTCAGCCTTCGTGCCGGACAAGTGGACCGTTGACCAGTCGTCCAGCTCCAGTGGCAGGGAAGGCCTGGGGAACTGCCGCCTGCTCGGGAATCAGAATTCGTGCGATCTCAGTGGTTGCTGAAGATTCGATTGACGTGTTCCGACTCTTGCCCAGGTTAGTATATCCTCTGCCTCCCGCCAGTCGCCCACTTCACCCATCATTGCCACTGCCCCGCTCGCGCGGTTTGCCACCGTAGGAGAAGAATTATATGCTGAATCATATGATATGTACACCTATCATTATGCATCCCATTCGAACATTATGCTTGAGTACCGCCCTACATTCTCTTGCCGACGAAGGCGGAGAGCAATTCGTCAAGCTCAGGAGGTAACAACAATATGACAAACCCATCAGCGGCAATCGCCGATCCTGCCGGAGTTGCGGAGGCAGCTCGGCACAGGCACCCCGTGGAGTGGTTCTTGTTTGGCATCCTTGTACTCGTAGGCGTCGCAGGCGTCTTGATTGTGATTTTCGTGGGACTGTTCGGACATGCTGCAATAGCGGGCCTCCAAGCGGACCTTATCGAAGACTTTCGCGCGCAGAACCCTGACGATGCAAGCCTCACGGATAAGGAGGTTCTGGCGCTTTTGGAGGGAACGGAAGCTCAAGTACTGGATATCGTCGCCGACCCTCTTGTGAGCGGAGCGATTATCATACTGGGGGTCTTGAGCCTCTTCATTTTGATTGTGCTTGCCTTTGGCAATTATTATGGAGAGTCGCGCGCGGGCGCCGTGCGAATCACTCAAGGCCAGTTCCCTGAAGTGTACGACCTCTGGGTGAACATTGTGGCTAGCGTGGGAATCAAGAAGGTTCCCGAACTATATGTCATAAACGGTAATGGTGTTCTGAATGCCTATGCCGCCTGCGTTCCGGGGTTCAGGCATTTCAGTTCCATCAATTCGGACATTCTCGAGGCATGCCTACGAAACGACGACTGGGGTTCCCTCAAATTCATTCTTGGCCATGAACTCGGGCACATGAAGCTGGGGCATGTTTCATGGTGGTATGTTCTGTTCACGTTGCCAACCAAGATTCCGCCTGCCAGCCTCCTTATAGGCAACCATCTGAGCCGCGCGCAAGAGTACGGCTGCGACAAGATTGGGCACGCAACAGCGCAGGACGACAATTATAGTGGTCTGATGATGCTGGCGGCAGGCAAGCATCTGTACTCCGGCGTCGAGATACAGGAGTATATAAGGGAGTCAGCAAGCGAACGTGGTTTCTGGATGACCCTTTACAACCTTCAGAAGGATCATCCGATTCTGGCCTGGCGTGTCAGCGCCCTTCATAAGAACCACAATGGCGGGGTGTTCCTGTATCGCAAGTAAGGCTTAGCACGCGGCACCAGGAGGAGTTCCTGTCCAGACCATGGCCTTAGGAATTGTCGCGCGCATACTGGTGTCTGGCGGTCGGTTCAATCGGCCACCGATACTGACGCCGTGAGAAACGTTAGGATGAACACAGGTAGAACTACATTATTGGTAGGAGCGCTTGTCATCGGCGGCATCGTATGGTTGCCGCCTCTTGCGGAAGGATGGCGAACATGGCGCTGGAAGGTAACTGAATCCAATCAGCAGCTGGCGAAAGAGGTATGTCGGGGCTGCGCCACACATTGGGAATGGACCACTCGTCGGGCACAGTGGACTTTAGAGGAAGAGTTGAGTGAGGCGCGTCCTTGATCTCACATAGGTCGGACATGAAAAGCTGCTGAAAAGTGTCTACCTCGAAGCTATGGATGCTGTCCTGGCGGAAGGATGGGAATGGGAGGGCCGTGGGATAGCGGACCTGATGAAGATAAGGGCGGCGCAAGTCCAAAAAGGCGAGGCCATCCTGTTAACTAAACGGAGTTACCGTTCCAGGTAAAACATGAGCTTGAAGATGTCAACAGTGGGCCTGGGATGGTGACCGCCTCGTGTACGGCTACTCTCGTCGGCTCCATCGAGATTGGCGTGAGTCGAGGCAGCGTGGAATGGGGAATCGAATGGATTCATTATCTTGGCCTTGTATCTGATCTATGGCTCACGGTAGCGAAGTTTAATATGTCCCGTCGCTCGTGACTGGTGTGGCGGTTGCAGGTGAAGAGCCTGCAGACGAGGAGGGCCTAGTCCCATCTGAGGTTGGCAGGTCATGGGAGCATCAGGCAGCCACCCGTGATAGTCGTAGGACCGGCTGGGTGCATGTGTCTCAGTATGAAATGTTGGGCAATCCATATAGCAGTGGATAATTCAAACTGAGACACTACCGTGTATAATCTTAATTCGACGGTAGCAAACGGCGACTGCACGAGGCGGCGAACCGACCAAGGCGGTGACCATGCGTCAATCAGAAGACGTGACCAGCGAGGCCGCAGTCCTGCGGGAACGGCTGTCGGCCCTCAGCGCCGCAAGCCTGCGCATCAACGAGAGTCTGGACCTGGACACTGTCCTCCAGGGTGTCCTGGACAGCGCCCGTTCCCTTTCCTGTGCCCGATACGGCGTGCTTGCCGTGCTGGACAACAGGCAGGTGGAGGCGCTGTTGGCATCAGGCCTTACGCCCGAGGAGTTCCGCGGCTTACAAGAGATAGCCGGCGGAGAGGGCATCTTCGAGTACCTGGGCAGCTTGAAGGAGCCGCTTCGGGTGGCGGACTTCGCGGGCCACGCCCATACCCTGGGACTACCCGAGTTTCTCCCTCCCGTACAGGTACGTGCATTCCTGGCCGTACCCATCCTGCGCTTGGGCGAGGGCATCGGCCACATTTACCTGGCTCAAAGCGAGCCGGACCGGGAATTCAGCGCCGAGGACGAGGAGACGCTGGTGATGTTCGCCTCGCAGGCAGCGCTTGTCATCGCAAACGCCCGGCGCCACAGGGAGGAGCGGCAGGCGCGAGCCGGCCTGGAGGCCCTGATCAACACTTCGCCGGTGGGAGTGGTGGTCTTTGACGTCCGGACGGCAACCCCAGCCTCATTCAACCGGGAGGCAATGCGCATCGCCGACGGGTTGCGCAGTTCCGACCAGACACTGGCGCAACTGCTGGACACCTTGACCATCCGGCGTGCGGACGGACGGGAGGAGGCGCTGGCTAAACTGCCCCTGGCACGGCTGATGAGCGCCGGCGACACTGTGCGCGCCGAGGAAATCACGCTTATTGCCCAGGACGGCCGCAGCGTCTCCGCCCTGCTTAACGCCACGCCTGTCCTCCAGGAGGAGGGAGAGGTGGAATTCTACGTCGTGACCCTGCAGGACCTGACGGAACTGGAGGAACTGGGCAGGCTGCGCTCCGATTTCCTCGGCCTGGTCAGCCACCGGCTGCGCACACCCCTTGCCGCGGTCAAAGGCTCCATTGCCACCCTGCTTGAGGCCGGGTCGGAACTGGAACCCGCCGAGACTCGGCAGTTCTACCGCATCATCCGCGACGAGTCGGATAGGATGCGGCGCCTCATCGGCGACCTGCTGGACGTGGCGCGCATCGAGACGGGCACCCTGTCGATCGCTCCGGCGCTGGCGGACGTAGCAGGGCTGGTGGAGGAGGCGCAGCGGCGGCTCCTTGGAGAGGGCGGTCGGCGCGGTCTTGAGATCGTGAGCGACCTGCCGCCACGCCTACCACCGGTCATGGCCGACGGCCAGCGCATGGCCCAGGCGCTGAGCCACCTGCTGTTCTACGTCGCCGCGCGTCCTGCCGGGGCCTCGGTCATCAGGGTGAGCGCTGCCAGGGAGGGACTGCATGTGGCGATCACGGTTTCCGCCCAAAGGCGTGACGATGCCTCAGGGAATCTGCCACGCCGGTTGGTGCGTTTTCCACTGGGCGAGGTCGAGACCGGAGACCGTGGCGGCGATGCCGACCTGGCCCTCGCCCTCTGCAGAGGTATCGTGGAGGCTCACGGCGGACGCCTCCGGGAGGAGGGAGACGCGGCGGACCTGGGAATCCGGTACACCATCACCGTCCCGGCCGTGGAGTGGGAGACTGGGCTTGCCGCGATTGTGCCGCCCGGCTCGGCGTCCCCCGGCTCGCGCCGCGCGGTGCCGGACCGGCAGCGGGTGCTCGCCATAGACGACGACCCTCAGGCTCTGCGTCAGGTGCGCAGCGCCCTGTGGAACGCTGGCTACGCCCCATTGATAACCGACGACCCGGAGGACGCGCTGCGCCTCATTGAGGAGGAATCGCCGCATCTGATCCTCCTGGACGTGACGTTGCCCGGCTACGAAGGAAAAGAGCCGGAATTGCTGCGCGGCATCCTGAGAACGGCGGACGCGCCAGTCATACTGGTAGCGACGCCCGGGCAGGACGATCTCATGACAAACGCCTTGGACCTGGGCGCCTCCGACTACCTGGTCAGGCCCTTCTCGCCGGCAGAGCTGGCTGCAAGAATCAGGGCGGCGCTGCGGCGACACGAGGCGCCCCACCTGGCCGGGCCTGCCGAACCCTACTTGCTGGGCTCTCTCGCGATCGACTACACCAGGCGCCGTGTGACGGTCGCCGGAGCCGACGTAGACCTCTCACCCACCGAGTACGCGGTCCTCGCCGAGCTCTCCGCACACGCCGGACGGACGCTGAGTTACGACCGGCTGCTGCAAAGGGTCTGGTCCCCGGGACGAAAGGGCCAGCCCTGGCTGGTGCGCGAAGTGATGAAGCGTCTGCGCGCCAAGCTGGGAGACGACGCCAACAATCCTGCCTTCCTCTTCACAGAGCCACGCGCCGGCTACCGCCTGGGACCGGCCGAGCCGCCAGAATCGAATATCACGTAGTTGTGGCGCACAAGCCAGGAATTCTTGCGCTCGTAATCGAAGATTCCCCGGGGTTTGGATGGAAGTTATCGACCCACTTTCCACCTCCATCCACGGTCACCGCTTCAGCGCCTAAGTTCTTGCCGGCCATGTCCTCACCGTGTAGGTCCCTGATATCCATGCCGATGTTGGTCGCAACGGTTGGATAAACTGTCACCCTGTAATCTTCACCCGGCACGAAGAAGTAGAGGTCCCCTCTCACACTGTGCATAGTGTTGCAATTATCGAGCGTCGCACGCTGCCCATCCTTGTCGTAGTGCGGTCCGCCTCTTGGACTTAAGAATTGCGAATCGTAGGGGATTGTAGTCGAGACAAGTGCTAATAGGTTGAGCAGGATTCGTCTGCGGAGGAGAAGAGCTTGGCATAGCTGGCCAATATATGATGGGAATTATATACTTGACGATCTAACAATGTCGTGATAAAATTACTACACGAAGGGAGTTAGTCATGACATTGTTAGAGTTCACCCGCAAGTTCAGCACCGTTGAAGATTGCCTTGCACGGCTAGAAGAAGTGCGCTGGGCGGACGGTGCGTACTGCCCTCACTGTGCAAGTTCACGCAAAATATACCGCTACTCGGACGGTTGCCGCCATAGGTGCGCCGATTGTGGGCGCGTCTTTCGCCTGACTACCGGCACTATCTTCTCTGAAAGCCCTCTGAAACTGCTCCCTCAGTGGTTTGTTGCGATCTACCTCGTAACCGAGCATAGCAAGGGCATATCGAGCGTCCAGTTGGCTAAGGACATTGGCGTTACCCAAAAAACCGCGTGGTTCATGATCCAGCGCATTCAGAACGCATCTGGACTCTTGGGAGAAGAAGAGGTTCTTTCCGGCGAAGTCGAGATTGACGACACTTACATTGGCGGCAAAGAGCGAAACAAGCATGCCGACAAGCGGACGCCTGGGACGCAAGGCTTGGGTTCTGCGAAGACGAAGGCCGTTGCATTTGGTATGAAAGAGCGCGGCGGCTCAGTCAAGGCTTTCCAAGTACCAGCGCCGACAATGCCGCATGTGACACCGCATGTCATTCGCAATGTTGCCCTCGGTTCAAGCATCAGCGCGGATGAAAGCCACGCATACAACGCACTTGGCGATTTCTACAATGTCGGGCGCATCAATCACTCGCAAGGAGAATACAGCATCAACGGCATTACCACGAACGCTATCGAGGGCTTCTGGTCGCGTGTGAAGCGCACCTTCATAGGCACTCACCACTGGTGGAGTCGCAAGCACACTCAGTCGTACCTTGACGCTTGCGCCTTCCGCGAGAATGTAGCGCGTGGAGTGGCAGTTGATAATCTTCTAGCCGTATGCCTGAGTGCATCCGCCATACTGCGATACAGGGAGTTGACGGCATGACAATGACGCTGGATAGCATACTAGGAACAACTCAGAAGCCATACCTAGAGAAAGCGCGGGCGCGTCCATTCGTCAAGTGGGCGGGTGGCAAGCGGACTCTGATACCGGACATAGCGCGCCTGATACCTGAGAGCATCCATACCTATTGGGAGCCTTTTGTTGGTGGCGGCGCGGTGTTCTTTGCGCTAGACAGCAAGATTGGCACGGCGCGACTGTCGGACGTGAACGCCGAACTGGTGCTTGCATACCAGTCAGTCAAGAAGCATCCCGAAGACCTGATTGAGTTGCTGGCAAGACATGCTGAACAGCACTCAGACACCGACTACTATTACGAAGTTCGCAAGATGACGCACTCCAAATGTCCTGTGGAAGTCGCGGCGCGGTTTATCTATCTGAACAAGACCTGCTATAACGGTCTGTACAGGGTCAACAAGCAGGGTAATTTCAATGTACCTCGCGGGCGATACAAAAACCCTGCAATATGCGATGCTGACAACCTTCGTGCGGCTCACGAAGTCCTTCAGAAAGCCACTATCCGCTTGCAGGACTTCGCGCGGATCGAGCCGAGTAGCGGCGATTTCATCTACTGCGATCCGCCCTACGATGGGACGTTCGCGGAGTACACGGCCAAGGGATTCAACGAAGTGGAGCAGAAGCGGTTACGGGATCGGGCGTTGCGTTGGGACAAGCTCGGCGCGAATGTGATGATTTCCAATGCCGACACAGAGTTGATACAGGAACTTTACTCGGATGCGCCATTCAGAATATCGGAGGTTTCCGCCCCTCGGAACATCAACTGCAAGAGCGACAAGCGCGGTTCTGCCAACGAGCTGCTGATAACAACTTATGATCCGCCCACGGATTGAGGCTAACTTGACTGGGACCAGTCTTGAGCAGTCGGTGGAGCGCCTGATACAGCAGGCAGGCTATGATGCCGTACCGTCCGCAATGTTCTTTGCCTTGCGAGACATGGAGCAGCCATTTTATGCGCGGCAATGCGTCACTGGGCGAAACATCTACGGACTACGGCGTACTGTTGACTTCATCGTGTACCATCCGCGCAAGTGGCCGGAGTCACTGGTTATCCAGTGCAAATGGCAGGCGTCCGGCGGGACTGTCGATGAGAAGTTTCCTTTCGAGGTTCTGTCCATCAATGCGGACGGCTACCCTGCTATCGTAGTCTTGGATGGTGGCGGATACAGACAGGGAGCGGAACAGTGGCTACGCGGGCAAGCAGGGAAGAATCGCTTGCGCCACGTCATGAATCTAGGCGATTTTCAACGATTCGTATCGCGTGGGGAGTTGTGATTATGGATCGTCAAGTATATAATTCCCTATATGATAGAAACGGGGAGTTGCTATGCTTCGACCCGACAACACAGAAATGCGTGAAGGTCGCGTACTGCCTTCAATGAGTTTTGGCACTCATAATGGGCAGAAGGCTAAATGGATGGCTGCTGTTGCCATAGCCGAACGTTATCTCCCTTGCCAATTGGAAGGAGCTCAGTAATACCTGGAATGCGGCAGGTTCACCGGCCTTCATTGGCTCACGGCACTTAATACGTCCTGACGTGAATTGGTCTGTTGGCATTGGCCGAATGTATTTGGGTATCTTATGTGGTAATTGTAGTCCTCACATAGGGCCAAGGCTGAATGCACGAGGTTAACGTACGATTCCAATTCGACTCGACATTATTGTGCCGGAACTTACTGATGTGGAGACAATTCAAGCAGACGTGATACACCTCTTCCGCTTCCTGCGAAAACCATGCGAGCGGCATTCTCAGACCTCCAGTTGTGACTGACCTCTTAGGACTAGTCATGATGCACGCCGATGAACTCTTCAGCAAAGTGTTCTACACATTGGGAGAAAATTGCATAAGTCCAGGCGTTCTACGAAAGGTTCTAAGAAATGGGAGTGAATCGCGCTCAATAACCTCTCGCAGTATCACCCAGCATGATACTGTTTTTGGCCTGAAACCGCGAGTGTTGATGGCGGATTAGCCAGATGCGCTCTAACTAATCCGCCATCAATTTTCGTTAAAGAATCAGCGCGATTGCTATGACTGCGACGGCGCAGACCGAGCCGGTGGAAATGGTCAGTCTCCGTCTGTGATGTGAGGTACGGCGGCGCTGATGGGGAGCCGAATCCCCGGAGGCGTCGCCATCTCTAATCGGCATTGTACTATAAAGAGAAAGGAGGAAAAGCGAGATTCATGCATAGGTCAAGTGTTGAGATGCTGAATGGGAATGGGAAGGGGGCAGCCAGCCTATTCGCACGGATGACTGCCCGCAACCTTTATACCATGAGTGCCATTGCTATTAGCAGGCACAGGACTATGCCGGTGGCAAAGCCAATCAATGCTTGTGGATTACCCAAAGCACGACCTCCTTTCTGTTCAAATAGTTAGATCCATTCGTTCTGCCGGATGGCTTGGATGAATTGTCACATGGAAGCCTTTCTAGGGATTAAAGAGATTATTCAATTCTATTCATCTTCAACGCCGAGTATCTCGGCAATAATTTGCTTGAGGTCTTCTGCGTAGATAGTGTCCAGGACCTCTAGTGTCTCCGCAAAAAAGACTGTCCCTAAATCGACCATACTCGGCGGGGCATCACCAAATGTCCTCAACCCGATAGTGTAACTCAAGCCGTTCCTCTCGCCGGGGTATGTCTCAATTCTATCTCGGAGAGCAGCCATCAGGTGAGAACCATCAACTAATGTACCCTTGATGCTTAATTCCTTTCCCCCTTCATGGATTCTGTCATCGCTCAGTTCGATTCCGCTCGGCTGAATCGCAGCGAGATAGACCGAGACCTTATACTCCCTTGTAGCCATTTTACTCCCTTCATTCCTTTGGGAATTATATGCGGCGTTACCCACTCCTAATGAGTTCAAAATCCTCTCTCGGTATTCTCCTAATCCCTCCCCGTAAATAATCGCCAAAACGACTCTTATTCTTCACAAAGCGCAATTCCTCCAATAGTAGTTTGATTTCTTTTGGTTCAGACCAGACATCAATGTTGGTCAGCTTTACTCCATATTTCGCGCCCAGGAATACTCGATGAGTCTGGAGTTTGCTCCGCTCTGATATGCTCAAAACCGTGCTTGCAATGGTTGCCGTCCCCATAAAAGCCATCGCAGGACTCGCCAGATAGAAGACCACTTGGTCTCCGTCCTGAAGATTACGCCTATGCGGTGTGTTCTCTCCGAATCCCCAAAGCCCATGCCCCATGCGGTATCTGTAAGCATCCTCAGCCGTGAAGTCCGGGTTGGCATGGTCGGACGCAACGATAATCCAGTAATTCATTGGGGTCTCCTTCATTCGTGTACATTTCCCTATTGATATATGTCGAACTGCTCCACTGTCAGCCACAGGTCGGCAACGGGTCCATTATGATGCCGCCTCATGGGATGTGTTTCCACGCCTAAAATCCCCCGACTCTCGACGGCACAGTTGAAATCAGCCGTGCCGGAAGCCCTCACCGTCCACACCTTACCGTCGATGTCTTCCATCTCGAACTCCACCAGATAAGGCATATCCTTCAAGTTCACCGGATATGCTCTTCTATGGCGAGTGGTCTCTTCTTCCTTCGATCCGCTCTCCCAGTGGCTATCCCATGCCCATTCTTTCGCTATGACGACGGTCTCCAGCGCGTTGAGATAGATGCCTTTCTGCATCCTGTCGTAGCCAACCCAGCTGAGGTCATCAGTCTGAAAGTCGCTCAAGGCGTATTCTAGCGTCCGAGCGGCGAGGTAACTTCTCCGCTCGCTGTCACTGGCTATACTGGTGCATATCTCTTTCGCCGCCTGCTGATTTCGCTCGACTTGGACCCAGAGGTCGGTTCGCCATCTTTCCGCCAGTGGCGGCAACCATAGGATGCCGGCGATGACAATGATTGCGGCAATTGCTCCCCCACACAGAGCAAGGAGCCTCGGTCTAGGTGGTGTCATCATTCATCTTCCTCAGACCTATCGCAGCATGGCATACAGCATAACGCCCATAAAGACGGCAATCTCGATGAAAACTGCCCAACCCTTCTTCCAGCCAATCATCCTTGTCCGAATGGCAAAGAAAGTGAGGAACAGGGCGACGACAGCACCGAAGATGACGACCTCGACCATTATCTTAGAGAGTTCTGCCGTAACTCTCTACTAAACATTCCCTAAGTGCGATTTCGCCATAATTAATCTTGTCTATCTTTCCATGAGCTACAATATATGTCCCCTTCGGCATTGTCTCCAAACGCTCTCTCCACTGCGCGCTAAAATCAAGAAATACAGAAGTGGCGTAGGCTTTCCCGCCGTAGTACCTTGTAATCACACTTATTCCATCTGACGACAATGAATAAATGTCCGCAATTTTCCCTTCAACTTTAAGCCACTTACCTAAATGGGGTTCTATTAGTTTGTCAGACTCAATACTCATCATATCTTCACGCAAAACCATTAGTTCACGGAGTGTCAGTGCGGTATAGACCATTTCATTGATAGGGGGAGTGCATAGAGCATGCATTTTCATCGGAGTCTCCGATTCTTCTGCCGCCGATCCCCTTGCCGCCGACCCCCTTGCCTCTAATTCCTCTTTAGGTTTTCCTCCACGATGCCAAAGCCACAAGAGCCCGGACAACGACAGAAACGAAACCCCCAAGCTGATGAGGGCACCTGCGCCTCCTGCGAAATCAGCCAGATTAGACATCCAAACCATCCAGGTAATGGAACTTTCCACAAGCCCAGGCAGTCCGATTATTATGGAAGCGAATCCTGAAATGGCTGATAGTTTTGCTAAACTCTTCTTCGTTAGACTCACGCTCAAAACTCCGTCTTTCCGCCAGTGGCGGCAGCCATAAGATGCCGGATGACAATGACTCCGGCGATTGCTCCTGCACACAGAGCAAGGAGCCTCGGTCTCGTCATCATTCATCTTCCTCAGACGGCTAAAACTGCTGGAACAGCCCGTACAGAAAATGAGCAACTTGAGGAAGGTGTCGAGGTCTTCTCCATCGACTTACCCTCAGTTGGTCAATCGCCAACTGTGCCGGCTTGCTGTGCCTTTATTTTCCGTTTCACCCTGTCGCTGCATCTGAAGCAGAGCATCGCGGATGGTCCAATAGTTGGTACGGTCAGGGTAGATTCTCTCGACTACTTCAGCCAGGGGAAGCCCGTCCTCGCCGTTCTCCATCGCCTCTTGTAGCACATCAGCAACCACTTCCGAAATCACGGCGAGTCCGACCATTATTCTGCGTCGTCTAGCATGGATGATCCTCTTATACGCCTACTCTCTCCGTGCGAGATAGACGCCGACGCCTAGTAGTATGGCGAAGAGCGCGGCTGCGATTATGTACTTAGCCATTTTCAACCTCCTTTGGTTCACGAATGAGTCTTTCAACTCCATACGGAATAAGCTTGTCATTTCTATTGGTCATCGATTTTCACTTGTTGCGGCGTAGCCTCGGGATTGGGCATACCGGCAGTTTAAGCAAGTATGGTGTTGCATGCCTGGCAAAGGAGCGAAGAGGAGTGCGACGGATATCAAGGCGAAGACTGATGCTGAGGGCAGGGTACGGGGCATCAGGCAAGACATTCGGTATCGGATCCTCTCAGTGAGCAGATTTGGAGATGTTCCACAGCGACAATACAGGCGAGGTCATAACTGCAATCGAATGACGACAAGACTGTGTATATGTGCTGATCTGCGGGGGACATGGGCATGCAACGTCTGAAGTCGATTGCGTTCTCTTCGTGTAAGAGCTGAATATCTTCACATTCAAGATTGAGTTGATAGTGTCGCCTTGACCGTAGTCGACGCCGACCTAGAACATTCTACATGAATCATGCACGATAATCCATATGACTATCATAATCTCATCGCATAATTGAATATGAAACATTGTATAATAATCGCACTGATCGACCCGGGCGGTAAGCAACTCACTGCGCCAGGGCGGTGACAATGCATCTGTCCGAGGATCCTATAACAAGGCGAAGACGCTGCGCGAATGCCTGTCGCGCTTCAGTACGAGCAACCCGTGCGTCAACGAGGAGTATGGAGCCGGACGCGGTGCGCCAAGGTTAACTGGACAGTGCCCGCACTCAGGCCGACGTTCGCTAGTCATCGTCAGCTGTTCTGGCCGTTTTGGGCGACTAGCAGCGGGTGGGACCTCTGCAAACTGTCAGTGCCGGAAGTGCGATGAAAACCTTCTGCAGCTGGTCCCCGGAAGCTAGTCGTCTGTGTTGTAGGTTATCAAGGATCCCTGCGAGTGAAAAAAGGCAACATCTCTACGAGGGTTTTGCCATGACCACATTTCTGACCCGTAGCAGTGCAAGAAGGCCTCTTGTGGTCATCGCCCTATGGGTTGTGGCGGCTGTGGCTGCGGGCTCACTCGCTCTGGACGGCGAAGTGCTACCCGGTCCCAAACCGTTCACGGACATCCTCGACTCCGCAACTATCGCCGAATTCCGGCTGAGCGGAAGTGCCGAGTCGGTTCGCGCCAATTCTCTCCTGAGAGACAGGCTTAGAGGGCAGGAACCGATTAACGAGATCGTCATCATCCAGTCGATATCCGAGACCGTTGACTCGCCGGAATTCCGGACGAAGGTCGAAGGCGTACACGCTGAGCTCCTCTCTATCGGAAGTGAAACGGTGACCGAGGCTTTCCACTTCTACCAGACGGGTGACCCATCCCTGGTATCCTCCGACCGAAGGACCACAATAATTCCCTTGGTCCTGAACGGGAGCCTGGAAGACGCCGTGGAAAGCGTGCCGTCCGTCCTCCGCGCCATCGAGAATGCCGACGGCGAGGGCGGTTTCCGCGTCCTGATGGTGGGGAGCGCCAGCATCGCTCAGGACTACAATGATCTGGTCGAAAGCGATCTGCGGTGGGGGGAGCGCATCGGGGTCCCGATCGCCCTGTTGATTCTGGTGGCTCTCTTCGGCACCGTGGCGGCCGTTCTCCTGCCGGTACTGCTGTCCCTGATATGCATCATAGTTACGCTGGGCTTGGTGGCCCTCATAGGTCAGGCCTTCGATCTAATCTTTTTCGTCACTCTGATGGTCGTCATGATCGGCCTGGCTGTGGGGATAGACTATTCGCTGCTTATGGTGTCCCGCTACAGGGACGAACTGGCCCGCGGATTGGATAGGGACTCGGCTATTGAGCGCGTCGGCGCAACTGCGGGACGCACGGTTCTGTTCAGCGGCATCACCGTTGTAATCGCTCTCTGCGGCCTCCTCATCGTTCCCTTGCCCTACTTCCAGTCGTTGGGCCTTGGGGCGATCCTCGTGGTGCTAGTCTCAATGGCAGCCAATCTCACCCTTTTGCCGGCAGTCCTCTCAGTACTCGGTCCGAAGATCAACTCCTGGCCCGTCCCCTATCTCGGTAGGACGAGGTCCAGGCCATCCGGTTCCTCAGAGCAAGGTTTCTGGAACCTCGTGACCCATGGCGTCACCAGAGCTCCCGTCGTCAGCATCATTGTCGTCGCCGCACCGATGATCGCGGCCGGGTCCTTCTACTTCCAGATCAACACTGGGATAAACGGAGTTGACGTCTTTCCGGAAGGCACACAGACCAGGGAAGCCTTCTTCGTCATGGAGGAGCACTTCTCCTTCGGGACAGTCAACCCCATCGAGATAGTGATCGACGGCGACAGCGGCAATCCTGCAGTGCAGCAAGCGACGGGCAAGCTGCAAGCCTCACTCAGGGCCGACAACCGCCTGTTGGCGCCGCCCGCAACTCCGGAGGTCAGTTCATCCGGGGATATAATCCTCCTGAAGGTATACATTGACGAGCCACCCCGCAGCCTGAATGCGGTCGCCGTAGTATCCGACATACGCGACCGGTACGTCCCATCCGCGTTCGACGGAGTTGCGGCGGATGTCATTGTAGGCGGCGTGACGGCAGCGGCGGCGGACGCCAACTCCACTATCAGCGCCTACACGCCCGTGGTCTTCGCATTCGTGCTGGGAATGAGCTTCCTGACGCTGATGATTGTGTTCCGGTCGATTGTCATCCCGGTCAAGGCGGTCTTGATGAACCTTCTCTCCGTCGGCGCCGCTTACGGGCTGATGGTGCTTGTCTTCCAGAAGGGAGTGGCTACGGAACTGCTTGGTTTGCAGCCTGCGGAAGTCATCGATGTGTGGATTCCGCTGTTCATGTTTTCCGTCCTCTTCGGACTGTCCATGGACTATCATGTCTTCCTGCTCAGCCGTATACGGGAACGCTACGACGAGACCGGGGACAACCGCGAGGCGGTAGCCTACGGGCTACAGTCCACCGGAGGACTGATTACCGGAGCCGCGCTCATAATGGTCGCGGTGTTCGGCGCGTTCGCCTCTGGCAAGACCGTCATCAACCAGCAGATGGGATTCGGGCTTGCCGCCGCAATTTTCCTGGACGCTACTCTGGTGCGGTCGGTGCTGCTTCCTGCCACTATGGAAGTGCTGGGCAAGGTCAACTGGTACCTGCCGTCCTGGCTGGGATGGCTTCCCGATCTGAGTGTGGAATCGGAAGAGGCGCAACGCTGACAGCGACTGCTGCTGGTTTACTTGTCAGCTCGGTCCAGGGCGAATTTGACCTCTGGTGCTTGGTCCAATGAGCGCAACAATGCCACAGAGGAGGCGTGGAATCCCGGGAACGGGCATGCTGTGGACGAAAAACTCTCCCGTTACATTTCACAGGCTGCAAGTTTCAGCGGAATCGGCAAAGTGTTCCGCTACTTGATACTAACGACGATGGCCGCATCATCAGAAGATTCTCCATAAAAAGTCTTCGGCACCACGAGCGCAGACCAGCACTCAGAGGTCCTTCTTAAGGTTTTCCAGTAAACTGACCCCGGAAGCGTCTCTGATGATGTGCCCGGTGGGCCGTTTGTTGTCCGGCAAGTAGTGCTGTTATGCTCACCAATAGAAGATGTGATCGCCTACCTGTCGGACATTAGGCAATGATGCGGCTCAATATCTCGACGCTTCTGGTCTTCCTGGAGCTCCTGCCGATTACCTCTGCTACCCACCGTGATGCGATTGCTCGCTTTCGCCATCGCCTGGTGGGACATTCGACTCTACATTCTCCTGAGCCGTCCTTATCCAGTGCTTTTCTCTGCCCGTGATGCTCCGCCCTCTTATTCGGGACCTGACTATGATTCTATTGAGTACTTCGTTGGCTTCCTGTTTGCGACCCATTTTCTTAAGCAAAAGGGCTTGTCGACAGCTTGCTTCCTCACCAGGGAAATATTTGGCGACTTCCTTGTATTCCCCCAAAGCGTTCTCATCTTCTCCCAGAGTCTCCAAAGTGCGTGCAAACAGCAAGTGTCCCTCCGCGTGTCTGAAATCAGGCTGAACCTTGCGCAGTCTAACAAAAATGTCCCTGGCGTCAGAGTATCGTTCATATAGATAGTTTGCATTAGCAAGTTCAAGCATCAGCTGAGCGTCGCATTTGTAGACGCCCTTCAAGCAGCTGGCGTAGAGTTCGATAGCTTCCTGGTATTCTCCCGCGTTCACGCACTCTCGTGCCAACAGCTGCCTGTTCTCCACGCTGTCCAGAACGGTAAGTCGCTCCCTGAGTTTCTCCATATTGTCAGACGGCGCAATCATCCCCGCTATTCGTGAAGCAGCCCTTCTACCAGTAGAGCTGTATCGTATCTCCGGCATTACTTCCACCACGACATAGATCACGCACCCGATGACTGGGACCAGGATAATCAAGTACATCCAGCGTTCCCTGCCCGTCCTGAAGGCGTGCACGGCAAGAGAAGCCTGCACAAGAAAGCTCAGGGCCAAAAGGGCTATGTGCATGACATCCTCACCTTCGCGGAAAGTCGTCTCGTTGTGGAAAAGTCAACAATATATCTGAGATTCTTGCTCTCCATTATGTCGTTTCGAGAGTCTTCCCGACATTCCTCTGCGCCAGTGGAAGGACGGAACATGTCTGCCGGAAGAGACTTACGGGAAGTCTTCCAAGAGGAATTATATACGGTCTTACCCTAGCCGCCCGGTTGACCAGAGTGCTCCCGGTGCCCACGCCGTTCAAATTGTTCTTTTCCCATGAGAAAATCTCCTACTCCGTAGTGGCGCCCGAAATTTTGTCCATTCATCTCATATGTATTTTTTCATCTGCGGTCCAGCCACTGGCGTTCTCGTGGGAGTCGATGTTACCAGAACTATAGTTGCCGCTTCGATTTCTCCTGGACTAACGGTCCTACGCTTTGATTTGCTGAGCGGTAGTCTCGCAACGAATAAGGAAAGCCCCCTTTCATTGGCGCCCCCTTGCCCGGGACAGTGTTCGCCGCTGGAGAGAATGCAGTATACACGTCTCCATATATAAATTATGTCTAAAATGATGTGTATCATACTTAGTCCATGATAGGATATCCATCAATCCAACCGTTGCGACGACGACAAGGAATCTGCGTGCCCCTGTCTGCTGAGTTTGCTTCCAGCCAAATATCCTGAAACATTGGGGAGTTCAAGGGGATAGGTATGTCGCTCGTCTGCTTCACCCAGCACGACCTCTGTCACATCCGAATTTTGGCAGGTCTGAGAGTATCTTCCCCGGCTAGACGTTCTCGAAGCTGACATTGGTGGCACTTGCCGTAGCCCTTTCCTTGGTCGGGAGTGGTCCTGTAGCGGCTGCAGACCGGCGGTGGAGTGGACGCCTCAGCAAGTATTTCACACAAGTTCCACAGACCGCACGCGCGGCAGCACACTGGACAGATCGCAAAGGGGGAAATCTGATACTAATGAGGAGCAAGAATAGATGGAATGCAAAGGGGGTGGCCATCTGGCGACGCCTGTGGGGATTCCTGCAGGCTTCACGTGCTCAAGGTGCGATGACGAAAAGAAATCGTGGTGCCCGCGGAAGCTTATCTGTGGAACGTGCTGCTGGCTGACGAGAGGATGGGATAAGTAGCGAGAGTGCAACCCGCGCTCGCACAGGTCCTACGCCAGCGGAGCCATTATGTCCCATGGTCCGCCTTGGTCAACGACAATTATTCTGGCCGCTCCTGTTGCCTCAGCCGATTACTTTGGCCGCTCGGGGTCCGGTGTAATTGTCGTTTGTAGTTGTCGTTCTTGAGCCTGTCGAATGCGAAGCGGATGCAGCGGTTTACCGTCTCCAGCTGGATTGTGTGATTGTTCCACTCTACACAGCACGGTTGCTCCTTGAAGGCAGTAACATCATATACGTGATCGATTCAAGTATTGAGGGAGGCTCGGCATGCCAATCGACGTAACTGTCTGGAGAATCGACGAGGAACTCAAGCCGGTCCCCCTCACGGGTATGGACTATGAACGAGACCTTCAAGAAATCATCGGTACCGACCTGTCGATCATCGATCCTGGCCTCATGGTTATTGGTAGAGAAGTCGTAACCGCCTACGGGCAGCGCATCGATATACTGGCAATCGACTCGGACGGAAACCTCGTGGTGCTGGAGCTAAAGAGAGACGCAACCCCTAGGGAAGTCGTCGCGCAGCTGCTGGACTACGGCCATTGGGTCCGTGGCATAAGATCCGAGGAGATAGCAGAAACCTTCATAGAGTTTCAGGTGAGATACCATCCAGGAGAAACACCGATCGAGATTGACGAGGCGGTGAGGAACAGGTTCGGATATGTGCCTGACGAACTCAACAGGTCCCACCAGCTGATCATCGTCACGAAAGAAGTCGACCCTGCCACCGAACGCATCGTTTGCTATCTCACTGAGGAATATGAGGCCGCCAATATCAGAGTTGTTTCCTTTCAGGTGTTCCAGGACGGAGACCGCCAATATCTGGCCCGGGTATGGATGAACGAACCCGATGTAATTTCCGTCCAGCCGAAAGCCGGTAGAGGGCAATGGAATCATGAATTTTACGTCTCATTCGGTGAGGGACCTCATAGAAGGTGGAACGACGCGAGGAAGTATGGGTTCGTAAGTGCCGGCGGAGGGGACTGGTATGTGAACACCCTGAAGATGTTGCAGCCAGGGCATCGTGTGTGGGTGAATGTGCCCAGGCGCGGATATGTGGGCGTCGGAAAAGTCACCTCTCCTGCGGTTAGCCGCGAGGATTTCGAGGTACGGCGGGATTGAGCTCCCACTCCTTTGATGGACCTCGAAATGGAAGCATCGGAAGTGCTCGATGAAAGTCATGAAGAACATTTCGTCGCGGTCGATTGGCTGAGGACGGTTGACCTGAAGGACGCCGTGAGAGAGCGAGGCTTCTTCGGCAATCAGAATACGGTAGCCCGGCCACGCACTCCACAGTGGAATTTCACAATAGATCGCCTGAAGTCTCTCTGGCAAGTAAGCTGAGGCAACGAACGCTGCCGCAGCAAATTGGGCCTTTCCGGTGCATAAGGAGGATACACATGCCTGAAGAAAGGGCAATATGCAGAAATCGTGAGGCAACACGATGGCTGGGAATGAAACGGAAGGAGCTCAGGTGAGACGAGGGATCAGTTATCTCATCAGAATTCAGCAAGAAGATGGTACTTGGGACGAAGATTGGTACACCAGTCCCTGGGCTATCGGACTCCGGCTCAGGTGCTTGATTCGGGAAGGCCACTCAGGTGTTTACCAGACAAGGCATCAGCCTTATCATCTCGTGGGGCAGCGTCAGACTTTACAGCGGGAGTCTCTCTTAACTTAGCCACTTCGCTGTCCTAACTGTGGGGTCCACTCCAGTTGTTAGGCAATGGCGCTCTCTGGACAGGAACGTGGAGCGTGGCATTGTTTGGAGTTAACCGGTCCGGAATGAAGAGATAGCCGCAGCCAACCGATGACGGCTTGACATCCCCGTACCTCACGGCTGTTCTTTTGACCTCTTGTTTCACCCCATATCGAAAATCTTCGCGCAGGCAGAATTGGCGGCCTTTATGGTGCGAGGCGTTTCGCGCGTCGAGTCCGGGAGGCGCGTTGATGGCCAGTTTCATCAATCGGCTTGAGTTCATCGTCGACCGAGGGGGTATCAAGAAAGGCAAGTTGATGGCGAATCACTCGTTGCCCTATTCCTGCATCACGAGTCTGCCTGAGGATGAATTACAACTCAGAGCGGAAATTGGCGAAGCTTTGAGGTTCCGGCACAAACTAACAGACCCAGACTCGCGGGCAGTTTCCTGCAGGCTTCGTCATCACCGGCCTTTACAAGGAACGACGGCCTTTAGATGAGCGTATTGATACGCGATGCTGTTCTCAAGATACATGCCGAGTTACACCGCAACACGCGCCTTGAAGTAAGTATAGAGATGTACGGATTAGTTACACAATAGAGCGAGGTGAAGCATGCAGTTGTCCGAAGAGAGGCAGTTCGCTCTGTCCCACCTTCATATTCGCCGCAAATCAACTCAAATGAGCGCCGGGATATTGATAGCCTTCCTGCTCAGCATCGCACTGAATTTCATCAGTGTCTGCTCTCTAAACAGCCTGGAAGAAGCGCTGGCAAGAGATATTTCCGTAGTGAGCCAGTCACAAGCGCAGTCAGTCGACCCGGAATCACTGAACCCTACGTTTCAAGAGATTTCAGAGGCGCGCACTCGCTTGTTGATAATAGGAGTGCTATTATTCGCGGCTGTCTCGTTCACTGCCTACAGGATGATGACCGTCGGGCCGCGGGTGGTCGCCCAGGAGTTCTGGATTCGACGCATGGGAGACGGGGACCTCGATTACAAATTGGACACCAGCGGAAACGACGAAATTGCGGAGTCTTCCCGCGCTCTTGAGAAGCTTCGCCAGCGGTCCATTCGCGTTGTGCGGCTGAACCTCGTGGAGAAGCTGTCCAAAGACCTTCAAGCCAAGAACGAGGAACTGGAGGGAGTGCTTGAAGAATTACGCCTCAGGCAGGAACAAGCCATCGTTCAGCAAAAACTCGTCGAACTCGGTGAGCTGACCGCCGGAGTCGCGCATGAGATCAGAAACCCCTTGAATTTCATCGAGAATTTTGCGGAGTCGTCTGAGGAACTGCTTGAAGATCTGAAAGAATCCCTGAAAGGAATTGCCGGCGTTATGGCGGAAGGGACACGCGACTACATTGATGAAATCTCGCAGGACATCGCATATAACATGTCTCGCATTCGTGTGCACGGAGACCGAGCCGACCGCATAATTAGAGACATGCTTAGTCTTGGACGCGATGGCGGAGACTTTGAGCTAACCGGCATAAACAGCCTGCTCAGGGAGCATGCCCTGCTGGCGTATCACAGTGTGCGCGCCCCCGACAACGACCTCCAAGTGAACATCATAGAGAATCTTGATCCGAGTGTAGGCAATGTGTCAGTGATTCCAGGGGATATAAGCCGAGTCTTCCTGAACATAGTGGGGAATGCCTGCTACGCTACGGGCGAGAAGAGCCGCCTGCTCGAAGACAGCGGCGTAGAATACGCTCCTACGCTCTGGCTGACTACTGCGCGAAGGGAGGACACGATCGAGATATCCATCAGGGATAATGGCGGCGGCATTCCCGATGATGTCATAGACAGGATATTCAACCCCTTCTTTACCACTAAGCCAACGGACAAAGGAACCGGATTGGGACTCAGCTTATCGAACGACATAATACGAGGACACGGGGGCACGATTACGGCAACGTCCGAGGTCGGTGAATACACGGAAATAGAAATATCGCTTCCGGTCTGATTACGGACGTGAGCGAAAGTAGACAAGTGCGGCGGCGGTCACCTGGGATCGTCCAGTCACCGTGAGGGTGCCAAAAGACGCCTAAGAAACCGTCGTATTCCTCACCGTGCGAAATACCTGTTGCCCACGGACTAAGGTGATTCGCCGTTGACGGTCCCTCATCTCTTAACTGTTAGGAGTCTTGTACCCAAATACGATTCTCTAGCCAGACCTGAATCTGGCCTATGCGGAATCGTTATCAACTGTGCAACTCTTACTTCTAAGATGATACCTATCGCCGTTCACAGACCGTGACAACTTCATTCCAGGAGGCTCCGCGGTGGAAATCTGACAGGATTACACTTTCCTGAATCTTGAGCCGTACAACAAGCTCCCGTAATAGTTAAACCACCGCTTAGCTTCGGGATCGTCGAAGTGGTAACCTGCACCGATCTGCCTTGCGGCGGCGAGTCCGGTAACAAAGCAGGTTTCATGGCTATTAATCAGCGTATGAGCGCCGCAGTGCCAAGTACGCCTCTTGCCCTGAATGAAGCGGAACAGATTGACTAGCAGTGTAACGTGACGCACGTCATGCACAATGTGCTGAAATGACGATCTCTTGACGACCATTCGTTCGTCGATGGGGCTTATCTGATTGTATGTAACAAGGCACGGCTTGTCTGATCGGTTCGCCCACGGCTGCTGGTTATGCATGATGTAGATGATCTCATAATTGTCCGGCCGTGGACCATACTGGCGTACATGATTGCTCCGCGTCGACAGAGCATTCAATTCGTCGTCCGGTAGCACTGAAGCGTCTGAGTGGACCACTGCCTGCTCATGGATTTCGGTATCGTAACGTATTGACGAAAGGATAAAGTGTTCCAGTCTCGTGGGGCTGTCCAATATCGTCAGCGTCTGGTTCGCATTGCAGGCGAAAATAACATCGTCGAAAATCTCACATTCACCAATCTCATCCTCTACCACGACACGGGATGGCTCCCGGTACACCTTAAGCACAGGACGGTTAAGGTAAATCTTGTCCTGAAATTCGGCCGATAAATTTTCGTAGATGCGACGTGTTCCCTGGTCCCACGTCTGCATGGGCGTGGCGGATTCGATATCGAAGAACTCAAGACACCTCACGAAGAGCGATGCGGGCATCTCATATATATTCGTCGCTAGTACGAAATTGATGAACATGGGCTTCAGGATCTTGAACTTGAAGTCGTCAGAGAACCTGCCGAGACACAGGACAGTTCCCATGCTAATGTAATTGAACGGATTTAAGGCGTTCAGGAATTTCGACCGGGAACGGGTGAGCCAGCCGATTCTGTGTAGTCGTCGCAATAAACGCTGGAACTTCGCGATTTCAAATTGCAGTTGCTCTCTGATGTTGGATTCGAAATCGTGGGCGTAAACACCATCTCCGTAACGAACGCTGTAGCTGAATTTGGTGTCGAGCAATTCGATGCCGAACTGCTCCATCAATAGCAGGATATGGTGGTAAACCGAAGGGATACAGGCGGTAACGGAAATATCAAAGGGAATCGAGCTGCCATCGTCTTGTGGCATATCGACTGTAATGGCGTTTCCGCCAAGTCTCTCTCGGGCCTCGAACAGCCGGAAATCAAAGCGGTCCGGGTGATGATGCAGCGCCCACGCGGCACCCAGGCCTGAAACACCTCCGCCGATAATGGTAATCCGCCTGCGCATTGTGTTCCCTCTCGCCGACTCTCTGTGGCCTTGCATCTTACCCCCTTTCAAGCTGCCTCAATATAGAACCTTCGTATGATTCCGTAAATTGTACAAGATACCGTTCCCAGCCCGTTGAGGTCGTCGCCCAACTGTGGGGTCCACCTTATCCATAACTAACTCATAAATTAAATAGTGAAATTTATAACAAATTGATATAGACTCTGTCGCGAAGGGTTTTACAACTCATTTCTTCGGCCTGTCATTGCGTTCGCAGTGACAGGCTTTGCTTTGAGTCTTTTGCGGAAAGGAAAGGAGATGAGGGAGGACTACACCGGATGAGACATCGGTTCAAATCTATGCGGCGAATGAGCCGTTCAACCACTTACAAGCGGCGATAGAGCCGCTAATTATTTCATGGAGGAAGAATAGATGAGCATATTGGTTAAGAACCATATGTCCAGGAAATTGCTTTTACTAGCGGGCGGCAATGCAGCGATGGCTGTATTGAATAGAAAACGCCCGAACCACTATCGAAAACCGCGCCCTTTCCCGCTGGGCATCGTGGCTGTGGCCCTTCTGGTCGCCGTACTGGCCCTGACGCTCGGAGGAGGGCTCAAGGGCATAGAGACCGCCGAGGCGCAGGAGGGCCTGACCATAACGAACGGCGTGGGATCCCTTAATGTCAGCTGGCCCCCGGTCTCCGGCGCGACCGGATACAAAGTGGAATGGGATTGCGGCTGTACATTGGGCGGTCATGAGGGTACCAAGGGAGATTCCGGCGTAATTACAGAAACGTCTTACCGCATACCGTGGCTGGCTGAAGGCAGGTCATACGCAGTAAAGGTGTCTGCGTATGCTGAAAGCGTTACCACGCTCTCAGGCATTGGCTGGACTAATTCGGAGGCTGTCGGCCTGTCGGTGACGTCTGCCGGTGCCGACTCCCTGAAGCTCAATTGGTATTCGCAGACGCGAGACGCCACCCCTTTCCACGTGCGATGGAAGCGCGCCGACGCGAATACGTGGGGTAGCCCGGTAAAGGTTGTTCCAGACAGTAGTCAACGCAACTCGCTCAACCAGGTATCCCTCGGTGAGTACACCGTGACCGATCCCAGTCTGATCGAGGGTTTCCTGTACGACGTGCAGGTGGGCTGGGAATGGCGCGGCTGGGACGGGAAAGGGACTCCGCAATACCGGTGGACCGAGGCGGTTACGGCCAAACCCGTCGGGCCGTCGGATGGCTGCGCGGGTTCTCCGGAGCAACTGAGGTTCGTGGAGGGATACGACAACTTACTGCAACAGACGCTGCAGCGTGCGATTTATTCCGACCAGATGTGGGATGGAGCGTGCGACTCCTCATACCGGACCAGCAGATACTCGAAGTACTACCGGTTCACGCTGACCGAACCGCAGCACGTGGCCATCTACCTGGAAGGAAGAAGCCCCGCCCCTGACAAAACGGAGACAGAAAACCATCAGGGCAGGACCACCACAACCATCAGCAACCCCCACAAAGCAATCCCCTACATCGTCTTGTGGGCCGGCGCCGGGGATAACAGTTCCTTCAACGGGAACCCCGGGCCGCTGGCGTCCGAAAACCACTACATGCGGAGCTTGCAAAAGGATTATGCGGAAGACCCGGCTAATCCCGGCACGTTTCGGGCCACCAGGGTGGAACAGACAATCAACAAGACCCGGGCCGTGATGTACCGGTACCTGGGCGCGGGCACCTATACCATCGAGGCTACCACCTGGCTCGCATATGACGGCAACACCCAGCAGGGCGGCAGGTTCAACATGGCCGTCTATCACAACGACTGGGTTGGAACGCCGCTGGAGGTCAATAGCCCGGTCCCGTCTATGAGCGACGGCGGCCGGCCGGATCCGGAACGCCCGACCTTCTTAAGCACCCCGCCGATCTTCCTCCGGCCAGCGGAGGACCAGACGGCGACCGCGTTGGAGGCATTCAGCTACACAGTGCCGGAAGCAACGGACTTCGATAACGACGCCATTACCTACACGGCGGCCCTGGCCAATGGCGATGACCTGCCGGCCTGGCTGAGCTTTGACCCGGCGACGCGCATCTTTTCCGGCACGCCCGGCAACGCCGACGCGCCGGCGGCGCTGTCCATCGAGGTGACCGTCACCGATGACAGCGGTACGCCGGGGAGCTCCTATACCGGCTTCATCCTGACGGTGAATCCGGCGCCACAGGAGTCCCGGGACGACGGCAACTCCGGCGAACCACGGCAGACGTACCAGGCGGTTGCCGGCTGCTTCACGCAGCTGGGCCAGCTGACCGGCGAGCAGCACTGGAGCGGCGAGTGGTACTGGCATTACCAGCACAGGACCGTTGAGGGATACCAGCACTTCAATCCGGCCCTGGAGTGCAACGCCCACCACCGGGCGGAGCGTCCGGCCCGCTACTTCCAGTTCACGCTGGACCAGGCCGAGAAGGTGGCCTTTGACCTGTCGGCGCTGGAGCCCGGCGCGGCGGCTGCGCTGTACGTGTCCAACGACACGCCCAGGAACCCCTGGAGCACGCTGCCGAAAAACGGCTATGACAATCGCGTCAGCACGCGCCTGGCCAACGGCAAGCTGCTGCACGACGCCACCACGAAAACCACGCTGACCCTCCCCGCCGGCAGCTACACCGTAGAGGCCGCGGCGGCGTCCACCAAGTCCGATACGTTCACCCTGTCCATCAGCGTCGTCACCACGACGGCCCCCGAGGACGACAATGGCAACGAGGGCGAGACACAGGCGCCGGCCAATCAAGAGCCGTCCTTCGCCGCCAACCTGGACACCACGCTGGAAGTGGCCGAGAACAGCGCGGGCGGCGTCAACGTGGGTTCGCCCATCACCGCAACCGACCCTGACGACGGCGACACGCTGACCTACTCCCTATCGGGCACGGACGCGGCGTCATTCGCCATCGACTCCGCCACGGGGCAGATAACCACCAAGACGGGCGTGACTTACGACTACGAGGACAAGTCGTCGTATTCACTCACGGTCGGTGCCTCCGACGGCAACGGCGGAACGGACAGCATCACGTTGACGGTGAACCTCACCGACGTGAACGAGGCCCCGGTGTTCGGAGAGGGCGAGGCCGACGAGACCGGCATCATGTTCACGACCCGCCAGGTGGCCGAAAACAGCCCGGCTGGAACCAGCGTGGGCTCGCCCATCGATGTGACAGATCCGGACGCCGGCGACACGCTGAGCTTCTCCCTGTCGGGTACCGACGCGACATCCTTCAGCATTGGCTCCGGCACGGGGCAGATCGTCACCGTCGCCGAAGGGGACTACGACTACGAGACCAAGTCGTCCTACGAAATCGTCGTAGCCGTGATCGACAGCAAGGGCAAACTGAACGCCATCGGCGTGACGGTGAGCCTGACCGACGTGGAGGAGACTCCGCCGGTGGTCGAGAAGCCTGCCCCGCCCGCGCCCACGCCGCCCACGGCTGACGCAGGTGCGGACTTCAACGGCAAGCGCGGCGAGGTCCTGACCCTGAGCGGCTCCGGCACAGCCAACGCCGCCGGCTCGCAGACGCTGACCTACCGGTGGCGCATCAGCGGCGCGTCGCACACCGAGCTTGCCTCAGCGAGCGCGTTCCTGAGCAGCGCAGACAGCGCCGAGGCCACGTTCACGATGCCGCGCCGCAAGAACATGACAGACCGCAGCGCCCTGGACGACGGCAACTGGATCGACTTCGAGCTTACCGTAACCGACGGCGAGCAGGCGACAGACACCGTGCGCCTCACCATCGGCGGCACCACCTGGACGTCCGGCTAGCAAGGGCACTCTGCCGACAATGCGCATCAACCCCCTCGTCAGTCCGGCGAGGGGGTTTTACGTTGCCACCCGGGCAGGCAGGAGGACACCGCAAATGCCATCCAGGGCGCGAAATTACGGCTTCTTCCTGTGAACAGCTTTCACATCTGAAGCGACGAGTTGCGACGAAGATACTGCTGCAGCTGGCGATCAGGCTGATAGCAACGAACTGTATCCTGAAGGCAGTGTTGCTTCCTGAGTACCAGTCGAACGCCAGGTATATCGCACCGAGCGCCAGGATGGAGGCGAAATAGAAGATCGTGTAACAGGCGAATGAGATGGCGAAGCGCAGCACGGTCTGGACGGCTCTTGTCTTGAAAGTCGCATCTTTGTAAAGAACAAGGTAGGTGTAGCCAGCAGTGACCAGTGCGGACGGGATGATGCTGAGAAAAAAGATCATAATTGCTTTGCCTAGCAGCGTCAGCCTACACGTTGAGTCGGCATTGAATATGCCGCAAATGGGGTTGGAGTGAAAGTGGCGATATTTCGCGTCTTTGGGGTCAATCGCCGAATTATGAAAGCGGCTCGCTGTTATGAAAGACGGTTGAGTTTCAACAAGGGCCGATCATGGATCCGGACGTAGATCCTAGCATGAGCCACCCTTAAGTTGATATGAATATTATAAGAGACTATAATCCCGCAAATCCACATCGTTATGGTTTTAGATGCGGAATCAAAGTCGTGGGTGAATAATTCAATGAAGAAAAACCTCTCTCACAGGAATGTTGCCACTGCGCTGGCGCTCATCGCCGCGGGTCTTGTTATGGCGCTGCTGTTCGCTGCGCTGACTCAGTCACAGCCCGCGAGCGCGCAGACGCCGCCCATGCAGACGGAAACCCCGACGGCTACCGCCACACCTACGCTTGCGGAGTTGGTTGAGCGAGACAGGGCTGCCCTCGTCGCGCTTTACAACTCCACTGCCGGCGACAGGTGGCACTGGAAGGGCAACTGGCTGAGCGACAAGCCGCTCGATCAATGGTATAGAGTCAAGACGGACAATAATGGGCGCGTTATCGACCTGCAACTCTATAGTAACCAGTTGGGCGGAAATCTAATTCCGGGCGGAAAGATACCCCCTGAAATCGGCGACCTAACCGAGCTGCGAATACTAAACTTCTACGATAATCAGATAGACGGGCATATACCGCCCGAAATTGGCAAACTATCAAAATTGACAGAGTTATCCATCAAGAAAAACCATTTGACTGGGCAGTTGCCGAAGGAAATCGGCAATCTATCCAACTTGCGATATTTGGATTTAGCGAGTTGGCAGGCTAATAATCGGTTGAGCGGGCAGATTCCGCATGAACTCGGCAACCTCTCCAATCTGACAGAGTTGTACCTGAGCGGCAATAACTTTAGCGGGCAGATTCCGCATGAACTCGGCAACCTCTCCAATCTGACAGATTTGTACCTGGGCGGCAATAACTTTACGGGCTGCATTCCCGCCGCTCTGCGTGATGTTAAATACAACGACCTTTGGTCGCTCGGGTTGCCGTTTTGTGGGGACGAGATTGCGCCTACCGCGACGGCTACGGCGACAGTAACGCCTACGCCCACGGCAACTGCAACACCGACTGCCACGGCAACAGCAACGCCGACCGCAACTCCCACGCCCCGGCCAAAGCCTATTGCAACGCGCACGCCCGGGCCCACATACACGCCCACGCCCACCGCAACACCCACAGCCACGGCAACGCCGACGGGCACGCCGTCCGTCTGCGACGCGCGAACGCCGAAGACAGGCGACAGGGAGATACTCGAAGTCATCTACTGCGCCACAGGCGGCGACAACTGGACGAAGCCCGGCAACTGGATGAGCGACAGGCCCATAGGCGAATGGGGCAACATCGAATCCGACAGCGACGGCCGCGTCTACAAGTTGCTGCTCGGCGGGCTCAACCTGACCGGTTCTATCCCTAAAGAGATCGGCGGACTCTCCAAGCTGCACACCTTGTCTCTTACGGACAACGACCTGAGCGGTCCCATACCGCCCGAGTTCGGCAACCTCTCCAGCCTGGACACCTTGCATCTCAACTACAACAGGTTGAGCGGTCCCATACCGTCTTCATTCGGCAACCTGACCAGCCTGGGGTGGGCGGTTCTCAACAACAACAGACTGAGCGGTCAGATACCGCATGAGCTTGGGGAGCTGCCGAACCTGAAGGAATTGCGGCTCGCCAACAAGACAACGCCTGGGAGGCCTGATCCGGGAGAGAACCTGTACACGGGGTGTGTGCCATATAAGTTGACGCAGGTGGGAATCGGAGTCAATTCCGAAGATGACAGAAGGCCCGGGCACGACCTTAACGACCTTGGGCTGCCGATTTGCCCCCGCGCGCCGACGGCTGAAGGGGCGTCCAACCAGGCCCCGAGCTTCGACGCCAATATCGTCACCACGCTGTCGGTAGCCGAGAACAGCCCGGCGGGAACCAACGTGGGCTCGCCCATCACGGCCACTGACCCCGACGAGGGCGACACGCTGACCTACTCCCTGTCCGGCACGGACGCGGCATCCTTTGAGATCGGCAGTTCCACCGGGCAGATCACGACCAAGACGGGCGTGACCTATGACTACGAGAGCAAGAAGAGATACTCGCTGGCGGTGGACGTGTCCGACGGCAACGGCGGCGAGATCAGCACGCCGGTGATGGTGAGCCTGACCGACGTGAACGAAGCGCCGGCAGAGAACCTGCCGCCTGAGTTCCACGAGGGCTATTCCACCACGCGCGAAGTGGCCGAGAACAGTCCGGCGGGAACCAGGGTGGGCAAGCCCGTGACGGCCTACGACCTCAACGGAGACGCGCTATCCTACATCGCCCTGGACGGCGCCGACGGCGCGGCCTTCGCCCTGGGGTCGGACGGGCAGCTGACCACCGTGGCCGGCGTGACCTACGACTACGAGACCAAGTCGTCCTACCAGTTCATGCTCATAGTGATGGAGACGGACACCGACGAGGGCTACCTGTCGGGCATCAGCGTGACCGTCAACCTGACCGACGCCGACGAAGGTCCTCAAGCACCCGACACTGCCCCGACCGTCACCGACACCACGAAGTTCAAGACGCATTACGCCACAGTGGGCCAGTCGTTCAGCCTGGTGCTGCCGGCGGCCGACGCGAACAGCGGCAATGGCGACTCCTACACGTATCAGCTCCTGAACCGCGCCGACAGCACCGCCTTTAGCGCCAACGGGCTGAGTTTCGCCGCGACCATGCGGACGCTCTCGGGCACGCCCACGGCCGAGGACTCGCACGAGCTGACCTACCGTATCCACGACGCCGACGACAACCGCGCCGATTCGGACGCCTTCGTTGAGAACAGCAAGCTGAAGATCGTCGTGGTCCCCGACGGCAACGCCGAGGGTGGAGGCGATCCGGAGCAGTCCAAGACCGAGCCGGCCAACCGGGCCCCGTCCTTCGACGCCAACATCGACACCACGCTGGAAGTGGCCGAGAACAGCCCGGCGGGAACCAACGTCGGTTCTCCCATCACGGCCACAGACCCCGACGAGGGCGACACGCTGACCTACTCCCTGTCCGGTACGGATGCCGCATCCTTCGAGATAGGCGGCTCGACGGGGCAGATCACCACCAAGGCGGGCGTGACCTACGACTACGAAAGCAAGTCCAGCTACTCGGTGACGGTGGAGGCGTCCGACGGCAACGGCGGCACAGACAGCATAGCCGTAACGGTCAACCTGAACGACGTACTGGAATGCCACAACGAAGCGGGAACCTTTTCTGAAACCGCCAGTTTCGATGGCAACTGGAATGCGGCGGACTGCAAGGCGCACCACCAGGACAGCCGGGCACGGTATTTCCACTTCACCCTGGAGGCCGAAACCGAGGTGACCATCACCCTGTCGGCGGGTACTCTGTATTTGTCCGGGGACACGCCCAACAACGGCTGGGGCACTACGCCGGGCGGCAGCTACGAGCACAGGGTCAACACGCGGAAGGGCAACGGCAAGCTGCTGCACGACGGTTCCGCCAGCACCACCACGCTGACGCTGCCCGCCGGCGACTACACGGCAGAGGCGGCGCAGACCACGGACGGCGGTGAAACCTTCACCCTGGAAGTTGGCCTGCCGGAGCCTGATACCAGCGAGGACAAAGCCGAGCCGGAGCCGGCCAACCAAGCGCCAACCTTCAGCGAAGGAGCGAGCGCCACACGTCAGGTAGCGGAGAACAGCGCAGCCGGAACCAACGTCGGCGCGGCGGTAACGGCCACCGACGCGGACACCGGCGACACGCTGACCTACACGCTATCGGGAACGGATGCCTCATCCTTCGAGATAGGCAGTTCCACCGGCCAGATAACCACCAAGACGGGCGTAACCTACGACTACGAGACCAAGAAGAGCTACTCGCTCACCGTGGACGTGTCCGACGTCAACGGCGGCACCGACAGCATCGCCGTAACGGTGAACATCACCGACGTGAACGAAGCGCCGGTATTCTCTGAAGGAGACACAGCCACGCGTGAGGTAGCCGAGAACAGCAGTGGCGGCGTCAACGTCGGAGCGGCTATCACCGCGACCGACCCGGACAGCGGGAACACCCTGACCTACTCCATGTCGGGAACGGACGCCGCATCCTTCGAGATAGGCAGTTCCACCGGCCAGATAACCACCAAGTCCGGCGAATCCTACGACTACGAGACCAAGAAGAGCTACTCGCTGACGGTGGGAGTGTCCGACGGCAATGGCGGCACGGACAGCATCGCCGTAACGGTGAGTCTGACCGACGTGAACGAGGACCCGGCCTTCGCCGGATCGTCCGCCATGCGGAAGGTTGCGGAGAACAGCGCGGCGGGAACCAACGTGGGCGCAGCCATCACCGCGACCGACCCGGACGCTGACGATACGCTGAGCTACTCTCTGTCGGGCACCGACGCGGCATCGTTCAACATCGGCGCGACAACGGGCCAGATCACCACCAAGTCCGGCGTGACCTACGACTACGAGACCAAGAAGTCCTACTCGGTGACGGTGGGCGTGTCCGACGGCAACGGCGGCACGGACAGCATCGCCGTGACGGTGAACCTGACCGACGTGGGGGAGACGCCGCCGGCGCCGGCCAACCAAGCGCCAACCTTCAGTGAAGGCGCGAGCGCCACCCGCTCTGTGGCGGAGAACAGCGCAGCCGGAACCAGCGTGGGAGCGGCGGTAACGGCCACGGACGCGGACAACGACACGCTGACCTACACGCTGTCGGGAACCGACGCGTCGTCGTTCAGTATCGGCTCCAGCACAGGCCAGATAACCACCAAGACGGGCGTAACCTACGACTACGAAAGCAAGTCCAGCTACTCGCTGACGGTGGGCGTGTCCGACGGCAACGGCGGTACGGCAAGCATCGCCGTAACGGTGAGCCTGACCGACGTGAACGAGACGCCGCCGGTGGTCGAGGAGCCCGATCCACCCGCGCCCACGCCGCCCACGGCGGACGCAGGCGCGGACTTCAACGGCAAGCGCGGCGAGGTCCTGACCCTGAACGGCTCCGGCACAGCCAACGCCGACGGCTCGCAGACGCTGACCTACCGGTGGCGCATCGCCGGCGCGTCGCACACCGAGTTGGCCGCCGCGAGCGCGTTCCTGAGCAACGCCGACAGCGCCGAGGCCACGTTCACGATGCCGCGCCGCAAGAACATGACGGACCGCAGCGCACTGGACGACGGCAACTGGATCGACTTCGAGCTGACCGTAACCGACGGCGACGGAGAGTCGTCCAGCGACACCGTGCGCCTCACCACCAGCGGCACCACCTGGACGGCCAACTAGGCAAAACGCGGTCAACTGCATATAGATGAAGCGCTACGCCTCCGAAATTCGGGGGCGTAGTCGCGCGCGGGGGATTGACGAGAAAAGCCCGGCTGGAACCGGCGCGAGAGCGCCCAGCGCGGCAGGCGGCTCCGGCGACTTCACCGTCAGAATCGCGCTGTAGTAAACGAGGCCAGAGAGTCGGCCCTGGGCGACATCGTCGCCGACGCCCAGCTGGCGGCTACCCGTGGCAACGCGATTGGTGGCGCGGTGGTGGCCTTCATGAGCCCCGGCGGGATACGGGCCGACATCCTGTTCGCCGCTTCCGGAAACGAGGCCGGTGGCGCGGTGACCTACGGAGAGGCCTTCGCCGTCCATCCCTTCGGCAACAGCCTGGTGACCATGTCCCTGGCGGGGGCGCAGATCAGGGTCGCGTGCGGAATAACAGTCCATCCTCGGCTGCGCTTGGTGACTCCGGCAGGTCACACGGAGGACGGTTCAATTATTGAACGCTGGCATCTTTCGCGTCTGTGCTCCGTATCCGTGCCAGTCACTCCGATTTCGCCCCCGCGTCAATCAACATCTGCCTAACCTCGGGTGGCGCATTAAACTCAAGTGCATAGTCTAAAGGCCTTTCGCCGGAATAAATCTCGGCGTTAACATCCGCCCCCGCGTCGATCAGCACGCGTACAACTTGGGCTGAAGCGCCATATTCAAGCGCGTCATGGAGAGGCGTGGCTTCCCATTCGTTTTTTGCGTTGACATCCGCCCCAGCTTCAATTAGGAGTCGTACCGTCTCGGTCGAACCCTCAAGGGCAAGTGCACTGTAAAGGGGCGTGCTTCCGAAAGTATTCTTAGCTTCAACGTCCGCCCCTGCATCAATCAGCACGCGCACAATCTCGGCCGAACCTTTAGTGGCGCGGTGCAGAGGCGTACTTTCAATTTCGTCCTTCGACTTTACGTTAACGTCCGCCCCTGCATCAATCAGTATGCGTACAATCTCGATTGAGCCATCGGACGCAACCGAGGTGTAGAGCGGGGTGCTTCCGAAATAGTCCTTTGCCTTGGCGTTAACGTCTGCACCCGCATCAATCAATATGCGTACAACTTCGGCCGAATCACCATCAACCCCGTAATGAAGCGGCGTACGTTTACCCGAGTCTCTCGCGTTGACATCCGCGCCGGCGTCAATCAGATTGCGTACGGCCTCTGCCGAACCATCACCGCTCGCATCGTGGAGAAGCGTTTGTCCGCCCCATCCTTTCGCGTCAACATCCGCACCCTTATCTGTCAGTTCCTTTAGGGTCGCTGCCGAATATTCGCCGCTATTTCTCGCTTGGAAAAGAGCTTCTCTTGACGAGGCGATTTTTTCCACATCAATGAAGCCAACGAGGAAGTACCCCGCAACGCCGCACAATATCAGCGTAATCGTCGCTGCTCCACTTCCCATTGCCATGCCGACACCCACCGCTGCACCCAATCTTGGCTCAACTTTCAGCAAAGCGGCGCCCGCCGCCAAGACCACGGCCAATATCGAGCAAATGGCCCAATAGCATACCGCCAACAATGCACACGAAAACAATAGAGCAACTACGAATCCTGCCTGAACATCTGAGTAGCACCTGGGATCACCAAAGTTGAAGTTACAACTTGAGGAACCTCCCCAATCAGTGACAGTGTAAAGCAAAATCGCAATGCAGACGGGTGTTGCGGCGAATATTAGAATGACGCTGTTCCGTACGCTCAACCTCCTCGAAATGGATGCCCAGATTTTCACCATGCGATTGGCCTTTTGAAATTGCCTCCCGGATTGGGCGCAGAAGCTCGCATCCAGCGGATTTTGCTGTTGGCAACATTTGCAGGTGATGGTCTGGTTACACATCGCTATGACTACCTCTCTGATGGCGCATGGAGCTTGTGTCAAATCTTGTGGAAATTCCTTACATGTGACTTAGATGATTATGCGGCGATCGCCTCCTCCGCGATCGCCGGCAACTCGGTTAAGATGCCGTCCTTGAACTTCGCTCCGTCCACCAGCAACCCCATCAGGTTCCGCCCTCCGTTCAGCGGTCTCCATCGCTCACTCAGCCTCAGCGCCACCTTGAACACAAGATACAGCGCGCTGTCCCGACACTTCATTCGTCGCGTCACGTCCGTCCTCAGCCTCACTGCGCTGAATACCGACTCCAGCGGGTTCGTCGTACGCAGATGCACGCAGTGCTCTATCGGGAAGTCGTAGAAGCTCACGAACGACTCCCAGTCACGTACCACCGTCCCGGCAGCATCAGTGCGACCTTCCGCGCTCAGATCGACCACGTACTCGTCGCGCAGTCTCTCACACTCCGACCGCGTTGGCGCAGCCGACATCTCCTTCAACCGGCGTCTCGCCTCGGCGTGCAGCGCCTTCGGCAACTTGCTCTGCACGTTCAGCACCGGGTGGTTCCAGCAGAGCTGGTGAACCGCAGTTGGGAACACCTCATCGAGCGCAGCCCACAACCCCAGAGCTCCATCGCCTACCGCCAGCAGCGGCGCATCCATCCCACGATCACGCAGGCTCCTGAGCACCCCTGCCCAACTCTCCGTGCTCTCCCGATAGCCTAACTGAGCCTGTCTCAGAATGTGTTGTGAGGGATAGGAGCGAAACGAAGCAATTCCGTCACGACCGGCAGTTGTGGTTTTCCAATGTTCGGTGACTGGACAGGAAGAACCGTGCTGGCAGCTACGCTAAGCATTGCGCCTTCGGGCTAGGTCAAGTCCCCGCATGTGGTGTGAGAGTTCGCCAACCTTTTTGTTCTACTAAGCCGCAGTCGGCTGTGTTAGCTGCACCTCCGGTAGGGCTTCGTCGTAAGTCCTTGAAGCCGGCGTCAAGTATCGTCTGCCGACTATCCACTCATCGTTTTGCTCGGCAAGAACCGCGCCAACCAGCCGCATCGCCGCCGGTCTGTTCGGGAAGATGCCCACAACATCGGTCCTGCGCCTTATCTCTTTGTTCAACCTCTCCTGAGGATTGTTCGACCAGATCTTCTTCCAGTGCTCCATCGGGAAGTGTGTGAACGCCAGGATGTCCGCTCCGGCCTCGTCCAGCATCGAGGCAGCCTGAGGGAAGCGCTCGGCAAGCTGCTCGACCACCTTCACGTGCTGGATGTGCACTTCCTGAGCTGACGGCTGCTGGTAGATGCTGCGCACCATCGTCGCCACCCACGGCTGTGCCTTCTTCGGGACACGCGTCAACAAGTTGGTCATGAAGTGCGTGCGGCATCTCTGCCAACTCGCGCCTGCGAACACCGTTGCTATGGCGTCCCTCAGTCCCTGGTGAGCATCCGAGACGACCAACTCCACGCCGGCCAGACCCCGCGCTACCAGCGAGCGCAGGAAGCTCAGCCAGAAGGCTCCATTCTCACTCGTGCCCACGTCCAGCCCGACTATCTCACGCTTACCCTCGGCGTTCACGGCAGTACCAACCACTACGCTCACGTTGACTATCCTGCCGTCCTCTCTCACCTTCTGCGTAAGAGCGTCCAGCCATAGATACGCATACGGTCCTCCATCGAGGGGCCGGTTCAGGAACTTCTCCACCACCTCGTCCAACCCCCGGCAGATGCGTGATACCTGGCTCTTTGAGATGCCATCACATCCCAGAGCCTTCACCAGATCATCGACTCTCCTGGTGGACACGCCCTCCACGTAAGCCTGCTGTATCACCGCCAATAAAGCCTTCTCACTCCGACGCCGCGGCTCAAGCAGGCTCGGGAAGTAGCTCCCGTCCCTAAGCTTCGGTATGCGCAGTTCCATCGTGCCCACTCTCGTGTCCCAGCTCCTGTTGCGGTATCCGTTGCGATGGGTGACTCGGTCCGGACTACGCTCGCCGTATCCCGCTCCCGCCTTCACAGAAGCCTCGGCGCCCATGACCCCATTGACCAGAACCGCCAGCGCCTCACGCAGAAAGTCCAAGTCTCCGTCCATACCCCTCTTGTGCAACAACTCCAATATGTCCATACTGTCTCTTGCCATCGTCGTCCTCCTTGCATCGATCTCTTCCTTCGTAAAGGATGACGCGGTGGCTTCATTTATTCCAGTCCACCTACTCTGTTACACCACTCTATGGGACACCACTATAGCGGGCGGGGTGCTAGGCGTAGTGCGAGTATAGCACAGGTAGAATTCTATGCTTTATAGTGTAGGAAACCTAATAAGAGAGGGCTATTATGTTAGGAGAAGAACCTCACACCTATTGGCAGACAGTGGACAATCCTTATGCACTATTCTATGGTGCGCTTCAGCGAGCAATCCATAATATTTCCAAAGACCATCCTGAAAGAAACGAGCCCGTTCTTCAGGACATAGTAGAGGAAACTCGCTTGGTTGTTCTTCGCCATGGGGTGGACCCCACAGTTAGGACAGCGAAGGGGCTAAGTTAAGAGAGACTCCCGCTGTAATGTCTGACACCGCCTCACGAGATGATAAGGCTGATGCCTGGTCTGGTAAACACCCGAGCGGCCTTCCCGACGCAAACACCTGAGCCGGAGTCCGATAGTCCAGAGACTGGTGTGGCCGCTCACGATTGTAAAACTCCAGATAAGCGTCAATTCCTCTCCTCGCTTCACTGCCGTCGCGATAAGCTTTCAGATATACCTCCTCGTACTTCACGCTCCGCCACAATCGCTCCACAAAGATATTGTCCAGGTATCTGCCCTTGCCATCCATGCTGACCTTGATCCCCCGCTTCAGCAGCAGGCCGCTGAATGCATCACTGGTGAACTGACTTCCCTGGTCGGTGTTGAAGATCTCAGGCTGTCCCCTGCTCAAAGCCTCTTTCAGAGCATCGATGCAGAAGTCCGCATCCAGAGTGTTGGAGAGCTTCCAGGCCAGCACATAGCGGCTGTGCCAGTCCATAATGGCCACCAGGTATAGGAACCCCCGGGACATGGGCAGGTAGGTGATGTCCGCCGCCCAGACCTGATTGACCCGATCTACTGTCACTCCCTTCAGCAGGTAAGGGTATATCCTGTGCTCCCGCGCAGGCTTGCTGGTGTTGGGCTTGCGATAGATCGCTTCCAGCCCCATTGTCCGCATCAGCCTCTGCACCCGCTTGCGGTTGACCCGGTGTCCCTGGGTCCTGAGCCAGACCGTCATCCTGCGAGAACCATAGTAGGGTGTCTTCAGATACTGCCGGTCCATACCGGACATCAACTCCAAGTCCGCAGGCTTGGCAGGTGTCGGTCGGTAGTACACCGAGGAACGACTGAGCCGCAACAGGCGGCACTGCTTCACTACCGAGAGTTTCGGGTGTTCTCGATCCACCATAGCCAGACGCCTGCGCCGACTCATAGCCCGGACTTCCCTGACAGAAAATCCCGCTCCACCTTGAGCTGACCAATCTGCTGGTACAGATGCGCAGTCAGCGCTTCCTGATCCCGCTCCGCCTTTGCGCTGCCGCTGCCGAAGACCTCGGGCGCTCCCTCGATCAGGGCCTTCTTCCAGGTGTTAATCTGCGAGGGATGAACTTCAAACCGGCTGGCCAACTGGGCAACGGTCTCTTCTCCCCTGAGCGCGGCCAACGCCACCTTGGCCTTGAACCCCGGACTGTGCTTCTTTCTGCTCTGCTTCATTTGCCTGCTCCTCTCTTTTCGTACATTTTAGGAGCGGGCCTCTCTCTTAGCCACCTGTCCGATTTATTGGGTCCACCTCACCATTCAAAAGCACAGGACGGAGAAACTGCCGAGCAGCTCTTACGACTGGTTTCACATCTCCATCATTACAATTAAGTCAAACACATTTAACTACTTTTTGCTGCATAACATACCTTACCTTTCTAATTAAGATAGTTATGCAAATGAGGTACGCCTTACCCGTTATACTCTACGGTTAAATACCAAAACGGGGCAGTACCTCCGTATGAGCGTCTCTTGCTTTACTGCCGACCTTGTGTACCGGGCTTTCTTGTTTGCCGGAAACCGGCGTAAAGCGATAGAATGTCAAATGTAAGTGTGTGCCATTCAAAAGGAGGACAAATGAGTGACGTGAAGACGCCGGCTCACGCGCGGGGGTTGGGAGCTGCAGGGCGGCCGCGCCGTCCTGGTAGAGAGACAACCCGCCTCGCCAAGGAGATATATGAGCGGGACATCCGGCGGCAGGTCGAAGACACCCATCACGGAGAGATCATCTCCATCGACGTGGAAAGCGGCGATTGGGCCATCGGTGACAGCGTGATGGACGCCACGGACCGCTTGCGGGAGCAGCGCCCGGATTCCAACGACGTATTCTCTTTGCGGATAGGATACGGTGTGCTGCGCCACTTCGGCGGCAGGCCTTGGCGGAGTGCCGAGTGATTGAAGGCATAGTCAACGCTTACTACGAACCGGTCGTCACTCTTTCCTTGCAGGGCCCTGACGGGCAGATACAGGAAGTCGAAGCAGTGGTGGATACCGGCTACAATGGCCTCCTGACCTTGCCCCCTTCGGTTGTATCGGATCTACGGCTGCCTTATACGAGCCGTGGCGAGGCGAGGCTCGCCGATGGCAGCGTAGCAGAGTTCGACATCTACGGCGTTACTGTGCTTTGGGACGGCCAGCCGAAACATATAGAGGCCGACGAAGCAAGCTCTATCCCCTTGGTGGGTATGATGTTGCTCGACGGGCACAACTTGAACATCGACGTTGAGAACGGAGGCCGCGTCCTCATACAGGCCAAGGGCTTACTAGGCTCCGAACCTTCCGGTTCTCAATAGCCTCTAAATCCTCCGGCAGACAGGCGCGTAATCATGGATCCAGAAGAGTAACCGAAGCCCGCGTCCGCGAATTGGAATACTTGCCTGGCGCTAAGGCCTGTGAGATGCGTTGCGCTGAGCGGAGTTGCATTAGTTTGACTCTATGACCCTTCCCCCTCCCTACATCGAGGCCTCCAAGCGAAGAGTTCGCAGTTCAGTACGTCTTGGCCCACTTATGGGATCTCGAACCGCCCAGCAGCCTCCACGAAGCATCTCCCTTTAGATTGGGCAACATTCTGTGTGCAGCGGAATCCTGTCGTTTTCCTCCCCCTGCAGCGCACTAGCAAAGTGTTGCACTTCGATTGTGAGTTAAGGCAATGCGGTGTGGCTGAGGGCTTGTCCAAACTCAACCATCAGCGTGTGTAGATAACACGCGGCCAGACCTTTGCATGTCGAGGAATTGGGTGCAATAAATCGTGCCCGCCCTCGCTAAATTGCCAGATAATTGGTAATCATACGAAATTAGAACATACAACCCGATACCAGCTATTGACGCCGCGTGATGGGCGCTCGTATCGTTGAATTATGACGCCCAAAATCACATCAGGCTTGCCTGTGCGTCAGTACGGCAGGTTGAGGGAACACGGGACGCGGCGCGGTCTGCTGTCGCTGCGACTCGAAGCCTACCGCGACTTCTTGGAGCACGGAATCGAGCAGTCGGTTCGCGCGATGTCTGAGATGCGCGGCGATGGCCCGTGGCGCTACTCTCTTGGGCTGGACGTCCCCCAACTCGAACGGCCTGAACGGAGTCCGGCGTACTGCGTGGCGAGCGGACTAACATACGACGCGAGAGTCACGGTCAAGGCTACGCTTACCGACCGAGACAGCGGCGAGATAGTCGAGCAGTGCCTGCTGCTGTGCAGGATGCCGCTGATGGACCACTCCGGCGGCTTCGTGATCAACGGAGTCCGCCGCACCATCATTCACCAGATAGTTCGAGCGCCGGGCGTCTGGTTCGGTCTTGACCGCGAGCGTCTGACGGGGCGCAGGCTCGGCAGGGGACGCATAATCCCGGCAAGGGGTCCCTGGACCGGTTTCGAGACCAACGAGCGCGACGAGCTGCGAGTGAGGCTGAACGGGGGGAGTAGCCTGAGCGCCCTCGCGGTTCTTCGCCTGTTCGGTCTGGAGACCGACCTCGACCTGATGGATGCCTTCAGCGCGGTGGATACGGCTCCGGGCAGGCGTTTCATCGAAAACAGCCTAGTCGTCGGCGACTGCCTCAGCCGCGACGAGGCGCTGCTTCAGGTCTATGCGGAGATAGCGCCTGGAGCGCCGCCTAATAAAGGCAGCGCCGAAGAGCGTATCAAGCGTCTGTTCTTCAATCCCCGCAATTACAACCTATCAGTAGTGGGACGACACCTTCTGAACCGGCGCTTCTGCGCAAATGATGCAAGCCTCCTGTTGACGCGCGACGATATGGTTCGGATCGTGTCGCACGTGATCAGGGTGTCCCAGGGACACGAGGAGCCGGACGACTTAGACCACCTGGCGAATAGGCGCCTGCGCACGGCTGCCGAGTTGGTGCAGGCGGAGTTCGAGGCGGGGTTGTACGAGGTTGCCAGAGCCGCGCGTGAGCGACTGGAGATGCGCGACGGGCGCCCGAAACTGCCGTCGGAGGTGCTGAACGCAACCTCTCTGATGAAGCGACTCGATGCGTTCTTCAACGGCTCGAAGCTGTGCCAGGTAACGGATGAGACGAACCCGATTGCTGAACTCACGCACAAGCGCCGCGTAACCTCTCTTGGACCCGGCGGGCTGAACCGGCAGAATGCAGGTGTGGACCCGAGAGACGTGCATCATACGCACTACGGCAAGATCTGTCCCGTCGAGACGCCGGAGGGACAGAACATCGGACTGCTTTCGACGCTGACCACGGAGGCGCAGGTCGATGAGCACGGGTTTCTGACGACGCCAGTGCGCCGTGTGATAAAGACGATCGCAACCGACGACGAGGGAATGGTTGGGCGCCAACTGGCGCAGGATGTATTAGTTGACGGTCTGCTGCTGGCGGAGGCCGGTCAGGTCGCTTCCGGCACGCTGCTGGGAGAACTAGCCAAATGTCCGGCTCAGAACATTGCCGTGCGGCCGTATGTGTCGCAGGACATAGAAGGAATTGTATTCCTCAGCGCCTTTGAGGAGCAGGAAGTAACGATAGCGCAGTGCAGCGCCGAACTGGACCGGCTGGGACAGTTCAGCGAGGAGAGTGTCAGCGCCAGGCGTGGGGATGAGTGGCTGAATGTCGCTCTCGAAGACGTGGACTACATCGACCTGAGGCCCCGGCAGGTGGTGAGCGCTTCGACGGCGCTCATCCCGTTTCTGGAACACGACGACGCCAATCGCGCCCTGATGGGCTGCAACATGCAGAGGCAGGCCGTGCCCCTGCTGCATCCACAGACAGCTCTTGTCGCCACCGGAATGGAAGTCGATGTGGCTCGCGACAGCGGCAACCAGGTCAGAGCGGTCACCAACGGCACGGTGATGTCAGTTTCCGCCGACCGCATCGAGGTGATGCCGGACGACGGTGGTGGAATGCAACGCTACGACTTACAGAGCGCGGTCCGGTCGAATGCCTTTACCTGGATTGGCCAGCGGCCAATCGTAAACCGATTCCAGCGCGTGGAGGCAGGGCAGCCCGTCGCAGACGGACCCGCTAGCAGCGAGGGCGAGCTCGCACTGGGTCAGCGTATCCTCGTCGCCTACATGAGCTGGGGCGGCTACAACTACGAGGACGCCATAATCGTTTCCGAGCGCGTGGCGCGTGAAGGCAAGTTCCGGTCGCGCCTCCTGAAGAAGTTCCGACTGGACGCGATGGACACCCCGCTAGGTCCGGAAGTCATCACGCAGAACGTTCCGGATGTCGCGGACTGGCGCAGGAACCTGCTGGACGAGGACGGGGTAGCTCCTGTCGGCAGCTACGTCAGACCAGGGCAGATTCTGATCGGGAAGGCGACGCCGAAGCCCATACCTGCGGAGTATCAGGACAGGGAACGCACCCCGGAGGAGAAGCTGCTGTTCAAGTTATTCGGAGAGACTTCGGACAACATACGCTACCAGGACAACTCGCGTGTGCTTCCGAAGGGTCAGCAGGGGCGCGTGGTGAGCGTAAAGATAATCCGGCGAAACGATGGCAGTGAAGCCGCAAGGTCGCTTCCTTCAGGCTGTCACACGCGCGTCGAGGTCGAGGCTGCGGGGACGCGCGACCTGCAGCCCGGCGACAAGATGTCGGGTCGCCACGGCAACAAGGGCTGCGTCTCGATTGTCGTGCCGCAGGAGGACATGCCGTTCCTGCCGGACGGAACGCCGGTGGATGTGATCCTGTCACCCCTCGGTGTGCCGTCGAGGATGAACCTGGGCCAGCTGATGGAAGTGCATCTGGGGTGGGCGGCGCACAGACTTGGCTTTCGCGCCAGGACTCCGGTATTCGACTCGGCCTCGTGGGCGCAGATCGAGCAGTGCCTCGCGCAGGCATGGCTCGTGGAACACGCCGGCGGTCTGCCTGCCGAGAGGCTGCCCGCCGATGATGTGTGCAGCGTCGATTGGGAGCGGGTCAGGACTTGGACGCAATCCCGCGGGTACGACTTCGAGCTTCTATTCGGAGATGGCGCCGAGGAAGGGACTGAGGCGGGACGCGTGTGCCTGGAGCTGTGGATGAAACAGGAGGGATGGGACCCCTCGCCCTCTGCGGGGTATGAGGGACTGCGCCGGGAAGCTCTGCGGCTCGACCGCGAGGAGAATCTTGCCGCGCCGATAACGGGCAAGCAGTTGTTGCGGGACGGCAGGACAGGGGAGCCTTTCGACAGGCCGGTGGCGGTTGGCTACAAGTACATGCTCAAGCTCATACACATGGTCGAGGACAAGATGCACGCGCGCTCTACGGGCACATACTCGATGATCACCCAGCAGCCCCTCGGCGGCAAGTCGGCCGGTGGCGGGCAGCGTCTGGGTGAGATGGAGGTGTGGGGACTTGAGGCGTACAGCGCGGCGCACTTGCTGCAGGAGATGATGACGGTGAAGTCGGATGATGTCGCCGGTCGGGAGGCGCTGACGAAGGCAATTATGGCGGACGACGGCAACCCCTTGAATAGGGGAACGGTCCTGAGACCGGGCCTGCCGGACAGCTTCGGGCTACTACTGTCCGAACTCAGGAGTCTGGGACTGAACCCGGAGCTGATTTGGGAGAAGTCCGAGGCATCAATGAAGCCGCTTTCGCGGCCGGAGGAGACGAATGGCGATTTTGCAATCCATGCCGGGGACTAGCCGCTGCGCTCTGGCGCTGCTGCTGGTCGTGTTGGTGGTCGCGATAGCGGGGTGCGGCGGCGAAGATGAGGGCGCGTCCGCGGATGGGAAGTCGGACAGCGAGCGGATCGCCGCGCTCGAAGCCCAGATGAAGAGCTTCCAGGACTACATCGTGGCGCAGGCGCAGAAGGAACGCGCCGGAGGTGGCTCTCTTACGAATGGAGCGGCGGTCGAAGCTCAATACACTCTGGCGAAAGAGAATGCGAGTGAGAACGAGCTTGAGATTGTGCGCTGGATGGCGGATTGCACCGCTCGGACGTACCTGAATCCCAATCTGCCCGAAGAGGTATTCAACAGGGAGATCGAGGAGTCCGAACGCAGGATGTGGGAAGCTCTGGAAGCCGGACAGCACAGCAGCTTCGAGGCCTTTATCGGCATGGCCTTCAGCTTCTGTCAGGCCAGGATCGTGGAGGAGAACAAGGAATGACAGTCAGCCGTGGGCGACGAGCGCAGTCCGGACTGCTCTGCGGGACGCTGCTCGCTGCGCTTGTCTTGGCGGCATCTATGGGCTGCCAGACTATCAGCGTGTCTGATGGTGATGTTTCCGCGAGCGGCGATACCGTGACCGCGGAACAGGCAGATGGCAGTAATGGGGCAGAGGGCCAAAGTGTGGGAGGCGATGAGGTCGCAGCGATGGTTTCGACGGAAAGCCCGACTCGAACTCCCACACCTGAGCATACGACCACGCCTCGTCCGACGGCGACGCCATACGGGATTATCTGGGCGACGAGAACCAACACTCCAACCGTCACTCCCACTCCCACCGATACACCGACTGTGACTCCTACGGCAACGGCGACCCCGACATTTACGCCAACTGCAACCAACACCGCAACTGCGACCAGAACTCCAACATCTACCAGGACGGTAACGCCGACGCCCACTGAGACGCCTACATCGACACCTCTGCCCACGGCGACGGGCGCTCCCACGGCAACCGGAACAGCTACTTCAACGCCTACGTCGACAGTGACGCCGACGCCTACCAAGACGCCGGTGCCCTGCACTCCAGCGACGAGCGCTCGACTGGTAGGCTGTGACTTCTCGGGGCGGGACTTGCAGAGGCTCGACCTGACAGGCGCGAATCTGACCAATGCCGACCTCAGAAGGGCGAACCTGAAGGACGCAATTCTCAAGGACGTGTCTCTGTCGGGCGCTATCGTGGACCAGGTGAACCTGTCGAACGTTGACCTGAGTAGCACTGACCTGTCGCGGGTAGTTTCGTTCGACAGGGCGATCATGCACAACACGATCTGGCCGGCTGAAGCGCTGCTGCTGGATGTCAGCTTCTACGGTACGGACCTGTCTCGCAGCACGTTTGGCGAGGGCACGGTCCTCGATGGAGCTTCCTTCGTCTCAGCCACTCTATATCGGGTCAACTTCAACGGAGCTTCCCTCCGGCGCGTGAACTTCGAGGACGCCAACCTCACCGACACGGACTTCACTGGAGCCAACTTGGGTGAGGCCAATCTGGAGGAAGCCAACATGACGCGAGTCGTCTTTGACAAGACGACCGACTTCAGCCAGGCGAACCTGCGGGAGACGATCTATACCGGATTGACGCTCAGAAACATCGACTTCACTCAGGCCAGGCTGGTTCGGGCGGAATTCACGGACGCTGTCCTGCTGGACGTGTTGTTCGATGGCGCCGACCTGCGGCGGGCGGTGTTCGTCAGGGCGCGACTGGAAGATGCAAAGATCCGCAATGCCGACCTGCGTAACGCGGATTTTACCGACGCAAGGCTTGAAAACGTTTCCCTCAGCGGCTCGGAGGTGAGGAACGTGAAGTTCGTTCGGGCAGATCTTATGGGCGCGGACTTCGACAGAGTTTCGGGTACGCGCGATGCCGAGTGGCGCGATACGGTCTGTCCTGACGGGAGAAAGAGCGACGACTGTCCGGGCGACGGCGCGATGAACGTGCTCCGTTAGCCTGTCGGCGGAGCTCTGCGATAGTCCGGTGCGGACATGTGGATGACGCGACTGATTGAGCTGTCGCAAAGACGGGAAGCTATCGCACCCGATTGCCGGGTCATATCGATGAATGTCGTCACGACGGTGGGCAGACGCGCCTCGTAGCGATGGGAAAGCAGTTCGTGCAGTGTGGCGCGGCTCCACTCGGAATCATTCTCCGCACCGAGGTCGTCCAGAATGAGAACCTCAGCGTCCGCGGCTGCTCTGAACAATGTGTCGAAGGTCTGCTGCGAATCGCCAGTTGACTGAAAACTCGATTGCAGGCGATACATCAGCTGTTGCACGCGCGCAAAGTACACGTGATGGCTATTCGACAGCTCCGCGGTTATTGCAACAGCAAGGTGTGTTTTGCCCACACCGTGCGGCCCGCACAGCACGAGCCAGCCATGCGGACTATCAGCGAATGCGCGGGCTGCCTGCTGCGCGGCCATTAGCTCATTCTGCTCATGAGTAGTGCCGTGCGTTTGGAAGGTATTGAACCCCATTCGCTCGAGCGCCGATGCATGCGGTGAGCCGACGCCGTATCCGTCTGTGTCTGTAGTCTTCTTTCCTGTCGAGACGATATGAGAATTGGGAGCTTCCAGCAACCTTACACGCAGATGGGGATCTAGGTCTTCCATTGGACAGCTGAGCGTGACGACAGTGGGAAGCATTGTATTGAACCTGTGGTTGAGGAGCTGATGGAGCTTCTCCTGCGCCCAGGGAGTCGTGCTGTGACTTCCTAGAGCATCGAGAACAAGCACTTCGGCTTCCGCAACGCGCTGGAAAATCTCGCTGAATGGCATCGGGTTGTCGGGGGCATAGCCTGAACGCAGCTCGTCCAGCAAGTCCGATGCCGAAACGAAGAGAACCGGAAGCCCTAAGGTTATTAGGCTGTTGGCGATGGATGCCGCGAGATGTGTCTTGCCCGTTCCGGGAGGACCATCGAATACGAGCCAGCCGGAGGGCATCTGAGCATAGGCCAAAGCGGCATTTAGGGCGATGCGGAAAGGATCGGCGTTGTCTGGGTCAACCCTTTCCTCCTCTATGGACTCGAAGGTGAAGCGCACCATATGACCCAGGTTGCTGTAAAGCCTAAGCCTTCGTAGTCTGTCGTCCTCAAGGAGCTGCTGCTGGCACGTGCAAGGTTGAGGCTTGCCGAAGTCTGGGTGTCCCACTGGCACGCTTGGGGTCAACCAGCCACGATCATTGCATGCCGGACAGGTCGGCTCTTGCGGCCGATCAGGCGATTCGGTTGCAGGCGTGTGGGCAGGCTCCGCGCCCTCGACATCACGCTGTGCCTTGATACGCCGCAGGATGCTTCCTAGCGATTCTCCTGCCATCTCGTTGCCTCGTCTGCCTCTGGCCTATGAGTCAAGCCCGTGCTCTCTGCAAACTCGATCGACTTCGGGAATCACAACCCGCAGAACCAACTCTCTGACCGGCACTCTGTCAAGCGCGGCCGCGACCTTCAGTCGATTGAACAAATCCTCGGACACGTCAAGCGAAAGCTGCCGATAAGAATCCCCATCCGCATCGATGGTGCGCGTGGGCCCCCTCTGAGCGGCGGTGCCGCTTGACTTGCGGCCACGTCTGCTCTCTCTGTCTCCCGGTGGCGTCATGTTTATTGTTGTCATGTTTCTCAACCTCCGCCGCTACTGGTTGTTGAGGGGGCATCTCCGAAAACGAGCCGGAACACGGCTTGAAGCTCGGTTATGCCCTTGGGATCGACCGGACGATACTCGTTGACCAGTAAGCCTGCGGGCACTGCGCGCCTGATCGAGGAACGCTCGTGTATGACGACTTCGGAGTGCTCGACATCCTGAAACTTGCGAAGAGCCTCCTGCGCTGCAATCACATCCCGGTTGGCATGATGCGTGGATGCGCGGTTGATGACCGAGAAAGCTCTCAGATGGTCGTTGAGGTCGAGCGCCTCTGAGGCAAGTTCATCGAGTAGGTCTATGGTCCAGACATCCATGCCGTTCGGCTGAACCGGAACTACGATACATTGAGAGACGCGCATGACCGCCTCGATCGCTGCGCCGTCCCCCGAGCCTATGTCCACCACAACGTCATCGTACCGCCTGGACAGGTCACTGATAGCACGTCGGAGACCTCTGTCGAACTGCCTCACCGTGGAGGGTGCGGGAAGTTCCTGCTGAAGGCGTGACTCCACCCAGAGACTAGCGCTGCCCTGACGGTCGGCATCCACTAGCATTACATCCCTACCGGCGCACACTCGCCATCCGGAGAGATGAACCGCGAACGAAGTCTTGCCGCAACCGCCTTTTTCTCCTGCAACGGCCACTATCATTGGGATTAGCTCTCCTTTCATTAAGGAACGTCAATTTGTAACTGTATGTCTTTATATTTACCTAGATAGATAGAGACTAGTAATTATACATTAATAGCTATGTAGAAAACTTTCAAGTTATGTTCGACCTTCTGTTAGCAAGAATCGAAGGGTTAGTCGAGGATCGGAGAGTAGTGTCCCGTAGAGTGGGTGGACCGGAGACGCGCCGTCGGAACATCCGCGCGCTTCGCCGAAAGAACAAGCACATAATTCGGCTTGCAAGCATGCATGAGAATCAGTCGTCTACCATGGTAAGGCAACATGCCAGCAAGAATGGATGCTCCTTGACAGAGAGCGCTGGTCGGTGGTTGGTAAAGACCCGGTTTGAGACCTTACAAGCCAGGGAAGTACTGCCGCCGGCGCTGCGGCCTATGGGCAACCACCCACTGCAGAATTCGCTATTCCAGCGTTGGTTCGTCCTACAAAGTTCATGTCAACTAACAGCGGCGGCCTCTTCAGTCGAGGCTCCCCAAGGCCGACTGTGAATCCAAGTCACTCTCTCAGGAATCTGGTCACGTACTTCACGCTGCCTGTCGGAATTGTCAGGCCGGTCTCCGCAAGAGCTTTGGAGAACTTGCTGATGTCGTAGGAACTGGTATCGGACAGATAACCCTCAACCGATTCCAGGGAGCGTACCAGTACTCCCAACTCTAGGTCATTTTCACGGTCTGCCATTTCCTGGAGTCTTGATTTCCAGTCAGCCAATGAAACGCGCTCCGTTACGTATCCGCGGTTCTCCATGTGAGCGAAAACGCTGTCGGCGAGGACGGGGTCTTGTTGGACCACGTTATAGACCTTTCCCAGATGCGCCGGCTCGTCGGAGAACTTCGCGATTGCGGTGGCCAGGAAGTCTACGGGAGTCATCTCGAAGCGCCAGTCCGGCACCAGGGGAGCACACCCCGCGCGGGCACAAGCTTTGATTATCAACGACTGGAAGTCATTGGGATTGACCGTGCCGGCACTGCTGTCATGGCCGATATTGCCTGGCCTGTACAGACTAGCCGGCAGTCCTCGGGATACCGCTGACCACACAAGTCTTTCTGCAACCCACTTCGCCTGATTGTAGCCCCCCTCCATCCTGTCGACAAAGACGTCAATCTGGCTATTTTCCAGGTAGGGATCATCGTCTCCTCCGGGGAAAACACCGTTGGAGGAGATGTATTGCAACGTCTTTGTCCTGGCCGTGCAGGCAAACCTGAGCACCTCCGTTGTCCCGCCGACAGTGTGGGGCTTGGCTACCGTATAGGGATAGGCGTAATTGACGGAGGCGGCGCAGTGAAATATCAAGTCGATCTCTTCTGCCAACTCCTGATATCTCTCGTTGTCCAGTCCCATCTGCGGCTTGGAGACGTCTCCCGGGACAGGGACAATCCGGCCTTCCATGGACTGGCGGAACAGCCCGTAAGACTTAAGGGTCTCCAATATCCGGTTGCCGGTCCCCCCCTGCTCGGAACCCCGGTCCCTTACCAGGCAATAGTACCTGGTGCTCTGCCCTGTAGTGCCCAGCAGCTCGGAGAGCAGGAAGGCTCCCAAAAAGCCGGTTGCCCCAGTCACCAGGACCGATGATGCTTCGCTCAAACGTGTAGTTTTCGCACTACCATTCGGCGAAATCTCGGGCGCAAGGACAGAGTCATTGGCCAGTGAGAATCGCGATTTCATATAAGACCCCCTACGTTCCAGATGTGCTGCCAACTCTCTTATGCTTGGGTGTTCGTAAATCTCGGTGCCACTAAGTTCAATCCCAAATGTCTGCTCGATACCCAGAGTAAGTTCCAAACCTGCAAGAGAGTGGCCACCAAGGTCAAAGAAGTTCCAGTCATCTTCCAGAGAATCTCTATCAACATCCAGGGTTCCCCCCCATAGATCTCGCAGGGCCAGGTGGCGCTCCGCTGCTGTGGCGTCCTTTCGCAGCGGCGTTCTCCCCTCGACCATGGTCCTCCGTTCTTGTGGCTTGGGCAAAGATTCGCGCTCCAGTTTGCCCGTCTGCCGGTTCACGGGCAGCGCATCTAACTCCACGAAACGGCTGGGCACCATGTAGAGTGGTAGATAGCGCTCTAGCAGCCTCCTGAGGTCCCTGCTTGTCCCGCTCCTAGCATCGACATTCCAAGTTGCCTGCGATGAGCGTACGACGTAGGCCACCAGACGCTTGTTTGTCTCGTCCTCTGTTTCAGCCAACACTGCCGCATCACGCACGTCACAGTGGTTACGGAGCGCTTCCTCAATGGCGCCCAAATAGACGCTGTACCCCCTGATTTTGACCATCGAATCGTCCCGACCAATGATTGTTGTCATCCCCGATTCATCAATCTCGGCCAAGTCACCAGTTGCGTAATACCTCTCGCCATTCCTGCGTACAAACTTCTCGGAATCCAGGTCGGGCCTCTTCAGATAGCCCTGGGCGAGCCCTCGGCCGCCGATGAACAACTCACCGGCGCCGCTTGAGGTGAAAGCGGACCGCCCTTCCGGGAGCACTCGAACCGTCACCCCATCCACCGGGAACCCCACCGGACATGCGTCCATTCCGTCCACGCACAAGTCCGTCAACTCGACGGTACAGACATCGTGAGTCTCGCTAATGCTGTAGGTATTGAACACACGCACAGCGTCGGGCAACACACTCAACGCCAGCTTCAGAAGGCTGGTCGGCACCACCTCGCCATTGAGCCAGACCACTCGCAAGGACGACAACTGGGCCCGCAAGATCTCGAGTTCCGCCGAATTCAAAACTCCCTGTAACAGAGAAGGAGTAAACAGCATGTCGGAAATCCGGTGCTCTGAGATAAATGCGGTGAGCGATCGCGGCAGGAACACAATGTCATCAGGGATTACGTATACCGTTCCTCCCTTCAGCAGCGGGCGAAGGAACTCCCAGGCGAAGAAGATGTTGCATGCAACCCTGACTCCGACACTGTAGGAACTGAATTTGTACCTTGAGAAGTAAGATGAGACGACGGAGTTGCCGGTTAACATCACCCCTTTCGGGTCTCCGGTCGTACCGGACGTGTAGGGGATGAACGCCAGGTTGTCACCGGTGACGCGGTTCCCACAGGTAGCCGAACAAAAGCTCCTCCAGGAATGGTCGCTGTCAATGGACAGTATTTGCGTCCCCGAGAACCCGTCCAGTTTGGACAGGTACTGAGATTTGGTGACCATCACTTTAGGCTGCGATTCGGCCACTATTGCGCGCAGTAAGGGTTCAGGAGAGTCGAGGGCCATGGGCATAAAGGCCGCACCGGCTTTCAGAGTTCCGATGCTCGCTACGATATACTCCAGACAGGTCTCCATGAAGATGCCTACCGGGTCATCTGTTGAAACACCGCAATTCCGAAGATAGGCTGCAAGTACGTCCGTCGTATGGTCGAGTTGACCATATGACATCCGCTCATGGCCGAACACAATCGCCGGCTCATCAGGAGTCTCCATTGCCTGGGCCTTGAAAAGGTCGTGCAGGCCACGCTCAACAGAATTCATTACGCTATCTCAAGCCAGACATAAATCTAGAGGTATTGAAGGTCATGATATAAGCCTACAAAATATGGTACATAAAGTAAACCGACATAAAGCATTAAGCCGTTTTATCCACAGGGGCTTCAGCCCTGGGCGTATCACACTCGCACAGAGACACCACGCTCGAAGTGGCCGAGAACAGCGCGTCGGGAACCAACGTGGGTTCGCCCATCACGGCCACCGACCCCAACGAGAGCGACACGCTGACCTACTCCCTGTCGGGAACTGACGCAGCGTCGTTCGCAATAGGCAGTTCCACCGGGCAGATAACCACCAAGGCGGGCGTGACCTACGACTACGAGACCAAGAAGTCGTACTCGGTGACGGTGGGCGTGCCCGACGGCAACGGCGGCACGGACAGCATCGCCGTGACGGTGAGCCTGACCGACGTGGACGAGACGCCGCCGGTGGTCGAGAAGCCCGATCCGCCCGCGCCCACGCCGCCCACGGCTGTCGCAGGCGCTGACCTACGGCTGGCGCATCAGCGGCGCGTCGCACGACGAGCTTGCCTCAGCGAGCGCGTTCCTGAGCGACGCCGACAACGCCGAGGCCACGTTCACGATGCCGCACCGCAAGAACATGACCGACCGCAGCGCCCTGGACGATGGCAACTGGATCAACTTCGAGCTGACAGTAACCGACGGAGACGGCGAGCAGGCGACGGACACCGTCAAGGTCACCATCAGCGGCACCACCTGGACGGCCGGCTAGCAAGGGCGTCCTGCCGGCAGGCGGACACCGCAAGAGCCGTCTAGCGCGCGAAATCGCGGCTTCCGCCTGCTTACGTTGAGCGGCTTCTTCCTATGAACAGCTTTCACATCTGAAGCGACGAGTTGCGACGTAGATACTGCTGAAACTGGCGACCAGGCTAATAGCAATGAACTGTATCCTGTAAGCCGTATTGCTTCCTGAGTACCAGTCGAACGCCAGGTATATCGCACCGAGCGCCAGAATCGAGGCGATATAGAAGATCGTGTAACAGGCACCTGAGATGACGAAGCGCAGCACGGTCTGGACGGCTCTTGTCTTGAAAGTCGCATCTTTGTAAAGAACAAGGTAGGTGTAGGCAGCAGTAACCAGCGCGGACGGGATGCTGCTGAGAAATAAGATCATAATCGCTTTGCCTATCGGCGTCAGCCTACGCGTTGAGTCGGCATATTGTGGTCCTCTTGTCGTCTATGTCCAGGATGGCGAAGCAGGTCGTAGGAGCCAGGCTACATCTTTCATTGAAAAACCAGTGGCTCAGCACGGCAGAGCATCGGACTCCTTATCCGGGTGTCCGGGGACAACTGAATGGCCGGCAAAGAGATGCCACACGCTTCCTTCGGTAAGGCTGTGGAAGACAGTTCATCGGAAGGTGCTCCATGGCCGCACCCTTAAGCACAACAGGGATCTCTTCTGCTGCGCTTTACCAATGGCGCGTGCAAGAAGGGCATTTGGTTAGGCATATCGCATCGGCATTGCGCAGGAGAGCTGCTTGAGGGACTTTCCGCATTTCCTTTTCCTCACACCACTTCCTGGAACTCTCGAGTCGGTCGGCGGATCATATCTGAATATGCTGCAAATGAGGTCAATCGCCGAATTATGAAAGCGGCTCGCTGTTATGAAAGACTGTTGAATCTCAATAAGGGCCGGTCATGGATCCGGACGGAGATCCTAACATGAGCCACCCTTAACCCGAATCCACCGAAGTGCGCTGTAATCGGCCATAAGCGGGCAGGAGAACCGGGGATAAGATCGCCAGGACAGGTTTTGGGGTAGACGGTGCCACTGGCAGTCCGCCGGCAAGCCTCCGACGGCGGTGAAGAGGCGTTTACGGATGGTCCGGAGGCATCAGGGGACCTTCGCCGATCCGTCCGGAGCGAGTTGAGCAGACCAGGGACTGGCTGGCGGATGAGGATGGGTCTGAAGGAGTGATTGTCGCCGTCAGACAGGGTGTGGCAGGGAGCGCAGTCGCCGCAGGGCTTCACCGAACTGTGTCCCCCAGGGCCAGTCCTGTGGAAGGTGCAGAGTGAGGCGGCGTGCCGAGCGTGTGAGACGTCCGGCCAGGGAGAAGAAGCGTCGTCTGAGGGTCTTTGTGGTCACCACCTGCTCAGCCAGACCGATGCGGGCCGTCCAGCGGGCAAGGTTGTGTGCCATCACTTGCACGGCCATCCAAGCTGCGTTGGCGGCGAAGCGACCCGATGGCAGGTGGTTCAGTCCCACACCGTACTTCAGGTCTCGGATGGCGTTCTCGATCTCGGCGTGTCGGCGGTGATCGGCTTCCAGTTGGAGGGTGTCGCCCTGTCGGTTGGTGATGAAGGCGTGATAGCTGTAGCTGGCAAACAGCGCCAGCTGGGAACCGGGCGTGGGCCTGACCCTGCGGACGATCAGTCGCACCGGCGCTGCGTCAGACTCACCTCCGAAGGGAGTGTAGGTCGTCTCGGCAACGTCGGCTGCGCCCTCCATCCAGTAGGGTATGGGCGTCCAGTCCGCCTCGGGTATGTCCTCTATGAGATTGCGCAAGCTCCGATGCTGGCGGACGGTGATGGAGAAGCGCACATCGTTGTCGCGGCAGACGCTGACGATGTCGCGAGCATAGAAGCCGCTGTCGGCCCGTACGGTGAGCGCTCCCGTGGCTCCGGCGTAGCGTACCCGACTCAGCGTCTCACGCAGGAAGTTGGCTGCGCCCCGGACGGTGTTGGCCCGGCCCTTGCGCAGTCGTGCCATCAGCACGTCTCCTGTTCCGGCCGCGACGGCAAGCAGTGGATGATAGCCCCGCTGACCGGTGTAATTGTGATGGCGAGCTCCCTCCTTTGCCAGTCCGTAGGTCTCGCAGACGGTGGAGTCCAGGTCGATCGTCAGGGGCGAGTCACCGGGTCCCGCCCCAGCGGGCCAGGCGCGCGCCAGCAGTTCCCGGCTCACACGGTCCAATTGTCGCACGTGTCCCCAGCGGAAGCTGCGCAGGAAGGTCCCCAGTGTGGACGGAGCCTTGACCGCGCAGCCCAGCACTCTCCCGGTGCCTCCGGACCGCAGCGCGTCAGCGTCGTCTATGCAATCGCCACCGGCCAGAGCGGATGCCACCAGGGTCAGCATCTTGTCTCCCGCATTCGCCCGGCCAGGCGCATCCCCCAGGTCAAGGTGACTGTCAACGAGTTTACCCAGTCCCAGACGATGGGCCAGTGTCACCGGAAGGAGCAGTCCGGCATTGGCCACCAGGCGGTGGTCGTCGAAGGTTACGTAGATGCGGTCAGGACGCTCGGATGCTATCATCTAATGGGTGCTCCTCGTATCTGGTTGGTTCTGACTCCATAAACCATTATCCCAGATATGCGGGAGCACCTTTTCATCCCTTGTGCGGACCTCTGATAACCTCTATTTCGGTGGATCGGGGCTTAAGCTGGACTTTGTACAGAGTTTAGGAAGAGTATAAGGACAGGGTAAGCTGTTCTGACCAAGATCGAAGGAGGTCAGACCATGCTCACCCTGTCAGATCCCATTGTAGCCGTTCTCGATCCTTTTGTATCGCTGTTCCATGTTCGGACCTGGCACAAGGTTCCAGTTCTCCTGATCGGCACCATCCTGACCAGCGGCCAGCGCACCGTCACTGCTGCGCTCCGTATCATGGGGCTGAGTGACGACCGGAGCTTTGCCCTATACCACCACGTGCTCAACCGGGCATCGTGGTCGCCCCTTGCGGCACCGCAGACTCTGCTCAGTCTTCTGGTCGATCAGCTGGGTCGCGGCGACGGCCCACTGGTATTCGGCATCGATGAGACCCTGGAGCGGCGATGGGGACCGCGTATCAAAGCCCGGGGCATTTACCGTGATGCGGTGCGTTCCTCCCGCTCCTGCACGGTCAAGTCCAGTGGACTGCGCTGGGTATCGATGATGTGGCTGGGCCACGTCCGATGGGCAGATCGTTTCTGGGCTCTGCCATTTCTCACCGTACTGGCGCCATCGGAGCGATTCCACCAGCAGCAGGGAAGGTGCCACAAGAAGGTCACCGACTGGGCGCGCCAGATGATAATGCAGCTGCGACGCTGGTTGCCCAATCGCTACCTGGTGATCGTCGCAGACGGCGGCTATGCCGCCCTGGACCTCCTGCACAGTTGCCAGTCGCTGCCTAATCCGGTCACGATGATCACCAGGATGCGTCTCGACGCCGCACTGTATGCCCCTGCGCCACCACGTCAACCCGGCCAGATGGGCCGCCCCCGTCTCAAGGGTCCACGACTACCCAAGCTCAGGGAACTGCTGGATACGGCATCCGTGTCCTGGACATCCACGCAGTTGGCCTGGTATGACGGCACCACCCGTACCCTGGAACTGGCCTCACAAACCGCCGTCTGGTATCACTCAGGCAAGCCTCCAGTCCCCATCCGCTGGGTACTGATCCAAGACCCCAGGGACGAACTCGACACCCAGGCCCTGCTGTGCACCGGCCAGACCGCCGACCCAGCGCGGATCGTCGAATGGTTCGTCCTGCGCTGGCAGTTGGAGGTGACCTTCCAGGAGGTGAGAGCCCACCTGGGAGTGGAGACTCAACGCCAATGGTCGGACAAGGCCATAGCTCGCACCACACCACTGCTACTGGGGATCTTCTCCTGGATTACCCTGGCCGCCAACTCGCTGCAACGAGAACAGCCGATCACGCAGCGTACCGCCGCCTGGTACCCAAAGTCCGTGCCCACATTCTCCGATGCAATGGCACTGGTGCGGTGCAACCTTTGGATGGCAGCGTATAGTTTTTCAATGTCGCCGTCTCAGACTGCTATTCAGAAAGCCCCGCCAGAATGCTGCGTACGACTAATCACCCACTTGACCGCTGCCGCTTGATGTACAAAGTCCAGTTAAGTTGATATGAAAGTTATGAGAGACTATAATCCCGCAAATCCGTATCGTTATGGCTTTAGGTGCGGAATTAGAGTCGTGGGTGAATAATTCAATGAGCAAAAACCTCTCACACAGGAATGTTGCCACTGCGCTGAGGCTCACCGCCACGCCAACCGCCAGACCTAATCGGACGCCCACACCTATAATGCAGAACGCCCCGGACAGTTCAAGGCCCGCCCGGATCTTCCCGCTGGCGGGAGCGTGATGAGCTTATGGCGTTCTAATCCGCATCCAGCGCTTGCCCTCCGGGCGATGGTCCTGCTCGCCGCCGCCACGCTTTTGGCGGTCCTGGTGCCTGCCGGCGTCAGTGGGCAGCAGGCCAACACCGCTCCGCAATTTCAGGGTGACGTGGACACCCGGCGCGTGAATGAGAGCACTGCGGCGGGTCAGCCCGTCGGCGCTCCCGTGACGGCCACGGATCCGGACAACGATACTCTGACATACTCCATCTCCGGGCGGGACGTAGCATCCTTCGCCATCAACACAGCGACGGGCCAGCTCAGTATCGGCGCCTCTCTGACGCTGGACTATGAATCCAGGAACAGCTACGACGTGACCGTGTCGGTTACCGACAGTAAGGATTCGGCAGGCAACCCCTCCAACACGGTGGACGACAGCATTGACGTCACCATAGAAGTCGGCAACGTGGAGGAGGCCGGAAGCGTAACCCTGTCGCCGCCGCCGTACATGGTCGGGTCCCCGGTCACCGCCACGCTCGCCGACCCCGACGGCGGGGTTTCCGGCGCCGTACGGCAGTGGGAGATCTCCGCGGACGGCAATGCCCCCTGGAGCGTCATCTCCGGGGCGGCGTCGGAAAGCTATACGCCGAAGGCCGGCGACGCGGGCAAGTTCCTGCGGGCCACGGTGACCTACACCGACGGGCATGGCCCCGGCAAGAGCGCACAGTCGGCGTCGACGGCGCAGGCTGTGCAGACCCCTGACGATTGCGCCAACGGTCCCGCGCTGGCGAACTTTCCAGGGAATGCCGATACATTGGCCGACTGCAATATCCTGCTGGCCGCCAAGGACCAGTTGCGCGGCAGGGCATCCCTGAACTGGAACTTCAATAGGGACCTGCGGCAATGGGACGGGGTCTCCATCTCCGGTCAGCGAGTAGTCGTGCTGGACCTGGATGCCCACGGCCTGACCGGAACGATTCCAGGCGGGCTGGGAGGCCTGAGCGCCCTGACCCGGCTGGACCTGAGGAACAATGACCTGACCGGAACGATTCCGGACGGTCTGGGGGGCCTGAGCGCCCTGACCCAGCTGGACCTGGGTAACAATGAACTGACCGGCCCCATCCCCACCGAGTTGGGCAATCTGTCCCGGCTTACCGACTTGATCTTGTCCAACAACGCGCTGTCGGGCACCATCCCCACCTCGCTGGGTGATCTGACCGGGCTCCGCAATCTGCGTCTGGACGAGAACAGGTTGGAAGGGAGCATCCCCGCCGTGTTGGGCGACCTGCCCGTGCTCCGGTTCCTGTACCTGGACGACAACCGGCTGCAGGGAGAGTTTCCGAGAACGCTGGCGCAGCCGGGAAGCGTCCTCGCCTTTTTCGATTTTGATGAAAACGGCGGGGAGCACCCCAGGAGGGACCAGCTCTACATCGCCTACACCATAACTCCCGATGAGAATAATGCAACGGACTTATTTGAAGGGGGTACGCAGGACTCCGTAACGCTGCGTTTTGAAGTTACGCTGCTCGGCATGGTGGAAAACCTGAGAGCCCGTGGGTTTCCGACATACCGAGATGACCTTGCCGACCAACTTCGGCTGGCATGGTTCCTGCGGGTTGTCGACGTCAGCGACGGAACCATCGTTGGCGGCGAGGGTCAGGGACTCATTGACCCGATGCGGAAGCTGACGCCGGAGCAGTGCGTTACGACCAAGGTCCCACCCGAAGGACCGGCGGATCTGGACCCCTCTGCTGATCCCAACGGCCTATCCCTGGACACCGGCGCCTCCAGTCTGACCTTTACCCTCAGTTGCCGCATAGACACCACCGGCGCCCCCGGGACCTACACAGGAGACAAGCAGTTGCGCTTCCGGGTGGAGGGCCGGGCCCTGCCCGACGACAGCAACGCCCTCATCAGGCCGGTGCAGGCCGGCAACCCCCCAATCTTCACCCTCATTGATGTTGACGTGGACATCCAAGGAGAGGAGCAGCAGCAGGTACTGGAGAACGAACCCTTCTCCTTGCCGCTGAGGCTGCTGGGCCACTACCGGACACCGGTGACCTGGACCAAGTCCGGCCCCGACGCCGGTCAATTCACCATCAGACAGGACGGCTCCGATTTCTTCCTCGAAATGACGGCCAAGGACTACGAAAGCCCGCTGGATCAGGGCGGGAACAACACCTACATGGTAACGATCAACGCCGCAAGCGACGACGCCCCTCCCAAGTCAGCCGTCAAGGACTTTACCGTAACGGTCCAGGACGTCTTGGCCATTCCGCAATTCCTCGAGGGATTTGCGGCACAACGCAGCGTGCCGGAGACCGCGGCAGTCGGCCAAAAGATCGGGGAACCGTTGACCGCCACCAAGGGCGACGATGCGGAAACATCCACTCTCACTTACAGCCTGGTCGGAACCGACGCCGCCGACTTCGCCATCGACACCGCCACCGGGCAGCTGAGCGTGAAAACGCCCCTGGACTTTGAAACGAAGAGCAGCTACGAAGTTGTTGTATGGGTAACCGACAGCGTTCCCGACACCTCCCCCGACAACGCGGTCACGGTTGCCATCAGCGTATCCGACGTGAACGAGCTGCCCGTCATAGAGGGGGCAAGCGAAGTACCCCGCCAGCCGGAGCGCCGCTACGTGGGAACCTATACCGTCAGCGATCCGGACACACTGGACCCCAGGGATGATGAGCTTCTCTGGACCCTGGCCGGGACCGACGCGGCCCAGTTCGAAATCAGCGGCGCCGGAGACCTGACCTTTCTCGAGACTCCCGACTACGAGGACTCCAATCAGCAGAAGTCCTTCAGCATCATAGTCCAGGTCTCCGACCAGCGGGACCCCGGCTACAACCTGGATGTTGAAGTGGACGACACCCACAGCGTTTCCATAACCCTGGTGAACTCAGACGAGCCGGGCCGCGTCACCCTTGACTCGCATACACTGCGGGTCGGAACCGGGGTCATTGCCACCCTGACCGACCCGGACGGCGCCCCCATGGAGCTAACCTGGCAGTGGGAAGGCTCGCCGGACAAGGTGGACTGGACGGCCATCGCCGGGGCGAACTCTGCCGCCTATACGCCGGTCTACGCCGACACCGACGTGTACCTCCGGGCCGTGGCCCGCTACACCGACCCCCACGGGCCGGGCAAGATTGCCGAAAGCCAGCCCACCGAGAATCCCACGTTGGGCATTTGCGACGGTACGACTGCGATAGCGGCCTACCCCGGCAACACGGGTATCCGCGACGACTGCAACGCCCTTCTCGGCGCCCGGGACCCGCTGCGAGGGAGAGATATCCTGAACTGGAGCACCACCGTGGCCATTGCAACCTGGGACGGCGTCACCGTGTCGTCCTCCACTCCCCAACGGGTAACCGTGCTTGATCTTAATAGCCGCAGTCTGGCCGGAACGGTTCCCGCCCCTCTGGGCGACCTCGACGCCCTCATCACGCTGAATCTGGCCGATAACCTGTTGACCGGCGAGATTCCCGCCGCGCTGGGCGGCCTCAACGCCCTCATCACGCTGGATCTGGACGATAACAAGCTGAGCGGCGCCATTCCTACCGAGCTGGGCAGCCTCAGCGCTCTCGCCACGATGGACCTGGCCGGTAACGAGCTGACCGGCGGGATTCCCACCGAGCTGGGCGGCCTCAGCGCTCTCGCCACGATGGACCTGGCCGACAACGAGCTGACCGGCGGGATTCCCGCCGCGCTGGGCAGCCTCAACGTCCTCGCCACGCTGGATCTGGCTGATAACGGGTTGACCGGCGCCATACCGGCGGGGTTCGCCGCGGCGGACAAGCTCGTCAAACTGGAAAGCCTGAGCCTGACCGGCAACCAGCTAACCGGTACCGTAACCCTGAACGTCCAGCCCAAGACCCTGGCGGAGAACGTTGCCGCGCCCGCCACCCTGACCTTCACGGTGACGGTGGACGCCGGCACAGCCTGGGCCGCCGGTTTCTCCATCACAGGCGGTCCGCCGGTCCAACTGGTCAAGGGCCTGCAGGTCACCTCCGAACCTGGTCAGAGCAGGACGCCGGCCACTTCCCTCCCGCCGCTCAGCTTCACGAAAGACGTCGCTCCGGGAGCCGCGCCTCGCACTTTCACGGTCGAGGTCACGCCGGACAATAACGACATTGAAGAGCACCCCCAGCCCTACGATTTCAAAATCACTGGCGGGACCGGGGCATCTGGAGTGGCCGACACCCGGCTGGAACAGGTCGTGACGGACAACCCGCACCGCTTGCTCCTGAACGACGACGACGGAAGCCCGCCGTCCATCGTGTCCCTCGTGCGCAAAACTCCGGCCGAGCAGATAACCAACGCAGACACCCTGGTCTGGACCCTGACCTTCAACGAGGAGGTCAAGAACGTCGACGGCGACGGCAGCAACTTCACGACCTCAGAGACCGCCACCTTCAGCGTGGCCACCACGGACAACATCGTCTACACGATAACGCTTAGCGGGGGCAACCTGGCGTCCCTCAATGGCGACGTCACCATCGGCCTGCACTCCACCGGCCAAGACATCACCGACCTGTTCGACAAGCCCCTGAGCACCGTGCTCCCCACCGGCGACCTCTATCAGCCCACTTACACACTGGACAACACCGCGCCGACGGTGGCCCTGACCACCGACCACCAAGCCGCCAACGGGGGAGCGCCCGTCACCGTTACTGCCACCTTCAGCGAGGATATGAAGCCGGGCACGTTTACCGAGGCCGACATCGCTGTCACCAACAGCGCGACCAAGAGCAACTTCCAGGAAACGACGGCGAACCGGATCTATACTGTCACCGTAACCCCCACCGCCAACGGGGACATCGGCATCAGCGTGCCCTCCGGCTCGGCGCAAGACCGGGCGGGCAACGACAACGAGGCTGCCAGCGCCACCATTACCATCACTGTCTCCCTCGGCGTCACAGCTCCCGCCTCACTGACGGTGGCGGAGAACGCGGCCTACTCCGGGACGCCCGCCCTGACCGGCACGCCCATCGGGGACGTGACCTGGAGCCTCGAGGGGACCGACGCCGCGCTCCTGAGCATCAACGCCGCGACCGGGGCGCTGAGCATGGTCGCCCGGAACTACGAGGACCCGGCGGACGCCGACGACGGCAACGACTACGAGATCACGGTCAAGGCCGTGGACGAGGACGGCAACGAGGCGACCCTTGCCATCACCATCCGGGTCACAGACGTGACCGAGAGCGCCGACCTCGGCGTCACAGCTCCCGCCTCACTGACGGTGGCGGAGAACGCGGCCTACGCTGGGACGCCGACGCTGACCGGCACGCCCATCGGGGCGGTGGCCTGGAGCCTGGAGGGGACCGACGCCGCGCTCCTGAGCATCAACGCCGCGACCGGGGCGCTGAGCATGGTCGCCCGGAACTACGAGGACCCGGCGGACGCCGACGACGGCAACGACTACGAGGTCACCGTAAAGGCCGAGGACGAAGACGGCAACGAGGCGACCCTTGCCATCACCATCCGGGTCACAGACGTGACCGAGAGCGCCACCCTCGGCATCACCGCCCCCGCCGTGGTGACCGTGCCTGAGAACACCGCATACGCAGGCTCCCCGACCCTGACCGGCACGCCCATCGGGGGCGTGACCTGGAGCCTCGAGGGAACCGACGCCGCGCTCCTGAGCATCAACGCCGCGACCGGCGCGCTGGCCATGGTCGCCCGGAACTACGAGAACCCGGCCGACTCGGACGGGGGCAACGACTACGAGATCACCGTAAAGGCCGAGGACGAAGACGGCAACGAGGCCACGGCCTCGTTCACGGTGAGCGTCACAGACGTGGTGGGGACCTCGACGCTGGGCATCACCGCCCCCGCCGTGGTGACCGTGCCGGAGAACACCGCATACTCCGGGACGCCCACCCTGACCGGCACGCCCGTCGGGGACGTGACCTGGAGCCTCGAGGGGACCGACGCCGCGCTCCTGAGCATCAACGCCACGACCGGCGCGCTGGCCATGATCGCCCGGAACTACGAGGACCCGGCCGACTCAGACGAGGGCAACGACTACGAGATCACCGTCAAGGCAATAGACGCCGGCGAGAACCCCGCCTCCCTTGCCATCACCATCCGGGTCACCGACGTGACGGAGAGCGCCGACCTGGGCATCACAGCTCCGAGCTCGCTGACGGTGCCTGAGAACACCGCCTACTCCGGGACGCCCACCCTGACCGGCACGCCCATCGGGGACGTGACCTGGAGCCTCGAGGGGACCGACGCCGCGCTCCTGAGCATCAACGCCACGACCGGCGCGCTGGCCATGGTGGCCCGCGACTACGAGAACCCGGCCGACTCAGACAGGGGCAACGACTACGAGATCACCGTAAAGGCCGAGGACGAGGACGGCAACGAGGCGACCCTTGCCATCACCATCCGGGTCACCGACGTGGTGGGGAGCGCCAACCTGGGCATCACCGCCCCCGCCGTGGTGACCGTGCCGGAGAACGCGGCCTACTCCGGGACGCCCACCCTGACCGGCACGCCCATCGGGGACGTGACCTGGAGCCTCGAGGGGACCGACGCCGCGCTCCTGAGCATCAACGCCACGACCGGCGCGCTGGCCATGATCGCCCGGAACTACGAGGACCCGGCCGACTCAGACGAGGGCAACGACTACGAGATCACCGTCAAGGCAATAGACGCCGGCGAGAACCCCGCCTCCCTTGCCATCACCATCCGGGTCACCGACGTGACGGAGAGCGCCGACCTGGGCATCACCGCCCCCCCGTGGTGACCGTGCCTGAGAACACCGCATACGCAGGCTCCCCGACCCTGACCGGAACGCCCGTCGGGGACGTGACCTGGAGCCTCGAGGGGACCGACGCCGCGCTCCTGAGCATCAACGCCACGACCGGCGCGCTGGCCATGGTGGCCCGCGACTACGAGAACCCGGCCGACTCAGACAGGGGCAACGACTACGAGATCACCGTAAAGGCCGAGGACGAGGACGGCAACGAGGCGACCCTTGCCATCACCATCCGGGTCACAGACGTGGTGGGGAGCGCCAACCTGGGCATCACCGCCCCCGCCGTGGTGACCGTGCCGGAGAACGCGGCCTACTCCGGGACGCCCACCCTGACCGGCACTCCCGTCGGGGACGTGACCTGGAGCCTCGAGGGGACCGACGCCGCGCTGATGAGCATCGACTCCGGCAGCGGCGCGCTGGCAATGATCGCCCGGAACTACGAGGACCCGGCCGACTCAGACGAGGGCAACGACTACGAGATCACCGTCAAGGCAATAGACGCCGGCGAGAACCCCGCCTCCCTTGCCATCACCATCCGGGTCACCGACGTGACGGAGAGCGCCGACCTGGGCATCACCGCCCCCCCCGTGGTGACCGTGCCTGAGAACACCGCATACGCAGGCTCCCCGACCCTGACCGGAACGCCCGTCGGGGGCGTGACCTGGAGCCTCGAGGGGACCGACGCCGCGCTCCTGAGCATCGACTCCGGCAGCGGCGCGCTGGCCATGGTCGCCCGGAACTACGAGGACCCGGCCGACGCGGACGACGGCAACGACTACGAGATCACCGTCAAGGCCGAGGACGAAGACGGCAACGAGGCGACCCTTGCCATCACCATCCGGGTCACCGACGTGACGGAGAGCGCCGACCTCGGCGTCACAGCTCCCGCCTCACTGACGGTGGCGGAGAACGCGGCCTACTCCGGGACGCCCGCCCTGACCGGCACGCCCATCGGGGACGTGACCTGGAGCCTCGAGGGGACCGACGCCGCGCTCCTGAGCATCAACGCCGCGACCGGGGCGCTGAGCATGGTCGCCCGGAACTACGAGGACCCGGCGGACGCCGACGACGGCAACGACTACGAGATCACGGTCAAGGCCGTGGACGAGGACGGCAACGAGGCGACCCTTGCCATCACCATCCGGGTCACAGACGTGACCGAGAGCGCCGACCTCGGCGTCACAGCTCCCGCCTCACTGACGGTGGCGGAGAACGCGGCCTACGCTGGGACGCCGACGCTGACCGGCACGCCCATCGGGGCGGTGGCCTGGAGCCTGGAGGGGACCGACGCCGCGCTCCTGAGCATCAACGCCGCGACCGGGGCGCTGAGCATGGTCGCCCGGAACTACGAGGACCCGGCGGACGCCGACGACGGCAACGACTACGAGGTCACCGTAAAGGCCGAGGACGAAGACGGCAACGAGGCGACCCTTGCCATCACCATCCGGGTCACAGACGTGACCGAGAGCGCCACCCTCGGCATCACCGCCCCCGCCGTGGTGACCGTGCCTGAGAACACCGCATACGCAGGCTCCCCGACCCTGACCGGCACGCCCATCGGGGGCGTGACCTGGAGCCTCGAGGGAACCGACGCCGCGCTCCTGAGCATCAACGCCGCGACCGGCGCGCTGGCCATGGTCGCCCGGAACTACGAGAACCCGGCCGACTCGGACGGGGGCAACGACTACGAGATCACCGTAAAGGCCGAGGACGAAGACGGCAACGAGGCCACGGCCTCGTTCACGGTGAGCGTCACAGACGTGGTGGGGACCTCGACGCTGGGCATCACCGCCCCCGCCGTGGTGACCGTGCCGGAGAACACCGCATACTCCGGGACGCCCACCCTGACCGGCACGCCCGTCGGGGACGTGACCTGGAGCCTCGAGGGGACCGACGCCGCGCTCCTGAGCATCAACGCCACGACCGGCGCGCTGGCCATGATCGCCCGGAACTACGAGGACCCGGCCGACTCAGACGAGGGCAACGACTACGAGATCACCGTCAAGGCAATAGACGCCGGCGAGAACCCCGCCTCCCTTGCCATCACCATCCGGGTCACCGACGTGACGGAGAGCGCCGACCTGGGCATCACAGCTCCGAGCTCGCTGACGGTGCCTGAGAACACCGCCTACTCCGGGACGCCCACCCTGACCGGCACGCCCATCGGGGACGTGACCTGGAGCCTCGAGGGGACCGACGCCGCGCTCCTGAGCATCAACGCCACGACCGGCGCGCTGGCCATGGTGGCCCGCGACTACGAGAACCCGGCCGACTCAGACAGGGGCAACGACTACGAGATCACCGTAAAGGCCGAGGACGAGGACGGCAACGAGGCGACCCTTGCCATCACCATCCGGGTCACCGACGTGGTGGGGAGCGCCAACCTGGGCATCACCGCCCCCGCCGTGGTGACCGTGCCGGAGAACGCGGCCTACTCCGGGACGCCCACCCTGACCGGCACTCCCGTCGGGGACGTGACCTGGAGCCTCGAGGGGACCGACGCCGCGCTGATGAGCATCGACTCCGGCAGCGGCGCGCTGGCCATGATCGCCCGGAACTACGAGGACCCGGCCGACTCAGACGAGGGCAACGACTACGAGATCACCGTCAAGGCAATAGACGCCGGCGAGAACCCCGCCTCCCTTGCCATCACCATCCGGGTCACCGACGTGACGGAGAGCGCCGACCTGGGCATCACCGCCCCCGCCGTGGTGACCGTGCCTGAGAACACCGCATACGCAGGCTCCCCGACCCTGACCGGCACGCCCATCGGGGACGTGACCTGGAGCCTCGAGGGGACCGACGCCGCGCTGCTGAGCATCGACTCCGGCAGCGGCGCGCTGGCCATGGTCGCCCGGAACTACGAGGACCCGGCCGACGCGGACGACGGCAACGACTACGAGATCACCGTCAAGGCCGAGGACGAAGACGGCAACGAGGCGACCCTTGCCATCACCATCCGGGTCACCGACGTGACGGAGAGCGCCGACCTCGGCGTCACAGCTCCCGCCTCACTGACGGTGGCGGAGAACGCGGCCTACTCCGGGACGCCCGCCCTGACCGGCACGCCCATCGGGGACGTGACCTGGAGCCTCGAGGGGACCGACGCCGCGCTGCTGAGCATCGACTCCGGCAGCGGCGCGCTGGCCATGGTCGCCCGGAACTACGAGGACCCGGCCGACGCGGACGACGGCAACGACTACGAGATCACCGTCAAGGCCGAGGACGAAGACGGCAACGAGGCGACCCTTGCCATCACCATCCGGGTCACCGACGTGACGGAGAGCGCCGACCTCGGCGTCACAGCTCCCGCCTCACTGACGGTGGCGGAGAACGCGGCCTACTCCGGGACGCCCGCCCTGACCGGCACGCCCATCGGGGGCGTGACCTGGAGCCTCGAGGGAACCGACGCCGCGCTCCTGAGCATCAACGCCGCGACCGGGGCGCTGAGCATGGTCGCCCGGAACTACGAGAACCCGGCCGACTCGGACGGGGGCAACGACTACGAGATCACCGTAAAGGCCGAGGACGAAGACGGCAACGAGGCCACGGCCTCGTTCACGGTGAGCGTCACAGACGTGGTGGGGACCTCGACGCTGGGCATCACCGCCCCCGCCGTGGTGACCGTGCCGGAGAACGCGGCCTACTCCGGGACGCCCACCCTGACCGGCACTCCCGTCGGGGACGTGACCTGGAGCCTCGAGGGGACCGACGCCGCGCTGATGAGCATCGACTCCGGCAGCGGCGCGCTGGCCATGATCGCCCGGAACTACGAGGACCCGGCCGACTCGGACGAGGGCAACGACTACGAGATCACCGTCAAGGCAATAGACGCCGGCGAGAACCCCGCCTCCCTTGCCATCACCATCCGGGTCACCGACGTGACGGAGAGCGCCGACCTGGGCATCACCGCCCCCCCCGTGGTGACCGTGCCTGAGAACACCGCATACGCAGGCTCCCCGACCCTGACCGGAACGCCCGTCGGGGGCGTGACCTGGAGCCTCGAGGGGACCGACGCCGCGCTGCTGAGCATCGACTCCGGCAGCGGCGCGCTGGCCATGGTCGCCCGGAACTACGAGGACCCGGCCGACGCGGACGACGGCAACGACTACGAGATCACCGTCAAGGCCGAGGACGAAGACGGCAACGAGGCGACCCTTGCCATCACCATCCGGGTCACAGACGTGACCGAGAGCGCCGACCTCGGCGTCACAGCTCCCGCCTCACTGACGGTGGCGGAGAACGCGACCTACTCCGGGACGCCCGCCCTGACCGGCACGCCCATCGGGGACGTGACCTGGAGCCTCGAGGGGACCGACGCCGCGCTCCTGAGCATCAACGCCGCGACCGGGGCGCTGAGCATGGTGGCCCGGAACTACGAGGACCCGGCGGACGCCGACGACGGCAACGACTACGAGGTCACCGTAAAGGCCGAGGACGAAGACGGCAACGAGGCGACCCTTGCCATCACCATCCGGGTCACAGACGTGACCGAGAGCGCCACCCTCGGCATCACCGCCCCCGCCGTGGTGACCGTGCCTGAGAACACCGCATACGCAGGCTCCCCGACCCTGACCGGCACGCCCATCGGGGACGTGACCTGGAGCCTCGAGGGGACGGACGCCGCGCTGCTGAGCATCGACTCCGCGACCGGCGCGCTGGCCATGATCGCCCGGAACTACGAGGACCCGGCCGACTCAGACGACGGCAACGACTACGAGGTCACGGTCAAGGCGGTGGACGAAGACGGCAACGCCGCCACGGCCTCGTTCACGGTGAGCGTCACAGACGTGACCGAAGAAGGCACACCGGGGGTCGAGGTTGACCTGGACCCGGACACGGTGGGGATCCAGCTCACGCGGACGGTGGACGAGGGCCTCCCGCGCACGGCAGGCGGGGGCGGGGCCATCGAATACACCATCCGTCTGAAGTCGCAGCCGAAGTGGGGCGTCCAGATCTACGTGAACACCACCGGCGGCATCTGGGCGAGACCGCCTTCGCCTCTGCCCGCATACGACGGCAACTTGATCGCCTTCAATCAGCGCAATTGGAACGTGCCCAAGCGGGTGACCATCTACGCCGAAGGCACCCTGCTCATCGACGACCAACGCCAGGCAACCATCACCCATACGCTGCCGGACGAAGGCGGCTACAACCGGCCGGCCGGCTACGCGGATGTGACCGTGCCGGCAATGACGCTGACGATCAACGACACCACGCGGAACAAGGTGGGGTTCACGACGTGGCCCGGGACGCTGAAGATGCAGCCCGGTTCCAGCCGCGTCTATGAGATCAGGCCCAAGGTCGTGCCGACGCAGAACGTGACCATCACATTGGAGTCGTCCGCCGCGTCCATCGCCACCATCGACACCGACCCCAACACGCCCGGCAACCAGAGCGCCATCACCTTCCGGCCGCAGGACTTCGACGCCGTTCCCGTGTCGTATAATGGCAGCATCGTCGGCTACGCCTACCCCAACAAGGAGGCCGGGCTGGGCCTCGTGCGGGTGACCGGCGTGAGCGCGGGCAATGCGATTATCTCGATCTCAAACGTCTCGACCAGCGATCCTCACTATCCGAGCGCGCCCACGGACGGCGGCGTCAAGGGGGTGGAGGTGGGCACTGGCCCCGGCTTTCCCAGCTATTCGCCGATGCAGGACCTTGGGTTGTTCACCTTGACTCCACCGTACTTCAGCGAGTTCCCGGAGGACCGGACGACCACGGCGGGCGCGGCGTTCACCTACACCGTCCCGGAGGCCATAGACGAAGGTGACGACGCCATCGCCTACGCGGCGGCGCTGGCACGCGGCGGCGCGCTTCCGTCATGGCTCAGCTTCGACCCAGAGACGCGCGCCTTCTCCGGCGCGCCGGGCTACTGCGACGCTCCGGCGGCGCTGGAGATCATGGTCATCGCCACCGACGCCGGGCGGGTCCCACTGAGCGCCGCCGTCACGTTCACGCTGACGGTGGAATCCGCAGCGGACGACGCGCCGGCTGAGACGCCGGACGAAAACCTGCCGCCGGTATTCGGCGAGGTCTGCGCGCTCACCGTACCGGAGAACAGCCCTGGCGGCGTGAACGTGGGCGCGCCCGTCACCGCCACCGACCCCAACGGCGACGCGCTGTCCTACATCGCGCTGGACGGCGCCGACGGCGCATTCTTCAACCTGGATGCGGACACCGGCCAGATAACCACCAGAGAAGGCGTGGACTACGACTACGAGACCAAGTCCGCCTACCAGTTCATGGTGATCGTGATGGAAACGGACACCGCCGAAGGCTACCTGTCGGGCGTCAGCGTCACGGTCAACCTGACGGACGTGGACGAGGAAGCCGCGCCCGCCAACAGCGCGCCCGACTTCGCGGCATCGTCCGCCACGCGGGCAGTCGCCGAGAACAGCGCGGCGGGAACCAAGGTGGGATCGCCCATCACAGCCACCGACCCGGACGACGGCGACACGCTGACCTACTCGCTGTCGGGCACCGACGCGGCATCATTCGCCATCGACGCCTCCACGGGGCAGATCACCACCAAGACGAGCGTGGACTACGACTACGAGACCAAATCGTCGTATTCACTCACGGTCGGTGCCTCCGACGGCAACGGCGGCACGGCCAGCATCGCCGTTACGGTGAACCTGACCGACGTGAACGAGGCTCCGGTGTTCGGAGAGGGCACGGCCGACGAAACCGGCGCGATAACGACGACACGTCAAGTGGCCGAAAACAGCCCGGCGGGAACCAACGTGGGACTGCCCATCGACGTCGCCGACCCCGACGCCGGCGACACGCTGACCTATCTGCTGACGGGCACGGACGCCGCGTCTTTCGGCATTGTCCTGCAGGGACAGATCGCCACCATATCCGGCGTAACCTACGACTACGAGACCACGCCGTCCTACGAGATAGTCGTGGCCGTTACTGATAGCGGGGGCCTCCTGAACGCTATCGGCGTGACGGTCAGCCTCACCGACGTGGCGGAGGGTGACACCGATCAGGCCAAGACGGAGCCGATCAACCAGGTCCCCTCCTTCGACGCCAACATCGACACCACGCTGGAAGTTGCGGAGAACAGTGGCGGAGGCGTCAACGTCGGCGCGCCGATCACGGCAACGGATCCGGACGAGGGCGACACGCTGACCTACTCCCTGTCGGGCGACGACGCGGCATCGTTCAGCATCGGCTCCGGCACGGGGCAGATAACCACCAAGACAGGCGTGACCTACGACTACGAGATCAAGCAGAGCTACTCGGTGACGGTGGACGTGTCTGACGGCAACGGCGGCGAGACCAGCACGCCGGTAGCGGTGAGCCTGACCGACGTGAACGAAGCGCCGGTATTCACTGAAGGCGCCAGCGCCACGCGTGAGGTGGCGGAGGACAGCGTAGCCGGAACCAATGTCGGCGCGGCGGTAACCGCCACGGACCCGGACAGCGGGGACACGCTGGCCTACTCCCTGTCGGGAACGGATGCCGCATCCTTCGAGATAGGCAGCTCGACGGGTCAGATCACCACCAGGACGGGCGTGACCTACGACTACGAGACCAAGAAGATCTACTCGGTGACGGTGGGCGTGTCCGACGGCAACGGCGGCACAGACACCATCGCCGTAACGGTCAACTTGAACGACGTACTGGAATGCCACAACAAAGCGGGAACCTTTTCTGAAACCGCCAGTTTCGATGGCAACTGGAATGCGGCGGACTGCAAGGCGCACCACCAGGACAGCCGGGCCCGGTATTTCCACTTCACCCTGGACGCCGAAACCGAGGTGACCATCACCCTGTCGGCGGGCACGCTGTACGTATCCGGCGACACGCCCAACAACGGCTGGGGCACTACGCCGGGCGGCAGCTACGAGCACAGGATCAACACGCGGAAGGGCAACGGCAAGCTGCTGCACGACGGTTCCGCCAGCACTGCCACGCTGACGCTGCCCGCCGGCGACTACACGACGGAGGCGGCGCAGACCACGGACGGCGGCGGGACCTTCACCCTGGGAATCGGCCTGACGAAGCCCGCTACCAGCGAGGACAAAACCGAGCCGGAGCCGGCCAACCAAGCGCCAACCTTCAGCGAAGGAGCGAGCGCCACACGTCAGGTAGCGGAGAACAGCGCAGCCGGAACCAACGTCGGCGCGGCGGTAACGGCCACCGACGCGGACACCGGCGACACGCTGACCTACACGCTATCGGGAACGGATGCCTCATCCTTCGAGATAGGCAGTTCCACCGGCCAGATAACCACCAAGACGGGCGTAACCTACGACTACGAGACCAAGAAGAGCTACTCGCTCACCGTGGACGTGTCCGACGTCAACGGCGGCACGGACACCATCGCCGTAACGGTGAACATCACCGACGTGAACGAAGCGCCGGTATTCTCTGAAGGAGACACAGCCACGCGTGAGGTAGCGGAGAACAGCAGTGGCGGCGTCAACGTCGGAGCGGCGGTAAACGCCACTGACCCGGACAGTGGTGACACGCTGACCTACACGCTGTCGGGAACCGACGCGTCGTCGTTCAGTATCGGCTCCAGCACAGGCCAGATAACCACCAAGACAGGCGTAACATACGACTACGAGACCAAGAAGTCGTACTCGGTTACGGTGGGCGTGTCCGACGGCAACGGCGGCACGGACAGCATCGCCGTAACGGTGAGCCTGACCGACGTGAACGAGACGCCGCCGGTGGTGGAGAAGCCCGACCCGCCCGCGCCAACGCCGCCCACGGCAAGCGCAGGCGCTGACTTCAACGGCAAGCGCGGCGAGGTCCTGACCCTGAGCGGTTCAGGCACAGCCAACGCCGACGGCTCGCAGGCGCTGACCTACGGCTGGCGCATCTCCGGCGCGTCGCACACCGAGCTGGCCTCAGCGAGCGCGTTCCTGAGCAGCGCCGACAGTGCCGAGGCCACGTTCACGATGCCGCGCCGCAAGAACATGACCGACCGCGGCGCCCTCGACGACGGGAACTGGCTTGAGTTCGAGCTGACAGTAACCGACGGGGACGGAGAGCAATCTACGGACACCGTCACGGTCACCATCAGCGGCACCACCTGGACGGCCAACTAAACGAAACGCGGTCAACTGCATATAGATGAAGCGCTACGCCTCCGAAATTCGGAGGCGTAGTCGCGCGCGGGATCGACGAGAAAAGCCCGGCTGGAACCGGCGCGGGAGCGCCCAGCGCGGCAGACGGCTCCGGCGACTACACCATCAACATATAAATGCCTGCCGTGTTATTTATCGCGGCTCGGACTTTTGCGAAAAGATTCTGGAATCACTGGACACATCAGAGATGGGGAGGCAATGAGTTATATGGCAAACGTGATGCACAGAGCAGAATTGAGCAAGATCGTCGCAGACCGAATGGGGGTTAGCCAGGCCGCTGCCGCGGATGCCACCGCCGCGGTCCTCGACAGTATCGAGCAGGCGCTTTCCGAGAACGATCGTGTGACGTTGACCGGTTTCGGCACATTCTCCGTCAAGGAGAGGGCTGCTCGTCAGATGCGAGCGATCGCCGGTGAAAATGCCGGTCAGATGATCGATGTGCCGGCTCGCAAGTATGTTGCGTTCAAAGCCGAGAACTCGCTGGAACAGACTGTGCGCGACGGTCATCAATAGCCGGCTTAAGTTGCCGCCCAAGCAGTTCAGCTCTATAACTACCTCTCTATGTTGCGCGTAGCGACCGAACCGTCGTGCTGTAAGGAAATACCGCAATCTGGCGCAAGGCGCATCACTTCGATACAGTCGCCGTGGCGAAATATCGCCACTTTGAGGTCAACCGCCGAATTATGAAAGCGGCTCAGTGTTATGAAAGACGGTTGAGTTTCCATAAGGGCCGGTCATGGACCCGGACGGAGATCCTAACATGGAGCCATCCTTAAGTTGCTATGAAAGTTGTGAGAGACTATAATCCCGCGAACCCGTATCGCTATGGTTTTAGATACGGAATCAGAGTCGTAGGTGAATAATTCAATGAGGAAAAACCTCTCTCACAGGAATGTTGCCACTGCGCTGAGGCTCGTTGCGGCCGGTCTTGTGATGGCGCTGCTGTTCGCTGCACCGGGGCAATCGCAACTCGCGAGCGCGCAGACGCCGCCCACGCAGACGGAATCCCCGACGGAAACCTCGACGGCGACAACACCCACGGCAACGCCGTCCGTCTGTGAGTCGCGGACGCCGAAGACGGGCGACAGGGAGGTACTGGAAATCCTCTACTGCGCCACACGCGGCGACAACTGGTCCGACACCACCAACTGGATGAGCGACAAGCCGCTCGACGAATGGTTCGGCGTCACGACGGACGATGACGGGCGTGTCACCAAGTTATCAACCTATATCGAGATTAACGGTATCCGCTACGGAAACAACTTGATCGGCACGCTCCCAGGTCAGCTAGGCAACCTCTCCGAACTGGAACGGTTGGATCTATCTCGCAACTACTTGAGCGGGTCGATACCGCCAGAACTCGGCAATCTCTCCAACCTGAAATGGTTGTACCTCTACAACAACAACTTGAGCGGGTCGATACCGCCAGAACTCGGCAATCTCTCCAACCTGCTGTCATTGTACCTCTCCTACAACTTCTTGAGCGGGCCGATACCACCCGAACTCGGCAAACTACACGGCTCCAGCTTGAGGTTGTTGCGCCTGCGCGGCAATGACTTTACGGGCTGCGTTCCCGATGAACTGCATTCTGTTTGGTCCAACGACGTTGACGAGCTTGAGTTGCCGACTTGCCTCGCCGTGACAGGAACGCATACGCCCACACCCACGGCACACCCACGCCTACTGCCACAGCGACGCCCGCCATTCCTCCTGAATGTGTTTCGCGGACGCCGAAGATGGGCGACAGGGAAATTCTGGAAATCTTCTACTGCGCCACAGGCGGCGACAACTGGCGGAACAGCGCCAACTGGATGAGCGACAAGCCACTTGGCCAATGGCACGGCATTACGACGAACGCTGACGGGCGTGTTATCGAGTTAGTGTTCGAAGGATACTGGAATGGCGACGGCAACAACCAGGTCGGCACGTTTCCAAGTGAGCTGGGCAACCTTTCCAAACTGGAGGAGTTGGTTCTCAAACATAACCAACTGAGGGGGCCGATACCGCCAGAACTCGGCAATCTATCCAACCTGCAAAACTTGGTTCTCGACAACAATCAACTGAGCGGGGCGATACCGCCAGAACTCGGCAACCTTTCCAACCTTACTCAGTTGATACTAATAAATAACCAATTGAACAAGCCGATACCGAAGGAGCTCAGCAATCTATCCAAACTGAAGGTTTTGGATCTCGCGTACAACGACCTGAGCGGGCCAATACCGCCCGAACTTGGCAGCCTATCCAGCCTGTTGGCGTTGCGGCTCACCTACAACCAATTGAGCGGGTCGATACCTTCTGAACTCGGCAACATATCCGAGCTGGTTATCCTTGAGCTCATTCACAATCAGTTGAGCGGGTCGATACCTTCTGAACTCGGCAATCTACCTAACCTGCAAACGCTGCATATCAAGGACAATAAATTTAGGGTCTGCATTCCCGATGCGTTGCGTGGCGTTAAATACAACGACCTTGACAGGCTCCGGCTGCCGTTTTGCGTCGACTGGGATAGGAGAGCATACACGCCTACACCTACCACCTCGCCGACAGCGACACCCACACCCGCGGTAACACCCACGCCCACACCTACCACCACACCCACAACAACGCCTACCGCAATTCCGACGCCTACCGCCACGCCGACAGCGACACCCACGGCGACAGCTACGCCAACACCCACAGCTACGCCCACGGCGACACCTACCGCAACGCCAACAGCCACGCCCACACCGTCGGTCTGCGACTCCAGAACCAAGAAGACAGGCGACAGGGAGATACTCGAGGTCATCTACTGCGCCACAGGCGGCGACAACTGGACGAAGCCCGGCAACTGGATGAGCGACAGGCCCATAGGCGAATGGGGCAGTATCGAAGTTGACAGCGACGGCCGCGTCTACAAGTTGCTGCTCGGCGGGCTCGACCTGACCGGCTCTATCCCTAAAGAGATTGGCGGACTCTCAAAGCTGCACACCTTGTCTCTTACGGACAACGACCTCAGCGGTCCCATACCGCCCGAATTCGGCAACCTCTCCAGCCTGGACACCTTGCATCTCAACTACAACCGGTTGAGCGGCCCCATACCGTCTTCATTCGGCAACCTGACCAGTCTGGGGTGGGCGGTTCTCAACAACAACAGGCTGAGCGGTCAGATACCGCACGAGCTTGGGGAGTTGCCGAACCTGAAGGAATTGCGGCTCGCCAACAAGACAACGCCTGGGAGGCCTGATCCAGGAGAGAACCTGTACACGGGGTGTGTGCCATATAAGTTGACGCAGGTGGGAATCGGAGTCAGTTCCGAAGATGACAGAAGGCCCGGGCACGACCTTCACGAGCTTGGGCTGCCGATTTGCCCCCGCGCTCCGACAGCGACGGCGACGCCCACGCCGACAGCCACACCGCCGGTTACTTCGGAAGCTGCCCCAAGTCCCACGGCAACGCCGGTTACGGCCTGCTTCACCACGATTGGCACACTTTCGGCAACCGCCAGGTACGCCGGAGCGTGGAATGATGCGGACTGCCAGGCGCACCACCAGGACAGCCGGGCCCGGTATTTCCACTTCACCCTCGCCCAGGAAACCGAGGTGACCGTCACCCTGTCGGCAGGCGCGCTGTACGTGTCCGGCGACACGCCCAATAACGGCTGGGGCACGGCGCCGGGTGGCGGCTACGAGCACAGGGTCAACGCTCGGAAGGGCAACGGCAAGCTGCTGCACGACGGCTCTGCGAACACCGCCACGCTGACACTGGCCTCCGGCGACTACACGGCAGAGGCGGCGCAGACCACGGATGGCAGTGAAACCTTCACCCTGGAAATCGGCCTGCCGGAGCCTGATACCAGCGAGGACAAAATCGAGCCGGACTCGGCCAACCAAGTGCCGTCCTTCGACGCCAACATCGTCACCACGCTGGAGGTGGCTGAGAACAGCCCGGCGGGAACCAACGTCGGTTCGGCCATCACGGCTACCGACCCGGACGAGGGCGACACGCTGACCTACTCCCTGTCGGGCGACGACGCGGCCTCCTTCGCCATCGACAACACCGGTCAGATAACCACCGTGGCCGGGGTGACCTACGACTACGAGACCGATTCGTCGTACTCGCTGGTGGTGGACGTGTCCGACGGCAACGGCGGCACGGACAGCACGCCTGTGACGGTGAACTTGACCGACGTGAACGAAGCCCCTGTATTCTCTGAAGGAACGACCGCCACTCGTGAGGTAGCGGAGAACAGCGCAGCCGGCGTCAACGTCGGCGCGGCAGTGACCGCGACGGACCCGGACAGTGGGAATACGCTGACCTACACGCTAGGCGGCACGGACGCGGCATCGTTCAACATCGGTTCCGGCACGGGGCAGATAACCACGAAGACAGGCGTGACCTATGACTACGAGACCAAGAAGAGCTACTCGGTGACGGTTGACGTGTCCGACGGCAACGGTGGCACAGACACCATCGCGGTAACGGTGAACCTGACCGACGTGAACGAAGCGCCGGCCTTCGCCGCCGGCGCGACCGCAACCCGAGAGGTGGCGGAGAACAGCGCAGCCGGAACCAACGTGGGCGCGGCGGTAACTGCCACCGACCCCGACACCGGCGACACGCTGAGCTACTCCCTGTCGGGCACGGATGCCGCATCCTTGGAGATAGGCAGCTCGACGGGTCAGATCACCACCAAGACGGGCGTGACCTATGACTACGAAAGCAAGTCCAGCTACTCGGTGACGGTGGGCGTGTCCGACGGTAACGGAGGCACGGACAGCATCGCCGTAACGGTGAACCTGACCGACGTGGACGAAACACCTCAGCCGCCGCCCAACCAGGCCCCGTCCTTCACCGAAGGCGCCAGCGCCACCCGCCAGGTAGCGGAGAACAGCGCAGCCGGAACCAGCGTGGGCTCGGCGGTAACCGCCACCGACGCGGACAACGACACACTGACCTACACGCTATCGGGAACGGATGCCACATCCTTCGAGATAGGCAGTTCCACCGGCCAGATAACCACAAAGGCGGGCGTAACCTATGATTACGAGACGAAGCAGAGATACTCGGTGACGGTGGGCGTGTCCGACGGCAACGGCGGCACGGACAGCATCGCCGTAACGGTGAGCCTGACCGACGTGGAGGAGACGCCGCCGGTGGTGGAGAAGCCTGATCCGCCCGCGCCCACGCCGCCCACGGCGGATGCCGGCGCTGACTTCGACGGCAAGCGCGGAGAGGCGGTGACCCTGAGCGGCTCCGGCACAGCCAACGCCGACGGCTCGCAGACGCTGACCTACGGCTGGCGCATCTCCGGCGCGTCGCACACCGAGCTTGCCTCAGCGAGCGCGTTCCTGAGCAGCGCCGACAGCGCCGAGGCCACGTTCACCATGCCGCGACGCAAGAACATGACCAACCGCAGCGCACTGGACGACGGCAACTGGATCGAGTTCGAGCTGACCGTAACCGACGGCGACGGAGAGCAGGCGACGGACACGGTCAAGGTCACCATCAGCGGCACCACTTGGACAGCCAACTAGACGAAACGCGGTCAACTACACATAGATGAAGCGCTACGCCTCCGAATTTCGGGGGCGTAGTCGCGCGCGGGATTGACGAGAAAAGCCCGGCTGGAACCGGCGCGGGAGCGCCCGGCGTGGCTGAACGGCTCCGCGCCGATCGCATGGCGGCGGAAACTCGCGCCGGAATTGCCGAAGCTCGCGCCAGAGATGAAGAGGCGGCTCGCCTGGCTGCCGAGGCTCGCATGGCGGAGCTGGAAGAGGAACTCCGCCGCCTGCGCGGCGAGTAGGTCGCCTTCCTCTCGTCCATCGCCAGCCAGACACGCTTCCTCGCCCGCAAAATCCCCCAGAGTCAGTGCAATGATCTACCCACATTCATTGCAACGTATAAATGCTTGTCGTATCATTTCTTGCGGCTCGGACTTTTGAGAATAGATTCTAAAATCACTGGACACATCAGAGATGGGGAGGCAATGAGTTATATGGCAAACGTGATACACAGGGCAGAGCTGAGCAAGATCGTCGCAGACCGAATGGGCGTTAGCCAGGCCGCTGCCGCGGATGCCTCCGCCGCGGTCCTCGACAGTATCGAGCAGGCGCTTTCCGAGAACGACCGTGTGACGTTGACCGGTTTCGGCACATTCTCAGTCAAGGAGAGGTCTGCCCGCCAGATGCGAGCGATCGCCGGTGAGAATGCCGGTCAGATGATCGATGTGCCGGCTCGAAAGTATGTTGCGTTCAAAGCCGGGAACACGCTCGAACAGACTGTGCGCGACGGTCATCAATAGCCGGCTTAAGTTGCCGCCCAAGCAGTATGCCTCTGTTATCGCCTCCCTATTGCGCGAGTCGCGGTCGAACCGTCGTGCCGCGAGGAAATACGGCAATCTGATGCCGCGCCTGGCAGGTGGTATCAGGTGGTATAATGACGGCAGTCGGCAGTCGCTCAACTCACTCAGGCTCGGAGATGTCCGCGATGACCAGCAAGACGACTACACTCACACAGGGAACGGGCAAGCTCGAACGCTTCCCCGACTTCCCTCCGCGGGAAGACATGCAGAACACGTCCCATCTTCACCGTCGCTCGATCCTGACCGCCCTTGCCATACACATCGGCAATCCGGAGACGACACTGGTGCATGGAGAGGTTCCTGTCGCTCCGACGCTTGACCCCTGGGGTGCCTATCGAATACCTGACCTCATCGTGGTGTACGACTGCGACATTGCGCTTGTGGACGAGCAGGGTGGATATGCGATAGACCGTCAGGGGAAGGCGCCTGACTTCGTACTTGAGGTAGCGTCACGAAGTACGGGTAAGGTTGACTACACGGACAAGCGTCGGGACTACGAGCGGTTCGGCATCGCTGAATACTGGCGATTCGACCCGAGTGGCGGGGAGTACCACGATGCGGCGCTTGCGGGTGACCTGCTGGTTGACGGTGTGTATGAGCCGATAGCGATAGAGGACTTGGGAGAAGGTCGTCTGCGGGGATACAGCGATGCGCTGGGGCTGTACGTGTGCTGGGAGGACGGGATGCTGCGGTTCTTCGACCCTCTGACCGAGAGCTATCTGCGCTCTCACGACGAGGATACGGCTCGCGCCACAAGTGCCGAAGTCCGCGCTGAGGAAGAGCGGGCCGCTCGTCTGACCGCTCAGGCCCGAGCCGCCGCCGCCGAGGCTCGCGCTGCGGAGTTGGAAGCTGAGCTTCGACGCCTGCGCGGCGAGTAGGCCGCTTCTATCTCCCGTCCGTCGTCGTCCGCAAAGTGCCCCTCACAGCCAGTGCAAGGAAATACCCTAAAAGCTTGCATCAATGGGGCTGCCTGAGCACGATAAATGCGGGATATTTGCCTCGAACACTCACAGTCCTGTGGGGTAGCACACCTAGCTCTGTATCCCGTGAATCTCGCTAATTGCCCTCAGGGAAGGGGTCCTGCTCGCTCACAAGTTTCTGCGACTCCCGAATTGACATTCCAAGCTTGCTCTTGTCACTCCACAGACTTTTCACATATTCAATGACTTCGACGGTCTCCTCGTGTGTGAGTCGCTCTCCAAATGCAGGCATGCCGCTCTTGAAGCCCGGATAATTGGGGTCTTCGAGCGTTTTTCCACCCTGACTGATGATCCGATAGAGGAGGCCGTCTCCGTGGTGCCAGGTATGGCCGTCCCCATTGAGGGGCGGTGATGGCAGGGTACCGACCGACCTCTTAATGTGCCAGTCAGGTTGCCCTTCTCCACTTACACCGTGGCATGCGGCGCAGTTGGTGGCGAAAATCTCCTGTCCAGAGGAGGAGGACGAAAAAAGAGGACCTGATTCTCCAAAGGAGGACGCGCAGGCGGCAAGGAAGATGGAGGCGAGAGCCAAGGACACGAGGGTAGCTGTGAAGAAATTAGGTGCACTGCTGTACCTATGCAAGTCTACCCTCCGGAAACCCGGGCTGTGTTATAGGCTTTGAGCATTCCTCTCGCTGATGCCCTAACTCAATCAACTTACCAGACTGGGCGCCGACATGCGGATTAACACATCGTCGCATAGGCGTCGCCCTCGAATATGCCTTCGGCCCGCTGAACCTCTCTCACATAGCAGATTATTGTCTCTACTTCGTTCTTCGACACGCCTGAAACAGGTGGCATGTCGCCGAATGACCAGTGATGTGACGGCACGCCGTTGAGGACAGCGCTTCGAATGCTGGCGTCCGAATGATGCCCGGGTTCATAGAGTCTATGCACCAGCGGCGGCCCCTGGTTCGTCCCGGTGGCGTTCTGCCCATGACAGCGCAAGCAGTTGTTGTTGAAAAGCTCTTCTCCCACCCTCGCGGTTGCTGACAGCGATCCACCCTGCGCAGGGCGCACTTGCTCATCGCCCGACGAAGAGGGACTGTACTGCAGTTGAATATCATCGCCGCATGCCGTGACCATCAGCAGGATCAGGGCAAGTCCGAGAATCGAGGCCACTTTCAGCCTCACTGGACTTTCACCTACAGCCATTTGGTGCATCTCCTATTTGTGAGCGTGCTCAAGAGCATTCTGAGTCTCCAGGTCGCGGAGGCATTCGATCGAGGCGAACCCATCAGCTGCGGAGTTTGGGCGGTCATCTGATACGATTGCCGTATAAACTGAAACCTGTCCGGGAGACGACCCCTACATCTCGATTTTCCTTTTGCCCGATAAGAATAGCATCGCATCCTTTTGAAAGGCACGGTTGCAGCAACTTGCTCAGAAGTAGTGTATGAAGGTGTTCGCCAATTGTATAGCGCACAAGGAAGTCTCATTCCAGAATACCCCAATGCTGTGCAACAAATTACCCTCATCTCTTCCCCACCGCAACACTCCGGCGAAGTGTTGCACTCGCCTGTGAATCAAGGAACTCCAGCACGGCTGAGGAGCCTGTTCCGAACTGAGTTATCGGCGTCCGTAGAGAATGCCAGCATCTTGCCAACTCCATCGACCGACGGTGATACAATGGACCGAACCACTTCACCCCATTGAGGATTTCAGTGAGCGAGCATCACGGAGAGTCCAGTTATGACGACTCAAACCACTCTGGCACAGCCGCACTCAGAAGACTATTCTCACATAGAGCCGCTGCCCGACCCGCCGCGGGAGCCTGACATGGTGCAGCGCAAAAGTCTCTCCACACTCGACGGCACGCTGGGCCCTCACTTCGCCGCATTCAACGACGTTCTGCTCACCGGAGAGATCTATGTACGCATCGATGAGGAGGACGCGCGGGAGCTGGCTCCCGACTTCATCTTCGCAAGGCAGGTCAGTGACCCCGAGAGGGTCATCAGGCGCAACGGATACGTGATAAGCGAGGTGGGCAAGCCGCCCGACCTGGTGTTGGAGGTGGGTTCTCGCAGCACGGGCAGGCGGGACTATACCGTAAAGCGCGAGGGATACGCCGCTCTCGGCATACGGGAATACTGGCGCTTCGACCCATCGGGTGGCGAGTATCACGATGCGCCCCTTGGCGGCGACACGCTGATCGATGGCGAGTACGTCCCCATAGATGTTGTCGCCGAGTCAGATGGAAAGCACCGGGGATACAGCGAGATGTTGGAGCTGGAACTCTGGTAGGAGGAAGGGAAGCTGCGTTTCCGAGACCCTGCGAGCGGGCACTTTCTGCTGACTCCTCAAGAGTTGCATGAGCGCGCTGCGGAAGAGCATGCCGATCGCATGGCGGCGGAAACTCGCGCCGGAACTGCTGAAGCTCGCGTGGCCGAGTTAGAAGCTGAACTGAGACGTCTGCGCGGCGAATAACGGCATAGTCTCTCCCTGCTAAAGCTCCCCCAAAACGGGATGCAACAAAATACTACGAAAGCTTGTACTCCCCAATTTCCAACTCACGCATAGACTTAAACCAGTGTCAACGCCAAGCTGCTTTAGTGCGTTTTCGCCAGATTAGATTTGACCCACCCTCGTCCTTTTAGCCTTCCATTTGTGTCTCTTCCGGTGTCGAAGTCAGCAGCTGGTGCGATGTGAGCAGACCGCAGTGGCACCATCTACCCCAATTCCGTCCTTACGATCTCATCCCCGGTTCTCCTGTCCATTTACGGCGCAGTTACAGCTTACTCCGGTGGATTCGGGTTAAAGCGACAAGTCTCAGCATTCTGAAACTCTGACAATCCCTGCCTTTATCTATTCCGATAATTCGTGATATATTCTGGGCGTCTTGCGATAAATCGCGTCAAGGTACTTAATGTGCAGAGCCGACTTTTTGTGCAAAGCCGACCCAGCTATTGAGACTGACGGGCGCCGCCCAATCCAGTCTCGTTCTTAACTGAGTCAATTGGAACTCAGCCGACTTCTGTAACCGAAAGGCTCGGGGTCACCCTTATGACATCCTCCAACCATCGACATGGCGAGCATGACCATGACGATCACGAAGCCCACGAACATGATGACCATGGGCACGGTGACCACGACGACCATGACGACCACGAAGGCCACGACCACGACGACCACGGACATGGCGACCATGACGATCACGGACACCACGACCACAGCCACGACTTCCGAGCAGCTAGCCGCCGCAGCCTGCTGATAGCCCTCGCGCTCATAACGACCTATATGGTCGCTGAAGTGATTGGCGGCTTGCTTTCAGGCAGCCTCGCGCTACTCGCGGACGCCGGCCACATGCTCACCGACGCCGCCGCAATCGTCATGGCCCTCATTGCAATCTGGATTGCCCAGAGGCCCGCATCCGTCGAGCGCACTTTCGGCTACCACCGTACCGAAATTCTGGCCGCGCTAGCCAATACCTTCTCTCTATGGATGATCGCCGGCTGGATCATCTTCGAAGCCTACCACCGCGCATTCGTAGAAGTACCTAGTATTGACGGCTGGCCCGTGCTGATAGTTGGCATAGGCGGGCTGCTAGTCAACATTGCAGCCGCCTGGATACTTCACGCTTCGTCTGAACATAGTGTGAACGTCGAGGGCGCGCTGCAGCACGTCATAGCCGACCTGCTTGGTTCGGTTGCAGTCGTTATCTCTGCGATACTTATCCTGACTCTCGAAGATACGCTCGGGAGCAGGATATTCATCGTTGACCCGATTCTCAGCGTTATCATCGCGCTGCTTATCGTGTGGAACACCCGCCATCTGATTGTCAGAATCACCAATGTGCTGCTTGAGGGAGCGCCGGAGCACATAGACGTGTTTGAACTATGCTTTGAGATCGAAGAAGTCGAAGGCGTAACGCTGATCCACGACGTCCATGTCTGGACGATCAACCAGGGCAACGAGGCGTTCACCGCCCATGTGCTGATGGACCCTTCGTATCATGAGGATAACCAGGGTTCACTTGAGGAGATCAAGCGAATCGTTCACAGTCACGGCATCGGACACGCTACGATACAATTGGAGCGGTCTGTGGCAGCCTGCCAGGAGGAAGAGTTCCACCACGTCGGCCATCTTGAGTTCGAAAGCCAGGCCGCAAGAAGAGCTTAACAACCCATTGGTGATTCTGACGGCATCCGGCAGCCGTATTCGGTCCACGGTAATTGACGCTCGACTCCAACGTAAAGCTCTCCCACGCGCCCACAGACTCGCGCTGCGCGTCCATTCCGGGCGCGAGAGGTATCATGCGCGCGCGCCGGGTGTGAAAATAGAGGCGCTACGACAATTTGGCGGGGATGGATTTTGCGGATTCAGGCTGAAACGGGCGATTCTAGCGCAGCCCCGCGCTAGGTCGGCGTAATTACGGGTGCTGTGTCAGTCACTCGGCCCAAGCCTCCGGCAGCATGGCCGCCAGGAAAACGACATCTCCGTGCCTTTCGTCGTCGCCATCGAACTCGCCGGCTTTCCAAGGCTCCGCGAATTCATCGAGGCTCCTGTCGAAGTATTCGCGGGCAAGATTTTCCTTACGGAACCGCTTCGTTAGAGGATTATCCCATACATGTCAAAGATACAATGTCACAACATGTAGGGCATGGAGAATGTGACATTGAGCCAAAGAGAACAGGCAAGGCTTCAGGTACTCAACAGCTTGCTGACGGAGCATATGACGATAGAGCAGGCATCAGATAAGTGGTGCAAGAAAATACCCCAATCTGATGCAAGGCGCGTCACATCGATCCAGTCACCGTGTCCGCGACTATCTTGCTCATGCCCGGCCCCTTTCAGATGGTATAATGGCGACGGTCGGCAACCGATCAACTCAGTCAGTAATGAGAGGCCGAGATGACCAGCAAGACGACAGCACTCACACAGGTCAGGGAAGAGCTGGAACGCTTCCCTGACTTCCCGCCCAGGGACGATATGCAGAACTGGTTCTACCTCCACGAATCCGCCGTCGGACCAGCCCTCGCAATCCATTTGCGAGATGTGCAGAATTCCATCGTCGTAAGCGAGGCCCCTGTGACGCCAAGTCGGCCTCGCGGAAGTGACGTCCGGATACCGGACCTGCTGGTGGCGTTCGACAGTGACCTTGCGCTTCTGAAAGAGCAGAACGGTTATGTGATAGACCGGCAGGGCAAGGCGCCGGACTTCGTGCTTGAGGTGGCGTCACGAAGTACGGGCGAGGTTGACTACACGGACAAGCGTGAGGTCTACGAGCGGTTTGGTGTGGGGGAGTATTGGCGCTTTGACCCAAGCGGTGGAGAGTACCACGATGCCGCGCTTGCGGGTGACCGGCTGGTTGACGGCGTGTATGAGCCGATAGAGATAGAGGTATTGGGAGAAGGTCGTCTCCGGGGATACAGCGAGGCGCTGGGGCTGTACGTGTGCTGGGAGGTAGGGATGCTGCGGTTCTTCGACCCCGGGACGGAGAGCTATCTTGACACTCACGAGGAGGAGCGAGCCGCTCGTCTGGCTGCCCAGTTCCGTGCCGGCACTGCCGAGGCTCGCGCCGAAGAAGAGCGGACCGGTCGCGTGGCTGCCGAGGCTCGTCTTGCGGAGCTTGAGGCCGAGCTTCGTCGCATGCGCGGCGAATAGGACCCTTCCCTCCCTCGTCCATCGCCAGCCGAACACGCTTCCTCGCCCGCAAAATCCCCCGGGGTCGGTGCAAGGAAAAACCGCATTCCCTTGCATCTAGCCTCTATCACACAAAGCCACGCCTAGATACTGGCACAGAGTGATTAGCGGTTGCGCTTGCTTTCGTACACATCGTTCCACGAGCTCCGGCGGGTCAGGGACATATTGCGTAAGCAGCCCGCATTAGCTGAGCGAAAAAGTAGGATATAGAGGCATTTGAATTGCATTCTCACACGAACCGTATGTTCCACTCCCAAGTTTCCGCCACATCCTTGCGCATCATCATTTCAGCATGCGCAATGACGCTCATGCTGGCGGCGACTGTCTTCACGAGTTCCGCGCAGGCGCAGACCGCAGCGTGCGTGCAGTTGCTGGACAGCCCCTCTGCAGTCAGCGGCGACTGGGACGGCAGCTGCTTCTCAGAAAAGTCACCACCAGCGGGGAACGGGGATAGGTACGCTCGCTTCTTTGTTTTCTCACTGCAGGAAGAGACGGAAATCACCATTGAGTTGTCATCGGCTGATCAGGACGCATACCTCTACCTTATGAGCGGCTGGGGGAAGGACGGCGTGGTTCTGCACTCCAACGACGACATCGATAGGCATGGCAGCACGGATTCGAGGATTGTGGCGACGATGGAGTCTGGCCTCTACACCATAGAGGCGACCACCTACAAGGCTGAAAAGAGAGGCATCTTTAGACTGACGGTGCACGGGGTACCGCAGTCCAACCAGGCGCACATAGACTGCTTCGATGGCGCGGTAGGAGCCATGACGTCCGACGATCTGCAACTAGTGCTGGACTGCTCGGCGCTCCGTGGACTGCAGGACGAGCTCTCCGGCGATGTTTCACTGAACTGGTCATCTGACACGGAATTACAGGACTGGGACGGGTTGACGATCGAGGGTTCGCCCCGACGCGTGGTGAAAATCGCACTCGTCGATAGAGACCTGGATGGAAGCATACCCATGGGACTCCAAAATCTCGACGGCCTCATTGAACTGCACCTCAACGACAACGAACTCACAGGAGGAATGCCGGCCGAACTTGGCTCGCTCCCCAATCTGGCGGATCTGCGCCTGGATGGCAACCTGCTGGAGGGAGAGATTTCCTCAGAGCTAGGCAACATTGCCAGCCTACGACGCCTGGATCTGCAGCATAACGGCCTGACCGGCGAGATTCCCCCCGAACTGGCAGACCTGCCCAATCTGACCGAACTACACCTGTACAACAACCGCCTCACAGGTGAGATACCTCCGGCGCTTGGCGATCTGTCTGGTCTTCAAAGACTGGATCTCCGCAACAATCGCCTCACGGGCACGATACCGGCCGAACTGGGCAACCTTTCGGGATCTCCGGAAGCCGAAACGACGAATGCTGAAGATAACTCAGGTGGACTCGTACTTCTCGCGCTGGGTGAAAATCTTCTGAGCGGTCAGATACCGCCGGAGCTCGGCAAGCTCACTGCACTCGATTCCCTCCTACTGGACCGGAACCAATTGAACGGCGAAATCCCACCCGAAATAGGCGATCTTGCGAATCTCACCGAACTGCGTCTCGACAGGAACAGGTTGACCGGACAGATACCCATCGAACTGGCTAATCTGACCAACCTCGTAAAGCTGCAACTTGCCGGAAACAGAGTGGTCGGTTGCATCCCGGACCTGTTGCAGGACGTAGAGAACAATGACCTTGAAGATACAGGTCTTCCACTCTGCGGCGAAGTGGACTCGGTTCCTCAGCTGACTGAAGAGTGCGTGCAGCCTCTGGCGAGTCGGAGCGAAGTCAGCCACGCATGGAACGATTCCTGCATTTCCGAGAAGCCTCCGCTGTACGGAAGCGGCGACAGGTACGCGCGCTTCTACACCTTCTCTCTGGATGTGGAGACGAGCCTGGCAATCACCATGTCCTCCGATGATACCGACACGTTCCTGTACCTGCTGGAAGGATCTGGCAAGGACGGCGAGATAGTCGAAAGCAACGACGACATCGTGCCCAATGTGAACCTCAACTCCCGCATATACGCCAACTTGCAGTCCGGCGACTACACAATAGAGGCCACCACATTCAGCGCGGAGAAGGCCGGAGACTTTATCGTAGTCGTCGAGAACGTAGGCTCGTCGTATTTCAGCGACGGGTGCTCCGCCGGCGTTGCCGTCGAGGACCCGGAAGCCAACCCTGGCCTCGTGGCTGACTGTGAGGCGCTGATGTCAGCGAGGGATGCGCTCGCCGGTGAGGCCTCCCTGCTCTGGTCAACGGAAGTGCCGATTGGTCTGTGGCCCGGAATTACGATGGACGGAGACCCATTGCGCGTTACCGAGGTCAGCCTTCTTGATCACGGCCTGACCGGGGAGATACCTGCTGAGCTGGGCGACCTTGACGGCCTCGTCGAGCTGCACCTCGGGCTTAACGAACTCTCTGGCCGGATACCGCCCGAACTCGGGAACCTGAGCAGCCTTGAGGAGCTGCACCTATGGAGCAACGAGCTCGAAGGTGAGATACCCGCCGAACTGGGCTCATTATCGGGATTAAAGGAACTGCATCTATGGTACAACTTCCTGAGTGGCCCAATACCCTCTCAGCTCGGTAAGCTGTCAGAACTAGATGAGCTGCACCTTGACCATAACCTGTTGACCGGTCCGATTCCAGGCGAGCTTGGCGAACTCAGGAACCTGACGGAACTGTACCTGGACGACAACCAGCTTACAGGAGAGATACCCGCCGAGCTGGGCAGCCTCGGGAACCTGCGGGTCCTTTCCCTCTGGGACAATCGACTGACGGGCGAGATTCCCCCCGAACTTGGCGACCTCGACGCCCTCAGACAACTTGACCTTGATCACAACCTACTCAGCGGCGACATACCGCCGGATCTGGGCAAGTTGGAGAACCTTGAACTGATGTATCTCGATGACAACTTGCTCACCGGGAACATTCCTCCGGAGCTTGGCGGTCTGGGCAACCTATATCTGCTGTACTTGTGGGGAAACCTGCTAAGTGGTGAGATTCCGCCGGAACTGGGCAACCTCACCAGTCTCCAGCGTCTCACTGTGCACGACAACCGGTTGACGGGAGAGATTCCGGAGGAGCTGGGTGAACTGTACGACCTCGACTACTTTTTCCTGAAGGACAATCACTTCAGCGGATGCATTCCAGGCGCATTGCGGTGGGTCTCGGTCAACGACTTCGACGAAGTACCGCTGCCCTTCTGCGGTGGTGAACCGACGGGCATGGAAACATGCGAATCCGGTATAGTCGTAGCCGACCCGGACGCGAATCCTGAGCTTGTCGCTGATTGCGAAACGTTGTTGAGCGCGCGGGAGACTCTGGCGGGAAGCGCCTCCCTCGTCTGGACAGCAGCGGCCCCGATCGCACGCTGGAGCGGAATCACGGTCGGCGGTGATACTAAGCGGGTAACGGCTCTTGAGCTGCCGTCCTTTGCTCTTGACGGCGAAATTCCCACACAACTTGGCAACCTCGATGGCCTTGAGACATTGAACTTCAGATTCAACCGGTTGAGCGGCGAAATTCCCGTTGAACTGGGCAATCTGAGCAACCTCGTTGTACTGAACCTGTTGTTTAATCGCCTGTCCGGCCCGATTCCCCCGGAGTTGGCCAGTCTGTCCAACCTCGTAGAGCTGCATCTCCATCACAATCGCTTGACTGGAGAAATCCCCGTTGAACTGGGCAATCTGTCGGAACTGGTAGAGCTACACCTCGATGACAATCAGCTTACTGGCCCGATACCCGCCGAGCTCGGGGATCTCTCCAATCTTGAAGAGTTGTCGCTGTGGATGAACCAGTTGAGCGGGCAGATTCCGCACGAACTGGGCGACATACCGAACTTGAGGACACTTTTCCTCACGCCCAATAATCTGACCGGCTGCATTCCGGTATCGCTGCAGGATGTACCGAACAACGACCTTTCCGGACTCGGTCTGCCGTTCTGTGACGACGGCGATGCGCAGGAGAGCGCCATATCAGGTGTTTCTGGCGCGAAATCCGCGGTCGTACCTTCAACCGACAGGTCTGCGGCGCAGGATACTCTGAAACCGCTCGGATTGGGGGATGAAGAGAGTCTCCTTGACGCGGTCGCGCTCTGCCAGGACATAGACGCCCATGAGCAGTTGGCTTCAGAGCATGGCACGCATGTACCGCCACGCCTCGAATGGTCCGATGCAAACCTCGACATTTGCCAGGCGCTTGAGGACAGACGATAATTCGTTGCCGAGAGTACCGGCCGAAGGGAAACACCACGATTTCTGTTCCAAGGCAGTGTGACGCAGACTTGGTCCAGTCTGCCATCCATCCGACTTATGAGTCAGCGCATCGTGGAATCCGTGTTGGCGTCAAGTCAGGTTCAAGAATTGGAAGGTTTCTCGCCTCGAGCTAGACTCGCAGAAACTTCACGTATCGTAGTCGCTGAATGAGACTGTCAACAGACTCAAATGACAATTTCGGTGATTTGTGAAATCGTCTCGTATGTCATGTCGCACAGTTGACTTTTAGGTGTTTCACAGACACCCTTTACTGCAATGCCAAGGAATACAGGCTTGTATTATGAGCCTATCAAGCGCGGACTATCATCCGCTAGTTCGATTATTCAGGGAATTGTAAAGCGTGGCACGAAACTGAATCGAGGAACAAAGCAATGGGCGACGGAGCTGACGCTCGGACCGATATATTCGAAACGGAGCGCTCCCTTTGGATGAAATGGAGACTGCCGGGGCTGATCGCAGTAGGCATTCTGGTGGTTGGATCCACCTTGTTTATCGCCCGGGGATCGCTGCTGCCCATCATCATAAGCGTGATTGTTGCAGAGCTTCTGTTTCCGATCGTCTCTGGTCTTGAAAGAATCCTGCCTGGCAGAGAGCGGTATCCCGGAATAGCCAGGCTCGTGACTATCGCGATAGTCTACATAGCCTTCGGCGCGCTTGTAGCCTTGCTGATCTACCTCACGGTCCAGCCGATAATCAAAGAGGTGCAAGAGTTCATACAGGTCGCTCCTCAGATATACGAGCAGGCCAAAGTCACGACCGAGGGCTGGATGCAGGCTTTCGACCAGCAGGTGCCGGAAGAGGTGAAGGCTCAGTTGGACGGGCTGCTCCAGTCGGCAAGCGGCGTGATCGGTAAGGCGGCTCTGTCTCTTTTGACGAAGACAATTTCCGGTGTAACCGGGACCATTTCCGTCGTGATCGGCCTCGTGATTGTCCCGTTCCTTCTGTTCTACATGCTCAAGGACAAGGAAGAGCTGGTCGGTGGCATGTACTCGGTGCTTCCTGAGAACGTCTCCCGGCACGCTCGTAGCGTACTCGCCCTCATCGACGGGGTGATTGGCTCCTACGTTCGTGCTCAGCTCATCAGCGCGACCATAGTCGGCGTGCTGGTCTTCATCGGGCTTTTGCTCCTTGACGTAAGCTTTGCACTCACCCTGGGCCTGTTGGCGGGCGTCCTCGGCCTGATCCCCATCATCGGAGCTTTCATCGGTGCCGTGCCGGGATTGCTGGTTGCGCTGGCGACCGATCCGGGTAAACTGGTGTGGGTCGCGCTCCTGTACATTGTGGTGCAGTTTGTCGAAAGCAACATCATCTCACCCAGAATTCAGGGAAGGGCGCTCAGGCTTCATCCCATATTCATAATGATCACTCTGATAATCGCCAGCGACATAGCCGGGCTCTGGGGAGTGCTTGTCGGTGTACCCTTGGTGGCAGTTGCGCGGGACATATTCGCATACTTCTACACTGAGTGGAGTAGTCGCAGAGGACACGAAGGCGTGCCGGAAGCGGAAGACGTTGGTCTTGATGATCAGGTGCAGGTGGTGATTGAGGATGCATCGAATTAGTCTGGTCTTCATCCATCTGAGGATTAACTAGGGACTTACATACATTAGTAGACACGCCGCAGTTAATCATGACGGAACAGCGTCACCTGACATATCAGTACAAGGCGCACATCAAGCGCAGGGACTACTCTGGGCTCGACGAGGCGCTGCGCCATTGCGCCACGCTCTACAACGCCGCGCTTGAAGAGCGAACTCAGGCGTATCGCATGCAGCGCAAGTCCGTCACTCTGTACGACCAGACGAGACAGCTCAAGCTAATCAGGCAGGACATGCCCCAATGGAACGCCTATCACTACAAGCTGTGCGCGGGCGTCCTCGTTCGCGTCAATCGCGCTATGAACGCTTTCTTCTCCCGCGTGCGAAAGGGCGAGAAGCCCGGCTATCCCCGCTACCGGTCCAGGCATCGTTATCAGACGCTGGAGGTGTCTGAGGTGACGACCGGCATGCTCAAGCGCTCGCAGGACGGGCGCAGAGCCTACGTCAGGATAAAGGGATTGCCCACGCTGACTCTGAGAACGAAGCGACCGCTGCCTGAAGGCAAGCCCAAGACGCTGATGATTTCGCGCAGGGCTACCGGCTATGTGGTGAGCATGGCGTTTGCGGTGGATTATCCTGTGGTTCCCAAGTCCGATGCCAAAGTCGGAATGGATATGGGCGTGAACGAGCGACTGACGCTATCGACAGGCGAGACGGTGGAGCGCCGGAATCATGATAGACGGCGTGAGAGCCGGCTTCGCAGGAGAGTGGCAAGGGCTAGGAAAGGTTCGGTGTCCAGACGCAAGAAGGTCAGGTCACTGTCACGTGAGACCTATCGCAGTCAGGTCCGCAATCGAAACATCTGCCATCGCGCCAGTACCGACCTAGTGAGACGATTCGGTCGCATAGCCGTGGAGGACTTGCAGATCGGTAATATGACACGCTCTGCCGCGGGCACGGCGGAAGAGCCGGGCAAGGGAGTGTCGGCCAAGCGCGGACTGAACAGAAGCATACGAGAGCAGACCTGGGGCATCATGGTTTCCCAGCTCGCCTACAAAGCAGAGTACGCTGGCAGGGAGTTGGTGAAAGTGAACCCCGCATACACGAGCAGGACATGTTCTGGCTGCGGCGTTGTTGCGACGGAGAAGTTGGAGACATACCGTCTCTTTGTCTGTCAGGCTTGCGGTCTGATTATGGACCGCGACAGAAACGCCGCGAGGAACATAGAGGCGCGGGCATTCGGGCCCGCGCAGGCGCGTGGGAATGAACCCGCCCAGAGCGGTATCGCGCCGCATGCCCAACCGAGCGAATCGTCGCCGGTGCATGCAGAACAGCAGCCTACTTGACTCGTCAAGTAGAGTATGTAATTCCCATTAACTAACCCGATGTGCAAGTTTTCAGTTTAGGAGTTTGGAGATTTGTAGAGGAGGGTTTCCTTGAGCTTGGTTCAACATAAATGCGATGGTATGGCTGAGCGCCTTCCTCAGAAGTCGGCTGGTCAGATGCCACAGATCCTTCGCTCCCACACGCTTGATAAGGTAACGGTCCACCAGTTGGCTGAATACTGTCTCTATCCGATAGCGGAAGCGAGCGAGAAACGCGCTTGTCCTTGGCGTAGGGTCGTGCTTGGCAGTCTTGAAAGGAGCCACAAGGTTAATCTGTTGAGCGGCAAGTTCCTCAGTCAGTCTGGGACTCCAGTAGTTTCCCTCGCCCAGGACTGTGCCGAAACGACCGGATGCGAGTTCGGGAGCGACGGCTGTATCGTGGATGTCGGCAGGGGCTACGCTGAAGCCGACTATGACGCCGGGCCACGCCACCAGCGCGCGCAGACGGAATCCGTAGAATGTCTGCCGAGCCAGGGAGTCGTATCCGAAGGCGGCATCGCCTTTGAAGCGCCGGCATCTGTATGCGCGCGCGAACTGACAGGCGGGCAGGGGGATGCTGTCGATGATGTGAAACTCAGAGTCGAACGAAGTCTGGGCCAGTATGCCTTGCCATACCAGTTCCTCCACGGAGCGCAAGTTGGCTGCCTGTCTGACGAATGTGGTGCGATGCAGCGTGCTTGTCGCGGGAAAGAAGTGCGAATAGTGGCGCTGGAAGTAATCGAAGATAGCCTTGTCCTGATGCAGACGCAGATACTCGCCCACAACTTCGATGGTGAGGACTTCGCTGTCAGATAGCACGGGCGCTGGACCTCTTTGTCTGAGGCGTCCGCTTCCTAAAATATCTTTCAGCAGTCGTCAGTCATGCAAAAAGTTGTTATGATGAAATCGTCCAGGTCCACAGTGTACTCCTTGGAGTTTGGTTCAACCCCATTAGAGACTCTGGGACCTGGTTCTTCAACTATTGCTATCCTTTGTATAAAAGCTGCACATCGGGTTAATTACGACGATATTATTGAACAGCCTAGATATTAATGGTCATGCTAAGAGTTAGAAGAGGTACAATAGTGGCACAAATGCCCCAGTGCCACTATGCAGTGCGAGGTGCAGGCACTATGAATACATTTCTCAGGACTTGGCCAATAGCACTGGTCATTATAATGGTGTTCATCGGTGCGCTCGCTAATTCGCGCCCGGCTCACGCCCAGACAATAGGCAACAGTGCCGGAGATAGCAGCATTACCGTAATAGTGATGGACTACGGTGATAGCGGCTCAACCTTCAACGTCGTGTGGAACGACCCGCAGGAATGCAGCGCCGACTTCAACGTTTACATGTACGGAACAAGTGAGGGCGCCATACACGCGGGATCTGCTGCTTCTAGTCTGACAGAGGTCTCAGCCTCATTCGACACCCTCATCGCAGCAAGCGGCACCAGCAGTCTAACCGTATCTGTATTTTGCGGAACAGACGACGGCACCGGTCGCCTGGTCGCAAGCGCAAGCGATGTAGCTGTTGAGACGGATAGTGGCAGGCCCGTGCCAGGCACATATTCCAACGGGCCTGTATTTGGGGGCATTCAGTCCAATGGCTTCCTGCCGGCGCTCGGCGATACCAGCGCAGGTAGGACTGATCTTCTCCTGGCCGACAGAAGGGGCAACATACTGATCGGCGACACTAGATACGAGTTCGAATTCGATTCAATACGAAAAGAACTCAGTGATGCCAACGGTGGCGAGCCGAGGGCTTTCAGCTCCATCCTCATGAGCGGCGACGAGGAAACCCACAGTTCCATATCAACGACCATCGCCGACAGCGGCGCAACCGGATCGACATTCACCATTACTTGGGTTGACGCCGATGACTGCACTGGCAACTACAATCTCTATATGGACAACATCGACTCGAACGGTGTTGGCCTGCCCACCGGCGCGACCCAGGACTCGACTTCCGGTCGCGTTGACCTCGGCTCCGTCGCCGCGACCACCGACCCCCTCCAGATGGTCGCAACATTCTCTACGGTGAATGCCGTCTCCGGCGGCGATCACATCTCCCTCTGGATTTACTGCGGCGACGATGACACAGGCCGCAAGTTGGAGAGCTATGAGCTACCTGTCGATGGGACAACGCTCAGACCCACACCGGGCACCTATTCGAGCACTCCAGGAATTACGGAGTTGCAGATTGACGGTACTACCATATCAGCGTTCGATCCCTACAAGACTCACGAAGAGTTCATTTATATTTGGAACGTTCGCGATGCGAGCGAAAAGACAATCAAGGCCGTCTTGAATGACGGCTACTCCGTAACCTTCCACGGCTCTACCAAGACCCTGTATTCAATCACCCAGAACGACGTCGAAATTGGGAAGTTCGCAGCCTGGTATATCAACGGCGCTATAGACGTCACCGACGCCGACGATATGGAGGACGACTTCCAGTTCGAATTCGACGACAACGACCCCAATGGCACCGACATGTTCCTGATGAGCGTGAGCCGTGGAGCCTACGACACCGGTCATCACTACGTATGGTTCGTGCAGCGCAGTACTACGATCGCCGGCACGACCGAGGTTGACTATGCCGAGAATGGTACCGATGCCGTCGGCACATATACCATCGCCACCCCTGACAGGGACTTCTCCTGGAAGCTGAGCGCGAGGACGGGGGACGGCGAAGAGGATGACATTGACGACTTTACATTGCCCGCAAACTATGGCGGTGATGGCGTATTGTCATTCGCCTCTTCGCCCGACTTCGAGACCCCCACCGACGGTGATCCCGAAGATACAACCAGCGCCGAATACCAGAACAACGTCTACCACACAAAGATACAGGGTTATGAAGTCGATCAACGCATCGGTTACTGGACCGGCAACTACTACGCCTTCCTGGATGTGCAGGTAACCGTAACCGATGTAGATCCCGAATAGTAAGTCGCCGCCGAAAAAGCCATTGCGCCGTGCCCGCTCTATTTGCGGGCGCGGCGTTCTAATCAGGGAGAGTTCAGAGTGAGTCCGTTGCTTCAGAAGTCACGTAGAGTCATGGCTACGATAGCAGTCCTGGCTGTTGCTGTTGCCGCCGCGCTGTTCCTGCTCTTGCAGGCGCAGTTCGCCGCCCACGCGCAGACCAACCACTCCCCCGTCTTCTCCAACACCGAAACCGGAGTCCGCAGAATAGCCGAGAACACCGCACCCGGCACCGACATCGGCGATCCCTTCACTGCCACCGATGAAGACGGCCACACCCTCACTTACCTCATCCTCGACAAGCTCGACGCCGACTCTTTCGACATCGACTCCACCACCGGACAGCTCCGCACGAAGGCGCAGCTGGACTACGAGACCAAGCGCAGCTACTCCATCGTCATAGCAGTCCACGACAGCGGCCAGGACCACGAAGCCGACGACCACACGATCGACGCCGCCATGTCTGTCATCGTACTCGTCACCAATATAGTCGAGGAAGGCGAGGACGAAACCGAGCCAACCAGCCTGTGCACTTCCCAGGGCGCAGTGCCGGACGGCGCAGACAACCCCGACCTCGTGCTGGACTGCGAGGCGCTCTACACCGCCAAGGACACGCTCACTAGAACCGTGCAACTGAACTGGGCGCTCGACGCTCCAATCTCTGACTGGGAGGGCATTACAATCGGCGGCTCCCCGCAGCGCGTAACCGGCCTCTCGCTCCCCGACAAAGCCCTGGGAGGCACAATACCCCCCATCATCCAGCTCCTGACAGGCTTGGAAGTACTCGACCTCAAGAACAACGACCTCACCGGCCAGATACCTTCCGGCCTCGGCAGATTGGACAATCTCGACGAACTCTACCTCTCCGGCAACCGCTTGACAGGCTGCATACCTCTTGGACTGGATGATGTTGGACTCAACGACCTCTCATCCCTCGACCTTCCCAATTGCCAGTCCGAAGAGCCGCCAATAATCCCGCCCGTAGTAATTGTGTCACCAGTTCCGACAGCCACGCCGCCGTCTCCAACCCCCACACCCGCCGCTACGCCGCATCCTGACGATTGCATCCGGCAGGTCGACGGCGCCGGCACGTTCACCGGAAGCTGGAACAGCGAGTGTCTCTCCGAAAACAGGCGGCAGGACCACGCCGATGGTGGGCTGGACGGCAGCGACTACTACACACGCTACTTCGCACTTACGCTTGACGACATATCGACCATCACGATCTCCCTGAATTCGGACGAGGACACCTTCCTTTACCTGATGGAAGACATCGGCAGGGCAGGTGAGCAGATTGACGAGAATGATGACATAGCTCAACGAAGTAATCTAAACTCGCGCATAGGTCCCAGACAATTGGCTTCCGGTGACTACACGATCGAGGCGACCACATACTACCCCGATACATCCGGCAACTTCACTGTAACTGTTGAGATAGGGTCCGAAGGCGGGCCACCGGCCCCCACTCCGACACCGAGTCCTACTCCGACGCCTCAAGCGGTGTACACAGAAATAAGCAGTGGCGCGAACCACGTCTGCGCCCTCCGTGGCAACGGCTCGATAATGTGCTGGGGCAATGAACAAGGCGACAGCCGCGGCCAGATCTCTGATCGGCCGACCACCGGTGTATTCACCTCACTCAGCAGTGGGGACAATCACACCTGCGCCCTCCGCAACGACGGCGCGGTAATCTGCTGGGGAAGTATTACCGTTCCATAGGAGCGAGAATCAGGAATAGCCAAAGGATGTAGGCTAAGGCCAGCGAGCGGTCGCCTGCGGACTACCTATCAAACCCTCGGAAATGCTCAAAGCCAAACACGGATACTTGCATCTTGTATTTGACCTGCAAATGTGTCAATTTGTGGGTTGGATGAGAGGGGCGCGTCGTGCACAAGCGGGCGAGTCAGGCGGGGAGGATGCGACAATACCGGAAAGAAGGACAAGGACATCAGCTCACCGCAACGGATTCATAATGATCCCGAAAGGAAATATCTTGGCAGGACACAACGATCTTATCATCCGACTAAACGTTGACAAATTCTTCGACACCTTCGAGGTTGCCTATTCGCAGGCTCATCTGCGGATAGGTCATTCCATCTTTGACAGAGATGATGCTGACAAGCACCACGACTTGGCAGTGAAAATCGGACTGATCGTAACGGAGCATAGCCTGGACATTGGCAATCCTCTCAACGACCATTGAACCCTCATCAGCAACCATGAGCCAGCCTGCGGCTGCGTTCTGGCACCCTTGTGACACCAACGAGAGTCAGATTAATTTGTAGTGATACTTAATGGGCCAACCGACACCGGTCCTGTCCCACTCGGTAACCGAAAGTGGCACATGCCCAGATCCTGATTACCGCTCAGAACGAGGCGACACATGCCTTATTCAGGGCGCTCACGGGCCACGATGCGCGCTCCCTCTGCGGCTAAAGCCGGGCAACGGGAGAGAGAAGCGCCATTGACATAGTGCGGTCAGGTGTGTCAGACTCTTGCGCGGTCTTGGGGGCGTGTCCCGCTCTGTGAGGTGGGGTTGCAGGTGGGTGCGAGCGGCCGCCCCCTCGAGCCTGTCAGCCGGCAGGCACGGCGGTGCGCACACTCAGGTTACCGCGGTACGCCTCAAATTTGCCTCTAGCCCGTCAGTCTCCACCTGGTCTTTCCTCTATCAGTAATACGTCGATCTGCGCCGCACATCGTGCGATCCGCGAATTGTGCCCTTCGACAATCTCCGCATCCTGCACCGTGTATTTAGCGGACACGTCTGCGACTCCCCTTAAACCGCCTCTTCGCACGGACTTCATCCCCCCGACCCTGTAGGACGTCTTGCCTCTCAGGCCGATCTGTGTCTGTCCGCGGCTCTCGCCATCATTTTCATTCCGCTTTGGTATTCACCGACCAGGGGCGAAGGGAACGAGGGGAGAAAATATGTCGAAGGCGGCGACAAAATTGCACCGGCAGTCAACGCGGAGACCTTCCCTGAGAAGGCGTAGGCGTCGTGTCCAGGAGATCCCTCCAGCCCGTTGCAGCAACAACTCCTCGCGGAGCAGCACCCGGCCTGCGTTGGCAGATAGCTCCAGGGGCATACGGTACTCGGTGTACGTCAGCTCACCGGCTTCGTAGGGCTCAGGCGGCTCCGCCCCGTGTCCTATGTTCACTTGTTCACTCCGTCTTCGACGCATACAGATCCTTTCCGCGCATTCTACTAAAGAAAACAGAAACTACATGCTTGGAATAGTCGAAAACACGAATGTTGCATACCTATTGCGTGCCTGATTGTGTATAATTGGAACAGGAATTTTCATTGATGAGGCGTTTACACTTGGCACTCGTTGATTGGAATCGAGTACACGGCAGCAGCCGCGCGCGCGTGAGTTCCCGGTGCTATGCTCATATGTGCTACCCCCCCTGACAGGGGTATGTAAGGGTTATTACGAGGGCGCATGATGAGTGACCTCCAGGTTGTGCTTGGGTTGTGGCCAGGGTTCGGGCAGCAGCCAGACTCGGCGCCAGAGGCGTCCTTTGAGCAGCATGCGCCTGAGCCAGTCGAAGCCGTGGCGGAACACGCTGACGGTGCGCGGCAGCCGGCTACGAGTGTCCCGATGATTGGCAGCCAGCGTCTTTGGCGGCGTACGGAGATTGCTTGGTGCGATGCCACGATCGAGGGCGTCCTCCACTCTGGTGCCATAGGCCAGGGCCAGCAAGGTGGCCACCGACAGCACCAGCCAGTGGCGGGAGACGCGGGTCGGGTCGGTGCGCCGGGTCTTGTCCCATTTCCAGCCCAGGCTCTTGATGGCCTTGAAGCCCAGTTCGATCCAGAAGCGCAGCGCGTACCAGCTGATCCCGACCTCCTCAGGCGGCAGGTCGGTGAGGATGATCCAGGGCTCGTCCTGCTCGGCGTACCAGACGGCCAGCAGGGTGCAACGGCGCTTTGCGGTGGGTGGGCCGAAGGCGGTGCCGCGACCGATCCAGGCGGTATCGGGACCGGGAAGGAAGGCGCGCGCGGGCAGACGCCTTCCACCCTGGGCGCAGAAGGTGATGTTGTTCCGATAGCGCATGTACGGGTGCCAGCCCTGGGCACGGATCTGTTTCCACAGCTTGGGGCTGGAGATGCCCCGGTCACAGAGCACGATGACGGTCATTTCGCATGGAACGGCCGGAGCCAGTTCCCGGAGCAGTTCCACTATCGAGTCCATCCAGGAGCCTTTCTGGGTGGCGTGGTGGATGCGCCAGGCCACGGGAATGGCGCAACTGCGGTAGAGGACGCTGATGACGATGGCGGTGGTCTGGTCGCCCTTGAGAGTGGGGTCGATGGCCAGTGCCAGATGGCCGGAGCGCCACCAGACCAGGACCCACCGGAGCAGGGGCGCGAAGCAGAGCGTGACGTCCAGTCGAGTCTGGCAGGGACGGGCCCGGTCGCTGCCGTCATAGAGCCACTCCCTCAGATACTGGCGCAGACTGTTCCATTTGCCCCAGGGAGAGAGGGCCGAGGCCACGGCGTTCTGACAGGCGCTGCCGGCGAGAATAGCTCCGCATACCCACAGAACCAGGCCGGTCAATTGTGGCTGAGATAGGTGAGGTAAATGCATTTCAATAGTCTGCTGAATCTGATAGGTTTCTCTGGGAAGGCGCATCGAGGGTCTCCTTCATCTGGATGTGTGACGAACACCAGAATACCGGAAGCCGATGCGCCTTTCCAAGTTAATTTCAGCCGTTACATACCCCTGTCAGCCCCCCCGATTTTCCCCACCATCTGCATCTAGTCCAACCTCTCCCGTTTTCCGACGGCTTCTCCGATGCGCTGAACGTGCGCTCCGTGGGGAGCCGTTTTTCGTTTATTGGCAAGACCCGCGGCCCGGAGGCATCTCCGCCAGACCTCGGGTCTTTTCCATTTGTTGACCCGGCGCCGCTGCGCGCTACTGGGGGAACGCAACGATGAAATCACCGATGACCCTTTCCAACCATCGGTCACGAAGCCCTTTCCTGAACTGGAGGTTCCTGAGACGGGACCTCCTGCCACTGGCACTGGCCGCGCTGGCGGTACTGGTCCTGTACTCAATCTTCTCCGGGGCGGAACCCGCAGCCGCGCAGAGCAGCGACACCCTCGTGAGCAACACCGGGCAGGGAATGCCCAACACCATCACAACCGACGTCACCGCCGATCCCCACGCGCAGGCATTCGTAACCGGCAGCAACGCCGGCGGATACCGGATCGACAGCATCGGCCTGTACATCAACTCGGCATCGGACCGGAGGACGCCGGTGGTAGCGATTCACGCCGCCAGCGGGGACGACCCGGCGAGCGAGGCCTTGCACACCCTAGTAAACCCCACACTGACCGCCAGCTCCAGCGGGGTCCAGACCTTCACCGCACAGGGCCTGACCCTAGCGGCTAGTACCCGCTATTTCCTGGTGATCTCGTGCGCCGCAGGCGGCGGCAGCGGCAAATGCGTCAACCTTCCGGCCACCGAGTCCGCCGCCGAGGACAGCGGCGCAGCCAGCGGGTGGAGCATCGACGACAGTTTCCTTCTCAGAGCCGACGGGACCTGGGGTACCACGATACTCAACGACCCGTTCATGATCAGCGTCCAAGGAAAGGCACTGGGCACGGTGACCGCAACCGCCGCCCTCGGCGGCCCCAACTCCCTGGAAATCGGCTGGTCGGCATACACCGGCACCGCCAACTACGAGGTCCAATGGAAATCGGGAGAGGAGGCTTTCAGCTCGACCCGCTCCTCGGGAACTGAATTGACCGGCACCGAGTACACCATTCCCAACCTAGTAGCGGGAACCGCCTACAAGGTAAGGGTGAGAGCCTACGACTCGATGGAAGCTCTGATCGCCCAATCCGGCGAACTCACCCCTCCGTCGGTGATCGGCGCCATCGGCGGCCTAACCCTGACGCCGGACGGCCGCTACGCAATCGTCGCATCATGGAACGCGTTCGACGGGACCGACGAGTACAAGGTGAAGTGGCAGGCCGCAGGAGGAGAGGAACAATCCGCAACGGTATCACATCCCACCACGGCCGTTGCGAGCCACCGCCTGACCGGACTAACCAAGAACACGGAGTACACCGTCACCGTAGAGGCGGAAAACGACTCGGATACCGTCATCGCCAATGCCACGGGAAAGGCAACCACCCACAACGACGTCACCGGTATAACCCTAACGCCCGGCAGCCACCAGGTCGACGTCAGCTGGACCGCGACACCCGGGGCGTCCGGATACATCGTAGACACGAGGATACCGGGAGCAACAAGTGCCATCAGCAGGGATGATGTCTCCGGAACGTCCCACACCGTCACGGGGCTGGAACCCGATACCGAGTACAAGATAACCATAGCGGCCGAGGACGCAGGAGGAAATACCTTCACCGACGGCAGCGCAACTACCACAACGCTGGCCGTACCCACTACGAAACCCGGCATAGAAATGCGTGGCACGTTCCGCATGATCACCCACAACGCCATAGCGCTGGAGCCGCTGGGCAGCGCCCTCACGGTGACGCTGACCGAGCCTGCCCCGCTGCCGGACCAGAAGCTGACCGTCAGCCTGGGCGGAACCGACGGCGGTTCGTTCGTCATAACCTGCACGCCGGAGAACGTGTACCAGGCAGATACCTGCGCGGAGGGGTACGAGGTGGAGGCCGGCAAGGCCCTCACCGTGAAGGTGCAGCTCCGGGCCAAGGAGGGAGTGACCTACCATCCGTCGGTGAAGAGAACGCACTCCGTCACCATCACGGCGAACAGCGGAGCGTCGGACGACGCAAGCATCGGCAGGAAGTCGGTGACGTTCCCGGTGCACACGATAACCCGGGGCAGCGGGCCGAAGCGGCCGACGCCGGCGAATCAGCCTCCGGAGTTCCCGGCGGGCACAACGGGGACATGGGGCGGCGACACCAAAGCCGAAAGCAGAGGCAACATAGTTTACATGTGCGAGGAGGCAATATTCCGTTTCCCCGAGGTGAGGGACCCCGAGGGCCTATGGGTCGAGTACCTGGTGGAAGTACTCGAAGAGGATGGAAGGCTCGTACCCCTAGAGAAATACAAAAAAGGTACATTCATCTACGCTCCCCGAACCGGGTGGAACAACACCATATACACCAGCGAGCCCGAACTGACTGAAGAAGAAGCCGAGGGAAGGACCAAAGAGGAAAAGGAGGCACTCAAAGCAAGGCTCACGCTGAAGACGCTGGCGGACTCGCCGGACAGCCAGTGGTCAACACAAAGGTCGGTTCACTTCAGGCCCAAAGAACATCTCGTAGGCGCACTCTACAGTGTCAAAGTCACGCCCCGCGACGAAACGCAGCCCGGGGTACCAGTGAGTTACGGAAGGGCACTGCACTCCAACGCCCTGAGAATAGAGTACAGCGCCGTCAGGAAGAGCCCCGAAGCGTACGCCCGGCCCGAAGTCGAGCACTGCAACGCAGGAGGGTACGCCTATGTCCGGGGCCACGAAGACCACGACTGGGACATAACCCCAACCGTATACCTGACGGAGGACGACGGCACCGGCAACCTCGTACCTCAACGCGACGACGAAGGCCAATTTATCCTCGACCCTGACGAGCCAGCGAGAGGGCTGATCCCGGACCCCGATCCCGACACCCGCATCAGGAGTGGCGACACCACGACGAAGACGGAGAACAACACCGACTTCGGAGAGGTGGAGGCCTACAAGGAGACAGAGAAAAGAGACGCTGGCGGAAACGTGGAGATGGACGCCGACGGGAACGTGATCTTCGAGGTCACCGAGCCCGGCTACCTGGTCAAACGCTACTGGGTAACCAACCGGGGCGGCAAGAACCTGACCGTCAGCGGAGTATCGCTGACCGACAACCCCACGGGAGCGTTCTCGATTGAGAAGTCCCCGAAGACAACCGCCATGCCGCTGTCGGACTTCACATCGGTCGAAATCCGGTTCACACCGAACAACGGGTTCGGGTACGAGCACCAAGCCACGGTGAACATCGCGAACACTGACGCCGACCGGCCCGACTTCACATTCAGAATATCCGGCACCGGCAAGGGCGAGGACTTCGCCAACGAGCACGTGAAACAGGTCCCGACCCACAACGGGCAGATAGCCGTGACCGCCCCGGAGCAGACCGTCGACCACGGCGAGACGCTCACCCATACGGTGCCGGAACCAGTGACGGACGACAACGCTCCATTGTCATACGACGCACGCTCGTCGGACGGAAACCCGCTACCGTCGTGGATAACATTCGACTCCACCAGCCGGGTGGTGACCGCCGCCCCACAGGAGGCGCAGGCCGGGGAAAGCCTGACCATAACCGTGCGGGCCTGGCGCACACTGTTGGGAGACACCGGAAAGAACCAGTACGCCTGGACCTACACGCTCCCCATACGTGTGAACGAGATACCGCTTCTGCCGTCAGACTGCGCAGCTGACGCGACCGCCCTGACGAACACTGCCAGCGTTTCCGGAACGTGGACAGCGGACCAGCAATGCCACAGATACTCCTTCGACACAGACCGGCGGGGTCCGTTTGACCTCCGCCTCAGTTCCACCACGGCCCCGGTGGACCTGTACCTGCACCGCGGCACGGACACCAGCGGTACGCCGGTTGCGAAGAGCGTCAAGTACGACGCCGCCAGCAACAGTACCCGCGCCGACGACGACGCCAGGATCAGGCTGCCCCAGTGGAGCGGAACCGACTACGCCGACACCCTGCCCCCAGGCCAGTATACGGTGGTCGCCCGCTACGCCGACCTGACTGGCCTGCTGCTGCCCGGATACACGCATCCGGAGCCGCCCATCGGCTACACGATGAGCCTAGACGCGCAACCCAAGGGGATGCCAATAGGCATCTACCAGAACCTGAACGGCTGCACCGCGCCGGCGCTGACCGCCGGAACCGCAAGTGCCCGCACCTTCAACGGAGCGGATTGCACGTCCATCGGAGCAATAGGACGTCCGGCGCTGTACTGGAGCATCAACGTCCCGGATCCGGGAGTAGGCAGGGCTGCGCTGCTGACGGTAAACGCCTGCACCGGCGCCGACACCTACATAAGGCCCGGCACCATGGCCCAGCTGCGCTCCAGCCGGCCCGGCGCCATCGCCAAGGGATACAACATAAAGGGCGGATGCACCGTCGTGCAGGCGTACCTGGTACACCAGGACGGCCATGACTGGAACGGCGCGTACACCATCGAGACCACCACACTCAGATACGGCAGGACCTCACGTAGCATGAGCGTTACGTGGAGCTCCAGAGACGAGTGCGTCAACTGTGCGCCGACGATCCCAGACGTGGAGGAACAGGCTATATTCGGCACCGGGGAGACCGGTGCCATAACGGCGACCGCGTCGTGCGCCACGAGCAAAGAGTTGCCCGAAGCGATAGGCGGCAACGGCGGCCGGTACGAATACCGGGTGTGGAAGAGGGACCAGAGGGCAGAGTTCAGCGAGAACGGGCTGTCGTTCAACCCAAGCACACGCATCCTGAGCGGCACGCCGGTATCGACCGGAACACATCAGCTGACCTACGAGGTCCACGACGGCGACGACAACCGGAATGCGTCCGACGCCTACCGGAAGGACTTCGATATAACGGTGGTCGCGAAGCAGGGCAGCAATTGCCCATCCCAGCAGGGGTTCACACTGTCTAACACCGGGCCGTCTTTCTCCGGCACCGTTCCGGACCTGAGCGCGACGGCCGGACAGGCGTTCAGCCACAAGCTGCCGTTCGCCCAAGACGACGAGAACGACGCCCTGTACTACAGCGTAGCGCCATCAGGCGGTGGCACACTCCCTGGCTGGCTGAGCTTTGACAGTTCCACGCTGGTACTGTCGGGAACACCCGGCAGTGGGGATGCCCCGGCGACCCACGAGTTGGCGTACCAAGTCCGCGACGACGGGCAACCAATCATGAGGGTAGCCATACTGTTCACGCTGAACGTGGCGGCGGCGCAGACACAGACCGGGCCGGAAGTCCCTGAGCCGCCGGCCAACCAGGCGCCAACCTTCAGCGAAGGCGCCAGCGCCACCCGCTCTGTGGCGGAGAACAGCGCAGACGGAACCAACGTGGGCGCGGCGGTCACCGCCGCCGACCCCGACCCCGGCGACACGCTGACATACTCCCTGTCCGGCACGGACGCCGCATCGTTCATCATCGAAGCGGCCACGGGGCAAATCACCACCAAGACGGGCGTGACCTACGACTACGAAAGCAAGTCCAGCTACTCGCTGACGGTGGACGTGTCCGACGGCAACGGCGGCACGGCCAGCATCGCGGTAACGGTCAACCTGAACGACGTACTGGAATGTCACAACGAAGCGGGAACCTTTTCCGAAACCGCCAGCTTCGATGGCGACTGGCATGCGGCGGACTGCAAGGCGCACCACCAGGACAGCCGGGCACGGTACTTCCACTTCACGCTGGACGCGGAGACTGAGGTAACCATCACCCTGTCAGCTGGCACACTGTATGTGTCCAGCGACACGCCCAATAACGGCTGGGGCACGACGCCGGGCGGCGGCTACGAGCACCGGGTCAACGCCCGGAGAGGCAACGGCAAGCTGCTGCACCACGGCTCTGCGAACACCGCCACGCTGACACTATCCTCCGGCGACTACACGGCGGAGGCGGCGCAGACCACGGTAAGCGGCGGGACCTTCACCCTGGAAATCGGCCTGCCCGACCCCGCTACCAGTGAGGACAAAACCGAGCCAGACCCGCCGGCCAACCAAGCGCCGGCCTTCGACGCCAACATCGACACCACGCTCGAAATCCCGGAGAACAGCGCGGCCGGAACCAACGTCGGCTCGCCCATAACGGCGACCGACCCGGACGAGGGCAACACGCTGACCTACACGCTGTCCGGCACCGACGCGGCCTCCTTTGCGATTGTCGCCAGCACGGGGCAGATCACGACCAAGGCGGGCGTAACCTACGACTACGAGACCAAGAAGAGTTACTCGCTGGCTGTGGGCGTGTCCGACGGCAACGGCGGCACGGACAGCATCGCCGTAACGGTGAGCCTGACCGACGTGAACGAAGCGCCGGTATTCGCCGATGGCGCCAGCGCCACGCGCGAGGTGGCCGAGAACAGCGCAGCCAGCGTCAACGTGGGCGCGGCGGTGACCGCCAGCGACCCCGACACCGGCGACACGCTGACCTACTCCCTATCGGGCACGGATGCCGCATCCTTCGCGATCGGCAGCTCCACCAGCCAGATAACCACCAAGTCCGGCGTGACATACGACTACGAGACAAAGAAGTCCTACTCGGTGACGGTGGGCGTGTCCGACGGCAACGGAGGCACGGACAGCATCGCCGTGACGGTGAGCCTCACCGACGTGAACGAGACGCCGCCCGCGCCCACGCCGCCCACGGCTGACGCAGGCGCGGACTTCAACGGCAAGCGCGGCGAGGTCCTGACCCTGAGCGGCTCCGGCACAGCCAACGCCGACGGCTCGCAGACGCTGACCTACCGGTGGCGCATCTCCGGCGCGTCGCACACCGAGCTTGCCTCAGCGAGCGCGTTCCTGAGCAGCGCAGACAGCGCCGAGGCCACGTTCACGATGCCACGCCGCAAGAACATGACGGACCGCAGCGCCCTGGACGACGGGAACTGGATCGACTTCGAGCTCACCGTAACCGACGGCGACGGCGAGCAATCGACGGACACCGTCAAGGTCACCATCAGCGGCACTACCTGGACGCCCGGCTAGCAAGGGCGCTCTGCCGACAATGCGCATCAACCCCCTCGTCAGTCCGGCGAGGGGGTTTTACGTTGCCACCCGGGCAGGCAGGAGGACACCGCAAATGCCATCCAGGGCGCGAAATTACGGCTTCTTCCTGTGAACAGCTTTCACATCTGAAGCGACGAGTTGCGACGAAGATACTGCTGCAGCTGGCGATCAGGCTGATAGCAACGAACTGTATCCTGAAGGCAGTGTTGCTTCCTGAGTACCAGTCGAACGCCAGGTATATCGCACCGAGCGCCAGGATGGAGGCGAAATAGAAGATCGTGTAACAGGCGAATGAGATGGCGAAGCGCAGCACGGTCTGGACGGCTCTTGTCTTGAAAGTCGCGTCTTTGTAAAGAACAAGGTAGGTGTAGCCTGCAGTGACCAGTGCGGACGGGATGATGCTGAGAAAAAAGATCATAATTGCTTTGCCTAGCAGCGTCAGCCTACACGTTGAGTCGGCATTGAATATGCCGCAAATGGGGTTGGAGTGAAAGTGGCGATATTTCGCGTCTTTGGGGTCAATCGCCGAATTATGAAAGCGGCTCGCTGTTATGAAAGACGGTTGAGTTTCAACAAGGGCCGATCATGGATCCGGACGTAGATCCTAGCATGAGCCACCCTTAAGTTGATATGAATATTATAAGAGACTATAATCCCGCAAATCCACATCGTTATGGTTTTAGATGCGGAATCAAAGTCGTGGGTGAATAATTCAATGAAGAAAAACCTCTCTCACAGGAATGTTGCCACTGCGCTGGCGCTCATCGCCGCGGGTCTTGTTATGGCGCTGCTGTTCGCTGCGCTGACTCAGTCACAGCCCGCGAGCGCGCAGACGCCGCCCATGCAGACGGAAACCCCGACGGCTACCGCCACACCTACGCTTGCGGAGTTGGTTGAGCGAGACAGGGCTGCCCTCGTCGCGCTTTACAACTCCACTGCCGGCGACAGGTGGCACTGGAAGGGCAACTGGCTGAGCGACAAGCCGCTCGATCAATGGTATAGAGTCAAGACGGACAATAATGGGCGCGTTATCGACCTGCAACTCTATAGTAACCAGTTGGGCGGAAATCTAATTCCGGGCGGAAAGATACCCCCTGAAATCGGCGACCTAACCGAGCTGCGAATACTAAACTTCTACGATAATCAGATAGACGGGCATATACCGCCCGAAATTGGCAAACTATCAAAATTGACAGAGTTATCCATCAAGAAAAACCATTTGACTGGGCAGTTGCCGAAGGAAATCGGCAATCTATCCAACTTGCGATATTTGGATTTAGCGAGTTGGCAGGCTAATAATCGGTTGAGCGGGCAGATTCCGCATGAACTCGGCAACCTCTCCAATCTGACAGAGTTGTACCTGAGCGGCAATAACTTTAGCGGGCAGATTCCGCATGAACTCGGCAACCTCTCCAATCTGACAGATTTGTACCTGGGCGGCAATAACTTTACGGGCTGCATTCCCGCCGCTCTGCGTGATGTTAAATACAACGACCTTTGGTCGCTCGGGTTGCCGTTTTGTGGGGACGAGATTGCGCCTACCGCGACGGCTACGGCGACAGTAACGCCTACGCCCACGGCAACTGCAACACCGACTGCCACGGCAACAGCAACGCCGACCGCAACTCCCACGCCCCGGCCAAAGCCTATTGCAACGCGCACGCCCGGGCCCACATACACGCCCACGCCCACCGCAACACCCACAGCCACGGCAACGCCGACGGGCACGCCGTCCGTCTGCGACGCGCGAACGCCGAAGACAGGCGACAGGGAGATACTCGAAGTCATCTACTGCGCCACAGGCGGCGACAACTGGACGAAGCCCGGCAACTGGATGAGCGACAGGCCCATAGACGAATGGGGCAACATCGAATCCGACAGCGACGGCCGCGTCTACAAGTTGCTGCTCGGCGGGCTCAACCTGACCGGTTCTATCCCTAAAGAGATCGGCGGACTCTCCAAGCTGCACACCTTGTCTCTTACGGACAACGACCTGAGCGGTCCCATACCGCCCGAGTTCGGCAACCTCTCCAGCCTGGACACCTTGCATCTCAACTACAACAGGTTGAGCGGTCCCATACCGTCTTCATTCGGCAACCTGACCAGCCTGGGGTGGGCGGTTCTCAACAACAACAGACTGAGCGGTCAGATACCGCATGAGCTTGGGGAGCTGCCGAACCTGAAGGAATTGCGGCTCGCCAACAAGACAACGCCTGGGAGGCCTGATCCGGGAGAGAACCTGTACACGGGGTGTGTGCCATATAAGTTGACGCAGGTGGGAATCGGAGTCAATTCCGAAGATGACAGAAGGCCCGGGCACGACCTTAACGACCTTGGGCTGCCGATTTGCCCCCGCGCGCCGACGGCTGAAGGGGCGTCCAACCAGGCCCCGAGCTTCGACGCCAATATCGTCACCACGCTGTCGGTAGCCGAGAACAGCCCGGCGGGAACCAACGTGGGCTCGCCCATCACGGCCACTGACCCCGACGAGGGCGACACGCTGACCTACTCCCTGTCCGGCACGGACGCGGCATCCTTTGAGATCGGCAGTTCCACCGGGCAGATCACGACCAAGACGGGCGTGACCTATGACTACGAGAGCAAGAAGAGATACTCGCTGGCGGTGGACGTGTCCGACGGCAACGGCGGCGAGATCAGCACGCCGGTGATGGTGAGCCTGACCGACGTGAACGAAGCGCCGGCAGAGAACCTGCCGCCTGAGTTCCACGAGGGCTATTCCACCACGCGCGAAGTGGCCGAGAACAGTCCGGCGGGAACCAGGGTGGGCAAGCCCGTGACGGCCTACGACCTCAACGGAGACGCGCTATCCTACATCGCCCTGGACGGCGCCGACGGCGCGGCCTTCGCCCTGGGGTCGGACGGGCAGCTGACCACCGTGGCCGGCGTGACCTACGACTACGAGACCAAGTCGTCCTACCAGTTCATGCTCATAGTGATGGAGACGGACACCGACGAGGGCTACCTGTCGGGCATCAGCGTGACCGTCAACCTGACCGACGCCGACGAAGGTCCTCAAGCACCCGACACTGCCCCGACCGTCACCGACACCACGAAGTTCAAGACGCATTACGCCACAGTGGGCCAGTCGTTCAGCCTGGTGCTGCCGGCGGCCGACGCGAACAGCGGCAATGGCGACTCCTACACGTATCAGCTCCTGAACCGCGCCGACAGCACCGCCTTTAGCGCCAACGGGCTGAGTTTCGCCGCGACCATGCGGACGCTCTCGGGCACGCCCACGGCCGAGGACTCGCACGAGCTGACCTACCGTATCCACGACGCCGACGACAACCGCGCCGATTCGGACGCCTTCGTTGAGAACAGCAAGCTGAAGATCGTCGTGGTCCCCGACGGCAACGCCGAGGGTGGAGGCGATCCGGAGCAGTCCAAGACCGAGCCGGCCAACCGGGCCCCGTCCTTCGACGCCAACATCGACACCACGCTGGAAGTGGCCGAGAACAGCCCGGCGGGAACCAACGTCGGTTCTCCCATCACGGCCACAGACCCCGACGAGGGCGACACGCTGACCTACTCCCTGTCCGGTACGGATGCCGCATCCTTCGAGATAGGCGGCTCGACGGGGCAGATCACCACCAAGGCGGGCGTGACCTACGACTACGAAAGCAAGTCCAGCTACTCGGTGACGGTGGAGGCGTCCGACGGCAACGGCGGCACAGACAGCATAGCCGTAACGGTCAACCTGAACGACGTACTGGAATGCCACAACGAAGCGGGAACCTTTTCTGAAACCGCCAGTTTCGATGGCAACTGGAATGCGGCGGACTGCAAGGCGCACCACCAGGACAGCCGGGCACGGTATTTCCACTTCACCCTGGAGGCCGAAACCGAGGTGACCATCACCCTGTCGGCGGGTACTCTGTATTTGTCCGGGGACACGCCCAACAACGGCTGGGGCACTACGCCGGGCGGCAGCTACGAGCACAGGGTCAACACGCGGAAGGGCAACGGCAAGCTGCTGCACGACGGTTCCGCCAGCACCACCACGCTGACGCTGCCCGCCGGCGACTACACGGCAGAGGCGGCGCAGACCACGGACGGCGGTGAAACCTTCACCCTGGAAGTTGGCCTGCCGGAGCCTGATACCAGCGAGGACAAAGCCGAGCCGGAGCCGGCCAACCAAGCGCCAACCTTCAGCGAAGGAGCGAGCGCCACACGTCAGGTAGCGGAGAACAGCGCAGCCGGAACCAACGTCGGCGCGGCGGTAACGGCCACCGACGCGGACACCGGCGACACGCTGACCTACACGCTATCGGGAACGGATGCCTCATCCTTCGAGATAGGCAGTTCCACCGGCCAGATAACCACCAAGACGGGCGTAACCTACGACTACGAGACCAAGAAGAGCTACTCGCTCACCGTGGACGTGTCCGACGTCAACGGCGGCACCGACAGCATCGCCGTAACGGTGAACATCACCGACGTGAACGAAGCGCCGGTATTCTCTGAAGGAGACACAGCCACGCGTGAGGTAGCCGAGAACAGCAGTGGCGGCGTCAACGTCGGAGCGGCTATCACCGCGACCGACCCGGACAGCGGGAACACCCTGACCTACTCCCTGTCGGGAATGGACGCCGCATCCTTCGAGATAGGCAGTTCCACCGGCCAGATAACCACCAAGTCCGGCGAATCCTACGACTACGAGACCAAGAAGAGCTACTCGCTGACGGTGGGAGTGTCCGACGGCAACGGAGGCACGGACAGCATCGCCGTAACGGTGAGTCTGACCGACGTGGACGAAACACCTCAACCGCCGCCCAACCAGGCCCCGTCCTTCACCGAAGGCGCCAGCGCCACCCGCCAGGTAGCGGAGAACAGCGCAGCCGGAACCAGCGTGGGCTCGGCGGTAACCGCCACCGACGCGGACAACGACACACTGACCTACACGCTATCGGGAACGGATGCCACATCCTTCGAGATAGGCAGTTCCACCGGCCAGATAACCACAAAGGCGGGCGTAACCTATGATTACGAGACGAAGCAGAGATACTCGGTGACGGTGGGCGTGTCCGACGGCAACGGCGGCACGGACAGCATCGCCGTAACGGTGAGCCTGACCGACGTGGAGGAGACGCCGCCGGTGGTGGAGAAGCCTGATCCGCCCGCGCCCACGCCGCCCACGGCAAGCGCAGGCGCTGACTTCAACGGCAAGCGCGGCGAGGTCCTGACCCTGAGCGGCTCCGGCACGGCCAACGCCGCCGGCTCGCAGACGCTGACCTACGGCTGGCGCATCTCCGGCGCGTCGCACACCGAGCTTGCCTCAGCGAGCGCGTTCCTGAGCAGCGCCGACAGCGCCGAGGCCACGTTCACCATGCCGCGCCGCAAGAACATGACCGACCGCAGCGCGCTGGACGACGGCAACTGGATCGAGTTCGAGCTGACCGTAACCGACGGCGACGGAGAGTCGTCTAGCGACACCGTCAGGGTCACCATCAGCGGCACCACATGGACGGCCAACTAGACGAAACGCGGTCAACTGCACATAGATGAAGCGCTACGCCTCCGAAATTCGGAGGCGTAGTCGCGCAGGGGGATTGACGAGAAAAGCCCGGCTGGAACCGGCGTAGGAGCGCCCAGCGCGGCTGAACAACTCCGGCGACTTCACCATCACCATCGCGCCGCCTTGCGAGTCCTGAAGGAGACACTCGCGTATAGGCGCCGGCAAGGAGAGCGCTTCAGCGTCCGTAGAGAATACCGGCATCCTGCCGACTCCATAGCCCGACGGTGATACAATGGACTGAACCACTTCACCCCATTGAGGATTTCAGTGAGCGAGCATCACGGAGAGTCCGATCACGGAGAGTCCAGTTATGACGACTCAAATCACTCTGGCGCAGCCGCACTCAGAAGACTACTCGCACATAGAGCCGCTGCCCGACCCGCCGCGGGAGCCTGATATGGTGCAGCGCAAAAGCCTCTCCACGCTCGACGGCACGCTAGGCCCTCACTTCGCCGCATTCAACGACGTTCTGCTCACCGGAGAGATGTATGTGCGCCTCGATGAGGAGGACGCGCGCGGGCTGGCTCCCGACTTCATCTTCGCAAGGCAGGTCAGTGACCCCGAGAGGGTCATCCGGCGCAACGGATACGTGATAAGCGAGGTGGGCAAGCCGCCCGACCTGGTGTTGGAGGTGGGTTCGCGCAACACGGGCAGACGCGACTATACCGTAAAGCGCGAGAGTTACGCCGCTCTCGGCATCCGGGAATACTGGCGTTTCGACCCGTCGGGCGGCGAGTATCACGATGCGCCCCTTGCCGGCGACGCGCTGACCGATGGCGAGTACATCCCCGTAGAGATTGTCGTTGAGTCAGATGGAAGGCATTGGGGATACAGCGAGATACTGGGGCTGGAACTCTGGTGGGAGGAGGAGAAGCTGCGCTTCCGAGACCCTGCGAGCGGGCAATTCCTGCTGACTCCCGAAGAGCTGGCGTCCGACAGGTTTGCAGAGCGCGCGGCACGTGAAGCTGCGGAAGCTCGCGCCAGAGAGGAAGAGGCGGCTCGCCTGGCCGCCGAGGCTCGTATGACAGAGTTGGAAGAGGAACTTCGCCGCCTGCGCGGCGAGTAGGGCGCTACCTTCCCCCGTCCATTGCCAGCCGGACACGTTCCCTCGCCCGCAAATCCCCCCTCAGGGCCGATGCAAGGAAATACCCGATTTCCCTGCATGAAGGGTGCCTAATAGCCCGACAAATGCATGGTAACCGAATTTATACGGCAGATAATCGCCGCTATACGGCATTTAGAATGTAAAGGAAATACGAGCAACCCCTGCCGCCCCTGACCTTGACAGAATGTGCGTCTGCATCTTAACATTGTATTTACAAGCTCAGGTGCGTCCTGGGCGTTAGAAAAATTGGCGGCAGGCTGCGTGTTTGCCGCCTTTATTTTTTGGAGACTGCCATGCCTGATCGAGTCTGCATATTTGTGGATGGCGAAAACTTCAGACACTCGATTGTCGATCTGTTCTCAAATTTCCAGAATTCTGACTACCTCCCTAGTTCCGCCGACTGGACGAACTTCTTCGATTGGATTGTGGACCAGGCAACAGATGATGGCATGAGAGTCCGAACATACTGGTACGTCATAGAGACCGTCGATTACTATCCTTACAGCTTTCCCGATGCCAGGAACAACACGGACCGCCTCCTTAGACTTCTTTCCAGGAGTGATGAATACGTCAATGCGTTGAGCTCGCTGGAAGGCGAAGAACTTATACTCAAATTGGAGGAGGTCGTTGGCACACTGAAAGGTCGCCAGAGTCGAATGGCGAATCGGTCCAACGGTTGGCGAGCAGTCCAGGACGGCATTTCTCATCGCCATAGAGCGGTTGAATTCAGGCGGGCCGGTGCAATCTCCTACAACCTGTACAGACAGCAACTGAACAGGGAGAAGGCCGTAGATGTGAAGCTCGCGACAGACATGATCATGTTGCGGGACATCTACGATGTCGCGGTAATTTTGTCCGGTGACCAAGACTATGTTCCAGCAGTCGAGGTAGTCAAGGATTCGGGCAAGAGAGTCATAAATGTGGCATTCAGGACCAGGGGCGGCGCTCTTCTACCAGGGGGAGCAAGGCGCCTCAATCAGGTAACCGACTGGAGCATTGACATCGAGTACGCGACGCTCGGTCCTTTTCTGGGCTTGCGATAGTCTTTCAGGTCTTGTTGCCGGGTGAGTTATGAGCAAGGAGTTCCATTCGCGCTGCTTCCTAGGTCGCCGGCCAGTAGCGTAGTCTTAAGACATCATGCCCTTCTCAGAATCACAAAATAGGTTTGTGGGCTATATGCGACATATCAGCTTCTCTTGAGGATTGCATTGTAATACGTTCAAATCGTTGCTGAATCACTCCGGTGATCTGTTACCTTAAGCCGAGAACGTTCTCCGAGGCCGAGTATGTCTTTTTCCACGGCTGCTAGGGTTTTAGCTCCTATATTCTTCACTCCCATTTCACTCCTATTGATAACAGTGGTCGCAGTCTTAGACTTTGCCATCGCGACCTCCGCAACACCTTCTGAAATACAGGATCTCGTCTTAGTCAGGTACTTGTTTGTGGCGGGTTTCTGTGTTATTGGGGTGATTTGGGGTATGTCGGCCAGATGGGCGGCGCTAAAGAGAATCTATGGAAACAAGGATGTGCCTTTTTACCGTCGATGCACCAGTGCGTTTATGGCCGGGATACTGGTAGGAGGGCTTGTAATCGCTACAACCTCAACTTCGGTAGCATTTCTAACAGGATTCCTTTTGTCTGTGCAGAACCTTCCAACAGCCTCAGTTGAAAACGCTGGATGGATAGTGGTATCAACCCTCGTAATTCCCATACTGGCAGCTTACATCGCTGCACGAAAATATATCGGTGAACCCACTTATGAACGTGAGAACGGGCATATTGAAGACACCGGTAAACTAATTGACTCGCGACGGAATAAGATTCATGTAATCGCAGCGGCGATTATTCTCGTTTTCGCAATACTCGTTTCCCAACTAAGGGGCGACGGTCAAGCGAAGTTCAGCCATCGGTGAGTAATCGCCGTCTCGGTAAGCAGCGACGGAGTCAACCCGTTGGCTTAGGAGCGGACGCAATGAACGGCCTTCCGGATCTTCTAGCCACGGTTGCCGTGATCGTTGCCACAATAGTGGTGTACATAATTGTCGTTCAATTCATGAACGGCCCCGCCTGTGCTGCGTTGGACAGGAGCACAACGCCGATCCTCGGTAAACCATTGATTGAGTTTCTGGCTCTTTGCTGGTGGTAGGCGGATTGCCGCCTGGAAAGTAGGCCCAGGCGATAAGTTCGAACTCACCGAGACGCCGGACGGCTACCCGCTGCGTCCGCGACGAATCACGCTCTCGGTGGAGAGCCAGCGGCCATCTGAATATGTAATTGTCGCAAATGCAAGGAAATACCGCAAAAGCTTGCATTCACGCCCTCGCTCCGTAGCTGAGCCACCTCCTTAAGTTGGACAACCTACCGCCAATATGCAAGGATGTATCGGATTTACTCTTGCACGGAGAATCTACAGTCGAAGATCGCATACATACCAGCACAAGAAGGGCCGGTTTAGGTGTAGTGCAATGACCAGTCGGCAGATTGGCCAACCGAAATACTTCGGAACATGTCTGCATTGTCGCAGTCGGATTGAGGCTCGCACAACAACAGAGTGGCGCAAGTTAGTTCGTGGTCCATGTCCGCATTGTGGTCGCTCGGGTTGGTGAAATGACCACAGGACTTATGGAGTGAAGATATGCCTCTGATGAACTACTCCACCAGGGTCGAAACCCACAGAACCGTATCCCAAATCACAGAGATACTGGTGCGGCACGGCGCAAGTCGGATTGTGCAGGATTTTGACGGGAGCGGGAATGTCGTCGCTCTAAAGTGGAGCCTTGACGGACGGTATGGGACTCTCGGCTACGCGATGCCCGTGAATTACGAGGCGGTCTATGACGTACTCACCGACGAGGGGCTGATATTCAAGAGAGACGTCGAGCGACGAAAGGAGCAGGCACGCCGCGTGGCCTGGCGGATACTGAAAGACTGGATTGAGGCGCAGATCGCGTTGCTCGAATCCGGAATGGTCGAAATGGAAGAGATATTCTTGCCGTACATGATTGCCGGAGCAGGAGACAGGACTCTCTACAAAGCGCTGGTAGATGGGCAATTCCGGGATCTGCACTTAATCACGAACGATGCCATAGCGCTACCGCAAGCGAGAGACCAGGAGCCGACGTAGCTGTATGCGACCAATCCTCACGGTCCGCGATGGAAACGTCCCAAAATGCCTTCAGGACCTGCGCCAGCCGACGCGACGGCGGGCCCACGAGCGACAGGTCCTGCACGCTCCTGGAGCGCCTGGCATCACGAATGATGATAATCACAAATTGCCGGCAATGCTTATAGCGTGACTGCGCCGCCGTCGAAAAGGAACCTGTATGACTACTGAATCTTCGACCGCAATCTCCCGCCGGCGCAGGCCCCGCGGACGTTATCCGAAGACGCCCGATGGTGCAGCTCCCAAACGCCAGAAGCGCATACCGGAGTACCTCGAAGCAGACGAGGTGAACGCCATCATCAGAGCTGCGCCCAACCCTAAGCCCCGATCCACCGAAATAGAGGTTATCGGAGGTCCTCATAAGGGATGAAAAGGTGCTCCCGCATATCTGGGATAATGGTTTATGGAGTCAGAACCAACCAGATACGAGGAGCACCCATTAGATGATAGCATCCGAGCGTCCTGACCGCATCCAAGTAACCTTCGACGACCACCGCCTGGTGGCCAATGCCGGACTGATGTTGCCAGTCATGCTCGCCGGGCGTCTGGGTCTGAGCGAACTTGTGGACAGCCACCTTGACCTGGGGGATGCGCCTGGTCGGGCGAATGCGGGAGACAAGATACTGACCCTGGCGGCATCGGCGCTGGCAGGGGGCGATTGCATAGACGACGCGGACGCGCTGCGGTCCGGGGGCACCGAACGGGTGCTGGGCTGCGCGGTCAAGGCTCCGTCCACACTGGGGACATTCCTGCGCAGCTTCCGCTGGGGACACGTGCGACAACTGGACCGTGTGAGCCGGGAGTTGCTGGCGCGAGCCTGGTCCGCGGGGGCAGGACCCGGGGACTCGCCTCTGACGATCGACCTGGACTCCACCGTCTGCGAGACCTACGGACTGGCAAAGGAGGGAGCCAGCGAGCACAACTACGCCGGTCAGAGAGGCTATCACCCGCTGCTTGCCGTCGCCGCAGGAACAGGAGACGTGCTGATGGCAAGACTGCGCAAGGGCCGGGCCAACACCGTACGGGGTGCAGCCAACTTCCTGCGTGAGACGCTGAGCAGAGTGCGCTACTCAGGAGCCACCGGAGCGCTCACCGTGAGGGCCGACAGTGGCTTCTACACCCACGACATCGTCAGCGTCTGCCGCGACAACGATGTGCGCTTCTCCATCACCGTCCGACAGCATCGGAGCTTGCGCAATCTCATAGAGGACATACCCGAGGCTGACTGGACGCCCATACCCTACTGGATGGAGGGCGCAGCCGACGTTGCCGAGACGACCTACACTCCCTTCGGAGGTGAGCCTGACGCAGCGCCGGTGCGACTGATCGTCCGCAGGGTCAGGCCCACGCCCGGTTCCCAGTTGGCGCTGTTTGCCAGCTACAGCTATCACGCCTTCATCACCGACCGACAGGGCGACACTCTCCAACTGGAAGCCGATCACCGCAGACACGCCGAGATCGAGAACGCCATACGCGACCTCAAGTACGGTGTGGGACTGAACCACCTGCCATCGGGTCGCTTCGCAGCCAACGCTGCCTGGATGGCCGTGCAAGTGATGGCACACAACCTTGCCCGCTGGACCGCGCGCATCGGTCTGGCTGAGCAGGTGGTGACCACAAAGACCCTCAGACGACGCTTCTTCTCCCTGGCCGGACGGCTCACACGCTCGGCACGCCGCCTCACTCTGCATCTACCCCGGGGCTGGCCCTGGGGGACACAGTTCGGCGAAGCCCTGGAGCGACTGCGCTCCCTGCCACACCCTGTCTGACGGCGGCTACCGCTCCTTCCGACCCATCCTCATCCGCCAGCCAGTCCCTGGTCTGCTCAACTCGCTTCGGACGGACCGGCAAGGGTCCCCTGATGCCTCCGAACACTCCATATGCGCCTCTTCACCGCTGACGGAGGCTTGCTGGCAGACCGCCAGTGGCACCATCTAGCCCAAATCCGTCTTTACGATCTCATCCCCGGTTCACATGTCCCTTTACTGCGCCACCATAGCGAACTTCGGTGGATTCGGGCTAAGGCGAAGCTGCTGATGCTGCAGCAGTGGCGGGCGGGCCTGCGAGTATCCGAGGCCCTCGACCTAGAGGTACGGGACCTGTCGCTTGATACGGCCACTCCCACACTCAGAGTGCGCTCAGGCAAGGGTGGCAAGACACGGCTGGTGCCGGTGCATCCGGAGCTGCACGGGGCACTCGGCAGCGCCCTTACCTACGGGGACATCAACCAGGGCAGGATCGTCGAGGCTCATCCCGCAACTGCCTGGCGCTGGGTGCAGGCGGCGGTGAAGCGTGCCGAGGAGTTGGGCGCGCTCTCGCCGGGTAAGCGAGTCGGGACGCACACACTGCGCCACAGTTACGCCCGGCACCTGCTGATGAACGGAATACCGATCAACTACCTATCACGCTGGCTGGGGCACTCGTCGATTCAGACGACACTGATCTACCTGGAACTTGTGCCGGATCCGACGGGTAGCCTGGCGATGGTGCCATGATTGGCGCATAGTCAGTAGCAGTCACAGAATGTCGAAACTCCGCCATTGTCGGCAACATACGCGGTCTACACTGCTTCCGAACCGGACACCCGGATTCGCCCAATTGACTGGAAAGCCCTGCTGGCAGGGAGAAGTCAGAGATTGCTGGAGCGAGCCAAGTGCACTACGCCGGCTACCGCTGCCTCGGACGTGCGCTGGCTGATCTGCGGCCTCGGTGACTACGGCCGGTGGGATCTGCACCACGATCCCGGTAATCTGTCGGCATGCGTTGTCCGTGGCGTGAACTCACTGCCATCAAGTCGGTCGCCTGATCCAACAGCCCCGCCGGCAGGCTGTTCAAGGCCCGGAACCTTGCCTGTTCTTTCGAAGTCAATGTCACATTGACAAGGCGCCCTGTAAAACCGGACCGTAACAAGTTGATAACGTGGTTATGACAAGTAAAGGAATCGAAATGTGGCTTCGTACAAGCTGTGCTATTACCTTTGATGTGAGTGTCCCTACGCCTTTTATCCTGCTGCTCCGCCCTCGAAGCGGAGCACATCAGCGGGTGGCGCATGAAGACTGCGCGTTGATACCAAGTGTACCGATCACAGAGTATGCGGACAGTTACGGTAACTTGTGCGAGCGATTGATAGCACCCTCAGGGGAGTTTTCTATCCGTAGATCTGCGGACGTTTCAATCGAAGACGGCATTGACGTGTCGCCTGGCGCGCCATTTGACGAGGTGCACAATCTGCCGGATGAGGTTCTAACCTATCTTTTCCCCAGCCGTTATTGCGAGTCCGATCGGTTTATAGACATCGGTAGGGAACTCGTAGACGGCGTCGAGCCCGGCTACGATCAAGTGGCTAGAATTGTGGAATGGATCCGCAAGACCGTGCGCTTCAATCCAGATTCCAGCAATTTTCAGATGTCGGCAGTCGAGGTCAATCAGCAGCGCGAGGGCGTATGCCGCGAGCTCGCTCATTTAGGCATCGCGTTATCCCGCAGTCTCTGTATCCCAGCGCGTATCGTTGTAGGCTATCAGCACGAACTCGAGCCGATGGATTTTCACGCTTGGTTCGAAGCGTACGTAGGTGGCCGTTGGTACACCTTCGATGCAACGCAGGCCGTTCCACGTGGAGGGCGAGTTGCCGTCGCTTATGGGCGCGATGCAGCCGACGTGGCGATATTCAACCAGTTTGGCCCGGCGCTATATCCCAGAACAATGGAGGTACGGGTCGAGATGCTCGACACTCACTCGAGGAGCAATTGAGAATACACTATAGGCCGTCGCGAAAATGGGACACATAAATTGAGGTCCATTTTGCTGTCGGCCACGAATCGACCGAAGATTTCCACAACCCAGATGAGAAGTAGCAATATCCAAGTGAGCGGACTCTGCATATAACTGAGTATTAAGTCTTGAACGATCCCGGAGGTTATCGCCTGAACTGTCCAATCACAGCCCAAATCTCCATGTCCTATGGCTTAGCAAAGAGAGTAATGCCCCAGCCCTGTGCCGAATGTTCCACATCAACCTATTCCCCCGGTTCGACTCCTTTTCGTACACCATTTCTAGGGACTCTACTGCAGGCGGCTTGACAGCCTAGTGGTCCAGAATCTGTCCGCCCTTGAATGCTTCCTACTGATCGCAGACAGTGTATCCGCATCAAGCGGTTTAGCCTGCCTTTTGACCGACGCCGATCTGCCTCGCCATACCGCGCGGCGTCTCACTGTCACTGACGTTCACGAGAGACTCCGGTCCCGCACGCCTGGGAACGTCAGCTATGGCAGCTAACGCTACCTGTCAATGGCGGTGCAATGATGGACCACTGCGGCGGCGACAAGTTGTACCACCTGGCGCCATTGTTCAGCATAAGTGTCAGTGCTAATTGCTAAGGGATAGGGATAGTGTGCTCTTCAGCGGGGACCGGCTTGAGGTCGTGGTTCTACTTCAGGACGATGGTGCGGCGACCCTTGCTTGACAACGGTCTTTGACGACCAAGGGCGGATCGGTCTGCCGCACTCCACTCCACGTCTGTGAAGTCACTATTGAGAACAATTACTAATATACAAGGGCGTTCTGCCTACCTGCAGAGATGGTAATGGCCTTGTGCAGGACAGCACTCTGCACGTTCTCTAATTTTGGACTAAGCCGTCTGGCCCGACTATGAGTTCCCAGGCCACCAGTTCCAAGTCCTCGACCGACGGTTTCCTGGTCTCGGGTCGAGCGATAGGGCGATCAAGGCCCTCGGACCGAATAGCCTCTCGGAGTGCAGTCAGCCCCTGCACCACATTGGCCAGCTCTGCCCGAGTAGGCGCAAGCTGGTTCATGAACCTAACTGGGTCCCGCATCTCCGTGCGCCTGGTGGCGTCCGATGGCAACGGCATCTCCACCCATTCGTTGAAGAAGCGGAACAGGTCAGGCTGAAATTGCAGTAGGTCGTCACGATTGAGGAACTGCCGGACACGTCTCGTGAAACTGTCAGACGTAACTGCGGTTATGGTATCCAGGTACGCTTGGCCGATCTGGTCGACGGCGGCTCTTAGAGGTTCCTTCAGGTGCCTGAACGGGTTTTCGTTCGGCAGAATATCGAAGCGGTGTTCGTCACTGTTGGCCTCGACAATTGACAATACATCGTTGGGAGATGTGATAGGCTGCGCTACGTTGCCTAGGGGATAGAAACGCCAGAACACTTCTCCAGATGCCTCTTCTGGCATTTTCAGCATCACGTAAACACCGTTGGCCATGCCCTTCTTCACGCTGTAGACACCGTTGGGAATGTCCTTTACGTCCTCGGTAGCAAACTCCTTCATCATATCTAAGTACCTGTTCAGCAGCTCTGCTCCCTCATCCAGTCCTTGGCTTCGCTCCCCCTCCCTATAGACTTGGTCCGCCTGGACGCCACCGGCGCGCAGCTTCATCACCTTGTCCAGTTCCTTCGCCTCGATCTGCTCTCCCAACACCGAAGCGTCCAAAGCCACGGCATCCTCGATAGTCTCAATCTTCCTGGACAGGTTCTGAACCAGGTTCAGCAGGTCTTCCAATCCGTCCTCTGGCATCAGGTTGTAGATGTACACCTTGTCGTGGGGTGAGAACAGGCGGTCAATGCGACCGGCGCGCTGGATCATCCTCACCGGATTCCAGGGTAGATCATAGTTGACTAGGAACTGGGCGTCCTGAAGGTTCTGGCCCTCCGAGAGTACGTCTGTGGCTATCAACAATTCAATGCCTTGCGCTCTCAAAGGTTTTATCTTGCTCAACAAGGCTGGGTCGTCCAGAGGTTCGGTCTCGCGGTGAGATGCTAACGGCGCAAATCGCTCAAGTACCGAGCGCCGCCGATTCTGGTCATCTTCGCCAGTAAGCAGCGACATCCGCCGTCCGTCCTCCAAGTTGCTTTGAACGCGTACATCGCTCTTCAAAGAGTCCACATCTCCGCCGAACTGCTTAAACAGATGTTGAGCGGTGTCCTTGTAGGTTGTGAATAGGGCAACCTTGGTCGGATGACCTTGGTCGTCCTCTTTTGGAAGCCCTTCAAGCAACTTGCGCACGGCCTGTGCCTTTGGGTCGCCCTGCTCGGCCAGCATCTCCTCCAGCCACTGAAGACGCGTGAGTAGCGTCTGAAGCCTGTCCCGGTCGAACTCCACGTCCGCCTGCAACCTCCCACAAAGATCCATGTCCTCTGGTGCGGCGAGTTCCTGTTGCAATGCTGCCACCGCCTTCGGGCTCATGTCCTCCAAATCCTGGTCGTGGTCTGGCAATGACCCTCCTAGCACACCTCGCAGCTTGTATGCCTGCTTGGGCGTCAGGACACGACCGCGTTCCAGCCTCACCATGAATAGATTGAGATAGTCCACAAGATTTCGCACTGTGGACATGAGCGCGGCCAGGGAACTCTCCATGCGCTTCAATAGGATGGTGCGCATTATGCCGACAAAGTTGGCGTTGCGCTGCCTCAGTTGTGCGCTGGTCTCCTTCTCCCCTGTCTCTACGCCATATTCATCTAGGCGATAGACGGCAAAGTTGAGGTGTTCGATGGCGTCGATGATATCGTGGTAGATATTTCCGTACAGGCCTTGCAGGCTATAGTCCACTGCCTTCGGTATCTCGTGCTCTGGGAAACGCAGGGGCTGCCCGTTGACCTCCATCGTCTCCCCCGCCTCCTGCATGGACCGGATGTCGTGCCGGGTCCGGCGTACCAGGGACAGCATCATAGTGTCCAGCAGACCGGAGTCCGACTCCCCTTTCTCAATCGCCTGGAATGCCTCCCTCAGATTGGGTATTGGTCCTCGCCCCGCATACCAAGTGTCGTCTCCCCTCGTGATGAGCATGAGCTGGTGGTACAGGTCCCAGACCGAGTTGTTGATGGGCGTGGCTGTCATGAGCACCACCCTGGTATCCGGCTTGCCACCTCGGATGATGTCCATGAGGGCGCGATAGCGCTTCGTTCCCGGGTTGCGGAAATTGTGGGACTCGTCCACCAATATGACGTCGTACTGGTCCTGATAACGCTTCAACTCGGCCCGGAGCCGTTGGCGCTGGACGGGTGACGCCTCCTCTTCGATGTCCGCGAGGCTGGGCAGAGACTCCATAGTGACTGTGGTGGCGATGATTCCCCACTCGGCGAACCTGTCGGCATTCCAGTTGTCTTGGAGCTGGGCGGGGCAAACGATCAAAGCCCGCGTCGAGGTACTCGCCCCCGGGTCCTCGCTCCGCTGGTTGGCGAACTCCCGTAGGATGCCCAGCCCTTCGTAAGTCTTGCCCAGGCCCACCGAGTCGCACAGCATGGCTCCCCAGTGACGCCTCATCAGGGCGACGCAGCGTTGGACGGCCTGCTGCTGGAATCCGGCCAACCTCCCCATAACCTCTTCCGACAGACCCATCTCCAAAAAGCGGCCGTAAGCTGCGTGCAACGATTTGAGCATGACCTGCCACGGTGTGTAGCGCCTCCCGAACAGGACACATTCTTCCAGGCGCTGGATGAACTGTGCCTTGCAGTCCTGGCCAAACTCCCACTTCTCGTCGAACCAGCCTTCCAGATGGACCGTTAAGTCATGGTCGTAGGAGGCCAGGTTCAGCTCGGAGTTCTCTGATAGCCCGCTCTTGGTGAGATTGCTGGAGCCGACGGCGACATAGCGCCCCATCTCACCGGAGAACAGGTACGCTTTAGCGTGAAGTCGATTCCTAGGTGAGCGATGGTCCAGTACGTTTTCAGGCAGAACTTTGCCCTTATCGGAACCCAGGAACCGCCTGACCTCCACGCTGTCCCTTCTCAGAAAGTCTGCCAGCGTGGTGACCCGCTCCCACGCAGTCAGGTCGAAGGTCCCCGCTTCAGGAGTTGCGCCTCGCGCGAGAAGTTCACGGCGCTCCTCGTGAGTGAGTAGTAGCCAGGGGTAGCCCCCCTCGAGAAATGTATACCAGTCGATCGACTCCGCTGGGCCCTGAAGCTCATCGCGGTCGCTGGGCTGGGATAGCACATCCCCCGGCCCACGCCGGTTCATGAAGGGGCGCTCCCCCAGCAGGAGTCGCACATTGTGGGCACTGTCCATGGCATCCTTCAACTCGAGGAAGCCGTCGGGGGTTAGGTAGGCTGTCGCGATGCGGATATCTTGGGGGATTACACGAGCCAGCGCGCCGACAAGGTGCTCTCGCATCGCCCCGGTAGTCGGTTCGTTGGCTATTGGGAGGATACCAGCGTTGTTTGTCATTGGGGACTACACGACCTTCGTATGGTAGACTCAGCACTCATTGGCATATGGTCTCACCAGGGCCACTTCTCGCGATATCGATCAATTACATTCTGTACGTGGGTAACTCTTAGCTGGAAGAAATCGAATTGTTCGAACAGTGGGTCCAAAAGATGCCTAAGCACCTCCAGCATGTTGTCTTCCAGATGCTGCAGAGTGAACTGGCCAGTCAATGGTACCTCATCAACCTGGCTGACACCTCGTCTAATGGAGAAGGCAGGTTCCAAACTGTCAACCAGTGTACGGCCAGAAAGGCCTGCGAATTGGCACCGTACTGTAACTTCTTCAACATCACCGAAGGTTCTCATGAAGCAACTTGCGAAACGCAAGCACTCCCAGATTCGGATCACCGAGTTGTTTACGGTGAGAGTTGAACCTGGGTTGAGTTGAAGTGAATTCGCCCATTCACCGCCGTCTTCGGAGTATCCTTTGATGGAGTATAGTTGGCCAGAAGGAGATACGCGCCAGAAATCTGCATGAGAAGGATCATTGAACATTTTGTTAGGCAATGGACGACCTATCCACGCCTCAATGCAGTCCACATTCGCGTAAGGATTTAGCTCCTTGACCCCAATTTCCATGAAGGGAGGCCAGCCAGAAGTCTGGACCCTCTGTGCAACTGCCAGTTTTTCCTTGAGTTCTGCCAAGCTTATCGCAGGCGAGGGATTGCTTGGAGCAATCGCAATCTCGTAGTGGCCATTTGGAAAGCGGTGCGGGGCGTCCAATGGCTCATCCTTTACCAACTCCTCCCAGCGGTTATGAGACGATTCCATGAAATCCGCTAGTTCATCGACCGCTTCGACTGTACCGATTGCTCCAACATGTCCAAGAACAATGTTACGAATAGCATCTAGCATGTTTTCACGACGTGCCCTTACACAGCGATCAAGCAGGATACGCCACTCTTCAGCCGTTTGAGGCTCCTCGCTTCTGGGACCGGGCTTGCGCACATACACTTTGCGCTGTTGGAGGCCTGCTTCAGCCCGATTTCTCCTGCTCATTACGGGCACATCCCCGCCAGGAACTCGAACCACTGGGTGGACACTGCCGCCAACCGGATGTTTCACTAGGTACATCCGGCAATGGAATTGGGGGTCTGCGTACCGGCTAACGGCTGCGTTTATGTCATCTTGAGTCACGTCAGGAATCTCTGTGGGCTTGAGTCTTGCCTCCAAGCCGGTCGGTAATTCTTCGAATCCCAGGACTATAACACCGCCGCCGTGATTTGCGAGCGCAATGACCGCCTTGGCTAGGTTGGCTCTGTCGCGTTCCACCCGTAGGTCAAGCCAGTTTTTGTACTCAACATCGAGATCCTCGGTAGGATTGAGTATGAACCGCTCTAGGTTGGGCAACTCAGGTGACTGTTCCATCATCAAAACACAATTCCTAGTAAAGGTAGCCTGCGCGAGTGAGTCAAATGAGCTTCAGACCCTGTATCCGCTCAAAATCCTTCCTGTTGTGCGTGAGCAGAGTCAGGCCTTTGGATATAGCAGTTGCGCCAATTAGGATATCCATATCCCCTATGATGTTACCTGTGGCTCTCAATCTGTATCTCTCCCTACCAAATATCCGACAAGCTGCATCATCAAGTTGGATTACGTCAACCACTTGCAATAGCAGGCGTAATGCCTCGGCATCACCATCCGGAGTTTTCGATCCCACCAAACCATCGTAGAGTTCAGCCAATGAGACTATGCTAATACCAATACCCGCTGCCAAGAGTTCTTCCAATCGCCTGACTGTTCGATCCGCCTTATGCAAATAGTCGATTGCCCAGTCTGTATCCAATAGGTATTCCAATGCACTGACCTCTAAAGTTGAGGTATCGGACGAGTCCGAATGTCACGACTGGCTCGAATGTCCCGCTTCAGCTGCTCCCCGTCGATGCTGTCGCGCCACGCGCCAGCCGTCGCTCGGAGCGTGTTGAGTTTCCTCCAGTCTGGGGGCATCTCAGCGCCCAGGGCCTCTCGCCGCTCTCCGAGCCAGTCCAGGACCAGTTTCCGTTCTGGTGCCGCCAGCCCGTAAACATGAAACACTATGGAATCGATTTCCTGCTCGATTGCCTCCACCTCCCCTGGAGAATCCTCAAGACCGATTATCTCGTTCGCAAGAGCTTCCAGTTCGGTCTGTGCGTCGACATCCGGAGTTACGAAGGGAAAGCGACTCATGTGGTGCAAATACAGTTGCGTGAATCCTCCAGGTAAAGAGTTTGTCATTTGGCATAGTAGGAACTCAGACAAGCTTGCGTTAAGGACTGCCAACAACCACTTGTTATCGATCGGAATCACGTAGCACTTATTGTTTACATAGCTCCCATTTGGGTCGAAGGTGAACCGTATCGACCGTGCAAACTCTGGCCACACAATCTTCGGATGAGCAAACTCGTGGTATATACCCTCCTGCGGTTGTTGGAGCTCATACCAGGGGTGAAGATGTGCTGTAGCGCGTTTCTCGAGATCATCCCGGAACCATCGCAGGTGATCTTCAATCGCTCGGTACTTACTGATGTCCACGCCGCGGTTGGTAAAGATGATGTACAGGCCCGATGAATTCGCCTTCCACCGCCTAATGTCTTTGCCTTCCAGCCACGGCCTGATGAGTTCCGCACTGCGCGGGTCGTCCTCAATTAACTCGTCACGCTTTACTTGATCTATGACGAACGCTTCATTCAGCCCCGTCTTTACCCCCATATAAACGCGCCCCTTGACGAACTCGTTCAACGGCGTGCCCTGATTCATCAGACGCTCGAACAGGATGTTGATCTCCTCGTCTTCGATACGCCACTCCGACTCTGTAAGGCGACTTTGGGGAAAAGACGATACTTCACTGTCCAAGTATTCTGGCAGACTTTGTACTTCCTCTCGAACTCTCTCCACGTTTCCTTTCCCACCTAGTGCTCGAGTAAGTGGTGCGAATAAATTATGCCCAAGCATAGTGCTGCCATGCTCAGGAGTTGTCTTGTGGGCTATCAAGACATACGGTTCGACAGTTGCATCGAATATTTTGATTTCCCCGAAGTCAACAACCCGGTCTATGGCCAGCTCTTTGGACAGATAACCTCTGAGCTTTGTCCCATACTTACGCTTGGTGAACGAGTTGCTGGTGATGAAGGTCAACCAGCCTCCTGGCCTAAGTATCTGGAGGGCACGGGCGTAGAAGTAGACTAAGATGTCCGCTCGCGAAGCTCTCACTTCTGGGAAGGCCTCTCCGTAGGACAGTTCGTCCTCGTTATCCAACTTCTCCATCCTCACATAGGGTGGATTGGCTATCACAATGTCGAACCCCGCTTTTGGATCGCCTTCCCGCAGCACTTCCGGGAAGGCGATGGGCCAGAGAAAGGGCTTCTGCACGAGTGAGAAGTCAGTTGACTCCACACCTTCCAGCAGGGAGCGAATTCGATCAATCAGGCTGTTCGCCTTCCTCAGCGCGGTTTTGACGGGCCGCCTGTTCTTGCTCAGAGTTTCCAGATCCGCCTCGGCAATTGTCAACGCATCAACCAAGTGCAGGCGGACAATCTCACGCTGGTCCCGAGCGATAAGGTCCCGCAACTCACGGAGGCGTCTGGGATTCCTGTGCGTCCCCTCGAACTCCCGCCTCCTTTGGGCGATGTTGTTCTCCAATCGTTGGAGACTATTCTGAAGATCCAATCCGAGTTGTAGGTCCTTGGGCCTGGGCCAGGACTCCTTGAACACGACGCCCGCCACTCTGTCCACCAGCGAATCCCCCGCTACTATCTGGAAATCCAGATTGGGCAGAGCCCAGTCTGAATTGGCTGGTGGTGGCTCGTCCATATCAAGCACCATAGAGAGCCAGAGGCGCAGGCGGCATATTTCCACAGCCTCCGGGTTGATGTCCACTCCGTACAGGCTGTTCTCGATGATGCGTCGCTTCCAGTCGCTCACCGTCTGATATAACTTTCGAGGTTCTACGTAGGTACCCTGGGAGAATAGAATCCCGCGACGCAGGGCAACTATCTCCTGGATGGCGCCAAGGAGGAAGGCCCCGGAGCCGACGGCTGGATCGCACACCTTAACGGTCTCCAATGAGTCTATAAGGGCGTCAACGGGGATGTCGGGCAAAGGCTGATACTCGTCCCTGGACCCAACGGCCTCCTGGCGGAGAGCGTTCAGTGTGGACTGCTTCACGCCGGTTTCATCCCGTAGGTAGCCGTCCAGCGCCTCGCGGCACATGAACTGGACTATCTCACGGGGGGTGTAGTAGGTGCCAGTGTCGTGGCGTTCGTCGCCCTGGTATAGGTTCTCAAAGACTCGTCCTAGCAGCTCCGGGTCAGGATCGACGGATTGGTCGTCCGGCGTGGATTCCCTGGTAGTGAAGCGGTACCGGGAGAGAAGGCCAAGGAGTGAGGTTTCATCTTCGGGATCGAACACCTCATCTGGCAGCGATACGTCGCCAGAGTCAATGATGCGGTCCTCTAGGGCGCTGCGCCGGAACAAACCACCGTTAAGGTAGGGAACGAATCCTAAGACAGGGTGCTCGCCACGGCTGCTGCTGCCCGTCGCCAGGGCGTCGAAGAACATGGGGGCCAAGATGCCGCGATAGTATTCGCCCTCTTGCGTGTCTTTGCGCTTGTCCCATAGGTCCAGCAGGTAGTTAATGGAACCCATCCCTCCGACTTCTCCCAGCCATCGTTTAGCTTGGAGGAACCAGAGAAAGAGCACGCGGCCCATCTGCCGGGTGGCCCAGGCCCGGGCCTCGTCCTGGGTGAAGGAAGTAACTTGTGGGTGTTCCTTGTTGTGCGCCAACAGCTCCTTGGCTATACGGTCGCGGACTGCGGCGTACTCTTGGTAGAACTTGGTGGTGACGCGCTCGATGCTGAACTGATGCTGCCACAGCCTAGACACGTCCAAGAGATTTGCGCCCGGCGATATACGGAGCCCACGCAGAAGGTCTCGATGGAAGCGCGTTGGATTATTGAGATCCAGATGGGCGCGTATGCTGGTCACAGCACCATTGGAGGAGCCGACCCGGGTGCGAGGAAAGACGAGCTCGGCTTCGCGGCGCGGATCAGTCGAAGGAGGAACCAGCAGGGCTAGTGAGCGCCTGTCCGCTACGTGCTCCACAAGGGCGCGAGTGACGCGCCTCCGCGACCGATCCCTATCTGACGAACGAAAACCCCAATCCGATAGCACGGCTATCCACAGGCCGGCCTCGGCAGGAGTCGCGGTGCAACTTCCTACACGGTAGAGTTCGCTTACGCCAAATCCTCCATCGCCACGTCCCTGAAGGAAGTGCTTCAACCCCCCGGAAAGCGCACCGGCCAAGCGGTCCTCCGGGTTCGGGATCGGCTCAAACCCCATAAACGCCGCCAAGCCTTCGGCCCTCTGGGGGTCGCCACCGAAGCCTTGAAGAATACCGCCTATGTTTCCGTCAGCAGCGAGAGTCATCGTCATTGCTCCGCGCCTTCCATAACTTCCACACTTGGATGTTTCAAATCAAGACTAGGTTTCACGTAGTCAAACGCGGCGGGATAGGCGATGACCTTGTGGGGTTCCTTAGGAAGTCTCACAGGTGACCACTGCTCCACTCCCGCGTTCTCATTCACGAACTGCGGCAGAATTGCCAGCACCCTCTTGGCCCCAGTAACCGTTCCGTCATAAGTGAAATGCTCATCCTGGTATTTGGGGAAGGGCAACTCAAGCCCCCTCCCCATGAATCTAACACTGTACTGCACCACATCGCTGGTAAGCTTTTTCATCTCGACCTCGCTCAGGTCATTATGGTCGCGAGTAGCCTTCGCACCGATGCCGTACTCGTGAGCGACTCCTTTCGCCCGTACTTCGGAAGCCTCAAGGCCACCCTTCTGCGACTCGCTGGCGGGCGGCTTCGGGCATTATCCCAAATAACTGGCCCACTTCTGACGCCGCGTACATTATCTGATTGGTCATCACGTTCAAATCGCGCTTGAGTCATGTCGAGTGAAGGCTCCAGCTCCTTTAACTTCGCTGACACTTGGGACAATGCCTTAACAGTCATGAGGTCGGTATTGTCCCAATGGGAACAAACGTTGAAGCAATTCTAGCAAAGACGAGCAAGAATGGGAAAGCAAGGACTGTTGGCATGCGTTAATATACACCCTTGCGGTTCTTCATCCGCAGAGGTGTGGTGGGATCTCTCGGACTCGTAAACCCACCGACCAAGCTGTCGATGTAGTTTCCACCACTTAACCATCATCTTGAAGTTCAAGGTGAATGCTCTTGATTTCGTCGAGTCAATAGACTGGACTGTCTAACAGGTGACCGTATAGTCCGGTTTTGACTGCCAGGGTAGCCACTTGAATGTCGCATTCAGTCTGCAACTTCTCCCTCGAATCTCAGCGCAGCAGCGGCACTATCTGGTGTGGACCCCACAGTTAGGACAGCGCCGACGAAGTCTTCCTGTGCGCCTTCGTCACAGGCGATACCTTCCAATCTGGCGAGGTCGCGTCGCGTGCATCTCTATCTGAGGGCCTGCGGACCTGGCAAAGGGCGCTGAATACGATGTCGAATCCCTCCGCGCCTATCTCGCACAAAGCCCTCTGCTGATTTTCAAACGCCTCAAGAGTGAGCCTGACATCAAACTCCGGATCGTTGATGCGGCCACGGCACCGATGTCCGTCCTGGTAATGTTTCATGAGGTAGGGGTTCTGGGGGATTGCCAGAGGATTGAGCAGCAGCGTGTCGACCGCGAGCGTCTCTCTAGCGGGCGAAGATGTGAGGCCACAGTGCGAAGGCGGGGAAGGGAGCTCGGCGTGATTGCCTCGTCTTAGGATGTTGGGAATCCAGTTCATAGAGCCTATCGATCAGGTTATGCTCTGCCGTCCAATTCCCAATAAGCTACATAAAGGCACCGGAATTCACAAGGGGCGGTGACTATCGACAGCGATAACTTCAGTTACCGTGCAGCAACTTCACTTCATACGTCGACGGATCAGCAACCGAAACGGGGATGCAAAGCTGTCTAGCATACCTGGTCTCGAGGGTCACGCCGACACTGTCTTGCCATCCGTCCAGTCCGAGAATGCGCAACTCATCACAGCGCGACAGCATCTGAAGTCCGAGCCCATACCAGGCGCTGTTCGAGATGGCATCCTCATCAAGCGAAGCGCCGAGGGACAGTGGCGAGAAGACTAACTCGTGCTGGCGGATCAGGTATCCGCAGTACCTGTTGACACTGTCGAACCTCTCTTGCCGGACGGATGGGTCCGGACGCCCTAGCGGAGCAGCCAGGTAGATGAGAGGACCGTCGAATTTCTCGAAGTCGTCAAGGACGTCCACGGGCAGAAAATTTGGCAGGGGAACTGTGGTCATTGCTAATTCTCTCAATTAAGCGGAGGCATGCGATGGGGTGTTAACTTCCAACCTTGCGCGACACCGAGCAGTATGACGGGAGGAGTTGCCCTGAAGTGTGTCCTGCGACGTACAAACAGAATGACGACATCGTCAATTGTGGTGACTCCGTCAGCACAAGGCGAATTGCCCCTCCCCTATAACCCTCAGTCTGTGGAGTTCTCGAACGTCGACCTGGCGTCGTATATGCCGGGGGTAGATTCCAGCGTCAGTTCGACGCCCAATTCGTAAAGTATCGGCAAGGCCAGCATCGCAGTCTCGACGGAGTCCGTCACCATAAGCGAAGGCAGAGCATCCGCACTCTCCAACATCTCCACCAACGCGTCCCGGCGCTCCTCATACGACGGCGATGCTCCAAGCAACTTCATTCCCACTATCAGCGTCGTGGAACGGTCGACTGCGAGCGCCATCGTCGGAAAATATGGGCGGCTTCCTCTCTCCTCCTGAACGGCTGTGCGCACGTAGAAGACGCCAAGCTCCCAGACCGCCGACCCCTTGGGCATTGACAGGTTGAGGCGGCGGAGGCGCTCGGCGTCGTGATATTCGGGCGTGGGTGCGGGAGCCACCGGTTCAGGATACCTTTTCCATTGGTCTATCCACTCCCCGTCATGAAAGACGCGCATCAACATGAGGTCGGAGTCGTCTTCGCCGTATAACACCAGGTCTCCGGATGACACTCTCGATGCCACATCGATCATGTTGCCGAGCGCAGCCGTGAGAAAGACGGCCTCATCCTCGTCCGGTCGCCACGGCAGGTATCCCGGCCGCAGGCTGCGAAAGATCGGCCACGTACCCCTGCCTCTGTAGCGGAGCCCCGCACGACGCATCGCCGCCCGCTCACTCTCGCTCAGGCTCTCCCTGTCTCCACGCACCGCAAGCAGCGCGTTCATCCTTTCGAAACCCTCCGGAGACTCCGGATCCACCTCGTCATTCACCAGGTCGAGGTATCCAGACAGTCCCTCATCGCCTATGAACACCGCCAGCCCGTACTCCCTGAACGCCGACCCCAGTACGGAGCAGTACCCGGTGTAGCGACCCGAAGGGTGCTCGACCCCTACCACGTCCAGGTCGTCGAGCGCCTGCCAGGGACTGGCGTCCCAGAATACGCCAAAAGCGCCGTGCAGCTGTCGCAACTGCTCTCTCGTGGGATCTGCCATAAAGTATATCGCCGCCTCAATGCTATTGCCGGGCTTTTGATTCGCAAGATGCGAACGTTGCCCGAGCACACTTACGGGCCATTTCACGTGGGTGTTCGCGCCGCCCGGGGAGCGCCCTGTTGCCCCGGAATTCTCAGGCTTGACGGCCGTCCCCGGCGCCTTTCGGTCCCGCGACGATGGCTCAGGCCTGGGCGGGCGTCAGTGCTTCCGGCTACTTCAGTGGCGGCCCTAGGTTCTTGGCTTCTCCGCTACTGCTGCCTAGGAATGCACGGATGGCTTCAAGACCCGCGTGGGCTTCAGCATATCCGGGATCAACCCTGATGGCTTCCTCATAGCACTCGACGGCTAGTTCGTACTCGGCGACCATTGCGTACGTGCTTCCCAGGCAGGTGTGCGCCTTCACGTGAATGGGGGCACGAGCAATCGCGTCCCTGAAGTCTGAGATGGCCCTGTAGTACCGTTCCAGATGAAAGTGCACCAGCCCACGCAGGTAGCGGTATTCGGCGTTGTCACGGTCCAGCCTGATCGCCTTCGTGAAACTGCGCGCGGCGCTCTCGTGTCGCCCACGCCTGACATGCTCCATACCGCTCTCGTAACGCTCCCGAGCCCTGCTCAGCTTATGCAGGTTCATTCGTGCCGGCCGATGCTCATTCATGGACTCTGCACCGTCACAGTTCTCTTACAGTTGTATGGCTAGATCAGTTAATGCGGGGCCGAAAGGAACCGCTCGCCCTGCAGACGCCTGGGCGCCGTTTCCAAGCCCTGCGCACGCACACTTCTCGGCTGCTCGACAGATTAGCCTGTCTGTGCTGCCGCCGCAACATACGGGTAATTGTCGTTGACCGGGACTGCCTAGATTACTCTCGCCCAGTCAAAGTCTTTCGACCTGCTGGGTTGTTGAGGCTGCTTCTCGTCTTCGACAATGCTTACGCAGAACGTTCCATTCGCCTCTTTGGTCAGCCGCAGCCAGCACGACAGAGGCGGAGGTCCATTCTCTTCATCGTCCCACGCCATCTTGAAATTAGCCACCAACCCGTCGTAAAGCGCGAACCCACGATACTGCGCAAACAGAAAGACCTCGCTCATCATCTCCTCTCCGACTTCGAGCCTGTCCAGAATGTTGCGGTCGCTTGCGGGTCGAACGCTGAATATCGCTGCTATCTCGGCTTCGATCTGCTCCATCTCCGTAACTGCCATCGGGTAGCTCCTTCGCTCCTTATGTCTATAGCCTTTTCATTCAAGACCTGTACCGAGTCATCTTCAAGCCAGTATCCACACCAGTTTGAGCCAATATGTATATCTACGGTGGCCGTCAAGGTTCAATGCGTCCTCCATCCCTGCTGCGAACTCCCCGCCCAGCTCAGGGATGCGCCACGCCTTGTTACTCAAGGGCTTGAGTTAGTTTTCCCAAGCTCTGGCCCACCGTCTCCCTCGCTATGCTCTCTACATAGCCCAATTCCTCAACCTTGTCCTCAAGCAGCTTCAGCGTCCAGTGCGTATGGGCCTCGGGAGGGTCGATGCACGTTATAGCTTCAAGGTGCCCTTCGGCACGCTCGTCCAATTTGCGTTTCTGTCCGGGACGAGATCGATCGATCAGCGCGCTCTCATGCCCCTACTCCCAGAAGCGCTTACGTGTCCTGACTTCTGTACACTTGCATTTCGACGGCGCTTCGGCTATTCGGTTGTCAATCCGGTCTTCGTCGGCCCTGACGTGAGATTATGCTGGTCCTCATACACTTCTTTAGCTCGCCATGACGCCGCCCTGTAGATGCCTTGAAGGGAGGTCGCGAAGTCTTGGTTCCCGCGCCAGAAGGGAAATCGGCCTAGCTGTTGCGGCAAGGATGCGTCGGCCTCTGGCGGTTCCGCCGGGCCGGCGTAGTCTTTTTCGTCTAATCTCGCCAGTGGGTTGAGCCAAAAGTCTTCCGAGTCTGGCGGCAAAGGTTCTGCTGCCAAGAGAGGAGCCTCAAGAGTCTGTGCGGCACGACGAAAAGCGTCGCCCAGCAGACGGTCATGCTCCAAGCCCCTGAGTCGAAATATCAGAAAGGGGTCCCGGTCGAACTCCTCGCCCAACAAGAGATACACCGCGGCGACATGCTTGCAGGGGTTGGAGTAGTCCGGGCACGAGCAATCGGTCTCCAGATCGTTCTCCCTTTCGGGAAACATAGACAAACCTATCGAATGGAAGGTGTCGTCAACATCATCGGGCATGCGCCCGGATAGCAAGCTGGCGGCTACTATGGGCTGATCGGTGAACTCCTGAAGGACGAGGTCCCAGTTCTCAGGACTGATCATGCGTACCTCAATGCTCACGCTGTATGGTGTCGCTCGCGAGCCTTGCACCTTGGCCTTCACGATACCTGACCGTACGTCGATGGATATGACCTGACCTCGGCGCGCGTATGAACGACCTCTGTCCAGGCGGGCGCCTATCTCGAATTCGTCAAGCGTCTGAAGCCAGCGTTTGGACCACCAACTGGAGCCGAACGCTCCACGTTTTGAGCCAGCCTTTATGCCGCCCCTCACTTCGACTGGTCTGCTGAATGGTGGATATTCGTAAGTCATCGGAGTTCCTTTGTGTAGAACAGAACCCAGTTCAATGCTGTAAGTCGGACGCGGTTGCGCTGAGCGCCAGCACATCCCGTAGCTCTGCGTTTGACAGTTCCGTCAGCCAGCGTTCCGAGGTTGTGCCAACTACTTGCTTTGCGGTCTCCTGCTTGGCTTCAATCATGAGGTCGATGCGGTCTTCCAGCGTCCCGGCGCATATGAACTTGTGGACATGGACGTCCTTTGTCTGCCCGATGCGGAAGGCGCGGTCGGTAGCTTGATTCTCCACAGCAGGGTTCCACCAGCGGTCGTAGTGAATGACATGGTTTGCACGGGGTAGGTTGAGACCCGACCCTCCGGCCTTCAGTGAAAGCACGAATGCAAGTGGACCCTCGGGGTCGTTCTGAAACCAATCGACCATCAATTCGCGCTGCTTGCGCGTGACGCCGCCATGCAGGAATGGGGTTTCCAGCCCGTAGGTCTCCTGTATGTGTTGCTGCAAGATCCCGCCCATCTCGGCGAACTGGCTGAATACCAGCACGCGGTCTCCCGACAGCACTATCTCGTCCAGTAATTCTTGGAGCCGGGCAAGTTTGCCGGAACGCCCGTTGATGGCGGAGTTATCTCCAAGCAGTTGCCTGGGATGGTTGCACACCTGCTTGAGCTTGGTCAGTGTGTCGAGAATGCTTCCCCGTCGATCAATGCCTGTGGCGGTTTCGAGTCGAGTCTCCGCCTCTCGCAGAACCGCCTCGTAAAGCGTTATTTGTTCCCTTGTGAGATTGCAGTATTGCTTGGTCTCATGCTTGTCGGGCAGGTCGTCTATGATGGCCCGGTCGGTCTTGAGGCGACGCAGGATGAAGGGTCCTGTGACTTTCTGCAGGTGGCTTGCCGCCTCTTCGTCCTTACGGACCTGGATCGGCTGGAAATACCTGCGTTTGAACTCGGCCTGAGAACCCAACAGCCCCGGGTTCAGAAACTGCATGACTGACCAGAGGTCGCCGACATGATTTTCCACAGGCGTTCCGGTGAGAGCTATCCTATGATCGGCCCGAAGCGTTTGCGCGGCGGATGCCTGCTTGGACACCGGGTTCTTGATGTTCTGCGCTTCGTCCAGTATGACGGAACGCCATAACACTGAGGCCAGTAGTTTTATGTCCCTTGCCATGGTTGCGTAACTGGTGATGACCATCTGGTGGCTTGCCGCCCGCTCCCTGAAGTCGGCGCCGCGATTGCGGCTCGGCCCGTGGTGCAGCAGCACGGCAAGCTCGGGCGTGAATTTCGCAGCCTCTCGCTGCCAGTTGTTGATGACCGAGGTGGGGCAGACCAGCAGACTTGGCAGGCGGTTCCCCTGCCGGTAGTCCAGTTGAAGGGCGGCGAGCGTCTGGATGGTCTTTCCAAGACCCATATCGTCTGCAAGGCAAGCGCCCAGTCCCCACCGCTTCAGGAAAGCTATCCACGAATAGCCCAACTGCTGGTACGGACGAAGCTGCCCGACGAATCCTTCGGGGGCGTCCAATTCCTCGATTCCGCCCTTCTCGTACAGGCGATCTAACATATCCTGAAGCCATTCATCCGCTTCGAGGCGTAAGTTATCATCCTCTGCCCGAGTGTCTGCGCCCAGGCCGACCTGCAAGACCTCCTGCAGGCTGAAATGCTTTTTGTTCCGCCAGTATTCTGCGGCAGCCTTGATGGCCCCGGCGTCAATCTCTACCCACTGTCCCCTGAATCGCACAAGCGGCACCTTCATTTCAGAGAGAGCTTCCAGTTCTTCCGGGCTTATCCGGCTGTCTCCTATCGCCACTTCCACATCCAACTTCAACAGGGTTGCCATGCTCATGCCGGAGCCGCCCTGCATAGTCGGCGTCTTTACCTTCACGCGAATGCCGGGCTTGGTCTTGGTCCCATGACGAGTCCACCACGCAGGCAGCAGCACTCCGAAGCCGGCCTGTTGAAGTGCGGCAGCCTGGTGCGAGAGGAATTGATAAGCCTCTGCGTCGCCCAGTCTGCATCCTGCCGGTTCTTTCGTTTTCAGGCTTTCTGCGATAGGCGCACAGGTCATGGACGCATGGGCAAGGGAACTCAGCAAGAACTCCCTGAGGTTCAACTCGCAGCGCTGTTCTTCGACCTTTCGGCTCCAGATGTCAGAAGCATTCACCAAGAGACTGTAATCATCATGAGGTTGCAGCAAGTATCGGAGTCGCCATATATTCCGTCGAATGGCAGTAGCCTCTTCTTCGGCGTCATGTTCTTCAGGCTCTTCCAGTCTCAGGCAAAGCCGATAGGGAGAGTTGGCAGCTATGGCAATGGGGTGTTGCCAGTCTGCGATCTGGCGGCGGAGGTGCCGGAGCTGAGCATGCTCCCCTTTGACAACCGGGTTCCGACTTCTCAAGGCGTGCAGCCAGGCATCGTGGGTAGAGTCAAAGCGAAGGTTGTCGTCGTCTTCCTTTGCCTGTTGGGTCGACCGAGCCATGCAATCGACAATGCCTGTGATGAACTCTCGGAGAACGGATTGACTGGCAATCGCAGGCGGCTCGCTCGTTTCCGTCTCTGTCATCGCTCTGGCGGGCGGCGGCATCAGGTTGGCAAGTTCTGCCAACCTGTGGGCGTCATCTCCGACAAAGATTGGCGTCCAGACCGCCAATGTGCGCCCGTTCCGCTCGGCAACACCCGGCAGAAAACGCTGGCGCGCCGTCAGGGACGCAGCGAACAGGAGCGCGCGCGACCAAAAGGCAAGGTCCGCCCCAATTGCTATTCCGTGCGTCAATGCACTGCGGTTGGCGCATCTCTGCAGCAATTCAACAGCCTGCTCCGGATCGAGTCGTAGAGACGGCACGCTCCAAGGCTTGATCCGCATCTTCGCACGGGACACGGGACCGGCCATCGAGCTGGATGGGTTTGGGGTGCTGCCCCGGCCGGGCAGCCAAGCAATGGCAGGGCCAACTCCGCAGTCTTCTGCTGCCAAGCCAACGGCTTGAGCTAGCCGGTGAGCGTCAGCGCAGCGCGGATGCTGTCCAGGACTCTTACTGGCAACGCGCGCGCTGTCCGCCGTCCGCGATTCCGAATCTTCGCCCCAAATGGCAAGTCGTCCATCAAGTAGCGCTGCATGAAGAATAAGCACGGTGGTCTCCACTGTTCAGGGGTATCAATTGGGAATGATATTCCCAATTAGACAAGCGTGATGTCGGTTCTCCGGTCTTCAAGCCACATGCCCTTCTCGTCCCATTCTTGCATGATGTCGAGGGCGGGGCAATGATGGACCGGCGCGGTGTCGCTGCTGAGGGATTATCCCATACATGTCAAAGATATAATGTCACCCTGGGCCGGGGCCGGCTGGATAGCGGAATGCTATTCCGAGGCGGGCAAGCCTCCTCTGCAGGTTCAGCAGCCTATTCTCGTCCATTGCCTCCATAAGCTCATTCCCCAGGGCTAACGCGGTGGTGAAGCCCACCGTCAGTCACTTCTGGCAGGCGGCGAGTCCCAGACCCAGCGCGAAGAACGTCTCAGGGGAGGCGTGTACACGGTCCTCGTATGGGGCAATCTCTATGGTGAAGATATCGTCATTTCCGAATACTCAGTCTTTCAGGGAGTTACGCCACAGGTTTCCTACGCGCTAGAATGATGAGTCTGTCGACTCTCCTTACGTTGGTAGTCTTCCAGCGCATGGTGACCAGTGTAATAGATTAAAGACTGGTTCGCTCTGGTAGGGCACTTTCCACTCCTACCTGGGGATACTGACTTTCGATCTTCCAAGAGAGGAAATTCAGTCCGCCAAGAGACGCGAGGAACAATAAGTGAGGTGATCTGTGTCGAATGATCCGTGGCAAGTTCCTTTATACAGCATTTAGGAAGGAGTGTCCTGCCGGGCCTCCGTCCTACTTACGCGCCACCTGCGAGAGCGTCGCTCCGGCCCGCAATCGCACGCGCGTATGCGCCGGGCCATTGGAACAGCCCATGGCCTCCGCCACCCTGCGTGACATCTCCTGCAATGCGACAGCGAGGTCGAGGTCTTCGGTGATGCGGAGGCTTGCCCTGCTCAGTCTTGAGAGGCGGCTGCGCAGTGCCTCGATCTCACGTGGCAAGCGGTCGGCTTGATTCATGTCGTTACCCCCTTCTGTGGGACACTTAACGCCCTTTCTGCGCATTTTACCCGAACTGCACGCATATTACACGCACCAAACGACTGAAAGCACACAACCTGCATACGCACTTTGTGTATAATGTCTTTCAGCATTTTATTCATTGATGAGGCATCTACACTTGACATTCGCTGACCGGAGTCGAGTACATGGTAGCAGCCGCGCGCGCGTGAGTTCCCGGTGCTATGCTCATATGTGCTACCCCCCCTGACAGGGGTATGTAAGGGTTATTACGAGGGCGCATGATGAGTGACCTCCAGGTTGTGCTTGGGTTGTGGCCAGGGTTCGGGCAGCAGCCAGACTCGGCGCCAGAGGCGTCCTTTGAGCAGCATGCGCCTGAGCCAGTCGAAGCCGTGGCGGAACACGCTGACGGTGCGCGGCAGCCGGCTACGAGTGTCCCGATGATTGGCAGCCAGCGTCTTTGGCGGCGTACGGAGATTGCTTGGTGCGATGCCACGATCGAGGGCGTCCTCCACTCTGGTGCCATAGGCCAGGGCCAGCAAGGTGGCCACCGACAGCACCAGCCAGTGGCGGGAGACGCGGGTCGGGTCGGTGCGCCGGGTCTTGTCCCATTTCCAGCCCAGGCTCTTGATGGCCTTGAAGCCCAGTTCGATCCAGAAGCGCAGCGCGTACCAGCTGATCCCGACCTCCTCAGGCGGCAGGTCGGTGAGGATGATCCAGGGCTCGTCCTGCTCGGCGTACCAGACGGCCAGCAGGGTGCAACGGCGCTTTGCGGTGGGTGGGCCGAAGGCGGTGCCGCGACCGATCCAGGCGGTATCGGGACCGGGAAGGAAGGCGCGCGCGGGCAGACGCCTTCCACCCTGGGCGCAGAAGGTGATGTTGTTCCGATAGCGCATGTACGGGTGCCAGCCCTGGGCACGGATCTGTTTCCACAGCTTGGGGCTGGAGATGCCCCGGTCACAGAGCACGATGACGGTCATTTCGCATGGAACGGCCGGAGCCAGTTCCCGGAGCAGTTCCACTATCGAGTCCATCCAGGAGCCTTTCTGGGTGGCGTGGTGGATGCGCCAGGCCACGGGAATGGCGCAACTGCGGTAGAGGACGCTGATGACGATGGCGGTGGTCTGGTCGCCCTTGAGAGTGGGGTCGATGGCCAGTGCCAGATGGCCGGAGCGCCACCAGACCAGGACCCACCGGAGCAGGGGCGCGAAGCAGAGCGTGACGTCCAGTCGAGTCTGGCAGGGACGGGCCCGGTCGCTGCCGTCATAGAGCCACTCCCTCAGATACTGGCGCAGACTGTTCCATTTGCCCCAGGGAGAGAGGGCCGAGGCCACGGCGTTCTGACAGGCGCTGCCGGCGAGAATAGCTCCGCATACCCACAGAACCAGGCCGGTCAATTGTGGCTGAGATAGGTGAGGTAAATGCATTTCAATAGTCTGCTGAATCTGATAGGTTTCTCTGGGAAGACGCATCGAGGGTCTCCTTCATCTGGATGTGTGACGAACACCAGAATACCGGAAGCCGATGCGCCTTTCCAAGTTAATTTCAGCCGTTACATACCCCTGTCAGCCCCCCCCCCCGATTTTCCCCACCATCTGCATCTAGTCCAACCTCTCCCGTTTTCCGACGGCTTCTCCGATGCGCTGAACGTGCGCTCCGTGGGGAGCCGTTTTTCGTTTATTGGCAATACCCACTGTCCGGAGCGGATACGTCCGGACAGTGGGTCTTTTCCATCTGACTTGGCGTCGCCATCCGACGGCGAGGAACACAGGGATGAAATCACCAATCAACGTGGCCACAGTCATGTTTAAGAGCCGTTTCCTGAAGCGGAGGTTCCTGCCGCTGGGCCTCCTGGCGCTGACCGCCCTGGTCCTGTACCTGGCCCATGTAGCGCCCGCCGGTGCGCAGAGTAACATGGTTCTCGTGAGCAACACCGGACAGAATCGGTTCGGTGTCGCATGGGAACACGAAAACAGCCACGTCGCTCATGGGTTCGTGACCGGCAGCAACGCCAGCGGATACATCATTTCAGGCATTGGCCTGGACGTGAGAAGCGCCTCAGCTACCAGGGGAGTGGTGGTGGAAATACGCGAGTCTGCCACCGGGCCGGTCCCGGCCCAGACGGCACTGGCAACCCTGACCAACCCGTCGGACCTGAAAGACGGAATGAGAGGGGTGAAAACCTTCACCACGCCGACGCCTCTCGTCCTGGAAGCCAACACCCGATATTACATGGTGATTTCGTGTGCCACTGGAACTGGCGTCTGTATCACAACGGAAAGAGGCTCCCGTGAAACCGAAGATGCTGGCGCAGCCACGGGCTGGAGCATCGATGACCGGGGCTCACAAGAGCGTTCAGATTCCTCCTGGGCAACCACCCAACGCGCAGAAAAAGTGTATTTCAACGTCCAAGGGAGACTGCTAGAGAAACCCCTGGGGGAAATAACCGCCACCGCCGGTGTGAGCAGTTCTAACTCACTCAAAATTAGCTGGACAGCTTACACCGGCGCCGCCGCCTACGAGGTCCACTGGAAATCGGGAGAGGAGGACTTCAGCGCAACCCGCTCCTCAGGAAATGAATTGACCGGCACCGAGTACACCATTCCCGGCCTGACGGCAGGAACCGCCTACAAGGTACGGGTCAGAGCTTACGACTCGACAGATAATCTGATCGCCCAATCCCGCGATTTCGGAGCCGTCGGCGGCCTGACCCTGAACGTCGCAAGCCGCAACCAGATAATCGTCTTCTGGAACACATACGAAGGTGCGGACGATTACACGCTGAGATGGAAACAGGAGGGCGAGACGGAAACATCAGCAACAGTGGAACCCCCAGACTCCGGTTCCACCGTGCGCTACGAAATCAACAATTTGACCAAGAATACCGAGTACACGGTGAAGGTCGAGGCGAACGACCATACTAAAGGCATCATAGCCACCGCCGAGGGGACGGCCACGACCTACGGCGATGTCACCGGCATCACCGTGACGGCAGGCACCAATTCCCTGAGTGCCAGCTGGGACGCCACGCCGGACGCGACAGGATACCGGGTGGACGTTAGGGAACCGGACGCAAGGGAGGACAGCGGGGAGACAACCGTCTCCGGCACGTCCGCCACCACCACCGGACTGAAGAGCGGTACGCAGTACGAGGTGGAGGTCTACGCACTCTCAATAGACGGAGACACCATCACCGATGGCACCGCCACCGTCACCACCAAACCAGGAACCATAGCCGACCTGTCACTGACGCCGGAAACTCGTAACAGCATCATAGTCTTCTGGAAACCATTTGAAAGAGCATCTTCATACACGGTGAAGTGGCAACAGGGAAGTCAGGCAGCGCAATCAGCAACCGTGGCGCCCTCCGTCGGCACGATAAGGCACGACATCGACGGACTGACCAAGAACACCGAGTACACCATCACGGTGGAAGCGGTTGAAACGAAGGAGAGTTCGGACACCATCATTGCCAGTGCCCAGGGGAAGGCGACCACCTACAACGACGTCACCGGCATCACCGTGACGGCAGGCCTCAACTCCCTGCGCACCAGCTGGGACGCCGCACCAGACGCACGCTCATACAGAGTGGACGTCAGGGAACCGGCGACACGCAGGTCAGCGCGGAGTCAGAAGTTTCCGGTAGAACCGCCATCACCACCGGACTGGAGAGCGGTACGCTGTACGAGGTAACCGTCGAGGCACTGGGGGAAGACGGGGACGGCATCACCGACGGCGCCACTACCGCCACCACAACCACCGTCACCACACAGGCAATAAGGGAGAGCGGCAAGGACTTCGACACCCTCATCGCAGCCAGCAACGGCTTGCCGCAGGGCCTCTGGTCCGACGGCACCACCATGTGGGTGGTGGACTCCTTTGACGACAAAATCTACGCCTACAACCTGAACACCAAGGCCCGAGACAGCGCGAAGGACTTCAACACCCTCGCCGGCAGCAGCCTCAAAAGGCCCTACGGTCTCTGGTCCGACGGAACCACCATGTGGGTAGCAGACTATTTTGAAGAAAAGATCTTCGCCTACAGCATGAGCACCAAGGCCCGAGACGAATCCAAAGACTTCAATACCCTGACCGCCGCCGGCAACAGAGAACCCTTTGGCATCTGGTCCGACGGAACCACCATGTGGGTGGCAGACTTTGGCGACGAAAAGCTCTACGCCTACGACATGAGCACCAAGGCGCGGGATAGCGCGAAAGACTTTGGCACCCTGACGGCCGCCGGCAACGGCTCACCCCGGGGCCTCTGGGCCGACGGAACCACCATGTGGATAGCGGACGTTGCGGATAACAAGATCTACGCCTATACCATGAGCACCAAGGCGCGCGAGAGTGCCAATGACATCGTCGGACTCGCCGATCATGGCAACGACCGGTCCTGGGGCATCTGGTCCAACGGACGCACCATCTGGGTATCCGACACTACTGACAAAAAGCTATACGCTTACAGACTTCCTGCCCGGGCGCCAAGCGCGCCCACCGGGCTGACCGCCACGGCCGGCGGCGTAACGGTGATCGACCTGTCCTGGACGGACGGAGGCGCTGGCACCGCCGCCGCCGCTGCCAGCTACGGGATAGAGGTATCCACCGCCGCCGGAACTACCTGGAACGACCTGGTGGCCAACACCATGAGCCCAGCCACCACCTACCGCCACATGGGGATCCCCGCCGAGACGACCAGGCACTACCGGGTGTTCGCCATCAATGAAGTCGGCATAAGCACCGCCGCGTCCAACGTGGCAGACGCCACCACCACGGCCCCAACCACTGTCACGGGCGCGCCCACTGGACTGACGGCCACGGCCGACGGGCGGACGCAGATCAGCCTGTCATGGACCGCCCCGGCACCCACCGTCACTGGAGGGTCTGCCACCAGCTACCAGATCCAGGTGTCCACCGATGGGGGAACCACCTGGACCGACCTGGTGGAAGACACCATGAGCACGACCACTACCTACAGCCACACCGGGCTCTCCCCCGGCACTGCGCGCCACTATCGCGTCTGGGCTATCAACGCCCTGGGAACCAGCAGCGCCGCATCGAACGTAGCCAGCGCCGCGACGGCCTTTTTCGCGCGGGACAGCGCCAAGGACATCACTCTGGACTCTGCCAACGGTTTGCCCCAGGGCATCTGGTCCGACGGCACCACGATATGGGTGGCGAACTTCGGTTTTGCCGGGAATACCCCGAAGCTCTTCGCATACACCCTGAGCGATGGGGCCCGGGACAGCGCCAAGGATTTCAACACCCTCAGCGCCGCTGGCAACACGGCGCACCAGGGCCTCTGGTCCGACGGGACCACCATGTGGGTGGCCGACGCCACCGACGACAAAATATACGCCTACAACCTGAGCACCAGGGCGCGGGACAGCGCCAAGGATTTCAACAACCTCGCTGCCGGCGGCAACAGCTTCCCCGCTGGCATCTGGTCCAACGGGAACACCATGTGGGTGGCCGACGCCGCCGACGACAAAATATACGCCTACAACCTGAGCACCAAGGCCCGGGACAGCGCCAGGGACAACGACGCCCTCGCCGCCGCCAGCAACTCTCCTGTCGGCATCTGGTCCGACGGGACCACCATGTGGGTGATGAACCAGGACGACAAGAAGCTGTACGCCTACAGCCTGCCTGCGGCGCCGGGCGCGCCCACATCACTGACGGCCACGGCCGACGGGCAGACGGAGATTGACCTCTCCTGGACGGCCCCGGAGTCCACCGACGCCGGAGCGACTGCCGCCAGTTACCAGATCGAGGTATCCTTGGACAGAGGTGCCAACTGGAGCGTCCTGGTAGCCGATACCGGCAGCACGGCTACGACCTACAGCCACACCGGACTCGTCGCCGGGACCACCCGCCACTACCGCGTTTCCGCGGTCAACTCCGATGGGACCGGCAGCGCGTCGAATACGGCCAACGCCACCACCGCGGCCCCGACCACGGCCACGGGCGCGCCCACGGCGCTGACGGCCACGGCGGTCGGGCAGACACAGATTGACCTTTCCTGGACCGCCCCGACGCCCACCGCCACCGGAGGCGCTGCCGCCAGCTACAAGATCGAGGTGTCCGCCGACGAGGGAACCAACTGGACCGACCTGGTGGCCGACACCGGCAACGCGGCCACCACCTACAGCCACACCGGGCTTACCGTCGGAAGCGCGCGCCACTACCGCGTCTCCGCCATCAACTCCTTTGGGACCGGCAGCGCGTCAGGTACGGCCTCCGCGACGACTCCCGCGCCGCCGGACGCGCCCACGGCGCTGACGGCCACGGCCGACGGGCAGACCAAGATTGACCTTTCCTGGACCGCTCCCGCCGGAGGAACCGCCGACCACAAGGCCGCCACGAGCTACAAGATCGAGGTGTCCACCGACGGGGGAACCAACTGGAACCAACTGGTGGCCGATACCGGCAGTACCGCCACCACCTACAGCCACACCGGTCTCGTCGCCGGGACCACCCGCCACTACCGCGTCTCCGCCATAAATTCCGTCGGAACCAGCAGCGCGTCGGCCACGGCCAGCGCCACCACCGCGGCCCCGACCACGGGCCCGGGCGCGCCGACGAACCTGACGGCGGCGGTGCCCAGCAAAACGCAGATTGATCTGTCCTGGACCGCCCCTGCTCCCACGACCACGGGCGGGGTCGCCACCGGCTACCGGATTGAAGTGTCCGCCGACGGGGGAACCACGTGGACCAACCTGGTCGCCAACACAAACAGCGCGGCTACCACCTACAGCCACACCGGGCTCGAGCCCGGAGACATGCGCCACTACCGCGTGTCGGCCATCGGCGCCGGGGGAACCGGAAGCCCATCCAACGAGGTCAGCGCCTCCACCGCTGCCGAGCCGCCGGGCGCGCCCACGGGGTTGACGGCCACGGCGGTGGGCCAGACGCGCATCGACCTCTCCTGGACGGACGCGAGCGCCGGCAGCAACTTAGCCGCCACGAGCTACAGGATCGAAGTGTCCACGGACGAGGGCGAAAACTGGACCGACCTGGTCGCCAACACCCACAGCGCAGCTACCACCGCCAAGCATCGAGGGGTTCCCGCCGGGGCCACCCGCCACTACCGGGTGTCCGGCATCAACCCCGCCGGCACGGGCAGCCCGTCCACCGCGGCCAGCGCCACCACCGCGGTTCCCACCACGCCCCCGGATGCGCCCACCGGCCTCACGGCGACGGCCAACGGCCAGACGCGGATCGACCTGAGCTGGACGGCGCCGGCGGCAACGCCCGCGGGCGGCAGCGCCGCCGGCTACCGCATCGAGGCATCGCCCAGCGGCAACGACGACACTTGGACCACGCTGGTGACCGACACGGGAACCACGGCCACAACCTACAGCCACACCGGGCTGACCGCCGGAACCCTCCGCCACTACCGCGTGTCGGCGGTCAACTCCGTGGGCGCCAGCGGCCCGTCCAACACGGCCTTTGCGACCACCGCCATGCCGAGCGTCAGCCTGCACGCCGACAACGGCGCGCCCTACGGCATCTGGTCCGACGGGACGACCATGTGCGTGCTGGACAACGCCGACGCCAGGATCTACGCCTACAACCTGGCGACCGGCGCCCGGGACGAGGGCAAGGAGTTCGATACCTTCTCCGACTTAGCCCGAATCCACCGAAGAGTCGTGGCATCTCTGCCGGATCGTGGTTTAAGAGCGTGGCAAGATGGCGGTGAGAGTATGACGCCGGCGCTGGAGCGTTCTGAAGGTCCCCGGTCGTGATGTTGGACGCCGGTGGAGGCCCACAGTGGCGATTGTGGGTGAAGTTGACGAATCGGTGGGCAGCAGGGGATACTCGCGGTCCGGCTAGAGTCTGGGGATGTGATGGGTTGTGGCGTGTATGGCGGTCTGTCGTCGCTGCCATCAGCTCGGTAATGGAATGGTTCGCAGTCTGGTCAGTGCGCGTCCGAACTGTGTTCCCCAGGGCCAGCCCTGCGGAAGATGCAGAGTGAGAAGGCGTGCCGAGCGTGTGAGCCGTCCGACAAGGGAGAAGAAGCGTCGTCTGAGGGTCTTTGTGGTCACCACCTGCTCAGCCAGACCGATGCGCGCGGTCCAGCGGGCAAGGTTGTGTGCCATCACCTGCACGGCCATCCAGGCTGCGTTGGCGGCGAAGCGACCCGATGGCAGGTGGTTCAGTCCCACACCGTACTTCAGGTCGCGTATGGCGTTCTCGATCTCGGCGTGTCGGCGGTGGTCGGCTTCCAGTTGAAGGGTGTCGCCCTCCCGGTCGGTGATGAAGCCGTGATAGCTGTAGTCGGCGAGCAGCGCCAGTTGAGAGCCGGGCGTGGGCCTGACCCTGCGGACGATGAGGCGCACCGGCGCGGCGTCGGGGCGGCTGTCGAAGGGTACGTACGTGGTCTCGGCAACGTCGGCTGCGCCCTCCATCCAGTAGGGTATGGGCGTCCAGTCGGTCTCGGGTATATCCTCTATGAGATTGCGCAAGCTCCGATGCTGTCGGACGGTGATGGAGAAGCGCACATCGTTGTCGCGGCAGACGCTGACGATGTCGTGGGCGTAGAAGCCGCTGTCGGCCCGCACGGTGAGCGCTCCCGTGGCTCCTGCGTAGCGTGCCCTGCTCAGCGTCTCACGCAGGAAGTTGGCTGCGCCCCGGGCGGTGTTGGCCCGGCCCTTGCGCAGTCGTGCCATCAGCACGTTCCCTGTTCCTGCGACGACGGCAACCAGCGGATGATAGCCTCTCTGCCCGTTGTAGTTGTGCTCGCTGCCTCCCTCCTTCGCCAGTCCGTAGGTCTCGCAGACGGTGGAGTCCAGGTCAATCGTCAGGGGCGAGTCCCCGGGTCCTGCCCCCGCGGACCAACTTCGCAACAGCAGTTCCCGGCTCACCCGGTCCAGTTGGCGCACGTGGCCCCACCTGAAGCTGCGCAGGAATGTCCCCAGTGTGGATGGCGCCTTGACCGTACAGCCCAGCACCCGTCCGGTGCCTCCGGACCGCAGCGCGTCCGCGTCGTCTATACAATCACCGCCTGCCAGAGCCGACGCCACCAGGGTCAGTATCTTGTCTCCCGCGTTCGCCCGACCCGGCGCATCCCCCAGGTCAAGGTGGCTTTCCACAAGTTCGCTCAGACCCAGACGATGGGCCAGTGTGACCGGTAACAGCAGTCCGGCATTGGCCACCAGGCGGTGGTCGTCGAAGGCTACCTGGATGCGGTCGGGACGCTCGGATGCTATCATCTATTTGGTGCTCCTTGTCTGGGGTTGGTCTTTCCTCAAAAAACCATTATCCCACAGTCAACGGAGCACTTCCCACGTCTTCGCTATCTTCACTGTGTCAATATCTTCGGTGGATTGGGGCTTAGACCCGGCCAACCCGGACAACGGCGATCCCGAGGGCATCTGGTCCGACGGGACCACGATGTACGTGGTGGAGAACGCAGGCAAGAAGGTCTACGCCTACAACCTGAGCGACGGCGCCCGGCAAGAGAGCAGGGATTTCGACACCCACGCCGACAACGGCACCCCGACCGGCATCGTGTCCGACGGCGTCACCGTGTGGATCGCGGACTACGATGACCGGAAGCTCTACGCCTACAACCTGAGCGACGGCGCCCGGCAAGAGAGCAGGGATTTCGAAAGCGCCGGCCTCGCCAACGGCGCGAGCGCGCGCCCTGCGGGCCTGCACCTGGACGGGTTCACCATCTGGATGCTGGACCTGGAAGCCAAGCGGATCTACGCCTACGACCTGGCGACCAAGGCCCGGGACAGCAGCAAGGACATCGGCCCCCTGAGCGCCGCCAACGCGAACCCCTACGGCGTTTGGTCCAACGGCAAAACGGCTTGGGTGTCGGACTACGTGGGGGCTGCTCTCCACCTCTACCCCCACCCCGCGCCTCCGCCGTGCCTGGAGAGCATCGGCGAGCTCCCCGCCAGCACGACCAGGTCGGGCCAATGGCGCGACGACTCCCGCGAGCAGGACAACTGCGACAACGACTCCCGGACGGTGGGGGCAGCTACGCGCGCTGGTACACCTTCGCGCTGGACGAGCGGAAGGAGACGCGCATCACGCTCACCTCTGCCGACACCGTACGCGACCCGTACGACGGGACGATGATCCCCAAGTTCGCGCCCCGACTGTACCTGCGCGAAGGCACGGCAGTCAGCGGCGCCGTCGTCGCCCAGCCCATCAGCAGCGACGATACCTCGATCTACCGGTTGCTGGACGCCGGGACCTACACCATCGAGGCCACCAACAGCGAGGCCGGCGTTGCCGGCAACTTCCGCCTCGCCCTCAACACGCGCGTTCTGACCGACCCGCCGCCGGCGCCCAGCGTACCCGCCTCCTGCGACACGGTGAGCCTGGAGCGGGCCGGAACCTACAGCGGCGTGTGGGACCGGATCAACGTCCCGGGGCCCGACAAACCCCGGGACCTGCTGTTCGGCGACGATCCCTCGCTCTACGACGAATACTGCGCCTACAGCTTTGCCACCGGCGGGCAGGCGCGGTTCTACGACTTCCACGTCACCCGCCGCACCGCGGTGACCATCACGCTGGCGTCCAACCACGCCACGCCGCGGCTGTTCCTGCGGCACAAGGACCCGTGGACACAGATACGGCACGGAAGGCCCAACCTGGACCGGATCTGGTTCCCCGAATATATCGGCGAGTACAGTAACGGCGACTCGCGCCTCCAGAAAACCTTGGAGCCGGGCAGCTACACCATCTGGGCGGCGACAAACGAGGCCGGGCAGCGCGGCGAATTCACGCTGACCGTCTCCGGCAGCATCACCGCCGTGCCTACACTGCCGGTGGTGCCGGTCACGACTCCGTGCGCCGACACCCCAGACCGCACCCTGCGCGCCGGAACCACGGCGAAGGGCCAGTGGGGGCCGGGCTGCGAGAGCGGCACCCTGTCCCAGATATTCGGCCGGTACCTGTACGCCCGCTACTACGACTTCACCGTGCCCGAGCGCAAGCGGGTCAAGATCACGCTGAGGGACACCGACGAGCCGGATTTCGCGCAGTCCTTCATCCTGCGCAAGGAGACCGACATAGGCAAACTGTCGCCGGGACAGCGCGAATCAGGCCAGGACTTCAACACCCTGAACAGCCCGGGCAACCACGCCGCCAAGGACATCTGGTCCGACGGCAAAACCATGTGGGTATCCGACGACGACGACAACAAGGTCTATGCCTATAAACTGAGCACCAAGGAGCGTGACACCACCAAGGAATTCGACACGCACTCTGAGAACGCCGATCCGACGGGCATCTGGTCCGACGGCAAAACCATGTGGGTGGCGGACTACGCCGACGACAAGCTCTACGCCTACAACATCGAGACCACGGCCCGGGAAACGGACAAGGAATTCTCCTTCGCCGCCGGCAACAACGACCCGACGGGCATCTGGTCCGACGGCATCACCCTGTGGGTGGCCGACGAGGTGGACAACAAGCTCTACGCCTACATCCTGGGCACCGGGGCGCCGGATACGGTCCAGGACTTCTCCCTGCACGCCGAAAACGCTGATCCCTTAGGCATCTGGTCTGACGGTATTTTCATGTGGGTGATGGACGCCATTGACGTCAGGACCTACGCCTACAGCATGGCGACCGGCAACCGGGTAGCAAACAGAGAGATGAGCGGCCTCGCCGACATCGACGCCACCAACCTCCCACGCGGCATCTGGTCCGACGGCGAAATCGTCTGGGTGCTGGCCGAGAACAACGCCAAGATCTACGCCTACGAGCTGCGCCACAGGAACGTGGTCGAGCGCACCGCGATCCTGGACGCCGGCCCCGAGAACCCCGACGCCCGTGGCCCATCAATCCTCGCCATAGATCTGGGCGCCGGAGCCTACACCATCGAGGCGCTGTCGGACTATCCCGACGGGTTCACCATCGGCTACACCCTGTCCAACCCCAGCGCGGCCTCAAACTGCCACGGGCGGAGCATCCAGGTGAACCAGGAAGTCAGGGGACGCTGGTTCAGCGACTGCCCGGCTTCCACCGGCGGAGACGCGCAGGCGGCGCACTACGACCTGCTCGTGAGCGGCTCGGAGACCCAGCGCGTCAACATCCGGCTGAGCTCCTACGAAACCTTCTCGGAGCTCTACCTGTGGAAGGCCTCCGACTTCACCGGCAGCGGCGCGAACCGCACCCGGAAAGCGGACGCGACGACGCTGGCGCAGAACACCCTTCACGATGACGGGCAGTGGAACAAGGCGAGGCTGCACGTGGACCTGGAGCCGGGCAGGTACGTCATTGAAGCCGCCAGCACCGGCGTTCCCAGCCACGAGGGCAGCTTCACCCTGGGCGTGACCACCGGCGTGGAGCCGCCGGACTACACCCCGAGGAACTGCGGATCGGTAAGGCACGACGTAGTCCCCTCACCGCTACCCCGGAACGGGACGGTGACAATCCAGTCGGAAATGGCCGCTGACCGCACCGCCAACCAGAACGACCCCAGCCATGCCAACTACGTGCGCTTCGGCATACACGCGCGCGACAGGGCCATCATGCTGGGGCAGGACTTCGACAACCTCGAAGACTGCACCGGCGGTGTCGACGCAGACCTCAATCCAATAGGCTTCCCAGAATGGCACTTCATTTTCAATCTGGACGCCGAGGTCAACCTGAACATCAGCACCGGCCGCAGTGTCGGCATGGGCATCACGCCCCCGCCTACGGGAACGGCAGCGCCGGCCTACACCCTGCGCCGCCTTGACGGCGGGCACCATAACGAAAGGACGTTGGGCTGCCCGGGGGGCGCAGCACCGCCATGCAAAGGAACCGGAGGCGAACACGCGGATATGGAAGCCGGCACCTACTCCATAATCGTGACCTTCGAGCCGGCGCGCGGCACGGAAACATTGATACCGGCGGGCCATTTCTCGGTAAGAATCGTCTCGACCGGGCCGCTGGAATCCAACCAGCAACCTGAACCGCCGCCCAACCGCCCGCCGTCCATCGACGCAAGCGTGATAACCGCCCTGACCTCGCTGTCCGTGCCGGAGAACAGCCCCGGCGGAACCAACGTGGGGCCGCCCGTCACGGCCACCGACCCCGACGACGACACGCTGACCTACTCGCTGTCGGGAGGCGACGCCGCGTCCTTCAACATCGACGGCAACGGCCAGATAACCACCGCTGACGGCGCCGACTACGACTACGAGACCAAGCGGAACTACCTCTTCACGCTGACCGTGGACGACGGCAGGGGAGGCAAGTTCAACATCCAATTGCCGGTACTCGTGACCGACGTGAACGAGGCGCCGGTGTTCGCCGATGGCGCGACCGCCACGCGGCAGGTTGCGGAGAACAGCGCGGCGGGAACCAGCGCGGGTTCCCCCGTCGCGGCCACCGACCCAGACGCCGGGGACACGCTGGCCTACTCGCTGACGGGCACGGACGCGGCGTCCTTTGCCATCGCCGCCGCCACCGGCCAGATAACCACCGTTGCTGGGGTGGACTACGACTACGAGACCGATTCGTCCTACTCGCTGACGGTGGACGCATCCGACGGCAACGGCGGCACGGCCAGCATCGCCGTTACGGTGAACCTGACCGGCGTGAACGAGGCTCCGGTGTTCGGAGAGGGCGAGGCTGACGAAACCGGCATCATGTTTACGACCCGCCAGGTGGCCGAAAACAGCCCGGCGGGAACCAACGCGGGACTGCCCATCGACGTCGCCGACCCCGACGCCGGGGACACACTGACCTATCTGCTGACGGGCACGGACGCGGCGTCTTTCGGCATTGACCAGAAGGGACAGATTGCCACCATATCCGGCGTAACCTACGACTACGAGACCACGCCGTCCTACGAGATAGTCGTGGCCGTTACTGATAGCGGGGGCCTCCTGAACGCCATCGGCGTGACGGTCAGTCTCACCGACGTGGAAGAGGACGGCTCCACCGGCCCGCAGCAGTCGGAGCCGGACCAGAACCTGCCGCCGGCGTTCCACGAGGGGGAATCCACCACGCGGCAACTGGCTGAGAACAGCGCGGCGGGAACCAACGTGGGCCTGCCGGTCACGGCCACCGACCGCAACGGCGACGCGCTGGCCTACATCGCGCTGGACGGCGCCGACGGCGAGTCCTTCGCCCTGAACCCGGACACCGGGCAGCTGACCACCGTGGCCGGGGTGACCTACGACTACGAGACCAAGGCCACCTACCAGTTCATGCTGATCGTGATGGAAACGGAAACCGACGAGGGCTACCTCTCTGGCATCAGTGTGACCGTCAGCCTCACCGACGTGGCGGAGGGTGACACCGATCAGGCCAAGACGGAGCCGGCCAACCAGGACCCCTCCTTCGACGCCAACATCGTCACCACGCTGGCGCTGGCGGAGAACAGCGCGGCGGGAACCAACGTCGGTTCGCCCATCACGGCCACCGACCCCGACGAGGGCGACACGCTGATCTACACGCTATCGGGCACGGATGCCGCATCCTTCGCGATTGGCAGTTCCACTGGCCAGATAACCACAAAGACGGGCGTAACCTACGACTACGAGACCAAGAAGAGCTACTCGCTGACGGTGGAGGCGTCCGACGGCAACGGCGGCACAGACACCATCGCGGTGACGGTCAACCTGAACGACGTACTGGAATGCCACAACGAAGCGGGAACCCTCTCTGAGACCGCCAGTTTCGATGGCAACTGGAATGCGGCGGACTGCAAGGCGCACCACCAGGACAGCCGGGCCCGGTATTTCCACTTCACCCTGGAGGCCGAAACCGAGGTGACCATCACCCTGTCTACGGGTACTCTGTATGTGTCCGGGGACACGCCCAACAACGGCTGGGGCACTACGCCGGGCGGCGGCTACGAGCACAGGGTCAACACGCGGAAGGGCAATGGCAAGCTGCTGCACGACGGCTCTGCGAACGCCGCCACGCTGACGCTGCCCGCCGGCGACTACACGACGGAGGCGGCGCAGACCACGGACGGCGGCGGGACCTTCACCCTGGGAATCGGCCTGCCGGAGCCTGATACCAGCGAGGACAAAGCCGAGCCGGACCCGCCGGCCAACCAAGCGCCGACCTTCAGCGAAGGCGCGAGCGGCACACGTCAGGTAGCGGAGAACAGCGCAGCCGGAACCAGTGTCGGGTCGGCGGTAACGGCCACCGACGCCGACAACGACACGCTGACCTACTCCCTGTCGGGGACGGATGCCGCATCGTTCGAGATAGGCAGTTCCACCGGCCAGATAACCACCAAGACGGGCGTAACCTACGACTACGAAAGCAAGTCCAGCTACTCGGTGACGGTGGGAGTGTCCGACGGCAACGGCGGCACGGACAGCAACGGCGGCACGGACAGCATCGCCGTAACGGTGAACATCACCGACGTGAACGAAGCGCCGGTATTCTCTGAAGGAGACACAGCCACCCGTGAGGTAGCCGAGAACAGCAGTGGCGGCGTCAACGTCGGAGCGGCTATCACCGCGACTGACCCGGACAGCGGGAACACCCTGACCTACTCCCTGTCGGGAACGGACGCCGCATCCTTCGAGATAGGCAGTTCCACCGGCCAGATAACCACCAAGTCCGGCGTAACCTACGACTACGAGACCAAGAAGTCTTACTCGCTCACCGTGGACGTGGCCGACGGCAACGGCGGCACGGACAGCAGCGCCGTAACGGTGAACCTGACCGACGTTGAGGAGACGCCGCCGGAACCGGCCAACCAAGCGCCAACCTTCAGCGAAGGAGCGAGCGCCACACGTCAGGTAGCGGAGAACAGCGCAGCCGGAACCAACGTGGGCGCGGCGGTAACGGCCACCGACGCGGACAACGACACGCTGACCTACTCCCTGTCGGGGACGGATGCCGCATCGTTCGCAATAGGCGGCTCGACCGGCCAGATAACCACCAAGACGGGCGTGACCTACGACTACGAGACCAAGTCCAGCTACTCGGTGACGGTGGGTGTGTCCGACGGCAACGGCGTCACGGCCAGCATCGCCGTGACGGTTAACCTGACCGATGTGGACGAGACGCCGGTGGTCGTGAAGCCCGATCCGCCCGCGCCCACGCCGCCCACGGCAAGCGCAGGCGCGGACTTCAACGGCAAGCGCGGCGAGGTCCTGACCCTGAGCGGCTCTGGCGCAGCACATTCCGAAGGCTCGCAGACGCTGACCTACGGCTGGCGCATCAGCGGCGCGTCGCACGACGAGCTGGCCTCAGCGAGCGCGTTGCTGAGCAACGCCGACAGCGCCGAGGCCACGTTCACTATGCCGCGCCGCAAGAACATGAGCGACCGCAGCGCACTGGACGACGGCAACTGGATTGAGTTCGAGCTCACCGTAACCGACGGAGACGCAGAGTCGTCCAGCGATACGGTGCGTATGACTATCCAAGGCACTACCTGGACGCCCGGCTAGTAAGGGCACTCTGCCGAAAATGCGCATCAACCCCCTCGTCAGATTGGCTAGGGCGTTGTACGTTACCTCCCGGGCCGGCAGGCACCGCAAAAGCCATCCAGGGCGCCACATCGCGGCTTCCGCCTACTTGCGTTGAGCGGCTTCTCCCCGTGAACCCATTCCACATCAGAAGCAACGAGTGGCATGGCAAACACGAAATTAGAACATACAACCCGATACCAGCTATTGACGCTGCATGAAGGGCGATCGTATCGTTGAATTATGACGCCCAAAACCACATCAGGCTTGCCTGTGCGTCAGTACGCCAGGTTGAGCGAACGCGGTAGGCAGCGCGATCAGCCGCACGCGGAAACGACTCGTTCACTGAATTGTCCCCTACATGTCAAGATACAAGATCCGCTCTTAGAATGAAGGAGAAAGAGGAGCAGGAAGAAGCACGGCCCGGTGTTCAAGGCCAAGGTAGCGTTGGCCGCCCTAAGTTGGAGGGCGTACGCATATGCACGATTCGGTGGTGCAGAGCTGGGCATGAAATCTGCAGGAGCGCGATGCCCAGGATGCAAGGAGAGGAGTGTGGTGAAGCGACCGCAATGATGTTGAGCGGCGGTGGCGGTATCGAAGACGCGTAAGAATCCGCGTAGGGTATCCAGACCGGCCCAGGCGTCCTTCACCAGCCTACTAAAGAATTTAGGTCCGCCTCCAATTTATCCTTAAGAGTTCGCTCCGGGGGCGTATGGTTGATTCGATGGGAGTTCGAGGATTCGGCCGGCAGCACGAGTTCGCTCCGGGGGCGGGTGGATGTTTCAGTTATTGGTATAGGGGACAGGCTGGTTCCACAGAATCACTCACTCGACTGAATGGCAATCAGAACAATCTGTGGAGGCTTGGTATGGCTGTACAAGATAGGCGCAGGCCGCAACGCGCAGTACGCCTATACGGAGGACGAGCGCGAGGTGATCATCAGGGCGTTCGAGGGAAAGCGCAACGTCGGCATCCAGCGTTACAAGGGACTTGGCGAGATGAACGCCGAGCAGCTCTGGGAGACCACGATGGACCCCGACCGGCGCGCGCTCTTGCAGGTATCCATCTCGGACGCCAACGCGGCGGACGAAATGTTCAGCGTGTTGATGTGCAATGTCGTTGAGCCTCTGCGTAACTTTATCCAGACGCATGCGCTAGAGGTTAGAAACCTGGACGTTTAAAGGCGGGTTTTCGGATAGAGGAAGACAGACGCGACAGCGGAAGGGAGAATCAATGACGCTCACAAAGGAACGACTCAAGGAACTTGAAGGAGTGATGTGGGGTGACTCATCGCCAATCGACACCAAGACGCTGGTCGAATACACGGAGTCCGGCGATGTTGTCGCTGTTGACTTCATCAAGCGACAACTCACGGTCAGCACGGACGATGGCGGCGTTGGCTATGAGAGCTTTGGCTTCAAGCAGGAGCAGGAGTGGGAGATCAGGAGCCATCTCAGGCTATGTGTGCCGGTGGAATTGACCGTATGGAAGTACGTGGCGGGTTCGCTGGACGATGGGCTTTGGATGAGAAGTTTCGAACAGGCCGTTGCGGACTGAAATTGCTGCGCCAAACGCGTCCTGAGCTCATTGCCCTCTCTCCTATTACCATAACGAGAGGCCGGACAATATGGACCTTCGAAACAACTGTGAAATAAGCGTTGAGGCCGCAGAGCATCATGTACCACCCTCCGATCAACCCCGTGTACATACACATAGACGTAGCTGACCACCTGGCAGGCCGCACCGTTCTCAGACGCCGCGCCAACATGCGCCTGAGAGACCTTATGGCCAGGGGCAGCTTGATACGGGCCAAGAGCACCAAAGGCAACACAAACAAGGGATGGTTACGCACTCCTCTCGGGGGACAGCACGGAAATCAATTTTATATGTGGTGGACACGGACGGAGCTCCCGGCGTTCGGCCAGCAGAGCCGTAAAGATGAATTCGAGCATTCCATCTGGGTACGCGCAGTCAGACACCACGACGACCACGACAAACTGCCTTTTGGCGACATTGAATCCTACTACCCCTTCGAGCAGCCGGACATCATCGATGACGACCTGTTCTCGGAGGAGCCTTGGACAGACGTGCAGATGCGTGTGTTCAAATCCCAACATAGCGTCAATGTCATCTACGGCCATCCGGGGTCGGGCAAAACAACGACCCTACTGAAGGTAATCGAAGACAGCCACAGACAGAAGGTGCTGTTCTCCACTCTTTCGCGCGAACTGACCTCGGTGGCTTCTGAATACATCGATTTAATGGCCCCCGTTGACACCGACGTCTTGGCTTATGACTACCTGAGCCTGTTGAGCCTGCTGTGCCGTAAGGATATATCAAGACCGTCTCCGTCCGTGGCTATTCAAAATTTCCGAAGGACGCTTGACCTCCTCCGGCTTCGTCATGATCAGATCGGCCCTTGGAAGGGCAATGAGGAAGCGTTGTACGCTGAAATACGCGCCATCCTGCTGGGCCGCGCCGTCCCTGGCGAACAGGATAGCTACGTGATGAAGAACGGCATGAGCCGTCTTAACGGCAACGCTTACCGCGCTCTTCGGTCTCACCGTAATGGCGTGGGAGAAGACGCGATGAGCAGCGCGCTGCAAATTATCCGGGCACTTGAGGCCAATGCGAACCTTCCCGACCTCTTCCCTGAACTGGCAGCGGCATCAACCGCCTTGAGCCGCTTGAAGAAGGACGGCGCACCCAGGCGACTGGAGGGACTGAATAGAATTCTGATTGACGAGATTCAGGACCTCACGCTCCTGGAGACCAGGGTGATGGTGGACCTTGCCAGCGCGCTGAAAGGTACGTACCAGCAGCCTCCCACTCTATTCGTTGCCGGTGACGAAGGTCAGACGGTGAGGCATTCCGGCTTCGCGTGGAACTGGATGAACAGCTTACTATACAGGTGTCTCAGAAAGCCAGCAGAGTTTGAGCTTGACAGCAAGCTACGGACGCCTCACAGAATATCGAGAGTGGTTGAAAACTCCCTCACGCTCTACAAGCAACTGGAGCGTGGAGACCGCCCGGGCAATCAGAAGCGAGAGGTGTTCGACGACGACACGGACGGACAGGTATGCTACGTCGAACTTACCGACCGGAATGCGGCCATATCGCTACTGGACACCTTTGCCGATGCCGACATCATCAAGGTCGTGGCGGCAGGGAGCGAAATTCCCGATTGGGTCCCGGCCGACCTACGCAACTTCATCCTAACGCCATTAATGGTGAAGGGTCTCGAATACTCGAATATCTGTGTGCTCAACCCCGGTGCCGCCCTGGCGAATGTCACTCAATCTCATGGCGGCGCGTCGTCAGAAGACAGGCTCGCGGGACACCGGAACCGAACGGTCATCGACAATCTCCGAGTCGCGTTGAGCCGCGCAACGGACGTATTGGTATTCGTGGATGTCTCCCCCACCGCTCAAATGCGGACCCTGAGCAAGGAACTTCTAGGCGACGCTGCCGTCTCTCTCTCGGCAGACGAACTCATGTCGGACGTCCTCAACGATGAGGTGACTCCCCGAGAACGCATAGAGACGCGACTGAGAGATGTGGCGGGATTACTTGATACTGAACCGGCGCTTGCATGGCATCGCGCAGTTCAGGCCCAATTGCTGCACAACAGGGCGGACACTCACCTGGGCGAACAAGTTGACCGCACGGTCGTGAGGGTCGCGGCAAGGTTCCTGGTAGATGGATACCCGGAAGACATAAACCCGCTGGAGGTAGCGGGCAGGGCGTTCGGTGCATTCGCCTCTCTTGGCCAGCCGGTTGAGGAAGCGGTTTTTGCAGAATTGGCCTCTTGGACAACGAACCGCACGAACTCGCCCCTCCCACTCATGAGGCTAATCCAGGGCGCAGACAGAGAGATGGAATGGCTGCACTCGGCACTCGCGCCGATACATCAGACACTTCTAGCCGGCATCAGGTCCGCCGCATTAAATGTAAACGAGGCGGAGGCGTTCACCGAGCGCGTGGACGAGTGGCTGGAACTGCTCGCGTTTCCCGGCGACATAGACGTAGAAGTAGTGGTTCTCAGGGCACTGGCGTTTCACACCTTGTACGATGCTCGACGGACGGAGGGCGCGACAAAGATGCTTGAGCTCCTTCCTCGTAACCTGATTGAAGTGTTGGCGCAAAAGGCGGAGGGGAGAGGCGAAAGAGAGAAGGCGATATTCCTCTTTGAGTTCCTTAACTTGCCTGACGAAGTGAACCGGGTCGTAAAGGATAAGATTGATGAGCATAAGAAAGCGATGCTCTATCACTTAATGTCTGGCGAGAATCTTACGGCGATTGCCGAAGCCAATGAAATATTGGCGCTCGACCCAAAGCACTCGGGTGCGCTGCACAGCAGGGCCACGGCTTACCTATACATCGAAGATTTCCCCAAAGCGCTGAAGGACCTCAATGCGGGCTTCCCCTTGTTGACCGAGGACTCTGATAAATCCAAGGCTATGGTATTGAAGGGTAAGGCGTTGCATGGAATGGGAAACCGTGACGTTGAAGCAGGAGCTTGTTACCAAAAGGCTCTTGAGATCAAGCCCGACAACTCGCAAGCATACAAGGCCCTGGCGCAATTTCATCGCAGGAAGGGCGCGTTTGATTACGCGATAAGCTCGTGGGTCACGCTGATAGATGAGTTCCCCTCGGAACTCGAAGAAGCAAGCCTTGAACTTGCCGATCTCTACTCGCAAGAGTTGGAAGAGTACGAGCGTGCGGTCGACGTTCTATCCGCTGCGTTGGAAAGACAGCCGAAAAGCAAGCCCTTACGTCTTGCCCGTGTGGACCTATATGGCTTCTTAGAGGCCGAAGACGAAATCCTGGAAGACATGGAGTACCTGGCAGATATATATCCCGCCGACAAGTCGATACTTTGGCGTCTCGCCGATGATTACGCTGTCAACGGCATGGCGGATGAGGCCATAGAGATATGCAAGAAAGTCGTGGCGATGAACGCTGATGACTATGATGCTCATCGAAGATTCGGAGACATCTATGCAACCCTCCACGACCATACCGAGAGCAAGTCATTTCTCACGAAGGCTATTCGCCAGGTGAACACTGCCCTCGACCTGCGCGGCAACGCCAAAGACTCGGTGCAGGCTCAACTCTATTATGAAAGAGGCAGAGCATACCGCAGGCGAGCTTACTCAGGAGACAGAGCCAAAGCGTTCCAGGATATTGAGAACAGCCGAAGGTGCGATCCTGCTTTTATGAGGGACGTAATAGGGACTAGGATATGGTTGTGAGCGGGTTCAGACGACGAGTGGCCTGCGACGCAAGTCGTCTCCGCCCAGAAAGCAAACTGTGCTGAAAGTGTGGTCTCTCAGGCGAGAGGCTATCGCGCCTGTCTGTCTGGCCAGGTCGATTGACGTTGTCACGACGGTCGGGCGTCGTGGCGTGCGACGAATAGCTCCTCGAGCGTGACGTGATTCCAAGACGTGTCGCTCTCTGAGCCGAGGTTGTCCAGCACTAGCACATCGACCTCTGACACACACCGCCGGGTGGACAGGTGGAATAGTCTGAAGAGACGGGTCCGCGGAAATACGAAGATCACCTTCAATCCGATAGAGGAAATCAGGACATGGCCAGCATTGACACGGCATACTCTCGCGATGCACGATGTTCTCACACTCGATACGGAGAGGCGCAATGATCCGGGGCAAATGCAACGTCTGCGGAATAACCCTGCACCGAAGCGAGGCCTACAGCCATATCGCCCGGTGCATCGAGGCCGTCTATGGCATCAGGGCGAGCCGGACCCCTGATAAGGGGCGACGCAGGCTGTCGCTCAGAACGGTGCACCTTTCGGTGAGAAGCATGGAACGTCCCCACTGGATGGAGATCGCCGTTCGCGCCGACGCGACCCTTCAGGAACTGGACCGGTTCCTGCGATCCGTCTGGCTGGAGTGCTGCGGCCACCTGAGCCACTTCGACATCGGAGGCGTTATCTACTCCATGATGGTGCCGGGGCCCGGGGATGACTTTGAATTCCTGCCGATGGATGAGCACGAGGAGCAGTGGCGACATATGGGAAAGACCGTCGGCACGGCTATCAAGCCAGCGACCTGGTTCGAGCACCAGTTTGACTACGGCGCTACCACTGAGCTGGACCTGCGACACGTGCACGAGTTCGAGGGACTGGCTCAGGTGCTCGGCCCATCGCAGCCATGGCACGGCGGGAAGATCGTCGTGCTTGCCAGAAACCTGCCCATGCAGACCTGCCGTGAGTGCAGACGCCCTGCGCAGTGGCGCATGCTCTCCGACGATGATGAGCACGATGATCCGGACGACGAATTGGGCGACTGGGAAGACGATGAGTTTCTCTTCTGGGATGAAGACCCCGACGACGACCCGGCGCCGAACACGTTCTGCGACGAGTGCGCGCCTGTGGACGGCAGCTTCACCGTTCTCCCGAACTCGCCCCGCGAGGGAGCGGACTGCTACGACAACGTCCATTCCTGGCAGGTGTGGCCGATAGGTGACGACTAGTGACCGGCATCAACTCACAATGAACTTTTGACAGGTGGGAAGGTATTCCTGAGCAGTGAATGAATGCGGATCCGGCAGTAGGAAAGCTGAGACGCTGGCGAGAGCCGCCGCCAGCGAAGACCAGGCGCTGAGGCATCTGGCGGCCAGGCGGTATGACGCATCTATCAGGTGCTTCACGGCTGCGATCAAGCTCGACTTCACCAACCCCGAATACCACTTGGGGAGAGCGCTGGCATACGCCTGCCGGGGAGACTTCCCGATGGCGGTCGGAGACTTCACCATGGCCATCAGCGTCGACCCCGGGAACGTTGCGGCATACAGAGGCAGAGGCCTGGCCTATGCCAGGATCGGAAACTACAAGCAAGCGATGGGAGATCTGGACGAGGCCATCCGGCTCGACCCGCTCAACACACGCGCCCACCTTGCCCGAGACGTCTCCCAACTTCTCAAAGCCAGCTATGAGGGCACGATTGCGGACTTGCTGAGGAGGCGACAAGGCAGGCCGATTCCGCCGGCAGAAAAGACCGGTGTGGAGGAGCAGACTGGCGGGAGACGTTCGTACTAACTGGACTGGATGTCAGGGCACCTCTGCATAGGCCGGGATATGTCCCGCTTCTCCCCAATTCGACCTCAGAGTCCGATTGAAAAACAGTACGGTTGCTTGACAGTCGGTTCGACTCAATGTGCGTTTTAGATGCGATTGCCCTGGGGTATAAGCCCCATTTTCAATCATAAGATATCAGCTTCTTCTCGCTGCTCCCGCACCCAAAGCAGCACTAGAAATCCCAGTACAAGGAACGCCACCAAAATCAGCATAGCAATCCTGAACCTAAGTGTGCCAAGGTCCATCAGCACCGTAGTCGTAACCCCCCAAAGCAGTGGACCAATCGCGGAAGACAATCTGCCCGACATCTGGAATAGTCCGAAGAATTCGCCAACCTGTCCTTCCGGTGCAAGCCGCGTCAGCAGCACTCTGTCCGCTATCTGCGGCGATGCCCAGAAGCAACCTCCAACAATCGCGATTATCCATACCGTCCACTGTCCGTTGGAAGTGACCTCACTCAGCCATCCTGATAAGGATCCAGGCAGCCAGCTCGGGAAATCCACGCTTATGGGAACTGACGATACAGCTGAAGCAGAGAGCACGAAGACAATCCAACCTCCGATACCTCCTACCAATACTCTCTTCGCGCCGAAGCGGGATACCAGCAGGCCGACCACGATGGAGGAGGCGAAAGCTACAAGCAGCAACCTTGTCACAAGTGTGAGGGCTTCATCTCGCGTTAAGATTCCGATAGACACGAGGTAAATCACATAGAACGAAGTTACGGTATTGACCGCCTCCATGTATATGAAGCGCGCTGCAATGAATCGAAACAGGTTTGTATGCTCCCTCGCTCGCCGGAACGTTCTGTACAGTTGGACATAAGATTCTTGAATGAGCGTCAGATCTATGGAATGCCTCGCACCATGTTCCCTCACAATCAGCAGCAGCGGCGAAGCGAACAGCACATACATCAGTGCTGTCGGTATGAACGCCCACTGGTTGCCGTGTTCTTCGACCTGGGGATTGAAAATCAGGAAGGCTACAAAAAGCCCCACATATCCCATACCTATGCCTATCCCCGAAACGATGCCGCGTGTTTTTTCGGAGCTCATATTGACGATAAGGGAGTTGTAGAAGATAAGCCCGGTCTGATATAGAAAGTTCGCGGCGAAAAACATCGCGAGCCCCGTTGTCAGACCACCGAAGGTTCCTATCGCCGCGGTAATGCCTGCACACGACAGAACACACACGGCGAGCAGGGGAATCCGCCTGTTAAGCCTGTCGGAGACGGTACCAAAAAGAGGAGATGTAACCGCAATCACCAGCGCCGACAAAGAAAGCGCGAAGGCGAAAATGGAGTCGCCCCCAACATTGAAGAACAATAGCTTGAAGACTATCGCATCTGCGCCCCCCGCCTTCTCGATAACCCACAGTGGAAAGAAGAAAGTGAGGATGCTCGCAGAAAATATCGTGTCCGAGAAGTCGTACAGCGCCCAAGCCGGCATAGACAGCCGCTCGCGCAAAGAGCGCCGCCCATCCCTGTCCGTCAGACGTGTCAGAGCTGCCTTGAATGCGTTCGTCAAATGGCACTTCCTATCAGCAGCATTTCAGTCCGCAGCATCAGACGGGCAGCGTTGCCTCAAGATGCTCGTCCGGCTCTATGCCAAGCGAGCCGAGCACGGCGTGGGAATTATATGCAATCCTGCACACCCCAAGTACGAATCTGCAGACGCCGCCCTTAAAATAGGCGAAATCGCTGTCACGCGTCAACTGCGTTGATGTAAGTGGCCGTGCTGGCGAACAGCGCCAGTTGGGAGCCTGGCGTGGGCATCACCTTTGGACGATGAGGCGCACCGGCGCACCGGCGGGGCGGCTGTCGAAGGGAATGTAGGTCGTCTCGGCGACGTCGGCTGCGCCCTCCATCCAGTAGGGTATGGGCATCCAGTCTGTCCCAGGTATGTCCTCTATTCGATGGCGCAGACCCCTGTGCTGTCGGGACGGTGATGGAGGAGCGGACATCGTCGTTGCGGCAGACCGTGACGATGTCGTGGGTGTAGAATCCGCTGTCGGCCCGCACAGTGAGCGCTCCTGTGGCTCCTGCGTGCCGCACCCGGCTCACTGTCTCGCGCAAAAAGTGCGCCGCCCCCGAGCAGTGATGGCACGTCTACTGTTCTGCGAGCGCGGCTACCGGTTGATCGGCGGCGAGAGACGTTTCCCCACCTGAATTGGTAGGGCCTCATTGAAACCAAGATAAAGGAAAAGCCACACCACAGCGAATTCGTCAACCTAGCACCTGGAGATGTGACCACCGGAGCGAATTACGTTTGAATTGAGGGTGGGCATAAGTCGTCCTACAACCCTCACTTTTCCCCAATGGGGAGATGACATATCGTGGCAACTACGCCTACTCTTACGGGAGGTTGTTATGCATTGGGCAAGCACTATAATGAGAGCTAGCTTTGAAAAATGTGGGGATGGCGGGTTGCATACGACCGCGCGTACCGTAGGTAGCCGTCTGACTTCTGAATTGGCGCAGTCAGCAGAGAGGGAACCATGCCTGCATTCGGTCTAGTGGTGAATGACAGACGCGAAATTCTTCTAATTCAGAGGGGAAACGGAAAGAACAAGGGCAAGTGGAGTCTGCCTGGTGGCAGACGAGATAAAGGAGAGAGCCTCAAGCGTGCGGCAATCAGGGAGACGCGCGAAGAAACCGGCATCAGAATGACCGCTGACTCTCTGTATTACAGAAAAAGGAGTGGTCGTTTAGAAACTTGGCGTGGGCGCGTCAAGGGTGGGCGTTTGAAATTCCAAAAGAAAGAATGCTTAGACGCCAAGTGGTTCCAAAAGGACATGCTACCTCACGACGAATGCCTGGCATTCGGACCTGATAAGATTGCCTTGGGCAGGTGGGCAGCCGAGAACCAAGGGAGCCGTCGTGTCCATTATCCCCGTTCGCCGATGACTAGAGCCGGTTTCATTCTGCTGGTGAACGACAGAAATGAAATCCTCCTGATTCGACGAAAAGGAGGTAGGCGAGATGGCAAATGGTCTCTACCAGGGGATAGGACGAAGGGAAGCGAAAGTCGGAGCGATGCAGCTAGGAGAGCAACCTACGGGGCGACCGGGCTAAGAGTAAGCATTGACCACCGGTATTACGAAAACAGGCACAAGGCTAGGATATATCTGGGGAAGCCAAAAGGTAACAACTCTCTAAAGCCTGGTGTGAGATGGTTTCCCATACACGAACTGCCCGCAGACGAAGACTTGGCTTTTGCCGTCGATGTGAGAGCTATCGAGAAGTGGGCGCGTGATAACGGGATAGTACGCCACTAGCTTATGTTTCAATCGCCAATAGAAGGTCGAGGAAACGAAAAGCGCAGGCGGAGAATCAGACATGGTGCAAAAAACCTTCACGCGAGTCTGGGCAAAGGATACACCGCACAATGGGCCTATAACGCTAGGCAAGGAGTTGGGCGCGGGCGGCGAGGGTTCGGTGTTCGACATCCGAAACAAGCCAGATGTCGTAGTGAAGATATACCATCCTGAAAGGCGCACGAGCAACGTCTTCGAGAAGCTGGAATTGATGATACAGTATCCGCCACGCACGGAAGACGAGCACAGTGGACACCTGTATGTCGCATGGCCCAAGTACCTCGTCTATGATAGCGCAGACAATGCCGTAGGCTTCGTCATGCCGAAGGTGAACAAGAAAAACAGCTTGTTCGACTACTACATTCCATCACTCAGAAAAAAGACCGCGCAGCATGTCAACTACGCGAGCCTGTGTAAAGTCGCCCAGAGCTTGGCGAAGTCGCTAGACGAACTGCACGGGCGAGGGTATGTAGTGGGCGACATAAACGAGTCGAACGCATACATCGTGGACGATGGCCAGGTGACGCTCATAGACTCCGATTCGTTCCAGGTGAGGGACTATCAGACCACGCCGGTCACGACATATCGCTGCATCGTGGGAAAGCCGGAGTACACGCCGCCCGAACTGCAAGGCATGAGCTTCAAGAACATCGACAGAGCGCCCTTTCATGACAGGTTCGCGCTGGCGGTGGCGATATACCAGCTGCTAATGGAAGGAAGTCATCCGTTCAGAGGCATATACCAGGGAGCGGGAGAACCTCCGAAAGTGGAGGCGTACATATCGCGCGGCTATTTTCTGCACAGCAGGAGTAGAACCGTTCCGCTCGCGCCAACCCCGACAGCAGTGCCGTGGGATTCCCTACATACAAAAATCAGGGAACTGTTCGTAAGATGCTTCGACATGGGGCATACTAATCCACAGTCGCGTCCTGAACCCAAAGAATGGTCAAGTGCAATTGACCAAGCGATGAAAGACCTGCGCCAGTGCAATGTGAATCCCAACCACTGGCACTTCGGAAACAAACTAAACAGCGCAGGTGGTATGAACTGTATCTGGTGCGCCCGTCCAATAGAGGCCTTCCCGGCGCAACATAAGACACCCTCGTTCGTTCCAACCGGTGCGCTCAAAAATGCCAGCGTACAACCGACACCTTCACAGAATACCAAGCCCAAAGGGAAATCCAAGCCCCAAAAGGCTATGAAACGAATACAACCTCCGGGCTACGAGTTTCATAAGCCGGTGAAGTGGTCCAGTTGGATACACGACAACATAGACAGGATCCGCAAGAAGCCTGTCCCGGACGGATCAGAGACAACCGTCGTCCATCATCTCAAAGGTACGCACTACAGGTACAAGTTGGAATTTCCGGTAGTCAGAAACTGGTTGAGGCGCAGTCTGGGAACTCCAAGAGTATACCGAAAACCAAGAACGTGGTATTGGAAATCCAATCCTCAATGGAAACTCCTCGGAATGGGGAATCGAACTCGCATTTATGGCACTCCCTGGGTGAAAAAATCCGTGGAGAATATATTCAATAAGTCTGGAGGCTCTCCGGGTGACAATGAGTACCACCTCAAAGGCACACACTATAGATACAAGGTGATTATCGAATATCTAGGCCATGGAGAATGGCGCATAGATACCTACAGAAAGCCCAGAAAATGGTATTGGAAAAAACTCACCGGCTAGTTCCGAGAGTGGCGTCCCGTCAATGCTTGACTTTCAACACGGACATTCATGGGACTCTACCCGCGTAACTCCTTACAAGATCAGAAAGAGGACTAAAATAGATGACCACCGACCTCATACCCGACGATATACAGTTCGCTGAAAATCCCGAACCCAGATGCCCCTGCGTACTGGTCGTGGACGTTTCCTCATCCATGTACGGCGAGCCGATGGACCAGCTCAACAACGGCATCGCCACATTCGCCCGGGAACTGAAGGCTGACCAGCTCGCCTCCCTGCGAACCGAAGTCGCCATCGTTACATTCGGCAGCGGAGCGGAACTTGCGCAGGACTTCGTAACGGCAGACCGCTTTGAGCCGCCTACGCTGGTGGCGCTGGGCGGGACCATGATAAGCGCGGGCATCAACCTCGCCATAGACAAGATCGAAGAGCGCAAGCAGATGTACAGGGACAATGGCATAGACTACTACCGCCCGTGGCTATTCCTGATCACCGACGGCGGTCCCACCGAAGAGCCAGAAGTGGTCAAAGCCGCATCCGCCAGACTGAAGCAAGCCGAGAGCGAAAAGAGAGTCGCCGCGTTTTCCGTTGGCGTCGAGGGCGCGAATATGGAAATTCTCGCTCTGATGAGCCCGCGCCGCCCCTTGATGCTGAAAGGGCTGGAGTTCAGCAGTATGTTCGTCTGGCTGTCACAATCCATGTCTCGCGTTTCGGCTTCACGGACGGACGACGAGATAACGCTGGATGCCGAGGGATTGCAGGACTGGGCGGCGATATGATGGACGCCGCAAACCCGGCGTCCCGCTGGCGCGTGATGCGAGCGTCCGTGCAAGGCACGAGCCACTCCAGGACAGGGCAGCCCTGCCAGGACAGTTCGTGCGTGGGAAAGGACGCGCCTGACGGCATGCTCGTTGCCGCCATCGCCGACGGCGCGGGGTCCGCCGAGCTTTCCGCCTACGGCTCGCGCATCGCCGCTTGCGCCGCAACCAAGGAGGCTGTCAGGCTCATGCGCCTCCATGTGCAGCCGTTATATGAAGGGGTACTCGAAGAGATACTCAGGGAAGCGGTCCACCACGCAAGGAAAGAGCTGGAAGCCGAAGCTCAACGACAGAATAAGTCGCTCAGGGACTTCGCCGCGACTCTTATAGTCGCAATATGCGCGCCCGAAATCACCGGCGCGGCGCAGATAGGGGACGGCGCGATGGTAACGGCGGACAAGCGCATGCCACAGGACGATGAGGACGGCTATGCCCTGTTCAGCGCTCCGCAGCGCGGCGAGTACGCCAACACCACCAACTTCATCACATCGTCCGGTTGGCAAAACTCCCTTGATGTGAGAACGCGGCGCGGCGGCGTGAGCCGTCTGGCCATGTTCACCGATGGTATACAGTCCATCGCGCTGAATGCGGCGTCCGACAACGCGCCGCACGCGCCCTTCTTCGACCCTCTTTTTAGCTGGGCTGACAAACAGGAGGACGCAGGTGTTGCCAGCGGCAGCCTCGCCGCCTTCCTGTCCTCTCCCAGGGTAACGGCGCGCGCGGACGACGACCTCACGCTGCTGCTCGCGGTTCTGGCATGAGGTCGGTCCGTGACGGTTGAGTCTCAATCTTGAGAGCATCATAGCGAGGGACCGTTGCGATGAGCAAATGCCCGCATTGCGGAAGCAGGAGAATACGCAGACGATACAGGGAACACAGGCGATACAAGTGGCGGTGTCGTAGCTGCAACCGTGTCTTTCGCCGTCCGAAGTCTGGCATCTTGCTCTGGTTGGGAGTTGCCGTTGTCGTGGCTGCGACTGCCGCCTTCTTCGCCGCGCAGCGAGGGATGATTGCGCTGCCCACCGCGCCGTCGCCGGTTGAGCGGCAGATTGACCGAGTATCGGAGGTGGTCATACCCACGGCGACATCGCTGGAGCCTGTCGCCACGCTCACCACGCATTTGCGCGCAGCATCGAAAAGCGTAGCCGAGAACGCGCCGAGAGCTCAGGCGACGATAGATGCCGGTGCCCGTACTACCGCCAAAACAGTCAGCGATGCGCTTCAGGGGACGGCGGTTAGCCCTAGCGCAACGACAACCACCCCTTCGACTCTTCAAGGAGCGTCGCCTGAGCCACCGATTACCCCTACCGCAACGCCTGTACCGACGCAGACCGTGGAACCTAAGCCGGACGAACTACCGCCGATTGAGGCAGCAACTACCGTCGAAGGTTACTGGGCGGACGGCACGGCGAAGGTCAGGTTGCAAATGACCCTGCCAAACGACGCAGACCTCCCGCCAAAGAATAACCAACCTATTTCGGTGTCTTGTACGCAGGGCGGAGAACCGATAGAGAGCTGCGATACCAATACGGCCACGTCACCGGCAACCGGCGGAGTTTCCGCTGCAACCGAGCTGACACTGAGGATGCCTATGGGACTTGCATCAGTCAGCATAGACTACGGTGGCGAAGCCCCGTATGAGTTGATCGTTGATGTGCCTGAGCGCATCCTGGGAGTGAACAGGGACATCTGGGCCTGTTACAGCGACAGGTCGGTGTCGAACAATATTGAAGGATTCAACGGATGCTACGGTTGGTACAGGCCAACCGTGGAGAAGTGGCGCAGCGGATCCACGGTAAGGGTCTGGGCGACCGGGAATGACAACTACATCAGGGCGTTCAAAGAGACGCTTGATGAACAGCTGGCACCTGTGCTCAATCTCACATTCGAATGGGTTGAGGATGAAAGGGACGCAGACTACGTGGCGATCCTCGGAGTGTCAGAGTCCGATGAGCGACCGGACAGGTGGGCGAGTTGCCCTCATGCCTGGGGGTGTGGAGGAGCGATTGATGTCAGGGGTGGGGAGGTCCGAAAGGCCGACATGATTGTGTACCATCTTGAAAGCCACGACAGATTCCTTGACGACTACCCAAACCTCAAAAGAGTCTTGAACGGCGTATTCATTCATGAGGCGCTGCACGGACTTGCTCCCACGGGTCACGCCGTGAGGTCCAGTGTAGTTCTGAGCGTCATGCGAAGCGCCAATTATCTGACCTCTATCGACAGGGCGATACTCAGCCTGAACTCGCATCGGCTTATCGAGCCCGGCATGACAATGTCGCAGGTCGAACCGCTGATAGTGTTCAGGGACGAACTGCTCGACCCTCCGCAGGAACCGGAACCTTCCACTTACGATCTTCTTGATCGCACGCTGGCCACCTTGCAGAAGGTCGACACGGTTCGCATGAAGATCAAGGGAGGATGGTCCGGCGGTCGATGCGACAGCAGATTCGGGAAGCGGCAGTGGGCAACCTTTGAAATAGCGGGGTTTGACGCCCCTGACGATCCCAGACTGGCGTATCTTCAGGACGGTGGCGACAAGTTCTTCATCTTCTATTCCGACAAGGCTGCGGCCGCTCGGGGTGACGGCTGGCAGCATTGGCAGGAGAGTCGTGGCGTCTGGAAACTCATCAGCAGAGAAGAACTATGGGACAGCACAGCCTGGTGGGTCAGAAACTCCAAGCTCCATCATACGATTTCCGAGCTCCTCTGGTATGACGACGAAGACGCCGTCGAATTGGTAAACTGGTCCAATGGAGAAATAACCTTGTCAGCCCAATACAATCCATCCGAAACCAGTCCGTATGAACTGATAGATGAATGGCTGACCTTGAACATGGTCATTGACGAAGACTCATACGAGGTCAAGCGCTTCGAATGGATTCATCATAACCGTGAGTGGGACTACTGCCATACCTACACAGAAGAAGGAATTGACCTTGAGTACGGAGTAGACATTGAGATTCCCAATGCTATCGTCGAGAGTTCAAAGTACGCTCTGCCGGTAATCAAGACGAACCGAGAATGAACATGGAAAGAAAATGCCCGAATTGCAAGAGCCAAGAGGCCAGGACGCGACGAGACTGGTATAAGCGGACGAATGCGCTGCGCTGTCTGAATTGTAAGTCGGTGTTCGGAAAGACCCAAATCAAGAGGTGTCCGGGCTGCGGTGGACAGGATGCCAGGCTGCGGCGAGACTGGTACAGGCGAGGCCGCCCCTTCCGTTGCAGAAAATGCAATGCGGTGTTCGGGGGAACGGACCAGACGCCACCAAAGTCACCTCCGGTTGGAAACACTCCAAACCTCGCAGGTTACCTGACCGAGGCCACGATGTCCTCACCTACACAGGACGACCTCCGTGAACGTGCAAGAGGGGTAATGCTAGGGGTGGTGGTCGGTAACTTACTGGGTCTGCCGGTCGAGGGACGGTCCAGGAGGCGCATCCAGAAAAGGTATCCCAATGGTGTGAGGGACATCAGTTTAGTGGAGGCGTCGCAACCATTGGACGACGATCCTGCGCAGGCAGTGGAGTTAGCGGAAGCCTTGCTGGAACCCGGACATCTATCTACCCGATTCGCGGCGCGACTGGTCAATTGGCGAAACGTCAACGGGCGCGGCATGGGCGGAACCACCAGACAATCCATTGCACAACTGGCGGACGGGGTGCCTCCCCCTGTCGCCGCGTATGCGGTTTACAGAGCGAAGGGCGGAGGTGCCCCCAATGGCGGGATCATGAGGTGCGCTCCCGTTGCGATCATGCGGAGGCTGCGCCCTACCCGCCTCGTTCAGGATACGGCCGACACCTGTGCGGTCACCCACTACGCGCCGGCATCTCAGTGGTCATGCGTCATCATCAACGCGGTGATTGCCGTGCTGCTGAGTGGGAACGTCCCTGACTTGGCAAGACTGCTGTCCGCCGCGAAAGCCGATGGTTGTCCCGACCTGCTGTCCATAGGGCGCGCAAGCGGCATACCGACCAGTCTCTTGTCCGGCGCAATCGCGGGTAAACCTACTCCAGACAATATGTCCTGGATGCGCGGAAACAGAGGACCAGTCGGGCATACAGTACTGACGATGCAAGCAGGGTTGTGGGCCGCGACCTCGCCTCTGGGCATTGAGGCAGCGTTGATAGCCCTTGTGAACGCCGGGGGCGATACTGACACCAACGCTGCATTGGCTGGCGCAGTTCTGGGGGCTCGATACGGCGCTTCAGAGATACCGCTGCGCTGGATGGAGTATATTCCACAGGAGTATATTCCACAGAAGGAAAGGCTGGTTAATCTGGCAGACCGCCTAATCAGCCTTCAATCGGGAGGGTCTCTTCACGGCGCAAGGTCGCTGCTCTAGCTTTGGATGGGATTGTTAACTGTGAAGATGCACACGCTGCTGCGACAACCCCGCCGACTTCGGCTAGTCAGGCCCCTGAAAAGGAGTGTTGCCCAGTCCTACATGGTGGTGCAATGGATGGGACATCAGGCGAACTGATAGCCTGTTTCCTCGCAAACGCCAATTGGATGAAATGCAACGCTTGCCGTAAATCTGTCACCTGCCGACCGGTCAAACGGTAGGCTTGCAGACGCGGCGCGGTACATGCCTGATCCCCATCTGTTCGTCTCCCCATTCATTCGCAAGGGAGGAGTTCTGGCCAGCCGTATAGAGGGAACGCAGACCACGCTTGGGTGGTTACCAGATTAGGCATCAGCCTTATCATCTCGTGAAGCAGTGTCAGACTTTACAGCGGGAGTCTCTCTTAACTTAGCCCCTTCGCTGTCCTAACTGTGGGGTCCACCCCAATCGGTCATTGATTTCACAACCCTCGACCCGTTAATGCCCTTTCGCATAAGGTTGCGAAGGACGCTCGACGAATTCGACGGCACTCATCATTGAGTAGGTTCAAATACTCAAGTGTCCAGGCATCCGAGAAATCCTTGTCGCTGAGTGCCTCCAACAATACATTGGAACTTCGCCTCCTGTCCTTCAGCCGCTCCGCCGGAACTAGTACCCAGCGTGGGGTGGGAAAGCTTATCGCCAGAGCAAAGTATCCAACTGCCCTAGGAATGTCTAGAAGCGAAGCGAAGTCCTCACTTGTCAACCGACGTGGGCGGGGGCCGCTTACTTCAGCTTCAATCTCGAAACGAAGTTCTTCCAATCCTCTGGTCGCAACAATATCTGGGTGCCCAGACTGATTGATCTCTTCCACACGGCAATTGAGACGCAACAGTACATGTGCGGCTAGAGCCTGCACCTTGTATCCAAATTCAGCAGAAGAGACGCTCAGGCGCATGGTCTCAATGCATTCGGCCGCTTGGAGGGCTACTAGATTATCCATACACAAATTTCAGGTTTGGCCCACTATGTGGCGACCATCCCGTAGGCTCGATGATCACGTAGTTGTTCTCTTCAAACACATTCGGTATCATTTCTTGAAAGCGCTCGGTTTCCTGGGAGGCAACAATGAGTTGCACGTTACGCCCGAGTTCTCGTAAGCGTTCCAATAGAATATTTATGTGTTCTGTGTCTAGGGCACGCGTGGGATCGTCTAGCATAACCAAGTAAACTTCAGTAGGAGTATCGTCGGTCTGACTGAAGGCGAAATGCGGGACGACAACCAACGCACTCTCGGCTTGGCCATTCAGTACGCCTGTCGGATCTTCTCTTCCAGTAGGATCTTGATTGCTTGCGACGCGGAGTTGCAGATTTGGGAGGGCAGAGCCCGAAATTATCAATCGATCATACCAAGGATGCTGAGTTAACGAGCTGAAGGCCTTGGAAAGAACCTCTGATACACGGGGAATATCCTGTGCAAGTTGTTCGTTTAGGTGGGAGCTAACTACTTCCTTGATCGTCCGAACCGATTGCCCAAATGCAACGAGTGAGTCGTACGACTCTATGGCTCGGTTAAGTTCTCTTCTATTTGCCTGCAGGTTGTTCAAACGCCTTAGAACCTGTTCACGATCTTTTCAGAATTAGCGCAATGAAGGCAAGAACTACCATTTGCAAGCTGGTATCGAGCTTTCCTTCGCAATTCTTCCAGAGTCGGCGGCACTTCTCCAGCCAGGCGAATGACCTCTCCACCACCCATCTCTTCGGCAGCACCACGAAGGTGTGCAGTTCGTTGCGTTTCACCACTTCCACCGTGGCTCCCAGCCGGCTTTGCACCGCCGCGGCAAATGGCTTTCCAGTGTATCCTCCATCCACCAGCACGCCCTGCACCCGACTGAGACCGTCCCGATGCCGCTCAAACATCACCAAGGCCCCGTCTCGGTCTGTGGCGTTGGCCGTGGTGATGTGGATAGCATGAGGCAATCCCTCCGTGTCCACCGCGATGTGGCGCTTGATTCCGGACACCTTCTTGCCTGCGTCATAGCCCTTGCTCCTGGCGCTGTCGGTGTTCTTGACACTCTGGGAGTCCACGATGCAGAAACTGGTCCGCTCTCTCCGTCCATTGCTTTTGCGGGCCTCGCCAACCGATTTTTTTTAAGACCCGCTCCAGAATGGTTTCTGCATCCGGGCAGGGACGCTCGCTCCATTGCCGGAAATACTTGTAGCAGGTGCGCCAGTCGGGGAAGTCCGCCGGGAGCATCCGCCACTGGCAGCCGCTTTTGAGGAGGTAGAGCACCCCGCAGAAAACGTCGTACAGGTCCACCGTGCGAGGCTTGGTGCGACGGCGGGCCGTTTCCAGTATGGGAAGAATCCGGGCGAATTGCTCCCGACTGATGTCGCTGGGATAGGAATGAGACATGCTTACCACCTCCTTTGGTAATAGTCTCAACTTAACATGTCTCAAAGATCGTCAACAGGCTCTTAGAATTCGGTGAAACCTGCTCTCTTCTTTTAGTCTGCCTAGTTGAGCACGTTTGGACGCCAACCAAGCCTCAATGTCCTCCATTTGAGCACTAAAGACTGATTCTTTCTGCTCGTACGTCTTAATCAACTGGTCAATGTCGTCTGATTCTTCCAGTCTAGATTTGTCCTCATCGGCAACAAGATTTCCGGCTTCTGTTAATTTGTCATGTAACAATTTCAGACTGGTCCCCTCTGATTCCAGCTGGCCTCCCAATTCTTCTGATTCACGAAGTCGTGATTCAAGGTTAGCCACTATGGAATTTGTGGAGATATCGGAATCGTTCGCGGTGTCCTGCAGGGTCGATGCCAGGATTTCCCGATTGTGATGTGAATCGCAGATTGGACAGGGTATTTCCTTGGAGTCGTCTCGTCCAATTAAGTCTATTGCATCATGCACAATCCGTCCCCTTATGGATTCAGTCGTTGCTTCAAATCTCGCATCAGCGAGCTTTTGCTGCAACTGATCCGACGTGAGGCCATCGTATATTGTCTGTAATCTGCGCTTGATGCATTGGATCTGGGATTCTTGCGTCCTGATTTGATCCTGAATGCCGCGCAATTCTTCCAGTCTGCCTCGAGATCGGGCGAGATCGTCCGCTTCTTTCTGTAAACTGCCTTGGTCTTGAGTGCGCCTCTCATTGAGTGACTCTTCGGAGCTTTCTAAAAGAGCGTCCAGTGACAACCTTTCCAAGTTATCGCCGGGAGGTTTCCCGGTGACCTCCTCGATGAATAGCCGCGCCTTCTGTTCAGAACCGGCGATTGATGGCGCCGGTCCGGCGTCCCACGGTGGCGCATTTAGGATATTGTTTCGACGATTTTGCTCTTCCGTTATCTGAGCGTCTATGTTATTTCGGGCCTCCGTAAGCGCTTCGTCTAGCTCGTGCTCAACATCGTCCTGGTCTGCCAAGAACTCTTCAAGGTTGCTTATCAGTGCTCGTGGATGAGTAAGACCAAGATAGTTGAATACAGTCCTTTCAAATGGATCAAGATCTTCTGGTTGTCTGCGGAGTGGTGCAGATTGAGGCGCGAAGATAATATGCGTACCCTCACCGGCATCCACAGAGTCGAGTTGAGGCATTACCTCCCTTATTGCGTGTCTGTTTCCGTGGCGGTCGGTGAGGACAGGATCACTACTACTACCAGTGCCGAGATTTAGCGTGCGGCGAAGAGTCCAAAGTTCTCCGTCCCGTATTAATTTGACCGTGACGCAACAGTCTCCAGAATAGTGCTGATTCTTGATGATCTCATTCGGTCGGTAGGCGGAACCGAACAGGCCCCAGCGAACGGCTTCTACGATGCTGGATTTCCCGTTGCCATTTCGACCAAGCAGGAAGACGTGACGACTCTTGAAATCTATCACCTTGGGTGACGCGAATCCCTTGAAACCTTCTATTTCTACACTCTGAACACTGAAACCGCCAGCCATCGACATTACCTCTCATTAAACTGTTCAAGTAAGCTTCTGACGTTGCCTTCAAGTCGTTTCCTTTCAGCATCCAAGTAAGTCTTGACTGCTTCCGGCCCTTCCCTGTCGAAGTAGTCGGCCATGGGTGCCCACAGTTCCCTAGTCTCTGGGGCCAACTGTTGTGTGACCGCTTCGCTGAAAGAACGATTGGAATTATTCGCTGGCATTCTCTCCTCCGTCATAGTGCGTTTCGTGGAAAATTCATTTCCTTTGTCATTTACGAGCAGCTTATGCCAAAGGCAGTTTTGGAAGACTTATAAGCCGCTGCTAAGAGATTATCACATTTCGATAAAGAGAGGGAATCTCCGAATCAATGCACCTGTTGATACGCGGACAAGAAAGTTGGGAGTGTTTCAGAACAATCTCCGTGTAGCCTAAGTATTCGTTCATTTGCCTTGAAATCAGGGGACAGGACGCTGAACTTTCGGCGAAGTCTACCTGCAATCCGATAGTCAGGGTCAGTGATTATCATTCTTGTCTTCTGAATGTCCAGCATAGCCCTTGAAATCATACGGGAAATGTAAGCGTCTGCGTCGGAAAATGAAGAGCCAACTACGATTATCAGGGTGGCCGCTGCAAATTCACCTGCCGCCCTGCCGACCAACGATTGCAAAGGGGACGCTACGTCAAACTTCATAGCGTTTGGGGGGATCAAGAGACCTCTCCTTTGATCTCCACAGTCCACACACACACACTGATTATTGGATATTCAGCCTTACGGTCTGCGAAATCCTGGAATGCTTCTTTGATCTGTATTGAATCGAACGTTGATTTTGCACCTGCCATTGCCACACGCCTTCCTCATTTTTTGCGGACTGAAGGCAAAGCATATAGGTAGCGGTACGGACTGCGGCGCATAGGGGTAATGTGGCCTATGGCGGATGCTGCTTCGTGGTGAGGCTGACCTCGCTCGTGTGTTAGCGGGTTCACGCGCAACAGCTAACAGAGTTCCATTCCCTCAGAAAGCCCTGTCCTCACCAAACATGGAAATGAGAATCCCCACAGGCAATGCAAGAAGAGGGACTCCAAAGGCGAAAAGACCCACAAACCCCTGGACTAAAATGGGATAGGGCCCAGGGGAACCATCATGCAGAAATAGACCGTATGCCATGTATATGGCAAAGGCGATAACAAGCCCGACACCACTGATTGCGAAATATCCCACGAGTCTCTCCACTTACTACGCTCAACAACACAATTATCAGTTCTGAGCAATTATATCATGTGATAATTCAGGAGTTATGGTCGTGGTTGTCCTCCAGATTGCTGAAGAAGTGAAGCGAGAAGAGGAATTGACGCTTATCTGGACTTGTACAATCGGGAGCGGCCACACCAGTCCCTGGGCTATCGGATTCCGGCGCAGGTGTTCGCGTCGGGAAGGCCACTCGGGTGTTTACCGGACCAGGCATCAGCCTTATCATCTCGTGAGGCAGTGTCAGACCTTACAGCAGGAGTCTCTCTTAACTTAGCCCATTCGCTGTCCTAACTGTGGGGTCCACTCCACACAGAGTCTGACAATAGAAGAAAAAGAAGACATTCGAAGATTCGCATTGCAGCTTACCAAGAGTCCTGAAGAAGCTTCATCCCGAATCCGAGATCAGGGAAATGCCTTCATTTTCCATCTTCGTCAGGAAATGTTAGGGGATGAAAAGCCGACGCATATTGGAAGGCAAGCCGTTGAGTTCTACATGCGCTTAGCCTGGCGAGTTATCAAAGCCGAAACGGAAGTATTTGTCCTGTCCGATAACCCGGTATTGATGACGTTTGATGCTCGATTCGGTGTTGATGACCCACAATTTAAGTGTGTGCTGCCCGTTAGTAAGTCGACTGCAATATACTTGGGACGGGACGGAATCGTCTCGGGAGAAGGTATGGAGCTCATAACGGGCGGCAAGTACGTGAGAGCTATTAACTCGCGGACTCTTTCCAACGCATATCGACGCATTTATTATTCTCGAAGGGATAGCTGGATAAACAGAAACGCAAGCCGTAAGTCTGTCAGGCGCCGACATCTACCCTTTTCTCATCTCCACATAGATGTACAGTATGGACGCCCACCGTGCCCTGATTGCGAGACCATCTTCAGTTCTGAACAATGGGATTCTTGGGAAGGAGAAGCCCCACCAATTCGGGGATACAGAAGTGTGCCTCCACATAGTTGTCTATAACGGATCACAGCATCTGCTGTGCAATCAACTCCTCAAAGCGTGACGAAAAGAGTAGCCGTTTTTGGACGAGGGTAAGGATTTCATAATGGCGAATCTGGAGCAAGTATAAGCTGAATGACGACCGAAATCCTGCCTGCAACCACCGCGCCGGCCACGCGCCATCGCAGACCCCGCGAGCGTTACCCAAGAACACAGGACGGCGCGCCCCCCAAGCGGCAGAAGCGCATACCGGAGTACCTCGAACCCGACGAGATTAACGCCATCATCAGGGCAGCGCCCAACCCGAAGGCGAAGCTGCTGATGCTTGAGCAGTGGCGGGCCGGACTTCGGGTGTCCGAGGCGCTCGACCTCGAAGTGCGGGACCTGTCGCTCGACACGGCCACTCCAACACTGCGCATGTGTTCAGGCAAGGGAGGCATGACCAGGCTTGTGCCGGCGCATCCGGAGTTGCACGGGGCACTCGGCAGGGCGCTGGCCTGCGGGGGCATCAGCCAGGGCAGAATCGTAGAGGTGCATCCCGCGACAGCCTGACGCTGGGTGCAGGCGGCAGTGAAACGTGCCGAGGAGTTGGGCGCGATAGCGCCGGGAAAGAGAGTCGGGACATATACGCTGCACCACAGCTACGTTCGGCACTTGCTAATGAACGGCATACCGATCAACTGCTTATCGCGCTGGCTGGGGCACTCATCGATCCAGACGACGCTCATCTACATCGAACTTGTGCCAGACTGACGGGGAGTTTGGCGGCTGTGCGCGAGAACTCAGTGCTTATCTGACGAACCAGACTAACACCACCTGTTTACGGTCTGGGCTGCCAGGGCTGCCACTCCAGAACTATTTCCGTCTTGCCATTCAGGATTCGGGCCGCTTTGGCGCGTGGCACTCGTGACCCACCTGACCTGCAGAGCTCGCCATCTAACCAGAACTCTCTGCTGCTCCATCCAGCGCCTCCGGGTTGCAGGCGCATGGATTCACGAAATCGTCCAGCCACAACGTAATGCAAGAGCTCCATAAGCTCCTCAAATGCCCCCTCCGGCATCTCGTCGCACGCATCACAACCGCAGGATGGAAACGGCTCAGTGACCCAACGCCCTACCCGCACCGCAATGCCTGGAAAATCGGTAAATGCAATGGTAATAGGCGCACAAGACTCCTGACGCGGAGTCAGCTTCAACGTCGGTCTGGCAAGAAGAGACCGCTCCAACTCGGCGTCCATTCCTTTGCCTTCTTCCAGGGTGACGTCATACTCCGCTTGCAATCTCTCGACGGCCTCAAGTGTCCACTCGTGCAGCGGCGTGAACCGTTCCGGCTCGGTCACACGCTCATAGGCGTCATCGGGCGGCCCTTCTCCCGCCCAGTCCCAGTTAAACCTTCCCATTATAGTCCCCTCCGATGTCCCGCTTCCTACGTTCCATCCTACTGTGGATGTTCACTGAAGTTGACCTTCCAACCGCCGGGCTGGGCACTCATCGATTCAGACAACACTCATCTACTTGGGGCTTGTGCCGGAACCGACGGGGAGTTTGTAGATAATGCCGTGAATCAAGTGCCCTGCTTGCTAAGTCAAACACCAATCACTGGAGAAACTGCCCTACTGGCTGAGATTGTCCTAAACCCAGATTTGCAGCCTGTATGTCACGCAACAACTCAACGGGTGGATTCCATTCGAAACATTTGAAGAACTCAACGGCAGACCCCAAGGCGAGTTCCCTCCTGTCGGTAACCAAATCAGTGCTTGACAGCTCGCTGGTAAAGGTCACAGACGGCTTAACAGACTGCGGGATCCAAGTAGGCTCACCCCTTTGTTGCGGCAACGTTAGGAGCACGCAGTTCTCCATATTGCCCACGCTAATCTCAAGCCGCATACTAGCATCGCCGGCTTCGGTGAATGATAGGCGGGCGGCGAGTTCGAATATCTCAGTAAACCGCGCTACTACGCTCTCTACTCTAAGCTCGGCTCGGCAATGTTCATCGCTCGGCGGGAACAATTTCCCGGCGGGATTTTCATCCCAAGTCTCCACCATACCGAAGTAATGAACGAACTGCCCGCTCTGGTAGAATCTCCACAGTTCGAGAATCGGTTTCCAGTCTATTTCCTGACCGATCCAGTCCGGTCCCTCTTCGCATGCACCAGAACCCTCGATGTGTGGAAAATCCCAGCCCTTGTAGGAAACTGCATTTCTCCTGATGATGTGGGCAAGCGTGCCATTATCCAGCACTCTCTTTCTGTCGAAGGTGCTTGGCCTGATCACCACTTTCCAATACCCTCGCTTGCGAATTGTCTCCAAGAGTTTGCTCATCTCAGGTCCTCCAATTGTTCATCGAAACGCTCTTGGTCACTTATTGATGTCTCTATCGTTGGCGATATGAACAATCCTACTCGTCTGGCGCGCTCCAGAAATTGCGTCACTCCCTTTTCAATGGCAAGGTCGAGCAGGTCCCGCATGTCGGCCTGTGTAGGAATCTCCGTGGTTTCGGGTTTCCTGCGAGGCCTAACGTAGCACGCTCCCTCTCTCAGCACATCGCCGTAATCTCTCTTGCAAAGCACGGGAACATCGGAAAATTCCTCGACCTCTATGGCCACGTACAGGTTATCTTCGTATTCCAGTTTCTCTAAAGTGAAACTGGCGCTGGGATCAGCGTAGTTGGCCACCAGGTCGGAAAGGGAATCGAGGGCCCACCCATCCAGGTCTGAAGGCATCAAACCAACCGGATTCAGTAGACCTCCACTGTCCTCGACTCCGATAATGACTATGCCTCCGTCACGCCTGTTGCTCATTCCCAGAATGGCTCTGATGACCTGTGCTACCAATCGTCGATTGGATATAGGCCCTGGACTCTTGAATTCTACGCCGCTTAGTTCATGCCTGAGCTCCATGATTCGGATAAAGTCTTCATTTGTCACGTAAGCACCGCCACTACATCAGTTTCATCTCTTTAGATTAACATGTTCGACACTTCCCCGAAGGCTCAGTTCCGAACAGAGGCATCCTAATCCTGGGGATTATGGCGCAGATCCGCGCTCTGCGTCGGTGTTAGACCGGCGAATCTATCCGGCGCTTCCAAATGACTTATTCAGACTCCGTGCGCCTCGACGGCCTAAACCTCTTCCCATACACCTTCGCTTTCGGCCCAGCCACGCAGCATCAGCACCACCATTTCTTCGCAGTGTGGAAGCCAGATGACATCGCACTCATACCACCATTGGTTGTCTTTGTGGTCGAAGCCCTGGTTGAGCAGCTCCCGCGGGTATGTCAGCGAGCAGAATACTCTTCTCTACTATGGCGAACTACACGAATGTACAGAAGCGCTGAACAACGTCACCTTTTGCACGGAGCGTGAAGCACGAGGAAGTATATCTGAAAACCTATCGCAACGGCAGTGAAGCCCAGAGAGGAAGTGACGCTTATCTGGAGTTGTACAATCGGGAGCGGCCACACCAGTCCCTGGGCTATCGGACTCCGCGCAGGTGTTTGCGTCGGGAAAGGTCGCTCGAGTGCTTACCAGACCAGCCATCAGCCTCATCATCTCGAGAGGCATCGTCAGACTTTCCAGCGGGAGTCTCTCTTAAGTTGGCCACTTCGCTGTCCTAACTATGGAATCCACTCCAGTCCAATCTGGCAATAGAACGCGGAATCCATTTTGAGATCCATTCTACGATGCGTTGAGTCGAGAACGATTAGTTCATTCTTGCGTGTGTTCCCTATGGGTTCCCTAGGAAATGGGGAGCGCCAACTACATACCCGGTAGCTCGCTGGGCATATAGTGTTCAGCCCGGAAGATGCCGTTTACCTCGCCAAAGAACGGGTTGGTGTCAAAGTGCGGGTTGATGTACTCCCACACGACCTCGCCCTCCGGCGTAACCTGGAATATCCGCCCGAAGAAACCTTCCGTTATGAGCGTATTGCCGTTGGGCAGCCGTCGCGCGCCGGAAATGATGTTGCTGTGGAAGCTCAGCATGGGTTGGTCCCGGTACTCCCACACGATTTCGCTGGTGGACGGGTCAACCTCGATCACGCGCGAGAAGGCGAATGCATCGTCGCGCCTCTGCGTTCCATTGTCGAAAATGAGCACGTTGCCGTTGTCGAGCATTGACGGGTCATGCTGCTGCGCCAGCACATCGCCGCCCATTTTCCACTCGATGTTCCCCGTAGCCTTGTCGATGATGCACACGGTCGATATGCTCCTGAAGCTCACCAGCACGCGGTCGTCAGGCAGGGGCGCGATGGTATTCCCGTGCGTCCAGTTCTCGCGCGGGTGGTTGAACGTAAGCACCTCCGTCTCCACATCCATGTGCTCATGCGCCAGCCACGACCACACGCGGTTCCCGTCGGCATCGACCTCCACAAGCTCGTCCGCCCACATATCGATGCCCTCTTCCGTTGGAATGCCGCCCTTCACCGTTTCGGCGAAATCGTCAGGCACTCGATATAGTCCGAGATAAATCGCGCCGCCCGACTCCGTGCGCCGCCCGTCGTGATGGTGCCAATTATCGTGGTGCTCCCAGAGGATGTTCCCATTCCAGTCCGTTTCGATCATCGCGCCACCCTTGAGGATTGCCCATGTCGGGAAGGGCACGGGGGAATCGTCTCTGACCTTGCAGTTGTAAAAGAGGTTGCCGTTCGGCAGCACGTAGCCCCAGAAGCCGGGCGGATGCGGCATCTGCCACCTGTGTATGATGTTGCCGTGCAGGTCGATGATGCGTGGCTCGCCAGGCCCGAAATTAGGAGTGAACATGACATAGCCAGGACAAGCCCTCTCCTCGTCAAAAGCCGTAACTCCCAATCGCGTTGTCCGACGTCTAGTGTTCTGGTCGATAGTTGTCATTGCTGGTCTCCTTGGGGCTGAAACGATGGCGCTGTCTTGAAAGCTGATTAATCTGGCTTACGGGAACGGGAGATGAGCCATTGGAGAGAACCTACGATGCTGCTCTGCTACCAGCGTGTCAGAAATTGCGATGTATAGCATCGTTGTCTCGACGTTTTCATGACCCAAAATGCGTTGTAGGAAGAACACATTACCGCCGTTAAGAAGATACTGCGTTGCGAATGTGTGTCGCAAGAGATGAGGTCCAAGCTTGGGAGGATCGAAGCCGGCGCGGCGCAACTGCCGGCGAACTAGTCTCTGAAGGCCCCAGTTGCCGAGATAGCCTCTGTGACCCCCGCGTCTTTTCCACAGCCCCCCTTCGTCACCTTGCCTTTCGACCAGCTCAAATACACCGGGCGACAGTGGTACCACCCTGTCGCCCGTTTTGCCCGATACTTTAACCGCGTGCGAGCTGAGGGAATCTCGTGTGATTGACACAAGTTCACCCGACCTGATGCCTGTGTCGAGAAGCAGCACAAATATGGCGTAGTCGCGTTCGTCGTCTATAGAAGCGAGAAGGTGCCGGACTTGATCCTGAGACAAAGTGCGAGGCAGTTTTCGTCTGGTTCGTGGCGGTGGAATATCCTTCATGAGGTATGTGATCTGGTACCGCTTCTCTAGCCACAGGCAGAAGGTCTTAAGTCGTTGCCAGAGAGATTTTCTTGAATTAGGCGCGAGGTTCGGGAACGCAGTGAACACTGCGTGCATCTCTTCGGGAGTCTCAGGCAGCTCGTCTGGAAAGACTGCCAACATCTTCGCCATCGCCCATTCATAGGATTCTATGGTCTTAGGAGACACATCAAGAAGCAGGCGGCTCTTCATAAATTCATTGGCGGCGTATTTGGTGAGCATTCCTTTAATCCTAATTTACTCATGACTCAGTACAGGGATTTTGAATAGAAAGGCCGTCTTCTTTCTAGGTGATTCACTACAACTCTTTTGGGAGCAGGAGGTCGCCGGTTCAATCCCGGCCACCCCGACCACCACCCTCCCCATTCCACGATTCCCCCAAGGAGATCCGTCCATGATTTCCATTGACCAGAATACCAGGCGTCGGACAACGCGGTTGGGAGTTACTGCATTCGACGAGGAGAGGGCTTGTCCCGGCTATGTCATGTTCACTCCTAATTTCGGTCCTGGCGAGCCGCGCATCATTGACCTGCACGGCAACATCGTACACAGGTGGAAGATGCCGCATCCACCCGGCTTCTGGGGCTACGTGCTGCCGAACGGCAACCTCTTTTACAACTGCAAGGTCAGAGACGATTCCCCCGTGCCCTTCCCGACGTGGGCAATCCTCAAGGGTGGCGCGATGATCGAAACGGACTGGGAGGGCAATATTCTCTGGGAGCACCACGATAATTGGCACCATCACGACGGGCGGCGCACGGAGTCGGGCGGCGCGATTTATCTCGGACTATATCGAGTGCCTGACGATTTCGCCGAAACGGTGAAGGGCGGCATTCCAACGGAAGAGGGCATCGATATGTGGGCGGACGAGCTTGTGGAGGTCGATGCCGACGGGAACCGCGTGTGGTCGTGGCTGGCGCATGAGCACATGGATGTGGAGACGGAGGTGCTTACGTTCAACCACCCGCGCGAGAACTGGACGCACGGGAATACCATCGCGCCCCTGCCTGACGACCGCGTGCTGGTGAGCTTCAGGAGCATATCGACCGTGTGCATCATCGACAAGGCTACGGGGAACATCGAGTGGAAAATGGGCGGCGATGTGCTGGCGCAGCAGCATGACCCGTCAATGCTCGACAACGGCAACGTGCTCATTTTCGACAATGGAACGCAGAGGCGCGACGATGCATTCGCCTTCTCGCGCGTGATCGAGGTTGACCCGTCCACCAGCGAAATCGTGTGGGAGTACCGGGACCAACCCATGCTGAGCTTCCACAGCAACATCATTTCCGGCGCGCGACGGCTGCCCAACGGCAATACGCTCATAACGGAAGGTTTCTTCGGGCGGATATTCCAGGTTACGCCGGAGGGCGAGGTCGTGTGGGAGTACATCAACCCGCACTTTGACACCAATCCGTTCTTTGGCGAAGTGAATGGGATATTTCGAGCGGAACACTACATGCCGGGGGAGATTCCGGGGCTGTAGACTGGCAGACTTCAGTATGAAGAACGGACGGGGATTTCACCCCCACCCTAACCCTCCCCCATCAAGGGGGAGGGGATTTGTCGTCCGGCTCATGGATGAAATTTGCTCGCTTCTCCCACAGGTCAACGCTGTGGAGGCGAAGGACTACGGATTCGCCGGGTAGGATTGCATCGGGCAGGCGCGCACGGATGCGGAAGGGGTAATCCGACAGTTCGAGCATTGCGGAGCGCCTGGGCTGGTTTTCGAGGACGATGGCTTGGAACGATGCGATTTCTTCGTCATCAGGCGCCTTTTCCATCCTCAGCTTGAAGAACTTCAGCAGCCAGTAACGGCGGCGCTCGTCTTCGAGCTTGCCCATTGCTCGCAACTGCATATCGGCTCGGCCCGCGACGCTGGTTATGTCTTCGACGCTGTAAAGCGGTTCGCCTGTGCTGAGGTAGTGGGTAATCTGGCGCTGCATCACCATGTCCGGGTAGCGGCGCAGGGGCGATGTTGCCTGTATGTATGCAGGGACGCCGAGACCGCCGTGCGGTGCGGGTGCGGTGCGCGTGTCGGCGGGTGCGAAGCGGCGCATCATCAGGTATTGCCGGAGGGGGCCATCTTCGCCAATCTCGACGCCCGGCGGCAGGCCGGAGCCCAGGTCGCTGAGGTCGGGCGCAGTCTGAGAACGATACGAGGCGGGGATATCCCGTTCGGCGCAGAATGACGCCAGCAGCGAGTTGCAGAGCACCATGCACTCAGCGACTATCTCCCGCGCCGGCGAGTTGCGCTGCACGACCTTCACATCCACGTCAACGGGCGAAACGACCTTGATGAGCAGTTCTGCCCTGTCGATGCCGACCGCGCCCGCCGCTTCTCGCTTGCGCTTGAGCGCCTCTGTGAGCGTGTGCAGACTTGCCATCATGCCATGGTAAGCGTGCTCCGAGTCCGAGATTGCGCTGTTGGCTTCGTCATAAGAGAGCGCCGCATCGCTGACGATGACAGAAGGCTTGACCTCGAAGCCAATGATCTCGCCGTCCGCGCTGATGTCGGCAAGCAGGCTGAGTGCGGCGCGGCGTTTGCCCGCTTCGAGGCTGCCCTTATCATGGGAAACTGCCGTAGGGAGCATCGGTATCTTGCGGTCGGGAGTGTAGAGGCTCGCCATCCGGCGGTCCGCTTCTTCGTCGAGGACGCTGCCCTGCGGAATCAATGCGCCCGCGTCGGTGATGTGGATGCCAAGCCGGTATGTTTCCGGCGTTCCGTCTGATGATTCAAGGCGTTCGAGCGAAAGGGCGTCATCGCGGTCCTGCGTGTCCGCGTCGTCGATGGTGAATGTGGGCAGAGTGGTGAGGTCGGTGCGGTCAAGGTCGCCAAGCAGCGTGGTCTCGTTGACAATTTCAGCAGCGGCCGAGGCGTCGTCGGAGAACTCTGTGGCAATATCGTCTCTTACAAGTTCAATCGGTTCGTCTAGAGCGAACTCGCCGCAATTCACCAGCACATTGAATGCGAGGCGCTGCAGGTTGCCGGTGCTGCGTTCCATCTTGTTCAGCAGCGCCTTAACGAGCGCGCTGCGTGTGTAGTCGTCGCCGAATGCGGCGTACTCGCGCATGCTGTCAATGAGCATCTGCTGGTGCGGAGTAAGTGTGGTCGGTAGCGCGCCTCTCTGGAGGTGATCAACGAGGTCGTCTGCTTCTTCGGCTTGCTGCGCCTGCCGGTTGCGACGTGCGAGCGTCTCCTCCACGGCATCGGGCGCTCGCGGAGTGTAGCCAGATTTGCCGTCCTCGAAGTAGAGCGTGTCTCTATCGAGGCAGAGCAGCAGTGCGACTTGCTGAGTTGGGGTGACATCCGAGCCCCAGTAGAGATCGGCAAGGTCGTCGAATGAATAGCCGACCTGCTCGTCGCTGACGACCTCCCAGAGTTCGGAGATGTCCACTTCGGAGGCGATGTCCTCGCTCTGCTGGCGGAATTCGGCTACCTGCTCGTCGCCCTCAGCGAAGACCTGCGTGGATAGCAGGATGCGCTCTGCGGGCAGGCGGGCTTCTTTCTTGCGTCGGACTGCAACGCGCACACGCGAAGCCTCCACATCGACCACCCTTGCAATGGTGATGCCTCCGCTCATCCGCGCCGCTACGAGTTCTCCCGGCTTCATTCTTCCCTTCCATCCTCCCCGGCCAAGCCGGTACGCTAATCGAGGTCGCCCAGCTTGGGCAGCACTTCATCCATCAGCAGTGTCATCGAGCGCGTCCACTTGTCCTTGGGCTGCCACTCGTGTCCCATCGCGAGCAGAACGCCGAAGCCGCCAACTTCCTCGTAGATGGCGCGAATCTTGTCAGCGACATCGTCAGGGCTGCCGACGACCCAGATGTTGTCAAGCAGGTACTCAGCCGTGACCTCATCGTCGGGCATGTCGGGGTCGCTCTTCATCAGGCCAAGCTGTCCCATGTGCGAGAGCAGGGGCTTGAAGTAACGGTTGAAGTCGCGCGCAAATACGCCTTCCAGCATGTCCTTGCGTGCCTGCTCGGTGGTTTCGGCGACATAGACTTCGCGGGCGATGCGCCAGGTTGCACGGTCGGCTGTGCGCCCGGTGCGTTCCGCGCCTTCACTTACGCTGTCCCAGTGTGTCGCGAGTTGATGCACGGGTACGAGGTTGATGCTCATGGGAATCCAGCCGCGCTCGCCGGCGAGGAACAGCGTTTCGGACTTGGGCGATACGCCCGCAACACCGATGGGTGGATGCGGCATCTGGTAGGGCTTCATGTGGAACGCTAGCCCAACATCTTCCACGGGCTCAGGTATGGTGAAGCGCCAGTACTTGTGCTCATAGACTCCGGGCTTGGGGTCGTTCCATATCTTCAGGATGGTCTCCACGGAGTCGCGCGCCATTCCTCGGTGCTCGCCTGATTCCGGGTCGAAGCCGAACACGGTGAAATCTCCGACGAAGCCGCCTGAGCCGACGCCCCACATAAAGCGCCCTTGTGCCATCTGGTCGAGCTGCGCGATGCGGTGGGCGATCATGAACGGGTTGTGATTGGGCATGCAGGTTACGCCTGTGCCGAGCCGGATGTTCTTCGTTTTGCCGAGGGCGTTTGCGATGAACAGGTCGGGCGCCGGAATATTCTCCCAGACCGACGTGAAGTGCTCGCCTATCCACGCCTCGCTGTACCCGAGTTCGTCGAGGACTACGAGCTGTTCAAGGTCGTCTTCCAGCGTCTGCGCGATATTGGAATCGGGCGGGTGCAGGGGCATCGTGAAGTAGCCGAGTTCCATGAGAGTGACCTCCCTGATCTGTATGCGATTGTGCAAGCAGTATAAGCCCCAATCCACCGAAGATATTGACACAGTGAAGATAGCGAAGACGTGGGAAGTGCTCCGTTGACTGTGGGATAATGGTTTTTTGAGGAAAGACCAACCCCAGACAAGGAGCACCAAATAGATGATAGCATCCGAGCGTCCCGACCGCATCCAGGTAGCCTTCGACGACCACCGCCTGGTGGCCAATGCCGGACTGCTGTTACCGGTCACACTGGCCCATCGTCTGGGTCTGAGCGAACTTGTGGAAAGCCACCTTGACCTGGGGGATGCGCCGGGTCGGGCGAACGCGGGAGACAAGATACTGACCCTGGTGGCGTCGGCTCTGGCAGGCGGTGATTGTATAGACGACGCGGACGCGCTGCGGTCCGGAGGCACCGGACGGGTGCTGGGCTGTACGGTCAAGGCGCCATCCACACTGGGGACATTCCTGCGCAGCTTCAGGTGGGGCCACGTGCGCCAACTGGACCGGGTGAGCCGGGAACTGCTGTTGCGAAGTTGGTCCGCGGGGGCAGGACCCGGGGACTCGCCCCTGACGATTGACCTGGACTCCACCGTCTGCGAGACCTACGGACTGGCGAAGGAGGGAGGCAGCGAGCACAACTACAACGGGCAGAGAGGCTATCATCCGCTGGTTGCCGTCGTCGCAGGAACAGGGAACGTGCTGATGGCACGACTGCGCAAGGGCCGGGCCAACACCGCCCGGGGCGCAGCCAACTTCCTGCGTGAGACGCTGAGCAGGGCACGCTACGCAGGAGCCACGGGAGCGCTCACCGTGCGGGCCGACAGCGGCTTCTACGCCCACGACATCGTCAGCGTCTGCCGCGACAACGATGTGCGCTTCTCCATCACCGTCCGACAGCATCGGAGCTTGCGCAATCTCATAGAGGATATACCCGAGACCGACTGGACGCCCATACCCTACTGGATGGAGGGCGCAGCCGACGTTGCCGAGACCACGTACGTACCCTTCGACAGCCGCCCCGACGCCGCGCCGGTGCGCCTCATCGTCCGCAGGGTCAGGCCCACGCCCGGCTCTCAACTGGCGCTGCTCGCCGACTACAGCTATCACGGCTTCATCACCGACCGGGAGGGCGACACCCTTCAACTGGAAGCCGACCACCGCCGACACGCCGAGATCGAGAACGCCATACGCGACCTGAAGTACGGTGTGGGACTGAACCACCTGCCATCGGGTCGCTTCGCCGCCAACGCAGCCTGGATGGCCGTGCAGGTGATGGCACACAACCTTGCCCGCTGGACCGCGCGCATCGGTCTGGCTGAGCAGGTGGTGACCACAAAGACCCTCAGACGACGCTTCTTCTCCCTTGTCGGACGGCTCACACGCTCGGCACGCCTTCTCACTCTGCATCTTCCGCAGGGCTGGCCCTGGGGAACACAGTTCGGACGCGCACTGACCAGACTGCGAACCATTCCATTACCGAGCTGATGGCAGCGACGACAGACCGCCATACACGCCACAACCCATCACATCCCCAGACTCTAGCCGGACCGCGAGTATCCCCTGCTGCCCACCGATTCGTCAACTTCACCCACAATCGCCACTGTGGGCCTCCACCGGCGTCCAACATCACGACCGGGGACCTTCAGAACGCTCCAGCGCCGGCGTCATACTCTCACCGCCATCTTGCCACGCTCTTAAACCACGATCCGGCAGAGATGCCACGACTCTTCGGTGGATTCGGGATAAGACAGCGAGCGCAGGCGCACAACGGCGAGCGGGGACTTAAGATATTAGGCTACGCGGTTACCGCAGTACGCTCACGAGAGAGCCAGTGCTCGAAGCTGTCGGAAAGGGCGAACCAGCTTGCCTCGATGACGTTCTCGGACGAGCCGACTGTGCTCCAGGTGCGCTGGCCGTCGGTGGATTCGATCAGGACGCGCACGACTGAGCCGGTGCCGCTGCCCTGGTCAACGACGCGCACCTTGTAGTCGAGCAGGCGGACGGATTGCAGGTCCGGGTAGAACTGCTCCAGCGCCTTTCGCAGGGCGTGGTCGAGCGCGTTGACGGGGCCGTTGCCTTCCGCGGCGGTGTGCATCACCTCGTCGTCAACCTGCACTTTCAGCATGACCTGCGAGGCTATGTCGCCGACGCCATTGCCGTTGGAGCGCTTCTCCACCATGGAGACGAAATCGACCAGCGAGAATGGCGGCTTGTAGCCGGGCTGCATGCGACGGACCAGCACTTCAAATGATGCCTCCGCGCCTTCGTACAGGAAGCCTTTGTTCTCGCGCTCTTTTATTTCTTCCAGCAGTTGACGCGCCTGCGCCTGCGTGAGTTCGGCGTCGGGGCAGAGTTCGCGCGCTCTCCATAGGATGTTACCGCGACCGGACAGGTCGGAGACGATCACGCGCTTGTCGTTGCCGATGCTGCGGGGCTGGATGTGCTGATAGCTGTGCTCGACCTTGGAGACGGCAGATGCGTGCAGTCCGCCCTTGTGCGCGAACGCGCTACCTCCGACGTAAGGCTGGGAGCTTAGCGTGGGCATGTTGGCGATTTCGGCAACATACCGGCTGGCGTCCGTGAGGGAGGCAAGCTGCTCGTCGCTTACGCACTCGATGCCGAGCTTGATCTTGAGGTTGGCGATGAGCGAGACGAGATTGGCGTTGCCGCAGCGCTCGCCGTAGCCGTTCATGGTGCCCTGCACCTGAGTTACGCCCGCTCGAACGGCGGCTATCGCACCTGCGACCGCCATGTCCGCGTCGTTGTGCGTGTGGATGCCCAGCTCGACATCGGTGCGCTGCCGGACCTGGTGCACGATGGAGGCGACTTCGTCTGGCATCATGCCGCCGTTTGTGTCGCAGAGAACGACGCATTCCGCGCCTGCGACTGCTGCTGCGTTCACCGCCTGGATCGCGTAGTGGCCGTTTGCCTTGTAGCCGTCGAAGAAGTGCTCTGCGTCGAAGAAGACGCGCCTGCCCTGTTCGACGAGGTAGGACACCGAATCGGAAATCATGGCGAGGTTTTCTTCAAGAGAAGTTTCGAGGACGCGGGTAACATGCAGGTCCCAGCTTTTTCCAACAAGCGTTACCACGGGAGTCTCGGCTTCGAGCAGCGCGGCAAGGTTGGCGTCCTGGTCGGCACTGATGTTGGCGCGGCGGGTACTGCCGAATGCGGTCAGCGTTGCGCTGCTGAGGGTCATGGATTTGGCGCGCTCGAAGAACTCGGCGTCGCGCGGGTTGGAGCCGGGCCAGCCGCCCTCGATGTAGTGAACGCCTAGCTCGTCGAGGCGCTCACAGATGGCGAGCTTGTCGGCGACGGACAGCGATATGCCCTCGCCCTGCGTTCCGTCTCGCAGCGTGGTGTCGTAGAGAGTTAAGGTTGACATTTCGTTTGCGCTCCTCGCCTTGTCTGTTTTGAATTCTTTTTTGTTGCCCGACATTCCGTTGTCTCAATAATCGGGCAAAGTAAAACGCCCGCCCCTGATTGTAGGGACGGGCGTTCAATATCCTGAGTTGGAATTGATGGCTCGCGGTACCACCCTGCTTCACCGGCTCGTCATCGAGACGCGCGCGGTGCGCTCATAGGAGTACGTGTTCATACCCCCGCCCTGCTAACGTTAGGCGAATCCGTCGCAGTCTACTTTCTCATCCCGGTCGTCTAACCATGGCTGCCGGACGAGGATTTTCGGTGCGCGGCTCGGGAGGGATTTTCGGAGGCTATCCTGTGCGTCTGCTCTCACCTTGCGGCTTGCGGATGAATCCGTTTCGCCGCGCCAGACTCGCTGTGCCGGATGTGGCCTCTTACTCGTCTCCGTCGTAGCCTTTAGCTATGATTGTAAATGTTCTCACATATCAGATTAGCGGGTGCGAAAGCGCGCTGTCAAGGAATTAGAGAACGAGGAAAGGGGAATACGACAAGTCGGTGATTGAACCATCAACCTACCAGGCCGAGGCTACACCTCATGAGTTTTAACGGCATTCCTCCTGGCAAGGACGCGCCACACGCGCACGAGTTCCAGGATACCCAGAATACCAAAGAAGATGAACGGCCCGGGGGAACCCTCCACCATGACCCAGTGCGCGAGAACCAGCACCGCTGACAGATAGACCATCCGCTGCAGCATCTTCCAACGCTTCCAGCCCATAGCTCTCGTCAGCACCCGGTTTGACGTTGCCGCCATAGGAAGGAAGATGAAGAATGCTGCCCAACCCACGAGGAGGGTAGGAGCCAGTAGGTCGTCCACCAGCGCCGCCAACCCTTCCAGGCCCACAAAGTAGAACACTACGTGGACTAGAGCATAGGAGAAAGAAGCGACACCAAAATAGCGACGGTGGCGAAGGAACCAGGCTACGACCCGAGAACCGGGGAAAATTGCCATCAGGGGCGAGAACGACATAGTAGCTATAAGCAGGAAAGACGACAGGATACCCGAGGAGCCAACTACTTCCTCTCCTGAGCCACCCTGAACAACGCCGGACAGCATCGGAACTGAAGGGAGAGCCAGCAGCACCCAAATGATGTATACAGAACTCACTACCTTTGCCGTAACACCCGTCAGAGCAATCATGACTCCTCGCTGTTGTATTGGTGTCAAGAAACTGTGACGGATTAAACTGCCCACACTTCCTTCACATTCGTCTTTTGCTTACCTCACAGGTGGAATATGAACGAGACATATCCTCTGCGTCCAGCCCCGTCCATGCTTCTATTCGTGTCCTCTGCCGCGTCCTCGTCCGTCGCCGTCACGGTCGCCGAACCAGCCGAACATGCCTACTCTGCCGCGCGATTGCTCGCCGCCTGTCATAATCTGCAGGTCGGTTGAGCCGTCCGCGCCCGTCGTCTGAACGACGGCTATCGTATTCTCAGTGTTCAATCCTAGGGCAAGCGCTTCGGCGTCGCTGCCAAGCTCGAACGACATCACCGCAGAGCCGTCGCGCAGGAGCAACTCGAATGTGCCCGCGCTAGTGTCGATATTCTGCGGGGTGCCTACCACTTGCGAAACAGACTTCACGCCGCCATTGGATAGGTAACGGACTTCGGACCTTACCGTGCCATCGTCGGAAAATATGCCGAAGCCGCGACCCAGTCGAGTTGCCCAGCCATCCAGGTCTCGCGTCTCGACCACTGTTACCAGACTATGGGCGTCCAGCCCGGACATTCCCTCTCTACCGTTGATGAACACTTTCGTATTGTCGTCGATCGCGAAAGGCAGCGTGCCAGATCCGTCGCGCAGCAACAGGTCGAATGTGCCTGCTGCGGTATCTACGTTTTGCGCGTTGCCTACCGCGTATCGCAGGCTCTGCGTTCCGCCCTTGTGCATCATCCTAATGTCAGAAATGACCAAGCCCGGTGTGCCCTTCATGTCAACCAGACCCTTAGCATAGGCGTCGCGTCCGAACTTGCCGGAGCGGTCATATTCGTGGCTCTGGGCATGTCGCTTGCCCTTGCCGTCGTGCCAGAAACTTGCCTCGACGGAGTGGCGCGCCGCGAACAGCCCTGCCATCACTATAAGCGCAATGATTGCGAATGCGCCTATCAACTTGACTAGCAGTGATGTGCTTCGGATCGCTTCTAACACTCTGTTTATCACGATAAACTCCTGCCCCACGGTTGCGTCGAAAAAAATGGTTGCCCGCGATGTATAACGCCGCGGGCAACCAGAGGTTAGCAGGAGTTTACGCGCAGAAGGTCAATTGCGTCCGCCGCGACCACGATTTCCATCGTAGTTGCCCTGCTGCTGGTGATCATTGCCGCCGCGCCACCTGAAGAAGAATCGCTGAGGCGAGAAGCCACCGGAGTCGCCCCGCCCAAGCCGAGGCACCATATTGAAACCATGCCTTCCGAGAATGGAATGCACCGTCAGCGAGTAATCGCCTTGTACCACGCTCTGAACATGGCTCGTGCCGTCGGGACTCGTCACCTGAACGACCATCGTGGTCACGTCCGCGCTGAGGTCGGAGAGGCTTGCTTCGCCTTCAACGGCGTCTGTCGCTATATTGGTATTGTCGTCAGTCGTGAAGGACAGGGTTTCGGAATCGTCGCGCAGCAGCAGGTCGAATGTGCCCGCGTCGGCGTCGATGTTCTGCGCCGTGCCTACCGCCTTGCGCACGGTCTTCACACCGTCGTCGGTCATGTAGCGCGTGTCGGACAGGACAAGATGTTCATTGGACTTGCCGAAGATGCCGGACTTGTAATAGCCGCCGCGATTGCCGCCCCTGCCGTCGTGGGCTGATTCATCCCGCTCGCCAACAGTGATGCTGATGTTTATGCTGGCGCCGTCTCGGACGACGCTGAACACGATCACATCTCCGGGGGCGTGACCGCGAACAATGCTTACGACGTCTCGCGGGCCGGCAACGGATTCGTCGCCGATTGATGTAATGATGTCATTCGCCTGCAGATTGCCGTCTGCCGGACTGCCCTCGACGACGCGGACTATAAGCGCGCCGTCGGTGTCGCTGTCCTCCGGGGCTGAGGTGATGGCTATGCCGATGAATGGCTTGGATGTCGATTCGCTTTGGTCGGCGCCGATACCGCCTTGTGCAGAGGCGCGTTCTGCATACGTGTGCGATGTGGAACTGGCTTCCGTGGTGCTTACTCGCGTCGCTACTATGCTGGCAGTGGCAAGAATAGCGACGACAAGTAAGCCCCCAAACAGTTTCTTTCTCATGACTGCTCTCCCATTTTGCTGCGTGCGTAATCGTGAAATCTTGAGCCGCTCACGAATTGAAACGCAGCGAGGGAGAGAATGGTTAGCGTTGGAGGCAGGGTAAGGAGCAGCTTGCTCAGCTGGGTGGGTCAGTCGGAGATGGTGAATTCCTGCTCTACGATGTCGCCGCCTTCCATGATGCGGAAGGCGCGGATTTGCGGAGCTGCCTTGTCTTCCAGGGAGACGAGGATGTAGTAGACATCTTCGCCGAGCCAGCCGCTCTGCTGTGCCATGCGGACGTCGGTCGGCGAGGGATATGCGGGGCTGTGGGTGTGGGAGTGATAGAATGCCGTGATGTCCCAATCATTGGAGTCGGCGTCGCGCATTGCGTTGAGCATCTCCTGCGGGTCCATCACATAGCGGTATGGGCTGGGCGTGGAGTTTGCTATGCGGTACAGATTCGCGACGACGCCGTTCTTGCCTGCGAGGATACCGCAACATTCATTAGGGTCCTCCTGCTGGGAGTGGGCGATCATGTCATCGGCGAAGGCTCTGGATATGGTCAGCAATTCGGTGCTCCTGTTTTAATGCGCGTGCTAGCGTTCGCTGTCGGGTATTGAGATTATCACCAAGTAGGCTAACATGTGGATATTCAGCAGGAAAGGGATAGCGACACATGAATGACTCGCAGGCTGCGGGAGGCGCGCTGGAAGGCGTGCGTGTCCTGGACTTCTCACGGATATGGGCGGGACCGCATGCGACAAAGTTGCTCGCGGACATGGGCGCTGAGGTCATCAAGGTGGAGTCGATTCGTGCATGGGACCCGCACCGCATGATTGTCGGCTCGGGCAACCTACCGGACGGCGAGCGCGGTGACGATCCGTGGAACCGCAGCGGCTGGTTCAACACGCTGCACATGAGCAAATTGGGCGTAACTGCCGAGATGCGCCATCCGAAGGGCAAGGCAATCATCGAAGAGCTGGTGAGCATCAGCGATGTGGTCATCGAGAACTTTCGCGCGGGGTTAATGGAGCGGCGCGGGCTCGGTTACGAGGTGCTGAGAGCGATACGACCGGATGTGATCATGCTATCCATGCCCGCATTTGGCAGCGTCGGGCCCTGGAAAGACTTCATCCAGTACGGCATCGGGCAGGAGCAGCTTGGCGGCATTTCGTCGATGAACGGGTATCGCGGGGAGGACGCGCCGGTGAAGTCGGGGGTGAACTTTGGCGACCCGATCAGCGGCGCGCATGCGGCGGGGGCAATTCTGTCCGCGCTGTGGCGGCGAAGGCGCACAGGGCAGGGCTGCTTCATAGATGTGTCGCAGCTTGAGTCGGCAATCATGACGATCGGGGAGCACCTGCTGGGTTTTCAGATGAATGGGAAACGACCGGAGAACCGTGGAAACCGGCATCCGGTGTACGCGCCGCATGGAGCTTATCCGTGCCGAGGTGAGGACGAGTGGATCACAATTGCGGTCGCGGACGATAACGAGTGGCATCGAATGTGTGGCGCGGTGGGCATGCCGCAGTTGGCGACTGATCCTGACTATAGCGACATCCTAGCGCGGCATCGCAATCACGATGCGCTGGATGCGGTCATTTCGGGCTGGACGCAGGACAAGTCGGCATACGAAGTGATGCGAGTGCTGCAGGGTGCTGGCGTGTCGGCTGCGCCCGTGATGACGGGTGAGGCTATTTTCAATGACCCGCAGTACCAGGAGCGGGGTTTGCTGGAGTTTGTTGACCACCCCTCGTGCGGGCCTTATTTCATGCCGGGCGCCGCGTGGAAGATGTCGGAGACGCCGCCGGAAGTGCGCTGGCACGCACCGACGTTGGGTGAGCACAACGAGCAGGTCTTCGGCGAGCTGCTTGGGATGGATGCGAGCGCCATTGCAGCGCTGGATGCTGAGGGTGTGAGCGGGACGGCGCCGCAGACTAGTTAACGGATGATGTCGCTCAGATTACGCTGATGGGATGCGGCACCGGCTGGTTGAAGAGGTAGCCTTTTTCGTTGAAGGGGATGTCGTCAGGCTGCGTGTTACCGCGTGCGTCGGTGGCTCGGGTCATCAGGGTGTGCTCGCCGCTGCGGGCGTTCCATGTGAACTCGAAGCGCGCCCACGAGTACTGGACTTGTGGTTCGAGCACTGTCGCTGGATTCCAGGTGCTGCCGGAATTGTCGCTCCACTCCACTACCGTGATGCTGCCGGCAGGTGAGTGCGCATAGCCGTGTATGCGGTGCGAGTCCTCGGGCAGTTCTGCGGGCCATGGCAGCGCAAGGGCGCTCTTGATATTCTGAGTTGTCACCACCTCGCCTTGAGCCTCGCCCTCAGAAGCGTAGTTTTCTCCGATGAGGACGTAAGATGTGGTGCTGTTGCGGGTCCATAGCCGGTCTGACGAGACGACGATGCGGTTGAGCCACTTGATGCTGGAACTGCCCACCCAACCGGGGAGCAGTGCCCGCAGAGGATAGCCGTGATCCCTGGGAAGCGTGTCTCCGTTCAGCGCGTAGGCTAAGAGCGTATCGGGGTGCATCGCCTTTTCGACGGGGACGACACGGCGAAAGCCGCCTTCAGGTGAATCGGTGTCCTGCCCAATCAGCAGAACGCTGACCGCGCCGTCCTTGATGCCTGCGAGTGTCAGGACATCACGGAGCGAGACGCCTGTCCATTCGCCGTTGCCGATTGCGCCAGTCATCCATTGCGTGCCTTGCGCCGCGCGTCCCTGTACGATGTCGAACATCGCCCGGTGGTTGCCGGCACACTCGAGATAGGAGACGAGCGTGCGGCTGGGGAGATTTCGTATCTGATCGTATGACAGTTCAAGCGGCTGAGTGATGGCATCGCCTTCAACCGAAAGTCGCCAGTCGGATGCGTCCAAGTCCACGCTGTCGGAGTTGTTTCGGACGAAGAACAGGTGGCGCGGCGTGATCAGCCCCTGCATGTTCTCGAGGCGTGCTTCAAGGCCCTTGTCATCGCGCCGGATAAACGGGGTCGGGTCTTTGAACCAGGGGGATTGCTCCCCCAATACCGGCGGTTGTACCTGATCCACGGATTGCGTAGGGGTACTGTCGGACATCGACAAGTTCCCGCAGGCGGCGAGCACTGCGGCCGCGCCTCCTGCGGAAAGCAACGCAAGGAATCTGCGACGGGTGATGCCATGCACCTTCGCGGTTTCCCATAGACGGCGCGGTTCTGGTAAGTCCGTCATTTGCGCCATTAATTTAAGTGAGGGTGCTGCCGAGCCTGCTATCCGACGCGCTCGAAGATCGTCGCGACGCCCTGGCCGCCGCCGACACACATGGTTACGAGGCCAAGCTCCTGATCGCGCAAGCCTATCTCTTCCATGAGCTTGACGGTCATTATTGCGCCGGTTGCGCCGACGGGATGGCCGAGGCTGATACCGCTGCCATTCACGTTGGTCTTGTCCAAGTCCATGTCGAGTTCACGCATGCAGTATATTGCCTGAGCAGCGAATGCTTCGTTCAGCTCAACGAGGTCTATGTCGTCGATGTCCATGCCGGACTTGCTAAGCGCCTTGCGCACGGCGGGGACGGGGCCGGTGCCCATAATGGCGGGTTCGACACCCGCGACGCCGCGCGTGTGCCAGCGAAGTTTGGGCTGGATTCCAAGCTCGGCGGCTTTGGTGGCCGACATTATGACGACTGCCGCCGCGCCGTCGTTGATGCTGGACGCGTTACCCGCCGTCACGCTGCCGCCCGGCTTGAAGACGGGGCGCAGAGTTGACAGACGCTCGAGCGTCGTGTCCGCGCGCGGTCCTTCGTCTTGAGTGACTACCACCGGGTCGCCACGCCGCTGTGGGACGCTGACATCGATAATCTGCTCGCTGAAGCGTCCGTTCGAGATTGCTGCGACGGCGCGCTGGTGGCTGATAAGGGCAAGCTCATCCTGGTCTTCGCGGCTGACCTCGAAGCGCTCTGCGAGATTCTCCGCGGTCACGCCCATATGGTAGCGGTTGACGGGGCAGCCAAGCCCTTCGGTCAAGCCGTCCCTCATGGTGGCGTCGCCCATTCGCAGGCCGTCGAAGCGCGCCTCATATCCCAGCAGGAACGGAGACTGGCTCATGTTTTCCATGCCGCCTGCGATGGCGATGTCAACCTCGCCCGTGCGGACGAGCTGCGCTGCCATGTTGATGGCTTCAAGCCCGGACGAACACTGACGATTGACGGCAATCGTTGGCGTTTCCTGCGGGATGCCTGCCTTGAGCGTGGACAGCCTTGCGGCGTAACCTGCCTCGGTCGCCTGCAGAGCATTGCCCATCACGACTTCCTCGACCTGCTCAGGGCTGATGCCTGCGCGTTCCAGTGCAGCCTTGATTGCCTCCGCGCCGAGGTCGGGTGCGGCAACGTCTTTGAACGCTCCTCCGAACCTGCCAACCGGAGTCCTTGCTCCGCTAACGATCACTGCGTCTTGTAGTTCCATTCTGGTTCTCCTATTTGCTGCATGTCGGATGTCTAAATTGACTGTTCAGCGGGCATGTTTTCTATACTTACGTTGAAGATTGATTCCTTGCCCAGCTTGTCGGCTGCACTCAAGACTTCAAGTCCTACTATGTGGCCCTGTTCGTCGAAGTCCACGGTGACGCCCTTTTCAACATCCCGCGCATCCACTGGAGTTGAATCTGTAAGCAATATATATAGGGCGTCAGCTTCATTGTCGTATGAAATCTTCATTGTTGGACTCCGTTTCTATGGCCAGCGTCTATTCTGCGGCGTGGTGTAACAGTGATTACAACGATTCGAGTCCCCTCTTCTACATATGTTACACGAATGACCTTGTCCGGAAGCACTTTCGTAGCGTTCAAGCGATCGTCCTCATCTGGCTCGACTAGGTCAGGGGCGTCGAGTACAGATTCTACTTATTCACGTGTAATCCTATACTGCCTCATCCTATTCCGCGCGTGTCTAGTGAAATACAGAGGCATTACCATCTGCCCCCCTATTCCGCCGTGCGCCCGCCGTCTATGACAACCTCGCTGCCTGTGACGAATGAGGACTCGTCGGATGCGAGGTAAAGCACGCCGTACGCGATTTCTTCAGGCCTGCCCGCTCGTCCAAGCGGCACATCTTCGGGCCTGCGCGCGTTTTCCGCCGTCAGGGATGACGCGAGCATATCGGTATCAACCGGGCCGGGATGCACGGAGTTTACGCGGATATTTTCGCCCGCGTACTGGATTGCAGCCGATTTTGTGAATATCCTGACCGCGCCCTTGGAGGCGTGGTAGGCGGTGTTGCGCTGGCTGCCGGTGATGCCCGCTCCCGACGAGATGTTGATGATGGAGCCGCCACCCGCCTTTCGCATCTCCGGGATGACGGTCTTTGCGCCGAGGAAAGTACCCTTGACATTGACATCCATGACTTCGTCCCAGATCGCCTCGGTTGTCTCAAGCAAGCGCTGAGTCCGAAGGATGGCAGCGTTATTCACGAGAATATCCACTTTGCCAAAGCGCTCCACGGCGGCGCTGACGGCGCTCTGCCAGCTGGATTCGTCCGTCACATCGAGAGTTACGAATAGAGCCTCTCCGCCTGATTCGCCAATCTCTGAGACGACATTTAGGCCTTCTTCCTCAAGCAGGTCGCCGATTACGACCTTTGCGCCCTCGCGCGCGAACATGCGAGCCTCGGCAGCGCCCATGCCACGCGAGCCGCCGCTTATAATCGCAACCTTGCCTTCAAGTCTCATAGCGCCTCCATTCTGATAAGCGGGAGTGATACGGCAAACGGTATCACCGCCCTATTGTGCAGTCAACTTGGCCCGAAATGGCCTTATAGGCATAGATGGATTGTTGCCGTCTGGTTTATACTCTTTGCGGGAGGATAGGATGAGCATGGCATACACAATCTACTTCGCAGGCGAACTCTTCGACCACAAGCACCTTATCGGCAATGCGATCCTCGCATCGCACATCGAACATCTCTCTGAGGGAAGATATCAGTGCGTGCTGCCGCAGGACCTTGAGCAGACCGGCTACCGCTCCGTTGACATTCGCAACCAGGACCTCATCGGCGTGGCAACATGCGATCTGGCGCTGTTCAACTTCGATGGGCCGGACCTGGACTCCGGCACGGTTGTGGAGTTCGTGTACGCCAAGTTGCTGGACATACCGGCGGTCGTTCTACGCACCGACTTTCGCGGCGGCGGAGAACAGAAACCGGGGGGCGACGCCTGGAACCTGATGGCGTCGTTTTACCCGCGAACGCGCAATGTCACTCTGAACGCCATGGCTTGGTATCAGGAGGCGACCCGGGAGTCCGACACGGTTGCGGACGCCACAGCGCGCTACTGCGACAGGATGGCGAATGTGATAATTGAAGCACTGGACGCAGTGAGAGCGGAATCGCCCCACCTCGGCGCTGCGCCCGATGGCGTCGAGCATCTGTATCGCTGGGCGCTGCGCTTTCCCGGAAGCGGGCTTGCGGAACGAATCTCAGGCGACGGAACGCTGGAAGACGCTGTCCATCGGCTGGTGTACGAAAAGTTGGACAAGGGGCTCCTCGGCTGATGGCATTGGGGAATGGACGGTACTGAAGAGAGGTTGGAGCGACAATGACAGAACCATATACGATCTATTTCGCAGGTCAGCTTTTTGACCACAAGCATCTTGCGGGCAACGCGCTGCTGGCATCGCACATTGATAACGATTCCCAGGGTCGTTACCAGTGCATCCTTCCTCAGGACCTGGAGCAGAGAGGCATAGGCCCAATGGGGATACGAGACCAGGACCTGCGCGCGGTGATGGAGTGCGACCTTGCGCTATTCAATTTCGACGGCTCGGAAATACCACCGGGGGCAGTGGTGGAGTACATGTACGCCAAGATGCTGGACATCCCCTCGGTGATACTCCGCAGTGACTTTCGCGGCGGCGGCGATCAGGCTGGCGAAGGAGACCCGTGGAACCTGATGGCGTCGTTCTACCCGCGCACTCGTATCCTGCATCTTGACGGCATGCAGTGGTACCAGGAATCGCTGGCGCAGGGCGGAGACGCAGCGCAGGTTTCAGCTCGCTTTCAGAAACGGATTGCGGAAGAGGTAATCGCACTGCTTGACGAAGTGCGTGGCGATGCGTCCATCATGGAAGGAGGGCGCCCGGGTGCGGAGGACGCCTACCGGTGGGCGCTGCGGCTAGCGGGAGGCGGGCTTGCCGGGTTGGTGGCAGGCGATAGCAGTCTCGATAGTTACGTCGAAGGAATGGTGTCGCGGAAATTCGAAAAGGGACTGTTAGGTTAGTGGTAGCATCTACTTACCGGAGTTAGAGAAAAGGCAAGAAAATATGACAGAACCGTGTACGATCTACTTCGCCGGGCCGCTATTCGACCACAAAATACTTCAGGGCAACGCGCTGCTAGCATGGCATATCGAGAGCGCCGCTAAAGGGCGATACCGCTGCGTCCTGCCGCAGGACCTGACACAACTCGGCGTGTCTTCAATCGAGATACGCGACCAGAATCTGCGCGCGCTTATGGAGAGTGACCTCGCGCTCTTCAACTTCGACGGCACAGACCTGGACTCGGGGACCGTCGCAGAGTACATGTACGCCAAGACTCTGGATATTCCCGCAGTGATATTGCGCACGGACTTCCGGCACGGCGGCGACCAAGAGCCGGAAGGGAATCCGTGGAACATCATGGTCTCATTCTATCCGCGCACGCAAGTCTTGCACGTCGATGCCATGCAGCGTTACGCGGAGGCGTTGTCAGAGGGCGGTGACCCTCAGGAAGTCTCTTCCCGCATTCAGCAGCGCATCGCTTCCGAAGTCATTGATCTTCTGGACGTTGTTCGCGGCGAGTCCCCAGTTCTGGGAGGCGGGCGGAAAGGCGCGGAGAATACCTACCGCTGGGGCCTGCAACTTGCCGGTGGAAGCCTCCCGACATTCGTGTCACATTCAAGTTTTGTGAGTCGGATCGTTGATCGCAAGATCGAAAAGGGACTGCTGAACGCCGACTAAATCTCTCTGGCATCATCCTTCCGGACTCCAGCGCGCGGGTAAGACAGAAAATGTCAATGAAACCTAGTCGCCCCGGTAACCGCGTCTCCCTCCCTGCTTCTCCAGGTATTGCCTGATCATCAGGGCAGCGGCTGCGCCCTCACCTACGGCGCTGGCGACCTGCTTCGTACTGCCTGCGCGCGCGTCTCCGGCAGCGAAAATGCCCTCTGCGCTCGTCTGCATATTGTCGAAGGTACGTAGGAAGCCGTAGTCGTCAATTTCAACCAGATTGGACAGAAAGCCGGTGTTCGGGTCCAGTCCAATAAATACGAAGACCGCGCCGGGGTGAAGTTCCTCGACTTCGCCGGTTGTGCTGTCTTTAGCGAGTACGCCGGAGAGCCTGCTTTCGCCGCGAAATTCCTGTACTGAGTTATTGAAACGTATCTCCATCCCCGGGTGATTCGCCGCTTTATCCTGCAGGACCTGGCTCGCACTTAGGGCGTCGCCTCTGACCAGAAGTGTGACCTTGCTGGCGAACTTCGTCAGGAACAGGCCCTCTTCGAGCGCGCTGTTGCCGCCCCCGATGATGACCATCTCCTCGCCTTTATAGAAGGGGCCGTCACAGGTGGCGCAGAAGTGTATGCCCGCGCCTATGAAGTCCTCCTCGCCGGGCACATTCAACCTGCGGTAGCGAGTGCCGACGGCAAGCAGAAGCGCCATCGCGCCGTACTCGTCGCCTGACTCTGTGGCGACGGTCCGGTAGCCTCCGTCCGCACGTATTTCGGCGACTGTCTGAGCGGGCAGCATCTCGGCGCCGAAGCGCTCCGCGTGGGCGCGCATATCGTCGGCGAGGCGCGCGCCCTCCACCCCCTCCGGAAAGCCGAGATAGTTGTCTATGCGCTCGGTTACGCCCGCCTGACCGCCGATTGCGCTGCTCTCTATGACAAGCGTGTCTATGCCCTCTCGTGCAGCGTACAGCGCGGTTGAGAGCCCGGCGGGACCTCCTCCGACGACAATTAGATCGTAGAAGTCACGGCGCGCCTTGGGCTGTATGCCAAGCTTTGCTGCCAGCTCAGCGTTTGACGGCTCCACGAGCAGTGATCCGTCCTCGAAGATGATGGTAGGGATAATTTGCTTGCCGTTGTTGACCTGCTGCACATAGGCGCGCGCGTCTTCGTTCAGGTCTATATCTATCCAGTCGTAGCGCACACGCTGCTCGCCGAGGAATTGTTTCGCGCGGGTGCAGTCCGGGCACCACGGCGCTCCATATACGGTGATGTTCGCGTCACCCATCATTTCACCTCCATATCACCTTAGTTTCCTGCTTCTACATTCAACATAGCATAACTTCGTGAGGTTACCTTGCGTGCAAAAGGCTGACAGGAATGAATATGCATGCCAGCGAGAATTGGAAGCCATTCTGCCATTTATTAAACCCAAAAAGCAGTTGACGCGATGCGCCATTATTTCCAATAATTGGACTTATCTTTGACATTTCTAAGTAAAGTCTTAAATTATGCTATCCTTCAGTTAAGCGATTCTGCTGATAGCATCAATTTGACCCTATCGGTGGCGACCCTGCTGCCGATTAAGGAGCAGCAATGAAGTTGAAAATATTCGCAGCCCTCGCCCTGACGATATCCTTGGCGGCGTTCCTTGTGGCCTGTGGCGACAGCAGTGGCGAGCCTGAGCTGCCGGTGACGGCACAGAACCAGGTTACGCCCGCGGCTCCTGCGGCGCCGACAGCCGTGCCGCCGACGAACACGCCGGTTCCTCCGACGGCAACGCCTGTTCCGCCTACTAAAACGCCCGTTCCGCCGACGAATACGCCTGTTCCGACCAACACCCCCGTACCGCCGACAGCCACGCCAGTGCCAACGGATACGCCGACTCCGGTGCCAACGGATACGCCTACGCCGGTGCCAACGGACACGCCGACTCCAGTACCGCCGACCAACACGCCTGTACCTACCGAGACGCCTACGCCCGAACCGACACCTACGCCGGAGCCCACTGCTACCCCTACGCCTGAACCGACAGCGACTGCTACGCCGATACCGCCATGCACAGTGTTTGCGCCTGGAGCGGATCTGCGGAAGTGCCACTTCGAGAATTCCAAGTTTGACGGGCTCAATCTGACGGGCGCTGACTTCTCAGGTTCAAATCTGGCCGGTGCATCATTCATAGAGGCGATCCTGATAGACGTAAACTTTTCAGGTACTATCCTAACCGGTGCGGATTTTACAGATTCTGACCTCAGCGGCGCAGATCTCAGTGGTTCCGATGTCAGACACGCTGACTTCAAGAAGGCTAATCTTGACAGTGTCACAATTATGGGAACCGAAATCAGATCTGGCACGGATGACGACAACACCATGTTCCGTGACGCAAAATTGACCAATATCGTGTTTGAGCCGGGGATGAAGCTAATAGGAATTGGCTTCATCAACGCCGATCTGACCGGCTCTGTCTTCATCGGTGTTGAACTTCACAGCGCAGATCTGAGAAACACAGTTGTTATCGGCACTGATTTCAGCAGCGCCGACCTGACCGACGCCAACCTGAAGAACGTTGAACTCAACAGGGTGACCATTGATACAAAGACGGAATTCGAGGGAGCAAACCTCGAAGACGCTGACCTGTCCGAGATGGAAATTTCGAGAGGCAAGTTCGAGGAGGTTGACTTCGAAGGGGCTAATCTCTCCGGAATGGAATGCGAAAACTGCGACTTCACAGACGCCAACTTCAAGAACGCAGACCTGTCTGAAGCCGAGTTCCTGGACTCTGATTTTGACGACGCAGACTTTGATGGCGCAGACCTGGATGACACCGAGTTTGACGAAGGCTGCGATCTTCAGGGTGCGACAAATATGCTAGATGCGGACAACGTTGAAAACGCTGATTTCAAGGATGTGACCTGCCCTGACGGGACCAAGGATAATTGCTATCCCAGTAACCTAAATCCTCCTGCGAAGTAGGAAAATTGCCAGTGACGTAGTCACGGGGCACAAATGAACAGCAAGCGGCGGCTGAGCACCAGAAACTCAGCCGCCGTTATGCGTTTATGACCTGCTGGAATGTGCTGCCGATTTCGCCGGGGCCGGGGACGATGGCTACGCCTGCTGCGGAGAGCGCCTTTTCTTTTTCTTCGGCACGGGCGGCTCTGCCGGTGATGACTGCGCCCGCATGACCCATGCGCTTGCCCGGGGGTGCGCTGCGTCCGGCTATGAAGGCAGCCATCGGCTTGTTGAAGTCGCTGCTGATGTACTCGGCGGCTTCCTGCTCCCTGGTGCCGCCGATCTCCCCGATCATCACTACGCCGTCTGTCTCGTCGTCTTCGTTGAACATCTTGAGGATGTCCACGAAGGACGAGCCGTTTACAGGGTCGCCGCCGATGCCGACGCACGACGACTGGCCTATGCCGAGATCGGTGAGCTGGCTGACGGCCTCGTAGGTGAGCGTGCCGCTGCGGGATACTACACCGATTCTACCGGGAGTGTGGATGTTGCCGGGCATGATGCCCACTTTGACATTCGCGCCGGGTGTGATCATGCCGGGGCAGTTGGGACCGATGAGCGTTACGGGTTTGTCGCGGATGTAGCGCTTGACGGCGATGGTGTCCATAATCGGGATGCCCTCGGTGATGCAGGCGATGGTCGGGATGCCCGCGTCCACCGATTCCACGATGGCATCCGCTGCGAAGGGCGGCGGTACGAATATGAGCGCGCAGTTCGCCTGTGTCTCGTCCACGGCCTGCCTGACGGTGTTGAACACGGGGACATCGTCATCGAAGACCTGTCCGCCACGCCCAGGGGTTACGCCGGCAACTAAATTTGCGCCATACTCACGGCAGCGCAGGGCGTGGAAGCTGCCTTCTCTGCCGGTGATGCCCTGCACCATCAGTCGCGTATTTTCGTCAACAAGAATTCCCATAAATTGGAAGGGTCCTTTCGGCTTATCGCATTTCGTAGGCGGATCTTGGCAAGATTGCCGGACGTCAACGTCAGTCCTGGGTCTGTCCTACGCCGACCATCCAGTTGATGCCGTACTTGTCGGTGCAGGTTCCGAAGTAATCTCCCCAGAACATGTCCATCATAGGCATCGTGACCTTGCCGCCGTCCGACAGACCGGCGAAGACTCTGTCCGCATCTTCCTTGCTTTCCGGGCTGACGCTTACCTGCACGTTGCTGCCTGTAACGGGTGTCGCTCCAAAGGCAGCCGGCACATCGCTTCCCATCAGCACGCTGTCGCCGATAGGGAACGACACGTGCATGATGTTGTCCATCTCTTCTTCGCTTACACCCATGCCAGGGGGGCCGTCACGAAAAGTCTGAACAATTTCGAAGTCTCCGCCGAACACGGAGCGATAGTGATCGAATGCCTCTCGGCATTTGCCATCAAAGTTCAGGTAAGGGTTCAGCATCTCTTCTCCTAAGTGATTTTATTGCAGCTATTGACCACATAAGGTTACACAGCCGCCCCGACAAGTTGTCAAGGGGCGGCTGCAGTTTTCTGGGGACATAATCCCCAAGATGTCTACTTTTGGAACCTGTCGATTATGGCATGTACTGGTCTATGCCTACTGTGGACGCGCCCTCGCCGGTGGGCATCACCAGCGTCTTGGCACGGTCCGCGCCGACGACTACGATGAACCAGCGGTCGACATTCTCGAGCAGAGGCACCTCTATGTTCAGCCGCTCTTCCTCGGTCCTGTCCTTCAGCCATTGCCACTGCTGTCCGACGCGTGCGTCGTCAATTGGCATGTAGTGGCTCAGCTTGCCCAGGCTCATGTTGGCGTGGTGGTGAATGAACTGCTTCGCCTCCTGCTTTGAGTAGCCCTCGCCACCGACAGGCCGCGCAACATCGGGCGGCATGAATATGAGGCGCTCGTTTGTATGGCGAGCTCCCATTCCACGGGTGCCGAATGTGCTACCGTAAGCAATCGTCTTCAGTAGGTCGTCAGCAGCCGTGTTGCCCTGGTCCTGCACATCAAGTTCGCCGTCGGTTATGAACACGCTGACCGCGCTCTCGTCCGCGCGGAAGCCCTGATTTACATGGAATGGCTCCCACGGGCTCATGTCTTCGTTCTCCGCGATGCAGTGGACGAACTTGCGAGTCGTGCCGATGGTGTCCATGTCCATCTGCCCGGGATACCAGTAGCCGAGATTGCGCAGGCACAGCGAGAACGCGCGCCCTATGGTGATATTGACCTCGTTGTCGCGGCCCGGACCTAGCCCTGAGCGCGGGTTGATGCCGAGTTCCTTTGCTATGGGCCCATTGACGACCAGCATAGGCGCGTGAGGGCTGGTGGACATCAGCAGCGACTTGCCGCCGTGTTCACCGACTTCTGACAGTGCCTTGACTGCGGCGATGATGACAGGCATCTGCTCGGGCTTCGCGCCTGCCATCGCAGCGTTGATTGCGATCTTCTCCACGGTTGCCAAGCCGAAGCCGGGCGGCATGTCGCAAACCAGGTCATAGCGACCCAGTCCTGTGCCTTCCACGAGCTCGGCGACTGCTTCTTCGGTCGGAGGATGCAGAACCATCGCGTCGCCCCAGTCGCGCATCAGCCACTGTTCGTTCATCCTGAGGATGGCGTCCCAGCGGTCTTCTCCTTCGAAGCGCTCGACGGAAGTGGCTTCATCGCGCTCTCGACGACCGTGAGCCTTATCAACGGTCAGCACCTCAACGATCTCGTCAATGACTGCTTCCGTCTGGCTGACGCACAGCTCAGGCGCGAGGTTGCGGTATATGCGCGGCACAATAACGAACTGCAGGTCCGGCATCGCGAAGGCGCGCGAACTTGCAATGGCGTCCTCTTCAAAACGTCCGGATACGATTGGAATGGCGGGCTTGCCCGTCTTCTCAATCTCGATCATGTCGTGGACCATCCACGACGCGCACGTCCCTCAATCAGCTGTGGCGCCGATGACGACGTCACACTCCTTTGCTGCCTGCTGAACAATTGGCGGAGGCGCAGGGTAGTTGCCTCCGGTGTAGAAGTTGACCGTCACATTGCTGAAGCGCTCCTGCAGCATTTCGCCGGCGCGATTCAGCGCGAGGTCGCCGCCATGCGTGCCAGACCAGAGAAGCCCGACAGTCTTGTTGTCCAGCGATTGCGGACGCTCACTAATGGTCAGCGAGTTTATCAGGCCTCGCTGCTGGCCGATTGGGTTTAGGACTTCAAGCAGGTGCATTTCAGCCTCCTTTGCCATGCGTTGGAACGGCTCCCGTCCCGTGCTTTCTTCTCGCAATTATGCAAGAAGCACCTTAAATTGCCAAGTTCTAGCCAGAGGTTGCCGCCCGTATCGCCTCTGCCGCGCCGCTCAGGTCGTCCACGAGGGTTACATCGAGGCTCGAATCCGATAGGATTTGCCGGCCTTCGTCCGCGTTCGTGCCGAGCATGCGTACAACCATTGGACGGATGGCATGCGGGGCGCCCTCTGCGGCCATCAGGAATCCGCGCGCAGCCACATCGCAGCGCAGGATGCCGCCGAATATATTCACCAGAACCAGTTCGACGGACTTATCGGACAGCACTATGTTGAGAGCCTCGGCGACCTTACCCTCGTCCGCGCCGCCGCCGATGTCGAGGAAGTTGGCCGGCTTCGCGCCGCCGGACAGCACAACGTCCATCGTCGCCATCGCCAAGCCCGCGCCGTTGACGATGCAACCTACGCTACCGTCTAGCTTCACATAGTTGATGTCGTACTTGCGAGCCTCGACCTCTCCTGCGTCCTCCTGCTCCGCGTCGTAGAACTCATCGAGGTCTTTGTGGCGGAACATTGCGTCGTCGTCGAAATTGAGCTTGGCGTCAACTGCAAGCACACGCCCGTCGCCGGTGATGACAAGCGGGTTGATCTCCGCGAGCGAGCAGTCGTTCTCCTGGAAGGCACGGCACAGGTCCTCGATAAGCGTTGCCACCGGCCGAATGAGTGAGCCGTCAAGGTTCAGACCGTAGGCGAGTCCCCTGCCCTGGAATGGCTGGAATCCTAGCACGGGGTCAACAACAGCCCGAAGTATCTTCTCAGGAGTGGCGTCAGCGACCTCTTCGATCTCCATTCCGCCGGCCTCACTAGCAAGGACGACGATGCCCTCGGCGGCTCCATCAATGACCACGCCGAGATACAGTTCATTGGCGACATCTATCGCCTCCTCGACCAGTACCTTGCGTATAGGAACGCCTTCAGGACCCGTCTGAAATGTGACGAGATTGGTGCCGAGGATAGAATCGGCGAACTCTGCCGCGTCTGCGGATGAAGAGACGAGCTTGATGCCTCCCGCCTTGCCGCGTCCACCGGCATGAACCTGCGCCTTGACGACAGCACTGCCTCCCAGAGATTCGACCAGTTTCGCGGTTTCATCCGGCGTGGATGCGACGCCGCCCTTGGGAACGGGTACGCCGTACCTGCTCAGAATCTCCTTCGCCTGATACTCGTGAATCTTCATCTAATGCTTCTCCGTATCGCCCGTCATTATCGAAGGTGGTATGGTGGAATCGTATGCGTAGCTGGCGGAGGGGACAGGATTCGAACCTGCGGTAGCTTTCACTACTCCTGTTTTCAAGACAGGTGCCTTCGGCCGCTCGGCCACCCCTCCGCAGATGTGCGCGGTCGAGCCGATTCCGCAAGCGCAATTATAGCGCAATTGGCGGGGAGCCTGCTTGTAAAGTTGATACAGGCTTGGAGTTCTGCGAAACTTGGAGAGACTGTACCAGAGATTCAGATTGTTGAAAGGGTTGTAAGTAAAGTGACCATGCAGCAAGCTTCAAAGTTCGCTGAGAATCTGGTCAACAGGCCGGCATTCGATTACAGCATCATCGGGTTCATTATAGCGACCGGTATCCTGTTGGGCCTCGGGACCTTTCCGGTTCTGGAGCGCCAGTTCGGCGATCAGATACACTGGGCGAACCAGTTCATACTCGGCATATTCGTGATCGAGGCATTGTTGAAGATGCTCGCCAAGGCGCCGAGAGTGGACGATTACTTCCGCGATGGCTGGAATGTCTTTGATTTTCTCGTGATTGCGCTCGCGCTCATTCCAGCGACTGGCGACTACGCGATGATTGCCCGGTTGGCCCGGCTACTCCGCGTTCTACGGCTGATCTCAGCCGTCCGCGAATTGCGGCTTATCGTGGCGGCTCTTATGCGTTCCATACCGAGCGTGGGGCATGTCATCCTGCTGATGAGCATTATTGTCTATATCTACGCGATAATCGGCTATCAGCTCTTCCACGAGCACGACCCAATGCACTGGCGAAGCCTGGGTATATCGGTGCTGACGCTGTTCAATATTATTACGCTTGAAGGCTGGACCATTGTCATGGACAACGCCATGCAATTGCACTCGTGGGCGTGGGTCTATTTCGTCAGCTACGTTGTGGTCGGAACTTTCGTAGTCATTAACCTGTTTGTCGCGATAATCATCAACAACCTGGACGAAGCCAAGGCTGAACGGCTGAGAGAATTAGAACCGCCGGTGTCAAGAGAGGAACTGTTACGCGAGCTCCGAACGACGCAGGATGCCCTGCATCGCCTTGAAGCGCGGCTGGAGCACGGCATGTCCGAAGGCACAGACGTCGAAGACGAAAGCGATGGGGATAGGCGCTAATCATGCGCATCTGACTTGGTCAGGGGCGCGAATCAGGCATCAACTTTCTATGATCCCGAGTCGGACTGCAGAGCGACGTCGTCAGCGAAGGGTTTGGGATAATCGTCGGAGCCGACGAGCCCGATCTGCCCCCTGCCGTACACTGCCTGCTTTGCGCCGTCCATCACCTCATCAGCATAGCGAGCATACCAGGTTTCCAGTTCCTCGCGCAGCGCCTCAACTCTGCCTGCATACGTTGGGTTGTTGACGATGTTGGCGGTCTCCATCGGGTCGCCGCCCAGATCGTACAGCTCGTTGGGGCCGTCGGGATAGCGATGCACATACTTCCAGCTTCGCGTGCGAATCATGCGCGTGGGGCCGTACTCGTCGAACACAAACACCGGCGTGCTGTCGCCGAGAGATTCGCCGCGCAGCACTGGTGAGAAGTCGCGGCCGGGCAATCCATCGGCGTGCGGGTTGTCCACGCCGGTATAGCCGAGGAGCGTGGGCATCACATCGTACTGGCTCAGCAGGCGATCGCACACGAGGTCCTGCGGCACGCTGCCGGGCATGGACGCCAGCGAAGGGATTTTGACGGCAGTATCGTACATATTCGGCGGGTAAGTTCCGTTGCCCTTTCCCCAGATTCCGTGATGCCCCATGCTCATGCCGTTGTCCGCCATGAACATAATGAGGGTGGATTCTCGCAGCCCGTTCGCCTCAAGCCAGTCCAGCATCCTACCGATGTTGCGGTCCATCTCGGTGACTGCGGCGAAGTAGCCGCTCAGGGCGATTCTGCGATTTTCAGGAGTATCGCCGACGGTTGCCGCAGTCGGCTCCTTTGCGAGCTGGTTAGGGTGCATCGGTTCATCAGGAACCGAGTCGAAGGCGCAGTTGCTGTGGAAGTCGTCGAACACGGCGTCGGGATGCTCGTCCCTACCCCAGGGAGCGTGCGGCGCAGTGTAATGCACATTCAGTGAGAATGGCGTGTCGGATCCGAGCTGCGAGTCCAGGAATCCCAGCGCGTTGTCTGTTATGACATCGGAAACATATTCGTCGGGCTGGTACCTCTCGCCGTTCAGTATCATCGGCGCTTCGTAGTAGTGCCCTCCACCTGCAGCATGCACATTCCAAAACGAGAATCCGGCGCGCTGCAGTGCCGCATGTCCGATGTGCCACTTGCCGCTGAGACCGCATTCGTAGCCATCTTCGGCAAGAAGCTCGACATAGGTAGGCTGTCCCTGGAGGTAGTCGATCTCAAGGCCGTCGCCGGGCAGGAAAGTAGCATTTCCCGCACGCAGGAAGTCCTGAACGCCGTGTTGCGACGGAATGCGGCCCGTGAGGATTGACGCGCGCGCAGGCGAGCATACAGGCGAGGCGCAGAAGAAGTTATCGAAGCGAATACCCGTAGCGGATAGCCTATCAAGGTTTGGCGTTACCATCTCTTCGTTGCCTGCGCAGCGCATCGCCCACGCTCCCTGATCGTCGCTCAGGATGAAGAGGATGTTAGGACGTGCGGGGTTCTTACTTGCCATCGAGATCGCTCCTCAGATTAAATTTCAGAATATCTTCTTAAGCTTCGGCGGGGAAGGCCAATATCGTCAGGTCGCTGAATTCTTTGTCCTCGTTCGCCAGCGACGCAAGCGTGTACTCGCTGATGCTCTCATCCGGCAGGGACAGGCGTTGCAGCGCCCACAGCGGCGTATCGGCTGCGATGGAACTCTCAAGAAGCCGTGAGGCGATGTCGGCGGGCATCAGGTCGAATGGGCGAGGCAAGACTATGAGGTTGCGCTTTCGGCGCTTCAGTGCGTCAGTGAGTTCACGCATTCCTTCTTCGTGACCGTCCCGAGCATGCAGCGTGATGAACATGGAGGTTTCCATGGTGAAGCCGAGGCGAGCGCACGCTACCTGCACGGAGCTTATGCCGGGTATGAGTTCCACTTCGGCGCGCCGCCGCACCCGGTCAAGCAGTTCCTTGGACGAAAAGTTCAGGTCGCCCCACGCACACACGACGCATTTCTTGCCAGATGCCGCGTGCGCTGCGAGTGCTTCCAGAACATCCTCCTGGTCGCGATAGCGCATCGGCATGGCTTCACCGCTTATCCAGCGTCGCACGGGACCAAGCACCGTCTCGAATCCGGCGACATAGTCCGCGCCGCGAATTACTTCCTGCGCCTTCAGAGTAAGAAGGTCAGGGTCGCCCGGCCCCACACCCACGATGGTTATCTCTGCCACAGAGTTGCCTCCTCCTGTTTGCCGGATGTTTCGATTGTAGTTACGCCGCCACCCACTATGCGCCGATTGTATATTCTCTCTATGCCGAACAGACTCTCCCACGCCCTCGACACCGCGTTCTCGGCGAGCGCGTTGTCGTCCTCGAAGAGCATGCCCAGCACGGTACCGCTGTGCGCCGCGTTTACGCCCACCGCGCCGACCTCATCCGCGAGGCGCATCACGGTTTCAAGGTGAGGCTTATACAGCAACTGCTGGTTGGCGACCGCGCTGAGGGACGCACCCGCTCCGATGTCCGCTGCACTTCCGCTCCGAACTCCCCTTTCCACAAGGCGCAGCGCCTCTTCGAAGTCGGGCCGCAAGCGATTCAGCGCGCCGTCCCTGTTCACTCCGTTGAATGCGAGCGTATCGACATCGCCACCGAAGTCGAGCACCACCACCCTCATAGGCGGAGGCGACCCCAGTGTCTTTACGATATTGCCCTGCTTGTGATCGAGCATCGCGATGCCCGGCAGCATAGTGCCGTCGCTCGGCTCAACCTGCAGGGCTATCCGGGCTATTTCGGTGGATGATATGTCAACATTCGTCCCCAGAGCAGCGGCAGTGGCAGCTATTGCAGCGGACACATCGGCTGTGCTGCTTGCCATGCCCTTACCGCGCGGGAGAGGGCTTGACAGGCTCAGTTGCGCGTCCATATCGTCCCTACCGAAGTGAGCCAGCGTCAGCGATACTGCTTGTCTTGATTTCGGAGCGTCCACGGGAGCATTCACACGACCGCTGCCGGGTGTGACGGCAACTGTCGCTGAAGAGTACAAGTCAATGGGACAACTCACCAGGAAGTAGTCACCGTGCAACATTCCCTGCACTAGCTCGCCGCAACTTCCGGGAGCGCGTGCCGTTACCTTGCCTATGATGTTCGCACGATGTGCCATTCACTATTCCGCTGTCAGATCGCTGATGTGGTGTGCGCCAAGCGCCTTCAATTCCAGTGCAAGCCCAGCTGCCATAAGATACACCTTGTCGGCGCGGGATGCCACAAGCGAGTTCACGCGGCCCAGCGCATCGCGGTATGCGCGACCCAGCGACGATGACGGCACGATTCCCAGTCCAACTTCATTGGTAACGAAGATCCACCGGGCCGGCGAAACATCGCAGACTTCCAGCAAGTCGGTTGCCGCGCCAATGATTCTGGATTCGGCGTCGAGTTTGTCTTCGTCGAACAGAAGCAGGTTGCTGACCCACATCGTCAGGCAGTCAACAACAATCGTGTCGTACATGGGAGCAGCGTGGCTCATCGTGTCACGGATTGCATCTGCCAGACTGCGCGGCTCTTCAAGTGTGTCCCATTCGTCGGGACGGCCGCTCTGGTGCGCTGCGATTCGGCGCGCCATGTCATCGTCCAACGCCTCAGCCGTGGCAACGAACAGGACTCGATTGCCCTGCTTCGCCAGATTCTCGGCGAAAGAACTCTTCCCTGAGCGCGCGCCGCCGGTTATCAGTATGAGTTCGTGGTTCATGTTTAGAGTCACTCCAAAGGCGCAATTTTGCCCGGCGACTCATGACGCTGCGCACGCTCCCAAGCATCTCTAAGTTCGTCCTGATGAATCCTTGCCCATCGAATTACAAGGCGATGCTCGCGTCTCGGCAGTCGTCCTTCTGCCACGAGAGTATTAATATCAATGACAGCTTCATGTTCACCGTGCAGGGCGTGGAAATGAGGCGGATTATGGTCGCGGAAATTAATGTAGATGACAATGCCGTAGAATCTACAGAGTTCAGGCATCACAACTCGGCGCGAATGACTTCAAGTTTGGGAACACTTCTTCAACGGACTTACCTGTGAGTTCCATGTACAGCGCGTCGGGGCAAATGTCCAGTTCATCATTCCACGCTACAGTTCTATGTGTGCTTATATGAACCTTTTCGAAAAATCCTGTTTCGTCCCACGCCTTGAACACACCTTTGCCTGCCATATCTGACAGGTCAACCTCGCCGCGCACACCGTCGCTGTACTCAATCCATATTCGGTAACCCGGCAAAGCCCTTACCTGCACTGGCTGAAGCATCCCGCACCTTCCTTAGAACCGACCGGCGGCTGATGAGTTTACATGCCTACCATAGCATATACTGTTTTCATATCCACACTCTCTCGCACCAAGTCCGCAAGCTTGTCGTACTCGGCGTCCAGATCGAGTATTGCGCCTTGTGGAAGGCCAATACCCTTATGCTTGGCAAGGTTGGTTAGCAAGGCATGGCGCAGGTTGTGGTTGTGAAACAGGCCGTGCATATAAGTGCCCAAAGTGATTCCGTCCGCATCTATCGCCCCGTCCGGCGAATCTACGGCACTGCCGGATCGTTCCGTGACGCGAAACGCTGCTTCGGACCTGCCCTCAGATTGTCCCATGTGTATCTCGTATCCGGTGATTATTCCGTCACTGCTGCCCGCAAGTAGTCCCCTGCGCGACGACACCCTGCCCCGAACCTGATGCGTCGTCTTGGTCGCGGCGAAGGTGGTGGTGAGCGGCAGCAGGCCCAAGCCTTGTGACTCCGGGCTGGTGGATTCCACGCCGTCAGGATCGAGGATGCGCTCGCCTAGCATCTGGTATCCCCCGCATATGCCAATGACTGGTGTGCCCTTGAGCCGCTGTTCGATCACCGCGTCCGCGATTCCACTCTCACGCATCCACTCAAGGTCTGCCACTGTCGTCTTGGAGCCGGGCAGAACTACAAGATCAGGTGAGCCCAGGTCAAGCGCACTGCTGACATATCTCAGCCTCACGCGGGACTCTCGCATCAGCGGGTCGAAGTCATCGAAGTTGGCGATGCGCGGAAATCGGACCACCGCGATGTCAAGATACTCGTCGGATTCGGGGTGCTGCTGGAATATGGCCGGCTCCAGTCCGAGCGAGTCTTCCTCCGGGATGTGTATGTCGTCGAACCAGGGAATGACTCCGGCGACGCCTACGCCGGTACGCTCAAGCAGCATGTCAAAGCCGGAGTCGAGCAGCGACGGGTCTCCGCGAAACTTGTTGATGATGAACGTCTTTACCAGCTCCTGCTCTTCGGGTTCGAGCAGCACCATCGTACCAACCAGGGAGGCGAATACGCCGCCGCGATCGATGTCGCCCACGATGATGACAGGGGCGTTTGCGTAGCGAGCCACCCGCATGTTCACTATCTCGTGTTCTTTCAGATTGATCTCAGCGGGACTGCCTGCACCTTCGATGACCACGATGTCGTACTGCGACCGCAGCGTATCAAGCGCCTGTGTTACGAGCGGCCATAGGCTCAACTTCATCTCGTAGTATTCGCGGGCGGATGCGACGGCGACCGGCTTGCCCATCACCACCACCTGAGACTTGCGGTTGCCTTCGGGCTTGAGCAGGATGGGATTCATCTCAACGGTAGGCGCAATTCTCGCGGCTTCAGCCTGAACTGCCTGAGCCCTGCCAAATTCTCCGCCGTCCGGCGTAACGAAGGAGTTCAGGGACATGTTCTGCGCCTTGAACGGCGCGACTCGCAGCCCGTCTTGTGCGAAGATGCGGCACAGCGCCGTCGCCATCAGGGACTTGCCGGCGTGCGAGGTGGTGCCCTGTACCATCAGCACCTTGCCCTGAGGCCTACCCTCCAGAGGCGAACTCATTGATGACATCTCCCAGGTGACTCGTGTCGTTCAGCAGTTCGAGCGCGGCACCACTAGCTCCACTGTCGTCGTCACGGAAAGTATTGATCACGGTGATGCTGCAGTTCGACAGCCGCAAGCGCCACATGTATTCAGCGGGCATATCCATCAGCGAGGTGATAAGCCCTCGCAGCGAACCGCCGTGCCCAACAACGAGAATGTTGCCTTCGCTATCGGCGTGTGTTGCGAGCAGTTCCTTAGCTGCGGACTGCATTCGGATGTAGAGATCATTGTCGCTCTCGCCGCCGGGTGGCGCGAAGTCCACATCCTCATCGAATAGCCGCCTGAACATGGACGGGTGGTTTCGCTCAACCTCCTGGAAAGTCATGCCTTCCCATTCACCGAACGCCTTCTCACGCAGCGACTTCATCTTGACCAGTGGCAGATCCCTGCCTGCCATTATCGCCTCAGCGGTACTTACCACGCGCTGCAGGTCGCTGGAATACGCCGCCTCGAAATCCAGGGGCATTAGCCGTGTTCCGGTGAGCGCCGCCTGAGCCCGTCCCCTAGCATTCAGCGGCGTGTCCGACTGTCCCTGTGCCCGCCCCTCGTCGTTCCAGGGCGTTTCACCGTGTCTTACCAGAAACCACCTGCTATTCATTTCCATGCTCCAGTATCTCGCGCAATGCGGCTATGAGCCGCCTGCAATCGTCTATTGTTCTGATGCCAATCCTGATGTGCTTGGGCAGCCCGAATGAGGCGCAGTCTCGCACACCAATGTGATGCCGCTTCAAGAGCGTTTGCCGCAACGCCCTCGCGTCGCCCACCTTGACCAGCACGAAGTTGGCAGCCGAGGGCGAATGTCGAATGCCCAGCGCGTCCAACTCGCCAATGAGATAACGCTTTGCAGCCTCCACAGCCTTGCGCCCGTCCTCCACATGTTCAGGATCGGCGAGCGCCGCGATGCCCGCAGATTGCGCTGGCGAGTTCACGCTCCAGCTATGCTGCTGCGCCCTTATGCGTTCCACCACATCGGGCGGCGCAAGCATATAGCCAAGCCGCAGCGCGGTCAATGCGTAGTCCTTCGTCATCGAACGCATTAGTGCGACATTGCCCAAGTCCAGCAGGGGCAGCGAGTTCCAAGGCGCACTGACGAATGGCAGGTACGCTTCGTCAAGCAGCAGTAGCGAGTCACTAGGGACAGAGCACGCTATCTGCCGGACATCTTCTTCGGCCAGATAATGCCCAGTAGGGTTATTCGGGTTGCACAGGAACACCAGCGATGGTGACTGCTCCGAAATAAGCTTTGTAGCGTCTGCGATGTTCCACCTGAAACCGTCATCTTCGGCCGCGACTATGCTGGCTACCTGCGCGGCCTGCATATCGCAGGCGGCCTTGAACTCTCCGAAAGTCGGCGCAAATATGACGGCCCTATCGCCGCTGCCCAGAAATGCGCGAGCCGTGAGGTGTATCAGCTCAGTGGACCCGTTCCCAACCAGAATCTGCGATGTCGAAACACCAAGCCGCGTTGCGAGAGCCTCACGCAAGGCGGTGCATTCGGTGTCAGGGTATGCCGTGAGGTCAACGCCATTCATCGCTTGATTGACGCCGTGCGGCGCACCCAGCGGATTGATGCTCGCGCTGAAGTCAAGCACATCCTCGGGGCGCAGTCCTAGCGAGCGCAGTTCGGCGATGTTTGTGCCACCATGTACGGGACGTGCCACAACAGTCCTTCAGTTCTTTCTGAGCAGATAGATTCTTCTGCGTTCTCTCAGCAAATCTATGTTAGTGCATTTATTTCAGGATGCCCACATACCCAACACCGCAATCGCCCCCACCGTCAATACGACGCCAAGTGCCGCCACCACATACATCAGCCGGGCAGCCTTGCCAATGTCCGACGCTTCAGGCTCGTCGTATTCGGAGCCGATGCGGTAGTGACCCGGCTTCTCCAGCGCGACGCCGAGCAGTCCGGCAGCAGCAGCGATGGTCCAGCCGGCGTTTGGACTTGCGGTGAGGCGATGCTCGCGCAGAGCGGTGCGCCATCCGTGCCCTACCCGATGTCCCGACACTGTGCCTGCCAGCAGGAGCAGCCCGGCCGATATACGAGCCGGGATCAAGTTAAGCAGATCGTCCAAGCATGCCGACGCCTTGCCACGATACTCGTACTTGCCACGATAGCCTATCATGCTGTCCAGCGTGTTGACGGCGCGGTAGGCGAATGCTCCGGGCAAGCCAAGCAAGGCGAACGCGAGCCATGGAGCGATGAAGCTGTCGGTCGTGTTTTCCGCAACTGACTCAATCGCGGCGGCGGCAACGAGCGGCTCAGATAGTTCCGTGGCATCGCGGCTGACTAGGCCACGCAGGTTGTGTCGCGCCATATAAATGTCGGCGCCCTCGATGCTTCGCTGCGTCTCGCGTGCTGCTGCCGCCAATCCGCGCACGGCGAAGGTCGTTTTCAGCAGGACTGCCGCGCCTATCAGAAACGGAATGTCCCCGAGCGCGTAGAGGACGATTGCAGCCAGCCAGACGACAGCGGCGAACAGCAAGGGCACTGCAACCGCCATAAGCACTCCGAGCAGAAACGCAAATGTATTGCTCATTCCCGTCGCAAAACGCTCAGAGACGGAAATCAGCTTGCCCATAAGAACTACTGGATGAACCGCATTCGGCGGCTCCGGTAGCAGGAGGTCCAGCATGAGGGCAATGAGCAGCACACCCACGTTGAAGTACCATTCGGGATGCCAAGGGAGCCACCAGATCATCGCAGGCTCGACCATAGCATTTCAAGCAGCGGTGAGTAAATGGCGAAGGGCGACGACACAGTAAGCATCACCGCCAGCAGCAGAACAGCTACTTCCGTTACCTCGTTGACCGCGCCGTAAATGTCACCGGTAACGCCTCCGAGCAGCCGCGTCGCCCACGCTCCGATGCCCCAGGCGACCGCGCATGCCGCCGCGAACAGCATCAGCCCCACTGCACCTGCCAGCGCAACGCTTGCGACCAGCGTGAAGACAAATCCGAGGATAAGCTGCCATCTGAATCCTCGACTGCCAGCATTGAAGAATGCGGTGCCAAGTCCATCGCTTCTCACATAGGGAAAGAGTTCCATCGTGAGCAGCATCGCCCAACGGGACAGACACGGGAACAGCAGCAGCACGGCTACCCTTCCAATCGCATAATTGGAAAGCCCTGCCACTGCCACCACCTTGACCAGTAAGAGGCACACCAAACCAGTTACCGCGAACGCCCCAACATGCGGGTCCCGCAATATCGTAAGCCGCCTTTCACGGGTGAAGCCACCGAGCAATGCGTCGCAGCTGTCCATGAACCCGTCTAGGTGCAGTGCGCGCGTAATCGCTACCAGCATTACGACCAGAATGATCGACCAGAGTAGCGCAGAAGGGGCAGGACGAGCAGAGTAAGTGACTATACCAAGCGGCGCATAGCCTGAATCAGTCGCAAATAGGAATACAGTAAGGATTTCAGCGCAGGCAAGGATCAATCCCAGCAGCAATCCGACGAAAGGAAACCAGCCCCTTGCCGATGCCATAGAGCCGTTGGCACGGGATGGCGCAAGCGGCAGGATTGTCAGGAAGCCGATGGCACAGCGGAGGCCGTTCATTAGCCGCCTATCGTCGCTTCAACCTCGTTGTCGTCGCGGTCGGATACGCCGGCTTCGCCGAAGGTCGCCATATCGCTGAGGCATGCCGCCGCCGCTTCGATGATAGGCATCGCAAGCACCGCGCCGCTGCCCTCGCCAAGCCGCATATCGAGTTCGAGCAACGGAAGCAGCTTCAGGTGTGACAGGACGATGCTGTGTCCCTTCTCGGCGGAGCGGTGCGACGCAATCATATAATCGCGGACGGTGGGACAGAGAGCCTGCGCGATGAGCATCGCAGCGCCCGATATGAAGCCGTCCACGATGAGGGCGCGCCGCATATTTGCCGCTCCCAGCGCCACACCTGCAAGCACGCCAATCTCGAAGCCACCTACCTTCAACAGCACATCCATACCATCCGAGGCGTCTGGCGCGTTGATTTCAAGCGCCCGCCGCACGACTGCTGCCTTGTGGGCAAGCTCTTCGGCGTTGCGGCCCGTGCCTGCACCCGTAGTTTCCTCAGGCGATGCACCCGTGAACGCGGCCGTGATGGCGCTTGACGCAGTAGTGTTGCCGATGCCCATCTCGCCTGCCGCAATGAGATCGGCTCCTGATTCGGCTGCTTCGACTGCAATCTCTACGCCTGCTAGGACGCTTTGTTCGGCCTGCTCGCGCGACATCGCTGGACCTGCGCTAATGTCCGACGTGCCTCTGCCGATGCGAACCGAGCGCAGTCCGGGATGTTCGGGTAGGTCTGCGGCGACACCGGCGTCAACGATTATCTGTCGCGCGCCCATTCGTCCTGCCATTACGCTGACCGCGGCGCCACCTGACAGGAAATTCAGCACCATCTGCGCCGTAACTTCCTGCGGGTAGCCGGTTACGCCCTGCGCCACGACGCCATGATCGCCAGCAGCGACTATGACTGCCTTGCCACCGACGACGGGCCGTTCGGTGCCGAATATGCCGGAAAGCTGCACGGATACATCCTCAAGGCGTCCGAGGCTGCCCGGCGGCTTGGTCAGGTTGCGCTGGCGACTCAGGGCGCGTCGCATCGCGCCGGCGTCGGCAGGCTGAATGGAGGCTATAACTTCCGCAAGCGTCAGTGCCATCGTATTAATCCCCGTCGTGAGCCCTCAGTCGTTGTCGGTCTCGTAGTCAATCTCCAGCTTGGAGCCGAGATTGCTCGCAGGGGTGAATACCACACGGCTCTCGTATGCGCCCTGCTTCCTCCACAGCTTCCACATTGCATCGCAAGCCATGCGCATGTACATCTTGCGCGAAGTAACCACGCTCGAGTGCAGCTCCTTAGCGGTAATGCGCCTGCTGTCATCGCCACTCGCGCGCGCCTCATCAAGCATACGCACAAGGGCGTTGTCGAAGTCCTCGTCGTAGTACTCGTACCGTTCTACCATTGCTCAACCTGCGCTTACTACTGAAAGCCTGTAGTTTCCGACTGATTGCCTAGAACTCTAACCCCGGCTGGGCCTTGATTCCCTGTTCTCTGTATGGATGCTTTATCTCGCGCATTTCTGTGACGAGATCCGCGAACTCGATAAGCTCATCCGGCGCGTACCTACCCGTGATGATCACATGCAGCATGTGTGGCTTCTGCTTCAGCGTCTCGATGACATCCTCAACAGGGATCCAGCCATAATGCAACGGGTAAGTGAACTCGTCTAGGATGATGACATCGTGCTCGCCTGAGAGGATTGCTTCCTTGCAGTTCTCCCACTGAGCGCGGCCAAGGTCCTGGGTCGTCTCCATGTTCTTGGTGCGCCATGTGAAGCCGTCACCCATCGCGCTCATAGGTATGCCCAGCTTATCGGCGGCGCGGCTCTCACCGAATCGCGATCCCGTATGCTTCAGGAACTGGAACATCTGCACGCGCATATCACGGCCCCACGCGCGGAACAGCACGCCCAGAGCAGCCGTCGTCTTGCCCTTGCCGTTTCCTGTGTTGACGACGACCAGACCCTTCTTGATACGCGGTCCCTTGACGGGCTGGTGTTCTCCGGTATCTTCCGTCTCGTTAGCTGCGGAGTCCGTTGTCATAGGCTCCTCCGGGAGTCAGGCTTCAGTGGAGATTTGATCCTTCTTGAGTAAATATGCGAATCCCGCTGCCATCAAACCCCAGATCAACAGGTGTCCGATCAGTGACACATTATTGAATTGCAGGAACAGGTCCGCGGGAACAGGCACCGGATCGGGGTTGCCCGGAACGATCCAGAATATGAACAGCAGGAAGGCACCATATACCAAAACTGCCAACCCGTACAATCGCTGGCGCGCTGACGGTGATTGTACGCTGCTGTTGATTTCGTTGAGAGCCAGTATAACACCGGCGACGCCGAGCGCCGACATGATGTAGAAGAGTAGCTGGAAGCCCTGTCGAAATACCAGCGAACTCTCCCTTCCGACGCCCGGAGGCATGAACGGAAACTTCACCGAGACCAGGAATGACAGCGCCCAGAAGCCGAGCAGGCCGGAGACAAGCGCCATCGCAACAGTGTTGAGGTTGGGAAGTGCCCAGCGCAGCAGTCCGTATGTGCCTGCGAACACTAACCCGAACACCGCTCCGAGTATGCCCATGCCGATCGCCATTCCGACGCGTTGCGCGCCGAGAGAGACGAGCGGCGCTTCTTCCTCGGCTTGTGCTTCTGCGGGAAGTGCGGCGGCGGCACGCTCTTCTTCGAGAACAATCGCGCGCTCAATGATCGGCACGGTGAAGATGTTGTGGTACACGCCCACAATTAGGCCTGCCACAATTCCCACCAGCACGGCGCGAATAATCGTCCTTTGCATAGCAAGCCTCTTTGTCAATAGGCAGTTATCAGTGCATCAAGCATAAGCCGGAAGCGACTGATAACCGTGAATTGACTACTGAAGACTATCTTAGTGGCACATCAGCGCGACGTGGCGCGCGTGGTGGAAGAACTCATGCACATAGTTCATCACAAGGCCCTTGTCGCCCACGAACGCAGCAGCGTGAACGCCGCCGTCAACGTAGCCCATCGCGTATAGCAGCAGTGCTGCGCCACCGACCCACGGAGCCAACCCCATCGCCTTGCGCGACAGGATTCCGCTTTCTCTTGCCAAAGTCGTCATTATTCACCCTCCCTGTATATCGTTAGCAAATTGATTGGCTTGACTCAATTGTCCCTTCAGGATTTACCTGAAGCCCTCATCCGGTTGGAATTTCAGCCATTCTAGCGTGTGCAACGTCACCGCGGGAAATTGGGCGCATCTGAAACCCCATAACCGTGGCAATGTCGAGGGTGTCCCCTCTTACGTTTGTAAACTCTACGACAAATGCTTCACCACCCGGGTGGACGTGGATTATGGTGCCAACATCCCCCATTTTCAATTCACATTCATCACCCGAAATATCGTCCGTAAGTACAACAACGTCATGCTCTTCGAACATAGTCATTCACTCCCTTCTCGATATTCGGTATGCCATGATTAACCTTGGATATTCACTTCGTCGATCTGTTTGCCACACCGTTCGCACATAGGAGTTACGACCGTCAGGTGCCGTTAATTCACCCTCCACAACGTATCGAGTGCCGTGAGATTCTTCTACCACTCTTGTAACATTGTAGGTAGTTCCGTGAGCCAGCAATGCACTTGCGAAATCCTGCCAGCGTTCAATTCTGAAGCCAATCCTCGTGAAGTATGCAGCTTTGCTCCGTCCCCGAATGCTTCTCGTTGATAACACGTAGCCCGTAATCTTTTCCCGTTGAACTATTGCGTTTTGAGAGTTGGGCAGCGTCAACGCTTATTGTCGCTTTGTCTCATTTTGTAAGCGAAGCCATACTATCACACTTCCGCATCCTGCGCCCTGCGCACTGCCGCTCTTATCGCCTCCGCACGCAGCTCATTGAGCGGGATGTACTCGCCGCCAAGAGCATCGGCAATCCGCTCCACGAGCCCGAACCGATTCGAGCGCGGTGCGGGATCGAGCACTATGGAATGCACCTTTTCCTGTCTCAGTTCTTCGCACAGTCGCAGCGCGTCGTCGTAGGGATCGCCGCTGCCGGACATGCCCACATTCGCGCGGCAGTCGGAAACGATTGTTAGCAGTGGTGGAGTGTCGGGGCTACGCTGTTTCTGCTGCCTGATGAGTCTCTGCGCATCCGCGAGTGCCTGTGCCAGTGGCGTCCTGCCACCGGTCGGCAGATTGTCGAGACGCTGTTGCGCCAGCTTCGGACTGCCGGTCGGGGGCAGCACTACTTCGGACTGCGTTCCCCGGAAGGCGATCATCGCCACGCGGTCACGCCGCTGGTATGCGTCCATCAGCAGCGAAATGACAGCGCCCTTCGCGGCGACCATGCGCTGCTGCGCCCCCATCGAGCCGCTTGAGTCGACGAGAAATACGACGAGATTTCCGACGCGCGACTCGCGCACCTTCTGTCGCAGGTCCCAGGGTTCGACGTTGAGCGCAAGGTTGCCGTCAGTGTACGCGCTGCGCCGCACCTGAAAAGGTGATGCTGCGCGCACTGTCGCATCCACGGCGAGGTCAGTCACTTTGCCTTCCGGCAATGTTGCGCCCACGTAGCGACCGCGATGGTCACGCACGCGGCTGACCGTGCGCCTTCCATGGCTCGCCCGGGCGCGCCTGTCGAGCGCGTCAAGGTTGAGCGGCTTCACCTGGAACGATTCACCGATGCCGAACACATCCTCGTCTGCACCGTCCTGCTGCTGATCTTCGTTCGGTGGAGCTTCCGGTGGCGTTACATCGCCCATATCAGGTGGCGTCGTTTCCGGCGGAGTAGAGTTCAGGATGTCCTGCGCCATCTCCTGCAGGCGTTCGGTGTTCATATCGGGGTCGTCGAACGGCTGCCGGCGCATGCGGTGCAAGAGCGCCATCTCCGCGACTCGCAGCACATCGTCGGGTATGACGCTTGTCCTACCCTCGTAAGCGGCCAGAGTTTGAGCAGCCTTGTAGATGACGATGTCGGCGCGCAGCCCGTCAACCTCATGCTCAGCGCACAGCCGGGCGATGAATGTCAGGATGCCGTCTTCGACGGTTACAGAAGGCAGTAGTTCTTTGGCTTCCGCGATGCGCTTGCGCTCTGACGCTTCGGTATCATTCCAACCCTGCTGGAACTCTGACGGATCGCTCTCATAGGCAATTCGCCTGCGAACCACGTCCGCACGGCGTTCTGCGTCCCGAATATGGTCTATCTCCACTGCTAGTCCGAAGCGGTCGATGAACTGCGGGCGCAGGTCGCCTTCCTCTGGGTTCATCGTGCCAATCAGCAGGAACTGCGCCGGATGCGAGAAGGAAATGCCCTCGCGCTCCACGAAGTTGCGCCCCATTGCAGCGGAGTCCAGCAATACATCTACAACGTGGTCGTTCAGCAGGTTGACCTCGTCGATGTACAGGATGCCTCTGTGCGCCGATGCCAGCAGTCCCGGCTCGAAGCGGCGGCTGCCCTCTCGAATCGCGGCTTCGATGTCCAATGTGCCGACTACCGCCTCTTCCGTCGCGCTCACCGGCAATTCCACCAGTCGCACTTGGCGCTCGACCGTGCGTCGCTGTTCGGTTGCACAGAAATCGCAGCCTGCGAATGGGAATTCAGGCTCACAGCTATACGGGCATCCGGTAACGACCTCAATCTCAGGCAAGAGCGCAACAAGCGACCGCGCGGCTGTCGATTTTGCCGTGCCCTTCTCGCCGCGAATCAGGACGCCGCCAATCGCAGGGTTGATGGCGTTCAGAATCAGCGCGAGCTTCATTCGCTCCTGCCCGACAATCGCGCTGAACGGGAAGATGGTGTCCTGACTACTAATACTCGGTTGAGTCATAGATTTCCTTTAACTGACCTACCCATTCGCAGGCTTCAGCCAACATCCTTCAGGAATTTCTGCACAGGTGGCAGCACGAGATCGCCGCGTTCCATCGCCAGTGTGTGATCCAAGTCCGGCAGCGAAACCCAGGTCACATTGGGCATGTGCTTCACGCACTCCGCTGCGCCAACGTGCAAGCCATCGGCGTCGCCCGCGTACACGAGGCAAGGCACCGTCATTGTCGGCAACACAGGCGACAGGTCGGGGCGGTTCACGAGTCCCAAGGACGCGCCTACGATAGATTCTGGATCGTTTGCGAGCAGTTGTGCCCTCCGCCCAGACGATAGGACATCGCCTCCACTCTCCAAGTCGGCGACATATCCTTCCATGCCGCCGCTCCTGATCCGCCGCACTCTATCTTCCAGACCCACGGCATCCAGCGGATACGGGTGCATCCCTCCGATGATCAGCGAATGAAAACGGCCTGCGAATGATTCCGCAAGAGCGAACCCGATGCTGCCGCCCATGGAGTATCCCATGTAGTGCGCACGGTCGATGCCCTCAGCGTCCAGCACGGCGATGACATCAGACGCCATGAGCTTCTGGTCGTAGGACTCGGCGCCATGAATCTTGTCGCTGTCGCCATGGCCGCGTGCGTCGATAAGCAGAAGCTTGTAGTCGCTCTTCAGAGCATCGACAAATCCGAACTCGTACCAGCGCAATATACTGCTGGTCAACCCGTGCTGTAGCACCAAGGGCGTTCCCTCGCCCTCAACGTGGTAGTGGATGCGAACTCCGTTGTTATCTGCGTAAGGCATGGCGTTATCTACACCCCCACTCTCTGATCGACTCTTACCAGGAACTTCTTTAGCTGGGGCAGGACCTGCTGGCTTTCCCGGTTCATCTGCCCGTGGTCCAAGCCCGGGACAGAAAGGAACTCAGCATTTGGCATTTGCTGCGCGCAACGCCTGATGTCCTCGTACATGGTGTCATCCTCGCCCACGTACACAAAGCAGGGCATGGACATAGTCTGGATTATGTCGGAGTTGTCAGGGCGGTCTTTGGTCAGCGCATGCAGAGCCTTCAGGTCGTTCGCCTGCTTGCGAACCCTATACCAGTCGGATTCAGACGAATCAGCCCCGGCCATGGAGAGCTTCAGGTATACCGCCATGCTCCTTGTGAAGGGCTTGCGCGTTGCCGCCATGCTGCGCTCGTAGGGATGCGCCGCGCCTATGACCAGCGCGTTCAACCGCTCCGGCGCGTACTTCGCAAGACCGAAGCCGATATAGCCGCCCATGGAGTAACCCAGGTAGCTTGCCCTTTCTATGCCCAGTTCGTCCAGTACGCCAACCACGTCGGACACGGAGATTTCCAGCCCGTAGCTGTCCGGGTCGTGGGGCTTGTCGCTGTAACCATGCCCGCGATGGTCGATCAGGATAAGCTGGTAGTCGTCCTTAAGGCCAGCTACCCACCCGTTCTCGTACCAGTCCCCTACCGAACCGGACGTGCCGTGCATCAGGACGAGGGGATCTCCCCTGCCATCCACCTGGTAATGTATGCGGACGCCGTTGTTGTCAAAGTAAGGCATCTGTCCTCACCTGCCTCTTGCTTCCATCAGGGCGTAGCTTCCTGCCGTTCCTCCAGCAACGCCTCAGTCCGCAGATAGACGCGCCGCAGTTCGTTGAGCATCTCTTCCGGCGGCTCTTCCCACATCTGCCTGTCCGCCGCCTCCATGAGCCGCTCGGCGATTGAGCGCAGCGCCCACGGATTGCTCTGTTCGAAGAACTGCTGCATCTCCGGGTCGAGCGCGTACCGCTCCGTGACCTCCTGGTACATCCAGTCGTCTATGATCTGCGCCGTGGCGTCATAGCCGAAGATGTAGTCAACCGTTGCCGCAAGCTCGAACGCGCCCTTGTAGCCGTGCCGCTTCATGGAGTCCATCCACTTGGGGTTGACCACGCGCGAGCGGAATACGCGCCGCGCCTCTTCCTTCAGGTCACGCGTCCGCAGCAGCGATGGGTCGGACGAATCGCCGAAGAACTGGCGCGGGTTCTCGCCTGCCAGTGCCCGCACAGTGGCGATCATTCCGCCATGGAACTGCATGTAGTCGTCCGAATCGAAGATGTCGTGCTCGCGGTTGTCCTGGTTTTTCGTAGCAACATCGATCGCAGCGAACCTTCGCCGGAACTCCCGCACCGCGCTAACGCCGTGCTGCCGCCTGCCATAGGCGTAAGAACCCCACGCCGTATAGACATTCGCCAGGTCCTCGTCAGACTGCCAGCTTCCGTCGTCTATCGCCTGCAGGATGCCCGCGCCGTAGCTGCCCGGCTTGCTCCCGAATATGCGGAAGAGCGACTCTGACTCCGCTTCGGTTGCGCTGACACCGCTTGCCTGCTTCTGAGCTACCTCGGCGGCGTAGTGCTTCATTACGAAGTTCTGTCCCTCGGGCTCGTCCAGTCCTGCCACCTTGTGGAATGCGTCGTCCATCATGACGATGAGATTCTGGAAGGCGTCCCGGAAAAACCCGCTGATGCGTACGGTTACATCTATGCGCGGCCGTCCCAGTTCATCGAGGGGTATCACTTCCAGCCCGCTTACGCGCCTGCTCTCTTCCTGCCATGTTGGGCGCACACCAATGAGGGCGAGTATCTGCGATATGTCGTCGCCGTGCGTGCGCATCGCGGAAGTGCCCCAGACGCTGATTCCCACAGACTCCGGGTATTCGCCTTCATCGGTCAGGTATCGCTCAACCAGAGAGTCCGCGAGTTCCTTGCCAATCTGCCAAGAAGTCTCCGACGGGATGCTGCGAGGGTCCATCGAGTAGAAGTTGCGCCCGGTCGGAAGCACACCCGCCATTCCCCGCGTCGGCGCACCCGCAGGCCCCGGCGAGATGAATCGCCCATCGAAGCCACGCAGCAGGGCATCTATCTCGTCAGTTGTCTTTGTGAGCGCAGGATATATGCTGTCGCATACATAGCGCAGCACGCGCGGCACATCGCCGCTCTCACCGAGCATATCCAAGGCGATGCGTTCAACATTCTCGCTGTCGAACGCCGTGTCCGCGAGTTGCTCGTACATAGTGTGTGCGATCGACTCCAATCGCTCGATTACATCACCCGCGCTGCGTATTGGCTCATTCCCGTTCGCGCTCACGAGCGCGGCAGGCAGCCCATCTGCACCAACCGCTGCACTCCTATCCCGCATCATCCCGGCGTAGTCGATGCCAAGCGCATCGCCTATAGCCTGCCGCAATCCGGGTATGTCGCCGTTGTTAAGCCGCGTCAGCGCCAGCAGCAGCCCGATGAGCATTTCTGACTCCGGCGCTTCGCCAAGCGTGTGAAGGCCATCGCGTATCTGCGCGTCCTTCAGCTCGCAGATATAGCCATCGATGTGCAGGATGAAGTCGTCGAAGTCGTCCGGTATCTCATGCACATTCAGGTCTTCATTCAGCCGTGCCTTCTGCACCACCTCCCATATCTGCTGCCGCAGCATCGGCAGTTTCTGCGGGTCCATCCCCTGCGCGCGAGCGTACTCGTCCATAAGCTGCTCGCAGCGCGTGATGTCGCCGTAGCTATCGGCAGTGGTCATCGCGGGCACAAGGTGGTCAATGATGACTGCGTGGCTGCGCCGCTTAGCCTGCGTGCCCTCGCCCGGATTGTTGATGATGAACGGGTAGAAGTGCGGAATGTCCGGCAGGCAGACCTCAGGTATGCAGGAGCGAGAAAGGCCCACGCCCTTGCCCGGCGTCCATTCCAGTGTGCCGTGCTTGCCGAGGTGCACAACCGCATCCGCGCCGAATCCGTCACGCAGCCAGCGATAGAACGCGATGTAATGGTGCGTGGTCATAAGCTCAGGGCTGTGGTATATGGCAATAGGATTCTCGCCGAAGCCGCGCGGCGGCTGTATCCCAACGAACACATTGCCAAGTCGCAGACCCGCCATGAACAGGTGTCCATCGTCCGTATAGACCGTGCCGGGCGGTTCGCCCCAGTCGGCAACCATAGAATCCTGCACATCCTGCGGAATGCCGTTGAACTGCGCCGCGTACTCGTCTGCTGACACTCGCCCCTCAGCGTTACGCATCTGCTCAGGCGTGAGGAAGTCAGCGTCGTAAGTGCAGCGCTCGATGAGCCGCCGCATCAGCTCGTCACCGTCTTCGGGAATGTCCTCGACCGTGTATCCGGCGTCCCTCATTGCGTTTAGCAGGTTGATTGCGGATGCCGGCGTGTCCAGTCCGACTGCGTTGCCAAGCCTAGACGCCTTGGTCGGGTAGTTGCTCAGGACTATCGCGATCTTGCGGTCGGACGCCGGTGTGTGGGCCATACGCGCGTAGCGTGCCGCAAGAGACGCAACCGCCTCCGTCTGCTCCATGTTCGGCACGTACCGCCGCAACTCGCCACCGCCCACACCGTTCCGCGAGACCGCCTCCTTAAAGGAAACAGGCACCGTGATGATGCGCCCGTCCAGTTCCGGCAGCGCAACATTCATTGCGATGTCCAGCGGACTGAGGCCGATGTCGCGCTCGTCCCACATCGCCTGCGGCTCGGTCGAGACGATCGCCTGCAGGATTGGCACATCAAGCTGCTCCAGCACGCGTATGTCCCAGTTGGCATCCGTATTGTCGCTGGATTGCAGACCGGGATGGTGGCTCATGGCGAAGCTCTGCGTGCATACCACCACATCCACCGATGCTTCGCCGTCAGGATTCATCAGGTACTTGCGGAATACCGCGCCATCATCTTCACGTAAGCTGGAGCAGAAGACCGGCAGCGCGTTGCACCCCTGACGCTCCAAGGCGTCTACCATCGTGTCCACAAACTCCAGGTTCTGGCTGACCCAGTGCGCGCGGTAAAAGAGCAGCGCCGCCGTGGGCTTGTCGTCATCACAGGACTCTCGACGATACTCGTCGAGAGGCACGGCATCCAGACTGCCCACGCTGTACACGCCGTCCTGAGGCAGCGGTACCGGCGGCTCGTAGCCGTGCTCACTGCCCAGCGTCTCGTCGCTCAGGAACTGCAGCAAGTTGACGATATTGGCGACACCGCCGTGGTTCAGGTACTCGAACGCCGTCTGCGCTACGACCGGCGGAGTTGTCGAGCGCCGCTCGAACACCGCATCACGCACAGGCTCACCGGAGCATGCGACCAAAGGGACGCCCAGCCGTCGGCACTCGGACTCCAATGTGCCAAAATGCTCGCCCATTGCTTTGTCGCCGCCGAGCAGGCGTGCCAGCACCAAGCTCGAGCTTGGAAGGGAATCGCGAGCGAATGCATCGAATGCCCCTTCCTCCTGCACTAGCGCGAAGGGGTTCACCGCGAGAGTGTCAGCCAACCCTTCAGGCAGCGCCGACTTCGCCCGCTCGAGGGTCAGTATGTCCGTGTCAGATGTGGTTAGAAAAAGGATCATTCGCTTCTAAATTGCCCGCTCCGTAAACCGGAAGTCCCTGAAAATTCCGAAAAAGAAAACGCCCCGACACCATCACTGTCGGAGCGTAACAAACCCATCCTCGCGCAGTGCGAACAAGGGCATGGAAGCGCTCCCACCGGCGAGAAGCCCACTTCCAACGCGCAAGGCAGGTATCCTGACTCGCGGCTCATCGCGCTTGCGGCGCCTTCCCGGTTTCCTGCTTAAGAAACCAGTGGCAACTGCCGCAACGCTAACCGCTCACAGTGGCGCGGCCGTGGGGGACTTCCACCCCCTTCCCTGCGATACTGCGCGTTAGATATTCAGCTCATATTAAGGTGCGTTCAAAGCCATGCGAAATCTATCACCACACTCTCGGAGTGTCAATATTGCAACGCATTCCGCTCGTCTCGGGCAATACGCACTCCCACAGGCGTTCCTATATGTATTCTGTCCGACAGCGGTGTGGATTGTTCCATAGCCAAATTGAGAATCGGCCATGTTACATTCTTGTAAACGAATTCTCAAAATAGTATTGACACTTGCCAAAAAGCGTAAGATACTAACCCCGAACAAATGGGTACGCTCGATTTCATTTGAGCTGGTTTATATAGTACCCCGTTGGGGAGGAGGTGTTCATGCAGGAACAGGAAGCGCAACCCGGAATCTTTGGTGGCATACATATTAGAGAAGTATGCGGATGAGTTCTGGCTTTTGTTCAGGGTGGTATTCGCGATACTGGTATTTTTGCACGGAATTCAGAAGGCATTTCTGCTGTGGGGCTTTCCCGCAGGAGCAAACCCGAACGGACTCGGTTTACTGATTGACGTCGCTGGGTGGGTCGAGCTTATCTCGGCGCTGCTAATTGGGTTTGGATTCCTGACTCGACTGGGCGCAGGCGCAATCTGCGTAACGATGATAATCGCCTATTTTGGTGTTCATATGGCGCTCAGCCCCGTCTGGCCATGGCCACATCTGTATCCTGATCCGGGCGGCTTCGCGGCGCATGGCGGCGAAGTGACCATACTCTGGTTCATTGTCGCTGGTGTCATCGGCGTTATCGGCGGCGGCAAGTACGCCCTCGACAAGGTCGTATTCAAGCGGGAACCGCTGTAAACGGCACCTAAAAGCTCGCAAGACAACCCAAGTTTAGTTGCTGTATAGTCATTAGGGACTGGTGAAATCGCCAGTCCCTATTTTCGTTTCTATGCTGGCGGCAATCCCGCTGAGAGGGCAGGCGACTCAATGGCGCTGAACCGCAGGCTGATTGTTGTGTCTAACCGCGTGCCGCCCGGCTCCAGCTTCGAGAGCCTGGGACGTGGCGAGGCGTCTGTGGGCGGCCTCGTAACCGCAGTTCGCGCCGCAATGGAACAGAGCGGCGGGCTCTGGTTCGGCTGGAGCGGCAGAAGCACCCGGCGCAGGGTAACAACCGGCCCAACGGTCAGGCTCTATGGGAGCATCCAGCTCGCCACGATGGACCTGTCCGACGACGAGGTCAGCCTGTTCTACCTTGGCTACTCCAACCGCACGCTCTGGCCCCTGCTGCATAGCTTCCCGACACGCGTGGTGATCCGTCACGACACATATCGCGCATACCGCCGCATAAACCTACGGTTCGCGCAGGCACTGCTTCCCTACCTCAGAGAGGACGACCTCGTCTGGGTACAGGACTTCCATCTCTTCCACCTCGGCTACGAACTACGCCGCCTGGGGTGGAAGGGCAAGCTGGGCTTCTTCCTGCATGTGCCATTCCCGCCTGCAGAGATTTTCAGCATATTGCCGTGGGCGAGCGATACACTGGGCGCCCTCCTGCAATATGACCTCGTCGGCCTTCATGATGACCGGTACGTCCATAACCTGGTAGATACTTTGAACTTCAAGCTTGGCGGCGAATTCGACGGGGAAATCTATAAGTACGGCGACTACTCCGTTCGTCTGGGCGCATTCCCAATAGGAATAGACCCGAATTCGTTCAAGCCCCGCGTGGAAGGACACGAACACACCCTCGAGAATGAGCTTGGGCTTGCAGACAACCCGGATCGCAAGCTCATACTCGGAGTAGACCGCCTCGACTACACGAAGGGCATCCCGCACCGCCTTCGCATCTTCGAGCGGCTGCTGGAACGCCACCCAACCCTCGGCGGCAAGCTGTTATATGTCCAGATCTCGTCTCCGTCCCGCACCCGCGTGCCCGAGTATGTACAAGAGAAGGATCAGGTTGAGCGTCTCGTCGGGCAGATAAACGGGCGCTTCTCCGAAGCGGGATGGGTGCCCATCCGATACCTCTATCGCTCCTATGCTCAGAGCGAACTGGCGGGCTTCTACCACGATGCCGATGTCTGCCTCGTAACTCCATTGCGAGACGGAATGAACCTCGTCGCCAAGGAGTTCGTAGCGGCGCAGGACACGGATTCGCCCGGCGTGCTGGTGCTGTCTAGCTTCACGGGCGCCGCAAGCACGATGAAGGACGCGGTCATCGTGAACCCCTACGACATCGAAGGCACGGCGGATGCAACCTACAGGGCGCTGAGAATGCCCGTGACTGAGCGGAGACGACGCAACCGCAGCTTGTTGTCAGTCGTAGAGCGGCACTCGTCGCAGAACTGGAGTGATTCATTCTGCGCCGCGCTGCAGGAGCTATGATGCGCTGCGGGCGAGTGTTCTCTATGGAATTTCCAGGAATACGGGCGCAAGCAGATTGTCCACCGGCACAAAGTCGTCCGTGAGCAGTATGCTGCGCTTCCTTCCGAGCCACTCGTCGAGTTCGTCCTGCGGCATCAGCGTCAGTTCGGGATCGCCTCTCCCCTGTCCGTGGCTGGCGAAATACACATCTGCGTAGGTGAGCGGCTGCAGAGTGCCCGCCACAACGAATGTGAAGCGGTTGTCCTCTTTGAAGTGATCGCTGTCTGCTAGCAGGTACACATGGGGGAAGCTCGCCTGTAGCGTAGTTATAACCGCCCGCAGGAATCCTCCGCTGTGGTACTTGTCCACTACATTCACCACATAGATACCGTCGTCCGTTAGAAGTTGCTTGACCTGCTCGTTGAATTCCATCGTCGTCAGGTGATACGGCACGGAGACATCGTTGAACGCGTCGCCTATCACGATGTCGTAGCTGCCGTGCTCAAGTTCAGGAATCTTCAGGCGCGCGTCTCGATTGTGCGTAATTATCGCTGTATCTCGCGGCATGCCAAGATACTCGTGCGTTACGCGCGTAACCGCCGGATCGATCTCGATGACCTCCTGGCGGCTCTCCGGATACGAGACTTCGAGGAAGCGCGGCATCGTATAACCGCCGCCGCCGATATACAGCGCGCTGAACTGCGGTTTCTTGTGCCCGACCATTGTGGCGATGTCCGCGAATATCTTCTCGTAGCCATACACAAAGAAGGTCGGGTCGTCCAAATCTACATAGCTATGTATCAGCCTGTCGAGGGTGAGCGTCCGAACCTCGCGTCCCTCTATCTCTCGCGCTCGAACCTTGATGCAGAAGTAGTTGCTCTCCACCTGGCACTCGGTTTCGAGCGAGTTGGTCGCGAATCCCATGCCCGCTATGCCCGCAAACAGGACAAGAGCCACCGCACCCACAACACGCATCCTCCACACATTGCCGAACACCACTGCCATCACCACGAGGAATACGGCGACGCCAAGCAATATCGGACGCGTGCCGATCCACTGGATGAGCACAAAGCCGGTTACGAACACTCCGAAGATGCTGCCGGCCGTGGACACCGCGTATATCTTGCCGACTACATTGCCGGTCTGTGCCAGGTCGCGCAGCCTCAGCTTGATGACCACCGGCGTAACCATGCCCAGGATGACGCTCGGCACGAGGAACAGCGTCGAAGTTATGAGCACGATGCGCGGCAGTATGTGCAGTGAGTCGTAGAGACTGGAGACGAACGCGAGCATCGGCAGCACGGCGAGACTTGTCAGCCCCGCGCCGAGCAGAATCAGACCAAGCGTCTTCGGCGTGGGAAACCTGTCCGCAGTCAGCCCGCCCACATAGTTGCCTATGCTGATTCCCGCCAGCACTACGCCGATGATGCTCGTCCATGTGAACAGCGACACGCCCACTGTTGGCGCAAGAAGTCGCGATGCGACAATCTCGATAATCAGCCCGCACGCGCTCGCCGAAAAGACGATGAAGTAGGGGGCGATCCCCGCTACGATACGACGCATTCCGCCTCCTCGTCCAGCACCCTACCGCTACCGCGTGCGCGGGTTGAGAACATCGTTAAGTGAATCTCCGAGCAGGCTCCATGCGAGTAACATCGAAAACGCCACAGTGCTTGGGGCTATCAGCATCCATGGCACCTCACGGAGCGCACTCAGGCTGCCCGCTTGTAGCAGCATCTGACCCAGGCTGGGGCGCGGCGGTTGAATGCCGAGTCCGAGCCAGCTCAGAATTATCTCAGCGCCAATCATAGCGCCCATGCCCGCAGAAACGCTGACCACGATAGGACTTATGACATTCGGCAGGAGATGTACGAACAATATACGGGGAGTCCCTGCGCCGGCAGCCTGCGCCGCCTCGACAAAGGGCGTCTGCTTCAGCGACAGCACCTGTCCCCGCACAAGCCGTGCCATTCCCACCCAGCCAAATGAGACCAACGCCAGAGACACAACAACATAGTCCACAACGCCGGAGCGCACCACTCCCTCTACGCCGAGGTTATCCTCCGCCCAGCGTGCCCATTCAAGAAAGCGCGGTCTAAGCGCGGCCGCCAGGATAATGACCAGCAATATGTCGGGGAAGGATGCGAACAGCTCTCCTACACGCATGATCAGCCCATCAATCCACGCGCCGAAATATCCTGACATCAGGCCCATCGTGATACCGATAACCAGCCCGCCTGTCGCCATCGAGACGAGCGTAATGATGACGGTATTCTGGATGCCCCAGAGTACACGGGAGAATACATCGCGCCCCGCGAAGTCCGTGCCAGCCCAGAACTCCCAGCTCGGCGGCTTACGAATCTCGGTGAAATGCGGCTCGGTATAGTCGTAGGGAGCAATGAATGGCGCGAAGATGCCCGCAAAATAGATGATCACGAGCACGACCATGCAGACGACGGCGATCTTCTTGCGCACGAGGCGCTCCATCGCCCTTCTGAGATGGCCTTTGCTTCGTTCTTGCGCTTCCGCCGCTTCGACGACTTCCGTCAACGCCATTTTCAAGTCTTTCAGCTACTGAATGTCACGCAAACAGCTTCGCTTTTACTGGTATCTTATTCGCGGGTCTATGAATGCGTATGTTATGTCTGCCAGCAGGTTGGCAATCACAAATGCCCCTGATCCGAGTATCCCAACAGCCATTATGATGGGGTAGTCTCGATCGAAAATCGAGTCAATCGTGAAGTGTCCGACACCCGGGATTCCGAGTATCCGCTCCACGATAAAGCTGGTAACAAACATGCCGGCAAGCGTGAAGGACAGCAGCGTAACAATCGGTATCATGGCGTTCTTCAGCACATGCCGAATATCGACCGAAACTGCCGTCAGACCCTTCGCATTCGCCGTGCGGATGAAGTCCTGCCCCAGCACATCGAGCGTGCTCGCCCGCATGTAACGCGCCAGACCCGCCACACCGGGAATGCCCAGAGTAATCGCAGGCGTGATGATTCGTAGATCGAAGAACCCGCCCCACCCGGAGCATGGCACAACTTGGAGTTTCAGGCAGAGACCCCACAGCGTGAACGGAATGCTGATCATGATTGGGATGGACATCAGGATCAGCGCGATAGTGACTACCGTCGGGTCTTGCCAGGTGCCTTGTTTGTGCGCGATGTAAAAACCTAAGGGAAGCCCGATCGCAAGGCTGACAATCAGTGCGGCTGCGTTCACCTGGAAGGATACCCACATCTTCGGGAACAGCAACTCCGACACCTGCCGGCCACGGAAACGATAACTTTCGCCGAAGTCCCCTCGCACCACACCCCACATATATGTCGCGTACTGTACGCCGAAGGGCTTGTCCAGACCCAGTTGGCTTCGTAACTGCTCCGCAGCGGTTTCGTCGAAACGACTGCCCATGATGACCTCTACGGGATCGCCCGGCCCAAAGCGCAGGAGCGTAAAGGTCACGAGGCTTGTTGCGATGAGCAGCACGGGGAGCCAAAGTAGTCGCCGCGCGATGTACACCCACATGATGAGCTTTCCATGTTCAGTGGCTAATTATCGGTTACCGCTCTGTCGGCACAAGCATAGCCCGTAAGTGGCTGTTATTCAATTCAGCCACTCGGCCCAGCCATTCGCCGACCGAGTAATGGGCGGGTTTTGTGCTACCAGTTGCGATGCAGCATTATGCGGGAGCGGTCGGCTTCGCTCAGGTGCGGCTCTATTTTGCGCGTGAACTCCGCGATTGTCTCTCCGACAGTGGCTTTGCTCGTGTCCAGCGAAATCTTGTGCCGCAGCGTGGAGTTGGCGATTGCTTCCTCGTATCGCTCCAGCACATCGGGTATGTCCTCAACCGTGAGCGGGCTGTGCTCGCGAGGCTCCACTTCCATTCGCTGCGCGATGACCTCAGCCGACGCCTTCACATGCACCAGCACTATGTCGGGCGCAAAGCGCATGATCGCGTCTTCCACCTGCCTCGAAACTGTCTTGCGGTCGTGTTCCTGGTGGTCGGCACCATAGCCGAAGTACTTGGGGCTGTACACTGAGTCGTCTATGTGCAGTCCGATAGACATCCAGTCCGGCGCGGTCCACGAATTCGCCTGAACATGGTAGTAGAGGCTGTGGCGCTGCGTCATTTCCTTCAGCACGGGACTCAGAGCAAGTACCTGCTGTCGCTCTTCCTCGGTCATGTCAGGCTGCGGATGCCCGGATGTGTGAGGCAGCTTCCAGTGGTCGTGGATCAGCGGGAATCGATTCCCGATGTTCTCCTCCATCCAGTCGTCAATGGCGAACGTCAGTGTGCTAGTGCCGGTGTACTCGCATCCCGCTATGATGAGTCGCATTCCAAAGTCCTCCGCAAGCTAAAGTTCTTATTCATCAGGCGGGGGATGATGAACATCCCCCCATCCTGTCTGATCTGTTTAACGATGTAAGTCCTTAGCTGTCGTAGTCGAAATAGACATATCGCAGCTTGGGGATGGTCATAGGCACAAGCCTGTAGTCCTTGATGTGCGGCTTGAGCAGGAGATTGCGCTCGCTATCGTACCACAGCGGTACCCAGGCAGCATCGTCTATGATCATCTGCTCGACCTTGTTGTACAGTTCCACACGTCTGCCGGCATCGCGCTCTACGCGAGCCTCCTCGAGCAATGCGTCAACTTCGGTGTTCGAGTATGCGCCGTGGTTGGTTTCGCTCTCCGTGTGGAATAGGATGTCGAGAAAGTCCTGCGGGTCCGGGTAGTCGGCCTGCCAGCCGAGTGCATATATCTGGAACTTGCGGCGGTTAAGGTCCTGCAGGTATGTCGCCCACTCGACCTGCTGTATCTCGACTTCAACGCCGAGCGCATTTCTCCACATCTCCAGGATTACCTGCATGTCGATACCGATGTCACCGCCGGTGCCCGTTACCGACAGAATGATGCGCGGTCGGTCGGCGGGGTCGGCGTACTTGGACATCTCCAGCTCGGCCTTCGCCGCCTCTTCGTCATACTTCAGTCCCTCTAGCCCGTCGGTATATCCGGGGAAGCCCGGAGGCAGGATGCCGTATGCCGGAACCGTCAGGCCTGCAAGCACTTCGTTCGCGATGAGTTCCTTGTCGATAGCGAGGTTCAGCGCGCGCCTGAAATGCACATCGTCGAATGGAGGCTCGTTGACATTGAATCCGATATAGGAAACGCTGAATCCCGGCGGGGCGATCTTCAACTCGCTGGACAGCGGCTCCGTCGGGTCCTTCAGTCGCTCAAGATCGAATATGCTGACGCCTGTGATGTCTATCTCATCGTTTTCGTACAGCGCCATCGCCTGTCCGCCAGCGAGGTTGAACACGGCTCGGTCAATGTAGGCGGGTTCGCGATAGAAGTTGTCGTTGCGTTCCAGGATGATATGCTCGCCAATCTTGTACTCCTTCAGCATGAAGGGGCCGGTCGAGTTGGGAGTATCGGTCCAGTTGTCGCCGCCGGACTCGACATTGTCCTTATCCACCACAAACGCGGTCGGATATGTCAGCTTGGCAAGGAAGTACGCCTTGGGCGCGTCAATCGTGATTTCGAGCGTGCGCTCGTCTATGGCTTTGAGGCCACTTATTTCGGTCGACTCGCCGTCCAGCACCTCAGTCACGCCAACGATGTCGCTGAGGTAGGTTCGCGCAACGGGCGACGCCAGCTCGGGGTCGGCGGCACGGTTGAGCGAGTACACGAAGTCCTGCGCCGTGACGGGCTTGCCGTCCGCAAACTTGGCGTCAGGCAGCAGATGGAAGGTATAGACCAAACCGTCCTGGCTGATCTCCCACCTGTCCGCGATGTCCGGCACAATCTGCAGATCAGTGTTCAGTGTAACCAGACCGCTGAACACCTCTCCGATGATGAACGCCGATGTGGTGTCAGATGTCTTGTGCGGATCGAGCGTAGGAGGGTCGCTGAAGAGCCTCCGCATCACTCCGCCCTCAGGCTTGTCCCGTTCCATAGCCGTTTCCGCCTTGGCTACCTGAGGCACGGCCGTTGGCGGAGAGGTCTGAACGGGGATGCTCGTGGGCGCGGCGCTCTCAGTCGTCGTGCTCGTGGCAGCGGCTGCAGGCGCTTCCGCAGTTGGTGTCGCCTCGACCTTTTCAGTTTGCGCAGCAGCAGCAGGAGCTTCAGGCTCCTCGACTTCGGGCTGACTCGCGCCGCAAGCCAGCGCGCCGACAGCTATAACAGACATGACTATCAGCAGTATTGGGATCAGTAACAGTTTTCTCATCTCACACCTCTGGGCGTAGATTTGCTCATCTCATGATTGGGCTACATGGTTGGGCTTGTTGCCCCACTCAAGTATTAAGATGTGCTTTCGTCGTTTCCGATTTTAGTCGTCAGCCATGCCTTGATGAAATCATCTAGTTCGCCATCAAGCACAGCATCCGCGTCCGATGTGTCGTATCCGGTGCGGTGGTCCTTCACCATCTTGTACGGGTGCAGCACGTAGCTGCGGATCTGGTTGCCCCACTCCGGGGATATATGGGCTCCCTTGAGTTTCTCCATCTGGCGCGCCTTCTCAGCCATCTCGCGCTCCACCAGCCGCGCCATGAGAATGCGCATTGCAATCTCGCGGTTCTGGTGCTGGGAGCGCTCATTCTGGCAGCTCACGCGGATGCCTGAGGGCAGGTGCGTGATTCTTACCGCAGTCGAGTTCTTCTGCACATTCTGGCCACCATGACCGCCCGCCCGAAATACGTCTATCCTCAAGTCATCCGGGTTAATCGATACATCTACTCCCTCTTCCACCTCCGGCAGCACTTCCATCAGCGCGAAGGATGTGTGCCGGGCATGGTCGGAGTCGAAGGGGGAAAGCCGCACCAACCGATGCACTCCCCGCTCCGCCTGAAGGTAGCCGTAAGCAAACTGACCCGTCACCTGGAAGACTGCGCTCTTGATGCCAGCCTCATCTCCTACTGACACATCCAGCACATCGCGCCTGAAACTGCGATGTTCCGCCCATCGCAGATACATCCGCATGAGCATGCTCGCCCAGTCCTGTGACTCCACGCCGCCTGCTCCTGCATGCAGCGCCACAATCGCGTTGCGCTCGTCGTATGGCCCCGATAGAGTCAGGTGGAATTCCAGCTCGCCGAGCCTACCTTGCATCTGCGCAAGTTCCTGGACGAAGGTGTCCAACAGTGAGTTGTCTCCCTCCTCGATGGAGAGCAGGAGCAGTTCTTCGAGCGATTCCGCCTGATTCTCGAGGGTGCGCCAGTCCTCCACTTTTCCCTTGAGGTCTGACAGCCTCTGCATCTTTCGCTGCGCCGTCCCCGGCACATCCCAGAATCCGAGAGCAGTCGCTTCTTCTTCCAGCGCGACTATCTCCAGTTCATCATTGGGGAGGTCAAAGACGCACCAGGAGTTCTTCTATTCTGCTTCTCATATCCGCAATCTGACTTTTTATGTCCTGCATTCCTTAGCTTCCTCGCGAGTTGCTATAAGCCACTTGGCCTACGATAAATGAAACGCGCTGCCCTTTCGAAGGGTTAGCATGCATTGATGTCGTTACAACGGGAATTCACCTGTGCAAGCATAGGGACGAAGCGCAATCCGCACTGCCCGTCCCTGAACGGCACTATGGATGATTATATCAGTGAAACCGCTTAGTTATAAACTTTTCTTGATACAAGAAAGCGCAGGCAAATGATACCGCATCCGGATATTGCCACGGTAGACGAGCTGCAGGCGCCTGTTATTGGCGCAACATTGCATACGGTGTACAATCCTGTCCTACTAAATGAAAGTTGCCGAAAAGCGAGCTGAATGATTTTCTTGCCATCGGCGCGCAGCGAGGTATTGCGATGCTGGACCTGCTAATCACTAATGGACTGATCATAGACGGTACCGGCAATCCGGGCTTCTACGGCGCGGTCGGCGTCGAGGGCGATACGGTGCGTATCTTCCGAGGCGACCTGAGCGGCATCGAAGCAACGCGCACCATCGACGCCGCAGATCATGTCGTATCGCCCGGCTTTATAGATATGCACTCCCACGCCGGACTCGTCATCCTGTCCGAGCCTGAGCATCATCCGAAAGTACGGCAGGGCATCACGACCGAGCTGATCGGCGTTGACGGCAACTCGTATGCGCCCTTCCACGACCATGACGATTTTCTGGACTTTGTCGCACTCAACTCCGGGCTTGACGGCAACCCGCCGCTGCCCGGCAGGTGGTCAACCGTGGAACAGTACCTCGATATGTTCGACCGCAAGACGGCGGTGAACATCGCTTACATCCTCGGCAACTCCCCGCCGCGCATCGCCACTGTCGGCTGGGACGACAGACCTGCGACCGAGGCTGAAATGGCGGACATGAAGGCAATCATCCGCGAGGCGATGGAGGAAGGCGCGGTCGGCTTGTCCACCGGACTGGACTATCCCCCCGGAGGGTATGCCTCCACCGATGAGCTTGTCGAACTGAGCGAGCTTGTCGCCGACATGGGCGGCTTCTATCACACCCATGTGCGCTACCGGCTTGGCGATCGCTATTTAGACCCATTCCGAGAAGCGCTGGAAATCGGAGTGCGCGGCAGCATCCCGGTACACATCACTCACTTCTACCAGCGCGCCCCCAGCACGGGAGGCGGGCAGGGTCTGATAAGCCTCGTCGAAGATGCCGCGGAGGGCGGGCAGGATGTAACATTCGATAGCTACCCCTATGTCTTTGGCAGCACGCGACTGCTGATTATGGTGCCGGATTGGACGCATGACGGCGGCGTTGGCCCACTGAAAGAGGCGCTGGCATCCGAGGATGCCCGTGTGCGCCTGCGCCGCGAGATGGAGCCTCGCGGTCCCTCGTGGGACAATGTGTGGCTCACTTACTTCAAGCAAGCCCACAACCATGTCTATGAAGGCATGTCTGTGGAGGCGATTGCGGCAATGCGCAACCAGCATCCGGTCGATGCGATATGCGACCTACTGCTCGAAGAAGACTTGCAGACCTGCTATGTGTCGGACGGCGCGAATGGCAACACTCTGCCCGCATTCGTCAGTCACCCGCTGTCCATGGTCGGCAGCGACGCCGTGCTGCTTGGAGACTTCCCCAGTCCACGAACTTACGGCTGCTTCCCAGTCATCCTCGCCGAGTATGTGCGCGAAGAGAACCAGATGTCCCTGCCGGAAGCGATTCGCAAGATGACATCCTTCCCGGCGCAGCGCATCGGACTGACCGACCGTGGCATCCTGCGGGACGGCATGAAGGCCGACATAACCGTATTCCATCCGGGAAATGTGCAGACGCCCGCCACGCGCACCGAACCCAAGCAGTTTCCCATCGGCATCGAGTATGTCATCGTCAACGGCACGGTGGTCATCGACGGCGGCGAGCACACCGGCGCGCTGCCGGGTCGCTCAGCAGGCCGGTAGCACGGAAGCACATCACAATGCAGCAGACAAGCGTAAGCCTCAGCAAAACCCTCGGCAGCCTGCCGCCGCAATGGGGATGCGATCCCCTGCCGCACATTGACGCCGCGCTGAATGCGGCAGGCAGGAAGATCGTCATTCTCGACGACGATGTGATGGGAACGCAGAGCGTACACGACATCGCCGTCCTGATGGACTGGTCGGTAGAGTCCTTACGCGCGGAGCTTGAAGCAGACAGCCGCGCCTTCTTCGTCGTCACCAACGCCCGCACCATGCCTGAATCGCAGGCGCGGGCAGTCAACTCATTCATCACGCGCAACTTGTGCGAGGCGGCGCGACTGGCAGGCGTTGACTTCTCCGTAGTCAGCCGCCTCGACTCCACCCTGCGCGGCCACTTCCCCGCCGAGATGCAGGCAATCGAGTCCGCCCTTTCCAGTAAGCCCGACAGCAAGCCGGATGGCTGGATAATCGCGCCCCTGTTCCTGGAGGGCGGCCGCTACACCATCAGCGATACGCAGTATGTCTCAGATGGCGAATGGCTCACAGCCGTCGGTGACACCGAATTCGCGCGCGACCCCGCCTTCGCATTCACATCCTCCGATGTGCGGGGATGGGTGCAAGAGAAGACCGAAGGACAAGTGCCTGCCGATTCAGTGGCAAGCGTGTCCATTGACGACCTGCGGCTCGGCGGTCCTGAGCGAGTCGCCGCAGTTCTGTCCGCTCTTCCGAGCGGCGGGGTTTGTGTGGTGAACGGCGCGATCAACCGCGACATGGAAGTTTTTGTGCAGGGACTACTGAATGTGGAGGCGACCGGACGTAAATTCCTGTTCCGCGCCGCTGCGTCCTTCATCAAGGCGCTGCTGGGGCAGTCGGACCGTCCTTTACTCACACCCACCGAAATGGGTATAGACGGCAATGGCGGCGCACTCATAGTCGTCGGCTCGCATGTACCTCGCACAACACGGCAGCTTGAGCACCTGCTTGCCAACTCCGATGCCGTGGGCGTGGAGGCAAATGTAGAACGGCTACTCGCTGAAGCCACGCGCCTGACGGAGATTGAACACGCCGCCTGCGCTGCCGGAAATGCCCTTAAGTCAGGGCGCAACGCCGTCCTGTACACGAGCCGCGACCTCGTAGAGGGGCGGAGCGCCGATCACAGCCTCGCCATTGGTCATCAGGTCTCGCAGGCGATGTCGGAGATAGTCGCGGGCATTCGTGCTCGACCGGGCTGCATCATCGTAAAGGGCGGTGCAACATCGTACGCGGTCGCAACGAAGGCGCTCAAGGTGCAGCGGGCTTGGTCGCCGGGGCAGGCTGCGCCGGGCGTGCCGGCGTGGATTCTCGGCGATGAGACCCTTCATCCCAGCATGCCTTGCATCATTTTCCCAGGCAATGTAGGCAATGAGGATGCGCTCACGCAGCTCATCACAAGGCTGGATACGAGATGAGACGCAGAACGCAGACCCGCAGCCCTAGGAACAACAGGGGAAGGCGCGCCGCCCCGGATGTCCGCACTGCCAGGCCTGACCCCGCACAGGCACAGGAATACGAGGTCGAGACGGTCATCGGCCTGGAAGAATACGCACGGCGCGAGGTGCGACGACTGCTCGGCAAGGCGGCGCAGGTTGAGCGCGACGCATCCGAAGGGCGGTTCACCCTGCGATACGACGGCAATATCCGCCGGTTCGACGAACTCAGGACGATCACTGCAGTCCACAGAGTCGAAAACTTCGCCGTACCGCGTCCCCGCGCGCTACTCGGACACCAGCACTTGACCCGATTACTAGGAATCATCCATTTCATAGTCGCTACCCGCGCCGACGGCGCATTCCGCACATTCCGCATCACTGCGGCCGGTGCGGGTTCCGGCGTCTATTTGCGCCTGCGGCAGGAGATCGCCTCCGCAACCGGACTCGACCCCATCGATGGCGCCGCAAATCTCCACATTGCAGTGCGCCGCGCCGCAGGAGAGGACGCAGGCTGGCAGGTGCTCATACGCACAAGCGCGATGCCACTGTCCGCCCGCAGGTGGCGCGTCTGCGACATGCCCGGCGCGCTCAATGCCACAGTCGCGAGCGTGATGGCGTCCCTCGCGCGGCCACGCCAGAATGAGCGTGTGCTGAACCTGTGCTGCGGCTCAGGCACGCTTATGATCGAGCGGCTTGGCTTAGGTGCCGCCGCAAGCGTAACCGGCGTGGACAACAGCGCAGATGCCCTGGAATGTGCCGATACCAACCTTCGCGCCGCCGGACATCGCACTCCTGTGGCTCTTCTGCAGGAAGACTGCGCCAATCTGCCGCTTCCGGACGCATCCATAGACACCATAACCGCCGACCTTCCCTTTGGCATGCTGCAGGACGGCAGTAGCGACATAGAAGCGCTGTACAGATCGATGCTTGCAGAATCCGCAAGAGTCGCGACGCCAAACGGCTTGCTGGTCCTCATCACGACACGAAGGCGCACAATGCTCTCAGCCCTCGACGAAAGCTCAAACTGGGATCTGGCAAATGAAGTTCCGCTCAGCATCTCTCATAGCCGTGGCTACATCAAGCCGCACATCTATGTTCTCAGGCGAGGCAGAAACACGGGCAGTCGGCTATAATTTCAAAGAAGTTGAGCGGCGGCCTAACTAGGTGGTTCCCATTGCCAGTTTCCCGCTCGTCCTGAGATTGCTTAGAGACCACGGAATCGAACGCGTTGGCACAGCAAGGTGGAATGAAAATGAAGCAACTCACACTCCAGCCCATCCGCAGCGTGCAGGGTGAGATACGTCTGCCCGGCTCCAAGAGCATGTCCAACCGCGTCCTGCTCCTGGCAGCATTGGCAGAAGGCACAACGCAGGTGCGCAACCTGCTGGAAAGCGACGACACGACACACATGCTCAATGCTCTGGGCTTGCTGGGCGTCACAGTCCGCCACTCCGATGACGGCGCGTACTCCGAGGTTGATGGGCTTGGCGGCGCGTTCCCCGAAGGTGAGGCGACTCTGTTTCTCGGCAACTCGGGCACAACCATGCGCTCGCTGTGCGCCGCAATCTGCGCGGGCAGGGGACGCTACACGCTGACCGGCGAACCGCGCATGCTGGAGCGACCCATTGGCGACCTAGTTGACGCTCTCCGACAGGTGGGCGCGCAGATTGCCTACTCCGGCGCTGACGGCTGCCCGCCCCTCGACATCGATGCTCGCGGGCTTGAAGGTGGCACCGTGCGCATACGCGGCAACATATCCAGCCAGTATCTCACGGGCATGCTGATGGCTGCGCCGATGGCGCTCTCCCCGCTGACCATCGAGGTTGACGGCGACCTCGTTTCCAAGCCGTACATCGAGATGACGCTCGATGTCATGCGGCGCTTCGGCATCGAGGTGGAGCGCAACGGCTATGAGTGGTTCCGCCTGCCCGGCAACCAGAGCTACACGTCCCCCGGCAGCATCCTCGTGGAGGGAGACGCCTCATCAGCGTCGTACTTCCTGTCGGCAGGAGCAATCGGCGGCGGGCCCGTTCGGGTCAACGGCGTTGGCGACGACAGCATCCAGGGCGACATCGCGCACGCTCAGGTGCTTGAACGGATGGGCGCGAAGGTGTCCAGCGGACCGGACTGGATCGAGATTTCGCGCGGCGAACTCACGGGCATAGACGCAGACCTGAACCACATACCGGATGCTGCCATGACGGTCGCGGTTACCGCGCTCTTCGCCAGGGGCAAGACGACAATCCGCAATGTGCATAACTGGCGCGTCAAGGAGACCGACCGCCTCGCGGCGATGGCGACCGAGCTTCGCAAGGTAGGCGCAGGCGTGGTTGAAGGCGAAGACTACATCGAAATCACGCCACCACAGCAGATACAGCCCGCCGTCATCGACACCTACGACGACCACCGCATGGCGATGTGCTTCTCGCTTGCCGCGCTAGGCGAATCCAGCATCACCATCAACGACCCCGACACGGTGTCAAAGACATTCCCCGACTACTTCGATCGCCTGCATGAAATCTGCAAATCTTGAGTCGGATGAATGCATGGGCCTAGCCAGGTTCTTGGCGCCGCCTCACGACTAGCAGTAAAGTCGCCGCCAATCCCAATGTGGCAGCAGACCCTGCAATAGCAATACCTGAGAACAGGAACACGCGTGATGCAGGGCGCACTTCCACATACGCAATGTTCGAGCTCGGGAACGGCGCAGGTGTCGATCTGACAGGCGCAACATAATTGGCATCCACCATAAGCATCATCGGCTTGGAAGGGTCAGTCGGCAGGATTCGCACTGCAAAGGGAACTGCGGGCTGCCCAGATACAGCTTCCAGATTCTGCGGAACAGCCTGCGACGAACCGGATATCGGCGGTGTATGCACTTCTGGAACGGACTCAGGCGTTGCCGTTGATGTCATTGTCGGTGGCGGGGTGGATGTGGGAGTCGGTGAGGCGGCAGGTTTAGGTGTGGCAGCCTGGACAACATGCGTCGCTGTTCCTGTGTGTGTCGGCACAGCAGTCACGGTGGCTGTCACTGTCGGGCTGGGTGTATCCGTCGCTCTCAGGGTAGCCGTAGGCGTAGGTGAATAGGTAGGGGTTGGCGTCAGCGTAGGTGATGCCGTCCCCGTAGGCAATGGAGTCACTGTCGCCGTTGGTACACGCGTTGGAGTCCTGCTTGGCGTCGGCGTCCTCGTTCTTGTTGCCGTTGACGTGGGAGTTGGAGTCTTCGTAGGCGTAGCAGTCGGCGTGAGCGTCGCCGTCGGTGTCAGGGTCGGTGTGGATGTCGCAGTAGAGGTCGGTTCAGGACTCCTTATCGAGAAGGACACCCTCCCGCTCCTCAAGGGCTCAGACGCGTTTTCGGACGCAACCGTAAGTTGAGCGGAATAGTCACCATCCGCAGCCCTGTCCTGGTCAGGCGTCCACAGCACATCGATGAGTATCGCTCCGCCGCGTGCAGCGCTCTTATACACGAATGGCAACGGGGCATCTACTCTGTCAGACTTGACACTCCCCACGATTGTGCCGACGGCGGAGGGCATACCTGATATATCGAATTCGCCATCCGTCACCGGCAAACTGAGGCCGAAGCTCTGTGGCCCGCTAACCCGTAGCGAAACATCTCTGATCGACGCTCTTTCTCGACTCTCGAACAAGAGCCTCGCTTCGAATCTGACAGACTGGACATCTCCGGCTGATACTGGCTGAGTTTTCAATCTGACATCCAATGTCGGCGTCAGACTGTGTGCCATTCGATCTCCGACGAGGATGTGCGTCATCATCAGAGTCAGCGGCACCAATATCCAGGCGATGTTTGACCGGACTAATGCACCCAATCAGCTTATTCTCAATAATTTTATAATAAGTTTATGGCATATATTAGTCCTATTCTTAACTATTGGCAATACGCATCGCTAAAATCACCGCAGACAACGAAAGAGCTAAAGGATTACCAACAGGACTCGAAGTGTGGATCCTCACTGTTCAGGCCTGACGGTGAGGGCCTCTGGGACTTCGCATATTGAATTTATGCAGATTGGACAGACGCACCGCGACCCATTTAAAAGAGGGAAAGAGGAAGGGCAGCACAGCGGCCAGAGCGGTGTTAAACCAATCGCTATTCTGGTCTGTCAATTGATGGTACGACCCGACAGCGTGTGCAATTACTGGAAGGCGCGACGCCTCAGGTCAACTCTGGCATCACGGCGTCGCCGAAGAGCTGCATAGACTCTTTAATCTCTTCGTTAGTCAGGCGGCCCCTGCGATTAAATTCCAGAATGCACTGCGCCATTCCTGGAAGATCGTCGCTCAGCTTCTTCAGCTGCTCAATGCACCCGTCAGGATCGTCATAGATGGAGTATTTCAGCGCATCCTGGAAGTTCCAGGTGGCCCAGCCTCCGACGCCGCTTGTGAAACTGTGCCGCGACGTGCCAATGGAGGATGCGGTAGCGTCCGGAACTGTGTTGACTACATCATCGTCCCGCCAGTTCCGCGCCATCAGTTTGTGCGCCTTCTCCCTGGTTTCAGCCACGAAGAAGGAGATGTTCACATGGAACGGCTGCGAATGCGAAGCGGCTTCAGCGCGCTTCGTCTCCTGAAAGTCGCGAAGTCTGTCGATCATTCTCGGCATTGGCTGGCTCAGAGTAGTCCCAATCACGCCCAGTCCCATGCGTGCGGCATATGGGAATGTCTCATCGCTGTTCGCCGCGAGCAGCAATGGCGGATGCGGCGCCTGCTCGGGCTTCGGCATCACCAGCAGGTCCTTCATGTCCCAGTATTCCCCGCTGAAATTCGCCTTCTCCTGCGTCCACGCCGCCTTCAGTAGACGAATGCCCTCAGCGACGCGGCCACGACTCTCCTCCCCGCTAATATCTCCAGCCTGCCCGAATGCCTGGCCCGACGGCGACCCCCAGCGGCCTCCCAGGCAGAGGTCCAGCCTGCCATTGGTCAGTATGTCGCAGGTCGCTGCCTGTGTCGCCATATGTATGGGGTGATGAAGTGGAAACTGCGCCGCCAGCGTCCCAAAGCGGATACGTGGCGCTACCTGTGCAGCCGCACACGCGACCATAAGGGGGTTGGACATTGGACGGCCCGGAAAGAATGTCGATTCCGCGAGCCAGGCGGTCTCGAATCCCAGTTTATCCGCCAGCGTAATCTGCTCGATAGTCTCCCAGTGCCGGCGTGGCACCGAAGAGCCGATGTAGCCGGGAACTTGCCAGAACGCTCCGAATCTCAAATCAGTTACCTAGTCCTCTCAAAAGTGCGTTGAAGGCTCGCCGCCTTCTAGCTTGCGTCGAAAGCGATTGCGGTCACGGCAGCCTTATGCTCAGGCACTCATCCACGAGAACGCCGGTAACGACCTCAATCCGGTCATTCCATCTGCACATGTCCAACAGCCGCTCGACGGTGTAGTCACCCCATCGCGTCTGCTCTGCGGAAGGTCTGCCGCCCATTACCAGGGTAGCTATATTTGCGTTCGTCAGAGCGCCGCAGCACATAGGGCACGGCTCGAAGGTCGTGTAAAGTGTCGCCCCGGACATGTCATCCGTGCCTAAGACCGATGATGCTTCACGCATTGCTACGGTCTCGGCGTGCGCAGTAGGGTCATGCGTCGTCGGCACGAGGTTGCGCCCGCGAGCGATCAACTCCCCATCTCGCACAATCACGGAGCCAACCCCGACATTGCCTTCGTCCGCGGCTCGCTGCGCTTCTTCAAGCGCGACTCTCATGTAGCTCTCGTGATCCGATGAACTCATACTGCGCCTCTCTGGATGTTTCTTGTAACCTCGGCGTCATTCTACCAGTCTTGCCGCAGTTCTGTAATCTGCTGCCGTGTGGGTTAAAACAGCACTACCCGGATGCGCCCAAACGAAGGGCATAGTCACATCGGGCAGCACAACTCAGGACGCGAGTGCCTAGAGATAAGGGATATTCAGTTCGCTCCCGCTGTCAGCCTCAATAACCGGAGCGACGAGAGGCAACTCGATATGCATCTCGGTGTACTCGTCCGGCTTCGAATCCACACTTATGGAGCCTCCGTGCTGGCGCACTATGTCATTTGAGATCGCCAATCCCAGTCCCGTTCCCTTATCCGTAGGTTTGGTCGTGAAAAACGGGTTGAATATCTTTTCGATGACTTCCGGGGGCATGCCGCTGCCGTTGTCCCTGATGCGAATTTCGACATTCTCATCCCCCTTGTGGGTAGAAATCCACAGGGTTGGCATGTACGCGTCGGTATCCATGGACTTCGACCCGATTTGCCGTCGTTTCTCGTCTGTGGCGTCGCAGGCGTTGCCGACCATATTCAGGAATACGCGACCCAGATCTCTCGGCACCACATTTATCTCGCCCATATTCGGGTCCAGGTCATGTTGAAGGTCCAGTTGGAAGTTCGAGTCGAGCGCCCTCGCACTATGGTAGGCGAGTCTGGCGTGCTCTTCGAGCAAGGCATTGATGTCGGTCGGCCTCTGTTCACCGGTATCCCTACCCATCATTAGCATATCGTTGACGATGCGATTGGCGCGGTCGCCGTGTGTGCGTATCCGCTCCAGGTTGCCATTGAGGTCATTCGATATTTCCTGAATATAATCCTTGTCTTCTTCGCCTATGTCATCTGCTACATCGGCAATCACTTCTTCAAGTTCGCTGAGCAGTTCTTCCGAAGCCTCAGAAAAGTTCTTTACGAAGTTCAAGGGGTTCCTTATTTCATGAGCGACCCCAGCGGTCAACTCACCAAGAGCGGCTAGCTTTTCTCGCATGACTATCTGGTCTTGGGCGCGCTCCAGTTCCGCCAGCACGCTTTCGAGCTGCTCGTTCTTACCCTGTAGCTCCTCGGCAAGCTGCTCCACGAGATTCAGGCGCTGTGCTTCAAGGGAGTTGCGCCTGAATACTTCAAGGGCAGCAGCCATCTCCGACAATTCGTCTCGCCCCTCCATTTCGACTCTGGATTCGAGGTCTCCACCTGCCATTCGAAGCATCCAATCGGATAGCATCCGAAGGCGGTTGAGCAGCATCCGACCCGCGAAGAGCCAGGCAATCAGAAAAGCGCCAACGATGCTCACAGCGCTAATCGCCAGCAGGAGGGTACGGCCAGTCAGGATTGCCTGCGTAGATGCGAGAGTTGCTCCATCTGCGCTTGAGCGGGCCGTGTCCACGAGCGAGTCTACTTCGCCAACCAACGCGAGGGCCACACCTTGATTCAGGGTGAGGAGGTCCTGCTGGTTCTGCTTAATCTGTAGCTGCCTCTCGAGTATGTCAAACCCATTGTTATCGCCGGTGCCAAGTTCCGCCAGACGATTCGACAGGGGCAATATCTGTGGCCGAAGAGGCCAGTCATCCAGAGCAGCCAGGTTTCGTTCCATACTTCCTGCTGCTGACTCAAACCGCTCGCGCAGCGGCTCGATGAGCGGTGCCGAGGAGATGGAGAAGGCGCTCTCCAATATCTGGTTGGCGGTGGTGGCATCGGCATGTAGGCCAGCGAGGCTGCGATAACGGGCGAGCTCAGCCTCAGAAAAGTGCTCGGAGCGGTCCGCCGGGGGATCGTAGAGATTGTGATACCCCGTCATTGTGTAAAACAATTGATTATCAACGGCGGGAACCATGATGTCGTCTATCTGACCCCGCAGGATTGCAAGCTCGTCTCTAACCTCTTCCTTCTCAACATTCAACTCGAAGATCTCGGACATACCGTCTTCGATGGCTTCTATCCCGACCGTCAAAGTCTGCACAAGCGCACGGATATGCTGTGAACGCTCAAACTCTCCTTCGCTCAGGTGCATTGCCGCGGCATTCCCGGCGCGTCCATCCTCTAGAAGGTCATCGATGTCTATTCCGTCAGCCGCTCCGGTAGTAGTCTGGCCATCCACGCCGAGCAGCACGGCTAGATGGCCCTCCAGGGAATTTCTAGCCGCATCTATGCCCGCCGACTCGGCGGCTAACTCTTCAGGAGTCGCCGCAGCCGTAAGGCGTGGGCCAGCATTCACAAGCGTACCGCTGTGCTGCGCTATACCGAATGCCGCGACAACTTCGGGGAGGCTGTTTTCATTAACCAGGCTCTGGGCCGCGCCAACTCTGTTGAACGAAAACCAGCCCACCAGGCTTGCGGCGACCGTGAGGGCTACCGCTCCGCCGATAGCCAGGTAAAGCTGTGTCGAGATTCGATAACGACTCTCGAGGAGTCGCCGGAGTCGCCGTCTTGCAGACTGAGTGGTAATAATGGGTCTCCCGGGCTCAGTTATCGCGGCTCAGTGTACTTACAGGATGATATTCGCCGTCTTCACCAATCACAGTAATGAAGACTTCGTCCGAACCCTGGTTGTCGTCACCAAACCGCAGCTTGAAACCGTCTATGTCGATCTCGTTAGAACTATTCAGTATGTCTAGGAAACAGGCGCGGTCAACCGAGGGACCACATCTTTCCAACCCTTCAATTGCCAGCCTTCCCGCTAAGTACCCCTCGAACGAAACGAACCCAGGGTCGGCGAAGCGGTCATAGGCTGACAGAGCGTTCAAATACGAGGACACAACAGGTGTCGAACCATCCGTCGGGAACGGAACCACCTGTGTAACATAAACGCCTTCGCCGCCCGCGCCGAGCTCGTTGGCGAGGGCATTGCTGCCTACGAAGGAAACGGTGAGAAATATAGGGTCTGCGCCGGTATACCTCGCCAACTCGATCAGGGCGGCAACAGGTTCGTAGGCGCCGATCATAATCACGGCTTCAGGAGAGCCTAAGTTCAAGTCAAGCAGGGCTGCCTTCACCGCCGTTGTATTGCGAGGATACAGACCGATGGACACGGGTTCCATCTCCCGGCGGTCCAGAGCCATGCGTACGCCGCGGTACCCGGCGCGTCCGTAGGAGTCGTCCTGATACAGGACCCCGATGCGCGAAATTCCCAGGTCCTGCGTTAGTCGGGCCACCATCTCCTCCGTCTCCTGATAGTAAGACGCCCGGAGGTTGATGATGTTTGCCCAGTCGTCGTCCCGCAGGAACTCAGCGCCGGTGAAGGGCGCTATGAATGGCACACCCTCGTCCGCTGCGACAGGTGTGGCGGAGCGCGAAGTCGGTGTACCCACCTCCCCGATGAGAGCGAAGACTCCTTCTTCCTCAATGAGCTGCAGGGTGTTGGTTACAGCGGCTTCAGGCTCATACGCGTCGTCGCGTGAGACAAGTTCCAATGTGCGCCCGTGGATCCCACCCCTCTCGTTGACCTCGTGAAATGCCGCCATTATGCCAATGCGCATATTGGTGCCGAGTTCCTGGGCCGGCCCGCTGAATGCCGCTGACTGCCCGAACACCACCCGATCATCAAACACTCCATTCATTTGGCCAGCAGCGTCAGACGACTGCTGTAATGGGGAAGTTTGCTGTGCTTGCTGGGCAACAGGAGAGCCATTGGGACCGCTCTCACCAACCGACCCAGTGTTGGAGCATGCGACTGCAAGGAGCACGAGCAGGGTCGCTAGGACGCAAACGGCTCCAATACTCAATGAAGTATGTGGAGCCGGGGATTTCATTTATCCCTCCGCTTGACCAGGATCAGGTGGTTCTGCTCCTGCTCACGCTTATAGTTCAATTCATCCATCATAGTCTTCACAAGATGGATTCCCAAACCCCCAATTGGCCTATCCTGGATATCCGCCTCGACATCGGGTATTGGAGCATCCGTCAGCATGTTGAAGGGAGGCCCGCTATCAATAAGCTCAACTGTGAGAGCTTTATCCTCTGAAGTTATGACTATTTCAAATTCGCCCGAATCGCCGCCGTAGGCATGATTCATAATGTTCAAGCCTAGTTCCTCGATTACCAGGTTAATCGTAAAGAGTAGGTCGGGAGGCCATTCTTCCTGAAGACTAATGGATTCAATCGCATCGATCATGCGACCCAAAGCATCAGGCGAGGACTTGATATTCAGTGATACTTTAGCACTCAAGTGGAGTTCTCACTTCGGCGAAGTGTCAGGCAAGTAATATCGTCAGACTGCGCGGCACCGCCTGCGAAATCGTTTACTGCCTCCAGAATCATACTGGCAGCTTCATCCGAGTTCGCTGGAACGGAACCCACGAATACCTCGCGCAGTCTCTCGATGCCAAATTGTTCGCCTTCGCTGTTCATTGCCTCTGTTACTCCATCTGTGTAGAGTACGAGGGTTTCACCTTTATCGAGGGTGATAGTTTTTTGCTCGTATTCCAGGCCGGGAATGATCCCCAATGCAATTCCCCCGGTCAATGGCAGTAGTTCAGAACTTCCGTCGCTGCGGACCAGTAGCGGAGCATCGTGCCCCCCGCATGCATAGGTGAACTCTCCGGTTTCCGGACTGTACACAGCGTACAGTACCGTCACAAACATCTGCGTTTCGTTATCTTCGTGCAGGAGCGCGTTGACTTCCTGTAGCACCACACTTGGCTCAGGGCTGCTGATCGCCGCTCCCTTCATCCATGTCCGGCTGGACATCATGAAGAGCGCTGCCGGCACCCCCTTGTCCGATACATCAGCTATAGCAAGGCCGATGTCGCCGTCCTCAAGCCTGACTACATCGAAAAAGTCACCTCCGACGTTACGAGCAGGTTCCATGCTGGCATATACTTGATACTCACTGCTAGCAGGAAACACGGTCGGAAGTATTGATTTTTGAATGCCGCTAGCGACATCGAGCTCGTTCTGCAATGCCACGAGTTTGTCGCGCGAGTCAAGAGCCTCTCGCCACTCTTCCAGGTGGCTCAATGTGCGCTCAATCGTGACGCGCAGGTCTCCGAAATCCAGAGGTTTGGTGACAAAGTCGAATGCGCCGCGATTCATTGCTGTGCGGATATTCTTCATGTCCCCATACGCGGAAATTATAATTGAGCGTATGTTGGGGTTGATCTCCGAGATCTGCCCCAGGAGAGTCAATCCGTCCATCTGCGGCATATTGATGTCCGAGATCACCATATCGATCTCTTCATCATGGCTCAGCATTTGAACGGCTTCCACGCCATTCAGAGCGAACACGAACTCGTACTTGTGCGCGCGAATATCGCGGCGCATGCGCTGCATGATAAGTGGCTCGACGTCAGGTTCGTCGTCAACCACCAGAATCTTGTAAGTGGCTTGCCTCACGCACATCCTCCCGCTATGTGGAATTGACAGCGGTTTTCGAAATTAGCAATTCTCAATCCGCAAAACCATCTGCAAGAAGAAGCGGCTTAATGCACGCATCCCTCGACAACAAAGAACTCTTGAATGGTTCGGCTAACCTACAAGTGCCCCAAGTGCGTCTGAGCGCGTGGCGTGGACAGGGATTATCTTGTCGAAACCGCTAATCTCGAAAACTTCTCGTATCTGCTCAGAAAGCGAGCAGACGGCAAATTTCGAATTCTGCCTCTGCAGTGCCCGCGCAGTCAGCAGAACCACCCTGAGTCCCGCGCTGCTGATATACGAAAGCTGCTCACAGTCGAGAATTACGACGCGATCGCTCTCGCTAATTGCAGCCTCTAGGGCTTGCTGGAACTCACTGGCATTTGTGCCGTCAACACGATCTTCAGCCATCGCAACCAGGGTTTCGCCTTCTCTCTCAATAGTAACTTTCACTGATAACGTCTCCTTGCCTTGCAGGTAACCGAAACTGCCGATTTGGTTATATTCAGATATTTTACAGTAAAGAAATGGTAATGCAAATTACTTAAGAATTGTACATCCCTTTTCGCCCTGATGTGAACAAATCAACTCAAGAGACTGGACCGCAACCTATGCGCCATTTAACATACCACAGACTCTTTAACTTATCATATTTTTCAACCAGCAACTTTCGCCTGATGTAACGAATTCGAGTAATTCGCCCGCCGACACACACACAGGCCGGTGCAGCCCTTACATCTTGCCACTCCCCAATCACAGCCTCGGCATGCTTTCCGAAGAATAATCGAAATAAGTGTCACTCAAGTGTTGATGCAGCTCCCGGCAGAGCGTGTTTACACGGTCAAGCATAGGCTTCTTATCCTGCTGGTCCGGCCATTCGTAATGCAGCATGGACGAAAGCCGACCGGCCAGCCTTCGAGTGGAGTCGCTTGTGCGGGTATCCGGTCCGGCGCCAATCGAACGGAGTTCAAAGCCGGCCCTATCTACGGAGCGAATCAGCGATCCGGGCAGGAGTCCGTCCGTCGTCAGCACCTCGAGCACGTTTTCCGGCTCCACCTCTACATTGAATCGGCGATTGTACGCTTCTACAGCATGATACAGGCGGAGCAGGCTTGCCCAGTCGGCGGCAGAATGCTCGTTGCTGTTTTCGCCTAGATCAATCTGCGCGATCAGGAGCCCTGATAGAAGCTGGGCTCGCTCGATAAACTGACCGAGACGCAGGAAGTTCCAGCCTTCATCGCGGTACATTGTGGCCGACGCCACACCGGTGAAGGTGTCAATCTCACCCTCCAGTCCGGCGTAAAAGCTCTCCGGAGATGTTCTCCATATGTCCTGAATGCCCAACTCTTGGATGCGCAGATAGGCGAGATTGAGGCATGACCACATCTCCCCGCTAATGCATTGCCGCATCTGCCGTGCATTCTCTCTGCCAAGGGTGAAGCATCTGAGTACGGAGTCCGGGTTTGTTCTCTCGAAGGTGACATCGCCTGCCAGCGTGAAAGAGTCTGCCAGCGTGTAGTTGTCGCTGTCGATCTGGACAATACCTCCGCCCGGCGGCTCTCTGTCGATACTTATATAGATGCGACTCCAGCCGAAGTTAATATCGCGTATGGGACGATCGACCAGAGCCTCAGACTGCAGTCTCAGCAGGCGGCAAAGGTGCTGCGCCCGCTCTAGGTAGCGGCTCATCCAGTACAGGCCTTGCGCGGTGCGAGCGAGCAATCCGATCAACCTTCCTCTTCGTAGTCGTCGTCTTCAGGCATCAGAACGAACTCCGGATAGGATTCGATTCCGAGTTCTCCGGCGTCTAGCCCAATTCGCTCAACGGTTGGCGCAACCCGCGCGCTCAGGACTACATCGAGCAGCTTCCATACAACCCACGAGATCGCAAACACGAATACCCCAACTGACACGACGCCAATAAGCTGCACCAGGAAGTCGCCACCGCTAATACTGACCGCCAAAGTTCCCCAGACACCGGCAAATAGGTGCGCCGGAATTGCTCCTACGACATCGTCCAGCTTGAGCATCTCCATGAGTCTCACGGCCAGCACCAGGATGACCCCGCCGACCGCGCCGATGATTATCGCCCAATGATGATCGACCAGGTCTGGGGCTGCCGTGATCGAGACCAGACCCGCGATTGCTCCATTCAATCCTGCCACCAGGTCCATACGCCCCAGCACAGGCCGAGCCACTGCCAGCGCCGCCATGACTCCCGCCGCCGCCGCCAGGTTTGTATTGACCATTACATTGCTCATCGAAACCGCGTCCGCCGCGCTGCCCAACGCCAGCTGCGATCCCGCATTGAAGCCGAACCAGCCGAACCAGAGAATGAACACGCCGAGAGTTACCACCAGGACATTCGAGGGCGGCGTAGCTCTGACCGTTCCGTCGCGGCGGAACTTCCCAAGCCGGGGACCTACCACAAGCACGCCGGCTAGCGCGGCCCAGCCGCCCGTACTGTGAACTATTGTCGAGCCTGCAAAGTCCATGAAGCCCATCTCCGCAAGCCATCCACCGCCCCAGGTCCAGGCGCCCACGATGGGATAGATTACTGCGGTCAGGATCAGCGTGAAGAGGAAGAACGGCCACATCTTGACTCGTTCAGCCAGTGTGCCCGATACGATTGACGCCGCGGTCGCCACGAACACCATCTGGAAGAACCAGTCGGACATGGTAGAATAGCCGGACTCGACCACGGCTGCTGTTGCAGCTGCGTCTCCCCCTAGCAGGGCAACTTCGTCAGCGGAAGAGCCGTACATCAGATTGAACGAGCCGATGAAGCCACCAACAATATCGACATACATCAGGTTGTAGCCGATGATGAAGTAGGCGAGACCGGCGATAGAATAGATGCCGAGATTTTTCAGGCAGATCGTTGATGCGTTCTTGGTGCGAACGGAGCCGGACTCTAGCATCGTAAAGCCAGCACACATCCACATCACCAGCGCCCCCCAGATCAGGAACGAGAAGGTGTTGAAGACGAAGGCGGTCTCATCGTCAACGCCTGCCGCATGTGCAATTTCCGGCCTGACGAACAAGCAGATGGCCGATAAGAGCACCAGCGCAGCTGCCACTACGAGCCTGTAACGCGCATAATAGTTGGCGAATGTCCTCATAGTCTTTAATTCTCCTGCACTTCCTGAATTACGACGGCTCCGTGTTCAGTAACGGTACGGGAATCTCTCTGCCTACTCAGTCCTCCACTACCCAGAGGTCTTTGCCGCCTCCACCTTGGCTTGAGTTCACTACCAGACCACCGCGTCTCAGCGCGACACGACAGAATGCGCCCGGCACGATTCGTGTATTCTGACCGTGCAACACGAAGGGGCGCAGGTCCACATGGCGAGGCTCAAAGCGACCGTCGATGAAGCATGGCGACTGAGACAGATCCAGTGTGGGCTGCGATATGAAGTCTGCAGGGTTCGCCTTGATTTGCTCGGCGTATTCGTCGCGCTCCTCCTTCGTAGAATGCACACCGACGAGCATGCCATAACCACCCGATTCTCCAACACGCTTCACCACAAGTTTGTCAAGGTTATCAAGCGTGTACTCAAGGTCTTCCGGTCGCCGGCACAAGTATGTATCCACACTGGCGAGAATCGGCTCCTCAGACAGATAGTATCGAATCATGTCAGGGACGTATGCGTAAACACTCTTGTCGTCTGCAACACCTGTGCCCGGCGCGTTTACAAGGGTGACATTGCCACGCTTGTATGCATCCACCAGTCCCGGTACGCCCAGAAGCGAGTCTTCCCTGAAAACAAGTGGATCGATGAAATCATCGTCAACCCTTCTGTATATTATGTCGACACGCCGCAAGCCTTTCGTAGTTCGCATATACACGAAGCCATTGTCAACCAGCAGGTCTCTCCCCTCCACAAGTTCCGCGCCAATTTCCTGCGCAAGGAACATATGCTCATAGAAGGCGGCGTTATAGATGCCGGGAGTCAGCAGGGCGATAGTAGGGTCTGTCCTGCCTTCCGGGGCAAGCTCGCACAGCGTCTCAAGCAGGACCCTCCCGTAGTGCTCCACCTCACGCACTCGTGAGCTGCGATACAGGCGACGGAAGCTCGTCTTGACCGCCTTACGATTCGCAATCATGTACGAGACGCCGGAAGGCACTCGAAGGTTATCTTCAAGCACCATAAACCCGTCGTTGGTGCGGACAATGTCAGTGCCGCATATCGACACCCAGGAACCGAAAGGCGCTGAGAAGCCAAGCATTTCGGACCGGTACTGCGGGCAGTCTAGCACCATATCCTCGGGTATGACCCCGTCACGGATGACTCGCGGCATCCTCCGCGCATCACCGATCTGAGATTGACCGTACACATCCTCCAGGAAGAGGTTCAGCGCGCTGATACGCTGCGTTAGGCCGCTTTCGATGTGAAGCCATTCCGAGGCAGTCAGCAGGCGAGGGACGCAGTCGATGGGGATGATACGCTCTTCCGCTTCTTCATCTCCGTAAACCGTAAAGGTGATGCCTTCGTTGGAGAAGGAGCGAGTTACACGTTCCTGAATAGTTGCCAGCTCGTCTCTGGAGATGTCCAACAACGCCTCATGGAGTTGGGAACAGTGATGGCGAGGCGTGCCATCATTGACAAACATCTCATCATAGATGGCCGCATTCAAGTTATACGCATTAAAGTCCATGACAATCGCTCACCGAAGAGTGTAAGGCAACCTTAGGCTCACGAAACAAGCCTAAAAGGCTCCACGTCTGCGATAGAGGGCACTGTGTCTTCCCAGGACACGCAGGCATCCGCCACGAAGTTCCAAAGGCGGAGGTGGGTCAATTCAACGCATCCTAGTAACTAGGCATATTTACTGGGCATAATATCATGCTATTATTGCTTATGTAAGATGGTGCATTTCGGAGATAGACTGTCCGTCGGCGCCATTCGGTGAGGCACGACTGATAGTGGGAGGAGTAGTGAAATGTTGAGATTTGCCGAGGAAATCATTCTACTGTTGCTCAACGACGGCGACGGAAGGTTTGCTCGCGTACCCAAGTGGTCACTTGACTACGCGCTGGCGGGCGGAGTTCTGATGGACCTCGCCCTGGAGAACCGCATTGACACCGACCTGAAAAATTTCATTCTTATTGACGACACTCCGACAGGGGACGAGCTGCTCGACCCGACGCTGGCCGAAATAGCGACAGGCAAGGATCGCAGCACGAACTTCTGGCTTGAGCAGACCGCGGACAAAGCGGATTCGATCCGTGAAGTGGCTCTCGCGCGACTTATGGAGCAAGGCATCCTGGAAGTGGAAGACGACCGCTTCCTTTGGGTCTTCCGCTCAAGACGCTATCCATCCATCGATGGCACCGCCGAGCGAGAGGTGAAGCTTCGCATCATGGGAGTCCTCTTCAGCGACGAGATCCCATCGCCCAGGGATGTGGTCATAATTTGCCTGGCAGACGCCTGCGGCATTTTCAAAGGACTGCTTTCACGGCGAGAGCTGGACAACGTGGCCACTCGCATAGAACAGGTGCGAAGGCTAGACCTCATCGGGCAGGCATTGTCGAAGGGCATCAGCGACATCGAAATGTCGATCGCCGCCTCTGTACAGCCGCACGCCTATTAGTCCTGCGTGAGCGGAAAAGAGTCCGCATTCAAAGCACAGCATAAGTTTTCATCCCCGTCACTCGCACTTTCCGAAGGCGCAACGAGTGGCGGGGTTTTGTGTACTACAGAGAATACGCAGCCAATCTTCCCGGATACATCTGTCAGTCTGCACCGAATGCCCTGTTTCCATTCATTGGATGTCTGGGTTAGACTATTCAGCGTGCTTCTCCCGGAGCGGACTGGAAAGTATGCTGGAAACCGACTCTAGCTTGAGTTGGGATGCATGTTGGAATGCATGACTGAGGTGCGTCTTGCAGGAAAATGCTGAAGGGCGATATGACGGCGCGCTGTCGGACCTACGCGTGCTGGACTTCACGCACTACATCGCAGGGCCGTACACCACCAAGTTGCTAGCAGACTACGGTGCCGATGTCCTAAAGGTGGAAAGGCCGGAAACCGGCGACGGCGCCCGGGGCATTGGGCCGTTTCCAGACGATGTGCCACATCCCGAAAAGAGCGGCACTTTCCTGCTTCTCAATACCAACAAGCGAAGCATCACGCTGAATCTCAAGTCCTCCAAGGCACAGGAAATCGTCAAGCAACTGGTCAGAGAAGTTGATGTTGTGGTGGAGAGCTTTCGCCCAGGCCAGATGGCAGCCTTTGGACTGGACTATGCGACGCTGCGCTCCATCAACCCGCAAATCGTACTGACATCAATATCCAACTTCGGGCAGACCGGTCCCTACCGCGATTTCCGGGCTTCAGACATCATCCTTTACGGCATGGGCGGCGAAATGTACTCGACCGGCCTTGAAGACCGCGAACCCCTGAAACTAGGAGAAAACGTCATCCTGTACCAGGCTGGCGCAATCGCCGCCACTGCTACGATGGGCGCAGTCTTCGCGGACGGCAGCCAGCATGTGGATGTGTCGCTGATGGAGACGCAAGTCGGGTCGATTGACCGAAGGATGAGCATGCTGCTTGCATACCAGTACAATGGCGAAATCTCCCAACGAAGCGCAACAGCGACGGCGGGCGGGTATCCTAACGGCGTCTTCATCTGCCTTGACGGCTATGTGCAGATCGCAGGCGGGCGGAACTACTTCGAGAGGGTCGTGGCAATGATGGGCGCGCCCGATGAATTGCTCGAAGAGCGATGGTACGCGCCCGAAGCGCAGTACGACCCAGAACTGGAGGACGAGTTTAACGCCTATTTTATCCCCTGGTGCCTGGAACGAACGAAGACTGAGATCTGGCACGCGGCACAAGAGTCGGGAGTTCTGAGCGCTCCCATCAACGCCACATCCGACCTTGTAAGCGACGCCGCATTCCATCAGCGAGGCGCATTCGCTGAGATTGACCATCCTGCTGCTGGCACACTGCTGTACCCGGGCAGACCGTTCATAATGAACGAGTCCCCTTGGTGCGTCAGACGGCCCGCTCCGCTCCTTGGTGAGCACACCGATGAAGTGCTGGTCGGACTTGGATACTCACAAGAGGAAATCGGGAAGTTGCGAGAGCAGGGCGTAATTTAGCGACCGGAGGAGCAATACGATATGGCAGACAAGGCAAGGCTGCCGCTCGAAGGCATTCGCATCCTCGACATGACCGTCGTCTGGGCGGGGACTTACTGCGCCACACTTCTCGCCGATATGGGCGCGGAAGTCATCCGATTGGAGTCAATCAAGCGACTGCCGCCAATCACCCGCGGATACATACCCTACCCGCCCAAAGAAGTCATCGAAGGGCTGCCCGCATTTGTGGCGGCGATGCCAGGACGCGAGCCCGGCAGGCGTCCATGGAACCGATATCCGCTGTTCAACGCGCACGGGCGCAACAAACTCGGCATCACCGTTGACCTCACGCAGCCATCCGGAATGGATATTTTCAAGCGACTCGTCGCCGTGAGCGACGCTTTCGTGGAGAACAATGTAACGGAGACGATGGATAAGCTCGGCATTTCTTACGAGATGATGCGCGAAATCAATCCCCGCATCATCATGCTGCGCATGCCTGCCTACGGCAACACCGGAGAATACCGAAACTACCGCTCACTGGGTGTACACATGGAGGGCGTCATCGGACATACAATCGTGCGCGGATACGAAGATATGGACCAGTCATCCAGCACCAACGTGTACGCTGCGGACGCCGCCGGTGGTGCGCAGGGGGCATTTGCGATGCTTGCCGCACTACATTTCCGTAAGCGTACCGGCAAGGGTCAGCTTGTAGAACTGGCACAGGCGGAGAACATGATCGCGTACACAGGTCGTTCTTTCATGGACTACTCTTTAAATAAACGCGACAGCAGCACAATCGGCAACCGCCACACAAGCGCAATTCAGGGCTGCTATCCATGCTCGGGCGACGATCGATGGGTGAATATCACGCTGTTCGACGATGACGACTGGGCGGCGTTCTGCGAGGCAGTTGGAAGCCCGAAATGGAAGAACGACGAGCGTTATTCGTCACACGCCGACCGCTATGCGAACCAGAGGGCGCTAGATGAGCATATAGCAGGGTGGACGCGCCAGCATGACCACTATGAAGTTATGCACATCCTTCAAGGAGCAGGCATAGCCGCCGGCCCCGTGATGGACCAGCGGGACGCCTTTGCCGATCCTCACCTGCAGGAGCGCGAAATCTTCGAGGAAGTGTACCACGAGGATGTGAACGGCTCGCACCTTTACGTAGGCGCGCCCTACAAGATGTCCGACACACCGATCAAGATACGCAGCGGGCCCGTCCAACTGGGCGCGGACAACGAGTATGTCTATAAGCAGGTGCTGCGAGTGAGCGACGAAGAGTACGCCGAGTTGGAAAGCATGGGGCACATCGGTATGGACTTTCCGCCTGACGTATAGTAACGAAATGCGAACCTACATCTACGCCGACGAGTCCGGCAACTTTGACTTCAGTCTCAACCCGGGCGCAAGCCGTTTCTTCATCCTAACGACTGTCATGATGACCGACCTTGCGGTAGGAAATGAGTTGCTAGAATTGAGGCGTGAATTAGCTTGGGAAGGCCTAGAGTTAAGGGACGGCTTTCACGCGACGGTGGATAAACAAGCTATTCGGGACAGGGCATTTGAGATCATTGGGAGACACAATTTCGCAATTTATACTACCGTCATAGAAAAGCGAAAGGCCCAACCGAGTATACGACCATCCGAAAACCGTTTCTACAAGAACACGTGGTTCTTTCACTTGAGGTCGCTTGCAGAACAGGTGGATGCTTCATTCGGACAGTTGATGGTAGTAGCTGCTTCCCTTGGCAAAAACAGAGGTCAGGAAACAACACATCTGTCTAATATCCGAGATGTGCTGAGTCAGACAATAACAGAGGGTGAAACGGGTGTTGTTATGTGGCCCGCCAACTCCGACCCGTGCCTGCAGATCGTGGATTACTGCTCTTGGGCAATTCAGAGAAAGTGGGAACGATCAGACACCCGTTCTTATGATCTCATTAGGGATAAAATCACGATTGAGAACGACGTGTTCAGAAATGGAACCACCCTCTACTATTAGGCAAAGAAGCGAGCCGACTATCCAAGACTGCGCATTTGAGCTTGGAAGAGGCCCCAGGCCTCTTGTCGCCGACTCTATCAATACAATCAGTGTATTTTGGATGTCAGTCAAAGTCAACGACTACTCCAGCGGCGGAATCACTTCGTTTACCCGCAACGCGTCAATCTCCTCAACTTCGTAGCCCAGCTCCAGCAATACGGCTTCCGTCTCCTCGCCAAATACCGGCGCAGTTCTCAGGAGCGGCTGCGTCTCGCTGAGACGGGGCGTGACACCGGCGTGCGTCACCTCTCCAAGCAGAGGGGACTCCTCGTCAACGATCAGCCCTCGCTCTCTGGGATATCCGTCGGCAAGGATATGCTCGATATCGTCAGTTCGGACTGCGCTTACTCCGGCGGCGCGCAGCAGATCCAGCCAGTCCGACACTTTCTTACCAGCGAATACCGCGCCGATCTCCTCAGCGAGCAGTGAGTCGTTCTCAGTTCGTAACTCTTCTGTAGCGAACTCCTTGCGCTCTGACAGATGGGCAAATGCCTCTGAACTCACCATCGCTTTCCAGTCGGCGTCGGCGATAACAAGCCAGCCGTCAGCGGCCTGGTATAGCCCGTTGAGTGCATCGAACCGTCGTGACTCCAGGCCCTCGACTTCGCTGCGTTCATAGCCTTCGTGGTCAATGAGATACGGCGATGAAAAGGTGGAGCCGGTCTGCGCCAGGGAGGTATGGACGAACTGCCCCTTACCCGTGCGGCGGCGATGCAGCAAGGCAAGCATCACCGCGTATGCGCCCATCAGCCCGGTGCCATAGTCATTGAATGTGTAGGGCGAGTGGATGGGCTTCTCACCACGCCCACCGTTACGCACCTGAACTCCGGTCGCAGCCTGTGCGTTCTGCTCGTACCCGGGACGATTCGCCCAGTCTCCATCCTGCCCGAAAGCGTTGATCGCGAGATAAACGATGTCAGGTTTGCGCTCTCGCAGTTGCTCATAGCCGATGCCAATCCGCTCGGCAACGCCCTTCCGGAATCCACCCAGTACGACATCGGCGGTATCCACCAGGCGGTAAAACACCTCAAGACCATCGGGATTGGTGATGTCTAAGCATATGCTGCGCTTTCCCCTGCCCACATCGTAAAGCTGCCTGTCGGTCGGCGGTCGAAACCAACTGTCTATCTTGATGACCTCGGCGCCGTACTCGGCAAGCGTTCTGCCGCAGGTGGGCCCTGCGAGTATGATGCACAGGTCAAGCACTCTAATTCCACTTAGCGGCATGTTCATTCTTGCTTCCCTCGTCCGTCAGATTGGCTAAAAGTTATTCAGCAAGTACCCAGGAGCAATAATACTTCAAGCATTGTGCGTTAGTCATCAGGTCGCGTCATAACTTCGTTAGGAGAGTCGAATCTACTGCCTTGCCCTTGCCTGCCCTGTAAAGGGTTGCGTATAATGTTCGCCAGAATATGAGCGACGACCTTGGAGGGTATCGAACAGCATGGACAACAACGAAAAGAAGGGCATTTCACGCAGGAGTTTCCTGATGGGCATTCCCGTGGGAATCGCGGGAGTAGTCGCATTCAACGCCATCGGCAACAGGGTGATGAAGCGCAACGCCTCACAATATCCTAAGTTTCCTGAAGGCTCGATCTTCACGCCCGCCAACGACCGCACGGAAGCATAGACAACTAGCCTTAACGATTCCGTTTACGCGGGTCGCGTTGCCCGCGCCGTGTAGTCCGGGTCGAGTAGAACGAAACATCCACTCACGAGAACCTCGCCTGATATTCGCAGCGCGAGGTTTCTTCTTATGAGGATTTCTTCTTATACCTTAGAGGGAATTATTCCTGAGACAGTCAGCCTGTGAAGAGAGGGCAAGAGATGAAAGTTCTGATGACAAACGCTCACCTGGGTGAGGGTTTCGTAGAGCAGCTGCAATCCGAATTCCCGCAGGTGGAGTTCTGCACGGCGATCAACGTCGAAGAGCAGCTCCGAGAGGCTGCGGACGCTGATGTGATTTGTGGATGGCCCGATAGTCCGGAGGTCGTGGAGGCCGCATCACAGTTGCGCTGGATACACTGTCCCGGCACTGGCATCGACAAGATAATGGCGGAATTGCCCACGCTTGCGGATAGTGATGTCGTCCTGACCAATGCAAGAGGTCCCCACGCGAACCCGATGGCTGACCACGTGCTGTGGATGATGCTTTCGCTGTCCCACAGGGGCAGGCAGATGGCCGAAGACCAGCGGCAGGGTATATGGGACACTGACAGGTATTCGCACGCTTTTGTGGAATTGTCCGGCAGCACAATGGGCATACTGGCTCTGGGAGACATCGGAAGCGCCGTAGCCCGGCGAGCCTACGGATTCGACATAGACGTGTACGCCGTGGACATCAATCCGGTAACTCCTCCACCGCAGGTCAAGGAAGTCTGGGGGATGGAACGGCTAGACGAGCTTATGCAAATGTGCGACTGGTTTGTCGTAACGGCACCGCTGACGAAAGAGTCGCGCGGGTTGATAGACCGTCGTCGCATCGATCTGATGAAACCGTCAGCATACCTCATAGTCATTTCTCGGGGCGGAATCGTGGATGAGGATGCCCTGGCCGATGCACTGAGCGAAGGACGCCTCGCCGGTGCCGGCATTGACGCGACAGCCATCGAGCCACTGCCACAGGAGAGTCCGCTCTGGGGGCTGGACAATGTCGTGCTTTCCCCCCATGCGTCGGCGCTCACGCCGCAGATGTACGAGGGTCGGAGGCAGATATTCCGTGAAAATATGCGCCGCCTCCTCGCCAACGAGCCGTTCCTGTATGTGTGCGACAAGCGGGCAGGCTTCTGATGCGCGTACTCATCGCCGATCGCTTCTCCGATGAGGCACGCGCAACTCTCACCGCCGAGGGCTTCACAATTATCTACGCACCGGATGGGCGTGACGACGCCCTGAAACAAGCCATTGCCGATTCGGAAGCGGATGTGCTGGTCGTCAGAAGCACACAGGTTACCGCAGATATGCTGCGGGCGGGGCACCTCTCGCTTGTGATACGTGCGGGCGCAGGATACAACACAATAGATGTCGCGACCGCGAAAGCGAATGGCATTTTTGTGTCCAACTGCCCGGGCAAGAACTCCAACGCCGTTGCCGAAATTGCCTTTGGCATGATTATCGACCTGGACAGGCAGATTACGGCGAACACGGCAGACCTGCGGAACGGCATCTGGCGGAAGGCGCATTACAGCAATGCGCGTGGACTTGCGGGAAGTACGCTCGGGCTGGTTGGCGTGGGACGCATTGGCCGCGCCATGATCCCCAGAGCAAAGGCGTTTGGCATGCGCGTCATTGGTTGGAGTCGCTCACTCGCAGATGACACTGCAATCGAACTGGGCATAGAACGAATGCTATCGCCCACAGAAGTCGCGAAGTCCGCGGACGTGGTGAGCGTTCATGTATCTCTGACCGAGGACACGCGAGCATTTGTCAGTCGCAAATTCTTTGAAGCTATACGCGAGGGCGCAATCTTCATCAATACTTCCCGCGCAGAAGTGGTTGACGAGACCGCTCTCTCCTGGGCAGTTCAGGAGCGCGGACTCAAGGCAGGCCTCGATGTGTTCGAGGATGAGCCGCCATCAGGCACTGGCAAGATCGACAACCCGCTGTTCTCGCTCGAAGGCGTGATCGGCACCCACCACATCGGTGGCCAGACATCCGAAGCGCAACGCGCCATAGCCGACGAGACGGTACGAATCATTAGAGAATTTCGCACGACAGGAACTCCCCTGAATCCAGTCTGGTGACGTCGCCAGTTTCTAGCTCCCGACCTCACTATCTATGAAGTTCAGAATCGCCTGCACAAGCTCCTCTGGCTTGTGATATCCGATATCGTGAATGGTGTCCGGTATCCAATGCACGCGGCAATTCGGAATGCCGGCAGCGGCGAGATTCACCATGCGCTTACGATTCTGGGCAAATTCCGTGCCGGCTCGCTCAGCCGAAGGACCGGCAGGCACTATCAGCGATGGGCACTCAATGCGAGGCCAGGCGTCAGACGCCGGATCATCCCACATCGCGCGAATGACCTGCGCCTGATTTTCCGGGCGCAGGATGTCGTATATTTGCCCGTCTCGCTCATAGACCATTGTCTGCACGATGCGCTCCACGTCGTCATTCCAGCACATCGCAAGCTGTCCGCCCATTCGCGACAGGAACTCTGCCCGCGTCCCCGACACATTGCGCGGAGCTAACCTTTGGCTGAACGCCTCCCAGGTTGCGCCCGGCAGCATCTGCGGGCTGAAGAACCCACCGTCTATCATGACAAGCGCCTTGACTCGCTCCGGGAAATGCGCCGCGGTGCTTACGGCTACATTGCCTCCCCAAGAATGTCCGAACACGATTGCTTTCTCTATGCCGAGCACATCCAGCAGACCCACGGCATCTGAAGCCACCGAATGCCAGTCGTAGCCGTCAGTGGCTTGCGTCGTTTGTCCGTGCCCTCGCTGGTCGGGAGCGATGATGTGGAACCGCTCGCTCAGTCGAGGCGAAACAATGTCATACCAGTGCGCGGACGACGCCAGACCGTGCAGCGCAAGCACGGGTTCACCATCGCCGCCCCAGTCAAGGTATCGCATTCGAAGATCGCGCACATCTGCCCATCCCTCAACCGGCTTTGTCTTCATTTCTCCGTTCTCCATTTCGCACATCTATGCCTGTGCCGGGCAAATTATTCGGTAGAAGCAACCGGCTTGAAGTTCTGCGGGAATTCGGGATCAAAATACACATACGCGTCTTCGCTTCCAATATTATGCCGCACTCCCTCCCGAAGCAGCCAATAGTCCACCACGCTGCGCCAGGTTTCACGGTCAACCAGCCCACTTGCAAGCCTATCGAGCGTCAGGTCGCGATAGGTATGCTCAGGGAACCACCAGCGATGCCGAATCCTCTGTCCTTCCGTGTACAGCCCCTGAAGTGAATTCGCAACCCCCTCCTCGTTGTTTGAATGCACGAGCAAGACCTCGGCAGTTGGAGACCGGTCCTCAAAGGCTTCGCCGTCGATGTTCCTGTAACTGGCATGGTAGCGACTGCTGTCACGCAGATACCATGCCCAGGGCCATGTGAAACCGCTGGTATCATCCACGTCTATGGAAATCCCGTTATCTTCCCCTTCATAGCCGTTGGCGCTCCGGAATTCTCCGGCTAGGGTGCGTATGTCCGGAGATGTCTGCGTGTACACCAGCATCTCGACCGGCACATCTCCATGACTATATGAAGCCATTGCTGCTGCGCGAACAGTCAGGACCATCAAGACCAACACTGCCGGTATCGCGGCAAGCTTCGCAATTGTCGCCACACCAATGCGACGCGCCAGAACTACACCGACCGCTGCGAGCGCCGCGATTGAAAAGGCAGCGGATATTCCAACTGCCAGCCCACCACCATCGCCACCCGTTCCGGCAAGCGCCAGCATCAATATCGCGGCCATCAAGACCGGCACCCCCACGATCACCAGTAGGCCCTCTAAACTTACGACCTTCCGCCAGTCGATTCCTGTCACCAGGTCACCCATGAATTTGCCGGCAAGCACTATGAGAGGCAGTGCGATGTTCACGAGCAGCCACGGCATCTTCTCGCTTGCAATTGTGAACAGCAACAGAGTCATTCCACACCAGTACAGCAGGAAGATCGTAAACGCATCCGTCTGTCGCTTGACCCAGTAGTACGCGGCTGCAGCGATTGCCAGTGCAAGTGGAAGAAATTCGTACAGCGGTGTGATTACGAAGTAGTAATACCAGGGCTGGTTGCCTCTGGCGACATCTTGCTGGGCTATCCAATACCCAAGCCCTCGCCACATCCCTGACTCTATTCCACCAAGATTCGTGAGGAATGTTGAGTATGAGAGTACCCAAATGCAATAGAAGATTCCAGCCGCAATCAGCCACGCCTTCTGGTCCCACAGGAAGCCCGTAGCAACAGCCACACCCATCAGCGTAACCATTATGAGGGAGGCAATAAGTATTGCCCCTCCAGTTGGCTTGCCGACTACTCCTCCGCCGTCCATCGTAACGAAAATCAGATTCGACCAGCTCAGGAGCGCCGTGTCCTGCAATATGCCAATAGCCGCCGACCACATGGGCAGCGTCAGAGTTATCAGTATGAGCAGGAAGGCGGCAGGTCCGCGCAAGGACGACAGGCTCCCTCTCTGGCTGAAGAACGCCGACGTGATTCTACCGATGGCTCTCACCGTCGTAGTTTCCCCGATATGGATATCCGCTCTCTCAAGAATATGGGGCACATTCCTGTAAAGAATCCACAAAGTAAGAAACAGCCCAAACATCGCAGTTATGAGGTAGGAAGTTTCCTTGCTGGCGAACGCGAGCGCAAGCAATCCGGCCGCGATGTATATGTAGCGATGCCTGCCTTCGTCGATGTATCGCCACATGCATATGACCAGCCCAAGCGCCCAAACAGCCATGAGGATATCGTTGCGCGCGAAGCGGCTGAAGTACAGCAGTGCAGGCGAAAATGCGAGCATGACCGAGGTGAAGAACGCGCCGGGTCTGCCGAGCCTGCTGCGGAAGAAAATCGGCAGCATCACCAGCACCGTTCCCGCTATGGCGTACAGCAGGCGTGAAGTGTAGTCGCTGTCTCCGAGAATGAAGAATATCGCGGCATTCAGTTCAAATTGCAATGGCCCGTGCATCAAAGGGTCATGTCTGAAGCCCTGCCCGTCAGCGAGCTGCCACGAGTAGAAGGAGTGAAGACTCTCATCGTGGTGGACAGCGCGAAAGCCGAGATCCCACAGGCGCATCGCAGCGGCGGTAGCCAGAAGCGTGCCATACGCGACCGCCTCCCACAGTAGCAGTTGAACTCCCGCGACACTGAAGAGAGCGCTATTGAGTTTCTGAAATAATGCGCCGAATACCGGCAATCTCAATGGCGGATTGACTGCCGGAGAACTGTTCTGGGCAACCTCGTTCTTCATGGTCAGGTGGAAGACTACGATCTCTCAAATAAAGGGAAGTAAAAGCGACATGGCTATGCTAATTAGAGTAGCGTGAGCGCTCGCATATCGCAATGTGTTTACTGGAGTAGTCAGATCCGGCCCGTGGAATCTGTCACCGAAGCCCATACTCATTCTGCAGACTGATTGTTGACATCGCAATCTCCAATAAAGTACATTGAGCGCGTTATCGGAAAAAATATTCTCGAATTGCACGGCTTCGTCGGCGTTTAATCAGAGGCTCAGAACGTGGAGGCGCATGGTGAAACATTTAATATGGCTAAGTCTAATAGCAGTAAGTATATTTGCGCTCGCATGTAGTTCCGCGCCGACGGCAGCGCCAGCAGCGCCTCAAGCAGCGCCACAGGCAGCCCCGGCGGCACAAGCTCCTGCTCCTCAGCAGGCAGCGCCCGCGCCACAGGCACCCAGAGCGCCCGCGCCGGCGGCAGCAGCTCCTGCACCGGCAGCGCCGGCGGCAGCCCCGACCGCTGTGTCAATAGTGGCACCTGAGACGGCCCCTGTGACACAGGCGGCAGCCGGGCAATCTGCCGGGCAGTCAGTGCATATTAATATGGCGGCAAGCATTGTTGAACCTCTTGCCGGATTCCCCAATGAGGCTGCTTACGGCCCCCAGTGGATCAATGTCAGCATAGGCCTGGTGGAAACTCTCTTCGTAAGAGAGGGTGACAACCTGATGGCTCCGCAGGTGGCAGATTCTTTCCAAGTTGCCCCGGACCTCAGGCAGGTCACCTTTAAGTTGAAACAGGGAGTGCCCTTTAACTCCCCTGTCGGCGTATCTCAGGAATTCGGCGAGATGACCGCTGACGACTGGGTCTGGTTCCTGAACGATGCCAACCCTACCTACAATGTGAACTCCACATTCCGAATTGGCGGTGACCTCGCTGCTGTGTTCGGTGAGGCAAAAATTGTTGACGACTACACCTTCACACTAGACGCCGCTGAGGGCGTGGTCATAGGCGCATTCAACCTTGAGGATGTGATAAGTGAGTACGGAAAGGGCCCCGGGGCTTACAGCAAAAAGGCGTATGACTCAATGGGTCCAGAATGGTTGAAGCAAAATATGGTGGGCACCGGCCCATTCATCGTTGAAGAGTGGATACCGCAGAACAGGGCTAACCTGCAGGCGTTGCCGGACCATCACAAGCATCCCGCGCACATCGCAAGTTTCACGAGGATTCATGTGCCCGAGACTGCGAGCCGCATCGCCATGATGCAATCCAAGCAGGCAGACATCGCGGAGCTAGACCCCGTGTTCGCCGACCAGCTCGAAGCTGAAGGCTTCCGCTACATGGTGCCGCAGCCTAAGTGGATTACCGCGTCCTACATGTGGTCGGGAAATCTGTGGGAACGCACCCATGCGCGCACGGGTGAACCGCTTGATCCCGCACCTTGGGATGCACCTTCCAACATAGTTGACTATCCTTGGATCGGCAATCCGTGGTGCGAATTGGGCGAAGCCTGTCACTATGAAGACACTGACAATCCGCCCGGTATGAGCGACATGGAGCAGGCGCGACTGGTGCGCTGGGCTCTCTCCTACGCCATTGACCGGGAGGGCATCGTGGACGGCATCCTTTATGGATACGGCGCAGGAATGCCAACCGAATACATGGGACCGAACTTCGGCGGCTGGGACCCGACCAGGAAGATAACCAATGTACAGTCTGACACCATAATGGAGAAGTACGGCTTTGGAGATAGCGAGGCGTACCCATCGTACGGTGTCGCGACTCCAATGGCGAACTTCCCGTGGCCATGGGAAATCCCATTCCAGCCTGACTTTGCAGAAGAAATTCTCGATATCGCGGGCTATCCGCGTGGACCGGATGGAGTTCGCTTTGAGATTTCCACAAATATCTATAGAGCGGAAATTGGCGATGTGTCCTTCGACATAGGCGACCTGACAGCCGGACTATGGGAAGCGATAGGCGTAAAGACGACGATTCTGAACGAGGACTACGGATCTGTGGTCTCGTCAAGATTCCGCGAGCGCACGCAGATCTGGCCCACGCTCAAAAACGGCGCGGTTGACGATGCGACCTGGCCAGCGCACTGGCCGCTGCCGCTGGTTGACTCCAGCCTGTCACGACCTGGGTGGGGAGCAGGCTTCGAGTCGCGCTTCCTCGCAGACATGCACAACATGACCAAGCTCGAGCAGGACAGGGCCGCAGCCATCGAGCAGCACATGGACGTGGTTGACTGGACGATTTATTGGCACCTGTACTCTGGTGTTGTCGAAGTGCCTAAGGGCTATGCGGTCAACCCTGAGATAGTCGCTGATTGGGTTGGCAGGTCAACACAGGCCCACTGGGCCGGCGCCGAACCGTGGTTCATCGTGCCCGCCCAGTAGTAGAAGAGATGTTGCCCACAGGCGACAATAGCGAAATCAATATATGGGACATATAGACAGATAGAAGTGTCGATGGGCCTGCAACGAAAATTCGGCGCAGGCTCATCTTTCTGAAGGCGGGAAGCGGCTCTTGCCCCGGCCTTACTTAAGCAGAAAGTTTCGGAAGACTTACAGTGCAGCGATTTCTTTTGAGGCGCGCCCTCTTTATAGTGATTTCCCTCCTTGGAGCTACCATTGTCATCTTTTGCATGACAAGACTTGCTCACGATCCCAGGGAGCTGTTCGTGCCCGATACCGGCTATGGGATGTCTGAAGAGCAGTGGGAAGCGCTTGGGGACCGGATGGGCTTCAACAAGCCTTTACCTGTTCAGTATCTTGTCTGGCTGGGCAATATGCTGCGCGGCGACTTCGGCACATCTATTCACCAGGAATTAGAAGTCCGTGACATTATATTCAGTAAGATGGGTGCTACCATCCAGCTGGCAATTGGCGGATGGTTCTTCGCCATTCTGATTGGTGTTCCTCTCGGGGTCGTAGCCGCCTCCACGCGAGGAACAATCTGGGACTACGTGAGCAGAGGATTTGCTCTCTTCGGGCAGGCTCTTCCTCAGTTCTGGACCGGCATAATGGCGATTCTCATATTCGCCGTGCTGCTTCAATGGCTGCCAGCAGGCACGCGTGGCGATGAACAGGGTTTCGACATCAGGTATTACATCCTGCCGTGCATAGTGCTGGGATGGCCGGCAGCCGCAGGGATTATGCGGTTGACCCGCTCGGCGATGCTGGAGGTCCTCGATTCCGAGTTCGTAAAGCTAGCAAGAGCGAAGGGACTGGGCAGATTCCAGGTGATATGGAAGCACGCGCTCAAGAACGCTATTATCCCACCGCTGACGTCAGCGCTACTGCTGATGGCAGGCTACTTGAACGGCGCTCTGGTAGTTGAGACGGTGTTTTCCTGGCCCGGCATCGGATGGATTGCGCTGAATGAGGCGGTCTATGACAATGACTTCCCACTGCTTCAGGGGACGGTCCTGACCTTCATTCTGTTTTACCTTGTATTCGCCTTGATTGCGGATGTACTCTACGCGGTGATTGATCCGCGCATTCGGTACTCATAGACGGAGCGGACTGCATTACATGGAACTGACTGCGACTTCACAACCTCCGGCTCTCAGACCGCTTGCCGCCGCGTGGATGTTCGTAAGACGGTGGCCCGTTATCCCCGCAGCGGTCATCATTATCCTAATACTGATGGGTATATTCGGGCCGTACATTGCACCTCATGATCCGGTGATTGCAGATGCGCGGGCAAGACACATCCCGCCCGTAGGTTTTGATCTCTGCGTGGGCGCCAGATGCAAGACAGGCACATGGACTAATCCACTTGGAACCGACCATGTGGGACGAGATGTGCTGAGCCGTATCATTGTAGGCTCACGGATTTCCCTGATGGTAGCCGCGATCTCGCTCATTGTCGGCCTTATAGTCGGTACGAGCGTCGGCCTTATAAGCGGGTATATGGGCGGCATTTTCGATGAGATTGTCACTCGGATTGTGGACATCTGGCTTGCGCTGCCGTTTCTTATGGTGGCGCTCCTTGCCGTGCTGATTTTCGGGCAGAGTCTTACCGTTGTGCTTTTGTTGCTCGCCGTGCTGTCGTGGGTTGGGTTCGTCAGGGTTGTGCGGGCGCAGACACTGCAGCTGAAGGAGAGTGACTATGTGTCGCTGGCTCGCATAGCGGGCGCATCTCCGGTGCGAATCATCTGGCGGCATGTGCTGCCGGGGGTCATCAACTCCGCGATCGTGATTGCGACGCTGAATGTGGGGAATCTGATTCTGGCGGAGGCGACGCTGAGCTTCTTGGGGGCGGGGATACCGCCGCCCACGCCTGCCTGGGGGGTGCTGATCTCCGAGGGACGGCAGTATATCTCGACGGCGTGGTGGCAGACGGCGTTCCCGGGGGTGGGGATATTCCTGGTGGTGATGTCGCTGAACTTCCTGGGGGACTGGGCTAGGGACCGATTCGATCCGAGGCTGCGGCAGCTGAACTAGCGCAGGAACTACGACGACAGAATGAAATCGCAGGGGGCAACCGGAATGGTTGCCCCTTCTTCGTGCGTTGGATTGGGGGCTAGATCATGGAGTAGCTCTGGCCGCCGTCAACTACGATGCAGGAGCCGGTGATGAGGTCGGCGCGCTGGGAGGCGAGGAAGGCGACGAGGTCGCCGACGGGTTCGGGCCAGCCGAAGCGGCCGAGGGGGAGGTTGCGGGAGATGAAGTCTTCGACGACTTCGGGGGGGTTGTCGCTCTGGAAGCGTTCCCAGGAGCCTTCGGGGTGGGAGATGGAGCCGGGGGCGATGCTGTTGACGAGGACGCCGTAGGTTACGAGGCTGAGGGCGGCGTGCTTGGTGGCGGAGATGAGGGCGGACTTGGCTGCCATGTAGGAGAGGTTGCCGCCGTATTCTCTGCCGTAGATGGAGGCGATGTTGATGATGCGGCCCCACTGCTGGGCGCGCATGTGGGGGATGGCTTCGCGCATGAGCTGGTAGCCGCCGAAGAGGTTGAGGTCGAAGGCCGCCTTGAAGTCTTCGAGGGGGAGGTCGGCGATGGGCTCGCGGGAGCGGGAGCCGCCGGCGTTGTTGACTAGGATGTCGATTGGGCCGATGCCGTCTGCGACCGCCTGATTTAGGGCGGGCATGGCTTCGGGGTTGGTGACGTCGGCGACTATGCCCTGGCCGCTGACTCCGAGAGCCTCGATTTCGGCGACGGTGCCGTCGAGGGTTGCCTGGGTGCGACCGCAGATGGCGACGTTTACGCCTTCGCGAGCGAGCGAGAGGGCTGCGACTTTGCCGAGCCCGCGACTGCCGCCGGTTACGAGGGCGACTTTGCCTTGTATTCCTAGATCCATGTTGAGCGTCCTCCGTGTGAGTTTTGCGCGCGGTGTTGGCGCGGCACAAGGCTAACACGGGGGGCGGGGAATGTGTAGTGGGGGCCGGTCGTGTGCCTTCGGGGGCGGGATAGCCACAGAAGGCACAAAAGGGCACAGAGGGATGTGTCGGAGCCCCACACCCAACCCTCTCCCGCGGGGAGAGGGGATTTTTCAGTTAGGGGCTGCGGATGGCTGGCATTATTAGGGTGCCAGCTAGGGGGTTGGGGAGGAGGGGGATGCCTTCGGATTCGGCAGCTTCTTCTAATTGCTTTAGGGTGATGGCGTAGTCGTGGTGGGCTGCCTCTGATGGTGGCACGAAGGTGATTTCGCTTTCTTCGAATTCGCCGGATTCGATGAGCGAGTTGTAGTTGAAGATTGCCTGGTCTTCGGGGGTTAGGGGTTCGTAGTAGCAGTCTAGGTCGTCGGGGAGAACTGACATCGATGTACAGGATGGGGAGGATGCGTTGTCCTCGGTGTTGTCGGGAGAGCTGGCGGGCTCGTCCTTCGACAGGCCCTTCGACTGGCTCAGGACGGGGCTCAGGACGAACGGGTTGGTTGTTTCCGTGCCCGCGCCCTGCCCCGCTGGATTCCTGCTTTCGCAGGAATGACGGGTTGGGGTGGCTGCGTTGTTCTGGGGAGGGCTTGATGCAGGGGCGTTTCCCCTCACCCTAACCCTCTCCCCAGGGGAGAGGGGACTTTTTCCGGGGGCAGCGGAATGGCGATCTGTGGTTGTTTCGTTGTTCTGGGACTGGCTCAGGTTTGGGGCAGTCACCCCCATCCTAGCCTTCCCCCGTCGAGGGGGAAGGGATGTTGTGGCTGCGGCATCTTCGAGGTCTTCTTGGTCGCGAATGGCGTCGGCTATGGCTTGGTAGTCCTCGTTGTCGTAGTGGTCGTATTCGTCGAGGAATGTGGGGAGGCCGGCTAGTTGCTTTTTCTGGCCTATGCTGAGGCGGGTGCTTTGCTGGTCTTGCCAGTATGCCTGGAGCATCTCGGGGGTGATTTTGTCGTAGTTGGTGTCCCAGCCGCGGCGGATTATCTCGTGGGCTGCGGACATTTTGTGGTGCCAAGTGTAGCCTTCCTCGGGATCGAGGCTGGTGTCGCTCATTACGTCCAACAGGAAGCGGATGGCGTCTGTGCCGTGCTCGTTGTACTCTCGCATTCGCTTGGCGAGGTCTGTGTGCAGGGTGTCGTAGTCGTTGGTGTCGTCGTGATTGTTGTCATCGTTGGCGTCAACGACTAGCTTGCGCCTGCGTCCGAAGTGTCCGTGGCCTCGTCTCAGGATTTCTCTGGCTGCTGCCATGCGGTCAACATGGCGGATGCGGAGTTTCTTGGGCGTGAAGGGCTGGTCCCTTCGGGTCATTACGTGGGATAGAAACTCGGCGATGGTGTGGCCTTCGGCGGTTTCCTGCCTGATTAGGTGGGCGATGTCGTAGTTGAGGATGTCGGCGTAACTAACAGGATTGTGAGGATTCTTGTCCTTCTCACCCCCATCCCAGCCTTCCCCCGTCGAGGGGGAAGGGGTGTTTTTCGCTGCTGCTAGTTCTTCGGGGGTGGGGATTAGGCCCCAGAATTGGGAATTGCTCTCGCCATGCCCTTCACCCTGCCCCGCTGGATTCCTGCTTTCGCAGGAATGACGATTCGGGTCGTTGCCGGTCTCGCCGTAGCGGGCCAGGAGCTTTGCGGCTTCTAGTTTGTGGTGGTATTTGGCGTATGGGTATTTGCCCTCGATGGTGTCGGCGAGGAAGTTGGCGATTAGGTCGCCGTTGCCTGTGCGCTTTTGGATCTTGTGCTGTAATGGGGTCGTTTTGCACATGTGAGTTATGAGTTACCAGTTCTGAGTTTTCAGTTGGATAGCCACAGAAGGCACAAAGGTCACAGAGTTGTCTGCGCTGCCTGTGCTGGCGAACTATTGTACTTATCGTTGACTATGATACGGACGGATGTTTGGGTTGTCAAGAGGGGGAATAGCCACAGAAGTCACAGAAGTCACAGAGTGGAGGGGATGGGGGTTGATGGGGAAGGATAGGGTGGGACGGGGTGGCGAGGGTGGGTGGGATGGCGGGGATTGGGGCGCGCTGCATGCCATAGGCGGGTTGGGGGTGGTAATGTGGATGATGGATGATTTGGTTGGTTGAGGTATGGGGTGTGTTTCGAGGGTTCTGGGGAGCCGGCAGTTTGGAGGAGGGATGATGGCGAAGTTCAGATGTGGAGATATGGTGAGGGTTTTGGAGTATAGCAACGATGCGTTTGTTGGGTTCGAGGGGCCTGTTACGAGGGTTTACGAGGCTGGCGGTGGGGAGTCGGGGCGGACGCCGGAGGGGAGCGACAGGGCGGCTTTCGACGCGGGGGTTGCCTACTACGATGTGCAGATCGATATGCTGAATGCGCCTTTGAGCGGGATTCCGGAGGATGATCTGGAGCTGGCTTGAGGGGGGCGATGTTGGGTGGTCGTGCGCTAGTGAGTGTTGAGTTTCATGCCGTTTCTGTAATTGGGTTCGGTGTTGATGTGAGCGGTTGGAGAGGGTTCCATTCTGATTCTGCTATGATAATTTTCGGATCCATTTGAAACACTGCTACTAACTTGCATTTTTTGGTGAACTTATTTTGAGAGAGGTCCGCGCTATTCTCGGAGGCATAGGCCAATTCTGGAGTAGCAACTTTAGCCGCAAGGTTTCGAGATCTACCTTACGTGCGAAGAGAGGGCCCATTCTCTCCCTCGTATTCGGTGTTCTCCTACTCATTGGAGCCTTTCTGCTTCTTGAAGTCATGCGAAACCCAGACATCCTGACCCGTTCTTGGATATGGTTACGATCTGAAGGGAGCGGAATTGAATCGGGAAGCACAACTATCCGCAACATTGGGCTTGTCCTCGCAGGAGTAATAGCTCTTGTTCTCGCTTTATGGCGTAGCTTCGTCGCGCAGAAACAAGCTGATGCCGCGCACACGCAGTCCGAAGTTGCACATCAAAGCCTCTTGAACGAGCGTTACCAGCAGGGGGCTCAGATGCTCGGGAGTGAAAATGAGTCGGTGCGTCTGGGTGGAATATACATGCTACGAAACTTATCTGAGCAGCACGCTGAAGAGTATCATCTGGAAGTATCGCGTTTACTATGTGCATTTATCCGTCATCCAACAGGATTCACACCTTCAGAGACCAATCAGTTAGAAACCGACATCATTCCACTATTGCGTGAAGATGTGCAGGTTGCATTAGATGCCGTTTGCACGTGCCACGAACTCAACACCCGACTGGCTGCCGATACTCTTTTCTGGCTGGACTTTCGCGAAGCCGAACTGAGCGGAGCGAGGCTCCGCGACGTAAACCTGACGGTCGAGCAAACGCAATTGGGAAAAACGTTTGCCGAGATGCTCCGTTTGACGGGCGCTGCAAATTTCAGAAATGCTTTGCTGCGTCAGGCCAGAATGGAATTTGCGAAATTTCCTAACGCCGAATTTACTGGTGCGGACCTTTCAGCGACTAGGTTGAGTGGTGCAGATTTATCAGGAGCTAGACTGGAAGACGCTGATATGCGTTCGGCCAATCTGATGGGTGCTGACCTATCTCGTGCACTACTGTGGAATGCCAACCTTTCTAATGCATTTCTCCACGAAACCAACCTAACCGGGGTTGAATTTGCTATACCAAACAATGGAGCAATTAGGCGTCCCGCTCGAGGACTGACACAGTCCCAGCTGGATTGTGCCATCTCAGATCCGACGAATCCGCCTAAGCTTGAAGGCGTAATTGACGCGGAAACAGGGGAACAGCTCGTGTGGAAACATTAGGTCGAATCCCAGCCCTGCTCAATAAATCGGTCCTTTTCTCAATCGTTTCTGGTGCGGGTGACTTTGCCGTTGAGGGTGGCTTCGGCTAGGCAGAGCCAGCAGATGGGCTGTTCCAAGAAATTATAGAAGGCGTTCTTCTTTGCTACTGCGTCTCCGCACCATTGGCAGACGCGTAGGCATGCCTGTTGCTGCTTGTTGGCGGTTTCGGGGGTCATGGTCGGTCCTTTCTTGTTTGCGCTGTTGGTGTTGGGGAGATTGGTTTGGCTGGGGTTGACGAGTTTGCCGGTCATTGTGGGTCCCTTCTGCGTGTGAGTGATCAGGTCCGTCGTTATTCCAAGTCCAGGTATTATTCCATTCACCCCCATCCTAACCTTCCCCCTTGATGGGGGAAGGAACTGAACGGCATGGGGTTAGATTGAGCGGAGGGCCATGAGGGTGGCGGGGCCGAGGATGAGGGCGAGCAGCACGGTGTTTGGGGAGGGCGCGCGGATGCTGAGGAGCGTGATGCCTTCGGAGAGGCGGGACCGGATGCTGGTGATGCGGGTGGATGCGGTCTTCATGTTGGTGGACTCCTTTTTGGGTTGCGATGCTGTTTGTGGTTTCCGGTTAGGGGCTGGGGAGTGGCGTTTGTTTGCTTTGCCAGTCTGGTAGCCCTGCTTTATATTAGAAATCGTAACATAGAGTATTATATATGTCAATGATTTGATGATAATGGTGTGTTTATGGTGGTGGGGTGGGTGGATTGGGGGATTGAGGATGCGTTGGAGGGACTGACATATCACCCCCATCCTAACCTTCCCCCGTCGAGGGGGAAGGGATTTATATGATGCTATGGGATAGCAGTTGACATCCCGGGTTGGGCTGTGTTAGTGTTATATATTAGTCAAAATATGTGCTTTTCCACCAATGCGTACTCTCGATTGCAGACATATCACCTCAGTCGAGGTGCGTCATTTTTTGTATCCCACAGATTCCCCCATGGACGGACCCATAGTTTGCCCCATGGACGGTCCCATGATTGGGCACATGGTTTGCCCCATAGTTTGACCCATCGTCGTGGTCATTGACGGCTAGGGCGCATCAGAAGCATCCCGCAGTCAATCTGACCAGAGACAGACGACAGAGAGCCCGTTTACGAGCATTGGCGGTAATGAAAGCCAAGCGACGAATAGCCATCACTTTGCCGAGGAGCGTGAGTGTATGACCTTATCTATTGCGAAGCCCGCTACGAATGGCAATTCCAGAGGAGAGAGGACGCGATCATACGCGGCGACGGAGACAGTTCTTGATGTACCGAACCTGATACAGGTGCAACTCGACTCGTTCGAGTGGTTCAAGGGCGAGGGTCTGCAGGACCTGTTCGACGAGATTTCGCCTATTGAGGACTCGCCGGGGGCGCGGTTCGAGCTTTCGCTGGGGGACCATTATTTTGAGGACCCGAAGTACACGGAGGATGAGTGCCGTGAGAAGGAGATAACCTATTCGGCGCCGCTGTATGTGACGGTGACGCTGGAGATCAAGGCGTCGGGGACGGGGCACGGGGAGATCAAGGAGCAGACGCTGTTCATCGGTGACATACCGATGATGACTAGCAACGGGACGTTCGTGATCAACGGGGCGGAGCGCGTGGTTGTGAGCCAGCTTGTGCGCTCGCCGGGGGTGTATTTCACGACGACGCCGGATACGAATACGGGTCGCGGGCTTGCGTCTGCGAAGATGATTCCGTATCGCGGTGCGTGGATGGAGTTTGAGACTTCGAGCCGGGATGTGATTTCGGTGAAGGTTGACCGGAAGCGGAAGACGCCGGTTAGCACGCTGCTGAGGGCGATGGGCTATGCGACGAACGAGGAGCTGATCGAGCTGTTCTCGGATGTTGATGTGAACCCGGAGCATGAGTATATCCGGACGACGATCGACAGGGACGGCGCAGTGACGGACGAGGAGCAGGCGCTGCTGGAGTTTTACCGGCGGCTGCGACCTGGTGAGCCGACGAGCCTGGATAATGCGCGGGACCTGATCAAGAACTTGTTCTATAACGAGCGGCGGTATGACTTGGGGCGCGTGGGCAGGTACAAGCTGAACAGGAGCCTTGGGCGGAACCCAGAGAATAAGATACGGACGCTGGAGGCGGAGGACATCACCACGCTGCTGAAGCAGATGATCCGCATCAATAATGGTGAGATTACGCCGGACGACATAGACCACCTGGGGAACAGGCGTGTGCGTGCGGTGGGCGAGCTGATACAGAACCAGGTGCGCGTGGGCCTGCTGCGAATGGAGCGGGTTATCAAGGAGCGGATGACGACGCAGATCGATCCTGCGACTACGACGCCTGCTGCGCTGATAAACATCAGGCCGGTTGTGGCGGCGGTGCGCGAGTTCTTTGGGGGTTCGCAGCTGTCGCAGTTCATGGACCAGACGAATCCGCTGGCGGAGCTGACGCATAAGCGAAGGCTGTCGGCGCTGGGACCGGGCGGGCTGTCGAGGGAGCGCGCGGGGTTCGATGTGCGCGACGTGCATCACTCGCACTACGGGCGGATCTGCCCGATCGAGACGCCTGAGGGGCCGAACATTGGCCTGCTGGGGTCGCTGGCGACTTATGCTCGGACGAATGAGTTCGGGTTCATCGAGACGCCGTACCGACGGATTCAGACCGAGATCAAGAATACTGACCCGGACATCGAGGGGCGCATGCTGGCGCAGGACCTGATTGATGCCGAGGGCAAGAGGCTGCTGACGAACGGCCGGGTGGTGAACAGCCGGTATATACGGCGCGTGTCTGCGCTGCCTGAGCAGATGGTTCAGGTGAAGCCGTATGTGTCGATGGTGCCTGACTCGATCGAGTACCTGACGGCCGATGGCGAGGAGGGGCTGGACATCGCGATGGCGAGCGCTGCGCTGGACGAGAAGGGGCAGTTCGCCGATGAGCGGATCGAGACGAGGCGAGGCGAGGGCGTGGGGATGGAGCCGCCGGAGAATATTTCGTATATGGATGTGTCGCCGATGCAGCTTGTGAGCGTATCGACGGCGCTGATCCCGTTCCTGGAGCACGATGACGCGAACAGGGCGCTGATGGGATCGAACATGCAGAGGCAGGCGGTGCCGCTGCTGAAGCCGGAGTCGCCGCTTGTGGGGACGGGTATGGAGAGCCGTGTGGCGCGGGACAGCGGGCAGGTGATCATGTCCGATGTGGACGGGGTGGTTACGGAGGTTACGGGCGAGCGCATAAGCGTGGTTGACGAGAACGGCGAGTTGCATTCGCACCGGCTGCTGAAGTTCCTGCGGAGCAACCAGGGGACTTGCATCAACCAGCGCGCGATCGTGAACAAGGGAGATGTGGTGAAGGTCGGCCAGGTTCTGGCGGACAGCTCATCGACGGGCGGTGGACAGCTCGCGCTGGGGCAGAATGTGCTGGTGGCGTTCATGAGCTGGGAGGGGTATAACTTCGAGGACGCGATTATCCTGAGCCGCAAGCTGGTGAAGGACGACAAGTTCACTTCGATACATATCGAGAAGCACGAGGTCGAGGCGCGGGACACGAAGCTTGGGCCGGAAGAGATCACGCGGGATATCCCGAATGTGGGCGAGGACAGCCTGCGGGACCTGGACGAGGAAGGCATCATCCGGGTGGGCGCGGAGATCAAGACGGGCGACATCCTTGTCGGCAAGATTACGCCGAAGGGTGAGACCGAGCTGAGCGCGGAGGAGAAACTGCTGCGCGCGATATTCGGAGAGAAGGCGCGGGATGTGAAGGATACTTCGCTGCGCGTGCCTCACGGCGAGCGCGGCAAGGTCATCGGCGTGAAGGTGCTGAACCGCGTGGACAAGGACGAGCTTTCGCCGGGCGTGAACAAGATGGTGCGGCTGTGGATAGCACAGACGCGGAAGATCACCGAGGGCGACAAGATGGCAGGCCGCCACGGAAACAAGGGCGTGGTGGCGAAGATAATGCCTGAAGAGGATATGCCGTTCCTGCCGGACGGGACGCCGGTTGACATCATACTCAACCCGATTGGCGTGCCTTCCCGCATGAACCTGGGCCAGGTGCTGGAGACGCATCTGGGCTGGGCAGCGCACAATCTTGGGTTCAATGCGGTTACGCCGGTATTCGACGGCGCGCCGGACACGAGCATCGAGGACGCGCTGGCGCAGGCGTGGATTATTGACCAGGCGGAAGCGGTAGATGTGGCATCCAACGACTCAACGGGTCTGAAGCAGATTGACCTGGGCAAGGTGCGCGGATGGCTTGAGGAGCGGAATTACAATTTCGAAAGGGTATTTTCGGGAGTGAACGGCACGGACCAGGTACCGGGCGAGGCCTCGAGGGTTTGCCTCGAGACATGGCTGCGCGAAGAGGTACGGGTCGATGTATCGGAAATGACGCTGCACGATATGAAGGAAGAGGCGCTGCGGCTGAACCGAGAGGACCAGGTTGCTGCGCCGACGCTGGGCAAGTCGATACTGTACGACGGGCGCACCGGCGAGGCATTCGACCAGCCGATAGCGGTGGGTTACATCTATATGATGAAGCTCATCCACCTGGTCGAGGACAAGATACACGCTCGCTCGACGGGCCCGTACTCGCTGATAACGCAGCAGCCGCTGGGCGGCAAGGCGCAGTTCGGCGGGCAGAGGTTCGGCGAGATGGAGGTTTGGGCGCTGGAAGCGTACAGCGCGGCGAACAACCTGCAGGAGATGCTGACGCTGAAGTCTGACGATGTTATCGGCAGGGTGAAGACTTACGAGGCGATCGTGAAGGGTGAGAATGTTACCCAGCCGGGCGTGCCGGAGTCGTTCCATGTGCTGATGAAGGAGCTTCAGAGCCTAGGCATGTCGGTTGAGCTGATGCATGAGGCTGCTAGCCAGTACATGCTGGACGATTTGGACGATGATATAGGCACGCTGGAGGAGTTCCCGCCGGCACTGGATATGGATGACATGTTCAGCGATGTGCCGCTGCTCGGAGATGACCATGAGAATGGTTTTGCCGAGGCGAGCGTGGAAGCCGCGCCGACTGCTGGCGTAGATGCTGGTGATAGCGGCGATGCTGGCGCAGCTACTGAGGGGGATGTGGAAGCCACATCGCAGGAGACTCAGGAGACGCCTTCTCCGACGGTCGGGGATGATTAGCGCGAGAATACTAAATGGATGGAGGGGAGTGGGGATATACCCCCTCCCTAACCCTCCCCTGAGGGGGCGGGGACAAGATGAGCGGCGATGATATGGAGGAACCCGGCAATTGGAAACGCCGCAAGGCAGTGATTTTGAGCAGTTGCCGGAGACGATAACGGCGGGAGGCCGGACTAGAGCAGTCAGCCGGCACATGAGAAATAGCACGCACATAGGCATTACTGCCGAGCGCGTGAGACATGTTCTTGAGAATTGGGTGATTCGTGGAATCAAGATCGACGCCGATGGGAGGCAAAGTCTATGCTATTGGGCTTATGTGCCCGAATTGGAGAAGATGGTCAGAGTAGCCGTTTCTATCGACGATACAGCCATCATCACGGCATTCCGTGACACTCCGGCGACGCAGAAGTGGCGCAATTCAGACCTCAGCTACTTTGACCGCAGATTTCGGCACTTGGAGGTGCGAGATGCGAGTTCACTATGACGATGACGATAGGGTAGATATTCTCCACTTTGCTACCGGAGTTCCGTCCATTGAAGGGCTCACACTGTACGACGACGGCGATGTAATTGTTGGCGTAGCCACTGAGAACGGTCACGACATAGCGACCATAACAGTTATGGCCGGTTCAACATATCTCCCGCTGGGCAGGGGTTATGACCCGGAGACGGACACGTTAATGCTTGGCCGAATCATAGATGACCCCGATAAAGTTACTGAGAACGGCGAAATAACTGTCTGGTGGAAGCTCGATGAAGATTTCGACGACGGCTTCCTCAACCCAATAGGCGTCGCCATCAGGAACGCATCCGTTCACTTTGAGAATATGGTCATATTATCCCGTGAGCCTGCAATTCACTGACATAACGAAACTTCTACAGCCCGGCAAACTCACATATCGACAAACGGACAGGACAAACGGACACAACGATCAACTCACAACCTACACACTGACAAGACATTCAGGAGTGTGCTAAATGGCTCAAGGCGGCAACGACTTTAACGCAATCAGGATTTCGCTTGCTTCCCCGGAGCAGATTCGGCTGTGGTCTTACGGCGAGGTTACGAAGCCTGAGACCATCAATTACCGAACGCTCCGTCCGGAGAAGGACGGGTTGTTCTGCGAGCGCATTTTCGGGCCGACAAAGGACTGGGAGTGCTACTGCGGGAAGTACAAGAAGATACGACATCGCGGGATCATCTGCGACCGCTGCGGTGTGGAGATAGCGCGGGCGAAGGTGCGGCGAGAGCGCATGGGGCATATCTCGCTTGCGGCGCCTGTCGCGCATATCTGGTTTTCGAAGGGCACGCCGAGCAGGTTGGGGCTGATGCTGGACCTGTCGCCGAAGAATCTTGACAGGGTGCTCTACTTCGCGCAGTACCTTATCACCGGCGTGAACAGCGAAATGGTCGCCGACGAGGTTGACCGCCTGCAGAACGGTCTTGATGGTGAGCTTGGTCGAATAGAGATGAAGCTGCTCGAAAAGACGGAGGAGATCCAGGCGAAGATCGACGGGGCGGAGGAGAGCGGCCTGTCCGAGAAGGAGCTGGCCGCACTTAAGGAAGAGATCAAGCAGCTTAACCTGAGCTTCGAAGAGGAGCGGGACAATCTGGAGAACGAGATACAGGACCAGATTGACGACATGGAAGGCTTAGCCGTGGGCGGTCTGCTTACGGAGAGCCGATTCCGCGACCTGCGGGACAGTTGCGGCGATGTGTTCGAGGCGGGCATGGGCGCCGAGGCGGTGCTCGAACTGCTGAGGAACATGGACCTCGACGATATGCGTGACGCTCTCCAAGAGGAGATTCGCACGACTTCGGGTCAGCGGCACAAGAAGGCCGTTAAGCGGCTGCGGGTTGTGGAGGCGTTCCGCAAGAGCGAGAACAAGCCGGAGTGGATGATATTCACGATGCTGCCGGTGCTTCCGCCGGAGCTTCGCCCGATGGTGCAGCTTGACGGTGGTCGGTTCGCGACTAGCGACCTGAACGACCTATACCGCAGAGTCATCAACCGAAACAACAGGCTGAAGCGGCTCATCGACCTGATGGCGCCGGAGATTATCGTTCGCAATGAGAAGCGGATGCTGCAAGAGGCGGTTGACGCGCTGGTGGACAACGGCAGGCGCGGCAGGGCCGTTGCCGGTAGCCATAACCACAAGCTGAAGTCGCTGTCTGACCTGCTTCGAGGGAAGCAGGGGCGTTTCCGCCAGAACCTGCTGGGCAAGCGTGTGGACTACAGCGGACGCTCGGTCATTATCGTGGGTCCGGAGCTGAAGCTGAACGAGTGCGGATTGCCGCGCAAGATGGCACTGGAGCTGTTCAAGCCGTTTGTGATGAACAAGCTGGTGATCAATGGCTACGCGCACAACATAAAGAGCGCGAAGCGTCTTGCGGAGAGCGAGAGGCCGGAGGTGTGGGACATACTGGAGCGGGTGGTGCAGGACAGGCCCGTCCTGCTGAACCGCGCGCCTACGCTGCACAGGCTGGGTATCCAGGCGTTCCAGCCGGTACTCATCGAGGGCAGCGCGATACGGCTGCACCCGCTGGTGACGACGGCGTTCAACGCGGACTTCGACGGCGACCAGATGGCAGTACATGTGCCGCTATCGAAGGAAGCCGTTTGGGAAGCGAAGCGGATGATGATGAGCACGAACAACATGCTCGCGCCAAGCTCGGGCGAGCCGATCGTGTCGCCGACGCTGGATATGGTTCTGGGTTGCTTCTACATGACGCAGGCGATGGATGGCGCGCGCGGCGAGGGTCGCGAATTCGCGGACATCGAGGACGCGCGGCTCGCATACGAACTGGGCCAGCTCGAACTGCTGGCACAGGTGAAGGTGCGCGCTCAGAATCATGAAGGACCAGGCCATGAGGGATCAGGCGAAGAGGCATGGATGGAGACTACTCCGGGGCGGGTTATCTTCAACGATGCGCTGCCAGAGGAATTAGGCTTCATCAACGAGGTAATTGACCGGCGCGCGCTGAACGAGATTACCTCGCAGGCGCACCAGATACTAGGCAACGAGGGGACGGCGGATGTCCTGGACAAGATCAAGGACATGGGCTTCCACTACGCGTCGAAGTCGGGCGTAACCATCGCGATCAACGATGTTGAGGTGCCGACCGAGAAGCAGGGGATCATCGAGGAGGCGGAGAACAAGATCGCCGAATTGGATGACATGTACATGGACGGCCTGGTTACGGATGACGACCGCTACAACCAGACTATCGGCATCTGGACGGATGCGAACGACAACCTGACGACTGCGGTCGAGAATAACCTGAGCAGGTACGGCGGAAGCAGCCGCGGCTCAATGAGCAACGCGGGCATCGGCCTGTACATGATGGCGACATCGGGGGCGAAGGGTAACATCGCGCAGATCAAGCAGATGGCGGGAATGCGCGGCCTGATGTCGGACCCGCATGGTCGCATCATCGAGCGTCCGATCAAGTCTAGCTTCCGCGAGGGGCTTAGCGTGCTGGAGTACTTCATCTCGACGCACGGAGCACGCAAGGGACTGACGGACACGGCGCTGAGAACCGCAGACAGCGGATACATGACGCGGCGCCTGATAGATGTGGCGCAGGAACTCATCGTATTGGAAGAGGACTGCGGCACGCTCGAGGGCATGCTGATAGAGACGAAGAGGCCGGAGTCGATATTGCCTCCGTTCGAGGACAGGGCGAAGAGCCGCTATGCCGCTGAGGCGGTGGCGGACCCGAATACTGGCGAGATAATAGTGGAGCGCAACGAGTTGTTCAGCCTGGAGGCGCTTGCACAGATAGTGGAGGCGGGCTTGACGCATGTGATGGTGCGGTCGCCAATTCGCTGCGAGGCGGAGCGCGGGCTGTGCCGGATGTGCTACGGGCTGTCGCTGGCGACCTGGAAGCCGATAATGGTCGGCGAGGCGGTGGGAATCATCGCGGCGCAGAGCATCGGCGAGCCGGGAACGCAGCTGACGATGCGTACCTTCCACACGGGCGGAATCGCGGGATCGGACATCACGAGCGGTCTGCCAAGGGTGAACGAGCTGTTCGAGGCGCGTGTGCCGAAGGGCGAGGCGGTGCTGTCGGAGATTGACGGGACCGCGGTGGTCAACGAGACGACCGAGGGCAGAATCGTCGAGGTGGTGAATACAGAGACCTACACGGACGAGTATCTGCTGCCTGATGGGAGCAGCCTGATGGTGGGCGACGGGGACCTGGTGAATATCGGGGACACGCTCGCTGCACTGGAGATGGACGAGGAGTCGGAGGGCGTGGCGCTGGTTCCGAATGACATCCTTGCTAGAGTGTCAGGAATGGTGCATGTCGAAGACGAGACGCTGTCGATAAGCTGGACCGACGAGGACAAGCGACAGTACCAGATACCCGCGGCATCGGCGATTATCGTGAACTCGGGCGACAAGGTATCGGCGGGCGATCCGCTGACGGCCGGGCCGAAGAGTCCGCAGCGCATACTTAGCCTGCAGGGCCGCGAGGCTGTGCAGCAGTACCTGATCGACGAGGTGCAGAATGTGTACCGCTCGCAGGGCGTGACTATTCACGACAAGCACATCGAGGTGATAATCTCGCAGATGCTGCGCAAGGTGCAGGTCGAGGACTCCGGGGACACGAACCTGTTGCCGGACGACCAGGTTGATCGCAGGCAGTTCGAGGAGCACAATGCGGCGGTGCTGGCAGAGGGCGGTGAGCCGGCGACGGCAAGCCCGGTGCTGCTGGGTATCACGAGGGCGTCGCTGAAGATGGACAGCTTCCTATCTGCAGCATCGTTCCAGGAGACGACGCGGGTGCTGACCGAGGCTGCCGTGAACAGCGAGGTGGACTACCTGCGCGGACTGAAGGAGAATGTGATCATCGGCAGGCTTATACCTGCGCGGCTTGACCTGACGGAAGAGGGCCGAGCGTTCCTGGACATACCCGAGGACGAGGAAGTGATCGACCCGATCAGCATGCTGACTGGGCCGGTGGACGAGTTCGAGTCGGAGATGGCGCAGGGGCCGTTCGGGCTGGGCGTGGAGAAGGCGGACGAGGATGTGAGGGCGACGGACGCGATGTCAACGGAGGAAATGGTGGAGGAGCAGTCGCCTGTAGTTGGGGACGACTAGATAAAACCGACATAGACGGATAGGATGGACGGGGCGCCGTGAATAGGTGTCCCGTCCATTTTGTTTCTCAAAGCTGAATTACGGAGCATTTCACTTCATTCGGGCCGAGGAGGATAGTCTTGGCAGTAAACGGTACATCACGCAATGGAACGGCAGTCAAAGATCGAGATGCGGTTGTAATGGAGTTACATCTGCGTATATCCGACGCGGATCTGATCGCCGAGCTTTCGACATATGAGGACGGCGAGGACCGTGCGGAGTTCGCGATCTCGGCATTGAAGATTGGCACGATCGCGCTGCGGCAGGCGCAAGGCAGGATTGACGCCGATACGGTTCGTCACGAGGGGGAGCTGTTCATCGAGAGCATGAGCCACGCCCTGGACAATCACCAGAATGAAGTTACCGGGCAGATCTCAAATTGTCTGAAGGAGTACTTCGATCCGGAGAGCGGCCGGTTCAACGAGAGGGTGAAGAGTCTGATTCAAAAGGATGGCGAGATTGAACGGGTCATTCGCAGTCAGATAGAAGGTGACGGATCCGAATTGGCGCGAACGCTCACCACACATGTTGGCGTAGAAAGCCCTTTGATGCACATGCTTGATCCCAACGCCAAAGACGGACTAATCAACAATCTCTCCGAGTCGGCAAGTGGCACGCTGACGGAACAGCGGGAATTGATACTTCGTGAGTTCTCGCTGGACAATAAAGAAGGCGCGCTCAGTCGTCTGCTTGAAGAATTGGAGAAAAATCACGGGGAAGTGGGGGAATCCCTGCAGAACCAAATTGATACGGTGACTGAAGAGTTTTCACTGGACAAGGAGGACTCGGCACTGTCGCGGCTAATGAGTCGGGTTGAAGGAGCGCAGAAGAAGATCACTCGTGAGTTTTCTTTAGATGAGGAAGACACGGCTTTGGCAAGGATGCAGAAGAAGCTGTTGGATGTTCTCGAAAACCAGCGGCAGACCAACGCGCAATTCCAAGAAGAAGTAAAGATTTCGCTTGCTGAAATGAACACGCGGAAAAAAGAGGTTGCCAAGTCAACGCTGCATGGCCTCGAATTCGAGGATCAAGTGTACGGTTTCGTCAATGATCTGAACGTGAATACGGGCGATTTCGTTACACAGACGGGGAACCAAACCGGAGACTTTGGGCGCAGCAAGAAGGGAGATGTAGTCATACAGCTTGGTTCTGAGCATGTGGCTACCGGTGCGCGGATTGTGATCGAAGCGAAAGACGACAAGTCTTACACCATAGACGGCGCACTAGCCGAGTTGGAAGAAGCAAAGAAGAACCGAGACGCGAGCATTGGACTATTCGTATTTTCTTCCGGTTCTGCCCCAACCGGCCTGGAAGCGTTCAAACGCTATGGAGATGACCTAATGGTGGTCTGGAACGCTGAAGATGCGAATACCAACGTGATACTCGAGGCAGGTGTATCAGTTTCCAAAGCACTCTGTGTGCAATCCAGAGGTCACAGTGAAGAATTAGGCGCCGATATCGATGCAATCAGAGAAGCGGTTCTGGACATAGAAAAGCAGCGAGAAGGGTTAGAGGAAATCACAAAATCCGCCAGTGCGATTGACAATCATGTCACCAAGATTCTCAATCGTTCTCGAATAATGGGCAACAATTTGGACAGACAGATAGGCATCCTGAACGAAAAGGTAGAAACGCTTCGGCAAGGACAATAGACGAAGGCGAAAGCGCCGGAAGTAAGATTACACGGGGGAGACTGCCATGAGCGCGAAGGTACACGATTTTCATGATGGGAACCTGCATTTTCAGGAGCGGTTCGGGACGGTGAAGCTGGCGGAGCGGGTGGCTCAGAGGGCTTCGGAGCGGCTGAAGAAGGAGCAGCGGGAGTTCGTCGAGCAGGCGGATATGTTCTTTATGGCGACTTGCGATCACCGGGGGCTGCCGACTTGCTCGTACAAGGGCGGCGACCCGGGGTTCATTACGGTGGTGGACGACGGGTGCATCGCGTTTCCGAACTACGACGGGAACGGCAAGTACCAGAGCATGGGCAACCTGCTGAAGAACCCGAATGTGGGGCTGCTGTTCGTGGATTTCGTGGGGCAGGGGCGGCTTAGGCTTCAGGGTGTGGTGTCGATCGACGAGGATGACGAGTTGATGGCGAAGTATGAGGGGGCGCAGTTCATCGTGCGGGTGGCGCTGACGGAAGTATACCCGAACTGCGCGAGGTATGTGCATAAGTACGACCTGGTGGAGCGGTCGGTGTATGTGCCGCGCAAGAATGCGAGCGCGCCGACGCCGGAGTGGAAGCGGGAACTGCGGGATTACCTGCCGGAGGGGGATCCGGCGCGGAAGAAATAGGACCACATTATAGTCATCTAGTACTTGATTATTCTTCTTTCTTTAAGTAATATAGTTGCTCCAAGAGGAATAATCTACTGCGACAGGTGATGAATGACCACGGCGGAAGAGAGATTAAGCAGACTTGAGGGTGCCTACGAGCATCTTGCAACTAAGGCTGACTTGCAGACACTTGAGACACGCATGACCGGGCAAATGGGTGATTTAGAGGCCCGCTTGCTTAAGCAGATTGCGGATTCCGAGACGCGCATGGTCAAGTGGATAGTGGGGCTGATGATCGGGAGCGTGGTCGCAGCAACTGCGATTGCTTCTGCCGTCGCGCTGTTCTTGGGGCAATGATGCCAAAGTCAAAAGAGGACGGGTGATAAGTGACCACGCCAGAAGAGAGACTAAGCAGACTTGAGGGTGCCTACGAGCATCTAGCAACGAAGGCCGACTTGCAGGCGATTGAGACACGCATGACCCGTCAGATGGGCGAACTTGAAGCCCGGTTGCTTAAACAGATGGGTGATCAGGAAGCTCGTCTGGTCAAGCAGATGGGTGACTCAGAGACTCGTATGGTGAAGTGGATGGTTGGGTTGATGATAGGGAGTGTTGCCGCTGCGACTGCTTTAGCTTCCACCGTTGCGTTGCTTGTGGGTTGAAGGTGGAGAAGAGGAATCTGACGGCGATTATCGAGGGCGATGGAGATGGTTATGTGGCGTTGTGCCCTGAGTTAGACATTGCTAGCCAAGGGGATGGCGTATCTGAGGCCCGTGACAACTTAAAGGAAGCGCTGGAGTTGTTCTTCGAAGCGGTCCCAGATTCCGAAATCGAGCGACGACATACTAGGACGTGCTGACATTTTGAGATTCAAAGCAATTGGGTTGGAGTTTAGAACTGAGAAATAGAATGTCCAGCGTAAAATTGCCCCATGCAACCCCTCTGGATTCCCGCCTGCGCGGGAATGACGGGCTGAAAACCGCGAATGTCAACAGAACCTAGTGATGCCGCCTAGTTCCGGGTGCTGAGAGGGGCACGCCGTCCGGAAGGACTTCAGCGATGAACTGCTTTCACGAAGATGGATGTTCCGGTGAGGGGTTTAATGTTGCGCTCATTCCTGCGAGCGCTTCTGGATCGTAGGAAGCGAGCCATTCCATGAATTCGGTCTGCCATTGCTCGGTGGGTGGGCCAGCGTATGGCGGCAGGTCGAACCTTGGCGGGGACTCTGTGAGGCGCGGGTCGTCCTGCTCCTTCAGCACTGCCATGAGGCGAGCGTTCAGGTCGGCGCGGAATTCTGCATACTCTTCTTTGTAAGCCACGTTCTCCATGTAGTCCGGGTCTTTGCGCAGGTCGTATAGCTCTTCCTGGGGTCTCTTCCCGAATGACAGCTCGAAGAGTGGCCGAACGTCTTCCCTCGCCCTGTTATAGAGTATCCACGCCTTGGTTGGGCCCTTGTCTATGTCGGCGAACACTGCCTGATAGTTATTCAGTATTTCTTCCCTGGGCGGCGGTTCCGTGTCGTAATCGTCCAAGCCCTCGGGGTCGCCCATTGGCCAGCGGTCGGGTTCGAAGTTGTAGATATAGAGGAAGCCGTCGGTGCGGATCGCCCTCTGCGGATATGGAAGGCCGCCCTCCCTTGCGGGGTTGTGCCTTTCGCGGCCGGTAACAACGAAATCCCGTTCTTCTTCCACACGCCCGCTGTCGCCAGATTTGAGCAGTGGCACAATGCTGTTCCCCACCATGTCGGACGGCGGTTCCACTCCGGCGGCATCGAGGAATGTGGGAGCGAGGTCCATGAGGTTCACGAAATCGGTTATGGTGCGGCCGGGTGATACCTGCCCGTGCCAGCGGACTGCCATTGCCACTTCGGAGCCGAGGTCGTACAGGTTGCACTTTGCTCTCGGAAAGCCTGGGATGCCGTGATCGCCGCTGACGACGATAAGGGTGTTGTCCAGCTCTCCGATTGCTTCGAGACGCTCAATGATTACGCCCAATCCCGCATCGAAGGCGAGGCATTCGCCGAGATAGTCGTTGAAGTCCTCGCGTATTTCATGCACGTCTGGGAGGAAGGCAGGCATGCGGCCTTTCAGGTCGTCGGGGTTGAGGTCCCAGAGTTCCTTGCCGGAGCCTTGCTGCCAGGTGCGGTGGGTATTGGTTGGGCCCCACCAGTAGCAGAACGGTGAATCAGAAGGTCTGGCGGCTAGGAAGCTATCGAAGTTTTCTTCTACTTCGGTGAGCAGTTCCTGCTTTGCATCGTCGATCGACTGACCGTCCGGACGCCTTGTGACTTCTTCGGAGAAGCTGCTGAATCTGCTTCCCGCCGCTTCATAGGCGGTGCGCGCGCCTCCGTACGGGGCGTCTACGGCGAGCCCGGGGGACCAGACCTTGTATGTGTAGCCGATGTGGTAGCCGGCTTCTTCAAGAATCAGGGGATATGTGGGAATGGACTCGTCCCACCTGGCTCCGAAAAGAATCGCGCCCAGTCCTGTCTGCCAGAAGTATCTGCCGCTCAGAACTGAGCTTCGGCAGGGGGTGCAGCTTGGCGCGGGGACGTGCGCGTTGAGGAAAAGCGCGCCTTCTTCCGCGATTCGGTCGAAGTTGGGAGTTTCGATGAGTTCGTGGATTGTGCTTTCGCCGGGCTGGTTGCGGTAGGCGCTGGCGTACCTGCCCCAGTCATCGGCAAATGCGAAAACGATGTTTGGTTGCAAGAACTTGCTCCGGGTTGCCTATGTTGTTTTGGGTTGTGCAGGCGCACTTGGGAGGTGGGCATTCTAGCGTAGGGTATGATTCGTCACACCCCCATCCTAGCCTTCCCCCATCAAGGGGGAAGGAACAAGCGGAGGGCAAGAGTGCATGCGGCGTGGATTCGCTGACTAGATTCTCTTGGCGCGGTTGCTGGTTATGGTTGCATAGTAGCTTGGGTCGAGCTCGCGAGAGGCAACCCACCTCGCGTCTTCCTCCAGCAACTCTTCGGGGACAGGACCCGCGTATGGTGGCTGCTCGAACCTTGGGGGAGACTCCGTTACGCGCGGGTCGTTCTGCTCCTGCAGCAGCGCCATGAGGCGTGAGTACAGGTCGGCGCGGATTTGCTCATACTCGCTGTCATTGGCGACGTTGTTCATGTAGTGGGGGTCGTTGCGGAGATCGTATAGCTCCTCCTGAGGTCGCTTGCCGAAGCCTAGCTCGAAGAGCGGCGTTACGTCTTCCTCGGCCCTGTGGTGAATCATCCACATTTTGGTGGGGCCATGGTCTATGTCTCCGTAAATAAACCGAATTGGTACGCTGAAATCCGGCGACATCGGTGGCACAGGCGCACTGTAATCGTCCATTCCACCGGGATCTCCCGTGGGCCAGCGGTCGGGCTCGAAGTTGTAAACATAAAGGAAGTCGTCGGTGCGGATGCCCCTCATAGGGTATGGAAGAGCGCCCTCCCTGGAGAGGACGTGTCTCTCGCGACCGGTAACGACGAAGTTCCGGTCTTCCTGAATGCGTCCGCTCTCGGTGGATTCAAGGAGCGGCATAATGCTGGTGGCTGTCATTCCGGGCGGGGGCTCGACACCGGCGGCCTCGAGGAAGGTGGGTGCGAGGTCCATCAGGTTCACGAGGTCGGTTATGGTGCGGCCGGGTTCCACGTGTCCGGGCCAGCGAACTGCCAGAGCCACTTCCTGGCCGATGTCATAGACGTTGCACTTTGCCCTGGGGAAACCGGGGATGCCGTGGTCGCCGCTCACGACGATGAGGGTGTTGTCCAGCTCGCCGAGTTCTTCGAGGCGACTGATTATCACTCCCAGACCTGCATCGACGGCGAGACATTCACCGAGGTAGTCGTTGAAGTCCTCGCGGATGTCGTGGACATCGGGGAGGAACTCGGGCATGCGGCCTTTCAGGTCGTCGGGCTCGAGTCCCCAGAGGTTCTTGCCGGAGCCGCGCTCCCAGCTCCGATGGGTGTTGGTGGGGCCCCACCAGTAGCAGAATGGCGTGTCGTCCGGCCTGGCGTCGAGGAAGCTGTCGAAGTTGGTTCTCACCTCGTCGAATAGCTCCTGCTTTGCGTCGGCAACCGATAGGGTGTCCAGTCGGCTGGTGACCTCCTCGGAGAAGTAGTCGTACCTGATGCCGCCGCTTTCATAGGCGTTGCGCTCTCCGCCGTAGGGAGCGTTGTAGTAGTGCCCGGGGGACCAGACCTTATACGTGTAGCCGATGTGGTAGCCGGCTTCTTCCAGTACGAGGGGATAGGTCGGTATGGACTCGTCCCACTTGGCGCCGAATAGAATTGCTCCCTGTTCCGTCTGCCAGAAGTACCTGCCCGAGAGCAGTGAGCTGCGGCAGGGGGTGCAGCTGGGAGCGGGCACGATTGCGTTCAGGAAGAGCGCGCCTTCGTCAGCTATCCGGTCGAAGCTGGGGGTTTCGATTAGTTCGTGGATGGTGCTTTCGCCGGGCTGGTTGCGATATGCGCTGGCATACCTGCCCCAGTCGTCTGCGAATGCGAAAACGATGTTAGGTCGCAAGATTGTCCTCCAAGTTCAAATGCTTATGTCGGATTGTCAGGATGGCGTTCGGCAGTTTCGTCGCCCTGCCCTGCTGACGCTGCGCACACTATATGACAACGCTTTGAGGCGGTCAAACGGTGGGAGATGAACAGGGCTGGGCGTGGATGTCAGGAGCTTGGTTGCTCGGGTGGATGTGGTCGATTTCCGTACACGGTTGTGTATAGTCTCGGATCGCGAGAGGCGAGCCATCTCATGTTTTCGGCGTGCCATTCATCATCTAATGGGCCTGCGAATGGTGGCTGCTCGAATCTTGGTGGGGATTCGGTTATGCGCGGGTCGTCCTGCTCTTGCAGCACTGAGATGAGGCGGGAGTTCAGGGCGGCGCGAATCTGCTCGTACTCGCTGTCGTAGGCGACGTTTTGCATGTAGTCGGGGTCTTTGCGGAGGTCGTACAGCTCCTCCTGCGGTCGCTTACCGAAGCCCAGCTCGAATAGCGGCTTTACGTCTTCCTCCGCCCTGTTGTAAATCATCCAGACTTTTGTGGGGCCTTGGTCTATATCGCCGTAAACTGACAGGGTGACTGTCCTGAGTTCTTCCATTGATGGCGGCTCTGCGGTGTAATCTTCCAAGCCGCGGGGATCTCCGGCGGGCCAGCGGTCGGGCTCGAAATTGTGGATGTACAGGAAGTCGTCGGTGCGTATCGCCCTGATCGGATACGGAATGCCGCCCTCCCTGGAGATAGTATGTCTTTCGCGGCCGGTAACAACGAAGTCTCTGTCTTCTTGTATGCGCCCGCTTTCGGCGGACTCAAAGAGCGGCATAATACTGCTGGCCGTCATTCCGGGGGGATGCTCCACGCCGGCGGCATCGAGGAAGGTGGGGGCGAGGTCCATCAGGTTTACGAAGTCGCTGACGACGCGGCCCGGTGATACTTTGCCGGGCCAGCGGACTGCCATAGCGACTTCCGTGCCGATGCTGTACAGGTTGCACTTTGCGCGGGGGAAACCGGGGATGCCGTGGTCTCCGCTGACGACAATCAGGGTGTTGTCCAGCTCGCCGATTTCTTCGAGGCGTTCGAGGATCACTCCCAATCCGGTATCGAAGGCTACGCATTCGCCGAGATAGTCGTTAAAGTCCTCGCGTATGTCGTGGACATCGGGGAGGAAGCCTGGCATGCGTCCCTTGAGATCGTCGGGATCGAGGTCCCATATTTCCTTGCCGGAGCCTTGCTGCCATGTGCGGTGGGTGTTGGTGGGACCCCACCAGTAGCAGAAGGGAGAGTCATCCGGCCTGGCGTCGAGGAAGCTGTCGAAGTTGATTCTTACCTCGTCGAATAGTTCCTGCTTTGCAGCGTCAACAGATAGAGCATCCAGTCGCGCCGTTGCCTCTTCGGAGAAGCTGTTGAATCTGACGCCTGCGGCTTCGTATCCCGTTCGGGTTCCGCCGTAGGGGGCGTTGGCGGTGATTCCAGGGGACCAGACCTTGTATGTGTAGCCGATATGGTAGCCGGCTTCTTCGAGGATCAGGGGGTAACTCGGTATGGACTCGTCCCACCTGGCGCCGACGAGAATCGCTCCCAAGCCGGTCTGCCAGAAGTACCTGCCGGTCAGTATGGAGCTGCGGCAGGGAGTGCAGCTTGGAGCGGGGACGTGCGCGTTCAGGAAGAGCGCGCCTTCATCGGCGACGCGGTCGAAGTTTGGCGTTTCGATGAGTTCGTGGATGGTGCCTTCGCCGGGCTGGTTGCGGTAGGCGCTGGCGTATCTGCCCCAGTCATCCGCGAATGCGAAAACGATGTTTGGTCGCAAGATTTTCCTCCGAGTGGTGTGGTTACATAACATTCAGGAGTGGGCATAATTCATTCGTTATCCCCTCACCCTAACCCTCTCCCCCAGGGAGAGGGGACAAATTGTGGCAACATTATGCCCAGCCTTAATTGACGATTGTTAGGGCAGAATGCGGTTTATGGCGCTTCATCTCCGTACACCATTGCGTACACCTTTGGATCCTTCACAAATAGCAGTCTCTTGTTTTCGGCGTGCCACTCTTCGGGTACAGGGCCGCCGTATGGTGGGAATTCGAACCTTGACGGGGACTCGGTTACGCGCGGGTCGTCCTGCTCCTCAAGGACTGCTATGAGGCGGGAGTAGAGGTTGGCGCGAATTTGCTCATATTCGTCATCGTAGGCGACGTTCACCATGTAGTCGGGGTCTTTGCGCAGGTCGTATAGTTCTTCCTGCGGGCGCTTGCCGAAGCCCAGCTGGAAGAGCGGTTTCACGTCTTCCCGCGCCCTGTTGTATATCATCCATGCCTTGGTGGGGCCGAGGTCTATGTCTCCGTACACTACGAGGTAGTTGGTCAGAATGTCCTCCCAGGGCGGCGGCACCGCATCGTCGTCGTCCAAGTCGTAGGGGTCTCCTGCGGGCCAGCGGTCGGGCTCGAAGTTGTGGATGTACAAGAAGCCGTCGGTGCGGATTGCCCTCTGGGGATAGGGGAGATGGCCTTCCCTTGCGAGCATGTGGCGCTCGCGACCTGTTACGACGAAGTCCCGTTCCTGTTCAACTCGGCCGCTTTCGGTGGAGTTCAGCAGTGGCATGAGGCTGGTGGCCGTCAGGCCTTCGGGGTAGTCAACGCCGGCTGCGTCCAGGAAGGTGGGCGCGAGGTCCATCAGGTTCACGAAGTCGTTGACGACGCGGCCCGGCGTTATATGTCCGGGCCAGCGGACAGACATGGCGACTTCCGTGCCGATGTTGTACAGGTTGCACTTTGCGCGGGGGAATCCGGGGATGCCGTGGTCGCCGCTTACTACCAGCAGGGTGTTGTCCAGTTCGCCGATTTGTTCGAGGCGTTCGAGGATTACACCAAGTCCCATATCGAAGGCGACACATTCGCCGAGATAGTCGTTGAAGTCCTCGCGTATGTCATGCACATCGGGAAGGAAGGCGGGCATGCGGCCTTTCAGGTCGTCGGGGTCGAGGTCCCAGAGTTCCTTGCCGGAGCCGCGCTCCCAAGTGCGGTGGGTGTTGGTGGGACCCCACCAGTAGCAGAATGGCGTGTCGTCCGGTCTGGCGTCGAGGAAGCTGTCGAAGTTGCCTCTCACCTCGTCGTACATTTCCTGTTTTGCACTGGCAACCGACTGTTCTCCCAGTAGCTTCGTGACTTCCTCGGAGAATTCGTTGAACCTGATGCCGGCGGACTCGTAGGCGGTGCGCTCCCCGCCGTAGGGGGCATGTTCGGTCAGGCCGGGCGTCCAGACCTTGTATGTGTAGCCGATGTGATAGCCGGCTTCTTCAAGGATAAGGGGGTAAGTCGGTATGGACTCGTCCCACCTTGCTCCGGCGAGAATTGCGCCCAAGCCGGTCTGCCAGAAGTACCTGCCTGAGAGGATTGAGCTTCGGCAGGGGGTGCAGCTTGGAGCGGGGACGTGGGCGTTGAGGAACAGGGCACCTTCTTCGGCGACGCGGTCGAAGTTTGGCGTCTCGATGAGTTCGTGGAGCGTGCCTTCGCCGGGCCGGTTGCGGTAGGCGCTGGCGTACCTGCCCCAGTCATCCGCGAATGCGAAAACGATGTTTGGTCGCAAGATAGACCTCCGAGTGGCTGAAACTGCCTGTCATTGGCGTGGTGGCGTACTGCTGCTGCAGGAGCGCGCATGCCGTTACGCCGCTGACTATATGGCTACAGTGTAAGGCGGTCAAGTGGTTGGGAAACGGGGGAAGGGATTCTAACCGCCCCTCACCCCAACCCTCTCCCGCGGGGAGAGGGGTTTTTTGTCCCACCGCGCCCTGCCCCGTTGGGTTCCTGCTGCCTCCGCGGGAACGACGGAAGGGCTGGACCGCTTTAGTTCGGGGCGCTTGTGAGGAGGAAGCCGCCGTCAACGGGAAGGGTTACGCCGGTGATGAAGCGGGCGTCGTCGCTGGCGAGGAAGAGGGCGGCGTTGCCGATGTCCCAGCTTTGGCCTTCGACGGGGAGGGGCGTGGATGACTGGCGCATCTCGCGGGAGGCGGATGAGGCGGATTCGAGGCGGGGCGTCCACATGAGGCCGGGCATGATGCAGTTGGCGCGGATGTTGTCGGCGGCGTGGTCGAGGGCGAGTGCGCGGGTGAGGCCGACTACGGCGGACTTGTTGACGGTGTACTGCGCGGATGACCTGCCGGGCTTGGGTCGGAGGGCGGTTACGGATGAGACGTTGATGATGGAGCCGCTGCCGGCATTCTTCATGTGGGGGACGGCGTAGCGGCACATGTTTACCATGCTCATGAGGTTTACGGATGCGCTGCGATACCAGTCCTCGTCGGTGGCTTCGACGACGCTGCCGCCTCCACCTCCTCCGCCTACGTTGTTATGCAGGATGTGGACTGCGCCATAACGCTCGACTGCCGCAGCGACTACGTTGTGGCAGTCGTCGGGGTTGGTTACATCGGCGGTCGCGGTGGATGCCTCGCCGCCTTCTTCGGTGATTATCTGCGCCGTTGCCTCTGCCCATTCGCTGACGGCGTCAACAAGGAGGACTTTTGCGCCTTCGCGGGCGAAGAGGATGGCTGCCGCCGCGCCGTTGCCGACGCCACTGCCGCCGTAAGTGCCCGCGCCGCTGACGATGGCTACTTTGCCGGTGAGTCTCATTTGGTGCCTCCAGAACCGGGATCTAACAGGATGGAAAGGATTGAGAGGATTTTCACCCCCATCCTAACCTTCCCCCATCAAGGGGGAAGGGACTTTGGCGCTCAATGGGCTAAGCTTCGTCAAGGATGTGGAGGTACATGAAGGCTCCGGTGAAGGTGGTGGTTTCTTCGCAGTGGCCGCCGACCATCTCGCCGGAGGGTCGGGCTGCGGCGAGGTGGATGTGGACGCGGATGCCTGAGTCGGAGTCGGGCAGGGGCTGGATGTAGCCTTCTGCGCTGACTAGCTCAAGGTTTTCGTCCACGGTGGTGCGCTCGAACTCGGGGTTGCCGTCGTCGTAGCGGCAGAGGTTGCGCAGGTTCAGGTGGCGCAGGCTGCCGATGCACGATGTGATGGCGGCTTCGCGGATACCGTTGGCTAGGGCGAACTGCTCAAGGCCGGCGACTAGGGGTTCGCCGGGGCCGAAGCGGAGGTATGTCATGCGGGTTGTGTCGATTTGCCATGACTGGGTTGTTTGGGTTGTCATGTGGGTTCCTTTCTGTGCTGAGGATTCTGTGCCAGAATCATTTGCATGAGTATCTTTTATGTCCAACTAGGCGGGCAATGCAGAACATGGCCGTTCTGCCCCACAACTTGACCAGGCAATTGACTTTTGGCTATAACACCGCGTCCTATCGTGAAGTATGCCGTTGCGTTATTTCGCAGATCAAAGGATTTGCGGTCAGGTGGGAATGCTACTACCACCCGTTTTCTCTGAAAATTCGCAAGTATAGTTTGAACGGGCCGCACCAAATCTCCATCAGCAGAGACCAGAATTGCCGTGTCGAATTCATCGGCATACGCATCAGTGATCATTGCGACGGCGATATTAACATCAGTTGTCTTTTCTTCATAAATCGTCTTTGGAACTCCGCAGCTCGGACATTGGTATCGTCTTGATCTGTAATACCCCTTTTCAATATAGAGACCAGGAAGTGCAGCGAGTGCATCAAGATATGTTGTCTGCCTCTTATCCTTATCTGGATCAATTGGGTCAGGCAGAATTGGGGCAGTGAAGTATTTGACAATTGACAGTTGTTGCCCGGAGAGCAACAGGTTTTCGGCGAGCCTATAAACATTCAGCCAGTAGTATCTTTTCCATCCCTTTGATCTCATACCATAGAACAAATTAAAACCATCTATGTAAACCGCCACTTGATGTGCCAACCAATGCCTCTCTTTTCTCATGCCCTTAAATGTTCTTGACACATAAAGGGCAATACTGTACATTTTTTGTACCACCCCAGCGATAGCATTGCTGGGCCGACGCCCCCCTATCGGGGGCGTTTCTCTTTGCGTTCAACGCTCCTCAACAGTCAGAGTTCGATGCGGCAGACGCGGGCGCTGGGGTCGCAGCAGAACCAGAGGGCGCCTTGGTGCATTGTGAGGCCGTGGAGTTCGGGTTCGGGGACGTGGATTTCGTCGTGGATTTCGCCGGTGTCGGGGTCGAGGCGGTGGATTTTCTGCATTGCGCGGTCGGCGCACCAGAGGGTCTCGCCGTCCCAGGCGATGCCGTGGGGGGCTGCGCCGGGAGTGGGGATGGAGTGGCGGACTTCGAGCGTCTCTGAGTCGAGAAGGTAGAGGCGCAGAGCGGGCTTGATGACTACCCACATGGTATCGCCGAGCCATTCCATGCCGTGCGGGCGGTTGTATGAGGGGCCCTTGTCGCGCGGGTCGTGGAGGCCTGTGCCGGGCGGCTCGCAGTATTCGACGGTTGTGCCGTCAAGGTTGAGCTTGTAGAGGCGGGAGTTGTGGGTGGAGGCGACCCAGACCTGATCGGCGGCGCATGTGATGCCGCTGGAGCGGTAGGTTTCGGTGGGGACGTCGAGCATTGCCTCGCCAGTCTCGTAGTCGAGCTTCTGCAGGCGGGCTTCGTCGTCAGCGGAGATTACCCATAGGCCGTCGTCGGCAGCCTGCAGACCGTTGGGGCGGGTGGAGGGGGTGAGCCACATGTCTTCGATCTTCGGCATTGGGGCGCTCCTTGGGTGCGGGGTGTGGGTGTGATTCTAGCATGGATGTGAACAGTGAACTTAATAGACAGTGTATGCTGGATTTGTTAAACTGAAAGCTACCACAAGTACGGTATTGGGCGGTTAGCTCAGTTGGCAAGAGCGCTACGTTGACATCGTAGAGGTCATAAGTTCAAGTCTTATACCGCCCACCATTTCCACCTGAGATTTCATCCGAGATTCCGCACGAATTACAGCCTTGAACCATAAGCGAGCCGCTGGCATCCAATTGGATGAACGGCGATACAAGAGGAGGCACGATGCGAGAACAGCCTAGTGAAAAGTCTATGGGGCGAATGCGTAACTTCGTCGAGAAGTATTGCCAGAAATCTGGCACGTTCACGCATCCGGGAGAGGGCGTGACGGAGGCGGTGGTCCTGGGACTTGCGGAGAATGTGGACACTATCGGCAGGCCGCTGTGCCCTTGCCGCTTCTACCCGGACAAGGAAGAAGAGAAGAAGTATCGCACATGGATGTGCGCGTGCGACGACATGCAGATTTACAAGTATTGTCACTGCCTGCTGTTCGTTACCGAGGATGGGCTGCCGATCACGGAGTACCTACCTGAAGGGCACGAGGGGCGCGAGATGTACGGCGAGGTCAAGGACCCGACGCCGGACAAGGGGCGGCCGCTGCGCCACAAGGCGGAGGAACGCGAGATCGAGCGCAGGGAGCGACCGAGTTAGTCGGTCAGTATTTCAGTTAGTCAGTGGTTCAGTTCAAGAAAGAGACAGATTTGGAGGAACAAGTTTAGATGTCGAAGCCATTCGCGGTTACAGATGGTAGTTTTGATCAGGATGTATTGAACTCGGATGTCCCTGTCGTCGTGGACTTCTGGGCGGAGTGGTGCGGGCCGTGCAAGGCGATCGCGCCGGTGGTTGACGAGCTTGCGGCGGAGTACGAAGGCAAGGTGAAGTTTGCCAAGCTGGATGTGGACACCAACCCGAAGACGGCAATCAACTATGGCATTCGCGGCATACCGGCGCTGCTGATATTCGATGACGGCAAGGTCGCGGGGCAGATTGTGGGCGCGCTGCCGAAGCAGAGCATCCAGAAGAGCATCGAGGAAGCGATAAGCTAAGTTACAGCACGATAAGATTGACGCCGCCCGCGGTTCAGGCTGCCGGGCGGCGTTACTTTTTGCCTGTTTTATGGGCGGGAGTCACAGGCTCAAAAAGGTTGACCTGTGGGCGTATTCAGGCTAGCATTAATAGACAGCCGTGCAACGGCGGCGCTCACTGAGGGGCGCAAGGCTGTTGTCCGGTTTTCGTTTTCAATGCGGCCCCGTGGTGTAGCGGTTTAACATACTGGCCTGTCAAGCCAGAGATCGCCGGTTCAAATCCGGTCGGGGTCGCCACCTCTTCCCTACTCTATCGCGTAATCAGTGCATTATGGCGTCTTCGACGGGACGGTACGCCGAGAATGCGGTGGCGCCGTGATCTATCCCGGATCTGTCCAGATTTGACCGCAGAGATACCAGAAGTGAAATCGCAATCAGGAAGTATGCCGTGCTAGATGAACAGCTTCAGGTCAATCGAACGAACTGGAACGAGCGGACGCCTGTGCATGCGGCGTCCGAGTCTTACGATGTGGAGGGGTTCAAGGCGGGGCGGAATTCGCTTCACGATGTGGAGTTGCGGGAGGTGGGGGATGTGTCGGGGAAGACGCTGCTGCACCTGCAGTGCCACTTCGGGCTGGACACGATGTCGTGGGCACGGCTGGGGGCGAAGGCGACGGGCGTGGATTTTGCGGATGCGGCGATTGAGCTTGCGCGGTCGCTGAACAGTGAGCTGGACCTTGGCGTTCGGTTTATTTGCTCCAACGTCTATGACCTGCCGGATGTGCTCGATGAGCAGTTCGACATCGTGTTCACTTCGATAGGAGTGCTGTGTTGGCTGCCGGACCTGGACGGGTGGGCGGCGGTGGTGGCGAATCACCTCAAGCCCGGCGGAATGTTCTACATTGTTGACGGACATCCGGTGCTGAGTGTGTTCGAGGAGACGGATGCGGGGGAAGTTCGCCCGACATATCCGTACTTCCACCATCAGTTTCTGTGGGAGGGCGGGGAGCCGAGCTACGCCGGTTCCGAGATCATTGAGAGTCCAGTGTATGAGTGGAACCACAGTCTTGGCGAGATAGTTACTGCACTGATCGGCGCAGGGTTGCGAATAGAGTATCTGCACGAGTTTCCGTTCAGCAGCTACCGCGCGCTCCCTTCGATGCAGAAGGGCGACGACGGGTTGTGGCGGTTTCCGGAGGGCAACGATTCTTTCCCGCAGTTGTTCTCGATAAGGGCGACGAAGTGACGATGCTGTAACTGGGCTAACAGGATAGACAGCCCTTCGGCAAGCTCAGGACAGGGAAAGGGAGGACAGGTTGTCCGTAACCAGAGAGTACGCTGCGGATGCGGTTGCGGATGCGCTGGCGGCGGAGGCTTGCTGCGAGCCAGAGGACTTTCGCTCGGGGGGTGTGGCGTTTTAGGCGAGCGGTGCGCTCCTAATTAAACGGGCTGGTAGCGCTCTACCGATATTTCGTCTGCGCGTGCTCGCATCATGGAGGCGTCGTGCCATGCCTGCATTCGCAGCAGTGTTTCCATGCTGATTCCGAATGCCTTCTCCATTCTCAATGCCATCTCCGGAGACAATGCCGCTTTGCAATGCAGCAGGTCGGAAAGCGTAGCGCGACGGACTCCGAGAATCTCCGCAGCCTTGGAAACTGTCAGGCCCAACTCTTCGATAATATCCTCGCGGATAAATTCTCCCGGGTGGGATGGTGTCATGTTAACTTTGATGCCGTCGGAAGCCATTAGTGGTAGTCCTCCAAGTCCAATCTTTCGATATAGCCATCCTGCTCCGCAAATGTGATGCGCCAGTTGCCAGATACGGAGACACTCCAATCGCCCTGTCTGTTCCCCGAGAGCCTGTGAACACGCCATCCGGGCGGTGCATCAGATATGAAGCTGTCGATGTATTCAGCCAAGACTAGCATTGTTAACACCCGGCGAACCCGGCGCGCAATTCCAGGGTCCAGAAAACGAGGATTGTCATCCTCTACCAGCCTGCGCAATCCCCTGTGACGAATTGAGAGGATGATCATTATTGCAAGTGTACGGTGTTAGAGTACATGTGGCAACTTTAGTGAAAGCTAGAGCCAGAGGCGCAGGCCGACTTCGTTGAGGCGGTGGCGGCGGGCGCGGTAGACGGTGCTGCGGGTGGTGGATTCGGCTTGTGTGGCGTTTTAGGTACGCAACACACCCTGGGGCTCATCTGCGAAGGGGTTGTAGATTGTCAGGCGGTTAATCTGCTGGCCGTGCTGCATATCTTCGCTGTATAGGCGAGTGCATCCGGCTTCCAAAGCGGCGGCGACTATCAGGGAGTCGTAGAAGCTGAAGCCGTATCGCTCGCGCAAGTCAAGGGCGCTCAGGTAGAGTGCTGGTGATGGGTATATCTGCCACAATGGGGACAGAGTTTGGTCCATAAACTCGACTGCCCCTCGATGGCTTACGCCGAGCTTTGTGGTGATGACATTCAGTGTCTCCTGAACGACTTGGTAGCTTATGCAGCCACTTTTGTCATCGACGAGTCGGTTCACTAAGACTCTGGCGCGATGGTACTTTTCGAGGCTTGTTTCATCAAACAGATAGACAAGGACATTGCTGTCTATAAAGTCATCCGGGGAGTTAACGGCGTTCATTCATCTCTTCTCGTGTGAGCTTACTCGCATCGAACTTGCGGCCACTCCTGGATATTTCCTTACGAATCGCATCGATAGTTTTCATAGCCCGCTCAGCCTGTCTTTTGCTTTCCTCAGGGTCTTTCTGCTTTGGGGGGCCAACGTAGTCCTTTAGCCATGCATGGAACGCTGCGGGCAGGGTTGTTCCCTCGTGCGCCGCGCGCTTATGCGCCGCCGCCAATAAGCCTTCCTCCACAGGAAAATTCACGCTCTTCACACCCATGATAGAGTCCTCCCACTATCCCATTGTCTGGATATAAGTGTACACGAATCAGCACTATGGGACTATTGCGGCTAGAGCCAGAAGTTCAGGCCGACTTCGTTGAGGCGGCGGCGGCGGGAGCGATAGTCTGGGAGGGCATGTTCGACTTGTTTCCAGAATCGGGGGGAGTGGTCCATTACGGCGAGGTGGGCGAGTTCGTGGACGGCGACGTAGTCTATGAGGGCAGGTTCTGCCATGATGATGCGCCAGTTGAGGCGAATGCTGCCGTCTGAGGAGCAACTTCCCCAGCGCCTGCGCTGGTTGCGTATGAGGACTTGTGCGGGCTTCTTGCTGCTGACCTTGCTTTGCCACTGGGCGACTATTTCTGGCAGGAGGCGGGATGCCTCTCTGCGATACCAGCGTTCGATGGCGGCGCGGGATTTTTCTGCGCGCTCGTCCTCTGACAGGTCGGCGAGTGATGCGATGTGGAAGGTATCGTTTTCTAGATTGACAGTGATGCCGTTGGCGGCGGTCGTGCAGGTTGCTATGGGGATTTCCCGGCCGAGGTAGAAGAGCGTCTCGCCGTCGGTGAAGCGGCGCGTCTTGGGATGCAGGATGTCGTCGGTCGCCTTGCGGAGTATCCAGGCGGCGCGCTTGTGTACGAGGTCGGCGATCTCTTTGAGCGAGGTGCGTGCGGGGGAGCGCACGATTACGCCCTGCTGCGGGTCGAGTGTTATTTCGAGGGTTTTCTTGCGGCGCTTGCTGCGAATTACCGTGTATTCGATGCGCTTGCCGTTGTGCTCGATGCTTGCTCTTCTAGACTCTCTCATGGGAATGAGAAGCCGGACAGATTCAGGGACATTATCACCCCCACCTTGCCCCTCCCCCATTGAGGGGGAGGAGAACATATTGCCGCTAATCCGCTGCAGCAGAGCCGGGGCTTGGATTGCGGCGGAACAAGCCGGTAAGGCGGGCGTAGCCGCTGGGAATGGATACGTTGAATATCCAATACACGGCGGGTACGACGATTAGCGTCAGGAATGTGGAGCTTACGAGGCCACCGATGACGACTGTCGCCAGTTCTGCGCCGATGATGCCGGTGTCGGTGTCGCTTGCGGCGAGCGGCAGCAGGGCGAATGTCGTGGTGAACGCGGTCATGAGAATGGGACGGAGGCGGACGCGACCGCCTTCTATCAGCGCGTCGAAGACATCGTAGCCGCGATCTCGGAGCTGCTCGACGAAAGTGAGGAGCACGATGGCGTTGGTTACGACGATGCCGACGAGGAGCAGGAAGCCCATCATGGCGGACAGGCTGAGGGTGCGATCGGTTATGATGAGGGCGAGCAGTGCGCCTACGACCGCGAGCGGCAGGCTGAGGACGATGATGAAGGGCGTTCGAAGCGCGCCGAGGCTTGCGACCATGACGAGGTACACCAACACTACGCCGACTGCCATTGCGATGAATACATCCTGGAAGCCTTCGTTGATCTGCTCGAAGATGCCTCCGCTGGTGATCGTGATTCCGGGCGGGATGCCCTCGGCCTGAAGGTCGGCGATTTCCTGATCGACGAGGACACCGATGGCGCGAGTGTTCTCGCCAACGAGGTTGCCTGTGATTCTGGCAGAGCGCTCGCTCTCGAAGCGGAAAATGCTGAGAGGGGTTTCTTTGATGCCTATGTGGGCTATTGCGCCGAGCTTGACGGGGCCGACGGGACTCTCGATGCGCAGGTTCTTGAGGTTCTCGATGTCGTCAACATCCGCGCGGTCGCCGCGAATGAGGATTTCAACCGTCTTGCCAGAGATGTCGATCTCAGAGATGTCCCTGCCCGATATGAACTGGTTCACCTGCAATCCCACTGCGGTCGTGGTGAGAGAGTACTCGCCAGCCTTAGTGGGGTCAACGCTGATGACGACCTCGTCCTTGCCTTCGGAGGCGGTGCTGCTGACGTTGACGATGCCGTCTATACTGCCGAGCCGCTCTTCGAGCCGTCGAGAAACTTCGGCGATTTCGTTGAAGTTGGGCCCGGTGACTCTGACGTCCATGTCGCCCTGGGCTGGGCCCGCGGCGATGCCGGAGACGGTTATGAGCACGTCGTCGCCGCGGTCGGGCATTGCATCGCGGACTATGTCCTCGACATCTTCGGGCACGTCTTCCGAGAGCCGGGCAAAGGCTCCCGCCAGATGGAACCCGCCTGCGGCGCCGCTGTCAAACTCTTCGGAACGCCCGCCGACGGTGGTCTGGTAAAGGGTAATCCAGCCTCGTTCGACGAACGGTATAAGGGCTTCCTCAATCGCGAGGGCTTCCTGATAGGTGCGCTCGACCGAAGTGCCGACTGGAAGCTCGACATTGACGGTGAGGTACTCGGGTGTGGTCGTTGGGAAGAAGGTTATAGGGATGAGACCGAAACCGATCGGGGGTGGAAGGACTATCGTAGTGCTGGCGACTGTGACGAGAATAGCGATGGCAACGGTCAGGAACTTGTAGCGAATCGCCCAGAGAAGCATGGGTGAGTAGAGGCGCTGGATCATCGACTGGCGGTCGGCGGGACCTGAGTCTGAAATCGCATCGTCGCCGAAGTCGCCGCGCCGCAAGAGGCTGGCTGCGAGAACGGGAACGATGGTGATCGCAACGACGGTGGATGCGAGGAGCGCGAGGCTGACGGATATGGCGAACGGGCTGAAGAACTGGCCGACAACTCCGGAAATGAACGCCAGTGGAATGAAGATGACGACAGTAGTCAGGGTGGAGGCGATGATAGCCGCGCCCACTTCCTGAGTGCCGTTGATGGCTGCATCGAAGCGTCTCTCTCCAAGATGGATATGGCGGTAGATGTTCTCCAAGACGACGATGCTGTCGTCCACGACACGACCGACAGCGATGGCGAGACCGGCGAGGGACATGAAGTTAAGCGAGATTTCGGTGGTCAATGACAGAAGCAGTATGCCAGTGAGGAGGCTGAGGGGTATGGAGACCGCGATGATTGCGGTTGGCCGTAGGGAGAGGGCGATGCCCCGCATCAGGGACGGCCGGACATTCAGCAGGAATATGAAGACCGTTGCTACTGCGAAGAGGAAGCCGACGGTGCCCTCGCGGAGCAGGCTTGCCAGAGATTCGCGGACCTGCGGCCCGTTGTTGGAGATTTCAAACACCTGCACGTGCGACGGGATGACGCCCGTGTCAATCATCTCGTTCATAGCAGCCGTTACTGCCTCGGTGACGTCGGCGGTGTTGGCGTCGGGGTCCTTGACGATGGCAAGGATGAGGCCCGGCTTGCCGTTGGCGCGGGAGATGCGCTGCGAGTCGGCGGTGGTCAGCTCCACATCGGCGACGTCAGCGACTTTGATTGCGCGCTTGCCGGTCTGCGGACCTTGCGGAGCCTGCGGGAACCCCGTGTCCGTCTGCTCGAAGCCTACCGTGAGCTCACGGATATCCTCAACAGAACCAAGCTGGTTCGCCGTGCGGACGGGGTAGCCGGTGCCTTGGGTGGTGATGCTGCCGGCGGGGAGGCTGACGTTGTTCTGCGTAATGGAGTTCGCAACCTGCACGGTCGAAAGGCGGAGGTCGTTAAGCTTGTCAGCGTCGACTGAAACTATGACCTTTTCCTCGATCTCGCCGAGCGTGAATATATCGCCCACACCCTCTATGCGGCTGAGACGCGGCTTGATAACATCGCTGACGAGCCTTTGCAGTCCGGGGATGTCTTCGTCACCGGATATTGTGAACTGGATGACAGGGAAGGCGTCGGGGGTGATGCGGCTGACGATGGTGAAGACGTCGTCAGGCAGGTCTGCGCCGTTTACTGCGCTTTCAACCTCGCGCTCGGCTTCTGCCATATCGGTGTCGAAGTCGAAGGTCGCAAGGAGGTTGACACGATTTTCGGTAGTTATGGAGCTGACTTCTCTGAGACCGCTGAGGCCGGAAATGGATTCTTCCAGTGGTTCGGTGATGTCGCGCATCAGGGTTTCGGGGTCTGAGTTGGCGGCGAATGCGTTGACGGCGACGTTGGGGAAGGAGATGTCGGGGAACAGCTCGCGCTGGAGGTTGATGTAGGAATAGATGCCTAGTCCGAAGAGCAAGATCATTACAAGAATGGTAACCGGGCGTCTTCTTAGCGCGAGTCGGGTTATGAAGCTCAAGGGAGGAACTCCTGAGAGTAGGTCAGCTGGTATGCAATTCAGTTGGCGGAACGAATGTGATGTGGAATATTGAATCTACTTTATATGAAAGTGGTCTTCCAAAAAAATCACCCTAATAAGTTTAGCAAAGTTTTGGCTCCTGTGTTGCGTATGTTGCGCCTAATTTTGGCTTTCAGAGGATGCCCTCGCGGTATAGAATATCTTCGTGTTAAGAAGATGTTAATTTCAGGATTGGAACTTCAGCCTTGGCAGGACGCATACCGCGCAGTATCCACACATTCGACGCCTTCCTGAACCCCAACTACCGGTTGCTGTGGGTGAGCAACTTCTTTGCGTACATCTCGCGGTGGATGCAGATGACGATGCTGGGTTGGTTCGTCTTCGAAGAGACGGGGAGCGCGTTTCTCGTTACGCTGGTGGGATTTTCGGGGATGGGGCCGCTGGTGGTGCTGGGCGTGTTCGGGGGCGTGCTTGCGGACCGGCTGGACAAGCGCAAGCTGCTGCTGTGTACGCTGTTCGCGAACATGCTGGCGGCGACCGGGATGGCGGCGCTCATCTTCTCCGACTTCATATTTGAAGCCGGTAACCTCCAGTACTGGCATGCATACCTAGTGATGCTGGTGGGCGGCATAGGCTGGGGGCTGGACATGCCGTCGCGGCGCACGATCGTGCTGGATGTGCTGGGCAGGGCGCGGGTGAACAACGCCATCGCGCTCGACTCGGTGGGAATGCATTCGAGCCGCATGCTGGGGCCGCTGATTGGCGGAGGGCTGATTACGATAAGCCTTTTCCTATTCAGCGACGGATACGGGCTGGAAGCGGGCTATGCGGTGACGCTGCTGTTCTTCATCACGTCGGCGATTATGATGCTGAATGTGAAGACGCCGGCGCGCGATGTTACCGCAGCCGGACAGGCTTCATGGAACATACTCAGAAATCTCATTGAAGGGATTCGCTATGTTTCCAGCGAGGCGACGCTGATTGCAGTTGTGCTGATAACGGTATTTATGAACTTACTGCTGTTCCCGTACCAGCAGCTCATACCGGTGGTTGCCGCCAACGTGCTGCATGTGGGGCCGACGCTGATGGGGTTGCTGCTTGCGTTTGAAGGGCTGGGAGCGCTGATAGGGTCGATCGGGATTGCTTCGTGGTCTAACCTCACACACCATGGACGGGTGTATTTGTTTGGCTCGATGGCGGGGCTGACGATGCTGCTGGCGTTCTCGTTCTCGCAGTGGTACGGGGTGTCGCTTGCGCTGATGCTGATGCTGGGACTGGGGACGGCGGGGTTCGGCGCGATGCAGGCGACGATAATCCTGCTGGTGGCGCGCGACGATATGCGCGGCAGAGGGCTGGGCGTGATCACGCTCGCGATTGGGGCGGGGCCGATTGGCGGGCTGATGCTGGGCTGGACAGCAGACCAGATAGGTGCGCCGATGGCGATGACGATAAACGCGATCCTAGGGCTGATAACGGTTGGGCTTGTGGGACTGCTGGCGCCGTCGCTGCGGGGCCGGATGACATCGGACTCGGAGTCGGAACGCGCGGAGGAGCCGGGGACGCAGCCTGCGGCTGCGGGTGGGGGGAATTGATGGGACGAGAGCAGTTTAAAGTGCGCAGGCTCGTCAATGACCGGATCGCTGCCCTACCCTTGCGCACTGTCGAGGATGATTGCTGATTCGTCCATTAGCATGATGTAGGGTTCGCCGAACTGGTCTGGGTCGTCGAGGCTCCAGTCGGCGGTGGAATCGGCGGGTTTCATTCGGATGCCCCAGTCGCCGCCGAATACGAGGTGAACGACTGCCTGACCGGAGTCTGAGACGGGAGCGTACATCGCGGGGGTCGGCGTGCCGTCGTCCTCGCTGCTCCAGCCTGTTACCTGATAGACGCCGGGCGGTCTGCCGGGTTCGTCGAGGACGACGCGTTCCACAGGCACGGCGTCGGCGTGCGCCTCGTAGAGCATGAGCGGCATGTACTCGCAGTTGTCGTTGTCATCGACTTCGAGGTAGATGGATTCTGGCATGGGCTATTCGAAGGTCTTGCGGAAGTTGTAGAGGGTCATTTCGGGCTCGACGGGGGCTGTGGGCAGGTATTCTTCCTCTTCAATCTTGGCGACGATCAGCCAGGGGCCGTCTTCGCTCAACGCCTGCCGGAATACGGTGACGAGCGCCTCTTCGTCGTCAACGGTTGCGGTATTGGGGATGTTGCATCCCTTGGCTACCTGCTCCAGGCTTGTGCCGAAAGCGGTGTGGGTGGGCTGCATGCCGGTCTGTCCCCACATCTCGTTGTCCCAGACGATGACGATTAGGTTGCGCGGCTGCTCCCTGCCGATGGTGGCGAGGGTGCCCATGTTCATGAGCAGGCTGCCGTCGCCGTCGAGGGATATGACCTTCTCATCGGTGGAGAGCGCCATGCCGAGCGCCATCGAGGAACATAGGCCCATGGAGCCGTAGCCGTAGAAGTTACGGTCGCGGTCAGGGGCGAGGTGCCAGAGTTCGTCTGATGTGGGGCCGAGATTGCCAACTATGGGCAGGTCGCCGGCGTTTTCGAGGATCATTTTCGTGGCGGAAAGCCTGTGCAATTTTCTTGTCCTTTGTATTTTCGGTGTTTTCTGTCAAAGAGACGATTTTCGGCAGTTGGTGTTCTTCCCCTCACCCTAACCCTCTCCCCAGGGGAGAGGGAACGAGAACCTCCCATCTACGACGGTTATGCTAATTTTCCGCCGTGCAGGAGTGGGGTCATGCAGAGGGCGAGCGGCTGGCGCGAGGCGTAGCAGAGCTTGAGAGCGCCGGTGACGCGGCGGTGCAGGCGGTCGTCGGTGTCGTAGGTGTAGTGCGGGATGCCGAGCACGTCGAGGATTGGGCGCGTGGTGCGGCCCATGGCGACCTGCGCTAGGTTGAACTCGTCCACCTCGCCGCGCAGGTTGATGAACATTGGCAAGGGTATGCGATAGGGAATGCAGAGGGATGCGATGGCGTTGATGCAGTTGCCGAAGCCGCTGGACTGCATGAAGACCGCCGCCTTGCGACCGGTGGCATATGCTCCGGATGCGATGCCGATGGCTTCTTCCTCGCGGGTTGCGGCGACTACGTGGAAGTAGTCGTCATCTTCGAGGAGTTGAGTTACCTGATGGATGCTGATATCCGGTACGAAGGCGATAAGGGATATTTCGCTGTCCTTGAGGGACTGTACGATGGTTTCTGCCCAGTTCATGGATTGGTCCTTGGTGGTTCAGTGGGTCTGTATTCTTGAGGTAATGTCGTTGGCCTGATGGAAGTTTAGCAGGTCGCACCTCTCGTGTTGCTTATTTCGTCGGGCACGTCTGCCCAAGCTCTCTGTCTGAATCCACTTCGACTGACGCTGATTATTGATGGAGTGTGTGACGCTCGCTCTTCCCATTCCTCGCCGTGACGAAGAATCATCATTGCCATTTCCTGAAAATCTTTCGGCGTCGATGTCTTCCATCGGAGGAGGACCACTGACAGACCTTGTGCCGGATACTGAGCAACATAAGCTTGCGATGGTATTCCCGTGTCGCGAGTGATAAGAACTCGGCTGTGCTGAAGCACATGCTCCATAAGCGCCTTATCAGGACGTACAGGGGCGCCGATGTCATCGAAGGTAGCTATTGGGTACTGCAGAATCTTCAGAGCGCGAATAACCGGAAACGGAATATCAGCGTCAGCGACAAGCATTACGCTGCCTTCAAGTACGAATTCTCATACCGTTCAACCTCCGCTATCTGTTCGTCGCTCAGGGAGGGATATGCTTCCCTAGGATTGCCTCCTGATTCCAGCACAGACATGACGGCTCGGGTTGATATTCGCGTGCCTTTGACGACAGGCGCGCCTCCCAAAAGCTCCGGATCAATTTCAATGTGCTTGAACCTATCGCTTGGCACGAGTTCGTCCCGCAACTCTTCTATGAGCTCCGGGAAAAACACTTCTGCAATCTTCTGGGGACCTTCCGATGCCGCGACCGGATTCCATTCATGTGTTGGGGAATCGGGAAGGACTGCCATTACGAAACCATCGCTGACCAAGAGACGCGCCCTTTTCCACGCGTTGCGGTCGCCGCCCGCTATGTATTCGATGGTGTCGAGGGCTACTCTTATGGACTTGGCCGTTGCTCCCTTTTCCTTCAACCTAACAATAAGCCTTATCAGGAGAAGGTCGTCGTATGTGTAGGTATTTTCATTCTTGGCGCCTATCTTCGTTTTATGCGGCCGCAACAAGTTAGCCTTGATCCAAGCTTGAAAATTCTGCGGACGCACGCGAGCAATCCTTGAGGCAGTTCTAGCTGCATACATTCCGGGGGCGGCTGTTGCTACATTTGTCATTTCGGCCACCATCAGCAAATTACACTCGATTTCGCCCGTATTCCCATAATCGCCTATATTCCCATGATATTGTAGCCGGTGTCCACGTGGAGGATTTCGCCGGTTACGCCGCCGGATAGGTCGCTGCAGAGGAAGAGGGCTGCCTTGGCGACTTCTTCGGGGGTGATGTTGCGGCGCATTGGGGAGCGCTCGGCGTGGATGCGCTTCATGTCGCGGTAGTGGCTGATGACGCGGGAGGAGAGGGTGTCGAGGGGGCCTGCGGATATGGCGTTTACGCGGATGTTCTGCTGGCCGAGGTCGGAGGCGAGTTGCTTGACTTCGTTTTCGAGGGCTGCTTTCGCCGTGCCCATGATGTTGTAGCCGGGGAAGACGCGGTTTGCTGCCTGGAAGGTGAGCGTGAGGATGCTACCGCCGTTCTGCTGCATTAGCGGGGCGCCATAGCGGGCGATCGGGAGCAGCGAGTATGCGCTGATGTCCAATGCGAGGCGAAAGCCGTCTCTGTCGGTGTCGACGAAGGGGCCGCCAAGGTCTTCACGATTGGCGAACGCAATGCTGTGGACCATGATGTCGAGGAAGCCGAAGGTGTCCCCTACCCTGTCGAACGCGGCGGCGACATTGAAGTCGTCGCTTACATCGCATTCGATTAACGGTGTTTCGCCTTCCCAGTCTTCGACGAGCCTGGCGACGCTGTCCCTGACGCGCTCGTTCTGGTATGCGATGGCGAGTTTTGCTCCGGCGTTGTGCAGGATTTCGGCGATTGCCCAGGCGATGCTGCGATGGTTGGCGATGCCGAAGACGATACCGTACTTGTCCGAAAGGTCTATTGGGTACATGTGATGCTCCAGTATGAATCTGTACGAATTGAGATTTAGTCGGTGATCTGCAGGCTGCCCATTGTTACGCTGCCGGTGATGATGAGGTCGGGCGGATCGCCGGGTATGTTGGGCCTGGCGCGCGTGTCCTTTGCCTCGCCCATCTGAGCGGAGTTGGCGATGCGCACGTCCCAGTCAGCGGGGACGCGTACCTTTACTTCACCCATAACGACGGAGACTTCGAGAGTCGCAGGCTTGTCGGTGATGAAGGCATTGCGCATATCGAGCGTGCCGTTGCCCATGACTATATTGACGCTACCGCTGTGATACTCGCCGGTTACTACTCTGTCTTGTGACGAGATGACTGCCTGCAGCGTGTCGTCGTCCGGGTCCGATATATTGGATGCTTCGAGGTCAATTATCGTATGGGTGCTGGCGCCGGACTGCGCGTTGCGGCGTCTTCGGCTGCGACTTCGTATCCCGCCCATGAGTATAACGACGCCAATGGCGATGAGGGCTACGGGCCAGTAGTCACTCAAGTCGATGTTGAAACCCAGTTCTCCGAGCTGGAAGAACGCGCCGATCGCAATTAGCAGTACGGGCCAAAACAGGCTGCGGAATCTGTTCGCGATGAGACGCCAGACGCCGTAGAGGATAATCAGGGAGGGCCACCATTCGATGAGGCTGTCCAACTCGGCGATGCCGGTCTTATCCACAAGGAAGAGGACGCCGACGGCAATGACGAGAGTGCCGAAGAAGAACCTGGCTCCTAGTCCCGAGCGCCGAGCGCGGTTTCCTACTGCCATTGTCCAGTACCTTTACTTACAGTTGGGCTACTTACTGTTGTGCCAGTCTGAGAACCGGCTTCGATGGATGTGGCGCGTCAACGCGGCGAGCGTATGGCGCGGCTGAGTACGACAGCACCGATGATTATCAGCAATACGGGCCAGTAGTTCAGCAGGTCGATTGATAAGCCGAGGTTGCCCAGAAGGAAGATCGCGCCTATGCCGATCAGCACCAGGGGGGCGACGAGCCTGCGGAATCCGCTTGAGATGAGCAGCCAGATGCCGATAGCGATGAGTACAATGGGCCACCACTGGAATATGCCGCCGCCAAATGTCACTACGCCCAGGTTGTTCGCGAGAAACAGGACTCCGAGCGCGAGTATCAAGCCGCCGAAGAATACACCCGAGCCTACGCGCCCGGGGCCGCTTATGCCTGGCATCATCACTTCCGCCTCCATTCCTTCTTCACGCGCACACTGTATGTTTCGTATTGGCTATGACCGGCGTATCGGCTGTGATCCGCTGCGTCCTCCGGTGCATTCGGGGCAAACGGAGCTAGTGTTGTCCGAGCGAGTCTTTCCGAGCGCATCTTCAGGAGGACGATCCAGCCTTTATTATAGTCTAATCCGAATTGGGGATGGTAATGCTATGCATTGCCCGGGCGAGCGTAGTGCGTAGCGCCGTGACTGATTTCATTGACTTGATGCACACAATACTCTAATATGCAGAGTAATGTGATTCATAGAGTTTGTGAGTGAGGGGGCTGAGAGCGGATATGGCTTCGAGTGAACGGATCAAGGACGACCTTGCCTATGTCAGGGGCGCGGTGGAGCGTGCGGGCAGCGTGCATGTGCCTGCAGTGTACCTGATGTGGGCGGCGATATGTCTTGTCGGATTTTCGATGTCGGACTTCATTACCAACGGATGGGTGGGCTGGTCGTACAGCGTCATTGGCTGGTATTGGACAGTTATGGGTCCGGTGGGTTTTGGGGCGAGCTGGTGGCTAAGTGCGCGGGCGAACGAGCGCGCCGGTCAGATGAGTCGACAGGTGGGAAACCGCTGGGGGCTGCACTGGGCGGCATTCGGGGCGACCGGAGTATTGGGGATTGCTCTCGCAATATCGGGGCATGTCGGCTGGGAAGTTTACGGGGCGCTCTGGGTGCTGCTGCTTGCGCTTTCCTACACGCTGGCGGGGGTCCATCTTGAGCGGCGGTTGCTGCCGATAGGGCTGATGCTGGGAGTGGGTTACATCACAATCCTATTTCTGCCTGACTACGGATGGATTGCCGCAGGAGTGCTTACGGCAATCGCACTGATCGCACAGGCAATCCTGGGAGCGCGCGCAAATGGAACCGCAGGCTGAGCCGGACATCCAGGCTGTCGATGAAGAACTGGCTGCGCTGAACGGGCTGCTGGAGCATCGCGTGAGGCTGGCGGTATGCGTGCTGCTATCGTCACATGACGCGCTGACTTTCACGCGGCTGAAGCAGGCGCTTGGGGAGACGGACGGCAGCCTAGGGGCGCATATGCGAAAGCTGGAGGACGCGGAGTTTGTTGCGGCGGAGAAGACTTTCCAAGGGCGGCGACCGGTGACCTGGTACAGTCTGACGGCATTGGGGCGGACGCGGCTGAAGCGGCAGATTGACGGGCTGACGCAGCTGATTGACAGGGCGGATGCGTGATTCTTCAGGCGTGTGCGGGAGATGCCTTGCTATAGCGCCTGCCAGTAGCGGAGACCTTCCATGCGGATGAGCGTTCCGAAGCCGGGCGCGGGGAAGTGGCCGGAGATGAGCATGGCGTTGTCGTTTTCGATGCGCTCCAGGAGGTTCTTGCGCGATTCGGCGGAGACGTCGGGCTTTGAGTCGGCGCGGGGACTCCAGTGCGTTTCCACCGTCTGGGCGCGTGAATGGATGGCGTCGCCAGTTATGATTGCGCGCTCGCCCTGCGATGCTACGAGGAAGCTGGTGTGACCGGGGGTGTGACCGGGCGTTGGCAGGGTGGAGATTTCGCTTGTGATTGCTCGCTCGCCCTCGAAGAGTTCGAGGATGCCCTGTTCCTGCAGGGGCAGGACCTGCGCGGGGATGTATGGACGCTTGCGGAGCGCGCCGCGAGTGAAGACACGCCAGTCGGCGTTGGCGACCCAGTAGCGGGCGTTGAAGAAGGTGGCGCGCGGCTCTCCGCTGCGCTCGACTTCGCTGCCCTGCCCGTCGATACCGTCGTCGTATAGGAAGTTCCAGCCGACATGGTCGAGGTGCAGGTGGGTGATGCCAACTACATCCACTTCGTTGCGGCTGATGCCCTTTGCTTCCATGTCGGTGAGCAGCTTGCCCGTGTCGAGAGTCTCAAGATGGCCCGTGTCGATGCCCAAGCCAGTGTCGATGAGCACTGTCTTGCCCTCGGAGCGCAACACGAAGCAGCCGAGGTTCATTATCATCTCGCCTTCGGGCGTGAAGTACTCGCGGTATGGGTCCCAGGCTTCTGCCGGAATACTTGGGAAGAAGTCGTCGGGGGTGAAGCGGATGCTGCCGTCTGAGAGGGCGAGTATTTCTACATTGCCGACCCTGGTGGTGTAATCAGGCATAGACCTTGACCTCCGCGTCTTCGATTGCGGTGTGGTAGTGCGGGACAATCTCGTTGCCGAGGATTTCGAGCTGCTCCTGCATCAGTTCGGGCGGGCATGCGGGGCGCATGACGAATTTCTCGGCGCCTGCCTCGATGTACTCGTCTATAAGCTCGCGGATGACTTCGGGCTTGCCGAATGAGGAAAACTCGCGCCAGTGGATGTCCTCGCGGCGGCGCAGCATGTGCGGGGTGGCGATGCGCTCGGCTTCAGCGGGGTCGTCGTCTATGAAGAAGCTGGTGAGGACGCCGTAGTGGTCTTCCTCGATGTCGTTGTCGTATTCGACTGCCCAGGTGGAGATTTTGTCCACGCCGTCCCTGACCTCATCGGGCGTTGCCTGCGATACGAGCCAGCCGTCGCCGATGCGGGCTGTGCGCCTGAGCGCGGGTTCGCTGCGGCCTCCGATCCATATCGGGGGCATGCCGTCGGGCGGAAAGACGGGCTTGGGCTGCACGGTTACATTATTGAGGGTGAAGTGCTGGCCGTGGTAGGTTACATTGTCCTCTTTCCAGAGCAGGCGCATCACTTCGATTGCCTCTTCGGTGCGGCTGACGCGGCGGCGGCGAGTGGTGCCGCACGCTTCGTACTCGGTGGCGTCTTCGGTGCCCAAGCCTACCGCGGGCAGGCTGCGACCGCCTGAGAGGAAGTCGAGGGTAGCGATTTCCTTGGCGAGGATGGTGGGATTGCGAAGGGGCAGCGCGATGACGCTCGTGCCGAACTTGAGGTTCTTGGTGCGGGCTGCGGCGAATGAGAGGGCGACTATCGGCTCCATGTTCATGAGGGGCGAGACGATGCGGTCGCTCATCCAGATGGAGTCGAGGTCCAACTCTTCGCAGGTGTCCACGTATTTCCAGAGGTGTTCGGGGTCGTCGCTCGGAAATGGCCAGCCGCCGTATCCAACGCCTATCTTGATGGACATGGTGTTATCCTCTTCCTGTTTTGCCTGATTGGGGTTTACTGGGGTTGATCGCCCGCCACATGCAGGGGCTGTCGAATCTGCGTACATTATAGGTGTCGGCGCGCGTATGTTAAAGAGGGGGTGACGGTGGGCGGCGGGCGCGTCTTTACTGCCGTGGGGACGGGGCATATAATTCGCTGGGGCTTGTTCGAGCCTTGCCAATCGCGAGCAAATTCGGTCCGACATGCGGCGGCGCTCGGGCAGGACGCACCGAATGGTCACACGAGAAAAGCACATAAGAGAAGCACCCACACGAGAGAAACACCCATACTAAAGATACGCTCACACGAGAGAGATGCCCGGAGGGGGAGAACGATGGTCAACAGAAACGCCAATGTCGTGGTCATCGGCGGCGGAGTGAATGGAACGAACATCGCCATGCACCTGTCGCGGATGGGCGCGGGCAAAGTGATGCTGCTGGAGAAGGGGCACCTTGCAAGCGGAGCTAGCGGCAGGTCGGGCGCGATGGTGCGGGAGCATTATCTCCATCCCACGCTGGTCAAGATGGCGATGGAGGCGAGCAGCATATTCCACAACTTCGGGGACGCAGTGGGTGGAGACGCGCGGTTCACTCAGACCGGCAGGGCGCTATTTTTCGGAGAGCGCGACGAGTCCGCTGCCCGGGCGAATGTCGAGATGAACCGAGAGCTTGGGGTGAATATAGAGACCCTCACGCCGGTGGAACTCGCCGAACTCGTGCCGGAGGCGAACCTGGAAGGTGTCACGCTTGGGGTTTACGAGCCGATTTCCGGCTATGCCGATCCGGTTGCGACGACATACGCGTATGCGGAGAGGGCGAGAGAATACGGAGCGGAGATTGTGACGGGATGCGCCGTAACGGGCATACGGACGCAGGGGGGGCGTGTCGTGGGAGTGGACACGGATGCCGGAGCGGTGGATGCGGATGCGGTAGTTGCGGCTATCGGGCCGTGGGTGAACCAACTGGCGGCTCCCCTGGGCGAGTCGCTGCCGATTTCGCCGGTCAGGGTGCAGATGGTGCATCTGCGCCGTCCGCCGCAACTGGAGTCGCTGACGACGAACATTATCGACTATACGACGGGCGCGTATTTCCGCGTTGACTCAGGATACGGCACGCTGGTCGGCGGAGAGGCGTGGGTCGACCTGAATGAGGTGGTGAATCCCGACGGATTCGGGCTGAATGCCGACCACGACACGATCACAAGGTTCTGGGACAGAGCGAAGATGCGATTCCCGGACTTCAGCGCGGCGACTCAGAGGGGCGGATACGGGTCGCTGTACGACATGGCGCCGGACGGCAACCCAATTCTGGACAAGTCGTCGAGCGTCGGAGGGCTGTACTGGGCGGTTGGGTTCAGCGGGCACGGCTTCAAGCTGTCCCCGGTGGTTGGCCGCATGATGGCGGAGTTCGTGATGCATGGTGAGAGCGCAGACCATCCGATCCACGAATTCCGCGCGAGCAGGTTCGCTGAGGGCGACTTGATCGAGGCCGAGCATCCTTACGAGGGTCGCAGGCACCAGTAGGATTGCGAGCAAGACTTCGTCGGGCGGGCAGGCTTGCGGGCTATGCTCCCCTGAAGCGCGTCGGGCTGAAGTGTTCAATCAGGTCGGGCTTTTCGCCGGTGATGTGGTCGGCGATGAGCTTGCCAGTGATGGCGCTGAGAAGGATGCCGCTGCGGAAGTGTCCGGTGGCGACATGGAGGCCCTGCCAGCCGGGTACTGGGCCGAGCATGGGCGCGTCATCGGGTGAGCCGGGACGCAGACCGGCAAGCGCCCAGTTGAGCCGGGCGTCTCGCAGGGATGGCACGATTAGCTCCGCCATGTTCATAATGTCCTGCACCGCGCCTGCGGTAACACGATCGTCGTAACCGGCTTCTTCAACGGTTGCGCCCGCGATGACTGAGCCGTCGTTGCGCGGGACGAGCAATCCCCAGCCGCCGTGAATCACCGTGCCGATACTGCGACCGAGCGGCTGCAGGTTCAGGTTTACGCCGCGAACGGGCCGGGCGGGCACATGGCTGCCGAGCGTTTCAGCGATGATGATGCTCCAGGGACCGGCGGCGATGACGACGTGGTCTGCCAGCAGTTCTTCGTCGTGCAGGCGGACGCCGCTGATGCGCAGGCCGCTGCGCACCATGCCAACAACCTCGGCGTGTTCGCGCACGGTTGCGCCGAGACGCTCTGCTCCGCGAGCGTATGCCGCGCTGAGACGCTGGTTGTTGATGCGGCAGACTTCCGGCATGAAGATACCGCCTGCAATGCTGTCGCTGAGTTCGGGCTCCATCTCGCGCACTGCCTGGGCATCAAGCCATTGCGCTTCGGGACTGCGCCAACCGCCATCCTCTACTGCGGCGTGCAACATCTGGGCTTCGTCTTCGTTGAGGGCGAGTTCGAGTTCGCCGCTCTGGACGAATTCGATGTCCACGCCGGATGCCTCGGCGAGTTCGGGCGCTAGTTCGTGGAACATTGCGAGGCTGGAATTCACGAGCCGGGTGTATGGGTCCGTAGGATTGCCGAACAACGACGAAAGTATGCCTGATGCGGCGTTGGAGGCTGCCATTCCTAACTCGCCGCGCTCCAGGATGGTTGCGGTGACTCCTGCCTTGGCTAGGTGGTATCCGATGGAGCAGCCGATAACGCCGCCGCCGATTACGATTGCATCGGTGCCAGGTGTCGTCATGGCTTACTCCTCCCTGTAGGGCAGCGTGTCAGGCAGGACGGGCGCGATGCCGTCAACGAGGTAGTCCGCAAGCTGCTCGAAGTCAACCGTCATAATGTCGGGCTGGTAGGGGGACTCTTCCATGGGTAAGCCGTAGCGGTTGACATACGCAGCCCGGTATCCGCAGGCGCGCGCTCCCATGATGTCAAAGGAGTGGGATGCGACCATCATCAGCTCGCCCACCTCTGAACCGAGAATCCGGGCTGCCTTGCGATATACGCCGGGGTGCGGCTTGAAGGCGCCTGCCTCTTCGACGGAGATGACGGCGTCGAAGTCGAACTTGATGCGGTTCTTTACCAGATGGTCGAGATACCATGGTTCGCCGTTGGACAAGCCTACCAACTTGTAGTGCCCCTTTAGGCGATGCAAGCCGTTTACTGCGTCTTCGAAGGGCTTGAGCTGCTGCCAGACCTGCATGAACTCTTCGACTTCTTCATGGTTGAAGGAGATGTTGTTGGAGCGGAGAGTGTAGATGAAGCCGTACTTGCAGACGGTCAGGTAGCCGCTGTGTCCGAGCATCAGGAGGGTGTCCTGGTACTGCTCGACGCGCTGGCGCAGACGCCACTGCGCCCAGAACGCCGCGGCGTCAATCGGGGATTCGCGCTTTGACAGGAAGTCGTCTATGTGCGGCATCAGACTGCCCGCGAGGTCGAGGACTGTGCCGAACAGGTCGAATGTCAGCGTGTTGACGCCTTCAGCCGCGTTGTTGCTCATGTTGAAATCGTTCTCCTGAGAAATTAAATGGAATTGGGGGCGGTCTTTCGGTTAGACCTCGTGGTAGCGCCAGAGGCGGAAGGCGTAGTATGCGCCGTTGAACATAGTGGCGAGCAGGACGGACAGGCCGACGGCGTATGTCCACATTGCCGATCCTTCCGCAGAGCCTCTCGAGATGAGGTAGTTGTTCCTGACCTGGATGTCGAAAATATTGGCGTAGAGGAAACCGGCGAGAGAGCCGAGTATCGCTAGTCCGAAAGCCAGGATGAAGCTAATTACGATCACTTTGCGAGTTGCTTCGGGCTTGAACCACGACACGAACACCGCGACGCCAATGCCAATTCCGATGAATATCGCAGTGAGTGTGAGCCGCTCGCTATATGTGGGAGGGATTAACGAGGAGAACAGCGCGAGACTCACCAGTCCTGAGCCCAGTCCAAGCAGAAAGGACAGTCCACCCCTTAGAGACATCGCGAAGAATTTTTCCAACTCAACCCCCGGCCGTTTCGCCTAGTGAAAATGTGTGAATGCTGTTATCTATTATAGATTAAGAGGGAGGCGGAGGCATGTCGAAGAATGTCCACTGACGGAGAGGGGCAGACATTAAGCCTGCCCCTTCCTGTTGATTCGTGGAGTCCGTTCCGACTAGCGCCGGCGACTCAAGGCCTAGTCGTCGCCCTGCGGGACTGCGACCTTGCCGATGCCGATCTGGGACATACGCGCCAGCACATCCGCCTGCTGCGCCGCGGTGAGGGGTAGTCCCGGAGGACGCGGGCTACCGCAGTCGATGCCCAGCCGCTCGCTGAGGATGAACTTGGCTGTCGGGTGCAGTCCGTGCTCTCGCGCCAGCAGAGTTGCGTCGCTTGCGCGGTCCTGCGCGGCTTCTGCGCGATCCCAGTCGCCGTCCTGATATGCGTTCCAGATGTCCACCCAGAGTTCGGGAGCGTAGTTCGGGGGCCCGTCAACGCAGCCGGTTGCGCCCAGGGTGAGCGCGGGGAGCATCAGCATGCTGTTGCCGATGAGGCAGTCGAGGCCCATGTGGGCGAATGCGCGCACGTTGGCGAATGTTATCGCGGAGTGCTTCAAGCCCTTGAGCTGCGGAACGCGGTCCTGGATCTTCTGCATCAGTTCGGGCGTGATCTCTACGCCGGTGGACTGGGGCAGGTTGTACACGAATAGCGGGATGTCGGCGGCTTCGCCCACGATCCTGTAATGCTCGACTATTGCGTCGTCGCTCTGGCGGTAGAAGAAGGGCGGGACGCAGCAGATGGCTTCGTTGCCCATCTTGGCGGCGTGCTCGGCGAGCTTAGCGGCGCGCTCGGTGGTTGCCGCGCCGACATGCATGATGTTGTTGACGCGCCCTTGATTCTGGTCGGCAGCCGCTTCCGCAATGCGCATGTTCTCTTCGTCGTCGAGCAGCACGCTTTCGCCAGTGCCGCCTGCGATCCAGAATCCATGCACTCCTGCCTGAATGTTGTACTCCATCACCTCTCGGAACGCGGCTTCGTTCAGCCTTCCGTCCTCGCCCATGGGCGTGATGATTGCGGGCAATATGCCTTCAAAGTCTGCCATTGGAAATCCTCCTGTATGAGTTCACGCTGTGCGTGTCGTTGTCGCCGTGCCAATGTAGTGGGATTCTATCATGTTGAGTCCCAAAGTGCCGACCTGCGGCGCATGGTGACCTTCCGTAAAGTGAATGGTGGGAATTTCTGTCGTAACGCGGCTGTTTCGTGGTTGTTTCCCAGCGCACATCCACTTTGTATTCGCAAAATACAAGGTGCAATATTACACATTTTCAAGACCAAAGCCTTGACCAGGGCAATCGCATCTAAATTTATTATAGGCGGAGTATAAAATAGGGGGTCAATCTCATAAGGAGAGTGGCTTATGGAGAGTAGTAATCCTGCTTCGCTTACGGAACATTTCAGCAGCCTCAAGGACCCTCGTATAGACCGCACCAAGCGCCACGAACTGATCGAAATCCTCACAATTGCGCTCTGTGGTGCGATAGCGGGAGCGGACAGTTGGGTAGACGTGGAAGCGTTCGGCAGATGCAAGGAGGAATGGTTGCGCAAGATGCTGGAGTTGCCCAACGGCATTCCATCGCACGACACCTTCGGCAGGGTGTTTGCCAGGCTGGACGCTGAGCAGTTCGAGCGCTGTTTCACCGAGTGGGTACTGGCAATCAGTGAGGTTCTGCAAGGTGATGTGGTGGCGATAGACGGCAAAACTGTGCGGCGCTCGCACGATAGATACGCAGGAAAAGGCGCTATCCACATGGTTAGCGCCTGGGCCTGTGAGAGCGGCGTGACGCTGGGGCAGACCGGCGTGGACCGACGCTCCAACGAGATAACGGCGATACCGCGGTTGCTTGAGCTGCTTGAGGTCGAGGGATGCATCGTGACGATCGACGCCATGGGCTGCCAGAGGGAGATTGCATCGAAGATATTGGAGGAGGGAGCCGATTACGTGCTGGCGGTCAAGGGGAACCAAAGGCACCTACACGAGGGCGTGGCAGACGTCTTCGACCTCATCGGCAACTCCGGCTTCGACGACATAGAGTACGACTACCACGAGACGGTGGATGCGGGCCACGGACGAATCGAGACACGCCGCTGCTGGACGGTATCTGACCTTGGCAACGTCAGATACGTCGATGAGTACAGTCAGTGGCCGGGGCTGAATACGCTGGTGAAGGTGGAAGGCAAGCGCCGCGTGGGGGACAAGACGACGGTGGAGTCGCGCTACTACATATCGAGCTTGCCGAACGATGCGAGCGCCTTGCTCAACGCGGTGCGCAGCCACTGGAGCATAGAGAACCAGTTGCACTGGTCGTTGGATGTGACGTTCAATGAGGACGGAAGCCGGGTGCGTAGCGGGAACGGGGCTGAGAACTTCTCTGTACTGCGCCGCATGGCCCTAAACCTACTCAAAGCCGAAACGTCCACCAACCGCAGCCTCGCCGGCAAGCGAAAAGATGCCGCCTGGGACAACGACTACCTACTGATGGTCCTTGCCAATTAAGATGCGTTTGCCCTGAAGCCTTGACTTGCCCTCTGAATGTATGATAAATATCCTGCAACTCATAAGTTACGGCTGTGAGGCAAGCCCTTATGGGAAAAAGAGTGGAATTCAGAAATAGGAGGGATCACATGAGACCTAAGTGGTTAGGGAAGAAGCTCCTTTTTGGGGCGGTAGCAGCGACCGCTTTGATAGGCGCGATCGCGTGTTCGGCGCCGGAGGCAGCAGCACCGGCTGCAGCTCCTCAGGCACCGGCGGCTCCGGCAGCTCCGGCAGCACCACAGGCGGCGGCTCCGGCTCCGGCAGCTCCGGCGGCACAGGCAACGACACCGCCAGCACCGGCGGCTCCTCAGGCAGCGCCCACACAGGCAGCACCGAGCGGCACAATGATGATGGAAGATGAACCGTCGGGCAAGCTGCTCATCGCAGTGACGCGCATTGGCGCACCGAACGGCCTTCCTCGCTTCTGCTCCGCTAGCGCGGGTGGTTGCGCAGAGATTATCTATATGGCAGGCATAACCGAGACGCTGTTCAACTCCGCGTTGGATGCGACAGGTTCAGCTACGACCGAGCCGATGCTGGCGACCGAGTTCACGCTCGATCCTTCGCTGGAGTACGGCGACTTCACGCTGCGCCAGGGCGTTATGTTCCATGACGGCTACGGCGAAATGACTTCCGAAGACGTGGCGTTCTCATATAACGACGCGAACTCGGTAACAAACCCTGAGTCGGTTCACGGGCAGGCGGGTGACTTCGCTCCGCTGATTGCCAGCATGGATCCGATTGACCCTTACACAGTGCGCTTGCAGTATCGTAACTACGACAGCCGCGGCGTGCTTCACCGCTTCAGCCGCTTCTGGCAGACAGCGGGTATCGTAAGCAAGGCAGTCTTCGACGACTTGGGTGTTGAGGGCATGCAGAGGACTTATGTGGGCGTTGGCGCGTTCGAAGTGAACGAGCCGCATGACACCGAGGGCTGGGTGCTGCAGAAGCACATCAAGCTTACGGCGTTCCCTGACTACTATGCACGCGGCGAGGGCAACATTGGCCCGTTCGTGCAGGAGCTTGAATGGCGGGACATTCCTGCCGGTGAGTCCCGCGTAGCCGCATTGCAGGCCGGCGAGGCACAGATAGCGCAGGTCGAGCTGGCAGCGCTTCCGAGCTTGCTCTCGGAGGACCGCTTCGACGCACAGCGTGGCGGCGCGCACAACGCGATGTTCAACGTCTCGATGGCGTCCGGCAACTACTGGGAAGAGTTTGGCGCACTGACGGGTGAGCAGCTCGAGCGCGACCGCGAGACCGACGGCTACCCGTACATCGGCAACCCGTTCGAGAACGGCGCCTATGACGAGAACACGCCCTCTATGCAGTCCTCGAAGCTGGTGCGCAACGCGCTGGCATGGGGCATCGAGCGCGACGACCTGGTAGAGAACATCATCTCCGGTCTGGGCGTGGTTAACCACCAGCCTTACCTCTCCATCAACAACCCGAGCTATGACGACGCATGGAACTGGGGCACGGACTACGATCAGGCCAAGTCCCTACTGGCAGAGGCAGGCCATCCCGACGGATTCGAGATGGACATGTGGATCGGCACCGGCGAGCTTAACGCTCACGTCGGTGAGGCTGTCGGCGCAGGCTGGCAGCAGAACCTCGGCGTCAAGGTCAACCTGATCAAGACCGAGTACGGCACGTTCCGCCCGGGGCTGGTTGCCCGCACGAACAAGACTCCGTTCACGGGCTGCGGCGACGAGAATCACTCCAACTTCCCGTTTGACTGGGCGCACGGTTTCGTGATGAGCTCGATCAGCGCGGGTGGTTACGGCGTGGGAATGGAAGTACCGTGGGCTGCGCAGACTTACCTGCAGATGGCCGGTGAGCCTGACAAGGCGAAGCGCGAAGAGCTTGCCACGGCTTTCTACACGAACAACCGCGAATGGGCGATGTGCGTGGGCGTCTTCGAGTTCCCAATCTGGCCCGCCTACAACGTCGATCAGGTTGAAACCTGGGACCAGAGGCCTATGGCTAACGCTAACCTCGCAGGCATCAACAATGTTCGCACCATCCAACTGGCCAAGTAAGTCTGGAAACAGACCGGTCTTGAGTTAGAAATTATGCAGGCGTCCTTCGCCAAAAACGGGGACGCCTGCACTGGACATAAGCGACTTTATTTCAAGTATATTCACAGTGAAATGAACCGCGTTAATGCGGCTCACGGCTCACCCATCACTCGCAAATTGCCTCCTGTCCTCCCTGATGCGCAGATGATGAGCAGTCAATAAAACGGGAGAAGCGTGAATAAATGGTAAACTTCCTTATTAGACGCATCGGCTTCGGCGCGCTTGCTCTTATTGGGGCGACGCTTTTGACATTCAGCTTGTCCCGTGCTGCCGGCGACCCGCGCTATTTGTACGCGCAGGAGGGGGGCTACGGCATTACGCAAGAGCGCTGGGACGCGCTGGGCGAGGAACTCGGACTGGACAAGCCGATTATCTGGCAGTACGCGGTCTGGCTGGGCAACATGCTGAAGGGTAACTGGCAGGACAGCCTCATCGACAGGAAGAGCGTCTTCGACAAGGTTAAGCTCGCTCTTCCCGTAACTCTCAGGCTTGCTTTCACTTCATTTCTCTTCGCCACTATTGTAGGCGTCCCTCTTGGTGTCCTTTCCGCCGTGAAACGAGGCAGTTTCATCGACCTGCTAGGGCGCGGCTTTGCGCTCTTCGGGCAGGCGCTGCCCGTTTTCTGGGTGGCGATCATGCTCATTCTATTGTTCTCAGTGCGCCTCAGATGGCTGCCTACGGGCACGCTGGGCGAAGGCTTGTTCCCATGGCAATACTATATCCTGCCCACGATAACGCTGGGCTGGATAGCAGCGGCAAGTTACCTGCGTCTTGTGCGCTCCGCGATGCTTGAAATTCTCGACTCTGAGTTCATCAAGCTGGCTCGCGCCAAGGGAGTCTCAACTAATTCGGTAATTTGGAAGCACGGCTTCAGAAATGCGCTCATCGCGCCGCTGACATTTTCGGCGCTGTTGCTGACCGGCTTTATCACGGGCGCGGTTGTAACCGAATCCATATTCGCCATCAACGGACTTGGCAGGCTGGCCTTCGGGTCCATTCAGGACAATGACTTCCCGGTAATGGTTGCCGTGGTGATGGTGTTCACGACCTTCTATGTCGTGATGAACTTCCTGACTGACATGTTGTACGCGCTGATAGACCCGCGCATACGCTACTCGTAAAGGTGATTTGCAATGGCTCAAGCAGAACTGTCAACCGCCCTGGATGAGGGGCTGATAGAGTCAACTTCCGGGTTAAAGGGCTTTTGGAACTCCATCAAGCAATGGCCGCTGGTGTCGATCGTAGTGCTTGTGCTGCTCGTCATCACGGCGGTATTCGCTAATTTCATCGGTCCGAACAACCCCATTGAATCCATCCCGGACAACACCACTCTCGCGCCTATCTGGTACGATGCTCAACTTGTATCGGTGCAAGATTTGCCTATTATTGTAGCTCTTGACGGTGTAACCGGAGTGCAGAGCATAGCCTCAGCAGCCGAGGAGTACAATGTTACTATTTCGGACGAGGATGTAGGCGACAAGTCCAAGGTGCGCTCGGCATTCAATGAACAAGCCGGTATTCGAGCGGTCGTGATGGAAGTGGCGACGATTATGGAAGTGCGCGACATCGCGGGCGGTCCTGACGAGCCGTGGACGCCCGTCGGCCTCAACATAATCGACGCCGCAGATGAGTACGGCGTCGAAATTGCGCTTGAGCAGCTTGCCGATCCGCTATACGGTGGCACGGTAGTTGCGAGCGCGTTCAAGGGGCAGGCAAACCTTGAGGTGAAGGTACAGGACGCAGCCATACCGAGGCCTGTTTACCTCAATGTCTCTGACGCGGCGGACCGATTTGGCGTAGTCATACCGGAAGCGGACCTGAAGAACGAATCAGCAATTCGAGCCGCCTTCTTCGAGCAGGCCAACCTCCGAGCGAAGGTACGCGTTCCGCAGAGCGACTACCTGCTGGGCGGCGACAACATCGGACGCGACCTGTTCAGTCGTCTAGTGCATGGCGCGCGGGTGTCGCTCGTGGTCGTAGCCATCGCGCTGTCCAGCGGCCTGCTCATCGGAGTATCGATGGGGCTTGTGGCCGGCTGGTTCGGCGGCCTAATCGACGAAATCATAATGCGTATTACCGACATCTGGCTCGGTATGCCGTTCATTTTGGTCGCCATCGTGGTCGTGATAGCGATCGGGCAGACCTTCATCATTCTCATTGGGCTGCTGGCGCTGCTGTCGTGGACGCCGTTCGTGCGTAATGTGCGCGGCGAGGTGCTTTCGCTCAAGACGCGAGACTATGTGAACCTCGCGCGGGTCGCGGGTGCGTCCACATTCCGCATAATGATCTGGCACTTGCTGCCCGGCGTCGTCAACACCGTCATCGTCATCGCAACCTTGCGTGTTGGCCAGCTCATTCTTACCGAAGCGATACTGAGCTTCCTAGGCGCCGGCATCCCGCCGCCCACCCCGGCATGGGGCGCGATGGTGAATGACGGTCGGCCGTTCGTGCAGGATGCGTGGTGGATCTCGTTCTTCCCGGGCGTGGCTATATTCCTCGTAGTTATGTCACTGAACTTCCTGGGAGACTGGATGCGTGACAGGTTTGATCCGCGTCTGAGGCAGCTGTAAGGTGCAGCGCATCAAATAGCCGGCCAGTGGAATCGTAATCACTTGGCGCTTCGCATGATGGGCTTGACCTATAGCGAAGCGCCATTTAATCTATAAGTGCATGGGGTCCCCATTCCCCTTTGACAAGCCGCCTGACGAGACAGTGCATTGGCGAACTCAGACGACTGAAAACCTGAAGAGGAAATGATTTCTATGCTGAACACAGCGCGCTTTAAAAGCATCACAAGAACCATACGACAAACTTCTCCACTCTACTTCGTCCTGCTGGGACTAACTTTCTTGTTTCTCGTTGCCTGCGGGGTGGAGTCGGGAGATCGCACTCCTGCGCGCAGAGACGAGGACAGGACGGGAGAATTCCACCGCTCGCCTGTTACTGCCTTCGAGCAGTTCCGTGTGGATGTAACCAAGACGGATGAAGGTTGCTCGGTGGATCCCGCCGACATTACCGTCGCGGACGGTCAGCGGGTCCGTCTTGCCGTACAGCTGCAGTCGGATTTGGAACTGAAGACGACGGCGACCGGTTCCACGACTCTAGAGGGTGATCGAGAGGAGGCAACTTACCAGATTCAAGGACTGGTAATAAGCGGTTCGGGTGGCGCATTCGGCACGGGCGTTTCTGACGTGAACCTTGAGCTTGAATCTGGCACGCGGCGCAGCTACGACTTCAATTCGGCCGGCGCGGGCGCGTTCGACATCCTTTGCGACGGTGAGAAGGTAGGAACTTTCACGGTCAACTAGGCCGCTTGTAGCCTACCCATACCCACTTACACTAAATACGAAACAAGCCAAAGAAGAGGGGCGGTCTGATCAAGACCGCCCCTCTTCTTATTATGCTCGCTAGTGTTTTGAACCGACTCGCAGATTACTCCAGGAGGGTTGTGAGGTCAATGCCCTGTTCCTGCGCGTTGCCGATGGTGCTCCAGGGAGTCTGGACTACCCAGTGGTCGGGCTCGATCTCGACCAGAGGCGGACGGGATTTGGCGTACTCGTGGCTGGGGTCAACCTCAAGCGGAGTGCGGGTCATGAAGACATCGCCTTCGGGCGGGTCAACCGGCGAAACGACCTCACCGGGCAGCACGATCTCCTCGCGCTGGATGTCCGGGTGCGAGGGCAGCGCCGCAGATAGGAGCGCGTTGGTGTACAGATGAACCGGGTTGCTGAAGATGCTCTCGGTATCGCCCATCTCCTGCACGACGCCGAGGTACATCACTGCCATGCGGTCACACATGTAGCGCACAGTAGCGAGGTTGTGCGCGACCATGACGTAAGCCAGGCCGTGCTCCTGCTGAAGGTCAACGAGCAGGTTCATTATCTGTGCGCGAATGGACACGTCAAGCGCGGACACCGGCTCGTCGAGCGCGATGATCTTCGGGTTCAGCGAGAGGGCGCGCGCAACGCCGATTCTCTGGCGCTGGCCACCGCTGAACTCGTGAGGGAACAGCGATGCTTGATATGCAGGCAATCCTACCTCTTCCAGCAGTTCCTGAACGCGGGAGGAAATTTGCCCCTTGGTCATCGTCGTGTTGACCTCGAGCGGCTCTCCAATGATGCTACCGACGCGCATGCGGGGATTAAGGGATGCCCACGGGTCCTGGAACACAGCCTGCAACGAACTGCGCAACTCGCGCTTGCCCGCGCGGCTGAGAGTCGCCACGTCCTCACCTTCGAAGAAGACCTGACCGGATGTGGGCTCTTCGAGGCCAAGCATGACCTTCAGCGTGGTCGTCTTGCCGCAGCCGGACTCGCCCACAAGGCCCATAGTCTTGCCGCGCTCGATGTCGAAGCTGACGTCGTCCACAGCCTTCAGGATGCTCTTGTTGCGGCTGAGGAAGGAGTTGCCCACCGGGAACCACTTGCGAAGGTGTCGCACGGATATGATGGCGTCGGAGCTGCTGTCCACGCCGGGGGCCGATTCAACGCCGAAGCGGTTCACTGCCCCGTTGGAAGAAGTGCCATTTGTTGTCATTTCTTAACACCAGCCTTGTTTAGTCTGCTCTGTCTGGGATGTTCCGGAGTGGTTGAGAGCCGCGTCGCCTAGTATTCCGCGCCGTAGGGAACGAGGTGCTTGTAATTGTCGAACTCCTCCACTGATGAGTGGGAAAGCTGCACCCAGTGATCAGGTTCGATCTCGACAAGCTCGGGCCGAATCTGGAAGTCCTTTTCGAGGGTGGGAAGCGGTGTGCGGTCCGCGAAGGCGTCGCCCGGAGGAAGGTTATAGAGCAGCGGCGGCTGGCCTTCGATCTGTGCCAGACGTCCCGTCTTCTCTTCGAGCTTCGGCACCGAGTTGATGAGCGCCTTCGTGTACTCGTGCTTCGGATTGTTGAAGATGGTGCGGACATCGGCGTGCTCGACGATGCGTCCCGCATACATAACTGCAACCCTGTCGCACATCTTTGCGACGATGCCGAAGTCGTGCGTGATGAACATAATGCCGACGCCTGTCTCTGCCTGAAGGTCTTTCAGGAGTCGGAGGTACTGCGCCTGAATGGTCACATCGAGGGAGGTCGTTGGCTCGTCTGCAATGAGGACCTCGGGGTCGCAGGAGATGCCGATGGCGCCGACGACGCGCTGGCGCATGCCGCCGGAGAGCTGGTGCGGGTAGTCGCGGATGCGAACTTCTGGGGCAGGGATACGGACCTTGCGGAGCATGTCGATGACCTGATCGCGCAGGGCGTTGCCCTTCATGTTGCGGTGAATCTTCAGAGCCTCGCCAACCTGGTCGTCAATGTCAAACACAGGGTTGAGGGCGGTCATCGGGTCCTGCAGCACCATGGCGATGCGGTCTCCCCGAATCTTCTCCATCTCTTTCTCATCGAGCTGAAGAACGTCCTCTTCGTTCAAGAGAACCCGTCCGCCGACGATGTGTCCCGGAGGCGAGGGCACCAGGCGCATGATGGAGAGCGATGTTACGGACTTGCCGGAACCGGACTCGCCCACGATGCCGAGGGTTTCGCCGCGTCTCAGGTCGAAGCTAACGCCATCGACTGCCTTAACCACACCCCAGCGTGTGACGAAGTATGTTCTTAGGTCGTCAACTTCCAGAACTACATCGCCTCTTGAGCCACTTGTAGTCATGCTATATCTCCCCTTCGTACAGGTTTTTGACTTTGCAGAAGTCCGCAAAGGGACACTGCGCCGAATTATGCGGAATTATCCTCAATTATCCAAAAAGAGTATGCAAACTATAGCCAATAACCATAGAAAAGGCAAGCCTGCGAGCCGAGTTTACGGTATTCGGGTAAGCCAGTTCGTTACGGGCTTGCGCTGCACAGTCTATTGGATCAAGCTGCTGTTATAATCATGAACGTTGGGGACTGCGGATGGTTGGCATTCAGCGTGGCGGAGAGTCAGTGTATGCCCAAGGTGCGGGACGCGATTCGATTGGTTGAGGGTGATGGGTGGCGGTATGTACGCACTCGCGGCAATCATCGGATATTCCATCACTCTGTGAAGCCGGAATTGTTGTTATCGCTGGGAGACCCGGAGGAGATGTGCCTGGCGGCACATGGCACGGCATCCTGAAGCAGGCCGGGATCAGCAGGAGGGAACAGCGATGAAATACGCCGTACTGATCGAAGAAGGTCCCACCAATTTTGGAGCATACATCCCTGACTTGCCGGGGTGTGTCGCCGTGGCAGACTCTAAAGAAGAGGTAATCGCACTGATTCAGGAGGGCATCGTGTATTATCTTGAAGAGATGCGCAACACTGGGCAAGCCATCCCCGAGCCAACCACGACCGCGCTGGTGGTAGAAGTGGATTCGCCGGCTGTGGCGAGCGTGAGCGCGTGAGCACGCGCCACGTCCCTCTTCCGATACATTCTTATTCTAACCTTCCAGTCTTCTCAAACTAGGAGTGATTCCCATGCAGCGTTCCGGTAAGGATGTCCTATATTTCGAGACGGGCCCTGATAACGCGCCGACGATGTGGGTTGATCCGGGGGAGGAGTTCGAGGTTGTAACGCAGATGAACCGGGGTCCGTGGCTGGACGACCATCCGAACGGCGAGAGGCTGCGGGAAGTGCTGCGGGCCGGCAACCCTTCGAGCGGCTGCATCTATATCAACGGCGCGGAGCCGGGCATGGCGCTCGTCGTGCATGTCGGCGATATTGAAACGGAGCCTTTCGGCTTCACGAACTACCGGGGAAGCACGGGCGCGATGCCGGGGTGGATGGGAGACAGCGGCGTAGGACGGCACCACAAGGTCGTGCAGATACGCGACGGCAATATCCTGTGGAGCGACACGCTGAAGATTCCGATTGCGCCGATGCTTGGCGTGGTGGGGGTTGCGCCGAAGTATGATCGCTGGACGAATGCGTGGGCGGGCGAATGGGGCGGCAACTTCGACATACAGGAAGTTACGACGGGCGCGTCGGTTTGGCTGCCGGTGAATGTGCCGGGTGCGCTGCTGCACATCGGGGATATGCACGCGCGGCAGGGCGACGGCGAGATCTGCGGCGCGGGCGGCATCGAGACGGGCGGCACGGCACGGCTGCGCTGCGAACTGGTGCCGATGCCGGCGGGGATGACCTGGCCGCGCATCACGAACGAGACGCACATAATGACGACCGCGATGGCGCGTCCGGCGGAGGACGCCTTCCGAATGGCGCTGTCAGAGATGATTCTATGGCTGCAGCACGACTATGGCTTCACGCGGGGTGAGGCGTACCTGTTCCTGGGGCAGGTGCTCGAGGCGCGCTGCACGCAATTCGTGAATCCGACCTTCAGCTATGTGGCTAAGGTGAACCGGAAGTATCTGCCGGGGTAATTGCCATAGACTAAACCGTCATAGAATTAACTGTCATATATCAGGCATCGGGTGCGGACTGACGGCGCAGACGCTCGATTTCGGCGAGTAACTCGCGCTCACGAGCTTCGGCTGCCAGTCGTGCGTCGCGCTCTGCCAGGCGCCCTTCTCTCTCTATCGCTTCCGGACTTATCGTCCTGCCGGTCTCCGGATCACGCACATCAAAGCCGTATTCGAGCTCTTCGCCCCAGTGGAATCTCAGGTCGAGGACCTCACTGTATGCCCAGACGGTGCCGTCCGCGTCATTGTGCAGCTCAAACTGCCGGTACTCGCCATCGATAAGGCGCTCGCCCGTCAGTGGCTGACCATACAGATCGCCGCCCGTAGGGTCGAGTCTCCAGTATTCGGCAATGCCAAGCTGCGCGTAGAGATCGCGCTTGCGACCGAGGTCATTTGACGCCGTGCTCGGTGACGCCACTTCCAATACAAAATCGGGAGGCTTGCCGATTTCCCATATCCAGTAATTGGGCAGATTTTCCAGAACGGCTTTTGGGTCGACGTCAAACGAGATGTAGCAGTCCGGGGCAATGCGACGGTTGCCATTTGAGCGATCATAGAAAATGAATCCGCCAGCCGACACGAATACATCGTCTTGTTTTCGGAATTGAGCAGTCAGCAGGTGTGCAATTTCGATGATGACCGGGGCTTGCTGCATGCCGTCCTCTACGGGTTCCGGGTCTTCGTAGAAGATGTCCGGGAGCACCCTGTTGACAAATGCGTTGGTAATCGTCCTGGTAGTCGCCATGGCCTACCTCCAGCAAATCCCGTTTATTTTAACACTGCTGATATATTATAACGCAAGACTTTTTTATGTGATGTTGAAGTGACTGACTATTGCGGTCCGGGGAAGAAGTCGGCGCCTTTCATAATCATGTCTTGCTGCTTGATCGCCAAGCCGCGAACACGGGGCATGTACTCGTTGTTCCAGCGCGGGTCTGAGCGCACCTGCTCGCGCGCCTCTGCGAAGTGGGTTTAGTCCCGGTATGCCCAGATGTGGACGATGCGGTTCAGGGGGCCGATGTCGGTGTAGTACCAGCCGGCGAGCTTGACGCCGTAGTCGTCGCGAATCTTGATGGCGACTTCTTCGACGGCCTTCATGTATTGCGGCACCGAGCCGGGCTTCAGGTCGTAGATTCGCATGTCGTAGATCATGGTGTGCTTCGCTCCTTCTGCGATTTCAAAATCCCAAGTTTCTGATGCCCGTATGGTAGTCTGCCTGTCAACCCTCCGAGACGCGGCGTCGCTCGCCGAGGATTCCGTTGGGGCGCAGGAGAATAACTAGCACGAGTAGGAAGCCTATCAGGAAGAAGCGCAGGTTGGGGTTGTTGATTTCCTGCGGCAGAAACTGGGTGCTGCTCCAGATGCCCCATACGATGAATGCGCCCAGAAGCGCGCCGAGGTTGTTGCCGCTTCCCCCAACCATGAGCATCACCCAGATGATGAATGTCGCAAGCAGTGGGTCGAAGACGAAGGGGTCCACATAGCGGAAGCCGTGCGCGTAGAGCGCGCCGCCGATGCCCATGACGGCAGCGCCCAGAATGAAAGCCTGCAGCTTGAAGCGGAAGACGTTCTTGCCCGCTGCGGCAGTCGCCTCCTCATCTTCGCGGATGGCACGGAGTACGCGTCCCCACGGCGAATCTATGGCGCGCTGGATGGCGAAGTAGAGCGCGGCGAGCACGATTATCACCACCCCGAAGTACAGGAGGTCGTACTGGTCGGGGGATACCCTGTCACCGAGGAACTTGGGTATTTTGTAGAGACCGCGTGAACCGTTGCCGAGCCATTTTTCGTTGAGGAACATCAGGCGGACGCTCTCGGCGATGCCGAGCGTGGAAATGGCGAGGTAGTCGTCGCGCAGGCGCAGGGTTATCCCGCCGACTACCAGAGCGACAATGCCGCTGACTGCTGCCGCGCCCGCAAGCGCGACTATGAACCAGAGGTCGATTCCCAGTCTTAGCGTATTTCCAAGATTTCCACCGAATATGAAGTCCTCAAACTGATCCGGGGAAGGCGGCGTGGTCGTCAGCAGGGCTGCGGTGTATGCACCCAGCGCGAAGAACCCCGCGACGCCAATGTTGAACAGCCCTGTGTAGCCCCAGTGGACATTGAGTCCCAGGGTGAACACGCCGTAGATGCCAGCGAGGATGCCGAAGCTGACGAGGAAGTATATGAAGCTTATTAGGTATTCCATATCACGAGTCCCGGTCGCCGAACAGCCCTCTCGGGCGGACAAGCAGCACCAGCAGCATTATGCCGAACGCTACGGCGGGTTTGTATGCCGGTGACAGCCACTCCGTGGAAACTTCCGTTGACACACCCACAAGCAAGCCGCCGACCAGCGCGCCCCAGGGCTTGCCGATGCCGCCGAGCGTTACCGCGGCGAAGAGCGGAATCAGCGTGTTCCAGCCGGAGTTGGGAAGCATCTGTGCCTGTGATACGGCAATCAGAGTTCCGGCGATTGCGGCGTAGGCGGCGGCGATCGCCCATGCCCAGTGGATTATGCGTGTGGTGTTGATTCCCGTAACGCGCGCCAGATCAATGTTGTCGGAGGTGGCGCGCATTGCCTTGCCGATGCGGGTGCGATTGAGGAACAGGTAAAGCGCGCCGACAAGCACGACTGTAGTGAGTCCGAGGAAGATGTTGTCCGGCGGAACGCGCATTTCGAATGGAAGCGCGCCGCCCATGGGTAGTGTTAACTCGAAGTCGATGTGGTAGAAGGGCCTGGTTTCGCGGGGGAGCTGCAGGGGCTCAGTGCCCCAGAGCATCTGTATAGCGCCTCTGACGGCGATGGCGATGCCGAGGGAGACCATCGAGAGCGTTACCAAGCCGCTGCCGCGCTCTCGTAGGCGCTCATAAACTGAAAAATCCAAGGCGATGGCGATGGCGCAGCAGACAAGGATAGTTATCGGCAGGGCAATCAGCAGTGGATAGCCGAATGTAAAGGGACCGAAGCCCGCGCCTTCGATGCCGAGGGCGGGTAAGGCGACTGTAAGCAGGAATAGGGTGACATACGCGCCGAGGGTCATGTAATCGCCGTGCGCGATGTGGGCGAAGCGCAGAATGCTGTATATCAGGGTGATGCCGATGGCACCGAGGGCGATCATGCAGCCGAGCAGCAGTCCGTTGACCATCTTGCCGGGCGCGGCGAGAAACAGGAAGAAGCACAGCACGACCAGCGCAACGCTCCAACCGAGTTCGCTGTGCGCTGCGGTTCTGGCTCGCATTGCGGCTGAATGCATGGACATCAGCTCACGCTATCCCCTGCCCTATTCTGCATGTTCATCACGGATTCTACCGCCGAGGTACAGGCGTCCGATCTCGGGGTTGTCGAGCAGGCCGGAGGCGCTTCCCTCCAACTGATTCTGGCCGTCGGCAAGCACGTATCCCCTGTCGGACATGGCAAGGGCTGTGCGAATGTTGTGCTCGATGATGAGGATGGCGACGCCGGTGCTGCGGATGTCGCGCAGCCTGTCGAAGATGAGCTGCGCCATGATTGGCGACAGGCCCGCTGATGGCTCGTCGAGCATCAGCAGCCTGGGCCTGAGCATGAGCGCGCGCCCGAAGGCGAGCATCTGCCGCTGGCCACCTGACAGGCTGCCGGCGCGCTGGCGGCGGCTGCGCTCCAGGTCCGGGAATATACGATACATCTCGGAAATCTGCGCATCCACATCAGTGTCGTCCACGAACGCGCCCATCTCAAGGTTTTCCTCGATGGTCAGCGAGGGGAAGATGTTGCCTGTCTGGGGTACATAGGACATGCCCATTCGGATGAGCCTGTCGGTGGGCATGCCGGTGATGTCCGAGTCCTCAAAGACGATGCTGCCCTGCATTGGCGTGAGCAGGCCGAAGATGGTTTTCATGAGGGTTGACTTGCCGCAGCCATTGGGACCGAAGATGGTGACTGCTTCGCCCGGTTCGATGCGCATGGAAATGCCGTGTAGGATTTCGGTCTCGCCATAGCCCGCGACGACGCTGTCAACGGCGAGGATGCTCATGCGAGTGCCTCGGCGGTGAATCCGAGGTAGGCGCTCAACACTTCTTCGTTCTGCTGAATCTCGTCGGGGGTGCCTTCCGTGAGCTTCCTGCCTTCGCTCATTACGATGACGGGGTCGCAGAGGCTCATAACTACGTGCATGTTGTGCTCGATGATGAGGATGGTGATACCTGTCTCTTCCTGGGTGCGCCGGATGTCCTCCATAAGCAGCTCGGTCAGGGTTGGACTGACGCCTGCGCTCGGTTCGTCGAGAAGGATCATCTTAGGTCTCGCCATCAGGGTTCTGCCGAGTTCTAGGAGCTTCTTCTGGCCGCCGGAGAGGTTGGCGGCGTACTCGTCCTTGAGATGGTGCAGGTTCAGGAACTCCAGCGTTTCTAGCGCCTGTCGTTCTATGGCGCGCTCCTGGGGGCCGATGCGCCATGGTGTGAACCAGGACGCCCAGACGCGCTCGCCGGACTGGTTCGCGGGGACGAGCATGAGATTTTCGAGCACGGTCATCTGCTTGAACTCGCGCGGAATCTGGAACGTGCGGACTAACCCTGTGTGGAAGGTCTCATGCGCCTCCATGCCGTCTATGCGGCGGCCCTGGAAGGTGATCGTGCCGCCGGTGGGCTTGTGGAAGCCGCTGATGAGGTTGAAGAGGGTGGTCTTGCCCGCGCCGTTGGGGCCGATGAGGCCGGTGATGGTGCCGGGCATGATGTCGAGGGAGCAGTGGTCAACAGCGCGGACGCCCCCGAAGTCTTTGACCAGGTCGCGGACTTCGAGGATGGGTGCGGTGGCACCGGGTTGGTTGCTTTCGGACATAGTTGCGCTCGTCGTGTATTGACCATCGGGACGATGCCGAGTTTATCAACGGGCATGGGTGTGGTCAAACGCTCCGCAAATGGTCGGCTAACCGGCTTCGTATGCGCCGTTGCCCTCGTCCACGTATGTCGTGCCATCCACAAGCGAGACCGTGATGTGCTGGCGGTATATGCCGCCACCGATGTGGCGCTCGGCACGGTGCTCGTGAGTCTCCCAGTCGATGTGATTGCCGCCTGCCAGCGCTTCGTGCAGCACTCTGCCGTGCATCGTCTCGCCGCCGTCCAAGCCGAGAAGGTGGAGCACGGTGGGCGCGAGGTCGGTGTTTCCTGTGGGGCTTGCGACACGAATGCCGCTCTGGAAGCTGCCGCCGCGCGCGAACAGGGAGTTGCGCATCTCGTGGCGACTCATGGAACCGTGCTGCCCAAGCTCAGGCGCTCCGCCTGCGGAGAAGGCATAGCCTGCGTAGCCTGACGGACTTACGTGGGAGTTCCATTGGAAGGACATTGCAAGGTCGGGGGCGCGCGGACCCTCGATAGCTACCAGCGATGCGGGAAGGGTGCCTTCGATCTGCCCGATTGCGTCGGAGGCAACTAGCGCGCCGCACCAGCGCTGCTGCATCAGGAATCCTGCCAGCGTGTCCACCGTCGCCGCGTCCCTGTCGTGGGCGTAGAAGAGCACGGAGCCGCCGTTTGCCGCGACGGTTACGCCGCCCGGCTGATCTCCAAGCGGGAAACCTTCAGAGCGAAGAATGCCCTCAACGTCTATGACCTCGGATATGGTGGAGTAGCCGTGGTCGGAGATGACGATGATATCGGTGTCGGTGCCGGCGTCGTCAATCCAGGACAGCAGCCTGCCGAACTGCTCATCTGCTTCGCGGAGGGCGCGGGTGCTGACTTCGGTGCAGACGCCGTGCGCGTGCTGAGACTTGTCCGGCTCGGAGAACCAGATGAGGGAGACGGCGGGCTTGCGCTCGGCGAGAATATACTCGGTCATGATGTCCACGGCGCGGACGAGCTTGTCGCCGTTGGTAACGCCCTCGGGGGGCCATTCACCGAACCTGCCGACGATTTCATCGTGTAGAGGGTACGGCAGGCAGAATTCGGGATGTATGGTTGCGCCGCCGACCTGCGCGGCGTTGGGGTTGTGCAGGTAGGAGTTGCCGCTCGTTCCACTGCCGACTGCAACATATTCCAGGCCGTGCTGAGAGAGGATTTCGGCGAGCGTGGGCTCCAGCAGCACCTTCGTCTTGAGGGCGACCTTGGCTAGGGTCGGCTCAAGCGCGGAGAATGCGGTGTGCGGGTCGTAGTCGCGCATTACGAGCATGTTGGCTGCGATGCCGTGTGAGCCGGGATTGCGCCCCGTCACCATGCTCGCGGCGTTGATGCGCGTGACGGATGGGTACACCGGATGGTGGTGGTCGAATGCGACGCCCTCAGCGACGAATGACGCGAGGTTGGGCATGAGCGCGGGGGCTACCTGCGCGGGCTGCAAGCCGTCGAAGGCGACTATGAGAATGTTTCGCATGGCAGTCGTCCCTAAGCCATCGGGCTGTGGAATTCTAAAGCCCGATCTAAAGCATCAAAAGGCTACTTTAGGCTACTTTATTATGTCTGTGGGTCCGTCGCTCCGGTTTACAATTCGCATCACATACAAGATTGTGAGAACTAGCAAGATGACCAGAGTGATGCCTGCAATTACACCGATGTCCACCATATCTAACTCCTTTTTCCTTTTGATGGGTTTAGTGAATTAATAGTCGCTTTTTGGGGCGGTCGAAAATCCCTGTATCATTCTACTCTTTTGGGGCGGGGCCGAGAACCCTATATACCTTTTCGGCGGTGCGTTCGGATGTGGGAAGGACCTCGACGACGACGCGTGTTAGTCCGACGACCTCGCCCTGTTCGTCGAAACTGTAGTTGTCGCCGATTCCGCCGCTCCAGGAGATGTCGTAGAGGCAGTCGCGGAAGCCGTCGGCGTCCTGGTCGTCCTGCGTCTGCTTCAGGCACTCGGCGGCGATGTGGACAGTGTCATAGGCGGATGCCATGTGCCAGGGGAAGACGATGTAGCCGTAGCGCTCCCTGAAGTTGGCAACGACCTCCTGGCCCTTGCCGTTCGCGGGGTCTAGGTCGGCGTTGATAGCCTTCATGCCGGTCGCCGCGTCTCCCGCGATCTCCATAGCGGTCGCGCCCATGGTGACGGTCTCGGCGTATATTGGGCCGTCGTAACCGATTTCGCGCGCCTGCTTGATGATGGTGCCTGCCGAAAATTCGGACTGGGGAGCGAGGTGAATGGCATCGGGCCTCGCGATGATCAGCTTTTCGAGCTGGGTGCGGAAGTCGGTTACATCGGAGGAGTAGCGTTCCTCGGCAACGACCGTACCGCCGCGCTTCTCGAACTGCTCGACTGAGGTGCGCCTGACGCCCTCGGCGTAGTCGGTCGATTCGGTGATGGTCGCCAGAGTGCGGATGCCGTCTGCCCAGAGGACATTGCCGGTGTCGATGCCGACCTGCTCGTCACTGATCTGCGTGCGGAAGATGTAGTCGCCGGCGTGAGCGATGTCGGAGTTGCTCGCAAGCCCGGAGAATAGGATTATGCCGTCTGCCTCGGCGAGAGGAGCCGCGCCGAGCATCGCGCCGCTGCAGGATGTGCCGAGGATGATCTTCATGCCGTCCACGTCGGTGAGCTTCTTGTAGGCGGTGATTGCGCCCTGCGCGCTGCACTGGGAGTCTTCGATGACGAACTCCAGCATTCGGCCGTCAATGCCGCCCGCAGCGTTGATCTCGTCGAGTGCCATCTGCTTGACCTGGGATGCCATCGTGCCGTAGGTCTCGCCGGGGCCGGTGAGGGACTCCATGACGCCGATGCGGTAGGACGTGTCGGTGTCATCGGTGCCGCACGCGATGAGTGCGAGCAGGAGGGCGGGCAGCAGAGCGAGGGCGATGATGGGCTTGGAATGCGGAAATGGCACGATGAAACTCTCCAGTGTTTGCATGTCACCTCTGTATAATATAGAGCAAATGGGAATGTACTGGAATATATTTTGCGCGCACGGAGATCAGAGATGGCACAGACGAACGAAGATACGAAGGGCGAGCGGCGAGAGCGGAAACGCAGAAAGAAGCGCTACGGGCACAAGGTGAGCGGTCGGAGCGTGCAGACGCTGCAGCGGGTTATTGTGGAGAGGGCGAAGGAGGCGGGGGAGGAAGAGAGAAAGCCTTAGTACATCGTGAACATACTTGGATTGCAAGTCTTGGCTTGATTGGACTCGGAGCGTCTAAGTTACTTTTCTTTTGAGAGCTTATCGTGTGGTTCCGCATTTGGAGAATCGTTAACTGTTAGTCTTAAGAAGTTTGAGCTTCTAAGGCGTCAACGAAATCGAAACCCTCACGGGTCACCATGTAATATTCTCCACTGGAGCCCCATTCAATTAGGCCTGCGATAGCTAGGTCACGAATGGCTCCTTCCAACGCCGCCGCTAGTCGCCGATTCCCTGTGGCATCAAACGCTCTTCTACCTGCCTTTATTACTATTCCATTCATTAGCCGAACTATTATTAAGTTCCCGCTGTCATGACTTGCCGCTGCCACGAGAAGTTCGATCGCTTCCTTTGAGAGCGATGCTTGAGAATTATGACTCTCTAATTCTTCGCTAGACGTATTCTCATCCACTGGGGGTAGATTTGACTCAAAGTTGCCTGCACTATGCCAGTCAGTCCCGTCCAGATTGACCGGGCATCCCGCATTGCGTAGTCGTAGCGCAAAGTCTTGCCGACGTTCTGTGCTGTTGTTGAGGCGCATCAAATGACGCCCCCCAATATCGCTGAAGGGCTTAACAGACCCGATTTCGACCAGAACAGTTCGGTTGGGAAATCTCCCCATAGCCATTCCAGCCTCGAACAAGACATTAGGGCGCGCCTGGCCCGACAGGTCGGTTTCTGTCGGAGACTCGTCATCCGTCCACAATTCCTTCCGAAGTCTTACAACATCGTCTGGTGAAAAAAGCACAACGACGGCTTGCACACGCGAGAGCGCTGCGTCCAGAATATCTCCAATGTATGGGGCAGGTTGACCAGTCATTTGGACTGCCTGTGACCACTCAAGAGGCTGAAGATCTAACGCTCTCAAGAATACGAAAAGCTCATCCCGGATTTCGGGATTCCGGCCATGAACTACAAAGACCTTACGTGAATCATTCTCTGGTCTCAGTTCAGGGGCGCTGGTGTGGGAGCTTACAATTTGGCCATCTGGCTGAACCATTCTGGAAAATCACCTACCTCTGTAGTACCACTCCAAATCAAGGGACACATTGATGTTCGATCTATTTTATCGAATCGATACGCCTTAACGTGACCTAGTGGGGCCCTGCAATACAAAGGGTATCTACCGCCCCTCCAGCTCTTCGCGCATTCGCTCTTCCCGCTCGACTTGGTCGGGGGTCATGGTGTCGGAGAAGTCTTCGAATTCGTAGAAGGGGCGGATTTCGATTTCGCTGGGGCCTGGCATGGGGTTGGGGGCGCGCTTGACCCACTCGACGGCTTCGTCCATGTCCTTGACTTCCCAGAGCCAGAATCCGGCGACTAGCTCGTTGGTGGCGGAGAGGGGGCCATCTACGACGGTGCGGCCGGTGCCGTCGAACCTGACGCGCTTGCCTTCGGATGAGGGCTTCAGGCCGTCGCCGGATTTCATAATGCCGGCTTCGAATAATTGCTGGTTGTACTTTCCCATGGCTTCGAAGAGTTCGGTGCTGGGCATGATGCCTGCTTCGCTGTCTGCGGTTGCCTTTACGAATACCATTACGCGCATGGATACGCTCCTGAGCGGTGAGGAAAGGGGGGTGGGGAGACTGCTGTGGAGCCAACGGACGGACTCGAACCGTCGACCTGCTGTTTACGAAACAACAAGTAACAACCCCCCAAATATCGTTTTTTTCACTAATCCAGCATGAGTAGCATCCTTCCTAGTTGCAAGTCAGTCAGTATCAATTAGGAAGGATTCGAATGATGAAAACTTCTCAGGCAGTCGGCATGTTCTTGGATTCAAGACTCTCCAAAATGGTGTCGCCAGAGACAATCAGAGCATACACTTGGGCGCTAGAAAAGATGGAGAGCAGGTACCCAGAGTTACCCGATTCTCCGAATGATATGCAGCAGTTCTTCATTGACAACTCAGGTTTATCGCACGCTTCTCTCCTGAGTCTGTGGAGGAGGCTGCGCACATTCTGGACGTGGGCGGATGAAGAGGGGATCGCTCCAAACCTCATGTCTCGAACCCCAGCTCCGAGCGTAAGGAGGAAACTGCCGCGCACACTCACTTCTCCCGAAGTTCATCGCTTGCTCTCCTCCGCGGACAATGAGCGGGACTATGCGATTCTTGCTGTGCTGCTGGACACCGGTATGCGTCTCGGCGAACTCGAGTCAATGACCAAGGACGGCCTAGGGCCGGATTACATAAGGATTACCGGCAAGACTGGCGACAGGATAGTGCCTGTATTGCCAAGCGTACTCGAACTTGTAAACAAACAAGGGGATGAGAGAGGAATCTGGATCGGACGGCAGGGGCGGCTCACCGCCTGGGGATTGCAGTTAATCGTCAGACGCTGCATGAAAAAGGCAGGTTTTAGGCCGCCGAAGATAGGGCCCCACACGTTGCGACATACATTCGGGCTACAGTACGTAGTGAACGGGGGAGACCCGTTCTCACTCAAACGCATTATGGGACATCAGGATATTGAATCCACCATGATATATGTAAACATGTCCACTGAACTCGTGGCTCAGCAGCACCGTAAGTTCTCCCCTATGGCGGGAATCGACGCTGCGGATTAGGCGTACTCTGCCTACTCGGCCAGCTGTCGTCCTAGTATGAATTCTGCATACACACATAGGGGGGCGGATTCTGAGTGTCGTGTTAATCTCACGGCGACTCCAATGTCCTGCCAATCTGAAAGCAGCAGGGCCTCTTCGTGGTCTGCAAGAAGGCTGGACGCCGCCAGATTTCCCATCTCCTCATAGGTGAGTTGGTTTATATCTTCGGGTACTGGATTGTAAGCACCGTTGTAGAATGACTGAACTCTAGCCCCAGGCTCGCCATATCCAATCTCGTGTAAATCGGTGAGGCGTTGAGCATCGTCAGGCGCTGTGTCCAAAGCAATATACGTGCGGGCCATACTTCGTAGCGTGTAGTCAGCTTCAAGAGTTGGAATTCTTGACGACTCTCGAACCCGATTAATGTGGGCGATTGCGTATGCGCTTCCATCCGAACAACCATACCCGATAACAATGAACACGCCGAATAAGGAGTGGTCATCGTTGGGGTAGCCGCAGGTTATTCCCATACCAAAGTCTTCATAAGCGAAGTTGCCGACCTGCCGGAATAGCACGTCGGTCATCTCGGATATGATCACTGCATCCGGCGTATCCATTACCCAGACTTCTCTGAAATAGGCCATCCCTGTCCAGCCATCGTATTCGCCTTCCTTGACACGCTGGCTATACTCATCGTCGACGTGTTCTTGCTCAACTACATCTGCTCCCGCCAAGGCATACGACAGTCTCCATGCTGCCAGTCCCAAGTCCGAATTCGCCATCGCCTTGGGCAAGCCTTGCTGCGTTCTTCTGTTGGCAATAGATTCTGAAACGCCATTTATGATCTTGTATTGACGAATAGCCCGTATGATGTCGTATGGAGAAAATGACGGACTGTCAACGCCCTCTACGCTACTGCTGTATGCGCTATTGACATAGCTGGCGACAAACTCTGCATCTAGCTCAACTGCCTTCTGGAAGTCCACCTCTGCCTTGTCGAACTCCATGTTCTCCATATAGACCTGTCCTCTGGCAATGTACGCCTCAACATTCTCAGAATCTAGAGAGACGGCCTTGTCCAAGTCCTCGATAGCCCTATCGTAATCACCTAACAGGCCATAAGCCTCGCCCCTGTAACGATAAGCCTCAGAATTTGAGGGATCACGCTTAATGGCCTTATCAAAGCAGCATAAAGCTGAGCTGTATTCACCTTTGTTCAATTCCTCGATTCCTAACCTCACGGAGTTGCACTTGGCACTCTCTGTGGCATGTCGCCATAGTTCACCGAACATTGAAACACCCTTGTGGCCTCTCTGCCGTGGCTAGTCTTTAGTCCATTTGGAAATTATACGGCAAAGTCGGGAGATCAGTTACATTTGTGCGCGTTGACAGATACGCAGGGTATCCCGGTGGTCAACGACAGTATCTGCGTTAAATGTCAGGCAGGACATGCCTGATAGGATAGGCTGTCACTCCCACGCTGTTTCACCTAGGGAGTGCCTAGACGCGCCACAGCGTTGAGCTGCATCAGAAGCTTGCACGCCGCTGCTATGACAGCTACCTTACAGTGTTTGCGCCGCGCTCTCGAAGACGCTGTGAGAAGTTGCGCAGGTCACCATCACGCCGTCGAGCACTTTTTCCACCTTCCGCCGTCTTCGTGGCACACATCTGTGCAGCATTCTCGGTCCACTTAATGCAATGAAACTGAAGTTATCGTTGTCCACAGTCTCCGCCCCTTGTGAACACCGGAGTCTTTCTATCGCTTATTGGGAATTAGACAGCTAAACATAACCTGACCAACAGGGCCTATGAACTGGATTCCCAACATCCTGAGACGTGGCAATAACGGCGATTCTCACGCGTCGCTGCTCGACTGCCTGTCCCTGGAACTGGAAGTGGGCCGTAACGACCAGCTCATCCATTCCTTTGCCGCGGTATCGCCCGGCACGGGGGAGATGCTGATTTGTCTTGAGTAATCAGCGAAGACTTTGCTAAGCTCCGCCAATTCCTGTTTCAACCGGCATCCTTCTGACGCCAATTGCACCATCTAATCGAGTGCGCCTAGAGGCAACGCGCTATTTCATGCAGTCGCCGATTAATTGTCGTCCATCTCCATCGAACTCGCTCTTCGATATAGGGCAGGCCTTGATATGGTCTTCCTTGAGGCACGACCTGTAAAATGGGCTTCCCCATTTGGCGTGCCATCTCGGTCTCCGTTCTGACACCCGGAGCGTTGTGAGTGTCTGTGCCCACCAATACCACCACCACATCGCATCCACGGATGGCATATCTCGCCCTGGCCTTCCACTCTTCACTCGGATAGCTTTGCCGAAGGGAAGAGTCATGGATGATGTGTGCCGAATGCTCCTTTCCCTGCCTATAAAAGTTGTTCCTAAGGTCATTGTCTTTGTCAAACTCGAAACTGACGAATATTCTAAGGTAGGACATCAGTCCAACTCCTTCCAGTCTGAACCTTTGGACAGATTACCCTACTGCCGTGTGACGGGAATACAGATCAGTCTTTCGCCTTTAACTTACAGCAGGAATTCAATTGCCTCGGGTATTATGTCTCGAATCGATCGGCGTCAACAATCCTTGCCGCTCCCAGGATGACACATCGGAGTAGGAAAGGGCTTATAATGCAACTTAGAGGGAGCGTATGAGTAAATCCGCATAGTGGCCGCGCCGTTGCCGTTTTAGCAATACACTGGTCAAGAGATCAGGACGATAGGCCACTAGCCGTCATGGTCACTCAACTAATTGATTGGAAGAAAACAACGTTCACGTTTACGCCGGGTAGGACCCATATCAATTGACTTCTCAATCTCCTGAACAAAGAGCCAGATCAAACATTGACAGCCTTCTGGAGCGGACGGGCTGGCAGGTACAGAACTTCGACTCCATAAACCTTTATGGCTCGACTGGCGTGGCCGTGAGGGAGTTCCGGTTGAAGCCCGGGTACGGCAGGGCGGATTATCTTCTCTTTGTGAACCAACAAGCTGTGGGCGTTGTGGAGGCCAAACCGGAAGGACATACACTGACGGGCGTAGAGAGGCAGTCTGGGAAATATAGCGCCGGCCTACCCGATTCAATTCGTGACACCGGGCGTCCCTTGCCCTTCCTATATGAGAGCACGGGCATCGAGACTAGGTTCACCAATCTTCTCGAGCCCATACCACGCAGCCGTGCGACCTTCGCTTTCCATACTTCTTCAACGTTAGCTGAATGGGTAGGTGCACCATCTTCAACATCGGACCCCCACCATACGCAGGTACAAGAAGAACCTGGCATTTATTTCACCTCGCCCAGCTTGCGTCACAGACTACAGTCGATGCCCAAACTGGATGCACCTGATTTATGGCCGGTGCAGGATCGCGCAATCAGAAATCTGGAAGAGTCGCTGGCTGCCGGGCGTCCACGCGCTCTGGTGCAGATGGCGACGGGCAGCGGTAAGACCTTCATGGCATGCAACCAGGTATACAGGTTGATCAAATACGCAGGAGCGCGACGGGTTCTGTTTCTGGTTGACCGGAGCAACTTGGCGCGCCAGACGCTGCGCGAGTTTCAAGGCTTCACCACCCCCGATGACGGACGCAAGTTCACCGAGCTGTACAATGTTCAGCTACTCAATTCTGGGCACATCGATCCGGTCAGCAACGTCTGTATCGCCACTCTCCAACGCATCTATTCGATGCTGAAGGGCGAAGAACTCGACCCGCAGTTGGAGGAGTTTTCAGGATTCGACGCTGCACCGCTCCAGCGTGAGCCCGCTCCAGTAGAATACAACCCGGAGATCCCGATCGACACCTTCGATTTCATCATAAGTGACGAATGTCACCGTTCCATATACAACCTGTGGAGACAGGTGCTGGAGTACTTTGACTCCTTCCTCATAGGGCTGACCGCAACTCCTTCAAAGCAGACTTTTGGATTCTTCCAGCAGAACCTGGTCATGGAATACAACCACGAGCAGGCAGTGGCTGACGGCGTTAACGTAGATTTTGACGTGTACCGCATCCAAACTCAGATCACAGAGAAGGGCTCTAGTATCGAATCAGGATTTTATGTGGATAGACGTGATCGCCGTACACGCAGAGTCCGATGGGAGCAGCTCGAGGACGACCTGACATTTGGTCCCAATCAACTGGATAGGGACGTAGTCGCTGAGGACCAGATTCGCACAGTTATTCGCACTTTCAAAGATAGGCTGTTTACCGAAATATTCCCTGACCGCGAGGTCGTTCCAAAGACTATTATCTTCGCGAAGGACGACAGCCACGCAGATGACATCGTTAACATAGTGCGCCAAGAATTCGACAAGGGTAACGAGTTCTGCCAAAAAATCACTTATAGAACCACTGGAGTAAGACCCGAAGATCTACTCGCCTCGTTCCGCAACAGCTACGATCCGCGCATAGTCGTAACGGTAGATATGATTGCTACCGGCACCGACATAAAACCTGTTGAGGTGGTGTTCTTCATGCGCAATGTTCGCAGCCGAAACTTCTTCGAGCAAATGAAGGGACGTGGCGTGCGCACCATCACAGCTACGGACTTCAATGCGGTTACACCGGACTCCTCTAACAAGGATCGCTTCGTTATCGTCGATGCTGTAGGCGTCACTGAGTCTGAGTTATCCGACTCCTACTCCTTGGAAAGAAATCCGAGCGTTCCATTTGAAAAGTTGCTCGGCCTTGTGGGCATGGGCAGTCAAGACGCGGACGTGCTCTCTTCCCTAGCAAGCCGGCTTGCTCGCCTAGATCGCAAGCTGGCGCCCCATGACCGCAATGTCATCGAAAACGCCGCCGGTGGTGAGACCATCCAGACACTCGTGACGGGCATCGTCAACGCAACCGACCCAGACGCTGCCCTGGAAGCCGCAAGACAGGCCACCGGACTGAATGACCCGCCGCAGTCGGCTGTGGAAGACGCCCAACGGCAATTGCTGGAATATGCGGCGCGACCGCTAGCAGCCAATCCCGAGTTGCGGCAGCGACTCGTGGATATCCATCGCTCATACGAACAGACAATTGACACTGTCAGTGCAGACCAGCTAATTTCAGCAGGATTCTCTGATGAAAGCAGCGATCGAGCGCATTCGCTGGTACAGTCCTTCCGGCAGTTCATTCTCGATAACCGCGATGAGATAACTGCTCTGCAAGCACTGTACGAACGCCCATACAGGCAGAGGTTGCGCTACACTGACATCAAAGAGCTTGCCGATGCTATGCAGACACCGCCACGCTCGTGGACTACTGACCAATTGTGGGACGCCTACCAGCGGTTGGACGAATCCAAGGTGCGCGGATCAGGTCAGCGTATGCTGACGGACATCGTATCGCTGGTTCGATTTGCCATCGACGGTGCGGCCGAACTAGCGCCATTCGCAGAATTAGTGGGCGAGCGGTATCGGACATGGCTGGCGATGCAACAGACTGCCGGGCGCGAATTTACCACCGAGCAACTGCGCTGGCTTGAAGCAATCCGTGAGCATATTGCCGGAAACGTCAGCATAGAGTTGAGCGATCTCCAATATGCACCTTTCAACCAGCAGGGCGGCTTGATTCGTGCCTACGATATATTCGGCGATGAACTTCAGAAACTACTGGATGACTTGAACGTGGAATTAGTGACATGAAGAAGCTCCCGGATGGTTGGCTTAATTTCTGTTGCCAAATGGCAGTGCCGCTTTGAGAGCCTCGACTGATAGTTAAGTTCTAACGAGTTGAAACCGGTCTGTGAGCTAGCCATTGAATCAAACTGAAGAGTTGCCGAAAGGCTGGAAGTTGACTACTTTGGAGGAGCTATGTCTTCCAGTAGAGAAAGTATCACCTCGAAATGCTCCTGACGAGCCTTTTCCTTACATAGACATTGCCGCTATCGACAACTCTACGTTCCGAGTTGTCGCACCTAAGCTTTACATGGGTCGAGATGCTCCATCCCGCGCTAGGCAGAAGGTGGCCAGCGGAAACATACTGTTTTCGACTGTGCGCACATACTTGAAAAACATCGCGGTGGTTCCTCCAGACTTGGACGGAGGAGTTGCCTCAACTGGGTTTTGCGTACTGAATCCTGCGCCTGAGGTAAGCCATAGTTTCATTTTCTATTTCGTCCAGACTGACGAGTTCGTCTCTCGACTGAGCCAGTTACAGCGTGGAACGAGTTATCCCGCAGTGCGCAATGATGACGTCTTGGCCCAAGCCCCAATCCACCGAAGATATTGACACAGTGAAGATAGCGAAGACGTGGGAAGTGCTCCGTTGACTGTGGGATAATGGTTTTTTGAGGAAAGACCAACCCCAGACAAGGAGCACCAAATAGATGATAGCATCCGAGCGTCCCGACCGCATCCAGGTAGCCTTCGACGACCACCGCCTGGTGGCCAATGCCGGACTGCTGTTACCGGTCACACTGGCCCATCGTCTGGGTCTGAGCGAACTTGTGGAAAGCCACCTTGACCTGGGGGATGCGCCGGGTCGGGCGAACGCGGGAGACAAGATACTGACCCTGGTGGCGTCGGCTCTGGCAGGCGGTGATTGTATAGACGACGCGGACGCGCTGCGGTCCGGAGGCACCGGACGGGTGCTGGGCTGTACGGTCAAGGCGCCATCCACACTGGGGACATTCCTGCGCAGCTTCAGGTGGGGCCACGTGCGCCAACTGGACCGGGTGAGCCGGGAACTGCTGTTGCGAAGTTGGTCCGCGGGGGCAGGACCCGGGGACTCGCCCCTGACGATTGACCTGGACTCCACCGTCTGCGAGACCTACGGACTGGCGAAGGAGGGAGGCAGCGAGCACAACTACAACGGGCAGAGAGGCTATCATCCGCTGGTTGCCGTCGTCGCAGGAACAGGGAACGTGCTGATGGCACGACTGCGCAAGGGCCGGGCCAACACCGCCCGGGGCGCAGCCAACTTCCTGCGTGAGACGCTGAGCAGGGCACGCTACGCAGGAGCCACGGGAGCGCTCACCGTGCGGGCCGACAGCGGCTTCTACGCCCACGACATCGTCAGCGTCTGCCGCGACAACGATGTGCGCTTCTCCATCACCGTCCGACAGCATCGGAGCTTGCGCAATCTCATAGAGGATATACCCGAGACCGACTGGACGCCCATACCCTACTGGATGGAGGGCGCAGCCGACGTTGCCGAGACCACGTACGTACCCTTCGACAGCCGCCCCGACGCCGCGCCGGTGCGCCTCATCGTCCGCAGGGTCAGGCCCACGCCCGGCTCTCAACTGGCGCTGCTCGCCGACTACAGCTATCACGGCTTCATCACCGACCGGGAGGGCGACACCCTTCAACTGGAAGCCGACCACCGCCGACACGCCGAGATCGAGAACGCCATACGCGACCTGAAGTACGGTGTGGGACTGAACCACCTGCCATCGGGTCGCTTCGCCGCCAACGCAGCCTGGATGGCCGTGCAGGTGATGGCACACAACCTTGCCCGCTGGACCGCGCGCATCGGTCTGGCTGAGCAGGTGGTGACCACAAAGACCCTCAGACGACGCTTCTTCTCCCTTGTCGGACGGCTCACACGCTCGGCACGCCTTCTCACTCTGCATCTTCCGCAGGGCTGGCCCTGGGGAACACAGTTCGGACGCGCACTGACCAGACTGCGAACCATTCCATTACCGAGCTGATGGCAGCGACGACAGACCGCCATACACGCCACAACCCATCACATCCCCAGACTCTAGCCGGACCGCGAGTATCCCCTGCTGCCCACCGATTCGTCAACTTCACCCACAATCGCCACTGTGGGCCTCCACCGGCGTCCAACATCACGACCGGGGACCTTCAGAACGCTCCAGCGCCGGCGTCATACTCTCACCGCCATCTTGCCACGCTCTTAAACCACGATCCGGCAGAGATGCCACGACTCTTCGGTGGATTCGGGCCAAGGAATTTCTCTCCCACCTCTTCCTGAGCAGCATCGCATCGTCGCCGAAATCGAGAAGCATTTCACGCGGTTGGATGCTTCAGTTGCGGTGCTGGAGCGTGTGCGAGCGAGCTTAAGAGGCTACCGGGCGAGCGTGCTAAAGGCCGCCTGCGAGGGCAGGCTAGTTGCGACGGAGTCAGAACTGGCGCGAGCGGAGGGTAAGCAATATGAGCCTGCCAACGTTTTGTTGGAGCGCATTCTGAAAGAACGGCACGCCCTTGGGGAATCGCAGCCCAGGGGCCGACGCAAGTACAAGGAAGCGATCGGGCCAAATGTTTCTGGATTGCCAGAGTTGCCCGAGGGCTGGGCGTGGGCAACTCTGAGCCAAGTTTCCCATATACAAGGTGGCGTAGCGAGAGGGAAACGTTATAAGAGTGAGCAACAACTCAAGGAAGTCCCATATCTGAGAGTCGCCAATGTACAACGGGGTTATTTGGACCTAGCACACGTTAGGACGATTGAAGTTACTCAAGAAACTGTTGATCAACTTCGTCTGATTGAAGGTGACATCTTATTCACAGAGGGCGGGGACAGGGATAAGCTAGGGCGCGGATGGATATGGAAAGGTGAAATAGATGAGTGTATCCACCAGAATCATGTGTTTCGCTCGCGATTGCTACTGGACTGCCTATGCCCTGAACTAGTCTCTTGGTGGGGCAATTCGTTTGGTCAGGATTTCTTTTCCAGAGGCGGGAAACAGACTACCAACCTTGCGTCTATAAACCTTTCTTTGCTTGCACAGTTCCCGATTCCGATTCCACCTATCGCTGAACAGCACCGCATCGTCGCTGAAGTAGAACGCCGTTTATCGATCATCCAACAAGTTGAAGAGGTAGTGGATACCAGCTTAAAGCGCGCCGAGCGGTTGCGCCAGAGCGTCCTTAAACAAGCCTTTTGCGGCCGCCTAGTACCCCAGGACCCGGGCGACGAATCTGCCTCTGCATTACTGGATCGCATCCGCGCCAAGCGTGCCGAGGTTGAAGACACTACCGGAGCCAACCGCAAGTCCCGACGGCGCGCAAACCGCAAAATCCGCGCCATCTCTTGACATCAATCCACTTCTCTAAGGTACATCCATTACTATGACTACATCTTCCAACATAGGACGGAAACTCTGGCAATACTGCGACGTGCTGCGTGACGCGGGGCTATCATACGGCGACTACTTGGAACAGTTGACTTATCTCATATTTCTCAAGATGATGGCCGAACGCAGCCAACCGCCGTTCACGCTGCTGCCAGACTACCAGCCTTCACCAGTACCGAATGGCTATGACTGGACGAGCCTGCTGGCAAGAGACGGCGTGGAACTGGAACTCCACTACCGCGATACCTTGGAGGCGCTGGGCAGACTGCCCGGAACTCTGGGAGTGATATTCGGAAAGGCACAAAACAAGATTCAGGAGCCGGCGATGTTGACTCGGCTCGTTAAGGACCTCATCAATAGCGAGAACTGGTTGTCGCTCAGCGCCGATGTGAAGGGTGACGCCTACGAATCTCTACTAGTACCAAGTCCATCTGATATTGGCACAAGTATAAGAAATAAGTTAGATTCGGGCACATCTTACAGCGAGGATGTAGCCGAATATGACCGCAAGCAAGTACAGGGTTGAGTTGACCGATTCCCAGAAGCGCCGGCTGAGTGAAGTCGCCCACCGTGGCAGATCGCAGGCGCGCACGGTAAAGCGAGCGCTGGCGCTGCTCAAGGCCGACGAAGGACAGATTGATAACCGAATAGCAGATGCGTTGTTCATAAGCAGACGCACGGTCGTCAGGATACGCAAGCGCTTCTGTGAAGAGGGGCTTGAGAGCGCGTTGGTCGAGCGAGCGCGACCCGGTCAGCAGCGCAAGTTGGATGAGCGTGCCGAGGCGCACATTGTAGCCATAGCATGCAGCGACCCTCCTGCGGGTCATACGCACTGGACGCTGAGGCTGCTTGCGGACAAGGCTGTGGAGTTGGGCTATGTGGAGAGTATAGCGCGGGAGACGGTGCGTCAGAGCTTGAAAAAAACGAACTCAAGCCCTGGAGGAACAAGGCGTGGTGCATCCCGGAACTGAGTGGGGAGTTCGTGGCAAGGATGGAAGATGTCCTGGACCTGTATGAGGAAGAGTACGACGCCGAGCGACCTGTGGTCTGCTTCGATGAGACATCCAAGCAGTTGATCGCACACACGAGAACGCCGATTGAAGCCGAGCCTGGGAGATTGGAACGCATAGACTACGAGTACAGGCGCAACGGAACGCGCAACCTGTTCGTGTTCTGCGAGCCGAAGGGAGGTTGGAGACACGTGGAGGTTACGGAGCGGCGCACAGCTGTGGACTTTGCTGCGCAGATGAGGTGGCTGGTGAATGAGGCTTATCCGGACGCGAAGGTGGTCAGGGTGGTTCTGGACAATCTGAATACTCATAAGCTCGGCTCACTGTATGAGGCGTACGAGCCTGTGGAGGCGCGGCGTATAGCGCGACGACTGGAGTTCCATCACACGCCAAAGCACGGGAGTTGGCTGAATATGGCGGAGATAGAACTGAGCGTCTTCAGCAAGCAGTGCCTGAAGGGTCGTCTTGGGGATGAGGAGACGCTCAGGCGAAATATATGGGCGCTTGAGAGGGAGCGCAATGCCGCTGGCGTGACCATAGACTGGCGCTTTCGATCTCAGGATGCGCGCGTCAAACTCAATCGCGTCTATCCCAAGCCAAAGCTATGAACTTCAAAAACATCCAACGTGTCATCATCAACTGGACTTGGTACTAGAGCACAACGCTCAGGATGTGAAGACGGGTGCAGGGCAGTATTTCACGCCACGCCCGCTTATTCAGGCGATTGTCGATGTAATGCGGCCGGATCCAGACGATACTATCTGCGACCCTGCCTGCGGCACCGGAGGCTTCCTGCTCGCGGCGCACGACTACATCGTTGACCATCACCCCAGAATGAACCAAGACCAGTTGAAGCACCTCAAAGGCGACGCATTTCACGGCTGGGAGATTGTCAACAACGCAGCGAGACTCGGGGTGATGAACTTGTACTTGCATGGCATCGGCGACGACGACACCAACATCATCGTGGATGACAGCCTGCGCGCCCATCCGGGCGTCAACTTCGATATGGTGCTGACCAACCCGCCCTTCGGACGGAAGTCCAGCCTAACTTTCATCAATGCTGAAGGCACGTCGCAGCGTGAGACGCTGGTGGTGGAGCGCCCCGACTTTTGGGCAACCAGCAGCAACAAACAACTGAACTTCCTGCAGCACGTACGAACACTTCTCAAGATTCACGGCAGAGCCGCCATAGTAGTGCCCGACAATGTGCTTTTCGAGGGTGGCGCGGGCGAGACAGTACGGCGTCATCTCCTGAACGAGTGTGACGTTCACACGCTGCTGCGGCTACCGACGGGCGTATTCTACGCTCAGGGCGTCAAGGCGAATGTGCTCTTCTTTGACCGCAAGCCCGCCAGTGAATCGGCGTGGACCGAAGACCTGTGGATATACGACCTACGCACCAACAATCGATTCACACTGAAGAACAACCCAATGCGCCGTGAGCACCTGGAAGAATTTGTCGCCTGTTACAACGCTGAAGATCGACGCCAACGCTGCGAAACAGAGCGCTTTCAGCGCTTCAGCTACGACGAGCTGATGAAGCGAGACAAGGTGAACCTAGACATCTTCTGGATGCGCGATGAAAGCATGGAAGACTCGGCAAACTTGCCGCCGCCGGACGTTCTCGCCTTGGAAATTGTCGAGGATCTTCGAGCCGCATTGGAACAATTGGAAGAGATCGCGGAAGACCTCTCGACAGAGGAGTCGGCTCAGATTACTCCATAGTCATATCCATCGTAGCAATCAAAGCGTATGTTGTGGAAGGCGCCTGCCAATATACGCCTGCGTCAAGCGGACCGCCCTACCGACTAAGTGGTAACACAGAGTGTATTCCCAGCCAAACGCTATGCTCTCGGGATATGGCCTGCTCTGCCTCCGCGACGAAAGCCTCCCAATTCTCTTCACATTGAATCGAATCGATCAGCGAGATAATAGAAGCCAACTCATGACTCGCGACAGCGTAAGTGTCAGCGTGAGAGTTATGCCGTTTGATCTGTAACCAACCTACTCCAGCGATTGCCAGAGCAGAGAAGACAGAGTACATACTAATGGGCCAAATCCAAATGGCACTTACGACAGCAGTGCATAGCGCGATTATTTCAACAACCAGCAATCCTATTTGGCAACGGGCGGCGAGACGTCGATCGTGGTTTGCTTTCTCTTTGTCAAGGGTGGAACGAAAACATGCCACTGGAGCATATTATGATTATGAATCTATCGGAATATTGCCTGAGCAATATGCGTGCAGCCCATTAGGAATTAAGCCATGCTACAAATTGCTTCGGGAAAACTCTTTGCCGGTGTCCCAGCACTGACCAATGAGCTCCGCGGGGTCCTTTATTCGAATCTTCAGTTGTTCGGTAGAGAGCCCATTGAAACGGTGGCCGGCCGGCTGTTGCCTACGGATGGCCTGAAAAACCCCAATACAGTTATATATGAGATGACGGAACTCATTGAAGACCCTCCTACTGCTGGTGCGCTCGTCTCGCACGGTGTTGACCCGTATGCGGAAGACTTTGCAGCCGTCGTGTCCTTTGCGCTGAACACTACTTGCACAACTGATTCCGTGCTCACACGCCAACTGACGAGAGGTCTCAGCCCTCTCGTAGCTGTTCAGCCGAACAGACTGGTCAGTAGGGTGTTTGATAATCAAGTCTGGTGCCAGGATGAGGATGTCGATCAACTGATGGCTTTTGTAAAAGACCTCATTGGTCTCCAGCGAAAGCATTACCTTGCCGCTATGCGAGCGATACGAAATTATGTGAAAGGCTTGCACAGAATCGACGCTGACCCTGAATTGACATACACCATGCTGGTGGCTTCAATCGAATCTTTAGTACAGGAATTCAAGGGCGATGTCCCCAAATGGGAAGATTACGCGGAAGATAAACGGAGAAAGATAGATGATGCTTTGAGAGAAGCAGAGGAGCGGACGACGGAGCGGGTCAGAGACGCGATTTTGGAGATCGAACATGTCGCCATGTCGCGTCGTTTCTGTGACTTTGCGCTCGATCACATACAGCCGTCCTACTTCCGTGAGGACGCGGCAGAGCTAACGAATCCAATCGGTCGGTCGGACCTCACAGGTGCGCTTAGACAAGCGTATGGCATCCGATCAAAACACATACATAGTCTGCGAGAATTGCCTAGGCTTTTAACCGCGGGATTTCATCACGGGGAAACGTTGAATGTGGACGGAGTGACTATGTTGACGTTTCAGGGCTTGACACGCTTGGTTCGCCACGTAGTTACCGAGTTCATCAGTCGACAGCCAAAGGTGATTTCTGAATCTTACAATTACAGGCCAGAGCGCGCGGGAATCGTGATGGCTCCTCTTGCGCCCAAACACTGGGTTGGTCGGACCGATGGCTTGACTGCCTCGTCTGGGCGCAGGCGTCTGGAAGGATTTCTCGTTCAGATTGCTATGTGCGTTCAAAACGAAGTAAATGAAGGAGTTACAGACTTACGGGAACTAATTCTGGAAGTTGAAAGGCTCTTATCGAATGTGGGCGAGATGAACCGGAAACCTTTCCTAGTACTCTACGTTCTATTCAAAGAGCTAGTCATTCCTGAAACCAAGGCAGAACGGTACGGAGAGATATGGAGCCGTTACAAATCTGAATTAGAATCTCCTTGTGCAGAGACCTTGGTAATGCATCTTCTGCTGGGAACGCATCCGAACTGGTCACTGGAGAGACATCAGGCTTTACATGATGCCTACCTTGTCAGTCAAGGCAGGCGCGATCATCTGAAGTTGCCTTCAATTCTGAAAGCCGGCTTATCCTTAGCGCTGGCCGAACGCTACAGGGTCGCAGGAAAGATGGAACAGGCACGTTCCCTAGTCTCGATAGCCGTCGAGAACTATCCAGGGCACAGTCCCTTCATTCAATTAGAAGCATCGTTCAGCGGAGACGTAGAGATTCCATGGAAGCTTGTTAACCGTTCTTCAATGAATCTGTCGTCTGACTCAGTTGTTGAGCCCTTGTTGTAAACGGCGGAGTAATAATGTGCCATGTAGGCGGCTCGACAGCCTGATTTCGGCGGAGTAAAACTGTACCGTCTGCCACTTTCCGATAGAGTCTTGCGAGACTCGAAGGAAGGTGAGATGGATGTACATCGTGGATCTGTATTTTCGCGTTCGCAAGGCCTGCCTGGTAGAGGGGATGAGCGTCAGGGAAGCGTCCCGGGTGTTCGGTGTGCACAGGAACACCGTGGACAAGATGCTCGCCAACCCCGTGCCTCCCGGATACCGCAGGAAGCGCCCACCCCGTCGTCCCAAGCTCGAGCCCTACACGGGCGTCATAGACCGCATACTCGAAGACGACCAGAGTGCGCCGAGGAAGCAGCGCCACACGGCCAAGCGCATCTTCGATCGACTGCGAGACGAGCACGGGTTCGATGGCGGCTACACCATAGTCAAGGACTACGTTCGAGAGCGCCGGCGTGTGGTGCGCGAGATGTTCGTGCCGCTGGAACACCCTCCCGGACACGCGCAGTGCGACTTCGGACAGGCGTGGGCATTTATAGGTGGTGAGAAGCGCAGGATCTACTACTTCGTGATGTCGCTGCCGCACAGCGACGGCATCTTCATCAAGGCATATCCGGCTGAGACCACGGAGGCGTTCTGCGATGGCCACGTGTCAGCGTTCCGCTACCTGGGCGGAGTGCCGCAGAGCATACTGTACGACAACACCAAGATCGCGGTGGCGAAGATACTGGGAGGAGGTCGTCGCAAGCGCACGAGAGCGTTCACGGAGCTGCAGTCGCACTACCTGTTCAGTGACAGGTTCGGCAGAGTCGGCAAGGGCAACGACAAGGGCATTGTCGAGGGCATGGTGGGATACGGCAGAAGGAACTTCCTGGTGCCGATCCCGAGAGTGGAGGACTTGGATGAGCTCAACGCTCACCTGGAGCGTGAGTGCCTGGAGCGTCTGGACGCCATGCTCAGGGGGCACACCGAGAGCATCGGCGAGCGCATGGAGCGTGACCTCGGGGCGCTGTTGCCCCTGCCCGTCGCTCCCTACGATGCGAGCGACAAGCACGCCACCCGGGTGAACTCGCAGTCACTGGTGCGCTACCGAACCAACGACTACTCGGTGCCCGTTGCATTCGGACACAGGGACGTGCTGGTGAGGGGCTACGTCGACGAGGTGGTCATAAGCTGCGGCACCGAGGTGATAGCGCGTCACCGCAGATCGTACGAACACGACGACTTCGTCTTCGACCCGCTGCACTACCTGCCGCTGCTGGAGCGGAAGACAGGCGCCCTGGACCAGGCGGCCCCGCTCGCCGGCTGGGAGTTGCCCGAGGAGTACGGCAAGCTGCGGCGGCTTCAGGAGTCGAGGATGGGTAAGCCCGGCAAGCGCGAGTTCGTGCGGGTGCTCAGGCTGCTTGAGACCTTCCCCGATGACGAGGTGCATGCTGCTGTGCGCGATGCTGTCGAGAGGGGCGCGACCGGCTACGACGTCGTGAAGCACCTGCTGCTGTGCAGGATCGAGGGACGGCCGCCTAGACTCGATCTCGAGCTGCACCCCCATCTGCCCAACGTGAGCGTCAGCACGACATCGGCGCAAGACTACATGAAGCTGCTGAACGGGAGGGCATCGTGAGCGACAGACCGACACTGCTGCTGGAACATCACCTGAAGGAGTTGAAGCTGCCGACCTTCCTGCGGGAGTACGGCAAGATCGCGGCGCAGTGCGCCACGGAGGGAGTGGATCATCCGGACTACCTGCTCAGACTTGCGGAGCTTGAACTCATAGACCGCCATCATCGTATGGTGGCGCGCAGGATCAAGGCCGCTCGCTTCCCCGCGGTCAAGAGCCTCGACACCTTCGACTTCCCGGCGATACCATCGGTGAACAGGCAGCTCGTGACGCAGCTCGCGCGCTGCGAGTACATCGAGAGTCGCGAGAACGTCATCGCCATAGGCAACAGCGGGACCGGCAAGACGCACATCGCGCTGGGACTGGGACTCGCCGCCTGCCAGAAAGGACTGACGGTGGGCTTCACCACCGCGTCGGCCCTTGTGAACGAGCTTATGGAGGCAAGGGACGAGATGAGGCTGCTGAACCTGCAGAAGAGGCTTGCCCGCCTGAAGCTGCTGATCATCGACGAGTTGGGCTTCGTGCCGCTGTCACCCACCGGTGCGGAGCTTCTCTTCGAGGTCTTCAGCCAGCGCTACGAGCGTGGGTCGATCCTCGTGACAACGAACCTGCCGTTCGACGAGTGGACCGAGATGTTCGGGTCGGAGAGGCTGACCGGCGCTCTGCTGGACAGGCTCACTCACCACGTTCACATCATCGAGATGAACGGCGACAGCTACCGCCTCAGACAGAGTACCAGAGCAACCGCACCATCGTCCTGAAGTAGAACCACGACCTCAAGCCGATCCTTGCAGAAGAGGACATAATCCCTTCGCAATTAGCACTGACATTGTATCTTTGACATGTATGGGATAATCCTCTAACGAAGCGGTTCCGAGTGCGGCAGACCGACCTGACATTGGTCGTAGGAGGCCGGCATAAAGCGAGGGTCGTCGCACTCATTCCAGAAGAGCCCGAACGGTTGCCCGGGCTAACCAAGCCCGTATCTGCAAGGCAGGGTCAGTATGAAGGAGGCGAATATGTCTCAGGAACCAACTTATGTCGGCATCGATGTATCCAAGGAGCAGGTAGATGTCGCGGTACGCCCCACTGGTAGAAGCTGGAGCGTATCCTACAACGGAGCCAGCGTCGATGATCTGGTTACACAACTTAAGGACCTCAAGCCGGCGGGAGTGATTACTGAGTCCACCGGCGGTCTGGAGCTTCCCTTGGTGGCAGCTCTGGCGGCGGCATCGCTGCCAGTTGCAGTCGTCAATCCCCGCCAGGTGCGCGACTTCGCCAAGTCCACCGGGCAGTTGGCGAAGACTGACCGGCTGGATGCACATGTGCTGGCGCACTTCGGTGAAGCAGTACGACCGGCGATCCGTCCACTGAGGGATGCTGATACTCGGGCGCTCGGGGCAATGCTGGCGCGCAGGCGGCAGGTATCGGGCATCTTGATTGCTGAGAAGAACCGTCTTGGCCGCGCTACTCCAGAAGTTCGCCCTCGCCTAGAAGCCCATATCAGCTGGCTGCAGCAGGAGCTAGACGACCTGGACACCGACCTGCGACAGAGGATACAGCACAGTCCTGTATGGCGTGAGAAGGATGATCTTCTGCGCAGCGTTCCCGGCGTGGGACCGCAGGTGTCACTGACACTACTCGCGTATCTACCGGAACTGGGCAAGCTGAACCGCAAGCAGATCGCTGCCCTGGTCGGTGTGGCACCCTTCAGTAGAGACAGCGGTCCACATAGAGGTAAGCGTTCCGTGTGGGGCGGTCGAGCTACGGTGCGCTCTACGCTGTATATGGGCGCACTGGTGGCCAGTCGTCGCAACCCTGTACTGCGTGAGTTCTACCAACGGCTGCTGGAAGCCGGTAAACCGAAGAAGGTAGCCCTCACCGCGTGCATGAGGAAGCTGTTGACCATACTCAACAGCATGGTGAGGACAGGTCAGAAATGGGATCCGATCATCCCAAAATCTTGACAGCTAAGACGGTTGCTTTATGCTGAACAATTACCCCAGGTGGTACACTTTTACTCCGCCCCAGTGGCATGTTTTCCCGCCGCCCTTGACACCTTGTCGCCGGGATACGCTTTAGTCGCGTCCGATGTTACAGATCAGTCGTGATTTGCGCTCCCTTTTGCACAACCAAGATTTAATTGGCAAGTAAGGCATTGGTGCAACCTCTGATGCCAGAATGTTGTGCCGCCACCAAGTCTCTAGTCGTAACTGGTACGACCTTACTGCGCATGTCACCCCAACCGGCTTGGTGAAACCCCCGCCGGCACGACGTGCGGGCTGAGAAACCTGCAGTTCTCAATTGCGATTGACATTGGTGCGAATGCAGGGAGCTGCGTAGGCGTTCCAGAATCGCAGTTCGGAATTGTCATGGGGCGACCTAAACAGCGCTTAGAACTTGAGCCTGTTCCTACGTTCATTCACCAGAATGGACAGTTCGTCGAGCGACATTGCGCTTAGTGCCCATTCAGCGGGACTCGCGCTTCGAGGCCTTGGAACATACTAGAGGGTTCTAAAATCAATCAGCGCCCAAGTAATCGCCGTAGCACGCTAAATTTCCCCGGCGTGTGTATCCGTGACCCTAGAAATCCCTCGACTTCTGAGCGCACTAGGAAAGTCACGTTGCCCTGCGTAGTGTCTGAGTCAATCAATGTAGACGGCACGTCTTCCCAGCCGAACGAGCGCCGACCGAAGGCGTCCTGAGGCTCCCAGACTATTATCCTGTCGCTGTCCAGGGTCCAGCCCCGCGGGGTGCTGCCCTCTTCGTCAGCGTACGATGCAGGCCTTAGCAAACTCAGCAGCGCAGCCTTGACGCGGTCATACCTCTTTCCCGCATAATCGTTCCAGGTAATCTGATCACACCAAGGCGGCCGGTGTCCCAGTGCCTCGCCTATTATTCCGCTTAGCACTCCGGATGAGAGCGCCAGCCAGTCGTCCGGCAGCTTGTCATCCTCAAGGGCTTCCATGACCTCCACCAGGTAGCGCCTGTACAGGTCGCCGGTGAGGTCCTTCCGCATAGCCTGGATCCCGGCGAAAAGCTGCTGCCTGCGCTCCTCGTCGTACTGGGGCAGTGCGGTGGTCGTGTAGATCATCAGGCTGCGCTTGACGACCTCATCGGGGAACGAGTGCGAGTCGTTGTTCATCGAGATCGTGAAGCAGGGAAACTCCTCGGCGTTCGGCTGGAGCTCGTCCTTGATCATGTCCTTGCCGTGAGCGTTGAAGGCGGTCTTGCCGATGTCATCGAAGACCACCGGGAACCGCTTGTAGGTCTCCTGAAGACCGCGCAGTTTCGCCGTCGTGAACTGGCGCTTCTCGATGGTGTGGACTCTCCTGAACATGGACATCATCAGAGTGTCTATCAGGGTCGTCTTGCCGCAGTTGGACTTGCCGAACACCACACAGAACTGCGGGTACCTGATTATGTCGCTGTCTTCTATCAGCGCCAGGGAGCGCAGATCGGACATCAGGGGCGAGAAGTAGAACCAGGACATCAAGATAAAGTAGTCTCTCTGGTGGCGGGGAACATCACCCTCAAAGGCTGAGTAGTTCTCGAAGTAGTTGACCAGCAGCTCAGCGTCGTTGCGGGCCGCCTCGTCCCGATATGTCAGCGGGAAGGGCTTACCGGAGAGCGAGGCCGTTCGATTGAGCCGGTCGATGTGGAAGTAGGTTGCCTCGACCTCCTCAACAGACTTGACGAGCGAAACCCGCGCTATCTGTCGCCGGATATCCGGCGTGATGCTCATGCGCCCGTTGCGCGACGGGGGAATGACGGCGGACAGCGACGGTCCCAGGACCGCGGCCACCTTCTCGACTTTCTGGATCTGGACAGGGACTCTGGGCCCTTCCTGTTGGGGCGGCTCTATTACCAGGGTGGGAGCATTGCTGTTCATCACGGGCGTGTCCGCGATGTCTATCTCCGCTCTCGTTATCTTGTCTTCAGGAATCTCGACGCTGTCGGATGCTGAGTCCCGAATCTCCTGGTACATCCTGTTGTAGTGCTGCCATGCTTCATCGCTGTCATCGAACGACACCAGAGTCTCCGGCTGCCGTCCGGAAAAGGCGCGCTCCGACAGGTTGGCAGAGCCAACTATTACCCTGTGCCGCCCATCGTCGGCCGATAGCAGGTACAGCTTCGCGTGAGCGACGTAGTTGCGTAGCACTCTGAACCTGGCCTTGCCCTCGTGTACCTTCTCGAGGATATGGAGGTGGCGCTTATCAGGAAGTCCCATGATGGCGGCGCGAGTATCCCCGATGACGGTCTTCTGGAAGGCGAGGATCGTGCGGATATTCTGTAGCGTTCCCTCGTAGCCGAAGATGCATTCGAACTCATTGAAGTCGTAGCTGTCTAGCATCCTCACGATAGCGTCCGCGCTTGCTGAATAGGTCAGCACCTGCAGCTTGCTGAATCCCGAAAACAGGTCCCAGTCGAATTTCTTCTCCGAACGAAACTCCGCATTGACAACGCGAAGTCCGCCTCCATCGTCCAGGGACATCAGGCCCTGATTAGAGAGCTCGTCCTCTTCCGTCACAAACATCTGGTCAAGCATTGTTTCCTCAGCAGTAGTTGACAGGTGGTTTCGGGATTTAGGTCGAAGCGACAGTTAATCGCCGGATGGATCGGCATCGTCACCTTCGTCGACGAGTCGGCGCAGCTCCTCTTTCGCCCGGCGGATCTCGCCTATTTTCTCTCCGATCCGGTCGAACAGTCCCTGCCGCGCCCTTATCCCCTCGGCGATCAGGTACGCCGCTGCCTCCGATCTGCTGCCCATGATGCCTGCTTCCACGAGATCATCGAGCCTATCGAGGCTTGCGCGATCTACGCGCACCATCACGACGTTCTCACGGCTGCCTTTCATCCCCTGGATAGTATCCCGGATGTTCTCGCCAATGTTCTCCGCTGCATCAACTCCTTTAACGATGGCCGTGCGCACCGTCTTGTTGACCTCATCGACGATTTCGTCCACGTTCTCTGATAGCCTGCGTTTCTCTTCCCTGTTGTTGTCTTGGTCGGCCATTGCGGACCTCCTGCTGCTCTTACTTGTAATATGTAATGCCATACCAAGTAATTATACACAGCTAGCCACTCTGTGTCATCAGCCACAAAACACATTAAATTGGTCTGACCCTTGGGATGTATTCAGAACTTGCCACATGCCCATTTGTTGACTCTCACCATATGATCTGGAGAACATGTGACTTACGAACTGGAAATTGAGCTGGCGATCGGAGGAACCATTGCATACTGATATTCTCTCACCCAAGGACCTGTTCCAAAAGGACGTGCGTTACACCATCCCGCCGTTCCAGCGTCCATACGTTTGGACGCAAGACGATCAGTGGGAACCTCTATGGGAAGACGTCCGCAGCGTCGCTGAAAACTACCTTGATGAGCTGGAACGTTCAGGAAATGACGTAATCCAAGCAGAGGAGCGAACAGGTCCGCATTTTCTCGGGGCGGTCGTTGTAAAACAGGTTCCGACAGCGGCAAGGGATATTGACCAGCGTGAGGTAATTGACGGCCAGCAGCGTGTCACTACCCTTCAACTCCTACTGGACGCTATTCAGCATGTGTATGAGTCTTCGAATGAACAATACATCAAGACAGCCTCCAGGCGACTGTCCAGACTGGTAACGAATGACGACCTTGTGGTTGGCGAGGACGGCAATCATATCTTCAAGCTCTGGCCGACCAGGAGCGACAGGGAGGCATTCAGGCACGCCATGGACAACGGCCTTGCGGTCGATGACTTTGAAGAGTCGTTACTGGTGCAGGCGCATGAGTTTTTCAAGCTGCAGGTTGAGAAGTGGCTCGAAGAAGGACCGGGGTCGATGGAGGCAAGGGTCGACGCGCTCGAGACGGCTGCAACTACTATGCTACAGATGGTCGTAATCGACCTCGGCTCGCAGGACGACCCGAGTCTCATCTTCGAGACCCTAAACGCTCGTGGAACTCCGCTTGAGCAGTCAGACCTCATCAGAAACTACGTTCATTCCAGGAAGCAGGATTGGAGAAGCGATCCATGGGGCAACCTCGATGACCCTTGGTGGCGAGAAGAGGTGAGGCAGGGTCGTCTCCTAAGACCGCGCCTGGACATGATTTTCAACTACTGGCTGGAGATGCGCACCGGGTCAGATGTATCGCCGTCAAGGGTGTTCGACGATTTTCGCAGATACGTGGACAAGAATGACCTCAGTTCAGTTATGGAGACTATTAGGAGAGACCTGGCAACCTATCGCGATTACGAAAGTAAGGAGGGCCGCAACTCAGATGAGAAGTTGTTCTATTATCGAACAGACGTCATGCAGGCTCGCGCGATCACTCCTCTACTCCTGCTTCTCTTGGAGGTTGATCCAGTGACGGCAATAGGTAGTTTGAATGCCCTTGAGAGTTTTCTGATCCGTCGCATGATATGCCGACAGACATCCAAAGACTACAACAGATTGACTCTGGAACTTACTAGCCGGATACAAGAGGGCGGGTTGGACAGAGCGGACGAAGTCACAACTGAATTTTTGAAGGAGCAGACTGCGTATTCCAGAGAGTGGCCCAGTGACGATGCTGTGACCCACGCTCTCGAAGCTTCGCCACTTTATCGCCTCCTGACACGAGGGAGGCTCCGGCTTGTCCTCGAGGGCATTGAGTCCCGGTTGAGGGCTACGGGTAAATCTGAGCAACCTGATGTTCCTAAGCCCGAATCCACCGAAGAGTCGTGGCATCTCTGCCGGATCGTGGTTTAAGAGCGTGGCAAGATGGCGGTGAGAGTATGACGCCGGCGCTGGAGCGTTCTGAAGGTCCCCGGTCGTGATGTTGGACGCCGGTGGAGGCCCACAGTGGCGATTGTGGGTGAAGTTGACGAATCGGTGGGCAGCAGGGGATACTCGCGGTCCGGCTAGAGTCTGGGGATGTGATGGGTTGTGGCGTGTATGGCGGTCTGTCGTCGCTGCCATCAGCTCGGTAATGGAATGGTTCGCAGTCTGGTCAGTGCGCGTCCGAACTGTGTTCCCCAGGGCCAGCCCTGCGGAAGATGCAGAGTGAGAAGGCGTGCCGAGCGTGTGAGCCGTCCGACAAGGGAGAAGAAGCGTCGTCTGAGGGTCTTTGTGGTCACCACCTGCTCAGCCAGACCGATGCGCGCGGTCCAGCGGGCAAGGTTGTGTGCCATCACCTGCACGGCCATCCAGGCTGCGTTGGCGGCGAAGCGACCCGATGGCAGGTGGTTCAGTCCCACACCGTACTTCAGGTCGCGTATGGCGTTCTCGATCTCGGCGTGTCGGCGGTGGTCGGCTTCCAGTTGAAGGGTGTCGCCCTCCCGGTCGGTGATGAAGCCGTGATAGCTGTAGTCGGCGAGCAGCGCCAGTTGAGAGCCGGGCGTGGGCCTGACCCTGCGGACGATGAGGCGCACCGGCGCGGCGTCGGGGCGGCTGTCGAAGGGTACGTACGTGGTCTCGGCAACGTCGGCTGCGCCCTCCATCCAGTAGGGTATGGGCGTCCAGTCGGTCTCGGGTATATCCTCTATGAGATTGCGCAAGCTCCGATGCTGTCGGACGGTGATGGAGAAGCGCACATCGTTGTCGCGGCAGACGCTGACGATGTCGTGGGCGTAGAAGCCGCTGTCGGCCCGCACGGTGAGCGCTCCCGTGGCTCCTGCGTAGCGTGCCCTGCTCAGCGTCTCACGCAGGAAGTTGGCTGCGCCCCGGGCGGTGTTGGCCCGGCCCTTGCGCAGTCGTGCCATCAGCACGTTCCCTGTTCCTGCGACGACGGCAACCAGCGGATGATAGCCTCTCTGCCCGTTGTAGTTGTGCTCGCTGCCTCCCTCCTTCGCCAGTCCGTAGGTCTCGCAGACGGTGGAGTCCAGGTCAATCGTCAGGGGCGAGTCCCCGGGTCCTGCCCCCGCGGACCAACTTCGCAACAGCAGTTCCCGGCTCACCCGGTCCAGTTGGCGCACGTGGCCCCACCTGAAGCTGCGCAGGAATGTCCCCAGTGTGGATGGCGCCTTGACCGTACAGCCCAGCACCCGTCCGGTGCCTCCGGACCGCAGCGCGTCCGCGTCGTCTATACAATCACCGCCTGCCAGAGCCGACGCCACCAGGGTCAGTATCTTGTCTCCCGCGTTCGCCCGACCCGGCGCATCCCCCAGGTCAAGGTGGCTTTCCACAAGTTCGCTCAGACCCAGACGATGGGCCAGTGTGACCGGTAACAGCAGTCCGGCATTGGCCACCAGGCGGTGGTCGTCGAAGGCTACCTGGATGCGGTCGGGACGCTCGGATGCTATCATCTATTTGGTGCTCCTTGTCTGGGGTTGGTCTTTCCTCAAAAAACCATTATCCCACAGTCAACGGAGCACTTCCCACGTCTTCGCTATCTTCACTGTGTCAATATCTTCGGTGGATTGGGGCTAAGTATCTGACGATTGAGCATCTAATGCCGGTAGGCTGGAAGGAAGATAATTGGCCGCTTCCGGGAAATATTGACGCTGAAACCGAGACTTATCAGCGCAATTCGCTCATTCATACGATAGGCAACCTGACGCTCGTCACGCAGAAGTTAAACTCGTCGCTCTCCAATTCGCATTGGGAACACAAGCGCGGAGGCTTGCAAGAGCATAGCGTTCTGTTGCTCAACAACGAGCTGATGGCGGAGCCGGTTTGGAATGAGGATGATATTCGCTCACGGAGCCGGACAATGGCAACTCTGGTGTGCGAAGTGTGGCCTGGTCCGGATTCGGATTGGTAAAGGGGAATTTGAGGCGAGTTACCCTGAACGAGGACCAGTTTACTCCTGAGGTTACGTTCACTAGCTGGCGTACCTCGAGTAGACTGGCGCGCGTGACGGACTTTCAACCGAGTATGAGCGCTGTGATAAGTCCCATACTCCGCGGCGTCAGTTTGAGCTCTTAGGTGTCGTAATCTGCTATACCTGTTCGGAATAGTGCGACGTCGAGATTAGGCCAGGAGGCCTTGGTCGGTCGGGTGGACATCGAGTGAACCGGCGCCTCGATCACTACTGAAAATTCCATCACCCTCGCGCACCTTGCGTTTATATAATACCTTGTGCGTATGCGCAAGCTATGATATAAATGCAAGTATGGTGGACTTGCATCAGGATATAGATAGAGCAGTCGAGAGGCTGGCGGAACTACTTGAGGTTTGCCGGAGCGATCTAGTAGTCCAGATAGACGACCTCAACGGAGATGGTGCGTTGGTAGAGGCGATTGTCAGTGGAGTTTATCACGCCTTTATCGTGGAGTTTAAGTCTGCCAGTTCACTGGCCTCAGTAGCGCTTGTGACCAGCCAGTTGAAAGTCGCAAGCAGCAAGTTTCCCAAGACTTTCGTCCCGCTTCTGGTGGTTCCATTTATGCCTCAGTCGGGGCGGGGGCACTGCATGGAGGCAGGAGTGAGCTGGCTTGACCTCTCCGGAAACGCCCGAATCGTCGCACCAGGCCTCTACGTCTATGTCGAAGGGTATCGGAACAGGTTCCGTCGGAGTGGACGTCCCGAGACTCCATTCGGGCCAAGCGGCTCTCGTATCGCAAGATGGCTCTTGATGCACCATCGGTTCACGGTTCGCCAGCGTGCGCTTGCATCCGCAACTGGACTCAACGAGGGGCACGTCAGCAGAATCGTCGGCAAGCTCGTTGATCTCGAGCTAGTCGAGCGTGGCGAGAACGGCGTCACGCTCAGGCACCCGGAACGGCTTCTCGATGCTTGGCACGATGAGTATCGCTTCGACAGGCACAGGATCATCCAGGGACACATTCCTGTGAGGGCCGGCGAGAGTGTCGTACAACAGATGGTCCCACTTATCAGGCAAGGCCAGACGAGTTACGCAATCACCGGATTGGCTGCAGCCTGGCAGATCAATCGCTTCGCGGGTTTCAGGCTGTCGACCATTTATTTCGCCGAAACTCCATCAGAGAATCTTCTTCAGAGAATCGGCTTTCGCAAAGATGCCAGGGGCTCGAACACCTGGCTCGTCGTACCTAACGATGAGGGAGTCTTTCAGGGCGCCAGAGATATTAATGGGGTGCACTGCGTACACCCGGTCCAGGTATATCTGGACCTGAAAGGTCACCCTGAGCGAGCTCCGGAAGCCGCAGAGGAACTCCGCCGGGAACTATTCTCTCCGGGAACACAGGGATGAATCAGAAACCAACCTCAGAGGCCGGCTACGACCCTGTCGCTTTGGCAAGAGTTCGTTCGACTTGTCTCTATATCGCAACGATACTAGGGAATGTTCTGGATGACATTGTGATAGTCGGCGGATTCGCGCCCAATCTACTTGTCGACCAGGAACATCTGCCCGTAGGGTTGGACGCCCATGCCGGCACGATGGACCTTGATCTCGGGTTGGCTCTGGATCTACTTAAGGAAGAACGTTACCGGGAACTGAGCCAGAGTCTGCGGGAAGTCGGATTTGAACCTGACATCAACGAGAGTGGGAATCCCACACGCCAGCGTTGGCGGTCATCATCCGACTGGTCTGTTACGGTCGACTTCCTTATCTCTCCAAGTGAAGAGGCTGAAGAGGGCGGTACTCTTTTTGACATCGAGCCTGACCTTGCGGCCGTGGTAATCCCTGGGCTGCATCTTGCATTCCAGGACCGTCGGCAGGTTCGGCTGTCGGGACAGACTATTTTGCAGGAAAACGCGAGCCGCGACATCTGGGTATGCGGCCCTGGTTCACTGACGGTACTGAAGGCACTCGCTTTCGGCGACAGAGGGACCAACAAAGACGCCTACGACCTTGCATACATGTGGCGCGCCCTCGGCGTGGACCAGATTGCCGAATTTCTTGCGCCGCTATTAGGGGACCCTGTTGTGGCGCGTGCCCTATCAATAATCCAAGAAGACTTCACGGAGCACAACGGTATCGGTCCAAGGAGGGCGGCGGCATTTCAGCCGGGTGTCCCAAGTGAGGAGACCCAGGCGGATGTCGTGGGCATGGCAACCAGACTTCTTTCACTGCTTTCGCTTCCTCCATTGGGACTGAAGTGAATGGTGGAATGCCTGTGCCGTTTCGTGCAAGATGTGGATGCAAAAGTGACGCGTTAGGTGAGAGCCTGTGTCACTTTAGTAGGTGCACTGTCATGCCAAATGCTGCGCCTACCCCTGTCATGCTGAGCGCAGCGGAGCGGAGTCGAAGCATCTAAGGACCCTCAGTTGCGCTACCTACCAAACTGACACAGATTCTACTTACTACGCGGCCTTGACCGTGTCGCAGATCTGATGCTAGTACCAAGTCCATCTGATATTGGCACAAGTATAAGAAATAAGTTAGATTCGGGCACATCTTACAGCGAGGATGTAGCCGAATATGACCGCAAGCAAGTACAGGGTTGAGTTGACCGATTCCCAGAAGCGCCGGCTGAGTGAAGTCGCCCACCGTGGCAGATCGCAGGCGCGCACGGTAAAGCGAGCGCTGGCGCTGCTCAAGGCCGACGAAGGACAGATTGATAACCGAATAGCAGATGCGTTGTTCATAAGCAGACGCACGGTCGTCAGGATACGCAAGCGCTTCTGTGAAGAGGGGCTTGAGAGCGCGTTGGTCGAGCGAGCGCGACCCGGTCAGCAGCGCAAGTTGGATGAGCGTGCCGAGGCGCACATTGTAGCCATAGCATGCAGCGACCCTCCTGCGGGTCATACGCACTGGACGCTGAGGCTGCTTGCGGACAAGGCTGTGGAGTTGGGCTATGTGGAGAGTATAGCGCGGGAGACGGTGCGTCAGAGCTTGAAAAAAACGAACTCAAGCCCTGGAGGAACAAGGCGTGGTGCATCCCGGAACTGAGTGGGGAGTTCGTGGCAAGGATGGAAGATGTCCTGGACCTGTATGAGGAAGAGTACGACGCCGAGCGACCTGTGGTCTGCTTCGATGAGACATCCAAGCAGTTGATCGCACACACGAGAACGCCGATTGAAGCCGAGCCTGGGAGATTGGAACGCATAGACTACGAGTACAGGCGCAACGGAACGCGCAACCTGTTCGTGTTCTGCGAGCCGAAGGGAGGTTGGAGACACGTGGAGGTTACGGAGCGGCGCACAGCTGTGGACTTTGCTGCGCAGATGAGGTGGCTGGTGAATGAGGCTTATCCGGACGCGAAGGTGGTCAGGGTGGTTCTGGACAATCTGAATACTCATAAGCTCGGCTCACTGTATGAGGCGTACGAGCCTGTGGAGGCGCGGCGTATAGCGCGACGACTGGAGTTCCATCACACGCCAAAGCACGGGAGTTGGCTGAATATGGCGGAGATAGAACTGAGCGTCTTCAGCAAGCAGTGCCTGAAGGGTCGTCTTGGGGATGAGGAGACGCTCAGGCGAAATATATGGGCGCTTGAGAGGGAGCGCAATGTCGCTGGCGTGACCATAGACTGGCGCTTTCGATCTCAGGATGCGCGCGTCAAACTCAATCGCGTCTATCCCAAGCCAAAGCTATGAACTTCAAAAACATCCAACGTGTCATCATCAACTGGACTTGGTACTAGACTCGGGCGCAGGCAAGTGGGTAGTGGTTGATGTTGGAGGCTGGCGAGGCCTCCGCGCCCAAGGATTTTAACGTACTCTATGCAGACACCCTCTAGCAGCCCCCGACCTGGGCATTGTCACCCAGTCTCAGTGCATTACCGTGGCCGCGAGCGATATAACTATCCCTGCGAGCCTTAGCTGCCCTGTCCCATCACTGGGGTTTTCCACCCTCTCCCCTAGGTCCTCTAGTCTGAGCCTCACCGCCGGGTCAACCTGCGTATTCACCAAATACCAGTTGCTTTTATGATGCTTTAGCTCGTTGGCGGCCTTGCGGCCAAGCGACGTACAGGCAATTCAGAATTATCCTACACGCCCAGGGGAATCGTGACGCCAGAAGTGCTGTGCATCTGTCCCGTGGAAGACCCCGAATCACCAACGGCAACCGACTCGTTGAACATATCGGGGGAGCAACACATGGTTAGCAGATTTTCTGAACAAGAGACCGAAGAATATTACGACTCGCAAGATAGCACATACCAGTTGGTATGGGACGAAGATGGAAGCGTCCACTGGGGCCTTTTCGACGAAAGGGGCGACGTGGACTTCCTCGAAGCGTGCGACAGGCTGAACCGGACGATGGCCGAAAAGGCGTGCATTGGCCAGGACTCATCGGTCCTGGACTTGGGCTGCGGCAACGGAACCATCGCCATCTGGCTGGCTAACGAGAGCGGCGGAAGGGTGACGGGCATTGACCTCAGTGGAGTCCGCGTCGCCAACGCACTGGAGAAACGGGCTGAGCTATGCCCCGAACTCAGGGACAAGGTAGCCTTCGAGAAGGCCTCTGCCACTGATCTTCCCTTCCCAGACGGCTCATTCACTCACGTATGGAGCCAGGCCGTGATATATCATGTGCCGGATAAGCGCAAGATCCTGAGCGAGGTCCACCGGGTTCTGGAGGACGGCGGGATTTTCGTGTTCGACGACCTATTTAGACCTAAGCGGGACATCACACGCAAAGCCCAGACCTACGTTTACGATAGGCTGCTGTTCGACACCGAGTTCACCTTCGAGTCGTACAAGCAGGCCCTGAAGGACCAGGGCTTCGACGTGTTGGAGGCATTGAACATGTCCCAACACCTGAAACAGAGCTATCTCTGCTTGTCCGAGCGCACGCCGAAAGATGGAACTTTGGATGATGCCGAACACTACGAGTGGCTGACCACCGCCTACATCGAGACTGCCGCCGCCGTCGACAGAGACGAAGTGGGCTGGGGTCTCTTCATCTGCAGGAAGTAACATGCAAGACAGTCATAACAGGGTTCAATGGGTGTACTCCTCATCCACCAACCAGGAGTTGGAGGAGCGCTACGACCAGTGGGCAATGCAGTACGATAAGGACTTGGATGAGGAGTTTGCCTGGAACGCTCCGCAAACGGCGACAGACCTGTTCGCCAGGCATGTCCCCGCCGGGACGAAGATACTTGATGCGGGAGCGGGGACCGGACTGGTGGGCGAATGTCTGGCGCAGTTAGGATACAGAGATCTCTACGCCATCGACCTCTCCTTGGGCATGTTGGAGGAAGCCCGTCGGAAGGACCTCTACAAAGACCTGCGCCAGATGACGCTCGGGGAAGAGTTGGGATATGACACCGGCTCCTTCGATGCCACAATCAGCGTGGGCGTGTTCACTACAGGACATGCCCCGGCCCACGCTTTCGACGAGCTGGTTCGCATCACTAAACCGGGTGGGTTCATAGTGTTCAGTCTGCGAGTGGACCTGTATGAAGAGGGCGGGTTCAATGAGTACCAAGCGGGCTTGGAACAAGCCGGCAAGTGGAGGCTTGCTGAACTGTCCGAACCCTTCTACCCCCTGCCCAAGGGAGAGCCCGATGTAGTTCACCGAATCTGGGCCTACCAGGTCACCGCGTGACGGCTAAGCGCCCCCTGTGCAGTCGCGGCCGCGCCTTCCGGCCTTTCGGCAAGTGTGCTTGAACAACGACATTCGCAATGGCCGCGCCTGTTGCCTCAACGGAATAGATCACCGTAATTGTCGTCCCAGTTCTGCATAACTGTGCTTACCGCGTACAATTGGACGGCCACCTTAGCTGACTTGGTATTCTGACAGGCATCGTGTTGGTCATGATGCGCGAGAATCAAAAGCTGCAAGTCTCACGGTGACAGATTGCGATGAGACAATAGGTAGGCAAGAAGAATTGTCGCGTATCACCGCCCGAGGTGGTAGAAGGAACAGGCAACTTGCCTATGTTGGTAAGCTTGGCAAAACCATAGTTGTGCTTCCCAGGGCTTGGGAACGATTCTTGGCAAGCGTAAGACAAATGCATCCCGTTCACACGGAACAAGTTACTTCCACTGTTTCCAACTGCGATTTCTAACGGAGCCCTAGCTGACAGAAGAGATGTCGCGAGCAGTCATTCCTCTGAGGGTTTCTATTGACCATGCAGGGAAAGGACAGACTCCCAGATAGGAAGCGTAGAGTTCGGAGTCAGACACCAGGATCGGCTTGACTTTCCAACTACCCTTTCGTCTCACACCGAAACATTCTTCCAAGACGAGGTCGAGATTCTCATCCACCCATTTCGCCCGCTTTAGATGCTTCTGTGCTGTCGAAAGTTTATTCTCTGATCCTCTGAAAAGGTCTTCCAATTGATGCCGCACCTCAGCAGGGGTCCGGGCGAGTGCAAGTGCTTTGCATTCTATGCACAGGACGGTGCGTTGACTTGGTATTATGCCCAGAACATCAATGTCGCCCAGATCTCTGCCCGATTCGACTAACTTCTTTCCACCCACTTTGCGCACACGGACCTTTGTCGGTGTACCAGTCAGGTCACCAACTAACCTTCCCACGCCAGCTTCGAATTCTTCAGCCTTCGACTGTCGTATATCTCCAACCACTCGTTTGAGTGCGCGTGTCTTTGCCTTTAGCCTTCCGGAAGCGCATAAGTCGACCGTATACCGCATTGCCGAAATCACTTGCCGGTTACCCCACAAGGTTGCCGAATCTTCCGCATAACCCAGAGCGAGTAACGGACGCCTCAAGTAAGACCACGATCTGTTGAACCGCCACGGGTATACTTCTTGGGAACTATCATCTGGGGGCTTCAGGAAATCTACCCGTGGTCCCAGTGTTATTAGGCGGAGAGCCAAATTAACCTTATCCTCTTCCCACTCCAAAGAATGGCATAAGGCAGCCGTTATTTGGCTTCGTGTCAATTCCTTGATGGACCGCTCTTGATTTGTTCCAAGTTGGTAGATTTCCATCAGCATCTGCATGAGGTCGGTTACTGAGAGACCAAATTCCTCCTCAAATGCCTCGTCAAATTCCACAATTTCAGGTGGTGGTTCACCACCGGCGCTTTGATCAACTTCATAGCTGTCCCAGTGGGAAGGAAATTCCCTCTCCGATGAGATAATCCTCTGGCCTGTTAGCTTGGACATGAAGCTGTCTCTCGCTGTGAGGAGGGCTGTGTTGTCGATCTCTAATTGGCCCGAGGTCGACAGCCTAACGTCGGTATCAATCACGCCAAAGTGGTCAAGGTCGCTGAGCATCCCAAGGTTACATATTTCGCTGGCGAGTGCCAGTAGCCTGTCATAGGACTCTAGAGAAAGACCTTCTGTTCCACACGGTTGCTGAGCTGCTGCATACTCAATAAGAAAGCGATTGGCTAGATTTGCCGCATCGCTAGAGTGTGTTTCTTCCGTGAAGTTCTCTACTAAGCGATCGCTCTCGCCGAAACAGGCAAGCCGAGTCGCAACTGTCAACTCTAACTCGACACGCTGTTTCACGTTAGATTCATTGTAGGCTAGTAAGTTAGTCAATAGACCTTTTGCATCGAACCTTGCTACCATACGCTGAAGTTCACCGTATAGATAGCTAACAGCGTCATTGATAAGTGCATTGCTTTCAGTTTTAGTTTGAGCAATCCTTGCTCCGTTTGTCGCTTGGAGATGCTCTCCCATGTTATCCAAGAGTTCATGGCGGTCTGCCTCCTGTACTCCGCGAAATGAAGGTGTTTCTCCTGGCCCTTCGAAAAAGATGGGGTCGCCTGTCACGAGAACCATCTTCTTCTTGGGTCCCAGCGGTGCCAATGACTCTAAAGCTTCATCGATCACATTGGTGGTCAGACTCTCTGCCGAAAGAGAATGTGTATGGCGAAGGAAGGCGCCAAGATTTAGAAGCACTTCTCTGACCAATTTCCGTTCGCCCTGATTGTCTGGACGATCTATCTGGGAGAGGAATGTGGCGCGCAGAGAAACGCTGAGACCGTCTTGAGTGCTTTCCATTGTGGAGATCAAGGACGAGGCGTGCAAGTCACTGAGACTGGCCGTCTCTGTCGATCTTAACCAGCACGAAGGGTCCTCAAGAAGTAGGTCAATCCGAAGCATAGTAATGTCGTTCGGCAGGCCCGAAAGTGATGGAGCGATTAGTGACTCGAACTGCCACATCCAGTATGCAACCATCTCCACAATGTCTTTTTGAACCCACCATAGCCTCGGGTCAATTCTCTCCTGCCCAGTGATCCATAATGGAATGGGAAGTTCCCCTTCTATCACCAACGCTGGCTGTCTAGCGGACAGTGCCAGGGGGACTGAAACGGGCGCAACATTGCCGAACGCTGACCAAACATCTATCAGATGTCCTCTCTCGAAAGTTGGGATTCCATGTGGGTCCAACTCTTCGACTATCGATTGTCTAATTTCACGTCCTTCCCCAGATGATATGGAGACCAGACTAGGCGGCGGTCCGTTGGACACAGGGTAAATTTTGTGATTCCTATAGAAAGCATATTCGTCCAGAACATCCCAGGAAATGATGTGCATCTGTTCGTGTGCTTTGACGTAAGCGCGGGCAAACTTCCATAGCCAAAGAGGGTCTCGCCCATCCAGAATACTCATAGACTTAAAGCTGCTGGCCGATATACATATATGTAGGCTGTCGTAGGGAGGCTCTCTCAAAGCGACTTTCAGATTTCTGCCTGTTGACTCCAGCAACGTGAGAGTCAATATACGGTCAGATGAGAGCCCTGATTCAGATAAGTGCTCAATAACCTCCATATTCCGATTCTCTAGTTCCTCTTGTATCTGACTGGCGTTCCATCTAGCCGGCTGGTATCGGCCGATAAAATCGGTCCGGTCATCCGTAGCGAGTTGAACATACAGCATCTTGTCAGAATCCAAAGTGAAAAGACCCTCGGAAAATGTCGTAGGTTTAGGTTGAGGAAGAGTTGTCGGAGAGGGGAAATTGCTCGACAGTCTCAATAGGCGCTCAATCTCGGACCAGACTACACCGCGATAAGAATTAGCTAGGTCAGGGAGTTTACCGTGCTTGAAGGCGATGCCATAAATTCTGTGTAGCAGGGCGGACATAAGCCATGATGGGTCTGAAACTACGTAGCTGTCGCCGGCGCGGACAAAGGGTTGATGGTGGAGTTGTCCAAATTCGAAGGTATAGCCCTCCCAATCAACGTCAGCGATATTCTTGGCCAATGGGTCCATGGTTTGATCGAAGAACTCTTCACCAGTCGTGAGAGAGAGAAGTGCGGATCGAGAAAACGTGACGGCATCCGCACCCTTCTTGATGACATTCATTGCAGGAATGAAAATTTCTTGAGATGAGTCAATTTGCGGAGGAACGCCGCGCCTTATGCCGGCCCTTTGCGCTATAGCGTCCGAAACTGACAGGCATAGGAGTGATGCACGGATTACTTCCCCCTCAAATGAGTTGTGTTCAAATCGAGGTGTCTTTAGGAGTGTAGCTTTCAACAGCCACCTTAGAATCTCATGACAGTTAGCCAGGATGCCTGGAAAGACCACGAATGGGCCATGAGGAAAGGTAATTTCCTCAGTAAACATTTCGGGAGCCGGGTCGTCGTTGCGGCCGGGTTCGGAGTCGGCTGAGAGGTGCTTCCGAATTAATCTCTCTAGCCGGTGGCGGGAGATAGCCGGCGCGTTGGTATCGTATGGCTGCGCAGCCAGCAAGTGCGCTAGGGTATCAAGAGTTATTCGACGACTGGCGTTTTGAGGCACCAAGTTCAGTGCTCCGATCTTACTCATGAGATCGAAACTGTTGAAGGCTGATAGCTCCGCCCTTAATTCTTCCAACACGAAGGCACCTCAATTGTCAAAGTCTATTCGGATTGTAATCACTTCACGACCAAGAAGAAAGTCACGATGCCAGAGAGCTTCCTTGATGTGGGCAACGAGGAACTGCAGGGACGCCGCTTCAAGAAAGAGCTACTGACTGTCAGCCACACCACTCGGTTTCTGGCAGGGCATATCCGTCAGCGGTGCGTAATCTCACCGGACAAGGGAGGCAAGACCGCATTCTGTCAAGCAACTGTCGTTGATCAGGTTCCGGCGATTTGGGTCCATCTTAATGTTAATCTCTGACCGGAACCAAATTTATTCCACCCGCTCAGATTTGCCAGTTCCTCTACACGGACCCGTAGGACTCGCATAGGGCATTGTGCAGGTCCCGGATAGCATCCTTGTCAGCGCTCTCCAAAGCGGATAGGTCGAAGTTGATGCAAATCTCGATGTCCTTCCGGGACATATAGTTGGAGTGTATCAGAGCTTCCCGGATTTGATCCCCTGTGTCCAGATATTCACGTTCCTCGGGGTTATGGCTTTGAAGCAAGAATTCTTGATAGCGATGGCTAATAACAGGACGTGTGTAGGTTTGTATCTCCTCCACAGCCCGAATTACTTGGCGGATTTGGGCATCAGCCTCGTGTTGTGTATTGAAAAAGATGTTGCCGTCGGCATGGGCAGCATCGTTTCGGTCATTCACCAATTTGCTGTAGTTGCCAATTCTGCTGTCATCACATCCGACAAGCCTGAACAGCTTGAGAATTGTGCGTTCATTCACTCTGCTGAAAGTGAACGGCGAGGTAGCCCTGAGCAAGGTCGTTTCGGCGTCCTTTGCGAAGCCGATTAGACCTTTCTTGAAGTCGTCAGGTCGTGCATCCCTGATTTGCCAGATGTTGAAATACACGAAGCTCATCATCAGCTTGTGGTAAGCCGGAAATGCGAACTGGGATGTTCCGTTTTCGTAGTTGGTCTTAAACGCCTCCCAAAGAAAAGATATGTACTCTTGCTCGCTCAAGGTCTTGAAAGACATTGGCAGGTAGTCGACCAGATCCAGGGCTTCATCCATAACCTATACATCCACTTAGAAGGGCACGTCTTTCGGCGCGTTGCCTCAAGGTTTTTGTTACCGAACTCAAGCTATTGCCTCACGCAGGATGTTACCCAAATCAGGTCATTGCCTCACAATGGGTGTTACCCAGATCGAGGAGGCAACTAGATGGTCGGAGAGATCAGCGGAGTAACGAAAACAGAGGTACTCAGGGCTATTCGAAGCCGGTACAGGGAGGCGTCGAGGAAGGACAAGAGTCGGATGCTTGACGAGTTCGTAGCCCTGGTTGGCTGCCACAGGAAGCACGCCGTCAGACTCCTGAGGCAAGACAACAAGTTGACTGCCCGGAGCGTTCCCAAGGGCCAGCGTATCTACGACGAGGCTGTGAGGGAGGCGTTGACCGTGGTGTGGGAGGCATCGGACAGGATATGCGGGAAGAGACTGAAGGCAGCTCTGCCCAGCATGGTGGAGTCGCTGGAGAGACACGGTCATCTTGACCTCGATCCCGGAGTGCGTAGACGGCTGTTCTCTGCGAGCGCCGCGACCATAGATAGGCTGCTGAGGCCCATCAGGGAGCAGGCGGGCAGTCGAAGGAAGCGCAAGCAGAAGAGGAAGATGGCTGGTCGCATCCCGGTGCGCACCTTCTCAGACTGGAAAGAACCTGAGCCAGGCTATCTGGAGATTGACCTGGTGGCGCACTGCGGCGGAACGGTCACGGGGTCGTATATCAGTAGCCTCGTGGTCACGGACGTGTGCTCGGGCTGGACGGAGGCTATTCCACTACTGGCGCGTGAACAGTCCCTGGTGGTTACGGGTCTGGAAGCGGTCTCCCGCATCTTCCCAGTCCCGATCCGAGGCATAAACTCCGACAACGACAGTGTGTTCATCAACGAGACACTGCTGAACTACTGCGAAGAGAGGGGCATCGAGTTCACCCGCTCACGAGCGTACCGGAAGAACGACCAGGCGTGGATAGAGCAGAAGAACGGCTCGGTGGTACGTCGCTTCGTCGGACACGAGCGCTACTCTGGGCCGATGGCAGGTCAGACGATGGCGCACCTGTACGGTGCTATGCGGTTGTATGTTAACCACTTCCAGCCTTCGTTCCAACTGCTGGAGCGGACTCGAGACGGCGGTAGTGTGAAGAAGAGATACGGCACGCCTGCCACTCCCTGCGACCGTCTGCTGTGGCGTGACGACGTGAGCGAGGAACTTAAGGCGATGCTCAGGGACAGTCGGGTTGAGCTCGATCCGGTATCGCTGCTGCACACGATACGGGAGGCGCAGTCGGCTCTTGCCACAATCAACGCGACCGATTCGGCGAATGTGCCACAAAGTGATAGTCTGGAGCGCTTCCTGAGCAGTCTGCCCGAGCTGTGGCGACAGGGAGAGGTTCGTCCTACGCACGCGCCCAAGAAGAGAAAACGTCTAGGGATACGCACACGACCCGATCCATTCGAGGGGGTGTGGTGCGAGATACTGGACTGGCTTCAGCAGCATCCGGACGCGAAGGCTGCCGAGCTGCTTGATCGGCTGATGGCTCGCTACCCCAACCGCTACAGCAGGCGTCAGTTGCGGACCCTCCAGCGCAGGGTTCGACAGTGGCGCATCGTCGTGGCGAAACAACTGGTGTATGCTTCTGCCGAACAGAGTGAGGTGAAGGAGGCAGACCTAGGTGACGTCACACCGTGAGCGACAATTAAAAGCTGAAAACTCTCGGTAACATTTTTCGATGAGGCAACAGGCCGGCAATTCTTATTGTCGCGTATCAGCCTGTGAGTAAACATACATGGAGTGTATTTGCTTTGTTGTGTGGTGAGCAGCATGTAGCACTTTAGAGAGAAGTTCGGGAACTGCGATAATAATTCATGGACGATTCGGTAACTGGCTATGATGCCCTCCAAATACTTTGTCGATCCGTTCATTTCCCGGTGTGGCAACAGGTGCCGGTATTTTAGCCGTTACTTATCACACTCTGAAATTGGTTTCCCGGCATCTCCAGAGCTACGCTAAAGCGATAATGGATGTGCTTCAAGGACTGGGCTGACAATCAGTTGTGCAGCACGAAGGGTGGATTATCTCACGCGGAACGCGCTCAGATTCTAATGTCCGGTGTAACTTCATCGAGAGAACGGCGCGAAGGGCAGGGCGCAAGGGCCAGCACTTTCGTGGGATCGCTCGAGAGTAGGGCATACACAGAAACGCGGTAAGGAAGTATGCGAACACTGAGAGACCACTCATGGCGCGCGGGCGGGTGCCCAACGTCAACGATAGCGTAGTCTGGTAGATTGGCAAGTTACGGGATACATCTTCCTCTAGCACCTAAACGGGGCAATTTGTCTTGGACGTGTAAGAGATAATCCCATAACGAAACGGGTCGCGAGTGCGGCAAACCGACCAGACATAGGTCGTGGAAGGCCGTCGATTAACGAGGGCCGGCGCACTCATTCCATAAGACCCCGGACGGTTTCCTAGGATTAACCCTTACTGGCGACACGGTTAACGACGTACCGAACCGCGTTCGCAAAACATCATGTCTCCGCCGTGATACGCGACAATGAGATCTGCCGCTCACGACAATAGAATTTACCGGTTGCGATAGGGCAATATCTTCCATCAGGAGGTGGAAGATTGCTCACCGATCGACAGGTAGTACTGATGAGGCAGAAGCTTATGAAAGGCAAGACACAGCAGGCCGCGGCGGCGGCAGCAGACATGAGTGAGAAGTCGGTGCGGAACTGGAAGTGGGGACCGTTGCCGTCGGAGAGGAAGAAGGAGGGGAGAAGGCAGAGTACGAGACCGGACCCGTTCGCCGGCGTGTGGTCGGAGGATATAGAGCCTCTGCTGAGGACGGATGTGGATAGGATACTGACAGCGCCGACGGTTCTTGAGTGGCTGGACGGACGGCATCCGGGGAGGTTCGGCAGGTCGCATCTGCGGACATTGCAGCGGAGGATGCGGGACTGGCGCGCACTTAACGGCCCTGACCGAGAGGTGTACTTCGAGCAGGAGCACCCGCCGGGACGTGAGGCACAGATGGACTTCACGCACTGCGACAGCCTGGAGGTGAAGATAGGCGGAGAGCAGTTCGACCATATGCTGTACGAGTTCATACTGAGTTACTCGGGCTGGCGGTATGCGCGGGTATGCTTCAGCGAGACCTTCACGGCGTTGAGGAGCGGGCTGCAGGGAGCGCTGTGGGAGCTTGGGGCAGCGCCGGAGGTGGTCAGGAGCGACAACCTGGGCGCAGCGACGCACAAGCTGAAGGACGGCAAGGGCAGGGACTTCAACGAGCGCTACAAGGAGATACTGGACCACTACGGACTGAAGGCTACCAAGACCAACTCCTACAGTGCGCACGAGAACGGAGTGGCGGAGCAGGGGCACCGGCGTATGAAGGAGTCCATAGCGCAGGCGCTGGTGCTCAGGGGCAGTAGCGACTTCGAGTCGGTGGATGAGTACGCGAAGTTCGTCAGTAGTGTAGTGGACAGGCGCAACAGGTTGGTGCGGGAGAAGGTGGCATCCGAGTACCCGCATCTGAGGGCGCTGCCTCCCGCTCCGGTGCCTGAGTACGTGAGCTACAGCGCCAGGGTGCATAAGTGGAGCACGATCAGGGTGGACAGCAGGACGTACTCGGTGCCGTCGCGGCTGATAGGCGTGGAGGTGGACGTTCGGGTGTACACAGACGAGGTCGAGGTGTACTACAAGGGCCATCTGGTGGAGAGCATGGATCGGGTACGAGGCAAGGGCAAGGCGCTCATAGACTACCGCCACATCATAAGCTCTCTGGTACGCAAGCCCGGTGCCTTCGCCCGCTACCGCTTCAGGGAGCAGCTATATCCGACGCACACCTTCCGCCTGGCATACGACGCGATGCGCGGCTGGAAGGGAGAGCGTGCGGACGTTGACTATGTTCGCATCCTGCATCTTGCGGCTACGACTATGGAGGCAGATGTCGATAGGGCGCTCAAGAGGCTGCTTGAGTCCCGGGTGAGGTTCGACTACGCGGTGGTGAAGGAGCTGGTCGCACCGGTGTCTCCGGAGATACCGGAGATCGAGTTGTCCGGCGAAGTGGACCTGGGCGTGTACGACCGGCTGCTTGCAGGAGGTGCGCGATGACGACTGAGACTTACGCGCCGAGCGCGGTTGGAGAGCGGATCGGGGAGCTGTGCAGGCAGTTCAAGTTGCCGACGCTTGCTGCCGAGACGGTGGATCGCTTCAGCGATGCCGGACACGCAGACGCGCTGCCGACACTGGTCGAGGTACTGGAGCAGGAGGCAGAGGACAGGCGCATCCGCCGGGTGGACAGGCTCAGGCGAGCGTCGAAGCTCCCTGCCGGCAAGACGTGGGACACCTTCGAGCACGAGCGGGCGCCGGTGAAGCTCAGGCAGCAGCTCGTCAGTCTTGCCGAGGGTGACTTCGTGGACCGTGACGTGAACGTGCTGGCCTTCGGACTGCCCGGCACGGGCAAGACGCACGCGATGTGCGCCATCGGACACAGGCTGGTGCAGTCCGGGAGATCGGTGCTGTTCATCCCGGCATATCGCCTGGTGCAGGATATGCTGGCTGCCAAGCGCGACCTCGATCTGCCGCGGATGCTCAGGAAGCTCGATAACTTCGACCTGCTGGTCATAGACGACCTGGGTTACCTGCCTCAGGGAACCGATGAGTCCGAGGTGCTGTTCACCCTGATCGCGGAGCGCTACGAGCGCCGCTCACTCGGCATCACCTCCAACCTGATCTTCTCCGAATGGGAGAAGATCTTCGCCAATCCGATGGCGACAGCTGCGGCGATAGACAGGATCGTGCATCACTCGGTGATACTCGAGTTCGACCTGCCCAGTTACAGGACCAGTGAAGCGCAGAGCCGGCAGGCGGAGAAGTTGACGCACCGCCAAGAATAATTGACGCGCGGTAAAAATGGTTGTCGCGTCAACTTACTGGTTGTCGCACCCCTGCACAGCGAAATCAACAGTCAGACAAGGAGTGAAAGCGGTAAAATCCATTGACGCAACCGGTAAAAATGGTTGACGCGGTACACGCCGTTCCCGTCCGAATGGGTTCATATCCAAATCTGCAGGAAGAGAGTGCCTCACGATATGTGCCATAGAGATTACTTGAGCACCCGGTTGAATCTCCTATGCATTCCTTTTAGGATAGGCTGATCCGTCGATGCTCGAATGGGCGTGGAGAGTTAAAACCATGGCTGATTATGATTTGTCTCGGCTATCAAGCCGATCGTTTGAACAACTAATCCAGGCGTTAGCTATCAAGACAATCGGTCCTGGTGTTGTTCCATTTGGAGATGGGCCTGACGGCGGAAGAGATGCGACCTTTAACGGATCCTTTCCTTATCCATCAGCTGACGGTGGTTGGGAGGGCTATGGAGTAATTCAAGCAAAATACTTGCAGCGCTCACGTGACCCAAGACAAGACGGAGCTTGGGTTGTCTCCCAGTTGAGAGAGGAATTAGAAAAATACTGTGAACCAGAACGGAAGCGGCGCAAGCCTGACTACTTTGTGCTAGCGACAAATGTCGCTTTGACCGCCGTCGGTGAAAAGGGTTCCAAAGACAGGGTCGCTTCCGTCCTTAAGGAATTCCAGAAGCGTTTGTCGCTGAAGGGCTTTACAATTTGGGACTATGATCAGATCCGTGTCTTTCTTGACAACAACGAAGACGTGAGAAACAGCAATGCTGCGTGGATAACCCCAGGGGATGTTCTGGTCAGAATAGTCGAAACGCTCAGTCCAAGGACACCGAACTTTGGATCCACACTAAGAAATTACCTTCAGAAAGAAATGTTAAATGATGAGTTCGTCAATCTTGAACAAGCAGGCCACGATGCCAGTGAACGAATACCTCTAGGAAGTGTTTTCGTTGACTTGCCAGTCTACGTTGACCGGGGAAGCCTCAAGGACGCAATTATGCAGGCGTTGGTGGGCATTTGCCAGAAAGTCAAGCGGCGGAAACTCTCAATGAAGGCTTCATCAAAGAAATTCTTGAGGTGTCAGCTGAACATCTCGACCCTAAGTCTCTCTCCATCGGGAGTGACAGACAAGGATCCGAATCGGTATCATCACCCTCTGAGAGGTCCCGGGGTAGGTACGTACTACTCGGAGGCCCAGGGCAGGGTAAGACCACTGTCGGTCAGTTTATCTGTCAGATTTTTCGTGCCTCGATCGTGTCACCTATGCATGATTATACTCTGTCTGAAGATGTGCAAAGGGGTCTGCGAGTCATAGGCGATAACTGCCGTAATGAAAGCATTGAATTGCCGTTAGTTCCTCGATTCCCATTTAGGATTATTCTAAACGAATTCGCGTCGGCATTATCTTCATCGTCTCGGCCGGAGGTGAATTCCGTCCTATCGTTCTTAGTTGAGCAAATCTCCAAGAGAACTGATCGACGAATCTTCGCCGATGATCTGCGCGATTGGATGGCCAGATATCCTTGTGTGTTTATTTTTGATGGCTTGGACGAAGTGCCATCGTCAAATGGTCGAGATCAAGTTCTAGATTCGATTCGTGATTTCTGGGTCGATGCCAGCACGAACAACGCGGACATACTCTCAATTGCTACAAGCCGACCCCAAGGCTATAATGACGACTTTTCTCCAGCATCGTATCAACACATGACTTTGGCTCCCTTGTCGAATGAGCTAGGAATGCATTTTGCGAAGCGCCTTGTAGATGTTCGATATGGCACGGATCTGGATCGAAGAGACAAAGTGACTGGTAGATTGCAAAGGTCGTTCGAAAGTGAATCTACTTCCCGCTTGATGAGGTCACCTCTGCAAATAACAATAATGACAGCTCTGGTCGACCGCATGGGGCAACCTCCTGAGACTAGGTGGAAACTCTTTGAGGCGTATTACAATGTGATCTATCAGCGTGAGGTTGAAAGGAACATACCTGCGTCAGAGCTTCTGCGCAAATACGAAGCAGACATCAATGCTATTCATAGTCGAGTCGGCCTCCTTCTTCAAATCGACACTGAACAGAGGGGAGGAACGGAGTCGAGAATCTCCGCCCAGCGATTCAAAGCGGTAGTGGAGGAACGCTTAAGGGAGGAAGGTCACAGTCGCAATGATCTAAGCGAATTGACGAATTGGATCGTTGAGGCTGCGTCTCAACGTCTCGTGTTTCTAGTGGGCTTGGAGGCTGACCGAGTCGGCTTCGAAATTCGTTCGCTTCAGGAATTTATGGCCGCTGAATGCCTGATGGAAGGGAGAGACGAAGACGTGCAGACCCGATTGGAAGAAATCGCCCCGATTCCCAATTGGCGCAACGTCTTTCTCTTTGCGGCCGGTAAGTGCTTTGCTGAACGGCAATATCTGCGCGATACAATTCATTCGATCTGCGGTAGGTTGAATGAGAAGTGTGGCGACGGAATTGCTGGCGCTCATTTGGCGGGCTCGGGTCTGGCGATGGATCTTCTGGAAGAAGGGTTAACAAGGCACCAGCCAAAGTTTGCCCAGAGTCTCGGCAGGATTGCAACAAGAGCGCTGGACGTGCCGAATGATTCATACCACACTCAATTGGCTCACGTCTACGAGCCTCAAATGGAAGAGGTCTATATTGACGAGCTTACAAGTCGCCTCAACGATAATCGAAGCCACATCTTACTGCGGGCTTGGCGTTGCTTGATTTGGCTCGTTCGTGCCGAGATTCAGTGGGCCATAGAACTGGCAGAAGAATATTGGCCCGCCGAACAGCAGATGCAACTTGAGATACTGAACCATGCGGACGAATTGGGAGGTAATTCCTGGGTGGAGGAAAAGATCCTTGAGCTGATGCCGGATGCGCCCGTACCCGAATTGCTTAATTTGCTTCGCTACGACTCAGTGATTTCTCACCTTTGGTCTCAGGATCTAGATCCTGAAGAAAAGGGAATGCTCAATGTTCTGCAGTTACAGGATGACGAAGTCACCGCAGAAGTTGCCATGTTGCAAAGCAATTTTGTGGGCAGCCGTATTGTCCCAATATTTGGTGGCGAAGGGTCTTGGCTATATTTGCTCACCGGTTTCGAAGACTGTGATCCGACTTGGAGTGTCTACAAATGTTCGGCTGACTTCTTGATGGAGCCCTCCAAGGAAGGCCTAGCCAGCGCTCTTTATGAGATTGCACGTTCGGTTAGCCCAGAATATTTCCAAAAGGTTAACGGCTGGTATGATAGAGCACCGTGGCCGATTGCAGCTTCTCTCAAACTCTGCTCAGACACATCTGATATTCTGCAGATGGCTCAAAGGGCTCAAACTGGCGAGTTGGGGGATCGTTGCGATTGGGCTGCTGCCGAAGAGCGTTGGCTTGATAGCGGCATAGGGGAAGAAGATATCCTCTCTATGTCAGATGATCGCCTACCCTTTGACAGTCTGATTGGCGAGTCGGGATTCCCAGTCTCTTTACGCTCGCTGGAGGGCATAAGGTATCACCGAGAAGACATCAACCTCATTAAGAGGATGCTTGGGATTTATAATCGAATGCCCAAGAGCAATTCTCGTTCCTTCCTATCAGAGTTGATTGTCTTGTGCCTTTTCCATGGGCATCTTAGTCGCATATCTGGCGATGATGCCATTGAGGACACAGTGACACTGCGGGAATTGCAGCAACTTCTGGCAGACTTGAAGCCGGACTCTCGTATTCCTCTTGAGTTAGTTCTCAGTAGACTTCAACATTCGAATGGAGAGGAAGAGATTGTTGAATTTTTTGTCGATATGGCGTGCAGGAGAGTGAGTTTTTTCGTGTTCCCGATAGGACGTAGGCACTATTCGCAAGGCATAGAGCGACTGCTAAAGGCGTATTATAAGTTTCCAGACCACGAAGCCCTAATGCCAGTAGTCGCTCTAATGGCTGAGGATGGACTTCTTGGAGAGCACAACGTCAAGACTTTGGATTGGGAGCGCTCTGAGAGTCCAGGCATCAAATTAGATGCATTCATCATCGAACTCGCCCAGCAAACTTGGGACATTGACAACACCACGGAACTGGTTGGAATCGCTAGAGAAGTCTGTGGAATATCGGAGACTTCCAGCCTGAGGATTTTGAAGACACTTCAGTTGAATCGATATAGTGGTGCCTTTCGTGATAAATTCCTGTTGGAGTTTCGCAACCTTCTGCAAGACAGGGACCGTGAATCACTCAGGCAATTCACGAGCCTTCTGGAGAATTCGCTAAGGAGACGAGTAAGCAGATTCACGGACACTGATGAACGCTCACGATTCAAAATGCCACAGGGGATTGCCCCGTTCCTGCCAAGGTAGATTTTGAACTCTCTTTCTGAAGCACTCCCGGGAACCAGACTTTGGATGCAATCAACCAAATTTATAATATTGGGACTAGCCTAAGGATCCTGGTGCCCCTGGGGGTGGGGTAGGATGCCTGAAACTGAGAGTATCCCGGGAATCTTTTAGGGAATCTTCCGGATAATTTCAAGCACAGCATTTTCCCCATAAAACTACGAACGTAACCTGCTTACTACTAAGAGGCTGATGCAAGGAAATGCGCGAAAACCCTGCATTCCGCCAGCCCGCCGCTTCCTGCGATCCCTCCTTGGACTGGACAACCTCCGCCCGTCTTGCAAGAGTGTATCGGACAAAGCCTTGCATTATGAACCCCACGGAGGCTTTTGCCCTTGACGACCGAGATTGTACGCCCCCACAGACCCCGTGGGCGCTATCTTAAGCCCTAGGACAGCGCGACTCCAAATCGCATTATGTAAACGGCGGAGTAATAATGTGCCATGTAGGCGGCTCGACAGCCTGATTTCGGCGGAGTAAAACTGTACCGTCTGCCACTTTCCGATAGAGTCTTGCGAGACTCGAAGGAAGGTGAGATGGATGTACATCGTGGATCTGTATTTTCGCGTTCGCAAGGCCTGCCTGGTAGAGGGGATGAGCGTCAGGGAAGCGTCCCGGGTGTTCGGTGTGCACAGGAACACCGTGGACAAGATGCTCGCCAACCCCGTGCCTCCCGGATACCGCAGGAAGCGCCCACCCCGTCGTCCCAAGCTCGAGCCCTACACGGGCGTCATAGACCGCATACTCGAAGACGACCAGAGTGCGCCGAGGAAGCAGCGCCACACGGCCAAGCGCATCTTCGATCGACTGCGAGACGAGCACGGGTTCGATGGCGGCTACACCATAGTCAAGGACTACGTTCGAGAGCGCCGGCGTGTGGTGCGCGAGATGTTCGTGCCGCTGGAACACCCTCCCGGACACGCGCAGTGCGACTTCGGACAGGCGTGGGCATTTATAGGTGGTGAGAAGCGCAGGATCTACTACTTCGTGATGTCGCTGCCGCACAGCGACGGCATCTTCATCAAGGCATATCCGGCTGAGACCACGGAGGCGTTCTGCGATGGCCACGTGTCAGCGTTCCGCTACCTGGGCGGAGTGCCGCAGAGCATACTGTACGACAACACCAAGATCGCGGTGGCGAAGATACTGGGAGGAGGTCGTCGCAAGCGCACGAGAGCGTTCACGGAGCTGCAGTCGCACTACCTGTTCAGTGACAGGTTCGGCAGAGTCGGCAAGGGCAACGACAAGGGCATTGTCGAGGGCATGGTGGGATACGGCAGAAGGAACTTCCTGGTGCCGATCCCGAGAGTGGAGGACTTGGATGAGCTCAACGCTCACCTGGAGCGTGAGTGCCTGGAGCGTCTGGACGCCATGCTCAGGGGGCACACCGAGAGCATCGGCGAGCGCATGGAGCGTGACCTCGGGGCGCTGTTGCCCCTGCCCGTCGCTCCCTACGATGCGAGCGACAAGCACGCCACCCGGGTGAACTCGCAGTCACTGGTGCGCTACCGAACCAACGACTACTCGGTGCCCGTTGCATTCGGACACAGGGACGTGCTGGTGAGGGGCTACGTCGACGAGGTGGTCATAAGCTGCGGCACCGAGGTGATAGCGCGTCACCGCAGATCGTACGAACACGACGACTTCGTCTTCGACCCGCTGCACTACCTGCCGCTGCTGGAGCGGAAGACAGGCGCCCTGGACCAGGCGGCCCCGCTCGCCGGCTGGGAGTTGCCCGAGGAGTACGGCAAGCTGCGGCGGCTTCAGGAGTCGAGGATGGGTAAGCCCGGCAAGCGCGAGTTCGTGCGGGTGCTCAGGCTGCTTGAGACCTTCCCCGATGACGAGGTGCATGCTGCTGTGCGCGATGCTGTCGAGAGGGGCGCGACCGGCTACGACGTCGTGAAGCACCTGCTGCTGTGCAGGATCGAGGGACGGCCGCCTAGACTCGATCTCGAGCTGCACCCCCATCTGCCCAACGTGAGCGTCAGCACGACATCGGCGCAAGACTACATGAAGCTGCTGAACGGGAGGGCATCGTGAGCGACAGACCGACACTGCTGCTGGAACATCACCTGAAGGAGTTGAAGCTGCCGACCTTCCTGCGGGAGTACGGCAAGATCGCGGCGCAGTGCGCCACGGAGGGAGTGGATCATCCGGACTACCTGCTCAGACTTGCGGAGCTTGAACTCATAGACCGCCATCATCGTATGGTGGCGCGCAGGATCAAGGCCGCTCGCTTCCCCGCGGTCAAGAGCCTCGACACCTTCGACTTCCCGGCGATACCATCGGTGAACAGGCAGCTCGTGACGCAGCTCGCGCGCTGCGAGTACATCGAGAGTCGCGAGAACGTCATCGCCATAGGCAACAGCGGGACCGGCAAGACGCACATCGCGCTGGGACTGGGACTCGCCGCCTGCCAGAAAGGACTGACGGTGGGCTTCACCACCGCGTCGGCCCTTGTGAACGAGCTTATGGAGGCAAGGGACGAGATGAGGCTGCTGAACCTGCAGAAGAGGCTTGCCCGCCTGAAGCTGCTGATCATCGACGAGTTGGGCTTCGTGCCGCTGTCACCCACCGGTGCGGAGCTTCTCTTCGAGGTCTTCAGCCAGCGCTACGAGCGTGGGTCGATCCTCGTGACAACGAACCTGCCGTTCGACGAGTGGACCGAGATGTTCGGGTCGGAGAGGCTGACCGGCGCTCTGCTGGACAGGCTCACTCACCACGTTCACATCATCGAGATGAACGGCGACAGCTACCGCCTCAGACAGAGTACCAGAGCAACCGCACCATCGTCCTGAAGTAGAACCACGACCTCAAGCCGATCCTCGCAGAAGAGGACATATTCCCTTAGCAATTAGCACGGACATTTATGCTGAACAATTACCCCAGGTGGTACACTTTTACTCCGCCCCAGTGGCATGTTTTCCCGCCGCCCTTGACATCGCATTAGGAAACTCATCAAGTACCTCAAGGCCGAAGAAGTCAATGCCATAATCAGGCTCGTCCCAACTTGAAGGCCAAGCTCCTGATTGTCAATGGCAGTGCAATGGTGGACAGTCGCGGCGGCGAGGAATTGTACCACCCGGCGCCATCGTTAAGCGACTATGTCCGTGCTAACTCCTAAAATAATATGTAACCTTGTGCCGGGTCCGGCTGGGTGGAGGAAGGTTAATCCGAAACGGTTCTGATGCTCTGTCTGAGACGGTAACTGTCGCCGTTCATCTCGATGATGTGAACGTGATGAGTGAGCTTGTCCAGCAGAGCGCCGGTCAGTCTCTCCGAACCGAACATCTCAGTCCACTCGTCGAACGGCAGGTTCGTTGTCACGAGGATCGAGCCTCGCTCGTAGCGCTGGCTGAAGGACCTCGAAGAGATCCCTGCTGGAGGCGGCGCTGCGACAGAGTGTGAGCGCTGCGGTAAGCCCGGAACTCCACGGCAGCAGTTTACGCATGAGAGCGTGGCTATGTGCCATGTCTGCGTTGACGAGCGCGTTGGCGAGCTGAGATCCAGGTAATCGTGAATTGGCCCATTCGCCCGCAGACACACGCAACTTGATATGCGCAAGACCGCGGGCGTCTGAACTTATGACGATCTGAATCAGATCACTATGCAATCCTTGAATTTTACTGCGCTGTTCTTGCCAGCGTGCCCCACAAATGGAATGCGGTTGGGGAATGCCTCCGCCAAGATGCCCTTGAAGGCTACGAACGCACCTTGCTTGAGGCGACGCACTTCTTCGATTCTGGAGAATTCGCATTCCACGTATTGGTCTTCAGCAAAGTCCGGTCTACTTATGTGGAATTGAACCCTTCCATCTTCTTCTATTTTAGTAATGACGCCTTCGCATCTGAACTCCATCCCCTCCATAGCTTCAAGGCGAGCGACATTAAGGTCTCGCTGCTTCTGAAGCAGGTCATAGCAGAGTTCGACGGGCATTGGCGTTGGAGTAGGTGTGGGTGCCGGCCTCGGGCCAATAGTAAGGCCGCAGGAGACCGTTAAAACGGAAAGAGTAGCCAAGATTACGGCTACGAATAGTTGAGCTTTCAAGTTAAACCTCCATTGCCCCTCGCGTCAGACGACGCAAGGGGACTCTCTTCGGCGGCTTCATGCCGCCACAGATCAGAGATATGGAGGAATCAGTTGTAGATTAGAGGTGGATTATCGCCCGCGATGAACTGCGGTCGTTCCCGCTCCGGGCGACTGACACATAGTAACGTCGCCAGACGCAGCGCCGACGTTGCAAGACGGCAATTCGCTCGCATCGGCAGCAGCACTCGGAAGTGCGCCGAGCGCAACAGGTCGTGGACAAAAATCCTTGTGAACTCGAGAATCCTGCTCGTGCCGTAGTTCCAGCAGTGGCAGAAGAACAGGACCAGCGCCAAGTAAACAGGCAGCAGCAGCCTGATCGTAATCTCGGCCATCGGATCCGCCATTTCAGATATAATGCTTGTCCCGTAGTCGAGACCGTCCAGCCCGAAGGCGTATGCAATCACGGCTATCATCGTTGAGATGACAAACGTCATCCCAAAGGGAAATGTAGTTATAGGGACAATCAGCCCTATAAGAAAGCCCTTTATTGCCTTCTGGCCGGCACCATCGGACGCGCTGAACACCGAATACTGCTCTTGAATCTTACCATTCATACCATTAATCATATCAAGGAAGCAAAATCCCAGTCATCTCATTCTCTCCAGCCATGTTAGCTACCCGGCGAAATCAGCGGATGCGGCACTCCATCGGTGGGCGGAGATTGGCTCAGACCAGCAAGAGTAACTGGCGTGCCAAGATAAGGCCTATCGCTGCCAAGCTTGAGGACGCCATATGGAAACGATGAGGAATTCTATTGCGGCACAACAACCAGACCTGCCGGTCGGGTTCGATACAAGCTCCTAGGTAGAGCGATGTCGCCCAGACCGAACTGTGCCCCGACCAGCGCAATAGGTAGCCGTCTCGTATCGGATTGTTAGGGATGCGTTTGACTGCTAGACTTGAGGTCGTCAGGCGCCTATTCATCGGCAAGAACCATCAGATAAGCCCATCTCCGGTGCGCAGTATTTTTCGCTTGGCAGGCAAGGACGAAGATGCGCTCACGTTCGCTTTAGGATACCTGCTCGCTCATGACGATTCTTTCTGTGCCCAGGTGCTGCGGACATTTCGCATTGCACCACCCATAGTCCTCAGTGATGGTTATTCAGTCCACCTTCAAGAAGTCACCACTCCCACCTATGGTCGCAGGGATGTCGTTATCCAAGCTGACGATGTTCGCGTCGTTTTCGAAGCCAAAGTTGGCGGTGCTGAGCCTACGCCAGGCCAACTTCTCAAGTATGCCGACGAACTGGAGCTGTGGAAGCAGACGCATAAGACACGGGCAGTTGTCGTTCTCACGCAGGTAGAATTGGCTGCGTCGACAACAGATGAAGTTGCCGCAGAGCTTGCGAAGTCAGGGATTAGTTTTCACAAGATCCAGTGGCACGAAATCATAGACCTTATCCTGCGGCACGCCCCTTCTGGGGACTCAGAGAACCTCAAGCACCTGTTCGATGAATTCGTTCGATATGTCAGGAGTGATTATGACATGGGCTATTACGATGCTGAAATACTCATCCAGGATGTGAATCTACGCAACGCCGGAATCTTCGACGACTGCTGGATGTACGTGACTAGCTCGAAGGATAAAAGGGCTCCACTGTATTTTGCCCCTTACTTCACGCTGGGAAACGAGCGTCCCGGGTTATCAATGTTAAGTCGCGTAATTGATGTCGAGAACACGAGGCTTATCGACAAGCAGGTAGAGGACGTGCCTGGTTCGGGTGGTCCGACGGATGAACGTGTGTCAAGATGGTGCGATGGGATTGCGCGCCTTCGTGAGCGGGCAAAAGAGGAAGGGTTCTTCGACAAAGATGTACGTCTACTCTATCTGGACAGGCCAGTTGCGTTCAGTCAGACGCCATTGACCAAGAAAACCTACAATGCGACAGAGCCATCCAAGAAGATACCAAATCAGATACCAAAAGGTTTCTCTCTGACATTCGGCGAACTACTCACCGCTGTTATGAAAAAGAGTAGTGAATAAGTTGCTGAGTGCAATGTGTGAACCTATGGCACCATCGCAGACTCCCCGGCGGATCCGGCACAAGTTCAAGAAAGCTGGGCGTGGTCGGAATGGACGCATGCGCGGCCAGTGACACAATTGGTAGGTCGTCCTCAACGGATGCCTGCCGTGGAATAGGGCAGAGGGAGTGGGATTAACGGGGAGAGAACGCGATGGGAAGATTCAATTGGGACTGGGCTGGAGAGGGGCCGCCCGATGACGCATATGAGCGTGTGACCGAGCCGGAACGGTTCACGCCGCTTCACGACTGGACCCTTGGGGCCGTCGAGAGATTGCAAGCGGAGTATGACGTCACCCTGGAAGAAGGCAAAGGAATGGACGCCGAGTTGGAGCGATCCTCTCTTGCCAGACCGACATTGAAGCTGACTCCGCGTCAGGAATCTTGTGCGCCAATTACTATTGCCTTCACTGATTTTCCCGGCATTGCGGTGCGGGTAGGGCGTTGGGTCACTGAGCCGTTTCCATCCTGCGGCTGTGATGCGTGCGACGAGATGCCGGAGGGGGCATTTGAGGAGCTTATGGAGCTCTTGCATTACGTTGTGGCTGGACGATTTCGTGAATCCATTCGCCTGCAACCCGGAGGCCATGGATGGAGCAGCAGAGAGTTCTGGTTAGATGGCGAGCTCTGCAGGTCCGGTGGGTCACGTGTGCCACGCGCCGAAGCGGCCCGAATCCTGGACGGCAAGGCTGAAATATTTCTGGAGTGGCAGCCCTGGCAACCAAAACCGGACGATGCAGCCAGCTGTTAGTCGTCCGAAGTGAGAGCACTGGTCGTGCCGGAGTTGGCGTTGGAAAAGTAACTTTCGGTGCGCTCGCCTGGCAGGAACCACTGACTCTGGAGGAGTAGGCTTTGAGTTCCGAGATTAGGCTCTGGAAGATCGAAAACGATGCCCACAAAGCTGATAGACCAATCCAGGCTTGACTTCGAAGCCCGGCTGGAGGACTGGCTTCGTCAGGACATCGGAATGGTCAACGACAACTTGCTCGTAGTCGGGCAGCAGGTCGAGACTGCTTACGGCGGATTTATCGACCTTCTCGCCATTGATCCGAAGGGCAATCTGGTAGTTCTGGAGCTTAATAGAGACAGAACGCCGCGCGATATCGTGGCGCAGACGCTCGACTATGCTTCTTGGGTCAAGGGATTGGGACTCAATCAGATTGAAGAGATCGCCGCAGACTTTCTTGACGATGGCATATCACTTCAGCAGGCGTTCTCGCGTAGATTCGACACGAACCTGCCGGAAGTGTTGAACGAGAGCCATCGGATGTACATTGTCGCTTCTACTATGGACCCATCGACTGAGAGGATCGTAGAGTATCTATCCGAGACGTACAGCGTTGACATCAATGTAGCCACATTCGCCTATTTCAAGACACCGGAAGGGGAAGAACTGCTTGGCCGTTCGTTTCTACTGGATGAAGAGGAAGTCCAGCGACGCTCGCAAACCAGGAGTGGGCCAACTAGTCGGAGAAGGAACGCAACCATTCAGGAGTTGCGCGACATGGCTGACGCAGGAGGAGCACTGGCGCTTTTCGATAAAGCACATGACGCGTTGCGGCCCCTGTTCGCCCGCAGTGTCAGGTCACAAAGCACGGTGTCATTTGAGGTGCGAATATCCGAGGGTATTCGGTCAGCTATCTCAATAGTTTCAGACTGGAGTTCACTCGAAGCGGGCCTTGTCATGAGACTCAGAGACGAAGTTATCGCTGAGTATTTCGATGTACAAGAAGACCGCATCCGCGAAGTCTGTGGGGATGAGGTGAAGAGTATCCCGGGAGTGAATCCATCTTCGCTCTGGGGAGGTGAGCGTCTGTTCGATGACGACAAACTCGATAATCTCATCAGGCTCCTAAATAGTGCCAATGCCGCAGATTCGCAGTGAACAAGTTGGAGAAGTGGCGGTATCTGAACTCGGCCGGAGGAAGTCATTTGGTTACCCAGCTTTCGTCATGTCACAGCCGCCAGGCTCCCCGAAGGGTCCGGCACAAGCTCAAGGTAGATGAGCGTCGTCTGTATCGAGCTGTGGCCCAGCTAGTGCGACAGGTAAATATCAGGCAAGAGACCGTTCAGCTACCGAGAGCTCCCTGCCGATGACTTATTCTTGATGTGCCGGTGTCCGGGGTGAGTTGCCCGGGCGTTGGTCACCGCCTGTTGGCGTTCGCTTTGGATAGCATCTCCCGAATCAGCATAAAGCAGGATATGATGATCAATGCGAGAGCTAACAGCGCTATGAGGATCCCAATACTGGCGATAGCTAGCGCAGCGAACTCGAGAGCCACCAATCCTATCAGTCCAGCTGACAGCCATCGAGTAACCATATTCTTGGTCGCCACCGCTAATACCACCATTCCCGCGACACACGCGCCCGTAAGCCCCAACATTGACCAACTCAGGCTGTCGCTTGGCATTATGCCAGCTATCCAGTAGGCGTATATCAGGACGGTCAGCGCGACGACAGCCAAAATGAACAATATTGGCAGGGACAGTCGGCCCAGAAGTCTCATGTCGAACATCTCCACACATCCGTGTCTATAATCAGATCGCGTATCATGCGTATCTGATCTGTGCAATTCACGGCACCATCGCCAGACTTCCCGTCGGGTCTGGCACAAGTTCCAGGTAGATGAGCGTCGTCTGAATCGACGAGTGCCCCAGCCAGCGCGACAAGTAGTTGATGGGGATACCGTTCATCAGCAAGTGCCGCGCGTAACTATGGCGCAGCGTGTGAGTTCCGACTCGCTTCCCTGGCACAATCCCACCCAGTTCCTCCGTACGCTTCACTGCCTGCTGCACCCATCGCCAGGCGGTCGCAGGATGCGCCTCGACGATCCTGCCTTGGCTGATGTCTCCGTAGGCCAGAGCACTGCCCAGTGCCCCGTGCAGCTCCGGGTGTACTGGCACAAGCCGTGACTTACCGCCCTTGCCTGAACGTGCTCTGAGCATGGAACGAGAGGACGGTTCAGAGACGAAGCTTGGCGCCAATCCGGTTTCAGATATCTTCCAGGGACGGGTAAGCGTTCCAGCCGGAACACCGGTCGCACGCTCCTGGCTGCGCGTGGCCTGCGATGGTTTTTCGGAACTGGTGAACATGGTCGATATCGAGTAGTGTCCATGTTGCAACTCTCTGACTTTCCTCCTGCTCCAAGATAGCCTGCTCATCTGCCGATGAGGGCGAGTCTCACAAGAGTGCTGGAGCATCAAGTGCCATTTCATCGGAACGCAGGCGACTCTTCAACGTCATAGGAGGAAACTTACGTTATCATTTCTGTCGACCGATTTCATTGGCTCCAGCATCTTGATTTCAAGAAACCTGTACGCCTTAAGGGGACACCATGGGTATCTGGTACTCGCTCGGCGCGAGCGGCCTGCTATTCGTAACTTCGTTTGCGCTGCTGGGCCTCCGCCCAAGGTTTTTCGCTATCCCCTGGATGGGAATGGCAATAGTCGTCCTGGGAACCGCCTTGTCGTTCAATGTGTCGGCCCATCTCGCGGCCGGAGGTCATGACGGGGTCGGGGTCGGCCCTCTGTTTACATTGATGGTTGGATTCCTGGGAGTTCTAGTAATTGTCGCCTCTGTCCGGCTGCAAGCTCTGCCCTTCGTTCCGCTGGGTGCAGTCGTCACGGGCGTCATTTACGTCTCTTCCTTCTACGCGTACATACTGCCTCACCTTAACCCCGACTTCCTTGGCAATCTCTCGTTCGCTCTGCCGGGCATCTCGCTGATCGCCTACGGAGGATTCCTGTGGTACCGCAACGGGCTCGCGGGATCTATGGAGCGCAGGAGCCTTCTGCTTCGGCTTTTCATTGCGCTAGCGGTCGTCGTCGGTCTGGGAATTCTCGGGCTATTTCAGTTCGAGCGTCCCGGCCCGCCTGGTTCCAAAAGCCAATTGCTAATTCATCCTCCCAATCTGCCCCGAATTGCGGAAGAGTCTGCACTGGTAGTTGAGGGAGTAATAGTGAATACGGACTCTTTCAAATACAAGGTCGAAAAGACGAGAAGGACCATAAGGTACAAGCTCTATACGATGGAAATCACTCGCTTCTGGCGAGGTGCAGGGCCGCAGACGATTCACTTCGCCGTTCGAGACTACAGTCCAGTGCAAATGACGGTGGGGAGCTCATATCTGGTCTTTGCAATCGGAATGGCGAACGAAGAACAGCTTCCAGGCCATTGGTCGGCGGACTTTCCGACGCACGTGTGGACACCCCGCGCGGATGCTTTCTACCCGTTTCCGGGCTTACCCCGTGATGCACCGGTTACTCGGGAGTTCTTGGCCAATCTTCTGAAGTCACAACTTTATATCGGTGAGTAGGGGCAAATTTGCTGGCGGGATCTACGGTTCAGTAATCCAGTATAGCGAACGGTGTTACACGTCAACTGCGATGAGGCAACAGGGCCGGCAGACCTCATTGTCGCGTATCAAAAGGCTCATCGCTCATGAGTAACGTCCCGGTTTCCCCGCCAATGTCAGGAAATCGAAGCCCTTCTATCTGAGGAGCTCCCATACCCCTGTTGAAGTCCGGCTGACGCTCCGTTTCAGTCTTCAGCGCACGCAGCCAATACGTCTGCTCAGCGTACCAGAAATCCAGCATAGTCCATCCGACAAGTGACTCGTATCGGTGCTGCTCCGCGGTCAATAGGCCGCCGAGGCTCAAGTGGACACCGTCCCACTCTTGCGCTACCGCTCCCCAATTTGGCACTAGGCGGTCGTCATCTGTGCCGATTGCAGGATACCCGACGCACAGACTGTGCCAGTCCGAAGGTCCGTGAATTTCGTACACGCGCACCTCCTCGAGGAACCGGATTGACCACCATGCAAGTGGGAACTCGCATAAATAATCTCCAACCCGCTCATCATAGGCTATGAGTTGGGAAGTTAAGAGGGGGCCGTACTGCGTTGATGTGACCTGGTTGCCATAAGGTTTCTGCGCGTAGCGATCCCAACCTCTCGATGGATTTTCCGGACGGCGCCACGCCGACGTATACGGCGGAGTACCATAGATGAACTTCGTCAGAGTTCCGTGTATGGAGAGCCATGCTTGTGCCTTCAGGTCTATGTCATCGAACCACCACGCGGTGCTGGGATGCTCGACAACGGCTCGCGCCTGAGCCGCCTTTTCCCTCGCGAGAGCCGGCAACTCAGCGGCGATCATGTTGTAGTCCATGTGGAATCTATCCACTGAGTCTGCGGCCGATGCCGCCAACCGCAGACTCACTTTCGGATCTTCCAGGTCTTCTGGAGCGATCCCAGTCTCGACTAGCGTAACCAGAAAGGCGCAGCCAACAAGAGAGTTGAGGAGGTCTTCCACTCGTGTGTCGGTACTTGCCATTTCGCTAGTCCTATCTCCTTGGACCTTTCCATTTCACGTTCGTCTCATTACCTTCCAAGTCCTAATAGGTGATGCCATCGACGTATATGCGCGTTCGCCACCTTCAGCCCGGTTGCGACCTACAGGTCACCGTTTCCCGCCATTGCACCGCCCGCAAGAGTCCAAACATGAGCAGCAGGGTCGCGGGGGCATCACTTGGATCGATTTTGATGCGTAACAGATGAGGGTAAGAATGTGCAGCGCCGGGGCCACTCTACAGGCCATCTCGTCCGGTGTGGTGTCGCCGAGTGTAAGAACCTTCTGAAAACAGTCTTGGGCGCGATGTCTGCTTGAGTCATCGCGCCCATCCCTGGGGACACCTTACGGTCAGATCACGTTACCTGAGATTTCTACACCTCCTCTCTACCGAGTCCGATTGGCTTAGCCGCCTCCGCTGCCGACCTCGGCGTGCGCTATCCATCCGGTGAACGATGCCTGCGTCGAGGGCAGGTTCAATTTCGCTGTCTCACCCGGAGCCAGGGTTATGGGTGTCGTGGGGCCAAGCTCCGTCCCGTTTGACAGATGCACTTCTATCCTGACATTGCTCAGGGTGTTGTTGGTCGTGTTCTCCACTGTGCCTGTGAAGGCGTTGCTTGTCTCGTCGTAGTTAAGGATGAGCCGCGCGCCGCCGCGTACCGCATCGAAGGTCTCGTTCTGTGCCAGCGTAGCGCCGCTGCCCTCTTCGCTGCCAGATCCGCCGGACTCGCCACCGCTCTCGCCGCCGGGACCGTGACCCTCGCCGCCTGCTCCTTCGCCGCCGCTGCCCTCAGCGCCCTCTGCTCCGGTGTGTGCCGCAGGTCCGGGACCGCCGCAGTCAAATACTTCCATGTGTACCACATAGCCGTCGTAGGCGACTCCCGCGAGTTCCGGCTCACCGCTGACCGACAGGCTCGACGTCACCGTCTGCCCGGGGTTCAGGTCTCCCAGCTTCTGGGGACCAAGCTCCCCTACCGTCTGCGTCCCAGACTTCAGGTGAGGCTCTGCCTGCACATAGCACAGCTGCTGCGAGGTCGTGTTCTGCACCGATGCGTTCACCGACTGGGATGCCGCGTCGTACTGCGCTGAGATAGCCAGTCCGCCGAGCACTCCGTTCCAGGTCTGGTCGAGTGGCGTGATGGGGCTGGACATAGCCGCTTCCCTTGCTGCTTCACTGCCGCTCTCGGAACCTTCAGGACCATCCGGGCCGCTCTCGCCGCCCTCGCTGCCGCTCTCACCGCCCGACTCGGCTCCGCTGCCGACCTCGGCATGCGCTATCCAGCCTGTGAACGATGCCTGCGTCGAGGGAAGGTTCACATTCGCTATCTCACCCGGAGCCAGGGCCACGGGTGTCGTGGGGCCAAGCTCGGTCCCGTTCGACAGATGCACTTCTATCCTGACGTTGCTCAGCGTGTTGTTGGTCGTGTTCTCCACTGTGCCTGTGAAGGCGTTGCCTGCGGCATCGTAGTTCAGGATGAGCCGCGCGCCGCCGCGAATCGCATCGAAGGTAGCATCCGGCGCCAGGTTCGCGCCGCTGCCCTCTTCGCTACCGGATCCGCCGGACTCGTTGCCGCTCTCGCCGCCACCGCTGCCGTGTTCTCCACCGCCGCGCTCACTACCACCCTCGCGTCCGGAGATTTCCTGGCTTGTCGTGACTCCGCTTGAATCCCTGCTTTCCATTATTCCGTTGTCCGTGCAGGCGGTCAGCACTCCCACGCCGAGTATCGCTGCCAGGACCGGCCCAATCACCAATGCCTTCTTCGCCGTCAGCTTCTTGATCCTCGTCTTCATTTCTTCACTCCTTTCGTGTGAATGTATTTCTGATGCCTCACACGATAGGGGTGAAATGTTGCGGAATTATGTTACCTGCATAGGACCTAGGGGACCGGCAGGTTCAGATGAGAAGATGTGCTTGCAGCTTCCAAATCCAGCCTTGTAAGACGAAGGGATACTCGAAGAGATTAGAGATGATGCGCAGCACTGACACCATCGCCGTCATCGTCCAGGAAATGAGGGAGTTCTTGAATACAAGTGAATTGACCGGGTACAGAGCCTTCGTGATGGAAGCCAGTTACCTGCTACTGCTGGGACCTCCCGGAGTGGGTAAGACGCACCTTGCGGTGGCGCTGGCGCTCAGGTCGATGGAGAACGGCTACGGAGCCTACTTCGTGCGGGCCTACGATCTGATGGAGGATCTGAGGAAGGCGCGAGCTGAGGGGAGGCTGGACCGGCGCCTGCGGGTGTACCTGTCGCCCAAGGTGCTGATAGTGGACGAGTTCGGCAACTGGCCGTACGACAGGGAGTCTGCCACTGCGTTCTTCAGCCTGGTGTCTGCCACGTACGAGAAGGGCAGCATCATACTGACGTCGAACAAGGGCTTCGCCGACTGGGGAGGACTGCTGGGAGACACCGTGATAGCTACCGCCATCCTGGACAGGCTGCTGCACCACAGCCATGTGCTCTATTGCGGCGAGAGTTACAGGCTGAAGGACAAGCGTCAGGCGGGACTGCTCACATCGCACCGGCTGCTGATATCGACACCGGAAGAGACACAAATGGAAGGCTAAAAGGACGAGGGTGGGTCACTTCTAATTTGGCGAAAATGGCAAACTTCCAAGTCGGCGTTGACACGCTCCAGCGCAGGGTTCGACAGTGGCGCATCGTCGTGGCGAAACAACTAGTGTATGCTTCTGCCGAGCAGAGTGAAGTGAACGAGGCGGACCTAGGTGACATCACACCTGTGAGCGACAATTAAAGCTGCAGAAATCTCGGTAACTATTTCCGATGAGCGAACAGGCCGGCATTAGTCATTGTCGCGTATCTTAAGGACTAACGGCACGGGTGATTCCTATGAAGTGGATCGAGGTTGATAACGCTCGACCCGTATTCCGTCTTCACCCTTGCGCGCTTGAGCCAGGTCGTATGCAGTCTGACGGCTCAACCAGAATTCTGCGCTTGACCATCCGGCCTTCTCTAAGCGGATGGCCATGTCGGGCGAGATTCCCGCGTGACCGTTCAATACCCGCGAAAGGGTGTGGCGGGCAACCCCCAAGACCTCAGCCGCCTCGGTAACGCCTAGGCCGAGAGGTTCCAAGCAGTTCTCCCTGACACCGCGACCTGGATGGGGCGGATTCTTCATAGGCATGGTCTCTCTATGCCTCCAACCTACCAACAGCCATCAGTGGAGGAAATGAGCAGACTCAATACGGGCACTGACGCGTTGGCAAACGTCAGATCAACCGATAGGACGTGAGTCTGCGCGACCCCTGCAAATCACCCTGGATCGGCAATGAGCTTCTTCAGATTCCCCCATGTCCAATTGTGGATCTTGTCCTGACGGCGGGCTGACCTAGGTCTTGTGCAAGTTTTGCTTTTGCGGCCCTTCAGTAGAAAGTACGGCTTGCCTTCCTCCCGAACGATAGTAATCTCAGCCGCAATGCCTGACGCGTCGTGCGTATGTTCGCCGCAGATTACAATTGTTAGGTCGGTTCTGCGAATGATGTCTCGTACCTTCTTCCTCCATTTTTCCGATATCGGCTCCCTCACCGACCAGTCAGTGATGCTGAAAGGAGACTCGGGATTGTTCGCCTGGGCAACCAGATTGCCTCGTAGGTCTTGATCGTTATCGTAGTCGAAGCTGATGAACACGCTTTTGGTATCCAAGCAATCCTCCTATATCTCTTGGTTCTGTCTTTGACACTGGGGTGAATGGGATAATCCACATCTTGAATGGAATCAGAGATGACAAATGTGCAAAAGGCCGCCTCAGATCAGCGATCAAAAGGTTAACCACAATACCGAATAAATCACCAGACCAATGAACAATAAGAACATTATCACGGGAACGAACTGTTCCACTCTCGTAAGCTGAAAGTACTTGGGAGAGTCGTCCGGGGGGCGCAACACATTCCATTCACTTGTATATCCCTGGGCCGGCAAACTTTTTTCCAATTCATTGATCACCGCAAACTTCGCGGTGTTCAATGCGCGGTATGATCTAATGTTCACCAGCCACACCACAGATAAGAAGGACCCAAAGAGTCCACCCACCAAGAACACTACAGCCCAAACGTCATTAGAAATGTTGAGCCTCGCCAGGATAACCATCAGAGCGATCATGCCAGCCAGCAGACTCGCGTAAAAGCGGTTCGACTGGTCTCTGCGCTGGCTTATGCGATCAGCCATTTCGACATAGAGCTTGTACTGCTCAAGGAGGTGGGCTGAGTAGTTTTCTCCATATTCGTTAGGGCTCAAATGGCATTCCTCCTGATCGCTCCGACAATTGAACTGGTGTTCCATCCAACCATTTCTGTCGCGGCCGACTGAACTGCGGCTGGAACACGCAGTGATCCCCAAGGTCTGATTCCGACTATCGGTTTTCCGTAGCCTTGGGCAACTTCGATCTCGTACTGAATCCAATCTCGGTAGTTCACATACATCCCCGAGATGATAAGGACCACATTGACCGGCCTGATCTGCCGGTCGAGTGCCACCTTAAGTCGAGAGGCGTTGTTTGCATCCAATGGGTCGTGCTGGGGAACGCTGAAGTTTCGATACTTGAACCAATTGGCGTCATCCAAGAATTGGACCAGTCTGTAATAGTCGTCGTCGTACGTCCAAGCGTGACTGATGAACAGATCGTAGGTCTTGAGGCTCGGCACTCTTACAAGCTCCTTTGGTTACTCTTGAGTCTAACGCAATGCACAAAGATAGCCAGCGGCGGCTCCATAAAACTCGAAACGTGTCAATCGCGTATTGTACCATGATGAGACATGCATGCTTCCATAGTTTCGCCTGCTCTGTAAGTGTGATATGGCAAAGAATAACAAGCGCAGACGCAAGTCGAAGTAGCCCCAGCCCTGGAGAGGTAATTGCCCTTCAGGTTGACGGTACAATATGCCGGTGTTCGTAAGCAGTCGGAGCCCCGCTGTCCGGATGCGAAGTGCTGTTCTGACCTGGTCAGCCCTATCATGCTGTCCAAGTTGGCGCTTGTCGTGTTGATCCGGTCACCTAATGTGGTCACTTTTGGGGACGGGGTTTGTGTTCGCACCTCGGCGTAGGTGAATGACACCATGGCATTTGATCTGGTATACGGCGGGTTACTATTGCTCAAACCGCCGCCAGACTTTCATCGACGTGCTAACTGTCACGTTTTCCAACCATCGCAATCGTCCTAATGAGGTTCGTACATGAAAAGCGTAGAGCAAATCATCGACTACATATTGGAACATTCCCAATTCGACCTGGGCTATGTGGATACGGCACGAGGGCTTTCGTCCAGGTCATGGGCTTCAAGGCCTGGGGAAGTGATTTCGGTTCACGAACTACGCCAACTGTTAAGGCACGAAGACTCAGACGCTATGGACCCTGACGGAGTCAGAGAAGCCCGGTTGATCTGTCCAGAAGACACTATTTCGATGTTGGTAGAGCACCTTCGAATTCTTTTGAACGATTACGTTGACGCAGAAGAAGATACTATAGGCCACGCGTTTCCGAAGGTGAGCAATGATTACTCCAATGAAAGAGAATCGTTTCAAGCCGACGGGATGTGCGCTACTTCCTGCGTAACAAGGCTCGACACTTTTGCCAGAGCCCTTGTGAAGGGTTCCGCACTGGTGGGATCACCTACAGTGGGATCTTTACTCTCCGGCTGGCTAGCAGGCGAGCCCGTGCGATATCTCACTTGTGCAATATTGAACGGGATTAACATTGGGGCGTCTCTTGAACCCGTAGCAGGCATCAAAGTCACACCACTTCCTTGGTCATCTGACGAGCTACCCAATAGTCTACCGTTTTTCTCTTCCCACACCCCAGAGGATTATCTTGGCAGGACAATCGTTGGCATCAACTCTGTAGCGACCCCACCACTTTTTCGACCGGTGCAGGATGGAGTTTCCCATCCCGTGCAAGTATCGAACGAAACTATCGCGGATGTCGCTGCCGTCTGTGAGGCGCTGGCCCTGGAATCTGGCGACTTCATAGATGTCGCCTTCCAATGGAACGATTTCAACGAACTGCGGAAAGTTTTCCCTACTCGCATCAGTTCGACCTGGGGGCCCTCTGGGTCCAGTTTGAGAAGCCAGATGAGAGGCGGCTGGAGCAAGAACGTCAACTTACTGACGGGCGTCGTGACGGTTTCGCCCGGAGACCAACCGCTATCTGATTTGGACGAAACAGATCTGGGCAATACTGTTAGGGCATTGATGGAGTCGAATTACAAAGGAACTAGGACTTCCGTTACGAGATTGATTAAATCAAAAGACTCGAAGCAAGGTCTCGTGGACCAATTTGTAGATTTGCGCATGGCCCTGGAGGCACTTTTCCTGAGAGATTTCACAAATGAGCACAGTCAAGAAATGCGGTTTCGCCTTTCGCTGTTCGGAGCTTGGTTTTTGGGCCAGGATTTTGAAGACCGGCGACGAATCCGGAAAGTCTTGCGGGATGCCTATGACGCGGCATCGGGAGCCGTGCACACTGGCAACATCGCGTTCACCGACGACAAACGAGAGCTTCTTGCGAATGCCCAACGGTTGTGCCACCAAGGAATCTTGAAAATGTTGAGGGAAGGCCCTCCAGCCGATTGGGGCGATTTAGTGTTGGGGCGTGCTGGCAATTAATGACAACAACGTCGACGTGCGGTGCATGCACATCATGGTCAGCAAGCTCCGCCGCAAACTGAGACGCCGCCGCCGACAACCCCACCTGCATCCTCACCGAGCCTCATGACAGTTTCCGGATGCCGGAGTGGAGAGACTTATGGGTAAGCGGTATAGTATAACCTGCGAAAGGATAAGTGGATATGCCTATTTGGTCATTTAGCGAACTTGGGGAATTGTTTTGGGAATTATATACTTGACGATCCATAATCACAACTCCCCACGCGATACGAATCGTTGAAAATCGCCTAGATTCATGACGTGGCGCAAGCGATTCTTCCCTGCTTGCCCGCGTAGCCACTGTTCCGCTCCCTGTCTGTATCCGCCACCATCCAAGACTACGATAGCAGGGTAGCCGTCCGCATTGATGGACAGAACCTCGAAAGGAAACTTCTCATCGACAGTCCCGCCGGACGCCTGCCATTTGCACTGGATAACCAGTGACTCCGGCCACTTGCGCGGATGGTACACGATGAAGTCAACAGTACGCCGTAGTCCGTAGATGTTTCGCCCAGTGACGCATTGCCGCGCATAAAATGGCTGCTCCATGTCTCGCAAGGCAAAGAACATTGCGGACGGTACGGCATCATAGCCTGCCTGCTGTATCAGGCGCTCCACCGACTGCTCAAGACTGGTCCCAGTCAAGTTAGCCTCAATCCGTGGGCGGATCATAAGTTGTTATCAGCAGCTCGTTGGCAGAACCGCGCTTGTCGCTCTTGCAGTTGATGTTCCGAGGGGCGGAAACCTCCGATATTCTGAATGGCGCATCCGAGTAAAGTTCCTGTATCAACTCTGTGTCGGCATTGGAAATCATCACATTCGCGCCGAGCTTGTCCCAACGCAACGCCCGATCCCGTAACCGCTTCTGCTCCACTTCGTTGAATCCCTTGGCCGTGTACTCCGCGAACGTCCCATCGTAGGGCGGATCGCAGTAGATGAAATCGCCGCTACTCGGCTCGATCCGCGCGAAGTCCTGCAAGCGGATAGTGGCTTTCTGAAGGACTTCGTGAGCCGCACGAAGGTTGTCAGCATCGCATATTGCAGGGTTTTTGTATCGCCCGCGAGGTACATTGAAATTACCCTGCTTGTTGACCCTGTACAGACCGTTATAGCAGGTCTTGTTCAGATAGATAAACCGCGCCGCGACTTCCACAGGACATTTGGAGTGCGTCATCTTGCGAACTTCGTAATAGTAGTCGGTGTCTGAGTGCTGTTCAGCATGTCTTGCCAGCAACTCAATCAGGTCTTCGGGATGCTTCTTGACTGACTGGTATGCAAGCACCAGTTCGGCGTTCACGTCCGACAGTCGCGCCGTGCCAATCTTGCTGTCTAGCGCAAAGAACACCGCGCCGCCACCAACAAAAGGCTCCCAATAGGTATGGATGCTCTCAGGTATCAGGCGCGCTATGTCCGGTATCAGAGTCCGCTTGCCACCCGCCCACTTGACGAATGGACGCGCCCGCGCTTTCTCTAGGTATGGCTTCTGAGTTGTTCCTAGTATGCTATCCAGCGTCATTGTCATGCCGTCAACTCCCTGTATCGCAGTATGGCGGATGCACTCAGGCATACGGCTAGAAGATTATCAACTGCCACTCCACGCGCTACATTCTCGCGGAAGGCGCAAGCGTCAAGGTACGACTGAGTGTGCTTGCGACTCCACCAGTGGTGAGTGCCTATGAAGGTGCGCTTCACACGCGACCAGAAGCCCTCGATAGCGTTCGTGGTAATGCCGTTGATGCTGTATTCTCCTTGCGAGTGATTGATGCGCCCGACATTGTAGAAATCGCCAAGTGCGTTGTATGCGTGGCTTTCATCCGCGCTGATGCTTGAACCGAGGGCAACATTGCGAATGACATGCGGTGTCACATGCGGCATTGTCGGCGCTGGTACTTGGAAAGCCTTGACTGAGCCGCCGCGCTCTTTCATACCAAATGCAACGGCCTTCGTCTTCGCAGAACCCAAGCCTTGCGTCCCAGGCGTCCGCTTGTCGGCATGCTTGTTTCGCTCTTTGCCGCCAATGTAAGTGTCGTCAATCTCGACTTCGCCGGAAAGAACCTCTTCTTCTCCCAAGAGTCCAGATGCGTTCTGAATGCGCTGGATCATGAACCACGCGGTTTTTTGGGTAACGCCAATGTCCTTAGCCAACTGGACGCTCGATATGCCCTTGCTATGCTCGGTTACGAGGTAGATCGCAACAAACCACTGAGGGAGCAGTTTCAGAGGGCTTTCAGAGAAGATAGTGCCGGTAGTCAGGCGAAAGACGCGCCCACAATCGGCGCACCTATGGCGGCAACCGTCCGAGTAGCGGTATATTTTGCGTGAACTTGCACAGTGAGGGCAGTACGCACCGTCCGCCCAGCGCACTTCTTCTAGCCGTGCAAGGCAATCTTCAACGGTGCTGAACTTGCGGGTGAACTCTAACAATGTCATGACTAACTCCCTTCGTGTAGTAATTTTATCACGACATTGTTAGATCGTCAAGTATATAATTCCCATTGTTTTCGAATCAGTCGACGAGTCTCTGGGAACGATTGGGCTACGTCAGAGAGTCTATCAAGAGTCGTGGCATCCTCGGGCCAGTCAGATTTGGCGAGGAGACGATCACGGACCTCCTGATGATGGACCTCTTCGTCCAAGGTTCTAAAGTGGCTCTTTTCAGACAGACCTCCAAGCCGGACGAATCCATGTGGGGGACCGACTTCGAACTGTGGCTGGGCTCGGAACGACTCGGCTGGTTTCGATTCGCAATCCAAGCCAAGAAGCTCGACTTGAGAACAGATAGATACGCCTCTCTCACTCAGAGCAATGTGAATGGACCACAGATAGACCTGCTCGAACAATACGCAAAGCGTAAACGAGCCACACCTCTGTATTGTCTCTACAACCATACTGACGGCGCCGACGAAGTCGATCACTGGCACTGCTGCACTTCACCTGCCGATGTCAAAGAACTCGGCTGCACTGTGACTCCTCTATCCAACATAGCTTCGGCTATAGACGAATGGGGTGGCAAGAACTTCGACAGCATTCACAAGAACAAGAGCACCTTGCCCTGGAAGTGTTTGGTGTCCTGCCCGAAGGTGTGGTACCTCCTCCACGCCAAGGCGGGGAACGAAACCGCGAGTCCTATCCAGGAGACGCCCCTCTTTGACGCGAATTCCTGCTACCACGAGACATTGCCGATGGTGCTCCGTACGGATGATCAGCCGGCTGTTGTGAGGCGGAGCGAGCGCGGCGGTTTGCTGATATCGATACCGTTGGACGCGGAGCAGGAGATTGACAGGAGTACGGACAGTTTCGGGCCAGAGGCCCGCACGGACTTCAGGGAACGATACGACCGGGAAACGGGAGCGCCCAAATCAGCTGCCGTGATAGAGGTACAAGGACTGGACCTGAGATGACTCGCGCGGTCTGCAACCTTCCGCTTGGAACCGAAACTCGTGAACTGGAGTGGATCCTAAAGTTAGGACAGCGAAGGGACCAAGTTAAGAAAGACTCCCACTGTAAAGTCTGACGCTGCCTCACGAGATGATAAGGCTGATGCCTGGTCCGGTAAACATCCTTGCGGCATTCCCGATGCTAACACCTGCGCCGGAGTCGGATATCCCAGGGACTGGTGTGGCTGCTCCCGATCGTACAACTCCAGATACGCATCAATGCCCCTTTTCGCTGCAGCGCCAGATGTCGCCGACCTGAATTGGCGTTAGTCGTTTTGCTCATTCGCGCGTCAACCCGCTGGACATTCGCCAGCGAGACTCAATTAGAACATACAACCCGACACCAGCCGTTGACGCTACGAGAATGACGCTCGTATCGTTGGGTGATGACGTCCAAATTCACAGCTGGCCCGCCAGTGCGGCAGTTCGGCAAGCTCGGGGAACCGGAAATAGACAGCGGTCTTCTGTCGCTTCGGCTTGATAGCTACCGTACTTTTCTGGAGCAAGGTCTCGCGCAGTCGATCCTAGATATGGCAGGGATCGGCGGCGATGGAGCGCGGCAATGCTCGCTGACGCTTGACGCGCCAATTCTTGAGGAACCCGAGCGGACTCCGGCCGAGTGTGTAGCAGATGGCCTCACATACGACGCCCGCCTCACGGTCAATGTCGCACTGAGCGACGAAGACAGTGGTGAGATAGTCGAGCAGCGACTGCTGCTCTGCAGACTTCCCCTTATGGACCCAGCGGGAGGCTTCGTCATAAATGGAGTGCGGCGCACCATTATCCACCAGATAGTGAGAGCGCCCGGAGTGTGGTTCGGTTTCGAGCGAGAGCGGCTGTCAGGACGCAGGCTTGGCAGGGGTCGCATTAGCCCGGCGAGAGGGCCCTGGGTGGGATTCGAGACCAACGACCGCGACCAGTTGCGTGTGAGGCTGAACGGCGGCAACAGCCTGAGCGCCCTCGCGATTCTCCGCCTGTTCGGCTTGGAAACCGACATAGAGTTGGCGGACGCCTTCAGCACGGTGGACACTGCTCCCGGCAGGCATTTCATCGACAACACTCTGGATGCGGGAGACTGCAGGAACCGCGAGGAGGCGCTGCTTCAGGTCTATGGGGAAGTAGCCCCTGGCGCTCCGCCGAATATAGGCAGCGCCGAAGAGCGCATCGAGCGCCTGTTCTTCAACCCGCAGCATTACAGCTTATCGGTTGTCGGCCGGTACATGTTGAACCGGCGGTTTGGTTCTGAGAACGCGAGCTTTCTGCTGACGCGTGACGACATGGTGCGCATCGTTTCGCATGTCATCAGGGTGTCCCAGGGGAGCGAGGAGCCGGATGACATTGACGACCTGGCGAACAGGCGTGTGCGAACGGCTGCGGAACTGGTGCATATGGAGTTCGAGTCAGGGCTGTACGACGTCTCCAGGGCCGTGCGTGAGCGACTGGAAATGCGTGGCGGTCGCCCGAAACTTCCCTCCGACGTGCTGAACACGACACCACTGATGAAGCGCATTGACGGGTTCTTCAGTGGTTCAAGGCTGTGCCAGGTGACGGACGAGACGAATCCGATAGCCGAGCTCACGCACAAGAGGCGTGTGACGTCGCTTGGTCCCGGCGGGCTGAACCGGCAGAACGCCGGCGTGGATCCGAGGGACGTTCATCACACCCACTACGGGAAGCTGTGCCCTGTGGAAACCCCCGAAGGACAGAACATAGGACTGCTGTCCACACTGACAACGGAGGCGCAGATCGACGAGCACGGACTCCTGACGACACCTGTGCGCCGTGTGGAAAAGGTAGCTTCAAGTCACCAGGAGGGGCTGACTGGGCGTCAGTTGGCGCAGGACCTAGTAGTCGAGGGCCGTGTTCTGGCCGAAGCTGGACAGGTGGTCTCCACATTACTGGCCCACGAACTGTTGAAGCTGCCGGCGCTGCAGATTGAAGTGCGGCCATACGTTGCGGACGACATTGTGTTCCTCAACGCCTACGAGGAATCGTCGGTGACAATCGCACAGTGCAACGCCGAACTGGACGGACTGGGACAGTTCGTTGAGGGATCTGTCGTTGCAAGGCGCGGCGAGCAGCGGCCTGTTGTAAGTCCTGAAGAACTGGACTACATCGACCTGACGCCAAGGCAGATCGTGAGTGCCTCTACGGCGCTCATTCCATTTCTGGAACACGATGACGCCAACCGAGCGCTGATGGGCTGCAATATGCAGAGACAAGCCGTTCCGCTGCTGGTGCCCCAGACGGCGCTGGTTGCCACGGGAATGGAGAGAGAGGTTGCCCGCGACAGTGGGCGCCAGGTCAGGGCTCCGATGGACGGTACGGTGACGTCAGTTACGGCCGAGCAGATCGAGTTGACGCCCGATAAACGCGAGAAGCCGCGGAGGTTTGAGCTGCTGAACGGTGTGCGCTCGAACGCCTTTACCTGGATCGGACAGCGACCCATTGTTGGGCGCTTCCAGCGAGTGAAGGCCGGACAGCCTCTAGCGGACGGCCCTGCGTCGAGAGATGGCGAGCTCGCCCTGGGCCAGCGTGTCCTTGTCGCCTACATGAGCTGGGGCGGTTACAACTACGAGGACGCCATCATCGTGTCGGACCGCGTAGTCCGTGAGGGCAAGTTCAGATCTCGCATCCTGAAGAAGTACCGGATGGACGCGATGACCACTCCGCTGGGGACGGAGATCATCACGCAGAACGTGCCCGACGTCGCGGAATGGCGTCGGGACCTGCTCGACGAGGACGGAATAGTGCCTGTCGGCGCTTACGTCAAACCGGGGCAGATTCTCATAGGAAAGGCGACGCCGAAACCGGTTCCGGCTGAACACCAGGACAGAGAACGCACTCCTGAGGAGAAGCTGATCTTCGCGGTACTGGGTGAGACGTCGGACAACATACGATACCAGGACAGCTCACGTGTACTTCCGAAGGGCCAGCAGGGGCACGTAGTCAGCGTGAAAGTTGTCAGAAAAGGGGACGGGAGCGAGGCGGCGAGGGGGCTTCCTGCCGGCTGCCACACCCGGGTTGAGGTTGAGGTAGCCGGGACGCGCGACCTGCAGGCCGGGGACAAGATGTCAGGCCGTCACGGCAACAAGGGCTGCGTGTCTATTGTTGTGCCGCAGGAAGATATGCCTTTTCTGCCTGGCGGGACGCCGGTGGATGTCATCCTTTCTCCCCTCGGAGTGCCGTCAAGGATGAACCTGGGGCAGCTTATGGAGGTGCACCTGGGATGGGCGGCGCACCGCCTCGGCTTTCGGGCCAGAACTCCGGTTTTCGACTCGGCGTCATGGGAGCAGATCGAGCAGTGCCTCGCCCAGGCCTGGCTGGTTGAACAGGCCGGGGGACTACCTGCCGGCATATTGCCGGCGGACGATTTATGCAGCGTTGATTGGCGGCAGGTCAGAAGATGGACACACAACCTTGGGTACGACTTCGAGCTTCTATTCGGCGAGGGCGCGGAGGACGGGACCGAGGCGGGGCGCGTGTGCCTGGAACTGTGGATGAAGCAGCAAGGACTGGCCCCCTCGCCCTCTGCAGGGTATGAGGAACTGCGCCAGGAAGCTCTTCGCCTCGACCGCGAGGAGAATCTCGCCGCACCGATTATGGGCAAGCAGGTACTTCGGGACGGAAGAACCGGTGAGCCTTTCGACAAGCCGGTGACCGTGGGCTACAAGTACATGCTCAAACTCATACACATGGTGGAAGACAAGATGCACGCGCGCTCCACGGGTACTTACTCCATGATCACGCAGCAGCCCCTCGGCGGAAAGTCAGCAGGGGGCGGGCAGCGGCTGGGAGAAATGGAGGTGTGGGGACTTGAGGCGTACAGCGCGGCCCACATCCTGCAGGAGATGATGACGGTGAAGGCGGATGATGTCGCCGGTCGGGAGGCGCTGACAAGGGCGATTATGGCCGATGACGGCAATGGACTGAGCAGGGGAACGGTACTGCGACCGGGGCTGCCCGAGAGCTTCGGGCTTCTGATGTCCGAGCTCAGGAGCCTGGGGCTGAATGTGGAGTTGGTGCGGAACCGGTCGGAAACATCGATGAAGTCGCTTGCGCGGCCTGAGGAGACGTATGGTGAGATTGCAATTCATACCGGGGATTAGACGCTGCTTCGTTGCGTTGATGCTGGTCGTTGTGACAGTCGCACTGGTGGGCTGCGGTGGGGATGATGAGAGCGCGTCCGCGGGCGGAGAGCCGGACAGCGAGCGGATCGCGGCGCTAGAGACTCAGATGAAGTCGTTCCAGGATTACATTGTGGCACAGGCGCAGAATGAGCGCGGGAGTGGTGGCACGGTGACGAATGGAGCCGCCGCAGAGCGGCAATACACCTTGGCGAAGGAGAATGCCAGCGAGAACGAACTTGAGATTGTGAGCTGGATGGCGGACTGCACCGCCCGGACTTACCTCAATCCCAATCTTCCCGAAGAGGTGTTCAACAGGGAGATTGAGGAGTCGGAACGCAGGATGTGGGAGTCACTGGAAGCGGGGCAATACACCAGCTTCGAGGCGTTCATCGGCATGGCCTTCAGCTTCTGTCAGGCCAGGATCGTGGAGGAGAACCGGGAATGATGTTCGGCCGTGAGCTACGGAGAGTGTGGTCGGGCCGAGTACGTGTGACTCCGCTGCTCGTGCTCATCCTGGCGGCATCGCTGGGCTGCCAGCTTCTCGGCGGTACTGATGAAGGTGACGGTGTTACCGATCCCGGCGCTGCCGCGACTGTCGTGCAGACCGACGGAGAAGATGGAAGTGAGGAGGAAAGTGCGGTAGGCGCAGCCGCTTTTGCGATAGTCTCGTCGGAGATGGCGACGGTGACTCCCACGCCTGAACCCACACCTACGCCCCGTCCCACGGCGACACCATACGGCATAATCTGGGCGACCAGAACCAATACACCCACCGTTACGCCGACACCGACAAATACACCGACCATAACTCCAACCGCCACGGCGACGGCGACATATACGCCAACTGCCACCAACACTTCAACGGCGACCAGGACTCCAACACCTACCGGAACGGCGACGGCGACACCCACAGCGACTCCAACATCGACGCCTCTGCCAACGACGACGGGAACTCCCACGGCAACCGGAACGGCTGCTCCGACGTCCACATCGACAGCGACCCCGACGCCCACCAGGACACCTGTGCCTTGCACTCCGGCAATGGGAGCGCAGCTGTCCGGCTGCGACTTTTCCGGGCGTGACTTTCGCAGGATGGACCTGACGGGCGCGAACCTGTCGAATGCGGACTTGCGCGATACGAACCTGGAAGGAGCAATTCTGAAGGACGCCTCGCTGGCGGGGGCGCTGATAGAGGGAGCTAACCTGCGGAACGTTGACCTGAGCAGCACCGACCTGTCAAGGGTTGTTTCGTTCAACGAGGCCGTGATGCACAACACTACATGGCCGGACGGGGCGCTGCTCAGTGATGTGAGCTTCAACCGAACTGACCTGTCGCGCAGCACCTTCGGAAAGGATACCCTGCTCGACGGCGCGTCATTTACGCTGGCGACCCTGTATCGGGTGAACTTCAACGGCGCTTCGCTGCGGCGGACAACCTTCGAGGACGCCAACATGAGCGATGTGGATCTGAGCGGGGCGAATCTGACTGAAGCAAAGCTCGTGGAAGTCAATATGACGCGGGTCGTATTCGACGAGGACACGGACTTCACGCTGGCCGACCTGCGTGAAACGATATACTCGGGCCTGACGCTGGATGACATTGACTTCGCACAGGCGCGGCTGGTCAAGGCGGACTTCACCGGGGCCGTTCTGGACAATGTGCTGTTCGACAACGCAGACCTGCAGCGGGCGATCTTCGAGAAGGCGCAGGTAGAGGACGGAAAGTTCAGGAATGCCGACCTGCGTGAGGTGGACTTCACCGGCGCCAGACTCGAAGACGCCCTGCTCAACGGGTCAGAGCTGCGAAATGCCAAGTTCACAAGAGCGGTTCTGACCGGAGCGGACTTCGACAGGGCGACGGGAGCGCAGCATGCAGAATGGAACAACACAGTCTGCCCTGACGGGAGAGAGAGCGACGACTGCTACGCAGGCGGAGCGCTGAACGCGCTTCGTTAAGCCGGGGAGCTAGCGCGCCTGGCGATAGTTGGGCGCACTTATGGGGACGATTGTGGTCAGTGCGCGGTCGCATATCCTCGTTGCGATGGGGCCGGACTCCAGGGGAAGTTGCACCGTTGTGGTCACGACCGTGGGTAGTCGGGCGTCGTGCCGGTGCGTGATGAGGTCCTGAAGGGTCGCCCTTATCCAGTCCCTGTCCGCCTCGGCTCCCAGGTCGTCAAGGATCAGAATGGGGGCGTCGCAGACAGCCGAGAACAGCCTGTCGAAGTTCAGGGAACTGTCCCGTGCGAACGAACTGCCCAGGTGCCGCATCAGCTGCTGCGTTCTGACGTAGTATGGTTGGTGTCCTGCCGCAAGCAGACGTCTCGTGACGGCGACCGCCAGATGGGTCTTGCCGGTGCCTGTGGGGCCGTATAGCAGCAGCCAGCCTTCGGGCTTGGCGGCGAACCTCTCTGCCGCCTGCATGGCGGCGGCAAGAGAAGCCTGTTCTTCGCTGCCCGCTCCGTTTCCCCTTACGCTGAAACTCTCGAATGTCATCCTCGCGAGCATGGACGGATGCGGCAGTACGGACGACTCCGCGGAGTCCTGGGCGAGACTTGAGACAGCGGTGGGCACGACGCGAGAGAATCCTGAATGCTCCAGCCGGACGCGGATATGGGGGTCGAGGTCCGTCAGGCTCGACGCCGTGGTGAACACGGTCGGCAGCTCCGCGTTGAAGCGATGACTTACGAGCTGCTGGAGCTTCTCCTGCGCCCACGGAGTGGCGTGCTGTGTGCCGAGGGCATCAAGGATGAGAATCGGGGCTTCGGTCACTCGCTCGTAGGTGTCGGAGTAGGGTACATCACTTGTCGGGGCGTAGCCGGACCGGAGCTGGTCAAGCAGGTCGGGCACCGACATGAAGAGCACGAGTTGGCGGGCTTCTATCAGGTAGTTGGCGATAGACGCGGCGAGGTGCGTCTTGCCGGAGCCGGGCGGCCCCGTTAACACCAGCCAGCCCTCCGGATTTTCTGCGAAGGCGGCAGCCGCGCGACAAGCCTCCGCGAAGGGCAGAAGGTTGGCTTCGCCTCCGTACACCCTGTCGTCGCTGAGCGTACTGAACGTGAAGCGGCTGAGATGGCCGAGGTTGCTGTAGAGTTGAAGCCGCTCGATAAGCTCGACCTCGAATCGTTCCTTCTGGCACCTGCAGGGTACATATGTGGGCTGCTGATACGGGCGGCGGCTTATGGGTTCGGCTGTCAGGAAGCCCTGTCCGTGGCACTCGGCGCAAGCGTCCGGTTCAGTCCGCGCATCCGAGGGAGGCGCTGCTTGATCTCCCGCCTGTGTGCGGGCTTCCCGCTGCGCCTTTATGCGCTGGAGTATGGAAGAGAGTGATTCGGCTGTCATGGAAACGCCTGGCTCAGAGGTAGGTCATCAGCAGGGCCGGTTAAGGACAATAGAGTCGTCTGAACGGTAATTCGGCGGCGTGCAACCTCATCCGGAGAGAAACCGGACATTACACTCTTGACGCCGAAGACAGGCAGAGGATCCTCATTGTCGAACTCTGGGCCACTTCGTCGCAGAGGCACGCTACGATCATCCGACGGCGAATCGTCCATATGTGAGGCCTCGATGAATTCGCATCGCGGATGGCTCTCCCAGCTGTGCGCTTCGGCAGACCGGGCTGAGTCCTGGAATGTGGTGTTGTTGTCCCTCATTGTGAAGTCCTACTGGTTAATTAGGTACTTAGTTGCCCAGTTAACTGAGCAACATGGTGAATAACTGCTGCCGTCCTTTGCATTGTTTTCCGGCAGGAAATCTCGCCACTCCTGGCGGCGGCAGAGCGGACAATGCTCGCGTACCGGCGCGCTCCGCACCTTTGATGTCCGGCCCGCGATATAGCCCCGGCAGTATTGGCGCCTACGGAGAGCTGGCGATTGCCCCTGCGCCAGGAGCGCCGGAAGCGCTTGATCTGTGATGTCTTCAATCTCATAACCGGGTCTTCCTAGCTCAGGCCGTTTTCACGATGAACCCGCTCGACCTCGGGAATCACGAGGCGAAGGACGAATTCTCTGATAGATATCTTCTCCAGGGCGGCAGCAACCCTGATCCGGTCATATAACTCCTCTGAAACGGACACGCCGAGTTTACGGTACAGGTCTCCCTCGCTGTCGATCTTCCGCCTGGGACCTGTCTTCGCCGGTGAGCCGCTCGCCCTTCGACTGCGACTTCGTTCTCTGCCTCCGGGCCGTCTCATGTTTATTTCGTTCATGGTTTCCTTCCTTGTTCAAAGGCCGCATCGGGTGGGGTAGTGGGAGAGCCAAAGACATGCTCGAAGACTGCACGAAGCTCCGCTATTCCCTTCGGATCGACAGGCCGGTACTCATCAATCAGCAGCCCCGCCGGCACCGCTCTCCTGATCGACGTGCGCTCTCGAATCACAAGTTCCGAGTGAGCGACTTCCCGAAACCTGCGAAGCTCCTGCTGCGCCGCGCGCAAATCCCTGCTTGCATGATGCGTGGAGGCGCGGTTGATGACGGAGCAGACCTTCAGTTCTTCGTTTAGATCCCGCGCATCGCACGCCAGATCATCCAGGAGTTCTATTGTCCAGACGTCCATGCCGTTCGGCTGCACCGGCACTATCACGACATTCGCCTCTCGCATCACCGCCTCTATCGCCGCTCCGTCTCCTGAGCCTATGTCAACAACGACGTCCTCGTAGCGCCTCGCAAGGTCCCTTACGGCCCGTCGCAGGCCCGCGTCGAACTGTCTGACCGTCGAGGGCGCGGGCAGCTGTCGCTCAATCCTGGATTCCACCCACAGGCTGGCGCTCCCCTGGCGGTCGGCATCCACCAGCATCACATCTCTATCGGCGCACGCGCGCCAGCCTGAGAGATGGACGGCGAGCGACGTCTTGCCGCAACCACCCTTTTCCCCTGCAACAGCTACTATCATTCGCATTCACCTGTCCCTTGAAGATTGTCGACGAATTAACTAGGTAACTAGATGGCTTATAAACGAGAGGCCAAATTGACTGGATTACTTGGCATTTAGTTACCTCAACCTGAATCTGCGGATGTTATGTGGAAAGGACGCGTGGTCTGGAAATGGCTGCTTCGGGGGACTGCTTTAACTTCTACCCAGGCGCCGGATTTGAAACTTCTGCGTTTCCGATAGGAGTATCCGCACTTATTTCTGTTGTCGGTGGGCGATGTTTCCGCTGCGACCGGCGCAGCACCCCCTGATACCTCAATTAAGCGCCCTCTCTCAATGTGCAGGCAGCGAGAACTTCCCTGGCCGCGGCGCCACAAGCACTGCGGACATTTCAGTGATGACCGTCGAGGACGCCAGCCGCCTTTGCCCCATTATTCGCTGCCGCGAGAATACATCCACGCCTCTCAGGATGTAGTATGTGCCCATTGCGGACTGCGAAGGCCGGCGCCATATCTTCGGTGGCTCGGTGCCCGCCATTCGAATGCTGCGCCTGGTTATCGGTGGCAGAGCCCCGTCAGTAGGGTAGCCCCGGTTGCCGGTCCGCAGTTCGGGTTCGTCTTGTTGGCTGTCTGCTGCCTCAGGCCCGCTCTGTGACATAAGTACCTTCCTTTGTACCGTTCTTGCCGGACACGAGGACTCCCTCCACGCTGACGCTCTCGTGAGTCGTGGCCGCGAGTTCTCCGATTCGCATGCCGGTGTCCAGAAGCCCAGCCAGGGTAGAGTCCGACCAGTGAGCGGTCGAGTTTCGTAATCAGTCGGCGACCCAGGTTCCGCCAGAATCGTGCCGGTCAACAGGATGGGAACACGCTGTCGTGAGATGTCGCCGTTACCGGCACTCTCAGATGCGCCTCTGGCCTGTCTTGGCGGCGCATTTGACGCTATTGTGGGGGCATCTTAATTGTTTTGCTCCCACAGAGGCGGGAACCTGTTCCGTACGTCCCACGGTGTCCAGGGCTCAATGAAATTGCACCCGGTGCCGACGGCGGCGGCGGGGTCAGACCACGCTATGTCGGTGCCCGGCGACGTGCTCACACCGAGCAACCAGATTGCGCCCAGCTCGACATCATCCGATCCATCTTTGCGGCTAACGGTGATTTTCCAGTCGTCTGTAGGACTGGGGTGGCCGGCTTCGTTGCCGGCGGCTTCCGTCCATGAAACTTCGCCGTCGGAAGTGCCCTTTCCGCTCCCTCGGCAAATCCAAATCTTTTCCCCCGAGGCGTAGTCGTGAATCGTCATGTGCTGCGATGTGAGACGCCCCAGGAAGTAGAACTCATCGGTTCCGGTGCCTCCTTTTACGTTGGCTGTACCTTCTATTGGAGATAACTTGTCGTTACCAGCCCCGCCATCAATTTCGTCAAAGCGACCTTTATAGACACCGACAACCCCGCCGTGGATCATATCGTCTCCGGCATCGCCGTGGACAATGTCCTTGCCCTGGCCGCCGTAGATAATGTCGTCGCCGCCGCCGCCCTTGATGGTATCGTTGCCCACAAAGCCGCTCAAGTCATTGTCGTCGGAATTGCCGGTGATGATGTCATCAAACTGCGACCCTACGATCCTCTCGATGCTGGTGAAGGTGTCGCCTTTGGCATTGCCTTTGCTGTTGGCTGGCGTAGCCATGTCAAGGGTCAACCCGGTGCAACACGCCGGAGTGTAGTAAACTACCCAATCCTCGCCGCCTTTGCCGTCGAAGGCGTCGGCTCCTGACCCGCCATCAAAGTAATTGACATCCTCGTTGCCGGTGAGCGTGTCGTTGAAGAGTGAGCCGACGATGTGGTTAATGTTAGTAAGCGTGTCGCCCTGGGCGTGGCCACCGGTATTGATGTTAGTCGTGAGGTTCACGGTTACGGCTGCAGGGCTGCCCGAGTAGTAGGCCGTGTCGCCACCGCTGCCGCCGTCGATGGTGTCGGCGCCGGACCCACCCCAAATTTTGTCATTGCCGTTGCCGCCGTTCAAGGTGTCGGCGCCGGCTCCACCGCTAATGCGGTCAATGCCCTCGCCGCCGCTGATGGTGTTGTCCACGCTGTCGCCGTTCAGGATGTCGTCGTAGTCCGACCCGATGATGATCTCGATGTTCGACACAATGTCGCCCTGGCCCTTGACGTTGACGATCACGCCGGTGTTAAAGGAGGCGTAGGTCAACGTGTCGTTGCCGCCGCCGCCGTCGTAGTCGTCGCGTCCGGCGCTGCCATAGATCACATTGTCATTGGCGTCGCCTTCGAACCAGTCGCCTCCGTCCGATCCGAGGAATCTCTCGAATCCGGATATGGTGTCGCCCTCGGCGTGGCCGTCCTCGGCAGTGTTGTCGGCGAAGCTGACACTCACATAACGATACGAAGATGCGTATGACAGTGTATCTGCGCCGAAGCCGCCGCTGAGCGTGTCTCCTCCCGCGCCGCCTTCGATCACGTTGTCCAGATCCCCGCCGGTCAGGGTGTCGGCGTGCGCCGAGCCAATCAGGTTCTCGATGCCGCCCCAGCTGTCTCCTGCGGCGTGGCCGCCGCTGGCAGTGCGGGCGAGGAGATCGACATTCACCGCGGCGTCCGAAGAGGCGTAGGACAGTGTGTCGTTGCCGTCTTCCCCCCACAGCGTGTCGCCACCGGCAAGGCCCTCTAGGAAGTCGTTGCCCCTCCCGCCGGTGAGGACGTTGGCCGAGCCGTCGCCGGTGAGGGTGTCATGGAGGGCCGAGCCGGTGACGCTCTCGAAGTTGCTCACCGTGTCGCTACCCGGAAAGGTGCTGGTGGAGAGGTTCACGGTTACTTCGAAGGGATAATTCTTGTAGCTAATGGTGTCCGTGCCGGCGCCGCCGTCAAGGGTGGCAGCCTCCTCCCAGACGGAGAACAGCGTGTCGTTGCCGGCGCCGCCGGCGATGTTGTCGGTGCCGCCTCCGCCATTCAGGCTGTCGTTGCCTCCCAGACCGATGATGCAGTCCGGGTCAGGGCTGCCGGTAAGCGTGTCATCGCTCGACGTGCCGAAGATCGCGGAACAATCGGCGTTGGCGCGCCAGCTGTGGGCTCCGCTCTTCTCCGACCGGAGCTGGAAAAAGTAATTATTGCCGCTGGTCACTCCGGTGCTGACGGTGTGTTCCAACATGGCGCCGATATCGGTGGGACTGCTGATGTCCGTCCAGTCTATCGATCCAGTGCCGTCTGGAGTCAGGGCCCGGTATTCGTGGCTGATGTTGGTGTCGCTGGGGTCGTCCCAGGTCAGCTTGACCCCGCCGCTGACCGGCTCGGCTGTGAAACCGGAGGGAGGGGTTACAACCTGAATGACGCTTGCCTCGGACCTGACCCCCTTGTTGGTGAGGGTGAAAGGCGCGCCGGGGTTGCCGAACAGCGCCATGCTTTCCAAGCTGGACAGTGGCGAAAACACGCCGTTGGGCAAACCGGTGGATGTGATGCCGTTATTCGCCAGGTCCAGCTCCTTCAGGCTGGACAGGCTACCGAACGCCTGCGCATCCAGGCTCGTGAGCAGGGCATTGCCCGTGGGTTCGAAGTTGTTGTTGGCGTCCTGGGCGAACTGGTTGTTGAGCGCCAGCCGCTCAAGTTTGGTCGACCAGCTGAATTGATTCAACTTCACACTGGTGAGGCTGTTGCGTCCCAGATTCAGGTGGACGAGTCCACTCAACCCCTGAAACACCGCGGTCGTGGGCAGGCTAGAGATCTGGTTCTGGCTCAGATCCAGCCAGTACAGGCTGGTCAACCCGGAAAAGGGATTCCCTGCCAGGGAGTTGATGCGGTTGGCGGCCAGGTGCAGGGACTTCAGGTTTGGGAACTTGGTGCTGGTAAAGCAGCCCGCGTTAATCTGGCTCCCGGTTCCCCCGAGGTAGTTGTACGACAGGTTGATGTTCTGCACGCTATCGCCGTATTTGGCGGCACATGCATCCGTCCACGACGCGAACGTGTTGCTGGACACATCCACGTCCCTCAGGCTGACCATGCCGGAGAAATCTCTCGACTTCAGCGAGCTCAGACCCGTGTTCGACAGGTCCAGCTTGACCACCTGGGCCAAGTCCTCGGCGCCGATGTTCTCGCAGTCCTTGCCTAAGTGCTCCACCAGGGCGTCGCGCACCTGGGGCGTGCGGTCGCAGACGGCCAGCAGTGCGGGGCCATCCTCCCAGTCGGTGCGAAACTCCCCCGTTACCGAGGTGGAAAGACCGTCCGGGTCGGTGGCGGTAAGTGTGACCGCGGTGATCAGCGGGTTCGGTAGATCGGGAGTGACGGCACTCCAGTCGTCCTCGGCGTCCAGCCGTATGAACACCCGCCGGGTGTCCTCCTGGACATAGACGCTGTCCACAAGCCCGCTGCGGTCGTCGGGGACGGAGACGGTGTAGGTCAGCGTATCGCCGTCCGGGTCGGAAAAGATGCCGCCGTAGAGCTTGCTCACCAGCGTGCCCCGGGACGCATTGTCCGCCCCGGTGAAACCCTCGTACTGCTCTGCCTGATCATCGACCGCCGGCGCCTGGTTGGGCGGGACCCAGGTGATGGTGATCGGATCTGACGTGACCGAAGTTCCCGAGTCGTAGGTCACCGTGACCCGGAACGCCTGGGACTCGGCAATGCTGGTGATATAAGACAAGGTCGTGCCCGTTCCGGCGGAGAGCCAGGTGAAGCCCAGGTCCGCTTCCCACTGGTACTTGGGCCCGGACCCCGGCGGCGCATTGGCGATGACCGCCGACAGGGTGACCTCCCCGTTGACCTCGAGCTCAGTGGCGTCAGCCGTGATGGAGACCTGTAACTCGGATGCCGGTTCCGTTGTGGGCTCGGGTGTGGCCGTCGGTTCAGGAGAGGGCTCCGGAGTCGCCTCGGGTATGGGTTGCGGAGTCGGTTCGGGTGCCGGCTCAGGTGTAAGCTCAGGCGTGGGTTCTGGAGTCGGCTCAGGTGTCAACGTCGGTTCGGTGGTAGGTGTGGTAGTCGGGTCGGGAGCCGGTTCCACCTCGAACCTCTTCGCCAGGGGTTCCCCGCAGCCTGCGTCGTTGCAGGCTTGCGCGCGCACCACCCACTCGCCGTATTCTGCCACGGTGATGGTCGTGGCGGACGACCCTGTCCTCACTCCGTCGTTCAGCCTGTGGTCCGGTTGGAAAGACCGCCACCGTACCCAGTATTCGTCGGCCCCGTCAACGTCGTCCCACTCCACGCCTACGTTCAGCGAGCCCTGCGCCGTCGAGACGCTCAACCCCGTGGGCTTGGCCGGGGGCTGCGTCCCCTGGAAGGCATGTACCGGAGAATACGATACGAGAGTGGTCGAAACAGCAAGCGCAATCAGGAAGGCCGAGGCTGCCAGTATCCCGATGATGAGTTTCATGTTCAGTCTCCCCCATTTGCCACGGCTCGGCCAGAAGCCGGAACCGCAGTCTGTACGGGTAGTTGCGCCGAGAGAAGGTTCAAGGCAGTTGTGTAATACTCTCCATAACTATTACCTTCCTTATGAAACGCCGATAAGTGCCCTTATACGGCGTACATCACCGACACCAAGCAGGGAGGTGGGGAGAATATGACGACACTGATTGCGACGACCGGAGAGATTTATGACATTCGTGAAGGCGGATTCACGGGAAAACGTCCCGGGGACGTACCCACCGACTGCGACCGCCTGACCGAGGACGACCGGGCGCACCTGGCATCCGTGCTGGGGCACGAGGTCTCGGCGAACACCAGGAGAAACTACGACTCCCAGTGGCGGCGCTTCACCGGATGGGCGCGTGAGAAAGGCATAAGAACGCTACCCGCAGATCCGCTGCAGGTCGCGGCCTACCTGGCGGAGCGATTGGAAAAGCACGGGCATAAGCCGGCTACGCTTCAGACCGCGGCGGCAGCTATCGGGTTTAAGCACAGGGATGAGGGACTGCCGGACCCGTGCGAGAGCGCGGAGGTGAGAAACACTCTCAGGAGCGCTCGCAGGAAGGCAGGGATGGAGCAGAGGCAGGCTGAAGGGCTGACCGACGAGGCGCTGGACGCGATAGTCGCAACGGCATGCCTGCCGAGGCGCTGGCGAGGTGGAAGGACCGAGAGTCCGGAGGCTGCGGAGTGCAGGGGCGTGCAGGACATCGCGATAGTGCGGGTGATGAGGGACGCCCTCCTGCGCGTGTCCGAAGCCGCCGAACTGCTGTGGGGAGACATCGAGGAGGAGGAAGACGGCACCGGACGGCTGCTGATCAGGCGCTCGAAGACCGATCCGGAGGGTGAGGGCGCTGTGGCGTTTCTTTCAGCGCCCACGATGGACAGCCTGAGAACGATACGCGCCGGAGCGCCGGATGACGGCAGGGTCTTCGGGCTGAGCGCGGGCAGCATCAGCAGGAGGATCGGGCAGGCTGCTTATGCGGCGGGACTGGGAGAAGGGTTCAGCGGACACTCGCCGCGAGTGGGAATGGCGCGAGACCTAGCGCGCACGGGGACTGCGCTTACGCGGCTCATGACGGCAGGTCGCTGGCGCTCGCCCAGGATGCCCGCGCTGTACACGCGCAACGAGACGGTCGCTCGGGGAGCGGTGGCGCACTACTACGGCAGTCGAGGTGCGTTCGGGACATCGTCGAAAGTGGCGGCTGAGGAGCGCGATGGGGACGACCTGCGGGAGGACTGCGTAGATAAGACCGATGTGAGCTCAGTGTCTGAGGCCGCCGGGGAAAGTGATGAGAAAACATGTAATAGTGTTCACACTACGGGAGAATGTGCTAGTACCAAGTCCATCTGATATTGGCACAAGTATAAGAAATAAGTTAGATTCGGGCACATCTTACAGCGAGGATGTAGCCGAATATGACCGCAAGCAAGTACAGGGTTGAGTTGACCGATTCCCAGAAGCGCCGGCTGAGTGAAGTCGCCCACCGTGGCAGATCGCAGGCGCGCACGGTAAAGCGAGCGCTGGCGCTGCTCAAGGCCGACGAAGGACAGATTGATAACCGAATAGCAGATGCGTTGTTCATAAGCAGACGCACGGTCGTCAGGATACGCAAGCGCTTCTGTGAAGAGGGGCTTGAGAGCGCGTTGGTCGAGCGAGCGCGACCCGGTCAGCAGCGCAAGTTGGATGAGCGTGCCGAGGCGCACATTGTAGCCATAGCATGCAGCGACCCTCCTGCGGGTCATACGCACTGGACGCTGAGGCTGCTTGCGGACAAGGCTGTGGAGTTGGGCTATGTGGAGAGTATAGCGCGGGAGACGGTGCGTCAGAGCTTGAAAAAAACGAACTCAAGCCCTGGAGGAACAAGGCGTGGTGCATCCCGGAACTGAGTGGGGAGTTCGTGGCAAGGATGGAAGATGTCCTGGACCTGTATGAGGAAGAGTACGACGCCGAGCGACCTGTGGTCTGCTTCGATGAGACATCCAAGCAGTTGATCGCACACACGAGAACGCCGATTGAAGCCGAGCCTGGGAGATTGGAACGCATAGACTACGAGTACAGGCGCAACGGAACGCGCAACCTGTTCGTGTTCTGCGAGCCGAAGGGAGGTTGGAGACACGTGGAGGTTACGGAGCGGCGCACAGCTGTGGACTTTGCTGCGCAGATGAGGTGGCTGGTGAATGAGGCTTATCCGGACGCGAAGGTGGTCAGGGTGGTTCTGGACAATCTGAATACTCATAAGCTCGGCTCACTGTATGAGGCGTACGAGCCTGTGGAGGCGCGGCGTATAGCGCGACGACTGGAGTTCCATCACACGCCAAAGCACGGGAGTTGGCTGAATATGGCGGAGATAGAACTGAGCGTCTTCAGCAAGCAGTGCCTGAAGGGTCGTCTTGGGGATGAGGAGACGCTCAGGCGAAATATATGGGCGCTTGAGAGGGAGCGCAATGCCGCTGGCGTGACCATAGACTGGCGCTTTCGATCTCAGGATGCGCGCGTCAAACTCAATCGCGTCTATCCCAAGCCAAAGCTATGAACTTCAAAAACATCCAACGTGTCATCATCAACTGGACTTGGTACTAGAATGCCTGAACCTATACAAGAGGCGGGTTGTATAAGCCCTGTCGGTGATGTGCGCCGTATAAGGGCACTTATAGGGCATGTCCTGAAAGACCCTTGGGGAATGCTGGCTCTGCTTCAGAACTTGCTTCACATTTCCCCCGTTGTAAGTCGCACTTCTGGCTTATCTCTTGTGCCTTATGCTTAAATCCCGCTTTATATACTTACATTCAGAATAGCAAATGTCGGCGTGTGCCGTCTAGCGCCGGAACCGCCGCCGCCCCGAGCGCTCGCGCTGCGCTCTTGTCAAGGTGTACTCTGTTGCGCATTCGGTGCTGGTCGCCTTCAGAACCCGACTGCCCATCTCAAACTCTTTGACAACATACAAGTAATTGTCGTGTATCAATCGGCGCGGCACTTTGCCAGAATTCCGCACACGAGCTGAACCAGCACCAGCTTTGTATGGTCTGCAACCTGTGCATTGCGGCGGAGAGAGCGGGAAGATACGCCAGCCTGAAGGACAAGTCGGTTGTCGACGTGGAAGTGCTGGACGTCATGAACACGAACGATTCGTTAGTGTACTGGTACTGGCTGGACGTGGTGGTCATCAAGGTGTCAGTGCCAAAGATAAAATGGGCGAAATCGACAAGTTTGAATTGACCTACCCCTAATCGGAGTGCATCTTAGTCGGAACAACAACCGGCAGCAGGTGCACTGACCAAATGTTAGGGGGGGTAGAACAGTGAGAGAGCTTTACGAGTTGAATGGCAAGGGGAGATCGATACACGGGATAGCAGAGGATCTGGGCATATGAGGAACACTGTGCGCAAGTACCTGCGTTCACCGGGAGTTCCGAAGGCGAAGCCGAGAGGTTCCACAACGCAAAAACTCCTTTTCTCACGCATCATTCAATCTTAGGCCATCAGCAGTCCCAGAACGCAAAAAAGACCAGTCTTCGGACACGCCGTTGCGCCTTTGAGGCTGCGGCAGGGATTTCCCCCGCCGCAGCCATTGTCATCATCAGTCCTTGACAACTTCCAAATGCACAAGGCGGCACGTCTCGCCCGCTCCCAGTAGCTTGTCGTTCTCATCGACGCACACAGCGGCAACGTACTGTACCTCATCACTCATGCAATAATTGCCTGAAATGATGGCGAGAAGCCTTCCCGTCACTCTCCGACTACCAATTAACGAACATTGGCATCACGACATGCACGAAGTCGTCGCCCTCGGTGGGCTTCAGAACCCCAGGAGTCGTCGAGGACGTCAGTTCCACCGCAATGTCGCCGTCCAGCACTCCGAGGATGTCCGTCAGATACCTGGAGTTGAAGGCTATCTTGGCGTCCTGTCCCGTCACGCTCGCCTCGATCTCACCCGTGTTGTCGCCAACCTCGCTTGCCTGCGAGGAGAGCGTCATGTGTCCGGGTCCCTTGTCCTTCTCGGCCACCTGCAGGCGGATGATGTTGCTGTCCTCACGAGCGAATATGGAGGCCGTCTTTGTCGCCCGCAGAAACTCGTCAGTGCTCAGGACGGCCTTCGTGGTGTGCTTGGTTGGGATGAGCTGCGTGTAGTTCGGGAAGGCTCCCGAGATCAGCGACGATACGACCTCGACATCGCCGATGCGGAAGAGCACGTGGTTGATGTTCTGCGTGACCATGAACTCCACGTCGTCCTCGATGTTCAGCAGCCGTCCCATCTCGCTCATCGCGCGGGCGCGCACCAGAAACTCCATGTCCTCATCTGGAGCTTCGGCGAGCGTGCAGCTGTAAACGGACAGCCGGAAGCCGTCTGCCGCGGCGAATGTCGCGTCCTCGCCTTTTATCTCAACTTTCACGCCAGTGAGCACCGGTCGCGAATCCTCGTCGGCTGCCGCAAATGCCACCCGGTCGATAGCCTGCTTCAGCACGGCGGCCTCTATCGTCGCGCCCAACCCCTCGTCAACGGTCGGCACGGATGGGAAATCCTCAGCCTTCGTGCCGCTGATGTTTGACTCGTATCCGGCACACTTGATGTTGATGCCGAGCGGCTTTTTCATGAGCTCGACCTCGACCGTCTCGGGAGGAAGCGCGTTGACGAACTCACTGAGCAACTTCGCCGGTATCGTGACGCTGCCATCCTTTTCGATCTGCGCGCCGATCCAGGTTGTTATCGTGGTATTCAGGTCAGTGCCCGTCACCTTCAGCATGGAGTCCTCGGCGATCAGAAGCACGTTCTGCGTGACCGGCATAACTGCCTTTGACGACGACACCGCCCTGGAGACGATGCTGAGTGCGCGGGAGAGGTCTTCCTGAATGCATGTGAACTTCATTTTGCAATTCTCCTATTGGGCATAGTGCCCTGTTAATATGAGCGTTCAGAGTAGATAGCAGGCACGGCGCGCGTCGCAACTGCGTAGGCATGTTCATATAAGCAAAGACCCCGCTGGAGCTGGGTCTCGGGTTGGTGTCTCACCAGCAAGTCGAAAGCGCCTCCCGCACAAGGATTGCCATGTCATAAGGTAATACAGCAAAGGAAACCACAGGCTGCCCCAGGGCGAACGGGCTTCCCGAGCCGATACCGCTGTCAACGGCAGCCTGTCTCACGTTGAAACCCAGCCTGCAGTCCAGCGCAGCCCACGCGTCCTCGTTCCGCAGCTCCCCGTCCTCGTCGGCGTCATAGTCGGTGCAGAACAGTATCCCCTCATCCTCCACCGAGGCGGTGAACCTGTACGTCTTGCCGCTCAGTGGCTCCACGACCTGGAGCTTTGCCTCAATTATTTCAAGCCCTTCCGCCGGCGTCTGCCGCAGGTGCAGCATCCTCGGATTGCCGCACCGGGCGCAGATCGGCCCCGCCTCGTAGTAAACGCACTTCTCGTCGCATCTCTGTGTAGCCATATTCTTTTCCTTTCTGAAACAGAAAGCCCCGTCGCCATAAACGACAGGGCCGCACTTCATCCATCTGAAAGCTGGGCTGGTGTCCCGGCTCTACATATTCCAAGCACCGGTGAGCGTGCCCACCGGCGCACCGCTGTCCACCTCTTCTTTCACCTCTGCCATAGACATGTCCACCCTGAACCTGTGTCCGATGCGTCGCTCCACCGCCACGTACTCATCCAGCAGCTCGCGGTTGTGCCGCCCGGCCAGCACGAGTGCAGGCTTGGGCGCATATATGCACAGGACGCAGGAGAGACGCGGCATGCCGAGATCGTAAGCGTCGTGGTGACGCACTCCGCTCTCGGCGATGTCCGCCCACACCTCATCATCGGTCCAGTCATGTATCGGCAGCCAGTTCCACACCTGACGGGTCTTCGTGCTGAAGTAACGGTTCGGGGTGAATGGCCGTTTCTTGCGTCGCGCCGGCGACTCCTGCGCACGAAGACCCATGCAGTTGAGGAGACTGAAGCTGTCGCCCTTGCGCCTCTCCCTGTCGAGTGCAGTGACTATCTTCGCTATCTGCCCGCGCTTGTGGTCCGAGGTGCAATACCTCGTGGATGGACCCGGGAAGTTGCCGCGCCGCTCGATGTGATCGAGCAGGTCGCCCTGCGGGCGCGCAACTGCCCTGAACTCCAGCCCGTAGACCTGCGCCTGCTCGCGGGCAAGATCTCTCGTACCTTTCCACTCAACACGCCCGAGGTCGGCGTGAGCGACGACAATGCGTTTGCGCGGATACCCTTCATCGTCCGCAACCTGCACAACCTGCCGAATCATGGTCTGGCTGTCCTTGCCTCCGGACGAGTTGAGCAGCACAACGTCCCAGTCCGAGAGAGTCGGGGTTTCGGGCATGAAGAAGTCCAGCGGCAGGGTAGCCTGAGTGTCTCGCATATGAGACCTCTCTTTCCCTCTGAAATAGAAAAGCCCTGCCGAAAGCATGCCGGCAGGGCTGAAGTTTAGATTTGCGGTTTTCGCGTCAGCAGATTGCGCCAGCAAACCTGGCGTCAGTCGCTCTCGCCTTCCGCTCGCAAGACGTCCTCGTAGGACTCGTCGCGGTGAGCCTCCATCTCCTGCTCGTTGTAGAGCGCCGCCGAGAAAGAGCCTCTGTATCTGAGGTCGCACTCGTCAGGCAGAACATGCTTGTCAGCAAGCATGACTGCACCCTCAAGGCCACGTGCGGACTCCGGCAGCGCCAGAAGCCTCGCTGGTTCGAGGCAGCTGTAATACTGCCCGCCCGCAAGTGCTATGCCCTCGATGTCCCCCTCGTTGAAACAGCACTCGTGCGCTCCAAGCTCGTGCGGCGGTCCGCCCTCGAGAAAGATCACGTCTCCGGAGACCGAGACTATGAAGTCCGCGCTGAAATGCACACCTGAAAGGTCGAGTTTGTCGCGTCCGTCATAGAACGCCATGCCCGAATGCCACTGGAAGGGCACTCCGCTCAGTGCGGCAGCCAGGACCTCCGCAAAACGGACTACATCCCGCAGGTGCGTCTGGTTGTAGGGAAGCGGTCTCTGGGGGTAGTAGTTGGACACGCCAACGACCGCGCCGTCGCGCACAAACGCGCGATACTCAACCGGGTATCCGGCAACCTTCGCAGCGTCGATCCATGGGCGCTTCCAGATTGGCACGACCTCTCGCGGATACTCCTCGACGATGGTGTAAACACGCGGGTCGTCGATTATGAGAAAGCAGAAGTCGTCCGACCATTCGGGCCTTCCGTGCGCCAGCGCCGCTTTCACCTCCGTGCTTGAGCAGCAGTCGTAGCGCATCATGTAGTTGTCGGCCGCAGCCTCACTTATCTGCGAGTATGCCGCCATCAGGCGCTCTCTCACCGAACCTTCGTCAGTCCAGTTCAGGTAGTCTTCCCTGAGAAGCTCCGACACCTGCTCCGCAGGCACGAACGGCACTCCGGCAGCCTGGCAGACCTTCAGCCAGTCACCGAGGGAGACGGGGCAGAATCGCTCAGGAATAGTTGCGCTCATCCTCAGCCTCCCTCCTGTTGTCCGGCATCTGTTCATCTTTCCGGTCAAGGTGCTTGCCTCGATTTTCAGCGAGCACCATTGCTTTTCTCAGCCGCTTAATTCTGAAACTTGCCATTGTCTTTCCTTATTTTCCTATCGGCAGATCCCCCGCCTACTCCGGCACGCGGGGGTGTCATTCGCGTCAGCGCGCGAAGTAGTCCAGCATCAGCTCCTTAGACGGCGGCTCAACGTCGTCGCTGCAGAACGGTGAGTCGATGCAACTCGGGCAACCCCCGTCACAATTGCAGGATGCGACCATATCCACCATCCGCTGCACTAGCGCTTCGGGGTTGTTCCTGACGAAGTCCAGGATGCCGACTCCGCCCATCTCCTCTTCGAAGATGAAAGCGGCCGACGTCCCCAGCTGCGGATGCTCGTCAACGGCAATCGCCCCCAGGTCGCGCCTGTCGCACATCGCAAGCATCGAGAGGGCGCCCGTGCCCACATGCGCGATGGCGTGAAGCGCGCCGCCGTCGTCAGGGTAATACGCTCGCGGCTCACGCCCGGTGAACCACGCGGCCATCGTCTCGTACTCAAGCGCGGGCATATCGACCGGGAAGAGCTTCCCCTTGTCCTCGGGCGTGTACAGGTCTCTCTCGTAGTAGCCCATCACCTGCGATCTTATGAGAACGCGGCTTGTCCATATCTTGCGCCGTCCGGCGTTCACGACGACAGGCTCCTCCAGTATCCTGATTGTCGTTGAAATCTCCGCCTGCGTGTAGATCCGCTGGTCCAGGTAGGAGAGGTATGCCTCCCGTGCGCCCTCGTCAAAGTTCACCACGCGGTATGTCTGTCCCTTGTGGGCATAGACGGCGCCCGGGTACAGCTCGCGCAGCGCATACAGCCGAGACGTCTCTTCGAGCTTTCGGCCGTTGTCCGCGTTTAGCAGGTCGAAACTGTCGTTGTCGGAAGCCCTGATGTTGACATTGAAAGCCGGATTATCTATTCCCGGGGCAAGCCGCCTCACAGCGCCGTCCACGATCAGCCGACCCGCCTGGACAAGCCCCTGAGTCGTGAAGCGCAGCGCACGCTCACCGAATATGTCAAAATCCGCGCGACTGAGCGGAAGCTCCGCCGCGGCGCACTCCAGATGCGCTCCCAGTATGTTCTCGTTCTGGAGGTTCACCTGCGCGGACTCGTGCGCTGCGCCGAAGAACGCCTGCGGAAAGCGCACGTAGAAGGAGTCAACGGGGTTGTCGCGCAGGAGCATAAGAGAGAGGCTCTGCTTGCCGTTGCGGCCGCTGCGTCCTGCCTGCTGCCAGCTCGACGCGATGGTCCCGGGATAGCCGGCAATCACCGTGGCCGACACCGTTCCGATGTCGACGCCCAGCTCAAGAGCGTTCGTGCTCGCGACCGCAAGCAAGTCGCCCTCTCGAAGTCCTCGCTCAACGGCCCTTCGGTCGTCGGCAAGGTAGCCCGCGCGGTACGGCCTGATCTTGTTCTTCAACTCCGGTCGCCTGTAACGTCCCGCCCTGCGTCCGTTCAGGTACTCCTCGGTGTACTGCACTATACGCTCCACGCCGGCGCGGTTCTGCGCGAAGGCGAGCGTCTTGACGTTGCGGCGCATCAGGCTGGAGGTCACCATCGCGGCCTGCATGTTTATGCCGGTGCTTCCCATCTTCTGCTCCGTGCTTGCAGCATCGAGCAGTATGAATGCCCTGCTTCCGGAGGGCGAGCCGTCGCCGTCGATAACATCAAACGGCAGTCCCACCAGACGCCCGGCATGCTCTCCCGGGTTTGCGATTGTCGCGGAGCAGAGGATGAACTGAGGCGATGCGCCGTACTGGCGCAGGATGCGGCGAAGCCTCCGCATGATCATCGCCACATGCGTTCCGAAGACTCCACGATAGTAATGAGCCTCGTCTATCACCACGTATTTCAGGTTGGTCAGGAATGAGCGCCACGCACGGTGCTGCGGCAGCATCGACACCTGCATCATGTCAACGTTGGTGATGATGATCCTGCTGGCTGCGCGTATGTGCGCCCTTTCTGAGCGCGGCGTGTCGCCGTCGTAGGTGTCGCAGCTCAGATCGATGCCTCCACCTTCCATCATCTCGTCCAGCCCCGAGAGCTGGTCGTGTCCGAGAGCCTTCGTCGGAAACAGGTACAGGGCGCGGGCGCGGCTGTCGTTGAGCAGCGTGTGCAGTACCGGCGCGTGAAAGCAGATGGACTTGCCGGACGCCGTGCTGGTCGAGACGACGACGTTGCTGCCCCTCATGGCCGCGTCTATGGCGTCCGCCTGGTGACTGTAGGTTCGGAGCGCGCCCTTCGCCTCCATCGCAGCCTTCACATTCGGGTGAAGCTCGGCATCAGGCTGGCGGTACTGGGCCTCGCGAGCCTCAATGTGCTCGACGTGCCCCGCAAGATCGCCGTTCGCCACCGCCGCTTCGAGTTCCGACACGAGGCCGGGCACTCCTGATTCGTTCATAATTGGCCTCCAGTATTATTGTACAATTGTTCGCCTCCCAACGCATTGAGAGGCGTGAGGTGTCGGTCGCCGCGAGTCTGTCCCATCAGAACATCCTTGCCTGACCCAGGGCGCCGCCGCGGTCAGGAACCTTCCGGTCCCTGCAGTCGTCGCAGCATTCGAGAAAAAGCGGCATCGTGGGTCCGCCCCAGCTGCTGTTGAGCTTTCGCGAGCTGCCACAGAAGGCGCAGCGTCCGGTGCGCCCTGTGATTCCTATGCCCTCGCACTCCCTCGTATCGCAGACGGCCATGCCGATAAGAATTCGGTGATGAATGTTGCACATCAATGAGTTTCCGAGGGCAGTCACTTACGCGACTGCCCTCACATTTCCGCTGATGCGTGAGTTGTCCACGCTCGCGGCGCACGCAGAGAACCAAGTCCTCAGCGCGGGGGTATCTCCCAGCGCGCGCAGGTATATCCCACGCGCTCCATTGTAGTCACGGTCCATTCGCTCGCCATCACTTCCGGCAATTACAGATGCGCCACCAACATTCTCCAGCAATTCACCGGTCCACGAGACGGTCTTTGTCGTGTACGCCTCGTTGACACTCAGGACGGTTACGCCGAACTCAGCTGCTTTATGACGCAGGAACATCCCAAAGCGATAATGCGCCAGACTCAGTAGGTTGCGTACGGTCTTGCTCCTTATCCTGCGTCTTCCACGCTCCACCATCTCTGAGGTCTCGAAGGTCGGCAGCAGTATGACATCGAAGTTGCCCACAAGGAAGCGTGCCACCTGCCTGTGAAGTTCGGCGATCAGGTTCTCTATCCTTATACGCATCCGACCCGCCGCGCGGCGCATATTCCTGCGCTTTCTGGCTGGAGACTTTGCCGAACGGCTCAGCAGGTCGTCCAGTCTCTCGCACAGACGCTGTATCCTGAAGAATGCGCCCTCGCCTATCTTGCCCACCGAGTCCGCGCAGTGCCAGCTCAGAAACGACCGCACCCCTGGATCGAGAGCCATCACCCGCGCTTGGTTCTCGCGCTGGGGCGGCAGCTTCTCGTCATAGGGCACGGCCAGGTGGTACTGACCATATCGAAGCGTCAGGCGGCAGATGTTCTTGTTCTCAGGTACGGGCAGTTTCTCCGCCATCTTGATGTCGCCGAGTTTCGTACGGTAGATGCCGTTTGGGGTTACGCAGTTGGCCTGCACGGTGAAGGTCTGACGTGGGTTCTTGCGAGAGCGGAAGCGCACGCGGGCGAAGTCTTCGTCCTTACGATGACCTTTAGCCTTGTCCCGTGCGAGCTCGGCATTGCGCTTCTTGGCTACGCTCACCGCACGACAGGCATCGAAGATCGCACCCACCAGCACCTCACGGGGCGCACTCCTGTGCCAGGGCGGAAGTATTGGCAGAATTAAGTCCCGAATCCTGGTCTTGACGGCAGGTGGCGCGTCCTCACCGGTCAGCAGCTCGACGGTCTGGTTGTAGGCATACCTGGCAGCGCCGAACCAGCGGCGCAGTTCAGCCCTCTGGACCGCGTCCGGGTAGAGTCGTATCTTCCTTGATTTCCTTACGGTATCGCCGCAGTCCGTTGACCCTGGCACCAAAGACAGTGAGGATGGCGATGAGGTCAGTCGTGATCTCTTCCTCGGGGCTGAGGTCCCGCTGATTGAGAACCACGAGTTCTCCGCTGTTGCGTTCGAGCAACGTCTCGATGAGTTCCGTTCCAAAGCGCACAAGACGGTCTCGGTAGGCGACCACAACACGGAGCTTATTTCCTGCGTGTACTCGCTCCAGTATGGAGAGAAGTCCCCTGCGCTTGAAGTTGAGGCCGGAGCCGACATCGCTGACGATCTCGGCGTCAGGGTATCGTTTGTGTAGTAGCCCATTGGTGTTTACTCTTGTTCGTTATCGAAGGGTTGCGCCGCATCGCAGCGGTGCGGTGCGGCATTTCTCGCGCTCATATCAGCCGCATGCGGCCGACACCCTCATCTTCGGGCGGCACGTCTTCATCGCGACAGTCGAGGCAGTACTCCACGGCTGCCGTGTAGTCGGGCGAGAAGAGCGCCCACGAACCATCGGTTACGAGTTTATGATTCACGCCGCTTTGTACAGAATTGACCATTTGCACAATAGTCGACATACTTGCATAAATAGGAAACCCCCACAGGCTCATTGCCATGCGGGGGCTGATGGTGGAAGATTGCTTGTCGTTAGCGTGGTTCAGCTGGCCTTAAATCTGCAGAATGGAGCCGATGCCAGAATACGGTCTCCGGGTCACTGGTCTCAATGAACCGCTCCGCTTCAGTCTGAACGCTACCGAGCGTCTCGACATCAATCTCATCGTCCATATTCACTCCTGCCACCACCGCATAGGTCTCTACACCTGTGACTGCCCTAATAATTCTGGCATGGTCTGTGCTCTTGAGGATGTCTTCCTTCTCTACGGTGTAAGATGCTTCCAGAGCGATGTAGTAGGCGGGAGTCGAATCAAGCTTGGCTTGCAAGTCCCTGACCTCTACAACCAAGTCAGCTCCTGGGAACGTCCTCCACGCCCTTTCACGGAGATTGAGGGATTCTATCAATGCAACATTATTCGCCAGCCAGTTCTCCAATACATCATCAGGGACTTGACGTGTCTTTATAAGGCGTAAGCCGTGCTTATGAGCGAACAGCCAAGCCACTTCACGATCATCCTTTCGTGATGCGTCCAGAGCGTATGTCCCACGGAAACTGGACTGAGCCTTAACTTCTGCGCGGAACATATCACCCAAGCCATTGATGTCTTCGCTGTTTTTCTCCACCTTCTCGCCCAGCGAGTCCACCTTATTGTCCAGCGAATCCACCCTCTCGCCCAGCGAGTCCACTTTATTGTCCAGCGAATCCACCCTCTCGCCCAGCGAGTCAAGCCGCCGGTTCATCGCCGCCGTATTTTCGGTTAATGTGGCAAGGGTCTTGTCGATGTTACCCAGATGAGTGTCCGTCACCTTGGTGTATTCGGCGAAACGCTCGGGCAGCTCCAACAATTCCTCAGTTAGTATTTCGCGCCTGAACGCTTCTCGGAACTCCTGGTTCCCGCGGGCTGCCCGCAACAGGTCTTCAAGGTTATTTATTGTGGTCAATTGTGTCACCTCTGCTCTCATTATAGATGATTGTTCCAAATAGAAAAGCTCCGTTGGTAGGATTGGAAGCAGGGGCGCCTGAGTTAGAGACCGCGTGAATGTCGGACCGAATTTTCATGGCAATCGAGAGCCTTGAGTAACCTCCGCGACTTCTCGGACACAGTTCTATTGTTGTGCAGAAATTGTCAATTCTTGCGTAAATCTTCAATTCTGTACAAAGCCGCTGCACCCGGCGGTCATGCACAGATAACCCTGGCCGTTCTCCGCTTGCGGCCGTCCGCAGTCCACACACGGCCCGGCTTCCATGCGCTCAGTCACCAGCCTGCGGTGAAACCAGTGTCAGTCCAGGCTGCCTTTGGGCATCACATGCATGTCGTAGTCAGGGTCATCCATCATCAGAGCACCTCCGTCAGGTCGGACATATAAGCCAATTTCTCGTCCTTAAGCGCGCAGAACCCCCTGGCGCAGCCCTCACAGACCCGCACCATCTCGCCGGCCACCTGCGCGTTCCGCTGCGCCGGATACGCCTCAACAGTCCACACCTCCGCGCTCGCCACGACCTGCTCGCAATAGAGGCAGTAATGTCGCTTGCCTGCGCTCGTGCCTGCCCTGCCTTGAACCGTGAGGCGTTCGAGCGCAGTGTGAAATAGCGAGCGGCTGCATCCCGTGCAACAGCGGAAGGTGTCCGCCGAAAGCTCCTGTCCTTGCCGTCTCGGATAGACGTCCACCTTCCACAGGTCTGTCTTTGTGATGCTCTTTCTGCAGAACAGGCATCTGTACTTGGGCTTCCTGCCGGCTTTCCTACTTGGCGCGGCCAACGACTTGTCCCTCGCCGGTGTGGATAGCCTCCATCCGCGCGTCGTGCTTATTCTGGGAGGCTACGCCGAAGTAGGTGCATCGCTCGCCTGCCTGCGCTCCGCACGTGGAGCAGGGTACAGGGTTGTTTTGCTGCTGCACGAGTTTCTCCACCATGAAGTTGCTCGCGCCGATGAGCGCCCAGTCAGCGGGATAGCTGCCCCGGTGCGCCGGAGGAGTGCCCCAGCAGTTCTCGTACAGCGCAAAGGAGAGCCTGCGTACATCGATCACGTTCGTGTCCGGATCCACAGTCCACTCCCAGATAATCTCGCCGGGCACACCGAGGTCGATCATGTCCTTGATGACCGTTGGCGTGCTCTTCCGCTCACGCTCCAGCATCAGCATGCACGCGCTCTGCCCGATTGACGGGTTGTCCACCAGAAACTGCTTCAAGTTCGTATCTACCATTTCCATATTCACTTTCTCTTACGGACGGACGATGTTGGTTAGCCGTCACAGAAAAAGCCCGCGCCAAGAGCATGTTGACGCGGCCACGTTTCAGATTTGGAAGGCTCCGGAGCTCCCCCGCTCGCTCTGACGCCTCAGTCCTGCACCATCACGAGTGAGAACTTCGAGCCTGATGAGGTCACCCGCTCCACCCACTCGTCTATCTCCGACTGGCTGACGGCCCTGCAACCCTCCGGCGGCTCCACGTCCGGGTCGTCCGTGACCACGCAGAGATACTTCTCAGGGTCCTCGGTAACCCTCTCAATCACGTCCCGCACATCCCTGTGGAAGCTGATGCAGCCGCCCAGAGAAGTTGCGTCAACGTGGCTTTGCACAAAAGTCGGCTCTGCACATTAAATTCCCCGGTTTGCACAAGAAATTCGCTTGCTATTCGTTGTCCGCTATTGATACTCGATAACCGTGGTTGTGTGCCAGCAGCACGGCATCCTGTGCCCTCACGCTCACCGACTTCCCTTCGTGCTGCACCGCCACCCTATCCGATGTCAGGGCTGCATAGCCACGAATGACACCGTGACGGCGGTGTCTTATCCGCACCAGATCACCGGAAGCGATTCCCCTGAGCCGCTTGCGGCGCGACCTGTGACCGGGGCATCTCGTATAACCCTGTCGTTGCCGTGGCAGAGCGCAGTAGTCACGATAGCCCTGGCCCCGCGGATTGCCGTGCCGGTCTGAGGGCCTCAGCATCTGCCGGTCTCCGTGTCCTGATGACCTCACGACTGTCTTCAGTGGAGACTGTATCTGGATGTCGTCCGGCGCTCCAATGCACAGCGCGTCGTTTACGTGTGTCTTGAGAACTCCGAGGCGCTTCCTTGTCCAGGAGGTCGTGTAGGCGTCGTACTCTGCGGTCGGCAGTTCCATCTGTTCAAGCCGTCTCAGCAGCTCCGGCACGATGATGTTCATCTGGGTGGCTCCCACTAGCGACGCTCGCCTGATTGACCTGATAGCCGCAAGTCTCGCGGGCCTGTTGGCCAGAAACTCCTCGACGGACTGGTTACCTTTGCTGACGTTGCAGTCCTGGCAACTGACCACCAGGTTGGAGACCCGGTTCGCTCCGCCGCGGCTGCGGGGCACGATGTGGTCCAGTTCGTAGCGCTCGGCCTTCGCGTCACCGCAGTACCGGCACTTCGCACCATCGCGGTGAAAGACGTATGACCGTAACTGCCAGCCCGCCAACTCGCCCTGCTGGTACTCCCGGCCCGTGACTTCCGCGTCCTGCATGATCTGCGTATCGAACCTTGCGGTCTCAACGCGTACCAGTGTCACGGGAAAGATTTCTGCTAGGCGCCTCACCCATGTCTCCGTGTTGGCAAGCCTCGTGTTCATCGAGGGTGGCAGCCAGCCCTCGGGACGGGTCCGGTTATCGAACCTGGGCTGCCTGTTGCGTAGGCGACTCCGGCGATTACGCCTCAGCGATCTGCGCCTGTCCATCCGGTTCCTGACCCTGGTACCGCGATGCCGAAGCTCCACAAGGGCGTGCGCCCTTCGGCCTTCAGGCGTCTCGCTCACGACGGCCAATCCAGTCGCTCTAGCGCCCGGGTCTATGTTCAACTCCACGCCGTCTATCTCCACACCCTCGTCGTCAATGCCGATGTCCTGCATCTGTAAGCAGAACACGCCCTTCGCCCAGTGCTTGCGTGCCCGGCCCTGTCGCATCAGCCGCCGCGCCCTCGACGGACGGGTGGGCATCAGCGGGCTGCCGTCACGGTCCAGCACCAGTACGGTGTTCTGGTTCGTCGGGTCATTACTAATTCGTTTCATATATCACCATCTTCAAAATCCCCCAGAGACCTAAATCTCCGGAAAGTATGTCCCCGCAGGTTCGGATACCACCTGCAAGGACTTCGCCTCGTCAATGGCTGGCGGTCGGAGTCCGCTGCCCTGTGAGTGGACTTTGCCTCATCTCACAGGACTTTGAGCGGTCAAAGCTGGCGAAGCACCCTGACGTCTCTATTTATTGCCGACCGCGCGCCGTAGTCGAGCTATCTCAATCCGTCGCTCAACTGAGACTGTGCCCTACACTCTGTCGGCTCGCACTCAAAGTGCAATACGCACTAGTTATTGTGCAGAGTCGACTCTTTATGCAAAGCCTTTCAGAGCAGACATATCTATGCTCCTCTCATTCGTTTTCAAGGTGGAAGCGCCAGGACAGCGTTGCCCGGCGCACTCAGTTGCGAGTCCCTACCCGAGATGTATGCGGCTTGCTGTCGGAAGTTTCTGGTTCTGGTACTTGCTGCCGAGCTGCGGCGAGCCATATGGCACGTCCGCTGGCGTGGTCAGCTTCGAGAAGGATAGCTGTCCTATCCGCATCTCCGGGTAGAGGGTGATTGGCAGGTTCGCCACGTTGCTCAGTTCCAGCGTGAGGTTGCCCTTCCAGCCCGGATCGACGTATCCCGCCGTGGAGTGGATGAGCAGTCCTATGCGACCTAGTGAGCTCTTACCCTCCAGGCGCGCGACCAGGTCGTCGGGGACCTCGACGTGCTCAAGCGTGCTTGCCAGCACAAATTCGCCCGGGTGCAGCATGAAGGGCCGGTCCTCGCAGGCTATCTCCATCTCAGTCATGTCGCTTATGTCTTGTCGAACGTCGATGAACGGCCGGCGCGAGTTACGAAACACGAGGATGTGCTTGTCAAGCCTTACGTCTATGCTCGCGGGCTGCACGCAGCCGTCACCCAGCGGCGACACTACTATCCTGCCGTCCGCGAGGTACTCGTCGATCGTGTGATCGCTCAGAATCATCTCGTCTTACTCCCTGCAAATTATCAGGGTTGCGCCGCACCGCAACGCTGCGATGCGGCATATCACTCCTGCGGAGCCCGCTCCTTATCCTGCAACGAAGCCATCGGGCGTCCACGCAAGCGCAGCGGCCCTGCCCTCAGGCGTCACGTCCTCAGGCACCTCGTCGCCGGCTGCGAAGGCCCTCTCCATCGCGGCGGCAAGCGCAGCCTTCTTGTTGTCCGAGTGAGCGTCAGCCCACTCCACGCCAAGAGTCTCCTCGGCGATTTCGAGCATGCGGCCCTTCGTGAGTCGCCCCCAGAAGTTCTCCACTGTGGGCCTGAAGTCCTTCGTGAAGTCGATGCCCAGGTCGTCAACCACAGCCTCGATCTCCGGCGACAGCCCCGTGTCGATCGTCAACTGCCCCTTGTAGGTGGCGGCGACGCAGGCGGCAAAGAGCGCCTCCTTCTTCTTCTTGCTGAGCTTTCGCATCTTCTCGAACGCAGCGCTCTCGTCGGCCTCCTTCGTCCAGTCGAGCGGGAGCTTGTCAACGTCAATGGAAGCCGTGGCCCCGTTGGAGCTACCGAAGCGGAACAGCTCGACGTCGAGCGAGTGGGTGAAGTATCGCTCGACCGAGAACACGTCACGCGCCAACTGGAATAGCAGCAGGTCGAACGCCCCGGCAAAAGCGCCCGACAGGTGGGAACGGACGATCTTCGTGCGCTCGATACGCATTTCGTCCATGAGCTTCTTCGAGTAGCCCGCCTTGTCCCGCACGGCCTTCTCGGGGTCTCTGTACGTCACGCTGACCGAAGACTTTGACCTTCCCTTCGGCATGTCCCCGGGCCTCACGAGTCCCTCGATTATCTTGGCTCTTCCGGCGTAGTCAATCGTCACGACGCAGCCTGCGATCTCCAGCTGGTCCTCGGAGTAGGCGTCGCGGGACACCTTCAGCTTGCGCAACTCTTCCATGCGGTCAATGACGCTGTTGTACTCCGCCTGCGTCTCTTCCGAACTTTCGCCCAGCAGCAGCTCATGCCTTCGTGCCTGGAGCCTGTCCTCTTCGGCCTTTTCCTCCGCCGTCAGCTTGCCCCTCACCGGGAAGACCTTGTTGAATTTGCCCTCCTGTTCGTAGCCGAACTCGATCTCGAACTCAACCCACTTCCAGGAGTCTTTCAGCTCTTCTGCGATTGCAGCGAGCTTGCGGTCGGCAAGGTCGTAGAGTATCTGGGGGTCTTCCAGCCAGATGCCGCGATTGTCTTCCTTGGCGAACAGGTCGCGCGTCACGCGGCCACCGGCCTTCTCGTACTCCTCCACGCCGACGAACTCCGCGATGCGGGAGCTGCCCTTGACGTTGTCCTCAAGCAGGACCGCGCGCACGTTGTAGTCGGAAACGTATGACCTCGTCTCGTGCATGTTGTTCCAGATCTCCTCCTGGAGCTTCTGGTCACTGGTGAGCGCGAAGGCCTTCAGGGTGTCGAGACTGGTCTCGCCTTCGCGGTATGCCTGCAGCAGCATCGGCGAGACGTTGCCGAGGCGCAGCCGCTGCTCGACAGCCCTTTCGGACATGCCGAAGCGCACGGCGATCTCCGAAGCTGTGCTGCCCTCGTGGACCAGCTTTGCGAAAGCCTCCACCTGGTCGGCGGGGTGCATGTCCTCACGCATCGCGTTCTCGATGAGCGACACCTCAACGGCATGCGAAGCGTCCTCCATAAGGAGGCAGCGGACGGGGTATTCCTCGCTGAAGACTCCCTCTGCCGCGAGTTCCTGCATCAGCGTGGTGCGGCGCCTGCCGGCATCAACCTCATACCAGCCCTCGTTCTCCTCGTCCTTGTGTACGACGAGGTTCTGAAGAAGACCCACAGAGGCGAGCGACGCCTTGAGCTCGGCGTCCGAGTCCGGGTCCGCCGCAGTCTGCCTCACGTTGGCCGCCGAGATCTTCAGGCGGTTTAGGGGAACGATTATCTCAGTTGTATTCTTCATCCGATTCTCCTCGGGTTGTGTCAGTTCTGGGGTGAGAAAGCCCCCGCGCTGCAACGGCAGGGGCTCGTCGTTTCATTTTCTCCGATCGCCAATCTCGTACCACTGCGTGTACTCGCTCGGCCCACGGTCTTAGCTGCCCATCAGCTTCAGGTCCTTACCCGGCTTCTCAATGCACCGCTCAGAGAGCATGAGGCTAAGTACAGTGCCGGTCGCCAGCCCCAACAGGACGTCAGGCAGCGCCTCGCAGGCTATGAACTTGAAAGCCAATCTTCATGACAGACCTACGAACTCCGAACGCTGCGGATTGAACGGTAGTCCCGCTTCAATCACCGCCTCTCTTCTGGCATTCGGCAGTTCCTCAAACAGGGCACCGCACTCCTGGCAAGCCACCTGCCCGTCGCTCGCGCCACCCTTTGGCACGGCTCTGAGGTAGTTCTCCTCGCACTCGCACTCGACGTACTCTGGCACGAGCCATACCTCGTACTTCTCCGAGTCCAAGCCCTCGCTCACCACGCTTACGTTTTCTTTCATAGCAATCTCCCGTTCTTGAATCTCAGAGCGTCCACCGAGCGCACGGCGGACACTCCTTTCCTTACCGGTTGTCGTCAGCGGTTCCAGCTGAACGTTACCGTTATCGCCTTGCCTTGAGGCTCGTGACCGTGACAAGTGCCGCGAGTAGCGCAACGCACACCATGGTTGCGATTATGCCCGTAATGGCCGTCTCCGCCTCTCCCTGCATGAAGAGCCGCGTTTCCATCGCCGCTATTGCCAATCCGTATGCGCCAACGCAGACGTATAGCGCGATGGAAACACTGAGGCGGTCCTTGCGCTCCGAGTAGTTCATCCACCTCATGTGCGCGACTACGCCGGTCACGGCTCCGCACAGGTAGGCTGCGATCGCAACCCATAGAAGTAGCAGTTCAATATCCATAGCTATGCCGCCCTCGACTCATCAAGGAGGCCCTGTATGAACTTGTACGTGCGCGGCGTCGATACCTTGAGATTCAGGTCCTGGCCGATCTCGCTAACGAGTACACTCTCAAGCGGTCTCCATGACCGCGCCAGCGCGTTCCATTTGTCGTACTTGGTGGCAAGCACCAGCACGCCATGCTCGAAGGCCTCCGGCACTTCCCGAAGCAGCAGCACGCATCGCCTAAGGTCCGCGGCGTCATACGGCACCCTGCCGTCCTTGCCGTTGCCGAGCGGGTATCCGGCCGTCGTTCTAGCGATTGCCTCAGACGACAATCCGCGCTCGCCGGTGCAGTACCACTTCAGCAATCTCTGTGTCATGCTTTTCTGCATGGTCTCCCTCTACTCCTGCATTTGGCGGCTGCCACCCTGCTCAGAGCGGCAGCGATATCCGTTATTTCAGGTCAAGGATGTCCGTCACGTAAGTGACCGGAACTCCGAAATGCCTTGCCGATAGCCTCATGGCCTCCAGCATGTCACCCCGCGCCAGCGCGGCGTTCACTTCAACTTGCGCGATGAAGGCGTCCTGCCCAAGTTCGCCGAGGTCCGCGCGGGCGAACTCCTCGAAGTCGGCGTGAGGCCGCATGAACGCGTCGGCTGCGCTGCTTATGACGGGCGCCGTCACGGTCTGGTGAGTCTCCTGGTAGAAGACGCTGTACTCGGCGCGTTCATCCTCGAAGATGAAGTAGTCAGGGTGCAGCCTCTCCACGAACGACCTGCCGCCGCCGTGTCGCACCTTGTAGGAGACCTCGATGCCCTGAACCTTCTTCCAGCGCGTCAGGTCACCGAACTCGTGGATCTGCGGCAGGCGCTCAAGGCCGTCGCCGGAGAAGAACTTCGTGATGCCGGCAGGGCTCTCCGCCGTCTCAAGCGTGAGGCTAAACAGCTGCGCCGTCGCGACGTTCACCGGGTAGTTGTCGGGGCGGATGGTGTAGTGGTGCATGCGGTTGTTTTCCCACGCGTCCTCGCAAACTACCCGCTTGCCGTCCGCCAGCGAGGCGACGATGAGTGGCAGGGAGCGAAAGCCGAAGGGCACCGCGATATAGCTCTCGCCCGGATCGATCTCCTCTATCTCGACGATCTGCAGGGACGTGCCGGTGAGAATCAGTTCAATCAGACTGGTCATGTCGTCGGTCATGTTGTTGCTCCGTATGTTTCAGTTGTGAAAGCGCCGCCCCGTTGCGGTCGGAGCGGCGCAGGATGAACCTGTGGCTGGAAAGCCCTCTATGCCACCATCCCCCTGTGAATGTAGAGAGCGGCATCAAGCGCCCTTTCGTGCTAAATAAAATGAGGGCGCACCCGTGCCAAGGGCGCGCCCCAAGTTGATTATTGCCAGACCTGCCTGAAGGCCAATCCTGCCTGAAGGCAAGTTCTGGACAAACATAAAGCCCCCGACCGCGCTATGCTGTCGAGGGCTGTCAGTTTCGTTATCTGCCGATTAGTGTTGTCTAGGTGGACTCATGGCCATCCGATGCGAACTTCTGGGCCTTCCTGCGCTCGTATGCACTGTTCCTTTCCTCTATGTACTCGTCTAGTTCCTCTTCGGTTTTGAAGGTGCGACCAGGAATGCCGTAGGTGAAGCCCGGAAATCTCAGGCTCTCAAAGAAGGCGTCAAGTTTCTGATTGTCGTGGCTGTGTTCACTGACAATATTGGCCCTGATTTCGTGTAGCTCTTTCATGACCTCATCTTCCAATGTCAAGCCCTCCTTGAAGCTGGTTTGGGGTGGTGATTATGGGGCTGTTGTAGCCCTGTTGCCCGCAGATTTCGCCAATTGCAGGCATGGTGACGGTATTTGCCATGTGAGAAAAATTCCATGTCAGAATATAGTCGATGTTGTTCACGGCTGCCACCGCGATGTGTCTGGCATCAACTTCTGCGCCTTCTGGAACTGCTCTTCCTGCTAGGAGTGCTCGGGCCAAGGCAGAAGCATCACGGGTGAGAGTCAATATAGTCATGTCGCGGAGCACTTCAATGCGCCGCTGGGCAGCTTCAGGGTTACCTTGGCTGGCCTCTTCAATTGTTACATCGGAACTGAAGAGCTCAAAATGAGCCGACTCCATCGTCCACCACTCAATAGTTTCAACTTGGCGCACGGCTGTTACCATGTCTCGCGCGGGCCTAGCGGTTAGGTAGGACACCACTGACGTATCTATGTAAACGCTTTCTGTCATTTCCTGCCTCTGTGTACATGTTAAGGCGTTGGTGGGAGTCCCGGCAAACTGCCAGGCGGGGCTTCTCATATACGCTTGCCGTGGCAGCTCTAAAGATGGAAGTGGAACCTGGCGTAGAGGCCGTGGCGTTCCTTGAAGCCCGCGGCCCACTTATCGGCATCCTCGACGTCCTCTGAGGAGATGTCGCGGTTGGTCTGGGCGCTCTCCCTGAACCTGTCAAGCAGCGCGCCTATCTGCTGGCTCTTATCACCCCATCCCGCTTCCGAGTACAGCTCGATGACGCCTGCCTCTCTGGGGCTTATGGAGTCGGGGTTCTCACATGCTATGAAGTTGGCGAACGCCTCTGGCATGTAGTCGTTCTCGTCGGGCTTGGGCATAAAATGCCCCTGGTAGTTAGACATCGTGTTTCCTTTACTAGAGTGCTCCGCGCCATCCCCCAAGCGCAGGGAGACGGCGCTTCTTTGACTTCTACAGAGGCTCAGGCTGCTGATGCCGGGAGTCCGGAAGCGCGCCTCCTTAACTGCGTCTGGGCATCCACGCGAGCGGATTTCAGCGTCGGGCACTCGCTCCGGTAGAAGAAGCTCGCCATCTCTACAAGCCAAGTCCGCTTTCGCCTTCGCGGCCAGAAGTTCTTGTAGATCGTGGCCACTCGCTGCTCACCGTCATCGGTGCGGACGAGTAGGTCGTAGTTCGGGCTGGAACGCCCCGTTGCGTCCGGCTGTTGCCGTCTCAGGACTGACCTCTTGAGACCATCGCCTCGAATTCAGCCTCAGTCACCACGCGAATCCCGAGGTTCTGAGCCTTGTCGAGCTTGCTTCCGGCCTTCTCGCCCGCGATGAGCAGGTCCGTCGCCTTCGTCACCGAGTTCTGCGGGGTCCCGCCGAGCGCGGCGATGGTTGTATTTATGCTGCTCCTCGTGTAGTGTTGCAACTTGCCGGTGGCGCACACCTTCATTCCACCGAGCGGCGGCGACTCATCTCCGGTGCTCTCGCGTCCATTTGTGTCGCCGGCGTCTTCCCTCTCCGATCCCACCGCAACTCCAAGCTCCAGCAGTTCGTAGAGTTGCTTGCGGTTGTTCGGGTTGCCCATGTAGCTGCAGAACGACTCCGCCATCTTGGGACCGAAGCCACCGAGCTGGCGAATGCTGTCGTAGGTCTCGGCAATCCTGTCCTCGTCAGAAGTCGCCTCAAGCAGCGCCGAGAGCGTGCGGTAGTGCCCGACCAGCGTCTCGGATGCGCTGCGCCCAACCTCTCGGATGCCGAGCGCGGCCAGCAGCTTCTGAAGTGGCCTGTCCTTAGATGCCGTGATCTGCTCAAGAAGGTTCTCCGCCTTCTTCTCGCCCCAGCCCGAGAGCGACACAAGATCGTCCCATGTGAGCCGGTAGAGGTCGGAGATCTGGCTGACCAGTCCTGCGGCGATCAGCTTGCTTATGGCGACAGGACCCGCACCGGCGATGGCCATGTAGTCCTGCCCGATGAAGTGCTCCAGACCGCGCTGAAGCTGGCCGGGGCAGAGCAGGCTGTTTGGGCAGTAGATCCGCGCCTCGCCCTGCGGTCGTATCAGGAGGCTCGCGCACGCGGGACAGTGCGTCGGGAACACAATCGCCCTCTCGCTGCCGTTGCGCTCGTCATTGAACACCTTCTCGACGGCCGGTATGACGTCGCCCGCCCTCTTCACGAGAACCTTGTCGCCGACCAACAGGTCCAATCCCTCGACGATGTCCTTGTTATGAAGTGTCACGCTCGTGACGGTTACATCGCCTATGACGACCGGCTCGACCTCTCCGACCGGCGTAACCGCACCTGTGCGGCCGACGCTGAAGGCTACTTTTCTGAGGACCGTGCGCTCCGCCTGGGCAATGCCCTTGCAGGCGAAGGCCCAGTTGGGTGCGCTGCGTCCCGCTCCGAGTATCTCGCGTGCCGTCAGGCTGTCGAGCTTTATGACCACGCCGTCGCAGTCGTAGTCGACCTCGTCCATCATCTCGCTCAGCGTCTCGAATGCGTTCTCGATGTCTGCCTCGGTCTGAAGCTCGGGGATACCGAACTCGACGACCGAAAAGCCAAGTTCCGCAAGCCACTCGATAACTTCGCTGTGGCGGATGAAGCCCCTCGGGTTTGACTCGAACAGAAGCCCGTAGGCGAAGAAGTGTATGCCGCGCTTTGCAACCTCGTCGTGGTCGGAGTGGCGCATGCCGCCCGCGACGGTGTTACGGGGGCTGGAGTAAAGCTCCTCTCCCGCAGCCTCGCGGTCGTTGTTCAGCAGCGCAAACAGGCTGTTGGGGATGTAAGCCTCTCCGACCACGGAGATGCGGCCGGGAACCGCTGTCTTCAGCTTGAGCGGCAGATCGGCGATTCGTATCGCGTTCTGCGTGACATTCTCGCCGATGATGCCGTCACCGCGGGTTGCGGCGCCTCTGAACTCACCGTTCTCATAGTCGACACGGAGCGCCATGCCGTCGATCTTCAGGTCCGCATAGGCGCGTGCGCCCGGGGCCTGCCGTACTATCGCATGCCACGCCTGCGCCCGTTGCATCTGGTCAAAGGCGTTGTTGAGGCTGAGCATTGGAGCCGGATGGGCAACCTTCGGACTGCCGTCAGCAACTGCGCTGCCCACAACGACCGGCACGACGGGCTCATCGCTGTTCGCGCCCGTGAGTTCGTTGTATTCACGCACCAGCGCGTCATACTCGGCGTCCGAAATGAGGGGCTTGCCCCTGTCGTACAGCTTTGAGTGAAGCTCGATGCTCTTTTTCAGTTTCTCTTCTCTGGTCACTTTCGTTCTCCTGAGCTGATTCCTGTTGAAAGAGAAGGACGGCAACCGTGCCGCCCTTCTCTGCTGTCGTGCCGTCTGGGGTTACGCGCCGGTCGGTTGCTGCCTCTCCCAGATCTCCTTCATCGTCTCCGCGATGAGCTGCCCCCTCGCGGCATCTTCCAGCGATTCGGGGAGCCTTTCGGCGACCATATCCATCAATTCGCCTTCATCGTCATGCCAGCCCTCCATGCGTGCCACGGTGCGGCACAGCACCAGCGTGAAGACCGCTCCGTACTGGTCGCGGGAGAGCTTTTCGGTAACCTCGGCGCTGAACTCGATGGCGCGGCGGCGCAGTTCGTACTCCTGCGGGGTAAGGATGTCGGCAGTCCATGCTGAGGCCGGGTCGCGATCGACGGCAGGCAGGGGAGTCTTGTCCTCGTTGGACAGGTAGCCTATGGCCTCCAGGTGCTGGCATGCCCTGACTATTGCATCCGGGTCGAGAATCTCGGGGCATTTCAGGTCAACGCCCGTCAGGATTTCCGTCAGCTCCAGGATCGTCAGGATGTTGAGGTCGGAAGCCGGCATCTGCCTGTCGTTTATCTCGCAGATTGCGGCGAGCACCAGCATTTCTGCCAGGGCCAACTTGGGTTGTTCTGTCATTTCGCATGTCTCCTGAAGAGAGCGGGGCAGCGGCCCTGAAGCCACTGCCCTGCGTGAAGTCTTGTGTTCGGACTCGGCGCGGAGTCCGTTCGGTGCCAGACTCCGAAGTCGGTCTCTCCGGAAGTCGTCGGTCGCCTTTCGCGTCCGCTCTGCGTGAACGGACGTGCCTTTTAACTTGATTGTCGTCAGAATTCGATTACCGTCAGGAAGCGGCTTGCGCTGCCGGCACCTTCGTGCGCTCGGACAGCGTCACCACCTTGTCGATCAGCGCGTCGTAGTATCCGGACATGATGCGGTGCAGCACATAGGCAACCCCGTCCTCTGCGGAGCGAATCAGTGCTCCCTTATGCCATACCGGCTCGGACGTGATGCCCTTCAGGTGATCGATGATCCCCTCTGGGTCGCCACCTATGCGGAGGCAGTAGGAGATCATGCGCCCCAATCCTTCCAGGTGGGCATACTCGACCTCTCCGGCCTTGCCTATGCGAAGAAACACCTCGAAGGGCTGCCTGTGCTCATCCACGTTGACCGTGACGAACATCGTGCCGCCCGCCGTCTCCACTTCCACCGTGATACCGGGTGCTGCGGCGGGTCGAACCCTCGCGCCGTAGTAGTCATTGAGCCACGGCTCAGACGCCTCCGGCACATCGTCATGATCAAGGCCTTCATCGGGCACCAGCAGGGTCAACTCATCCCCCGGCGCGAGCGCCATGTCTTCCTCCGGCACAAGCGGAATGTCTTCCTGCAGCACACGCTCCATGCCCTCATCCGCATCTACCCTAGATTCCGGCTCGTCCGGAAAGGCCATCAGGTCCTCGGTTTTCTCCACGACCTCAAGTGTCGACGTAGCCCGTTCTAACATCTCGCTTCTCCTTTCCAATTATTTAATGCGCTCGAGCCGCGGAAGCATCCTGGCACGCCTCATACTGAAGAATCTGTCGTTGAAACAGATCAGATGGTCAAGCACCTCGACGCCCAGCAGCTTCCCTGCCTTGCAGATCATCTTGGTAGTTCGCTTGTCCATATTGCTCGGGTGCATGTAACCGGTAGGGTGGTTGTGGTACATCACCACGTACTGCCCTCCTGTCAGCAGCGCGTCTCGAAAGACGTCTCGCGGCTCCACCCTCTGTATGCTGTCAACAGTCCCCTCGTACACCAGTCGTTTTGCCAGCACTCCGTAGTAGCGTGTCAGAGTCGCCACGTGGAGCTGCTCGTGTCCCAGCCCGTAAAGTTGGTCTCTCACAAGCCCGAATAAGTCCTCAGTCCTCCTCACTATCAGCATCCCCTCCTCGCCGGACTTCAGGCTGTCTCTGTCGTAGCCCAGTAACCTCAGCGCCTCCAGGATTTCAGGCGCTCTGCGCGCGCTGCCCTTGTTCACCAGTTGTTTGAGCGGCTCGGCAGCGGCCACCGGGTCTATCGCACCGTTGCTGACGCGATTGCCGGTCGCATCTACAACCACATCTACCTCTGCCCCAGCGCCCTGTCTTCGCGCTGGATCCTGAGAGCATTGGGAGAGCGCACCTTCGGCACGCGCTCTCGCGCGCCGCTCAGAGTTTCCTCGGCCGTCATTTCGAACGCCTCGCTCCAGGCAAACACCTCGTCACCCACCGCCTTGCCCGCGGCAATCTCTGCGGCACTTGGCTGGTCTGGAGCAGGTGCAACCTCGGGCGTGGACGCCTTGTCCGCTGCGGCCTGCCTGAGGTGGTAGAGCGACTGCTTGTAGCAGTCCGGTTCCTGGATGTGGTAGCTGCGACTCTTTGAGGCGACGGGCAAAGTCCGGCCGTTAAGCGACGCGATGTCCACCACGTTGGTGTGCATGGCCGGGGCGTCACTTGCGATCTCCCGCCTGCACCAGTGGCATATCCTTGTAGTTATGCGCTTGCTCATTTCGCAAGTTCCTTTCGTAGAGAGCAAAAGCCCCCACGCCGCAGCGCAGGGGCTTTGAGTTTTGCTCACGCCTGAGGCGTGGCTTACTTGAGAGTAATCAGAGACGGCTGCTCCGTGGCAGCGCGGCTCTTGCGCGTCTTCTTGCGCTTGCCGCGCTCAAGGTCCTCGACCTCAAGGCCGAAGGCGCTCATCCAGCTGTCCATGCTGACCGCGCCGAAGCTGGCCGGATCCGGCGGCGCAATCTCAGGCTCGGTAGCCTGTGCAGGCGCGTTCACGGGAGCTTCTATTCGCTCTACACCAGCCTTCTTATTCATCCTCTGCTGCCACGGGCCGTAACAGCCCGTGTGGAAGACGCGAGATGGCACGGAACGGTCGGCAATGTTGCCATTCCGCCCCTCGATCACCTCGACCGCCGGTGTGCTGATGCGCTGTTCGTCGGTCAGGATGAACTGCTCGCAGCCGTCGCAGACCTCAAGGGCCGCGCTGCCGTCGACGAGTGTCCCGAACAGCGGCATGTCGATGCCGTCAGGCACCGTCTCAATGACGCTGTTCTTGTTGGGTATCTCCACGCTCGGCGTAACCGTCTCCGGATTACTCTCGATGAGCGTCTCCGTGACGAGTGAGACGGCCACATCCGGGGTGAGTCCGTCAGGGAGTTCAGGCTCGTCCATCGAGGCCACGTCGTAGTCGATGTCGCCGAGAAGCTCCTCGCCCTCGGCATCGGCGGACAGCGCCGCGATGCTTATGCCCGATTCGAAGCTGCCGTCGAACTCGATGTCCGAGTCAACTAGCATCTGGGCTATGGAGCGGCCCATGTTATCGCCGCCACCGGCAAGCGCCGTCAGCCCGTCGCTGGACAGGTCGCCTTCGACCGCAAGCGACGTCGCGACCTTCTGCGCTATAAGGTAGATAGCCTGCGTCTGCTTGGTGTTCTGGTAGGTGAGATAATATATCCGCACGGGCTGCGTCTGGCCGATGCGCCAGGACCGTCTCGACGCCTGACGCACGCGTGCCGTGTTGTAGTCGGCCTCGTACCACACAATTGTTGGGAAGTCCAGCATGTCCACGCCGGTCTCCACCAGCTGTGGATGGCAGATCAGCACGTCGAGGCCTTCCTTGAGCTGCTCTTCGAGCCAGGGCATGCGCTTGTCGGCGTCCACCGTCTCCGAGCGCAGCACGGTGGTCTTGAGGTTGTGCTTGTCCATGATCTCGTGCAGCCGGGGCAGCAGGTCCCGACGGTTGGTATGCGTCGCGAATACAAGCACCTTGCGCCCCGCCGCCTTCTCGGCCTGCACGATCTCGACGAGCTTCTTCTCCTTCGGGTACAGCTTGTCCGCCCTGAGCGCCGGGCGCTCGATGAGCGGCCTGCCGTCCGCCGGGCTGTACACGACGCAGGCGTCCTCCTGCGTGCAGGCATCCGGATAGGTCAGCACTGCCTGCGCGAATATGCTGACGAGTTTTGCGGCCGCCTTCGGGTTGGTGAAGGTAAGGGACTTTATCTCCCTGAGAATCCTCTCCTCCATAACCTTGTAGTTGTCCCGCTGGTTGAATCCCGTCGCCGGGTCCATCTCCTCGTCAAGCTCCACGGTCACGGCGTGCTCCGAGAACTCAGGCAGTCCCGCGGCCACGTCCAGCAGACGGATGAAGACGCTGTGACCGAGTATGTACCGCAGCACGGCGGGCATTGCGCCCGGCAGGTCCTTCGGGCGTTCGTCCTGCTTCTTGGTGCGGCTGCGCTTCGCGTTGCCGCTCTCAAGATAGACCGTGCGCTCCACGAAGCCGTACTGGTTGCGCCAGCGCGTGGAGTCGCGGTGGCCGAAGTCTTCGCGTATCTCCCTGTCGCCGAAGCCGTACAGCAGGTGGAACAGGTCGCGGGCATAGCCTGCCATCAGCGTTCCCGTCAGGGTGATGGACTGCGGGATGATCTCCGCGAACATCCTCGCCATCTGCCCCTGCGCTGAATCTCCCGCTTTAAACTGATGGAACTCGTCTGCAATGAGCAGTTCGCACAGGTCGGGGAGGTAGCGCTTGTAGTATTCGGCAAGGTCGTAGCGGCGAGGCGGGTATATGTTGGACTTGAACACCTCGCGGCGGCTGGCCTGGTAGGCTGCCCACTCCGAAGGCTCGTAGTGCGGGGACTTCGAGCCTGCACCGCCGAGCTCCATAGCCTCGCGCGCGTCAACGCTTGAGGCGTAGATGTAGCGGCGCTTCATCCGCTCCTTGAGCTGCTCGTCGCCGTGCGGGCTGTTGCCGTGCCTCTCGCTGACGAAGTTCTTGGCGAGCGCCTGCCAGAGCCTTGCGCCGCAAGCGCGCGTCTCCGTCTGGAAAGCCTCCCGGCCGTAGTCGTCCTTGACCTCAAGCCTGCCGACCGTTATCTCGTTTCGGCAGATGCGCCGGCCCCTGCAGAGCCAGTCCCAGTCGGCGTACTCTTCCTTCTTCGCCATGATGGGCTGTCCGCACTCGGGGCAGCAGATGCGCTGAACGTGCCGCTCCACGACCTTCGTGTGATCGCCATCAGGCTCCACTCCTGGCGGCAGGTCCGCCGGGTCGACGTCCTCTTCAACCTTGACGGTGAAGGGCCTCCAGCTGTGCTCGATCAGCTCGCCCGTGGTCTCCGAGTAGAGCGGCTGCGGCTTGTAGCCCCAGCGGAAATGCACGGCCGGTATGCGCCCGTAGGACGCTTTGGCGACGCTGTGCGCCAGGATGATGTACACAGGCACATCGTTGTCGAAGTGGGTGTACTTGGCATCCAGCCATCGCATCTGTTTCATCGGGCTCTTGTACAGGCGGTAGAACGGCTCCTTGGCCTTCTTGCCGCCCGGGTTCTTGCCCACGACGTACACCCGCGCGTTCGGCACCGTCATGAGGATTTCCTTCTCCCACTTCCAGACCAGCGTGGGCGGGCAGAGGACGGCGACTCTGCGTATGCCGGCTAGGTACGCCGCCGCCATGCTGATGTACGTCTTTCCCGTCCCCATCTCGCCGACGACCGTCGTCCCGCGCTCGCCTGACATGAGCGAGTGCATCGCGCCCTCGATGGCGAGCCGCTGGCCGTTGCCGGGCATCGGCTTGCGAAGGAGCCTGTAATACTCGGGAGCATGTCCAAGGAGCTCACGCAGTCCTTCCGGCGTGTACTTCGGGGGCATAACCTCCGAGATGTAGCTGGCGAGCTGCTGGCTCCACCTGGACACGAACGGCCCGAGTGCCACGTCGTCGGTAAACTCCCAGTTGCGAGGGTCAAGCAGCACGGCGTTGCTGCTCATGCGCTCCGAGATGCGCTGCACCGTGCCCTCCTCGTTCTGCGACACGGACTCCGTGACCTTCTTGGAGGAGGCGCGGAAGATGATCTGCTCGCTGTCGTTGTGCAGGGCGATGCCCAGTCCGCCCACGCCGCCACCGGACATGATCAGTCCCATGTGGCCGACGCGCGGGGGCATGAGCGGGTCCTTGACGGTGTTGGCAGGGGGAAGGTGCATGTCCTGCCACTCCTGCCGGGTCTCGTACCCGCTGCGCTCTATCTCGCTGAGCACGTCCGCGTAGTCGATCCGCAGCGCGGCGAACCGCTGGACGTCTTCGTTCAGGTGCGGAATGAAGTATTTGTTGTCGTCGTTGCCGACGAAGTCCAGCTTGCCCTGCGCGAAGTCCAGGATTGCCTGCTTCGCCTTCACATTGTCCCAGGGGTTGTAGTCCCGTCGCGCCATCAGGATTACCTGGTCGAAGTTCTCGGCGTCGTAGTTGTTCTCCTCCTGCCAGATGCGGAACTCCGAGTAGTTCTGGGACAGGTACTCCGCGCTCACGTTGAGCACATGCCGAGGAACCAGGTAGATGAGGATGCCGCCACGGCACAGCAGCTTCGTGCTCTGCACCAGGAAGCGCTGCTCTAGGCGCTTGTACTGGGGGTCGTGGTCGTAGGGAGGGTTCAGGAAGTTGACGTTGAACACGCCGTCGGTGATGAGCATGTTTGAGAAATCGGTCTGAACGACCTTGCCGAGCTTCTTGCGGGCCTCTTTCGCCCTGTTGAGGTCAAGCTCAACGCCGTAGGTCTCGATGGAGTCCTTATCGAGTCGCGTGCCGTTGCGCTTCTCGTACTCGAAGCGTATCGAGTCCTCAAGTATCCGGAGCGCGTCGCCCTCTCCGGCGGAGGTGTCGATCATCCGCACCGTGTCCGGCATCCTGTGGTAGTCAAACAGACTGGCCACGAATGCGGGCACGCCCGGCTGGGTGGGATAGTATTCCATATCGCTTACTGCTCTGAGATTAGCCATGCCATTCCTTTCGGGTCTTCAGGTATGTTCTTGGTGTCGCCGGCCACACGCGCTCGTCGCGCATCGCCGTCCGTCTTCAGGTCTATTGTCTCGTGGTTAAAGGAGCGTTCCGGCGCGTTCTCTCATCTCCGACCGCCACGCCTGATCGTGCTCTCCCCGCACGATGGGCGCGGCGTCCAGAAATCTCATCGGGCAGCTGTGGGAGCCGAAGCCTGAGCCTGAGTCCAGCAGCTTGTATCCCCATGCCTGTACCAGAGGGTCGCTGTGCGGGCGCTCACGGCCTGCAACGCCGTCGAACGCCGGTGGCCCGCTCGCGCCCTTCGCCGTCGCGTCGAAGTCGACGAGCAGCTGGCAGATCACCGGCTCGCCGTCCTTCGTCGCCCTGGTCAGAAACCAGACCTCGATGTAGTCATGTTCGTAGTTGCCGCGCTTGAGGTTTTCGTTCGTAATCTGCGTCGGTGAGCCTGCTACTTCAACCTCATACGCCTCGTGATCCCCGCAAATCTCGCGGACGTAGGTGTTGAGGTGAACGAGTGCCCTTGTCTGAAAAGCCATCCCATCTTTCTTGCCTCCTGTCGGAGCATCTCCTGTCGGATAGTTTCCTGAAAATGAAAAGCCCCGCGAAAAGTGCGGGGCTGTGATGCCGGTAGGGCGCTTTGTACAATAGGTCGCGTTTGCAAAGAAATAGACATACTCTGCACAACAATTCCTTTACCCCGAATCCACCGAAGAGTCGTGGCATCTCTGCCGGATCGTGGTTTAAGAGCGTGGCAAGATGGCGGTGAGAGTATGACGCCGGCGCTGGAGCGTTCTGAAGGTCCCCGGTCGTGATGTTGGACGCCGGTGGAGGCCCACAGTGGCGATTGTGGGTGAAGTTGACGAATCGGTGGGCAGCAGGGGATACTCGCGGTCCGGCTAGAGTCTGGGGATGTGATGGGTTGTGGCGTGTATGGCGGTCTGTCGTCGCTGCCATCAGCTCGGTAATGGAATGGTTCGCAGTCTGGTCAGTGCGCGTCCGAACTGTGTTCCCCAGGGCCAGCCCTGCGGAAGATGCAGAGTGAGAAGGCGTGCCGAGCGTGTGAGCCGTCCGACAAGGGAGAAGAAGCGTCGTCTGAGGGTCTTTGTGGTCACCACCTGCTCAGCCAGACCGATGCGCGCGGTCCAGCGGGCAAGGTTGTGTGCCATCACCTGCACGGCCATCCAGGCTGCGTTGGCGGCGAAGCGACCCGATGGCAGGTGGTTCAGTCCCACACCGTACTTCAGGTCGCGTATGGCGTTCTCGATCTCGGCGTGTCGGCGGTGGTCGGCTTCCAGTTGAAGGGTGTCGCCCTCCCGGTCGGTGATGAAGCCGTGATAGCTGTAGTCGGCGAGCAGCGCCAGTTGAGAGCCGGGCGTGGGCCTGACCCTGCGGACGATGAGGCGCACCGGCGCGGCGTCGGGGCGGCTGTCGAAGGGTACGTACGTGGTCTCGGCAACGTCGGCTGCGCCCTCCATCCAGTAGGGTATGGGCGTCCAGTCGGTCTCGGGTATATCCTCTATGAGATTGCGCAAGCTCCGATGCTGTCGGACGGTGATGGAGAAGCGCACATCGTTGTCGCGGCAGACGCTGACGATGTCGTGGGCGTAGAAGCCGCTGTCGGCCCGCACGGTGAGCGCTCCCGTGGCTCCTGCGTAGCGTGCCCTGCTCAGCGTCTCACGCAGGAAGTTGGCTGCGCCCCGGGCGGTGTTGGCCCGGCCCTTGCGCAGTCGTGCCATCAGCACGTTCCCTGTTCCTGCGACGACGGCAACCAGCGGATGATAGCCTCTCTGCCCGTTGTAGTTGTGCTCGCTGCCTCCCTCCTTCGCCAGTCCGTAGGTCTCGCAGACGGTGGAGTCCAGGTCAATCGTCAGGGGCGAGTCCCCGGGTCCTGCCCCCGCGGACCAACTTCGCAACAGCAGTTCCCGGCTCACCCGGTCCAGTTGGCGCACGTGGCCCCACCTGAAGCTGCGCAGGAATGTCCCCAGTGTGGATGGCGCCTTGACCGTACAGCCCAGCACCCGTCCGGTGCCTCCGGACCGCAGCGCGTCCGCGTCGTCTATACAATCACCGCCTGCCAGAGCCGACGCCACCAGGGTCAGTATCTTGTCTCCCGCGTTCGCCCGACCCGGCGCATCCCCCAGGTCAAGGTGGCTTTCCACAAGTTCGCTCAGACCCAGACGATGGGCCAGTGTGACCGGTAACAGCAGTCCGGCATTGGCCACCAGGCGGTGGTCGTCGAAGGCTACCTGGATGCGGTCGGGACGCTCGGATGCTATCATCTATTTGGTGCTCCTTGTCTGGGGTTGGTCTTTCCTCAAAAAACCATTATCCCACAGTCAACGGAGCACTTCCCACGTCTTCGCTATCTTCACTGTGTCAATATCTTCGGTGGATTGGGGCTAACAGAGACTGGTCGCCATTAGCCTGGCTGCCTGCAGATTGGTTACCAGGGCATGTCGTCGTCGGGTTCGGAAGCGCCTTCGGCGGTCACTGGTGCGCCGTGCGCAGGAGCGGCCTGGCCGGACGACGGGCTGAGGAACTGCGTAAACGAAGCCGTGATCTTCGTGCGCACCTTCGGCTCGCCCTCCCTGGAGGCGTAGAATTCCAGCTCTACGTGGTTTGATTCCATGTAGAGGTGGCTGCCGCGCTGCGTGTACTGGTCGAGGTTCTCCGCCGTCCCGTTCCACGCGACGAGGTCTGCGAACAGCGTCTCCTCCTGGCGCTCGCCCGCGCTGTCGAGGTACCGCCGGTTGAAGGCGATGCCTGCGTTGGTCACGGGCAGTCCCGCCTCGTTGGTGTAGCGCATCTCCGGGTCGCGCGTCAGGTTGCCGATGCCGCGGAAGTTGACATACGCCTCGTCGCTGGCGGTCAGGACCTTGCGGGCCGCGATCACCAGCCGGGCGTCCAGTTTGCCCTCGCGGTTGTTGAAGGAGACCATGTCGAGGTCGCCGTCCACGAAGATGGAGTCGCCCTCCTTGAACTTGTTGGTGCAGTAGAGCGCGGTGTTGTTCCAGACCTCCACGGTGAAGGCGGTCTCGCGGACGGTCTCGCTGCCGTCGCTGCTCTTGCGGGCCTCCCTCACGAGCACGGGCACGCGGGCCTTGACCGAGCCGGACTCGAACTGGCGGGTGTAGATGTTGCCGTTGACCTTGCCGATGATGGTTACGTTCTTCATTCTGAAGATTCCTTTCCCGGGCTTTGCCCTGGCTATGATCTAGTTGATGCTGAATTCGCTCTACGCGCCGCGCTACACGCCGTCATACTCTTAATGCTAAAGGCCGCACTCCGTACTTTGGGCATCACACACCGACCAATCTCTGAATCCGCACTCCGTTCCGTTGGCCCCGCTGACACTCTCAGCCGGACCGCCGTTTCGTTGCAGCCTTACGCAGCCCGCGCTGCACTGGCGCTCGCGTCGTTGCCCTGCCTGACCTTGCAGGTCAGGAACTTGACGTCAGTCGCTTGCACATCGAGGCTTGCCTTCTCGTTGCCGTCCCTTCCTCGGTACCGCGATACCTGCATCGGCCCCTCTATCCGGACGCAGCGTCCCCGGTAGAGGTAGGACTGGCAGGCATCCGCCTTGCCACCGAAGGCACTCACGTCCACCGTGTTGGTCCTCTTTTTGCCGCGCCTGTTGCGCACTGTCTTCACCTGGAATGAGCTGACGTCAGTCCCGTTCGCCGTGCGTGAGTGGTAGGGGTTCGTCCCAAGTTCACCTACCACAGTCGCCCTCGCGTGGTGCTCCTCTCCCCTCTTGCAGAAGGTCACCTCGTTTGTGGTTACTGTTGCCGTCGCCTTCACCCCACCTCTATTGCTCTGCCTCACGGAGAAGTCCAGGATGCCCTTGACTGCGACGATCGCGCCCTCCTGGACGTACCTGCTGACATTCTTCGCCGCAGGCCCGAATACGAGCACGTCGTAGTAGTCGCGCTTGAGCGGGTTGACCTGCACGCCGACCTTCATCAGCGCCATCTTGCCGTTTCCCTTGAGCACCGGCTTGAAGGTGGCGAAGCCCCTGATCTCGATCCACAGCTCGTGTCCGCTGTTCTTCTGCTTAGCCATATCTGACGTTCCCTTCTCGGCATTGCCGACATTGAGTTGTTGATTCGCGGTTGCGCTCCGTACCTATGCTGCCGCTCTGTACAAAATCTCCCGTTTGCACAAAATAGGCACATCACCGGGAGACTTGCACGATAATTGATTTATGATCATTCGCTTACATCGCGATCCGGTACCCCGACGCACAGTGCGTCATTTACACGGGTCTTGGGAACACCAGGTCGCCTGCGAGTCCAGCTTGTCGTATAGGCGTCATGGGTCGAATACCGATGATTATCCGAGCGCCGCCATGAAGCGCATCTTGCCGTCAGGGACCGTCGCCATGTCCCCTATGTCCTCGTAGCCGCCCGGCAGCCTGATCGCAGACGCGTTCGCAAGCGTCGCGCTTGGCTCGTCGCCGTCCTCGCACTCCATCCCCAGCAGTTTTCTCGTCAGGCTTTCGCCCTTGTCGTTTGCGTCCAGCGCGAGAATCACTTCTCCTGCCTGCACCCTGTTGATCTGCTGGATCAGCCGTTCGACGTTTCCATTGCCGGCAAGCGCCACGGACGGCAGGCCCCACTCGCGAAGAGTCAGCCAGTCGAACACGCCCTCCGCGACTATCAATCGCTGAATCCGACGGGGCAGCGTTCCAATGCCCAATATCGTCTTGCTCCCGGGGAGCGCGTTGAAGCGAGGCTTCACGTTCTTGCGGACGGTGCGACCCGTCATCCAGACCGGACTGCCGTTCAGAATCTCCGGAACGACGACCATGCCCGCGAAGCGTTCGCGCCTACCCCGATCGAGCAGAAGCCCTGATCGCAGAACGCGGTCCTTGCCGAAGCCCTGATCGTATAGGTGGTCTCTCAGGCCGTTTCCGGTGCAGTATCCGAGCTGCAGGCCTTCTGCGGTCGCTCTGCTGATGCCGCGGTCCTTGAGATAGTTGCGTCCGGACTGACCCGAAGCTGAACTCAGTAGTATGTCCCGATAGTAGGTGAGTGCCGCCCGGATTAACGTGCTGTCCTGCCTGGTAGTGCGCCGGGCTTTCGGCATGGAGTAGCGAGCTCTGACGGGTAACGCGGGCTGCCTCTGCAGTATTCTTGCGGCCTCCTGGATGCTTACGTTGTCCAGCTTGCGGATGAAGTCGAGCGCGTCGCCCCATGTCTCGCAGCCGAAGCAGTGAAAGCGCTGGCTGTCGGCGTAAACGGTGAAGCTGCCTTCGCTCTCGTCGTGGAAGGGGCAGACGCCCTGGCGAACGCGCCCCGAGCTGGGAATGAGCTTGATGCCGCGGCTCTCCACGATGTCTCCAAGGTCTCTGCTCCGTGCTATCTCTCCGAGTTTCGTCAAAGGTGCAATTGCCATGGGTGGTCTCCTTTCAAATTTCGAACTACCTGCCGGTTGAACTTCAGTGCCTGATAAAGACGTGACGATACGCAGCGCGTCTCACACAATGAGACGCGCTGTTAGGAAATAGGGAAGGGTTGGGGCATCAGAGTGCCAGTGAAAATGACGCAGAAAGTGGTCGGTCGGTGCAAAATGCGGGGCGGTCTGTGGGGACTGAGAAGTGGTCGGTGGATGAGGGGGATTTCAGAGGGATTCGCGAGCAGCACGTATTACAGGCGTGCAGGGATGGTCGGTGAGTGGTCGGTCGTGGTCGTCACACCGAGCTGAAGACACAACAAAGCCCACCGCTGTTTCGCGGCTTTTTCAAAAAGCTCCGCAAACGCGATGGACAGAGGCCTCGAATTGCACTGGCCAGGAGCGCGAACGCTACAACACATGCCAATACCGGTTGCCGAAATCCTAAACACAGAGGGACCGGGAGCGCGAACGCTGCAACACGAATCCATGCATTCCTAGCCAGATGAGATGCTGGCTGCTTCGACTACGACTGCTCTGAGGCTGCAGGCGCAACTGATGGGGTTGGGGATAAATAAATACACTTTCATTATCTCACGGGATTCGGGCGAGTCAAGAAAAATGTCTCATATACGCTCGAAATTGCTCAATATTAGGGCATATCCGCCATTAAAGCGGCGTCTTTTGCGCTTTTCGTCTGCGTTTCATCCATAAAGGAACTGCTGATTATTAGCAGAGTAGCTGGCCGTCCGACCCTCTTCCTATCGGACGCGCCAGCGCACACCCGTTCTTATTCTCGCTGGGAGCGTCATCATCGACCTGTGCAATCAGACCGGCGTGTGGCGACAAAGATACTACATACACTGGCGAACAAGGTCAGGCCTATGAACTGCATCCTGAACGCGGTCTCACCACCTGTGGACCAATCGAAGGCAAGATATACCGCGCCGAGTGCCATCATCGACGCGAGATAAAATACCACGTAGCAGATGAAGGATGACGCGAAGCGCAAGACCATCTGGGTGATCTTTACCCTAAGAGTTGCTTCTCTGTACAGGAAGAGGTACGTGTAACACGCTGTGAACAACGCAGATGGGATAATGCTCAGAACGAAAATCATCGGATTACTTTCTTGTCAGACTTTCTCCGGAGCTGGAATCGAAGTGTGGGAGGCCCAGCTTGAATGGCAGCAACCTGCATCGAACCCACATCCTTTTGAATGCGCCGGCACGTACGGTGGCATCGACGATCGCGCCGTAAGTATGAAAATAGACATCTGGTCGAGTGTGGCTGGTCAGAATCTTCCTGCCGTCACTCCCTGGGATACTCCTCTGACTAGGGAGGAGCCGTGACGCGCCAGTCCCTTTCACCGCAGACGGCGCCGTCTAAGTCCGGCGTGCTGGGTGTTCGAATGCGCTTAAGCAATAGGCGCGGGAGCCAGAAGAGCATGGCCCGCCGTCGTCGGGCTCGCAAATCCATTCGTATCGCGGCTTCATTCGTCTCAATCTCGGCGTCCCGCCAGCGTGTCTCGATTCCCAGACGTGTGGACGGGGCCCACGTGCGGGCTCCATCGACGTGTTCGCCTATCGTCAGCGCGTAGTGACTGTTCACCATCTGCAGTTCAACATGCATCCGTTCGTTCATTAGCGCGATCTGCCACGGCGTGAGGTGCTTACCAGAGCCATCCTCTGGAAAGCTATCCGAGAGTACGAGTAGTCTGCGTCTGGATGCGATGAGTTCAGCGGCGCTAGGCAGACGTTCTCCGTCGATGATGCTTCCTTCCGAGCCAAAGAACCACTTCTCATCGGGGTAGGGTTTTTCGGGCACTAGCGCCGCCATCCGTATGCCGATAAGCAGGGGTCTGTCCCCGTGTCGCTCGAAAACGTACTGCTCCTGCCTCTGGTGCGGATGCACGCCGTATCGCAATTCCGCCGCCGTTAGGCCACACTCGAACATCTCCGTGTCGGGAGCGAACGCTACTCGCTTCGCTCCCTCGTCGGCAAAGCTAACATCTTCTCGTGTGTGAAGGTAGAAGAGGGCGTCACCGTGCAAACCAATAGGTGCAGGGTCTCGTACCCAACGCCAGCCGCGCGCAAGCGCCCGCGCACCCGAGAGCGCCGATTCCATTGGCAGTTCCGCCAATACAGGCGCACCGACAATCCCGGCCAACTCTGCGGGCGTCGACGCGTCCTCTATCTCTCCCAATAGGGATGAACTCTCCCTGCCCTGTGCGCCGTCTCCCGGGTTCCTCCCTGGGTCAGGGTCAGTTTCATCATAGCCGTCCTCTTCCCCGTCCTTGGCGTCTTCTGGCCCGTCAGACTTGCCCTCGCTGTCCTGAGCATGCCTCTCGCCCGACTTGGAGTGTGCCTCTGGCCCTGCCGCGTCGTTCCTTTGGCGCTCTGCTTCACTCGCAGCCGGGGCGTTGTCGTCTGCCACGCCGTTCGCGTCATCAGCGGCATTGCCGCCGTCATCGCTCTTCCCGATAGGGGATGAAGAATCGGTCTCGATTATCCGTATGCCGTTCGCCGTCGCGTACCTCTCCACCGCCTCTCGCACAACCCCCGTCACGCCGCCCGTCCCTTGCAGCGCGCGTCTAAGAGGGTCACGGTTCACTCCGAGGGCTTCAGACACTCGCCTCTGGCTAGTCCTCTTCACCCACGCCCGCAACCACTCACGCATCTCGTCCCCGCGCAGGGACTCTTGCTCGCTTCCCATCCGTGTGCTCCTATTCTCTTTTCACCACCGACCACCTGCCCTACGTTCAACCTCAAAATCGCTCGCCCTTTCCACCTTCGCCTTGCGCCGACCGACCACCCTTACGCGCCTTTATTTCCACGTAAACCCATACCCTTCATATTCTCTTTTCCTCCACCGACCACCGTCTCCTTCTCTGGACAGGGTATTCACATGCAATTCAGGCCATCCGGTCGCAGACCAGATGTTCCCTGGCGCCTCTCTCGCCCTATTGACTTTGGAAGAGGGTTTCCGGTCTTACAGTGCCCAAGGCGAGATTCGACGGCATCAGCCAGCATTGCCCGAGTACGCTCTCCTCTGCTAAACCGGCCAGGCTGCCTATCAGCAGAGGCATTCTCCTACCTGCTCTTGTCCCCCGTCGTGCCTCTCTCGAAGCATAGGCGGAGCAACGGCTTGCGGCTGCGGTGTCCGGAAAGACGACAGCGACCATCGAGCCGCCCTCAAAGTCTCTTTGCGTTTCGAGAGACCCATAATAGCGACGGTATCGTAGCAGTCGCTCATGCATTCGCACCGGTTTAATCGCTCGCTCCTCATATTCGAACAGCAGCGATACATTCCTTCCCCGCCATGCCAACTGACCAATGGCGTCCGGCTTCAACCCATAGCGACGACTGTTGTAGTGGAACCACCTCTCCCATCGGTGTGGGGGCAGAATTTCCACCAGCTCCCAATCACCTGCTTTACGACAGGCTGACGCCAGCGCAGCCATAAAACGATGCACGCCATCGGTGTGCTTCAGCTCGCGCGCGAGGACACGCAGCTTCGATCCCCGAATTCGATAACTCGCCAGTTTGAGAGCGTCATCACCATTCTCATCGGGATAAATTCCCCAGAACGCCGTCAGGTCTGAGAGTCTCGTCCGATCTCTCCAAGCGAGATACCTGAGCCCGTCTATGCTGAGTGCCAGCCGTGTTTCAATCTGTCTCCTCTCATCAGCTGTCCTGCCAAATCTCAACCCTACGATCAGCCCCAATCGTGACAGTTGAGTCCGCCCTTTCTTAGAGCGTTCAACACTGATGCCAAGGAACTCTGCCAACTCCGTCAGACGCATCAGGGGCCAGTCCGCAAGGGTGTCCAGCATTCTGCCAGCGGGCTGGCCCAACTTGCACGCCACCAGGTCGAGATCGTTCTCTACTTCTCCGACCAACCCCTCCGGTGCCGCTGCACGCCGCGCTGGTGCTGCAGCTGGCGCCGCCGGCCGTCGTACAACTCCCTTTATCACGCCTTCGACCGGGAAGGCAGTATCGGGACGGTAGGTGTGACTGCGCCAAAGTGCATCACCAGGATGCGACTGTCGAACGTCTCCCTCCACCGAGAGTGAAAGATCGAGCCTCTCTCCTTTCATCCGTCCCAGGATACCGTGGGCCTCGATTGAGCTTGGAACTACGAGAAGAGCCGCGAACAAGGTGTTGCGTCGATGCATCTCCATCAGGCTTCCCAGGCGGCTGTACATCGACCGCCGGGGGAGAGCCGGTCCGAACCGTGCAATTCCCAGAGTCCGATTGTCGGGAAGAGTCATAAACGCGTCGAGAGGTCCTGATCGTTCCCACCGCCAACGCAGCCGACCTTTGTAAGGTAGGGAGGCATCCTGTGCGATTCGATAGCAGGTAGCCACTGTGTCCATGCGTCTCAGCAGCCAGCGACGCCATTCCGCTGATAAAGGAAAGAGTCTCACAACCTCTTCCACCGTCAGCCCTTCCATGTCCGCAAATCTTTCGACTCCGCTCGGTGTCAGATACCAACGCTGCAGTCGCGACCTCTCACTCAGAGAGTGCCTAACTGAAGCGACAACTCCGTATTCCTCCAGCCTATGCAGGGCGTCCAGGGCAGTTCTCTCGGCCAGCGACGAGACGGACGCAAGTTCACGCCTCTCCAGGAATGGCATCCGTCCCAGAGCTCGCATGGCCACCACGTTGCTGTTTTCGGCAACTGGCATCGTTACGATGCCTCCTCTCCTTCGTCTCCGGCAACCTGGCTAAGCCTGTCGGACAGCATAAGACGCGCTGGCAATTTCTCTCTATCGAGATGGATCACTTGCCGTATAGCCTGCCAGGCTCCTTGTCGCTTCGACCGTGAAGTTCCAATGGCGACAACTATCCCTGTCGATCCTGCACAGCTGGGATGTAATGCCTCTCCCTTTATCTCGTTCAATCGACGCGTCTCACGCACTAGTCCGGCACCGCAACTCGCCAGTCATGATCATTTGCAAGGATGCCCCAGACCACGAACGGCGGATCGTCCGCTCGAAAGCCGAGCAATCCTGGGAACTCCCCTCCCATGCCGTACATCACGATGAACCGAGCTGCAACGGCGGCATCCTCGAAGTCCCGTCCATGCGTTCCCTGACCTCTCGCTCTCACCTCCATAACCGCTACATCGCCCACCGACCGCTCCCGGTCCAGTCCAGTCACCTCCCAGCGGACGTTGCGTTCCACCCAAGCCTCGACCTCCTCGAATCCGAACTCCCGCGGAAAGTCCCTGTCAGCGCGCATTCCACTCACCAGACTGCCCTGCAGCCCGAAGTGCCCGTTTTCGATCCCCTCACGCGTTAGCTCAGTCAGAAGCTCAAGCTCCTCATCCTCAACGTCCGCCGAAACCAGTCTCTGGCGACCCTTCACGACCGGCTCCGTCCCAGCTGCATTTGCCCAGGCGTCGCTGTGAAGGTGCGAGTAATCCCATGCTCCGCCAATCACACCACCCAATGTCCCCAGCACAATGATGAAGACAACGATCATAAGTCACTTGACCATTGCAAGATTCAACCAGCGCGTCATACTACTCGTCATCCTGCTAGTCTGCTGCAACTGCGTCGGTATCGTCGTCCGGCTCATCGTCCGCCTGGTCTTCCTCTGTGCCATCCTTCTTCATACCTTCACCACCGACATCCTCATCCCTCACACGGCGACCACGCCTACCGCCTCTCCCGCCTCCTAAACCCTGTCCGAAGTCCAGTGCGTCACTACCCGTTCGATCAAGCTTGTCGCGGAAGTCGCTCACCTGGCCGTCCATGTAATCCGCCTGCTCATCGGCGACCTCTGATTGCGGCCTGGTGTAAGCTTCCGACGCCAGACGTATGACTTCGGCAATCGCTGTGTTGCCAGGCTGCGGTGGCAGAAGTCGCATGGAGAAATATTCGGGGCGCGGTCCGCCCAGGTCCAGCCTGCCGTAACAGTTATGAGCGGCCAGTCCGGTAATGTCCTCCTCATCGAGGCGCTCGCTGTCAAGCTCGGGGAGAAGTCTCTTGGCATCGACGGCGTTCACCTGGAATACGCAGAGGCAACCGGCGTTCGCCAGTATCGAGTCTCTCATCGTGGGCGAAAGTTCATCCAGCCTGGAGAGACTCTGAGTTGCCAACACGAGAGACCCTCGATACTTGAGAAGCTCCGAAAGCATGTCCTCGTACTCGACGCCCGGTATCGTCTGCATCTCGTCCACGACCACCATCGCTCCCCCGCGCTCGGATGCCGTTCTCTCTCCCTCCTGCCTGATTACCGACTCCACGAGGTTCAACATCGCAGCCCCCACCAGGGCCGATACGTGTCGCCCCACAGCGCCCTGGTCTGTACTTACGAGCAGGACATCGCCATTTCGTATGGCCTCCCCTACGTCGAGCGTGCAGCTGCGCTGTCCGAGTATCTCGCGAGCCGCCGCCGAACCCGCGTACTGCGCAAGTCGTGTCTGCACCGGAGCAAGAGAGTCTGCCAGATACTCTGCGCGCCAGGTGCCGAAGTCGCTCTGCCACCAGTCGAGTATGAAAGGATCCCTCACTCGCCGGAGCACCTCGTTTCGGAAGCCCTCGTCAGTCAGCATCAGCCGCCCGTCCAGCAGCGTGTACTGGGCATCGCGAGGCAGAGTCTTGTTCGCCTCGTACAGAGCCTTAAGGGTGTGCTCTAAGATGGTCTGCATCCTGCCTCCCCACTGGTCCCACAGGGCGCGAGCCACCCGTACGATAGTATCCACCGTGGTCTCCCGATCCAGAAAGACATGAACATCCAACAGGTTTATCCCACATCTGCGCGTCTTGTCACCCAGATCTATCAGGCGCACTCGCCCGGCGACTTCCTCCGGAACGCGCTCTAGTATCCCACCAACCAGGTCCGCGTGCGGGTCCACGACCACAACAGCCTGGTCATCACGTCCAGCCGCCTTCTCCAGCAGTCTGCTACCCACGACGTGCCCCATGAGCGTTGACTTCCCCATCTGCGTTCTGGCGGCATACAGGTGATGCCGTCGCATCGCTCGCGGTGGAAAGTGAACAAGCCGGGTTTCGCCGTCACCAATGATCTCCTCTCCCACAAGCGCCCCTGCTCCAAGAGCCCTGGGCAGCGGCAACCTCCTGCTGCCGGCACGCTCCAGGCCGTCCACCTTCGCAGACTCTCCTGGCACGTGCCATAGCGCCGCAACCTCGCGTACACCCACGACGCCTTGCCCTCGAACGTCAGGCTGTCGGAATAGGCGCCATTTGCGATTGTCCACCTCGAAGCTGAGGAGACTTCCATTCAGCTCTGAATCCTCCACCTTGACCAGTTCACCCACCCCGAACCTGCATCCCAGCGGGTTGTCGAAGCTCCGGTACGCTCCGACGACCGGATCGAGAAGTTCACGCGAGCGCGTGGGCCGGGACTCCCCACTCACGACGGCATACAGCTGAACTTCAAGCCTGAATGCCGCACCCGAGATACGTGTCGCGACCTGTTGAGGATCGTAATACTCCTGCTTGGGCATCTTCTTGAAGAATCCCAGCTTCCAGAACAGGAACGACAGGCCGGCAATCGAAGTCGTTCCTGCGACGCTGTACAGGGCGATCTGCCAGATCTGGCCGGATTCCCAGAGGTGCTTGAACCAGAGAGTAACAAGCAGCCCCGCCATCGCCCCGACAACCAGGTACAAGATCCACTGCGTCAGGGAGTCGCTCATGCTGGCACCTTGGTCCGAGTTCGCCCCGCCACTCATAGAGGACTGTGCCCGACTCGACCGATCGAGCTGCTGGCTCATTCGTTCCGTCTCGGCCGCCTTCTGGTTCTCGCTGCCTGCTCCGATCATCGCCCGCGCGCGCCATGCCTCCGACCAGTCGTGCGACATCTGGCTCAGCACCAGTCGCGAAACCAGTCTCTCCCCCGGTCGCACATCGCTCGACAACCCGCCCAGCATATCCACGAACGGGTCCGAGCCGTAACCGAGAAGTCCGGTGTCGTCGTACACCTGCAGCGGAAGCCATTCACCTCCTTCAGGACGCAGCCTCCGCATCCATGCACTCTCCTCAGCGCGAAATCTCAGAGGGTCTTCACCGCCTTCAACGTACTGCAGACCCAATTCCGGATAGTGTGCTCTCAGCTGCTGGGCAACGCGGTCAGGATGCTCACTTCTTACGAGCATCGAGATACCGCCGTCCTCCGCCACTAGTTCCAGGCTGAAGGGCTCGTCCGCATCGAGTGACTCCAGGAGATTCTCGAAGCTGAGAAGCGTATGCTCACCGAGGCGAGGTGGCATCACCCTCAGAAGTGTTCCGTCCGTCTTCACGCTCGTTCTCCTTTCGCTCACACGTCTCTCCCGCAACATCAGTCCGTCTCCCGCGCGATCAGCGCCGCCTGCTCTGGATTGAGACCGACAGCGATCCACGAATGTCGTCAACGGCGCGCGCCGTCACGAGCCCTATAAGTTCCAGCCTGCGTATGAGCTCAAGCCGGTCTCCAAGTCCCACAAGCTCTTCTTCACCATCCAATAGATCGCCGAGCAGCCGGCACGCATCCGCGAGGCAGATGAGCAAGCTCACTCTCGGGTCGGGTATATCGCCGCTCTTCAATCCACGAATGACCTTCTTTCTCACCGCAGCTCTCGCTCCCAAGTCAATAACCGAATAGCGCCGCGAGCGAAATATGCCGAATAAACGCTTCTCTCGTCTCTCCACCATCCCTTTATCCACAAGCTTTTCGAGGGCCTCTTCCCGTATGTTTTCGCCATATCCACTCAGCCACTCTAACCAGAACCTCACATCGCCCGATTGCTCGCGGCCAGTCCTTGCCAGTTCCACAAGAACTGTATCCAACATCCTGTCATCCAGAGGTGCCAGGTTCAGCACCATAAGCCGGTCCAAGTCCGTGTCAATCCGTCTCGCAAGTGAGAGCTCCATCAGCACACCTGCAACCAGGACGTACCCGAAGACCTTATCGTCAGAAGGAAGGCGTCCGTCCTCACTGATCGCAAGCAGCAACAACTCCTCGACAACGTTCAGGCTTCCTTCGCTCACCATACCTTCCTCGCACGCTGTTACCATGTCACTATCAGCGTCACTGTGAGAACCAGACCACACAGCGCTGATACCCAGATCACCGCCTTGTATAGCCTGATGCTCCTCGTCCTGGCGCAGTCAGCACACTCCCTTCGGTCTCGAAGGTGAATGCAGTCTCTTTTCCGCACCTTACCGCCGTTTCCATCGCCAAGTCCGTTCACCATAGTCCTGCACCCTCGCACTCAGCCGCTAATGAGCGCCCGCCTCCCACTCGATGATCTCGTGCTCCATCGGCGCGGATTCCATCTCGACCGGGTAGCGTCCCATCGGCGTCAGCAGCAATCCCTGTCCGGTCGGGTACGACGGTAGCTGCTCGGCCACCTCGCTAGGCAGTTGGAACGTGTCCGCGATCGTGCTCACGACCGCCGGGTCCTGGCGCAGCAGCAGTTTGTAACTGGCGTTTTGAATGACCGCCCGCCCGCTGTTGCCCCTGACTCCCTCGCTAGTGTTCACAGCCAGCAGGTCGTTGACGTCCTGGGTTATGCTGGTCAATCCAAGCACGTGCTTCCGCGCTCTCTTTGCAGTGTTCATCATGAACTCCGCGCCCTCCGGCACCTGGATTATCCTCCACACCTCGTCAACGATCAGCTCCCGAGGCCTGGGGTCACGCGCAGCCATCGTCCAAACCACCTCGGCGCATACCATAGCGGCCGCTGCACTCATCTCCGGCTTGATCAGTCGCAGGTTGAAGACCGTGATCGGCGGCTCATCCGTCAAGAGGTCCGTCCCCTCGTCAGAAAGCAGGTAACGCATACTGCCCGAGTAGAAGGGCCGCACCATAGCGGCAAGAGCAGGCTCCGTATTCTCAAGATGCCCATACAGCCCTGACCAGTTGCCTCCCTCGCCTTCGGCCACCACCCCCTCGTAGTAAGTGGTCATCGCGTTGTCCAGGCTTGCCCTCAGGGTGGGGTCCAAGTTCTGTCCTATCATCACCTGCACCAGGTTGATGAGGTTCTGGATCCGTTCCATCAGCTCCGCGCCCGTCTCGGCAACCACAAAAGGGTTCATCCCCTGCCCGGGCACGCCGGGAGTCAACACTCGGCCCCCCGCCGCAATCGCCGTATCGACATACTCCCCCTCAGGATCGACGATGTAAGCTCTGACGCCTCTCGTAAGCTGGCGAAGAATGCCCAGCTTCGCGCTGTAACTCTTGCCGGCCCCGCTCGTCGCGAGGATCGCCGTGTTCAGATTCTGTGCCACCGGCGAGTTGAACTTGTCGAACGTGACAAGGCTTCGAGCGTTCGTATCCAGACCAATGAGAGTGCCATCCCGGGCGTCCATGTCAGGTGGGCCGAAGGGGTAGAGCAGAGCAACGCTGCTCGTATCCACGACTGTCCAGTGGCGCATCGGATTCTCGCAGAGTGGCATCGTCATGCGCAGCGCCTTCGCCTGCACTCGGGGCAGTTCCTCCACCTGCGCCATCACCGACGTGAAGACTGAACGCAACACCGTCAGATACTCTTCCAGCTTCCGCTCCGACGGAGCATGCACCGTGACTGCGAGACACACGTTGAACATACGCTCAACGCCTCGCATCACCTGGCTGCGCAGTCGGACGATGTCCTCCATCGCTATCTTTTCCTTCTCATCGACGATTCCCTTACGTTTCAGCTGAAGGGTCGCCGATGCCTGCATCTTCGTGAGCTGGCTCTGAAGGTTGGAAAGCGCCTGTGCCGAGGGTACCTGCGAAACTTGCAGCGAGACGTCCATTGGTATTCCCTGTGTCAGGATAGACTCCAGAAAGCCAAGACTTATCTGGCGCGGAAAGACCTTGAGCCAGATCGTCTTGCGATAGTCGCCATTGTCGCTCCTCACGTGAGTGACCTCAGTCTTGTACCGAATGCTCTCCTGCTCAGGAAGATCCGCAGGAGACTGCCCGAAGGCGCAACTCAGCAGAAGTATGTCAAGCGCGCGCTCGGCCAGAACCCCTGCAGTGAGCTGCACTCGACTGACCGCCGCCATCACCTCCTCCATGCGCTCTTCATCACATACGATGTAAAAGCGCCTGTCCATCAGCCCCTCACGACTCTCCATATCCCCTAGTAGAACATCCAGTGACTCTGCCGCCTTCCGAAGCCTCTCGCTCAGGGGCTTCTCGGCCTCGACAGCGACGCGATGCTCCCGCATCTTCATACGGAACTCGTTCAGCCGCGGGGGATGTTGCCTTATCAGGAACTGCACCTGTCCCTGGAGTGAGTTGAGAGCACCGGCGAAGCTTCTGACACTGGCCTCGTCGTCTTCCTTCCCCTTCAACTGGAAAACGACCATCTTGCGCCCGTCAGACCTCACCACGCGATTCCCATTCTCGATGTGGCTGTAACCCAGGTAACCCAGGACGTCGGGCACTTCGTCAAGGTTGTCCGAAGGCCACTCCCGCTCCAGTTCCGCCAGCCGCTCCCGCTCCTCAGCCTCCGGGTCGATATACGCGGGTATAGTTAAGTCGTCGTCGTCACCCGACGCCCTTCGTCGCAGCAAACGCCCTGCTGCTCCGGTCGTCACACCTGAGAGTCTTCCTCCCGCCCTCGTGAGCACTTCTGTCCCTCTCTTGACCACACCGTTCCAAGCTCCCTGCGCAGTCTCCTCAACCTCGGCACGCGCCTGCTCTTCTTCCTGCACTACTCTTTCCTCAGTGGCAACTGCCATCTCTTACACTCCCTTGCTTAGTGTTGCCCGAGTGATTACGACAAAATAATCTTCATTACCTGCGTATCCGAGTGTCGATTCTCGTCGTTTTCCGTCATTGCCTGCCTCAATTACCCTTCACTTAGGCTTTGCCAGCCGGCTCTCTTGATTCACTGACCTCGCCTCACTCCACGCATCCCCAGCAAAGGCTAGGGTTAGCAGAACGGCCCCCAAGAGAAAAATTAGTCCGAAGCTGTTGCTCTCACCTACAGCGACCCCGATCCAAGCCACAGGATTATGTATTCCACACGTCCGGATTCAGGTATCTCTCGAAGTTGTATCGCATAACGACATAGATCAGCGTCGCAATCACGTACGCCATGAACACTAGCAGCAGCCCTACCAGGGGGCTAGTGATCATATTCCGCAGCACGCCGGCGCGCTCGCCGCCCGCACCGGAGTCCACCACGTGCATCAGCCCGTTCCACGCCATCCCCATCAGCCCCACTCCGACAGCAGCCCAGGTCACGGCTCCCACCACAATACCTACACGACATGACATCATCAGAAACAGCGAGTTCACCTTGTCGGCGTCCGGACCGTCCGTATGGTGATACCAGCACTTTGGCCGCCTGTCCTTGCCGTAGTCGTACCTCTGCCCGTAGTACAGGTTGTATTCCTGGTCAGTCCCGCTGTTGTCATAATCAGGATTCGTAAACCAGAAGAGCTGGAAAATGTTCAGCCACGGCCCATCGACTCCTTCCGGCGCCTGCGCGTACGCCTCTTCAGGACTTGCCAGCCCAATCACAACCGCAATAAGCACAGCCGCCATAGCAACTGGCAGCCGCGACCGCCTAATTGTTGACGCACTCATAGTCGTCCTCCGTGGGGGTTCCACCCGGTCCGAACGGTTCCTCCTGCTCCGGAATCTTGAGTCTGCACGCAAACGCCCTCCTGCAACCCCCGTAATCCTCTCCCTTGCTGTTCGTGCCGGGCGCGACCCACAACCAGCCTGTCCATCGGCCCTCATCGTCCTGTGCAACGCCAGGACCGCAATGAAGAGGTTCCCCGTCCCAAAGCCCGATTACGCGTCCTTCCTCGTAGTAGTCCGGTTCGCGCACCTCTCCCGGCTCGGGCGTCGGGTCGATGTACACCAGTTCCTCGTAAGGGCGATCGAAGGTCACGAGCAATTTCTCGAACAGGAAGCTCTGCCTGAAAGTCAGCTCGATATTGGAGTCATCTGAATCAGGGAGATACTGCCTATCCTCCGCATCCACCCGGAAGTGGGGATCCCAGTATTTGAAATACCTCAGTCTCTCCTCCGAGGAGCAACTGCAGCTGCACGAGCTGCTGCCCTCGCTTCAGGTCCCCCCAGAAGCGCTGCACCTGCACTGATATATGTGCGTGTTGCCAAACTCCGGGTAGTATTGAATCGGCTGGTAGACCGGCCTCTTGACCGTCACCCGATGCTCTAGGTCGAGTCGCACCTGTATGATCGCACTGTCCGGATCCGTGCTGTTGCGCTTGTCCTCCAGAGTCGGCGGTGCCACGTTGAATTTCACGATGTTCGGCTTCAGCGGGTCAAATCCGTCGTCTTCGGGTCTGAGGACATCAACCATTGCGAGATCGGTGTTACCTTCCTTGTCAAGAACGAATAGCGTCGCTCTGTTCACGATGTCCTGGGGCTGAAGCGTGCTCACTACGGGACTCACCCTTATCTCGAAGTCCGAATTCCCCTGCGCAAAGACCGCCATTTCCTCGAGTATCACGCGCACGTTCTCCGGAGCCACAAGCGGACACGTTCTAACCTCCCCGGCAATCCGCTGCCCTGTCTCCCCACCGAAGTAATCCTCGTCGCCCGGGTCGGCGGGCCGCTCGCTCTGAATGCCGACGCTCATAATTTCAACATCGTTGCCATTGCAGATCTCGAACCTGTCCAGTAACAAGGCTTCGCCATCATTCATGTCTTCCACTGGAGTGACCGAAATCACCCTGACTTTCGGGTAGGGCAACATCCCATCTCCGATCGATAGAGCTCCCTGGTTGCGCTTACGGTCCTGCCAGTTCACGGAAAGAACCGGTTTCGAAATGGCGTCGCGCGCGGAGAGTCCCTCAATAGGAACGGCGTCGGTGCCCTGCGCTCGGATGCGGCAGTGCTCAGAATGCGCGCGGTAACTTATCCGAGGCGGAGACTGCCTGTTGATGTAGTAGCCCTCCCGTGTAGCGATGTCACAGTAAGGCCTTATGCTGCCACGATCCCCGATGTATACGTTCTCGAAGACGAACTCTTCCTCGATTTCCAGTGCCTGCAATGGAGCGATTGGCCCGGCAGACCCGACAAACGTCCAGGCCGGAAGGACGCGCGTCCTGTGAGAGGCGAGTTCAATCACAGACTGTAGCGTTTCATTGACCCTGGGTCCCGCTTCCTTTAGCGGAGCCGCCGCCTTTAGCCTAATCGTCGCCGCTCCCGCACCATCGTTCCTCGACCCACTCAGCTTCACCACGACTGACTGAAGGTAAACCCGCCTTCCCCTATAGTCGTCCGCCACCTGCGCTTCAGCCCTGTCCGAACTACAGCCCGCCATCATAGCCCCAGTCATTGCTAGCAACAGCAGCGCCGCCGAAGAGCTTCCGCCTCCGTCCGATCCGAACGGCAGTCTCACCTCCAGCGATATAGTTCGCCCGGGGAGCGGAACAGGAACCCGAAGATGCCTGCCCCGCCGCCTCCGCCTGCGCCGGAACTGTTCCATCGGACGCGTTCTAATCAAGTCTCTGACCTCGCTGACGTGATAGCGAGCTCCGAAACGAAAGCCGAAGTACTCGCTGACTATACCGAACATCGAGCGGCCGCCCGGCCTTATGGCGACGAACCCCGCCACGAGCACTCCGACTACCGCACCTACACCTATACGCACAAAGAACGGCAGGAACCATAACGGCGCGAACTGAAAGACGACCCAGCCAAGTACCACGGCGATCACAACGCCAAGGAGCTGCTTGGCCGTCAGCCCGAAAAGCCATGTGTCCTCTGCCTGCGTGAACGTCGGCACCTCATGCGTGCGCCATGCCCCTCTGCCTTCCCGTTCCGTAGTCATGTATTATCAGCTCCCTGAATCACTGCACTCGCCACTGGCACTCAAGGCACGGGCGGTGCGGTGGAATCTCCTCATGATTTGGCACATGCCAGCAGTAATTTCCACTTCCAAACTCAGCACCCAATCCCTTGTAGATGAAGTACAGTCCGCGAGCTCTGCCTTCCTCCTTCATCACGACCTGCTCATCCGTCCACTCGTGACGCTTCTGCGCCTCTTCGTCCTCGATGGATATGGTGTAGAAGCCGCGCTCCCTTCCCCAAGCAGCCCACGGCAACGTTGTCTCATCGCACTTGCTCACCCAGCCATCCTCCAGAACGATGCGATCGTGAACCACATAGTGAGAGTCCCTCCAATCGGCAAGACTGAAGTTCCGTACAGTGTCGTCCAAAGCGAATTTCAAGGGATCTCCCCATTTCACGAAAAGACCATCCCATTCCCTTCGTTCAAGTTGCGGCGCCGGCAATGGCTTGTTTACCCAATCTTCGTACTTGCTCGCACCACGACATCCTGGCAGACCTACCTTCGGTACTCGCCAGAAGAAGATCCAGTGGCTCGCCTCGCTCCACGTTGGGTTGCTGCGATCAAATGCCGTACCGACATCCGGTCCACACGTGACCTCGCGAGCGCTCTTCGGTGATTCATAGACATATATGGTCTTTCCATTGGAGACGCCCTTCGTGAAATAGCCCCTCTCTGTGAACTTCCCCCACTTCACAGCTCCCAGCTCCTCGGGAGTCGGCCAGTCTCCAGCCATCACCGCGGGCACAGCCGTCGCGATATGGGCCGGTGTCGGCGACGGCTTAGCGGCCGGCGTTGCAACAGGAATCTCACCGCTCGCAAACACCCTGGACGGGTAGCCACGGTCGGTCTCCGCGTTACAGGCAATCCCATCCATGTCCGTGTCCAGCAGGCTAGGGTCCTCACCGGGACCTCCGTTCCGCAGAAAGAACTCCTGAGCCTCGATCCAGTCCTCGAAGTCGCCACAGTCAATATCCTGAGCGGATACAGGCTCCGGCTGCTCCGCGGCGGGTATAGCCGTCGCATCCACCGGCAGAGTAGCGGTCTCCGTTGGTACGAGCGTCGACGTCACCACGACCGGTGAGGGCACTTTCCGCGAATACGGCGTCGCCGTGGGATGCACCAATTCAACCAATGCAACCGTCGGCGCTGCCTGCGGAGCCGACGTCGACGAGACCACAGCCTCCTCCTCAGTCACCGGCTCCGGCACATCGTCCTGCCTACCACAGCCAGCAATCGAGATTGTCAGCATCACCCCAAGAACCGCCGCTATCCACAGGCCAATTGGCTTGCTACCGTCAAATACATGCAACGAGTCAATACTCCTTACCGGTTACTTCCTGCCCTGAACGCATCACGACAGGAATCGATGCCCTTTCTTCTCAAGAAGCTGCGTCACGCAAAGATCCTCGGCAGAGTTGCCACCTCGTCAGCACCGAATTCGCCGACAAGCTCCGTCTTAGGTCCTCCTGCGCGCGACACCAGTCGTAAATTCAAACCTTCGGCGCAGAGTTCCTCGGTCAGCGCAGGCACATCCAGCCCCAGTTCTTCCGCCACACTCCGGGCACTCGTGCGCTAAACTCGCTCCATCAGCCACTTCCGTGCCAATCGAGGTCCAATTTCTCCATTCATTCCCTGCCTCGCATTCTCATTCACTTCCGCTGACGCACGCGCCTGCAACCCCGTTCCAACTCATCCCACACCCATCCCCTCCGTAGTCCTGCTTCTCCGGCCAGATCCGGGCCGCAGCGCAGTCGTGTACCGCCATCCATCACCGGCCCGTCGGGCAGCGACTCCCCAATCTCAACAAGCGTGGGCAGTTCCGCGCGTTCCAGAAGAGCCTGTCCTCCACCGGCATGCGGTGTCGGCTGCGCGCCGCCTGTCTCGTACTGCCTTAAGAGACTGAACCCCGACGTCACAGCCAGGTAGAAGCTCAGGCCAATCACCACCGAGATCGTGATAGCGGCCGCCAGTGCCTGCTTCCGCAAGACGCCCAGAACAGCCGCCACTTTGTCGAGCGGGTCACCGACCAGTCTGTCTTCTTCATTCAGCATCTGAGAAATTCCCCCGGCTTACGTGAGTCAGTTCGTCTTCACGCACCCAGCTACTCCCGTTCCTCCTAGGTCGGCGTTCCACGCCCAACCCGCATCCTGCGCTGCATCATCAAGCCCGTCCTGGCACGAAATCGGCCTTCCACCATCGCCAAGCATAAGCACCTCACCTTCTACCGCAATTTCGCCTGTGAGTACCTCATTGAGATTGAACTCGCCTTCAAATCTGCTGTCCTCCCAGAACCTGACCACATTGTCGATATTTCCCGCGTTGATGTAGAGCGTCACGGCACCGTTGATAATCAGGTATGAGCAGACTCCCAGCATCAAACCTTTGACTACGCTCCAGATAATCTCCCTGCTTCGCTCCACGCCCCTGTCTTCCCCCCCGGACGACATCAACATGAACATCGCGTACAACCAGTAACCGACCGCGGCCAGCACCGTCACCAGGATGATCACCCGGGCAGCCGTCCTGGACATGTCGAGAACGGCGTTTGCCTCCTCCACTCCCTCGAAGAATCCTTGCTGCGGTAACCCGCTAGCTCGAACACCAACATCGAGGGCAGCATCGACCAACGCGTCTGCCCGCTCCAAATACCCCAGAACTTCAAGAACTCCCGGCTCAAGAACCATACATCTCACTCTCCGACTAGCCCTCGAGGCCTAACTGAACACCAACTTAACGACGGTGAATACGTCATCCCCGAGCACCCAACCGAGCAGAAACATCATGAAAGCCCAGAACACTATCACCACCAGCATCAATAGTGCCGACACAAAGCCCGTTACCATCGCTCCGAGTTGGAAGAAAAGGCCGCTGACGGTGCCTCCCAGCCCCGACTTATTCTGCTGCCGCATCCCGTCGCCCCACTGAAACGAAAATGTCCTACCGCAGGTGGAGCACCTAATCAGCTCTCCCGGCAAGGGACCGCCTTGCTCAGGCGCCGGGATTTCCAGAACTTCTCCGCAGTAAGGGCAACCCTCGATCATTTCTATTCGCCTTTCATACTCAGTGCCCCGCTCACAGCACGATTCTGGCCAGGGGGATACCAATCCAACCAACGCCCTGCACAATTAGAAAGCGCAGTGGCTCGGGCAGACCTTCGGCACGCCGGTAGGTCACGGCGCTGACCTCCTCATATCGAGAGATCGCCCCACTGAGCGCGTCCCGCAGCTCTCGCCCGACATCGTGCGAGTCACGCCATGACCGATTTCCCTTCCGCCCCACGTATCCCACCAGATGATTGCAAGACGTTCCAATCTCGGCCTCCTGCCCGCGGCGTATGCCGTTCAGCGCGAGGATCGCCCCGCGCATCTCCATCGCGAAGAATCCGCCGCTCTTTTCCATCAACACGCTCCGCCTCGCGGAATATTTGCCGTCCAGCGGGAATACGACCACGAAGGCGCCCGGCCCTCCATATCGCTTTGCGCTCAGTCCCGAAGCGAATATCCACTGTGTCACCATGAGTCCCCCGTTAATCTGTCTGCGACCTCCGACGAGAGCTGCATACTCTCGTCCTCGATCACTCATCTCTTCTTTCGTCTCGACATGTACCAGACCACCGGCGCAACTATCAGAACGACGGCGCAGACCAATCCCGCAAACCCTCCACCCGTCAATTCGGCGCTGACCGTGTATATGCCAATCGCCATGACCGCGCCCGATACGACCGCGACGTAAAGCAGGAACAGCCCGATGAGTACGACCACAAGCCACAAGGTCAACTTCACCGCACCCATAGCGTCATTCCTCCGGAGAGACAGTCAGAACTGCGCCGATCCGTTCATAATCACCGTCCCTGCCGTCCACCATCACTACAACTCCGAAGCCGTCCCGCACCAGTCGCGTTTCATCGGACGAAAGGTCGGCGAAGTCTTCGAGCCGCCAGTCATGCCCTCGATTAACCAGTTCACATCAGAGCCGCCCCGGGAAAAGGCATGGGACGGCCACTCGTTTCCTCGTCACTTACTACATTGCCCCGTATCTGCGTTGCCGTCAGTGTCCGTAGCCGTGCCGGTCGCCCACGTCCAACCCAAGTCAGTCAGGCCAGCAAAGCCATCCTCACAGAGAACGACCTGGTTGTTATACATACCCAGAAATTCCCCTTCCATGCGAATCTCCGTTGCAGAAGACTCCACGATTCCTACCTTGCCGACATCCACGCTCTGCCCGCCAAAGGCAGTCGTGAAGAATTCCACGCCACCGCCTATGAAGAAGAATGCCAGGGCGCAACCCCCCGCCGAGACGATGCTGTAGAGTATCTGGTTGCGCGCACGTGCGAACATCTGCGGGTCATCCGCCGCCCGGTTGAGCTTTATGAAGCCCCAGATGCACCAACCGGTGGCCGCCAGTATCCCGATGGCCATGAGCCAGCGAATAATCGTCTGTCCTCCCCGAAATACGCCCTCGATTATCGACTGGTTCTGCTCCCTATATGCCTGCTCGGCGATGGGTTCGACGAGCGCCGCTCCCTGCTGCAACTGCACGGCAAATTCAGCTCCGAATTCGATCATTTCCCGATACCTCCGTTAACTCGATACCAATTCCGCCCTTCTGGGCCATCCACGCGAATGGCCATTTCCCACTGGACGAGACCTCCTCCTCTCGACTGCATCTACTCTTCCGGACTGCGCATTCCGTAGTAGCGACGCCTCTGCTCCTCGTTCTCGACTCGCTGCGCGTCATACGGCAGTCGCTCCTCCTGACCGCTAAGCTCCCGCCCCGCGGAGCGTCCCCAGTCAGCAAGACCACGCGAGAACCCGGTCCGCCGGCCTTCATCCGCCAGAGTCCGGCCACGCTCCGCAAGCCGTTCGCCGCCCTCCCGTGCACCCCGCGCAAGGCGCGCGCTGTCGCCCCGGGCCTGCTCCAGGATTTCTCTCCCTTCAGGCATCGCGTCCGCACGGTAGCCTTGGCCCGCTTCCTCAGTGCGCCGTCCCATAACGTCGTTGAACCGTTGTTCCCCAACCTGCCCCAGCAACTGTGACTCTCTGCTCGTAGCGAGCCTGGTCGTGCCCTCGTCACGCACAAAGTCCCCCTCTCCCAGGAATCGGCTTTGTGAACCCATTGCCCTGTTGAACCCCTGCACACCCAGCTGATCAGGCGCCAAGAGCCTAGACTCTGCCGGCGTCGCGACACGCTGCTGACCGTTCTCGGACACAAGGTACTCCCCCTGGCTGTTCTGCTGCCCCTGCGTCCTGATGCTGCTGTTCGTTGCGCGCGTGAACTCCTCGTTGTCCATCACGGAACGCGCATGCATCTGCTCACCGGACAGGGGGCGTATCGACCCGCCGGTGTTCTGCCACGCACCACTGCCCATGTACCGGATGCGCCGGCCCGCTGTCTCCTGGAACTCCTCTCCAAGTGTCTCGCGGGCGACGTGTCCTTCACTGGTCTCCGGCATCATGCGATCAGAGTCAATGTCTCTGACCAGCTGAACGCGAGACTGCGCCATATACCCTGAGTAACCTTCCCGGTATGCCTGCCGCATCTGACCGAAGACCGACGGCCGCCCAGATTGGAGGTCATCAGGCCCATCGGAAACTCGCTCCGCTTGAGCGCCATCGGCATCGCCAGCTGCCACCACTGGCTGCGCGGGCGCAGGAGAGAAAACCCTGTTAAACCGCTCACGCCCCATGTCCGAGATCAGGCGTCGCTCCTCGGGAGTACCCAAACGAGTCCGTCCCCCCTGCGACACATATGGTCCCTGCAGGGCTGTCAACCGCCCTTCTCGCGCCTCCACGAACTTATCCTCACCCATCTCCGTCCGGGCCTGTCTTGAGTCGAAGTAAGTCTGCCTTTGAGGAATCGCCGCAGCTTGTGCCCCCGCAGGCTGAGCGCTAAACGCCTGATTGAAGCGCTCTCGACCCATTTCGGAGATCAGGCGCCGTTCGGCAGGCGTGGCCGACCGCATACTGCCACCGTCCCTCACGTAGTTGTCGTTCAATGCTCTGACGCGACTCGCCCTCGCCCTCTCAAACGCCTGGCTACCCATCACCGCCCGCGCCCGCACATCGGCCGGAATAGCTCCCCGTGCAACAGCACCTCCGGGCTGACTCGCCGCCTGCGCTTCCGCGGCGGGTTCCGCCCTGAATGCACGATTGAAGCGTCCCACACCCATTTCTCTGATGAGCTGTCGCTCTGCCGCTGTCGCCACCCTGGGCACGCCGTTCTCTCGCACATAGTAAGGACTGATCGCCTGTGTCCCGCCATCCTGACCCCTGCGGTGAGCGTCCTCCCCAATCCTTCCCACCACCTGTCTCACATCCGCCTGGTGCCGCTCACGGGGAGTCAGAGCCTGATACGCACCCGGGTCTTCCGATCCAACGTCCGACGTTCCACTCCGCGACGGATCACCCCTGACGGTTCCGGTTTCTGTAGGTGACCCTGGATCAGGCCCGGCTGCCCGCGTGGTCGGAACAACCCTCCCGGCAGTAAAGGGCTGTCTCTGCTCCGCATCACCCGCTGCTGACGCCGGCAATCCAGCCGAAGCTGAAGAACGCCCCTGCCCGCCCACCTCAGCAGGAGCAAAGGAGCTCCCGCCGCGTATAGCGCTGAAGCCCGCACGGAGCGACCTGAAGCCGCCGGTCACAGCACCAGCCCCCATATTGGTCATCGTCGCTGTCAGCCCGGAAGTGACACCCCTCACCGGAGTCTGCGCGGCGAGGCCCCCGGGGGTTCCAGTTCCGACCGGCGCAACCGGATTGCCACCCATGCCCAGGAACCCAAGTGGACCGGCTCCACCACCGCCCGCCATGACCCCAAGCGCACGAAAGCCCATTGCGGCGAATGAGATCGTGCTGACGAAGCTCTCCTGCAGGCCGCCCTGTCCCAGGATGCTCGGCACCTTGAATGTCATGATCATCCCCATGATGCCAATGAGCAGCGCCCAGACCATCTGAGTCGGCAGCACCGCCTGGAGGGCGTTGCTTACCGATCCGGTATCGGCGACGATGCCTACGGGCGTCGCCAGGCGAATGAACCAGATCGCCACGGCGAAGCCTATTATCTGTATGCCATGCTGGAAGAGCGTCGTGGTAAACAGCGTGACCCACCTGCGCCCCCATCCCGACGTCTCTGGGAGCGCCCACATCAGCATCCCCAGCGGCGAAATGATTATCAGCAGGTTCAGTAGAACTATGCGCATCACGAACTGGGCGATGACCAGGAGCACAGTTATGGCGAAGATCTTCATCAGCATGACGATCAGTCCCGTGAAAGCAACCTTGATCGCAACCAGCAGGACTCCGGCTACGGGAACCGCGGCAAGCCACGAATGCGACACGTTCCTTGCGACAATCGCAAACAGTGCGTTGCCAAGCGTCAGAGTGATGTCTGCCGGGGTGACGCGCATCGCCGCCGCGATGTATCGTGAGATGCCATCAGCGACGTCCACGAGCAACGAGCACCACCAATAGCTCGTAAGCGCCGCAATCAGCGCGAGTATCAACCGGGGCACCGTCTCACGCCAGTCTGCCATCGTGCGCTGGCCGCCGATGAAGCTGCGCACTACCTGACTCAGGCCGATCCAGGCGATCACCAGCGCCAGGAACGCCACCATCACGTTCAGGAGCGCCGACCAGCCAATCCTCACGATGCCGCGCTCATAGGTCAGCTCAGGAGGCGTTCCCGTCAGCAGACCGGTAAAGGTTGTGATGCCGCCTTCCATCGCCTGTTGCGGCGGAGCTGCGCCGACTCTCTCCAGTATCATTCTGGGCGCGAGCGTTATATGGCTCAGCTCATAATGGACCTGCGAAGCAAGAGGTACATCCCCCGAGCGCGGATCCCGACCATCGAGCACCTCGGAAAGGTAGGTGTCGCGCTTTTCCCGCCTCTGCAGCGGCGGCAGCCCCACGAGCGCCCGCTCCTCGTTCACCTCGATGTATGCAGCCGTTCGAAGCTCCTCAAGTTCCTCCAGTGGCGATTTGTCCGGCTTCTTGCAGTTCCCGTTGGCGTTGGGCTTGTGTGGATCCTCGGCATTCTCAACAAGGGCGTCGTCAGTTGTGATCTTCCCATCGCCATTGGAGTCATAACGATCGAAGGCCTCTCGCTCGGAGTCGGTCATGAAGTGGCCCATCGCGAAGCACATGCCGCCATGTATCGCCGTTCCCACTCCCTGGAACAGAAATGTCATGCCCTTCTCCAGCCAGTTGATGGGAGACAGGACCCTGATTATCTTTTGCCACCAGTTACCGCCGAGCTTCCCGACGATTTCGAAGACCCAGCCGTGTATGTGGTTGCTGGGCGCGCCCTCATACGGCACCATGTCGAACTTCAGAAGGTAGTCGCGGTTGTTGGTCAGTGGCCTGACCATCTCGGTGCCCTACTGCACCTCGTCATTGGCGAACTCGAACTTGAACCTGTAAGCGGTCACTGCCGGCGGCTGCTCAGTTGCGGGAATGCCGTTGCCGTCTTCGTCCACCACCACGTCGCCAGCCCGGAACAGAATGTTGCCCTCCGAGTCCACAACATCAGAGGTGTGCCGCTGGTACTCGATTACCTCTAAATTGACCCATTCGATCTCGTCAAACTTGTCATTAATCCGGTTCGCGCCAGTACCGCCGGGTACTATCCTGCCGGCATCGTCGAGTATCTCCCAGCGAATTTCGTACGCCTTGCAGTTAAGAACGATGAAGGTCTCGAAGCCGCCGTTGCCGTCGCGCTTTGACTGGTCCTCCGGAAGGGCATTGAAGCCGCTGTTGAGTACCGAAACCTTCACCCCTTCGACACAGTTGCCCAGACCTGCCTCCGTAGGTGGTGTCTCCACCGGTGGCGGCGGCTCCTGGGCATACACGTCTCCCTGCGAGGCAAGCAAAAAGAGAACAACCAGCATCGCGAGCCCAGCGATGCTGGTCCCGCGTCTGGGCCTTCCCTGCCGCGTGCGGCGCATCAGGACCACCCGACGAACTCCTCCCGTCCCATGCGATGCAGCCGCAGTTCATGTCCGTCGCGACAACGCCACCGCTCAAGCGTACGTCCGTACCTGTACATCACGCTCAGTCCTCCACTCTCACGGCACAGCGGACACGCTATCCTCAGTCCCAAACGCGACTGAGCCACCGTCCCCACACCCGGCACCATCAGAGCGGCCAGCGGCGGGAAGCTCTTCAGAGTCGGACTCGCACCCAGGTAACGCAGTCGCAGAACGCGTCCCTCCCCGCTGCCCAGCTTCCTCACGTCGCCATAGCAGCGCCACCCACAATAGACGCAGGCGAACCGCTCCGGCCGCAAGACCGGCGAACTTCGGTCCCCGCCGCACCTGAGACAAGTGCCCGTGAATTCGGCAACAGCTACCACGGCACATCCTCGATCACCAGTTGATCAACCGACAGCGACCCGTCAAGGTCTATGCAACACGAGAGAACCTTCCGGACGTTCCCGAGCCAATCTCCATAGCCGAGTACCATCGTGTCGAGGCTCAGGTCCGAATGCACTTCATCGCTTTCCTCTGATCCCTCAACGTGCGTTCTCTCCAGATGTGCGGTGACGACATACGCGGTCATTACGTGATTGGGTTCCATCTCACATAGCGACGGTGAAGACAGCGAGCCGTTCTCGCAACCTGTCCGCAGCAGCCGTCCGGACGCGATCGCATGCACGATGCGATCGCGTCCGCCCGAGCTGTCATACAGTGGCGCACTCTGCCTCACCGCCCCATCGGGCATGCGCTTCTGAAATACGATCCTCACCGTCGGATTCATCTCGTCCCCCTTCAATCAGACGCCCGATCTAAGCCGCACTCAGGCTCCACACGTTGGAGTCGTCGTCCCATATCTCAACCTTCATCGGCTTTCCGATGATTCGGCCTACCTCATCCTCAATCACCGTTCCCCACTCCTCCAACACGAAGCGAGCATCCGAGGACTCATCGATGGAGAGAGTGAATACGCCATCTTCTTCGCACATCGAGACCGGACTGATTCTTGTCAGCCACCTCTCGCTCCCCTCTCCCATCCGCTTCCTCAGATTGTCCAGAATGTGTATCCAGATCAGCGCTGGCACGGGGTCGGTTCCCTCGCTCACCAACCGAATCCATTCGCATCCGAACCAGACCGGCCAGTTTTCGCCGCCACCCCACTCCTCACCAGCAAGTAGATCCCGCTGCCGCCATGCCGATTTCACAAGATTGAGAACCCTCGTGTACCCGTCCAAGCCCTTCGGCAGCCGCTTCCCTCGACTCAGCCAGTCCGACACCTCACGCGCAATTCGCATCATCACCAGGTCCGGGTTGCTCTCCGGAGCGGGTCCCAGATAACCCGCCATTACAGCGTGACCATTGGGAGCATCGAGACCCCCATGCCTGACGCAGTAGTCGAGCGCGTCGATCATCGGCTCATAAATGTCGGTCTGCGGGCTTCGCTCCGTAGCCATCCAGATGAGTGTCAGCATCCAATGAGTGGACATGCGGCCGCCGGACATCTCGCATGCCCGCCTCACCCTGTCGCTCATAGCTGTTCGCTGCTTCTCCGTGAGCGAATGAAACCCATTGGCGGCGCGTAATCCTTCAACGAAACTAAGCAGCTCGTCACTTGCCCACTCGGCGCCGCGAAACATCCCGCCTAGGGCGATGCACTCCTCGACCGCCGCAACTAGCCCTTCCAGGTTCATCCTGTTCGTCCGCGACATCATCACCCAGATGTCCTTACCCCATTCGTCAGGCAGGCCGTCGCATGCCTCATCCAGTCGGCATACTCTGTCAACAATGTCCGCTCGCTGTTCAGGCGTGAGATGCCAGCTATCAGCCCCAACGGAACGCAGCAACTTCTCGACGCGCATTTCCAAATCCGAACTTCGATTTCTGAGCATCCATTTCCCTCCCAATGTCAATTCCGCCTTTATCAATGCCACGCTTCAGTAGCGGCGAGACCTGACCCCATATCTCTGACTTTGAGGCAGCGTCTCATCACCCGACGGCTTATCCTCGGTGTAGCCTTTCCTTACAGTGCTTCGCAGAACGCCTAAGACGTAGCCGATGGGACGGTCGCGTTTGGCTTCGCTCATCCGCTGCACGGCATAGGGCACGAAGTGCGCTGGTATGTCACCTGTGTGCAGTTCGCGCCACAATTCCTCCACCTCTCTGAACCGGGCTAGATCATCATCAGCCAGCGCGATGCTCATTTCCGTCATCGCGGCGGCGACCTCTTTGAGGAACGTAGAGTCACCATCGGCCGTAGAACTGCGAGCTTGCTTCACCGCCTGTCTCGCGCGCCGGCGGCGCTCAGCCCTCGGGATGATTTCGGAACTCACTCCGGCCTCCGGGACGCTCTCACGCTCCGCGGAAACAAGGGCATCGAAGCGGGATTCGAGCTCTGCAAGCCGCTGCTCGCCGCTCGCGAGCCACGACTTCATCTGCGCGATCTGCCGCCCCAGGTGCACCTTCCCCCAGGAATGCTCGTCGGACATCTCAGGATGAGCGTCAGGGCCTACCGCTTCGCCTCTTCTGGCACCCCGCTCGGGCTTGCCGCCAAACTCCGCATCGCAAAGTGACTCGAACTCCTCTATGGGCAGCTCAAGCTGCTCACGTGGTTGGGCGGAGAAGGTGCGATCATAGCGAATGCGCCAGAGGCTCTTCCCGGAGTGCTGGTTCGGAGCGCGCCAGACGAGTTCAAGCAGGCCGAGCCTTACGAGAAATGAGCGGTGGTTGGTGAAGGTACGCCACTGCATGCCTCGCGGGAGAACCGGTTCCAGGCGCGATCTCGCCATAAAGAAGGTCTGATCGTCGCTTCGCGCCTGAAAGTGGGCGTGTGCTTCCACGATGGTGTGCAGGACCGCACGGGGAGCGTGCCCGAGTCCGGTCTGTAAGACCAGCCAGGCATGGTGATGCAAAGCATCAACGGATGTAGGTGAGTGGGCAACGCCGCGAGGAGCGGCATCCGCCGTGGAGGAGTTGTCCATATTCGCTCTGTAACTTGTGATCGATTAGCGCATACAGACTAAAACATGGACAAAATTGCTGTCAACCCCCTCTTTTCGAGAACGCAAAAAAAGGCATCCAGCAATAGCAGGATGCCCGACAGCTAGGTGGGGAGAGGACTCGACCGGCGGAGCGAAAGAATGTTGCTAATCGATCTTAAGCTCCAGAACCAATCCGGGAAATCCTCCATGAGAGAAGGATCCGCCGGCCGGCCCTCACGATTTTAACACCGCCCTGGGCGCGGATGCCCACGGACGGACGTTGACTATTTGAATGATGTTCAGAACATCAAGGTAGCTCTGGCAGCGCCGTGGGCTAAGCCCTCGGACATCAACATCTCCTTTTTATTCGGTAAGTCTCCGCCGGCATGCGGGCGGTATACCGTTCAGGGTTAGTTAGGGTTCTCTATTATGTAAGTGCCGTCACGATTTTCGTGCGACCACGACTGAAGAAGGTGCCTCCACGATTTCTATGAGGGCGTGTCGCCACTACTGTCGTGACAGCGCCTCAAGTGCCATATTTCGCCATTCCTCCAGTCAGCAAGCCTTCTTTCTGTTCTAATTCCCCCTCAGCTGAACTTATGCATCAACCTCTCGTGGGAAGGGAACCTTCGGGCAATTCCACGATAATTGCGCCTAATATATTCCCTTGAAATAACTTCAATCTTCCTGTCCCCCGGCTCATTCCTGAGCGTTAGATGAGTACGCCACTCACCGAATTAGCGTTCTGCCAATTCCTCGCGCATTTGCTCTTCTCGTGCGATCTGTTCGGAGGTCATGGCTTCGCCGAAGTCTTCGAATTCGTAGAAGGGGCGGATTTCGATTTCGCTGGGGCCTGGCATGGGGTTGGGAGCTCGCTTGACCCACTCGACGGCTTCGTCCATGTCCTTGACTTCCCAGAACCAGAATCCCGCGACGATCTCGTTGGTGGCAGAGAAGGGACCGTCTGTGACGGTGCGGTCGGCGCCCTCAAATCTGACGCGCTTGCCTTCGGATGTGGGCTTCAGGCCGTCGCCGGATTTCATTATGCCGGCTTCGGCGAGTTCCTGGTTGAATCTGCCCATCGCTTCGAAGAGTTCGGTTGAGGGCATGACGCCCGCTTCACTGTCTTCTGTTGCCTTGACCAGAACCATGACCCGCACTAAATTACTCCGTCTTCTTATTGACAACCACTTGCCGTTGAATTAAGTTCAAAGAGCCACATGTACCTCATCAAACATCGTATTGTTTCTAATGGCGTGTCATTTAGGGTGTCTTCTTGCCCCCGAGTGTGCCCCCATTGGGAACAGGTGCATGTGGCAACACGCATCCTAAACACGAGGGGGCTTCCTTCATGGCTACTCATCACCACTTTTCAATTCTCAATCATCACCGTTCCGTATCCGATGAAGAGTCGGTATTCCCCATCAATAGGGATGGTTCGCCACAGGCGGTGTCTCGCCGCAACCAATGGGGGCGACGGGCCGAAGTCCGACTAGCTACTATCACCCGCCCCTCCACAGATCCTTATTCCAGTTGTGTCAGTCTCAATAAGAGAGTCTCACATGCCCCCCAAGAGTATGGTGGAGCCAACGGACGGACTCGAACCGTCGACCTGCTGTTTACGAAACAGCTGCTCTGCCGACTGAGCTACGTTGGCTCACCTTTTCAGTTTACTATGATTGGGGCGGCGTTTCCAGAGTTGGGAAATGCAGGCACAGGGACGAATTCGATGCTCGAAGGCAAGGGATTCTGGATTCCTGCTTCCGCAGGAATGACGATGCACTTGCGCCCATTTATGGGGAAGGGGCTAGCCGATGGTTACGCGGAAGCGGCGCATGGCGCAGGTGGGGGCCAGCTCGCGGACTGCGGTGATGACGGCGGATGTCCAGCCGTCTGAGTCGGGGATGCTGTCGCCGACTTCGGGGGCGAGTGCGCCTTCTTCCATGTAGAGCCTGCCGAGGGGCTTGCCGTCCTCCCCATATACGAACCAGACGGTTTCTATTGCCTGCGTCTGCGTCATGTGGCTGTTACGCCTCCGTCGATGACAAGCTCGGAGCCGGTAACATAGCTGGACTCGTCGGATGCGAGGTAGAGCATGCCCTGCGCGAGTTCCTCCGGGTTCCCTACCCTGCCCATCGGGATGCGCTCCAACAGCGGCTCGTAGTGCTCCGGGTCCTGGTAGCTGGCGTTGGTCATGGGCGTGCGGCAGAAGCCGGGATGGATGGAGTTGACGCGGATGCCTTCGCCGGCGTACTGGATGGCGGCAGACTTGGATATGATCCGGGACGCGCCCTTGGCGGCGTGGTATGCGGTTGATGTGCGGCTGCCGACAAGCCCGTAGATGGAGGATACATTGATGATGGAGCCGCCGCCTGCCTTTCGCATCTCGGGGACAGCGTGCTTCATGCCCAGGAATACGCCCTTGGCGTGCACATCCATCTGCGAGTCCCACAGCTCTTCGGTGGTTTCCATGAGGCGCATGCGGCCGCCTGTGCCGGCGTTGTTCACCAGTACATCGAGTTTGCCGTAGGTGTCAACCGCGAGCTTGACGGCGGCTTCCCAGTCAGCTTCGCTGGTGACGTCGTGGCGGGTGAAGACGGCGTCATGGCCCTGCTCGCGGAGCTGCGCCACTGCGCGCGCGCCCTGCTCTTCCAGGATGTCGGTGAGCACGAGTTTCGCGCCCTCTCCGGCGAACAGCCAAGCCGCCGCGCCGCCGAAGCCCATAACCTCGCCCTGAACGCCTGCCGCCGCGCCTGTGATGAGCGCTACCTTTCCTTCGAGACGCATTTTCGATCCTCCTTAGGTTATCGTCGCAATCTGCCCATATCATACAGCGGTGCGATGCGGTGCGCTATCGGGTGGGGCTATTCGTTTTCGTCGCCCAGGAATGTGCGGCTGAATGTGCTCTCCATCACGCTGTGGATTCTGAAGGAAACACGCCACAGAAGGGCGACGATTCCGAGCAGGAACAGTATGGCGATTGGTGTGGAGAAACTGCCGAGCACGACTAGCTGCGAGATGAATGGCAGGCTCCATATCGCCAGCATAACGACCATCAGGATTACGACGCTGTTTCTCAGGATGACGTGCAGCCCTGTTCTGCCCATTACATGAATGTTGGTCAGGCTGCCGCGAAGGATGAAGCTGGAGAGGCCGTCGGTCAGGCGATGCAGCGCGCGCCAGATGAATACGGCGGGCGGGACGCAAAGCAGCACGACTATGCAACTCAGCACGAGTCCGATGATGCCCTGCTGGATGTTCAGGCCGCTCGCAATGTCCCCGGCGAAACTGAGCGCGAAAGTGCCCACGCCAATGGTGACGACGATGACGCCGATGTTGACCACCATGACCCGTCCTGCCTGGCGCACGACATTGGCGACCTCGCCTTCCATACCGAACAGCGTGCGCGTGGAAATCAGGATGTAGGAGAGGCTGCCCACATACTGGCGGAGCATGCGGGGAGAGCGCTGCTCCAGAACATTGCCGACGCCGGTCGAGGAGCGGGCGACCAGCGGGTAGAGCAAGGAGGTTATCGCCGATGCCGCCGCGACTACCGGGTACAGGAATGCGCTGACGACCGCGTGGTCCGCTCCGACCTTTGCCATCGCCAGGGAGAATTCTCCCATCTGCGGCTTGCCCATTCCGACTCCCAACGAGGTCTTGCCATCGTGCCCGGTTATGAATGTGCCGAGCGTCGCGGCGAACATCTTGCCCGCCATGAATACGCCGGCGATTATCAGCGCGGGCACTATGAACTGTCCCAGCACGGATAGCTCGATGAGCATCCCTATCGATATGAAGAATAGCGCGGAGAAGATGTCGCGGACAGGGGCGATGGTGTTGTTGAGCACTTCGGAGTATTCGGTGTCGCCAAGCACCGTGCCGATGATGAACGCGCCGACTGCCGCCGAGATGTGGAGCTGCTGCCCGACGAGCGCGAGGCCGAAGCACATCGCCAGACTGACGATGAGCATCACCTCCCTGGAGCGGAAGCGCGCCACGAACCTGACGATACGGGGAGCTACGAGCGCGCCCATGAAGAGGGCGCAGACGAAGAAGACACCCAGCCGCGCGATAAGGGTCATAACTTCGGTGAAGCTTGCGGTGCCGGTGGTCGCCACGCCGGAAAGGAGGCTCAGCAGAATGACAGCAGCGAAGTCCTCTACAACGAGGATGCCAACAATCAGGCGGCCATGACGCTCGTGAAGCATGCCGGTGTCGCGCAGCACCTTGATGATGATCGCGGAACTGCTGATAGAGAGCGCGGCGCCGAGGAAAATCGCCTCCGTAGCATTCCATCCGAGCAGGGTCGCGACCTCATAGCCTAGGGCGATCATGAAGATAATCTCGATGGTGCCGATGAGGATTACGCGCAGTCCCAGTTGCCGGATACGACGCCAGCCGAACTCCAGCCCGATGGCGAACAGCAGCATGATGAATCCGAGCTCAGCCATCAGGTGGATGCTCTCGGTGTGGGTTACAGGCGCGGGCAGGTTGAGCAGGGGCAGCGTGTACGGGCCGACTATGAGTCCAGCGATGAGGTAGCCCAGTACCGGCGGCTGCTTGAGCCACTGGAACACGACTATCGCGATGCCCGCGACCGCCATAATCGTGGCGAAGTCCCGTACTAGAACGGATTCATCCAAGTGTCAAACCTCGACTGGCTGCAAGAAGGCTCTGCCAGCACTGAATCTACAAATCTATACAACAAGCATCTATTATAAATAATAAACGATACGCAGGACATCGTCTAAAGAGGTGTCGTTTCGGCGAAGTTAACGCTGCAAGCGAATGGACGGTTCAGACAGGCGGCGGCGATGGACCATGCACTCAATGGGATTAGGTATATCTCTACGCGCGCCAGATGCCCCTGAGCGCAAGGACAATGACTGCCGTGATGGCGATGCCGATGAGGCCGTTTCCAATGAGGGCGAAGGTGATGCCCACCGTGTCCGCGATGGCACCCGATGCGAGCAGGCCGAGGGGCAGACCGTACACGGAGAGGGAGCGCAAGCCCAACATGCGGCCGCGCATCTCAGTGGGTGTGCTGACGAGTAGCAGAATGGACATGGTGACCATAGTAAAGGACTGCACCAAGCCCGCGAGTGCGAGCACACCGAGAGAGACGTTGAAGAGCGTGGAAGCGGCCAGCACGACGATCGCGGCGTGCCACGCGACCGAGCCGAGCGACATCAATCTGCCTGCCCGTTCCATATTACCGAGACCGGCTATGATTATGGAGCCGACGAATGCGCCCGCCGAGTATGCGCCGAGCAGCCAGCCCAAGCCTGTGGAATCGGTGAGCAGCACGTCGCGCGCGAAGATGGGCACAAGGCCCTGGTTGAGCGGAAAGCCGGTCAGGTTGACGAGGAAAGCGAGCAGGAGCAGCGCCAGTACGACCTGGTGGCTGCGGGCATAGCGGAAGCTTTCCACGAGCGTGACGAATATAGGCTCGCCACGAGTTGCCGGGATTCTGGGCGGCGGCTTTACCGGAATGGTGAGGGCTGTGCCGCCTATGAGCAGGGCGATTATCGCTACATACGCCCAGCCCAGCCCGAAGGAGTCGAGCAGAAAGCCGCCGATGACGGGACTGATAATCTGCGTGGTATCGCGCCCGGTCCTGGTGAGAGCAACTGCGTTGCCGAGGTTGTGGCGCGGCACCATGTCTGCCATGAGGGTTTGGCGCGTGACATTATCGAAGGCGCGCACCATGCCTGCCACGCCCGTGAGAACGAAGATGTGCCAGATCTCTATAAGCCCAAGGAAGGAGAGCGCGGCGATAATAACGCCGATGACGGTGAAGATTATGCGCGATATTCTCAGGAGCATCAGGCGGTCGTAGCGGTCCACGATGATGCCGTAGAAGGGCGCGAAGAGGGTGCCGGTGAAGCGAAGAGCGCCGTACAGAGTTACGAGGAAGGCGGATTCCGTGCGCGTGGCAACGAACCACACCAGCACCAGGAATTCCATCTGCTCGGCGGAACTGGTAACGCCGTCTGAGAACCAGAGTAGGCGGTAGTTGCGCTGCTGGAAAGAGCGAAAGAAGCGGCTGGTTATGGTGTTTGTGTACATCATGGCGGTTGCACACTTTCGGCTGCGCATTCAAGACGCCGGTTGCACCTGACGAACGGGCGCAGTACAGACAACGCTATCTATATGCAGAGAAATGGCGCAAGCATGTACTAGGGCGCATTAGGCGCACTTCCGTTTTGTGCAACGCCTAGTACATTGCAGGTGATTGTTCGGGCGAAGTTCAGCCGGAGAAGTAATTTTCCAGCGTGGCGTTACGGTAGTCGAAGATTCGACGGAGTTCGGGGGCGACGAAGAGGCGCTGTATGATCGAGCCTCCAAGGACGGCGTACTGCACGATGTCTCTGGCGAGGGTGCCGCCGTCCTGAGCGGTGAAGGTGTGCTCGTGAATCCACTGGCGGTATGGACCGCGCCGCTGTTCGTCCATGAAGCGATGGGGTGGCTGCCATTCGGTGATCTCGCTCTGCCAGCGCATCGGGATGCCGCGCAGTCGTATGCGGTAGTCTATTAGCGTGCCCACAGCCATCTCGATGGGCGGTGGCGTGAGTATCCGGAAGCGCAGGGACGGGGGAGTGAGACGCTCAAGGTTGGCGGCGTCCGCGAAGAAGGGGAATACTTCGGCCGGCGGCTGTGGCAGCCAGATTTCGTTGGTCAGCGTGAATGTACTCATACCCCACTCCCATCGCGTACTTGCTGTCTTTGAATCGCTGTCAGCGGATGCCTGTCAATGAATGAACATAGCGTCGCCGAAGCTGTAGAAGCGGTATTGCTGCGTTACAGCCTCTTTGTAGACACGCAGCATTATGTCGCGGCTTGAGAATGCGCTTGTGAGCATGAGCAGTGTGGAGCGGGGCAGGTGGAAGTTGGTTATCAGCGCGTCCACGACTTTGAAGCGGTAGCCGGGCGTGATGAAGATGTCTGCCCAGCCGGAGCCAGCGTGCGGCAGGTCGTCAGCCGACAGTGATGCGGCGTTTTCCAGCAGGCGGACGGCGGTTGTGCCGACGGAGATGACGCGGCGGCCTTCAGCCCTGGCGCATCGTATGGCGTCTGCTGCCTCGGACGAAAGCTCCCAGTACTCGGCGTGCATGGTGTGGTCTGTGACATCGTCGTCCTTGACAGGGCGGAATGTGCCCCAGCCGACATGCAGCGTTACGAATATCGTCTGCACGCCCATTGCCCGCACTCGCTCCAGCAGTTCATCGGTGAAGTGCAGGCCGGCGGTGGGCGCGGCTGCGCTGCCCTCCTCGCGGGCATAGACGGTCTGGTAGCGCTCGGAGTCCGCGAGCGTCTCGGTGATGTATGGCGGAAGGGGGACTTCGCCGACATCGTGCAGTCGTTCCTCGCCGTCGAGGCGGATGATGCGCTCGCCTTCGGCTTCGATCTCCAGCACCTCGCCGTGCATGGAGCCGCCCTCGCCCGTGACCTCGAATGCGGAGCCGGGGCGCAGGAGACGACCGGGTCTGCCAATGGCGCGCCAGACACCGGGGGACACACGCGAGAGCAGGAGAAGCTCAATTGCGCCGCCAGTGGTGCGCTTTCCGCGCAGTCTGGCTGGCATCACGCGGCTGTCGTTGAAGACCATCAGGTCGTCGGGGCGCAGCATCTGGGGCAGGTCGTAGAAGCGATGATGCTGGATGCTGCCGTCGGTGCGGCTCAGCGACATGAGGCGGGAGTGGTCGCGGGGCTCGACCGGAGTCTGGGCAATCAGCGACTCAGGCAGATCGTAGTCGAAGTCGGAGGTGCGTAGGATGCCGCTGTCAGTCTCTGGCATCATCGCAGGTCGGGGTGAATTGACCAGCGCGCGGCGTTGAGCGTGTTGTGCAGGAGCATGGCGATGGTCATGGGGCCGACGCCGCCGGGGACGGGCGTGATTGCCGCCGCTTTCTCGGACACGGCGTCGAAATCGACATCGCCGACGAGGCGGTAGCCGCGCCTGCGCTCGGGGGCGTCCACGCGATTCACGCCGACATCTATGACAACCGCACCTTCGCTGACCATGTCTGCCGTGATCATCTCAGGAACGCCCACGGCTGCGATGAGGATGTCGGCCTGTCGGGTCATCTCTGCGAGGTCGCGGGTGCGCGTGTGGCAGACGGAGACGGTGGCGTTCGCGCCATTTTGCCGCTGCATGAGCAGATTCATTATGGGCTTGCCGACAATGTTGCTGCGCCCGCAGACTACGACATGCTTGCCGGAGGGGTCGTTGCCGGTTCGCAAGAGCATCTGCTGAATGCCGGAAGGCGTTGCCGGAATGAAGCGCGGCTTGCCTGCCATCAGGAGGCCCATGTTGAAGGGGTGCAGCCCGTCCACATCCTTGTTGGGGTTGATGGACTGGATCACGGTGTCTTCGTCGATCTGGTCAGGCAGAGGCAACTGCACTAGTATGCCGTGGTAGCGGGCGTCTTCGTTGAGGCGCTGTACTACTGCGAGCGCATCATCCTGCGAGGTGTCTGCGGGCAGCATGATTGTCTCGGAGACCATGCCTGCCTCGATTGCGGCGCGTTCCTTCATGCGGACATAGACTGCTGATGCGGGGTCGTCGCCGATAAGCACGACGGCGAGACCGGGCGCGATGCCGTGCCTGGAGCGCATCTCCGTGACGACTTCGCCGACTTCTGAGCGAACTTCCGCGGCTATGCTCGTGCCGTCAATCAGGGTTGCGGTCATGTCGTGCGTCCTTTCAGGTTGCCCATAGCCGGCGCGTGCAAGCCTGCCTGCGCTTTCAATTGCCTCTTACCCAAATTATAATCAACTTAACGGGTCTATGCGAATGCCAACAGTTTGCCCCAATCAAGTCAAGCCGCCCACACTGGACTACTATGACTGACAATATTCTCTCTACACTGCTTCAATCGGGGAAGTTCGTGATTACGACCGAGCTTAACCCGCCGAAGGGCACAGAGCTCGCGCCAATGCTCGAACGCGCGGAATCGCTGCGGGATGTAGTGGATGCGTTCAATCTGACAGACTCGCACACGGCGCGGATGAGCATGGCTCCAATAGCCGCCGCGCATCTGCTGCTGGACAGGGGCCTGGAGCCGATATTGCAGATTACCTGCCGCGACCGCAACCGCATCGCGCTGCAGGGGGATGTTCTAGCGGCGGCGGCGCTGGGCGTGCGTAACATCGTTACGATGACGGGGGACCATCCTGGCGGCGGCGACCATCCCGATTCCAAGCCAGTGTTTGACATCAACTCGACGGCGCTGCTGCAATCGCTGACCGGCTTGCAGGATGGCAGCGATATGTCGGGGGCGGAGTTGCGTGGATCGCCTGAGCTTCTGGTAGGCGCGGTGGTGAATCCGGGCGCTGACGATCTCGACCGCGAGATCGGGCGTATGGAGGAGAAGATCGAGGCGGGCGCGGCGTTCTTTCAGACGCAGGCAGTCTATGACGCGGGCGATTTCGAGGGCTTCATGCGGCGCGTGGAGGGCTACGGCGTGCCGATTCTGGCGGGCTGCATCATGCTGAAGTCGGGGAATATGGCGCGCAACTTCAACGCGAATGTGCCAGGGATAAGTGTGCCGGACGCCATCATCGACCGGATGGACGCTGCCGCCTCATCCGCAGGATCACGCCGCCGTGCTAGCGCGGAGATTACGGCGGAAATAATAGGAGACATCCGTCCGATGTGCCAGGGGGCGCATATCATGGCGATTGGCTGGGAAGCGCTGATACCGGAAGTTATCAGTTCCCAGTAGTCAGTCTTCAGCCAACCGGCTTCAAGTTTCGATCGCAAATACCGAAGAATTGACCCACTGACATACCAAATATGCTTGTAACCGGCGTGGACATAATCGAGATCGAGCGCGTGAAGCGAGTTTACGCGCAGTACGGTGAGCGCTTTCTGCGGCGGATATACACGGAGGGTGAAGCGGCGTACTGCCGGGGGCGCGCGCCGCAGTTGGCGAGTCGCTTCGCCGCGAAGGAAGCGGTGATGAAGCTGCTGGGGACGGGGGTTCGGGGAGTGCGCTGGCGAGACATAGAGGTGGTGCGCGGGCGCGGTCAGGCGCCTTCGATACGACTGAGCGGGACGGCAACGGCGCGCGCGGAGAAGATCGGGCTGACCGACATTGCGGTATCGCTGTCGCACTCGCGTGAGTTCGCTGTGGCTTCGGTGGTCGGCGAGAGCGAGCGCGGCAATCTCGTGCCGCGACGATGATTCAGTCATAAGCGACTACCGGTTAACCAGGACATTTGAGGAGCAATTGCATGAAGATCGGACTATTTGTTGGGGGCGCGCCGACGGACAAGATACGGCTTGACGAGGTCGTTGCGCAGGGTGTGCAGGCGGAGGCTGACGGGTTTGACAGCTACTGGCTGCCGCACATTTCGGCGCGGGGGCCGGATGCGCTGACGGCTCTTGCGCTTGTCGGAACGCAGACCGAGCGGATCACGCTGGGCACAGGGGTCGTGCCAACATACCCGCGCCACCCAACGATGCTGGCGCAGCAGGCGATTACGACGCAGATTGCCGCCGGGGGACGCCTGACGCTGGGCATCGGGCCGTCGCACAAGCCGGGCATCGAGAATGTGCTGGGGCTGTCTTATGACCGACCGGCGAAGCATGTGGAGGAGTACCTTGCGGTGCTACGGCCGCTCATAGACGAGGGCAAGGTTGACTTCGACGGCGACTTCTACAATGTGCATGCGGAGCTGGCTCTGTCGGACGGGCTGCCGGTATCCGTAATTATCTCAGCGCTCGCGCCGAGAATGCTAAGGCTGGGCGGCGCGGTTGCGGATGGCACCGTTACCTGGATGGCGGGTGTGAAAGCCATTGATTCGCATGTGGCGCCTCGCATAAATGCGGCGGCGTCCGAAGCGGGTAGGCCTAGCCCGCGTGTCGTGGTAGGGCTGCCAGTGGCGGTTACGGACGACGAGTCGGCGGGAAGAGCGCAGGCGGCGGAGCTGTTCGAGCGATACGGCACTCTTGTGAACTACCGCCGCATACTGGATGTGGAGGATGTCGAGGGACCTTCTGAGGTCGCAGTTGTGGGGAACGAGGCGGAGGTCGAGCGGCAGATCCGGGCGTTTGCAGACGCAGGAGCAACCGAATTCGTCGCGTCGGTGTTCCCGGTGGGCGATGATGCCGATGCTTCGGTGGCGCGAACGCAGGCGTTGCTGAAGTCGCTGGTCGGCTAGCGGAAGGCCACCACGGATGAAGATCGTAACCGCCGACCAGATGCGGCGCATCGAGGACCGTTCCGAGGAGATGGGCGTGTACAAGGATGCGCTGATGGAGCGGGCTGGGCTGGAATCGGCGCGATACATCAGGCGGCGGTTCTCCCCGCTGTTCGGCGTGCCCATTTTGGTGCTGGTGGGGCCGGGCAACAATGGCGGCGACGGGCTTGTTGTGGCGCGGCACCTACATCGCTGGGGTGCGCGAGTGAGCGTGTACCTCTGCCGCGACAGGCGGGCACCTGATCCGAAGCTGGACATCGTGAACGAACTCGGCATTCCCGTCATATCCGCATCGGGCGATGATGGGTTGCGGCGGCTCCGAGAGCTTCTCGGCACGGCGCATGTGGTGGTGGATGCGGTGCTGGGGCTCGGGCGCCTGAGACCGCTTGAGGGCACGGTGCGGGACATCCTGCTGATGCTGGCGGAGGCGAAGGCGGCACGCGCTGACATAGCAACAGTCGCTATCGATGTGCCGAGTGGGATGGATGGAGACAGCGGTGACGCCGATCCTGCTTGTCCTGCCGTGGACATCACGCTGTCGATGGGATATCCCAAGGTCGGGCATTACGCCTACGATGCGGCGGAGCGGATTGGCGAGCTGGATGTGGTGGAGATCGGGCTGCCGGACGGCGTGGATGGTGATGTGCCGCTTTCCTTGATGACCGGTGCGGATATTCGTCCGATGCTGCCCCTGCGTCCGTCGGACTCACACAAGGGTAGCTTCGGCAGGACGATGGTTGTCGCGGGATCGCTGAACTACATCGGGGCGGCGTACCTGGCTGGGAGCGCGGCAACACGGGTCGGCAGCGGGCTGGTTACGATTGCGCTGCCGTCGTCCATTCAGATGGCGGTAGCGGGCAAGGCGACGGAGCCGACATACCTGCCGCTTGGAGAGTCTTCGCCGGGTGTTGCACTGCCATCGTCTGCGAGTGATGTGCTGGGTGCGCTGGGCGACTACAACAGCTTGCTGATTGGGTGCGGCATGGGGCAGGCGTCGGATATGCAGGGATTCGTCGAGGGCGTGTTGTTATCAGACGAGCAGTTGCCGCCGACGGTGGTTGACGCGGACGGGCTGAACACGCTGGCGCGGACGGAGCGATGGTGGGAGCGGTTCCCGGACACGGCGATACTTACGCCGCACCCGGGCGAGATGGCGCGGCTCACGGGTATGAGCACCGGGCAGGTACAGGCGGACCGCATAGGCGGTGCGGTTGAGTCGGCGGCGCGGTGGAACAAGATTGTGGTGCTGAAGGGAGCACACACGGTCGTCGCATATCCGGACGGGCGGACGATGGTGTCTCCGTTCGCCAATCCGGGGCTTGCGACGGCGGGAACGGGCGACGTGCTGGCGGGGAGCATTGCGGGCTTGCTATCACAAGGGGTGTCGCTGGAAGATGCGGCGGCGCTTAGTGTGTATTTGCACGGGCTGGCAGGTGAGTGCGTGCGCGGCAGACTGGGCGACACGGGGATGGTGGCAAGCGACCTGCTGCCAGAACTTCCACTAGCGATCAAGGGGATGCGCGAAGGGGACGGCGGCTAGTGGCGCAACTGCGAGGCGAGGAGCGCGCGCGCTATGTGAGCCGCATGTTCGGGCGCATTTCACGGCGGTACGACCTCCTGAACACGGTGATGACGGGCGGGATGCACTATGCATGGCGGCGACTGGCGGCGTATGACGCCGTTGGTTCGGGGCTGGATGGCGCGGCGCTGGATGTTGCCTGCGGCACTGGGGACTTCGCATTCGATCTTGCGCGCAAGCCGAATGTCGAGCATGTGGTGGGGCTGGACTTCGTACCGGAGATGCTTGCGCTCGCCAGAGGAAAGGCGGCGCGGCAGGGGTTGAGAGAGAGGACAGACTTCTCAGTGGGGGACGCGCATGCGCTGCCGTTCGAGGATGACAGCTTCGTGTGCGTGACTGTGGGCTTTGGCGTGCGGAACTTCATCGATGTGCCGCGCGCGCTGCGGGAGATGGCGCGAGTTGTGCAGCCGGGCGGTCGCGTGGTGGTGCTAGAGATCGTGCGGATGGAGGGCAAGGGGCCGCATAATCGGGCATTGCCGTGGTGCTTTCAGAAGGTGGCACCGATGCTTGGGGCGATTCTGGCAGGGGACAGCGAAGCGTACTCGTACCTGCCGCAGTCGGTGGACGAGTTCCTGAGCGCGAGGCAGCTTGCGGAGGCGATGGAGAGCGCGGGACTGCGGGATGTAAGGCGGCGCAGCCTGGGGATGGGGATGGTGGCGATTGTTACGGGTGAGGTGCAATAGAGGCGGATTCTGCACCGATCTCATAGAACAGTCCATTGCGGTCAGTCTGGTCCTATTGGACTCGCTAACGCTCCTCATTCACACCACAGGGTATTGGCCTGTCAATAGGACCCTCCGACGGGACTCAACCCCGGGACAAGACGCTGCATTAAGGCACCACGCTATCCATCTGAGTTCCTGAAATGTGCAGTGCAGACCTTACAATCTCCTATCTTCGCAATTTTCCCAATCTAGCAGACCAGCATAAGAACTTCAGGAAGCAATGTACTTCCGGAGTAAAAGGTATTATTATACTCTTTTCAAATATCTTTCACTCATCATAATTATGGTGCAAGAGTATCCATATGAGACCAATACTATTGCTGGTATTCAGCATAATATGCTTCGCTATCGTTTTTGTGGCTTGCAACGATTCCCCTGCGCCTGTCGCTTATGAGTCTTATACCTGTGAAGCTCTTAGCAAAGAAATTATCGAGCTTAGTAAGATGAGGGAAGATTCAGTTATCCATAAAATGTACAACATACGAAGAGGAGACGATTACGCACAAGTTTTGAGGGAAGCCGAAGCAAATACCACGATCATTCTTGGGTGTGTTGCCGAAGCCAGATGGAACAGAGGACTTAATGACTCTGTATTGTTTTGGATAGAAGAAGACGCTGATGGAGATCATTTTTCAGGTTGGGTACGAACTGAGTTCAGATTTGAGTAGGAATAAAACGTAAAAATGAATCCACCGCGTAAGAGCGCTAGAGCGAAGGCATTTCCGCAAGAGTTAAGTTTGTCACATGCGTCTCTCCCTCGTGGATGTATTCGACCTAAATCTCTTGGCCTATCTCAAATGTCCACAGCAGGGTCATGAACTCCGCCATGTTACGCAAAAAGACCCCGAAAATTCGGGGCCTTTTGCAAACAAACCTTTAATAGAATAAATCTCATAATACCTATCTCCTTTTATGATACGGTTAGACTAATCCTACTGTCAAAAATGGACTTGAATGGAGGGTCCATAATGAATGATCAACAACTGAAAAGAAGGCTACAATCCGTAGGCAAAGAGGTTTTTGTGACATACTTCTGCGAATTTGCTGACCCATCTATCGACGCCGCTGCCATTCTCAAGCGAGATAGATGCTATACGGAAGGGTCGTGCAAGAACCGCACTAGCCATGCTAGTGGCATCATCAACGCAGGACGAGCTAAGGAAGCCTTGATAATCATAAGTGGTTCCAGAGTCAGCCCACAAGTTGTTGCCAGGACTAAAGAATTGCTGGCAACAAAATCCTAATCTCGGACGCTAGTAACAGGATTGTCGGACAAGATTACCTCACGCATTCTCATCCCTTTATCCTCTCCATCCTTTTAGCACTACGTTATAAGGAAGGGCGCTCTATCAGCGTGACGCCGGTTACCTGCGTCTCGTTCTCGTGGATGTACTCGACCTGGATTTCCTGGTCTATCTCAAATGTCCATAACAGGGTTAGGAACGCCGCCATGTCGGGTGTGGGGATGTCGTTGAGCTTGGTGATGACATCGCCGACGCGGATGCCGCCCTCGTAGGCGGGGCCGTCGAGCGTCATGCGGGTAACGATGATGCCTTCGTCAACATTCAAGCCAAGCTGGTTTGCGCGGGCGGGCGTTACATCTGCGCCCGTTAGACCTATCAGCGGCCTGACCACACGACCATGCGAGATGAGGCTGTTAATTATGGGCTGGGCGGCAGTGGAGCTGATTGCGAAGCCGATACCCTGCGCCTGGCGAATTATCGCGGTGTTGATGCCGATGACCTCGCCATTGAGATTGATGAGCGGGCCACCGCTGTTGCCGTCATTGATTGCGGCGTCTGTCTGAATGAGGTCGTAGAGATCGCCGCGCTCTGTGCTCAGGGTGCGTCCTCGCGCGCTTACGATGCCTAGCGTGACCGTCGGACCGCCCTTGAGCGCGAGAGCGTTGCCGAGCGCGACCACCCAATCACCTACGTGGATGTTGTCAGAATCACCCATCGTGATAGTCGTCAGATTCTCGTCGTCGATCTTGATCACCGCCAGGTCAGTGATGATGTCGCGACCCACAATCTTGGCGTCGTAGGTCTTGCCATTGGAGAGCGTTACCTGTATGTCGTTCGCGCCCTGAATGACGTGGAAGTTGGTCACTATGTAGCCGTCGGGCCGGATGACGACACCGGTGCCCGCGCCCTCGTTGGCGAAGTCGAAGAACATGCCGCGGCTGACGGACTCCACTGAAATGGAGGCGACCGCAGGCTCGATTTCGTGGACGAGCGTCGATATGGATGGCAGGGACGTGAGCGTTGCAGGAGGTGGGTTTGGCGCGGAGTGAGCGATGAATGGATTGTCGGGTATCCCTTTAGGGAGGTGAGGCGCGGGTTCTTCCACATTGGGCGCAGACGTGGCTTCCTGAACCGCCTCGCCGGAGAAGGTCGAGAGTTGTTGAGCTGACGCAGGACCGGCATCCTGCGAGCAAGCAGTGGCGGCGATGACGAGCGCGACAGCGAGCGCAGCCACCAGTGAAATGCGTAGAGTCTTCATACATCCATAATAGCCAAGCCTCTAATAGCGGTCAAACACGGTACAAGGTCAGTTTCTTCGCAGTCCGTAACACTCAGCAGTTCGCAGCATTTTCACAGGAATGTGGCAATCAGCAGCACTTTCATTCGTGATGCTATATATTCTTAACTTATGAAACTGCTAGCTGCTGCAGCATCTTTCGTAGGTGGGGCACTTGTGGCCCTGGAGTTCGGTATTGGCATCCCGCTGGTGCCGCTTGTCCTGTTCGCTGTCGCTGCGCTTTCAGGCGCACTCCTTCTTGCCAGCCTGCGGAGGTCGCCCTGGTCCGCGCTTATCGCGCTTACTTTCATTCTCGGTGTTGTGCGTGTGGCGGTGAATGATGACATGGCGATCCCGACTTACGCAAGCCTTCGTCCACAGCAGGTTGAGGGCGTGGTGCTGAGTGATGTGGAGGCATTGGGGAGCTTTGCTCGCTTCCGGCTGGGCGTGGAGCGCATCAGGCCTTACGGCGGCGCGTGGATGCCTGCGGAGGGTACGCTGCTGGTGACGGCACGGGCGACTGCCGTGATAGCCGAGCGTCGCGAAGCGCCTTACTTCCGATATGGAGACCGCCTGCGAGTCGAGGGAACCATTGGGGAGCCGCCTGAGTTGGAGGAGTTCGACTACGCGGCATACCTGGCACGGCAGGGCATCGCGGAGGTGCTGGACGCGCGCAGTGTCGAGATTGTGGGAACAGGCGAGGGCAGCCCATTCTACCGCTCGCTGTACGGCGCCAGGCGGCAGCTTGCCGCGTCCATCGCAGTCGTAGTGCCTGAGCCTCAGGCTGCGCTTGGACAGGCGACGCTGCTGGGATTGCGGCGAAACATCCCGACTGAGTTGACCGAAGCATTTCGTCGAACAGGCACGGCGCACCTGCTTGCGATTTCCGGGCTGCATGTGGGCATTTTGCTCGGCATCAGTCTTGCGGCAAGCGCGGCGCTCCTGGGCAGGAGGCATCATTTACACCTGATTGCGCCGCTGCTGGCAATCTGGCTGTACGGTTTGCTGTCCGGGATGTCTCCATCGGCGACGCGGGCGTGCATAATGGGCAGCGTGTTCCTGGCATCTCTGGCGTTCGGCAGGCAGCGCGGATCGCTTGCGCCAATCGGAGTCGCTGCCGCGCTGATGGTTGCGATATCGCCATCCGTCTTGTACAGCATATCGTTTCAGCTCAGCTTCGCGGCGATCGCGGGCATTGCGGCGTATTCGGATACCTTCGGGGACGGGCTGAGGTCGTCCATCGATCGCCTCGTCGGGCGGTGGTCCATATTGCGCACGCCAATTGTCGGCATCGCGGATATGCTGGGCGTGTCGTTTGCGGCGACCATAGCGACATTGCCGTTGATTGCGTTCCACTTCGAGCTAGTATCGACTCTGGGCATTCCGGCGTCCGTGCTGACCCTGCCCGTACTGCCGTTTCTCATAGTGGGGAGTGCTGGCGCGGCGCTTGTAGGACTGGTAAGCACTACGCTCGCGACGCCGCTCGGCTGGCTTGCGTGGAGCGCGGGCGCGTACCTTACTGGATTGGTTACCTTGCTGGCAGGGCTGCCGGGTGCGTCGGTTGAAATAGGAGACCTAGCGGCACCGGCTGTCGCTGCGTATTACAGCGTGCTGCTGCTGGCATACGGCGCGACGGTGATGTTTCTCGGAGCGGTGCGCGAGGTCTTGCGGGGTGTGGTCTTCTGGCGTGGTCATAGAAACTCGTCGCAAGCGAATTGGCGTTCTCCGCAAGCAGCTAGAACGTCTCGCTCTAAGAATATTAAGAATATAGCGATGTGGCTGCTTGTGCCTGCTGCCTTCTTCGCCTCTCTGGCGTGGTCGCAGGCGCTCACGAATGAGGACCGCCTGCATGTCGTTTTCTTCGATGTGGGTCAGGGCGACGCTATTTTCATAGAGACTCCGGGCGGCAGGCAGATGGTCGTTGACGGAGGCGCGGATCCACTCTTGATGACCCGCCTGCTTGGTGAGCGCATGCGGTTCACTGACAGACACCTTGACATCGTGGCGGCTACGCACCCGAACAGCGACCACATAGGCGGACTTGTACAGGTTCTGGAGAGGTACGATGTGGGAGCGGTATTGGAGCGGCGCATCGAGTACGAGAGCGGGACATATCAGGCGTGGGAAAGGGCTGTGAAAGAGGAGGAGACCGGTGGAGCAATGGTGATCGAGGCGAGGGCGGGACAGGTCATCGCGCTTGACCGCGATGTTCTTGTCGAAGTACTAGGACCGCCGAGCGAGTTGCTACGCGGCACGGAATCGGACGCGGATAATGCATCGCTGGTGCTGCGGCTGGTGTACGGCGAGGTGAGCATGCTGCTGACGGGGGACATCTTCGCTGAGGGGGAGCGGGCACTGGTGGCAAGGGGCGCCGAGGTGGACAGCGATGTGTTGAAGGTGCCGCATCACGGGAGTGACAGCAGCTCTACGTCAGTATTTCTTAATGCGGTGAGTCCCGCTGCCGGTGTGATTTCGGTGGGTGAGGGCAATCGATACGGGCATCCACATGCAGAGGTGCTTGAAAGGCTTCGGGAAATTGTGGACGACGGGATGCTCTTTCTGACGGCGGAACGCGGATCGGTGGAGTTCATCAGTGACGGGGAAACGCTGTGGGTGCGGACGGAGCGGTGAGGTTGCCGATCTTATGGCTGACTTGCGACAGCGCTAGTTTCCGAGGAGTCGTTCCACAACCAGAGCCAGGGTCGCCGCGGTCGCCATGCCGCCTAGCATCATTCCGACCATCCACTTTACCAGCCGAGTCTCCATCTCAGCCAAATCAGCTTTGGTGGCAAAAATGTCGCGCGCTTCTTCGTATGTGATGCAACGCACTTCAGGCACTGTCATGCTTCAATCCTTCAATGTCGATTTGCAGATATTGGTCAACCATCACACTGGCGACAGTTTCACAATTGGCCTATTTGCTTCGTATTTTTCAATGGTTCGTCCTATTGTATCATGTTGTTTCGTGAGACGGTAGCAACAGCATAAGTTGTTGCTTTCACCGAACCGAGCGCGTCCTAGAGAGCGCCAGTAAGCATCGGCAATAAAAGGGCAAGGTTCGGTGATATAATCGGCTCGTTCGGCCGCGGCCGCACTCTGATTCCAGATAATCTACCATTTACAATTTCTACTCTTGTTCGGAGGTGCGACATGGTATGGAGCGGCGATCCTGAAGGCATTTACAGCGCGTTGGGCGTGAAGCGCGTCATCTCGGCGTCGGGCAGCACGACGGCATACGGCGGCACCAAGACGCGGCCGGAGATTCACGACGCAATGAACAAGGCGTCGCGGATGATGGTGAGCCTGGACGATCTGAATCGCGCGGCGAGCCGCATCATTGCGGATGCGACGGGCGCAGAGGCGGGCTTTGTGGCGAGCGGCGCGGCGGGCGGACTCGTGCTGCAGGCGGCGGCGGTCATTGCGGGCTCCGACCCGGCAATGATGGACAGGCTTCCGAACACAACGGGCATGAAGAACGAGATTATCATTCATAAGAGCCATCGCTTCCCATACGACCAGTGCTACACCTCCGTTGGCGCGAAGTTCGTTGAGATTGGCGACGGCAGGCGGTGTCAGCCGTGGCAGCTGGAGGCGGCGTTCACTGAGAACACGGCAGCGGTTGCATACCTATTCTCGCCGTTCATCACGCGGCGGTCGATACCGTTCCCTGAAGTGTGCGAGATAGCGCACAGCCACGGCGTGCCGGTCATCGTGGACGCTGCGTCTATGCTGCCACCACGCGCGAATCTGCGGCGGTTCACGGCGGAGGGCGCGGACATGGTCATATACAGCGGGGGCAAGGCCGTCCGAGGCCCGCAGGGGACGGGCATCCTGTGCGGTCGCGAGGATCTGATAGATGCCGCGTTCGCCAACGCAGCGCCGCACCAGTTCATCGGGCGCGGGATGAAGGTCGCCAAAGAGGAGATTGTCGGGCTTCTGCGCGCTATACAGATTTTCGTGGATGAGGACGAAGAGGCGGAGATGGCGCGGTACACCAGCATGGCGCAGCAGGTGGTGGACGCGCTGGCGGAGGTGAGCGGACTGCGCGTTACGCTGGAGCATGACGAGTTCAATTACCTAGTACCGCACGCGGTCATGCGCTTCACGCGAGAGTGGAGCGGGCCAGGACGCAACGAGGTTTATCAGGCGATGGTCGCGGGCGATCCGCCGATATACCTGCACGACATATTCGACCCTGACGAACTCGCCGTCGATCCGCTCAATCTGGACGATGAGGAACTGGAGATCGTGATCCGGCGGCTGAGCGAGGCGCTGCTGGGGTAGTGGGGCTTTCCCTGCCATTTTACCTGTTCATGGGCTTGACCAATTTCCATGAAAAGCGCACAATTACACGATACTATGTATAGGTGTGCCTGATGCTTGTTACACTGGTATTACAGGCTACCCAGCGCATAGTGAAGGCATGCAGATTTACGACCCCATACAGTACGCACGAGGCGTTAGGAGAGGAGCAAAGGTCAATGGGTTCCAATGGCAGCAACGGGCATAGCAAGTCTTTGGTGTTTGTACAGCTCACCGGGGGAAATGACGCGTTGAATACGGTCGTTCCCATCAATGACGAGCACTATTACAATTTCCGCCCAGCGGTGCAGTTCCAGCCCGAAGACCTGCTGGAGCTAGACGGCAACATCGGGCTGAACCCGAATATGACGGCCATGAAGAGGCTGTGGGACGAGGGCAAGGTTGCCATCATCAACGGCATCGGCTACCCGAACCCGAACCGCTCCCACTTCCGCTCGATGGACATCTGGCACACCGCCGAACCGACGAAGGTCGCCACTGAGGGCTGGCTGGGTCAGCTGACGCGCGACCTGGACCCGAAGGGCGAGAATGTGCTGACGGCGGTGAACTTTGGACGTGGCCTTCCTCGCGCACTGTCGGCACAGGGTGTTCCCGTCGCATCGGTGGGCGACCTGGCGACTTACGGGCTGTATCCGGACATCCGCGACGAGACGATCCGCAACCAGACGCTGGATATGTTCTCGCAGATGTACGGCGGCTCGGGCAAGGACGCCGTCAAGGAGTTCATCCAGCAGACGGGCAGGGGCGTGATGCAGGGTGCTGACATTCTTGGCACGGCGCCGCGCAACTACTCGTCGAGCATCGAATACGCGGACACTTCCATCGCGCAGAGCCTGAAGGACGCGGCACAGGTGATGTTTGCGGACATCGGCACGCGCATCTTCTACACGGGCCAGGGCAGCTACGACACGCACGCGGGCGAGGTCCCGATGCACGCGAAGCTCATCGGCGAGATGTCCAACGCTGTCGGAGACTTCTGGGACGATGTTGAAGAGCATGGCTATGAGAATGACACAGCGGTCGTCATATTCTCCGAGTTTGGGCGGCGCATCAAGGACAACGGCTCCGGCACCGACCACGGCTCAGGAGGCGTCGCGTTCGTCATCGGCGGCGGCGTAAAGGGTGGCCTGTACGGCGACTTCCCGTCGCTTGCACCCGAGGACCAGCTTGAAGGCGACATGCACTTCAACAACGACTTCCGCAGCGTGTACACGGACCTGCTGGAGGACTGGATGGGCGTTGACGCGAATCCGATCACGAACGGGACTTTCGAGAAGTTGGATATCATCAAGAAGTAGGACTCAGAGGCTGGATATAGGGGTAGCGGATGGGAACATTTCGGTATCCAGTTGAGATTGGCAATCCTTCGGGATCGCAATTCGAACTTGTGAATCCGATGGTGGATACGGGTGCGACATATAGTTTTATGCCTGCATCGTTGCTTGAACGACTGGAAGTTGAACCACTCAGAGACATGACCTTCGTGCTTGCAGGCGGGGGCCGAATTGAACGTCCTATTGGAGAGGCACGCATACGAGTAGGTGGACGCCAGGCAACGACAATTGTGATCTTTGGCGACGAGGAGGCGATGCCCCTATTGGGCGCATATGCCCTTGAGGGACTAGGGCTTGCAGTTGATCCTGTGCATAGACAGCTCATCGAAATGGAAGAAGCTTATCTGCTGTGATTACATAAAAGCCGCAGATTATTACGACCCAAGACCATAGTTCGGAGGCGAGTATGACCACTGCAACGAAATCTGATGTTGGACTTATCAAGCACCTGCTGCGGCGCGCGTCTTTCGGGGCGACACCGGTCGAGCTTGACCACTACGAGGAGCTGGGCTATGAGGCTTCCATAGAGGAGCTACTACATCCGGGCGACCCGCAGAACATGCCTGACGACATCATCAAGCGATATCACACCGACATGCATGAGCTGCGCTACGGCAACTCCGCCACCGCCTACTGGCTCTATCGCATGGTGACCACGAAGGCTCCTATGGAGGAGAAGGTCGCGCTCTTCTGGCACGGCGTGTTCGCCACGGGCTATGCCAAGACGAACCAGGCGCGCTCGCTTCTGAACCAGATCGACATGTTCCGCAGGCTTGGACTGGGCAAGCTGGACGACCTGCTGATCGACCTCGCCAAAGACCCGTCGATGATCATCTGGCTGGACAACCAGGAGAATCACGACGGCGCGATCAACGAGAACTGGGGCCGCGAACTGCTGGAACTGTTCAGCATGGGCATCGGCAACTACACCGAGGACGATATCAAGGAGGCATCGCGCGCGTTCACCGGCTGGACGCTGGGCAACGCGGAGTATATGGCGGTGCGCGCCTCCAAGGACTCCATCTGGCCGTATGGCAGGATCGCATGGCACTTCAACTTCCGCGATGGCGACCATGACGGCGGCGAGAAGCAATTCCTTGGCGAGACGGGCGAATTCAACGGCGACGACATTGTGCGCATCATCTGCAAGCAGCCGGCAACGGCGCGCTTCATTGCGCGACATCTCTATGACTTCTTCGTGGCGGATGAGGAGCCTGTGCCGCAATGGCCGTACTCCGCGCCGCGGGATCCGGAAGCGATCGATGTGCTGTCGCAGGCATACTTCGACGGCGACCATGAGATTCGCCACATGCTGCGCGTGCTCTTCAACTCTGACTTCTTCAAGGAGGCGCAGTACGCGCGGGTCAAGTGCCCGGCGGAACTGGTCGCAGGCACAATGCGACTCAGCGGCAGCGTGACGCAACCTGATATGGGCATTCTTCCCACTTCCGATCTGGCAGGCTTCATGGGGCAGACGCTGCTCAATCCTCCGTCGGTCGAGGGCTGGCACGAGGGCACTGAGTGGATCAACAGCGGCGCGCTGGTAGAGCGCGTCAATTTCGCAGCCAAAGAGATAAGCGACATCACCGCTCCGGGAGTGCGGGTCATACTTGACCGCCTTGCGGACCAGAACGGCGGCGAATACACGGCGACCGAAATTGTGGACGCCTGCCTGGACATTATGAGCACCGCCGAGATGGACATCGAGTTGCGCGCGGCGCTCATCGCGCATGTGGGCATCAAGGGCGACATATCGCTTGCGGGACATGAGCAGGGCGACGAATCCGAGCAGCGAGTGGGCGAACTCCTTGGCCTCATCGCATCCACCACGGAGTACCAGCTAGTATAGGAAACTCAAGCGGATGGACGGGACATTTATTCGTTAAGTCCTGTCCATCCGTTTTAATTTCGCAGATCACTGACGAGGGCATTACGAATGACCACTTCCGCAGCACAGACGCTGAAGCTAGAGTACGTGAAGACGATAGGCATTGTGAACAATGCTCCGGTAGGGCGCGGCTTTGCCAATCCGGTTGACCTCGCGGTACGCGCAGACGGTCGCATCTTCGTGCTGAATCGGGGCGCGCCGGTATTCACGCGCATAGGCGTCATAAACTGGGATGAGGACTATCTGTACGAGTTCTCTTCACACGGCGACGCAGAGGGGCAGTTGCGACTAGCGGCAGGACTTGCGCTAAGCAATGACGGCAGCAAGGTCTATGTGTCGGACGAGTACAATCACCGTATCAGCACCTTCGACTCGGATAGCGGCGACTTCGTGAAGGCCTGGGGCAGTCTCGGCAGCGAACCTGGAGAACTCAACGGTCCGACCGGTATCGCGGTTGACGCCGAGGACAACCTGTACATCACAGACCAGAACAACCATCGCGTGCAGAAGCTCACGCCGGAAGGTCGCCACCTGCTCACATTCGGCAGCGCAGGAAGCGGCGACGGCGAGCTGAATATGCCGTGGGGCATTTGCGTCGCGCCGGACGGCAGCATATTCGTAGCGGACTGGCGCAACGACCGCATTCAGCAGTTCAGCGCGGAAGGCGAGTTCATCGCCACGTTCGGCGAGTCGGGCGATGGCGATGGGCAGTTCACCCGTCCTGCGGGCGTGGCGGTTGACGCCGACGGCAACATCTATGTCGCGGACTGGGGCAACGAGCGCGTGCAGGTGCTGGCCGGAGACGGCAGTCACCTGATGACGCTGCGCGGCGAGGCTACGCTGTCCAAGTGGGCGTATGACTTCCTTGCGGCGAATCCGGACGAGGTGGAGACGCGCAAGATATCCGATCTTATACCGGAACTGCCGCCTCACTTCAACACGCCGCACCTTATCTCCTCGCAGATAGAGCCGTATTTCTGGGGACCCGCATCCGTGAACTTCGACAACGAGGGACGGGTGTTCGTCACCGAGTCGTCGAGGCATCGCATACAGGTGTACCAGTTGGGCTAGAGGCTTCGGCGCTCAGGGTCCAGCAAGCAGCCAATATTGAAAGCAAAGAGGCGGGATTGTTGTCCCGCCTCTTTCATTGTCTGCGACCTACTCATCCTCGCTTCCGCTCACGCGGTACAGCTCCTTGCTGAGATCGGTCGCAATCCTAGCGTCGCGCCTGTCGAGCATGCGCAGAGTGGCGCGCGCCATCAATTGCAGTGTCTTGTCGAGGCGCACTAGCATGCGCTCCAAGCGGAACATGAACCACATGAGCAGCACTCCCGCCAGGCCTATATTGATGAACTGAATCAGATCTGATACCAACTCTGTTTCCTCCTCTTTCCTACCCTCTGACCTTCCTCCAAGAGTCAGGCATTCTCCAGCTGTCAACAGCGCAGTTTAAGCCTGCTGCAATAGGAGCACCCACTCCATTCGCTTTCCTCCCTGCCCCGCCTCAAGTGTATGGCCTTCAACGAAGAAGTCGCCGCTGATGCCCATGTCTGGGTAGCGTAGCGCGATACGGTCCGAGAGCCGCAGCTGCAGCGTCAGAAGTGTATTGGCGTCCGAGCCGCCGGGCAGTGCTACTTTGAGCGCAGTTCGTGGCGAGGAGCGCCGCGCCAGCCTCCGTTCTAGCGTAGCCTGTGCCTGCTGAGTCTCTCGCGTCCAGCGCGCTTCGATGCTACGAATGCGCTGGCCGTATGTATTCCCGCTGGCCGGGTTCTCTGCCGTCAGCAGCAGCGGTGCATTGAAGGTAAGCGCGTTCACGGAGCGCATCCCCAGTCGCGTCAGATATCCTGCGGTGTTCCCGAATTGGACTCGCACCAGCGTGCCCTTGCCGTTGAAGAGGCGACTGGCCAGATAGGTGACGGTGAGCTGCTCCGTGATGTCAGTTCCCGTGCCGTCCGGCTCAGTGTTCGCGGCGTAATCGGTGTTCGGCAGCGGACTCAGATGCCCGCCGACCACATCGAAGTCCTTGCTTTCGGCTAGGAATTCACGCGCCGTGCCCGCGTCGAAGTAAGGAGTCTCGCCCAGAGTCCACACGGTGCGATGGCCGTGGTTCGTGGCGTCTCGGATTCGCATGAAGAGCTTGTTTTCGATGTTTCCCACGCCATCGCTATACTCCAGGTCAGAGAAATATCCGTCGGTGCCCCCGCCCTGAGAATGCAGTACTGCCCTTGCTGTCGTATGCGACGCCAATTCGCGGTGGCTGCGGTTCTCTATTCGCCAGAGTCCGTTTCCGTCCACATAGATAAAGCCGTCCTCCTCGTCCTGCAGACGAAGTATTTCGTCCGCTGCCTGCACTCCCCAGAGCGGTGGACTCCATAGCTGCGGCACAAGTTCCTTGCCGGAGTCCAGCAAGCGAGATGCGGTGTTAACGCCGGAGTAGTCCAGGATGTCGCCGAGAATCTCGTCCGAAGTCTGCGGGAATGGAGATGTTGCGTATATGTACAGGGTCACGCTTTCGAGGCGGCGCATCTCGTCGTAGGCTCGGAGGTGGCATTCGCCCGCTCCTGGCTGCGGGTCTATGCTATGCAGGTCGCCGTAGAAGAGCGAAACCCAGCCTCCGAACTGCTGCCACAGGTGGTCTGCCGCGCCGTCACAGTACAAGCCGTGCCGTGTCGCGGCGGTGTTGAATGTGGAGCGCGCGTTTATCATCTGCTGCCGGTCTATGAAAACGCGAATAAAGTCGCCGTGCAGCTCTATCTGAATGAAGCGCCTATCGTCCGGATTCCATTGCAGTTCGGCTTCGGCAAGGAGGGTGTCGCTGCGCTGCTCTAATTTGCGAAGTTCCAGGGCAGTGCCTGTAACACGCAGGTATAGAAAATTGTCGGCATCCGTGTAGCGCAGTGTGAGCCCGCCATGTTGAGAGGCATCGCTGCCTCTTACGAATTCGCAGCCGAAAGACGCGTCGGCGAGCCCGAAGTCCATTGTTGCTATCCGTCTGCCTGAGCGTGCGCCGTCTGTCTGAGCGCCGCCGCTTGTTGCAATGCGGAAGTCCTGATTTGCGGTCGTCCAGCGATACGCATTGCTGTACTCGGGGGAGTGGTCGGCAAGGCTCGTGCCCGGAACATCGCCGAAGTCGTCGTATGGGAACGCAGCTCGCAGCCACACCTTGCGTCCCGGTCTCAGGTTGCCAGACAGTGGCGATGCGCCGTTTGGCGGGCTGTACTTGTGGTCCGAGTTCGCAAGCCGAATATCCAACCGAGCAGGTTCCATGTATTCGGTTTCCAGGTCTCGCATGTGACGCAGCGACAGGCCTTGCGTGGAATGCGTAATATCGTCATCTGCACCTGCGAACCGCCCGTCGCCACTCCAGTCCACCATGAGTTTCCACTTGGCATCAGTCATTGCTCGTATCCTCCCATCATCCGCGTCCCTTACACCCTGTTGACTGCGCCTTCGACTTGCAGTGTCGCGTGCCAGGATACCGGCTCTCCCGCGCGACTGAGCAGTTCGTAGGACTTGATCCAGCATTCTCCTGCGTAGCGCACCTTGCCTACCGCCAAGCCCGACGGCGCGTACTCGAACTCCGTAGGCGAATCGTGGTACCGCAACGCGCCTAGAATAGCGTCCGCGCCCAGGATCGCCGCGTCATCGAACAGTCCGTTTATGGCAAACACTGTTGATTCCGAGCCGGGCTTGAAGCGCGCGCCGGAATCGCCGAGCGCGGTTACCTCGTTGAGCGCACGCTCGCCCGGCAAACCGCTCACCTCGGTGATGTATGCCGACAGGTCGCGCATATTGCCACCGGTGTCGGCGATGCGAAAGCGTGAACCCTTGCCGTCTATGAATGCCATCCCAAACCTCCCCACATCCGCCGAACGAATCCGCATACTCGTCCCAGAAATTCAGCCAAACAAAAAAGGGGACAGACCCAAATCAGACGGGTCTGTCCCTTGCTGAAACAATATAGATTGTATGTTCGGCTATGTCAAGAGTTACGGGACAACAGTATTGCTAATGTGTGATAGTGTCACATTCAACGTTGCTCTGAATGCGGATTCACCCCCCATCCTAACCTTCCCCCATCAAGGGGGAAGGGACTTCTAGATGCCTACGCTCCCTTGACGTTGACTATCTGGCGGAAGGTGTGGATGACTTCGACTAGGTCGTTGGATTGTTCCATCACGAGGTCTATGTCCTTGTATGCGCCCGGAAGCTCGTCGAGGAAGGCTTCGGAGCGGTTGACCTCGATGCCCGTCATCAGGCGGTCGAAGTCGTCCATCGTGAACGAGTCACGCGCCTTGCGGCGGCTCATTCTGCGGCCTGCTCCATGCGGCGCGGTGTTGAAGGACTCGGCCTTGCCCCTGCCGCGCACTACATAGCTGCGAGTTCCCATAGAGCCGGGAATCAGGCCGAGCTGCCCTTCGCGCGCCTCGATTGCGCCCTTGCGCGACACGAGAATGTCCTCGCCGAAGTGGTTCTCGCGCTGCGTGAAGTTGTGGTGGCACTGGATGCGCTCGACGACCTCGAATTCGCCGCAGCGGTACTGCATCAGCCGCAATATGCGCTCCATCATCTCCTCTCGGTTCAGCAGCGCGAACTCCTGCGCCCATTCAAGGTCGGTGATGTACTCGTCGAATTCGGGCGTGCCTTCACTAAGGTATGCGAGGTCGGCGTCCGGCAGTTCGACGCCGTCGCGCTTCATCAGCGACTTGGCGACCTTGATGTGGTGTGTGGCGAGGCGGTTGCCGACGCCGCGCGAGCCGGAGTGCAGGAATGCCCAGACGCCGTCCTCTTCGTCGAGCACAATCTCGATGAAGTGGTTGCCGGAGCCGAGCGAGCCGAGCTGCTTGCGCCAGTTGCGGCTCGTCTTGTCGTAGAATTCCAGGCGACCCAACTCTTCCGCTCTGGCTTCGAGGCGCTCAACGCGAGGCTTCGCGGTCTTCTTCACGCTGGCGTTGTAGCGGCCTGCGCTGAGGGGTACCTGGTGCTCGATAGCCTTGCGGATGTCGGACAGGTCTTCGGGCAGGTCGGTGCGGCTCATGCCGGTCTTCGCGGCGATCATGCCGCAGCCGATGTCCACACCCACAGCAGCGGGGATGATCGCTCCCAGCGTGGGGATGCAGGAGCCCACAGTCGCGCCCATGCCGAAGTGGCAGTCGGGCATTACCGCGACATGCCTGAATATGAACGGCATGCCTGACAGGTTGTGAATCTGCTGCAGCGCCGACTCTTCGATCTGCTTCTCCGGCACCCATGAAAGCACGTTTGGACTCAGTCTGTGTGGTGGCATTTCGGTTTCTCCAATCGTCGATGAAAAAAGAAAGTAATGTTTCATCGTAGCATAGAATCTCGACGCACATTGTTCGCGTGTGCGGCTCCCATTATCTCAACGCCGTAACTCGTCCGGGCCTGCCGATCCGCTGTGTTATACTGGGCGGCATTATGACACTATCACCTATCGAACACTCCACAACCGTAAGACTGCTTGAACCGCCCAGCGGCGGGTGCAGCGTCATCATCGACACCGACACCTGGAACGAGATCGACGACCAGTTCGCCATCATCCATGCGCTGATGTCGCCGGAGCTGCGCATCGAGACGATCCAGGCGGCCGGCTTTCACGCTGCCGTACGTAACACGAACAGCTTCGAGCACGGCATGGAGCTGAGCTATGACGAGATCAAGCGCGTGCTGGAATTGTCACCCGTCAGCTACGACGGACCAGTGCTGTACGGCTCGCGGCAGACGATGACCGCCACCGGCGGCGAACCGGTGCCGAGCGAGGCGGCGGACAACATCGTGAGCAGGGCAATGCAGGAACGCGATGAGACGCTGTATGTGCTGGCGCTAGGGGCGCTGACAAATGTGGCGTCTGCCATTCTGATGGAGCCACGCATCCGAGAGCGCATCTGCGTGGTCTCGCTGGGCGGCTGGCCGTATCACGTGTCCGACTTCAGGGACTTCAACTTCATACAGGACCTGAAGGCCGCGCAGACGGTCTTCGACAGCGGAGTTGCGATGGTCCATGTTACCGGCTTTGGCGTGTCGGAGCTGCTAAGCACAACACGCTGGGAGATGGCGCAGCATGTCAAAGGGCGCGGCAGAATCGGCGACCACCTATTCCAGATTTACGAGGAGTTTGTGGAGGACTATCCCGGGCGGGGCAAACCCATCTGGGACATTGCGCCGGTCGCTTGGCTCATCAACTCGGACTGGCTGAAGACGCATATCGAAGCGGCATCCATCTTGACCGACGATCTTCGATACATAAAGCAAACCACCCGCCATCCGATGCGTATCGTTGACTGGCTTGACCGCAGCGCGATCTTCAGCGACTTCTTCGAGAAGCTGCACAGAAATACATGAGGAAGGGACGACCCATGATGTAACGAGGGGTGAATTACATCTGCCGTCCCTTGCCAGAGCCTGCGATTCAGCTTTTGGATGGCCGCGTTACCTCGCCGTAGCGCTCGCCGGTAACCATGTATATGACATTCTCAGCGATGTTCGTGGTGCGGTCTGCGATGCGCTCAAGGTTGTGCGCCGCCCATAGCAGGTATGTGGCGCGGCGAATAACGGTGGGGTCGCCAAGCATGAATGTCAGCAGTTCGCGATAGACTTGCTCGTAAAGGGCATCAATCTCGTCGTCGTCTCTGCGCACTTCGATCGAAGAATCCACATCGTGCTTGACAAAGGCGTCGAGGCTGCGACGCAGCATGTCGGACGCCATATCAGCCATGCGCGGTATGTCTATCAGGGGCTTCAGCGGCGGCTCGTCGCCCATCATCCTGCATATCTTGGCGATGCCTTCGGCGTAGTCGCCCATGCGCTCCAGTTCACTGGCAAGGTGTATGACTGTAACGATGGTGCGAAGGTCGCCAGCCATTGGCTGCTGGGTCGCTATCAGGTCGATGCACTTCTCTTCGATTTCGTGCTGCTTGTCGTCTATGATGTCATCTTCGCGGATGACCTCTTCGGCCATTTGCAGATCGCGATTTTTCAGCGCGTCCACGGAACGGCCAATCGCTTTTTCCACCATGCTCGCCATCATCAGCAATTCGTCCTGAACCAACTGTAAATCACGATGAAATTCTGACCTTAGCATGATGTCGATCCTCGTGAGGAAAGGTCGTTTCCCCTAGGGCAGCTCCTAGCTGAACCGTCCAGTAATGTATGCTTCTGTCCGCTCGTCTGTGGGATTGGTGAATATCTGCTGTGTGGGTGCGAACTCAACAAGGTAGCCGCATCTGCTGTCATCAACCATCAGGAACGCGGTATCGTCGGAGACGCGTGCCGCCTGCTGCATGTTATGCGTTACGATGACGATTGTGTAGTTGACCTTGAGATCTCGGATGAGCTCCTCGATGGCGAGAGTGGCGATCGGGTCGAGTGCTGATGCAGGCTCGTCCATCAGAACGACCTCAGGCTCTACGGCGATCGCGCGGGCTATGCAGAGCCGCTGCTGCTGACCGCCGGAAAGGTCGAGCGCGCTGGTGTTCAGGCGGTCCTTGACCTCATCCCAGAGGGCGGCCTGCCTGAGCGACTTCTCGACAGCATCGTCGTAGTTGCCCTGGTAGCCGTTGATCTTCAGGCCAAAGGCGACATTGTCGTAGATTGACTTTGGGAATGGATTCGGCCTCTGGAACACCATGCCGATGCGAGAGCGTATCTCCGTGGGATCAACATCGTCCCCATAGAGGTCGTAGCCTTCGAACATGATCTGGCCGCCGATTCGGGCTCCGGGCACGAGGTCGTTCATTCGATTGAAGCAGCGCAGCAGTGTGCTTTTGCCGCAGCCGGACGGCCCGATGAGCGCGGTAACCTCGTGACGCTGGATGTCCATACTGATGTCGCGCAGAGCGTGGAAGCTGCCGTAAGTGACACTCACACCCTCTGAGCGCAGGACGATGTCGCCGTTCGCATTGTCGTTGGTGTTGGCGGCATTGCTGCCGTTCACGTTATGAACCATCCGATCTCACCTGATGACGGTCTCTCAATATGATTGCCACCGCGTTCATCGTAAGCAGCACCACGAGCAGCACCACGATGGCCGCCGCCGCTATGCCGCGGAACTCGTCCTGCGGGCGCGATGTCCAGTTGAATATCTGTATTGGCAGCACGGTGAACTGTTCAAGCGGATGCACCGGCACGAATGTCAGGTACACGAGCGCGCTGATCGCGATGATCGGAGCCGCTTCTCCCAGGGCACGGGACATGGCCAGTATCGTGCCTGTCAGGATGCCTGGCAGCGCCTGTGGCAGCACGATGCCTTTTACGACCTGCCACTTCTCCGCACCGAGCGCATAGCCCGCTTGCCTGTATGTGTCAGGTACGGCTCGAATTGCTTCGCGCGACGCTAATATCACGATGGGCATAACGAGGAGCGCCATCGTCATCGCGCCTGCCAGCAACACACGCTCGCCCTGGAACATCCATTGCACGAAGAGTGACAGCCCGAGCAGTCCATAGACGATTGAAGGGACGCCCGCGAGGTTGGAGAGGTTGATCTCGATGAATGCGGTCAGGCGGCTCGGGACGGCGTACTCTTCAAGGTAGATAGCTGCGCCCACGCCTATGGGAATGGCGAACATTCCCGTCAGGCCCATCAGCCATACGCTGCCCCACAGCGCGGACTTCAGCCCTGCTTCTTCAGGATGGCGGGATGGGTATGAGTTGAGGAAGTTCCAGTTGAGCCAGGGCGCGCCCTCGGCGATGACCTGTGCGAGAAGCACCAAAAGACCCACAATGCCGACCATCGTGGCGAGCAAAAACAGGACATATACCACGCTGCCGACTTTCTTTCGCATTGACAGCCGGGGCCTGAACATAGTGACGGCTTGCTGCATTAGTATTTCTCCCGCCAGCGCCTGACTATGAAGTAGCCGAGCAGGTTCATGGCCAGCGTAATCATGAACAGAAGCAGGCCGACGGCGAAGATAGTGTTGTATTCGAGGGAGCCGTGCGGCGTTTCGCCGAGACTGAGTTGAACAATAAACGCGGTCATCGTCTGGATGCTTTCGAGCGGGTTAATCGTGAGATTCGGCGTCGCGCCTGCAGCGATCGTGACGAGCATGGTTTCGCCGATAGCACGCGAGATCGCGATGATAAAGGACGCTACGATGCCTGACAGCGCAGCCGGCACCACTACACGGAGGCTTGTTTCCACGCGAGTAGCGCCAAGGGCGTATGAGGCATTGCGCAGCGAGTTGGGCACCGAGTTCATGGCGTCCTCGCTCAGCGACGAGACCATTGGGATTATCATCACACCCATCACGATTCCAGCGCTGAGCGCGTTGAACACCAGCATCTCCGGAAACGCTATCTTGAGCAGAGGCGTAACGAATGTGAGTGCGAAGTAGCCGTAAACGACTGTCGGAATTCCCGCCAAGATTTCGAGTATGGGCTTTACTATGCGGCGCACCTTGTTGGGCGCGTATTCGGAAAGGAAGATAGCTGCCGCAAGTCCGACGGGGAGCGCGACCATTGCCGCGATTGCCGCTATGAGCAGGGTACCTCCGACCAATGGCAATACGCCGTAGGCTCGCGGCTTGAGGATCGGGGTCCAGCGTGTGCCGGTGAGGAACTCCCAGGGCGAGACTTCGAAGAAAAAGCCGAATGCCTGCGACACCAGCGTGAAGATGATGCCCAAAGTCGTGAGGATGGAGATAAGCGCACAGCCAAAGAATAGCCAGCGAACTATCCTACCCTCTAAGGATACCCCTCCTCGTCGTCGCATGCGCGGCACCGTCAATCGTGACGGGGAGGTAGCTTCCAGACGTTCTTGGGGCTGCGGTATTGTGCTTTCCATACCAGTACTACGCTACTTGCCCATGATTAAGTCGCCGTGAACGGATTGTTAACGATCGGTTAATGTGGGGGTTCGCGTCGAGAGCTAAATGGTATAACCCTCCAAATGGTAGAATCGGCAATCAATATGAGATTGACAATAGTACCTGATAGTGTTGATAATGTCTGTACACGCAATTATTGGCCGAATGTTGAGGGAATGTGTGGATGGCAAGCGAGCAGGAGAGAATCTCAAGCGTAGAAACCGCGATCGAATACCTGACGCAGGGGCAGATTGACATGCGTCAGGACGCGCGGGTGATGAGCGCCAAGATTGACCGCGTGCTTTATGCAATTTTAGGGGTAGGAGGCGCAATCCTAGCTGCGTTGGCGATAGCCATTGCGCGTGGGTTGTTTTAATGTCGAATTGCCGACTTCTCGGGAATGACGGAACGCATCCCGCTCATCAGCTAGGCTTCTTTAGTGTCGCAGCACCGTGAAGCTGAATGTACTGCCCCTGCCCTCTTCGCTCTCCACGCTGACCTCGCCGCCGTGTGCTTGCACTATCTGCTGCACTATCGCAAGCCCAAGCCCGCTGCCCCCGTCCCGCCGCGCGCGGTCAACCTTGTAGAAACGCTCGAATACATGGGGCAGATGCTCCCGCGCAATTCCCGCTCCGGTATCACGCACAAAGACCCTGTGAATACCCTCGCCTCCTACGACGGACACATCAACATCGCCCGTCTCCGTGTTCTTCACGGCGTTGTCTAACAGATTCACCAGCACCTGCCGCAGCTTGCCGCGGTCACCGAGAGCGATCGCCGGGAACGACGGCAGACATGTGCGAAACTCCACTCCCTCCACGCTGTTGCCGTAATCTGAAGTCACCTCGGAAACCAGTTCGGACAGGTCCAGCGGAGTCAGACTCGGCAATTGCTGCCCGCTCTCCAGGCGCGACAGCTCAAGCAGGTCCTCAACCATCGCGTTCATGCGGTCAACTTCGCGATTCATACGCTGCAGAAAGTTGCGAGCAGTCCTGTCGTCGTCAAGCGCGCCCTCCTCCAGCGTCTCCACCATCACCTTTACAGACGCCAGCGGGCTGCGAAGCTCATGAGACACATTTGTAACGAATTCGCGCAGGGTGTTTTCCATCTGCCGGTCGGCCGTCAGGTCGTGCAGCGTCAGCAGGATGCTGTTCGTGCCGCCACCGAGCGGTGTGGCTATGGCGTTCAGGAAGCGACGCTGAGGCAGAAGCTCGACTTCAGCCTGGCGCAATACCCCGGAACTCAGGGACAGCGCCGCGACCTGCTGAATCTCGTAGTCACGCAGCGCCTCCACCAGTCGCGCGCCGACTGCGTCTCTCGCACTGATGTCGAGAAGCCATTCGGCCGCACTGTTCATCAGCGTTATCCGGCCGTCGGCTTCTATCACTACTACGCCGTCCTCCATTGTGTCCAGCATTGCCGTCAGCTTGCTGCTTTCCGCCGACATGTCGCTCAGCATGCCGCGTATGGTTTCGGCCATGCTGTTGAACGCCACCGCGAGTTCCTCCGTTTCGTCCGTAGATGACGAGCCCACACGATGCTCCAGGTCACCCTGCGCGAATCGGTTCGCGCCCTCAGCGACTGCGCGAACGGAGCGCGATGTGTGGCGAAACAGAAAGTATCCGACGGCGACTGACAGCAGACCCACCACGATGGCGGCTACCGCAATACTTACAATAATCCGATAGATGTCCGGCTGCACCCTCGACGAAGGGACGGCGATGCGCGCCGCCCCAACAACACCTTCTGAGGTCGAAATCGGCACTACGGCATACAAGACTTCTTCGGAGAAGTTACCGTCAAGGGGTGAGCCCACACCCACGCTGCCCGCGCTGGATTGCGAGAGCACGGCGCGTACTTCGCTGCGCCCAAGTTGCGAGGGTAGCCGCGAAGGCGACTGGACGCTGTCAGCGATGACGCTACCATCGACACCGATAAGCGTAACTCGCGCACTGGCGATCTGACTGAATGTCGATATGAGCGTCTGCGTATCCGTCTCGCCCTGTTCGGGATCGGCAAACGCAATTGCCACCTGCTCACTCACGAGGCGCGCCTGCCTGTCCAGGCTGTTCTGCAGGTTGGTGATGTAGGTGTCGCGCACGAACCCCACGAGGTACAGGCTGACTATGCCCAGGCTCGCGAAAATCAGCGCGGTATATGCCAGAGCGATGCGCCAGTGGAGCGAGCGGGGCAGTCTCATCATCACATCTGTCCCCCTACTGCCGGGAGAGGGCCGGGGCGGGAACCAGGTCCATCATCATCCGTCGAAGCGATAGCCTACGCCACGAATCGTAACGATTCTGACGGGCTTGCTAGGTTCAGGCTCGATCTTTTCGCGCAGCCAGCGGACATGCACATCCACGGTGCGGCTGTCGCCGTAGTAGTCGTGCCCCCAGAGACGTTCGAGGATCTGGTCGCGGGTAAAGGCGCGCCCGCGGTTCTTGGCGAGCAGCGCAAGCAGGTCGAACTCTCGCGGCTTGAGCTCCAGCCGCACACCGCCTCGGCGCACCATGTGGCTAGTGCTGTCGATCTCGAGGTCGCCTGTGTGCAGGATGTCCACCTCACCGGCGTCGCCGTCTGAGGAAGTGGAGCGCGCGGAGCGGCGCAGCATATTGCGGACCCGTGCCATCAACTCGCGGATGCTGAACGGCTTGGTGACATAGTCGTCGGCGCCTAGTTCCAGTCCGACAACGCGGTCTATTTCCTCGCCACGCGCAGTGAGCATAAGAATTGGCACTTCGCTCTCACGCCGGAGGATGCGGCACACTTCGAAGCCGTCAAGTTGGGGCAACATCACATCCAGAATGACAAGCTCGGGGCGCTTGGAGCGCGCTGAGTTCAGTGCTTGTTCGCCGTCTATGGCTGTCTCCACGGCATAGCCCTCACGCTCCAGATTGTACCGCAGCGCTTCCAGCAGATTCTCTTCGTCTTCGACAACAAGCACAGTAGTCATGGTGTCAGTATGTCAGCATTTCTGCATTTCAGTCAACAACCGTCCGAGCTCTCCATGCTACTTTCCATGCTGCCGGCGGCTGAGTCCCGACAGTCTATCACTTACCCTAGAGCTGGCTTGCGAGACGGTGTTCCAGGTCCACCCCTGCCGCAAGCGGCATGTCCATTCCTTCAAGAACGGCTCTTCTGGTGAACGCGAGTGTCTTCGGATTAATTTCTGCCAGCCGCTGTGCGACTTCCTCGGCTTCGGACATCAGGTCATCGGCTTGCACGACGCTATGCGCGAGTCCCATGCGTCTTGCTTCCTCCGCTCCGACACGCCTGTTGGACAGAATCATTTCCAGCGCCCTGCTCGCGCCCACGACGCGGCGCAGCGTCTGCGTACCGCCTGCTGCCGGGATCATGCCAAGCGCCACCTCAGGCATTGCGAACTGCGCGTCATCGGCGGCTATGCGAATGTCGCACAGGCAGGCAATCTCCACGCCGGAGCCGATAACATAGCCGCGCATAGCCGCAATCAGGGGCTTACCAAGCGACAGAAAGAGTCCCCAGATGTCGCGCTCCCAGCGCACCTGCCGCGCGATCGCCAGTGATGGCGCCGTGCCGAACTCCGTCAGGTCGGCTCCAGCGCAGAACGCACGCTCACCCGCGCCGCTTATAACTGCCACGCGTACATCCGGGTCGTCCCGCACTGCCTCCAGCGTGACGAACAGCTCATCGCGCATCTGCACATTGTAAGCGTTCATCACCCTAGGGCGGTTCAGCACAATATGCGCCACCGCTCCGCTCTTGCTGTACAACACCACAGGCTCTACCATGCCCCTAATTTAACATGGATGAACAGGATATACAGGATGGGGCGAGAAAAACCCCGTCCGTCCTGTATATCTATGTAAAGTAAGTCGGGAGGACAACATGAACATCGGCTTCATCGGACTTGGCAACATGGGCGGCGGCATGGCAGCGAATGTGCTCCGCGCCGGACACGATCTCACGGTGCATGACCTGCGACGTGAGGCGGCAACACCGTTGCTGGAGAACGGCGCGTCATGGGCAGACACGCCTGCAGAGGTCGCCGCTGCCAGCGATGTCGTGCTCACATCGCTGCCGGGGCCGCGAGAAGTCGAAGCAATCGCCCTCGGTGATAGCGGCGTCCTTGAAGGCAGCACGAGCGGCAAGGTCTATATCGACCTCAGCACCAGCTCGCCCACGCTCATACGCAGCATCGCTGAAGATTTTGCGGCGAAAGGCGTTAGCGTGCTGGATGCGCCGGTTAGCGGCGGGCCAGTGGGGGCACGCACGGGCAGGCTTGCGGTCATGGTCGGCGGCGACCGCGAGGTGTACGAGCGTGTGAAGCCCGCGCTGGACGCCATAGGCGACAAGGTGAGCTACCTCGGACCCATAGGATCGGGCAGTATCGCCAAGCTGATGCACAACTGCATCGGCTACGGATTGCAGACAATCGTCGCCGAATGCTTGACGCTCGGCGTCAAGGCGGGCGTGGACCCTGAACCGCTGTTCGAGGCGATCTCCAATGGCTCGGTAGGGCGAGGAAGCTCGTTCGCCAACACTTACCCGAACACATTTCTCGCTGGCAACTTCGACCCGCCCAGCTTCGCGCTGCGGTTGGCGCACAAGGACGTCAGCCTCGCGCTGGAACTCGCCCGCGAGTACGGAGTGCCTATGAGCGTGGGCAACATCGCGCACCAGGAATTGACATCTGCGCTGAACCGAGGCTGGGCTGACCTGGACTCTCGCGTGGCGATGAAGCTGCAGGAGGAGCGCGCGGGCAACGTCGAAGTGCGGATAGAAAAGGCGGACGCAGACGCGCTGGAGGCGTAGGGCCAAATTCGCTGGATTCTAAAGGAAACGAAATGGAAATGAAAGCGAAATGAAATGGAAATGAAACGCGTCAAATTGTACAATTTAGATACGAAAATACGAAATGAGCCGGAAATGAAGTCGAAATGAGATAGAAATGGCATCTGAATATGTCAGTAGGTATATCGTTCCACAGCATTGGATACGCTACGATCAGTCAGCCGTATTCAATCTACTGGTAGAGGCGAAAACTGCCGCTGCTGTTCTGCGGCAGATGCCTTATCTGCACCAGTGGATCGAAGAGGCTCACGAGGAGCAGTTGCGACTGGAAGCTGCTGGCACTTCACGAATAGAGGGTGCGGAGTTCACTCAACGTGAACAAGAAGAGGCACTCGCTCCAAACGTTCCTCATTATGATGCGCTGACCCGTTCCCAACGGCAACTTAGATGTGCAGATTCAACTTATCGCTGGCTACAAACGCAACCCACGGAACGTCCTGTAACCTCTGATTTCATCTTTGGGATACACCGGCGAATTGTAACCGGCTGCGACGATGACCATTGTGAACCCGGAGCATTGCGTCCCGGTGGATGGAATGTCACCTTCGGGACACCAACCTGCCGAGGCGCTGAAGGCGGAACTGAGTGCAGAGTCGCCTTTGACGCTTTGTGCGCTGCAATTGCGAGAGAATTCCAGCAACATGATCCGATTATCCAAGCCGTCGCAGTACATTACCACTTAGGGGCAATGCACGCATTTGGTGACGGCAACGGCCGCACTGCGCGTGCTCTTGAGGCGTTTATGTTGCGGCGAGCTGGCGTCAACGATGTTGTCATGGTCAGCCTCTCGAACTTCTACTACGAACACAAGAATGAGTACCTGGCGAATCTGAATCAATCACGCCAAAACGGACATGACATCACGCCGTTTCTGCTGTTCGCGCTCAGAGCGATAATCGATAGATGCAATGCTCTGAGCAAGGAAATCGCTGATAACCATCGCCTCGTCTTGTTCAGGGAGTTCGCTCGGTCACTGTTTGGACAGCTGCGCAGTCCTCGTCGCCGAGTATTGGTTGAACGACAACTGCGGATATTGGAGAATATGTTGGATGGTGAGCCCATCGAGTTGGCGGTCATGTCTGCTACCTATGGATATCTCAAACATCCTGCGAGGGCTGCAATCAGAGACATATCGGAATTGTTGGAACTAGGAGCCATTCTACTTAAAGACGATGACCAGCTCATACTTAACCTAGATTGGCCACAGCAGTTTTCTGAGTCAGAATTTCTAGAACGCTACGAGAAAATGCCATCCGCAGTATCAACCAATCATCCGGCAATGGCGGAACTGCGCCGACTACTACGCGGACGTTGAAGTAGCATTCTAGCCCCGCTTGACACGCCGCGGAAGCCGCAATTATCATCCCGCGCATGACGTGCACTCCCTCGACCTCAGACTTGGACATCGCCGCGCTTGAAGGCGCGCTTGCGGGTCGCATCATCGGGCATCGCATCCATCATTACGACTTGATTGGCTCCACTATGGATGAGGCGCGGAGGCTCGCGGCAGAGGGCGCAGCGGAAGGCACCGTTGTGATCGCCGAGGAGCAGACCGCGGGCAGAGGACGTTTCGATCGCCCATGGGTGTCGCCGCGCGGCGAGAACCTGTCGTTCTCAGTTATTCTGACGCCGCCGGCAAGCCTGCTTCCGTACATGAATATGGCGGCGACCCTGGCAGTGGCCCGCACGGTCGCCGATTGCGCGGACCTGATGCCCACGATCAAGTGGCCCAACGATGTACGCGTGGGCGGGCTGAAGATATCGGGCATACTCATAGAGACAGCGATCGAGAGCGAGGATACGGTGTTCGCCAATGTCGGCATCGGCGTGAACGTGAACTTCGATCCTTCGCTCTACGCCGAGATTGCGGACATCTCCACAAGCCTATACCGCGAGACGGGGCAGCGCCGCAACCGCACTCCGGTGCTTCGCACGCTGCTGGAGCACTTCGACAACGCATACGCAACGGTGTGCGCGGGCAAGTCCTTAATCTCCGACTGGTCGGCGATGCTCGACACGCTGGGCCGCACGGTCAGCCTGCGCTCGCAGCACGAGACCATCGAAGGCGTCGCCGAGTCCGTCGACGAACGAGGCAACCTGCTGGTGCGCCTGTCAGACGGCAGCCTGTACACGGCGACTGCGGGCGAAGTTACATCGCAGTCGTGAGCAAGAGGTATCCATGGTAAGCATTCGCGAGGAACGCCTCGAAGATATTGACGCAATTCATGATGTCGAAAGTCAGGCGTTTGGACGTGAGAATGAAGCCGACTTGGTGGATGCGCTGCGCCGCGCAGGAAAGATCATCCTGTCACTGGTGGCGACAGAGAATCAGCAGGTAGTCGGGCATATTTTGTTTTCTCCTGCCATCCTGGAGCATGAAGGCAAGGTTTTCGTTGTGGCGGCTTTGGGTCCCGTGGCTGTGCTGCCGGAGCGCCAGAACGAGGGCATCGGCTCGCTGCTCGTGCGAAGCGGGCTGCGGGACTGTCTGGATAAGGGCTATGATGTAGTATTCTTGATAGGGCATCCCAATTATTACCCTCGCTTCGGGTTCGTGTCTGCTGCGACTAAGGGAATCCGCTATGAAAGAGAAGTGCCCGATGAAGTGTTTATGGTCGCGGAGCTGCGGCAAGGCGCGTTGACAGGCATGCGCGGTGTAATGAAGTTTCAGCCCGAATTCGAAGAGCACAGATAAGTACACATTTTGCAAAGGGAGGAAAAATTGCTTGAAAAACTAAGTCTTGACGGCAAGGCGATCGTCATAACCGGCGGCGGCACTGGGTTAGGACGCGAAATGTCCGTTGCGATGGCAAAGGCGGGCGCGGACATGGTGATTGCGTCTCGCCGCATGGGGCCCATTGAAGAGACCGCCGAGGCCGTGCGCGAACAGGGCAGGCGTGCCATCGCCGTGTCAACCGATGTTACCGATTCCGGGCAGGTCAACCGCCTCATTGAGCGCGCTATCGACGAGTTCGGCAAGGTCGATGTGCTGTTCAACAACGCTGGCATCGTGCGCGGGCAGGGTTCCATTCCCATCTGGGACATCTCAGATGAGGACTGGCGCATCGGCATCGACACGAACCTGACTGGCGCATTCTACTGCTCTCGCGCAGTCGCCAAGCACATGATCGAGCGCGGCGGCGGTAAGATTGTGAATGTGTCGTCCGGCTTCGGATTCCGCGGCGGGCGCGACAACTATATGTACACCTGCGGCAAGGGCGGCATCGTGCAACTCACGCGCACCATCACCACGAGCATGAGCCGCTACGGTATCACCTGCACCTGCATCGTGCCGGGATTCATCCCGACCGAGGGCACTGCTGAATCGAACGACACGCTGCCGCGAGGCGGCTTCATTCCGATGGGACGCGTCGGCATGCCCCACGAGATGGGACCGCTCGCCGTGTACCTGGCATCGGACGCATCCGACTACATGAACGGTGAGATGTTTGCCATAGACGGCGGCGGTCTGGCGGGCGGGTACGCTCCGACCGGCTATGCCCCCGAAATCCCGCTTGAAGTTTAGTTAACAGTCATCATTGGCGCGCCCACAGGCGAGAGTCTGTCTGAGCGTGGAAAATGCCTCTGGTAACTGAATGCTGTTAACTGACGATTCTAAGGAGAAAGAAATGCCCATACCGGAAGAATGGAACCTGAGCGGCAAGACCGCAATCATCACAGCGGACAGGCGAGGCTGGACACCTTTTCTCGCTGCGGCGCTTGCTGAGGCGGGCGCGGATGTCGCAATCGCAGGCTCGGTGCGCTCGGACGCCGCAGACGCTGCCAAAGCGGTGGAGGAGCAAGGACGCCGTGCTATCAATATCAACACCGATATTATGAATGCCGACGATGTGGAAGGTATGACGCAGCGGGTAGTGGACGAGTTCGGCAAGATCGACATACTCGTCAACAACGCATGCGCGGAGTTCGGCAAGCCCTTCGAAGATGTCCTCGAATCCGAGTGGCAGACGTTGATGGATTTCAATGTGAAGTCCATGTATCTCTGCAGCCAGGCGGCCGGCAAGCGAATGCTGGCACAGGAGAGTGGACACATCGTGAACATCGGCTCAGGGCTTGCGGTGCGCGGTCTGTGGAACTCGGTAGCCGCATGCGCCGCTGCGGGCGCAGTCCAGCAGATGACGACGGCGCTTGCACTCGAATGGTCCCGGCGCGGCATTCGCGTCAACGGCATCGGCGCCGGCTGGATTACGACCGAGGAGCCCACTGAAGAGTCACAGCGAGAACTACTTGTACGCTACCTGCCCTCCCGCCGCAAGGGGCATCCGACCGACCTGTGCGGACTGCTGGTCTATCTAGCATCGGACGCCTGCGACTTCGTCACGGGGCAGACGATCTTCATAGACGGCGGCGCATTGGCGCACGCGTAGCATCGTTGTGGAACTCGACATCCGGGTGCAGCCCCGCGCCAGCCGCAACGCCATCGAGATCGACGCCGACCGCCCGGATGTGAAGATTATTGTACGCGTTACGGCAGCGCCTGAATCCGGCAAGGCGAACGACGCGGTGGTGGCGCTGCTGGCGAAACGGCTAGGCGTTCCGAAGCGCAGCATTCAGATTGTGCGTGGTCACAAGTCGCGAGAGAAGCGCATCAGCATCGACGGAATATCGTCAAAGGAGTCCCTTCGCAGACTATACACATAATAAAGATGATTGTGTATAATCGAACTACCAACGTTTTGCAAAGTGAGACGGTATGACGACTGAAACGCAGCACGGGCAGCAGATTGACGCGGCTGAAGTCTGGCGATCCATTGGGCGACTTGAAGGACGGATGGACGGCATTGAAACTGCAGTAAGCAGTTTAGCGGAGCGGGTTGACCATCTGTCAGCGCGCGTTGACCGCCTATTCTATCTGATTCTCGGGATAGGTATCGCCACGATAGCATCGGTTTGGGCGAGCAATCTGTTCGGCGGTTAAGGCTGAGTGGAGGAAACTTTCAGCAGAAGCAAAAGAGCTAGATCAGGCTGAGCAGTATGCGTTGAATGACCATCAGCACAATAAGCGCTATCATTGGCGACAGGTCCAGCATCCCCATAGACGGCAGCACGCGGCGGATTGGCGCGAGGATAGGCTCGGTTATTCCAAAGATCAGCACGACAATGGGATTCTGCGGCGACAGGTTAATCCACGAAAGAATAACGCGCCCCAGTATCGCCGCCCAAAGCACGTAGAACAGTATGTTTATGAACGTACCCAGATACTGCGTCATTACTTCTTCCCCAACTCTACCGACTTGTCGTAAGCAGCGATAACGCCGTCCAGCACGGCAGCACGGAATCCTTCGCTTTCCATAGCCCGCAGCGCCGCTATTGTAGTGCCGCCCGGCGAAGTGACCATGTCCTTTAGTTCCGCAGGATGCAGCCCGGATTCCTGCACGAGCTGGGTGCTGCCCAGGACTGTCTGCAATGCAAGCCTGCGCGCCATGTCTCGCGCCATCCCCAGATAGACTCCCGCGTCAATGAGCGCCTCGATGAAAAGGAACACATACGCCGGCCCGCTCGCGCTGAGTGCAGTGGACATGTCGATCAGCTTCTCGTCGGGCACATAGACCTCATCGCCGAGGGTCTGCAGAATTTGTCCTACGATCTGACGCATCGCGCCGGGAACCGCGGCTGTCGCCGTCCAAACGCTCATACCCGCGCCAATCTGCGCCGGCGTATTGGGCATGATACGCACGACAGAGTCTTGCTGCAGCCCGTTCACCAGCGTATCAATGGTAGCACCGGCCACAATCGAGGCGACCGTCTGCTGTGGACCTAGGCTTTCGCTCAGGCCGGGCATCACTTCAGGCAACGATTGTGGCTTGACGGCGAGGATCACGAGGTCGGCCCCTCTGATGGCATACGCGTTATCGGCGAATGCCTGCAGCCCGTGCGTCTTCGCGAGCTGTTCACGCCGCTCGTTTACGGGTTCGCCAACGCTGACATCTTCCGGCGGTGTTAGATGTGACGCAAGCACTCCTCCAATTATCGCCTCCGCCATCACCCCACCACCGATAAACGCTAGTCTCATATCATTCTCTTTCGGGTCTGCTATGGCAGCTTGCTATCGCTTGCGAGCGACACGGCAACGCGAATGGACTCCAGCATGCTCTCTGCGTCCGCGATGCCCTTCCCCGCAATGTCGAACGCGGTGCCATGGTCAACGGATGTGCGTATGAACGGCAGACCGAGGTTCACGCTGATGCTCTTGGCGAAGTCGTGGACCTTGATGGGGATGTGCCCCTGGTCGTGGTACATAGCGAGCACGGCGTCATACTTGCCGTCGATAGCCTGCGGGAACACACTGTCGGCAGGCACGGGTCCTGTGGCGTCAATGCCCTCGGCACGCGCCGCCTCCACAGCGGGCGTAATCTGCAATGCCTCTTCGTCGCCGAGCAGGCCGCCGTCGCTGGAGTGCGGGTTAAGTGCGGCTACTCCGATGCGCGGCTCCGGGAAGCCCCATCTCTTGAAGCACTCGTCAGTGAGGCGCAGCTTCGCCAGCACGTTTTCCTTAGTTACATAGTCGCAAGCGATGCGAAGTGAGCGATGGGTCGTCAGATGCACCACTCGCAGCGTGTTCGCTGTGAGCATCGTCGCCACTTCCTTCGCACCAGTCTGGCTCTGGAATATCTCCATATGTCCGATGTCAGAATAGCCAGCGAGACTGCACGCCTCCTTGTTTATGGGAGCAGTTGCTATCGCCTGAACGGCACCGCTGCTGGCAAGTTCGCCGGCCCTGAGTATCCACTCGACCGACGCCTTGCCCGCAACCGAAGACATCTTGCCATACTCGATCTCCGAGTAGTCGAGGTTTTCGAGATCCAGCACATCGATATTTCCGTGCTCGCCCACGACATCGTCAACCGAGTGCGCGATCTTCGCCGTGCCGGACGCGCCAATCAGGTCGAGGGCTGCGTTCATTGCGGCGGCGCTGCCTACCACGAAGGGGCGCGTCTTCTCATACACCCACTCGTCCTGGAGCGCCTTCGCGGTTACTTCGGCGCCGATGCCCGCCGCATCGCCCATCGTGATCGCAAGCAGTGGTCGTTCGCTCATATCAGTACCTCTATGAATCTCAAATGTATGAACAGGATCCGCAAAATTTTCATCCTGTACATATCTGTTTGACTAAACTTTTACGATATTCATTATACCCTATCGGTTGGAGGTGAGGAGATGTGTGGAGGAGTACGCCAAGGAGTAGCGACCACGGGCGACACGATTGCAACAACTGGGCGAAAGTGCTTCGACCTTGCGTGGTGTGGATAGAATGCAGGTCAAGAGGTATGCTAGTAGCATGAGTTCAGACGTAATGTTGCATTAGGAGGACAGAATATGGCAACTCAGAGTAAGTCCTCAGATTCTGTGGATGTGCCAAACGAGCACCAACAGTCCATTGAGGACGAATTAGACATTGCCACCGCTAGCAAAAGGCTGGCGGAGATTGAACGCGATCCCGACCTACTCGTCAGGGGAGAGGCACTTGAGGAAGAGCTTGCTGATATTCTGTCAGAGTAGAAGTAATAACTTCCATTCATGACGCAGAGGCAAGGTGGTTCACCCGGCTTAGCGTACACAAGGGCTGCGCTAAGAGGTCTAAGGAGAGTACAACCTTTAAGCTGCCGCAGGGCTTTGAAGGAGACGATAGACGCGCTTCCGAGTGAATCCCAATCCCAACCTAGTCGAACAAGAAGGCTTCGGAATGTTACTCACGACGGTATGCCTATCTATCGTATTCACTCAGGACCCTATAGAGTCTTGTACATCCATACTTCGCAAGAGATTGTGATACTGGACATTGGACACAGGAGAGAAGTCTATCGAAGGCTTCGAAACTGACGACCAGCGCATGAATCTCATATTAACAATGCGAAACAAAGAGGGGCAGGCTTTCAATCCTGCCCCTCTCTTTGTCTTGTCTATTGGTTAACTCGCTGTGCTATTCGCACTTGGTGTAGCCGCATTCGAGACAGCGGATGCAGCCTTCCTGGTGCACAACGCGCCCCTGGCACTTGGGGCAGCCGCCGCTGAGCGGCACGCCCGGAATGTAGTCCAAGCTAGATTCTGAGAACTTCGGTGTCGTGAACAGGCCCAACTGAGCCGCGCCGTCACTATTCGCGCTTGACATGCCGGGATTGTGCGGCCCGTTGAGATGGCGCCTGAGCACGTGTGCCACGCCGTCCTCAGCAGAACGTATCAGCACTCCGCTGTCCCATACCGGCTCGGATGTGATGCCGCTCAGATGGTATATTATCGCGTTCGGGTCAACTCCAGAGCGCAGGCATAGCGACACCAGGCGCGACAGTCCCTCAAGGTGCGCGGGTTCGCTGCCGCCTGCCTTGCCAATTGCTGTGAACAGCTCGAAGGGCTTATTGTCGTCATCGAAGTTCACGGTTACATACATCGTTCCATGTCCCGTGCGCACGCGCTCCGTTATGCCGAGCACAGAGGCGGGACGTTCCCGGGGAACCAGGAACCCGTTCTTGTCCTTGTTCAGCTCTTCCTCTGCAGTGTCCTTGCCCGTCTCCAGCACCTGCATCGACTTGGAGCCGTCCCGATAGACCGTAACGGCCTTGCAGTCTGTCTCCCACGCCAGCCTGTACGCGTTTTCCACATCCTCGACCGTCGCGCTGTTGGGCAGGTTGATCGTCTTGGATACTGAGTTGGTGACATACTTCTGCCACGCTGCCTGCATCCGTACATGCGCCTCAGGGTTGATGAGCATTGACGTGCGGAAGTGCGCCGGGTCTATGCCGTTTTCGGTGAAAATGCGCTCGGTGTCGTCGGGGTCTTCAGCGAGCTGCTCGAGGACTGCGCGCACCTGCTCCTCGTCGGCAAGACGCTCCCGCAGTGCCTCCCAGACCGACTTGGGCGCGTCCAGCAGACGCTCGCCGGCTTCACCCGTACCATCGGTGCCCTTCCACAGCACATTCGACCACCAAGCGTTGGCGAAGTGCGGCTCGATCCCGGAAGAGCAGTCTGCGAGCCGGCTTATCGTGCCTGTCGGCGCGATCGTGATTACACTGGAATTGCGCACCGGCGGCATGCCGCGCGTCTTGAGCGCAGAGCCTTCGAACTCGGGGAACGGCCCACGCTCAGATGCGAGGTGTGCCGACTCGTCCCACGCAGTGCTGTATATAAAGCCTGCCACTTCCTCGGTAAGCTCCAATGCGCGCGGAGAGTCGTAGGGAATGCCCATGCGGATAAGGGCATCGGCCCAGCCCATTACGCCCAGCCCGATGCGGCGGGTGGCAAGATTCACATCCCGCAGCTTCTGCATCGGGAACTGGTTCACCTCGATTACATCGTCGAGGAAGCGCACCGCTGTCCGCACCGTGTCGCCGAGACTTTCATAGTCGAAGCCTTGAACGCCCACATGCTTGTCGAGGTTGATGGAACCCAGGCAACAGTTGCCGTAGTTCTCCAGGAACTCTTCGCCACAGGGATTGCTTGTCTGTATGTCACCCATCTGCGGGTTGGGCTGTGTGTCCCATACGCGGTCCATGAAGACCACGCCCGGGTCGCCCGTCGTCCACGCGGATTCGCAGATTTCGCGCCACAGGTCCCGCGCCCGAACCGTGCCGGCAGCCTCGTCCACGGGACCGCCGCCGGTGTCGCGCGGGTTGTAGAATGTCCAATTCTCGTCGTTGTCCACGGCTCGCATGAAGTCGTCTGTGATCTGCACCGAGATGTTGAAGTTCTGGAGCGTGTCGTCGTTGTCCTTGCAGTGGATGAACTCCTGCACATCCGGGTGGGTGATGTTCAGCTGCCCCATGTGCGCGCCGAGACGGAACGCGCCCTGCGTCAGGGTCGCGCCCACTGACGAGTACAGTTTCATCACGGCAATAGGCCCGCAAGCCTCGCCATGCGTCGTGGCGATACGGTCGCGCCTGGGACGCAGACGCGAGAAGCCGAAGCCTATGCCACCGCCCCACTTCTCTATCATTGCGGCGTCGCTCGCCACCTGCATGATTGAGTTCATATTGTCTTCGGGTGATACGACGAAGCAGGCGGACAGGCAGCCCCTGCCACCGGTGCCCGCGTTGACCAGCGTCGGTGAGTTCGGCAGAAACTTGAGCGATGTCATCAGGTCATAGAAGCGCCCCGCCCATATCTGTCGTACTTCCGGCTTTTCACCCTGCGCCACGGCGTTCGAGACGCGGTGAAACAACCCGTCGGGGTCTTCGACAGGCTCACCATCGTCGCCCTTCATCAGGTAGCGCTGCGCCAGTATGATAAGCGCGTTCTCCGACAAGATTGCGCTTGCTGACGATGCGCCGTTGCCGTTATTCGAGCCGTTAGCGATTTCCGAGTCATGCGGTGGCTCGGCGACCATGACATTCAGTTGTGCCAGCACCTCGTCGATGCGTTCATCGGCGACGCCGCGAGCAACCAGCGCCTGCCTCAAATCGGCATCGCGTGCCGACTGAGACGAATATCCCCCCTCAGCACCGTTTGAATTACGTTCCTTTAACACAGCCCACTCTTCCTTGGCACTTCAACGCGCCAATCCAAACTTTGGGAATCACAAGGCAAAGTCACCAGACAAAAAGCCGATTAACCGCCTAGCAAGCATTTCAATCCAGAAGCCAAAACCTCATCTTCCCTATCTTGTGACGGGAAACGGACTCTAACTGCCCGTATCAGGGGCTTCAATTCGTCTGTCGAGAGATGATACCTGTACCACTCGTTCTCATTCCTATCGAGTATGTCCACAGCGTTACTCATCAAACTAAATCTACAACCTCTCATTTCGGAGTTCCAGCGGGACTTTGCAGTTGGAGCCCACTCCAACTTCCCACTCTCCGTCTGCTCTGTCAGAGCTTTCACGATGTCCTGTTCCGTAGCCATCTTCACTCCTCCGAACAACTAGTGACTCAGTATAACTGTCTAAACTTTCGATTCTGACCATTCAAGTGAGCACTCAGAACTAAGCAGCTCTTATAGTTGGGCACACTTGCATTATCACCACTTTGCGTCGAGCAAAATAGAAGTGTCAGACCTCACATTCAAGTCCTTGCCACTGTTCTTAACATGTTCTAATATAGCACAAATTAGCCAAACATAAAGACTATATTAGGTGTATTTTCTGGGAATTTCGAGCATCGGCCCAGCTAACGCCCAGCGTACGTGGGCGTTAGACCGATGGCTCGGAATGCTCCTGCTCTGGCGGCTCGCTTAACGGGTGCGATGCGGCGCTGACGTCGCCGTCGAGCAATGCCAGCTGGTTGATGTCGGAGTGACCGTTGCTGGAACCGCCCGGCTCAAGCAGTGTGTCAATCTCAGTCTTGAAACTCTCGATATCGCTGAAATCGAGATAAACGCTGGCGAAGCGGATATAAGCCACCTGGTCCAGGTCTGACAACCTGCTCATGACCATCTCGCCAATGACCTGAGAATCGAATTCAGCCTTGCCTTGCTCAGACAGGTTCGCCTCAATGTCGTCGATCATCCTGTCTATTCTGGCGATGGCAAGTGGGCGCTTGGCGCAAGCCTTGGTCAGGCTCGACCAGAGCTTGCCGCGGCTAAACTCCTCGCGCCTGCCGTCCCGCTTGACCACCATCATCGCCTTCATTTGAGCACGCTCGTAGGTGGTGAATCGCCTGCCGCAAAGCGCACACTCCCGCCGCCGGCGAATACTTGTGCCGGACTCGCGGGAATCCACGACTTTCGTATTGGTACACTCGCAGTAAGGACAGCGCATAGGACAGATATTTCGAAAAAGTATAAGAAATGTACAAGATATTGTGCTAAGCGATAACACTCCCACTATATCTTGTGCTCTGAGCACTGTCAACGACTAGAATCTGCTCTTTCTGAGACGCGTGCAGTCCACAGATTCCGCAGTGCGAAGCCGTGCAGCCGATCTCAGACTGCCGCAACGGAGAGTGCGAATTGAGAACGCAGACAGCTAGGCGGATGCTATACTTGGATCACCTACAAAACCGCCCCATTCGCCTGCGAGGTGAGAGATGGCAACGACTAACGCGAAGCTGATGACAGCCGAAGAACTGCTGAATATGCCCAAGGACGGCTATCGTTACGAGTTGGCGCGAGGAGTGCTGAAGAAGATGGCCCCTGTGGGACATACCGGCGGATATTACGAATTGAATATCAGCGCAGAACTTGCCATGTTCGTCAAGGCAAACAAGCTTGGCAGAGCGTACAGCCCCAACACTGGATTTCTGCTGGAAAGAAACCCCGACTATGTGCTGGCGCCGGATGCGTCTTTCGTACGTCAGGAACGCGTTGAAGCCATCACGGAAGCACACGGCTACTTCCCAGGAGTACCCGACTTTGTTGCAGAAGTCATCTCCCCAAGCGACCGTTACACTGATGTGTACGATAAGGTCGAAGAGTGGCTCAACGCAGGCGCGCGTATGGTCATAGTAGTGAACCCGCGCAACAAGACTGTGCAGGTGTATCGCTCAATGACGGATGTCGTAACGCTCTCCGAGACCGACATGCTGGACGGCGGTGATGTGGTTCCCGGCTGGCGGCTTCCAGTCGCCGAAATCTTCGCGTAAAGCCGATGTCAATAGTCAGGAATGATTACGGCGAAGCGATCCTAACCTCGCTGAACCATTCTCCGTCGAGATAATTCTCGATCGCCAGCCTGATGTAAGACACGGTATTATCAGGAAGCTCTCTGGGGTGGAACCATCTCATATCATCGCACTTTTCAGGTTCCATGTTCTTCACCTCACCGTGCCAAGCATCGGCATGCAAGAAAAAGGACACATACTTATCGAGAAGGGATGGGATGACGCCGACTACTTCCAGACTGTCGGGGAACAAGGTGATGTCTGCTTCTTCGCGCGCCTCTCTTATCATCGCACTCTTGAGACTCTCGCCATCTTCCACATGCCCGGCAACGAGGCCATACTCGCCGTCCTTAAATCCTGTGTTGAATCGCCGCAGCATAAGCATCTCGCCGCAGTCGTTAGAAATGAAAAGATGAACAGCAACCTTCGTCCTGATCAAGTCGCCTCCTGGGGAAAACGGATTCGTAAGCAAGAATCAGGAAAGTAAGCTACATCAAGTTCCAGCGCGGGTACTCGGCAGCCTCTTCGCGCAGTTTGTCCGCAATCCAGTCGCGGACGCCCGCATCGGTGTAGAATGTCGGGCGCATCAACTCAGATTCGGACTCAATCAGCCCTTCACGCAACGCCGTCTGAGCCGTCCCTGTGTTGGGCAGCACGCGCGTCCCCACTCGCAGCACGGCAAACGCGGCATCCACGCGCTTCAGGAAGTCCAGTTTCTGCTCCACTGATGCTTCAGTATCGCCCGGCTCTCCGAAGGTCATATTCATCGTGAAGGGCAGGTCCACCTGTCGGCACAGAGCTCCCATGCGCTCAAGGCCTGCCAGCCTATCACTAAGACCTTCGCCGCCACGTCCACCCTCTGCCATCAGCGCCAGCGAGCAGCCCGACTCTTTCATCAGCCCCATAAGCTCCGCGTCCGCGTCGTCGGACGGGCGCACATAGCTGTTCCAGCGCACGCGCAGTCCGGCGTCTATGATGGCGCGGCAGGTTGCCTTGGCATGCTCAGCAGGGATGTTGAAGCCGCTGTCGATGAAGAAGACCTTGTTGATACTAAAGTCGTCGTCGAGCGCGCGGATTTCGTCCACCACCTCTTGCGGGTCGCGGATGCGCCAGTCACCGCCGCTGAAGTCCGCTCCTGGTGTGGGATAGTACGCCTGCGCCAGCTTTGTGACCACTCCTACGCCGAAGCCTGAACCGTTGTATGCGCGCATATCCAGCAGGTCGAGGCGTGGCGCCCTGTGGAAGCTCGATGTAAATCTACCCTCACTGACGACAATCTCTCCGCCATTGGCGTCGTCCCGATAGACTATACCCGGTATGTCGCGGTAGTCTGCATCCGCGTCTAGCCGCTCCACCAGCGTGGCGAACGCCTCGGCAGCATCACCCGCGATGCCCAGATCCGCGCCAACATAGCCGAGGCACTCGGACGGCATTATGCTGAACGCTGGCCCGCCTATTAGCGTTTTTGCGCTGCTATTCTGACGTATGCGCTCGATGATGTCGCGCACGGCAGGCAGGTTCCACACCGGGTTGAGGCTGCTCTGGTTGTCCAGGTTGCGGATCGACAGCCCGATCAGGTCAGGCTCGAACTCGCTCACAGCGTCGGCGACCTCGGACACGGCGTCTTCCGCAAACATCAGGTCGAGCACCCTGAGCGTGTGGCGATCCTCGTCCACGCTCGCGGCGAGGTATGCCAGTCCAATGGGGACGGGGCGCACCACCATGCGGTCCATGAACCGGTCTGCCTGGTTCGTTGCTACGAGTAATACTTTCATGGAGGTCCCTCCCAAAGTTCACCATGCGCGATTGTCAGTGTTCGGTCTTCAGGCGAATATTTCCGCTACCGGCAGTCTCCAGCCCGGCACCACATCGCCGCCTTCGAGCGTATCCTGCTCTGTTAGCAAGTCGGAGTCCACCAGTGAGCGATATACTCTGACCGTTCGATTGCGCGGATTCACCACAATAACCATGAGCGTACCTGCATTAAACCACTCTCCAACCTTCGCCTCCACTTCAGTGTAGCGATCGCTGGGTGAAATGACTTCGATTGCGAGGTCGGGTGGTCCCGGAAAGAAGCCGTCTCCATCACCAACGACATCCACACGCTCCTGCCGCACGAATGAGGCATCCGGTGCAAGCACTGTGTCTGGGTCTGAATCGAGTCTGAAGCCGCCGTTTGAGCTGTACGCCCTGCCGAGCCCATTTGCTTCGACAAACGTTAGAAGTCTCGCGCCAACACGAAGTTCCAGAAACGATGACATATGTCCCGCAGGCGGCATCTTTATCAGCTCTCCCCTCACCAGTTCGTAGCGGAAGCCGTCGTCCGGCATCTCCAGTAGCTCTTCGGCTGTCATGAGCTTTGCCTTTGTCGCCATTTTCAGACCTCACCGCAACTGCTTCGCACGTCTGCACAGGGTTGCTCCTATTCTACACAACCCATTTATCCTGTCCATCCATGCCGGCCTTACTTCCGCCTTGTCCTGCCGCGCAGCGCCATTAATGCAAGCGTGCCGCTCACCGAGCCGACCAGCGCGATGGCTCCTACGCCCTTGAGCAGCGCATCGAAGTCCCAGCCCACGCTGATGAGCGAGCGCAACGCATCCAGCAGGTATGTGACGGGATTGAAGACGGCGATGGTCGTCAGCCAGCCCGTCATCGCCTCGCGCGGCATGAACACCGTCGTCAGGAATACGAACGGGAAGAACAAGAGGAAGCTGGAGTTCACGGCGGCGGGATTCCCCGTCTTGAACGCTATAGCATAGGGAAAGCCCGTGTACGCCAGCCCCCACAGACCCGACAGCAGCACGAACAGCATCAGTCCCAGAATCCCCGCCTCGAATCTGACACCGACGATGAAGCCCAGCAACACAACAGGCAAGGAGAGAAGGATGACCAGCACGAAGTCGGCGACCGTGAAGCCGAGCAGCATCGCGAGCCGGTTTATCGGCGTCAGTGAGAGACGGTCGAAGTAGCCGGACTGTATGTCCGTTACCATCGTTACGGCGCGTGAGACGCCAGTTACCGCGAATATGATGCCCACCGGCAGCTGAAACGCCTTGTAATCGAGACCCGGGATGCGCTCGGCGACATCCTGCAAGGCGCCGATGTTGATGGCGTAGAAGAACACCGGGATGATGAGCGCGGGATATATCGCCTCCGGGTCGCGTGGTATCCCACGCAGCGCCCTGATTGCGACCGACAACACATCTCGAAAGAAACCCGCCCGCCTTGCGCGTATCCGAGGTGTGGCGGGTGTCGTGATAACAGCTTGGCTCAATTCGTAAACTCCCTTTTTTTCCTATGAATCCCAGTCGACCGCTTCTTCGCTTCTCCCCTTTTCCAGTGGGAGTGACCAAGATGACGACGTTTTCGAAATACTGACAGGCCGAAGGACTTACTCTGCTTCCTGCTCCATGCGGGCGCCTGCGACGCTCAGGAAAACATCGTCCAGCGTAGGCGTGCGCAGTGTCAGTCCGCGTACCTGCACCTGCCGCTCATTGAGTGCCAGCGCGACATCGCTTATGTGCGCCGCGCCGTTCACAACCTGAATGATTACCTCGCCGCCAGAAGAATCAACATCTACGACGCCCTCCAGACTCTCCACGGCCGCCTTTGCCTCGTCCGATTGACCGTCCACCTGCGCTATGATCACATCGTTGCCCAGCGAGCGCTTCAACTCGGCGGGTGTGCCCTCTGCCATCAGCCTGCCCTGGCTTATGATGCCCACTCGGTCGGCGAGCGCGTCAGCTTCCTCCAGGTACTGCGTTGTGAGGAATATCGTTACCGACAGCTCCTTATTGATGCGCTGCACCTCCTCCCACACGCGCGCGCGGCTGATGGGATCGAGGCCCGTAGTCGGCTCGTCAAGAAACAGCACCTCCGGGTTGTGGATGAGCGATGCAGCCAGGTCCAGTCGGCGCTTCATACCGCCTGAGTAGGTTCCCACAAAGCGGTCGAGCGCGTCGCCGATATCCACCAGCCCCGCCAGGTCGTCCAGGCGGGCGTCCAGCTCACGCCGGTTCAGCCCGTACAGCCTGCCCTGCAGTCGAAGCAGCTCACGCCCCGTTTGCTTCAAATCAAGCGCTGCTTCCTGCAACGCCGCGCCGATGCGCAGCCTGACTTCGTTCGCCTCGCTGACCACATCGCGACCAGCAACAGTGGCGCTGCCCGCCGTCGGCATCAGCAGCGTAATGAGCATCCGCACCAGCGTCGTTTTTCCTGCGCCGTTTGGCCCCAGAAAGCCGTATATCTCGCCCTTAGAAATGTTCAGGTCTATAGCGTCAACCGCCTTCACTTCGCCGAAAGTGCGCCCTATTCCCCGCGTTTGCACTGCGTATTCCATATATCTGTTGCGTCCCCTTAATCCTGCCCTATACCTTCTAGTGGTGGCATAAATAGGACAATCGTTCTTGACTTATGCTATCCAACATAACAACGCCTGCCGCCCGCGTCAACAGGTTTTCAGCCCAAAATATATTGTCCATGCCCTGTTTTTCTGTCATCTCCACTGCTCTGAGCAGAGGCAGATTCTGTCACCTTGACAACCACATCCGTCAGCCCCAAACTGACGAATGATAGCTGACGTCCGAAGACCAGAGGAGTTTTGAATGCGAGTCAATAATGTGGTAACGAAGATGAAGGCGGGAGAGATGGCATATGGCTGCGGCTTTTCGTTCGCATCGCCTACGCTCATCGAGCTTGCGGGACGCGCCGGCTTCGACTTCGTGTCGTTCGACAGCGAGCACGGCCCCTTCACCATCGACCAGCTCGATGACTTGTGCCGCTTCGCAGACATGGCCGGAATGACGCCTATGGCGCGAGTGCCGGACATCGAGCATCCCACCATCCTGCGCTTTCTCGACAGGGGCATCATGGGCATAACCGGGCCGCACATCGTCAACGGCGACAGGGCGCGCCAACTCGCGGACGCCTGCCGTTATGTGCCGCGCGGTCACCGCAGCTTCGGCTCCGGACGCGGCGCGTACTTCAGCGATTTCCCGTCAGGCCCCGACTACATGGAGCACACCAACGACAACATACTCGTCATCGCGCAGCTTGAGGACATAGAGGTGCTGGACAACATCGACGAAATCCTGTCAGTCGAGGGCATAGACCTGTTCGCGTCGGGCGCGCAGGACATCGCCCAGTCAATGGGGTTACAGGGACAACCGAACCATCCCGATGTGCAGCAGTTCGAGGCAACGGTGCGGGATGCCGTTCACGCGGCGGGGAAGCAGATGGCGGACGATGTAATGACTTCCATGCGTGCCGACCGCTGCTTCCTGGACGGCGCGAGGGCGTTTATCGAGAGTGGGGGAGCGGGCTAAGCGAATATCTCTGACTTGGGCATGTGCCAGCCGGGGACTACATCACCCGCCGATACACTTGAATCCTGTGCCGGTTGCCGTCCGTCACGTACACTCTGCCTTCGTCGTCCAGCTTGACCGACATTGGCGCCCAGAAGAATTTCTCGATGTACGCGGACTGCGTATGCGGGTCATCGGCATCGTCAACTTCCAGCACCGGCTCGAGGTTGGATTTCGATCTCGCCTCGCCTTCTTCCCTGTTGATCTCCAGGAAGTTCGCCGCCCACTTCGACAGACCGGCCTCACCCCTCAGCTTCTGGAGGAACGCACCGTCTGCATCGAATACCTGCAACCGCTCGTTACCCCAGTCCGACACATACATGTAGCCGTGCTCGTCTATTGCCACCCCTGAAGGCCGCAGCAGCTCGCCGTCGCCACGTCCGGATGTGCCATAAGCAGCAATAAACTCGCAGCCTGCCGTGAATCGCTGGATGCGGTCGTTGCCCCAGTCCGCGATGTACAGATCGCCGTTGGGCGCGACTGTAACGCCCCAGGGCATGCTGAACTCGCCCTCACCGCTGCCGCTGGAGCCGAATGACAGAGTGAACTGGCCACCGGGTGTGAACTTCTGCACGCGGTTGTTGTTCGTGTCGGCGACGTAGATATTGTCTTGTGCGTCCACCGCAACGCCCGACGGCCCGTTGAACTGGCCTTCGCCGTCACCGGTCTCGCCCCACGCGCGTATGAAGTTTCCTTCGTAGTCGAACGCGCTCACGCGGTTCGTGTAATCGTCCGTAACGTAGAGGTGTCCTCGGCTATTTTCCGCAATGCACATGGGGGACAGCATATTGCCGTCGCCCTGCCCGTGATGCGCGAAAGTGCCGTAATACTCGCTATCTATGTCCGTCACGGTAACGCGTACGCCCCGCTCTCCAAGGTCTCGCGCGCGGTTCGGCACATACAGCCGCCCGTCGCGCGCAACCACCAGGTCTGTCGGGTACTCGAAGCCGCGCCCTTCCATGGCAACGAGGCCGATGGTCAGCGAGTATTCGAGTACACTATGCTGTTCTGCCATGTCTGCCCCCGGTGATCCTTACAACCGCTGAAACTCTCTAGAAGCTGCCGTCAAACGCAGCATCTGCGCCACGTTCTGACGCTCGTCCCCAGCCTGTTCAGCGATGCCCAGCAGCGCCTTGCGTGTGTCATCCGATACGGCAAGCGCGCCCATCTGCTCCAGGCAGCGGCTCACCATCATCTCAGAGCGTGTGCCCCGGCTTCCATTCGATTCGACACCGTCGGCAACGATGCTGTCCACAATGTCCCGCACACCCGGCTTGCTGAGATCTCCGAGCTGCTCCGACGCGAAGTTTATGCGTTCCATCAGCGTGCCCGTGTCGATCCACTCCACGCCCTGATGCCAGCCCTCCACGCTGGGAGGATTGTTGATCTCCTGCCCCATCCAGTTAATCTGCCTGAACCTGTTGATCATCTCGCGGTTTGGCAGTTCGAACTCTCGCGTCATACGCAGGATGCCCACTGCGAACTCCGCTGGGCCCTTCACCTTCTCGTAGCGGGCTTCTTCGGCCTTGAAAAAGTCCGAATTGAACAGCACGCGCAGCATCTCCGTGATGTCATAACCGCTGTCGAAGTACGCCTGCGCCAGAGCGTCGATCGCATCACTGTCTCGCGGCGGTGTGTACGGCCATGCCGGAACCGGCGGCTCATCCGCTACGAAGAAGTGGTACATGTGCCGCGCGATGAAGCGTGCCGTCGCTTCCTGCTGGCAGATGATGTTGATGATGTCTTCGCCGTCGAAGTTGCCCGTCTGCCCAAGGAAGGTCTTCTCACCGTCGTCGTGATCTTCTTCGCGGTATTCGAAGTAGTAGTCTATCCTGCCGTATGGCCAGTCAGAGTCCCTTGCCGAGCGTACCATCATGTACTCGGTATTGCCGATGGTCCAGCCGGTGAACGCCCTGGCGCACTCCTTGATGTCGTCTTCCGAGTAGTTGCCCACTCCCAACGAAAAAAGTTCGAGCAGCTCGCGCCCCCAGTTCTCGTTGATGGAATCCTTGTGGTTATCCTGGTTGTCCAGCCAGACGATCATTGCCGGGTTCTTTGCGAGCTCCAGTAGCAGCCTGTCGAATCTGCCCATTCCGTAGCGCCTGAACATATCAACCTGGTCAGAAAGCACCCTGCCGTTGATGACCTTCGGGAAACCTGTGGCGAAAATGCCGTGCCAGAAGAGGGTCACCTTCTCCTGCAATGGAGCGGTGGAGGTTACCATGCGGTACAGCCACCTGCGCGCCGATCCGGGGTAATTGATCATCCCCGATGCCTCGTGGTCGAAGCGCCTCACCACGAAGTCGCCGAGCCACTGGGCATCGCCGGGATCCAGCAGTTCATCCACGGTGGTTTCGTATCCACTTTCGACACGCTCCTCAATCTCGGCTTGGGTCGCCCCAAAGCCCGCACGGCGCATCAGGTGCGCCATTAGCTCGATGTCCTGTCTGCCCGCGTCTAGGGTGCTCATAGAATTACCTCCGGAACTGCATTCGCTCACGCTTAAATCGCATGCTACAAATGGCGTTATGTCCAGTCAATCCCCGCCTGCCTCTATGCGAAAATATCGGCAACCGGCATACTCCAGCCCGGAACAACATCGCCGCCATCAAGCGTGTCCGACTCCGTAAGTTCTGTCACGCCGTCCGATGTGTATACCTGCACGGTGTAGTAATGCGAATTGACCGCAATAACCATCCGCACGCCGTGATGCAGCCAGTCCTTCACCTTTTCAGCCACGTGCCTCATCCCGACAAACGGCGATATGACTTCGACCGCAAGATCGGGAGCGCCATCTAGAATGCCCGCCATTTCATCGAGTGGTTCAACACGCTCTTGTCTCATAAAGCCGACATCCGAAATCCTCACATGGTTAGGATTAGTCGTTAGTCGGAAAGCCACTTCATCGCCAACCACCATACCCAAACTGTGTTCATTCGCATGCGCTAACAGATTTGCGGCTATCTTTCTGGCGTAAACGCCATGAGCTATTCCTGCAACCCTTCTTGTTTTCATCAACCTGCCATGTATCAGCTCATAGCGATAGCCGCGATAGTCTTCACGCGGGATAGACAGCAATTCTTCTGCTGTCATCAGATTCGTCCCAGTCGTCGCCATCTCACACCTCTGTCAGCGTCCAAGATGCTGTGCGTTGCGCCCATGATACACTACGCACGCATCAACCATCCCCACCTTTGTAAGCTATTCCAGGGAGGCTAGAAAATGGGCAGACTCGACGGCAAAGTAGCATTCATCAGCGGCGGCGCAAGAGGCATGGGAGCCGAGGAAGCACGCCTCTTCGCTCGCGAGGGCGCGAAGGTCGGAATCGGCGACGTTCTGGAAGAAGAGGGGCGCAGTGTCGAAGCGGAGATAAACGAGAGCGGCGGCGACTGTCTGTTCATTCATCTAGATGTAACCAGCGAGGCCAACTGGCAGGACGCCGTCGCACAGACCGTCTCCCGCTTCGGCGCGCTGCACATCCTTGTCAACAACGCGGGCATTGGAGGCGTTGGAGGTCTGATAGAAGACACTCCCGTCGAAGACTGGGATCGCGTCATGGACATCAATGCCAAGGGCGTCTTCCTTGGTACCAAGGCAGCCATTCCGGAGATGCGGAATGCAGGCAGCGGCTCCATCATCAACATCTCGTCACAGCTTGGCATCGTCGCCACCGACAACAGCAGTGCTATGTACCACGCATCCAAGGGCGCTGTTCGTATCCTCACCAAGTCAACAGCAATCCAGTACGCGCCCGACAACATCCGCGCCAACTCCATTCATCCCGGGCCCGTCATTACTGCCATGACGGAGAGCCGTCGCGGAGACCCTGCGTACCGTGAGGTCACGCACTCCCGCATCCCGCTTGGCAGGTTCGCCGAGCCAATCGAGATCGCGTATGCAGTCCTATACCTCGCCAGCGACGAATCAGGCTATGTAACTGGCAGCGAGGTCGTCGTTGACGGCGGTTGGATAGCTCAGTAGCGAGTAGACAAACATCGATAGACAGATGAAGAGGATAGATATATGAAGATAACGGACATCAAGACCTTTCTGGTACATCCCGGCAAAGCCAAGAACCTCTGCTTTGTGAAGATTGAGACCGAAGAGGGCATCTACGGCTGGGGAGAGTGCTATACGCAGTCTGACCGAGACGTGCAGATTACGGCACACGTCGACCAACTCAAGCGCTATCTCATTGGGCGCGATCCCACGAACATCAAGCACTTCATGCAGATGGCGTTCGACGACTTCGCCGGCAGGCGCGGCGCGATGGACTATTACTGCGCCATCAGCGGCCTAGAGCACGCCATGTGGGACATCGCCGGCAAGGCTTACGGCGCGCCCGTGCACAAGCTCATCGGCGGCGCGTGCCGCGACAAGATTCGCGTCTATGCAAACGGCTGGTCCGGCGGCAACCCCACGCCCGAGTCACTGGCGGAACGCGCGTCCGAGGTTATAGAGGCGGGCTTCACCGCGCTCAAGTTCGACCCCATCCCCGGACGCTGGCGCACCTATGTCAGCAAGGACGTGGAGGACGCTGCCGTGGAGAATGTACGCGCGGTCCGCGAGGCCGTGGGGCCCGACGTGGACATCCTAGTTGAGATGCACCGCAGACTCGCGCCCATGCACGCCGTCCGCATAGCCCACGAAATCGAGCGGTACCGCCCGTTCTGGTACGAAGAACCCGTGCTCGCCGAGAACGTCCCCGCGCTCGCATCCGTGCGCCAGAAGATCAACATCCCCGTCGTAACCGGCGAGGAGCTATACACCAAATTCGAGTTCCGCGAGATCTTCGAGAAGCAGGCGGCAGACATCCTCAACCCCGACGTGTGCAACGTCGGCGGCATCCTCGAACTCAAGGAGATTGCGGCGATGGCGGAGCCGTACTTCGTCGTCATCTCGCCGCACAACTTCAACAGCACCACCGTCGGCCTGGCAGCGACCATACAGGTCTCCGCCGCAATCCCCAACTTCCTGATAACCGAGTATTTTGTGAATCTGGAAGAGCTAGGACGCGACATAGCGAAGACTCCTTTCGAGGTGCAGGACGGCTACATCCAGATACCCGACACCCCCGGCCTCGGCATCGACCTGGATGAGGAGCGCCTCGCCGCCTACCCATACAAGCCGTTCCCGGCACGATCACCGGCGCAGATATGGGATGAGGGGCCGTAGCTGAAATCGATGTATAGGATGAGCAGGACCGATTTACCGAAACGCTCACTACCGGTTGAAGCATGAAAGTGTTCTTTGCAAACAGAAGTCTTGAACATTGCTTTGAGGATTACAATCAGGCTGAAAGGAATTGGGGTATTGCAGTCGCCAGGAAGTATATCCAGCGCATCCAGTGGATACTTAACGCGACGGACTTCAATTCTCTGCGCACAATACGCTCTTTCAGGCTGCATGCACTGTCCGGCCCTATGGCTGGACGATTTGCGATAGACTTAAACAGGAGATGGCGCATCATCCTCACATACGATCCTACTGATGAGTCAGTCAACATAATGGAGGTCACGAACCACTATGGAGACTAACCCCTACGTCCAACCTATATCTAATCTGGCTATTCACCCTGGAGAACTGCTGGCCGAAGAATTAGAGTGCATCGGCATGACTCCGCAGGAACTCGCTACACGCATAGATAGGTCTCCTCAGCTCGTAAGCGCAATCATTGAGGGCGCGAAGAATATTCAGCCCGACATAGCGGCTGAACTCGAAGAAGTGCTTGGTATTCCGTCGAGTATGTGGATAGACGCCCAGAAGACTTACGATGACACCCTTGCCCGCCAACAGGTAGAGCAGAAGGCGGCGCATCTGAGCTAATCTCAGTTTGAGGCAATGCGACATGGAAGAGACCAAGAAATGGCCGATAGAAGAAACTTCTGCAAGAGTGATTAATGACAACGGTCATTTGCAGACTGAAGGGCCGCGTGACGAAATCCCCCCAACCAACCCGGATATTCTTGAAGATGCAGAGGATTCAAACACCGTCGGCTCTTCATTCGACCATCTCATTGGCACATGGACACAAGCGGAAGCTGACGAAATGGACGCCGCTCTGAACGACTTTGAGGCTGTTGACGGAATAGTCTGGACACGACTGACGACAGAATAGGAGTCAGTTCAAGTATCGAAACAAGGAGCCACCACCCATGCCACAAGAAACCACCCTCGACGATTTCCGCGCTCTTACCAAGCGCGCCGGCTTTGACCTCACCGACGAGGAGCTTGAGCACCTCAAGCCGATGTATGACCACTACTTAGAGCCGATTGCCCAAATGAATGCGCTTGATCTCGATGCTGAAGACCTGGCGGTCGTCTATTCGCCGGGCTGGGACCCGGAGGTTTAGCCATGACCACAGAACTCCACTACCTCACCATCGGCGAGGCAAGCGTACTCATAGAGAGCGGCCAGATTTCGCCCGTCGAGCTGACGCGTGACTTCCTCGACCGCATTGACGAGCTCGACGACACGCTGGAATGCTACATCACCGTGCTGCACGACGGCGCAATGGCGGAGGCGCGACAAGCGGAAGCCGAAATCCTGCGCGGCGACTATCGCGGGCCCATGCACGGCATCCCAATCGCACTCAAAGACCTGTACGATACCGCAGGCGTCCGCACTACCGGCAGTTCGAAAGTCATGGCAGACCGAGTGCCTTCGGAGGACGCCACCACGACTGCACGTCTGAGAGAGGCGGGCGCTGTGCTGCTCGGCAAGCTAGCGATGCACGAGTTCGCGCTCGGCGGGCCTGACCCGACGAACGGCTTCCCGCTCGCCCGCAATCCGTGGAACCTCGACCATATCCCCGGCGGTTCCAGCAGCGGCTCGGGCGCGGGCATCGCGGCGGGGCTATGCATGGGCACGCTCGGCTCCTGCACGGGCGGCTCCATACGCGGACCTGCCGCATTCTGCAGCATCGCCGGCATCAAGGCGACCTATGGGCGCGTCAGCCGATACGGCGTCTTGCCTCTGAGCTGGACGCTCGACCACTGCGGGCCAATGACATGGACGGTCGAGGACTCCGCGATCATGCTGCAGGCAATCGCGGGCTTCGATCCCAAGGACCCAACGACCAGCCAGGCGCCCGTTCCCGACTACACGGCATCGCTGGTAGAGGACATCGAAGGTCTGCGGATCGGAGTGCCGCGCCACTTCTTCTTCGCGGACGACCCTACAATCAACAAGGACGTGCTCGCGGCGGTCGACGATGCCCTGGGTGTCATGGAAGACCTGGGAGCGCATATCGAAGAGGTCAATGTGCCGATGCTGGAGCACGCTGGCGCGGCGCAGCCCGTCATCATGCTCAGCGAGGCGTTTGCATATCACCAGAACAACCTGCGCTCAAAGCCCGAGCTGTTCGGCGAGATGGTCAGAGCGCGCTTCAGGACGGGCGGCCTGTTCTCCGGAGGCGACTATGTGCAGGCGCAGCGCGTACGCAACGTGCTCAAGCGCGAGTTCGCCGATGTGCTGCGGAAGGTCGATGTTGTCGCGTCGCCCACGATGTCCAACCCCGCGCCGCGCTTCGATGCGATGGACGCCATGACCACATCGCGCGTTCCCAGTTTCACGGGGCCCTACAATCTGACCGGCATGCCCGCAATATCCGTACCGTGCGGATTCACGACTGAAGGACTGCCCGTAGGCTTCCAGTTGGCCGGTAAACCCTTCGACGAGCCGACGGTCTTCCGCGCCGCATACGCCTATGAGCAAAGCGTGCACCTCTTCGAGCAGCGCCCGTCGATCTAGGACTGATTTCGATGTACAGGATAAGCAGGATTCATTAGAAGGATCCAATCCTGTCGATCCCTGTACATCCCATCAGATCTGACTCGGCTGCTCAAGTAGCTGAATAAGGTTGCCGTCCGGGTCCTCGAAGGTGGCGACCCAGCCGCCCCAGTGCTCGCGTTCCGGCGGCCTGACGAAGTTCACGCCAGAGCCAGCCAGCCGCCCGTGCAGCGCGTGGATGTCAGGCGTGCCGAAGTTCACCATGATGCGATCGGGCTCGGCGTTTCTGCCGTGGACCTCCGAGTGTTCGCCGATGCTGAAGCGCATGTCACCCCACTCGAACGCCACGAAGTGGGGCCGCTCCGAATGCACCGGCAGCCCCAGCGTATCGCGGTAGAACGCCGTCATCGCCGCCATTTTCCCCGTCCAGATTATAACGCCCGCTATGCCGTCAATCATCGCTAGTTCCCTGCATCCACACGCCTATGTCCAGATTACGAATTGTTGAAGACCGCCTTCAAATTTGCCCGACTATGTGTATAATATGTAGCCAGAGACAGAGGGGTGGTGGCCGAAAGCTTACTGAGGGTCTCTAGAAAGGAGGATGCAGCGTTGGCTAGTAGTATGAGGAGGTGCTCCCGGTAGGTGTTCCCAGGAGCATCTTCTACACCGGAGAGGGGTCTTCCCGCTAGTCGGGGAGGCCTCTCTTTTTTGCAAGCCGCCAGTGGCTAAAGACCCTGCTTTTTGTTGCCAAGAGAAGGGCTGCCATCTGACAGATACTTACTGCTTCCCCTCGAAGAACCGCCGCGGATTGTCCACCATAATCTTGTGGATGTCTTCGTCCGATGCACCAAGCTCCTGCAACCTCGGCAGCACGCGCCGCGTGATGAACAGGTAGCCATCCGGATTGTTCTTGTCCCTCGCCTCTCGCGCTTCCTTCAATGCAATCAGCAGCGCCACCGACCAGTCGTGCCCGAGCATGATGCGGTGCGCGAATCCCGCCTCGATGAGTTTGTGCGCCGTCTGCGTGCGCGCTTCCCAGTCCAGCACCTCCGGCCTGCCCGGGTAGCGGTCAAGCCCGATCCATACGCCCTTCTCCAGCAAGCCAATCAGGTAATCCGTGTCGTCAGTGTCGTTGCTGTGCCCGATATACACCTTGTTCAGGTCAACGCCCTCGTCCTCGAAGACGGCGACCTGCTGCTCGCCAACGCGCTCCGGCGCCCAGGTATGCGTTGAAATGGGAACGCCCGTCGCTTTCTGCGCCCTGGCAGCCGCGCGCAGGATAATCTCGCCCTCTGGCGTTACGCCGCCCATGTCGTTGGCGACCTTAATTATCGCCGCCTTGATGTCCGTTCCCTCGATGCCCTCTTCGATCTCGCGGATATACAGCGGCGCGACGTCGTCCGGCGTCGCCGTCCAGAACACACGTGGGATGTCGCGCCAAGTTCCCGTCGCGCATACGATGTTCACGCCCGACCCGCGCGAAACCTCTTCGATAAGGCGAATGTCACGCCCCAGGTCAATGGTGGTAACATCGATGATGCTGCGCAGCCCTTCGTCATAAGCCGCCTTCAGGTCGCGTATCCCGCGCTCAATCGTCCCTGCGCGGTCGATGAACTCCGGGTAAATCTGCTGTATCCCCGCAGATGTGACCAGCACATGCTCATGCGACAGCGTAAACCCCAGATCCGCAGTATCCATTGGCCCCAGCACCGAATTAATCGTCGCCATACTCAAAGCCCTCCATCAGGAAGAAATCCTGTCCATCCTGTATATACAGGTTAGTCTTCGCCGGCTATCGGATTGCTCAGCGTGCCGATCCCGCTTATATCCACATCGCACACATCGCCGACCTTCATGTTCTGCGTCGCGCCGTCGGTGCCCATCCAGATCATGTCACCGGGATACAGCGTCAGGTAGCGTGTCATAGCGCTGATGTATGTCTCCACGCCGAACACCATGTTGTTCGTTGCGAAGTCCGAAACGACATCGCCGTTGATCCGCACCGTAGTCCGCAGCGAATCGAGCTCAACATCCGTCTCGATCCATGGTCCCATCGGCTTGAAGGTATCGCTGTTCTTCGCGCGCCAGAGAGTGCGGTCGCCCGCCTGCCAGGTGCGCTCGCTTACATCATTGCCGATAGTGTAGCCCAGTACGCAGGACAGCGCGTCCGCCTCCGAAAGGTTCTTCGCCTCCTTGCCGATGACCACTACAAGTTCGCCCTCATACTGAAAGCGCTCAGTGGAGTCCGCTGGCTTCACGATATCTTCACCGTGCGCGATAAGTGCATTGTTTGCGCGATAGCCAATGTCAGGCTTCTGCGGAATGTCCGGCTCTCGTCCCAGCAGCGCCGCCGCCTCACGCACATGCTCCTCGTAGTTCACGCCCGCCGCGTAGAAGGTCTTCGGCTCGAACGGAATCAGCAGCTTGACATCAGAAAGCGCCTGTAGTCTGCCCGTGCGTTCGAAGCTTTCGAACGGGCTACCGCTAACCTCCTCTACCTCGTCGCCCTCCACAACGCCGAACACGGCGCCATCATTGCCTTCGTATCTCACCCAGCGCATCACTGGCCTCCTTGAATATCATGCTCATTCTGTCCGGTCTATTCTTCGACATTTGGCTTCGCGCTACCAGTCCGCATATGCTCAATCGTCTCGATTCAAAAGGGATAGACCGATTCCTGCGCCGTCTTCAGCGGCGGGACTTTCCATTATTCTCACGAGGCGGATAATATCCGCCAACCTCCTCGCCTTCAAGAACAAGACCATGCTCACGAACATGCGAAATTTCCCATCCTTGCTTCAGTCGCACTGAACTTGCGTCCAGAGTCAGAAGGGCCACCGTATGGCCGTTTGCAGCCACAACCTCGACTTCGTATGCCTCATTGTCCCCATAGCAGTGAACCACTGTGCCCACATCTCCGCTGATGAGCCCATGCTCAGGAACATCTTGAGTAATCACAACGATGTCAAGCTCTTTGATAGCCTTTGTAACTTTGTCAACCATCTGATGACCTCCATCGTCCAAAGTGACGCGGATAAGCTGTTACAAGCCGTGGGCTTTCCTGCCCCGCATCAATAATCCAGACCGTCAACAGTTCGATAATCTCGCCATCGGGTGCATGCATTGTTCCATAAACGACATACTTCACACCATAGGGCGTAACCTCAGCCCTAGCTACTTCTTCCTCGTGCGCTATCGCCAGAAGTCCAGCTTCAAGCAAATCTGCATTAGACTCGCTAAAACCCACACTTCTCAGGAATGTTGCCTTTCCTGCACCCTCTTCATGGGTTTCGGACAGCAGGTAATCTGTCAGCTTGGACGGATGCACCCAAGCGCTTTCCCACTGCGGAAGCCTCACTACGCCGCTTGCCCGTCCAGCCCAAACACCTCCGCCACCAGTTCATAGGACCGCACACGGTCCGCGAAATCGTAGCATATCGTGACGATGCCAAGGTCGTCGGTTGCGTAGACGTCCGCAAGTTCCTCAATCTTGTCGCGCACCTGCTCCGGGGTGCCGTCGATGTAGCTCTGCTTCATCTTCGACAGGTATGCCCATTCCTGCGGACTGTACTCATACGCCAGCGCCTCCTCAATGGGCGGCACACCCTCGCGCATGCCCTGTACTGAGCGCACCCGCGATAGGTTGCGGCTCGCCCCGATGCGCTGCGCGTCCTCTTCCGTCTCCGCGCACAGCACTTGCAGCGCAACATTAACCTTCGGCTCAGACAGGTACTTCGACGGCTTAAAGTTCTGCCGGTACATCTCGGCGATGGCGGGCCCGTGTTCAGTCGCAAGACCGAAGAAGTGCGCGAAGCTAAACGGCAAGCCCATCTCCGCTGCCATAGACGCGCTGTCCGCCCGCGATCCGAGCAGCCATACATCCGGCGCGGTGGACTCGCCCGGCCCCGCGTGCAACGATGCGAACGGATGCTCATCGTCCACCGTATCGTTCAGAAAGTTCAGCAGGTCGCGCACGACAATCGGATAGTGCCGTATGTCCAGTTGCGGACGCGGATATGACAGCGCCGCCGCCGTGATCTGGTCGCTGCCCGGCGCGCGCCCGATGCCCAGGTCTATGCGACCCGGAAACAGCGTCTCCAGCATGCGGAACACCTCGGCGACTTTGAACGCGCTGTAATGAGGCAACATCACGCCGCCGCTGCCCACGCGGATGGTCTCCGTATTAGCGGCGATCTGGCCGATGAGAATTTCTGGGCTGGTCCCGGCGAAATTCGCCAGATTGTGGTGCTCTGCCACCCAGAAGCGCTGAAACCCAAGCCGCTCCACCGCGCGCGCAAGCTCGACCGTCTCCGTCAGCGCATCGCGCGCCGTCCCGCCCTTGCGAACGGGCGACTGGTCAACCACGCTTAGCTGTAGATCGGATGTCATCAGTCTTTCAAAATTCCTCGTCTTCGCAACTCGCTCATTAAGTACTCCATGTTTCGATTACCTTTTATGCCATTACAAGTGGGACATAGAAGCTGCAAGTTGCCCACAATGTCTTCACCACCTCTCGATTTAGGTAGCACGTGGTCAACTTCAATGATGTCGAAACTCTGGCGCCTTCGGCATCCTTGACATCGGCCTTCTTGCTCAAAATAGAGATGATACTTGAACCCTCTTGTATCTACTTCATCATCTGGCTTTAATCTGTCGAATTGTTCTGTCGTCCATGCCGCGCCCTTAAACTCATAACTGCTATTGGATTGAGTTCCAGGTGAGAGCGGCAGATAATTTATCACGTTCCTTTTCTGTCTACTAATCCAGCACGGAGAGCTGAGCATCTGAGTAGCCTCCATGAAATATGGCTGCGGATAATCGGTTCCTTCGTCACCAATCATGCGAGTACGCCGCCTCGGACAGTTTTGGCAAAAAATGCGCTCTACTCCATCATTTCCAGGAGTTGGCTCATCGTGGGCATCTTCACTATGCCCACACTCAGTGCAGGTGCCTTCGCTGTCGAATAATTCTCTTGGTTTCATGTCGTCAGCCTTAACGAGTCCGAATTCGTGAGTGACAAATCTTGATGCCCGTCTGACACGCGACAGATGCTCCTAGAACGCCTCCAGCGTATGGCTCTTCCAGCGATTGATCGCCGACTGGCCGCGCGGACTGACTTGCCGTTGCACCTGCACATTGATGAGCGCAGGCCGCTCCAGCTTCAGGCAGCGTTCCAGCGCAGGATGCAATTCCTCCGGGTTCTCTACAATCTCACCGTGCCCGCCGAGACCGCGCACCACTTGGTCGTAGCGCGTGGGCAGTAGATCCGTCGCAACCGGCTTACCATAGACCCCGATCTGAATCTGCCTATCGATTCCCCAAGCCGAGTCATTACCCATGACGCACACAATCGGCAGGTGATGCCGTACCGCCGTGTCGAACTCGATGCCGTTGAATCCGAACGCGCCATCACCGCTGAATGCAATCACGCGCCGCTCAGGATGTGCCAGCTTTGCCGCAAGCGCAGTCGGGAAAGTATGCCCCAGCATCCCTGACGGCGACACATACAGCCAGCTCTTTGGCATGCGCGCCGGCAGATACGCCCGTCCGAAATGACAGTAGTCCCCGCCGTCGAACACAAGGTAGTCGTCCGGTTGGAGCATCTGCATCACTGTCTTATGCACATACATCGCATGCATCGGCGCATCCGGAACCGCAAGCGACTCCAGGTGCTCACGCCATGCCCTGCCTTCGTCACGCAATTCGCTAATCCAGTCCAGTTCGTTCCATGAATGCTTGGAAGCCTCAGCCGTCAACTGCCGCAGGGTAGCATCGACATCGCCCGCGATTCCAACAGCAACACCACGATTGCGCCCTATCTCCGCCTCAGACGGGTCAACCTGTATTATCTTCGCGTCCGGCGCGATTGTCGGCGACATCGCGTAGCCGATAATCAGGTCCTGCTTGCGTCCCAGCATCATCACAACATCCGCCTCACGAATCTTGCGCGCCGTCTGGCTCAACCCCTGATCGAAGAACCCAAGGCAGTACCGATGCTCGTCAGACACCATGCCCCGCGCGTCCCCTTCAGTCAGCAGGGGCAGCCGTGTCGTCTCGATGAACTCTTGCAGCGCCTCTCCGGAACGCGCGTATGCAGCCGCGCTGCCTGCTACGATGACCGGTCGCTCAGCGCCACGCAACATCGCTATCGCCTGCTCGATGTCGGATTGCGAAGCCTGCGCCGCGCCGATTCCCCGGTACTCGCTAGGGGCGTAGAACGCCACCTCATCCTCGCTCACCACCTGCTGTTGAATGTCCACGGGGATGGTTAGATGTACAGGTCCCCGCCGTCCGCTATACGCCACCCGTAGGGCATGCGCGATCATGTCAGGTATGCGCCGCGTGTCCGTTACCATCCACGCGCCCTTAGTAACCGGACGCGCCATTCCCACCTGGTCGATCTCCTGCATCGCGCCGCGCCCAAGCTCACTGAGTTCAGCGGATCCGCTTATCGACAGCAGCGGGCTTTCCGAGTGCATCGCATTTGCCAGGCCGGGAATAGCGTTGGAAAAGCCCGGCGTGGTGTACATAGCAACGCCCGGCTCGCCGGTGATGCGGCCCCATGCGTCCGCCATGTGCGCCGCCGCCTGCTCGTGCCGCGTATCCACGAAGCGAAAGCCCATGTCCGCCATGCTGTCCAGTGCCGGAAGCACATGGTCGCCCGCAATCGTGAACACGTTCTTCACGCCTTCGAGAGCCAGCGCCCTGCCTATTAGCTCGCTCCCGCTCACCATGCCCGAACCCGATGTAGTCATCTGTTAGTCCTCTATCGTGTCTTCTCTGTTAATTGATGCTGGTGCCAACGTTGTCAGCCCGTCCATGTTAGATTGTTCTGACTTTACGCACAACCACGCTCGAAGCAATGCACCCTTCCTCCATTGCGAAAGGGTTAGAGCCTGCCCCTGTGCAGACAGAAGATGAGGACAATGCCTTGCATATCTACTTATTGCATTGCTATTATGCAATAAACAATGCATGAGTCTTGAAAGTAATCACAGGAGCATTCCCACATGATTGAATCCTCCATCACATCGAGGGGCCAGACTACCCTGCCAAAGATCGTAAGGGAGGCGCTCTTGGTCGAAGCCGGTGATAAGGTGCGCTACATCGTTCATGGGGATGAGGTTCGTATCAGAAAGGTAAAGCCCATCGGCAGGCTGTTCGGAGCGCTGAAGTACGATGGCCCCCCTGTAAGTCTCCAAGACATGGAGCGGGCGATTGCGGAGGGAGCGACTGGACAGTGAGCGCCCTGGACACAAATGTATTGATTCGCTTTCTGGTGCGCGACGACCTCGAACAGGCGGACGCGGCGCGCGCGCTGCTGGAAGGGCTTACGACCGATAACCCAGGCTTCATCTGTCGTGAGGTAATGATAGAGGTCGTCTGGGTGTTGGAAAGGTCGTATCGCTTCAGCCGTGAGGAGATTGCGAGCATTGTCATAGAACTGATTGATACGGATACTCTGGTGATAGAAGACGACAACGATGTTGCACAAGGCGTCATTGCCTACCGCCAGGGAGCCGCAGACTTCTCCGATCTCATGATTCTCGCTGCCGCGAACCGAGTGGGCGCGCGACCTCTATACACATTCGACCGACGCTTGTCTCGCCTGCAAGGGGCGGCGCTGGTCGAAGCATAGCTTTCTTATATGCGTTCCGTGTCCTCAGATTCCTCAAATCACGCACCACCTGCACCATAAACTATGTGCGCCTCATTCCAACTCTCTGCTACGCTTATCATCAAATCATTCGTTAAACCAACCGACTGACCCACTGAAAGACTGGCAGATTCTCCTTTGTTCCCACATCATACCGACCCGTCCGAAGATGTCTGGGTTGCCTTCGACCTCGAGACCACGGGCCTCGACGCTCAGAAGGACGCCATCATCGAGATCGGCGCGGTCAAGTTCCAGGGCGGCAGGACGCTCGACACCTTCGAGACCTTCGTCAACCCGCAGCGGCGCATCAGCCCCTTCATCAGCAATCTGACCGGAATCCGCCAGCGCGACCTGGATGGCGCCGACACGATCGAGCGTGTAGCAGCATCCTTCATCGCCTTCGTGGGCGCGTCCCCGCTAATCGCGCACAATGCCGCCTTCGACCTCGGCTTTCTGCGAAACGGCGGCATCGAGCTGACGAACCCTGTCGTTGACACCTTCGACCTCGCCTATGTCGTTCGGCCTGACACGCCAAGCTACTCGCTGGAAAACATGGCGCAGAACCTCGACCTTCCGCACGACAGGCCGCACCGCGCCCTTGACGACGCAATAGCCGCCAAGATGCTATTTCTCAGCCTGCTGGAAGACGCTGCTGCCTTCGACCAAATGACACTCGCCGCGATGCAGCGCCTTGCACAGGCTTCCAACTGGTCACTGGAATACCTGCTGAACGGCATCATCGCCAATCCGCGCACAGGGCAGCCAACCGCCGGAGATACCGAATCCAACATCGGCATCAACGGCCTCGATATGCAGCGCATATCCCGCAGGCTCCACGGCGGCGGTGTCCTCCGGGAGCATGAGAGCATCACGCCAATAGACGCTGAAATGGTCGCGTCTATGTTCAGCGAAGGCGGCGCCCTGTCAGGGACACTGGACGGCTTTGAGGCGCGCGCCGAGCAGGTGCAGATGGCGCAGGCGGTCACTGAAGCGATCAACGATGGCGAGCGCATCATAATCGAGGCGGGAACGGGAGTCGGCAAGTCCCTCGCGTACCTGCTGCCCGCCGCGCTATATGCCTTGGAAAACGGCAAGCGCGTGGTGATCTCTACCAACACGATCAACCTGCAAGAGCAGCTTCTGAAGAAGGATGTCCCCATCCTTGTAGAAGCGCTCAAGTCCGTTGACGACAGCGGCGATGACCTGCGCTTCACCCCGCTCAAGGGACGCGCCAACTACCTGTGCATGCGCCGCTGGAACACGATGGCGACATCGAACGAGCAGACGCCCGAAGAGGCCCGACTTCTCGCAAAGACGATGCTCTGGCTGCAGTCCACAGCCAGCGGTGACCGCGCCGAGATCAACCTTGGTCACCCCAGGGCAGCCGCTCCCTGGGACAGGTTGTCAGCGAACAATGCAAGGGGCTGCCTAAGAAACGAGAGCGTATGCTTCCTGCGCTCCGCACGCGAGCGCGCAGCCGCATCGCACCTGGTAATCGTCAACCACGCCCTGTTGCTCTCCAATGCCACAGTCGGCGGCACGCTCATACCGGACTACGATGTGCTGATAATCGACGAGGCGCACCATCTCGAAGAGGAAGCGACAAACCACCTCGGCTTCGAGCTGACGCAGGTGAGCTTCAACGATCATATCCAGAACCTGAGCGGCGAGGGTGGCTTGCCGAATCAGGCGACCATCGCCTTCCGCACCGCGACCTCAGACACGGCGGACCGAAGAGAGACCGTCGAGAATGTCGTTGATGAGATCGCACGAATACTGCCCCGCATGCGCGACAGTATTGCCCGTCTCCTAGCAGGCCTCGAAGCGATGGCCCAACCCGCTGGGAGAGGAAGTCGCGGCCCGGCCCAATACGCCCAGCAGACGCGCATCACTCGCGGAACTCGTGCGAACCCGAAGTGGTCTGAGCTTGAAATCGGCTGGGAGAACGCGGATCTAGCACTCGGCGAACTCGGCAGGCAGCTTGCGAACCTGCAAAGGGCGCTCGCCGACCTCGAAGAAGCCGGCCTGCTCAACTACGAGTCTCTGGTGAACGATGTCGCAGATGCCGCGCAAGCCAACGATTCCCTGCGCCGACAGCTCAAGGAATTCGTAGTCGCGCCGGAAGACGACGCCATATACTGGCTTACGCTGTCAGCCCGCCGTGCCGAACTCTCGCTTCACTCCGCCCCTCTGCATGTCGCCGAGAAGCTTGACGAGCTTGTATTCTCGCAGACACGCAGCGTCATCATGACCAGCGCCACACTCAGCACGGAGCAGAAATTTGACCACATCATCGAGCGCACCGGCTTCAAGGACTCCCGTGAATTACTGCTTGGCTCGCCGTTCGACTACCCCAGCGCCGCCGTATTATGCCTGCCCAACGATATGCCCGAACCGCGCTCCTGGGCATACCAGGACGCCCTCGAAGGCGCCGTTAAGGACGCCGCCATCGCTGCCGAGGGCCGCACGATGGCGCTTTTCACCTCGTACAGCGCGCTCCGAAGCACCGCAGCCAGCATCCGTGACGACCTGAAGGCGCGCGGCATCGAGGTACTGCAACAAGGCAATGACGGGCCTCCAGCCCAAGTGGTACAGCGTTTCATGCAGAGCCCGAAAGCCGTCCTGCTTGGCACTTCCAGCTTCTGGGAAGGCGTTGACCTACCGGGTGATGTCCTCAGCGTGCTGATCGTCGCCCGCCTACCTTTCACGGTTCCCAGCGACCCCGTATTTCAGGCGCGATCCGAGCTGTACGACAATTCGTTCATGCAGTACGCCGTCCCGCAGGCAATCCTGCGACTGCGGCAGGGTTTTGGTCGCCTCATACGCACGAAGACAGACCGCGGCGCGGTGATTATCCTAGACCGCCGCGTAACCGCAAGCCGCTACGGTTCCGCATTCCTGCGCTCCCTGCCCCCCGCCCGTCCCGTCGAGTGCAGCCTCTACCAACTCCCTGACATCATCCGCAGTCACCTAGCCTGAGTCTCGCACCAGGTCCACCCATCGCTTGTGATGGAACATATACTGGTTCGCGTATCCCGCGTGCTTCCCGTACCGTTCCAGCGCCCACTCCCGCATTTCCCGCTTGTGTCTCTCGGTAGGCGTGGTCTTGTTGCCGTTGCTGTTCAGAGCAGGCGGCACCGGCGCATCGGGATACCAGTCCCGCATCGCCTTCACTATCCACACATCCACCGGAAACGCCTGCGGCTTGTCCAGCGAGAACAGCATCACGCAGTTCGCCACCTTGTCTGCGATCCCTCGCAGCTTGACCAACTCTGCCAGCGCATCCTCGTAGTCCGCCTCTCTCAGCAAATACAGGTCAGGTCCCTCGCCCTCCACAATTCCCTCTGCCGCCGCTACCACATTCACCGCGCGAAACCCCAGTTTCAGGTCGCGCAGAGCCTGTTCGCCGGCGTCAACAAGCTGTCTGGCAGTCGGGAAGACGTTCCTTTCACAGCCCTGCAACCCATCTCCATCGCCGTCAGCAGAAGTTGGCAGGTCATGTCCCAGAAGCGACCTGCCGTAGTGCAACGCCATATCCTCCACATTCGCCGTGATGCGCGGGATATTGTTGTTCGCAGAGCAGATGAAGCCTACGAGGCACTCCCACGGCTCCTGCCGCAGCACCCGCAGGCCGCAATGCTGTTTCACTGCGTCCGACAAATGCTCATCCTCACTCAGCATCGCGTACACCTCGTCCATGTCATCGTCCACCCGAAGGTAGTCCCTCACAAGTGGTGCGAGCGAAGCCTCGGCGTCCGGCGCGCTCACGAACTCTATTCCCTCGTCAACCCTTCGCATCCTGACGACATTGCCGAATATCACGCCACAGAACCAGCCGTCATCCTCCTCGCGCCAGCGGAAAGCCTGTCCTCCGCAAAGTGTGCCACGCAGGTCATAGGGCGCCGTGAACGGAATCAGCATAACCTTACCTCTCCCAAGCAATAGTCATCTGACAAGCGATTATACCAGCGTATGAGGCGTTGATTATTTCCACCCATGTCAGCGTCGGCGATGCATGCAGATTCCAATCCCAGAGGCAGTTGGAAAGCGTGTTAGAATGGCTGTTGGGGCGTTATTGATACTTCAATGCGCCCGAGAAGGGATAGTCTTCACACTTGCTCGCTTCCGGTCTAATCAATAAGCCAGTCTATCGCTGGTGGGTATTCGCCGCCGTTGCGCTTGGAACATTGACTTCCGTCATAAACCACGGCGGCATGTCAGTCGCGCTTCCCACGATTGCACAGTACTTCGACGCAGACCTCGCAACTGTCCAGTGGGTGGTCATAGCTGAGGGCCTGACAATAAGCGCGCTCCTACTGCCGATGGGCAGGCTCTCCGACATTGTGGGCAGGAAGCGCATATTCCTTGCTGGCCTCGTCATCTTCGTCATAGCCGCCGTCTTTGCCGCAACTTCCGGCAGCATCATAGCTCTGATAGGCGCAAAAGCACTGCAGGGACTCGGCGCTGCAATGACCCAGGGCACCGGCATGGCGATGGTAACCTCTGTCTTCCCAGCCTCAGAACGCGGCAAGGGCATCGGCTCCCACGCGAGCGTCGTGGGAACGGGCGGCGTCCTGGGACCCATCGCCGGCGGTTTCCTCATTACGGCACTCGACTGGCGCTGGCTCTTCTACATCAACATCTTCATGGGACTCGCGACGATTATCGTCGTCCTGCTGATAGTCAGGAGCGAGGCATTCCGGCAGGACAACCGAAGCACCCGCTACGACTACGGTGGAGCCGCGCTCTCCACCGCCGTCCTGCTGACCTTCCTGCTTGCCGTGTCCAACGGCTCTCGCATGGGATGGACTTCCCCTCCGATAATTCTTGGCCTGGTCGGCTTCGTTGTCTTCCTCGTGGCATTCGTCAGGTGGGAACTTCGCTCACCGTCGCCTATGCTCGACATGAGTCTGTTCAGGAGCAAGGTCTTCAGCATCGGAATCGGCACAAACTTCATGTCATTCCTGGGCATAACCTCTTCACGCTTCCTGCTGCCTTTCTACCTTCAGGCAGCACTCGGATACACGCCTGCGCTCGTCGGCTTCGCGCTGCTCCCCAACGCCGCCAGCAGGATTATCATGGGACCACTTAGCGGACGCCTCTCCGACCGCTATGGCTGGAAGCCATTCAACATAATCGGCCTTCTTCTCTCAGCAGGCGGCCTGCTGATCCTCGCCACTCTCACCTCGACATCTTCGATAGTCGTCGCTCTTGTGGGAATACTGGTCCAGAGCATCGGCTCAGGCCTGTTCCAGTCTCCTAACTCTGCGTCCATATTCAGCGCAGCGGACTCCGCGAGACATGGGGTTGTCGCAGCCTTCGTCAACCTCTCCCGCAACTCCGGCAATGTCACCGGGACGGCAATCGCCGCATCCATCGTCACTGCCGTGATGATCAGCAGCGGCTACGAGGTAAAGATCGACGCCGTTCTGGATGCCGGTCCCGGATCAGGCTTGCTTGAGTCATTCCTGAGCGGACTCAAGACGGCATTTCTCATTATGGCCGCGCTGCAAGTTATTGGAGCAATAGCCTCTATCTTCAAGACCGACTCCCAACACGAGCAGCCAACCGGAATAGACGAATCACAACCTCAAACAGAAAGAGTAACCTCATAGGCATTCCTGCCCCAGGGCTCATTCCGATAGACGACACTAAGCGGAACGATTGACGGCATAGGGGCGCAATGCTATCGTCAGAATAGACAACATGCAGCGGCAGACCTACGCACGCCTGCCGCATCGCTAAGGACCGAATTTGGCACAGAGCACACTGAGGACGCCGGCGACTTCGGCAGTCGCACCGGCTCCCGCCCTACCGCTTGCGGCAAGACTGAAGCAGTCTCCAATCTTTGAGGTACTGCTTCTCGCTGACTTTCGCTGGATATGGCTCGGTTCGTTCGCATCGTTCACTGCGATGAACATGCAGATGATTACGCGCGGCTGGCTGGTGCTTCGGCTGGAGAACGACTCTCCGTCCGCGCTCACATGGGCGATGGTGTCATTTGCCGCGCCAATGGCCATAGTTTCGCTTTTCGGCGGCGCGCTATCCGACAGGGTGCCAAAGAAATACCTCATATTCGGCAGCCAGTTAGGCAACGCCGCCCTCACACTCGTTGTGGGAATGATGGACGCCACCGGCACAATATGGCTTGGCGCACTGATGGCGCTTGGCGTGCTGAATGGGTCGATGTTCGCGCTCAACATGCCGAGCCGCCAGGCAATAATCTCCGAAATTGTGCCGCGAGACCGCGTGATGAACGCCGTCGCGCTGAACAACGCGTCAATGAATCTCACGCGCGCGGCGGGACCTGCGGTCGCGGGCATTCTCATCGCCTTCTTCAGCACAGCCTTGGTCTTCTATATCGTATCAATCGTGTATGTCCTCTCCGGCCTTTCTGTTCTTCGCATCAAGACCACAGGAGTGCAGAGAGGCGGGGCGCCCAAGAGCGTAACCGGCGACATCAAAGAGGGGCTGCAATACGCGCTGGGCGATAAGACATTAAGGGGCCTTATCATCATGGCGTTCCTGCCGGCGTTGTTCGGCTTCACGCTCTTCGCCCTCATGCCCGCGTGGGCGCGAGAGCAGCTCAACGTCACCTCCTTCGATCTCGGCTACCTGATGGCTGTTATGGGCATAGGCGCACTGGTAGGAACGCTGGGGCTGGCGTCTATGCGAAACCTCGGCAATCGCGGCATGATTCTGATTGTCATCAGCGTGGTGTGGGGTGTATCCGTCGTGGGCGTCGCTGTGTCTGCGGAGTTTGTGTCCGCTATTTTCTTCCTCGTCATCAACGGCTTGCTCAGCTCACTCTACATGTCGCTGAACATGACCCTGTCGCAAATTTACGCCGACCCCGAGAAGCGCGGGCGCGTCATGAGCCTGTTCATGATGACCTTCGGGCTGATGCCTATCGGCGCGATACCATTCGGCGAGTTCGCGGAGATAATCGGCACCGGGCAAGCGCTCAGCATCAGCGGCATCATCCTGACTACACTCACCATCGTATTTGCCTTCACATACCCGCACTTCCGCAGGATTCAGTAGTCCCTGAAATCCCTCCCACGCATTCCGGCTAGCCCCACTTGCATAGTCCCGCAATGATCATCGACTTCCATACCCACATCTTCCCGCCGCAGATGCGCGAGAACCGTGAACGCTATCTGGAGCGAGACAGAACTTTTGGCGCGCTCTACTCCGACCCCAGGGCGCGAATGGCAACTGCCGAAGACCTGACAGCGGTGATGGACGAGGACGGCGTTGATATATCCGTCGCGATGGGCATAGGCTGGTCCGACTACGACACGGCACGCGAGGCAAACGACTACATCATAGAAGCAACGCGGGGCTCTCAGGGGCGAATCGTCGGCTTTGCGGGCATCAATCCCGCGTGGGGCGACAGAGCGGCACGCGAAGCCGAGCGCTGCGCCGAAGCCGGTCTGCGCGGCATCGGAGAGCTACACCCCGACACGCAAGAATTCGACCTCGCTGATAAGCGCACGATGGCAGGCTTGATGGCGGTCGCAGAGGAACGCAGCCTGATAGTAACCACGCATTCATCGGAGCCTGTCGGCCACCTTTACACCGGCAAGGGTAGCGTCATACCGCAAGTCCTGATGCAATTCGTCAGCAACTTCCCGGAAGCCACAATCGTATGCGCTCACTGGGGCGGCGGGCTGCCATTCTACGCCCTGATGCCGGAAGTAGCCGACGCGCTACGCAATGTATATTTCGATAGCGCGGCGTCACCATTCCTCTACACTCCGCAGGTGTATTCGGCAATGTCAGGGCTAGTTGGCGCTGACAAGTTACTGCTCGGCAGCGACTACGCTCTCATGCGACCGCGCCGCCTGCTCGACGAAATCGTGGAGTCTTCGCTCACGCTGCAGGAACGCGAAGCCTTGCTCGGCGGAAACGCCGCACGGCTTCTGGGTATCTAGTCACTCTTAGGGCGGAATATCCCGAACGAACTCGTGTACCCGTGCAGAAATGTCGCCTCTCCCACCTGCCCGATCTCGCCGTTGCAGAAGAAGCCTGTCAACGGTACCGCACCCACCATATCCGTGAACATGCCGGTGTCATGGTCCGGTCTGCCGTATAGATACTCGCCTCGGCCAAGGCACTGGAACAGCAGCGCCCCCGCCTCGGACTGCCCTCCCTCCGGCAGACCTGAAACATATTGCTCCAGCATTGCGTTCAGGTCCTGCGACGAAGTCTGGGCGTCGCGCAGGTGAAACTGCACCGTCTGTCCCTCTTTAAGCATCTCGCCCACGGCAAGCGCGCCACGCTGCGCGTCCACTCCCACGATGTTGCGGATCAAAAAGTCGCCGAGACGCGGATTGTCGTTCAATTCATCCATCACCACACCGAGGAACAGCGAGTGCTGCGCCAGTTCGCGGTCTCGCTCGTCCAGAGTCATAAATATCTCTTTGAGCACTTCGAACGGGGTTCGCCGATCAACTTCCAGCAGGATATTGCGCCGGGACGATGTGATGTGCATCGGCTCCCCAATAGGACGGCAGCCCTGCGCCACCACAGTGTCTATCTGCACATCCCCATCGAACGTTATCCCGACGACGCCATCTGTGTACATCTCAGCTCCCAGGAACAGCGCATTGCCGCCCTCCTGGTGGGCTCCACTTGCCAGACCGCCAATCTTGGCGCTGCGCGGAAAGGCGTAGTCCAGCCCCATCAGCAGCTGCTCGCCCTGCATGCTGAACGGATCGGCAAGAATGAGAAAGTCCACTTCAGAGCCGACAGGCGTGCTCACTAGCGAGCCCCACTCGTCGGGCGGCGCGTCCCCGTCAGGCAGCGCGCCGTACTGGATATGGAACGGCGTTAGCCTCACACCGGGCAGACACGCAGCCGTAAGCGCCAGACCGGGCCTGTTCTCCACCTCCGTCGCCGCGCCAATCACGCCTCCTCCGCTGCAACCCACAAGCAGTGCAGTGCCGAATCTTTCCGCCGCAAGCATTGTCAGCGTCTCATAGTCCGGCGCATAGTGCGGTGACACGAACGCAGCCACCATGTCAGGCGTTAATTCGCCCAGTTCGTCCTCCAGTTTCCCCGCACACTCATCGAACGCGTCGGCAAGCGTCGTTCCCTCCGATATAGCTGAACTCCACTTCATAGCGTGTTCCCTCCTGCGTCCCGACGAACTGTATCGCCCCTGCATCCTCTGATCGTTGATATATCGAGAATACGGCTATTCTAGCAGACAACCACGCGATAAGTTCCCTCACTTGTTCACTGCCAGCGTTCCGTTTATACTCTAGTCGATGCCACCTGAACTGCCAGAAAGACGCACACTGCCGCTGTTCCCGCTTAACACCGTGCTGTTTCCGGGCGCATCCTTGCCGCTTCAGATATTCGAGGAGCGCTACAAGCGCCTGCTGCAGGACTGCCTCGACTCCGATTCGCGCTTCGGCATCGTGCTCATCAAGTCCGGCGACGAAGTCGGTCAGCCGGCAATTCCCCATCCCGTTGGCACCGTGGCGCACATTACGCAGGTCAACGAGATTCGCGGAGACCGCTTCTTCGTCGCAGTTACGGGAGAGCGCCGCTTCAGAATCAACACGATCACTCAGCATCGCCCATACCTCACTGCAGATGTGTCCGTCTTATCAGATACGGACTCCGATGAGGCGCAGCCCCAGTCCGAAGCGATCCGCGAGCAGCTTAACGAGTACCTGAGCCTGATTACCGGACTGCAAGGCGGTTGGACCAGCGAAGTCCGCACTTCGCGCAATCCCGCAGCGCTGTCGTACTATATCGCTGAAACCTTGCTCATCGACCTGTCCGAGAAGCAGCAGTTGCTCGAAAAGCCCGACACGGCATCCCGACTTGAATCCGAGGCGGAAGTCTTAAGCCGTGACATTGACCAGCTACGCGAGCGTGTCGCCTCCGAGATGCGCAGCAAGTTCAGCCGCCAGTAACCGACAGACTCTCCCGGGGAGAAGCCCAGAGGTTATTCATCCCAGCTTGTGAATTCCGAATTGGTCTCACTGAACATATCTGGATGAATTATCTGCGACATCTGCTCCAGCCCGTCCACAAGGCGAGGTCCACTGCGGCTGAAGTACGATCCTGAATCCACGAAGTAAGCCCGCTTATTGGCAACCGCTGGCAACTTCCGCCACTCTTCCAGGTTCTCCAGCGCCTCGAATTCCTCACGCGCCCTTTCTGCGTCCATCCCGCACGGCATCAACACCAGCACATCAGGCTCAGAAGCAGCAAGCTCGTCCATCGTGATGCGCCGTGAAGCCTCTCCCGGCTTGGCGAGCGCGTCAATACCGCCGGCAAGCTCCACCATCTGCGGTATCCAGTGCCCCGCCACGATGGGAGGCTCAAGCCATTCGATGCATGCCACCCGTGGCATCGACGCGGACGCAGACGCCTTGGAGCGCACCGCACTCACCCGCTCACGGAGTTCAGTGACAAATGCCGATGCGGCATCTGGCACGCCGCACAAGTCACCCACCATCTGTATGTCTTCAAGCATATTGCCGATGGAGGCCGGGTCCAGCGAAACGACATTCGGCGGGTATGCCAGCCGCGATGCCGCATGCCGCACATCCTCGTAAGACACCGCGCACACATCGCACAGTTCCTGCGTGAGAAGCAGGTCCGGCGCCGCATCGCGCAGCACATCCTCATCCACCTCGTAGATGCGCTCGCCTCGCTGGTACATCTCCGTGACTACGCGGTCGATCTCCTGACTACTCAACGCGTCCGCGTCAAACCTGCTGCGCACAATCTTGGGCTTGGCAAGCGCCTCTTTTGGAAAGTCGCACTCATGGCTCACCGCGTACAGCGAATCGCCCAATCCCAGCGCGAACACAATCTCCGTACCGCTCGGCAGAAAAGAACAGATACGCATACCTAAACCCCCACAAATACAAAGATGGGCAGAAATCTCTCATCCTGCCCATCTCAATAAAACGATGTCAGCCGCGCTGATTAGCTCTTCAGAACGCCCTCGCGCTCGAACGCTTCGGCAAGCCGCGCAATACCCTCGTGAATCTCTTCGGGCGTATTGTATCCGAAGCACAGCCTCGCGTAATTGCGTCCCGAAACGCCGTCCGGCGCAAATAGAGGACCAGCCTGATAGCCCACATCCGCCGTCTCAAGCACCTTGTCTCGGATGGCCGTTACGTCCGCCTCTTCAGGCATCTGCAGCCAGATGAACAGCCCGCCCTCGGGCCTGCTCCAGGACGCTGCGCCGCCGAAGTTTTCGCCCAGTGCCGCCAGCATCGCGTCACGCTTCGTACGCTGGATGTCATTGATCTCGACGATATGGTCGTCCAGATGCCCCGTTGAGTAGCGATGCACCGCCCACGACGCGAACTGGTTCGCCGCGCCGCCGCTCTTGACCACGCGCGCGACATCCATAACCTCACGCGATGCCGTCAGGTAGCCGAGCCGCATCCCCGGCGCGATAATCTTCGAGAACGACCCCGCATACATCACGCTGCCAGTGTCGTCCAGCGCATGCAGGGATGTAACATCCTCGCCCTCGTAGCGCAGATCAACATAGCAGTCGTCCTCAAGGATGGGAACGCCGTGCTTCTGGGACAGCCGCACCATTTCCTTGCGGCGTTCCAGCGTCATCGTCCAGCCCTGCGGATTCTGGAATGTCGGAATTGTGTAGATGAACTTGGGGCGCTTGCCCTCGCCGATTGCCTTGACGATTGCGCTTTCCAGCGCGTCCGGCAGCATCCCTTCGCTGTCGCACTCCACGCCGCGTATGTCCGTGTGGAAGCGTCGAAGTTGCCCAAGCGTGCCTGAGTACACGAAGTTCTCCACCAAGACGACATCGCCTGGATCCAGCAGAGCTTCGCAGATCATGTGAATGGGCTGGCCTGAGCCGTCGCCGATGATGAGGTCGTCAATGCCGATGTTGATGCCCCTGTCGCGCGCTAGCTTGTCCGCAACGAACTGGCGCAACGGCGCATAACCGCTCTGGTTCGCGTATATCGCAAGGTCGTCGCCCTCTTCTGCCAGGCCCTCTCGGAGCGCCTCCACAAGACCGTCAAGTGGCATAGACTTGGGGTCAGGATATGCCACGGCGAAGTCATACTTGCCGCGCTTCACCACAGGCGCATCTCTACCTTCGGGCGCGTTCTTCGCGAAGAGTTCCTTAAAACTAAACGGTTTGGCATCTGCCATCGGTGTGTCCTCCTTATGTACGCCGATTTCGGCTCGTCAAGCAAGTGTATTATCTTTCAACTGCGTTGACAACTGCGTGTGCAATGCCTATCATTTATGCACCCCCCCAGCGGGTAGTTCCGCTGGCCCGACGTCTCCCATAAGGGCCCTTTGGGAGACGTCTCTTTTTGCCATTTCATCTCGCTAACTCCACTCCGAAGGTCGTGCGATTGTCTCTCCGTCTTGTCTGGCAATGCTCTCTTTCAATTGGCTGTCTCTGAGAGCATCTCGACCAATGCTGAAAGCCGCCGTCGCTACGCTACGCAGGAGCTTGGAGACACGATTGGGCGGGAAAGCGACAACGACCCGCTTCCCCGGAAACCGCTCACGGATAGTAGTTATGGGGCGCGCCAGATCGCTATCCGCAGAAATTACGATGGCTGTATCAAACCTGTCGTCGTAAGCGTCTGACAGCATTTCGACTGCGATGTTCACATCGGTCATCTTCTCTTCGTACGCCTGCCAGGTCGCGCCACAGTCGGAGCAGCGTTGCATCTTGGGTAGGTAATATCCGTAGTGGATATCTACGTCGGCTAAGGTGGCAAGCGCTTCCAAGTAAGAATTCTGCCGCCTTGCCTTTTCTTCGCTACCCGCATCCGGAATGACCCGTGCCGTGAAATATTTGACCCCGGCTAACGTCTGTCCCGGACGCAGCAACCTCTCGGCAAGGCGGCGAAGGTCAAGCCAGTAGTACCGCCGCCATCCTCTCGACCGCATGCCGTAATACAGGTTGAACCCATCTATGTACACAACAACGCGGGTATCCTGTTCAATCGAAGAATGCTGACCACCGGCTACCGCCACCTATACCACTCCCATCCCCCGCATCCGCACCACGTCGTCCCTGCTGTAACCTAGCATCCCGCTGTACACTTCACCATTGTGCTGTCCCAGCATCGGCGCTGCGTCCATATTCCTGCCATCTCCACCGCCCACTCGCCACGGCAGCGTCGGATGTTCTAGTGCGCCTGCCTCTTGATGCTCCACCTCTGCGAAGAATCCTCGTTCCCGCAGATGCTCCCAGCCCAGAATGTCTTCGGGCGTCGCAACATACGCGAACGCAAGCCCCCTGTGCTGCGCGCGCTCGAAAATCTCGTGCCTGTCGTGCTCCATCAGCCACGGCAGCATCAGTGCATCCAGTTCATCCGCGTTCTCGCCCCTGCCGGCGCGATCGTCGAAGCGCTCCTCCGCAAGCTCGGCGATACCCATGAGTTCCGCCATCTCAGGCCACTTGTGGTCGGGCCCCGCAATGACGCCCACATACCCATCCCTGCATGGATACGGTCCCCATGCCGCGCGCCCGTACCCACGATTGCCCGTGCGCCGGAAGTTGCTGCCCGTGTAGCTGTACTGGCTAAGCGCGTTCTCCAAGATAGTCGCCAGGTACTCCGAGATCGCCACATCAACATGCTGTCCAGCCCCTGAGATGTCGCGGTGCATCAGCGCTCCCATCGTGCCCGCGAATGCGTTCTGGCCTGCGCCGTACTGCGCCAGCCGTGCCGCCATATGCAGAGGCTCGCGCTCCGGATCGCCCGTGATGTACATCAGCCCGCCCATCGCGTACAGGTTGATTTCGCGCGCGCCGTAGTCCCGGTATGGCCCCGTCTGCCCGAAGTTCGAGATGGAAGTCATCACCAGGCCCGAATTCACAGCCGCAACACTGTCGTAGTCCAGCCCAAGCCGCACGGTCACCGCAGGCCGAAAATTCTCCACCAGCACATCCGCCCACTCCAGTAGATGGTTAAGGATGGGCTTGGAAGCCTCGTTCTTCAGGTTCAGCGTAACCGACTTCTTACCCGTATTCAGGTAGAGGAACAGCGCGCTTTTCTCACGGTGCGGCACCTCGTCAGGATACGGCCCAATGCGCCGAGACGGATCGCCCACGCCCGGGCGTTCGACCTTGATGACCTCAGCGCCCTGCGCCGCCATCAGTCGCGTCGCGTACGGGCCGGCGACATAGTGCGTCAGGTCCAGCACCTTTAGCTCTTCGAGCATCCGTCCTCCCGCTTGCGGTAAGCCGGTTGAACCATCTGTATGTCGGTTCGACCCATCCGTCACTGAGAAAACGCCTCTTCTAGAGTGTCGGCTATACGCCCGAAATCGTCCGCTGCCCGACCAAAGTTCGAGCGGGCATCCTCCAGGGCATCCGCTGATCGTGTTACGTCCTCGCCCGCCCGCTCCAGTACATCCCGCGCTCCAGTAACATCCTCACCGGCCTGTTCGATAACCTCAGCTATACGGTCTGAATCTTGACCAAGCTCGTCAGCAACAATGTTGAGCGTATCGGAAGCCTGCTCAAGCGATTCCGCAGCCTCGCCAACCCTGTCAACGGCGTCAAAAGCGTCCGCAGCGTTGAAGATCACCATCACTAGCAGGACATTCGCCAGAAGCAACAACAGCGCCAGCCCAGCCCTCACGCCCCACTTCCAGTAAAGGTCAGCCCGTTCTGCGTCCATTCCGCCCCATCCTGTCCGTCCTATCTATCGATGTACGCTTGAGTTATTGGATGGGAATGACAGCCCGCTTGTGCGTCGCCATTGCGATGCGCTGCTCGCCCTCATGCGCCTCTATCTGGTAAGTCAGGCGATTGCGGTCAATCTCCGTCAGTTCCACGCTGACAACAACCTTGTTCCCCACCGGAGTTGGCGCGAGATGCCGCAGCCTGTCCACCGCGTACCCAACCGTCGTATGCTCGGCGGGCATGTACGGCTCGGACTGCTGTATGCACGCGCCCTCCATCAGCCCCAGCAGCGCCGGCGTTGAAAGTACATCCGCCCCGGGCTTGCCCATGCGGTTGGTCGTATGCTCCAGCGTAACCTCAATCTCCTGCTCGAACTTCTGGCCCGCCTCAAATTTGTCCATTGTCATAGTTGGTTCCTCGTAGTTTCCTATCCTGTCGATCCTGTCTGAAGAATACGGCTACCCGACTAAAAGATCTCTATCCGCTTGAATGCCTCTGCGTAGGTCGCGCCAATCCTCTTGCCCACCTCGGCGTACCGAGTTCGCGCGCGCACCTCGCGCAGCTCCCAGCCCTGTCCGACCTGGCTGCGATGACGGCTCAGCGCGTCCAGCTTCGCGTCGAAAGTGTCCGTAACGTCCAGGAATGTGTCCGGGTCGAGCGAACCCCAAAGGTACACCTCGCGTACCTTGTGCGGTTCCAGTCCTTCCTCGATGTGCTCCGGGAACGCCATCCTGTCCCGCGCGTAGGGAAACACGCAATTCAGCGTAACCCGCCCGCAGACATAGTGGTCCTCGTGCCGGATGTACGGGCGATTCGGGTCGATCGTCAGTACCGTGTGCGGCATATGGCGGCGAATCTCCCGCGAAATCTGCTCCCGCAGCTCGTAAGTGTCCTTCAGGTGCTGGTCGGTATGTCGCAGGAACACCACCTCAGACACACCCAGTACTCCCGCTGCCTCCCGCTGTTCCTCCTCGCGAATGGCAGCCAGCTTTGGCGATGTCATCTCCGGGTCGGAGCTGCCCTTGTCTCCGTTCGTGCAGACCACCAGCACTATCCTGCGGCCCTGCGCTGCCCACTTCACTATCGTCGCGCCCGCGCCCGATTCGGCATCATCCGGGTGTGGCGTAACCACCAGCACCGGTGTGGTACTGCGCGACAGGTCTTCCGACTCATCCGGATTCGGGTAAGCCTGCGCCCCCGGCTGCTCGACAGAACTTGGATTTGAACTCTCTCTAGGTTGTGTCATCTATATCCCCTACTATTCCTGACTTGTTCGTCCCCGCAACATCAATATAACGATCGATGTACGTTATGATCCCCTGAACACAGGTGTCCGCCTCTCCTGGAACGCCTTGATGCCCTCGATCGCGTCATCCGTACGCTGCAAACGGCGGTTCACGATACCCGCAAGCCGCACCCTGTCCTCCAGCCGCATGCTCAGCCCACGCACCGCGACCTCCTTGATCGCGCGCATCGGCAGCGGCGCGTTCTGCAGCAATTTCTGCACAAGCGCATCCGTCCGGTCCATCAGCTCTTCGTGCGGCACAACCATGTTTACCATGCCCAATTCGTAGGCACGCTCAGCGCTAATCATATCCCCGGTGAACAGGAACTCCAGCGCGAAGTTCAGCGGCACGCGCTGCGACAGCATGCAGGGCCCACTCACCGAGCCGATGCCCCGCTTTGCCTGCGGCCACCCGAACTGCGCCTGATCCGATGCAATCCGTATGTCTGACGCCAGCGCAATTCCGCCACCCTGCGCCAGGCAGAAGCCATTTATCGCAGAGATTATCGGCTTGAATATTTCAGACTGATATACATACAGGTCCTCAGTCGAAATCTCCGGATCATACAGCGCATCGCTGCGTCCGGACATCGAGACCAGGTCATGACCCACGCTGAACGCCCGTCCGTTCCCTGTGATGACCGCCATCCATATCTCAGGATTGTCATTCACCTCATGCAGGCGCTGCCACAGCATATCCCGCATCTCCACATCAATCGCATTCAACTTGTCAGGCCTGTTCAGCGTGATATACGCCACATGCCCTCGCAATTCATACTCCACGACGGCCATTATGCTTCGCTCCTTAAATTATCCTATTTGATCCTATCCATATCGATGCATCTCAATCCGCAACATCCCACATGTTAGACTTACGCCTATCCATCCGCAAGTTAGCGGCAGAGTTTCCATTCGGATGGTCGAACTAGCAAAACCCCGCTCGTCCTGAGCGCCGCCGAAGGACCTGTCGAAGGACGGAATCCACAGCAATCCACCCCAATGGAAACGCTATCGACGGAGACAGCACCCTTGACAACCCAAACATCCGTACTTATAATGCGAACAAATGATTGCAGAACAACACACAACCCAAGACCAACCAACACACCGCGAGCTTGTCGAGTCTCTCAGGCAGATCGTTCTCGAAGAGACCGACAACGGCAGGGCGATTATCAAGTACCTCTACTCCGCCATGAACGGCGAATTCGAGGACTTCCAGCCCTGCCACAAGCTCGACGCCGCCCGCATCCTCCAGAGGATCGGCCTTGAGGAAGCCCAGGCATTCATCGACGGCGTCACGGCTCGGCGCAGGCAAAGCCGCAGCTTACAGCGCGCCGACCAGCGCGAATCACAGGCCGCTGACAGCCGCATCCGCTCGGAACTCGCCCAAATGGTCCGCGAGGAAACCGACAACGGCAGGGCAATAGTCACATTCCTCGTGCAGGCTATGAAGGGCGAACTCGAAGACTTCGAGCCTTGCCACAGGATATCCGCGTCCAGGGAGTTGCTGCACCGAGGCTTCGAGTACATCCCGCCCGACGAGGACGTCGTGGATGACGTCGTGGATAAAGTCGAAGCCGCGCGCCAACTCTTCGCGGAGGAGCGCCGACAACGACGCCGCGAGGAAGCCATCGAGTTCAGCCTCCACGGCCCAGACTACTACCGCGACCGCACCTCTCGCTGCCCGTGCGAGGACCGCCACCACGACTGCGACGGCAACGAACTGAGCGAGCAGGAGTGCGAAGAAATCGCCACTCTCCCCACAGGCAAGTCAGCAACCATCACCGACAGCAACGAGCTCAAAGCCCACATCGCCGGCTTCAACGCATACCTGACCCGCATCAACCCCGACATGGACCTCGCCCACCACCTCGACTCCATCCGCTGGCCCACCATCACCCACAACCCCAACCACAACCCGCCCTGACAACTAAATACTCGCCCCCAAACAACCGAATAACGCACACTCCCACTGTGCCCTTTGTGCCTTTTTGTGGCTATTCCCCATCCCCGCCGAATGGGCCTGTCCTGAGCTTGTCTAAGGACGGAATCCGCAGCAATCCACCTAAAAGGAAACGCTACCGCGCCTGAACATAATCTTGATACATACGGGCGCCTTCGTTACACTGAAAGGTGGTTAGGCGTCTGGCTAAGTGTTCGCTCAAACTATGGCACCCATTTCACTTGTAGACAACGAAGGTCAGCCCGAATACCGCAACTACCGCAGCAAAACTCCATGAGTGGCGAGTCCCGTAAATGACCACAACCGCAACACATCTGACCATAGAGCAGCGCAAGCAGGAAGTAGGCCGCCTTCAGACGCGCCTGGTTTGCAGTCTCGTGGTCTATGCCATACTCCTCACTTCCGCCGCCGCCCTCGTCGCCTCCATCTACTCGCCCGGCATTGACCAGGACCCTCAGCGTCTCATTGGAATAAACGCCATTTCCACCGCTGTCGGCGGCTGCCTGTTCACACTAATCTTCCTGCTGCCCGTACTGCGCTGGATTGGCAGCCGCGCCGAAGAGTCACGCGTCCTGCCCATCTGGTTTTTCGTAGGCATATCATACGGTATCTTCACCGTCTTCCTGATTGGAGCATCACTGCCCTTCGTCTTCGCCTTCCAGATAAATATCCTTAACTTCCGATCGATAGGGATGTTTCTCGATGATGTCATCGACGCATTCTTCCGCGCGCCCCTGAGTGGATTCACATTTGGCGTCTTCGCTCTCTATGTCGGATTCATCGCAGGCATCCTTTACAGCGTAGGCGCGTGGCTCATCGACATGCTTAACAGGATGAACTACCCACACGCATACTCCGACCCCTGGATCGAAGCCGTTGGCGATATGCTTCCCCCCACGAGACGCTGGGCTTCAGCCGCTGCGCCGTGGCTCTCCGTCATAGGACCCTGGGCCGTCGCACTCCTGATCGGCGGAGCAATCCTGCTATACGCCACAACCGGCCCAATAGAATTCCTCGCCAGGTTCCGGCTGGGGTAATAATTTCGGAAAGCGTAATGGGCTGTCGCCATCCCGTAGCGGCCTCGCAAAACCACACGCTGAAGGCGTCATGCGCTACCAATTGCCCCATTCCCTTGCGTCCCGCACATCAGTCTGCGCTAAAATAGTCTGATGAATGTGCGCAACTTTACTAGGAATATAACTCTCCATCCATCTATGTTGCTGCTCGCAGCCATCATTGCTGCTGTCGGTCTGTCTGCGCTCGCGTGCGAAGATGAGCGCGTGCCACCGCCACCGCGCGCAACGCCTACACCCGCACTGTCCGCGCCTGTGCCGCCTCCTACTCCGGTGCCGGTTCCTACCTCAACCGCCCAGCCTATCGTCGTAACCGGTAGCGCGGAAAGTCCGTCAACTTCCGACGATGATGCCATACGCGCGCGTCGCTTCGTGCAGCCCGGCTTCATCGGCGTCAGCACAGATGATGTGGTGCCATTCACCAACATCGCAGAGCAGGCGCTCGGCGAGAACGCAGCAGTCGCCAACGACCTCACGGGCGTCGCCATATTCGACTACGACCGCGACGGCGACCAGGACTTCTATATCACGCAGTCGCGCGGCAACCCCAACCTGATGTTCCGCAACGATGGCGGAGAAGAATTCACCGAAGTTGGCGTGCAGGCGGGCGTGTCCGCCAACGCATCGAACAGCACCGGAGTCGTCGCCTGCGACATAGACAACGACGGCTACCAGGACATGTATGTCAGCGCACAGGGTATCATCGGCGACGGCAAAGACTACCAGGACGCCATCAATGATGACGAACTCCGCGAGGCAGTCAGCGACCGCCTAATGCGCAACAACGGCGATGGCACATTCACAGACATCACAGCCGCCGCATTCGGGAACGATGCCAACTTCCGCACCGGCACAAGCCCGGCATGCGCCGACATCAACCGCGACGGCTGGACTGACATCTTCGTCGCCAACCGCTCTGACATGGACGCCGTCCATCCCGGAGCACCCACTCGCGGCAACGAGAACGTACTGTACCTCAACAAGGGCGACGGCACTTTTACCGAGATAAGCGCGGACGCGGGTGTTCGCGGCGAGCAGGTCGTAACATGGGCGACGCTCTTCTTCGACTTCGACGACGACGGCGACCCCGACCTCTGGACAGCGGACGACGGCGGTCCCGTCAGGATATACCGCAACGACACCGATGAAGATGGCGTGAGTTTCCTGCCGGTTGAACGTCCTATGGGCCTGGACAAGCGGGGAAACTGGATGGGCTTCGCCCTCGGCGACTACGACGGCGATGTTGACCTCGATGTCTTCGTCACCAACATCGGCTACCACCCCAAGACCCGTCCGCTCCCATTTGAGGGCGCGAGCGGCGACTGCTCCAGCGAGCAGCTTTACTCCATATCCACCTGTGCCCACTACCTGCTGCGCAACGACGGCACGACGGTCGTTCCTCGCATCGGCGAGGTCGGCTTCTTCCCCGATGTCGCTCCCACCATTCCCATTGAGCCGAGCCGCGTCATGCCTCCCGACTCCGTTGATCCGGTTCGTATATGGCTCGACTGGCGCGTGCCAACAGGCTTGGCTGCCTACGACTTTGGATTCGGCGCCGCATTCTTCGACCTGGAAAACGACGGTGACCAGGACCTCTACTGGACCGGCTCCGCGCTCGGACGTGGCGAATCTCCCGACGGCAAGTGGTTCCCCTCGGCAGGGCGCATGCTGCGCGGCGACGGCAATGGCAGCTTCCAGGACATTACGGTTGAGGCGCGCCTGCTCAACATCAAGGGCGTGGACTACGGCGTTCTCGATCCCTCCAGTCCCCGATTCGACCGCGACCGACAGCGTATCGACACTGCCTACCACGAGAACGGCAAGGGCTTGGCGAAGGGCGATCTTAACGGCGACGGCTATATAGACCTTATCGGCACCAACAGCGCCGGTCCTATATTTACAGGTTCGGGCGACGAATTAGCCTTCGAGAAAGGCCCAACCTTCGTATGGATCAACGGCGGCGGCGAAAACAAATGGCTCACGCTGCGGCTCAGGGGGCGTATGGCAGAGGACGGCACGGGCAGCAACGCGGACGCTATCGGCGCGCGGGTCTTCGTGACCACCACCGACGCTGAGGGCAATCGCCGCACTCAGACTGACGATGTCACCGCAGGTTCCAGCTTCCTCTCAATGTCCAGCCTCGACCTGCACTTCGGAATGTCCGATGCCGACACAACCGATGAGATCACCATCTTCTGGCCCAGCGGCATCCGCCAGGTCATCCGCAATATCCCCACCAACCAGGTCGTCGAGATTACCGAACCTGCCCTGCCTCAATAGCAAAAGTGCTCTCCACAAAGGAGAGCATGCAGGACAGCAGAACCCGTTCTATCCGTTCGTGAGACACGACAGAGATTAGCCTGCCAACTCCGACGCTGGTTGTATATCGGCAACCAGTTGAGGCTTCTCCGCTGCCAGTCTGCGGAAATCACATTCCACCTGAATACCGTGCCAGAACTCGTCCGACTGCCCGAAGAACGCCCCAAAGCGAATGGACATGGCTGGCGTTATAGAACGTCTCGCATGAACTATCTCATTGATTGCACGCGGCGATACGCCTATGGTGCGCGCCATGGCATTCTGTGAAATACCCATTGGCTCTAGATATTCTTCGAGAAGGATTTCGCCGGGAGCAATGTGGTGATCCACGTCAGTCAGCCGACCCCACCGCCGCGCGAGCCTCCTCCGGCACTGCCGCCTCCCAGTCGCCAATCAGCCGCTTTGATGTATCCTCAAGGCTGACGGTAACAAGCGCCCCACCCACGCTCGCCGCTATCGACAGCGCGAACACCGCATTGTACGACCCTGTCAGATCCACGATCAGACCCGCAATCCAGCTGACGAATGCGTGCCCCATCAGCGCTCCCGACATCTGCCAGCCGTACACCGAACCCATGGGCCCGTTGCCGTAATACTGCCGGTTGATCACCAGGTATCCCGTCCACTCGCCGCCAAACCCGATTCCGAACAGCATCGCAAAGCCGTAGAAGTGCCAGAGTTCGGTCGAGAAGAACAGGCATATCACCGACAGCCCCTGAATCATCAGGCAGGTCGCCATTATCGTCTTCGTGCCATACTTCTCCGCAATCATCGGAGTCAGCATGCGACTTGGAATGCTCACGATGGACAATATGCTCAGGATTATCGCCGCTTCCGTGAAGCTCAAGCCTTTCATCACAGCAAACGGAGCAACAAATAGCAGCACAATGCCATGTCCCGCACAGCCAAGCCCGTGAATCGCCGGGAGATTCCAGAACGCCTTTGTGCGCCGCACATGCTGGTTGAACACCTTCGCGCGTACCTGCTCCAGCGAGTGCGGCAGACCGGTACCCAGTGGTTCTCCCTCGCTCGCTCCGTATGGCGCGATGCCCATTTCACTCGGCTTGCTGCGAAATAGCAGCGCCAGCAGCAGGATGAACACGCCGGCAGCCAGACCGAAATAGACGAAAGTGGTCTGCCAGTTGAGATTTGCAACCAGATTGATGAGCACCGGCGACATGAACGCCGGCCCAACGCCCGACGCTGCCCAGAGAATGCCCGTTCCCAGCCCTAGCCGACGCCTGAACCAGCCCGACACCGCTGCCATCAGCGGCACCATGAATATTGCCTGCACCGCACCTCGCAGGAAGCCAAACGACAGCCACAGTTCCCAGGGCGAACTGACGAACGCTACCAGCACCATCACTCCGCAGTATGAGACGGCACCCAGAACCATCATGTTACGGGAGCCGTAGCGATCACCGAGCCAGCCGGCAACCGGTGCAAGAAGCGCAGCGCTCAGAAAGTACACACCAAAGGAAAAGCCGATGCTCGAGAAGCTGAAGCCGAAATCGCCGTCCGGATCGGTCAGCGGGTCTACCAGAACGCCCCCCGCAAAGTTGATGGACAGCGCCACCATCTGCACCAGCGCAAGTATCCCCACGATGACCCATGCGTAATGGAAGGGCGCGCGGTTCACCCACTGGGAGAGGGCATTGATATTAGGCATCGCGGTCAGTACATCCTTTCAGGTGGTGAAAAAGCCCGCCATCGACCGAAGTTGGAGATGGGGGCGAAGAAAACAGACCACCTGAACGAGAATACTATCAGTCGCAGCATCAGCCTTCAAGCAATCGGCGGGCAACGCTCAACGAGGAAGTTATGAGTCGGGGCATCGGGACACGGCGGCTCGACTGGCTAACCGGGAACGCCCGGCAGTTCGATTTCGTCCGCGAAGTGGCAGCTCGCAAACCTCCCCGGGGAAACCTCCGTAAGAGGCGGCTCCTGTTCGCGGCAGATGTCCTTCGCGAACGGGCAGCGAGGATGGAAGTAGCAGCCCGATGGCGGGTTCGCGGGGTCTGCGACCTCGCCTTCAAGCACCATACCACGAGATTGCACCACCGGATTTGGAACTGGCACGGACGACAGCAGCGCCTGCGTATACGGGTGCCTCGGCTGCGTGAACAGGTCGTCGGTCGAAGCCACCTCGACTATCTTGCCCACGTACATGACCGCGACCCGGTGGCAGATGTACTGCACCACGCTCAGGTCGTGACTGATGAACAGGTAAGTCAGTTGCAGCTCTTCCTGGAGGTCCTGCATCAGATTCAGTATCTGCGCCTGCACCGACACGTCGAGCGCCGATACCGGCTCGTCCGCAATGACGAGGCGCGGGTTAACGACCAGCGCGCGCGCAATACCTATACGCTGCCGCTGACCGCCACTGAAGGCATGCGGATACCGCCTCGCGTAATCGACAGACAGACCCACCAGCCGCAGCATTTCCGCCACGCGGTCCTCAAGCTCCGAACCTCTTGCAATCCTGTTCACGCGCAGAGGGTCCGCAACCACATCGAACACCGTCATGCGCGGGTTCAGCGATGCGAAAGGGTCCTGGAATATGAGCTGCATCTCCTGCCGCAGCAGCCGCAGCGTCTCGCGGTCGGCGGACGCAGTGTTGATGCGCTCTCCACTCTTCATGGTGAAGCGAACTTCGCCATCAGTCGGCTCTATGGCGCGTAGGATAGCCCGACCCGTCGTAGTCTTGCCGCAGCCTGACTCCCCCACAAGTCCGAAAGTTTCTCCCGCTTCAAGACTGAAGCTCACCTCGTCCACAGCCTTGACATAGCCGGTGGTACGCCGCAGGAAGCCCTCAATTATCGGAAAATAGACCTTCAGCCTATCGACATCGAGTATCTGGGAACCGCCGTTCACTTCAGTTGACATAGACTAATCCTGTCCGCCTTGTGCATCGGTGTTGGCACCGGTCGCCACCGCCTTCGCATTGTCGTCGTATAGCAGGCAGCGCACCGTATGATTGTCGCCCATCTGCAACGGCTGAGGCTCGACCACATCGCACACGCCCGGCATCGCCTGCGGGCAGCGCGGGTGGAATGGGCATCCCGGCGGCCTGATGAACGGCGGCGGCACAGTGCCGCTGATGGCCGTCAGGCGGTTCGTTTGTCGCTCCCGGCGCATCTGCGGTATGGACTTCAGCAGTTCCTGCGTGTACGGGTGTTTCGGGTCCCTGAACAGCGTGGCAGTATCCGCGCGCTCCACGATCTTGCCGAGGTACATGACAATGATCTCTTCCGCCATCTGCGCCACAACGCCAAGGTTGTGCGTGATCAGCATCATCGCCATGCCCAGTTCGCGCTGCAGCGACGCCATGAGCTCCAGTATCTGTGCCTGCGTCGTTACATCCAGCGCGGTAGTTGGCTCGTCCGCGATAAGCAGCGTTGGGTTGGAGGCAAGCGCCATGGCAATCATCGCGCGCTGCCGCATGCCACCGCTCAAATTGAACGGGTACGCATCCACGCGCTGGTCAGGATTCGGAATGCCAACCTTCCTCAGGGTATCCGAAGCGATCTCGCGTGCCTCTTCCTTCGTAACATCCTGGTGGAGCAGAATACCTTCCACAATCTGATCGCCTACGGTATGCACCGGGCTGAAAGACACCATTGGCTCCTGGAAGACCATCGTGATGTCCGCGCCACGTATGCGCCGCATCCGGTCGCCATCCTGTGGAAGTTGCTGGAGGTCTATCTCTTCAAATCCGCCGGCATCGTCCGTCGGCTGATAGTAGATGATCTCGCCGTCCAACGTCCTTCCGGGCGGGCGCACAATACGCATTATGGACCGTGCCAGCACGCTCTTGCCGCAGCCGCTCTCTCCCACCACGCCCAACACCTTGCCGCGGTCGATGCGCACTGTGACGTCGTCAACCGCCCTTACTTCGCCCTCATCGAGGTAGAAGTAGGTCTTCAGATTTTTCACATCAAGCAGCGTTGACGGTAGATTCGATTCGGTCGCCTGCAACAGGGTCACTCCCCCGGATGTAAGATGTAAGTTGTCTAGCTTTCGCGTATCGCGTATGGGTCAGCAGCGTCGCGGAGGCCGTCGCCCATGAAGTTAAGAGCCATCACCGCTATCAGTACGAACACGCCCGGCAAAAGCAGCCACGCCGCCTCCGCCACCGCCTGCAGCGTCTGCGCCTCCTGCAGCAGCACGCCCCAGCTTATCGCCGGCTCGCGCAGTCCCAGTCCGAGGAAGCTCAATGATGTCTCAGCGATGATGATGCCCGGAATTGCCAGCGTCGTTGCCGCGATGATATGGCTCAGGAACGACGGCAGCATGTGGCGGAACACGATGCGGATCTCGTTCGTGCCGTAGAGCCGCGCCGCCAGCACGAAGTCTTCCTCGCGCATTGACAGGAACCGCCCACGAACCTCACGCGCAAGCCGCGTCCACTCGATCAGCGATATGATGATGGTAATGGCGAAATACACCCGCATGATCGACCAGTCGCGTGGCACTGCCGCCGAAAGCGCCAACCATAGCGGTATCGTTGGTATAGCACGCAGGAATTCGATGATTCGCTGGATTATCGCGTCCGTCATCCCTCCGCGCAACCCTGAAAGTCCGCCTAGCATACAGCCGAGGAATATGTTCAGCGTCACACCCACCAGGCCAATGGACATGGACACGCGTGTCCCATACATCAGGCGGGAGAACATGTCCCGCCCCATTCTGTCGGTTCCAAGCGGGTAGAACGGCTGAGGCTCCGTGCTCGTATCGACGTTCAGCCCCATAAAGTGCCAGTCCGTCCGAATCATGCCCCAAAGCTTATACTCGTGGCCGCGCACGAAGTACTGGATGGTGTGCCTGGTTTCTTCGTCAGTCACCCATTCCATACCGAGGGTCTCAGGGTTGCGCTCACCTTTCAGCCCGTAAACATAGGGCAGAGACGGCTTGAAACCGTCGAAGAAGTGGACGCCCTGCGGCGGAATGAACGTGCGTGTGGCAAATTCCGCCCTCGGATCGTGAATAGCCAGAAACTCGGGGAACAGTGCGACAAAATAAAACGCGAGCACAACTACTGTGGAAGCCATCGCTACGCGGTGGCGGATGAACCGCCACCAGATCAGCTTCCACTGGGAGGCTATGAATACCTGCTCGTCTTCAGAGGGTCTCTGAATCGGGAGCGATTCTGTCCGTGCAGCCATCTCTTTTCCCGTCATTCCTGCTTTCGCAGGAATCCAATAATTAGGCTCCGATGCGGATACGAGGATCCATCGCTGCCAGAACGATGTCCGAAATGAGGACACCGATAAGAGTCAATGTTGTAAGGATTAGCACGATTGAACCTGCCATGTACATGTCCTGCGACAGCAGTGCGCGCAGCAGCAGAGGTCCAATCGTGGGCAAGCTCATCACATAAGCTACGATGAGCTGACCGGAGATCAGGCGTGGTAGTTCAAGCCCCGCGGTGCTTACGAACGGATTCAGCGCGATCCGCACCGGGTACTTCAGCACGACCTTCCACTCAGGCAACCCCTTCGCTCGTGCCGTCTCCACATAAGGCTTGCTCATCTCGTCAAGCAGGTTCGCGCGAACTATGCGTGTGAAGCGCGCCGTGCCATCCGTACCGAGTATCAGCATCGGCAGCCACAGGTGCTTGAGCAGGTCTATAAGCTTACCGAAGCTCCAGGGCTCAGCAATGTACTCTGCGGAAAACAGTCCGGTAGCCTTGATGCCAAACCAGCTGAACGCAAACCACATGGCGACAAGCGCGATCATGAAGTTCGGCGTTCCCACTCCGAAGTACGACAGGAACGTGAAGAAATAGTCTATTACCGTGTATTTCTTGACTGCGGACAGGACACCAATTGGTATGGCAAGCGTCCATGTGAACAGGACCGTGGTTACACCCAGCACAATGGTCATTGCCAGACGGTCATTCACCAATTCGACAACGGGACGGCCCCATTCCAGCGAGAGGCCCAAGTCCCACTGCAAAATGCCCCAAATCCACTTCAGGTATTGCACATAGAGCGGCTGACTCAGGCCGTAATGGTCACGCAGCGCCTCGATCTGACCTTCGTCCACGACCTCTCCAGTAGCCTGGAGCTGCGCGATGTAGTCGGTCAGGAAGTCGCCGGGCGGTGCCTGAATGATGGCAAATGCGACCACCGACATCAGGAACAGCATCGGGATGAAAATGATGAGCCGTCTGATTATGAACTGGAGCATGGGAGTGTGTCCGTCGTTCAGTTCGTAAGTTTTTCAATAGTTCCAAAACGCCGATAATGTGCGTATTGGCAATCCCGTCCATCGCCACTGGGAGGGAAGAGATAAGGGGTAGAGATGGACAGGACGGAGGAAGCATTCCATCCCATCCTGTCCATCCAGATTATATTCGGCTAATTCTCGTGCTTACTGCGCGGAGAAGTACCACTGCTCAGGGAAGCCCGTGTTCGGGGTTCTGAGCGGCCAGTCGTTGCCAGCCTCGTCAGGTACGTTCTTCAAGGTGTCCTTGGTGACGATCACGCCCTGTACCATCGGAGACAGACCAACTATACCAATGTTGTACTGGTTCTCCACGATTGTCTTATAGATTTCCTTGCCCAGCGCATTCCGCTCTACCGACGGCAGACCGGGACCACGCTTGTGCATTTCAAGCAGGGTAAGCGATTCCTCTGCACACGGGAACGCGTTCTCGCCCTCAGGATCGACAAGCCACTGCGCGCAGCCCGGAGCATGGAAGGACCCGGCCCCCTCAGGCGCTCGTTTGCCGATGGAGCTGAATGTGAAGCCAGCCGTGTCCTCGTTCCACACCATCACCGCCCACTGGTTCGTCTGCCAGCGCGTGAAGTGCAGAGTCCTGGTCGTCGTGTTCACATCGGTCTTTACGCCGACGGCCTCCCAGGCGCGCCCGACCACCTGCGCCGCGTCCGGCCAGGTGCCGAATGCGTCCGTAACCGTGATGCCCATCTCGATTCGCTCGCCGTTGATTGTCCGCCAGCCCTCGCTGTCCCTGGCATCTGCGCCTAGCGCGGTGTCCAGGAGCGCGTTCGCCGCGTCTGGGTCGTACTCTGTCCGCAGTTTAGCGATGTCGTCGCCCGGATAGTGCGGGTGACCCGGCTTCGGTACACCTTGCCTGATGTCACCAAGACCCAGGAACTGAATCTCTCGGATGGCTGATCTGTCGATAGCCAGCGACAATGCCTGCCTGAATTCCTTAATCCTTATGGCTTCGCCCGTAGGTCCGGGGAGGCTCATATTGAAGAAGAATGCCACGTCCGAACCTGCGAACGTCGGCCAGGTCTTCACTGAATAGCCACCCTGCTCTTCACCTTGCTTTAGCGTGGTGTACTGGTCGAGCTGGATGTGGCGACCCTGCATGTCGATGTCGCCCTGCACTGCCATAAGCGTACCAACTTCGGTGCCGCCCTCAGACAGTGTCAACTGGATGCCGTCTAGATACGGGAGTTGGTTGCCCGCTGGGTCAACTGCCCAGAAGTACGGGTTGCGCTCCGCGAAAACCACCGGCTCAGTCAGTGTGTTCGTGAACGTCCACGGAGTTATGACGGGCTTGTCGGGGTTCAGGTTAATCTGGCCCTTGTTGTCGAACAGACCCGTCCAGTCCGGGAACCCTGCGTCCTCTGCCAGCGCGTTGGCGTCAGCATTGAAGTCTATGTGGAACTCCTGCATGTAGTGGGAAGGCGCCCACGGCACGTTCTTCCAGGAGTTGTTACCGTAGCAAGCCTCGTCCGCCTGCGCCGCAATCTCCAGGAACAGGAAGTTCGGTATCGGGAACGTGACCTTCACAGTCGTGTCGTCAACCTTCGAGATTGATCCAACTTCAGTACCGATCTTCAGGAAGAACGGCGGCGTCGGGTTCAGGTCCTCGTTAGTTATGACATTGTCATACTGCCATGCAAAGTCATCCGCGTTGAAGTCGTCACCGTCAGACCACTTCATGCCCTCGCGCAGGAAGAACGTCCACTCTTTGCCGTCGTCCGAGACTTCCCAGCCTCTTGCGACTGACGGAATGAAGGAGAAGCCGTCCTGGGAGAAGCGCGCCAGCGATGCGCGCGACAGGCGGAAGAAGTTACAGCCGTCCGCAGGTCCGAGATAGAAGCGCCGCACGGTTCCACCGTACTCACCGATGCCGTCCTGCAGTGTCGGGATAATCATCGGCTGCGAAGGGATGCGATCCCAAACTGGGGGTAGAGTACCGGCCGCTACCGCTGCCGCAAGGTCCGGGGCCTCGCCAAGGTTCGACCTAACGACCTCGACTTCCTTCTCGACGATCTTCTGCACCTCGACGATCTTCTCGACGGGCACTTCGATGCGCTCGACCTTTACGACCTCTTTCTCGACCTCGACCTCGATCTCCTTGACTACCTCTACCTCTACCTCTACCTCTTTCTCCACCACCTTCTCAACTTCGACTTCCTTCACCACCTCGACCGGGACCTCAACCTGTTCAGTCACCACCTTCTCGACTTCGACAATCTTCTCCACCACTTGTGGTTCAGAAGCGCCGCAAGCCGCGATAACGGCCCCAAGTACGAACATTGCCACCAGGAGCAACGCTGACCTTTTCATCTCTGACCTCTCTCGTCCAATTTTGACGGTCTTTGCCGTCGCTTAATACCTATGACAGGCGCGTGCGTACACACCCCTCCACAAAGATTGTGATAATTTTCCGTTGATACTAAGTAGCCAATCCTGAAATGTCAAGTATCGCGTCCATATTCACCTTGCACTCGCTGGCAAGGCGCACAGGCAACCTTAATATTATTCATCAATACCGTTCATCGGCATCGGCCACCGCTCATCTACTCCTGGTTCAGTGTTGGCGAGCGCATCGGCGGCCCATACTGCTCAGGCGTCAAATGGATGACTTCCTTCTGATACACCTGCAGCCGGTACGACTGGTTATCAGCAATGAACAGCCGTCCGTCGCCGGAGATGGTAACGGACTTCGGACGCCGCAAGAACTTCTGAAGCTCGATATTAGCCATATCGCGCAGGCGGTTCGGCATCGCGTTCGTCAGCATGTACTCGCGTGCGATCTTAGACAGCGTCGCGTCACCCAGGAACTTCTGCACATACCGCGTCTCGGAATTGAACATCTGCACCCGGTCATTGCCCCAGTCCGCCACATATATATCACCGTCGTCGTCCACCGTGACATCCACAGGCCGGTTGAACTCGCCGTCGCCACAGCCCGACCCGCCGAACTTCGCAATGAACTCACCGTCCGCCGAGAACTTCTGAATGCGGTCGTTCCGCCAGTCGGCGACATACACCGCGCCTTCATCGTCAACATCGATGCCCCACGGCATATCCAGCTGCCCCTTGTCGCTCCCATGCTCCCCGAACGCCGTGATGAACTCGCCGTCCTTCGTAAACTTCTGCACCCGGTGGTTCATCGTATCCGAGACATACACATTCTCTTCAGCGTCGAAAGCAATCCCACTCGCGTGGTCAAGCTGCCCGGGATCATTCCCCGACTCGCCCCAGTTGCCCTTGAACTCGCCCTCCCGGTCAAACACCGATATTCGGTTCAGGTATTCATCCGAGACATAGACATTCTCCTCAGAGTCTGTGATTACCGAGACGGGCCACATAAACTGCCCGTCACCCTTCCCCATCGACCCGAAAGCACCCAAGTCCTCATCGTCATAGTTATACTTTCGCACTAGCGCCGCATTGTCCGCACGGCACAGCACATAGATGCGCTCCTCATCCCCCAGCGCCACATCGATTGGATAATTCGTAAGCCGCCGCATCCCAAGCGACTTCGCAAAAGGAAACCCGCACCGCAGCAATCCATAAGGTCGTGCCATCTCCAGCACCTCCGTTGTCTCTATTGTGGAGCATTTCAATATCAGCAGTCAGTGTCTCGGCTGCAAATCGAAGTGCCCTACGCCATCTGATACTCCCGCGTCGAAACAATAAGCTGCAGCATCCGGCCTACATGCACCGCGCTGTCCTCTCGCGCATCCTCGGAGTCGAAGCGCAATTCGCCGACTGCCTCTGCGTAGCGCATAAGTCCCGAGCGCGTATCATCGCTGACCTCGACAGGCCCCGCAAGCTCCAACGACCGCTCCACAAGCTCCGCCGGCGGGCAGGAATCGCTTTCCGCGCCCATCCGCTCGATCAACTCACCGATGCCCGGCTTGTTCAGGTCACCCACCTCGTTCACCGCAAAGTTCACGCGCTCGTTCAGCGTTCCTCCGTCAATCCACTCGTGTCCCGTATGCCAGCCCTCGACCGTCGGCGGGTCGAACAGCTGCTGACCCATCAGCTTCGCCGTCGCGGAGTAGTCCACCAGCCCGGGCGTCGGCTCACGGTATGTGCCGACCAGCTTGATGACGCCGGTTATCAGCTCAACAGGACTCTTCACCTTCCTGAAGCGCGCCGCCTTGAAGAAGTCGGAGTTGAACATCGCGCTCAGCATCGCGCGAATGTCGCCATCCGAATCCAGGTACGCCCCGACCAGCTCGTTGATGGCGTCCTGGTCGCGGGGCGGTACTGTGTTCCACGACGGTACCTGCGGCTCGTCCGCCACGAAGAAGTTGTACATGTGCCGCGCGATGAAGCGGGCCGTCGCCGGCTGCTCCACGATCACATCGATTATGTCGTCGCCGTTTAGGTTGCCCGACCGCCCCAAGAATGTCTTTTCGCCGTCGTCGTGGTCTTCCTCGATGAACTTGAACGGCGCCGGGTAGTATCCGTGCGGATAAAGCGGAATCGGCTGCTCGAAGGTCCAGCCCGTAAACGCCCGCGATGCGTCCTTGATGTCCTGTTCCGTGTAGTTGCCCACACCCATCGAGAACAGCTCCAGCAACTCGCGGCCCCAGTTCTCGTTCGGCTCGCCGTTGTGGTTCTCGTTGTTGTCCAGCCAGAAGATCATCGCCGGGTCCTTGGCAAGCTCCAGCAGGATCGTCCGCATGTCGGTCATGCCCACGTTGCGGAACATCTTTACCTGGTTCACCGACGACATGACATGCTGGTTCTTCGTGATGCCGGTGGCGAAAACATGGTGCCAGAACAGCGCCATCTTCTCCTGCAGCGGCCTCTGCGAGTTCAGCATTCGGTACAGCCAGATGCCGGCGAAAATGGGATAGCCCTCGCCGCCGAAGTATCGATCGAGGATGTCCTCGTCGATTTCCGGCAGGCGCTCCGGATTCACAAGGTCCTCCACCACGGCCTCATATCCCTTCGCCACCAGCGCATCCAGCTCGCTGCGGCTTGCGCCGAAGCCCGCGCGCCGCATCAGGTGTGCCATCTGTGCAAGTTCTTCGTTGGTTGTGACTGCTGCTGTGGTGGCTGCCATTGCCCGCTCCTTATGCTCGGTCCTTATGGTTATCATTCACCTGTCGATTGTGTCAGGTGGCAGTATATCATGGGTCAGCTGTAGCTCAATCCTGCGCTCCAAATTGGGATGGCGAGGAGTGCCACGTATCTGCGGATAATACCGGCAAATTCTCCATAATGCGCGGAATGCGCGATGTTGAATCAGGCTATCTATCCGCCTCCCACAGCGATAACCCAGACGTCCAAACCTCGCTTTGGGTTCCCGCGAGTTAGCACTTCGAACGCAGTATCGTTGATGTATATGAGGCGGCCGTCGAGTGTGATGCGTATCTGCAACCCGTAAGTCGCCCTGGAATCGATGTCCCTTCGTTCGTACGGCACTGAGAAATCTATAGGAAATTGCTCAGGGTTTTCGATAGTCTGCGAGGCGATTAGCGTAGAGGCAGCATCCTGATAGGAAACATCCCGCACCTGCACTGTCAGCACGGCACCCGCAGGTATCTCAGGATCGCCGTCGTAAGTGATCGTGCCGCTTACGGCGTTACTCAGGTAGCCGCAGGCTGATGCGATAAGCATAAACGCAACTGACAGAAAGATGGCTACGAAAATGCGCATCTCTACACCCTCCTCATCTACCCCCTCTGTACGCCCGGCACTTCCTTAAGTAGCAGTCAGTCCGCCGTCCACCACAAGCTCCGCGCCCGTAATGTACGACGCCTCATCCGACGCAAGGAACAGCACCGCATTCCCGACCTCGTCCGTCCCTCCGCGTCGCCCCATGGGCACGTGATCCATCAGTGGGATCGGCGCCTCCGGGTTCCGGGCCGCGCTCGACGACCTCATCGGCGGCATCACTCCCGGATGCACCGAATTCACCCGTATCCCGTCCTGCGCGTACTGCACCGCCGCCGACTTCGTCACTATGCGCACCGCGCCCTTGGACGCGTTGTACCCCATGTGATTGCCTTGCTGACCAACCATGCCGCTGATCGACGATATGTTCACGATGGAGCCTCCGCCCACCGCCTGCATCTGCGGAATCACGCTCTTCATCCCCAGGAATACGCCCTTGGCATTGATGTCCATGAATGTATCCCACGCCTCGGTGCTCATCGTATCCGGGTGATGCGTGCCGCTGATCCCCGCGTTGTTCACCAGGATGTCCACCTTACCGTACCGCTCCACGGTCGCACTCACCGTCGCATCCCATGCGTCCTCACTCGTAACATCTAGATGCATGAACGCCGCGTCACCGCCCGATTCGGCGATCTCCGCCTCCACCTGCCTGCCTAGATCCTCCGACACATCGGCGATGACAACCTTAGCGCCTTCGCGCGCGAATATCCGGCACTCCTCAGCGCCCATCCCGCTCGCGCCGCCCGTTATAATCGCAACCTTGCCTTCAAGTCGCATAATTCACCTTTACCTTTCATTACGAGCAGACAACACGCGTGCAAGAACATCAAACCGTTGCCAGTCTTTGCCGGCTCACTCTATGTAGCAGTCCAACCGCCGTCCACAACAAGCTCCGCCCCCGTGATGTACGACGCCTCATCCGAAGCCAGGAACAGCACCGCATTCCCGACCTCCTCGCGCCGTCCGGGCCTGCCCATCGGCACATCACGAAGCATCTCGCTCCGGATCTCCGGCGTATTCGCCGCGGAGGTGAGCATCGGCGGCATCAGACCCGGATGCACCGAGTTCACCCGAATGCCATCCTGTGCGTACTGCACCGCCGCAGACTTCGTGACGATCCGCACCGCGCCCTTAGACGCGTTATAGCCCATATGCGTAGCTCGCTGACCGACCATCCCGGATATTGACGATATGTTCACGATAGAGCCGCCGCCCACCTTCTGCATCTCGGCAATGGCAGTCTTCATACCAAGGAAAACGCCCTTCGCATTGATATTCATCAGCGCGTCCCAGTCCTCCGCGCGCAGGTCGTCCGGCGTATTCCCTTTGCCGATCCCCGCGTTGTTCACCAGCACGTCCAGCTTGCCATACCGCGAAACAGTCGCTTCGACTGCCGACTGCCAGTTCTCCTCGCTCGTAACATCCAGCCGCATGAACACCGCATCGCCGCCCGACTCCGCTATCTCCGCCTCCAGCTTCTTCCCCTCTTCCTCTAAGATGTCGGCGATCACAACCTTCGCGCCCTCACGCACGAAAATCCTGCACTCCTCGGCACCCATCCCGTTCGCGCCGCCCGTGATAATCGCAACCTTGCCCTCAAGCCTCATAACGCACCTCAACCTATTTTTTCAATTCTCAGAGTGGGCATGCCCCGGTAATTCTGTCCTACTGAGACACTGACGAACTGACTGACTCTAAGCCGCCGAAAATCCCCCGTCCACAACCAGTTCCGCGCCCGTGATGTACGAAGCCTCGTCCGACGCTAGGAACAGCACCGCGTTTCCGACCTCTTCGCGCCGTCCGGCCCTGCCCATAGGAACGGACGCAATCAGCGCGTCTCGGCTGCCGGGACGCTGCGCCGCAATCGAAGCCCGCATCGGCGGCATCATTCCCGGATGCACCGAGTTCACCCGTATCCCGTCCTGCGCGTACTGCACCGCAGCCGACTTCGTTACTATGCGCACCGCACCCTTCGACGCGTTGTAGCCCATATGCACTTGCGGCTGCCCGACAATGCCTGATATCGACGAGATGTTCACGATGGCTCCGCTGCCCGCCTTCTGCATCTCCGGAATCGCGTACTTCATCCCAAGGAACACACCCTTCGCGTTGATGTTCATAAGGATGTCCCAGTCCTCTGTGCGCAGGCCCTCCGGCGTGTGCGGCCTCGCGATACCCGCGTTGTTCACTAGCGTGTCCAGCTTGCCGTAGCGCGCCACCGTCGCGTCAACCGCCGCCTGCCAGTCGTCCTCACTCGTGACATCCAGCCGCACGAATACCGCGTCGCCGCCGGCTTCGGCAATCTCCGCCTCCAACTGCTTCCCTTCCTCCTCCAATATGTCGGCGATGACTACCTTCGCGCCCTCGCGAGCGAAGATTCTGCACTCCTCGGCACCCATCCCATGCGCTCCACCCGTAATAATCGCAACTTTGCCCTCAAGCCTCATGGCTCACCTCACCAAAATATAAGCGCAAGCTTAAATGCGCCGGACGATAGCCGACAGGACGAACCCTTTCGCCCAGCCAACAGGCATGTCCACAGGCACAATGTCCCTAGTTTCCGTTCTGCACCATGTCCGCGATATTCTCGCCTATCATCATCGTCGTGACGTTCGTGTTCGCCCGAATGCAGTCCGGCATAATCGAGGCATCCACCACGCGCAACCCTTCGACGCCGTGCACGCGACCATTCTGCCCCACCACCGCCATCGGGTCGGATGCAGGCCCCATCTTGCATGTGCCCGATATGTGCTGACCCGTCGTCGCTTCCCTCATCATCCATGTATCCAGCGCATCGTCCGATTCCAGGTCCGGGTCCTTCGGCTCGATTCGCTCCTGTATGATGCTCTCGAAGTCCGGATGCTCCGCCAGCTTCAGCGCCGTCCGTATTCCCTCGCGCGACCGCTGCCGGTCGAACTCTTCCGCAAAGTAGTTGTAGAACAGCGACGGCTGCACATTCGGATCAGTCGAGGTCAGCTTCAACTCCCCGGAGCTGACCGCAAGGTCAAGTATGATGGACATCCGCACACCCACCGGAACCATCCTGTTCCCGCCCCTGTCAACGCGGTCCGTGGCGAAATTTGCCATCGAGATTTTCATGTCATTGCGCAGGTCGGAACCCGTCGCAGTGTAACGCAGCATCAGCTGGCTGCGCGGCTGCAGCGCAAGGCTGTCCAGGTCGATCTCAGGCTTCGTGCGCCATGTGACCCACACCACAGGATGGTCACGCAGGTTCTGTCCCACGCCCGGCGAGTCATGCACCACAGGAATACCCATCTCCTCCAGGTGAGCGGCGGGCCCGATCCCAGACAGCATAAGAATCTGCGGCGACGCGATCGATCCCGTACTCAGTACAATCTCGTTGCCCTCCGCTACGAAGGTCTCTCCACCGCTCTCCACCTCCACGCCTGTCGCCCGCCCATTCGAAACAATAATCCGGCGAGTCATGCAGTTCGCTCTTATTGTCAGGTTCAGCCTGTGCCGCGACATCCCCAGATAGCCGATGTTCGTACTCCAGCGTATGCCGTTCGGGTTGTTGTACGGCGTCGGCCCAATTCCAGTAACATCAGGATTGTTCTGGTCCGGCCCGTCCGGGAAGCCTTCCGCCTTCGCAGCGTTGTAGAACGCATGCTGCATCGGAGGCCATGCCGTCTGGTCCTTGAATCGCCGCGCGATAATCGGCCCCTCCGTGCCATGGAAGTCATCCGAGAAGTCCATGTCCGTCTCCAGCTTGCGGAAGAACGGCAGCACCTTCTCATAGGACCACCGGTCGTTTCCCCGTGCAGCCCAGCCGTCGTAGTCTTCCGGCATCCCGCGCAGGAACACCTGCCCATTGATCGCGCTCGATCCGCCTGTAACCTTGCCGCGCGGCACCATCATCGGGTCCGCGATAGGCGTCGGCTGCCCCCAGAACTGCCAGTTGTGGTCGCTCGTCATCACATCGATACCCGTTGCGTACCCGTTCCGAACTTCGTCCGGCAACTGGTCGATCTCCTCGTAGTCCGGCCCCGCCTCCAGCAGCAGCACAGACACATTCGGGTCTTCTGATAGCCTCGTTGCCATGATTGATCCAGCCGAACCCGAACCTATAACAATGTAGTCGTACTGCATGGAAATACCTCCTCTGCGTCGCACTGCTTCCTGCGTGTGCGCGGATAATATGTCAGGCACATAACACTGTCAACTATGGGACGCAACGCCCAGATTACACGCCAAAAACTAACGACGAGCGACCCACGAACAATATATCCACGACTCCTTCCGTTATAGGGAGTGTTGGGCTGTTCTGGATGAGGTCAATTTGCCTGAGTAAATATTGTCAAATCTCCGCGCAATGCACATAATATATAAGTTAAAATGCAGTTTTAGTTGCAAGTGAACACAATTGACATATTCAAACGTGCTGATTTTCGATGATTTAGTGTCAAAGGAGGCTACAGCGATGAACAAACGAATACCCATGGCGGCAATGGTTATGCTGATTGGCATAGTCGGGCTGCTTATAGCAGCATGCGGCCAGCCCGCTCCGGCACCCGCACCCGCCGGCCCGACCGCGGACGAAATACGTTCGATCGTCCAGCAGGAAGTGGCGAATGTGCCCGCCCCCGCTCCAGCACCGGCGCCTGCAATGCCAGAACCAGGACCGTCCGCCGAAGAGATCGCCATGATGGTGGAGGATGCCGTTTCAGGTGCAGTTCCTGAAGGTGTCAGCGCATCCGAAATTGAAGGCATAGTCGATGCTGCGATGATGGCGGCGTCTGAAGATGATCTCACCGAAGGCGAGGTTGCCGAAATCGTAGCTATGGAAGTGCAGAAGGCCTCCGCCGGTCAGGCAGAGCCGCTCACTGCCGACGAAGTGAACTCAATCGTCATGGCTGCGATAGAGGCAATCCCTACGCCCGAACCCGTCGTCATTCCCACACCTGCGATGATGATGATGGAACCCTCCGGAGAACCCATCAAGATTGGCTCCGTCCTCGACTTCACCGGCGACCTGGGAGCCTACGGCAAGCCCATGCGCAACGCCGTTGACATCGCCGCAGAGCTCATCAACGACGCTGGCGGCGTCCTCGGCAGTCCCGTAAGGGCAGTCCACAAGGACGGCGGCACCAGCGCGCAGGTTGCAACGGACGCAGCAAATGCCTTGGTCAAGACCGACGGCGTGCATGTAATCGTAGGACCCCTTGGTTCCGGATTCACAATCGCGGTCGCTCAGGCCGTCACTATCCCCAACGAGGTTGTGCATATCTCGCCGTCGGCAACTTCTCCGGCCCTATCAATCCTCGAAGACAGCGATTTCCTCTACCGGACCGCCGTATCCGACGCGGCGCAGGGCGTCGTCCTCGCGCGCCTAGCCCGCGAGCTTGGCTACGAGACAGCCGGCCTCCTCTATGTGAACAACGCGTATGGCGAGGGTCTCGCCCGCGTCTTCACGGAGAGCTTCGAGGAGGCAGGTGGCACGGTTACCGCTTCTGTTCCCCAGGAGCCCGACCAGCCCAGCTACGTTTCAGAACTTGAAAACGCCACCGAAGGCGATCCTGACGTGCTGGTAGCCATGAGCTACCCTGTCAGCGCGGGCGTCTATCTGCGTGAAGCAACCGAGGGCGATTACATAGACAACTTCATGTTCGTGGACGGCACCAAGAGCCAGGACATGTTCGACACTCTCGGCGCAGAAAACTTCGAAGGCCTCTATGGCACCGCACCGGGCGCGCAGGAGAGCGACTCGACGGCAGTGTTCCGCATCCTGTATGAAGAGCGCTTCGGCGAGCTTCCCACAGACCCGTTCCTTGGCGAGACATTCGATGCGTTCGCCATCGCAGCGCTTGCCATCGAAAAGGCCGGAGAGTACAACGGCCCGGCAGTCCGGGACGCGATGCGTGAGGTCGCCAACGCTCCCGGCATCAAGGTCGGCCCCGGCGACTTCGCCAAGGCTCTCGACTTGATCAGGCGCGGCGAAGACATCGACTACGAGGGCGTGGCAGGTTCGCAGAACTTCGACGACAACGGCGATGTCCTGAACACCATCGAGATATGGAAGATCGAAGGCGGCGCAATAACCTCCACAGGCCGCTTCGAGACGCCGTAACTCGCTCCGGCATCTCGCATAGCCACATAGACGTAAACGACAAGGGGCTGCTCTTTAGGGAGCAGCCCCTTTTATTCCCGCTTAATGCTTCATTACGAAAAGCAAACTGACCCCGGCGCGTGCTTGACCGCAACCTACCGCCCGTATAATCTAGGCTGACAAGCGACGGTCACCCGGAAGACAGTCAACACCGCACACTGGAGGAACGCTCCCATGACACTCACAGCCCTTCCCGAATCCCCAGCCGAACTTCGCCATATGATGCGCAACGGCGGTCTCGTACAGACCACCAGCGGCATGGCACCCGGTCGCGTTCAGGCGAACCTCGCCATACTTCCCCGCGACCTAGCCTTCGACTTCCTGCTGTTCTGCCAGCGCAACCCAAGACCCTGCCCGCTCCTCGAAGTAGTCGAGGCAGGCGAGGTTGAGCCGCGCGATTTCGCCCCCGGCGCCGACCTCCGCAGTGATGCACCCCTCTACCGCGTCTATGAGCACGGCGAACTCACCGCAGAAGTCACAGACCTCAGCGAATTCTGGCGCGACGACCTCGTTTCATTCCTTCTCGGCTGCAGCTTCTCCTTCGAGACCGCGCTCATCAAGGCAGGCATGGAAATGCGCCACATGACCTGCGACACGACAGTCCCCATGTTCATCACGAACATCCCCACTTCGCCCGCAGGCACCTTCAGCGGTCCAATGGTCGTCTCCATGCGTCCCATCCCGCAGGAGCAGGTCGTCCGGGCAGTTCAGGTAACATCGCGCTTCCCCGCCGTGCATGGCGCGCCTGTCCATGTTGGCGACCCCTCTGCCATCGGCATCAGCGACATCTACGCCCCCGACTTCGGCGACCCGGTCGAGTTCAATGACGGCGAAATCCCCGTCTTCTGGGCATGCGGCGTAACCCCCCAGGCAGTAGCCATGAACGCCAAGCCGCCCCTGATGATCACCCACGCCCCCGGCCACATGTTCATCACAGACAAGCAGGACGAAGACTTGGCTATCATATAAGGCTATGCAGAATCCCTTCCCCCTTGATAGGGCAAAGGTCAGAGCCTGCCCCTGCTATGGCAGGGGATGTGGTGCAATCCGTTCACTCCCGTAAGCGAACAAGGTGACATACATGACCATCGAAGACATCATCCTCGACAACGACCGCAGGGGCATCTCACACCTGCGCCCCTACGTCCCCTCCGACTTCTGCGACCGCGCGGCGCAGCTCATCCTCGACAACCCGGGCACCGCCTTCATCGTCACCGGCTTCTACATCCTCGACGCCGGCATGATTGAGACCGACGGTCCCCCAGGAGCGATCGCCATCGGCAATGCACTTGAGCAGCTTGGTTACCAAGTTGCCTATGTAACCGACTCCTACGGTACTGCCGTCATGGAAGCCACCAAGAGCGAAGCCTCAACGGTCATCGAGTTCCCCATCGCCGGAGACTCCGAAAGCGAAGCATTCGCCAAGCAACTCTTAGCCGAGCACAACCCCTCGGTCATCATCGCCATCGAGCGCTGCGGCTTCACCGACGACCTCAAGTACCGCAACATGCGCGGGCGCGACATCACGCAGTACACCGCCCGCACCGACTACCTCTTCAGGCATCACGACAGCACCATCGGCATCGGCGACGGCGGGAACGAAATCGGACTAGGCAACGTCGCCAAAGAGGTAACCACCGTTGACTCTCTCGTAAAGGAGCCCTGCGTTACCGAAGTCTCCGAACTCATCCTCGCCAGCGTCTCCAACTGGGGTGGCTATGGTCTCGCCGCCTCACTCTCCAAGCTTTCCGACAAGAACGTGCTACTCTCCGTCGAAGAGGACATGGACATCATCCGCAGGACGGCGGACACCGGCGCAGTGGACGGCATGAGCGCCAAGCAGGAATACAAGGCAGACGGTTTCACCCTCGAAGAGAACGCCGAGACGCTCCGCGCCCTGCACGCCCTCTTATAGTTGGTCAGTCACGGTGAGACTGCCATAATGCTTCCGCAGCTTGCGGAGGTGCTAGAATAATGGCTAGAGAGCCCACGGACTTATGGATGACTGCGAAGGAACCTTCAGATGCTTGAATCCACAGTAACCGCTGAAGGACAGACCACGCTGCCTACGCCGGTACGAGATGCACTCTCCATTAAGCCGGGTGACCGAGTGCGTTACGTCATTCACGGCGAACAAGTGCGCATTATCAAAACCGTCCCTCTAAACAGGCTTAAGGGGCTGCTCCGCTATGACGGACCTCCCGTAAGCCTGGAAGAAATGGAACAGGCAATCGCTGACGGCGCGAGCGGGCGATGATTGCGGTCGATACCAATGTCCTGAAATGTCCTGATTAGATACATAACACAGGATGTCCCAGCACAAGCAGCGATTGCGGAGCGACTGCTCGACAGTCTTACCAATGATGGTCCTGGGTTCGTCGGTCGTGAAGTGGCAATTGAAATTGTGTGGGTTCTGGAACGCTCTTATGGATTTTCTCGTACTCAGGTAGCGGAAGTGCTGAAGACTCTGATTGGAGCAGAAAACCTCATAGTTGAGTCAGACGAAGATGTCGCCCGCGCCACATTTCTCTACGAGCAGAGCCAAGGGGACTTCTCGGACTTGGTGATACTAATGGCCTCAGAGCGGGCAGGCTGTGAAAGTCTCTATACCTTTGACCGAAGGTTTGCGCGAATGGACGGCGTCAGGCTGCATGATGACGACTTTCCTTCTGCCACGTAGCCAGAAGCCTAATGGGGCCGTAGCGACTCCCCTCTTACCTCCCAACCAAATGCCTCACTCCAGAGCGTACAGTGTCCCATCCTCGGATGTGAAGTACAGCAGACCGTTTGCCGCCACTGGCGTTGACCCTATCGGCGCGCCCGTCTCGAACCGCCACAACTCCTCGCCCTTCTCCGCACTAATCGCGTACATCGTCCCGAACCTGTCCCCGATGAACAGTCCATCCCCTACCAGAGTCATCGCTGCAAGAAAAAACCCGTCCGCCTCAAATGTCCACTCCGTGTCGCCCGTCTCTCTGTCCAGCGCGTACACGTCCCCTTCCGACGATGCCACATACAGCCTATCCTCAGTCACAATTGGCGATGCAACCAGACTCCCGGGAACGAATGTTGCCCACGCAAGCCCCTTCAGCGGTGGCAGCTCCCGCAAAGCACCCCACGCCCAGAGCTGTGTCTTCAGCCAGCGCACATTCTTCTCGAACGGTAGCTCGCGCTTATGCCAGTCTATCGCTGCAACAATCCCAATCTGGTCAGCCGTGTAAACCCAGTCCCCGCTAAGAGCCGGCGAACCGCGCGCGAACTTCGTGTGATAGTCCAGGCGCTTCCTACCTGTATGCTTATCCACGATATGCAGGTAACTGTCCTGTGAAAGCACCGCCACGATATCGTCGTTGATGGCCGGGTCTGACGCGATATGCCCGTCAGTCTGATACGACCATCGCACCTGCCCCGTCTGAGCATCCAGTGTGTACAGCTTGCCGTCCCCGCTCCCTATGTACAGGATGCCCTCCAGCACCACCGGTGAAGTCGCGAATATCCCTCCCGTCGGGAACTCCCACTGCAGTTCACCGCTATCCTTGTGAAGTGATAGCACCGTACCGTCCCGCAGGCCTATGAACACGCTGTCTCCGGCAACTGCGGGTGACGAGTCAATAGGGCCCAGCACCTCATGCTCCCATACTAGCTCGCCAGTATCCGCGTCCAGTGCAACCACGCGACTGTCACCCGATCCCAGGTACAGCCTGCCATCCACGACTGCGGGCGAAGAGAATAGCGGTAAGTCCGTGTCGAACCGCCACTTCAGCTTCCCTTGCGGAGTCGATGGGACATCCACCGCCGCCGAGTGAATCGGGTCCCGCAGGAACATGGGCCAGTCACTCTGCCCGGCCAGCGCACTGATATCGGAAGTTGGAGGAGGGAATGGACGGTCGAAAGCACCGTAGTAATCCGCAACGGCAGCACAAGCGGCAACCAGCAAGAGCGCAAGCAAGCCCCATCGCGCGCCCCTGAACAGCCGTCGCCGTATGAGCCAACGCCGCACAGACGCCTCAGCCTCGTCGCGGCTAATCGCAGCGCTGTCGGCAAGACGCCGCCAGCACCCCACGCAGAACCCACTGTCAGGTTCGTTCAGATGCCTGCATGTCGGGCAAAGAATGACCGCCCGCAAGTTCAACCCACTTTCACACCAAGTGCCCTTATGTTCACTGACCTATCCTACACTATCATTAGTGTTGTGGGGACGATGTCGCCCTTGTGCAGTCACAACCAGCGACAGGACGAAGTTGTTTCCAAAAGCCCTGTACAGACAGGCTTTCATACCATTACCATAAGTGCATGACCAAACCTCAATCCCCATTCCCCCTTTCCGCCGCACGCGCCCTCGCACTCCAAACGCAGGCACTCGACACACCCCCGCCTGACTCTACACCCGGCATAGACGCCATCTACGACACCGTTGACCGCATCGGCTGGGTGCAGCTCGATACGCTCCAGATGGTCCGCCGCAGCCAGTACGTCGCGCTTTGGAGCAGGCTCGGCCCCTACGACATCGCCGACTTCGACCACCTCACATTCGGCAATGGCGGCATCGAAGGCAGCAATGACCGCCGCCTCTTCGAGTACTGGATGCACGCCGCCTGCATCATCCCGCTCTCGCTCTACCACTTCACCATCCCCACGATGCAAGGCCACAAGTACCGGCAGGGCAGGCGCCGCCGCGAATGGCTCGAAGACCCCGCGAACATCGAACTGCTGGACGCCGTGCTGGAGCATGTGCGCGAGAACGGCTTGGCGCGCTCCGCCGACTTCGAACGCTCTGACGGCAGACGCGGCACATGGTGGGACTGGAAGCCCGCCAAGATCGCCCTGGAGCACCTCTACAACACCGGAGAGCTCACCATCGCCAACCGCGTCAACTTCCAGCGCATCTACGGCATCACCGAGACCGTACTGCCCGACTGGGTTGACACCACGCCGCCAACCGAGGAAGAGGCGTACTTGACGCTCCTCGACAAGTCCGCCCGCGCGCTCGGCATCTGCGCGCCAATGCAGGTTCCCGACTACTTCCACATGAAGCGCACACCCGCCAAGCCCCTCATCCAGCGCATGCTCGACGAGGGCACGCTCGTTCCCGTCAATGTCGAGCTTGACGACGGCACCACCACCGAGCAGGTAGTCCACCGCGCCAACCTGCCGCTGCTTGAACGCGCAGCGGATGGCGACATAGCCCCAGGCCACACCACATTCTTATCCCCCTTCGACAGCCTCTTCTGGGCGAAGGGCCGCGACACGCAGTTCTGGGGCTTCCAGCAGATTCTCGAAGCGTACAAGCCGGCGCCCCAGCGCATCTGGGGCTACTTTAGCCTCCCAATCCTGCACAACGATCGCCTCGTCGGACGCTTCGACCCTAAGCTCGAACGCCGCGAAGCCACCCTCCGCCTCAAGCACCTCCACCTCGAGCCGGGCGTCCAGCCCGACGACAACCTCGTCTCTGACATCGCCGCGGCTATGCGCAGCTTCATGGCATTCCACGACGCCACCGACCTCGTCATTGAGCAAAGCAAGCCCCGCGGACTCCGCCGCAAGCTCCTCAAGGCGATATAGCCGGAAACTGTGTGGGAAGCAGCAACCCCTATGCTATAATTTACCCACCACAGGCGCCCAGCCGCCCATGCCCTCACGCGTGGGGAAGTGTCGGAATTGGCAGACGAGCATGATTTAGGATCATGTGCCGAAAGGCGTGGGAGTTCGAGTCTCCCCTTCCCCACCACAGACTGCGCCCCACCAATCCCCCGAACACCGCCCCAGCCATCAGCCACAAATCACCAAGGTAGTCGATATGAAGCAACTCGCCAGTTAACGCTGCTACAACGACTACCCCAACATGGCCCCATCGACTTCTACCCGCGCTTGCCCAGGAAACACCGGCTGCGTCCAGGCTCGCGGTCCGGACGACGACACCACCGTGGCCCGGACATAGGCTTCTTGCCCGTCGGTCCTGTACTCGGCCGTGGTACCGGTGCTTTCGGAGAGCAGCGCGCCGTTCTCGCCGGTGAACCGGGTCGTGTAAATGAAGTCGCGTTCCTGTTCTATCTCCAGTTCAATGCCCTCGGCCGAGCACTCCAGCCACGTTAGCCTCACGCCGGTCGATGCGTAGAACTTGCCCGACGCCAGGCCATCCACGATCGCGTCCTGCGTCAGTTCGTCGGCCTGCACCATCACCCATCCGCGACCCGGATTCGACAGCCAAGGCGCAAAGTCGTGGTAGTTGTGCGAGTCATCGGTAGCCACGCCGAAGATCACACGTCCTGCCGTGAGCACGCCGTCCCAGATAGCTTCGTAGGAAGGCTTGTCGGGAGCGCCGTGGATATTAGCGGCAGGGTGTCCGTTGAACACCTCCAGCAGACTCGCCCCTTCCACACGACTAATCTCGCGGTGGTCGAACGCCCACCCGAAGTTCGGGTGGTTTATGGATGCAATGCCTCCTGCCTCAACTATCGCGTCCACATTCGCCTGCAGTGTTGGTACTACGCCGCCAGCATCGATAGGTTCCACAACTCGTGAAATCCCCACTCCGTTGATATGCACCGGCGTATCGCCTGCACTTAGTCGCAGACTGACCTCCTCACCCGGCACCATCAAGGGCTTGCGGAAACGACGGCGGCCCCCGCCATAATCCAGCAGCGTCAGGTGGTTATGGTCGCTCAGCACCAGGAAGTCGTAGCCGTGCCTCCGGTACCAGCTAACGACCTTGTACGGGTCCTCGTCACCATCCGATTCATTCGTATGCGTGTGGATGTTTCCCTTGAACCACTGCGCTCCATTCATTCCTCCCGCCTTTCACTGAGACCCTTGGGCCTCGCAAAACTAGCCCTTACCACATGAGCCCAACAGACTTAAGCGGCAAGCCAGCAAGCCTGTTAGGTAGAATGCGCTGCCTGCGCACCATGAGCCGGGACTTCGGATGTCCCTAATTCCAGTATGGACAGAGTTCCATCACGCTAGTGTCAGCCTGCAGAGCGTTCACCGCACCGCATACCCCGCCGCCTGAGCACCCGCTATCCGCCCGAACACGGCCCCCGACATCAGCCCCGACCCGCCTGGGTAGTTATTGTAGAACAGCCCGCCCGTAAGCTCACCTGCAGCGTACAGCCCCGGTATCGGTGCGTCCTCCGTGTCTATCACCTGCGTCTGCGCGTTTATCTTCAGCCCGCCGAACGTGAAGGTAATCCCGCACGTTACCGCATATCCCATATACGGCGGCTCGTCCAGTTCCAGCGCCCAGTTCGACTTCGGCGGCTCGACGCCCTCAGTGCGCTTCCCATCCAGCGCCGTCGGATTGTACTCGCCCGGCTGCACCGCCGCGTTGTACTCGGACACCGTCTGCGTCATCGCCTCTACATCGATCCCCAGCCCGTCCGCAAGTTCCTCGATGGTATTCGCCTCAACCACCGACGCCTGCGGTATGAAATACTCGTCGCGCAGCAGGTGCTTCGTCTTCTGGTCGAACAGCTGGAACGCCACCCGCTGCGGCTGCGCCAGTATCTCCCTGCCGTACTTCGCATACGTGTAGTTCCTCAGGTCAGCCCCCTCATCGACAAAGCGCTTGCCCTCCACATTCACGATAAGCCCGAACGGGTACGAATGCTTCTGGAACAGGTCCGCGATGTTACGGTCGCCGAATGCCGGCGCGTTCATGTCCCACGCCACCGCATGACAGCCGCTCCAGTGCCCGTACGACTGCGCGCCGATGTCCAGCGCCATCTGTATGCCGTCGCCCGTGTTGAACTGCGTGCCCCGCACTTTCGCCAGCTCCCAGCCCGGCCCCAGGTAGCGCGTTCGCATCTCCGTGTTCGACTCAAAGCCGCCGCACGCCAGCACCACCGCCTTTGTCTCGATCTCGCGGAAGCCGTCCGCGTCCCGCACGGTCAAGCCTGTGATGCGCCCCCGGCTGTCCGTGCTGAGCGCATGCGCCTTCGTCCCATACAGCACGGGCACACCCTTGCGCTCCAATATCTCGAATTCCTGGTCCGTGAGCCCCTCGCCCGCGCCCACCGCTTCGACGATCAGGCCGCCCCAGAAGCGCAATATACCCTCGTGCATGAACGCCTGCCTGCCGTACGCAAGAATCCAGCGAACTCCCTGCTCCTGCATCCACTTCATCGCCGGGTACGACTGCGACACCAGCACCTGCGCCAGCTCCGGATCTGACAACCCCTCGGTTACGCGCATCAGGTCATCGTAAAACTGAGCCTGCGTGTACCGCCCCACATCGATGTTCTCGCGCTCCTCCTTCCCAATCTCCGGAATGATGCCAAGAATATCCTCGATGCCATCGTATGCAAAGCGGAACAGTCCGCCCGTAAAGAAGGAGTTGCCGCCCCGCAGGTACTCCGGCGCGCGCTCCAGCACCAGCACAGACGCGCCCTCGTCCGCCGCCGCCATCGCCGCACACAGCGCAGCATTCCCCGCGCCCGCAACCACTACATCGTATCGTTCATTCGCAACCATTCGCACACCTCTGGATTATCGAAGTCGCAGCCGTATAACATTCGCAAGAAGCGCACCTCCCTGCATTTGCACTGTAGAGTTGCGCTTCGGCGAATTGTATCACTCGCGCCAGTCCCGCACTACGATAGAGCGAACCGTCGCGTCACTTCACACCCCACATCAGCCCTGCGGTCTTGTGATTTTCTCGATTAGCCTTCACGGCAATTCAGATGGCACTCTCAGGCTCAGGCAAGTGTGGGAAATGTGGTAGAATCCTACCTCGTGAGAACATTTACAAACTGTAAATTCCTTGACATGAAAGTTAGTCTTTCATATAAACTCTGTCAGAACTAAGAGACGATCCCCAGAAAATGAGATGACTTCATGAGACCTACCTTCTCCGCCACAATTATCATCGCAGCTATCCTCACCTTCGCATTTACCTTCTACATCCCAAGTACCTCGTGGGCGCAGACAAGTTGTGTTGAGGCGCTTACTGCCGGCATCGTCGAAGGCGAATGGACTTCCGATTGCGATTCTCAGAACCGCGACAGTGCCTATGCCCGTTTCTATACATTCACACTTACCGACGAGGCGGAAGTCACCATTGACCTCGAATCCACAACCGACCCTTATCTCTTCCTGCTCAGCGGCACGGGTACCGACGCCACTTACCTTGCCGAAAACGACGACATAGACACGACCGGCGGCAACTACAATTCCCGCATAGTCAGGACCCTGGCCTCCGGTGATTACACCATCGAAGCCACTACCTACGGCAAGGCGGAAACGGGTACCTTCACATTGACGATAGGCGGAGTCGACTTCGAGACAACCGATCCGTCGCCTGACCCGTCACCAACAGCTTCACCGGAACCGTCGCCATCCCCAACGCCCGAACTGCCGGCATGTGTCGACACGCTACCCGACGACATGACCGTCGAGGATGGCACCTGGAACACGGACTGCACATCCAGCGTAACTGCCCCGGGCGGAAGCGGCGACAGGTACGCTCGCTTCTACACCCTCACACTCGACGCCGAGTCTGACGTAACCATTGACCTCAGCTCCGATGAAGACACGTTCCTGTACCTGCGCAGCGGCGTCACCGCTGATGGCGATACAGTGGCTGATAACGACGACATAACGCCCGGCAACTATGACTCGCAGATAGTGGAAACGCTCGAAGCGGGCAGCTATACAATAGAGGCTACCACCTACGACGCCGGCGTCACTGGCAGCTTCACGCTCACCGTGGCCGTCGTTCCAGTATCGGATACTACTGAGCCGGATCCAACACCGGATCCAACGCCCGACCCGACGCCGGACCCAACGCCCGACCCGACTACGCTCATTCCTGAAGGCTGCACCCTGCAGAGCTTCAGCGGTACGTCCGAAGACGACGACTGGGCAAGCGACTGCGTTTCGCAGAACAGGACCGTGAACGGCGCCCACTACGCGAAGTTCTTCAGCTTCTCCGTAAGCAGGAGCGCGACCTACCACATCACCCTGGTTTCGCGGACGGACCCATACCTGATTCTGCTCGACGACGAGGGCGAAATCATAGACTCTGACGACGATGACGATGATGGCGTCTTCAACCTCGGTTCCAGGAACTCAGGCATCAGCATTGCTCTCGACGCCGGAGACTACATCGTCGAAGCGACGACATACGCAGGCAGCGCCACCGGCGACTTCACGCTGACTATCACACAGCCTGAAATCGCCGCGCTCCACGCCCTGTACAACTCCACCGGCGGCGCGAACTGGACGAATAACGACAACTGGCTCACAAGCGAGCCGCTCTCCGAATGGCACGGCATCGAGACGGACGACCAAGGCCGCGTAACCGAAATCTACCTGATCGGCAACAACCTCGACGGCGAGATTCCTGCAGAACTGGGCGACCTGGCCGAGCTTGAAAGGCTGTACCTTGCCAGAAACGAGCTGTCCGGCTCCATCCCGTCGAAACTCGGTGGCCTGTCCAACCTCAACACCCTCATGCTGTTCAACAATGAGCTGACGGGTGAGATACCCTATCAGCTTGGAAACATGGACAGTCTTGAGATCATGCACATGAGCAATAACCAGCTCAGCGGCAGCATTCCCAGGGCTCTCGGCAATCTCGAAAACCTCAGAAGGCTGCACCTCACCGTCAACGAACTGAGCGGCAGCATCCCAACATCGCTGGGCAGCCTGACCGAGCTCCGACAGCTCTCCATCGCCTCAAACGAACTCACTGGATCCGTTCCGGCTGGAATCGCGGACCTGACGAATCTCACGCACATCTACCTCTGGAACAACGACTTGTCCGGAGGCAATTTCGTCAGTGACATCGACAAGCTCACCAACCTGCAGTGGCTCGACATAGGCGGAAACGACATCGACGGCGACGACATTCTCGCCGAAATTGACGCGCTCACCGAGCTGACTGGCCTCGGCATCCACGATAGCGACTTAACCGATTCCGACCTTCAGGACAGCATGGACGATCTGAAGGCCCTCGACCTTGAGTTCCTGAACATCAGCAGCAACGACCTTGACGACCTGCAAACGCTGTCACAGATATCAGACATAACCACAATCCAGCGTCTAGCCATTAACGACAACGACTTCAGTGGCGAGTTGCCGAGCAGCATGACGAACCTAACTCTCATGCGTCTCTTCTACTTCCACGACAATAACGGCCTATGCGCCCCAACGGACGACGACTTCCAAGACTGGCTGGATGGCATCGACGATGTCAAGAAAGATGACAATTGCACCAGCGGCAACGCGAACAGCGCGCCGAGTCCGTCATTCATCGCATCCGGCCAGGGCGCAGCAACACAGTCCGCACCCACGGACGCCGTCCAGGAGGATAGCGTGTCCTTGCAGAACCTCCAACAATAGGACAACTGTCAATCCTGCACTCAGATTGCCGCCGGTGTTCATGAGCATCGGCGGCTTTGTGTTAAATTAATAGGGATAGTGAAATGCCTAACCACCCACTACACAGACTTCAGCAAGCAAGGATGTTGAATGACCACGCACGCAACCCACTCCCACGGACACGCCGAACACAAGCACACTGAGCACGCCCCAAGACACGCTGGCGGGCACAGCCACCGCCACTACGGCGAAGCCATGCTCAGCGTAGAAGAAGCCCTTGAGCGCATCTTGCGCCACTTCGCGCCACTAGAAGCCCAGCGCACTCCTCTACTAGAAGCAATCGGGCAGGTCCTCGCCGAGGACGCACTCGCAACCCACGACATCCCGCCGCTCGACAACTCCGCGATGGACGGCTATGCGCTGCAAGCTGCCGATGCCCACGGAGCATCCGCAAGCAACCCTATAATCCTTAGCGTCGCTGGCGCAGTCGCAGCCGGCGAACTCCCCACTGTCGCCGTTACTCCGGGCAAAGCAGTCCGCATCATGACTGGCGCGCCCATTCCCGATGGCGCAGACGCCGTTGTCCCCTTCGAAGACACCGACGAGATGCAGCGTCGCGCTGACGGCACGCCCCTTAGCGAAATCGCCATACGCTACCAGGTCTCCGTTGGCGACGACATCCGACCTGCCGGACAGGATGTCAGCAAAGGTGATCGGGTCCTGCAAGCCGGCACAATGCTCCGCCCCTCCGAAATCGGCGTACTCGCGTCACTCGGTTACGATTCGGCACGTGTCTTCCGCCGCCCCGTCGTAGCCATCCTCGCTACCGGCAACGAACTCCTCGAACCCGGCGACGCCTATCAGCCCGGCATGATCTACAACAGCAACACTTACAGCATCGCTGCCAGCGTTCTGCGCTACGGCGGCGTACCCAAGCTCATCGGCATCGCCCGCGACAATCTCGACTCCATGAACACCAACCTGCAAGACGGCCTCGACTCCGATATGCTCGTAACCTCAGCAGGCGTCTCCAAGGGCGACTACGACATGGTCAAGGATGTCCTCGCCCAGCACGGCGAGATAGACTTCTGGTCCGTGCGAATGCGCCCAGCCAAGCCCCTCGCATTCGGCGTCCTCAACGCTGGTGAGAACAGAAAAGTTCCCCTGCTCGGACTCCCCGGCAACCCCGTCAGCGCACTCGTAGCCTTCGAGCAGTTCGGCAGGGCGGCAATCCGCCGCATGCTCGGCAAGCCCGACGCGCCCAAGCCCACGATAACCGCCGTCCTCGACGACCCCATCCACAACACCGACAGCCGCCGCGTATATGCACGCGCCGTCATTCGCCTCGAAAGCGGCGTCTATCGCGCATCACTCACCGGCGACCAGGGCTCCAATCTGCTCACATCGATGGCGCGCGCCAACGGCTTGGCAATCTGTCCCGAAGATATCCCCGTCAAGCAGGTCGGCGAGACCGTGCAGGTCCAAATGCTCGACTGGGCAGAGGAAACCTTCTAGCTTGATACGCATCTCCGCCATTCCTGCCTCATTCTTTCGTCATTCCTGCGGAAGCAGGAATCCAAAGGTCGCCCGACCGGCCCCTGAAGAGGTGATTTTGCGCCTCTGGATTGCCTTCATTTCTTGACTTATACCCGCGAAATAGTCTATATACCCTCATGCAAACAGCCAATTAGGCGAGTGGACTGCACAATCGGATAACACGGAGGAATACCCTTGACCACTGAAGACCTCACCCAGCAGAACGATGAGACCGAAAGCTACCGCATGTTCGTCATATCTGAAAAGCAGGCGGAGCTGATTGGCGCGTCACTGCCCCTCATGATAGCCAATCGGCTCGGCTATATGGACAGGCAGGCGCTCGAGGAAGAGCCTACCGCCGACTCAGACATCGGCCTCTACATCGACCTCATCGTCAGCAGCAGCAGCAACGACGCCGACTACCTGTTGCCCGATACGCCCATCAAGGAAGCCCTCTTCCGCATCATCCTGGCCAACGGCAACAAACCCATGGACGCTGAGCAGATCAGCGAAATCCTGACTGAACGCTGGGCAATGTCCGCATACCCCCGCAGCCTATCCCCCCACGTAATCAACCGCCTCCTCGAAAACAGCGGCAACTACTGCATCGTCCCTCTCCCAGACCCCGACGACGAGGCATAACCATCACCGACCAATGGGTGGCAGTGGCAGGCCTCGTGGTTGGCGCAATCGGCTTGGTTGTGTCAGCAGCGGCGTTCATCATAGCCGCTTGGCAGATTAGAAAGACACGATCCTCTGCCGAATGCGCCAGGGCCCACATCGCCGAAGCAAGCCTCGATAACCTACTCCAAGAACTACAGCGCATCCGAAGGGTCCGGGTAACTTCACCCGACCCGCGCCATCTGCGCCGCCACCGTTCGCCGCATGAACTCCGCCAGCGCCCTGAGCGCCGTCTCCAGCGCAATCTCCCAGTCCGCGCCTAGCGCATCCATCGGCAGCCGCACCTGCGTATTCCCCACCTCCGCGTGTCGTCCCAGCGCACGCTGCATCGCGCGCCGCGCGCCTCCAATCTCTCCACCGTACCTCAACACCACCCGGTTGCGCTCCCGCGTCACTGATTCGATCCCCGCCTCCTTCGCGTACAGCCGCAGCCGTGTCACATACAGCAGGTTCACCACCTGCCATGGCAGCGGCCCGAACCTGTCCCGCAACTCATCCTCGACCTCCCCAACGCGCGCCGTTATCGCATCCTCCCCTTCCTTCGCCTCACCGTCCCAGGATGAGCCTTCCTGCGCCGTCCCCAGAGTTACGATCCGCTGATACATCCGCAGCCGCGCCGGCAAGTCCTCGATATAATCCTCCGGTATGCTCGCCGGCACCCCGATATCCAGAGTCGGCTCCACAGCCTCGCTCTCCACCGGCTCCGCGCTCCCATCGACCGCCCTGCCATTCGTTGACGCAGCCCCATTCACCATCGCCCCCCCAGCCTCGCCGCTCACCACGCCGTTCTGCAGACCTCGAGCCCGCATCTCCTCCACCGCATTCGACAGCAGCCGCGTGTACAGGTCGAATCCAACCGCGTGAATATTCCCGCTCTGCTCCGCGCCCAGGATATTCCCAGCCCCGCGTATCTCTAGGTCCTTCATCGCAATGCGGAACCCCGCTCCAAGCTCAGTTGCATCCAGCATCGCCCGCAGTCGCTTCTCCGCAGGCTCGGTCATGCTCCCCGATGGCGGCACCAGCAGGTAGCAGTATGCCCGCCGCGCACTCCGTCCCACGCGCCCTCGTAGCTGGTACAACTGCGACAGCCCCAGCGTATCCGCACGGTTGATGATGAGCGTGTTCACATTCGGGATGTCCAGCCCCGACTCGATGATAGTCGTGCAAACCAGCACATCCAGCTTCCCCTCCGCGAACTCCAGCATCACATCCTCGAGCTCGCCCTCGTTCATCTGCCCGTGCCCCACACCCACGCGCGCCTCCGGAACAAGCCGCCCGATATGCCGCGCCATGTAGTCGATGTTGTACACACGGTTGTGCAGGAAATACACTTGCCCCTGCCGGTCGATCTCCCGGAGAATCGCCTCTCGTATCAGCGCGTCGCTATTCTCAGACACGTAAGTCTTAATGGGCAGCCGTTCCTCCGGCGGCGTCTCCATCGTGCTCATGTCCCGCACGCCCGCCAGCGCCATGTGCAGGCTGCGCGGAATCGGCGTCGCCGTCAGCGTCAGTACATCCACCTCCTCGCGCATCCGCTTCAGCCGCTCCTTGTGCGCCACCCCGAACCGCTGCTCCTCGTCCACGATCACCAGCCCAAGCTCCTTGAACCGCACATCCCTCTGTATCAGGCGGTGCGTCCCGATGCAGATGTCCACCTTCCCGTCAGCAAGCCGCTCCACCACGCTCCGCTGCTCCTGCTGCGTCCTAAACCGGCTCAACACCTCCACACGCGTGGGGAACGCGCTCAGCCGCTGCGAAAATGTCGCGTAATGCTGCTGCGCCAGCACCGTCGTCGGCACCAGCACTGCCACCTGCTTCCCGTCCATCACCGCCTTGAACGCCGCCCGCAACGCGATCTCAGTCTTGCCGTACCCCACATCGCCGCACACAAGCCGGTCCATCGGCTTGTCAGACTCCATATCAGCCTTCACTTCCTCGATGGTGCGCTGCTGGTCGTCAGTCTCCTCGAACGGGAAGGACTCCTCCAGTTCCGACTGCCACTGCGCGTCCGGCACAAACGAGTGGCCCTCCGCAAGCTCCCGCGCCGCATACAGCGCCAGCAGCTCTGACGCCATCTCACGAGTCGAGCGCTCTGCCCTTGCCTTCGCCCTCCGCCACTCCTGTGTGCCCAACCGCGTCAGGCTAGGCGGCCTGTCCATCGGCGCGATGTACGGCGCGACCCGGTCAAGGTGCTCCAATGGCACATACAGCTTGTCGTCATTCGCGTACTCTATGAAAAGGTACTCGCGGTCGTCATCGTTGCTTTCCCCACCACGCGAGCCGGCCTCTCCCTTCACGCCCGTCACCGTGCCCATGAACCTGCCGATGCCGTGCTCCACATGCACCACGTAGTCCCCCGGCGACAGCTCGGACAGGAATGCGTCACGCGCAGCTCGCACCGAGCGCCGCCGTGTCCTTCTCTGTTTTGCCACGCCAAATATCTCAACATCACTGAACACTACCAGCCGTCCATCCCCGACCGGCAGCGTGAACCCGTCGCTGAGACCGCCCGCCGCCGACTGCATCAGTGTTATGCTACCCGCTTCAGGCACTCCCTCCAGTTCCTCCACCAGCGACACATCGACTCCCTCACCGCCAAATATCTCCGACAGCCGCCGCGAGTGGCTGCTCACTGCCACCACGGTCGCCCCATCCTCCTCCGTCAGCTCCCACACATCCTCCACGAATCTGTCCAGGTTCCCATAGTAGTTACCCGCCCCCAGGAACGGTAATTCAATCGCATCCCCATCCTGTTCATCCTGTGTATTGATGTTAGCGATCGTCCCATCCAGGGGCGACACCACCTCTGAGCCAGTCCGCAGGTCCAGCCGCCGTCCGAACCCCTCGAACTGCGCCTCCACATCGCTCCACGACAGGTGCGATGACGGGAAATTGCGCGGTAGCTCTCCACGCCCCTCCTTCGTCTCCCGTAACTGATGCCCCCGCTCCTGTATCTCCCACGCCGCGTCCGCAATCTCGTCCGGTCTGTACGCCACCAGCACCGCTTTGTCGCCTGTTCCCGCCGCGCCCTCTGTGAAATAGTCAGCCAGCCCACCCGAATTGAAGAATCCTGCGTAAAATCCCTGCTCCTCGACCTCCTGCCCCTCCATCAGCAGCTCCAGCTCCTCGCGTATCCGGCCTTGCACGCTTGGAGTGCAGTTACCCAAATCGACTCGCGAAGCCAGCCGCTCCAGTTCCCCGTATGGGGTCATCGCCGGCAGAATCTCATGTGCAGGCGTAACCCGCACAGAGTCCACCACATCTCCCGACCGCTGTGTGGTGGGATCAAACAGCCGTATGCTGTCAACCTCGTTGCCCCATAGCTCGATTCGCACGGGCATCTCCGCAGCAACCGGGAAGATATCTATTATCCCCCCACGTCTGCTCACCACGCCTGGCGCGTACACCGCAGACTCGAATCGGTAACCCAGCCTCCGCCACAGGTCCAGCAACTCGCTGAGTTCCACCTCTTCGCCCCGTCGCAGCGTATGGCTGCTGCTGTCCATGACATGTCGATTAAGTGTTCGCTGCATCAGCGCTCCGACTGACGCCACAACCGTCAACGCGTTCTCTCCATCCCACCCATTGATGTTTGACAGCACCCGCAACCGCTGCTGCACCGTCTCCGTATCCGAGTCCAGACGCTCGAACGGCAGAATCTCCGACTCCGCGAAATGCAGCAACCCCATGTCTTCCCCGCACCATGCCACAAGCTGCTCGTGTAGCCTGCGAGCGTCTTCAGGGCGCGGCGCAACCACCAGCATCGGTGCTCCCACATCCCGCCGCAGCGTTGCCAGCGTAAACGCCGCAGCCTTGGCGGGCGCCTCCACCGTCAGCCGCCGTGACTTTCCATGCATCCCATCCCGAAGCCGGCGATATTCCGGCACGCCTTCCAGAAGTTCCCGCAACACCCCAAGTGTCATATAATCCCATCCTTGCTCAAAATACCCGTCTGTTCCGTCAACGCACAGCAAGGCCTCCCCAACAACCGGTCGGTCGGGCAAGCCTTCGCATATTCTATCACTTGAGCCAGGCAAGTTTCTTGGGAAATTGCCTTAATAAAACATTAAAACTTGTTCAAAAGACGCCTAGACGTTGATATAATGAGACCCACTCGGTCACACCCTCATCCTACAATCCTATCGTGACGCATCTCATAACTCGGAGGAAGGTTTGATGGAAGCCTATTGTCTCAAGTGCCGCGCCTCTCGCGAAGTAAAGAACGCCGAAGAAGTAACCCTCAAGAACGGCCGTCCCGCTACACGTGGCAACTGCACCGTGTGCGATGCCTCCGTTTTCCGCATCGGTAAGTCCTCCGCATAACCCACCAGTATAGCCCCAACATACTTGCAGAGAGACAAGCGGAGTTCGCGCTAAAATTCGCGGAACTTTTCTTATATATCCCTCTGTTGCCGTCAAAATCACTCAAGTCGGTGATTCCGGTCCTATGTGCGCTCAAATCTCCAACCTCGCGCGCGATGCCTTTGCCGCTCAGGTAGAGTTCACTGGAAATCAGGCGTGCTTGTAGGCGTGCTCGATTATCCCAGCAATGCCTGTCAATAACACCTGATTCCTACTCAGGGCAGGTATGACGGACTGACACTCAAGAGAATGTCAGTCCGAGCTTTACCTAGAGTCTCCTAATCGAGGGGAACAGGACCATCAGCACGCTGGCGGCGACTACGACCAGACCGCAGGCTATCAGCGTTGCTGTGGGCGCACCCATATTCTCGGAAATAACCCCAGCCGCTAGGTTGCCAGCCGGCATCGCGCCGAATGTCAGGATGTATATACCCGACACTCTGCCACGAATACCGTCCGGCAGGATGCTCTGCATCGTCGCCCCTGTTATGGAGAAGTAGCCCATTGTGCCCATGCTTCCAAGCGCCACTATCGGGAATGCAAGCGCGATTGATGGATTGAGCGCGAAGGCCACCATCGATACGCATATCAGGGCAATGCAGCCCAGGATCATCACGCCCTTGTGAGGCACATCGCCTATCGACGCAAGCACCAACGTGCCGGTGAGGAAGCCCGCTCCTACCGCGGACATGAGCAAGCCGAGCGTCGCAGGTCCTACGTCGTACACTTCGGCTGCATACACCGGAATCAGGCCGTGCAGGAATGGCGAGATGAGCACAGTCGGCAGGAACCCGAACAGCATTAATCCGAGGACGACCGGCGTATCGCGGATGTAGCGCACCCCTTCAAGGATTTCCGAAAGGGCGCCTCGCGCGTTCAGCTTGGGTTGTCCTGAAGTTGCAAATGTGCCTAGACCCAACGCCAGAGCAGCCGCAACCGCAACAAGACCACCCTGCAACAACAACGCCACACCCGCACCAGAAAAGACGATCAGCGCGCCACCGATTGCCGGTATCGCAAGACGCGTTAAGCTGAACGCCAGCGAGTTCAGCGCGAAAGCGTTCACCAGACTGTGGCGCGGCACTATCGCCGGTATCAGCGCCATTCGAGCCGGGTCCACTATTACCCATCCGATGCCCATCATGAACACGAAGCTGAACACATGCCACGCGTTCACGTCGCCGAGAAGTACCATTGTCCCGAATCCCAGCGCGAGCAGCGACTGATATACGAACACACCCGAGAGCAGCTTACGCTTGTCCCACCTATCCACGAGCAAGCCGCCGATAGGGCCGGCAATCAGAATGGGCAGGGCGTCCAGGCCCATCACAAGGCTTGTTAGCAGCGCGGACTGAGTGAGCTCGTATGTCAGCCAGCCTATGATGACCTGCTGCATCCAGAACGCCCCGCTGAAGAACAGCGTGGATGCCCAGAGAAAGCGGTAGTCGCGGTGCAGGAAGGAATCGAAAGTATGCACCCGCATCGGACGGACGCGGGGCACGCGTGGCTGTATGTGAGGAGCGCGCATGCGAGGCACACGCGGCTTGCGGATGTGGGGGCGCAGCCGACGCCTCGGTGCGACACGCACAACATCGGCAACGTCAGGTGCGACCAGTATCTCGCCTACAGGATGCGCTGTGGCGACCTCCTGCTGCTCCGGAGTGGGCTCAATGCTCACCTCAGGCGTAGGAAGCTCCGTAGAAACGAGGCTCTTGACCGACTGGTCGGTATTTTCCGTGGGCTGACTAGAAGTAAGGTCCGTAGATAAAGAGTAGCTTTCAGGTTTGCGAAACGCGCCAGACCTATTCTTATTCACCTATATTCTCTTGACACCCCCAATCTGATGGTTCAGCTACTGCATGAGCCTGACGCATAGTCAATCAGGTGAAAAGATTCTAGCAAAGGTCTAGAACAGTGCACAGTATTATTTTGACCAAAATTCGGACGGAATTTCGGGCCAAAGGCGAATAAAAGCCTTTTTATCCAACATGTCCCTATTATTGGATCAATTTAACGAAGCCAGCCCGACCAGAGGCGGCGCTCGACCTCGTTGCCGATGGACTCGGTGAGGGCTTCGGCGGCAGGGTTCATCAGGAGTTGGCGCAGGCTGCGGCGCGGTCGAAAATACACTGGCTTGCGGGGAGCGCCCGAAGTCTCGGCAGCAATATCGAGCGCCCTATCAAGATCGCCCAGCTCATCTACCAGCCCGAGTTCCTGCGCCTTAGTCGCCCAGTAAATCTCCCCTGTGGCGACACGACGCACGTCCTCTTCATCCATCTTGCGCGCCGCAGCCACGATACCGACGAATGTGTCGAACGAGTCGTCAATGAGTTCCTGCATTTTCTGCTCTTCCTCCGGCGTGGCCTCTCGCCAGAACGCGCCAATGTCCTTGTGCAGTCCACTCTTGTTCACATTCACTCCGACGCCCATGCGCTCCATCAGCTCCTGCAGCGCGGGACGCACGGATATGACGCCGATTGACCCGACGATTGATGCGTGGCTCGCGACAATCTTGTGCGCGGCGCAGCTGATATAGTACGCGCCGGACGCGCCCAGACCACGGATGCTGGCGATAACCGGCTTCTTCTCCGCAACCTTCAGCACGCTGCGGTACAGGTAGTCCGATGCCGATACGCCACCACCGGGCGAGTCGATATCCAGCACGAGAGCGCGGATGTTGTCGTCTCGGGCGATGGTCGCGAATATCTGCTCATAGACGGGGGACTTTATCTGGCCGCCGATGCTGCCGAACAGCTCCACGACTGCGATTCGGTTACGGAAGTTTCGAGAGGCTCTGAGTACTAGCAAAGTTATGCTCCATGAAAGTGTTTCAGGCTATTGTAATTGGGGAGCAACCGGCACGGTAGGGTTCTCTATGAACTCTCGCAACGCCGCATAGTAATTCTCCCCACCAACCATGTGCGTGTCGTCGTGGGTCGCGCCCTTTATCTCGTAGAAGCGCTTTGGCTCATTAGCAGCCTCGAAAAGCTCCCTGCCCATGTCGATGGGAACGGTGACATCCTTATCGCCATGCACGATCATCACAGGGCTGTGGATGCTTTTCATCTTGGAGAGCGAATCGAATCGGCTCCGCACGAGTAGTCTGGACGGGATGAAGAACGCAATCGCCGGTCTCTTGTAGCGCGACATCGCATCGACGGAAGTGAATGACGACTCGATAATGACCGCCTTGACGCTATGGCGCATTGCAAGCTCGGCAACGATGCAGCCGCCGAGCGAGCGCCCGAACAGCACCAGCCTGTCCTGGTCTATGTCGTCGCGTGAGCGCAGGTACTCCAGCACGCCTTCTCCATCCGAATACATGCCCTTCTCGGACGGCTTGCCCTCGCTGCGCCCGTACCCCCGGTAGTCGAAAATGAAGAGGTTCGCGCCGACATGCTGGTACAGGAGCATGATGTTGTACACGCGGTTGCTGATATTACCCGCGTTCCCGTGAAACCACACGATCGTGTCGTCGCCCCTGCCGGGAATGAACCAGCCGTGCAGTTGCGTGCCATCGGCTGCGGGGAAGTACACATCCTCGAAGTGCATGCCGAGGTCGTCGGGAGTGTTGGTTATCTCTCTCGTGGGGAAGAATGCCAGGAATCTGTCGAACAAGTGATTCTCCCTAGCTGCAATGGTGGCTGCAATCCCTACGAACAGGATGCAAGCCAGAAGTAGAACTTTAGGCGACACAATACGGAATGCCAATGAAGCACTCCTGTCTATCGGATTATCCCGCTTTGTCCTTGCTATATCCTTAAGATTGTCTAAGGCGTCTGCGCGCCCCTCGCGTTCAGCACGATGGAGTAGAGCGACTTGTCGGCGCAGATATACAGGCGGTTCTTGTCGGGTCCGCCGAAGCAGCAGTTGGCGTTGCGGTCTTCTGGCACGAGTATCTTGCCGAGTAGCTCTGCCTCCGGGCTGTACACATGTATGCCGTCCGCAGAACTCGTGAAGATGTTGCCGTCGGTGTCGCAGCGGAAGCCGTCTGACGCCCCTGGACTTACGACCGCGAACTCGCGCCCATTCGTCAGGCGTCTGCCGTCCTCCACATCGAAGACCATCATGTTGCGGGGCTCGCCGGTGTCAGCGACATAAAGGACACTCTCGTCCGGTGAGAATGCGATGCCGTTGGGCCTGTCCATCGAGTCCACTACGACTTCAAGCGCGCCCGTGTCCGGCTCAAGTCGGAACACGAAGCAGCCCGCGAGTTCGCTGTCCGCCTTGTAGCCCTCTCGGTTACTGAGTATGCCATAAGGCGGGTCGGTAAACCAGATTGTGCCGTCCGACTTAACGACCAAGTCATTGGGTGAGTTGAGCCTGTTGCCCTCGTAGTTGTCGGCGAGCGTTACAATCGTGCCGTCGTGCTCGGTGCGGCTGACGCGCCGATTGCCGTGCTCACAACTTACTAGCCGTCCCTCCAGGTCACGGTAGTGACCGTTGGTATAGCCCGCCGGCTGACGGAAGACCGAAACGCCGTCCGCGTCCGAGTAGCGCAGCATTCGGTCGTTCGGGATGTCGCTCCACAGCAGGTAGTCGCCCTCAGAGAAATAGACTGGACCTTCCGCCCACTCCATTCCCGTGAAGTGTTGGATCAGCTTGGCGTCGTCCGGAATCATCGCGGCAAAGCGGTCGTCGTAAATCTCGAAGCCTTCTCGTGATGTTGTCATTTCTGGTAATCTCCCTGCTGGCGGTGTATTGGGTGGAAGGAAAGCAGCCTGTAAACTGCGTTCTTCGACCGCATTGTAATGCTATCATAGGGGAGTTTCAAAGAGTCGCCGGTGGAGAAAGCGAGCGCAGATTTATTCTATGGCAAGTATAACCAGATGGCTGAGATCAATCCGTGGCGGTGTGGCGTCGGGAGCACGAGGCAGGTGGACAGCGCCCGACGACGATGAGGCGCTGCGCGAGGTTGAAGAGCATGCTGTGCGGATCGCGCGAGAGTCTGGGGCCATCTTGCGCGCGCATTTCGAACGGGCGCTGAATGTGGAGTACAAGGACGACAAGCAGAGCGATCCCGTAACGAACGCCGACTATGCCTGCCAGACATACCTGACGGAAGCAATCAGCAAGCGCTTCCCGGAGCATGGGATACTCGGCGAGGAGGACAACGCCGCGGAGCGAGAACGAGCGGACGGGCAGCCTGCGCCCGATTTCGTCTGGGTTCTGGATCCGCTGGACGGCACGCGCAACTTCCTTTCAGGGCTTCCGCTGTATGCAAGTTCCATAGGAGTGCTGTACAAGGGCGCTCCGGTTGCAGCAGCGGTGTTCATGCCCTGGCCGAGCGATGAGGGCGGGATTGTAATGCACGCGCGCAGGGGCGGCGGCACGTATGTTGACGACGAGCCTGTGGTCGCGTTGAACGCGGCTGCACCGGAGGCGAAAAGGCTGATTACGCTGCCGGGCAGTTTCGGTGCACTGTTCAATGTGCGCAAGGATTTGCGTGGCAAATTTGGGGAACTGCGCATGACTGGCAGCATCGCATACGAACTTTCGATGGTGGCGAAGGGTGTCACTCAGTACACGATAACGACCGCGCCGTTCCTCTGGGATGCTGCGGGCGGCTCGCTGCTTGTGATGGAGGCGGGCGGCATCGTGCTGCAAGGCGGGCGCAACAGGCTTCTGGGCAGGCTGCCAGCGGGATTAAGATGGCACCAGTTGGAGTCGTTCGTGCCTTCGTGGAGCAGCGGCACCACCACAATGAAGGAACTGCGAGAGTGGCGCGCCCCCTTACTGCTGGGAAGTCCGAATGTGGCACGCTATGTGGCAGGCAATCTGCGAGGCCGCTCAACGGTCAAGCGGAGACTCAGACGGCTCGTGCGGAGGTAATCCGCGATTCAGGGATTGACCACTATGCTGCCCCAGCAGACGACTGCGCCATCTGAACGCAGAGCGCAAGAGTGGCTCTCCCCACTGGCTATGGTAGTGTACTCGCCCGTTGTGGGCGGCGACGCCTGGCCCTGATCGTTGACCCCCCAGCAAAGAATCGCTCCTGTCGTCCTGTGAAGGGCGCATGTATGCTTGTCGCCGCTGCTCACGGTAATTCCAATGTCCTCCGTAGGCTGAGGCACCGTTACGACTGTCGCTGTCGGTGTAATCGTCGGTGTGGGCGTATCCACCGGCGCGGGTGTGGGCGTTGATGTAGGCGTCGGCGTGCTTGTCGGCGTGACCGTCGGAGTCGCGGTGGGGCTGGGCGTCTGTGTCGCTGTTGCAGTAGGCTCAGGCGTACTCGTCATGGTAGCCAGAGCGGGCAGTCTGGCAAACCCGAATCCCCAGGTGTTGTTGGGCACAGTGCCGCGTCGCTGCGCATTATTCTTCAGGTATCCTGCGATCTGCTGTGGTGTGTATCCGGGGAACCGCTGCTTAACGAGTGCCGCTAGACCCGCCACATGCGGCGAAGCCTGACTTGTCCCGTGCCAGACGCCGTATGTGCTTGATGTGCCGCCATCAGCGCCGACAATTTCCGGTTTCGTTCGGTTGTCAGTCGTTGGTCCCCTGCTGCTGAACCCTTCGATCGTGTCGGTGCTGCTATGACGCGCCGCGCCCGCCGCAAGCAGGCCGGAGTTTCTGCTCTCGGCAGGATCACCTATGCTGCGCGCTGACACGTAATTCTTCAGATCTCCTGACGCGCCCCATACAAGCAACTGAACCCAGGACGGCGCAGCGCCGCCGGGGCTATACACCGCGAGACAATATTCGCCGTCGGCAATCTCCCCATAACCGAGGCTGATCCGTTCGTATGGAATATCGTTTCCGGCTCCCGTCTGGCTCCTCTCACTCTTAGCTACAGCGTCGGATAGAGAGCCAATGCTTCCGGTCTCGGGAATCAGATACAGGTTCAGGTCTTTACTTGCGCCGCCCCATGAGTCATCCCATCGGAGTTGCGCGGTGATCCCTTCGAAGGGTTCCAAGTCGATGGTTATTCCGTTGCATTCGTTCCCAGTCGCGTTGAACTGGTGGATTCCGTCCGAGTCGGAGTCCGAGAACGCACCACGCCACGAGTCTCTCGCCGCGTTTCCGGCGGAGTTCACCCACAGGATTCCACCGCTCACCGCTGCATCCACACTCTTCAACGGCGCATTGCTGTAAGGAGAGGTCCCGTCGCCCGGCCCCGAGAATGTCCAGCCGACTGACATGTTTATGACATCGACGCCCTGCGAAACCATCCAGTTGACCGCGTTAAGCAGGCCGCTGTAGGAGCGTGGGAGCGATATATAGTATTCCGCCTCGGGGGCTATGTCGAACAGCGCCTCGGTCACGGCGGTGCCGTGTACTCTCGAACGTTCCGGGCTGTTAGTGGAAACACAGTCCGAAAGATTCGCCGTGAAGCCGCCAATACCAGTGTCGCATCTAGCTTGGACGGTTGCTGGCAGCTCGCTTCCCATAAGCTCGGCGAAGCCTTTGAAGCTCACATCTATCACGCCAACCTTGACGCCTCTGCCCTTGTAGCCGGCGTTGTGCCAAGAAGTGACGCCATGTACCGCCACGCCGCCGCTCACCACGCTACCCTGGTCCGGATGTGGCGGAATAATCGTTCTGACATTGACCACACCTTCCAGCCCAGACGCTTCCGCAAGCAGGGATACGGGGATGTATGCCTCAATGTAGTCCGCGCCGATGTTGCGCGGGGACGCGCCGTTTGCTTCGAGGAAGTCAGTTATAGCAGCGGCGTATCCCTCGATGATGTACAGCGTAACGGCGACAGACTCACCGTCATGTATAGGCACCCTCGCGGCAGCGGCTTGCGCGGTCAACCGGCCTGTCCGCGCCTGCTCCACAATGCGGTTGAGGTCGGAGTCCAGGTTGGGATATTCGGGCGAGGCGATTCCGCCATCGGGCGGCAGGACTTGTATGTCGAGTGCGCCACCCGGCTCAGTGACGGGCGTTGACGTGGGAGCGCCGCCCTGCTGGGCGTGTACGCTTGCATTGCGTGACCCTGCCAGCAAGCCGACGAGTAGCAGCGCCGATGCCGCAAGTGCCAGGAATACGGACAAGAGTCGGTTCATGTATGCAGTGTGCCTACGAGAAGATAACGATATTACAATCTTGAAAGTAGTGAAGAGGCATTCTAACCCACATTTTCGTATGAGTCAGGACATTCTCAACACATCTATATTATAATTGGTACGAGTTCAAAATGCGGTGATAGCCCTGAAGTCGCTTGTGCCATTGTGGAGCAGCGGCACAATCACGCGGCACAGCCACAATGAAGGAACCGCGAGCGTGGCGACACCATTGCTGCCGGGAAGCGCCTAGAGGCGGAAATGGAAGAGGATACGACCTCCGACCTGCTTCAGAGCAGTTCCACAACAGACGTGAACGCACTCGTACGCCTCGAAGGCGTGTCGAAGGAGTACGAGGTTGGCGACGCGACAGTCTATGCGCTCCGTGAGGTCAGCCTCAACATTCCCGAAGGTCAGTTCGTCGTGCTTCTGGGACCAAGCGGCTCCGGCAAGACGACCCTGCTGAATTTGGTAGGCGGTCTTGATGCGCCCAGCCGTGGTCGGATCTGGGTAGGCGATAGCGAGATTACCGACCTGGACGAAGCATCCCTGACCATGTACAGGCGCAATACCGTGGGGTTCGTCTTCCAGTTCTTCAACCTGGTTCCTTCGCTCACTGCCGGCGAAAATGTGGAGATGGTCGCAGAACTGACAGGAAACAAGGACAGAGCTACACCCGCGCTCCGATCTGTCGGCCTGAGTGAGCGAATAGATCACTTTCCCGCGCAGCTTTCAGGCGGCGAGCAGCAGCGCGTTGCCATTGCAAGGGCATTGGCGAAGGGGCCCTCAATCTTGCTGGGCGACGAACCCACCGGCGATCTCGATTACGATACAGGCAAGATGATCCTCGGCTTGATGCGAGACATCAATCGTTCTGAAAGCACCACGATGCTCATAGTTACTCACAACGTGGCAATATCCCGGATGGCCGACCGCGTGATACGAATGCGAAGCGGCGAGATCGTAGAAGACACGCTCATTCGAGATCCCATACGGCCCGAAGACCTCGAGTGGTAGCCATGAGTACGCTGCTAAGAAAGTCATTCCGCGACCTGTGGCAGTCGCGTGCCCTGTTCATCTCCATCATCGCCCTGCTGACGCTGGGAGTGGGCATCTTCGTCACCATGTACTCGGCGTTCCTGAATGTGAAGAGTTCCGAGGATTTCGCATACGAGCACCTGAAGTTTGCCGATGCCTTCTATGTCGTAGCCCCGCCTATACCGGCTAGGGCAGTAGAACGCATCCGTGATATGGATGGCGTGGCTGAGGTGGAGGGCAGGTATGTCGCCGACATAGCGATACGCCAACCCGACAACCCGGACGAAACGCTGTCCGCCAGGGTCATCAGCATCCCCGACGAGAAGACACCCGAAATCAACCGCGTCATCGTGAGAGAGGGCGAATATCTCGAAGCGGCCGACGGTCGGCATGCTCTCGTGGACAACCTGTTCACGACCTACTACGACTTGAAACCCGGAGATTCCGTCTCGCTGGTGTACCAGGGCACGGACAGAGACTTCCAGATCAGCGGCGCAATCACAAGCCCGGAATACCTATGGAAGTCGAAGGGAGGCGCAGAACTTATCACTTCCCCGGGAGACTTTGCCGTCGTTATTGTCCGCAGGAACGCCGTTGACGACATGCTCGGCGTGGAGGGCCTGATCAACGAGATTACGCTACGCTTCCGCCCCGGTGCGAACACCGATGCAGTCAAAGCGGAGATTGATGCCTACCTGGACAGGTACGGCTCTCACCAGTACATCGAGAAGGAAGATCAACTAAGTTACGCCACGCTGAAGTCGGACATAGACGGGTTTGAGGAGATGGCGATAGCCATGCCCGTGCTCTTCCTGTCCATAACCGCGATGGTCGCATTCGCTATGCTCACTCGCATAGTGCAGAGCCAGAGGCACATCATAGGACTGATGCGCGCCGAGGGATTCTCCCGCGCCCAGATACTGCGCCACTACCTCACCTTTCCCATCTTGATTGCGCTCATCGGCAATGGGCTGGGAATATTGTGGGGCACTCTTGCTGCAGGTGGTTTCACAAGCCTGTACGTGGAAGCGCTCGATCTGCCTTTCACCGTTGTTGTCAGCCAGACCCGGGTGATTGTCGTTGCCTTCGTAATTGGCTTGGTTGCGTGCGTCATAGCGGGCATCCAGCCCGCGCTGGCGGCGGCGCAGCTTACTCCCTCAGAAGCTATGCGAACAAACATAGCATCCGGCGGAGCGTCGATTATGCTTGAAAGGTTGCTGCCAATGCGACGCTTGCCGGGCATGCTGCGGCTGGCGCTCCGCAACATGGCGCGCGGACGCTGGCGAACATTGTCGTCGATAATGGGCATTGCCGTCTCGGTCGCTCTGGTCACCGCTGTGATGGGCATGCTGGACACCATGAACAACGCCTTCGATGTGCAGTTCAACGAGATACAGCAGCACGACCTCAAGGCGGTATTTGCCCAGCCCATCGACTATCGAAAGGCGGAAGTGTTCCAGTCCTGGCAGCAGGTCCACAGGGCTGAACCAATAGCCGAAATACCCGTGAAACTGGTCAACGGCAGCCGTTCCGAGCACTCGGTCGTTACAGCCGTAATGGAGGGCGCAACGCTGCTGACGCCGGAACATGTAGCAGGCGCGGAGCCACTGAGTGAGGACGGTATATTCCTCACCGAGACGCTGGCGCGAGACCTGGACTTGGAAGTAGGCGATACGGTCCTGGTGGAGTCCGAGCGTCAGGATCAGGCGTTTCCCGTAGCAGGGTTGGTGCGATTCCCTATGGGCGAATCGGCGTACATGAGACTGCAGCAGGCGGCGACCCTGATGAGAGGCCTTCACGCCACATCCGCCCTGATAGCGTTGGAGCACATTGCTCATGAAGAAGAGGTAACGAAGATGCTGGAGATGAGAGCCTATGTGCTCTCGGTGGAGCGCAGCGCGGCGGTGCGGGAGGGGTTCGAGGAGATAATGGCTCTGACTAACCTGTTCATAGGCATCATGACCATCTTCGGAATGTCGCTCGCTGCCTTCGCAGTCTTCAACACGGTTACGCTCAATGTCACGGAGCGCAGCCGCGAACTCGCCACCATGCGAACCCTTGGATTCAGCAAGCGGCAGGTGAACCTGCTCATCACGACCGAGAGCCTGATAACCGGCGTGGTCGGCATCATACTGGGCTTCGTTCTGGGCTATGCAATCGAGGCATACCTAGTGGGGCAGATGTCCACGCTGGACTGGAACATGGACATCATCATCGAGCCGTCCACCTTTGCGATCGTGGGCGCACTCACGCTGGCAGTGCTGCTCCTGTCCCAGATTCCAGGGCTGCGCGCGTTGCACAAGAGGAACCTATCGGAAGCCACGAAGGAGCTAGCCTCGTAATAGATTGCCTTGCTGCAAAATTAGAGGCGGCATGTGGGTACTTACCACATGCCGCCTTTCGTTTGTCGCCGGAGAGGAAGTCCTAAACGCTAGCCCCTGCCCACATAAGGCATCTTGGTTGCCATAATGGTGATGAACTGAACGTTTGTGTCGAGCGGCAAGTTCGACATGAATAGCACGGCGTCAGCGGCATGGTTGACATCGTAGGTCGGCTCGACCATCACCTCGCCGTTTGGCTGCGGGACGCCGCCGCCCATTCGCTCTGTCATGGGCGTTGCCGCGTTGCCGATATCTATCTGGCCGCAGGCGATATTGTACTTGCGACCGTCGAGCGATGTGGACTTGGTCAGGCCCGTGATAGAGTGCTTGGTGGCGGTGTATCCGACCGAGTCGGGGCGCGGTGTGTAGGCGGAGATTGAACCGTTGTTGATGATTCGCCCACCCATCGGGTCCTGGTTCTTCATAATCTTTATGGCTTCCTGCGTGCAGACGAAGGTGCCGGTCAGGTTCGTGTTCACGACTGCTTGCCAGGCATCCAGCGGAATATCTTCCATTGGCATGCGCGGCGAGCCGATGCCCGCGTTATTGAACAGCACATCCAGCCTGCCGAACCTCTCATGGGTCTTCGCGAACAGGTTGCGGATGGAGTCGGCGTCCGTTACATCGGTGACCACCGCAAGCATGCGCTCCCCGGCGTCGCCTGCCTCGGCTATCGTCTCTTCGAGCGCCGAGATTCGCCTGCCACCGATGGCGACTGAATAGCCGTCATTCACTAGCGCCAGTGCGCTTTGCCTGCCGATACCCGAACCTCCGCCCGTAACGATGGCGACTTTGCCGTTTGCAGTCATGGTGTCGAACTCCTTAATCAAATATGAGTGTATATGTTTTCAGCAATCAGGTTTCAGTTTATACCATATATGCTGCATCCTGTTAATCCGACGTCAATCTGTCGCATTCTTGACACATTGACGGGTGCGACTTAAACTTTTGCCATTATAAAGACGCACTTTCAGGAGTATATTGCATGACACAGGAGTCGGTCATAACCCAGCAGATGCGCGATGCCGTCGGCGTGGAGTCCGAGCCAATCACGCATGACGTGGAGAAAGGCGCGATCATCAAGTTCGCGCAGGCAATCGGCGACACAAACCCTTTGTACAACGACGACGAGGCGGCGCGACAATCCAGATACGGTGGCATCATCGCGCCTCCGACGTTCATGCGGTCACTGATTTCCAATTCGCCACCCGCTTACAATAGTCCATACTCCGCCAATCTCGATGGCGGCAGCCAGTGGGAGTACTTCCACCCGGTGCGCCCCGGCGACCGCATCACGGTTACGACCAAGCTCGCCGACCTGTTCGAGCGACCCGGCAGGCTGGGCAACATGCTCTTCAGCGTGCGCGAGACGAAGTATGTAAACCAGTTCGGGCAGACCGTCGCATTGCAGCGCACGACCGGCATTAGTTACGATCCCTAAAAAGTTTTCATTAACACCCCCTAACAGACCGAGACAAGGGCGACACAATCGTCCACGGCAATGACGAACAAAGGAGAGTACTAATGGGCAGTCAGGTATATTTCGAGGATGTTCAGGAAGGTATGGACGTCCCTACTCTGCATAAGGATCCGACCACGCAGCAGCTCGTGAAGTATGCGGGCGCTTCCGGCGACTACTACCAGATTCACTACGATCAGAACTACGCGAAGAACAACGGCTTGCCGGATGTCATCCTGCATGGCGCGCTCAAGGGCGCATGGTTGGGACAGCTGATGACCGACTGGATCGGTGAAGAGGGCATGCTGAAGTCGCTGACGACGCAGTATCGCGGCATGGATGTGCCGGGTACGCCAATGTACGGCAAGGGTGTCGTCACGAAGACTTATACCGAAAACGGCGAGAACTTGGTGGACTGCGACATATGGCTGGAAGACCACGAGGGGAAGAAGACCACGCCGGGCGCAGCGACGGTAGCATTGCCCTCCAGGGACTAGTCCGTCTGAATTTTGGCCGATGAAACGAGGCGGGGACGCTCAACCAAGCGTCCCCGCTACTAAATTAATTGCCCAACCGAAGTCTAGTCACCGGAAGTAAGGTTGTCGATTGCGTTGCCAATCCGCATTACAAGGTAAAGCACGCCGATCGATACGAGCAGGGCCCCACCGAGACAACGAGCCCAGCGATTGCCGTAGTCACCAACGCTACATCTGCCATCTGCTAAACTCCTCTCTTCGCTTATGGTGTAATATTGTTGGCGTTATAGTATCAGCACGACTATTTTATGTCAACTAAGCATTATAGCTGCGCCTCAATTGTCGCTTGCCCCCAGAGAAGCAGCAGGAAAGGAAAGCAAAATGGAAATTGGCGTTGGGTTGGATGCGACGCTCAACCTGTCGTGGGACGATCAGGCGGTACTTGCTCGCGAGGCAGCGGCACAGGGCTACACGAGCATCTGGACGCCGGAAGGCACAGGGCACGATTCCTACCAGCTCTGCCTGCGTCGCTGGGAAGCAAGCTGTGATGTCGTTGACGGCGGCGTTACGACGGGCATATCGGTATCTCCGGTGATGTACCGCACACCGATGGGATTCGCGATGACAGGCGGTACCGTGAGCGATATAAGCGGCGGCAAGTTCATAATGGGCATCGGCTCAGGTGGCTCATATCGACCGAGCCAGCGACAGGCGCTCGGTCTGCCGAACTTCTCCACGCTGGCGCTGATGCGCGATTATCTCGCCACGATACGCCCGCTCGTCGCCGGTGAGCGCGTGGACTATGAGGGTGATGTGGTAACGCTGCGTGGCGCGAATCTCGGCATAGACCCACCGCCGAAAACACCGGTGTACCTCGGCTCGCTGGGACCCCAGATGCTGCGATTGGCTGGTGAGCTTGCGGACGGCGCATGCCTGAACTGGTGCAGCCCGGAACAGATAGCCTGGAGCCGCGAGCGCGTCATCGAGGGCGCGCAGAAGGCGGGACGCGATCCGTCTGAAATCAAGCTGGCGGAGTATATCCGCGTCTGCGTTGACGATGACGAGGATGTGGCGCGAAGGGCGTTCGCCAAGGCGACGATGAACTACGCGCTGGGCGCGACGATACCGACAGAGCGAGAGCGGCAGCTTGGTTACCGGGCGCACTTCGAGCGAATGGGCTTCACCGAAGAGCTTGCCGGTCTGGACGACATGCGTCGCAACGGCGCAAGCGCGGACGAGGTGGCGGACGCATTCTCGCCGGAACTGCTGCGCACGGTGGGGTACTATGGGAATGCGGCAGGCGCAGCGGCGGAGTTCAGGCGGCTGGCGGAAGGCCTGGACATCGCAATGGTGCGTGTTGTAGCCGCGCGGCCCGACATCGATTCGGTGCGCGCGGTGATGGAGGCTTGCAGGCCGGAGTAGGGTTAGTTGTAAACAGTAGATAGCATCGGATGGTGGATTCAGTCCTCGATTCATTGTAAGGAGATCAGACGTGGCAGATACAGTTGGAAGCGGCAAGCATACTTACGAAGTGAACGAAGACTGGGCGCAGATTCCGGAGGGCTGGAATGTGCCAATGGCGGCGGTGACGGTGGACTCGCAGGATAGGGTGTACGGCTTCAACAGGGGCGAGCATGGCGTCATCGTATTCGATACGGATGGCAATTACCTGCACGACTGGGGCGAGACGGAGTTCTCGTTCCCACATGCGATATACGCTGACGCGCACGACAGCATCTGGATCGTGGACCGCAACGACCAGCAGATACTGAAGTACACGCCGCAGGGCGAACTGCTGCTGACAATCGGCGAGAAGGGCTTTCGCTCCGATACGGGCGCGGACCCCGACGACTTCGGGTCGAGCGGATACACGCAGGTCACGCATGGAGGCGAGCCGTTCAACATGCCGGCGGGCATAGCGGTCGCGGCATCGGGGGATATCTACATCGCGGATGGGTACGCGAATGCGAGGGTTCACCGGTTCTCGGCAGAGGGCGCGCTGAAGCAGTCGTGGGGCGAGCCGGGCAGCGGGCCGGGGCAATTCATGCTGCCGCACGGCGCTTGCATTACGGCGGACGGGCGGCTGCTCGTCGCCGACAGGGAGAATGACCGCGTGCAGGTGTTCTCGCAGGACGGCAGATTCCTGGCTGAGTGGCCGACGAAGCTGATCGGGCCTGCGGTGGTGTGGGAGGACTCGGACGGCGACTGCTATGTGGCAGAGCACAACGGCGGGTACTTCAGCATACTGAGCGGAGACGGCGAGCTGCTGGCGCGCTGGGGCGATGACAAGTACCGGAGCTGCCACGGTGCGGCGGGCGACTCGGACGGGAGCATCTACTTCGTGCAGCCGACTTCGGGCGAGGGCAGTACGGGGCGGCGCATCGTGAAGTACACGCGAGTCTAACCGATGACGAATAACAGGACGGACAGAACAGGGGGCTGACATGTCTGACGCACTTTCTAGCATCGTTGAATCGGAGGAGGCGGAACGGCTGGCGACGGGGTTCGTGTTCACGGAAGGGCCGCTGTGGCATCCTGACGGGTACCTGCTGTTTGTGGACATACGGCGGGCGCAGATTTTCAGGCTGGTGCCGGGGGAGGAGCCGGAGCTGATTCGGGAGAACAGCGGGGAATCGAATGGGATGACCTTCGATGCGCAGGGGAATGTGGTCATCTGCGAGATGGTGAACCGGCGGCTGACGCGGCTGGAGGAGGACGGGTCGTACACGACGATTGCGGACGGCTGCGATGGGAGGCGGCTGAACCGGCCGAACGATGTGGTGCTGAAGACGGACGGCAGCCTGTACTTCACGAACCCGGGGCGGGACCGGCTGGACGCTGCAGATGTGGATGTGCAGTTCAACAGCGTGCATCGGATCAGGCCGAACGGTGAGGTGGAGCTGGTGGCGCCGTTCGAGTATCCGAACGGGATCGCGTTCTCGCCGGAGGAGAGCGTGCTGTATGTGGCGAATACGCGGCCGGGGCAGTACATCATGGCGTTCGAGCTGGACGGGAACGGCGATGTGGTGGGGCTGCGACACTTTGCGGATATGCCGTCGGAGCATGCGAATAATGGGGTGCCGGACGGGATGAAGGTGGATGTGGAGGGGCGCGTGTACTGCACGGGTCCTGGCGGATGCTGGGTGTTCGAGTCGAGCGGCGAGCTGGTTGGGGTTATCGAGCTGCCGGAGTATCCGGCGAACTGCGCGTGGGGCGGCGAGGACAACCAGACGATGTACTTCACATCGAACAGTTCGATTTACAGCCTGCGGATGACTACGCCGGGGACGCGGGTCCCGGTGAGGTAGGGCGTAGTTTCGAGTGGTGAGGATTCAGTTGTCGAGGGACGGAATAGCCACAGAAGGCACAAAAGGGCACAGAGGGTTAGGGGCTGCGGATTGCCGGACGGCGGAGTGAGCCGGCGAGGGGATTGGGGAGGAGGGGGACGCCTTCGGCTTCGGCAGCTTCTTCTAATTGCTTTAGGGTGATGGCGTAGTCGCGGTGGGCTGCCTCTGAGGGCGGCACGATGGTGATTTCACCTTCTTCGAATTCGCCGGATTCTATGAGCGAGTTGTAGTTGAAGATTGCCTGGTCTTCGGGGGTTAGGGGTTCGTAGTAGCAGTCGAGGTCGTCGGGGAGAACTGACATCGATGTAGAGGATGGGGAGGATGTGTTGTCCTCGGTGTTGCCGGGAGAGTTGGCGGGCTCGTCCTTCGACAGGCTCAGGACGAACGGGTTGGTAGTTTCCGTGCCCGCGCCCTGCGCCGCAGGATTCCTGCTTTCGCAGGAATGACGGGTGGAATGAGGAGAGAGGGGATTTTCTGACGCAGCTGGATTCCCGTTTTCACGGGAATGGAGGGTTGGGGTGGCTGCGTTGTTCTCGGACGGGCTTGATGCAGGGGCGTTTCCCCTCACCCTAACCCTCTCCCCTGGGGAGAGGCTGACAGGGGTAGGTAAAGCCTGGAATTAACTTGGAAAGGCGCATCGGCTTCCAGTATTCTGGTGTTCGTCACACATCCAGATGCAGGAGACCCTCGATGCGCCTTCCCAGAGAAACCTATCAGATTCAGCAAACTATTGAAACGCATTTACCTCACCTATCTCAGCCACAATTGACCGGCCTGGTGTTGTGGGTCTGCGGGGCCATCCTCGCCGGCAGCGCCTGTCAGAACGCCGTGGCCTCGGCCCTCTCTCCCTGGGGCAAATGGAACAGCCTGCGCCAGTATCTTAGGGAGTGGCTCTACGACGGCAGCGACCGGGCCCGTCCCTGCCAGACCCGACTGGACGTCACGCTCTGCTTCGCGCCCCTGCTCCGGTGGGTCCTGGCCTGGTGGCGCTCCGGCCATCTGGCCCTGGCCATCGACCCCACTCTCAAGGGTGACCAGACCACCGCCATCGTCATCAGCGTCCTCTACCGCAGTTGCGCCATTCCCGTGGCCTGGCGCATCCACCACGCCACCCAGAAAGGCTCCTGGATGGACTCGATAGTGGAACTGCTCCGGGAACTGGCTCCGGCCGTTCCACGCGAAATGACCGTCATCGTGCTCTGTGACCGGGGCATCTCCAGCCCCAAGCTGTGGAAACAGATCCGTGCCCAGGGCTGGCACCCGTACATGCGCTATCGGAACAACATCACCTTCTGCGCCCAGGGTGGAAGGCGTCTGCCCGCGCGCGCCTTCCTTCCCGGTCCCGATACCGCCTGGATCGGCCAGGGCACCGCCTTTGGCCCGCCCACCGCAAAGCGCCGTTGCACCCTGCTGGCCGTCTGGTACGCCGAGCAGGACGAGCCCTGGATCATCCTCACCGACCTGCCGCCTGAGGAGGTCGGGATCAGCTGGTACGCCCTGCGCTTCTGGATCGAACTGGGCTTCAAGGCCATCAAGAGCCTGGGCTGGAAATGGGACAAGACCCGGCGCACCGACCCGACCCGCGTCTCCCGCCACTGGCTGGTGCTGTCGGTGGCCACCTTGCTGGCCCTGGCCTATGGCACCAGAGTGGAGGACGCCCACGATCGTGGCATCGCACCAAGCAATCTCCGTACGCCGCCAAAGACGCTGGCTGCCAATCATCGGGACACTCGTAGCCGGCTGGCGCGCACCGTCAGCGTGTTCCGCCACGGCTTCGACTGGCTCAGGCGCATGCTGCTGAAAGGACGCCTCTGGCGCCGAGTCTGGCTGCTGCCCGAACCCTGGCCACAACCCAAGCACAACCTGCAGATCACTCATCATGCGCCCTCGTAACAACCCTTACATACCCCTGTCAGCTGGGGAGAGGGGACTCTTTCCGGGGGCAGAGGCAGCTTTGAAGGCTGCGGCCTGTTCCATGTCCTCTTGATCGCGGAGTTCGCGGGCGATGGCCTCGTAGTCCTCGTTGTCGTACTGGTCGTATTCGTCCAGGTAGGCGGGGAGGCCGGCTAGTTGTTTTTTCTGGCCAACGCTGAGGCGCGTGGACTGCTGGTCTTGCCAGTAGGCTTGCAGCATTTCCGGGGTGATCTTGTCGTAGTTGGTGTCCCAGCCTCGGCGGATTATCTCGTGGGCTGCTGACATCTTGTGGTGCCAGGTGTAGCCTTCCTCGGGGTCGAGGCTGGTGTCGTTCATTACGTCCAAGAGGAAGCGGATGGCGTCCGTGCCGTGTTCGTTGTACTCGCGCATTCGCTTGGCTAGGTCGGTGTGCAGGGTTTCGTAGTCGTTGGTGTCCTCTACATCGTCCGCATAGACTTTGAGCTTTGGCTTTCTGCCCCAGTGTCCGTGGCCTCGGCGCAGGATTTCTCTTGCGGCTGCCATTCGGTCTGTGTGGCGGATGCGGAGTTTCTTGGGTGTAAAGGGCTGGTCCCTTCGGGTCATTACATGGGATAGAAACTCGGCGATGGTGTGGCCTTCGGCTGTTTCCTGCCTGATTAGATGGGCGATGTCGTAGTTGAGGATGTCGAGGTAAGTTACGGTTGAGTTTTCAGTTGTGAGTTCTGAGTTGTCAGTCTCCCCACCGTGCCCCTCTGGATTCCTGCCTTCGCAGGAATGACGAGAATGGGATTCTGCGAGTTCTTCGGGTGTGGGGATTAGGCCCCAGAATTGGGATTCCTGTCCTTTGGACTGGTCTTCGCATGAGGAGCCGTAGCGGGCTAGGAGCTTTGCGGCTTCGAGTTTGTGGTGGTACTTGGCGTCGGGGTACTCACCCTGCACCGTGTCCAAGAGGAAGCGTGCAACGACTTCGCCGTCTCCGGTGAGGTTGCGAATGTGTTGTTGGAGCTTGCTCTTGGTGCACATAGGTTGTGGGTGGTTCTCCAAAGTTGTGAGATTATATGTTCTTTGTAATTGACATATGGTACGGACGGATGTTTGGGTTGTCAAGGGGAGATCTATGTGGAAGTGCCAGATGCGAGTCAGGAAGGTGTCGATTCTGTAGTTTCGGCAATAGTGTACAAAGTCGTATGCCTTATCGCGTATGCTCTCTGAGATGGAATGGGCTTATTTCGCCCTGGAGACAGAATTATGCTCTTAAGTGAGACATTGTTAGCTGCCTACTTGGGATATTCCTCTTGTCCACTGCCATGCCTTCTATGCTGAACCTAGAGGCGTAGAGAGTCGCGCATCTTAATATACAATGATATGAGGGACCAATCTAAGGCAGAAGTGTTACAATGCCTGCGCGAAAATGGAGAGACTCTTCTGAGTCTGCCCATAGCGTAGATGTAAATGGGAATGACATAGAGGTGAAGCAGTGGTTCAATCGACGAACGATGCTAATGGCCTTTGGGTTCATCAAGAGAGCACAATTATTGGTGCCGATTCACACGACATCTGGAGCTTCACGCCAGAATTTTTGCTGTCAAATGACATTGTCCCTAGAGACTGGGTCTGTACGCTCGCAACTCGAGGCACGGACGATGTAACTATTCGATATGGTCCTCTACGTTGGTGGATGACTGAGAGCAATCTCTGGATAACTTCTTACCCTGACTGCCGCATTGAGGACGAATCACGATACGAAGGCGGACACGTTATCCCGTTAGTTGCAAAAAAATACTTGGAAAGAGTCCCATTTTTGCCTGCGCAGCGGATGTGGTTCTACTGGCGCCTTTCAGTCGTTGATCCGATGGCGAGTGAATGGATGCTTAATACTTTCCTGACCAGAAGTTGGCCAACAAAATTTGAGAATACATCGATTGAGCCAAATTTGACATTTGTTGTTGAGGATACTCTGTACCGGATGTGGATTAAGATTGAGGAATCCCAACGAGGAAATAAAACCTATGAGAATTCAATCATTTTCGAGTGCTTCTCTTCTAACGTGGAAGACAACGGAATCGAAAACATGATCAGTGCAGCCGACCTCCTGTCGACTCGTCTCGATGCACTTAAGGAAGCAATTGGTCATCTTCTTCGTACGGATGGTTCGTTATGACAGTTCCAGAAGTTCCTACATTAGAAAGAAATAAGACGACTCAAGATTCGCGCAGTAGACCCTCTAACAGCATTCGCAATTACAGAGGCGCCCGTCACAATCGAATTCGCCCAAAAGCCACTTTTCGCCGGAAGAATTACGCGACGGTGCGAAACCGACCTCTAAGTGCCTATTCAGTACTGGTAAGGGAACTTGCACTGAGCGACCCTAATCCGACGAATATCCCGTTAGATAAACATATATCGGAAGGGACGGCAGCAGAGATAATACGAGAGAGCCCGGGCACAGTTAGAATTCCGCATGTCTTTGAAAGTGCTTGGACTGAACGAGAACTGGTGCCCCAGGATGTAGCTGAGAGTAGCAGTCAAGTCTTCCTGCCAGACATCGAATTGATGTCTCGGAGCCTTGCGGAAAACTACAGAAGGTCGTCCCAATCGCTGGCTGAGGCGTTGACTAGGCAAATTGCGGTGAGTAGCAGTCAAGCGTTGCTGCCAGACATCGAATTGATGTCTCGGAGCTTTGCGGAAAACTACAGAAGGTCGTCCCAATCGCTGGCTGAGGCGTTGACTAGGCAAATTGCGGTGAGTAGCAGTCAAGCGTTGCTGCCAGACATCGAATTGATGTCTCGGAGCTTTGCGGAAAACTACAGAAGGTCGTCCCAATCGCTGGCTGAGGCGTTGACTAGGCAAATTGCGGTGAGTAGCAGTCAAGCGTTGCTGCCAGACATCGAATTGATGTCTCGGAGCCTTGCGGAAAACTACAGAAGGTCGTCCCAATCGCTGGCTGAGGCGTTGACTAAGATTACCCCAGCCTTTGGCCAAATTGGAGAGTATGAAAGAAGGAAGATCCTCTTAGCAAAACTGAGACGAGACTATCATGCCCAGGTTGCTGACCGCATCCAAGAATATCTGGAATTTCGGGATCAAGAGCTTGACGAGCCACCGATTGCAGTTCAGTCACTGCGTTCTCTGGTAGCCTTCGTCATCCAAGAACCAAATCTATTGCCACCGATCATTGGCTCTGACCCACAAGGACAGATAGAAATTGAATGGCATCTCAAGGATAACGGCGATCCGAGCAGCGTGTGGGGAAGGGGTAACGGTGTGGTATCCATGAGGTTCCTTGAATCAGGACAAATTCAATTCGTTGCATTGTCCGGCCCGTTTAGAAGGGGGCAGGAGAGACTTAAATTACATGGTATTTCCACTAGAAGCGAAATCTTTGCCGATCTAGGCGAGTTCGCGGAGCGGGTTACAACCTCGTGACCAGTCCGGGTTCTCCAATCCCCGACGACGACAATGTGGCTAGGTGGTGCCGTCTCGGGTTACACGTAGATCGTAAGAGCGGAGACCTCAAGAACGAAACCTTCTATCTGCGGTCAAATGAAGCCTATCTTTCTGCCAACTGGATTGAATTCCATTCACAAAACCATGAAACTGCAGTGAATGAGATAAGAGATACTCTTAAGGCCTTTCCGATTACAATAAATCGGGGAGACAAATTCATTGTACTTAATGTGGACGAACTGATCGACTCGATAATAGAAGGAGGCGGTAAGTCGCCGTCCGTAACCTTTTGCCCAGTGTGCAGGAATCCGTCCCATGTGGCGATTGCTTGGGAGGATATGGCTCAGAGCCAGCAGATGGTGGCTTCTGAGCTATTATCACTAATCCTTTCGCAGCCGGAAGACGTCTATCCAGGCGAGATTTCATAGCATCAGACATCCAATCCCTGTACGTGAGCGCCTTGTGTGGCGGCATTTCACAAGTGAGCCTACCTAGTTTCTTCAAATCAAAGGAACCATTCGTTTGCCATCGTGTCAAACTCCGTAAACGCTTGCAATTTAGAACGCACTCCAGATGCATTGGATGACAAAGCTCATTTTCATTTCATTCGCGCGTGCGATTCCAGAATTCAGTCATTTTCGTGGTGTAATATTGTTGGAGGAAACTATTTGATGAGGTAAGCAGTTTGATGGCAGAGATGACGAATCCGGCGCAGCGGCTTTATGACATTGTCCAAGGGGTGATTGTTTACGGGGAGGAGACTTATTCTGATGCTCATCCGGATTTTCCGATAGCGACGGTGAGGGTGGCGGATGTGTGGATGGAGACGCTTGGGATTAGCCCGGAGGCGGGGGATAGGTCGGGGTTTTATGTGTCGCTGACGGGTACGCTGCGGCTGATTGACCTGTGCGAGCAGACTTCGAAGCGGTGCGAGGCGATGAACTCGGAGGACCTGGAGCTGTACCTGGAGGACCTTGGCAGGCTGAGGAGCTTTATCTTCGGGATCGATTCCATGAACTGGCCTACTTTCAGGCAGGATTTCAGCGATGATTTCCTGAGGTCTTTCAGATGGCCGGCGCGGATTATGTCGAGGGAGTTCGATGAGACGGTGATTCCTGCGGATGAGCTGGAGGAGTTGCAGGCTGAGGCGCGGGAGCTGGCTAGCAAGGTGCTTGATTCGGAGTTGTCGAGCGATCTGAAGCGGACTTTGTCTGAGGCTCTGTTGGCTATCGATGGGGCGATCGGCGATTACAAGGTTGCTGGTGCTGGGGGGATCAGGGGCGCGCTGGACCAGACGGTTGGGGCGATGACGAGGCACAGGGATGCGGTGGATAAGGCGCTGGAATCTGGCGGCAAGGCTGTGCTTTCGGAATGCCAGAAGTTCATCGTGAAGTCGGATGGCGTGGTGTCGGGCGCGTCGGGGGTTAGTCCACTTACGGGATCGTCTGTGTAGGGCGGGTTGCGAAGAGTGGATTTTTTTCTTGGCGATTGGTTGAGAAGGTCGCCTGACACCTGCCCATGCCTCACGCCTGAATGATAAAATGAACGCTGCAGGGCGTTCATTTTTCCGTTTTGCCTTTGCAATTCACCCAGACAGAAGGACGAGCCGTATGCCATTGGAGAATATCGTTGTTCAGGGGGCGCGGGAGCACAATCTTAAGGATGTGAGCGTAACGATTCCGCGCAATAAGCTCGTGGTGATGACGGGTGTTTCCGGGTCGGGCAAGAGTTCCCTGGCGTTCGATACGATCTATGCGGAGGGTCAGCGGCGGTATGTGGAGTCGCTGTCGTCGTATGCGCGGCAGTTCCTGGGGCGGATGGATAAGCCGGATGTGGACTACATCGAGGGGCTGTCGCCTGCTATATCCATCGACCAGAAGGGCGTGTCGCACAACCCGCGCTCTACTGTGGGGACGGTGACGGAGATCTACGACTACCTGCGGCTGCTGTTCGCGCGGACGGGGCATCCGCATTGCTACAAGTGCGGGCGGCCGGTGGAGCGGCAGACGGTGCAGCAGATCGTGGATGCGGTGCTGGGTCTGCCGGAGGACAGCAGGATACAGATAATGGCGCCGATGGTGCGGCGGCGGAAGGGCGAGCACAAGGAGGTGTTCGAGGACGCGCGGAAGTCGGGGTTCGTGCGGGTGCGGGTGAACGGCGAGGTGTCTGACCTGTCGGAGTCGTTCGACCTGGACAAGCAGAAGTGGCATGACATCGAGGTGGTGGTGGACCGGCTGGTGATCGGGGCGAGCGCGGAGCAGACGCGGGTGGCGGACTCGGTGGAGACTGCGCTGAAGATGGCGAGCGGGACGGTGCTGGTGGATGTGGTCGGGGGGGAGGAACTGCTGTTTTCGGAGCAGTTCGCGTGCGTTCACTGCAATATCAGCATGGGGGAGATGGAGCCGCGCACTTTCAGCTTCAACAATCCACATGGGGCATGCTCGACTTGCACGGGGCTGGGGTACAAGCTGGAGGTTGACCCGGAGCTGGTGATACCGAACAGGAACCTTACCATTGCGGAGGGGGCGGTGCAGGCGTGGGCGCGGTCGGGTGCGATGAGCCCGTGGTATTACAGCCAGCTGGAGTCGCTGGCGGATGCGTATGATTTTTCGCTGGATGTGCCGGTCAAGGACATGGACAAGCAGGACCTGGACAAGGTGCTGTACGGGACGAAGCGGAAGCGCATCGATGTGCGGCACCACACGCGGCGGGGGAAGACGTATCGCTGGCGGACGGCGTTCGAGGGGGTGATCAACAACCTGGAGCGGCGGTACAAGGATACGGAGTCGGACCATGTGCGCTCGGAGATAGAGCGGTATATGTCGACGAACCCGTGTACGGCGTGCAAGGGTGAGCGGCTGCGGCCTGAGGCGCGGGCGGTGACGGTGTGCGGTATCAACATTATGGATGTTACGAACAAGTCTATTGCGGAGGCGAGCCGGTGGATTGCGGGGATCGAGAGGGACGAGACTAGGGCTAACATCGATGTGCAGGCTGGGCAGGATGTTTTCGCTGCGAATGGGACGGCGAAGAAGGCGGCGAAGGGGCGCAGGCGGAAATCCAAGGGGTCGCGGAACGGGCGCGTGGTGGTGGAGCATCCGAGTGTGCTGACGGAGCGGGAACGGGCGATTGCGGGGCAGATCCTGAAGGAGATCGGGGCGCGGCTGGACTTCCTGCTGAATGTGGGGCTGGACTATCTGACGCTGTCGCGGACGGCATCGACGCTGAGCGGCGGGGAGGCGCAGCGGATACGGCTGGCGACGCAGATCGGGTCGGGGCTGATGGGGGTGCTGTATGTGTGCGACGAGCCTTCGATTGGGCTGCATCCGGCGGACGACTACCGGCTAATACAGACGCTGAAGGGGCTGCGCGATCTGGGGAACACGGTGCTGATCGTGGAGCACGACGAGGCGATAATGCGGTCTGCGGACTACATCGTGGACCTGGGGCCGGGCGCGGGCGAGCACGGCGGGCATGTGGTGGCGACGGGGCCGGTGGATGACATCATCGCGGAGCCGAAGTCTATAACTGGGCAGTATCTGGGGGGGACGAGGCAGATACCGCTGCCCGAGGGGCGGCGACCGGGGAACGGTGAGCATCTGGTTATCAGGGGGGCGGCGCAGAACAACCTGAAGGACATCGATGTGGAGATTCCGCTGGGGATGCTGGTGTGCGTGACGGGGGTGTCGGGGTCGGGGAAGAGCACGCTGATCAACGAGATCCTGTACAAGAAGCTGGCGCAGCAGTTCTACCGGGCGCGGGACAGGGCGGGGGCGGTGCGCGACATCGAGGGTGTGGAGCATATCGACAAGGTGGTGGACATCGACCAGTCGCCGATCGGGCGGACGCCGAGGAGCAATCCGGCGACATACACGGACACCTTCACGCCGATACGGGAGCTGTACGCGACTGCTCCGGAGGCTCGGATGCGGGGGTACAAGCCGGGGCGGTTTTCGTTCAATGTGAAGGGCGGTCGCTGCGAGGCTTGCACGGGGGACGGGCATATCAACATCGAGATGCAGTTTTTGCCGGATGTTACGGTGCCTTGCGAGATATGCGAGGGGAAGCGGTACAACCGCGAGGCGCTGGAGATCTACTGGCGGGACGCGAATATCGCGGATGTACTGGCGATGACGGTGACGGAGGCGCTGGAGGCGTTCGAGAATATACCGCGGGTGCGGAGGCGGCTGCAGACTTTGCAGGATGTAGGCTTAGGGTATATACGGCTGGGTCAGCCAGCGACGCAGCTTAGCGGGGGCGAGGCGCAGCGGGTGAAATTGGCGAAGGAGCTTTCGAAGCGGGCAACGGGGAAGACGCTGTACATACTGGACGAGCCGACGACTGGGCTGTCGTTCGAGGACTGCGCGCATTTGCTGCGGGTGCTGCAGCGGCTGGTGGATGCGGGGAACACGGTGGTGCTGATCGAGCATCATCTGGACCTGATCAAGAGCGCGGACTGGCTGATAGACCTGGGGCCGGGCGCGGGCGACAAGGGCGGCGAGCTGATCGCGGAGGGTACGCCGGAGGATGTGGCGCGGATGGCGCACTCGCAGACGGGGCAGTACCTGGTGCCGCTGCTGGGGGTGGATGTGGAGGCGGTGAGCGCGGCGGATTAGGGGGATCTTGAAAAATATCCATTACATCTTGACCCTTCGCATATTCAAACATATACTCACTGCGCCATGGCGCTCTACACATACAGGCCAAACTGCGCACACAACTGGAGGTAAATTATGGCAGATAAATCAATTACTGAAAGACGTATATTGGAGGCTGCTTGCTTGGACTTTGGCGTTATGCCTGAGCTTGTTGATGACTTGATAGACTTGGAAATCGAAAACGAAGGGCGGCTACGCAGGAGAGGCCTGTTTCCAGACTTGAAGGAAACTATCGAGCACTACGTGTCGGAGCGCAACAATGATTCTCCGTAAGATCAGACTGAACAACATAAAGTCGTACTATGGGGAGCATGTATTAGACCTTCCTCAACCCACCGATTACAGTTGTATACATCTATTGGGAGCGCGAAATGGGAGCGGCAAGACCACTCTGTTCGAGTCATTGGAAGCCTGCCTATTTGCCTCCGAATCTAATCCCATCTTAAGAGCGAATTTCTTGTCCAGGGGGGCGCAGGAAAATGAACTCGAAATGGCTGTTGCAATAGAATTTGAGCATGCCGGAGACCAATATCAGCTAAGCAGAAGGTGGATACGGCGGCCAGGACGTCACGAAGCAAGTGCGGGCAGTGTCGCGCTTCACTCCCTACTACAAAACTTAAGCACGGGCGAGACTTCAAGAGACGGAGATCAAATTGCCGGATTCATTGATGGCTTGATACCTCAGTCGATCAGCAATTTCTTCCTCTTTGACGGGGAACAGATTCAGGAGTATACGGACGCAGCAGCAGATAGCGTAAAGGATGCACTCGAGCGATTACTTGGTTTGCACAACTACATTCAACTACTCGAAGACCTTCGGAGAGTAGAAGCCGACTTTCGCCGGGAAAGAGATAGCCACTATGTCAGAGAAGACTTGAACAGAAAGATAGAACAACGCGACTCAGCCCTGAACCAGCTAAATGCCAATAACCGAAGGCGGTCTGAGCTAGAAAGAGCCACTAGCGAAGCAAGTAGGGAATTGGCAGTCCTTGAGCGACAGGAGGAAAAGATAGGTTCGATTTTTGACGAGCGTTTTCAAGCCAGACGAAGGGAACTGATCCTTAGGCGCGACACTCTAGCCGAGGACATAGAAGACAAGAGAAATCAGATCAAGAGAATGATCTCAAGAGAGCTTGTGGTTGCTCTATTTCATCCACAGCTTAAAGAAGCATCGGATGCACTGAATGACGCAGCCGGGCCCTTTGAACTAGAAGAATTAATTGGATTCGTATGGAAACATCGCGGTAGGATTTCCCCGACGCTCAGTGAAGCATCGCCCGACCACCTTCGGGTCGCATTGATGTCGGCAGCGGGCATAAGGCCCGATTCAAGCCTGTATTCAGGCCTTTCAGATGGGATCAATGTATTGAACAACCTAATACAGACTGAAAAAGGGAAACTCGGAGAGCTTCCTCTCCAACTTGATGACCTAAACTCCGAACTTGACAGGGTCCTGCACGAACTTGAGTCGTTGCCTTCAATTGAGTCAATCGATGCCGACATTCCAGCGCTCCATCAGGAAATGGAAATGGCGCGTAATATCCTGTCTCGCCATAAGAATTCGTTGGCAGATCTGGAGAGAGACGACAACACATTAACCCAGGCCGTTGAGGAACTCAGCAAGGAAATTGCTGAGCTTAGTAGCCATGACTCAGAATTCAAGAGGCTTGATTCTCAACTCATCACTTGTAGAAGTCTGCAGGACGCTTTGGGTCGGTTTATAACTGATTATCGTCGCAGCAGGATTGGAGAGCTCGAAGAGGTTTTCAATGAAAAGTTTCGGGAGTTGACGAATAGTCCTGAAGCACTAGGCAAAGTCGAGATTGACAGAGAGACCTTTAACATACATATCACTTCAAGGTCCGACACCGGGTTGGACGCGTCTGAGCAGAGTGCCGGTCAGAAAGAAGTGATGGCCTTTGCATTGATTGCTAGTGTGGTCGAGCTGTCCAACAAGCAACTTCCTATGATCATTGACACCCCTTTGGCACGTCTTGATGTTGTGCATAGGGACAATATACTTACCAATTTCTTCCCCTATGTCGGTCAGCAGGTCTTAGTCTTGGCAACTGATGCTGAAATAGGGCTTGAGCAGCACAGAAGAATAAGCCCACACGTCGCGAGCGAGCATCATCTTTTCAGAGATGCGGAAACAGGTCAAACTCACTTCAGGGAGGGCTATCTTGTCCAGTAGCTCGGTTGATAGAGCAGAAGTATCGCGTTTGGCGGACGAAAGGTGCCGATCGGTGCACCAGAGATTTCCTAGTCTTGGAACAATGGGTGCAATCCACAGAATCGCCGCTCTGATGAGTCTGAACCAAAATGGCTATATCGAAGATCGACCTCCGGATCTGGACGTGAACTATAGCCGGCCTGCTCGCATCTCAGGGGCATTTGAAATTTTTTCGTCTACTAAAGTGCGCTATCCAATTCTGTTTCCCACGATAGTTCAGATTGTAGCTGGTCGGCCACTATCGCTGGAAGAAGTCTACAGACAGGTATCCTACCATATTCACCTTGGTTCTATTCTCCTCAAAGAGACTGCGGACAAAGCTGACAGTCTAGAAGATCTGTATAGTCTGCTGCTTGAAATGGTGCCGGAGGGTATTTCCCATTCACAGAATGACCTGCTCACAGGCTCGAGCCAAGAAATGTCTGTGAAAATCGGCATGAACTCGGTAGATAATACGGAAATTCATTGGCCATTAACAGACACGTCGATAATTGAGAATCCCCATGCTTGTATCGTCGGAGTAAGTGGCCAAGGAAAAACCCAATTTGCACTTGATATTCTCTATCAACTTCACGAACAATACCCTGATGTAAGTCTAACAGTGCTTGACTACAAGGGTGATTTATCAGAATCAGATAGCTCTAGCAGGCGGCTCCTGGAATCGCAATTGGGGTGCCAAGTAGTTACGGCCGGGGCAGAACCTATTCCCACTGTCCCGTTTCAAAACACAACATCTCATGATCCGGCGCAATACGCACTTGGAGTCGCGGACCTTCTTGGTAAATTCTACCCTAGGTTGGGCACCCAGCAGCGACATGCCCTGCGGCAATGTCTGACCGAATTAATTTCGACTCCGAAGTACTCTAATGGGTTCGGGTTTCCCATACTTGAGAACCGGATAAGAGAATATTACGATGAGAATCGAAGAAGGGATGATGGTCTCACCGAAGTGCTATCCCGTCTAAGCGTACTTCGAGCATTCGAAGACATGCCCTCGGCGAATAACCCCGCTCCCCTAATAACGGGCTCGCTATTGGTACGACTCAACGAGTTAGTTGCTGACACCTTGCCAGTAGCATTTTTAATTGTTAGTCGACTTTATGACGAAATGAAGCAGCTTCCCGACGTTGAACGCCAGGGATCGATAACTAGCTTGCGGCATATTATATTTATTGATGAAGCCCACCACTATCTTTCCGTTAAGTCTTCTCCGCTTGCCCGGATCATCAGGGAGGGGCGATCAAAGGGTGTGGCCGTATTTCTAGCTACTCAATCCGTGTCAGACCTAGCGGGATCGTCCGGGGCAGATTACAGGGAGTTTTTAAGCAACTCTTTCTTTTTCAAGACCAATCTCAACAGTTCTGCAGAAATTCGGGCGCTCATGCCGACGTCAGAGCAGCAAGTAAGGCGAGTTACAGACCTTATATCCGGTCTCCAACCAGGGCAGATGCTATTTAGCCGTAATTTACAGCAGAATTTGAGAGAGTCTATATTAGATGCGGTCCAATTCTTTAGGAGAAATTGAATTCACGCCACCCTTGTGAAGCGGGTGGGGGCGAAGCCGTCTAGGGGGATGTCCGTCGCTCCGGTGGTGATTAGGTCGGCGGTGGCTTTGCCGATGGCGGGTGCGAGGAGGATGCCTTTTTTGCCTGCGCCTGTTGCGAGATATGCGTTTTGCCAGCCGGGGGCGGCGCCTACGATGGGGAGCCAGTCGGGTGTGAGGGGGCGGAGGCAGGCGGTGTGCTTGGCTATCTTGGCGTCTTTGAGGAAGGGCATGAGGGTGGTTGCGCCTTTCATGAGGGTTTCGCGGGCGAAGTCGGAGGGCTCGCGGTCGAAGCCTTTGCTCTCTTCGGTGGCGCCTGCCCAGAGGAGGCCGTCGGCGCGGTTGTGTACGTTTGCGCCGCCGCCGGAGAAGTCGTTTTCGGGGAGGTCGCCGGGTATGCTGAGGCGGAGTATCTCGCCCTTGTAGGGATCGACGGGGATCTTTGTCCTGAGCCATTGTTCCGCGTTGGCGCTCCAGGGGCCGTGGGCTATTACGACGGTGTCGCAGGAGATGTTGCCGTCTTCGAGGGTTACGCCGGTGACACGGTCGCCAGCGGTCTGCAGGGAGAGTGCGTTGCCCTGCCTGATCTCCGCACCCATGCGCTCTGCGGCGCGGGCGAGCGCGAGGGTGAATTCGTAGCCGCTGAGGGAGCAGTGGCCGTGCGTGTAGAGGCCGCGCTGTGCTTCGGGGTTGAGGCGGGGTTCCATCTTGCGGAGATCGTCGGCGTCGAGCCAGTGGGATGTGAAGCGGTCGTCTGCTGCCTGGAATGCGTCGTGGGTCTGCTGCATTTCGGGGAGATCGGAGTCGTCGAAGGCGACGCTGACGATGGCGATGGTCTTGTGGTGGTATGGGACGCCGGATTCATCTTCGAGGGTCTGGGCGAGGTCGGCGTGCATATCGAAGGTGACGTTGGAGATGTTGGTGAGGGGGCCGGGGAGGCCGTAGCCGGTGAGCGGGTTGAGGCCGCCGGCGTTGTAGCCGGATGCCTGTGTGCCGATGCCGTCGCGCTCGATGATGGTGGAGCGGATGCCTGCCTTGGCGAGGTAGTATGCGGTGGATGCGCCCATTGCGCCGCCGCCGATGATTGCTACTTGGGTTGTGGGTGTGGTTGTCATTGTGTTTTCCTCATTAACTAACATCGATGGACAGGATGGAGGAGATTTCTTCCCCTCACCCTAACCCTCTCCCCTAGGGAGAGGGGACCTTTTCGTTGGTGGGCGGGCTGCGATGATGCAGGCGAGCGCCAGGATGTAGGATAGCACGCCGAAGAGATATATGGTGCGGTATCCGCCGGTGATGCGGAAGAGGAGGGCGCCGAGTGTGGGGCCGAGTCCGAGCGCGCCGGTCTGGAAGGGTCCCATGAGGCCGGTGATGGAGCCGAAGGAGGACCTGCCGAAGTACTGGGCGATCATCATGTGGCCGAGGATGTTGAGTCCGCCTGCGATGGTGCCGTAGAGGATGACGACGGCGATGCTGAGGCGGCCTTCGGGGACTACGAGGAATAGCGAAACGGCTGCCCCGGAGATGGCGAGCGTGATGAGTGCGAGACGGCGGGGCGAGAACATGTCGGAGAGCCATCCCCAGAAGGGGTTGCCGAGTGAGCCGAGGAGGGAGCTTATGCTGAGCGTACCTGCGGCGAGCGCGGGGGATATGCCGATGTCGCGGAGGTAGGGGACTATCTGGAAGTTGATGGTGCCGGACATGAGGATGACGAGGGATTCGGCGGCGATGATGAGCCAGAATGCGGATGTGCGGGCTGCCTGAGCGGCGGTCCAGTCTGAGTCTTCACTGGCGGCTGATGGTGTGGATTGCCGTCGGGTGGTGTCGGATACGCGCGTCTGGGTTGGGGCGGGATCGGGTGCGCCTTCGGGCTGCAAGCCGATGTCGGATGGGCGGCGGCGCATTACGAGGTACAAGGGGATGACGATTAGCAGGGAGATTATGCCCTGCACCTGGAAGGCGGCGCGCCAACTTGCTGCGAGGGCGATGAGCGAGAATATCTGGATGTTGATTGCGCCGCCGAAGGGACGCGCCATGGCGGATATGCCGAGCGCGAGGTTGCGGCGGCGGCTGAAGAAGTTGACGGCGGCGGTGCGGGGAACGACGCCGACTAACATGGGGCTGGCGATGGTGCGGGCGACGATGTATGCGGCGTAGAAGTGCCAGACTGCTTGCATGCCGGCGATGGCGAAGAAGCAGATGCCGGCGATGAAGGCTGCGATGGGCATGAGGCCGCGTGGGCCGTAGCGGTCTGCGAGCCTGCCGACGAAGGGGGTGATGAGGCCGGATGCCCAGGTGCCTGCGGTGACGGCGTAGGCGATGGTGCTGCGGTCCCAACCCATGTCTTCGAAGATGAAGTTCTGGACGCCGCCGAATACGAGCTGGGTGGAGCCGGTGGCGGCGTATGTGCCGACGGCGGACATGGCGAGGATGAGCCAGCCGTAGTAGAAGGGTGTGCGGGGTCGCCAGTCGGCGATGGTCTTGAGGAGGGTCAATGTGCGGGGTGGGTGGTCATGGGGATTGGGGGGAGGTCAGGTAGGATTGGAGTTGCCGCATAAGGAATGGCAACTCGCTTACGGCCCTCCAGATGGGCGGCTCTTTGATGCGAAAGTAAATGTGGACGATTATTATCCTCAGACCGACCATATCGCGCCATGGAACATCGGGGAGGCGTGCTTGAATTTCGTGCGGAATTCGGTTCGCGGCTTCTCCGATTACCGCAAAGTTATGAAGTACAGCGTCAAAGGTGCGTCTGTCGTCAATGAAGTCCTGATAGTTCATACCTCGGGTGTATTGTAGGATTCGTTGAGCGGAATCGAGCATGTCTTGAAAGCGCTGCTGCCATGCCCTGTTAGTCGACATAGACAACATCCTGCAAATAGTCTTCGGATTGTTCGTAGCGCGAGTCTCCATCCAATCCTATCGTTTCCAAGTCGACATCGCACCCCAAAATGTCCTTCATGTGCATTAGCAAGCCGCCTAGGTCGAACAGAGACGGCTCTGCATCAGGCTTGTACTCGACGGCGACGCCGATCTGGGGGTGGTAGCCACAGCAACTCCCGCTTGTGCAGTCGCATTTGGCGGTGTGCGAGTAGGGGAAGACGCCGATCTTCTTTACGCCGTACTTTTCGGCGAGGGACTGGCGGTGTTCGGATAGGATTTTCAGGGCTTTGTCTTGCTGCATGACCTGACGCTCCTTGCTTGTCTCACGGGCTGCTCTCAATACGATAACGCGCCCTGTTAATTTGTGGTTCGACAAGCTCACCACGAACGGACTTAATCTGCCCTACTTGTTACACGAACGGACTCAATTTGCCCTCTTATTATAGGGTAATCGTCTGGAGCTCGTCGGTGAAGAGGATGCCGCCGTCGTAGATTTCGCGGACGTCGCCGATGCCCTTTTCCATGGGGCCGTGCTGCGAGAGGTGGGGGCCGATGTGGACGAGGGCGAGGCGCTTGACGCCTGCTGCTTGCGCCATTCGCGCGGCGCCGAGTGTGCCGCACTGGCCGGGGGCTTCGCCATCGGCGTCCATGATTTCCTGGTCGTCCCAGCACATGCAGAGCATGAGGTCGGCGTCCTTCGCAAGCTCGGTGACGGTGTCGCAGGGCTGGGTGTCGCCGGTGAAGACGACGCTGCCGGCGGGGGTGTCGAAGCGGTATGCGAGGGAGTCGAGGAAGGGCTGGACGTGCTCGGCCGGGGCTGCTGTTACCTGCCAGTCGGAGCCGGAGAAGACGGGACCGGGGCCGATGTCGGTTGCGGTTACATGGGGCGGTCTGCGCGGGAGCGTACCGCCGCGGTTCTGGTGGATGCGCTGGCTGAGGGGGTGGCCGACGCGCGCCTTCCAGTCGTGGGCGAAGATGCCTTCGTTCTCGTCGAGGATGCCGCGCGTGATGCGCTCGGTGAGCGTGGGGCCGAAGACCTGCAGGTCGTTCTCCTTGCCGGTGCTCTGGTCCCAGCGGCAGAGGAGGAAGCAGGGGTAGTCGATGTCGTGGTCGAAGTGGTGGTGGGTGAAGAAGAGGTGGTCGATGTCGGTGGGCCAGAGACCTGCCTTGACGAGCTTGTGGGTTGCGGCGGGGCCGCAGTCGATCATCATCTGCTCGTCGCCGATCTGCAGGGCGAACGCGGAGCCGAAGCGGGTGGGCGTGGGCGTTGGGGTGCCTGCGCCGAGGACGTGAATGGTGGTTGGCTTGGTGGTCATGGGTGTTGTCCTTTTTGGTGCCAAGTGGCGTTAGGGATTGAAGGGATGATTTGGGAGTTTAGCATATTGGTTGCTGCAAAGAGTGAGTGAGCAGAATTGAAGAGTATATGGATCAGGTAGAGGAATACTTGACAAGGAAAGGCATGTCCAGTGTAATATAACTATAGTTATGACCATAGGCTTTATACTGTTGGAGGGACATAATGCAGACCATTTCAAAGAGCAAATTGAAGGCACATATGCTCCGAGTATTTCGTGAGATAGAAGCTAGTGGCGAGGAGTTGATCGTGACTGACCGTGATCGGCCTGTGATTCGCATACAGCCTATCGCTTCTAAGAAGAGTGTAGAGGAGGTGTTTGGTGAGTTCAGTGGACAGCTAATTTTCCACGAAGATCCTGATGCTCCGACAATCGACGAATGGACGGAAGTCTAATGATCATGCTGGACACTTCGGCGCTGCTCTACCTGACCTTGGACAGACAGCGACTAACTCAAGCGGCGGCTAGAGAGATTTCGGAAGCTGACCGCATCGCAATCAGTTCGATATCAATCTGGGAGATCGGTGTCAAGGTTGGAAAGGGCAATCTGACTATTCCTCTTCCTGTGCGCGATTTTGCCGAACGACTTGAGCAAGTGGATAGAATTGAGGTGCTACCCGTGGATGTGGCTATCTGGCTGAGAAATGTTGAACTTGAATGGGAGCATCGCGATCCTGCTGACAGGACCATCGTAGCGACCGCGGAAATCAACGATTGCCCATTGGTGACATCTGACGCAACTATAAGAGCATTCTATCCTAAGGTAGTGTGGTAAATGAGCCACTTTTCTGATGTGGACGCTCCGAATATCAACGAATGGCCGGAAATCTAATAATTGTTTCGGATACGTCATGGTTAACTTCCCCGAGCATAGAATGGCGATGATTCACCAGTGTGGCAATTGAGGGGAGTTACAGAGTAGAAACCTGTGCAATTTCAAGTTGGAGGAGCCGTCTCTAGGGTCGGCAGAAGTAAATTGACCATTCCAAAGGAACGAGCAATGACTGGGAGCAATTAAGTTGCGGAAGTTGGCGGTTTCGGCCTTCATTTTCCTAGTTGCCAGTGCGGACTTCATATTGGAACCTGAACCAAGATGGAGGGTTAAGCCTGTGCAGAACAAAGACCAACGTTATCCCTTGCGCGGCAAGGCGTACCGGTATGACAGGCCATTTGATCCAGTTGCGCTAGACGACTGGGGAATATTGCAGTGATAGTGCTGGATACCCATGCGTGGCTGTGGTGGACGGTTGATCCTGACATGCTGAGTGAAAGCCAGTATGAGGCGATAGTCAGTAACGAAGAGGAAGGCATCGGGGTCATGCTGGGAGATTGCCAAACTATGCGAGTATGGACGCCTGGCACTGCCTGTGGAGCTGTCCGAATGGCTCGATGCCGCGCTGAAATATCCAGGGTTATCGCTATTGAACCTGACCCCGGAAATAGCCGTTGAATGGCTTTGCACAATAAGTCGGTCCTGCACAGAAAGTAGTGCATTCTGCACAATAAGTGCGGGCCGACAAAGTGCATTGCACAGTCTCAGTCGAGTAACGAATTGCGACAACTCGACTACGGCGCGCGGTCGGCAATTAATAAAGACGCTGGGATACTTCGCCAGTCCCAGCCACTCGAAGCCCTATGAGATGAGGCGTAGTCTACTCACAGGGCAGCGGAATCCGACCGCCAGCCATTGACGAGGCGAAGTTTCCGCAGGTGATATCCGAACCTGCGGGGACGTACTTCCGGAGACTCCGGTCCCTGGAAGATTTTGAAGATCAAGGAGACAAGATGAAAAGAAGGTCAGAGGACCCGACCAATCAGAACACCGTTCCGGTGCTGGACAGCGATGGCATCCCCCTGATGCCGACCCGTCCATCGAGGGCGAGACGGCTGATGCGGCAGGGACGCGCGGAAAAGCGCTGGGTGAAGGGAACGTTCTGCATCTGGATGCTGGACGTTGACATTGAAGACGAGAACACAGAAATAGACGGCGTGGAGCTGAACATAGACCCGGGCGCGGGAGCAACCGGACTTGCCGTCGTAAGCGCGACGCCGGAGGGTAGAAGGGCGCATGCCTTGATAGAGCTGCGGCATCGCGGAGTGCGTATCAGAAACCGGATGGACAGGCGCAGGTCGCTCAGGCGTAATCGTCGCGGCAGACTACGCAACCGTCAGACGCGCTTCGACAACAGGACACGTCCCTCTGGTTGGCTGCCACCGTCGATGGTGACGCGGCTCGCGAACACCGAGACATGGGTAAGGCGCCTGCGCGCGCTGTTTCCTGTGAACTTCGTCCGGGTGGAGACCGTAAGGTTCGACACGCAAATCATGCAGGACGCCGAGATAAGCGGCCGTGACTACCAGAAGGGAGAGCTGGCCGGCTGGCAGTTGCGGTCCTACATCTTTCACCGCGACGGTGCAAGATGCCTGTACTGCGGCGACGCAAAGTCAGAACGCTACGAGCTGGACCATATCGTACCCCGCAGCCGTGGTGGAACGGACAGGGTCAGCAACCTCGTGGTCAGTTGCCAGGACTGCAATGTCAGCAAAAGCAACCTGTCGGTAGAGGAGTTTCTGGCTGACAGGCCCGCGAGGCTTGCAGCGGTCCGTCGCTTGCAGAGAGCGCCGCTCTCAGGCGCGTCTCAGATGAATATAATCGTGCCGGAGTTGCTAAGACGGCTTGAGGCACTGGGCATACCGACGGCGGAGTACGACGCTTACACGACAAGCTGGACGCGCAAGTGCCTCGGCGTCCCCAAGACTCACGCGAACGACGCTCTGTGCATTGGCGCGCCTGACTCGATAGTCGGACCACCTGTGTACAAGATGGTCGTCAAGTCGGCGGGCCACGGAGACCGGCAGATGCTCAGGCCCGCAGACCGGCACGGCAACCCTAGAGGGCAGGGCTATCGCAACTACTGCGCTCTGTCACGACAACGACAGGGTTATACGAGCTGCCCCGGTCATAGGTCGCGCCACAGGCGGCTCAGGGGAATCGCTTCCGGCGACTTGGTGCGGATAAGGCACAGGCGACACGGTGTCACTCGTGGCTATGCTGCCCTGACATCCGGTCGGGTGGCGGTGCAGCACGAAGGGAAGTCGGTGAGCGTGAGAGCGCAGGACGCCGTGCTGCTGGCACGCAACCACGGTTATCGAGTATCAATAGCGGACAACGAATAGCAAGCGGGCTTTTTGTGCAAAGCCTCCCCCGTGATAGAATCGGGATGAGCAAGGAGGAATCCATGACCACCCGAGCTGAAGCAGTAGTAGTCTATCCTGAAACGGACGGTATGCCATTGCCAGACGGAGAGTACCAAGCGCCTCTTTACCGCAGAATCGTCCGTGACCTGGAAGTTCACTTCAACAATGTGCCCGGTGCAAGGGTGAACGGGGACACGTTCATCTACTACGTCGAGGGGGACCCTCGACGCTCTGTGTCTCCTGACTGTTACGTGGTCTTCGGTCTTGCCGAAGTAGCTCTGCGGTCGCTGTCCCTGGAAGGAAACAACACCTATCTGCTATGGGAAGTTGGGAAGGCCCCGGACTTCATCTTGGAGATAGGGTCTGAGAGCACGGCGAATGCCGACCTAGTCAGGAAGCGTGAACTGTATGCCGAACTTGGCGTGAGAGAGTATTGGCGGTATGACGCCACAGGTGGGGAGTTCTACGGCGAGCCTCTGGTGGGAGAGAGTCTGGTTGGCGGCGAGTACAGTCGTGTTGAGTTGCGTCATGAGAGTGACGGTCGCATATGGTCTCATAGTGAAGCTCTGAATCTGGAGTTGTGGTGGGTGGAAGGTGAGCTACGGTTCTGGGACCCTGTGACGGATCGCTGGCTTCTGAGTCAGGAGGAAGAGCGGGCTGGTCGTCTGGCAGCTGAGAGTCGCGTCGAAGAGGAAGAGACTGCTCGCCTGGCCGCCGAAACTCGCGTTGCCGAACTTGAGGCAGAACTCCGGCGGCGAAGTGGTGAGTAGCGGCATAGTGGCTTTGCCATCAGCATCGCCGTAGGGTTTCTGTCGCCCAAGACATGTCCCAGCCGCCGGCTTAGCCAATCAGCTCAGTTAGCCGCACTGAATGGGACTTGCTCGGCTGTATTACAAAAGTTATGCTCACGATATGAGAGCCGCAATATCTTTACCCGAATCACTCCTTCACACAGCCGATGCCTTCGCCCAGCGCGCGGGCATGTCGCGAAGCGAACTGTTTCGCGCAGCGGTGATGGATTATCTAGAAGCTCACAAGCACGACCATGTGCGCGAAGCTCTGGATGAGGTATATGCGGATCAGCCGTCACAACTTGACGCGAAGTTTATGCAGATGCAGATGATGTCGCTATCCAAGGAAGATTGGTAGTGAGACGAGGAGAAATCTGGTGGGCATCGCTGCCGGGTCCAGATGGTTCAGACCGTGTCTCTCGAAGGCCGGTTGTCGTGATCCAGAGCGATTCATTCAACGAGAGTCGCATCAACACGGTCGTCGTGGCAGCCATTACGTCGGAATTGAAGCTGGCGGTAGCTCCTGGCAATGTCTTGGTTGAACGGAGCGCCTCAACGCTTCCCGACGACTCCGTCGTAAACGTCTCGCAGGCCCTGACTGTAGACAAGCGATTGCTTACGGAGAACATAGGCAAGCTGCCCGAGGGAATCATGAACACTATCGACGATGGGCTGCGACTGGTTTTGGGTCTGTGATGGCAGAAAGTCATCTACCGCATCCACCAAGGAGTTTGTAGCTTGAGTCTCTAAAAACGTGTAATTTGAAGGTACTACTTTCAATTAACACGTTTTTCAGTATGCTCAATCCATGATTGAACGCCCAATCACGTCTAAGCTAATCAGGCTCTTCGAGCAGTATCCGATAAAAATTCGTTGATGAATATTGTTCATCGTTGAGTTTCCGAGGACAGGCGCTTACGCGACTGCACTCACATTTCCACTGAGACGTGAATTGGTCACGTTTATGTCCTGTACAACGCGAGGCAAGTAATATCGTCCGCCTGCGGTGCTCCGCATACAAAGTCGGCGATGCCCGAATACACCATATCGACAGCTTCTTCTGCGCCAAATGGTATCTGTTCCTCAAATATACTTGCCAGCCTATCTTGCCCGAACTGCTCCCCTGCAGCGTCTTCGGAATCAGTCGCCCCGTCCGTGCAGCATATGACAGCATCGCCGGGTGCCAGCAGTATCGTGGTTTCATCGAACGTATCGGACCGTGTACTCCCCAGAGCCAACCCGCCGGTCGCGGGAAGCCTCTCAAGGATGCCATCTCTGTGAACCAGGAGTGGGGGCTCACTTCCGCCGTTGCCGTATGTCAGCGAGCCGTAAGAAGGATCGTAAACAGCATAAAGGACCTTCGCGTACAAATTGGCATTGTTTTCTTTGCATATAAGTGAGTTGGCTTCGGTGAGAACGTCGCCCGGGTTTTCGTATCTGACCGCAGCTCCCTTGAGCATTGTCCTGACTGACATCATAAAGAGAGCGGCATCTATCCCCCTAGGTGAAACATCGGCTATTACCAGGCCAAGTTTGCCGTCCCCGAGGCTCATCACATCATAGAAGTTTCCTCCCACATCCCGGGCCGGTTCCATACGAGCATAGAGCTGGTAATCCCGGGAGTCTGGGAACGCGACGGGCAGAATCGACTTCTGTATCCGGCTGGCGATGTCCAGTCCTTTCTCGATCTCCGGTAATCGCTCTTCTGCGGACTGCGCGACTCGCCACTCCTCAAGGTGCGATAGCGTCCTCGAAATCGTCACTCTGAAGTCCTGGAAATTTATTGGCTTTGTGACGAAATCAAACGCTCCCCTGTTTATCGCCGTGCGTATCTTCGGCATGTCCACGTATGCCGACACGACAACGGACACGGTATCGGGATTGATCTCGCTGATTTCGCCCAGAAGCGTCAAGCCGTCCATGCGGGGCATGTTGATGTCCGTGACGATGATGTCGATTTCTCTGTCGTTGGACAGGATATTTACGGCTTCGACTCCATCTTCAGCGAAGACGAACTCATATCTCCCGGCACGAATGTCTCTTCGCATCCTGCTCAGGATCAGTGGCTTGAGGTCCGGCTCGTCGTCCACCATTAGAATTTTGCTCGCGACCATCCCTCACCACCTTATGAAATCGAAATTTGAACCGATCCTCTGCAATATATTATTCAATTTCTAAGCGATAAATTAAAGGGGGATTATATACTTAGCTTCGCTGACACTGATGACAGCCACTCCCATGCTCAGCTGCCTTGTGCCGCAGGAACATCCCGAAACGGTAGTGCGCCAGGCTCAGCAGGTTGCGCACGCTCCACCATCTCTGAGATCTCGAAGGCAGGCAGCAATACAACATACAAGCTGTCCATCAGAAACCGTGCCGCCTGCCTGTGAAGTTCCTGGATAAGGTTCTCTATCCTAATATGCATTCTGCCGGCGGCTCGGCGCATGTTCCTGCGCCTCCTGACTGGTGACTTCGCCGCACAGCTCAGCAGGTCGTCAAGCCTCTCGCACAGACGCTGTATCCAGAAGAACGCTCCCTCGCCTATCTTACCCACGGAGTCGGCGCAATACCGCGTAAGAAACGACCGCCCCCTTAATGGAGGAAGTTAGGATGGGGTGAAACGAATTATGCGCAGCACCGATAAACTATGGCCGCAGTGTAAGGCGTTCGGTGACTAACCGATTCATGCTGACACCTGCCTCAGCGGCGTCCATTGCCAAGGCGCGGTGGGTCTCCGGCGGGATGCGCAGAGTAATCGTTCCACTGTAGCGGCGCGTGGCCAAGGGCTCCGGGACTGGGATGCCCTCTTCCCGATTGAGTTGTACGGCGTGGGCCACCACATTTCGAATCCCTGTCAGAGCCTTTTCCGGCGTATCGTCCAGGTGACTGAGTAGGCCGAATTCGGCACACAGCGCGACGTATTCATCGTCCTCATCTGACCAAAATACCCGGTAGGTGTAGCGATCAATCAATTCAGCCATGCATTTCCTCCAGTCTGTCGATTGCCGTGAGCGCCTGACGGACCTGATAAGGTTTGGCCATGCCCCGGACGGTCTGGAGATTCACTAACGGCCTGCCCTGCCAGGGCATCCTATAAAAGAGGTGGCTGCCTCTCTGCCTCGGCTCCCCGAAGTAATGGCTGCAGACTCTCCTGAGGTCATCGAACCGGACGTTCCGAGGGTTTCGGCGCATATCGGCGATGGCTTTGTCCATGTGTGTATGATGGCGTTAATGCAATCATCTGTCAAGGATGGCGCTGGCAGGGAGGTCACGTCAAGAAGTGTGTAAACGAGATCAGGCGGCGACCTTCTCCGGTTCCGATTCTATGATGATTCCATCCCTGTAGATGGCGCCTTGGTGTACGTCCTTCATCAACTCCGGCGCCTTCAGCCTGCGGAACCTGCTCTCCGCCACCATCAGCATCTTCCAGATCACGGCTATCGCTCTGTCCACCCTCTTGAACCGCTTCGCCGCATCGGTGCGCAGCCTCAGCGCCGCAAACGGCGACTCCACGACATTAGTAGTCCTCAGATGCCTCCAGTGCTCGGTAGGGAAGTCATAGAACGTCACCATCCGATCCCAGTCTCGCTCCAGAGTCTCGGCAGCCGCATCGTAAGAGCGTTCAAGGCACCAACCTGCGAACACCGACTTCAAACGCTCAGACTCCGCACGACTGCCGGCGTACGGGATGCTCCGCAGCATCAGCTTGGCCTGCTCCTGCTGGGCCTTCGGCAACCGGTCAAGCAAGTTTATGATCTTGTGGTTCCAGCACCTCTGCTCCTTCGCCTCCGGATACACGTTGGCAAGCGCTCCCCAGATACCGAGATGTCCGTCGCCTACCACAAGCTTCGGACAGTTCATCCCGCGGTCCCTCAGGTCCCTGAGCACATCAGACCAACTTTCGGTTGATTCCCTGTAGCCCGGCACGACACTCAGCACCGTCTTGCTTCCATCGCTCAGCGCCCCTATCACCACCAGCACCGCAGCCTTCTCCCTCTCAAAACCCGCCTTCACGTACACCCCGTCCACCCACACATAGACGACCTCGTGATCATCGAGGCGACGAGCCCTCCACTGGGCAAGTTCACCATTCCACCTGTCTTTCAATCGAGCCACCGTCGCCCCGGACAACGGCGCATCCTCTCCAAGCAACCCTCGCAGCGCCAGGTCGAAGTCTCCCTCGGACAACCCGTGAAGGTACAGCTGCGGTATCAGATCCGCTACCTTCGCCGTCCTCTTGGCGAACAGTGGCAACAGCCTGCTCTCGAACCTCTCATCGGTGTTGCGAACCCGCGGCCTTCTCAACTCTATCGTCCCGCCGCTCAGCGTCAGCTTCCTGGGCTTTGCGTATCCATTCCGGTAACCTGGGTTGCTGTCCTCCTCCGAACGGCGCGCCGACTTCGCCCTGCCGAAAAACCCGGTTACCTCCTCTTCGAGCACCTGCTGGATCAGCTTCTGCATGCTCCCCCTCAGCCACTCTTCCAGTTCGTCCCATTCGGGGCTTGACTTTCCTATGCTTTCAGTGGTTCTCTTACTCATGGACGGTGTGCCTCCTCTTTTGGGACCTCAAGCCCGTTTTTTTCAGAGGAAGGTTACACCGTCTGACCTATTTACACACACTCTGAGGTTACCTCCTGGCAGGCAGAGTTGGGCATAATTGCCGTTGACGTCATCTTCTATTCTATAATGACAGGTGGGAGACAGACTATGACTACCACCAACACGCCTGCCGATGCCGCCTCGCCGGAACGTCCGAAACTAATCCGGACCTACCGCACCCGCGCGTACCTGAGCAGGGCAGGGCACATCCAGTTTGATGAGGTACTTGCGCAGCAATGCCTCCTCTACAACGCAGCGCTCGAGGAGAGAAAGACCGCCTGGAGAGGACACCAGAAGGCTATCACTTTCTCTGATCAGGACCGCTCGCTCACCGCAGTTCGCGAGGACTTCCCAGGTATCGAAGGAGAGGTGAACAGACGTATACAGGTCGGCACTCTCAGAAGGCTTGACCGGGCGTTCTCTGCGTTCCACCGTCGTGTCCAGGCGGGTGAAGCGCCCGGCTACCCTCGCTTCAAATCTGTCGTGCGTTGGAAGACCCTTAGCCTGTACTCTGGCGTTTCACGCTACGTGCGGGTCAATGAGGTTACGCGCAAGGGCTACGTGCGCATTAAGGGACTTCCGAAGTTGCGCTTCAAGGACAAGCGTGTGCCGGCAGGCGTTCAGCCCCGCGAAATCCATGTGAGCCGCCGACCGAACGGGGTGTATCTCTATTTCGTATTCGATCACCTCGAGGCAAAGCCTCCGGTCGGGAAAGTCAAAAACCCAGTCGGCATAAACGCTGGTCGAGGACGGGTGCGCTGGGGGTTGTCGGACGGCAGCACTATCGAACGCAGGCGCGTGGACAATAAGGTCAGCCGCAGACTGCAGCGGAAGATGGCTCGCCAGAAGATGGGCTCGAAGTCCAGGGAAAAGACGGTCATACAGTTAGCAAAGCATAGCCATCGAGAGCAGATTCGCAATCGCAACGAGCTGCACCGCATAACGGCACAACTCGTAAAGAAGTACGACCATTTCGCAATCGAAGACATGACGATCCAGGGTATGACCAGAAGCGCCCGTGGCACACAGGAACTTTCGGGTCTGGATGTTTGGGTGAGGACCAGGATGAATCGCCTGATTCTGGAGCAGACCTGGGGAGAATTCGTGCAGATGCTGGCATACAAGGCGGTAGGAGCCGGTATGTCGGTGGTACGAGTCGACCCAGCGTATACCTCACTGACGTGTAGCAGGTGTGGGGTGGCTCAGCTTGACGCTTCATTGCAAGAGAGAAACAGAGTGCGCTTCAGATGCTCTGATTGTGGCAACGACTTGAATAGAAGCGTTAATGCAGCGCGAAACATACTGGCGAGGGGGCTGGCCGAGCCTGCTTCCTCTGCGGACGAGGCTTGATCGCAGGGCGCGCCAGTATTTCATATTCAACGCCAGAGTTGTCTGGCGTGCGCCCGGAAAACTACGCCATCAGGCGTAGAAGCCATTAGGAAGCTAGGATAAGGAAATATACGGTTACCAGGATTCTCGCAGCTTCTTGCGGAAGGGCTGGCTTAGCTGGCCTCCCCTGCGGGCGAGTCAGATATCGCAGGGCGTGCAAGTATGGAACAACTAACGCCGGAGATGTCCGGTGTGCGTCCGGGAAACCGCGTCAGTGGTAGGGGTAGTGCTCCGTAACTTGTGTGTAGGCCTTGATGCGTATTTTTTGGAATGATGTACTTAGATCCAATCACCTCGGCACGGCTCCCTGCAGGCAGTCGACTCTGAACAGGATTTAGCGTTATTCAGAGAAATAATCTGATAGATGACATTGAATTGATAGATAGCGGTGAGCAAAAAAGCGCTCGACTGCTCAAAATCCCTCGGGCTATTACTTCCCCTGTAATACTCGCGTAATAGAACTCCGATAGTGTTGACCCTGCGTGCCTGTGCGTGGGGCATGTCTATGCTATTGCGCAGGAAGTAATCTGGCAGGCATTTGGGAATAAGTTAAGAATTCGTTCAATATAAAACCTTGAAAAAGGAAAGATAGGCGCAATACCGTTCTTAGATATACGAGTGGGCAAACGCGCTTTTGCGCCATTAACTAGATTATCGTAATGATCGGAAACAGACCAAGATTGAGGAGGCTGAATTGAATAAAAGAGCTTTTATCCCCATATCAGCGTTGATGGGGGCTTTGTTGCTTGCGGTCATTGCTGCGATGAATCCATTCGCCGCTGGGCCCGACCTCGCATACGCGCAGTCCACGGAAACTACGCTGTATGAACTGAGCATTGACGGGCAAACCGCTGACCCAGTAACCGTTTCAGCATTTATGCCGGCCTTTGTTCCTGATGGAGCGCCTGCGGAAGACGGTTATACCGCATATGCCAACACTGATGAAAATGAGATCGTTGTGACGGCTACTAAAACTCATACGGGCGCCGGCGTTGAGGTAAAGGCAGGGGCGACTGAAACCGCTGCTAAGGCATCTACCGCGCTCACTGCTGGTGGAACTGACAGCAATGAATATACTGTCACCACTGAGGCTGCAGGGGAAGATACCGTCATCTTGGTGACGGTGACGGCCGCTGATGATGTTGCGACGGCGACCTACATGGTGACGGTAATGAGAGGGGCTGCCGACTCCGATGTTACGACATTGTCTGCCCTGGGCCTCATGGCTGGCGGCGATGAGGTAGAAATAGACCCGAATAACGATCCGTTCGATGGTAGCGTTCCTGCCTACACAGCGCGCGTCCCTAACTCGACGACGAGAGTTGATGTTATGGCCACGCCGACAGACGCACGCGATGGCGCGACTTACGCTGTGACGTCGGACGAGGACGATAATGTACAGAATAACCAGGTTGACCTGTCAGCGGGCGACAACGTTATCACGGTAACGGTAACGGCCGCTGATAAAGTTACGACAGGAACATATACGGTAACGGTGACTCGTGTTGCGAGTACCGTATCCACCGACACGACATTGACTGCGCTTTCTCTTTCTTTTGATGATAATGGCACCGCTACAAATATACCGCTGTCGCCTCGCTTTGTTTCTGGCAGAGCGCCCGCATCTAGCGGATATACTGCGAGGCCCGCTCATGGCGTTGGGCCAGTGACTTTGACGGCTACTAAGAGTCATGTGAATGCCACTGTCGAAGTAAAGGCAGGGGCGGACGAGGAAGCTGCTGAGGCAGCTGGCGCAATCGCTGCTGCTGGAACCGATAACAATGAATATTCTGTCACCCTTCAAGCTGAAGGGACAGATACCGTCGTCCTGGTAACGGTGACTGCCGAGGATAATGCAAGTAAAGCGACCTACAAGGTGACAGCGGAGCGTGCTGCAGATCCCGCATCCACTGTTGCGACACTATCTGCCCTGAGCGTTATGGCTGGCGGCGATGAGCTAGACATTGGAACCTTCGCCTCCGATACCCCTGCCTATACGGCGAGTGTTCCTTACGCGACGAGCAGTGTTACGGTAATGGCCACGCCGACAAACAGAGGCGCGAGCTATGAAGTGGAATCGGACGAGGACAATAACGTACAGAATAACCGGGTTGACCTGTCAGCGGGCGCCAACGTCATAACTGTAACGGTGACTGCCGCTAACGGGACATCTACTCAAGACTATACGGTGACGGTGGAGCGTGCCAGTGGCACCGCTGCCAGGGTCACGACACTGGCTACGCTTTCCCTTGCTGACGACGCTAATGCTGTATCGCTGATGCCTGAATTTGATCCTGACAGCGCGCCCGCGTCTGGCGGTTACATGGCATATGTCGCCAATACCGTTACTACAGTGGCAGTGACGGCTACTGCAAGTCACACGGGCGCCGATGTTGAGGTAAGGTCAGGAGCGGATGAAGAAGAAGCTATGGAAGCTACCCCTGCCGCTTCGGTTACCTTGGAGGATGCAGGCGATAGTACCGTCATCTTGGTGACGGTGACGGCCGCTGACGGGTTTGCGAAGGCGACCTACAAAGTGACCGTAATGAGAGGTGCTACCGGCACCGACGTTATAACACTGTCTGCCCTGAGTCTTATGGATGCCGGCGGCAATGATGTAGGAATAGAACCTGAATTCGACTCCGGTGAGGTTGCCTATACGGCGAGAGTCCCTTACGACACGATGATGGTTGAGGTTGCCGCCACGCCGACAGACGCACGTGACGGCGCGACCTACAAAGTGACGTCAGACGAGGACAGCAGCGTACAGAATAACCAGGTTGACCTGTCAGTGGGCGCCAACGTCATCACGATAACGGTGACGGGCGCTGACAAAGTTACGACAGGCGCAGCAGGCATATATATGGTGACGGTGACGCGTGTTGCGGACAACCTCTCCACCGATACGACATTGTCTGTGCTTATGGTTAATGACGGCACTGATGACTTAGAACTGGACCCTGAATTTGTTGCCAATAGCACGCCTGTGGAAGGCGGATATGCCGCGGAAATCGGCGCTACTATTGCAACAGTGACTGTGACGGCAACTACGGCCCACACGGGCGCCAGTGTTGAAGTACGGGCAGGGGCGGCCTATGACTCTGCTATGGAAGCTGACGCAATCGACCCCGAGACAGATGGTACTTATGAGGTTGCAGAAGCTGACGGCTTACAGGGTCAAGGGGCAGATACCGTCATCCTGGTAACGGTGACGGCTGCAGACTTAGCCACCACCGGAACCCACATGGTTACGGTGAGTAGAGATGCTGCCGATACCAACAATGAATTGAAGTCACTCATGCTGAACGGCGATGCGGTGACTCTGGCAGATAGCCCCACAGACAACGTACACGCCCGGGTGATCGTGGATGTTCCGAGCGTTACAGTAATGGCTACGCCGAGAAACTCCATGGCCGAAGTGACGGTTACATCGAACAAGGATGACGATGTAGAGGACAACGTTGTTGACTTAGCAGTAGGCATCAACGTCATCACAATTACTGTGGACCCCGTCTCTGGCGATAACAATCCATACACAATACGGATCAGGCGTGACCTTTCGGATGACGCCAGCCTGTCCTCGCTGAGGCTGAAGCACCTGCCTATGAACATGATGACCGGGGAGTCTATTGATCTGACTCCGGCGTTCGAGTCCGGCGTGATGACCTATAGCGCCGACGCGGGCGATGCCGAAGAGATAACGGTTACCGCGATGGCGCATCCAGCAGCAACGGTGTCCGTAACGGTTAACGGCACGGACGCGATGAAGACGGACGTTGCGACTTACTGGGACATGCTGGGCTGCCCGGCGATGAATGACGCAGTGGGCGCGGACGACCAGCCGGACGATGCTACCAGCCCTTACTGCACCACCTACCATCCGGATGCCACGCATCCAGGCCTCATGGGAGATGCGAAGGCGTTAGTGGATGAGACATTCGCGAATTACTACGACGTCCCGCTGACGATGGGTGACAACACTATCGCGGTGATGGTAACGGCTGAGGACGGCCAGGCAAATGAGACCTACACCGTAACGGTGAGCGTCGAAGCAACCTCTGATGAGGCAAGGCTACGTGCCATATACGACACGGATGGCAACGGCACCATCGAAGCTGTTGAGCTCAGGGCCGCTATTCAGGCTTACCTTGCCGGAGGCCTTCCACCGTCCGATATGAGGATCCTGATACTCCTCTACCTCGGGTAAAGAAGAAGGACCCAAAGAGTACAGCAGGTCCGTTCGCCTCAACTGTGGTCGAGGCTAATGCGGAGTCCGCAGAAGCGAACGGACCTACGGATCTATCAGCCAAAAAACAGAGCTACGGAACACAATTAAAGGAGAGAGGCCTTGAAAAGACTAATAATTTTGGCGGCATTGCTGCTAAGTGTGGTCGGCGGCTTGACGTTCATGTCGAGTTCGTCCCCTGTGGCAGCACAGACAGATCCCAGTGCCACCCGGTCCTTTGATCCGGCGACCGTTGAGCCGGGCGGGACAGTGACGGTGAGCATTGATATTGAGGGTGTCGGTTTGGCTGGCAGCGTGACGGAAACATTGCCAGCGGGATTCACATATGAGTCCACTGACGCTGCAATCCCTCCAAGTGAAAATGGTTCCGAACTCGTTTTCACCTTCTTGGGAAGTAGCGACTTCTCCTATGTGCTCACAGCTTCCAGTACGGAAGGTTCCCATTCTTTCAGTGGCAGCCTAAATCCTGGCCCAGGCCTGGATGCCGTTGATGTTGGGGGTGCGGACACTGTAACGGTTGAGACCACCCCAGAACAGACAGGCCCACAGCCAGAGACTAATGGCCTCCAGTTCGACGTCGTCTCGGCCAAGGCCGTGAAGGGCGCCCAGGTGTCGCAGGTCGACAGGCCGATTGACAGCAATCCGCTGACATGGGTTATCGACACCGACGATGCGCTAGGCGACTTCAATGGCGCGGTCGGGGATTTCGAGGTCAAGCATATTGGTAACGGCGAGTTCGGTCTTTTCGTGGCGAACTCCGGGGCGTCTGATTTGGACGGCTCACAGTCAATCAGTGTTGACTTGCCTTACACCAACGCTGACGGCGTGGTGCTTACCACCACCCTTACCGGTGCTATAAATGAGCGCGATGCCCTCAACATAACAAATGCGGGTCCGTTCACGATACCGCAGGGCATCAGTGACGGCACTCTTATAGGTAACTTCAATGTCAGTGGCGGCATTGGCGATGAGTACCTAGACGGCATCCTGACCGGCGATGGCAGTGACTTGTTCGCGGTCAACGACGCCGACATGACATTCATGTATAGGGGCGGTGACCTAGAGGTTGGGACTTACAGCCTCAGCCTTACCGTAAGCGGTGACGCGGGCCTTGCCAACAGGACAGATAAGGCTGATGTGGATGTAATCGTTACCGCGTCGAACATGGCGCCTACGGTGCCTGCTACATTCTCGCCTCCCGCGATAAAGGAAAACTTGACCGGGGCCGGCCTTGTTAGGGCTGAAACCGAAGTTGGCGATGCTAGCTATGGTGTTGACGCCAACGACGGCGACACACTGACTTACTCGCTGTCAGGCGGTGATTCGGCTCTGTACGCTATCAACAGCAGCAGCGGCATGATCACGGTCGGTGCGGCTGGTATAGCGGATTCCGCGGATGGTGGCGACGTCACCCACTCCTTCATAATTACGGTTTCTGACGGCATATCCGCGAATGACAGGGACATCAGCGCCACCGTTGAGGTGGATGCAAATGCACCTGTGCAGCTGACCGGTGATGCCGCCATTCCGCTTACAGAGGAAGTAACCGCAGGGGATGTGCCGAAGGTGCTGGCAAATCTTCAAGACCTTGTGAGCGACGAAGACGAAGACGACCTCACCTTCGCGGTTTCGGGCAACCCGGCGCATGTCGTGTACGACGAAGACACGGATGAGTTGCTGCTGACTTACATTCCGGCCGGAGCGAAGACAGAAGCTCGTGTCAACGAAATAACGGTCGGCGTAAGCGACGGGTACAACGACGACGGTCCGGACGCGACACTCACGATCACGGTTTCGGTTAAAGAGCTGGAGCCACCTCCGATTACCTCCAACTTCGTGGGCATCACGGTTGCCGAGAACTCGACCGACTGCTCACAGGCTGACGTGGCGAGCGGCTGCTCGTTGGCGGGCATAGTTTCCGGCGCTACCTCCTTCAGCATCGAGAGTGGTGTTGACGGCGGTGACACGAACTACGCTGTTGCAAGCGACGGTACCGTCACAGTCCTGACCGCACCTAACTTTGAGGACAGGGAGAGCCCAGCGTTCCTGGTGAACGCAAATAACGCCGAAGGGCTCGCCGGACTGATTTCGGTGCGCGTGACGGTCGATGATGTCGATGAAGCCCCGGTACTTGACGCCATTACCGGCGTGCCGTGGGTGTATGAGACGGCGCAGATCGGCGACGATGTGGTTGAGAAGCCGGCTGCCCAGGATGGCCCGGCCGATACCGACCTGCCTATTAGCATCAGCGCTATGGACGAGGATGATGGCGCGACGATTACTTACACGATAAGTAGCACTGCCAGCGTGCCGTTCGCGGTTAACAGCAGCAGTGGCGCTCTGACGGTAAGTGGCGCTCTGGACAAGGAAGTGGCTGGAAGCCACACCTTCACGGTGAAGGCGACGGACGAAGACGGTCTCTATGATGAGATGGAAGTCACCGTCCATGTGCTGAACGCCAACGAGGCGCCGGAATTCACGAGCCCGTTGGGTGATTACGCAGTAACAACGGTCGCAGAGAACATTGCGAGCAGTGTTGCGATATTCACCTTCACGGCAACTGATGAAGACGGCGACGACCTGACATTCGCGCTTCGCCAGGGCCAGTCCCAGGACTTGTTCGAAATCAGGAACGCCGGAAGCTCAATGGTTAACGGCGTTGAAGTCTGGAGCGGCGATCTTCATGCGAAGCCCGGCGTACTGGACTACGAAGACGATACCTATGACGCCAGGGTACACGTGGAAGTGAACGACCCCGATGGTCTGAACGACACGCTGCTCCTGACGGTCAACCTGAGCAATGTGAACGACAACGATCCTGTATTCGACGGCAGCCCGTCGGCGAACCTGAGCGTTGCTGAGAACACGGCCCGCGGCCATGTGATGGGTAACTACTCGGCGTCGGATGCTGACGGTGACGCAGTTCACTACAGCCTGAGCGGCACGAACGCGAAGTCGTTCCAGATCGGCAGCAATGGCGACCTGATGACGCTTGAGTCGCTTGACTACGACAACGCCGGTACGCCGTGCGGCACTGATCACCAGTGCGGAGTTACTGTTGTCGCCAGCGATGGCGAGCGCAGCGTTATGTTTGGTGTGACAATCTCCATCACGGCCGCCGAGGACTCGGTCAGCACGCTCGACGTGAGCAAGGCTAACCCGGTTCCTGGCACCGAGATGGGCAACCCGATGAGCGCGCTTTCGAACGCGAAGGACGCGATCAACAAGGACGTACCTGAGGCGCCGGCGGATATTCCGGCTGCCTACGGCGACGCACCGCTGAACTTCGTTGAGACGGAATGGGCGAACTGGGGCACGGTACTGCGCATAGCGGTCACCTCCGAATCGCCTGACCCGACTTGCGGCAACGGCAACCAGTGCGTGGTTGTAAATGTAAACAGCGACTCGGCTGACGACTCCCTGAAGCTTCAGGCATACAGGAGCGCGGACAAGGAGAACGAATTCGTGGCAGCGTTGATGCTGGTCGAGCTCTCCAGTGACGCGACACCTGGCGACGCAGCGGTGTACAAGCACACCGACGGTGGCGTGCCCGCGCTGAAGGTTGACGAAGAAGACGAAGTAGAAGTTGAATTTGGTAACCTGCGTGACACCGTTGACGTTGAGAACGAGGCTCCTGAGGTGAGTAATTTCGCCCCTGAGCACGAGCGAGCGTTCGACGATGCGGACGTGGATTACACGTTCACCATTACGGACAGTCACTCCGGCCTGCCGGAGCCTGAAGACCTCCCGGACAACGACGGTGATGAGAACTACACGCCGGTAGTCGCTCTCATAAGCAAGAGCGAAGGCGGCGTGGGCCAGTGCTCGGTTACGGACACCGGTTCAGCACCTAAGGACCCCGACGCGGTATTGAGCGTTGCGGCGCACATCCACGAAGATGACGTGCTGTACTGCCCGGGCACCGCACAGACTGGTGAATACGTGGCGGCAGAGGGTGGCTTCGGCTTCGCCCCGATCCGCGACGACAAGGACTTCGATGAGATCGACGACGGATACGACGTTGAGACGACGATAGTTCTGACTGAAAACGATACATACTATGTGACGTTCATCGTGTGTGACAACGCAGGTAACTGCGCGTACCACGATCCTGATGGAAACGATGACGACGAAGAGCTTGCCGAGATCACGGTTGACACCGAGGACCCGGTATTCGTAGAGGCCAGGACGGGCCTGAAGTGGGACTCGACCGACAACGAGTACGACGACGACCGCAGCTACATCCAGGTTATATTCAATGACCTGACGACGCTGAATTCAGCGACGGTTGAGGTAGACGACTTCGTAGTCGAGGGTCACACAATCAAGAGTGTCTCGGTATACGAGAATCCTGACGACGACGACGTGGACTGGTCCGACAGCGGCAGGTATGCCGAAGAGGGCAGCAAGAACCTGCGTCATATCGACAGGTACAGGGACCTTGAGAACGTGGTATTCATCGAGCTTGAAGACGAGCTGCTAGCGGACGAGACGCCTGACGTCACAATAGTGCCGAACGGTGTTGAGGACGGTGCCGGCAACGAGCAGGACGACGGAGACCACGAGGCAGACGACTGGATTTCGCCTAAGTTCACGATAGTGTCGATAACTTCGACGCTAGAGACGGCCCAGGATGAGACCCTGGCCGGCGACGGCGATGAGATTACGGTAGTAGTAACGGCAGACGAGCGACTCGACCAGACGCGCCCGACGGTCACGGTCACGTATGTGAACGCACCTAATGGCACGGTAGACACGAAGGGCGTGATGTCCTGCAAGGTCGACAAGGATACCAATGGCACGCGCGACCGCGGCGAGATCGTACTGACAGACTACTGCCAGGACAGCAGCGCCGCGAAGGGCGGAACGCTTAACAATAGTGTGGAGAAGGTCTCCAACACAGAGTGGATCGTGACGGTAGTTGAACCTGATGACACCGGTTACTACAGCTTCCGGATCCAGGGTGTCGACCGCTCGCCGCAGGAGAACCCCGGCAGCGAAGGCATCACGGCCGATGATATTGTGACCGAATTCTTCGACTCGGACGGCGACGTCAACTCTGACGACGCAGTGTACTGGGAAGCAGACATCAACCTGGCGAATCCTAATGTACGGGTGAGCGGCAACGTCATAACTGACAATGAGCCGGACATCGAGTACAGAAGCCCGCTGTTCGTGGAGATTGACTTCACGAGGAACCATATGGATACAGCGGACTGCGACCCGGATCGCGAGGACAACGACCACCTGATGGCCAACTGCGTGAACGAGAACAGCGAATACGCTGAGGATAACTTCGACGACGTGGTAATCACGATGTTCGAACTCGACGGCGTGGACATGACCGATAGCGTGAAGACCACGGATGACCAGACATTCCTGGTTACCCTTGAGAACGTAGCTCTCGGCGACCACACGGCGAAGATCCAGGCGACGGACGTAGCTGGCAACACCTTGGAAGACGTCCTAGAGATAGACTTCGAGGTGAGTGACAGGGATCCGTTCGAGCGCCGGCTGAACCCGGGCTGGAACCTGGTTAGCCTACCTGGCGAGCCGAGTGACAGCGCGATAGGCAGCGTGTTCGGTCCTGGTGTCGAAGTACGGACTGTGTACACCTACGATCCGGTCGTACCGGGTGGATGGATGGTTGCAGTACGTGAGACGCTGGACAGTGCATGGCAGGGCGACCTGACAGAGATTACGGGCTCGCGCGGCTACTGGGTGCTGAGCGATGCGATCCAGGATTGGGAAGTTAGCATCCCGAGACTGGCTGGCGGAGCTGCCGGTACCGGAACGCCGATACAGCCTCCAGTGATTCCTCTGTACGCCGGCTGGAACCTGATACCGGTGACGGACATCAGTGGCAACGGTGAAGGCGGAGACGACATTAGCGCGACAGTCTACCTGCAGAACCTGGACGACGGTCTGGACCTGGCAAGAGTGCTCGGATTCGACACCATCAGGAACCAGTGGTTCACCGTTCTGGATATGCAGATGGGCTCCCCGGGTGACCTACAGATTGGTTCGGGTTACTGGGTGTTCGTGAGGGAGGCAGCTAGCCTGGTTCCCAGCGGATATGCCGCGGGCGGTGGTGGCGGAGACTAGACGGGTAAGTAATGCTTCCCCGGTCAGCGATGGCCGGGGGGGCGAGTCACCTGAAAGGGCGACTACTAGGCCTGAAAGGGCCGGACCTGATAGGAACCACCAACACTTACAAGACGATTAGATAAAGCGAAATTAGTGGAGCCCCTCTTCCGAGAGATTGGAGGAGGGGTTTCTTTTTGGCCAGTGTTTCAGGATGTCGCGAATGTGCTGCGATGCTGATGGTTCTGTTATCAGACAGCCACACAATCAGGACATGGTGACTGTCCAGGTTGCCTTGTCCAATGCGGAAGCGCTGTTCGTTTACAAAGGCGGCTATTGCGGGGGGCTTGATCATTCCAGAGCGACAAGCCGCATACTTGGCCTGCACCCGCAGACACTCAGAACGTGGGCGCGTGAAGGACGCATTGACTACATCAGGGCCGAAGGCGGCCAGCGTAGATATGTCGTCGATTCCTATGTCGGGAACAAAGCCCACCGTCACGGTCTTTGGAGTTCGCGTCAACGGACTGCGGCGCTACCGTAAGGAAAGCGCAGAGGATAAGGGCCTATCCGGACGTAGGACAGAGGGCTGAGCTGCGCCGCGAGCGTGACTGGCTCACGTTTCAGCAGCAATATGAACGTGAGTGCCTGAGCGCTCCTGTTCGGATATTCCGAGATGGGCAACTTTCACCAAGGAATATTTATCGGGCCGCAACAAATCGGCGAAATGAACGCCAAAGCCCGGTTGGTGTGATTAGTATTGACGTGCTATGCTTCTTTTTGTGGGCGCAGGTTACCTCCTCTCTTGCATACTATGCAGGCACGGGATAGTTGTTTTGTCACACAACCTGCGCCCGTGTCAACGCCAAGCTGCTTTAGTGCGTTTTCGCCAGATTAGAAGTGACCCACCCTCGTCCTTTTAGCCTTCCATTTGTATCTCTTCCGGTGTCGATGTCAGTAGCCGGTGTGATGTGAGCAGTCCCGCCTGACGCTTGTCCTTCAGCCTGTAGCTCTCGCCGCGGATGTTTAGTACGTGGCTGTGGTGCAGCAGTCTATCGAGGATGGCGGTAGCTATCACCGTGTCTCCAAGTAGTTCTCCCCAGTCGGCGAAGCCCTTGTTCGACGTCAGTATGGTGCTTCCTCTCTCGTACCTGGCGGACACCAGGCTGAAGAACGCAGCGGCAGACTCTCTGTCGTACGGCCAGATGCCGAACTCGTCCACTATCAGCACCTTGGGCGACAGGTACACCCGCATGTGCCGGTCCAGTCTGCCCTCAGCTCGCGCCTGCCTCAGATCCTCCATCAGATTGTGGGCCCGCACGAAGTAGGCGCCATAGCCGTTCTCTATCGACCTGAGCGCCAGTGCCACCGCCAGACGCTTCTCACCGCTCCATAACTCCACCATCCCGGCGCTAACGCCAACCTGTACCGTGTTGCCCGACCACGACCACGGCACTCCGTACCGCGATCCGTCCCTGCCCACCTTGCGGTCCTCTCGAAGGTACACGCCCAGAGTGGAGCGCTCAGGCAGCGCGCCAAGACTGCTGCGCTCGACGGAAAGCATCTTACTGGAGACGCGGCAGTAGCAGACAGTGATGATGGGCTTTGAGAGCCCGAGCTAGGAATCGACGTCATATCTTCGCTGGTTCGGTCCTGATGTAGTCGATGCGTCCCTCGCGTGCCCAGGCTCGCAGTGTCTGCGGATGCACGCCAAGTATGCGACTTGCCTCTCTGGAAGGAACGTACCTCATGACTACATTGCACAATAATACCCATCATTCATCACTTATTATGGATGCAGTAAGTAGCCTTCTCTCAGATGCCAACGCCCTGGTACCAGTTTCTCGTCAGAGTTCGACGTTCACAAGGCTGCTTGGCTGTCAGGTGCAAGCAGCGCGTAGGTGAGTACGATGATGTATTCCGATGATTCACTCGGATAACCTGTGTATCTGACGATACTTCACAAAGTCCAAAATACTACTAGAACCTCCTTGAAAGGCATGGCGCAGGAAAGTTATTGTCCAAAGAATAAAACGATTATTCTGGATAAAGTCTGCGTTAAGTATGGAAAAGTCTTTCCTCCCTACGCTCGGCGCGAGCAGGGCGAAAGGCAGCTTCCGGCATCGATCAAACCTGGTGATGTGGGCGGTTGCCGCGCTGCTTGTCGTCCTCGCGTTTGCCTTGCCATGGGAGCGTACGGTCTGGGCGGCCGATCCGACTATTGAGGTCGAAGTAATCGATCTCGTAGTTCCTGAGGGCGGCGATTTCAAACAGCTATGCTTGGATTTTGACGAGGCGACTTACGACACGACCGAGACCGTAGAATACGAGACTGCGTGCCTGAAGATCACCGCCACAGGTGTCAATGAGGATAAGTTCCCCGACCTTGACTGGAGACTGATTGTAGACTATGAGACCAACACCTATGACAACCATTCCCCTCCAAATAAGAGAGGTGGCCCAGGATATGTAATCCAGGAAGGGCAAGAAAGGTATTCAATTGCCCCCGGCCAGTATGAATACGATGCCACGGCCGAAACCGTCACAGCCATGGTCAAGCTCGAATGGCTGGTTCCGGCAAGCGACTATACGCTGGACGTCAGGATTGCAGACAAAGACGGAGATGGTGAGGACGATAAGGCGGAAACTTCCACCACATTCTCGACCAAGAGCGGGTGCGTGCCGCATCCAGACGGGGCGACCCTTGGGCGATGGTTCAGTCCTGCAGGCCCGGGCTGGATATCGGACTCAACGATTACTCGCACTTCAATGGTGGTCCGCATCAGTGCCAACCATAACCTTGCCCCACTCAACTCAGGCAGGTGCATGTACTATGAGATGGAGGGTAATGGTGAAACCGTCAAGGGAAGCGCCTACGTTTACTACAGAGGCAGTGGTGGGAGAACTGCGTGGATTTTCCCAACCGGACTGGAGCCAAGCACCTATTACAGATTCACGATAACACCCGATCCTGCCTATGGCGGTTACCGTGCCGGATTCGGTGCCTACACAAAGGGCCCTAGACTGACCATTGAATTCACGGACATCGAGCAGACGACCGCGACAGTGAACGTCAATCTGCCGGCCGGCGAACTTGAGAAAATGGGTGAACGGCAAGTTCATCTTGTTTACTACGAGGCAGCCGACGAGAACGAGTTGCATAGGCAGCAGGTTAAACCTACGCCCAAAACGACGGTTGACGGCTCCACTTCCTTCAGTCTCTCAAATCTGACCGCTGCGACCGAATACAAGGTGAAGGCGTCTCTGTCTTCCGCCTTCCCGACATATCAGACCGAGAGTGGGTTTTTTCCAACGAAGCCCGACAAGCCGACCGGAGTGACCCTTGCTCCCGGTGACGAGAAGCTTGATGTCTCGTGGACCAAGCCCACCGGCGGCGATGCCATCAACTTCTACACCGTCGAGTGGCAAGCGAAGGCCGATATTGACGCGGGCACCGGCTCGCCTTCGTTCTCGTCCGCCATCGCCGTGACCGAAACGACGTATGAGATAACCGGCCTGACGAACGGCACCGAATATGGCGTGCGGGTAACGGCAAGCAACAACTCCGGCCATGCAGACTCAGATTACGCATACGCGACGCCCGCGGGACTTCCCAGCGAGCCCAAAAACCTCAGCGTGACTCCTGGCAACAAGCGGCTCACCTTGTCCTGGCAAGAGCCTGACGAGCTCGGCGGAGGCATTACCGGCTACGAAGTGCAATCCAAGAAAGCCGACGACTCGAACGCTGTGTGGGCAACAAGCAGCGTGACTGTAGATTCGGAGACTGATTCTCAGTCCAACATCACGACTTATAGCACGACTATAACCGGCCTGGACTTCAGCACAAAGTACGATGTCCGTGTGAGGGCGAAAAACTCCATCACAAAGACAAACGAAGAAGACTATGACTGGGCGGAGAGCACCGGCACTACCATCCCCGACGTACCCACCGGCCTCGCAGTGGAGTCGGGCAACCAGCAGCTCACATTGTTGTGGAAAGAGCCGGCAGATCTCGGAAGCGTCAGCATTTCCGATTATGTCGTGCAGTACAGGAAGACATCAGATACTAGCTGGTCCACAAACAGCGCGTCTAACCAGGAGAGCACGGATTCCCAGACCAGCGTCACCACATACAGCAACACCATCACGGGCCTGGACTACAGCACCGAGTACGATCTCCGGGTAAGGGCTGACAACGACGTTACGCTGCAGGATGAGGCCAACTACAACTGGGCCGAGAAGGAAGGTCAGACGATACCGAACAGCCCCGGCAATCTCGAAGTTGTGCCGGGGAATGAGCAGCTGACCCTGAGCTGGGATGCCCCTGCCGCCAGCGGAAGCCTCATCATCAACGGCTATGTCGTACAGTACAAGAAGACTGCCGATTCGAGCTGGCAGTCACTCTCGACTCTCAGTGCCTCCACAGTGAAAACGACCATCGGCAGCCTGGATAACGATGTTCCCTACTCTGTAAGAGTCAGAGCCGTCAACATAGCCGTTCTTGAAGACGAAGATGGCTACAACTGGGCGAACGGCTCAGGCACGCCGGTGCCCGCTCCGATCGTTACGGGCGTGACTGTGGCAGATTCCACCATCACGCAGACGGAGGCGACAGCGACAGTAGAAATCGACAACCAGACGGGCGAAAGCCAGGCGGTTCACCTGCAATACCGCAAAAAGACGGATACTGGTTGGACACCCGCCAGTCCAAAGACTGTGGCTTCCACCGTCACAAGCGAGACATTTGATCTCAGCAGCCTGACAGGAAACACGCGGTATGTGGTCGAGGCGTGGCTGGCGACAACGTCCGACACGAAGGAGTCTGTGGAATTCACCACTGATCCGGTGGAGCCGGATCCTCCGACCATGACGGGTATTGAGCATGGGGATCGTAAACTCACGGTCACTTGGAACAAGCCCGGTGATGGTGGTTCCCAGATAACAGGCTACAAGATTGAGTGGACTGTGAAGGGTCAGAACAGCTGGACGTCCAAGTCAGTGAATGCCCCCAACGCACTCGAGGGATCCACGAATCAGGTGCTGCTCAACGGCACTGAGTACACTGTCCAGGTAAAGGCAGTCAACTCAGTGGGCGACAGCCAGCCGTCTAATTCGATGGACGAAACACCCAGCACAGTACCTAGCGCGCCCTCCATTCAGAGCGTAACTCCCGGGGACACAAAGCTGACCGTTACCTGGAACAAGCCAGCAAACGGCGGCTCTCAGATCACAAACTACATCCTGCAGTGGAAGGACAACTCTGTTACCGGATGGGCCTCGCCGCTGGGGACAAGAACCGTCGGCAAGGATGTTTTCACAACAAACATCGGCAGCCTGAGTAATGGCACCACATACGCGATTCAGGTCAGGGCGAAAAACAAAAACGACGCAGGGCCATGGTCCGTCGAAGATACCGGCACGCCCAGGCCCGACCCAAGTGTGGACAGTGTGGGCGTCCCAGATGGCACGATCACTCAGACCACGGCGATCGCGACCGTCAATATCGCTGATCCGACAGGTGACCTTAAGATAGTTCACCTGCGCTACCGCATCAATTCGTCGTCAGAGACATGGACAACTCCCACGCCGCAATCGACTAGTACCAATAATGTGGTGTTCCCGCAGTTCACCGGCCTGAAGTCTGACACTGAATACAGGGTAGAGGCGTCGTTCGACAGCAATTTCGTCACAGGTGTTAAGCACACGACCTTTACGACGAAGCGTCCCACCGTTTCGGATGTCGACGTTGCTGACAGCACGATAGAGCAGACAGAAGCGACCGCGACAGTCACGATACAGGCTCCAAACGACAGATCGCAGACCGTGTACCTGCGTTATCGCCCCACTTCGCAGAGTGACTGGAGCACGACGGCATCGGACGCGGGCACGGAGAGGGGTGCTACGAGCACGAGTACAGTCGACATCGATATCTCCGGGCTGAAGCCTGATACGGAGTACGAGGTTGAGGTGTCGCTGGAGACTAATTACAGCCAGTCGAAGATGGACACCTTTACTACGGATCCGCCGACGCTGACGGGCATTATCATCAGTGAGGTGATGCAGCAGAGCGCCAAGGCGGCGATCGCCATAGATGAGCCTCACGGCAGATCGCTCCCGGTATACGTGCGCTTCCGCAAGGTCACAGATCCGGTGAACGAAGTCTGGACCAGAAAGGACACATCCAGCACGATGGCCTCTGCCGTCTCTTCGCTTACCGACTTGACCTCCGGGACCAAGTACGAAGCGCAGGCTTCTCTGGATACTAGCTTCCCGGATACGGAAGGGGTCACCGTAACCTCCGATCCATTCACGACAGAGGGGCCGAGTCTTACGGGCCTGAGTTCAGAAGCTGAGATGACCGGCGCTACGATTACGGCAACAATTCAGGCTCCCAATGACGAGTCGCAGACGATCCATTATCGCTATCGTCCCACTTCGCAGACGGACTGGGGTACCACCGCGACGGATGCAGGCAGCGACAGCACCACCAGTGTGGCAAATAGTGATAGCGCGGAATTCATTCTGTCAAACCTGACCTCCAGCACAGAGTACGAGGTAGAGGCTTCGTTCGACAGTAACCTGGACAGCTCAACCAGAGTGGTCAGCGTCACATTCAGCACGACTTCGCCCAATACCAGTATCAAGAATGTCGAAGCGAGTGACAGAACGCAGACTACGGCGAAGGTAACGGTGACCGTCTCAAATCCTGACACGAATGGGAACGCCGTCTATCTGCATTACAGAAAAGTGGATCAAACCGCTTGGAGCACGCCGTCTGATACCGATGACTCAGATCCTGATGAAGCGGAATTCACGCTCGACGACCTCGACGCACATACGCATTACGAAGTGGAAGTGGCGCTCGACGTCAATTTTACGAGTAGTAAAACGACGATTACATTCTGGACCTTGAGAGAGCCCGAAATTTCATCGGTGAACGCGGTCGACGTTACAAAGACAACGGCGAAAGCCGTCGTCGACATCCTCTATCCTGACGGCACTGAGCGCACCGTTCACCTGCGTTACCAGGAAAAGGCGGCCGAGGGAGAGTCGCAGGACTGGCCCAACGCGCTGACGGAAGAGGCTCTCAGCAGTACAAGCACGGCTGAGAAGATCCTGACACCACTGACAGCTGGGACAATCTACCTGCTGCAGGCGTCCTTTGACGACAGTTTCCCCAATACCGGAACCGAGGAAACGGAGTTCACCACAAAGCACCTGCCCAGCGTCTCAAGCGTAAGGATTGATGCCGATACAGTCACGAAGACGAGCGCGACTGCAATTGTGGACATAGCGGATCCGGATGGTGTCGAACGGCCAGTCTACCTTCAGTATCGCAAGAAAGATCAGATGCCCGAGGACGACTGGAGCGATCCTCCCCTGGACGAAGACACAGACACCGGTAGTGTGTCCATTGCCATGGCAAGTCTGGATCCTGGCACCGAGTACGAGGTGCAGGCGTCATTCGACAACACATTCCCGGAGAACGGAACCAAGGAGACCGCATTCACGACTAAGCATCAGCCCAGTATCTCCGGTGTGAAGGTTGATCCCAACAGCATCACCAAAACGACCGCCACTGCTGAAGTCAGCATATCCAACCCTGACGGCACCACGCTGACGGTGCATCTGCGCTACGTTGTGTATTCGGCAATGCCGGACTGGGACAACGATGGCACGGAAGTCACGGCGACAAGCGATACGGGAACCGCCGCAAAGGGCCTGGAAAACCTGCTGGCTGGCACGACCTACATCCTGCAGGCGTCCTTCGATACCAACTTTGCCACCGGAGTCAGGAGCACGACTTTCTCGACAACTCCTGAGCCGAGCGCATCCTCGGTTAGCGTGGGCAGCATCACGAAGACCACCGCAACCGCAACAGTCAACATCGCCAACCCGGACGGCATCTCCCAGACCGTACATCTGCAGTATCGCCGTGAGAACGCGGCGGCAAACGACGCCTGGGAGGTTGAACAGCCGGAAACCACAACCTCAGGAAGCGTAGACTTCCCGCTTTCAAGCCTTACCGAGGGGACGGCTTACGATGTCGAGGCGTGGCTGGCAAGAGACACCAGCCACAAGGTGACCATAACGTTCACCACGGCGCAAGATGCCCCACCCCCACAGGTACAGAATCCACCGCCGGGATCGTCGGATACTCAAACTCCGAGTATATCGTCGGTCAGTGTGGACAACATCACCAAGACGACCGCACGGGCCGTTGTCAGGATAAATGACCATGACGGCAGCACGCAGACTGCAAAGCTGCAATATCGGACTACGAGCCCACAGGGCCAATGGAGCACGCCTCCTTTGGAGGAAAGCAGCACGGGTGCGACTGCGCAGATCGATCTCAGCGGGTTGACCGCGGATACTGCCTACGAAGTCCAGGCCTGGCTTGTGACCGATGTTAACAACAAGAAGACCGATACGTTCAGAACGCTGCAGACTCAGATTGAACAGAGAACTCCGGAGGTTCCGGCACCGAGTGTTCCGGCACCGAGTGTATTGTCGGTTACCTTCGGCAACATAACACAAACGTCTGCGGTCGCCACGATCAACATAACCAACGCCGGCACGGCCCAGAAGACCGCGCGCCTTCAATACCGCATCAAAGGCACAACAAGCTGGAGTACGCCGCCGAATTCCGATAAGACCGGCGGTTCGAAAGCAACTATATCGTTGGCGGGCCTGACCTCATCTACAACCTACGAAGTACAGGCATGGCTGAATAGCAACTCGCCGCCTTCCGGCGCTAAAGTCTATAAGTTCAACACATTGGCGAACGTTCCGAGCGTATCGTCGGTTACTTTTGACAACATAGCGCAAACCTCTGCAGATGCGACGGTGAACATAGATAATGCCGGCACGGCACAGAAGACGGTGCGGCTGCACTATCGTGTTGACGGCACGACTGCCTGGAGCACGCCGGCCAAGGCCAAGAAGGCCAGCGGGTCGAGTACGACCATATCACTGACGGGCCTGACGGCGGGAACAACCTACGAGGTGCAGGCGTGGCTGAGCAGCAGCTCGCCGCCTTCCGGCACACAAATCTATACGTTCGACACAGTGACCGCCCCGAGCATATCGGACCTCAGTGTCGAGAATGTAGAGCAGACTTCTGCGACCACAGTGGTGGAGATCGCAGACGCCGGCACGGACATGAAGCAAGTCTATCTGAGGCACAGTGTAGCCAGTATTGACGAGTGGGCCCTGCTTCCATTCCCCACAATCACGTATACCGACAGCACATCCATAGACCTGACCGAACTGGAGCCAGATACGACATACCACGTGATGGTGGACCTGACAGTCGGGTTCGACAAGCCAAAGAGCGTGACCTTCACTACGCTTGCGCCGCCGAGCCTGTCGGGCGTGAGTATAGGCAGTGCCACACAGACATCCGCCGTCGCCACTGTGAGCATTGCGAACGCCGGCAACGGACAGAAGACGGTTCTTCTACAGTACCGCCAGTTTGGAGAAAGCACCTGGGGCGTGGCAGAGAGCAAGACGGTCAGCGGGTCGAGTGCCGCCTTCAATCTCACTGGCCTGGAGCCCAGAACGTCCTACGAAGTAAAGGTATACCTGGAAGCCGCCCCTGACGCGCCTGAATATACGGTATTCACGACCCTGTCGCCCGACACCAGCGTATCGGGGATCAGCGTTGGGAGCATCACCCAGACCACAGCGGTAGCCACCGCGAACATCGCCTATCCGGGAAGGGCTCAGAAGACAGTGCACCTGCGCTACCGTGAGTTCGGTGAAAGCGAATGGACTGCAAAGACTCCCGGGACCACCACGGGCGAGAGCGTGTCCTTCGCCCTGAGTGGCCTGACTCCGAAGACGAAGTACGAGGTGGAGGCTTCACTCAAGAGTGATTTCTCTGGTTCCAAGTCAACTACCTTCACAACGCTGGCGCTCGAGCCTGTCGTGTCAGGGATAATTGTAGATGACATCACGCAGACAACTGCAACCGCAATAACGACGATAGCAAATGGGGATGGCACCCCTCAGATCATCCGGGTACGCTATCGGACGACCTCGCCGCAGGGCGCTTGGAGCGACACCCAGGAAACTACCAGCAGTACTGCTACCGCCAACATAGAACTGTCCGGCCTTGCCGCCGACACCGAGTACGAAGTTGAGGTATCCCTAGACGCCGACTTCGGCAGAGCGGTGTCGGAGACATTCGCCACGCTGCGCTATCCCAGCATTTCTGATCTTGAGGTCAAAGACGAAACAAAGAACAGCGCGACTGCGGTTATTACGATAGCGGATTCGGATGGAAGCGCTCAGACTGTGCATCTGCGCCATCGCACCACAATGCCGCAGGGTTCCTGGAGTGACACTCAGAAAATAACCTCTAGTACCAAGTCCATCTGATATTGGCACAAGTATAAGAAATAAGTTAGATTCGGGCACATCTTACAGCGAGGATGTAGCCGAATATGACCGCAAGCAAGTACAGGGTTGAGTTGACCGATTCCCAGAAGCGCCGGCTGAGTGAAGTCGCCCACCGTGGCAGATCGCAGGCGCGCACGGTAAAGCGAGCGCTGGCGCTGCTCAAGGCCGACGAAGGACAGATTGATAACCGAATAGCAGATGCGTTGTTCATAAGCAGACGCACGGTCGTCAGGATACGCAAGCGCTTCTGTGAAGAGGGGCTTGAGAGCGCGTTGGTCGAGCGAGCGCGACCCGGTCAGCAGCGCAAGTTGGATGAGCGTGCCGAGGCGCACATTGTAGCCATAGCATGCAGCGACCCTCCTGCGGGTCATACGCACTGGACGCTGAGGCTGCTTGCGGACAAGGCTGTGGAGTTGGGCTATGTGGAGAGTATAGCGCGGGAGACGGTGCGTCAGAGCTTGAAAAAAACGAACTCAAGCCCTGGAGGAACAAGGCGTGGTGCATCCCGGAACTGAGTGGGGAGTTCGTGGCAAGGATGGAAGATGTCCTGGACCTGTATGAGGAAGAGTACGACGCCGAGCGACCTGTGGTCTGCTTCGATGAGACATCCAAGCAGTTGATCGCACACACGAGAACGCCGATTGAAGCCGAGCCTGGGAGATTGGAACGCATAGACTACGAGTACAGGCGCAACGGAACGCGCAACCTGTTCGTGTTCTGCGAGCCGAAGGGAGGTTGGAGACACGTGGAGGTTACGGAGCGGCGCACAGCTGTGGACTTTGCTGCGCAGATGAGGTGGCTGGTGAATGAGGCTTATCCGGACGCGAAGGTGGTCAGGGTGGTTCTGGACAATCTGAATACTCATAAGCTCGGCTCACTGTATGAGGCGTACGAGCCTGTGGAGGCGCGGCGTATAGCGCGACGACTGGAGTTCCATCACACGCCAAAGCACGGGAGTTGGCTGAATATGGCGGAGATAGAACTGAGCGTCTTCAGCAAGCAGTGCCTGAAGGGTCGTCTTGGGGATGAGGAGACGCTCAGGCGAAATATATGGGCGCTTGAGAGGGAGCGCAATGCCGCTGGCGTGACCATAGACTGGCGCTTTCGATCTCAGGATGCGCGCGTCAAACTCAATCGCGTCTATCCCAAGCCAAAGCTATGAACTTCAAAAACATCCAACGTGTCATCATCAACTGGACTTGGTACTAGTACCAAGTCCATCTGATATTGGCACAAGTATAAGAAATAAGTTAGATTCGGGCACATCTTACAGCGAGGATGTAGCCGAATATGACCGCAAGCAAGTACAGGGTTGAGTTGACCGATTCCCAGAAGCGCCGGCTGAGTGAAGTCGCCCACCGTGGCAGATCGCAGGCGCGCACGGTAAAGCGAGCGCTGGCGCTGCTCAAGGCCGACGAAGGACAGATTGATAACCGAATAGCAGATGCGTTGTTCATAAGCAGACGCACGGTCGTCAGGATACGCAAGCGCTTCTGTGAAGAGGGGCTTGAGAGCGCGTTGGTCGAGCGAGCGCGACCCGGTCAGCAGCGCAAGTTGGATGAGCGTGCCGAGGCGCACATTGTAGCCATAGCATGCAGCGACCCTCCTGCGGGTCATACGCACTGGACGCTGAGGCTGCTTGCGGACAAGGCTGTGGAGTTGGGCTATGTGGAGAGTATAGCGCGGGAGACGGTGCGTCAGAGCTTGAAAAAAACGAACTCAAGCCCTGGAGGAACAAGGCGTGGTGCATCCCGGAACTGAGTGGGGAGTTCGTGGCAAGGATGGAAGATGTCCTGGACCTGTATGAGGAAGAGTACGACGCCGAGCGACCTGTGGTCTGCTTCGATGAGACATCCAAGCAGTTGATCGCACACACGAGAACGCCGATTGAAGCCGAGCCTGGGAGATTGGAACGCATAGACTACGAGTACAGGCGCAACGGAACGCGCAACCTGTTCGTGTTCTGCGAGCCGAAGGGAGGTTGGAGACACGTGGAGGTTACGGAGCGGCGCACAGCTGTGGACTTTGCTGCGCAGATGAGGTGGCTGGTGAATGAGGCTTATCCGGACGCGAAGGTGGTCAGGGTGGTTCTGGACAATCTGAATACTCATAAGCTCGGCTCACTGTATGAGGCGTACGAGCCTGTGGAGGCGCGGCGTATAGCGCGACGACTGGAGTTCCATCACACGCCAAAGCACGGGAGTTGGCTGAATATGGCGGAGATAGAACTGAGCGTCTTCAGCAAGCAGTGCCTGAAGGGTCGTCTTGGGGATGAGGAGACGCTCAGGCGAAATATATGGGCGCTTGAGAGGGAGCGCAATGCCGCTGGCGTGACCATAGACTGGCGCTTTCGATCTCAGGATGCGCGCGTCAAACTCAATCGCGTCTATCCCAAGCCAAAGCTATGAACTTCAAAAACATCCAACGTGTCATCATCAACTGGACTTGGTACTAGCACCTCGACCGCCAGGATAGTGTTGACAGGACTGGCAACTGACACTGAATACGAGGCAGAGGTATCTCTTACTTCCGACTTCGCTATTGCCGTATCAGATGTATTCAAGACGCTGCCGCCTGATCCGGTGGTTTCGAAGGTGAGTGTGAACAGCATAAGACAGACGACAGCCACGGCTCTTGTCGACATAGCGAATGCCAACAGTGACCGGCAAACCGTGCGCCTGCGCTACCGCACGACCACGCCAAGGGGAGACTGGAGCGGCACTCTCACGACCACCACCACCACAGACAGCGCCAGCATCGACCTGTCAGGACTCACACCCGGCACCGAGTACGACGTGCAGGCTTCTCTGGACGGCACATTCCCCGCAGCGCGCACGAAGTTCGATACCTTCACCACGCTGCGATACCCGAGCATAGCCTCTTTGGAAGCAGAGAACATTGGCAGAAACGGCGCAACCGTCGTTGCTACGATAGCGGACTCACAAGGTGAGTCACAGACGGTATATGTGCGTCACCGCCAGTCACGCTACATCGCCTGGAGAGCCACGCAGCAGACAGACTCGGTCGATGACGTCGCGAACCTGAGGCTCAGGGGACTGTCATCGGGAACGGAGTACATCGCAGAGGCCTCACTGGACAGCACCTTCCCGGATGGGGCGACCAGGTCCGTGACGTTCACGACGAACGAGCGCAAGGACGATGACGACACAGTCGTGGTGCAGGAGGCGCGCGCGGTGAACGTACCGTTGCCGGGGTTCTCCCCGCAGATGCTGCGCTTCGTTGCCATAGAGGGCGGGGACAGTCCTGCTCCACAGACTTTCTCCGTGTGGAACAGGGCTCAGGGCGCGATGGACTTCATCCTGTCCAACCAGCAGGAGTGGCTATCTCAGCAGCCCACCTCGGGCACTTCCGGCGGCCCTGCAGACCCCGTTACGATAACCGCATCGGTGGACTCGTCTGAACTTGCCTCGGGACAGTACGTGGACATCATCATCATCGACGTGAGCGCATCGGGCAGGTCCCCGGACCAGGTGGTCGTGGTGCTGGACGTGCTGCCTCCGGACTACGTCAGGCAGTTCGTGTCCCGGAACGAGGGCGGGACGGTCATCCTACCTGACGGCACCGTGAAGATAGTGGTGCAGCCGCTGTCACCGCCGAAGGACGTGGACATAGAGCTGATGAAGGTGAATCTGCAGGTGCACGGCGCGCCGCCGGGAGACCAGCAGCGGGTGGTGGTCGCCATAGAGTCGAACACTTACGAGCCCGGTGGCGATACTCCCGAGGATATCGCCTACCTGCCCTATGTGACGCTATGGGTAATGCTGCCCGATGGTGAGGAAGCAGCCTGTGCCGAGGGCAGAGTGCGGTTGTATTCTGTGCAGGGAGACTGGAGCCTTGTGGAGCATAGCTGTGAGGCGGACGAGTCGGGCGATGTATGGGCTGTGGCGGACGTTGAGCGGTTGGGTGCGTTCGCGCTGGTGATAGACGGTTCACCCGCGACACCGACGCCCACTCCTGCTGCTGCTGCGATGGCGACTTCAACCGGCTCTGTGATAGGGAGCGCGTCTTCTGCGACAGTGCGCACGTCTCTGCCCGCGATGCCGCCCACACCGGTGCCATCTGTGGTTCCCACACCAATGCCGGTGCCGGTCAGACAGCCGATGGCCACTTCGGGGACGATGCCCACGCCGACTGCGACTGCGGTATCGGCGACAGTGGAGCCTCCTGCTCCTGCGGTGCAGGCATCTGTCGAGACGCAGGATTCAGGCAGTTTCAATGGACTGCTTCTCGGCGCACTTGGTCTGCCCCTGCTGGTTGGCGGTGGTATTGTCGTATTCCTCTTCTATCGAAAGAGGCGACGCAACGGCTACTTACTGCGCCCGTCATAAGTGATGAATGATGGGCATTACCGTGTAATATATCCATGAGGTACGTTCCTTCCAGGGAAGCCAGTCGCATACTCGACGTGCATCCGTAGACACTGCGGGCCTGGGCACGTGAGGGACGCATCAGCTACATCGGGACAGAGGGCAACCAGCGCAGATATGACGTCGATTCTTACATCGGGAACTCAAAGCCCACCGTCACCGTCTGTTACTGCCGCGTCTCGTCCAAGAAGCAGTCGGCAGACCTCGAGCGGCAGGTCGCGTTCATGCGAGAACGATACCCTGACGCCGAGATCGTCAGCGACGTCGGCTCAGGCCTCAACTTCAAACGCAAGGGACTGCTCTCCATACTGGAGCGAGTACACTCAGGAGATAAGCTCCGTGTTGTGGTCGCCTACCGAGACCGTCTTGCGCGCTTTGGAACGGAACTCATCGAGACGTTGTTCAAACGCAACGGCGGGGAAATCGTGGTTCTCAATCAGCGGGACCTCAGCCCCGAGGAAGAGATCACGACCGATCTCATCGCCATCCTCACTGTCTTTGGAGCCAGGGTCAACGGACTGCGGCGATACCGTAAGGAAATCAAGGAAGATACGTCTCTACCCCGACGCGATCCAGAGGGCTGAGCTGCGTCGCTGGTTCGGCGCTGCCCGGTACGCCTACAACCAGACCGTCGAGCTGCTGACGGGTGAGGACGCTCCACCCGCAGTCAAGACCCAGATACGAGATCTCATCTTGCCGACGCTTCCGTCCTGGCACAGGAGCGCACCCCGTGAGGTGCTGGTGGGAGCAGTCTTCGATGCCTGTCGTGCGGTGAGCGCGGCCAAGAAGCGCAATACACAGCTCGCACGGGACAAGTCCAAAGGTCATCGTAAGGACGAAGACTTCGCCCGTGTGCGCTTCCGCTCTCGCAAGAACCCACGTCAGACCTTCACCGTGCAGGCCAACTGCGTGAGCGATGCCGGCATATACCGCACGAAGCTCGGCGGTATGCAGATGGCGGAGAACCTGCCCGTATCCGTCAACAGGAACATCTGCCGCCTGACCCTTCGATATGGCCAGTACCACCTGGCCGTTCCCTACAACGAGAAGCTGCCGCCTCAGCGCGAGAACCAAGCGCGGCTGGTGGCGCTCGATCCAGGAGTGCGGTCGTTCCTGAGCTGGTACTGCGCGGACTCGGTGGGCAAGATAGGCGAGGGCGCGTTCTTCAGGATACAGCGTCTGTGCGAGAGGCTGGACGACCTGCTGAGCCGTGCGGCAAAATCCCCATCGAGGAGACGCAGAAACATGCGCCGTGCTGCTGGCAGAATGCGTGTCAGGATAGAGAACCTGAGCGCCGAACTTCACAGGCAGGCGGCACGGTTCCTGGTGAGCAAGTTCGATGTGATACTGCTGCCGACCTTCGAGACCTCAGAGATGGTGGAGCGCGGCAGAAGGCGCATACGCTCGAAGACCGTCCGCAACCTGCTGAGTCTGGCGCATTATCGCTTCGGGATGTTCCTGCGGCACAAGGCAGCTGAGCATGGTGTGACTGTCCTGAGCGTCAACGAGGCGTACACGACAAAGACTGTCTCCTGGACCGGTGAATTGCTGGGGAATGTTGGTGGTGCGTCTGTCATCGTGGGCCGTGACGGCGAGCGGATGGACCGTGACTACAATGGAGCGCGCGGGATATACTTGCGCGCGCTGGGAGATACCCCCGCTCTAAGGACTATGTTCTCAGAGTGCGCCGCGAGCGTGGACAACTCACGCCTCAGCGGAAATGTGAGCAAGGTTGCCTAGGTAGCTCTGCTCGAAAACTCCATGATTACTCAACGTTAATCAAGGAAATTTTATCGGCATTACCGTGGCAACATACAGGTGCTCGTCTCTCTGCTCCACGAGAATCTCTACCTCGAAGTTGACGTTTGTGTCCTCCATGTCTTCCTGACTCCGTTTCAGGTCAGTGGTGGCGCCGCTTCATCGGAGCTTGTGTCAAATCTTGTGGAAATTCCTTCCAGGCGACTTAGCTCATTAGGCTGCGACTGCCTCCTCGGCATTCACCGGCAACTCGGTTAAGATCCCGTCCTCGAACCTCGCTCCGTCCACCAGCAAGCCCATCAGGTTCCGCCCTCCGTTCAGCGGTCTCCAGCGCTCACTCAGCCGCAGCGCCACCTTGAACACAAGATACAGCGCACTGTCCCGACGCTTCATCCGCCGAGTTACATCCGGCCTCAACCTCACTACGCTGAACACCGACTCCAATGGGTTCGTCGTTTCAGATGCACCCAGTGCTCCACAGGGAAGTATCTGTATTAAAAGTCAAGCTAGATATCGGCCTGATAAGGAACTCGATTATTTGGGTGCTGTTGAACAACGACAATTGTTGTCGCACAACGAGGGGAATTCGACTCAAGTAGGTCGGCATGTGCGTGGACGGCAGGGCAGGCTTATGCCTCTTCCACTGCGATATACTACTGATGACGAAACGGTCAAGCAACGACTGGGGGAGGGTAAAAGTGGCAAACATGCTGCCTTACACAATTCCTGCCGGCGACGACCCGGATGTCTTCTATCCTGACAAAGATGACGGAACCGTGTTCCAGTCCATTCTCGAGTCTGAGATAGTCCGTGAGATAGGTTACGTCCTCAACTACAATGGCGTCTTCCCGTCGGACGCTCCTGATGTACTGATTAACCGCAGGAGTTACATCTACTACGAGATGAACAATCCGGAGGCGCGAGTTGCCGCCGACTTCCACATTACCATCGGAGTTGACGCGCCGGCTATCATCGCAGACTGGGTGTTTATGACTTGGCGGGTAGGCAAGGCTCCAGATTTCGTATTGGAGGTCGCTTCCATTCCCGATCCCTTCTTCCCGCCCGATCCATCCGAAAATGAACTCGCCGCCAAGCATGAACTATACGAGCGGCTGGGCGTGACCGAATACTGGCGGCTCGATCCCACCGAAGGGACGGTGGTGTTTGGAGAGGCCCTGGTCGGAGAGCGCATTGTAGATGGCAGCTATGAACGGCTGCCCGTAACCGTAGATGCCGATGGGACCTGGCGAGGACGCAGCGCTCTGCTGTTGCTCGACCTATGCTGGAAGATGGAAGACCCATGGTACAAGACTCGGCTGCGGTTCTACAATCCCGCAAGGAGGGAATGGCTGCTTAACTTCAGCGAGCACGAGATAGTGCGGCGCTCCTTGGAGTCGGAGGTCAGGGAACTCCGCAGCTTGCTAGGTATGACGGAGCCTTCCGGGAACGGTCATTCTAGAGGGCGCTACCTGGTGGGACCCGACGAAAGTGAGCGGCGGCGGCAAAAGGCAGCAGCCGAGCTAGAAGAGTTGCGAGCTGAACTGCACAGGCGGCAGTGGCCTCCGGCGCGGGACCAGTGAACGGGCAAGCAAAGTTTCAAAGATGTCGAGATCGTCATCATCGATGACGCCAGCACCGACGGGTCCGCGGACCGCCTGCGCGGACTTACATGGAAGTTGCACGGCGTGAAAGTGTTCTGCAACGCCCAGCGCTCAGGAGTTGCCGCCAGCCGCGCAAACGATTGCTTGCTGCACGTATTATAAGTGATGAACACTGAGTATTATTTGTGGATGCTATTGCGATATATCTGGTATGCAGGAGAGTTGGCGTTCGTCTCCTTATAGGGCAGGGCATTGTCACAAAGTATGATGAACCTGTGTTTGACAAGGAGATCCGGGCGGCTTCGAGGCAACACATTGCGTGATGGAGGAACGAAGCATGCAAGAAGTGCTACACGTGAGAACGACGGTGCTGGTCAACGACATTTATTCTGGGCTTTTGGTCGCTGGGCCTGCCACGACAGGCGATTGCTTTCGTGGTTATTTTGAAATCCTTCCACTAAGTCAGCGGCTTGACATGCTGTTCCAGCCACTCGTGCAACTGACCGAATCGGCATGAATGCGTCTCAAACAAGTGCATGAAGAACTCGTAAGCCTCCTGGTTGTCGCAGTCTATGAACCGGCCATTCATCCTCAGGAATGCGTCCGCAGTGTAGAAGGCGGTGCGCTTGTCGCCGTCCACAAACGGAGGTTCATAGCAAGACTCTCCATGAACGCAGCTTCCTCCTCCAGGAGGTCGTTGTAGTACCCAAGCTGCGGCCTCATGAGAGCGGACTCCAGCGCGGCCTTGTCTCTCAGTTCCTGGGGACCGCCGAATTCGCGCACGACGATTTCGTGTATAACAAGGACTTCCTCAATTGTAGGGAATTCGTGCATCAGGACTTGCCGAGCAGCTCGCCCAGGCGTCGGTTTCTCTCAAGACTTGCGTAGAAGTGTCCCATGACTGCAGGGCGCACCCGCCCCTGGTTCTTTCCCTCGATGTAAGCGCTCATCGCATCTTCGAGAACTGCCTGAAAGTGTCGTCCTTCTCTTCGAGCGATCTCGCGCATCCCCTCAAGCAACTCTGGGTCTGCCTGACTGGAGAACTTTTCCCGTGTGGCGACCATAACCTGTTCCTTCTGATTATGACTTTCTCTCGTAACCTGAGAGTATGGGAAGCGCTTAGCTAAACTGCTCGTTCGATAGTCTCAGCAATCCAGGCATTGAGGCTTTTGCCTTCGGACTTGGCAGTCGCATTCGCGGCCCTGTGAATATCCGGGCTTACTCTCAGAGGGATCCGCCCCGAAAAACGTTTGTCAGGTTCGTGCCCCCTTTCAGCACAAAAGGCCAGGTAATCGTCTATCGAAACCCGGAACTCCCTGTTCAGTTCCTCCACTGAACCTCCCTCGAAGAATATGACATCACGGGTGCCAACGACCTCTCCGTGAAAGACTTCCGCCTCGTCATCATATTTGAGTACGGCCTGGTAGCCCTTGTAACTCATCATGGCTCTACACCCGCCTCTCTCAGTAATCTTCGCATCGCCTCCACTGCGCCCCTTGTAGCCTCCGGGCGAGGATGTGGGCGATGGGCATGCGCTACAACGCCATTCAGCTCGATGCCTATTCTGGAACCTGCACGTTCTTCGATATATGCACCACAAGCCAAGAGCAGCGATTCAATATCATCCCACCGAATGCCTGATTGGGTAGGGTGCCGAAAAATCGCTTCCAGCGTCCTGCGATGCCTTCTTCTCATGAGTCCATCATATCATAAAGTGATATGATATTTGGCAATTACGGCACACCCGCCAGGCTCCCGCTCGGGTCCGCCACAAGCTCCAGGTAGATGAGCGTCGTCTGGATCGAACTGTGGCCGAGCCATCGAGACAGAAAGTTAATGGGGATGCTGTTCATCAGCAGCGCGGCTCTCTGTTCGTCCGGCGGAAAGGTCAAAAGGCGCCCTATTCAACGGAACTCATTTCGCTTACAGGTCCGGCTATCCACTCCGGGACGATAGCGCGAGCTTCGGCAAGCTCGTCGATGTCTTCCTGTGTCAGGCGGGGGCTGATTTCACCCAGGCAATGCTCCACCTCTTCCGGACCCATCCAGGCGAGCGCGCGAACGACATCGCCGGATATTCTATTCGGAGACACCAGTTGCCATCTTGGCGCGTGCCGGAGTTCCACGGTCATCTCTCCGAATTTCAATCTGCGGTTCGGGCCGGATGTAAGGTAGACCGGCTTGACCTGTATCTGCGTAGTAAGTCCAAGCGCATTCGCCATAGAGCCGCCGGAAGGAACGATCGTCTCTCCCCACAGCCTTGACAGAGCGGCAATCGTCTTCTCCATTTCAGGCGGCCTGGTGCCGAAGCGTGTCTTGACGGGAGACACATACACTCCCTGGCAAACTCGCATCAACTGCCCGCTGCGCGCCAGGCGCGACAGTGATTGGTCCACGGCAGCTCTGTTTCCGAGGTGCAGAAGCCCCTTCGGGTACAGGACGGCACCCTCGGGCAGTGCTGAGATGTGTTGCAGAATTCGCGTTCTCAGGCTGTTCATCGTTCTTCTTTCACTTGTTGATACAATCGTACTGCCATTCCACAATTAGCATATTGACACCCATCGGGATGCTGCCCGACAGACGGGAGTGCCTGGCACCCCGATCATTACCAATAGGAACCCATTATGATGACTCTGTTGGACGCTGACCGTGTTACCAGTATAGTCCGGGAGCTACTTTTCGAGCGCTTCGGGGATACATTTGACTTCGATCCCATAATTGTCGAGAGAGAATTCGATCACGACGGCGATGAATACGTTCACGTCTATATAGTCTTCGACGGCGACCAGGCTGAACTCGACCCGTCGTGGACATCCAGTCTGAATGGGCAGCTGTGGCCGCATCTGATGGAGATGGGATTTGCCAACCCGCCCAGCAAGTCATTCATAGAAAAGTCGGAATGGCTTGAAAATCCTCGCGTGAGGGCATGGTAAATCCACAAGACCTCATCAACATAGCCATGCAACTAGCGGATGGGTAAGGAGATGGAAGTCGCGGCAGGCCGAAGCAGATCGAACTGAGTAGGGCCGTAAGTTGCGCGTACTACGTGATGTTTCACACACTGGCTTCTTGCTGTGGCGACACCTTGATAGGGGCACACCTAGAAATCTGCCCAATCGAGCGTGGCGTCAGGCGTATCGTGCGTTGGAACATAATCGCGTTAAGAGTCGATGTTCCAACCTTGGGATGATGAAGCTGTCTCCATCCGAAATACAGAGCTTTGGGGAGCATTTCATCAAGATACAGCGCCAGCTTCATCCTTGACAGATGATGGCATTAACGCCATCATAAACACATGGACAAAACCGTCGCCGATATGCGCCGAAATCCTCGGAATGTCCGATTCGATGATCTCAGGAGAGTCTGCAACCATTACTTCGGGGAGCCGAGACAGAGAGGCAGCCACCTCTTTTATAGGATGCCCTGGCAAGGCAGGCCGTTGGTGAATATCCAGCCCGTCCGGGGCATGGCCAAACCTTATCAGGTACGTCAGGCGCTCAAGGCAATCGACAAACTGGAGGAAATGCATGGCTGAATTGATTGATCGCTACACCTACCGGGTATTTTGGTCAGATGAGGACGATGAATACGTCGCGCTGTGCGCCGAATTCGGCCTACTCAGTCACCTGGACGATACTCCGGAAAAGGCCCTGACAGGGATTCGAAATGTGGTGGCCCACGCCGTACAACTCAATCGGGAAGAGGGCATCCCAGTCCCGGAGCCCTTGTCCACGCGCCGATACAGTGGAACGATTACTCTGCGCATCCCACCGGAGACCCACCGCGCCTTGGCAATGGACGCCGCCGAGGCAGGTGTCAGCATGAATCGGTTAGTCACCGAACGCCTGACACTGCGACCATAGTTTATCAGCGCTGCGCATAATTCGTTTCATCCCATCCTAACTTCCCCCATTAAGGGGAGGGGAGCAAAGTGCGGCAATTATGCCCAGCCCTATGTTATGCCGCAAGCGGGACCTCAGCGGCGACTTGCGAAACTCTCAGCCGGTCTGAGCAGTTTCTTCATATCATCGTCACGGATGCGTCGAGCCAGGAGGTAGCACATTGATTAGGGACGTAATGGACTCCGAGTACCTGCTGGCACAGAAGACAGCTGAGGAATACCGTAGCCAGGGATACGAGGTCGAGCGAGGAGCGCCACTGGAGTTCTTGCCCGGCTATCGGGCGGACCTGCTCGTTCAGAAGAACGACGAGACGAAGGTTGTCGCGGTGAAGGCACGGCAGTCGCTGGCTGCGGACCCCAGGATCGCGGAAGTTGCACGCCTTCTTGAATCGAAGCCGGGATGGAGTTTCGAGTTACTTCTGGTGAGTGAGCCTGAGAGAGTGGATTCTCCCGAGGGCATCAGTTCCTTTGATGGCGAACACATCGCCAGGAAGCTGGAGGAAGCCGAGCGGTCTCTTCAAATTGGACTGCCGGAAGCCGCATTCCTGCTTGCTTGGTCAGCTCTTGAGGCAGCTATGAGATCTCGGATCGAGGATCAGGGAATCTCGGTCACGTATATTACATCACCACGGTTCCTTCTGGACCAGGCGACCTTTCATGGCTTGATCTCACGAGACGAGTATAACGATCTCAGCCGGATGCTGAAGTACCGCAATGCCATAGTGCATGGCTTTGGCGCAGATGACTTTGATGACGAGCTGGTAACCGCCCTGATCGATACCGTAAGGCGGATAGCAGCGACTGAGGAATCTCTCTAGGATCTGTTCAGCGACGTAATTGGCGTTGAGCTCTTTAGGTCTTCTTGCCCTGTCTTCAGACACCCAATTTTGGCCGATTTTTCGGGCGTTTCTAAATGCGTTGTAATTGTCGGCTATGTATGCTATTGCGATATATCTGGTATGCAGGAGAGTTGGCGTTCGTTTCCTAGAGGGCTGGGCATTGTCACAAAGTATGATGAACCTGTGTTTGACAAAGAGACCCGGGCGGCTTCGAGGCAACACATTGCGTGATGGAGGAACGAAGCATGCAAGAAGTGCTACACGTGAGAACGACGGTGCTTCCGGGCGGCAAGATCGAAATCGTGGATCAGGAACTTCCTGTGGGAGAGTCGGTTGACGTTGTCGTTAGTCAATCGCCGGTGTCAGAACGCCGGTCTGTCGTTGATATTCTGGCCGAAGCACCGGGGCACCTGGTCTTCAAGACAGCCGAAGACGTAGCGGTCTACCTGGCAGAAGAGAAGGAAGCATGGGGGCGCTGACGTTACCTTCGGGTGGTTCGGTCTATATCGACGCCAATGCTATCATTTACAGCATAGAGCGCATCGAGCCGTACCGAGAATTGCTGGCCCCGATGTGGCAGGAAGCCAGAGCGGGCCGGTTCACTCTCGCCAGTAGCGAACTCGTTGCATTGGAAACGCTTGTCAAACCCTTTATCTTGTCTGTATAGAGCTGTATCAACATCGCTGACCGGTAATGATACCGTGGACTTTTGCCTTCTGTCTGATGCACGGACTTGACCCGCGTCCCGATGTGATAGCATTCAATCAGGACATCGGATGAGTCGTCTCACAAACGCGTGGCGAACATCTAACATCGACTACCCTGGAGGTCGATAACCATGGGCATACCTGTCGATACAGTAAGGGCTGCTGAGAATAACCTGAAGACTTTGCTCAACCAGGCATTCGAAGGAATGGTCGTGTTCGACTCGGTGCGGGTAGAATCCACATCCGACCATTATGGTGAGGACAATCTAAACATAGTGGTGGTCTATGACGGTGAATACGCTCATCTGGACCCGCACAAACTCAACAGAGTTTCGACTGAGCTTGCTTCGATACTGGCGCCACTGGGTTTCCATAATTTTCCGACCGAGTCCTACATCCATAAGAGCGAATACGCCGATTGGCTCGCTCTTAAACGGCAGCCGCCGTGGGAGCAGGAAATAGGTTGAATTGGGAACACTCGATTGAGGCGTCCAGATTGCTGGCCGGTTCGAGTGCCTCATCCTCTGCTTCGGGCAGACCAAGACAGGCAATGCTGAGGCGAGCGGTTGACTTGACGACCGATGATGGGGAGGAGCGACGCGGAGTCTACTTCATGCCGGTGGGAGGCTTCTGACAAAAACAAAGAGTCAGATGTGACTCCTGCAAGGAATCCCTCCCGACTCTTACTTTTAGCGTAAATCGAAAGATATCTCTTGTCAACACTGAGTTACCTTAGAGACGATTTCACAAATACTCCGGAGCGCTGTTTGAGTCTGTTGCCAGTATCAATTGGCGCTCTCAGGGCGTGAAGTTTCTGCGAGTCTAGCTCGCGGCGGGAAGCCGGCTGTCCGGCCATCGTCTGCCCGCCAGCGCCGAGTCCAGGATGTTGCGTGCGGCATTAACGTCCGCGTCTTCGGCCATCCCGCACCCGGTGCAGTTATAGTGTTTGCCTTGTCTGTTAGCCGCCGAGACCGCCCCGCAGCCGGAGCACCTCTGCGACGTGAACATCGGGTCAACCACTACCAGCTCCCTACCGGCCCATGCTGCCTTATAGTGAAGTTGGCTGCGGATAAGCCCCCAGGTCTGTTCTGTGATCGAGCGGTTAAGACCCGACTTCGCCGCGACATTACGGCCGGACTCTTCTATCGTCCCCTTCGCAGAGGCTGTCATGTTCTTTATCTGAAGGTTCTCAACGGCTATCAACCCGAAACGTCTTACCAGCTCTGTCGTGAACCGGTGGCACTCTAGGCGATTGCGAACGCGCTCGCGGTGCTGCTGGTTGGACAGCACGGCCCTGCGCTTGCGCCATCTGTTACTGCCTTTACGACAACGAGACAGACGTTGCTGCGCCCGCTTAAGCCTTGTATTGGGCTTGCGCCTGCGGCCCACAGCTTGCCCATTAGACAGCGCGAGCCTGTCGGACACACCCATATCTATGCCGACCGCGGCATCACTGGCAGGCAGCGCCGCAAGCTCCACCTCGTATGTCATATTGACGAACAGCCTGCGCCCTCGAAGCGTGACGGTCAGCGCCTTCAGGTCGCCGTCAGGCAACACCAGCCCCTTACGAAGCTTTATCTCCGGCAGGCCCTTGATGCGCACGGCGGAGTAATTGCCGCGGGCCTTGACCATGCTGGCCGTAACACCGGCAAGTTCGATGGTATGCCAGCGACGACTGGACTTGAAGCGTGGATAGCCAGGCTTCTCACCTGCCTTGACCCGGCGGTAGAATGCCTGTCTCGCTCGCTCAGCGCGTCGCAGCACTCCGCGGCCTACTTGAATCGATATGCCGCCCCAGAACTCATCCTCAGCGCGGACCGCCGTCAGTTCCCTGTACTGGCTGTAAAGCGAGACGCTCACGCCCGCCCGGTAGGCCCAGCGCCACTCTTCGAGCGAAGCGTTATAGAGCCTTGCGCTCTCGCGCAGCACCTCGGTGATGCGGGCGTATCCTGACCTACTGGTATAGGCGCGGTGCTGGTATGTCCGGTGATACTTGGCCATGCTCACATTTTATCAGAACGACGGTTCTTGATTACCACGCCAGAGATGAGTAGTCTCAATAAACTACGCCGAAGTCGGGTCGTTTCTCAACAAATCGGATTTATGAAATCGTCTCACCTTAGCGCATACTGAGCTGCTTGTTCCGCATGCCTTCGATGCGCAGCTTTGGAATTGACGTGACGGTCACTTCTGGCGCGCGCCAATTGCGCTTGCCAGCGCGATCTCTTCCCGGGCGAAAATGCCTGTGTGATGGTCATATCATGGTGCCTAGAACCACCCTTCAGAGGGTGGTTTTTGACTCATTCTAAATGCGTTATAATTACCCTTATACCGCATTTAGGAAGTAGCCAAAATGACCCTCCAGAGACACCAGCCGACATCAGAAAATGCGCCGGCTATTCTGACCGATGAACAACGCCGGCGAGTGGCGGACGCACTAGAGAACGCGCAGTCAGAAAATACTCGCAGAAACTACGCGATCCAGTTCGGGAAATTCAGGACCTGGTGCGAACAGGAGGACTTTTCTTATCTGCCGTCACAACCTGAAGTTCTGGCGGCGTATGCCGCGGAACTTGCCGATGACGGCAAGAGCATGTCCACGATCCGACTTGCCGTGGCGGCAATCGTCGATGCCCACAGGCGCGTGGGACTGGAGTCCCCGCAGACTGCCGGCGTCACTGAAACGCTTCGGGGGCTGTCACGGCAGCTGGGTGTTAGCCCGAATCCACCGAAGTTCGCTATGGTGGCGCAGTAAAGGGACATGTGAACCGGGGATGAGATCGTAAAGACGGATTTGGGCTAGATGGTGCCACTGGCGGTCTGCCAGCAAGCCTCCGTCAGCGGTGAAGAGGCGCATATGGAGTGTTCGGAGGCATCAGGGGACCCTTGCCGGTCCGTCCGAAGCGAGTTGAGCAGACCAGGGACTGGCTGGCGGATGAGGATGGGTCGGAAGGAGCGGTAGCCGCCGTCAGACAGGGTGTGGCAGGGAGCGCAGTCGCTCCAGGGCTTCGCCGAACTGTGTCCCCCAGGGCCAGCCCCGGGGTAGATGCAGAGTGAGGCGGCGTGCCGAGCGTGTGAGCCGTCCGGCCAGGGAGAAGAAGCGTCGTCTGAGGGTCTTTGTGGTCACCACCTGCTCAGCCAGACCGATGCGCGCGGTCCAGCGGGCAAGGTTGTGTGCCATCACTTGCACGGCCATCCAGGCAGCGTTGGCTGCGAAGCGACCCGATGGCAGGTGGTTCAGTCCCACACCGTACTTGAGGTCGCGTATGGCGTTCTCGATCTCGGCGTGTCTGCGGTGATCGGCTTCCAGTTGGAGAGTGTCGCCCTGTCGGTCGGTGATGAAGGCGTGATAGCTGTAGCTGGCAAACAGCGCCAACTGGGAACCGGGCGTGGGCCTGACCCTGCGGACGATCAGTCGCACCGGCGCTGCGTCAGGCTCACCTCCGAAGGGAGTGTAGGTCGTCTCGGCAACGTCGGCTGCGCCCTCCATCCAGTAGGGTATGGGCGTCCAGTCAGCCTCGGGTATGTCCTCTATGAGATTGCGCAAGCTCCGATGCTGTCGGACGGTGATGGAGAAGCGCACATCGTTGTCGCGGCAGACGCTGACGATGTCGTGGGTGTAGAAGCCACTGTCGGCCCTCACGGTGAGCGCTCCGGTGGCTCCTGAGTAGCGCACTCTGCTCAGCGTCTCACGCAGGAAGTTGGCTGCACCCCGTACGGTGTTGGCCCGGCCCTTGCGCAGTCTTGCCATCAGCACGTCTCCTGTTCCTGCGGCGACGGCAAGCAGCGGGTGATAGCCTCTCTGACCGGCGTAGTTGTGCTCGCTGGCTCCCTCCTTTGCCAGTCCGTAGGTCTCGCAGACGGTGGAGTCCAGGTCGATCGTCAGAGGCGAGTCCCCGGGTCCTGCCCCCGCGGACCAGGCTCGCGCCAGCAACTCCCGGCTCACACGGTCCAGTTGTCGCACGTGTCCCCAGCGGAAGCTGCGCAGGAATGTCCCCAGTGTGGACGGAGCCTTGACCGCGCAGCCCAGCACCCGTTCGGTGCCCCCGGACCGCAGCGCGTCCGCGTCGTCTATGCAATCGCCCCCTGCCAGCGCCGATGCCGCCAGGGTCAGTATCTTGTCTCCCGCATTCGCCCGACCAGGCGCATCCCCCAGGTCAAGGTGGCTGTCCACAAGTTCGCTCAGACCCAGACGCCCGGCGAGCATGACTGGCAACATCAGTCCGGCATTGGCCACCAGGCGGTGGTCGTCGAAGGTTACTTGGATGCGGTCAGGACGCTCGGATGCTATCATCTAATGGGTGCTCCTCGTATCTGGTTGGTTCTGACTCCATAAACCATTATCCCAGATATGCGGGAGCACCTTTTCATCCCTTATGAGGACCTCCGATAACCTCTATTTCGGTGGATCGGGGGTTAGCCAGAAGCAGGCGCGGCCGCTGGATGCTGATGCCCTGGCCGCCATCCGGGCGACTGCTTTTACTCCGCGAACAACGCGTGGTGGCTCACTTGAGATGGAGGACACCGCTCTCAGGCGTGGCCGGCTGGACATTGCCCTGGCGTCGGTGATGTCCGATGCGGGCCTACGGATCTCCGAAGCCGCGGCTCTCAGGTGGCGCGACGTGCTCGATGCCGAGGACGGGGCCGGGCTGATATACATCGAGCGGTCGAAGACGGACCAGGTCGGCGAGGGCGCATACGTCGTGGTCACTCCCGAGACACTGACAGCGCTGAAGCAGCTGCGGGAGGATGCTGGAGGCTGCTCTAATGATGATCTTGTTTTCGGACTGTCGATGTCGCAGATAAGCCGGCGCGTGGACAGCATGGCAAGAGCCGCGGGCCTGGGCGAGGGATATTCAGGTCACTCGGGCCGTGTGGGCCTAGCCATCAGGATGACGCGCCGGGGAGCTCCGCTGCAGGCGGTGCAGACGCACGGGCGCTGGAAGTCGCCGTCGATGCCGGCGAGGTACACCAGGAGCGAGAAGGCGCTGGAGGCGCTGGAGTGGCTTGTCTGAGTATTGCGATGCGAAGTCGTGGCAGAGCAGTCTACGGCAGTGTGGTGTAGCTGTGTCTGCTGATTGACCTGGTGGCTTCTGCCCAGACTGATACAAGCTCATGAGAGGGACACCTAAAATGATTGCATTGCAATCGTGGTATAATTTGCATACAAAAGCAAGGAGGCGGGAACTTGGCCAGCATAACCGTGCGCAATCTGGACGACGGGCTTAAGCGCCGGCTACGCATCAGGGCTGCCGAGAACGGACGATCCATGGAGCAGGAGGCACGCGACATCCTGCGTGCGGCCCTCGATGAGGACGCCGCGCCGAACAGCAATCTTGGCACGGCGATACATGACCTGTTCAGACCATTCGGCGGAGTGGAATTGGAGATTCCTCTCAGACAATCCATGCGCGAGCCTCCACAGTTCGGTTGAGAGCTGCATTCATGCTCGTCATCGATACCAATGTAGTATCCGAACTGATGAGGGAACGTCCCAATCCCGATGTCCTCCGCTGGGTGGACAGTCAATTCACAGGTAACTTGTTCGTGACATCCGCCACTGAGGCGGAGATTCGAACCGGCATCGCCATCTTGCCCGAGGACGAGTTCGCAGATTGCCAGGATTGCTTGTCAGTTCTTATTGGCGGCCTCGACGAGTGAAGTTTCTGTGAGTCTAAGTCATGGCGGGCAGCCGGATACCCGGCCCCCGCCTACATGCCCTCAATCCAATTAGAAATCAAGCAGCGATCTGTCGCCGGCGGACCCACTGTTGTCTAGGAGAAGGTCGCTATCCACGCGTTCCGGACAGTCCAGGTCCGTCAGGTCGCACCAGTTGCACTCGGGCGGACTTGGCACCTTTCGCGCAGGCTTGTCGGACACGACGCGCCTTATCAGGTCGTGCAGTCCTTCCCTGAAGTCCTGGTCAATGGCGGAGGCCGGAATGTACTTCTCGGTACCGTCCTTGTAGACTAGGCGGCCGTCCAGAGACTTATCCTTCCAGGGAGAACCGGCCACCAACGGAAGGGCGTACATGTAGATCATCATCTGCGCCACGTCCGAATCCCGCTGCGCGCCGGTCTTGATGTCATAGACGGTAATCTGTCCCTCAGGCGCAACTGATATCAGATCAGCCTGCCCCGACACCATGGCGCCCGAAGCGCCCTGCAGCTTGAACCAGTTCTCACGTTCGATGGAGACAATGTGCCCATCGGCCTCGAGCTTGCCGCGGACATCGTTAAGCAGGCGCGTATGGTGCATCTTCCAGGTGGAGAGACTGAAGTCGCGGCCCGCCTTCACGTATCCGCTGTGGTGCGCCTTGAACCAGGACGCCCACTCGCAGGAGGCGTCACCGACGAGCAGACGAGAGAGCCAGGTAACCCAGACGTACACGTTGTCTCGCCGGATCGTCAATAGACACACCCTTCGTTGAGAGATATGGAACGGTTGTGCTTATGAGATCGTATCAAAGACTCTGCGAGCGTGCAAGAATTGTGCTCTCGACGGTTTTGGGTCCAGTTACAGGCTGTCGCCTACGTGGAGATAGCATGCGCACCGGAGTAATTTCCTGCCGTCGAGAAGGAGACAAACTGCCTGGCAACAGGAACGATCGCACCCACCTGTGATGCTTCTGCAGCATCTTTCGAGCGCTGTGCCAGTCAAGCGAGCATGCCACGAGAAACTTTGCGAGCAGTCTGTCTTGCCTGGTCTTACGCCTGTGGCAGCTTCGACATAACCAGCGCAAGTTGTCCAGCACGAACGCCCTGAGCATCGCCGCTGGGCCCAGCGCACGGGCTACTCTGATCGCTAGCCTGTGATCAATCTCGTCGGGCGGATCGCCACATATTTCACAGAGAGTGTGTTGCATCTCCCGCGGATGCTGTCCTGACGCCACCCGATAGGCGTTGAGGCAGTAGAGGTGCCAGCGGAGTCTGATGCTTGCCGTCGGCTCATAGCACCAGCGGCATATGCCATTCACCGGAGGTTCTCCCCACCTTGCGGTGCGATTTACAAGGCGCCTGGGATGCTTCGCAGGATGCCGCCGGTGATGCAGCACTAGCCCTCTGAGCTGTCGGCGTCTTATTGGAGTGCGCATGTGCACCTCGTCGGCTCTACGCCTAATCTTCACATCGGCCTGATGTTGTGTCATCACGCAAGTCTAATCATATATGAACTTGTGGCTTTGCGCAAGTACACTACATGTTAATGCTAGCTTGTCCTGACCAGGCGTTTTGATTGTTCGCTTGCTTCATGTCATATAATCCCTCCAAAACGCGAGCGATATAGGACGCGTCGGAATCATCGGCAGGGTCGACCGTGCACGCCCAGACTTCCGAAGATGCATCGGAGTTGTTGTAGATAAATCTGCTAAGTGGGTCGGGCAGAGGTAAGCCAGGGATGGCATATGCGTGAACGACGAAACGCCGTCTGTTCCAACGTTCGACATAAAACGTTACCGTGGCTAGGTGCAGACCGTCCGGCAGTATGACAAACGTTCCGCTACGTCCATATCGATCCGTGGTCCTGATATCTCTGTTAATCTTGCTGATAAATTCCTGCGTCATTTGTTGCTGTATCAAGCGCATAAGGCGCCTCCTGGCTTTCACATCAGTAAGTCTTGCCTGCTCTTGTTGCGTCAATGTCACATGCTCCATCATGTGGACATTTTCCCTGAGCAGTTAGCACGGACGGAATCGGTGAGCAACAACATTGTCGCCGGATTAGATTTGAGCCACCTTCATCCTTCCTTCCGTTCGTGTTTTCTCCGTTGTTGATGTCAGCAGCTTGTGCGATGTTAGTAGCCTTGATTGGCGTTTGTCTTTCAGTCTGTAGCTCTCGCCTCGGATGTTGAGTACGTGGCTGTGGTGCAGCAGTCTGTCGAGGATCGCCGTCGCTATCACCGTGTCACCCAGCAGCTCTCCCCAGTCTGCAAGCCTTTGTTCGAGGTCAGTATGCTGTTTCTGCCATCCGGCGGCGGAAGGGAAAAGGGCAGTTCAAAATTTTATCCATACCAGGACGATGACGACAGGAAAATCAGCACTCCGACAATAAACATAATCATCCCGGACAGGGCAGGGATCACTATCAGCAGATATAGGTGCACGAACGGCTCAATGTAGGCGTTATGTAATGGCATCTCTGAATGTGGCCGGTTGGCGTTATGGTCCCATTCGTCCGCCTTTCTGAAACGAAAGTTAATCATCGCTACAACCCATATTGCGACCATCGCAAAGGACAGCCAGAAGAGAAGCTGTGCCCATTCTGTGTTGTCTTTTACGTCCAGTTCGAACCATCCCGCAAGAGCTAAGCCAGTAGCAAAGAGAATCCAGAGCGCGTGGAGTGACGTGTAGGCGACACGCATTGGAATGCTTCTCTCAACGGCTGAATCTGTGTGATTTCTACGAAGCAGACGTCGCAATGACGCGAACCAAGCGCAGGCAAGGAACAGTCCGCCGCTTATCAACAGAACCGAGTCACCGATGCGAAACTCCTGCCCTCCAAACAGATCCTGAGAGACAAAACCTCCAGCAATAGCGAAGATAGCGCCGTATAGCCAAACCCCATACACAATCGCGTAACCAATATGCGCCAATCTATCAGAAATCCTTACGTCGAACATACGCAGCACGAGATAAAGCCACGGTAGGATGAACAGCATCGAGTACCAGGCGCCCGTTCGGGCATGCGGATCGTTCAATCCTCTGATGCGGGCCACTATTGCGCAAGTCAGCGCCGCGAACGGAGCTCCCAGCAATCCGAACACGATCAGTGCCATTAAGATCAGTAACGGCATTGCAATCAACTGTTCAAAGCCCATGTTCAAACTCCGTTTGCCAGGCTATAAAAGAGTGCATGATTGGGCTTGCAGCGTCTTTGCCACGGCGTGAGGAAGGAAATAGCCCATCCTCAATTAAAGAACTCAGTCGGCGTCTGGAAGCACGCAGGGCACAAGTAGGATTCACTGATGAATAAATTGTCCTGCTTTGCCTTGTTGATGGCCAATGTAATCTCGGGATGACCGGCAGGGCACGCAAACTCCGTGCCCTGATGCTCCCGGAATCTAGCGAGATGCTCGTCCGGCGCTCCTCCCTGTAGCTGACTTCTTGCGTGTGCCAGTGTAATCAGTTGATCCATTTGTTGCGTAATCGCCAACCCCCAAGGTAAGAAAAAAAGAGATTCAGAGCACGAGCAGAGACAACGTGAATAGGAATGCGGTTGCGAGGCCTATCGATGGAGCGACATCGGCTCAGTACTAAGGATTGAATGAGCGGTACTTCTCGTACCAGAACGCACGAAGAAAGTCCGACTTGATTCGCCCAGGAAAGGTCGTGCTGAAAGGGACACCTGGCTTTGCACATTTAATCGAGGTCGCACATTAAGTGCCTCAATTTGCACAAAAACTCCTTTTCCTATTCGTTGTTTGTTATTGATACCCGATAGCCGTTATTGCGAGCCAGCATGACCGCATCCTTGGCCTTCACACTCACGAGATTGCCGCCATACATCACCGCCACCCGGCTATGCTTCTTGTCAAGGCCGGCATAGCCTTTGAGAACGCCATGCTTCCTGTGAGTCAGTCGTACGAGGTCTCCGGAGGTGATACCGGCAACGCGCTTCCCCCGCGACCTATGCCCAGGACAACTCGTATAGCCTTGTCGCTGTCGGGGTAGAGCGCAGTAGTCGCGATAGCCCTGACCCCGCGGATTGCCGTGGCGGTCTGCGGGCCGGAGCATCTGCCGGTCCCCGCGACCAGTTGACCTCACGACCGTCTTCATTAAGGGCATCATCATGACCGCGTCCGGCGCTCCAACGCACAGCGCGTCGTTTACATGAGTCTTCGGTACTCCTAATTGCCTCCTTACCCAGGACGTCGTGTAGGCATCGTACTCCGTAGTCGGTATATCCATATCAGAAAGCCGCCTAATCAGCTCCGGCACGATGATGTTCATCTGGCTTGCGTCTGCAAGCCTGTGCCTCATGACGCCGCGCACCTTCGTAAGTCGGGCGGGCTTATGTCTCAGGAACTCTTCTACCGGCTGATTGCCCTTTTCGATATTGCAGTCCTGGCAGGACACCACCAAATTAGAGACGCGATTCGTGCCACCCCTGCTTCTTGGAACGATATGGTCTGTCTCGTAGCGTTCAGCTTTCGTGTCCCCGCAGTAGGCGCATTTTCTGCCGTCGCGATGAAAGACATAGCTTCTGACCTGCCAACCGAGCAGGTCTCCTTGCTGATATTCCTTACCACTGACCTCGGCGTCTTGCATGAGCTGCGTGTCGAAGCGAGCCGTCTCTACCCGCACCAGCGTCACGGGGAACAGGGCGCATAGCCTTCTTACCCACGTCTCAGTGTTGGCAAGGCGTGTCACCAGCGAGGGCGCCAGCCAGCCGGCGGGACGGGTCCGGTTATCGAATCTGGGCTGCCTGTTACGAAGTCTGCCGCGCCGATTACGCCTGAGCGACCTGCGCCTGTCCATCCTGTTCCGTATTCTGCTTCCTTTGTGCCTAAGCCCCAATCCACCGAAGATATTGACACAGTGAAGATAGCGAAGACGTGGGAAGTGCTCCGTTGACTGTGGGATAATGGTTTTTTGAGGAAAGACCAACCCCAGACAAGGAGCACCAAATAGATGATAGCATCCGAGCGTCCCGACCGCATCCAGGTAGCCTTCGACGACCACCGCCTGGTGGCCAATGCCGGACTGCTGTTACCGGTCACACTGGCCCATCGTCTGGGTCTGAGCGAACTTGTGGAAAGCCACCTTGACCTGGGGGATGCGCCGGGTCGGGCGAACGCGGGAGACAAGATACTGACCCTGGTGGCGTCGGCTCTGGCAGGCGGTGATTGTATAGACGACGCGGACGCGCTGCGGTCCGGAGGCACCGGACGGGTGCTGGGCTGTACGGTCAAGGCGCCATCCACACTGGGGACATTCCTGCGCAGCTTCAGGTGGGGCCACGTGCGCCAACTGGACCGGGTGAGCCGGGAACTGCTGTTGCGAAGTTGGTCCGCGGGGGCAGGACCCGGGGACTCGCCCCTGACGATTGACCTGGACTCCACCGTCTGCGAGACCTACGGACTGGCGAAGGAGGGAGGCAGCGAGCACAACTACAACGGGCAGAGAGGCTATCATCCGCTGGTTGCCGTCGTCGCAGGAACAGGGAACGTGCTGATGGCACGACTGCGCAAGGGCCGGGCCAACACCGCCCGGGGCGCAGCCAACTTCCTGCGTGAGACGCTGAGCAGGGCACGCTACGCAGGAGCCACGGGAGCGCTCACCGTGCGGGCCGACAGCGGCTTCTACGCCCACGACATCGTCAGCGTCTGCCGCGACAACGATGTGCGCTTCTCCATCACCGTCCGACAGCATCGGAGCTTGCGCAATCTCATAGAGGATATACCCGAGACCGACTGGACGCCCATACCCTACTGGATGGAGGGCGCAGCCGACGTTGCCGAGACCACGTACGTACCCTTCGACAGCCGCCCCGACGCCGCGCCGGTGCGCCTCATCGTCCGCAGGGTCAGGCCCACGCCCGGCTCTCAACTGGCGCTGCTCGCCGACTACAGCTATCACGGCTTCATCACCGACCGGGAGGGCGACACCCTTCAACTGGAAGCCGACCACCGCCGACACGCCGAGATCGAGAACGCCATACGCGACCTGAAGTACGGTGTGGGACTGAACCACCTGCCATCGGGTCGCTTCGCCGCCAACGCAGCCTGGATGGCCGTGCAGGTGATGGCACACAACCTTGCCCGCTGGACCGCGCGCATCGGTCTGGCTGAGCAGGTGGTGACCACAAAGACCCTCAGACGACGCTTCTTCTCCCTTGTCGGACGGCTCACACGCTCGGCACGCCTTCTCACTCTGCATCTTCCGCAGGGCTGGCCCTGGGGAACACAGTTCGGACGCGCACTGACCAGACTGCGAACCATTCCATTACCGAGCTGATGGCAGCGACGACAGACCGCCATACACGCCACAACCCATCACATCCCCAGACTCTAGCCGGACCGCGAGTATCCCCTGCTGCCCACCGATTCGTCAACTTCACCCACAATCGCCACTGTGGGCCTCCACCGGCGTCCAACATCACGACCGGGGACCTTCAGAACGCTCCAGCGCCGGCGTCATACTCTCACCGCCATCTTGCCACGCTCTTAAACCACGATCCGGCAGAGATGCCACGACTCTTCGGTGGATTCGGGCTAAGCTCTATCAGGGCATGCGCCCTTCTACCTTCAGGCGTCTCGCTCGTCACAGCAAGCCCCGTAGACCCCGCTCCCGGGTCTATGTTCAGAACCACGCCGTCAACCTCCACACCCTCGTCGTCAACTCCGATGCCCTGCATCTGTACGCAGAACAAGCCTTTAACCCAACGCTTGCGTGCCCGGCCCTGTCGCATCAGGCGTCTCGCCCTCGACGGACGGGTCGGCATCAACGGGGAGCCATCACGGTCCAGCACCGGCACGGTGTTCTGGTTCGTTGGATCGTTGCCGATTCTTTTCAATTGTTCACTTCCTTATCTCCAAAATCTCCCAGAGACCGGAACCTCCGGAAGTACGGCCCCGCAGGTTCGGATACCACCTGCAAGGACTTCGCCTCGTCAATGGCTGGCATGACAGCAACAATGTACTGTCCGGTCGGATTCCGCTGCCCTGTGAGTGGACTAACCTCATCTCACAGGACTTCGAGGGGTCAGGTCTGGCGAAGCAACCTGACGTCTCCATTCATTGCCGACCGCGCGCCGTAGTCGAGCTATCCCAATCCGCTGCTCGACTGAGACTGTGCCTTACACTCTGTCGACCCACACTTAATGTGCAATACGCACTACTTATTGTGCAGACCCGATTTTTTGTGCAAAGCCTCAACACGCCTTAATCCCGCAACAGATTGTCGCAGTTATCCAGCATCTTTCTAATTACCGCCTCGAACGTTTCCATTTCTTCCCTGCTTATACCATCAGCAAGCCCCTGTTTGAATTCTCCAATACGTTGGTCCAGTTCGAGTTCAATCTTCATTCCTTTCTCAGTAAGCTTTAGTAGCACTACACGGCGATCAGCTCTTGGACGCCTTCGTGAAATCAGCCCGTTGTCTACCAACCTGGAAACGCGGCGACTCACCTGCCCAACATGGCCGGAAACCGCACGTGCCAGGTACGTGACCGACCGCTCCTCTCCCGCAAGTAGGATCACTATGATTTCGAAGTCCAATGCAGATAGGCCGATCTCGGCCAGTACGCGATCTGTCTGCCTATCGATTACGCTGGCGTATTCCATTAGACCGTCAAATAGTCCAACCTTACGCTTAGAGCAGAAATCCGTGGCTCTTTTCTTTTCGCTCGTCATGCTTGTCAAGGGCGGCGGGAAAACATGCCACTGGGGCGGAGTAAAAGTGTACCACCTGGGGTAATTGTTCAGCATAAATGTCCGTGCTAATTGCTAAGGGAATATGTCCTCTTCTGCGAGGATCGGCTTGAGGTCGTGGTTCTACTTCAGGACGATGGTGCGGTTGCTCTGGTACTCTGTCTGAGGCGGTAGCTGTCGCCGTTCATCTCGATGATGTGAACGTGGTGAGTGAGCCTGTCCAGCAGAGCGCCGGTCAGCCTCTCCGACCCGAACATCTCGGTCCACTCGTCGAACGGCAGGTTCGTTGTCACGAGGATCGACCCACGCTCGTAGCGCTGGCTGAAGACCTCGAAGAGAAGCTCCGCACCGGTGGGTGACAGCGGCACGAAGCCCAACTCGTCGATGATCAGCAGCTTCAGGCGGGCAAGCCTCTTCTGCAGGTTCAGCAGCCTCATCTCGTCCCTTGCCTCCATAAGCTCGTTCACAAGGGCCGACGCGGTGGTGAAGCCCACCGTCAGTCCTTTCTGGCAGGCGGCGAGTCCCAGTCCCAGCGCGATGTGCGTCTTGCCGGTCCCGCTGTTGCCTATGGCGATGACGTTCTCGCGACTCTCGATGTACTCGCAGCGAGCGAGCTGCGTCACCAGCTGCCTGTTCACCGATGGTATCGCCGGGAAGTCGAAGGTGTCGAGGCTCTTGACCGCGGGGAAGCGAGCGGCCTTGATCCTGCGCGCCACCATACGATGATGGCGGTCTATGAGTTCAAGCTCCGCAAGTCTGAGCAGGTAGTCCGGATGATCCACTCCCTCCGTGGCGCACTGCGCCGCGATCTTGCCGTACTCCCGCAGGAAGGTCGGCAGCTTCAACTCCTTCAGGTGATGTTCCAGCAGCAGTGTCGGTCTGTCGCTCACGATGCCCTCCCGTTCAGCAGCTTCATGTAGTCTTGCGCCGATGTCGTGCTGACGCTCACGTTGGGCAGATGGGGGTGCAGCTCGAGATCGAGTCTAGGCGGCCGTCCCTCGATCCTGCACAGCAGCAGGTGCTTCACGACGTCGTAGCCGGTCGCGCCCCTCTCGACAGCATCGCGCACAGCAGCATGCACCTCGTCATCGGGGAAGGTCTCAAGCAGCCTGAGCACCCGCACGAACTCGCGCTTGCCGGGCTTACCCATCCTCGACTCCTGAAGCCGCCGCAGCTTGCCGTACTCCTCGGGCAACTCCCAGCCGGCGAGCGGGGCCGCCTGGTCCAGGGCGCCTGTCTTCCGCTCCAGCAGCGGCAGGTAGTGCAGCGGGTCGAAGACGAAGTCGTCGTGTTCGTACGATCTGCGGTGACGCGCTATCACCTCGGTGCCGCAGCTTATGACCACCTCGTCGACGTAGCCCCTCACCAGCACGTCCCTGTGTCCGAATGCAACGGGCACCGAGTAGTCGTTGGTTCGGTAGCGCACCAGTGACTGCGAGTTCACCCGGGTGGCGTGCTTGTCGCTCGCATCGTAGGGAGCGACGGGCAGGGGCAACAGCGCCCCGAGGTCACGCTCCATGCGCTCGCCGATGCTCTCGGTGTGCCCCCTGAGCATGGCGTCCAGACGCTCCAGGCACTCACGCTCCAGGTGAGCGTTGAGCTCATCCAAGTCCTCCACTCTCGGGATCGGCACCAGGAAGTTCCTTCTGCCGTATCCCACCATGCCCTCGACAATGCCCTTGTCGTTGCCCTTGCCGACTCTGCCGAACCTGTCACTGAACAGGTAGTGCGACTGCAGCTCCGTGAACGCTCTCGTGCGCTTGCGACGACCTCCTCCCAGTATCTTCGCCACCGCGATCTTGGTGTTGTCGTACAGTATGCTCTGCGGCACTCCGCCCAGGTAGCGGAACGCTGACACGTGGCCATCGCAGAACGCCTCCGTGGTCTCAGCCGGATATGCCTTGATGAAGATGCCGTCGCTGTGCGGCAGCGACATCACGAAGTAGTAGATCCTGCGCTTCTCACCACCTATAAATGCCCACGCCTGTCCGAAGTCGCACTGCGCGTGTCCGGGAGGGTGTTCCAGCGGCACGAACATCTCGCGCACCACACGCCGGCGCTCTCGAACGTAGTCCTTGACTATGGTGTAGCCGCCATCGAACCCGTGCTCGTCTCGCAGTCGATCGAAGATGCGCTTGGCCGTGTGGCGCTGCTTCCTCGGCGCACTCTGGTCGTCTTCGAGTATGCGGTCTATGACGCCCGTGTAGGGCTCGAGCTTGGGACGACGGGGTGGGCGCTTCCTGCGGTATCCGGGAGGCACGGGGTTGGCGAGCATCTTGTCCACGGTGTTCCTGTGCACACCGAACACCCGGGACGCTTCCCTGACGCTCATCCCCTCTACCAGGCAGGCCTTGCGAACGCGAAAATACAGATCCACGATGTACATCCATCTCACCTTCCTTCGAGTCTCGCAAGACTCTATCGGAAAGTGGCAGACGGTACAGTTTTACTCCGCCGAAATCAGGCTGTCGAGCCGCCTACATGGCACATTATTACTCCGCCGTTTACATCATGCTCTTATTCTCCAGTTTTGGCAGCAACAGTTCGGGACTGGTTCTGTGACAAGCTCAGGCCGCTTTAGTAACTGCCTGATCTATTCTCTTTTTCTGGTATCTGAGTCTGCATTCGAACACATCAACCGAGAAGGAGGACGGTCATCTCGCTATTAGTATTGAAATCACTCCCGCGTGCCAGGTCGGTCGCTACCACGTCCAGGCCCTTCTGCCCAATTCAACGCCGTTTTGTCGCCTCTTTCTATAGAAGAGGAACGTAACAATACCACCGCCTATCAGTAGGGGCAGGCCCAGCGCGCCGAGAATCAGTCCGTTGAATCCGTCTGAATCTTGCGTCTCGACAGATGCCTGTATCACCGGAGCAGGCTGCTCTGCGACAGCAGGCTCTGGTGTCGTCATCGATACTGGCACTTCTGTGGCTACTGGTGTTGCAGCCGACCTCTCGTTGAGTATCGGCAGTGGCGTCGGCACCGCGGTTGGCACCGGAGTAGGCGCCATCGCAGGAAGCGAAACGCGCTGCACCGGAAGCGTCGGCGATTCCAGCCGCGCCGCGGAAACGGGTGACGCTGCCGGTACTGCAGTTGCGGCTGCCGGCGTCGCTGGGCTGTCATCTATCACGAGCGCGAACGCACCGAGCCGTTCAATTTCGCCCACAGCCCACACCTTACCCGTTTCGTCCGTCTCGCAACGATGCCCAACGAAACCCCAGTCCCCGGACTGCACCGAATACACTCTGGTCCTGCCCTCAGCGCAGGCGTTATTTTCACTGTCGGGCAGCATAACCCACAGCTCCACGCTGGGTGAGTACACAATATTCTCAGGAGTATCACCTCCCGGCGGGTACGTGTTCGAGTCAACAGCGACTACCACACGCTCCCGCTCTCCCGGCGGGATACCGTGGGCCATCAGGTTGAGCTTCATCAGCTCTATGTCCACATCCTTCGGCGGTGCCAGAGGAGGAACCACGATCTTCACGGTGCCACCGGGGAGCATGACAACGCCGCCATCGGCACGCAATACGAACTGCCTGATATAGTCTGGCGGCAACACATCCAGCACCACGATGACCTGTCCGGGAGAACTGCCGGAGGAACTCACCTTTATGTTTATGACGTCCACATACTGCCCGGCCGCCAACTCCGACGAGTCAACTGATGCCGTAATAGTTACAGGGTCACCTGGTCCACTGGACACACCCGACGACGGCTGCAAGGAAAGCCAATCTTCGTGATTCGACAGGACGAAGTCCATCGCCCCATAGACCCTGTTCCAGACTGAGAAGGTCTGTGGCGACGGGTTGTTCCCTCCCTCGACCGCGATGAAGTGAAGCGTCAGCGGAGAGTGTCCCGGCAGAGGCACGTCCAGGGCGTGCGCCGGCTGCGCCACGAATCCGCCCGCATCGTCGTCGTCATCCCTGCGTTCCTTCGTCGTGAAGGTGACAGACCTGGTCTCCCCAGGCGGGAACGTGCTGTCCAGGGACGCTTCCGCGATGTACTCGGCACCTGAGGACAGGCCCCTGAGCCTGAGCCTCGCGACGTCATCCACCGAATCCGTCTGTTGAGTGATCCTCCACGCGATGTGACGTGCCTGGCGGTGTCGCACATAGACCGTCTGTGCCTCACCTTGTGAGTCCGCTATCGTAGCAACGACGGTTGCGCCGTTCCTGCCGATGTTCTCTGCTTCGAACGAGGCTATGCCGGGGTAACGCAGCGTCGTGAAGGTGGCGTACTTCGTACGAGTAGTCGGGAACGAGCTGTCCAATGAAGCCTGCACGTCGTACTTTATGCCGGGGGCAAGACCGGATAGACCGATTCCGGCGCTGTCCGTGTTACTTGTCGTCGTCAGCGTCTCGCTCCAGTCACCTCTGGGCGTGGTGGTGCGATAGCGCACATGCACGGTCTGATCCTCACCGTTTGTGTTTGCGATGTCGATGGATGCCGTCGCTGTTGTCTGCATTACCCCCAATCCACCGAAGATATTGACACAGTGAAGATAGCGAAGACGTGGGAAGTGCTCCGTTGACTGTGGGATAATGGTTTTTTGAGGAAAGACCAACCCCAGACAAGGAGCACCAAATAGATGATAGCATCCGAGCGTCCCGACCGCATCCAGGTAGCCTTCGACGACCACCGCCTGGTGGCCAATGCCGGACTGCTGTTACCGGTCACACTGGCCCATCGTCTGGGTCTGAGCGAACTTGTGGAAAGCCACCTTGACCTGGGGGATGCGCCGGGTCGGGCGAACGCGGGAGACAAGATACTGACCCTGGTGGCGTCGGCTCTGGCAGGCGGTGATTGTATAGACGACGCGGACGCGCTGCGGTCCGGAGGCACCGGACGGGTGCTGGGCTGTACGGTCAAGGCGCCATCCACACTGGGGACATTCCTGCGCAGCTTCAGGTGGGGCCACGTGCGCCAACTGGACCGGGTGAGCCGGGAACTGCTGTTGCGAAGTTGGTCCGCGGGGGCAGGACCCGGGGACTCGCCCCTGACGATTGACCTGGACTCCACCGTCTGCGAGACCTACGGACTGGCGAAGGAGGGAGGCAGCGAGCACAACTACAACGGGCAGAGAGGCTATCATCCGCTGGTTGCCGTCGTCGCAGGAACAGGGAACGTGCTGATGGCACGACTGCGCAAGGGCCGGGCCAACACCGCCCGGGGCGCAGCCAACTTCCTGCGTGAGACGCTGAGCAGGGCACGCTACGCAGGAGCCACGGGAGCGCTCACCGTGCGGGCCGACAGCGGCTTCTACGCCCACGACATCGTCAGCGTCTGCCGCGACAACGATGTGCGCTTCTCCATCACCGTCCGACAGCATCGGAGCTTGCGCAATCTCATAGAGGATATACCCGAGACCGACTGGACGCCCATACCCTACTGGATGGAGGGCGCAGCCGACGTTGCCGAGACCACGTACGTACCCTTCGACAGCCGCCCCGACGCCGCGCCGGTGCGCCTCATCGTCCGCAGGGTCAGGCCCACGCCCGGCTCTCAACTGGCGCTGCTCGCCGACTACAGCTATCACGGCTTCATCACCGACCGGGAGGGCGACACCCTTCAACTGGAAGCCGACCACCGCCGACACGCCGAGATCGAGAACGCCATACGCGACCTGAAGTACGGTGTGGGACTGAACCACCTGCCATCGGGTCGCTTCGCCGCCAACGCAGCCTGGATGGCCGTGCAGGTGATGGCACACAACCTTGCCCGCTGGACCGCGCGCATCGGTCTGGCTGAGCAGGTGGTGACCACAAAGACCCTCAGACGACGCTTCTTCTCCCTTGTCGGACGGCTCACACGCTCGGCACGCCTTCTCACTCTGCATCTTCCGCAGGGCTGGCCCTGGGGAACACAGTTCGGACGCGCACTGACCAGACTGCGAACCATTCCATTACCGAGCTGATGGCAGCGACGACAGACCGCCATACACGCCACAACCCATCACATCCCCAGACTCTAGCCGGACCGCGAGTATCCCCTGCTGCCCACCGATTCGTCAACTTCACCCACAATCGCCACTGTGGGCCTCCACCGGCGTCCAACATCACGACCGGGGACCTTCAGAACGCTCCAGCGCCGGCGTCATACTCTCACCGCCATCTTGCCACGCTCTTAAACCACGATCCGGCAGAGATGCCACGACTCTTCGGTGGATTCGGGATTACGCTGTTGACGTTGACTCCGGCCACCATCGGATCGGGTGGCAGCGTCCTGAAGATAGCTATCTTCGACACGCCGAAATCAGGAGTAAGAGATACTTCTACCTCGTACTCCGTATCTGTAGTAAGCCCAGATAACTCCAGGCTGGCAATCGCAGTGGCACTGGCAATCTTCTGTGTGCCGCTCCAGTCTCCCTGCGGTGTTATGATGCGATAGCGCAGGTGTACCGTCTGACTGCTGCCGTCCAGATCCGCTATCGTTATTACCGCAGTGGCGCCGCTCTTCGTCTCGTCTCTGATCTCAAGATCAGAAATGCTCGGGTAGCGCAGAGTAGTGAATGTCGCTGATTCCGCTCTGCCAAAGTCGGCATCCAGGGATACCTCAACTTCGTACTCGGTGTCAGCAGTGAGAGCGAATAGATCTATGCTGGCGGTAGCGTTGCTGCTGGTTGCCGTCTGAGTGTCGCTCCACTCGCCCTGAGGCAGGGTTGTCCGATAGCGCACCCGGACGGCCTGCGGGGTACCATCCCCATTTGCTATAGTCGCGGTCGCGGTCGCGGTGGTCTGCGCTATATCGTCCACCTTTACACCTGACACGACGGGCTCGAGCGCCAGCGTCGCAAATGTGGCTGACTTGGCGCCTGAGAAGACACTGTTGAGCGCCGCATCCACCTCGTACTTCGTCTTCGGACTCAGGCCGGCCAGATCGAAGGAGACGCTCGCGCCATCGATAGCCTTGCTCTCCGCGTTACTCCACTCACTCTCTCCGAACTTGCGGTAACGCAGGTGTACGGTCTTCTGCGCCGTCCCTGGGTAGGCGATGTTCACGGTTGCGACCGCAGTGGTCTGTGTAATACTGTCTACACTGACACTGCCTACGCTGATACTGCCTACGCTGGTGTCAGGCGACAACGTGGTGAATACCGCATACTCGGGCGCGTCTGGGACAGCACTGAGGTACGCCTTTACTTCGTAAGTCGTTCCTGACTCGAGCGCCTGCAAGTCGTAGGTGACGTTCTCGCCATTGGTCATCTTGCTCTTCGCCACGCTCCAAACACTTTCTCCGAACTTGCGATACTGTATAAGCGCCGTCTTCTGTCCGGAACCGGCATTGGCAATGCTCACGGTGGCGACGGCAGTGGTCTGTGTGACGCTGCCTATGCTCACCCCCGACAGGCTCGGCGGAGGCAGTGTGGTGAACGACTTCGTCTCCATGCCGCTGAAGTCGTCTGACAGGGCAACGGCCACCTCGTATGTCGTCTGCTCCTGAAGCCCACTGAGAGATATGGACGCGCTATCCTCGTAGGTAATCGCTGGTAACAGAATTGTGGTCCAGTCATCCGTACCCTGGATCCTGTACTTGTGAAAGACTGTCTTCTGCGCCGTCCCGGCATCTGCGATTGCCACTACTGCAGTCGCGTAGGTCTGCTCAATGTCCTCAAATCTGAGGTCCGATATGCTCGGAGGGTTCGGCAACGTGTCGAAAGTGTAGATGGTTATGCCTGCAGGTGGCGTGGCGTGCTTCAACCACGCCTGTACCTCATAGGTAGTCTTCGCCGTCAAGCCATCCAGCAGAAATTCTTCGCTTGCATCACTGGTCTTCCGGGGACTCTCCGTAACCCAGGCTGCAGTACCGTCAGCGCGATAACGCAGGCGTACCGTCTTCTGCGCCGTGCCGGCGTTCGCAATGTTCACGGTAGCGACTGTTGAGGTCTGTGTGATGTCGCCAAAGCTGATACCGGATACATTGGGCCCTATCGGCAACGTGGTGAACACTGCATGCTTAGAAGTGTCGGGGTCGGTACCGAGGTGCGCCCTTACTCCGTAAGTCGTTCCCGGATCTAGTGACCTCAGATCATAGGTTACGTCTGAGCCACGGGTCGTCTTTGGGCGCGCGTCAGACCACTCGGTTTCACCGAACTTACGGAGGAGCAGATGCACCGTCTTCCGCGCCGTGCCTGCGTCCGCAATCGTAACGGTGGCTGCGGCAGATGTCTTCGTGATGTCGTCAATGTTAATGCCGGACAGACTCGGTGCGGACAGAGTGGTGAATGATTCCATCACCATGGGGCTGAAGTCGTCCGACAGCGCAACTGCCACCTTATAGGTCGTTCCTTCCTGAAGTCCCGTCAGGTCAATGGATGTACTGCCGGTATATGTGATTGCAGGAGATGAAAGCTTGGTCCAGTCTCCAGTGCCGTCCAGGCCGTGCCTCAGGTAGACCTCTTTCATTTCCGTGCCGGCGGCTGTGATCTTCACCATAGCGGTAACGGACGTTTGCCCGATGTTCTCGAACTCGAGGTCCGATATGCTTGGCTTCTGCCCCACCTGAGATCTCTGCTGCTGGGCCTGTGCAGTTCTGAATGTGGCAGCTTTCTTGTTGGTCGCGTCGATTGCCAGCCAGGCCTGCACCTCGTAGCCGGTGTCCGTGGTCAGACTATTAAGCTCGATTACAGCAGTCGCGTCTGTGCTGATCTGTTCTAGGACAGGTGCGCTCCACTGACCCTGCGGGCTCGTGGTCCGGTACTGCAACTTTGCGGTCTGTGTGCTGCCGTCCGAATCGGCGATGTTGATAGTCGCTCTCGCAGAAGTCCGCCCGACATTGCTGATACTGACCGACTGTATGCCGGTCAGGCGCTCCGTTGTGAACGTATACTCCTCGGTGGCGTCGTCTGGGAAAGTGCCGTCCAGCGACGCCTGCAGCACATACTCCGTGCCGGGAGTCAGATCTGCCAGGCCCTTGGTCACAGGGCTGCCAGTGCCGGTTGCCTCGGCGGTCTCGACATCTGTGGTCCAGTCCTGCTCGTCCGCCGTTACCTGGTAGCGCAACTCGACGGTCAGCTCGGTACCGTCATGATCGTCTATGTTGACGACGGCCCGGGCGGTCGTCTTGGTGATGTTGTCCGCACTTACCGACTGTATGCTAGGAACCGTAACTTCCCGATTCGCTGTCGGAGGATTCGCCCCTATCGGTGGCAGGAACACCCGGTGGGGCGGGGACACCCCTTCCGGGCAGTCAACGGACGAGAGAAGAATCACGGCATCGTTGAAGTCACCATCTATGTAATCCTCGTAGCCTCTGTCTCCGGGCTGCACAACATTATCCTTATAGCGATAGAGGGTCTGGCCCGTGCCAGCGATCTCAATCCCGATCCTGGACGGGGTTCCCCACAGCACGATGAAGGAATTCACTTGGCGATTGCTCAGGGTATTGCCGCTTTGAATGTCACGGAGGCGACTGCCGTTGCCATCGATCAGGTAGAGCGTATTATCAGCCTCCCCTAAGATCATCTTCACCTGCGTGCAGCCCTGCTGGGCATAGGCGCGGGAGGTGACCAGAAGGGAAATCGCGAACACGGCGGCGATGAGGAGAGTACAGGCGGCAAGCCTGGTTGCGGTCGTCATGGCAAAATTCTGCGATCTCATCGCCCTCCACACAGCGTTAACCTGCACTATCGCGGCAGCCTGACGGGTTTGCCCTCAATACGTTCACCTCAGTACGGCAAGCTCTCTTTGCATGCCGCAAGCTTTTCGACCCGCGCTTTCGCAGATTCGCCGGTTTGTGGGGGACGAAATCTATCTCATTCCCATGTTTTCCTACAGAATTCCAGGCAGCAGAATGGATTTCCGTTACTTCGTAAGTCGTCACAGGCTCCAGCGTGCCGGTTCTCCGCTCCGACTCATAGATGGTTCTTCGGACGTTTGCATTTGCGTGGTCGCGGAAACGTCAGGTGCTCGCGTCGAAGAAGGCATTGCCATTCCAATCGGAAAGACACGCGGACGCAATTTCGTTCCTCGAATTCACCAGAATGAATTACTTAAATGATAAGGGCCGCATGCTGCATAAGTTCAAGTATAAAACGCCACATCTTTCTTAAACTTATGCCATGTTATCCACTAAACAAATAAGCTAAACACTAGGAATCTTGGCAGGGGAAGGATCACCGGCACTTGCTATCGGTCGTTGGTGAAGTGAAACCTCAGGGTCTTGCTTGGGTAAATCAGGCGCGGTACGTTGCCAAGTTAAGATCAGATCTGTAAGTTGGCCCTCACCCCAGCGCCGCAAAACGTCACACAGCTCACCGCACTTACTCTTCGGATACACCCTTAGCCGAGAGTGTCGGCGGAATCAACTGGCAGCGATTCCACTTAACGGAACATTCCCTGAACAAAGCCCGAATCATGTGATAGACCTTGACATAGGGGAATCATCATTCTAAGAAAAGAGATGGTAAATTGTATATGTTTTGGCTTGACCAGGCTTGGCTGAAGATTGTACTCTTTTCTACGATGCTGGTCAGACGGTTGGCTTCAAGAACATGAAGCCCAACCAAACTCACATGAAGATCACCAGCAAACGCTTTGAAGCTCGTGGGTGCGACGGCGCTGCAAGAGCTTACCGTGGATGTCTTTCACGGTAACCGCTTTTTCCTCCTGCAATCCAGAGTACTGTACGACGCTGCTCGTGTCGGCGTGGATGTTTTTGCTCAGATTTTTCCAGAGCGATTTTCGTTTTGTCATCCGCGCCGACTCCCAAATTGTAGATGAGAATGACAGCTGTTTAGCCCGTACCCTGCAAGTGACAGTCGGACTGGTGACACCCCTCCCGCGTGAAGAGCACAGAGCTTGGCTCCGGAATGATTAGACTGCACCAGTTTGTGCCTTATGCATAGTGGAGGTTGAAACTGCGCGCACAAATTGGCAGTGAGGCGCGGAAAATGTCAGTAGACCTGACCAGTGACTGATCGGTGAAGCCGGGGGTGACTGTGATCGTCGCGGCTTTTAGGAGAAATGTCGCTGCAATTAAATGCATCAAAGGTGATTCTGCTGATTCTGACCCTGGTGGCGGTGGTTGTCTGGGCAGTCAGTGCCATGTCGCGACACTACGACAACCAGGTTGACATAATTGGTAAACTGGGATGTGGGCAGATAATATCAGTCTACGAGTTATCCTCCTCTCTCCAAGACAGAGACGAATACTTGGCAGGCTACATAGCTCATACCCTGAGAGAGTATTATCCGGAAGAGACCTTTGAGATAAGCCCTGGCGATGCTAGAGCCGCGGCAATGAGATGCGGATGATACGACTGGGCTTATGGGCGATCATCCGGCAAGCAACTCAGTAGTCGACTCGGCTCAGTAATACAAAAATGCTGGCGGACTCCCACGCCACATTCTGAGCTTGCCACTTTTCAACGGTAAACTGTTTTGATCATCGTTTCTGGGGAACATCAGCCAGACTTCCTTGGAAACCCGCATTTAGCATTCCGGAAGAGTTGACCTGCAATCGCAAGCAGATGGAAGTGGCGACCTATCGCTCAACTCTACTGCGCTGCCATTCTATATCCCGTGCGCGGTACGGTGATGATGTACGAAGGATTCCTGGCATCGTCTCCCAACTTCTGGCGAAGATTCTTAACACACGAACGAAGTAGAGCGTGGTCTTCAGATGAAGAGTCGCCCCAAACCCGTTGCAGCAGCTGTCCATGTGGCACAACGCGTCCCGCGCCGGCGGAAAGCTCACAGAGCAGCTTGTACTCTGTTGGAGTAAGCTGCAAGGGCCTGCCTGCCATCGTTACTCTCCCTTCCACGTAGTCGATGACCAGGTCTCCCAGCAGATACGATTCCGTCCGATGCTCAACCGTCCTCCTCCGCAGTGCAGCGCTGATTCTCGCCACAAGTTCCGTTGGGGAGAATGGCTTGACAACATAGTCCGCGGCCCCCAACTCGAATGCTCTCGCAACGTCCTGCCCCCTGCCGCGTCCCGATACGAAGATGACCGGCACATCGGACATATTCGAAATGTCCTTCATCAGCTCAAACCCGTCTCTGCCAGGCAATACAAGGTTCAAAAGGACCAGTTGCGGATCCTCCTCCTTCAGCAGGTGGCTCATCTCGCTGGGATCGCTCGTCAGGATTGGTGCGTATCCGGCCTCGGAGAGCGTGTTCCGCACAAGCCGAAGTATCTGCTGGTTGTCGTCAACCACAAGGACACGTTCCAGCCTGGCGGGCCCGGAACTACTGAATGCCGCCTCCTGGTATGCTGCCGCGTTGGCGCCTTCATCCTGAATCGTCGGGATCGTGAACGTAAATCGTGTGCCTTGCCCGTGTCCGTCGCTATCCACCCAGATGCGCCCTCCATGCGCCTCCACGATGCCCTTGCAGATGGCGAGACCGAGGCCGTAACCTTCGCTGCGACGATTGTCTTCGTCACTTTCTACGCGGGAGAACTTCCTGAACAGGTGCGGCAGTTGCTCTGTCGGTACGCCCACGCCCTCATCGGCAACCGAGATTACAGCATAAAGGTTCTCCAGTGAGGCGGTCACTCTGATGGTTGACCACTCTCGGGAGAATTTGGAAGCGTTTGAAAAGAGATTGTAGAGCACCTGAACCAACCTCTGTCGGTCCGCTGCGATAAGAGGAATGTCGGGTGTCAGGTCAACCTGGATGCTGTTTTTGAACCCACTGCTCTGTAAGGCGTTTCGAGCTTGTTCGATGATCGATGTCAGATCTGTGGGCTCAGGAACTACCGAGAGCCTGCCGGCTTCGATGCGCGTCAGGTCAAGGAGGTTATTGATGAGGTCACGCATATGATCCGCCTGTTCTTCGATGATGCGGAAGAACTGTTGCGTCTCTGCAGGGTCTATTGGAACGGAAGCATTGCGCGCCGTAGCGGCGGAACCTTTTATGGAAGTTAGCGGCATTCGCAGCTCGTGGCTCACCATGCCCAGAAACTCCGCGCGCAGCCGCTCCAGTTCCTCAAGCGGTGTGATGTCCTGAATAGTGGCAACTGCAGATACAATGTCGCCGTCATCAGAGTAAATGGGCGTGCTGTTGAAGAGAGTGGTTACGGATTCGCCATCGGGCAACTGAATGGTAACCTCTTCGGCGCGCACCATTTCGCCTACACGTACAGACCTCTCCACAGGTAGTTGATGACGCGGAATCTCCCGACCGTCCATGTGCCGGAAGGTTATACTCCCAAGGTGGTCTTCGAACGAAGATTCCTCTCCACTTGCCACGCCGAGGATGCGCCTCGCTTCCTGATTGAGCTTCATCAGATGTCCCGTCTTGGCATCAAAGACCAGAACGCCCACGGGAGATGTATTTATCAATGCCTCCAAGTCGGCGCTGAGGCGCTGTTCAGCCCCGTACCTGCGGGCATTGGTTATTGCCATTGCAGCCTGAGAGGCGAACATTTGAAGAGTCTCCTCGTCCTCCTGCGTGAAGTCTCTACCACCTTCTTTCTCCGCGATATAGATGTTGCCGATATGCCTGTCACCGTCGCGAATCTGGATACCCAGAAAGGTGCCAATTGGTGGGTCGAACGCTGGAAGTCCCCGCGAAGTCACATGCGATACGAAGTCTCTGGTCCTCAGTGGCTCCCGAACTGTACTCAGATATCCTAGTAGGTCCCAGCCGCCCGGAAGCACCATCAGACTCTCTCTCTGCGCGGGTGTCAGACCGGGTATCAGTACATCCTGCAAGGTTCCTACCTCGTCAATCGTAGTGATTGCACTGTATCGCGCATCCGTCAGGGAGCACGCGCTGTCCACAATCTCCTGCAGGACCGTATCCAGGTCCAGGTCTTCACTGATTCGGAGAATTGCCTCCGTAAGCTTCGAGAGACGTTCTCGCAGCGAATCGTTCTCCGCTCTAAGTCGGTCGCCTTCTCTCAATTCGCCACCTCGGGAACAGTGTAAAAGTGTGGGCACGATCACCGTTCTTCTTGCCCCGCCTCGGTGGATCAGGGATTAGGAAGGGAGTGTACTTTGGGACGTGCCTAAGCCCAGAGTATAGAATCCAAGCCTGCTTATATGGAATTGAATGAGTATATAACATCTAGAAATGTGAAATTTGAGTAGAAAGGGTTTTTCTGATTGTATATTTATATGTTTTGCCTTATGTCGAATTGGCACTATATCTACCTTCTAACGGAGAGCATAACACCACACCATGTCGATATCTATTCTGGGAGAAGACCTGATTTTCGTCACGCAGTTGACTTATACTCATCCACCTCCCTTTCGTCTCTTCACTTGACAGATACTCAGGATGGCTTTGCACATAAAGTAGCGTATGCCCAATAACGCTGCTCCGAAAGGGCGTCTTGCACATTAAGTGCAGGATGTTTATGGGCATTGCACAGTTTCAGTTGTGCGACGGATTGAAACAGCTCGACTACGGCGCGTGGTCGACAATAAATGAAGACGTCAGGTTGCTTCGCCAGACCTGACCACTCGAAGCCCTGTGAGGTGAGGCGTAGTCCACTCACAGGGCAAAAGACTCCGACCGCCAGCCATTGACGAGGCGAAGTTTCCGCAGGTGATATCCGAACCTGCGGAAACCTACTTCCAAGGGGTTCACCCCTGAGGAAGATTTTGAAGATCCAAGGTGATATGTGAAACGAAGAAGTAACGACCCGACCAGCCAGAACGCGGTCCGGCGCAGGAGTGATCGGCAGGGCAGTTACGAGTAAGACGCCTGAAGGCAGAAGGACACACGCCCTGATAGAGCTTCGGCATCAAGGAACCAGGATAAGGAACCGGATGGACAGGCGCAGGTCGCTCAGGCGTAATCGCCGGAGTCGAATCCGCAACAGGCAGCCGCGCTTTGATAACCGCACGCGGCCCGAGGACTGGCTTGCGCCGTCGCTGATGGCTCGCTACCCCAACCGCTACAGCAGGCGTCAGCTCAGAACGCTTCAGCGCAGGGTACGTCAATGGCGCATCGTCGTGGCGAAACAACTGGTGTATGCATCTGCCGAACAGAGTGAAGTGAACGAGGCAAACCTAGGTAACATCACACCTGTGAGCGACAATTAAAGCTGCAAAAATCTCGGTAACTGCGATGAGGCAACAGGCCGGCAAAAGTCATTGTCGCGTATCAGGCGGTGTCGCATTACGGCAAGTTCGTGAGTGTGAAGGCGCAAGACGCCGTGTTGCTAGCGCGTAACCACGGCTATCGAGTATCAGTAGCGACGAAAGGCGAACAGCGGGACTAAATGTGCAAGACGAGTCACTTTATGTGCATTCAGAACTTAATGTACAAAGCGACTCAGGATATGCAGGGAAGGCGAATAATAACTTTGGTGCCCTGTCCAAGCCCGTCGCTTGCTACGCCTATAGTGCCTCTATGCGCCTCAACTATGGCTCTGGTGATGGCGAGTCCCAGGCCCGTGCCCTCTGTCCCACGGCTGCGAGACTGGTCGGTTCGGTAGAAGCGGTCGAAGACGTGGGGAAGGTCTGTGGCAGCGATGCCGATTCCATCATCGATAATGGAGATAGCCAAATCCTTGCCGCCTTCCATTTCTGCGTTAATCGCGATGTTTCCGCCGTTATCGGTGCTGTGAAGAGCGTTACCTATCACGTTACCTAAAGCCTGGCTCATTCGTATCCGATCGAAGCTTATGTCCGGGAGGTGGTCGGCTGCATGCAGCGACAGTTCAATCTGCCGAGCCTGGGATTGTGGCTGCCAGCGTCTCACCTCCGAGGTTAGCAGTTCGTGAATCGAACTCGCTTCGAGGGTTAGCCTCAGCTCACCGTGATCGGTCTCCGCGAGTGAGTTCAGGTCAGTTACTAGACCGCGCAGCCTGCCTACTTCCTGGACGATATGATCGGACGCGCTCTCAGCGGTCTGAAGCCCATCGCTCAGCCCCTGTGCCTCAAGCTGTATGACGCTTAGTGGCGTATTCAGCTCATGGGAGACGTCGTTTATCAGTCGCCTGCGGAGCTCACGCTGGGTCTCTAAGTCCGAAACCATCCGGTTGAACGCCGCACTCATCTTCCCCAGCTCGTCTGATGATGTGACAGGCAGGTGGGCGGTGTCCCCCTGGGCAATGCCCTGAGTCGCTTCCGTCAGGGCAGTCACGGGGGCCGTTATGCGCTTGGACAACCAGGCGGCAAGCAGTATAGCGACGCCCGTCGTCAGCGCTCCGCCAATCAGTGTGATATACAGGAGCGTGTTGAGAAACCCATGCGACTCGTTCGAGAGGAGTTCGCGGTTCACATCTACATAGACATAGCCCACAGGCTCATTCGCAGTTAAGTCGAACACCGTCTCCCGGCGACCGTCCAAACCGGATGCGACGCTTCCGGGCGAGAGACCCGACAAGTTGTCCTTCACCACAAGTCCATCGATGCCCGTAATGACGACCCGTATTCGCTCCCTGTGGAATGGCTCTGTGGACTCGCCGCCGCCCTCGCTTTCCCCGTGTCGCTCACTAGTCGGAACTCCATCGTAGATGTATCCGGCCTCCGACAGCGTACCATCCACGGTCTCCCAGCCAGCAGCAGCGGTGTACTCCCTGCTCAGATTACGGGCTAACAGAACCGCCTCGTCATTGCCTATTCGGTCCACAAACACATCCAGGCGTGTCTGCGTAGCGTAGTAGCCCACAGCAACGCTGGTCAGGACGGTGAGAACGACGACAAAGACGGTCGAACCCATGATTCGCCAGCGCAGAGACATCATTCATCCTCCACAACGAACCGGTAGCCTGCGCCATATACGGTCTGAATGGGTTGCCTGCCGTCTCGGGCTATCTGCCTACGCAGGCGAGCGATCTGGCTGTCTATGGCGCGGTCGAATCCGTCGAACTCATCGTTGAAGGTTAGGGAGATTAACTGGTCGCGGGTGAACACCTGATTGGGATGACGCATGAAAGTCGACAGCAAAGCGATCTGCGCCTGGCTTAGCGTCACCGGTTCTTCGCTGACCGTCACCGTCCCGGTGGTCTCGTTCAGCGTGATATTGTCACGTGTCAGAATCTGCTGAACCTTGCCTTTGACACGCCGAAGCACGGCTTGAGCGCGCGCAATGACTTCCTGCGGGTCGAATGGTTTGACGATGTAATCGTCAGCCCCGCTATCCAGTCCGATGATTCGGTCGGCATGGGCTTCTCTCGCCGTCAGCATGATTATCGGAACATCCGACTCTCGGCGCAGGATCTTGCACAGTTCCACTCCATCGAGGCGGGGAAGCATCAGATCAAGGATTATCAGGTCCGGAGCCAGATTCCGTGCCAGAGCAAGACCCGATTGTCCGTCATGAGAGACCTCGGCGAAGAACCCGGCGCGCTCGAAATAGACCTTGACCCAGTTCGCTATCCGGGTGTCATCTTCGACTATCAGGACAGTGCCACTCATCACAATTTCCTCAGCAGCAACTTTGGACGCGGTGCCTGAATATCAGCACCGCGTCCATCTTCGGGGTAATCTTACGGTCAGACTATATCATTTGAAATTTCGACAGCTTTCTTCGTCAGACTCCGATCGCCTTAGCCGCCTCCGCGCCGCTCACCGCGTCCACCGTGCTCGCCGCCAGACTCCCGCCCGCCGGAACCATGCTCACCGCCGGATTCGCTTCCACTGCCGCTGCCATGCTCGCCGCCGCCTTCACCGCCGCCGACCTCGGCGTGCGCTATCCAGCCTGTGAACGCTTCCTGCGTGGCAGGCATTTCTATTGCATACATCTCGCCCGGACGCATGTCCACGGGTGTCGTGGGCCCAAGCTCGGTCCCGTTCGACAGATGCACTTCTATCCTGACATTGCTCAGCGTGTTGTTGGTCGTGTTCTCCACTGTGCCTGTGAAGGCGTTGCCTGCGGCATCGTAGTTCAGGATGAGCCGCGCGCCACCGCGTACCGCATCGAAGGTCTCGTTCTGCGCCAACATCACGCCGCTGCCCTCTTCGCTGCCGGATGCACCGGACTCACCGCCGCTCTCGCTGCCGCCCTCGCCGCCGGGACCGTGACCCTCGCCGCCTGCTCCTTCGCTACCGCTGCCCTCAGCGCCCTCAGATCCAGTGTGCGCCGCAGGTCCGGGACCGCCGCAGTCGAACACTTCCATGTGAACCACATAGCCGTCGAAGGCTACTCCCGCGAGACCCGGCTCACCGGAGACCGACAGGCTGGACATCGCCGTCTGTCCGGGGTTCAGGTCTCCCAGCTTCTGGGGACCAAGCTCCCCTACGGTCTGCGTCCCAGACTTCAGGTGAGGCTCTGCCTGCACATAGCACAACTGCTGTGAGGTCGTGTTCTGCACGGTCGCGTTCACGGACTGGGTTGCAGCATCGTACTGCGCTGAGATTGCCAGGCCGCCCAGAACGCCGCTCCACGACTGGTCGAGGGGCGTGATAGGGCTGGACATAGCAGCTTCCCTGGCGGCTTCTCCGCCATTCTCAGGACCTTCGGGACCGTCCGGGCCGCTCTCGCCGCCCTCACTGCCGCTACCCTCGCTGCCCGATTCGCTTCCGCTTTCACTTCCGCCACCGGATGCGTGCTCACCGCCCGACTCTGCTCCGCTGCCGACCTCGGCATGCGCTATCCAGCCTGTGAACGATGCCTGTGTCGAGGGCAGGTTCACCGCTAGCACCTCGCCGGGAGCCATGTCCACGGGAGTCGTGGGTCCGAGCTCGGTTCCGTTCGACAGATGTACTTCTATCCTGACGTTGCTCAGTGCGTTGCCGGTCGTGTTCTCCACTGTGCCTGTGAAGGCGTTTCCTGCCGCATCGTAGTTAAGGATGAGCCGCGCGCCGCCGCGAATCGCGTCGAAGGTCTCGTTCTGCGCCAGTGTAGCGCCGCTGCCCTCTTCGCTGCCGGATGCGCCGGACTCGTTGCCGCTCTCACCACCGGACTCGCCACCGCCACCACGCTCACTGCCACCCTCACGCGCGCTGCCATGCTCGCCACCGGATTCGCTGCCGCCCCTCTCGGAGATTTCCTGGCTTGTCGTTACGCCGGTGGGATCCCTGCCTTCTATTATCCCGTTGTCAGTGCAGGCGGTCAGTACTCCCACGCCCAGTATCGCTCCCAGGACCGGCCCAACCAACAGAGTCTTCGACATCAGCTTCTTAATCCTCGTCTTCATTTCTGCACTCCTTTCGTGTGAATGTATTCTTGATGCCTCACACGATAGAGGTGAAATGTTGCAGAATTATGTTAGCTGCCTGAGATTTACGGGGTCGGCAGATTCAGATGTGAAGACGCGATCGCTCGATGTGGAGTATCGCCGCGCTTTCCGCATCTGGTGGTGTGAAGTGCAGAATTGGCAGCAGTAGCACGCTTCCTCGTGGACAACTTGTATGTTGTATCTGCCTCACAGACGTGTCGGTTTGTGATATGGATGAGAAGACACTGGCCGTGCCCTCCGAGTTGTCTGGGAACGCCTTCGAATCAAAGATAATGAGGTGGTATGTGCGCACGAGCTATCAAGCGGGAGCATTGTTCCGTAAGCTTCGTGAGGAAAGTCTGACCACCGGGGACCTGGAGCCTGTGTTTAGGGAGATACTGGGGGAGACTGCGGCGCTGAGTCCGAACGCGATAGCGAGATCGACGCAGAGGTTGGAGTACCGGACGTGGCGCGGCAGGTTGCTGGACGACCACAGTTACATGTATCGACTTTCAGTTCGATCTTCAGCGCCCGCGCATACCGCCCCAGGGCCCAGAGAGGGAAGTAGTTGCGGTACAGGTGGTAGTTGATCATGAAGGCCGCGCTGAGCTCAGGGCCTTGTGAGTCAGGGTCGTCGAGTCGCTCGTACCTGTTCGGTCTGTCGCCTGGTCCGTAGCCAGGAAAGCCGCATCCCGTGAATTGAGGTTCGTCCCATGTTCCGTCTTCATGCTGACGTTCAAGGAGAAACCCGACGCCACGTCTCACAGACTCGTGCTGCGCTTCTCCTGCCGCAATGAGCGCTATCAGAGCCCAGGAAGTCTGCGATGGTGTGCTTTCTCCCTGTCCCCGCAGAGTGGGGTCGGCATAGCTGAGGCAAGATTCACCCCACCCGCCGTCCGGGTTCTGGTGTACCAGGAGCCATCTGACGGCCCGGCGAACTCGGGGCTGTGTCATGTCAATTCCTAGGGACTCAAGAGCCGGCAGCACGGCGCCCGTGCCGTAAATGTAGTTCACGCCCCAGCGTCCGAACCAGGGGCCGTCGTGCTCCTGCTGGTCCCAGATAAAGGATAACCCGCGGCTAACAGTCGGGTGCTCCACCGAGTATCCTAACTTTCCGTACATCTCCAGTACGTGCGCGGTGACGTCCGCGCTAGGTGGGTCAAGAAGCTCACCAAAATCAGCGAACGGAATCTTCGCCAACTGGCGAGAATCGTTGTTCCAGTCGAACGCAGCCCATCCGCCGTTCGAGCACTGCATGCCGGTCAGCCACTCAACTGCACGGTCGATAGCTGCGATCCGTGCTCGCTCTAGTGCGGCATCGTCCAGCTTGACAGAAGCGAGGTCCGCTACAATCACGGCGGAATCGTCGATGTCCGGATAGTGGACATTGTCGAATTCAAAAGCCCATCCGCTGGGCTCGAGGTTTGGCTTGAACACGGCCCAGTCCCCTTTGACACGGATCTCCTCTCGGATAAGCCAGGTTGCGGCGCTCTGTATGGCAGGGTGATGGGAAGACACACCGGAGTCCAGGAGTCCGCGCAAGGCGAGGCACGTATCCCAGACCGGTGAGAGGCACGCCTGCACCCTGAGGGCACTCCCGTCTTCCGAAGGAACGCTCCAGTTCCGCCTGAATCCTTCCAGCCCCTTCACGATAACAGGATGGTCCAGAGAGTATCCGAGGGCGCTCAATGCGATGAGAGAGTAAACCCAGGGCGGCTGTATCCCAGCCCACGAGCCGTCGGCTTCCTGGTGACTGACGATCCAATCAGTGGCGGCCTTGATAGCCCGCTCTCGCCCGGGGATGAAGGGAAGCTTGCGATAAACGCGGATTGCCTTATCCAGAACCAGGAATCCGCCTTTGAGGGAAAAAGGCTTTGCCTTGCGTCGCGACAGCGTGAAAGTGACCGGACCCTCAGGGTAGAGTTCCATTACCCAGGCGCTCTCGCGCGGGAGCTGGGTGGGGTACAGCGTGAGGATGATTGTCATCGGCACTATGGTTGCCCGTGCCCAGCTCGCGAAACGGTAGATGTTGAAAGGAGCCCACTTCGGCATCATCATCATGTCGGGAGGCATTGCCGGAGTTCCCCTCCAGTCCCACTGGCCGAAGAGGGCAAGCCATATCTTGGTGAACACGCGCGCCTTGGGCACGCCTCCACGCCTCAGGATGAAGTCGCGAGCCTTCGTCATGTGAGGAGCTTCCGGAGAGTCACCGGCGAGCTTGAGCGCGAAGTAACACTCGATTGATGTACTCAGGTCTCCCGGAGCGCCGTAGTACGTGCACCACGAGCCGTCGGGCGACTGCCGGCGGCGGATGTCCTCTGCAATGCGCGGGATGCGGTCTCCCTCGTCCGAACCCAGGAAGTGCGTGAGCATGATGTATTCTGCTTCCATGGTCGGATTGGACTCCAGCTCTCCCCACCAGTGTCCGTCCTGATACTGCGTGCGGAAGAAGTACAGCTGCGTCCGCGCCACCGCCTGGCGGTGGCGTTCTTGCGTGCTCCGTTCGTTCAACTTCTCTATCTGATCCTATCCCGCGTCTCGGGCATCATTTATGCCGGTAACGAGTTCCAAATTAGTGTCATCTCGTGCAAGACTTTACGCCTCCCAAAAACTACGCGGCTGACTCCCTAATGTCTACTGACGAGCTGCGAACCATTCGACCGCATCCTCAAAAGCTTGTCGCACCGGTGTCTGAGGCAGTCGCAACTGCCGAACACTCCATGATGGATCAATCCACATTCGTCTTGCAGCCATCTGTGCTGCTTCGAACGGTATCACCGCCGGTCGCCGCATTAGCCTTCCGGTGATCTCGCTCAGCCATGCCGCAGCCAGAACCGGTGCGTGTGGCAACCGAACCCGTGGGGCGGGCACGCCGGTCAGCTCGGAGAGAATTGCGAAGGCCTGAGAGAGCGTCAGGTTGCCCTCCGTGTTCCCCAGAAGGTAGCGAGCACCAGGTTCGCCCCTCTCCAGCGCGCGCAGGTGGCCTTCTGCCACATCACGCACATGCACGAAATTCAGCCCTGTGTCCACGTACGCAGGCATCCGGCGGCGCATAAAGTCCAGAACAATCTTGCCTGTCGGAGTGGGCTTCTCATCGCCCGCGCCGATCGGCGCTGTCGGGCATACGGTAACGACAGGAGCGCCTTGCGCCGCCATCTCCCGCACGACTCTCTCGGCTTCATGCTTAGAGCACTTGTAGGGTCCCTTCACCGTGCCCGGGCCGGCTATATCGCATTCCGTAGCAAGACTGTCTTTCCGGAAGGCAGTATTCCCCACGGTACCGGTATACACAATCCGCTCCACACCCTCCGCAAGCGCCGCCTGCAGCACGTTCTCCGTGCCGCCTACATTGACCTCGCGCATCACGTCCGCCTGCCTGTAATCGAACGAATACATTGCGGCCAGGTGGATGACAGACCGGCAGCCCCGCAAGGCGGAACGGATGGATTCCGGGTCCCGCACATCTCCATTAACTGCGACAATCCGATGTCGCCGCGCCCGGAAGTTGCCACCGTTCCTTACAAGAGCCACAACTTCATAGCCTCGCCGGGCAGCGGCTTCGACGACATGCCGGCCGATGAAGCCGGACGAGCCGGTCACGAGGATCCGAGACACTGTTGATGTGCCATTGCCGGGACGATGCTTTGCGCGGCCATCTGCAGGGCACGGGACGCCCCCCGCGACTTCAATGCGAGTGGAAGGAAACTCCCGACCACAGAAGGATGTACCATCGCTCTCACCGCGTGTGCCCACTCCTGCCTCCCTCCATCCGCGATGATGGTTGAGATGAACAAGGGAAGGCGAAAATCGGCGGCGTCCAACACAGCGCGGATTCCGATGAACGGGACGTCTCTTGATGCCGCCGCATCCGCGATCAAGCGCCCTTCCATGTCCACGACCAGCGCGCGGCTGCCGTAGCGCGCGCGTCGCTTGGCTTGGGGTGTAAGCAGCGGTTCGTCTACGGTCAGAACCGCCCCTTCCATCACGGAGAGACCGGACCTGCGTAGCAGCATTGCTGCGTGGGTCGCTTGAGGAGAGCCCTGAACCGCCGGATACAGCCCATGCAGATAGGCGCTCCCTACTACAAGATCACCGGTATGAAGGTAGGGGTCTAGCGCCCCTGCGTACCCCAGAGAGACGAGCAACCGGCAGGGCGCTGCGTCGAGAAGGCCGGCGACCTGCTCGCCTGCGGCGCGTCCTATGCCCACAATGCTCGCCCGGGTGTGCTCGTTGCCGTTGCCCAATCCTCCCAGTTCGCGCCTGGTCGGGGCAATCGTCAGTAGAGGCGCCACGAAGATGTCAGTCTCCATCTTGTTCTGCCCGCGTGGAAGGCAATTTCGTGCCGGGCTGGGACGGTGCCTTGAGGCGCTCTTGAAAAGCCTCGAAGTGCTTGATCGATTCGGCGGCAGTGTCACGCCCGGTAAACAGCACTTCGGAGATGCTCCGGTAAGGGATGGAAATCTCCCGTCCGGTCCGGGTCTCGAATAACTGGACGAATGGTTCGCCAACACGATCGTTCCGATTGAATAGATAGCCTGTCACGGAGACGCCGTTATCCATATTTACGGTGACGTCTCCCCGATAGTGTAAGGCGCGTTCGACAAGCTCGGCAACGCCGGTATCAATTTCTCGGTGTGCAGGGCGAAGCGGCAACTCCTTCTCATCCATAGCTCACAGCTTACCTGTAAGCGTGGCTACTGTGGAATCTCGCAGACCGCGCCATGTCGTGAACGTTGCATCGATGGCTGAGGGCTCATAGCCACAGTGAACCATGCAGTCCTGGCACTGGGAGTTTCCGCTCGCACGGCCATACTCTTCCCAGGACGTGTCGTCCATCAGTTCTCTGAAAGTCGCAACATAGCCGTCTTGCAGGAGGTAACACGGCCGTTGCCATCCGAATATCGTGTAAAGAGGGTTGCCCCACGGCGTGCACTCGAATTCGCGCTTGCCCATGAGAAACTGGAGAAACAGTGGCGATTGGTTGAGTCGCCAGCGTTTCTTCTTGTCGGTAAGTATGCGGGAGAAAAGTTGTTGCGTGCGCTCTCGCTCCAGAAAAGAGTCCTGGTCAGGGGCCTTCTCGTAATTGAACCCTGGGGAGACCATCATGCCCTCCACATCCAGGTCCATCATCGCATCGAAGAAGTCGCGAACACGCATCGGTTCGGACGTGTTGAACAATGTCGTATTGGTGGTAACGCGAAAGCCACGCTGGACAGCCTCCCGTATCGCCTCGACGGCAATGTCGTACACACCGTTCCGGCAGACCGAGGAGTCGTGCTCCTCTCGCAGGCCATCCATATGTACGCTGAAGATGAGCCGCTTGGAGGGAGTGAGGACGTTCTCTACCAGCTTCCTCTTGAGCAAGAGCGCGTTGGTGCAGAGGTAGACGTATTTCTTCCGACGCGTGAGCCCTTCCACCAGTTCACCGATATGTGGATAGAGCAAGGGTTCTCCGCCCGGTATGCTGACGATAGGCGCACCGCACTCCTCCACGGCAGCGATGCACTGCTCAACCGTGAGCGCACGCCTGAGCACGTGGGACGGGTATTGGATCTTGCCACATCCGGCGCAGGCGAGGTTGCAACGGAGCAATGGCTCCAACATGAGCACGAGCGGATAGCGATCGTGCCCGGCCATGCGCTGTTTCATCACGTGGAACGCTACTGTAAAAGCTTGCGAAACAGGAACTCCCATAACGCTGTGCCTCACTATGATCAGACTGGCGTTAGCATAGCATAATGCTGTACAACGTCGGTTCATTCTGGAGACTGTACGGCGCAATTTCGGGAAATCTGGTCTTTCGCTGATTCTGTCTCCCTGAAGTTAAGGCGTGTTGACATTCAGATTTGAACGGTCTGTCAGCACACAGTCAGCGGTGTTGGAGATGTACTCCAACGATGCTGTTCTCCGGTCGTCCGGGCCGGTTTCACGGCAGGGCGAGCCTGTCGTCAGCGCCTTCCCGTCGCGGAGCGTCACCCCTCTGCCTGAAGGGAGGGTCAACAGATTACGCTCACTTGACCGCTGCGTTCTGGTTTCTCTCATGTGTCGTACCGCAGGAACTGCACCGCCAGTGTCGCTCACGCTTGAGTTTCGCGTTCACGACGCCGCAGGCAGAGCAGGTCTTGCTTGACGGATAGAATCGGTCGGCAAGCGACACTTTGCAGTGATGCCACTTGCCCTTGTAAATAAGCTGGCGCCTTATCTCACCCATTCCGGCATCCGCCTGTGCCTTCGGCGTCCGACCCGCCATCATCCCTTTCACATTCAGGTCCTCTATAACCAGCGATTGGAACTTGTTCACCAGGGTCGCGGTCATCTGATGCTGGGCATTACGCCTGAGTCCCGTCGTTCGGCGCTGGAGTCGGTCTATGCGCCGCTGCGCTTCCCACCAACCGCGGGAATTTAGCCGACGGCGGGCCTGTGCCCTCTGCCAACGGCGCAGTTTCCGTTCGGCTTGGTAGTACGCTTTCGAGTTCTCCCAGACCTGCCCCTCGGAGTCGGTCGCCATTGGACTGATGCCCGTGTCCACCGCGCCTGCGGATATGCGCTGATCCGGTTCGGGTTGTGCCGTAGGCTCACGCCAATACTTCACACTCAGGGTCCAGCGTCTGTTCCGGCGGCTGATATGCGCCTCGTATGGTATGCCCGCAGGCAGCGTATGGGCGAGTTTCACCGAACCGATTACCGGCAGCCTGATGCGGCGCTTTCCGTCATAGCGAAGCTGAGCCACTCCCGATGCCGCCCGGAACGAACCCGCGCCCGTGCGGCTCTTCTTCCTGAACCTTGGCGGTCCGGCAGTATGGTTGGGGTCGCGCCAGTTCTTCACGGCAGTACCGAAGTCCATGAAGGCGCCCTCTTGGACACGGGCTGCGACCTCTGTGACGAACGGATAGTCCTCTCGCTTGGCTGCGTTGAAGGCTTTGTAGATGTCCTGCCATGATGGCCAGGGCATCCTGTTCGTGCGGCAGAAGCGGTGGGTCGCCACGCAGAGGTTGTAGATGAAGCGCGTGATGCCGATAGCGCGACGACAATACTGTTCCTGTCTAACCGTAAGGCGGATCGGGACTGCGTATCCGGCAGGCATCCAGCCCTTTGGACAGGATGACTTGCTCTTATGATTGTCGCTTATATGTGGCGCTCTCATGTTCGTATTATACCGCACTTGGGGAGCAGAAATCTGAATGTCAACAGGCCTAGACAACGACGTGCTCAATCACTCGCCTATCAGCCACTTCATAGAGCACGTGGACAGTATTAGACTTAAGGAATCTTTAAATCCCTCAGGAACTTAAGAGACTCACGTGGATAAGCCGCAAGCTTCTCCATTAAGTCTGGAGGAACTCGCCTCGCAACTAGGAGGAGTTCGTCATATTCGCAGTTGAAGACCTCTGAGATTTTTCGGAGGAGTTCATCGCTGGGATTTTCCCGGCCAGCTTCAATCTTCGAGATGTGAGGAGTACCGACGCCTACTCGTTCGGCCAGGACGCGTTGCGTCATAGACAGGCTCAGTCTCTCGCGTTTAACTCTCTGGCCTATTGATTCGGCACTGCACATGCGCCAATTATCTGTTGTGTTGTGTGTTTACGCAACAACTATCGTGTCCATCTTTGAAGCCGTTGCGACTGCTCCGGTTTGTGCGAAATTATAACCAAGCTGGGTCGAGAGCTTAAATAATCTAGCGCAATATAAGAATATAAGTAAGTGACTTAATGGGTGATAATCTGAATTGGTAATGACACACTTGTTGCATGTGTGGAGCAACCGTCTTGAAAATCAAGCTGAAAGGAAGAAGAACTGGACGCCTCAATGAGAATAATCCGCCCGATTGTCTTCATATTCACGGTGACGCTAGCAATCATCCTGCCGCACAGCGCTTCTCCTCTGATCTATGCCCAGACCGACTGCGTACTACCCCTCGCATCAGTTACCGCAGAAGGAAGCTGGAGCAGCGACTGCCTGTCCCGCAACCGTGAGGATACATATGCACGCTACTACACTTTCAGCTTAATTCAGCGGTCGGACGTCTCGATAACTCTGGAATCCGAGACCGACCCATATATCTTCCTTCTGAGCGGATCCGGAATGGAAGCTGACTATCTCGCAGAGAACGATGACCTAGACGCAATAAGCGGCAACTTCGACTCACACCTTTCCACGACACTGTCTCCTGGGGACTACACCATAGAGGCGACAACCTACGAGCAGCCCGCCACGGGAGACTTCACCCTGACCGTGATAGGCGTGGGACCACTTGACGATCGAGCCGTCCTGGTGTCCTTCTACAGTGCTACAGGTGGAGACAACTGGCATAGGAGCGACAACTGGTTGACAGCAGCGCCACTGGACGAATGGTACGGAGTGGCTACTGACGACGTCCGCCGGATCTCCTCCCTTCACCTCGAACAAAATAACCTGTCCGGTCAGATTCCTCCTCGATTGAGCAGCTTGTCCAGGCTCAGTTATCTCGAACTCGGTTACAACAATTTGGCAGGAGCAATTCCGGCTGAAATAGGTAATTTGACCAACCTGATAAGCCTGGACCTGACACACACGGGCCTGACCGGCACGATACCTTCAAGTCTGGGAGGCCTTGTCAACTTGCAACAAATGGGCCTCAGTAGTAACGATCTGACAGGAGAATTACCTTCTGAGTTGGGAAACCTCGTCAATCTGCATCATCTGGACCTCAGCGGTAACGACTTGACGGGCACGATAGCTCCGGAACTCGGCAAACTTGTCGACTTGGAAAGACTGTATCTGCACGACAACCAATTGACGGACGAGATACCCTCTGAGTTGGGAAATCTGACCAATGCTTCAGACGTCTGGTTCAGCGACAATCGACTGGTCGGACAACTTCCCCAAAATCTGACGGCCCTTGTCAAGCTTGATTCATTCTTCTTTAGAAACAACTCTGGCCTCTGTGCACCTGACAATGATGCCTTCCTGACGTGGCTGCGTTCCATCAGATACCACGGAGGTATAATCTGCGGGCGTTCGCAAACCCCGGACGAGCGAGACATATCCGCGCTCAGGGCCCTGTACCATGCCACTAACGGCGACGACTGGACATACAACGACAATTGGCTCACAGACGCCCCATTGTCCGAATGGGACGGCATTGTCACCAATATAGACGGACGCGTCATAATCGTAAACCTCCTCGGAAACAATCTGTCGGGGCATATGCCCCCCGAGCTGGGCAGCCTTTCTGAACTTACCCAACTCGGCCTCGGCGGCAACCACTTGACTGGTGCAATACCCTCTGAACTCGCCGATTTGTCTAGTCTAGAATATCTGGATCTCGGAGCCAATCAACTGAATGGATCAATGCCTGCCAAACTGGGCAGACTCTCCAAGCTGAGGAATCTATCCCTTTACTCTAATCAGCTGACCGGGGGTATTCCTGCCGAGCTCGCCAACCTTTCCAACCTGGACGACCTCCGCCTTTATGGAAACGAACTCACCGGCGAAATCCCTGCTGAACTTGGCAAACTCTCAAGCCTATACAACCTGGATCTGAGCCATAATCACCTAACCGGAGATATACCGTCCCAACTAGGCAATCTGCTTAAGCTGGAGAGACTGAAAGTCAATGACAACCGCCTTACGGGTGGACTCCCGCAGAACTTCATTGACTTGACTGCGTTGAGAACTCTCCTTTACTACAATAATGCTGGGCTGTGCGCCCCTTCTGATGAAGAATTTCAGGCCTGGCTGCGGTCTGTTTACGACCTGGCGGGCAACACCTGCGACATATCAACAGCCGACCTTGATCGCGCCGCTCTGATCGCGCTGTACGACGCTACTAACGGCGACGACTGGACACGCAAGGACAACTGGCTCACTGAAGCTCCGCTCGGCGAATGGCACGGCGTTCGTACGGACGACGACGGGCGCGTCCAGGAGTTGAACCTTGCGAACAACAATCTGACAGGACCGATTCCGCCTAGACTGGGCAATATTCCCAGGCTAGAGATATTGAACCTGAACGACAACAACCTGACAGACAGGATACCATCGACCCTTGGCAATCTAGTCAATCTAAGAAAACTAGAGCTTGCGAATAACCAACTGACCGGCTCCTTCTCCGGCGACCTGGGCAACTTAGGAAATCTGAAGTTACTGAGGGTCAATGACAACCTTCTGAAGGGTTCACTTCAGATAGGCCTGATTAGGCTGAGAGTGTTGAAGGAATTCTATTACCACAACAATGCCGGACTATGCGCCTCGGGGGACGACAGAATCCAGGTCTGGCTGCAGTCAATAGACCGAGTACAGGGCCCAACATGCAGCGACTTCCCACGTCCGCCCGACACCACCTCTCCGATACCTGCCGGCTGCACCCTGCAGGCCTTCAACGGCGCCTCCGTCGACGGCTCGTGGTCAAGCAATTGCGTCTCACGAAACAGAACAGTGAATGGCACGCACTACTCAAACTTCTTCAGCCTCTCGGTAAGCAAGAGCGAAATTTACGACCTTATTCTCGAATCGTCGACAGACACTTACCTGATCTTGCTAGACGACGAGGGCGAGGTCATCGACGAGGACGATGATGATGACGATGGACTCTTCGACCTCCGGGCCAGGAGCTCAGGCATCAGGATAGCGCTTGAGCCCGGTGACTATATCGTCGAGGCAACCACATACGCCGGCACGGCCACGGGCGGCTTTACGCTGACAATCATCCGGCCCGAAGTGGAAGCACTCCACGCCTTCTACAACGCCACAGATGGCGACAACTGGCGTCAAAGCGATAACTGGCTTACGGACGCACCCCTATCTCAGTGGCACGGTGTAACCACCGATGCCGATGGACGGGTAACAACATTAGAGCTCGAGCACAATCGCATGGCGGGAGAGATACCACCGGATATCCGCGGCCTCAGCAATCTGGTGACACTCAACCTGGGTGGCAACGATCTGTCGGGCGAATTACCTGCGGAACTTGGGGAGCTAGAGACTCTGGTGACCCTGGACTTCTGGGGCAATGCCTTCACGGGAGAGATACCACCTGAACTTGGGAACCTGGCCAACTTGGAGACACTCTATCTTCTGGCCAATGAACTTACGGATGAGATCCCGGCGGAATTGGGCAACCTACCCAAGCTGGAAGTCCTCCACATCGGGGAAAATAATCTGAGGGGTAAAATACCAATCCAGTTGGGAAGCCTCTCAAGTCTTCGGAGTCTGATGCTAAACGATAATGAGTTGACTGGCGAGATACCGTCGGAGCTAGGAGGACTTGTCGAGCTTAATCGACTGTGGCTCTACGAGAACCAACTGACAGGCGAGATACCGCCTGAATTGGGCAACCTCACCGAGCTCACGGAACTCCATCTCTATGAAAATCAGTTGACAGGGCAAATCCCTGTCGAACTCAGTAATTTGACTAACTTGACTCAACTGCATCTCCGTGACAACCATCTGACAGGCGAGATACCGCCGGAACTGGGCAGCCTGACCAAACTAGGATACATGTTTCTGAGTGACAACAGGTTGGAGGGTCAGATACCACGAGAGTTGGCTAATCTCGACAATCTCGTCGCGCTCGGACTTGGCAATAACAATCTGACAGGAGAGATTCCGTCAGAACTGGCCGACATTAAAGCCTTGAGGGCACTATGGGTTGAGGACAACGATCTGACTGCGCAGTCGTTCCTGCCCAGGTTGAATGAATTCGTGAACCTGGGGGTTCTTGATATCGGTGGCAATCAGATTGCCGGTGCCGACGTACTCCCACAGACTGCTGCGCTGACGGAATTGCGAGTGTTGGGACTGCAAGACAGCGAACTCACCAGTGCTCAACTGAGCCAGCACCTGAGGTCGCTTGTCCCACTCAGAAGGTTATACGTCAACGATAATCTGCTTACTGGTGACCATTTATTGAGCGACATCGCGAATTTGAGCAACCTGCACACCCTTGATATCCACAACAATCAATTGACGGGGACAATCCCTCCGGAGTTAGGCGCTGAGAATGGGGCAAGTGCGTTTGACTGGGACTATCTAGACCTTAGCCACAACCAGTTGAGCGGCCATGTGCCACCCGAACTTGGCGAAGCGGAGGATCTGGAGTATCTGGATCTCAGTAACAATCAGTTGACGAACCTGCTCCCACGCAACTTCACAGAGTTGACCAGTCTCGAAACCTTCCGCTTCCACGACAATGCCGGACTCTGCGCTCCAAGCGACGCCGAGTTCCAGGAATGGCTCCGGTCAATAGGCATGGTCCAAGGGCCCACTTGCGATGACACGCAACTGCCTCCAGTTCCTACGCCGGAGGCGCCTGAGTGCGTCGAGCCTCTACCCGCGGAAGGCACCGTAAACGCCACGTGGATCACCGACTGCACCTCGAATCTAATTGCGCCATCAGGCCGTGGAGACAGATACGCAAGATTCTACGCCTTCGCTGTGAATGTCAAGTCCCTTGCGACCATCACGCTCAGCTCGAACGAGGACACGTTCCTCTATCTGCATAGCGGTTCTTCCACTGAAGGCCCTGCGCTTCACGAGAACGACGACTACAATTACCCAGACTCCACCGACTCACAGATAGAGGCAACTCTTGAAGTCGGTACTTACACGGTCGAGGCCACCACCTACGCCGCCGGTGTAACCGGGAACTTCGTCTTGACCATTAGTGGTATTGGTTCGCTAGAGGACCGCGCAGCCCTCGCAGCCCTGTACAACGCCACCAACGGTCCCAACTGGACCGAAGGCACGAACTGGCTTACAGACGCTCCACTAGAAGAATGGGACGGCGTGGAGACCGATGTACACGGGCGCGTGATCGAATTAGACCTTGCAGGAAACGATATGAACGGTCGCATTCCGCCGGAACTGGGAAATCTCAGCGAGCTGGAATCCTTGGACATCGCGACTAATCATTTGAGCGGCCCGATACCGACAGAGTTCGGAAGTCTCACTCAACTGAAAGTGCTCCGGCTTCACGAAAATCGGCTGACAGGGGAAATACCATCCGAACTCGGCAAGCTGGGTTCCTTGAGAGAACTGATTCTGGCCAGGAACCTACTGACGGGCCCGATTCCGGCCGAACTGGAAAATCTGACCGAACTGAATTCATTGTTCTTGGGTGGGAATCAGCTGAACGGCGAGATACCAAGATGGCTAGACAGACTTGACCAACTGCGGTATCTGACTTTCGACCATAATCAACTCACTGGTTCCATTCCATCTGAATTGGGCACTCTGTCGGAGTTGGTCGTGCTGCGGCTCCACAACAACCAGCTCACCGGCACGATTCCTCCGGAACTGGGAGATCTACCTAATCTGGACGGATTGTTCCTCTCCGGCAACCAGCTCACCGGCTGCATTCCGTTCACCCTGACTGACATCCAAGTCAACGATTTTACCAAGATCGGCCTGGCGTTCTGTGACAATCCAGACCGATCCGTCCTCGTCGCTCTCTACCACGCCACTAACGGCGACAATTGGACTAACAGCACAAACTGGCTCACAGATGCCCCCCTATACAAGTGGCACGGCGTGTACACAGATAACAGATGGAACGTTCATGAACTATCCCTTAGCGACAACCAGCTTACGGGACAATTTCCGCCCGAACTGGGCGAACTCTACAATGTAAAGGGCCTCTACTTCGACAACAATCAACTCACGGGCCAAATCCCGCCAGAGCTTGGCAACCTCTCCTCCAACCTCGTGTTACTGTGGCTCCACTCAAATCAGTTTGCAGGCCCAATACCAGAAGAATTTGGAAACCTTGATAAGCTGGTAGATCTTAACGTAAGCGATAACAAATTGACTGGTGAGCTCCCCAATGAATTGACAGATCTGAGAGAACTGTACTCATTACTCTTCCATAACAATGCAGGTCTCTGTGCACCGGCAGACGCTGAATTTCAGCAATGGCTTCAATCAATAGAAAATGTAGTGGGCCCCGTCTGTACGGACACCACGTCTTCTCCTACGTCAGATAGATCCGGTCAGTTCGCCTCGTACAACGCCACCAATGGAGCTAACTGGACGGAGTAGCTGAGTTGGCCAAGCGATAGAACTCTAAGGTATGAGATTGTTCGGGTAGCAACTGCCACTTACGGTGTCGTCGCTGTCGGTGCCGTCAGGACATTGCGCCTCATCGAAATCGGCATCATGAATGTTCTCCGCTTTATGCAGATTCTTTGCGTCAGTGAGGTCCGCTCCCTCAAAGTCGGCGTCCTCGACGTCTGCCCTGTCGAAGTCGACATCATCAAATTCGGAATCGGTGAAGTCCGCATCTGCCAGGTTGGCTTCCGTGAAATCAGCCTCCCTGAAATCACAGTCAGTGAAAGTCCCTCCAGAGAGATTCGCGTACTCGAAGTCAACCTCCCGGAAGTTGCAGTCAGGGACATCCTTATCGGAAAGATCCGCCCTGCGTAGATCTGATCCCCTGAACTGGGTTCTGGAGTCAATAATTGCCGTTTTAAGATTTGCCCCTCTGAAATTAGATCCGGTCAGGTCCGCGTCGCTGAAGTCGGTTTCAGATAGTGTGGCGCCTCTGAGATCCGCTCGCTGAAGGTCAGCCCCTACAAACCTGGAGCCTGATAGATCTGCGTTGATGAATCCGATGTCTTCAAGCTTGATTTTTGAGTCGAAAACAACATTCGTCAATATTGCGCCTCGGAACATAGCGTTGTCGTCTCTTCTATTCCCTGATCTGAAAGTTGTACCGACTACCGTAACGCGATCTAGGATTGCATTAGAGAGTTCAGCGTGTCTGAGGTCGGCTCCATTCAAATCGGCTCCGCTCAGATCTGCGCCACTCAAATTGGCCTGTCTGAGGTCAGCATCGCTCAAGTCCGTCCCTTCAAGATCTGCGTCGATCAGGTCTGCGCCGGTGAGATTTGCCCCTGTAAACTTGGCGCCGATCAGAATCGCTCCTCTGAACTGAGTTCCCACAAGGTGTGCACCCGAAAAGTCTGCTTCCGTGAGATTGAAATCGCTGAAGTCCTTATTGTCGAACTGGCACTTTCGGAGGTCCGCACCGGGCACTATTATGGTGCATGGCGAAACGGAAGTCGGAACAGCCGTAGGACCGGGTTCAGGTGTAGCCGTTGGAAGAGGCGTTGGCTCTGGCGTTGGAGGAAGGGGTGTTGGCTCTGGCGTTGGAGGAAGGGCTGTTGGCACAGGTGTCGGAGGAAAGGGCGTCGGAGTAGCCGCAGGCTCACGAGTGGAACTGCCCCAGCAATCGACTTCGTCGCTAGAGTGCAGAGCACAAGTATAGCTATCACCACTCATCAGCATTAGGTACGCTTGGCGCGAAGGCGGAGAAGACTGCCCTTTATCATTCGCCCCCCAGCAGACGATACCCCCGTCTTGATTCAGGGCACAGGAATGCCTCCTTCCCAGGCTCAAGGCAATGTATCGACCCGAGGACGGATGCCCGGAAACTTGTCCAAACGCGTCGTCTCCCCAACAGTCAATTCTGCCGTTGGGCCAATATGGCACAGGCGTGGTGTGAGGCGCCGACCAGCATTGACACTGGAGGCACTTCAGTTGGTACCGGTACGGTCGTCGGCAATTCGGTAGGAACCGGCTCTGGTGTACTGGGCTCTGGTGTACTGGGCTCTGGTGAAGGTTCTGGGGTATTAGGCTTCGGAGTTGCTTCCGGGGTGTGCGGAATGGGTGTGGGTTCGGGCAATCTGTGAACGGTCAGGTGGAACTCGCCCGTCGTGACCGGGTGGCGAGTGGTCGCCTCTATTGTGTAATCTCCAGGTTGAAATATTCTTGATACCAACGAGTTAGTGTTCTCGGGACGCTCCTTATCGTTATTTTCATAAACGATTGTTCCGTGGGCCCCGTGCCCTCGCAGCACGTACAGATACGTATCTTCGTTTGAGGTCAGGTTGATCTCCAGAGACATCTCTCTGGCCAGTGTAAAAGTGTAGAGCCGCGCATATCTATCTCCACCGACATGAGGAGCGGGACTGGTGGAGAGGCAACTATCGTTCCAGGTGCCTGTTACATTATAAGATTTAAGAGGCAGCACGCATTCGGACTGCGGCTGGCCAAGTACTCTGAACAGCAGAACGCCGCCCAGTAAAGTCATTACAACTAGCGAAATTGCTACCAATATAGTTCGTCTTGACATTAGGAAATTCCGCATCTTTGAGCCCGGGAACTCGCTTTCTCAGTTCAACCAACTACGGAGCATTAAACGCCGGTATTGAAGACGATTTCATAAATCGTTGAGACCGCTAATCGGTTTGATCGGCAGTTTCAGTTAGAAGGCGCAGCGCAGCAGGTTTCTGCGAGTCTAGCTCGCGGCGAGAAGTCGGTAACCCAACACCAGTCTGCCCGCCAGCGCCTTATGCAGGATGTTTCTCGCGGCATTTGCGTCCCAATCTTTGGGAATGATATACCTAACTAGACAAGTCTAATCAGATATATATTTACGCGGCATCAAGTGCCGCCGCGGGAAGATTCCCACCCGCCATAGCTCGTTTCAGGACCGATTTAAGACGCGTCCAGTTCCACACCACAGGCATGGCAAAGGAAGTCCTTACCATTACGGGAAGCCGGGTCCAGAACCTCACAGACAGAACACGTCTGACTCGTGTGCTTGGGGTCAATCGGCACCAAATCTCTACCGGCCCACGCTTGTATGTTGCAATAGCCCCATAGATAGGCCAATCTGTGGGGTGGGCGAGAGGGGCGCGTCGCCGGCCCACAGGGTGAGCCAAGCGCATGTTCTGGGCTGCACCGAAAGGCAGTACGTCACCCCTCCCGCCGCACTTGTTGCTCCGAACGGATACATGGGCACAAGGCCCGCATCTGCAAGTGCGGAGCACAATGGCATGATACATACGGAGGCCGGCTTATGGTAGTCGTAGCAGGCATAGACGTAGCGAAGGCAACTCTGGAGGTGTCGGTTTCGGAAGGTCCTGTGCTCAGCTTTGAGAATAGCGCGATAGGCATTCGCAACTTGCTCAGGCACCTGGAGCGTACGGGTGTGACCAGGGCGGTGGGCGAGCCCACCGGCGGGTACGAACGTCTTGTGGTTGGCAAGCTGAGGGATACGGCGATCAGCGTGCAGGTGGCACATCCGGTCAGAGTGCGCGCCTTTGCACGCGCGTGCGGATACGAGGCGAAGACCGATCCTCTCGATGCCCAGGTGTTGTCCCGCTATGGCCTGATATTTTCAGATTCCGACACTGCGCGACCGGGCTCAGAGCCGGAACGCGAGGAGTTGCGCCAGCTGTTGCACCGGCGAAGACAGCTTATGGCTGACCATGTACGAGAACTCAACCGACTGGACAAGGGGTTGCCTACAAGCGCAGAGAAGTCGACCGGTCGGCATCTACGCTGGCTGGACAGGGAGATAGAGAGGGTGGATGAGGAATACAAGAAGTTGTTGAGGCACAGCGCCAGTCTCAGTGATACAGCCGAACTGTATCAGACGGTACCCGGCGTGGGGCCGCTGACTGCAGCCACACTGATCGCCTACCTGCCCGAACTCAGGAGGTGGGACGGACGAGTGCTGACATCGTTAGTTGGGCTGGCACCCTGGTCGCGAGACAGTGGGGAAAAGCGTGGGAATCGATCCATCCGAGGCGGTCGTGGTACGGCGCGACGGACGCTGTACGTCTGTGCATGGGTGGTACTCCGCATCGATGGCGACCTGCGCGACTTCTGTCAGCGTCTTCGGAAGCGCGGGAAACCCGGTAAGGTGGCTGTGATAGCGGTGGCTCGGAAGCTTCTGCAGCAGCTTAACTCTGTAGCGCGTCGAGGCACTCCTTGGGTGAAACAGCTCGGGAACAACTTCCTGCCTTATCAGGCCGATCCGGCTTGACTTTTAACGCGGATACTGTCGTTGACCAGTAATTACACAGTCGAGCGAGGTGACGTATGCCACTGTCCGAAGAGAAGCAGTTCGCTCTTTCCCATCTTCATATTCGCCGTAAATCCACTCAGATGAGTGCCGGGATATTGGTGGCCGTCCTGCTCAGCATCGCGCTGAATTTCATCAGTGTCTGTTCTCTTAACAATCTGGAGGAATCCTTGACAAGGGACATCTCAATACTAACCCAATCGCAATCGGTAGCGCCGGTTTCGCTGAACCACACGTTTCAAACCATTTCAGAGGCGCGCACTCGCCTGTTGATAGTAGGTGCGCTATTATTCGCGGCTGTCTCGTTCACTGCCTACAGGATGATGACCGTCGGGCCGCGGGTGGTCGCCCAGGAGTTCTGGATTCGACGCATGGGAGACGGGGACCTCGATTACAAATTGGACACTAGCGGAAACGACGAAATTGCGGAGTCTTCCCGCGCTCTTGAGAAGCTTCGCCAGCGGTCCATTCGCGTTGTGCGGCTGAACCTCGTAGAGAAGCTGTCCAAAGACCTTCAGGCCAAGAACGAGGAACTGGAAGGAGTGCTTGAAGAATTACGCCTCAGGCAGGAACAAGCCATCGTTCAGCAAAAACTCGTCGAACTCGGTGAGCTGACCGCCGGAGTCGCGCATGAGATCAGAAATCCGCTGAATTTCATCGAGAACTTTGCGGAATCGTCTGAGGAACTGCTTGAAGATCTGAAAGAATCTCTGAAAGGAATTGCCGGCGTTATGGCGGAAGGGACACGCGACTACATTGATGAAATCTCGCAAGACATCGCATATAACATGTCTCGCATTCGTGTGCACGGAGACCGAGCCGACCGCATAATTAGAGACATGCTTAGTCTTGGACGCGATGGAGGAGAATTTGAGCTCACCGGCATAAACAGCCTGCTCAGGGAGCATGCCCTGCTGGCGTACCACAGCGTGCGCGCCCTCGACAACGACCTACAAGTGAACATCATAGAGGATCTTGACCCGAGCGTAGGCAATGTGTCAGTGATTCCGGGGGATATAAGCCGAGTCTTCCTGAACATAGTGGGGAATGCCTGCTACGCTACGGGTGAGAAGAGCCGCCTGCTCAAAGACAGCGGCGTAGAATACGCTCCTACGCTCTGGCTGACTACTGAGCGAAAGGAGGACACGGTCGAGATACTCATCAGGGATAACGGCAGCGGCATTCCCAATGATGTCATAGACAGGATATTCAACCCCTTCTTTACCACTAAGCCAACGGACAAAGGAACCGGATTGGGACTCAGCTTATCGAACGACATAATACGAGGACACGGGGGCACGATTACGGCAACGTCCGAGGTCGGTGAATACACAGAAATAGAAATATCTCTTCCGGCCTGATCACAAATCACAACCGAAGTATGCTCGGAGCCGGTGCGTAGGTGACGGGAATTATCCACAAGACGATCCGGGGCAATCGCATTTTAATAGGCGAGTACGCGGAGTAGGTAGTTCTCATCCCATCCGGCTCTCTTGCGTCTGGCGACACCACCACGCCTCTTGTCACCTACGGCAAGAGTTCACACCCGAGGCTCTCATAAGCGATGCCGTGGTCGGTGTGGTTGACTATGCCTAGCAGGAAGGCAAGCCCCTTGTCATCGAGAGACTGGACTTCCAACAGAAGACAGCCGCACTTGAGAAAGAGTCTCCGGGACGCAGCAGGATGCTGTCGTCATTTAGCTACGGCAAGGTGAAAGCGTATCTTCTCTCCCGTGGCTACCGAGAGGGAGTGGAGGTCTTTGAGGTGAACCCGGCGTATAGTTCGGTGATAGGTCGCAGGACAGAGGGCAACCAGCGAAGATATGACGTCGATTCATATATCGGACTCTCAAAGCCCACCGTCACAGTCTGTTACTGCCGTGTCTCGTCCAAGAAGCAGTCGGCAGACCTCGACCGACAGATCGCCTTCATGCGAGAACGATACCTCGAAGCCGAGATCGTCAGTGACGTCGGATCAAGCCTCAACTTCAAACGCAGGGGACTGCTCTCTATACTGGAGCGAGCACACGCAGGAGATAAGCTCTGTGTTGTGGTCGCCTACCGAGACAGTCTTGCGCGATTTGGAACGGAACTCATCGAGACCTTGCTCGAACGCAACGGCGGGGAACTCGTGGTTCTCAATCAGCGGGACCTCAGCCCCGAGTAAGAGCCCACGGCCGACTTTATCGCCATCCTCACGGTATTCGGAGCCAGGGTCGATGGCTTGCGGCGATACCGTAAGGAAATCAAGGAAGAAACGTCTCTACCCGGACGCGCGCCAGAGGTCTGAGCTGCGCCGCTGGTTCGGCGCTGCCCGTTATGCCTACAACCAGACTGTGGAGCTGCTGACGTCAGAGGATGCACCACCCGCAGTCAAGACGAAGGTGCGGGACGTTATTCTGCCAACATTGCCGTCCTGGCACAGGAGCGCGCCCCGTGAAGTGCTGGTGGGCGCCATCTTCGATGCCTGCCGTGCCGTGAGCGCGGCAAAGAGGCGAAACGCACAGCTCGCACGGGACAAGGCCGAAGATCATCGTAAGGATGAGAACTTCGCCCGTGTGCGCTTTCGCTCGCGCAAAAACCCACGGCAGACGTTCACCGTGCAGGCCAACTGCGTAACTCCCAGGGGTATCTACCGCACGAAACTCGGAGACATCAAGATGGCCGAGGACCTGCCTGTTCCCGATAACCGCAACATCTGCCGACTGACGCTTAGATATGACCAGTACCACCTGGCCGTGCTTTATGACGAGAGGCCGCCCCCAGCGCGAGAACCAAGCGTGGGTGGTGGCACTCGACCCCGGAATGCGGTCTTTTCTGGCGTGGTACTGCGCAGAGTCGGTGGGTAAGATAGGTGAGGGTGCGTTCTTCAGGATACAGCATCTGTGCGAGAGGCTTGATGACCTGCTGAGCCGTTCGGCGAAGGCACCAGCCAGGAAGCGCAGGAACAATCGACGTGCGGCGGGGCGGATGCGTATCAGGATAGAGAACCTGATCGCCGAGTTGCACAGGCAGGCAGCACGCTTCCTCGTTGACAGCTTCGACGTGATACTCCTGCCCACCTTCGAGACATCAGAGATGGTGGAGCGGGGAAGACGCAGGATAAGGAGCAAGACCGTCCGCAATCTCCTGAGTCTGGCGCACTACCGCTTCGGGATGTTCCTGCGGCACAAAGCCGCAGAATATGGCGTGACTGTCCTGAGCGTCAACGAGGCCTACACGACAAAGACCGTCTCGTGGACCGGAGAGGTACTGGAGGACGTCGGTGGTGCGTCTGTTATCGTGGGTGGAGACGGCGAGCGGATGGACCGTGACTACAATGGAGCGCGCGGGATATACCTGCGCGCGCTGGGAGATACCCCCGCTCTAAGGACTATGTTCTCAGAGTGCGCCGCAAGCGTGGACAATTCACGTCTCAGCGGAAATGTGAGGGCAGTCGCGTAGATGCCTGTTCTCGGAAACTCCGAGATGTGCAATATTCATCAACGAATTCTTATCGGAACTGGAGGTCATGTATGGCTGTTCCACCCCACCCACAGATACCACAAGTCCCGGACAATATGGCGAGCAGGTTCGGGCGGCATTCTAATGAGTTGGGATGCTTGGGGTTGTCTCTGTTGATTCTGTTGCTGCTAGCTGCGCTCGTTTTCGTCATCTTTGTATGGTAATTTGGGCTGCTCACCGGTAAATTCTGAAATCTCTCTCTCTAATGGAACTTATGCTTCGAAACCCTAAACCCAAGGAGTTAACACTCCTGTTAGACCCTGCTCCCGGACGCTGGATAGAAGATTCGCTTGGCAGCCGCTTTGCGCATGTCGAAGCGCTGGTACCGAAGGAATATGATGCATACGCTCGCCTGCTTCATCCTGCTATGACACAGGAAGACCGGCCTGTTCGCTGGTCCACAGTAGCTGAGTGGAGCGGCAAGACCTATCACAGTCTGATGGCCTTTGAGGGAATCAGTGTCCCGAAGCCAGGGTACGGCTCCGCAAAACAGCCGTGGGCGTATGAACCTGTGGAAGACTTAATAGAACCTGAAGACATTGTCGAGCTATCCGGCTTTCTCTCGGACTACACCAGTACTCCAGACCAATATTATTTCGCCGTGTGGGATGGCTACGGAGGCTTTTCAGCAGGCGCGAGCGCACTAATGACTACTTCTGGCAGTATCCCACTGCTTCCACCTATGGACGTGGAGAGAGCCAAGAGGATTAAGGGAGTGGGTCGAGAGTATCTTCTCTATTCGGGACCGCCGTCTTTCAATGACTTCTTCGACTTCCCGGGCCTGGACGGGCCCAACATCTGGTGGCCGGCGGACCGTTCCTGGTGCGTGTCCACGGACATTGACCAGGACAGCACCTACATTGGTGCTTCGGAAGACTGTATTGAGCGCCTGCTCAGCCAGCCATCCCTGGAAGTGCTACGTACCACCTCTGATGCTCCGGTTTACATGGCGGCCGACACGATCAATCTCTGAGTCCGGATTGGGCATCACAGAAGCAGATGCAAGGAAATGCGGCATTTCCTTGCATCGTGTTGCGAGTACGACCTCAAATTGAGATCTATTTTGCTTGAAAGAGCAACTGCTCGCCTCCATCAGTTTGAATCGCCAGTTGGTCGCCGAAGATTCGGAAATCTTTCACCCGGCCCAGGATGTCGAGGTAGAGACGCTCTTGGTCCATCAAACCCGCGGGGTCATCACACCACGCTCTGGTCACCTTGGCTGCACCGGCCGTTATTCCCGTACCGTCGATGTTCACGGGCGCACTGTACGTGTTGCAGCCTGCCGACCCGGAAACACCGCCCTCACGGAATTGTACCGTCACGTCCGTTCCCACAATAACGTCGGTAGGTCGCAAGTGCCGCGCTCGCCCAGTCTCAGCCTCTGGCGGTTCAATTAAGGTCGTCAGCGACCATCTCCCTTCAGTTAAGCCGTCAGTCATATCTGGCAGAGGTTCAAACATAAGAACCCTGCCGTTCCTGGTACGGATGCGGAGCAACCTGCCATCGGCAGTCTCCTCCACCGAGTAGTCATCGCTCAGAGACAGTTGGTCCGTATAGATTCCTTCCAGCTCCAGCTGTTCTTCAGAACATCCTTTTGTCGTTCCGGCCATAGATTTTGCCGGGAAGCTCAACCGCTCGTAGTCGACCCTGAAATGCACCACGTATGCGCGGCAGGCAGTTACTCCCGCGGCGATGTAACCGCTCAGGAATGCCAGCGTCGGTGCGCGCGCCCCACCATCCTCATCTTCCTCGACTACACGCCACGAGGTGACGATTAGATCAGCTGGGTTGCCGGGCAGTGGAGTCTTCCGGACGAGTGCGAGCCTCACATCGTCCGCTTCGTCAAGGATTTCCAGCCTGTCGCCATCAAGTCGGAACGTCTTTCCCTCTCTCAATGCCGTCGTATAGGCGTCTGCCTGTTCCATCAGTCCATCCACGCCTTCGCATAGCTGGAGTGTCCGGACAGTTTCCGGCGCTGAGAACGTCCCGTCTGGCCCGGCGATAAGAGTCCCGCTGGTCGACATTCCACCGAAGTCGTTGCAGCCGTCATAGCCACCATAGGAGTCTCTGTTAATTTCGAGGGTGGCATAGGTGCCGTCAATGAGTGCGTCACCTTCGACTTCAACCAGCGGCCACTGTGACTCATCAGGAATTTCGAGGGCGCCTGTCCCAGAAGTGACGGGCAATTCCTCGCCCGCTATCAGGGCTACAATCTCCGTGATAAATTCACTCTCCGGACGGTCCGGAAACTTGCCGCCCAGAGTTCCCACGGGACTCTCCGATCTCGCTTCGCCATCCACCAGCAGGAACTTGTACGGGTGTACAGTGCCGCTCCAGTGGCCCGGATAGCTCTCGTTCTCTTTCAGGAAGAGCAGGTATCTGCTGCCCTCGTCCAGAAGCAGATTCTCATTCTTGTCGCGTACCTGTCTTGTCTGCCCGCGATCAAAGAAGTCGAGCCCAGTGAATTGAACGATGGGGATCGTCTCGCCGCCCGTTCCCTTCAGGTAGCGTTCCACCTGGATGTTAGAGCTACTGCCGACCGACTGAACGCTCGCGTTCGTTCGATCCTGGACGCGGACACTGTCAGGCTCATCGCGCGACAGCCTTCCGATTACTATTACGGTGGAGTGCTCCACAAGTTTACTGAGAGGGTCTGAGGTGCCTGGGAGTATATTCACCGTCGCGTAGTCGATGTCCACAACTACACTCCCTATCCGCGGGATTACGGTTGGGGCCGGCGTAGGAGGCGGCACGGGTGTATCCGGAGGCAGTAGAGTAGCAGGTGGGAGAGGTGTGGGAGCAGGCTGCGCTGCAGGAACCACCTGGCACCCAAGCATCATCAATGACAAGAGAAATAGGATCATCCAGGCGGTTTTCGTTGCTCTTATGGGGCTCATAATTGCTGTCACTTCGAAGTTCCCACCGGCATGTTCCCCTGAATGCGCTTCAGTACTTGAATCGGGACATCCCGGTACGGAGCTGGCGTATTGCAGAGCAAGAGGTGAATGCCGGCAACCCTAATAGATGGCGAATCCTGCCTGCACCGCGAGGGTGAGCGTCACTTCACCACCACTGACGCTTGGTGCGCGCAGAGCGGCAGGGGCGGGGGCTGCGGGAAAACCATAGCTCTGACTCGTGAAGCCCCCGACTGATGGCCCGGCGGTACCTTCACTGATGTATATCAGCCGTCCGACCGTAACATCGGACAACTCAGCGAGATGCTCGGCCTTCGCCTTCGCGTCCGCGACCGCCATCTCCCTCAGCTCAGCCATCTTCGGCTTCGAATCCTCCAGCGTGAAGTCGATGCCGCTTATCCTGACGTCATCGCCTCCTGCAGTCACCACTTCGTCTATCACTTCTCCAACCGTATCCAGGTCGCGCAGCTTGACTGTCGCGTTGTTCCTGACCCGGTAACCGGTCAGCACTTCTCTGCCCGTGCGAACTCCGCCCACTTCTTCTTCCACATATTCGTAGCGGGGATAGACGCTGAACCGGCTGGTCTGTATATCCTCGTCCTTGATTCCCCTCGCCCTCAGAGCCTCGATCATGGCGTCCATTGCGGCGGACGCCTGGCTGTTGGCCTCACTGATGTTTGTCGCCCTGGTGTCAACGCCTAGCTCGAGCAACGCGAGGTCCGGTGAGAGTGAAAGCGTGCCCACTCCACTGACCCAGACACCGGTGCTGTCGCTGCTGTAGGCGGCGGGAATGCCTTGTTCGGTCGCCTTTAAGCTTTCGATCGGAGTTGTCGCCGCCTCGCTCCTGTCTAATGCCACGACTGCAAGTGTTGCGAGTACAGCCACAGCCGCTATCAAAATTGCCGCAGTCTTCTTCATCTGTTTCTCCTCTGTGGTATGGCTTATGGCAGTCAGAATGTCTGTCAATCGTATAACGCCGAACGCGTGCGGTTTGTTCCACAACGTGGTCTGAACCCTAGATCAATTGAGATGATAACTCGTCCTGGGTCCACCGCCCTCGTCTGTTTGGTCTCTCGTCGGATGGAAAAGGGGCGGTAACGGCCATCGTGCATTGAGTCTCTCTGTGTCCTGGTCGATTGCGTGGGTAAGGGTCGGGGCAAGACTGTCTTGTGTACTCAATCTCCCCGTAGACGTCGTAGAATATGGCGGTATAGTCGGCATCGAACTCAGCCATATCCTGCTCTATGAACGGCGGAGCACCGGGTGCATCTGCGGACGACGAGACCTCTGGAGTCGGTGTTCAGCGCAGTGAGGCTGAGGACGGATGTCACTCGTCGGATGAGATGACGGCCGTCGGAGATTGGCGCAAAGTCACAGGCGAAAATGTACCTCAATCGCCCGAGTTTCATTAGTTGACGCATCCGTACATCTGTATATGCAGCAACTAGTCTTATGAGTAAATAGTTTCGCATATCAACTAAAGCATAGGGGGTTAATCCCTTCCAATAGGTGTCGTTATTCTGACATTCAAGCGACCAGGAAGACTGCTGTGGTGGCGAACCTGCGGTAATCGAACGACTCGTCGTCAACTAACATCCTGGCGCCAATACCGGCAAGGTCAGCAGTGGCGAACATACGCATTCACACTTGCCCGATAAGCCCGCCACCGGCTGCCGCCGCTTGGAGTTCTTCGGGCAACTCACGCTTCGGCCGCACCAATTATGTGCCAACTGCCGCTCATCGCCCTCTCAATTCTAAGGAACGCCTCCGATACATGGCCTTTATCGTGTTCTTCAGCAGATGCGCCATCGGCCCCCCTGGACGGCAAGACGCTACCCGTCTCCGGGTCAAACTTGATCCCGGCCTTCTCGAGCACTTCAGGGGCGGCGAATACGGGCGCTCCGCTGTGAACAGCCAGAGCGATTGCGTCGCTTGGCCTGGTGTCATAGTCGATCGCACTCTCTCCGTTCTTTACCCTCAAGATAGCGTAGAAGGTGTCATCAACGATGTCGTTGACCACGATCTGCTCTATCTCACCGCCTAGGTCGCGTATCATCCTGTACATAACGGGGAATGTCGTGGGGCGAGGCGTCTCCTGTCCCTCAAGCCTAATCGCTATGGCGTCTCCCTCGGCGCGTCCGACCCAGATGGGCAGATGCCTTTCATCCTGCTTCGCCTTCAAAACAACCACTCTCAGATCCGACATATAGTTAATTCTTACATGGTCGACCGTCATCTCGATCATACTGAAACCATCCTTCTGTTCGACGTAGCTACGCATTTGCAGCCAACTCTGGAATCCATACTCAGCGGCAACCACCCGTTGTGCGTCCCCGAGAGACAGCGACAGTCGTTTCAGGTCGTCGTCAGTGAGCTGGGAGTAATGGGATAGTGAGGTCTGAAAGCGCGCGATTGCAGACGGTAGTCCGGATCGGTACGCTTTCAGCAAGTCCTTGGCCTGATTCCTGAGGTGCTCAAGATTCGGCCGTGCGGGTAGAGAAGAAGGTGGCATGGGCACTCCTTTCCTGTAGCCCGGTGTCCGCTCAGGCGGGCAGAAAAGAGTGTGTGAGGTTCAGTGTACTGAACGTATGAAGGGGCAGGCTCGGCCTTTGCGCGGACTCGTTGGCTCCCCCTTTGAGCACGTCAACGATGTTAGCAACGAGCATGAATTCTGTCAACGATGCCAGGCGGCGGAGTGTATCGGCGGTATCTCTGGACCAGTCCAGTTCTCACTAGGGAACACAGACTTTCGCACCGGGTAGCTGGGCTCGATGCCTTCTGCCGTCAGTCGCGAGTGAATATTGGAATGCATGCATCTGACAGCTGGGACAGAGCGTTACATTCATCTAGTGTGAGTCTCAGTGAGTGAGCGGTGTGGCGTGCAAGCTTTTGCCGCAATTTATTGCATCAAGGGTGCCTTACAACCCACCAAATGCCGTATAGCCGAAATTATGCCGCAATTAGGTGTGGCAACCGGCAATCGCTAGTTATCTGGCATTTCTTGTCGCCGCGTCTGCTGATATAGACGCGTGCCATTACTAACATACCACGCCGTCGCCATCCGCATCGTTCATATATGGATATGCAGGATGATCGCTGTGAACAGGCGCAATGACGTGCGCTCTGGCCTCCGCACAAGAGATCATCCCGTTTCCGTCATCATCGTACAAGGCAAGCGCATCAATTTCTGGTGTCGCGGTAGCCGTGGCACTGGCAGTCGCAGTCGTAGCGTCATCCTCGTCCTGGGCATTCGAATCGGCGTCATCCTCATCTTCATCATCGGCAATCATTGCCGAGCGAAAAGTCAATGCGGAGTCCGGCGGGGAATCGCCAGTCAGCCCGATAACTGCGCCGCTCGAGACGACAGCCAGCGCTATTACCAGTGCCAAGGATGCAATCGCTTTGATTGAGTTCCTCATAGTCCCGTACCATCGTTTCGGGGCCTGAGTTCAACGACTTGGGATCAGATTGTCGATTACACGAGAAAGATGTATTTGGCAGGATGCAACTTCATTGAAGCTTTGCTATTCACACACTCCCAGCCCAGTACGCAAATGTGCCTCTGCGCCCCTGGATAAGCCTATTTCCACCCGTGACTGCATCGCCCATTAGGCTTGTCCGGAGTGAATTGAAGAGTTAGTGCGTACATCAACCGTTATGTCGATCAGTTCCCGCCACTCGCACATATTACTTTCACCTGTTTCTTTGCACGAACAGAATCGTCATCTTTGTATTGGTTCAACCTTCCTGACTGGAGATCATTATGGGACAGCCGCAAGAAGGTCACTGCTCGCCACAGCCTTTGGTTACAACTGGCCATTCTTGGAACGGGTCGACAGATCAAACTAAGGGCATTTGAGCCAGTTGCATCAAGAGTCAAGCCCGATCCCAGATGACACATATTTCATCGCAGTTGCATCTAGGAAGCGGACAATAAGATACCGCTACTGCTGTATACCACTACTCCGATCCCGGAAACGCCACGAGAGAGTACCAGCGGATCAGTCATAACTCTGCTGCCTCACCGCAGTCGACCGGATCGTCAAGCTGGACGTTGTGGTGTATGGCTGAGGGTCGTTTAGGGTTACTGGTACTGGTCCGGCGTCTCTCCCTTCTTCATCCAGTAGCCGACCCGCCGCTTGTTGAATATGTAGGTGGGCTGCGCCGCGTCGTCGCCCAGCTTGCGCCGCAACCTCCGCACGACGGTCCGCACCGGGCCCGATCCTTCCGGGTTGTCCTGGCCCCAGACGCGGCCTAGCAGCAGCTCATGGGTCAGGACACGGCCGGCGTTGGCGGAAAGCTCCGCAAGCAGCCGGTATTCGATGTCCGTCAGGTAAACCGGCGTACCGGCGACGGTCACCTCGCGCTGAGCGTAGTCAAGGACCAGGTCGGCGAAGAGATACGGTTCAGCGGGCATGTCGAGGCCGGGTGCGGCCTGCCTGCGGAGGGCAGCCCGGATCCTAGCCGCAAGCTCGGTCGGCGAGAATGGTTTGACCACGTAGTCGCTCGCTCCCATGTCGAAGGCCCTGGCGATGACCTGGTCCTGCCCATAAGCGGATATGAAGATGACCGGCACGCCCGCCATCTCCCGGATGGACTTCATGAGGACGATCCCATCGGTCTCCGGAAGCATCAGGTCCAGCAGGACCAGCTGCGGCTCTTCCTCCTCCATCAAGCGGGGCACCTCGGCCGGATCGGCAGTCACCGTCGTCGCGTAGCCCGCCTTCGAGAGGGCGTCCCGCACGTAGCGGAGCGTCTGCGGGTCGTCGTCCACCACCAGGATGCGGGTCAGGTCTCTGCCGGGCCGCGGGGCGCGCTCGGTGCGGCCGGGCACGGGCTCCGGGCCAATGGCCACGGCCTCTCCGGTCAACGGAAGCGTGAAGGTGAACCGTGCGCCCAGCCCCACCCCCTCGCTCTCGGCCCAGATGCGTCCCCCGTGGGCCTCCACCAGCCCCTTGCACACCGCCAGGCCGAGGCCGGTGTGGCCTCCCTGGTCCTCGGCATCGACCCGGGAGAACTTCCGGAACAGGCTCGGCATGCGGTCGGCGGGGATGCCCTTGCCCTGGTCGGCCACGGATACCGCCATGTGGACACCCTCCCGGACGGTGGACACCCGTATGGCGGATGACTCCGGCGAGTGCCTCGCCGCGTTGGTCAGCAGGTTGCTCAGCACCTGCACGATTCGCCGCCTGTCCGCCATCACGAGCGACGGGTCCGGCGGGATCTCGATGAGAATGTTGTTCCTGCCGCCCCCATTCAGGAAGGTGTTCCTCGCCTCGTCCACCAGGACGGCCACCTGCGCAGGCTCCGGGGAGATCGACAGGGTGCCCGTCTCGATGCGGGCCACGTCGAGCAGGTCGCTGATCAGCGCACGCATGCGGTCGGCCTGCTCGATGATGATCCTGTGGAACTGGCGCATCTCGGCGGGGTCCAGGGCCGACTCGTCGTCAAGCATAGTGGTCGCCGAGCCCCGGATGGCGGCCAGTGGAGTGCGCAGTTCGTGGCTCACCACTCCTAGCAGTTCGGCCCTCAGCCGCTCAATCTCCTCCAGGGGCGTCATGTCCTGGATGGTCACGACCACGGACTCCAGCTCGCCTTCTTCTTCCGAGTAGATGGGAGTGGCGTTGATCAGGGTGGTGACGGACCTGCCGTCGGGCACCTGGATGACGACCTCCTCGGCCCGCACCGTCTCGCCGGTGTTCAGGGCCTGCGCCAGCGGGAACTCCTCCAGGGAGATCTCCCTCCCGTCGGCCCGCCGGAAGGTCAGGACCTCAAGGATCTGCTCCGGTGGCCGGCCTGGGTCCTGCAGGTCGCCCACGATCCTCACGGCCTCCCGGTTGAAGGAGACCGGCGCCCCCGTCTTGGCGTCGAAGACCGCTACGCCCACGGGGGAGGTGTCGATCAGGGTTTCGAGGTTCTTCCTGGCCTGCTGCTCGCTGCGGTGCCGACGGGCGTTGGCGATGACCAGGGCGGCCTGGGAAGCGAACATCACCAGCGTCTCCTCGTCCTCCTGGCTGAACTCGTCACCCAGCTCACTCTTGGCCAGGTAGATGTTCCCCTCCGCCCTGCCCCCATGGCGGATCGGCGCCGTCAGGAAGGAACTGGCCGAGATGGGCAGGAAGTCGGAGAGCCCAAGCGACGCGATGTACTCCCCGTAGTTGCCAATGCAGAGGGGTTCCCGCAGGGCGCTCAGGTACCGGTAGACCAGCAGGCCTTCCGGCAGGTAGTTCTCCAGCGCCTGGTGGGCCCCCGGGCTCATCCCTGAGGTGACGAAGTCCTTGGGGAGCCCCGTGTCGTCCAAGGTGGTGATCACCCCGTAGGCCGAGTTTGTCAGAGCCCGCGCGCTGTCCACGACCTCCTGCAGCACCGTGTCAAGGTCCAGGCTCTCGCTGATGCGCAGGCTGGCCTCGCTCAACCGTGATAGGCGGTCGCGCAGCGCCTCCGTCTCAAGTCCGTGCTCTTCGGGGTCCACGACATGCTCTCCTTCCTCGGACGGACGGCTCCGACTTGGTGCCCAGCAGTCCGTGCCGGGTGAAGTATAACACTGGGAAACGGTATATTGCACGGTAATTGTCACCGTATAGGGGTTGAATTACACGGTATTGTCACACAATGGCTGTATCATTCCCACCTGCCTGCTCGACACGCAGGGCTGTTGGCGCTTGGTAGACGAGCCGGCCGTAATCGAGGAACGAGAAAGGGAAGATATGAACTTGCTGACCGGATTGTATCGTCGCTGGGACCGCAGGGTGTGGTCGTTGCTGTGTGTGGCAATTGTGTCCGTCTTGTGCACCCTGCCGTCCGCCTCCGCCGCCGAAAGTGGTCCCAGGCTGAGCAGCCTCGATCTGTCCGGCATCGACATCGGCGTCTTCGATGCCGACACAACGTCCTACGCGGGTAGCGTCCATTTCAGTGTGGTCTCCACGACCGTCACCGCTCAGCCTGCCGATTCGACCACGACCGTGACTGTCACCGCGGACGGGCGGGAGTCGACCTCTCGGCCCGGCACCGTGTATCTGAGCGCAGGCGTCAACAACATCTCCATCGTGGTCTCTGACGGCTCTTCGGAAACCACTTACACGGTGGCGGTGACCCGCAGGGCCCGCAGCAACGTGGCGACACTGGCATCACTGGAAGTGCCGGGGCATCAGCTGCGCAAGGGGCTTGTGGTCGACGAGCCGGGCGGGGTGCCCAACCGCCACCGGCTGGTGGTTCCACACGAGGAATACATGGTGAGCGTCGACGCTGTGCCCACGGACCCGGGGGCGACTGTCGAGATCACTCCTGCGGATTTCGCTCCCGATGTGGCCGGCCACCAGGTGCATCTGCGAACCGGTGTCCATCGACGTCTCACAGGCTGGCAGACCTCGGTCGACATCAAGGTCACCTCACATGACGGCTCTGCGTCGAAGACATACGACATTGAGCTAATGCGGGCATCGCACATCATGGAGTGCCATCACGACAGCAAGCACGGCTGGTGCGTGCCGCGTGTCCGCCACGACGAGTGGCTTGAGCGCGGGCTATCGGGCCTTGAGTTGTCGGGCATCGACTTCGGCACCTTCGAGACCGGCACCTACGACTACACCGCCCATATCCGCAGCAACGTCACAACCACCGATGTGACTGCTGTTCCGACGGAGTCGACTGCGGCGGTCTCGTTCAACCTGCCCGATGCCGATGCCGAGGCGCCGGGGTATCAACTGGAGATCACAGAGGACCACACCCGTGTTGTGGCGACGGTCGCCGACGGTGATTTCAATGCCGTCTATACGGTGACGCTGATCCGCGAGGTGACGATACCGGACGCGAATCTGCGCGCCGAGGTCGCCGAGGCTCTGGGCTTCGATGACGACGATCCGATCTACCCCGCCGACATGCTGCGCCTTACCCCGAATCCACCGAAGTTCGCTATGGTGGCGCAGTAAAGGGACATGTGAACCGGGGATGAGATCGTAAAGACGGATTTGGGCTAGATGGTGCCACTGGCGGTCTGCCAGCAAGCCTCCGTCAGCGGTGAAGAGGCGCATATGGAGTGTTCGGAGGCATCAGGGGACCCTTGCCGGTCCGTCCGAAGCGAGTTGAGCAGACCAGGGACTGGCTGGCGGATGAGGATGGGTCGGAAGGAGCGGTAGCCGCCGTCAGACAGGGTGTGGCAGGGAGCGCAGTCGCTCCAGGGCTTCGCCGAACTGTGTCCCCCAGGGCCAGCCCCGGGGTAGATGCAGAGTGAGGCGGCGTGCCGAGCGTGTGAGCCGTCCGGCCAGGGAGAAGAAGCGTCGTCTGAGGGTCTTTGTGGTCACCACCTGCTCAGCCAGACCGATGCGCGCGGTCCAGCGGGCAAGGTTGTGTGCCATCACTTGCACGGCCATCCAGGCAGCGTTGGCTGCGAAGCGACCCGATGGCAGGTGGTTCAGTCCCACACCGTACTTGAGGTCGCGTATGGCGTTCTCGATCTCGGCGTGTCTGCGGTGATCGGCTTCCAGTTGGAGAGTGTCGCCCTGTCGGTCGGTGATGAAGGCGTGATAGCTGTAGCTGGCAAACAGCGCCAACTGGGAACCGGGCGTGGGCCTGACCCTGCGGACGATCAGTCGCACCGGCGCTGCGTCAGGCTCACCTCCGAAGGGAGTGTAGGTCGTCTCGGCAACGTCGGCTGCGCCCTCCATCCAGTAGGGTATGGGCGTCCAGTCAGCCTCGGGTATGTCCTCTATGAGATTGCGCAAGCTCCGATGCTGTCGGACGGTGATGGAGAAGCGCACATCGTTGTCGCGGCAGACGCTGACGATGTCGTGGGTGTAGAAGCCACTGTCGGCCCTCACGGTGAGCGCTCCGGTGGCTCCTGAGTAGCGCACTCTGCTCAGCGTCTCACGCAGGAAGTTGGCTGCACCCCGTACGGTGTTGGCCCGGCCCTTGCGCAGTCTTGCCATCAGCACGTCTCCTGTTCCTGCGGCGACGGCAAGCAGCGGGTGATAGCCTCTCTGACCGGCGTAGTTGTGCTCGCTGGCTCCCTCCTTTGCCAGTCCGTAGGTCTCGCAGACGGTGGAGTCCAGGTCGATCGTCAGAGGCGAGTCCCCGGGTCCTGCCCCCGCGGACCAGGCTCGCGCCAGCAACTCCCGGCTCACACGGTCCAGTTGTCGCACGTGTCCCCAGCGGAAGCTGCGCAGGAATGTCCCCAGTGTGGACGGAGCCTTGACCGCGCAGCCCAGCACCCGTTCGGTGCCCCCGGACCGCAGCGCGTCCGCGTCGTCTATGCAATCGCCCCCTGCCAGCGCCGATGCCGCCAGGGTCAGTATCTTGTCTCCCGCATTCGCCCGACCAGGCGCATCCCCCAGGTCAAGGTGGCTGTCCACAAGTTCGCTCAGACCCAGACGCCCGGCGAGCATGACTGGCAACATCAGTCCGGCATTGGCCACCAGGCGGTGGTCGTCGAAGGTTACTTGGATGCGGTCAGGACGCTCGGATGCTATCATCTAATGGGTGCTCCTCGTATCTGGTTGGTTCTGACTCCATAAACCATTATCCCAGATATGCGGGAGCACCTTTTCATCCCTTATGAGGACCTCCGATAACCTCTATTTCGGTGGATCGGGGCTTACACTCCTAGTGGCCAACAATGGGGGAATCGCGTCGCTGGAGGGGCTGCAGTATGCCCGCAACCTGGAGCGGCTGCTGCCAAGCTACAACAGGCTGTCTGATCTGTCGCCGCTCGCTTCGCTACACAAGCTCAATTATCTGTGGATACCGTCGAACAACATTCGGGATCTGGAACCACTTCGTGAGTTGAAGTCGCTGCGCAACCTGCACCTTCAGGGCGTTCCGTTCGCTGATCCGTCGCCGCTGGCCGATCTTGAAGGGTTGCAAATACTGTATCTCGGCAAAGACGGACAACACCGAAAGGAACACGATCTTGCGCCGCTCGCTGCGCTGGGCGACATGCGCCGTCTTTGGCTTTCTAACACCGCCAATGACAACATCCTGGCTTTGCGTCATACGCCCAGCTTGGAATTCGTTAGTCTTGTGGGCACTCCGGTCGCGGATCTGTCCCCCTTGTTGAACCTGACCAATCTGAGGGAGTTGGATGTGCGGCGCAGCGGACAGCAGGACTCGGCAACGTATCTTGCCCAGATCGCACAGCTGAAAGAACGTGGTGTTTCCGTGACATATGACGAGGTGGTCATTGATGGGGATGCAGACCCGCAGATCTGGAACGACAATCTTTTCGTCGTCCCGGTCGCCGGTAGCTTGACGAACTACTCCCAGGACAACACCCATGTCAAAGCCGCGGTCCGAACGTTCTATGACACATTCACCGACGACTTCGACTTTCTGGTGGTGCTGACCAACCAGGCGAGATTGGCCAATACGCGAAACCATCAAGGCAGGTTCACGCAAGTCTCCAACGACGTTACGGGCATCGGTCAGCGGCGTTTCGACAATTCCGGTGACTGGGGCTCCAACGGCCGGCTGCAGGGCGTGGTCTTCCTGCCGCACTGGGACGGTGTTGGGGACGGCGCAATACTCCATGAACTGATGCACCAGTGGGGCAACTATTTGGGGTTGGGCGGATCCGGCGGCCACTGGGGGTTCAGTAGCGTCAATGGTCAACTCGGTGGTTTAGACTATGGCCAGGTGACCGACCTCGGCGAAGGCCGCTACCGGTTCAATGGGGCTTTTGTCGCTCCTGCAGGGTACGCGAACAACGCAGTTCCCTACGCCATGCTGGAATTGTACCTCGTCGGCCTAGCGGACCCCGATGAGGTTCCCGACGTGAAGGTGGCCCAGAACTTCTCGTGGGAGCGTGATAGCAGCGGCGAGATCGTGTTGGTTAACGGCAGGCCCATCTTCACGGCGTCGGGCATCGACACGATCACGATCGAGGACATTATCGCTGACCATGGCGCCCGGGTGCCGGCCCGCGCCGATGCACAAAGTGCGTTCAGGGCTGCGGTGATCCTGCTGATCGACGAGAACCATGAGGCCCTGGGTGAGCAGCTGAACGAGGTCAGTGCACAGGTGACACAGTTCTCCAATCCGGCCAACGACAGCGAGTGGGCATACAACTTCTTTGAGGCCACCCGTGGCCGGGCGACGATGGCGATGAACGGACTGACGCAACGGCAGATCGCTAACAGAGTCCCCGCTTTCACGGCCGGTTCGGTGTCCCGGAGCATAGAGGAGAACTCGCCCGCGGGCACACCGGTGGGCGCTGCGGTGACCGCGACGGATCCCGACGGCGGCGACACGCTCACCTACGGGCTGGTGGACAGTACCGATGCGGGCAGCTTCACGATCGATGCCGCAACCGGCCAGATACGTGTCGGTGCCGGGGCGGACCTGGACTTCGAGACGCAGGCGCTGTATGGCCTGGAAGTGACGGTGCACGACGGCCTGGACGATACCGGCAGCGCCGACGGCAGCGTCGACGACACCGTCGTGGTCTCTGTGACGCTCATCGACGTGGACGAGCAACAGGATGAGGGTCCTGCACTGACGGGCCGGTTCACCAGCCTTCCTGTGACGCACGAAGGACTGGAGTTCAGGACATCGTTCGAGTTCAGTGAGGAGCCTTATGGTCTGAGCTACGTCGTTATCAGGGACAGCCTATTCAGTGTGACGGGAGGCTCACTCTCGCGAGTGGCCCGCGACGAGGAAGGCCAGAGCCGAAAGTGGCTCGTCTGGTTCACCCCGGACTCTGCCGATTCTGAGGTCTCTATCCGGTACGCGGGAGGTTTGCCCGCATGCGGCCAGAGCGGAGCGGTCTGCACGGAGGACGGGCGCGCCTTTTCGGGTGACATCGCCGTCTTGATACCGCCCCAAGCGGAGGAGAACGCTGCTCCGACCTTCGGGGCCGGTTCGGTGTCCCGGAGCATAGAGGAGAACTCGCCCGCGGGCACACCGGTGGGCGCTGCGGTGACCGCGACGGACCCCGACGGCGGCGACACACTCACCTACGGGCTGGTGGACAGTACCGATGCAGGCAGCTTCACGATAGATGCCGCGACCGGACAGATACGTGTCGGTGCCGGGGCGGATCTGGACTTCGAGACGCAGGCGCTGTATCGCCTGGAGGTGACGGTGCACGACGGCCTGGACGAGAGCGGCGCAGCCGACAGCAGCGTCGATGACACCGCCGCGGTCTCGGTGACGCTCATCGACGTGGACGAGTCGCAACAAGAGACAGAGGTTCCCAATGCGCCGGTCGGTTTGCGCGCTGTCGGAATGGACAGGGCGATCTCCTTGAGCTGGTCCGATCCCGGTGACGACAGCATCACGGGCTACCAGTTCAGATTGCGCTCCGCGGGGCAGAGTGCCTGGCGGCCGTGGCGAGACATCCCCGGCAGCGGCCCCTCCACAACATCGCGGATTCTGCCTGGCCTGACCAACGGGGTGGAGTACCGTGCGGAGCTGAGGGCAACGAACGCAAATGGTCCGGGAGCAGCCACAGAGGTCTTGGTGACGCCCATCGAAGTGGATGAGTCCCTCACGCTGAGCGGAGACAGCGTGTTGAGCGTGGAGGAGAACAGTGCCAGTTCGCTAGCTACGTACAGTGCGGACGACCCTGACGGCGGCGAGATCACCTGGTCACTTGAGGGCACGGACGCGGGAGACTTCACGATCACGGCTGGAGCGCTGAGCCTCAACGAATCACCGGACTTCGAGAGGAAGAGTTCGTACGCCGTGACGGTGAAGGCGACAGCGGGAGACGAGAGCGAGACACTTGACGTGGCGGTGACTGTAACCGATGTGGACGAGGCTCCCGTAATCGGCGGCGAGTCCGCGGTGGCCTATGAGGAGAACGGTGAGGACGTGGTTGCGACCTACAGTGGGAGCGATCCGGAGGGTGAGACTGTGACGCTGAGCTTGGGCGGCACGGACGCCGACAGCTTCACCCTGAACGAAGGGTCTCTCAGCCTCAACTCTCCGCCTGATTACGAGACGAAGAATTCGTATGATGTGACGATAGTCGCGTCTGACGGAACGAACGAAACATCGCTTGACTTGACGGTGACGATCGTCGACGTGGACGAGGCACCACCGGAGGACGAGAACACCGCTCCGAGCTTCACGGCCGACACGGTTTCCCGGAGCATAGAGGAGAACTCGCCTGCGGGCACACCGGTGGGTGCTGCAGTGACCGCATCGGATCCCGACGGCGGCGACACAATCACCTACGGGCTGGTGGACGGCACCGATGCGGGCAGCTTCACGATAGATGCCGCGACCGGACAGATACGTGTCGGTGCCGGGGCGGACCTGGACTTCGAGACGCAGGCGCTGTATCGCCTGGAGGTGACGGTGCACGACGGCCTCGACGAGAGCGGCGCCGCCGACAGCAGCGTCGACGACACCGTCGGGGTCTCTGTGACGCTCATCGACCTGGACGAATCACCGCCACCGGAGGAGGAGCAACCGCAGCCGGGCACCCCGGAGGCGCCGGTCAACGTGCGTGCCATCAACGTGCCCAACGCGACCCTGTTGGTCTGGTCCGACCCCGGCGATAACACCATCACAGGCTACCAGTTCAGGGTGCGCTCTGCGGGTCAGAGTGCTTGGCGGCGGTGGCGCGACATCGCCGGCAGTGGCCCCACGACGACGACGCAGTTCCTGTACGGTCTGACAGAAGGGGTGGAATACCGCCTGGAGCTGCGGGCAACAAACGCAGGCGGCGCGGGAGAGGCCACCGAGATCACATTCACGCCGTAGCCGCCGGATGTGTCAGAGCACGCGCAGGGATAGGCTTTAGATTGTGCGGGACTACACTAGCCTGACTGGTGAGCGCGCGTTAAGAGACAGCGCAATGAAGAAGTACATAACTCGCTGAATGCGAGCGGGCACGAGTATTCAGGCGTTATTGAGTAGCATGTCGGCGCAGCAGCTTCTTAGTTCACGACTCTTGACCGAAAATGATCGTCCGTTTCTGCTGTGCCGGCTCCACCAGAGAGGTGAATTATGCTGGAGCGCACCCAGCCCAGTCTCCTATCAAGGTTTAAGATCCCAGCGGAGGTGACGCTTCGTTCCCATAACCTGTGCCCGTTCTGCGATCATCGTTCAGCCGATGTCGGAACTATGATCTACCACCTGCGCACAGAGCACAATCCCCGAACTCGCATCGAATGGGACAGATGAGTAGTATGGAAACTATTGACTGTGTGAGCAATTCGCCATCCTATGGGTGGACGGCGGTCGGTACCTATTTCTAATGCCAGCCCACCGCCGTTATCCAGTGAAACCAGACGGAAAATGACGAGGATCTGATGGATCGTCTACGAATTTGACCGGGGGCGGTAAAGGTCCCTTATAGGCTGGATTGGCGTGGTAGCTGCTGCTATAGCGCCGGGCGAATACGAGGCGTTGTCCGGTGAACCTCAGTAGCCTCACTGTTGACAACAGCTCTACGGGAATCGGGCGCGCGAAGTGGAGAGTGTCGGTGCAAGGGGAGCGGCTACGTCTTTTCAGAGGAACCCGCCATGTTGGACCAGTGAGGTCGACGGGCTAAAGGGATTGATGAAGAGTGAAAATGAACCTTCAGATGGATGACCTCAGTAGATCCTCAGACGCGTGTTTCTATAGTGATCCGGCCGTAACGTCAGGGCAAGTGAAGGATGATGTTTAACTATTATGGGCAGTTATTGCAATGTGGAATTACCTGTCTTCGAGTTGATGCTAATTGCCAAGGTCCTCTCTGATAATCTGAATCAGGGGATGAACGGGGAATTGGCTTTATATAATCTCACGATCACGGAGTTCAAAGTTATCAGGTTACTTCTGCTTACTGACCGGGAATGGACAATGACGGAACTCTCTGAAGAGCTCGCTTGCGCCCCGTCTCAGATCAGCCGCATAGCCAATAGATTGGTTGAATCCGGGCTGCTCTCCAGGCGCCGCTTAATGAGCGATCGACGGGTTACCCCGCTGGTGCTGACTGAACAGGGCTTGGAGCTAGCCACAAGAATGCACGAATCAATCAAAACTTACGAGAGCAAAATTTCTCAGGGAATTTCCGCACAAGATTTGAACACGTGCATGTCTGTAATCGAGAAGGTCTTGAGCCACAATCGGCCCTACTCTCAAAGGAGGCGCCGTCAGCCCTAGCAGACTTCATCGTATTTGCATGTGAATGAATCTGAGCCTAAATGAAGCCTTCACTACGCGATTCTGTTGCGCGAAGATTCGGCAGCTATTCCCATTGACTGAGAGTAATTCAGACCCATAAATTGTACCTCAATGGTACAAGGGGACGTCACAGCGGTGGGCCATCTTGAGTCGGTGCTGTCTGTCATCCTATGTGACCGAGTCGGAATCACTGCTCTCGGTACTGCCGTCGGGAGACCACAAAGGTGCAGAGTCCGTACATGCCTGAGCCACACATACGTCTGAATGTGGGCCTATCTGGCGCGATGCCGACCACATGAATTTGCAACTATCGGATAGAGGCGCTTTGAAGGGATGAATCTCCTGAGCAATTTGCCTCACGCTCCAGAGCACATATTTTTTCTAGTCGGAGGCAATTGACTTGAGATTCGCGAAACGTCCTGTTCTTTCGAGAACAGTCCATGCCCTGATCCTATCGGCAGCCGCATCTCTGGCATTGCTTCTGATCCTAGTAACAGGCAACGACACTATCGTACAGGCGCAGACGCCCGACACCCCTACGCCGGAGACGACGCAGGGGTCTGGCGATTGGGGTGGCGTAGAAAACCTCACGCCCCTTGAAGGTGAGCGAAAACCACCCGCGTATCCCAACATGGATTCCAATCTCAACCGGATCGTGGAGCAGGTACAGACCGGGCGGTTCACCGCGCAGGCCGCAGCCGCCAAAGCTCCGCTCAGTAGTGACGAGTCTGTAGCAGTGACCATCTACGTCACCGAGGGCTCTGCCGTGGCAATCGTCGCCTTTCTTGAATCCAACGGCGCGTCTCCCCGTAACGTCGGCACTGACTACATCGAGGCCTATGTCCCCGTCTCTCTGTTGCCTGCTGCGTCCCAACGGGAAGGTGTCACCAGTATACGAACTATCATACCGCCCCAGCCGGCACAAGGCATGATAGTCAGCGAGGGCGTGGCGGCGCATGGTGTCCCGCCGTGGCACGCCGCCGGCATCAAAGGGCAGGGGGTCAAAATCGGAGTCATCGATGTGGGCTTCAAGGGCTTCGCAGAACTCATGGGAAGCGAACTCCCGTCGACTGTGCAGGCAAGATGCTACACCGACATCGGCGTGTTCACCTCAAACCTCGCGGACTGCATACCAACGGATATTCCTGAATCTTCAAGGCTCCACGGCACGGCCGTAACCGAAGCGGTGTTCGACATCGCTCCCGAAGCCGAATACTACATAGCAAACACATCCTCTTGGGGAGACCTGCGCGACACCGTCGACTGGATGATTGAGCATGAAGTAGATGTCATCAACATGTCGCTCGGCTGGACATTCTCCGGGCCGGGCGACGGCACAACACCGTTCACATACAGCCCGCTGAGAAGCGTTGACGCCGCAGTCGCGGGCGGCATCACCTGGGTAAACGCCGCAGGAAACAGCGCGCGGTCCAATTGGTTCGGACAGTTCGCCGACTCCAACATCAATGGCTTTCACGCTTTTTCTGCGACAGGGGACGAATGCAACGGCGTGCGCATCGAACTGGAACCCCTCGACGGCTTCACCGCTCAACTTCGATGGGAAGACTCCTGGGGCGGGGCGAGCAGCGACTTGGACCTCTACCTCATTTCCTTGTCCGGAAACACATTTAGCCTGTCCGACGCCGTGGCTAAGAGCGAAGAAGCACAGGAAGGAGGAGCAGACGACGACCCATTCGAATTGATCAGCCTCGAATATGGCGACATCCCCGACGGCGTGTACTGCTTTGCCGTGAACAGATACAAGGGCCCGGCGCCGGACTGGATTCAGCTTCTGGTATGGGGCGCGGCGAGTACACTGCAGCACTATACCCCTGACCACAGCATTACCAATCCCGCTGAAAGCACCAACCCCGGCCTGCTCGCCGTAGGTGCTACGGGAAGGAACGCCAGCATTGCCAACCCATTCGACACCACCATAATCGAGCCGTTCAGCAGCCAGGGACCAACGATTGACGATAGAACCAAGCCCGACATCGTGGGCGCGGACGCCGGGCAGTCGGTAACATATCGTTCGGACCGCAATCCCAACGGCTACTTCTTCGGAACAAGCCAGGCATCTCCGCATGTCGCCGGTCTAGCCGCCCTGGTCGAGCAGAACTACCCCAACTACACGCCGCGGCAAATCGCAAACTACCTGAAAAGCCATGCCGAAGATCGCGGCGCGACAGGCGCCGATAATGTCTGGGGACACGGCTTCGCTCGTCTGCTGGCCTCTGACGTAGCCACACCAACCCCTGAACCGACACAGGAACCGACGGCAACACCCGAGCCAACCACCACGCCACCCGCGGACAGTTGTGTGGAAACGTTAAGCGCCGGAGGGACGGTAAGTGGTAGTTGGAGCAGTGACTGTGCCTCTGAAGGCAGGAATGGCAGCTACGCGAGCTATTACACATTCACTCTTGCGGAGTCCGCGGAAATCACCATCACGACAGACTCATCCGTGGACACGTACCTCTACCTGCGTGAGGGTGCCGGACGTGATGGCACGGTGCTGCACGAGAACGACGATATAGTGAGCGGCAACACGAACTCTGAGATACAGGAGACGCTCTCAGCGGGAACGTACACGATAGAAGTGACAACATATGACTCCGGTGCGACCGGTGACTTCACGCTAACCGTGAGCGGGCTGCCTGCTGCTGTTGATCCTACACCCACGCCAGAGCCGACGCCGGAACCATCACCAACTACTACACACACGCCAACTCCCACGCCACCAGCAGACAGTTGCGTGGAGAACATAAACGCAGACGGCGCAGTCAGCGATAGCTGGGACACAGAATGCGCGTCAGAGAGCAGGGACGGCAGCTATGCAAGCTACTACACTTTCACGCTCACGGAGCCTGCGGAGGTCACCATCACGACAGATTCTTCCGTGGACACGTACCTGTACCTGCGTGAAGGAGCTGGGCGGGACGGCACCGTGCTTCACGAGAACGACGACATAGTGAGCGGCAACACCAATTCCCAGATACAGGAGATACTCTCAGCGGGAGCGTACACGATAGAGGTGACAACCTCCGACTCCGGTGCAACGGGTGATTTCACGCTGACAGTCAATGGACTACCTGCAGCAGTCCAGCCCACGCCCACGCCAGAACCGACGGCTACGCCTGAGCCGTCACCCACACCGACTCCTGAGCCGACTCCATCGCCGATTCCCACGGCAATACCAACTCCGTCTCCAGACGGCCCTTCCATTGATGTGGCAGCAGGTCCTCACCATGCCTGCTGGCTCAATAGTATCGGTGAAATATCATGCCAGGGTGTGGACGACTCCGGGCAGGTCTCAGGGCACCCGACCTCAAGTGGCTTCACCGTCGTAAGTGTAGGCGGCGAGCATTCGTGCGCTATCGACAATGCCGGCAATATCGAGTGCTGGGGAGCGGACGACTCCGGGCAGGTCTCGGGTCATCCAACCTCAAGCGGCTTCATTGCGGTCAGCGTGGGGGCATTGCATTCCTGTGCCATTGATTCAGACAGCAATGTGCAGTGCTGGGGCTCGGACGAGTATGGACAATCCTCGGCACCCTCTCACGGTTCGTTCGTTTCTATCGGCTCGGGCGACAACTACACGTGCGGATTGCGCTCAGACGACATGCTCGAGTGCTGGGGACGTTTCGAGGCGGTGGCCGGCAATACGCCTACGCCAAGCCCAACTCCCACACCTACAACTAGCCCTACGCCCACTCCGGGCAATCTAGGCACCAGGTCAAACCCGGTCCCTATGGGACAGTATTTCCGACCGCCCGATTCGGTCTGGGAACTCAAGGTTGAGGCGGTTGATTGGGATGCCTGGCCGGAGATAGAGGCTGAGAATCGATTCAATGATCCACCGGCTGCTGGCAACAGGTTCGTTCTCATAGGGATTTCAGTGCGCAATCGAGGGAACGAGGCCGATAGATTCAGCTCTTCTGGAATTAGTGCGGTCGGTTCCAGAGCGGTAGAATATCGAACATTCACTGACTCTTGTGGTGTCATCCCTGATGATTTCGAGGATATTACAAGAATATTCCCCGGCGGTGAGCTAAGAGGGAACATCTGCTATGAAGTAGCTTCTTCGGACATCAATTCGCTGGTGGTGTTTGGAGACCGACGAACCTTTGACATAAGTGACTTCAACGTGGACACGCTGTGGTTCTGGAAGTTGCGCTAGAACCTCATAATGTTCCTAATCGCAAGGGAGCTGCACCGCAATCCGGACAAAGCTCCCTCTTTGCGAATGATGACTGGGTGAGAACTCTCGCGGATGCAAGGAAATACATGGAAGAGTTGCAGAAGGAGAGGGAATTCAGGGAACAGGTCGAGCGAAAGCTGAGGTTTGAAGAGGAGATCAATTCAGATTGCAGGCGCGTTTACAATGAGCAGGTACTGCACACTGAGCGGGCGGAGGCGCGAGTGGAAGCTCTGTAAGATCTTCTGGAGGTGCTAGGACGCGACCTCGGAATGACTTTCTATGAGACGGAACCTTACTTTCACCCATATAGGTCCTACAAGTCTGAAATTTGGTGACCGGCTGAGGGACGCCACACTCCTTAAGGTGAGGTACAAATGATACAAGGCTGATTCTTGGTGTGACTTCACTCATTGCATCGATACAGATAATGCAGCAAATGGGCGACACGGGGGCTTCGGACCAGAGTTGGCGAGTGCGTGGTGGAGACTTTCAATCTTTCGGAAGGATTAGCGTATTGATGGCAGTAACAGAAGTGGAGAAGGGATAATCCAATGACCCTATGGGATGACATTTATGAACTTCGAAGACAAGACAAGATCCCGCGCCGCTGGAAGTGTTCACATCTGAGGGAACATCTTCCAAACCCTATCACGGCATTAAGAGCATTACCTCCAAACCAAAGTATCTCAAAGGACGGGAGAGTCTTAGGGGATTATGTCAAAAGGGGGCGCCCTCCGAAAGCTTGGTGGATTCCGCCGCCTGGTTCTGGCTTATACGAACTGATTGAGGATCCGAGTGATGACGAGGCTACTCAACAAGCGGCGCTGGATAAGGTGGCTCAACTCCTCGGAGGTGTGCGGAAGCGCCAAAATCCCGATTCTAGGTAGATTCAAATACCGAGTAAGAAATCCCAATCGACGGGAATCAATAAAGCAGTCGTTTTCGTCGATGACTTACACGGCCTTTTGAGAAACTACAGATATCAGCCCGAATTGACTTCTAAACTTGATGGTATCGGCGATGCGTCCTTCAATCAGGAGATTATCAACGAGATCGTATTATGGAAGACCGATCGCTATGCACAGGTAGACACAGACACACTCCTTGAATTAGATGGCATCAAGCCTCTGCAGATGGGAGAACACCGACAAGGCCAAGTCGTCTTGGAGTCTTTGCTCGAAACTCGGGGAATTGACTTGCCAATGGCGTCCACAATTCTCAGATTCCGCAACTCAATGACATTTCAGATAATCGACCAACGTGCATTTCGGGCCATCTATGGGCAGAGGTACCCCATATATGGCGCAACGCCCATGCATCGGAAAGTATCCGTGTATTTTGACTATCTGGATGAACTTGTCAAGTTCTGTATTGACCATGAGGAAAATTGTGAAACAATTGACCGGTTGCTCTGCCAGTGAGGTCACGTCAAGAAGTGTGTAAACGAGATCAGGCGGCGACCTTCTCCGGTTCCGATTCTATGATGATTCCATCCCTGTAGATGGCGCCTTGGTGTACGTCCTTCATCAACTCCGGCGCCTTCAGCCTGCGGAACCTGCTCTCCGCCACCATCAGCATCTTCCAGATCACGGCTATCGCTCTGTCCACCCTCTTGAACCGCTTCGCCGCATCGGTGCGCAGCCTCAGCGCCGCAAACGGCGACTCCACGACATTAGTAGTCCTCAGATGCCTCCAGTGCTCGGTAGGGAAGTCATAGAACGTCACCATCCGATCCCAGTCTCGCTCCAGAGTCTCGGCAGCCGCATCGTAAGAGCGTTCAAGGCACCAACCTGCGAACACCGACTTCAAACGCTCAGACTCCGCACGACTGCCGGCGTACGGGATGCTCCGCAGCATCAGCTTGGCCTGCTCCTGCTGGGCCTTCGGCAACCGGTCAAGCAAGTTTATGATCTTGTGGTTCCAGCACCTCTGCTCCTTCGCCTCCGGATACACGTTGGCAAGCGCTCCCCAGATACCGAGATGTCCGTCGCCTACCACAAGCTTCGGACAGTTCATCCCGCGGTCCCTCAGGTCCCTGAGCACATCAGACCAACTTTCGGTTGATTCCCTGTAGCCCGGCACGACACTCAGCACCGTCTTGCTTCCATCGCTCAGCGCCCCTATCACCACCAGCACCGCAGCCTTCTCCCTCTCAAAACCCGCCTTCACGTACACCCCGTCCACCCACACATAGACGACCTCGTGATCATCGAGGCGACGAGCCCTCCACTGGGCAAGTTCACCATTCCACCTGTCTTTCAATCGAGCCACCGTCGCCCCGGACAACGGCGCATCCTCTCCAAGCAACCCTCGCAGCGCCAGGTCGAAGTCTCCCTCGGACAACCCGTGAAGGTACAGCTGCGGTATCAGATCCGCTACCTTCGCCGTCCTCTTGGCGAACAGTGGCAACAGCCTGCTCTCGAACCTCTCATCGGTGTTGCGAACCCGCGGCCTTCTCAACTCTATCGTCCCGCCGCTCAGCGTCAGCTTCCTGGGCTTTGCGTATCCATTCCGGTAACCTGGGTTGCTGTCCTCCTCCGAACGGCGCGCCGACTTCGCCCTGCCGAAAAACCCGGTTACCTCCTCTTCGAGCACCTGCTGGATCAGCTTCTGCATGCTCCCCCTCAGCCACTCTTCCAGTTCGTCCCATTCGGGGCTTGACTTTCCTATGCTTTCAGTGGTTCTCTTACTCATGGACGGTGTGCCTCCTCTTTTGGGACCTCAAGCCCGTTTTTTTCAGAGGAAGGTTACACCGTCTGACCTATTTACACACACTCTGAGGTTACCTCCTGCCAGTTCGACAAGCAATTAAACGGCAATCTTAAAGCGTAAGGTGTGAGCGGTTAACTTGCATTCCCTGATGGCGGAGTTGGACGTTTGAGCATCGTCGGTCAACGGTGAATTGCCAGGCTCACCAGAAATATGAATCCGAGTAGTGTGAATGTTGATCGCGCGGATTTATCATCATAAACGGAGCACATCGATCCTACCAACTGGCAGAATAGCAACTGCAACATTTTACCGCGAAAGATTGCATCCACGCGAAACGGCGTTTAGCTGAGGAGCGCTTTCAACCCACATGTGAGTTCTCTTCAGCCATGTCTGTATCCTACAGAGTGTGGGATTCACTGAGCAGGAGAGATACTATGTAGAGGTCGTGTTGACGGTACCGTACAGACCCTGAAGCATTCTGGCGGAGCATAACCGAGTAGTGATCCTGATTATTCCTGCTCTGATTTTCGGATACCTTCTGGGAAGCGTTCCAACCGCCTGGCTGGTGGGAAGGTATGCCCTTGGCAAGGGCACTGACGTCCGCACTCTGGGGGACGGCAATGTCGGCGCCACGAACATCGGACAACTCCTTGGTCCCCGCTGGGGCACATTTGTCGGCGCAGCGGACATATTCAAAGGCTTTGCGGCGGTGGCCGCCGTAGACGCCGCACTCGACTTGTTGATATCTGAAAACTACCCGGGCCCCGTATCCACGCCCGGCATGGCTGCGGGGGTGGCCTGTGTGTTCGGACACATCTGGCCGGTCTGGCTGGGATTCCGCGGGGGGAGGGGAGCAGCAGCAGCCATCGGGGTTGCAGGGGCGGTCTTCACTACGCCTGTCTTGCTGCTGACGGCACCGGTTGCTCTCATTCTCCTGGTTACCCGTAACACAAGCCTTGCCTTCTGCCTTATATACTACGGAGCGTTGGTCGTGGCCAGGGAGATTTTCGACGTCGGATGGGAGCCGATCATTTATTGCTGGCTGCTGGCGCTCCCCGTTCTGCTGACAGATCCACGCCTGCGACGCTGGTGGCGTCGCAGGATTTCGCGGAAGAGCGCTTCTGCCTAGGCTCGCACGCATAAGGAATGCCATATGATCTATCCACCAAAGCCGCAAGTGAACCCTGGTGAATATCCCCTCCCTCCCGGCCCTCCCGACCCACCAGTCATAGGGAAGACACTACGCTACGTGCGCGAGCCCATCGAGTTGATGCAGGAGACCGCACTGCACGGCGACCTCGCGACGATGTCCGTCAAGCCCTGGCTCATCTACCTCGTGAGCCACCCTGAGCTTGTGGAGCAAGTTCTCGTTACCAATCACATGCGAGTCGGTCGATGGCGGAATGTCGAGGCGTTCAAGTACCTGATGGGAGAAGGACTGGTCACCTCAGACGATCCGCTGCACCTGAGACAGCGCCGGATGATGCAGCCCCAGTTCCATCACAGTCTGATAGATGGCTATGGTAGGACGATGACAGCCTATTCTATCGACCACGTACGTGAATGGCAGGACAAGGCTCTCGTCGACATGTCCCGTGAGATGCGCGACTTGACTCTGGAAATAGTCGTCAAGACGCTGTTCAGCATTGACATTCCCTCTGAGGTGCGTCGGCTTGGGGAAGCCTTTGAGCTGAGCAATCGGTACATTAGCGCGCGCTTCAACCAGTTCGAGCGCATGCGCGAGCTTCTACACACCCTGCCCCTGCCGTTCACGAGGAATTTCAAGCGGGACCTGGATTACCTGGACGGTGTGGTGTACGGACTCATCGAGGAGAGAAGGCAGGCAGGAGGTGACAGCGTCGATCTGCTGAACCTTATGCTCGCAGCAGAGGACGGTGAGGCTGCCGAGAATGACGCGACAGGCATGACCGACCTGCAGGTGCGGGACGAGACGGTGACGATGTTCGCGGTGGGACATGAGACCGTGACTATCGCACTGACCTGGACCTGGCACCTTCTATCGCTGCACCCAGAAGCGCAGGACAGCTTCCATGCGGAACTGGACGCTGTCCTCAACGGACGCCCTCCCACGGTGGACGACTTAGCTGACCTGAAAATTACGGAGCAGATACTTACGGAAGCGATGCGCCTGTACCCACCGATCTGGAGGACTGGACGAGTTGTGCTGGAGGAATTTGAACTAGCCGGCTACCCGATTCCAGCCGGTGCGTTCCTGTGCATCTCGCCACTAGTCACCCACCGTGATCCTCGATGGTTCGAGAATCCAGATGATTTCCGACCCTGTCGCTGGACTCCCGAGTTCAGGGAGAAACTGCATAAGTTCGCGTACTTCCCGTTTGGCGGAGGACCCAGACTATGTATCGGCGAGGGATTCGCCTGGATGGAGATGAAGCTCGTGATGGCTGCGATAGGTCAGCGCTGGAGAGTGCGTCCCGACCCGAGCCACGAAATCGCTTTCACGCCTCTGGTGTCCCTCCGGCCAAGGGGCGGAATGCCAATGTACATAGACCAACGTTAGTACATTGGGGCTCTTAGCTGGCAAACAGGCGAAGATCCTGATAGTAACGGACACATGGGAGCCTCAGGTGAACGGAGTCGTCCGCACTCTCAGGAGCCTGGTGGCCTGCCTGCGGGAGATGGACTACCAGGTAGCGCTGATCAAGCCTGATGAGTTCTTCAGCATCCCGCATCCTGCATACCCCGATATAAGGCTTGCGATCAACACATGGCCCAAGCTCGACCGCAAGATCGGAGAGTTGCAGCCGGAGTACATATTCATAGCCACTGAGGGACCTCTGGGCATGGCGGCGCGGTGGTACTGCATCCGACGCAAACTGCATTTCACCACCGCCTTTACGACACACTACCCGAAGTACATGCGGCAGCGTCTCGGTATTCCTGAGAGCTGGACGTTCAGGTGGTTGAAGTGGTTCCATTCGCGAGCCGACACGGTTCTGGTTGCCGCACCGTCGATGCGCCGGGAACTCGCGGCGCGCGGCTTCAGCAACATTCGCTCCTGGTCGCGAGGAGTCGATGCGGAACTTTTCAGACCACGCGATGTGGAGGTCTTCACAGGGCTCCGACGACCCGTCTGGCTATACGTCGGCAGGGTTGCGGAAGAGAAGAACATCGATACCTTTCTTTCTATGGGCATCGAGGGAACGAAAGTTGTCGTGGGCGAAGGGCCTGCCTTGGCGAGGCTGAGGAGAAGGTATGCTGAACCAATATTCCTGGGGGAGAAACACGGAGAGGAGCTAGCACGGCATTATTCTTCAGCCGACGTGCTCGTGTTCCCCAGCAAGTCCGATACTTTTGGACTGGTGATGCTAGAGGCTCTCGCATGTGGTACCCCGGTGGCGGCGTATCCTGTGACCGGACCCCTGGACATCATCAATGAAAGAGTTGGAGCGTTGCACGATGATCTGCAGACTGCGTCGGAGACTGCTTTGTCTATAAGCGGCGATGACTGCCGCGAGTACGCGCTCGGGTTCACCTGGGGAGCCTGTACAAGGAGCTTTGCTCGGAACCTGTATCCAAACAGATGGGGCTGAGCATTCCCTGCACCACCACGGCAATAGTGTATGCGAATGATTTGCAACAAACTACGGCATTTCCTTGCATCCACGACCTAGCTCCGTAGCTGAGCCACCTCCTTAAGTTGGACAACCTACCGCCGTTTTCCAATAATGTATCGGTGAAAGGCTTGCACGATGACTGACACTGGTTTCACGTTGCGAGGACTCACGCGCCGATGGTATGGTAGATATGCCGTTAGCACATCTACCTACAAGGAAGTCTCGTGAGCCTCAATATCAAGAACGAAGAGACACATCAACTCGCCAGGGAACTTGCGGCTCTCACCGGAGAGAGCATGACCGGCGCAATCACAATCGCTCTCAGAGAGCGCCTTGAGCGAGAGAGACACGAACGCAGCGCAGAAATCCGATTACGGCGGCTACGGGCGATACGCAAACGCTGCGCCAGTCTGCTGAAAGACGGCGGCCCGTCCGCAATTGAGCACGGAGACTTGCTCTATGACGAGAACGGACTGCCTACTTGATCCTCGATACGTCTGCGCTTCTGGCAGTTCTCTTCGATGAGGCTGACGCCGACCACTACGAGCATACGATAAACGATGCCATGACCTGTCGGATGTCGGTGGCGAATTACCTCGAAGCTGTTATGGTCATTGAAAGCCGCCTAGGTGAGGAAGGTGGACGGGAGCTGGACAACTACCTGGAAGCGGCGGAGATAGAACTTGAATCAGTAACCCCGGAGCAGGTGCAGGCTGCTCGCCTGGCTTGGCGCAGGTTCGGCAAGGGCAATCATCCTGCGGGCCTGAACTTCGGTGACTGTTTCGCCTACGCTCTTGCTGAAGTCACCGGAGAGCCACTTCTATACAAGGGTGAGGACTTCGCGCTTACGGACGTGGAGTCTGCACAATAGCTAACTGATGATGGTGTGAAGAAACGGCAGGAACCGGATGACAACCCAAGCAATCTCCCGCCGGCGCAAGCCCCGCGGACGTTACCCTAAAACACCTGACGGCGCAGCCCCAAAACGCCACAAGCGCATACCGGAGTACCTCGAACCCGACGAGGTGAACGCCATCATCAGAACAGCGCCAAACCCGAAGGCGAAGTTGCTGATGCTGGAGCAGTGGCGGGCCGGTCTCCGTGTGTCAGAGGCGCTCGACCTTGAAGTGCGGGACCTGTCCCTCGACACACCCAACCCGACGGCTACTTATTGCGCCCATTATAAGTGATGAATACTGAGTATTGTTGTATAATATATTCATGAGGTACGTTCCTTCCAGGGAAGCCAGTCGCGTTCTCGGCGTTCACCCACAGACACTGCGGGCCTGGGCACGCGAGGGACGCATCGACTACATCAGGACAGAGGGCAACCAGCGAAGATATGACGTCGATTCATACATCGGGAACTCAAAGCCCGCCATCACAGTCTGCTACTGCCGCGTCTCGTCCAAGAAACAGTCGAAAGACCTCGAGCGGCAGGTCGCTTTCATGCGAGCACGATACCCTGACGCCGAGATCATCAGCGACGTCGGCTCAGGACTCAACTTCAAGCGCAGGGGACTTCTCGCCATACTGGAGCGAATACACCAAGGAGATAAGCTCTGTCTTGTGGTCGCCTACCGAGACCGTCTTGCGCGCTTTGGAACGGAACTCATCGAGACCTTGCTCAAACGCAACGGCGGGGAACTCGTGGTTCTCAATCAGCGCGACCTCAGCCCCGAGGAAGAACTTACGACTGACCTCATCGCCATCCTCACTGTCTTTGGTGCTAGGATCAACGGACTACGGCGATACCGTAAGGAAATCAAGGAAGATACGACTCTACCCGGACGCAGCACAGAGGGCTGAGTTGCGCCGCTGGTTCGGCGCTGCCCGTTATGCCTACAACCAGACCGTGGAGCTTCTGACCGGTGAGGACGCTCTGCCCGCGGTGAAGACCCAGATCAGAGACATAGTTCTGCCAGCGCTGCCGTCCTGGCACAGGAGTGCACCCCGCGAGGTGCTGGTGGGCGCTGTCTTCGATGCCTGCCGTGCGGTGAGCGCAGCGAAGAAGCGAAACGCCGAGCTTGCACGGGACAGTCCAAAGGTCATCGTAAGGACGAGGACTTCGCCCGTGTGCGCTTCCGGTCGCGCAAAAACCCGAGGCAGACCTTCACGGTGCAGGCCAACTGCGTAACCCCAAACGGCATCTACCGGACGAAGCTCGACGGTATGCAGATGGCGGAGTCCCTGCCCGTACCTGAGAACAAGAACATCTGCCGCCTGACCCTTCGATATGGACAGTACCATCTGGCCGTGCCCTATGACGAGAAGCTGCCGCCCCAGCGCGAGAACCAAGCGCGGGTGGTTGCCCTTGATCCAGGGGTGCGATCCTTTCTGAGTTGGTACTGCGCCGAATCGGTGGGCAAGATAGGTGAGGGAGCGTTCTTCAGGATACAGCGTCTGTGCGAGAGGTTTGACGACCTGCTGAGCCGCGCTCAAAAGTCTCCAGCCCGGAGACGCAGAAACATGCGCCGAGCTGCCGGCAGGATGCGTATCAGGATAGAGAGCCTTATACAGGAACTTCACAGAAAGGCGGCACGGTTCCTTGTGAGCAAGTTCGATGTGATACTGCTGCCGACGTTCGAGACATCAGAGATGGTGGAGCGTGGAAAACGCAGGATAAGGAGCAAGACCGTCCGCAACCTGCTGAGTCTGGCGCATTATCGCTTTGGGATGTTCCTGCGGCACAAGGCAGCTGAGTTCGGCGTTACCGTCCTGAGCGTCAACGAGGCCTACACCACTAAGACCGTCTCCTGGACCGGCGAGTTGCTGGCAGACGTAGGTGGCGCATCTGTGATTGCCGGCAGTGATGGCGAGCGGATGGACCGTGACTATAATGGAGCGCGTGGGATATACCTGCGTGCGCTGGGAGATACCCCCGCGCTGAGAGCCTGGCTCTCTGCGTGCGCCGCGAGCGTGGACAACTCACGCCTCAGCGGAAATGTGAGGGCAGTCGCGTAAGTGACTGCCCTCGGAAACTCATTGATGTGCAACATTCATCAACGAATTTTTATCGGTTGGATTGACTGAATTGGCTTGCACTACGTCATGGACTGTGCAACCGCAGCCTACGTCTCCTCCACCGGCAACGCCCCTGCCTCCAAATACACCAGAACCTCCTCCTACGGCTGTGCCACGGGCGATTCAGCGGTCAGTACCTGGGCCGGTGGAGAGCAGTTACTTTGGTGTGAACAGCCTTGACGGTCCGTCTGACCCTCTGGGCAAGTTGGTTGCGAACTCGACCGTAATAGTGATCGGGACAGTTCCGATTGCAGAACCGGAGTCTGTGCGCGTTCAGGACCAGACGAATCCGAATGTGCGGGCGCTCGGCAACGGCTTCAATGTGCAGGTGGAGCGCTACCTGAAAGGAAGTGGTGCGGACACGATTCCCGTCATCCAGTTTTATGGGCTCGAATTCATGGAGCGAGGACGGCTCCAACAGGGGCGTGACAAGGATGAGAGACTCAGCCTGGGCAAGGGAGACAGATATCTGCTCTTTCTGAAAAAGAACAGCAGCTATCCGAGCTACTGGAGCGGACCCGCGCATCCATACAAGTTCCTACTGTCCGATGGACGTGCGAAAGCGGAAAGCCCTGTCGGGGATTTGCGCGGAGCATTCCCTGAGCGATCGGAAGCAGAGTTCGTAAGCAGCGTCGAGTCGAGGATTGCGGAAATCCCTTAGCGGATTAACTCCCACGCGTCACTGCGGATACACCTATTGACTGACTTTACATACTGGCATGTGATAATATTTCTTGGTGCAATTCGCAGTATTGCTGCGGCTGAATTTGTGCGGATTTCTGCGGATGCAGGGATGACGAAACAGGGTCCATAGAAGGCATAGGGGAATAATGAACACAACGGAGTTTCTGACGATTTCGGCGGCTATCGTGCCTGACAGGCTGGCGATGATTTTCGAGGATAGCCGCATCAGCTTCGAGGATCTGCAGTCGCGGGTTAATCGGCTGGCGAATGCGCTGGCGGACATGGGCGTGGGCGCGGGGGACCGGGTGGCGATGCTGCAGGTGAACTGCAACCAGTATATCGAGGCGTATTTCGCGGCGGCGAAGCTGGATGCGGTTTTCGTGCCGATCAACTTCCGCACGCGCGAGGACGAGCTGACGCATATGCTGAATGACGCGGCTCCGAAGGCGATTTTCGCCGGCGGGCGGTATGTGAGCCTCGTGAAGCACTGCGCGGCGAATGTGGAGTCGCTTCAGAACTTCATCACGCTGGAGGATGATGTCGAGGGGTGGCACTCGTACGACGCGCTGATTGAGAACGCGGAGGACTTCGAGCGTTTCCCGGAGGGTGACGGCGACGACCTGACGATGATCCTGTTCACATCGGGGACGACGAGTTTCCCGAAGGGCGTGATGCTGACGCACGACAGCTTCTCGTCGTACATTCTCAGCACGGTTACGCCGGCTGACCCGTTCGAGGAGGACACAAACATACTGACGGTGCCGTTGTACCATATCGCGGGCGTGCAGTCGGTGATGGCGGCGATATTCGGCGGGCGGACGCTGGTGATTCAGCGGCAGTTCGAGGCGAAGGGGTGGATGGAGCTGGTGGAGCAGGAGCATGCGACGCGGGCGATGATGGTGCCGACGATGCTGAAGATGCTGATGGACCATCCGGAGTTTCATCAACACAACCTGACCAGTCTGCAAGTCATCACTTACGGAGCTGCGCCGATGCCGGTGCCGGTGATTCGGCAGGCTATCAAGGAGTTCCCGGGGACTTACTTCATCAACGCGTTCGGGCAGACGGAGACGGCGGCGACGATTACGATGCTGCCGCCGGAGGACCATGTGCTGGAGGGGGACGAGGAGACGATCGAACGCAAGCTGAAGCACCTTGGTTCGATTGGCAAGCCGCTGGACGATGTTGAGGTCGCGATATTCGATGAGGACGGGAGTCCTGTTGCGCTGAACGAGACGGGCGAGATTGCGGCGCGAGGGGCGCGGCTGATGAAAGGGTACTGGAACCAGCAGGACGCTACGACGGAGACGATTCGCGACGGGTGGCTGTTCACCGGGGACCTTGGGTACCAGGACGAGGACGGGTATATCTACCTTGCGGGTCGGGCGCGGGACTTCATCAAGCGGGGCGGCGAGATGGTGTCGCCGGAAGAGGTGGAGCAGGTAATCCAGTCGCACGAGGGCGTGGAGGAGGCGGCGATTATCGGCGTGCCGGACCTGGACTGGGGCGAGCGTGTGCGCGCGGTGGTGGTGCTGAAGAACGGGGCGCAGGTTAGCGAGGACGATATATCGGAGTACTGCCGTCAGCGACTGGCGAGCTTCAAGAAGCCGGAGTCGGTGGTGTTCTGCACCGAATTGCCGCGCAATCCGATGGGGAAGGTGCTGAAGCGTCTGCTGAAGGAAGAGTACAGCTATCCGGTGGTGGTGGAGTAGGGACGGGGGCTAAACAGCTGACATTGATGGGGAGGATGGGATTGCGTAATGGGTGTTTTCAGAGTTCCAATAGAAATTGGTGACCTTGCGGGCAATCGCTTCGAGACAATCGAGGCTATGGTGGATACGGGCGCTTCTTATTCGGTGCTCCCTGCGTCTCTATTTCATCGCCTGGGCATCGTTCCGTATGGTGCAATCCCCTTGACGCTGGCGGACGGTAGCGTAAGGGAATACGAACTGGGGCATGCGACGGCTAAGATAAACGGCAACTCCGCGCCAACTATTGTTGTATTCGGCGATGACAACATGCGTGTTCCGCTTTTGGGCGCATATACGCTCGAGGGGCTGGCGCTTCAAGTCAATCCTGTGGATGGGCGACTTGAGACAATAGTCGGATACCTGTAGCCGTTGATGGGAAGGGGCATTATGCCTCACCTCAACATGGGGAGGCAGGCTAGTCGTCCTCTCCGATGGCTTCGGGGCGGGAGCCGAACAGGAAGCCCCTGACAACGCGGCTGTATCGCTGGTACACGAGGCCCATGCCGAGCAGCAGGCAGCCTAGCGTTATGAAGGCGACGACCCTGTAAGCCATTTCCAGCAGGAACACGTCGAACACGAAGAGCTTCGCGACGGGGATTGCCAGTAGGCCTATTCCCGCAAGTCTTGCCTGGCTGTATCCGGCGGCTATACCCACGCCGATCACGCCCATCGCGTACAGCGCCCAGAATACGGTCAGCGTGAGGTGCATTGCGTCCGTGTAGTCGCCACCGGAGCGTACGCCGAGGCTGTCGAAGTAGTAGATCACTTCCTGGCTGACCATCCACAGGGCGACCGCGTTGGCGGCAATCAAGACGCCCAGAAGTAGCACCTTGTTCTCGTTTTCGCTTAGGTCGGAGCTTCTGCGTCTGAACCAGACGGTCAGGACGGATAGCAAACCCAGCACGAGCGCGAAGCAGAGGAAGCGGATGTTCAGGATAGGCGTGAAGTCAAGCGGTTCCAAGAAGACATGCCGTGAGTCGTAGGTGAGCAGCTTATAGAGTGCCAAGCCGAGCAGGCCGACGCCTGCCCAGCGCGCTGGTTCATATCGTCTGAGCAAACCGACGCCTGCTACTGCCGTGCCGTACGCTGCCCACAACACCGTTATCGCGACAAGCGAGCCTGATCCGAGCCAGCGGATCTGCCCCACGAAGTCGAGGAGCGAGTCCCACCGCAGGGTGCCGGCGTCCAGATAGTTGACGGCTTCGAGGCTGAGGAGGCCGAGCGCGACTAGATTTGCCATGCCAAGCATTGCGGGCATAGCCCAAGGCTCGATTTTCAGCTGCGCTTCGGCATTACGATAGCGGTGGAAGGCGAACGCGGTGACGCCGAATGCGGCTATGACGAATGCCATTGTTACGAAGCGACCGTTGATGAGGGGTGTGTAGCCGTCGGGGTCGATCCAGGCGTCGAAGATAGCGAGGTGCAATACTGAGAGGGCGAGGGCGGCGATGCCAAAGGCACGTGTCTGCCAGCGTCCGATGTAGAAGCCCAGCCAGACGGTCACGGCACCCTGCGCTGCCCAGCCGAGCGCGACCGAGTTGCCACTGAATTGCAGCGGGAATGCGAGCGCGAGGAACATGGATGCGAATGCCAGCGAGAATATGGTGATGCGCGGTGATGCGCCTGTTCGCAGGTAGGCGGCGAGGGCGAAGAGGCCGTAGAGGGTGGCGAGGCTTACGGCGATCAGCCCGAACCAGCCTTCGTAGTCGGCCCAGAGGATTATGCTCGTGAGCATGGAGTAGGCTGCGGCGTTGATGGTCATCAGCGTCAGGTCGGCAGGGCCGGGCATTCTTCGCCAGAGGATGTGGAACAGCGGCGTGGCAGCTGCGAAGGACAGGAATATGCCTGTCAGAGCGATGTGCGCGAATACGGGGTCGTAGCCGGGAAGGTCGATGAGCCAGTAGCTGAAAATGCCGTAGGAGCCGACCCATCCGACGAGTGTGAGCCACCTCCAGTTGCGGAAGGCGGATATGGCGAGGATGCCGATGTCAACGAGCAGGATGTATCCGAGGACGAACCGCTCATCCGGTAGGTCGGTGCCGAGCAACACAGGGGAGATGAATGCGCCAACGAGTCCCAGAATGGCGATGACGATAGATTCGTAGCGGAGGGCTAGAAGGACTGCGGCAGTTACGACCACTGCCAATAGGATGAATGACAGGTCGGCGGAGATAAGCTGGTAGAGACCGAAGGCGGCGTAAATGGTGAGGTAGAGAATTGCCGCGCCGCTTGCGGTTACTGCCTGCGCCCAGCGAGGCACCCTGCGCTGTGTGTATTCGCCGACACCGAGGAATGCGAGGCCGACAGCTACGCCGAGAATGACGCGACCCGTATCGCTAATCCAGTTGTTGTCGAAGGCGAGCTTGAGGAAGAATCCGATGCCGAGTACGACGGCGATGCCGCCGATGATGGCGAACCAGTTCCTGCCAAGCAGGAATTCCCAGTCCGGTCCTGATCGTGTGGTGGACGATGCGGCTGCTTGAACGGGAGCGGGTTCGCCGGTCTCCGGCGTCGGAATGTCTGCGGCTTGTACAGGTTCAGGCGGCTCGACCGTGGTGGCTTCGGGCTGCTGCTCAGGGTGCGGGGTTGGAGACTGTTCTCGCGCGCGGTCTTCGAGCTGAGTCAGGCGCAGGCTGAGATTGGCGATGACGGTGGTGGCTTCGGTGAGCTGCCTGCGGACGGACGCGAGCTCTTCGCGGATGTCCTGATTGTCGTCGTTCTGCCTGTCGTCCTGACTTTCTGCCAATGGTGACTCCGGTTCCGTTTACTTGCGGTGTTTAGACGCATCCTTTGCGGTGTCACCTTGGATTATGGTATTTCCCGTCTCTGGTGGTGTTGTGTTTCGGATTGCGTCCGTACTGCCGACGGTGAGAACCTAGTTTTGCAGCCTCAACCTTCTCTGCCGACTTGCGAGACACCGCCTTTGACTGGACTACCAATTTGTCTCCCTTGCCAAGTTTGCCTGACTGCTTGTGTTCCGCGGCACGTTGTCTGGGGTTGTTGGTAGTCCCATAGTATTTTGGCTTGCCCTTGGAGTCCTTGATTGCATACTGGACTGCTTTGCCACCCTTTACCTGCCCTTTGGAGGAAGCACGACCATTACGACCAGAGGTCCGACCAGCCCCACTACCTACTCTGCTACGCCCACCACCACCTCTTAAACCACTCCTAATTCCTCTAGCCATTATTCGTTATCTCCTTCATCGGTTAGAACCAACTACAGACACCACAACTGAACGAAACCGACGTGAGTTTTAGGGCTGCCGTGATATGTTCTGTCTGTGCTACAAATTGCGGACGAAGCTACGCCTCAATCGCCTCGATAAGGTCGAAGCCGGTGTAGGGGCGGAGGACTTCGGGGATGACTACTGAGCCGTCGGGTTGCTGGTAGTTCTCCAAGATGGCGATGATGACGCGGGGGAGCGCTAGGCCAGAGCCGTTGAGCGTGTGGACGAAGCGGGGCCTTGCGCCGTTTTCGGAGCGGTAGCGGATGGAGGCTCGGCGCGCCTGGAAGTCGGTGCAGGTGGAGCATGAGCTTACTTCGAGCCACTCGTCGCAGCCGGGCGCCCACATCTCGATGTCGTAGGTCTTTGCGGACTGGAAGCCGAGGTCGCCCGTGCAGAGTTCGAGCAGGCGGTAGCGGATGCCGAGCCGCTTGCATATCGTCTCCGCCTCGCTGAGCAGGCTTTGCAGGGCGTCATCTGACTGGTCCGGCTCGACGAAGCGGTACATCTCGACCTTTTCGAACTGGTGGACGCGCTTGATGCCGCGCGTGTCGCGGCCTGCTGCTGCTTTTTCGCGGCGGAAGCAGGGGGTGTGGGCGACATATTGCAGGGGGAGAGTGCCGGGTTGCAGTATCTCGTCGCGGTGCATGTTGGTGATCGCCATCTCTGCGGTGGGGAGCAGCCAGAGGTCGTCCTCGTCGTCGCGGTACATGGTGTCGGCGAACTTGGGGAGGTTGCTGTTGGCGGTGGCGGACTCGGTCGTAAGGACGTTGGGCAGGTATAGCTCCTCGTAGCCGTGCTCGCGGGTGTGGGTGTCGAGCATCCAGTCTATGAGGGCGCGCTGGAGGCGGGCGCCCTTGCCCTTGAGGACGAAGAAGCGGGAGCCTGCCATCTTCGCGCCGCGCTGGAAGTCGATGATGTTAAGACGCTCGCCGAGTTCCCAGTGGGGCAGCGGCTCGAAGTCAAACGAAGGTGTTTCGCCTTCGGTGCGGACGACGATGTTGGCGGTCTCGTCCGCGCCGTCGGGGACATCGTCGTGGGGCATATTGGGGAGCGCGAGAAGAAGGTCGTTGATCTCGGATTCGAGAGTGCGGATGGTCTCTTCGAGGGTGCGTATGCGGGCGCTGACCTGGCGCATCTCGTCGATGAGCTCCTGCGGACGCTCGCGGGTGCGGCCGATTTCCCGGCTGACTTCGTTGCGGCGGGCGCGGAGTTCATCGGCTTCGACTATGTTGGCGCGGCGGTCGGCGTCGAGGCTGGCGATACGGTCGAGCGGCGCGTCCTCGTGGCGGCGCTGCATTGCTTCGCGGAGTTCGTCGGGGCGGTTTCGTATGAGCTGGATGTTAATCAATTGGCACCTCGGCGGATTTGTCCGAACAAGTATAACGAATAATGGTGTGGACTGGCATGAGTATTATAAGGGGTGGGCATGGCTGTAATTGACGGTTGGGGCTGTGTTGTTTCAGCGTGGTGCAGGGCTTATCATGCGCTTTCAGTCTTTAGTGCAGGAGGGCGTCGTGAGCGAGAAGGATGTGGAGATTACGGAGTACGCGGACGAGCTTATCAGCGTGCCGCGCGCGCGGTTGCAGTTGGAGTTGGCGCAGGTGGAATCTGGCGTGACGCTGACGCATGAGGGGAAGCTGCTGGTGAGTTGCCGGCTGACGCGGGAGGGGATGGCTGCGAGCGGGTTCATGGCGCAGGCTCTGGGCGCGCCGCTGCCCGCGCTGGGTGAGACTGTGGAGACGCGGGTTACGACTGCTGTGCTGTTCCGCGCACTGAGCATCGCGGAGCTGGACTACACGAATGAGGCGTCGTTCGCGCTGCTGGAGAGGATGCTGGAGGAGGCGGAGATGCAGAGGGGTGGGAGTAGTGGGTATGAGGGGTGATGGGGCAAGTACAGCATTGTCCCATTAGGGTTGCCGTAGAGGTTACCTTCAAGGTTAGAAATCATGTACTGGAACCACAAACGAAGGACCCGAAATGAGAGAGCCATTTGAAGAATACCTTGCTGCGATACGCGAAGCCACGAGCAAGCCAGGGTTTTACGCATATAGAGGACAAGGGGAGGCAATATGGCCTCTACACTCTGGGGCGACTCGTAGGCTAATCAACGAACTCGGCAAGGGAATAATTCAAGGCCCTGACTTTCAGCAGTTGTACGTTTCCTATCACAAAGACGTCCTATTGGAACCAGCGCGAATGCAAGGCTTCGACGTGGAAGATAGTCGCATAATATCAGACATGCAACTCCTGGCTAAAATGCAACACTTCGGTGCTGCAACCGGGTTATTAGACTTTACTCGGGATCCGCTAGTTGCTCTATGGTTCGCATGTCAAAGGGACGCACATGATGGGAAGGTATTCATACTGAATACTCACGACCCTTTACATGTGGCAGGAGTTCCGACCAACGAAGACGAACAAACTGCTGAGGTAATTTTCTCTCCCGTTAGTTCACTGCCTTCTCTATCGTTTTGGGAACCTAGGTTAAGCGGCGACGCAGCCTCAAGAATTCTAAGACAGAGGAGTGTATTTATTATCGGGAGACCATTAGTACCGCTGGCCTCTGACACTGTTTCTGAAATTGTAATATCGAAACATGACAAGCTCGGAATAATAGAAGACTTAGAGCTTCTCGACAAAGGTCATTATTCACTATTTCAAGACTTACAGGGTTTTTCAGAATCACAGAAGGTATCTTTTTCCTTACGACACTATAAGAGTCCACAATGGCTTTATGTCCAAGGCAATCAGGCTTTCCAGAATGGTGACTTCATCGAGGCAATTCGCGCTTATAGTGAATGCATAAGACTCGTGCCGAAGGCGAGCGAACTCTACTTTCTGCGGGGAAACGCCAAGTGTGCGAGAGACGATTTCTCAGGAGCTGTCCAAGATTACAACGAAGCGATTGCAAATAAGCTCGTTCCTTTGCTCGGTACAGCACTGGAAGGTGTTTCCTCTGCTCAGCATTCATTTCTACACTGGATTTATTTCAATCGTGGCAACGCCAAAGCCGAATTGGGCAACTCCGAGCACGCTGTGGAAGACTACAGTGAGGGCATACAGTTGGCACCTCAATTAATGATGGAGGGATATTTCAACCGCGGGAATCTCCTTCTGGATCAGTTGAAAGTATGTACCGCACTGGAGGACTATAACAGTGCGATTGCATTAGGCCACCAGAGTGCTCTCTTCAATGAGGGGAACACGCTCGTGATGCTCGGGCAATTTGATCAGGCACTGGAGAGCTATAAGTTGTGCGAACAACATGATTCGCTCAAGGACAGTTCTGTTCAGAATCAAGACTCTTTGCTCAGTGTGCTCGCGACAATCGGCAACAGTGAATACAGGATTGAGCGCAAGGCCGAAGGGAAGTCCGATTACGGAGCAATGCCTCAAGTTGCAGTTTATGTTGATGGCGATGTTCCAACTCAGCTTAACGGTTTCGAATGGACTTGGAACATAATTTTCAAAGGCCGAGTGGGCAATACTGGAGGCTTCGGTTGGAAAGGTCTTCCGCCGGGGAAAGGTTCTGCAGGCAAGATGGGGTTCATTCTCACGATCGAGCAAGATTCGTGAGGGTCAGGAGTTTCTCCATCGGCGTCGAGACAACTCGGCGCACTGGACCTAGCCGGATTAGGGTTGTGCATGATGGGCTGGTTCGGCTTATAATATGTGCTTGATGAATTACTGTTTAGGAGAGTTCCAAAATGCCTGAAGCCCTTGCCTTCTTCCGCGGACAAGTCGTTCCCCTATCGGAGGCGAAGGTGAGCGTTACGACCCACGCCCTCCACTACGGCACGGCTGTGTTCGAGGGCATACGGGGCAACTGGAACGCGGACCAGGATAAGCTGTATGTGTTCCGGATGCGGGAGCACTACGAGCGGCTGATTCAGGGCTGCCGCATTATGATGCTGGATATTCCCTACAACGTGGACGACCTGTGCGATATTACGATCGACCTGCTGCAGCGGTGCGGTTACAAGGAGGACTTGTACATCAGGCCCCTGGCGTACAAGAGCGAGGAGCGGGTTGCGAACCTGAAATTGCAGGAGCTTGGCAGCGACTTCACGCTGATTGTGGTGCCGTTCGGCGCGTACATCGAGGTGGATGGGGCGATACGCTGCTGCACATCGTCTTGGAGGCGGGTGGATGACACGATCATTCCGCCGCGAGTGAAGATTTCGGGGCACTATGTGAACAGCATACTTGCGAAGACGGAGGCGACGCTGTCCGGGTTCGACGAGGCGATCATGCTGACGCAGGATGGCGATGTGTCGGAGGGTAGCGGCGAGAATCTTTTCCTTGTTTCTAATGGGGTAATACACACGCCTTTGGTCGCGGACAATAACCTGACCGGCATCACGCGGGACTCTGCGATGCGCATTGCGACCGAGGAGTTGGGGCTGGACATCGTGGAGCGGCGGATACGGCGCAGCGAGCTTTACCTTGCGGACGAGATTTTCCTGACGGGGACGGCGGCGCATGTGACGCCTGTGGGTGAGCTGGATATGCGGCCCATCGGCGAGGGCGGCGTGGGGCCTATCACGCAGAAGATCAACGACATGTACGTGGATATCATCGCGGGCAACAATCCGAAGTACATGGACTGGTGCGCCTCGGTGCCGCTGGAGTAGCAGGAACGGGGCTAACATCAATGGACAGGATGGGAAGGATAGGTGGGCGGTTAAGCATGCTCCCCTTACAGGTCTTTTCACCCCCATCCTAACCTTCCCCCATCAAGGGGGAAGGGACCAGAGGTAGATGTTTTCCTTCGCAGTCGATTACTTCGTCATGGTGTTTGTTGCAAGCATGGGCGTGATGCAGGCTGCGGCGTCCATCGGTGGGCTGCGCGGGCTGCTGGTATTCAAGAATCCCCTGGTTGCGCGTGCGCTTGGAATCGGCGTGGCGATTGCGACTGTTGCCTGGTTCTTTCTGGTCACCGAGCGCAATGTCAACGACTACGAGGGCGGGCTTGATTCCAACCAGCAGGGGCTGTTGTTCTTTCTGGGCGTTGCGGCGAGCGGCATTTTCACTTGCGTTCTGACTTCCGTGGTGAATAGACGGATGGCGGATTCGCAGCGGGGCGGGAAATTCGAAGTTCCCCTCACCCCAACCCTCTCCCACAGGGAGAGGGGGCATGATCCGGCGGAGGCTGGGCTTGGCGTGCTGCGCAGTGGCACCTGGTGGCAGGCGGTGAGGCATAACTACCGGTACTGGTTCGGCGAGGCGAGATGCTGGCGGACGCGGATAAAGCGGTATTTCTCTGGATAAACGGCCTTGCCGGGCGTGCGCCTGCCGTTGATTTCATCATGGCGTGGGTGGCGAGCGACTACCTGGTGCCGGTGGGCATGGGGCTGACGCTGGTGACGCTGTGGTTCATCGGCAGGGACGGGCCGGAGCGGATGCGCTACCAGATCGGGATGTTCACGGCGCTGACGGCTATGGCGCTATCGAGCCTGGTGGTGTTCATCTGCAACGCGCTGTTCTTCAGGCCGCGCCCGTTCGACGGGCTGGACGGCGTGAACCTGCTGTTCTACCAGCCTACGGATTCGTCGTTTCCTTCGAACAGCGCGGCGGTGGCGTTCGGGATTGCTGCCGGGGTGTGGTGCGTGAACCGGCGGCTGGGGACTGCGCTGTTCGTGGCGGCGGGGGTGTACGGCTTTTCGCGGGTGTTTGTGGGGGTGCATTACCCGGCGGACATACTGGGGAGCGTGGTGATCGCGCTGGTGGTGACGGCGCTGACGCTGCGACTGCGGGACCTGCTGATGCCGGTTCTGGTGTGGGTGATCAAGGCGGCGCGGCTGTTTGCGGTGGCGTGATTTTTCCTTTCCTTTGTACTCTTCATAATGCATGCCAGCGAATGGAACAAATCGGCTCTTGTGTTCGTTATGGTGATGAGGGTGGTGCAAAGGGTGTGGTCGGGAGACAGTGGAGGGAGATTGTACATGTCTAGAGCACGAGTGATATGCGCAGGAATGATCATTGCGCTTCTGGTGCTGATGATGGTGGGCTGTGAGTTGGGGGTTGGGGCGCGGGTTGCTCCTACACCGATGCCGCCGGCAACACCGCTACCGCCGGCGACACCTGCACCGAGCGCATCTCTGCCGGCCTCAGGATCAGGGCCGACCAGCGCCGACCAGAAGCTCGTCGATGGCTATCTGTATGTGCGGTACTTTCCTCCCTGTGCGCTCAGGGGGGCTCCGGCGATATGGGTGGCACCGATAGAGCTGACCGATTTGCGCTCCAGGTCAGTCGTTCACCTGAACGGAAACGGTACTCTCAAGGCGTCGCCCAAGCCTGACTACAAGACGGATGAAGGGAGGGCTACGTTGGAAGCGGCGTTGAAGGACGAGGCACTGGTGAAGGAAATTGTCGGGCGGCCTGCGTGTCCTGAGTAGGCTCATGCGCCGGAGATGCAATGGATTTATGAGAACTTCGAAAAGGCAGGACGTAAGATGACGAAGCGAGTGCTAACAGCCGTATGGCTCGCCGCGCTACTATTGCCGATGTTGATGGTGGGCTGTCAGCTGGGGATTGGGGTGCAGGTTGCTCCCACGCCTATGCCGCCGACAACACCGCTTCCGCCGGCTACGCCTCTTCCACCATCAGCTAATACACCTACTCCCTTTGAAGAGAAATTGCAGACGACCCCAAGGAAAACGGAGTTAACGAAAGTAATCGACGGCTACCTGCATGTGCGGTACCTCCCTCCCTGTCAGATTGTTCCATCTCCGGCGATTTGGGTGGCTTCGATCATATTGACGGATCTGCATTCCGGGTCGGTCGCGTACCTGAACCGTGACGGCACCGTAAGAACAGACCCTAGCTACCTGACAGAGGGGGGACAGGCTAGGCTGGAAGCGGCGCTGGAAGATAGCTCTGTGTTGGAGCAAATCGTTGCGCGGCCTGAGTGTCCTGAGTAGGTGTGCGGCAGAATGGTTTGTGTTGTGGCTCCGCATCTCACCCCCACCCTAACCCTCCCCCTTGACGGGGGAGGGGACTGTTATGCCACCTGCGGTTAGCCTTCGATTAGCTGGACTTCTTCGTTGAGGCGGGAGAAGTCGTAGTCTTGGGCGGGCTGGCGGAGCAGGATGATTACGGCGCTTATCACGGAGGATACGACTAGCAGCCTGTCTGGGAATTATCTTCAGGCGGCCATCAGGGTAGGGTGCCGGTTGGTGAGTGCCGGCAGGTCCATGGATGATGCGACGGTGGCCAGGATGGAAAGCGTGGTGTTGGCCGGCGCAGGGCCTGTTCTCCCTCCTTTGGCGGGGATACCGGTGCCGAACCGGAACAACTTCAGCAGATTGTGGCCGGTGCAGATCAACGACCACTCGCCATCCACCTTCTCCAGTCCTCGCAGCAGGAACTGCCGGAAGCCACGGCCCTGCTTGATCTGACCGAAGACCGGCTCCACCGTATGCATCCGCAGCGCGTAACGTTGCCGACCACGCTTGGTCTGAAGCTTCCGCCGCATCCGGTCTCTGGCAGATAGATGACTGGGTATGCGTCCCCGGGGCGCGGGCGGGACCGACCTGCCGTGGCGGGTCTTCCCCGGCGCGATGAACGGGTCCACCCCCATTGCCTCCAACTCGGCGACGGCCTGCGCCGAGTAGTAACCCGCATCGGCGGATGCCTCCCTGGGCACTGCGCCGACGTTGGCAACGGTCTCTTCCATCATCGTTACCGCCTGCTGCTTGTCAGAACTCCGGTTGGTGGCTCGAGCCGCCACGATCACCTGATACTCCTGGTCCACCACCGCCTGGCAGTTGTAGGCCTGCACAAAGTCTCTGCCGCCGGGAGCGGGCATGATCCGCGACTCGGCATCGGTGAAGTTGCGCTGCGCCTTGTCCTCGGGCACTATGGTACGCCCCGTGTTCTCTTTACCCTCCGCATCCGCCCGCTCCGCTGCCGCCTGAGCTTCTAACTCCAACTCAGCCATCGCCTTCCTGATCTTCTCCAACCGTCCCTCCCGAAAGGACAACTCCTGTGGCAACTCGTCCCCACGCTTGCCCTCTCCGTACCTACGGTCTTCATCGTCATCAATCTCCTGCGCACGCCGCAGCAACTCCTCAACCTCAACCTCCAACTGCCCTTCCTTCTCTTTCATCCTCCCGTAGCTCATCGCCTTGTGCTTCGATGCGTTCGCCCTCACCTTCGTGCCATCCAACGCCACGTGACCCAGCTTCACCAGACCCGACTGCCGGCACAACGCCAGTACCTGCACGAACAACCCCGACAGCGCCTCCAAATTGTCCTTGCGAAAGTCACTGATCGTGCGGAAGTCCGGCGTGTTGTTCGCCGCCAACACCCGGAACGCTACGTCCTCCACAAGACGCTGCGCAATCCGCCGCGATGACGACACCCCCACGCAGTAGCCGTACAGCAACACCTTGACCATCATCCGTGGATGGTACGGCGGACCGCCTCTACTCTCCCCCTCGTAGCGAGCCGTGATCTCCGACAGATCCATCTGCTCCACGACGTCGGAGATGAAGTACGCCAGATGGTCTTCGGGCAACCACTCCTGCAGCGCCTGCGGCAACAACAACTGCTGGTAGGGATCATAGGGAAGATATGTCTTGCTCACCGCTCGCCTCCGTCAACTAGATGCTCATACGATTTTACACCCATTGACTCACTTACAGTATTTCTCGGACAGACTGCTAGGGCGGATGCGAAGGCGAAGAACATCTGCGTGCCGAATGGTGCGGTGAGCGCCCAGGGGGAGAGCAGGTCGGGCGTGGGATAGTAGAGCGCGCCGATGACGATGCCTACTCCTCCGGCGATGATGACTCCCCAGCCGGGCATGCGGCGCGAGTAGAGGCCGATGAGCATGGGGACGGCGATTGCTGCACCCAGCAGGTCGGCGATGAGGAATACGTAGAGGACGCTGAAGCCCTGTGCGGCGACGAAGATGGCGGGTATGACCACAACGACCGTAACGATTCGTGCGATCCACATTAGGGCGTTGCCCTCGGTGCTGATGTGGGTGTCGGCGAGGTCTGCCGCTACATTGCTGGCGAGGCCGTTCATCAGGGTGTCGAGGGTGCTCATCGCGAGCATGAGGGCGCAGATGAGCATCAGGAAGTGCATCCAGACGGGGAATATGTCGCTGCCGAGCGCGAAGAGTGCTGCGGCGACTGCGGGGTACTCGAAGGGGCCGACGAGCCGTTGGCGACTGCTGCTACGCCCGCCATCCCCATGAGGAAGGTGATTGGGATGGCTATGGCGGCTGCGGTCCAGAGACTGCGGTTGAGCGTCTGCTGGTCTTTCACGGTATAGACTCGCTGCCACATTCCGGGATGGAAGGCGTTGGAGGCGACGATGCCGATGATGAGCACGATGCCGAAGTAGTAGCTGCCGCTGTTGCCAAAGGAGAGCAAGCCTGTGGCTCCGGCTTTGCCCCATGCGCCGCTGCCGCCGATGAGGACTGCGGCGACAATCACGATCAGTAAGAGGGCGGGCATCAGCACCCAGAACTGTATGGTGTCGGTGAAGATGGAGGCGCGCAAGCCGCCATAAGCGGTGTAGATGACGACTACGATGCCGACGCCGAGCGCAGTTGCGAGCGCGGGGGTGCCGGTGAGTATGGTGACGGCGGTGGTGATCGCGGTCATCTCGGCGGCGATGAATATGCCCATGACGAAGATGATGACGATTGCGATTGCGATGAATGGAGCGGCACCAAAGCGGTGCCTGACATACTCGGTGACGGAGTGGCCGTTGGGCATAAGTTCGCGGATTCGGGGACCGACGAACATGAACATGACGGGTATGCCTGCCATGCCGAGCGCGTAGCCAATGAGCGAGACGATGCCGAAGTTTGCGCCGGTCTCGCCGGGGCTCATGAGTACCCAGGTGCCGAACATGGAGGCGACGAGGGTTGCGATGCCGATGTTGGTGGGCGCGTGGTTGCGCGATACCGTGTAGTCCTCGACGCTCTGGCTGCGGCGTCCGATGCGGGCGATTCCCAGAATGAGGAACGCGACTCCTACAACAATGAGCGTTGCCAGTCCGACGGTCGTGCTCAGCATTTTCCTGTGCCTCCTTGTGCTCGCGCAATGGAGGAGGTTGGAAAGGCAACAAAAAGAGGCTACCCCTACCTTGGGGTAGCCTTTGCATTTTCTAAAGAGACCAACATCCCTACGCTGGAATTACCCAGATCAGGTTATTGGGGTCGCTCCGAATTCGGAGCCTCTCAGCCTGGCAAACCAAGCTCCCCCCGTGCGCATATTCGATTGTTGGGGCTTAATATATCATCAGGGATTGGAAGTGTCTAGCACAGCATTCCGACTTGGGACGATGCGTCATTCACCATAAGCGCTGCACTATGGCGACCGCCGCGCCAACTGCCACAATCAGCAATCCTAAGCGCACGAACAGCCGATTTTCAAGGTCTTTCATATCGGCTCTCAACTCGCCTTTTGTTTCTTGCAAGTCGGCTTTCGTAGCAAGATGTTGGTAACCGCCTTCCAAGCGGCTTACTCTGCTATCAACACCTTGAATCTTGTCATTGAGGTCTCTGGCTTCTTCGCTAGTTACCACAGTTCTGCCTTGTTGATTGGTCTTAATAAGTTCGGCTCACCTGAATTATACCATATTGTTAATAGTCCGTCGTATAAACTTGAACGGATGTAGCCGTGTTATGTCCGTTGGCGAAACGAATTCAACGCGGGCGCGGGCGCATTCTGTTTGACAGTGCATAGGCATGCCCGTAACATTCGTCGCAGGTTGGCAGGAGTGTAGCAGGCGGGCAGTGCGCCGATTTCACCCCTGTCCTAACCTTCCCTCGTCGAAGGGGAAGGGAACTTTGATCAGGCAGGAGGCTTGGGTTTTACTATGAGTGATTTTGACGTTACGCAGGTAAAGGCGCTTACATTCGATGTGTTCGGGACGGTTGTGAACTGGCGGGACAGCATCATACGCGAGGGCGTGAAATTGGCGAAGGCGAAGGGTGTGGATGTGGACTGGCCTACATTCGCGGACAGGTGGCGCGGCGGGTATGGGCCGTCGATGGAGCGTGTTCGTACCGGTGAGCTGCCGTGGACGAATATCGACACGCTGCACCGCATGATCTTGGACGAGTTGCTGGACGAGTTCGGCATCGGCGGGCTGACAGAGGACGAGAAAGTGGACTTCAACAAGGCGTGGCACAGGCTGGACCCGTGGCCGGACTCGGCGCCGGGGCTGACGCGGCTGAAGAAGGGGTATGTGATCGCGACGCTGTCGAACGGGAATGTGGCGCTGCTGACGAACATGGCGAAGTGGGGCGGTCTGCCGTGGGACTGCATCCTGTCGGCGGAACTGTTTAAGGCGTACAAGCGCGACCCGAAGGTGTACCAGGGGGCTGCTAATCTGCTTGGGCTGCCGTATGACCAGGTGATGATGGTGGCGGCGCACAAATTCGATCTGAAGTCGGCGAAGGAGTCCGGCCTGAGGACGGCGTTCGTGCCGCGACCGGGCGAGCATGGGCCGGATGTTGAGGTCGATACGACGAACGAGGACTGGCTGGATGTTTATGCGACTGACTTCAACGACCTGGCGGTGAAGCTGGGGGTGTAGGGGGATGGAAGTACAATACGATCCGCAGAGCGATATGCTTTACGTGGGTCTCAAGTCACGTCCGAGTGTCGAGTCTGAAGAAGTTGCTCCCAGTATTGTCTTCGACTTTGATGAGAGCACCAACGTGGTCGGTATTGAGATAACCGACGGAAGCAAGATTGCGGACTTGACGCATCTGGAGGCGCAGGGGCTGGCGACCGCTCTGTTGAAACAGCCAGCACACTAAGAACTGAAAACTGTTTACTCAAGAATTCGGAGGCTATACATGGGAAGGCTAGATGACAAGGTAGTTATTGTGACGGGGGCGAGCAGGGGGATTGGGAAGGATATTGCGGTGCTGTTCGCGGCGGAGGGCGGCAAGGTGATATGCGCGGCGCGGACGGTGGAGGAAGGGACGCATCCGCTGGAAGGGTCGCTGAATACGACTATCCAGGAGATTCGGGATGCGGGCGGCGAGGCTACGGCTGCTGCTGCGAACATTTCGCTGCCGGAGGACTGCGAGGCGCTGGTGCAGACGGCGCGGGATACTTACGGGCCGGTGGATGTGCTGGTGAACAACGCGGCGCTGACCTACTTCATACCGGTGAAGGACTATCCGCTGAACCGCTGGATGCGCTCGTGGGCAGTGAACTTCCACGCGCCGTTCATCCTGAGCCAGCTTGTGCTTGAGGATATGATTCCGAGGGGAAGCGGCAGTATCGTGAACATCTCGTCGGGCGCGGCGATAGGGCCCGGGCGCGGACCTTACCAGGATGTGCCGCCGAATAGCGGGGGCACATGCTACGGCGCGGAGAAGGCTGCGCTGGAGCGGTTCTCCCAGGGGCTGGCGCAAGAGGTGTATGAGCATGGCATATCGGTGACCGCAGTTTCGCCGTCGCAGGTGGTGCCGACACCGGGAACGATTTTTCACAATCTCGTGAGCGGTGTGGACGATCCGCGCGGCGAGCATCCTGAGCTTATGGCAAGGGCTTCGCTTTTGCTTGCGACCGAGCCTGTGGAGGAAGTTTCCGGGCGGGTTACTTACAGCCAGCAGATTCTGAAGGAGTACGGCTGGATCGAAGAGGCGATAGGCACGGGCACTGCCGCCGGACGCGAGGGGAGCGGGTATAGTCTTATCTAGTCGGTCGGTGCGTTAGTCTCTCAGTTAGTCAGTACGGGAGGCCAGAATGAGTCGGTCTCGCGGTGTTTTGCTGGCGCTCGCGGTCTGCACGATTCTTATGGCGGGGTGCGATCTGTTTCAGACGGCAGAGGAGACTTCGGTTGCTGAGGCGCCGGTGTTTGCTGAGCGCAAGGCAGCCACTCCTGTCGGAAACGAGCAGTTGTTTTTTGGCGAGGTAAGCGGGTTCAGTCCGCCGCCGGTGGGTGGCGGTGATACGGTCGTGGCTTCCCGGGAACAGTCCGCGCAGGGACAGGCGGCTCAAGGCGACGATGACGACAGTTCGCAGGTGACGAATCCGCCAATCGTAACCCAATATCACGGGCCTTGGTCGCCTGAGGAGAGAATCACCGAAGCGGACACTGTTGCCAGGGGGCGGCTGCGATCCGCGTATGTGGGGGCGGCGTATTCGCACGAGCAGGATGGCGAGCGGCACTACAGGCCGGTGGTTGAGTTCATATATGAGGTTTCGGAGTATCTGAAAGGGGATGGCAGTGGTGAAATAGCCGTTGCCGCAGTCTTCTTTGGCAATCCCACCAGCGTGAGTCAGCAATCCGCGCTGGAACTCGCGCTCTCCACCGCCGAGAGGATGACCAACCATATGAGCAAGGACATCGAGGACGGCCTGAGCTGTGACGAGCCTTCCGTCGAAGGTATCAGGAGGAGCGGGCGGTGCCTTGAGAGATGGGAATTAGGAGATAACATTCTTTACGGCGAGGAATGGCTCGTCTTTCTAACGCGGGAGAGACCATACGCATCCGTTGTGCCGACAATTGGCAGGGCGCGACGCAGCGAGTATGCCTTCATTGGAGAAGGGAGGCACGGGTCACTGTATGCGACGGCATGGATGCCGTCGGTCGCATCCGTCGATGAGGACGACGCGCTTGCGGACGAGTGGCATTTTACGACGGGTCCGTATGCAGGAACTCCGTCGCAGGCCATATTCGCGCTGTCCGATGTGCGAGAATCCATAGCGGAGATTGACGAACTTCTCAGAGACGGCGAGGAGATTGCGGACTACCAGCACTGCCTATCGTGGATGTACTATGAGAAGCGGGTCGCAGATTGGGATGCAGAGCATTATGGACGCACTTACACGGCTGACGAAATTGCGGAGTTTAGCGAGTGGGTCAGGGATGAGGGATGCGCGGAGGCGATGTCCGCTGTAGGATTGTTCGAGGAACTTAGCAAATAACAGGCAAAATAACTGAAACCAATACTAACCCTAATACAGAAGGAGTGAATTATGGCAGAGATGCCAATGCATAACGACAGCCCGTTTTATGGATATAACGTGGCTGTGATACAGGATCAGTATGTGGGACGCGGGGCTGTGGGTGTCGTTGACTTCCTGCTGCCACACGTCAAGGCGGGTATGAGCGTTCTGGACGCCGGGTGCGGGCCGGGGACGATAACGCAGGGGCTTGCAGAGATTGCCGCCCCGGGCAAGGTTATCGGCTGCGACCTGGAGCCGGGCATGGTGGATCGCGCTGCCGAACTTGCGGAGGGCAAGGGACTCGACAACCTGAGCTTCCAGGTGGGGAATATCCTTGACCTGCCGTTCGAGGACAACTCGTTCGATGTGGTGATGTCGTGCGCGGTGACGGAGCATCTGAGCGAGCCGGTGAAGGCGATGAGCGAGCTTGGGCGCGTGGCAAAACAGGGCGGTATCGTGGGCATCACGCGGACGGACTGGAGCGCGAGCCTGTTTGCGCCGCCGTGTCCTGCCGCGGAACGATTCATAGAATTGTTCGAGCGCGGCTTCACGACGCAGGGCGCGACGATGTTCGGCGGAAAGAATCTGCCTCGGATGCTGCAGGAGGCCGGGCTGACCGTCGAGGAAATGGTGATTACATTCAGCAACGCTTATATGCCTGAGCCGGGGAACCCTATGGTTGGCGGCTGGGCTGCGTGGATAGAGAACCTGCCGCTGTTCGACAGGGTGATCGAAGAGGGGCTGACGACGCGCGACGAGTTGGACGCGATGTGCGCGGAGATGCGTGAGTGGGCAGCACAGTCTACCACGCTGGCGGCGACGGGAGGCTGCAGGGCGATCGCGCGGAAGGGGTAACTGCGGTTACTTTGGACGTAGGCATTTCTGGGGGTCTTGATCTGGCATCGAGACCCTCTCTATTTGTGCGTTATTTGTGTATGATATTTGCCGTAGATAAAGATTGAGTTGCAGCATCCTTCTCTCGGCGAGAACATCGCGCATGCAACGACCTTATCGGGACATCAAGGACACGCCGTACTACGGTCGGCTTGGGGACAATTTAATGCCAGTCAAGCTAACCAAGATCTTGGAAGACAGACCGGGCGAACCTGCTGTTGCTCCGACCGTCCGCGAATACGAAGATCGCTTCAGGGACGCCAAGGACGGCGGACTGGAGAGCGGAGAAGGCTCAAACAGGGGAGTCAGCGATCTCTACTATGACCTGGTTACGGACTTCTACGAGTATGGGTGGGGCAGGTCGTTTCACTTTGCTCCTCGCGTTCCGGGTGAGAGCTTCAAGGCATCGCTCGCTCGCCACCAGCACTACCTTGCGCATGTGCTTGGGTTGAAGCCCGGAATGGTCGTTGCTGACCTCGGCTGCGGCATTGCGGGGCCGCTAATAGAGATTGCCCGTTTTTCCGGCGCGAAGATCGTGGGCGTCAACAGCAACGCCTATCAACTGGAACGCGCGCGTGAGTTAACAGAAGAAGCGGAGCTGGAGCATCTTGCAGAGTTCCTGCACTGCGACTTCCTGAATGTGGATGCCCCGGATGAGTCATTTGACGCGATTTTCGACATGGAGGCGACATGTCACGCGCCGGACAAAGTCAGCATCTATGGCGAGGTATTCCGCCTGCTGAAGCCGGGGGCAAGTTTTGCCGGGTACCAATGGTGCCTTACTGACAGTTTCGATGAGCACAACCCACTGCACCGCAGTATCAAGGCTGACATCCAATTGGGGGGCAGCATACTCGTGATCGACGACCAGCAGACTGTTGATGACACGCTCCGGTCGGTGGGGTTCGAGGTGCTGGAGACGCGGGACGTTGCGATACAGACTGGTCCGTCGATACCGTGGTATGAGCCGCTGGCTGGTTCGGGCATTTCTTTTGCCAGTTTCCGCAGTTCCAAATTCGGACGCTCGGTCACCCATAATACGTTGAGGGTGCTTGAAGCGCTCCATATAGTGCCGCGGGGAACGGTGCGCGTGGCGGCGGCGCTGAACCTCTGCGCTGCGGCGCTGGTGGAGGCAGGGCGGCTCGGCATATTCACGCCGATGTACTTTATCCATGCGCGCAAGCCGGAATAGAGCATTTCATATTCGGCTCAGCTTGCTTCTTATCTTGCGTTTAATAATGCCGTCACTAATACCATCTCGCGGTGTAGCTTGGAGAGGGCATAGAATTGCCTCACCCTGTACAATTATTCCTCCTGCCGCGAGGCAAGGGACGATTCAAAGGCCTTCTTGGTCTCCTAGTTGGTGCGGTGTGCTATTCATGTAGTGTTCGGACAATCGTGATATAATGGCGTGTACGTGATTTTTGCAGGACGGACTATTTACAGGAGCATAGCGTGGTAGCTCAGCGACTACGGGACTACGAGATTGTATTCATTCTGACGCCTGAGGCGAACGAGGACGAGGTGGAGGCTGCGGTGGAGCGCATCAGCGCGTTTGTGACGGACCGGGGCGGCAGTTTCGGCGAGCACGAGGTATGGGGATTGAGACGCTTGGCGTATCCGATCAACAAGTTTATGGAGGGCATATATGTCCTCGCCAATTTCAGCCTGGACGCATCCGATCTGCTGGAGTTGGAGCGCAGCCTGACGACCTCCGAGGATGTCATAAGGCATTTGGTAACGAAAGCCATAGCCTAACCGGCCAATGCGACTCTAGTGAAGCAAGAGGGCAGAATCTATGCTTAACAAGATGCTTGTCATAGGCAATGTGGGCAGAGACCCTGAGATGCGCTACACGCCGAGTGGGAGCGCAGTAACATCGTTCAGCCTAGCCGTCAACAGGCGATACACGCCTCCCAATGGCGAGCCGCAGGAAGAGACGGAGTGGTTTGACATTACCGCATGGAATCGTCTTGCAGAGACCTGCAACAACTATGTCACGAGGGGAATGAAGGTGTATGTGGAGGGACGGCTGAGAAGTCGCTCCTGGGTCGGCCAGGACGGGCAGACTCGTTTCCGCAATGAGATAGTGGCAAACACCGTTACCTTCCTGAACAGGCCGCAGGGCGGCGGGTTTAGCGGGCCTCCGGGCGAGGCTGGTGGATACAGTGGCGGTGGCGGTGGCGGCGGTGGATATGGCGCAGACGGCGACTTTTATGGCGGGCCCGGCGAGTCTTCCGATGCGGATGACCTGCCGTGGTGATATCGGGCTATTCGCGGTCTGGTATATTGGACTCAGGACTAGGTGAAACAGAGGTTTATCTGTGGCTGTCGATACTGACAGAAATGATGAATTCCGCCGAATATGGCGGGCAATAGAGCGGCTTGAAGACGCTATGCGCGAGGGACAAATCGCTATGAATGCGCGCATCGACAGGCTGTTTTATGCAATCATGGGTGGGGCAATTGCGATTGTCGTAACACTTCTGGTGCAGAGTTTCATAGGCGGATGACGCAACAACAGACGACGCGAGCAATACGACAACCTGATTGCTGACTGATAATCGACTGACGGAAACATAAAACACTCCCAAGGGGTAACACAATGACCACAGAACAACCCGCAAGACCAGCACCAGCAGCTCCGGCGGCACCCGGTGCGCCCAGTTCCGGAGCGCCAGGCGGCGCGCCACGACCGGGTGGCGGCGGAGGCAGACCGCCATTCAGAGGCGGTGGCGGTGGCGGCGGACAGGGTGGCTTCCAGCGCAGGCGGGGCAGGCCGCGTTACTACGCAAGGCGCAAGATTTGCACTTTCTGCGTGGACAAGGTGAAGCATATCGACTACAAGGATGTGGGCCGGTTGCGGCGCTTTATCTCGGACCGCTACAAAATGGAGGTGCGGCGTAAGACGGGCGTTTGCTCGAAGCACCAGCGGGCGCTGTCGCGGGCAATCAAGCGCGCTCGCGTACTCGCGCTAATCCCCTTCAGTCCGGACCACAAGATGCCCGGCGGCGGCTACGCTGCATAGCAGGCTGATGAGCCTCCGGGGAACTGGCATGGATTTACAGTAAGAGTCGGATATGCTATTTGTGATATGTCCTGTTCGGTCTGTGGAATCCATGTTTGTTTATCTACGCTGAGGAAGAACGAGAGAATCCGACAGTGGTGAACGAATCAAGCCAGGAACAGGGCGAACTTTCCCTGACCGACCGCCGCCGCGAGACGAGCCGCATTCAGCAGGTTCAGCGCAGACGCCGCGTGGCGTTCGGCGTTATCGGGGTGATGCTGCTTATCGTGGTTGGCATACTCTTCGCGGGGTATGTCATCATCTTCGTGCGTCCGCCGCAGGAGCGCGTGGTGAGCGTCAACGATGTGACCTACACGCGCGGGGATATGGTGAAGATGCTCCGCATACGGCAGCGGCTGCTCGAGGACTCGGGACAACCGATTGACACGAGCAGCGACATCTTTCAGGCGCTGCAACTCATCGTGGAGAACGAGATTATTTCACAGTCCGCGCCGAGCATTGGCATCACGGCGTCGGACGAAGAGGTTGATCAGCAGATTCAGGCGACGATCATCTTCCAGGCGGGGGGAGCTCTCGCCGGCAAGTCTGATGACCAACTCGACCGCGAGTTCAAGGAACTGTACTCGAATTTCCTGAACGCTTCGCAGATCAGCGAGGACGAGCACCGCGACATTGTTCGCCGCTCGTTGCTGCGCGAAAAGGTGCGGCAGTATGTGGGCGAGTCGGTGCCCGGTGTCGCCAAGCAGTACCATGTCTATCGCATGGCCGTGGGCCAAGAGGATGAGATAGACATAATGATCACGAAGTACAACGACTATGTGAAGAACAGCACCGACCCGCTGCTGCTGCATGAGGCGTTCAAAGCGCTCTCACGCGAGTTCTCACGAGAGTCGCCGGAGCTTGTGCGTCGTGGCGGAGAAGTCGGCTGGCTGCCTCTCGGTGTGCTGGAAGACTACGACGATGTCATCTCCTATGTCGAAGTGGGAAAGTTGAGCGATCCCGTTCCCAACCGGGACCAGCGGCAGCAGGCGTTCATATTCATGGTGTCGGAGATTGACGAGCTTCGTGAACTTGACCGCACCAATCATGAGACGCTGAAGACTCGCGCGCTGGAGCGCTGGATCAACGAGCAGAGGCGCGAACACGATGTGTACGCGGTGTTCAACTCTGACATCTATGCGTGGATGATCCAACAGCTGGGCATATCGACGGCGATAACGCCATCACCGCAACCGACGAACCCGTTCCAGCAGTTCCTGGGCGGGAGCTAGGCAGCTAGGCTATCTCTGAGCCGATGCCCTTCTCCAGGGCGAGCTGATAGACGCGGATGCCGGTGGTGATGTCCTGCACGGCTAGGCCCTGGGACTCGAAGAGGGTAATGTCCGAGTCGGAGTTGCGTCCCGGGAATGTGCCTCCCACAACATCTGCGAGGCTCCGGACTTGTTCCCAGCGGATTGAGCCCAACTCGGCCGGGTAAATGAGGTCGCCGCATTCCATCTTCGCCTGCTCGATGTCGTCCGTTACGATGACTGCGGATCGGCGCACGGCGTCGCCGTCCAGTTCGCGTCTCATCCAGTGATTCGCTCCGGCGGCGTTGATGTGGGTTCCTTCGCTAAGCCACTCGCCGTTGAGAACAGGACGGTTGGTGCTCGTCATTGTGATGACGACATCTACATCCGCAACGCACTCTTCTCCGCTATCCACGGGGGATATTTCGATGCCGAGTCTTTCGCCCATTCTTGTGGCGAATCTTTCCCTGCGCTCGGGGTTGCGGCTGAAGACGCGGGCGCTCTTGATGGGGCGTACACCGCAGACCGCTTCGAGCTGAGTGCGCGCCTGATAGCCGGAGCCGATGACGCCGACAGTCGCGGAGTCTTCACGCGCCATGTACTTGGTGGCGACTCCGCTTGCCGCGCCTGTGCGTACCTGTCCGAGGTCGCCTGCTTCCAGCAGGGCGAGCAGTTCGCCTGTCTCGGTGCTGAAGAGCTGCACGTAGAACTTGACCGGATTGCCGGGCGCTACGCCATACGCCTTCAGCCCCATGACGCCCGCGCCGGGAGCTGCTGCGCACATGAAGTTGAAGAGGCCGCCGTCGGGCAGGCGGATGCGGGAGCGCGGGGGGTTGGTCGCGCCGCCGTCAGACAGCAGGCTGAATGCCTGTTCGACGGTCTCTAGCGCGAGTTCCATGGTCAGGACTTCGTTGACTTCGGCTTCGGTTAGGTAGAGGGTCAAAGCGGGTTACTCCTATGCCCTATGGGAATGTCGAACGAAACTCTTCGTCGTTCATTGTCCCTTTCAAGCGGTTGCAATCTTTGCAAAGTATCTGCGAGCTGTATCTAACACTCAGAAAGGGCGACCTCTTTCCCTTTGGGGCTTGTCCGGTTGCTTATGTGATGCTCATGTTCTGCGACACGCGTCGCTTGGAGATATGTTAAGTGGATTTCTGAATTGGTGTTTTCGATGGCCGTCGCTTGTGCTTCTTGAGGGACGCGTCTTTTCCTGAGGGCGGAGGCAAGCCTTCTTTCAGACGGTGGAACATACCGCGCTTTGCACCGGACCAGTCCGTAACTTCGGGAATGTCCGAAGTGTCTATCTCTTCGTCGGGCATTGCCTTGAGTGCGTCTATCTCCGCCTGCTGTTGTGGAGTCAGTTCAGTATCCGCCTTCTTCATACGCAATCCTCTCAATTCGCGTCGCCTTTCGCGCGCTGATGATGCGTCCGACCGTGTCATCCGCTTCCGCGTCATACTGGGGCCAGGTGTGGACAACAACGACAATCATCGAATCCACAGAACCGAAGGTTTGCCATCGCTCTTCAAAAGAGTCGTCGTCTTCGAACATCACAAGTAACGGGTCATTGAAGACTTTTTCGGCGGTATCGAAGCTGATGCGGTGCTTTCGCTTGTTGCTTTCGTTCTTGTCCGGATCCCATGTCCAGCGCAAGGGGCTGTCTCCGAGTGGTCATGCGTGATAGTAACATAGTTTGAAGTCATGCCTCTACGGGGTCAAGGATGACTCTAACGCCTGCCTTCGCAGGCGCATATTTTTCTTCCATCATGTGGGACGGCATCGTGTGGATTAGAGGCGCACTTTTCCTACGCCGCGCTCGATGCGGATGTCGGTGCCGAGCGGCTTGGAGAGGCGTTTCATACGCTCCAGCGCGCGGCGGTTTACGTCGGAGTTGGCGATGAGGGGCCTGCCTCGCTGGGAGCGCTTCTGCGCGTGGCCGAGATCTATCGGGTGGAGCGTTATGCCGTTCAGAGACTCGCGCTTGAAGTCGCAGTGCGCGACTACGCTTTCCCAGTAGAGGGCGTCTGCCGGGAAGCCCCGCTTGTCGTGGTCGGTGCGGGCGTCGTAGAAGTCGGCGGGTGTTGCCCCGGCGTCCAGCTTTACGGTGTCGTAGTTGTAGGACGGCTGCCAGCGCACGGTGTCGTTCTGGAAGATGAAGTTGCCGAGGCTGTAGAAGATGGGCCTGTCCTTGTAAATCTCCAAGCCTCGCGTGATGTGGGGGCCGTGCCCGATAAACACGTCGGCGCCCTCGTCAATGCAGGCGCGGGCGAAGTCCACAAGGAACTGCGGCGGCTCGTCGCGGTTCGCGCCGCTTTCGTGGCAGTGTACGGAGACCATCACCCAGTCTGCCATGCGTCGCGCGTCTCGCACCCATTTCAGATTGTCGTTGAGGTCGCGCCTGTCGAGTTGGGTGCTGACGCTGAACTCCTCGCCGAGCGCGAAGACCTTGTCCAGAAAGACGAAGCGGCTGTCGGAGTCCTCGGCGATGGCGCCGGGATGCTTGAAGTTGCGGAGCGCGTTGCGCTGCGCCTCCAAGCCAAGCTCCTTGTTGACGCGGCGCAGGGCGTCGAATGCGGGACGGTCAATGACGTGCGTGGTGTTGAAGCGCAGCGGGTTCAGTCCGGGGCGTCCGCGAATATCAGGGCGCTGCTCCAGCGCGCGTCCTGCCTCGGAGAATGTGGAGGAAGCGGAGATCAAAGCGACGCGGCCATTCGGCGTGTCCAGATATGCGGGGGCGCGGGCTTCGCTGAGGTTGCGCCCGGTGCCCGCATGCACGAGGTCGGAGTGGCGCAGGTGCTCCAGGTTGGTGAGCAGGCCGCCTTCTCCATAGTCGTAGCTATGGTTGTTGGCGCAGGAGACGAGGTTGACGCCCATCCACTCTAACTCGCGCAGGTTCTTGGGGTCGGAGCCGGTGAATGTGCCGCCCGCCATGCCCGGCGAGTGCTCGAATTCGTGCATGAGCATTTCGAGGTTGGTGAAGCCGACATCAGCTTCCTGGAAAAGTTTCCGCAGGCGCACGAAGCCGTCCTCGTTGAAGACGGACATCCTGCGGGTAATCATCGTGTCGCCACCGGCAACCAGCGACAGATTGCCAGCCTGGGCGTCGTAAAGCACTCGCTCGGCCTTTCAGAATCAAAGGCGTGGATGGGCTGAACCTTCGCCACACACCATCCAACCCTTCCTATATCGATGGGATGAAGTGAAACTTCGGGAGACTACACGCGGGGAATTTCGCTGATAGCCGCGCCATCGAGAGGCACATACTCGTTCGCCAGCAAGCCCATGACCACGGAGTCGAAGCGCGCGCCCTCGTGTGGGCGGCTCTTGCGCAGCGTGCCTTCATGCTGGAAACCGAGATGCGAGAACATGTTTCTTGCGGCGGTGTTGTACTCCGGTATATCGACCCAGACGCGGTAGAGGCCGTATTCGGTGAACGCAGTATTGAGAGCGTGCCGAGCCGCCGCCGAGCCGTAGCCGTGGTGCCACAGGTCTTTGCGTCCAATGAGTATGGAGAGCTGACCGTCGCCAAGGGATTCCTCTATGGCAAGGTGGACCTCGCCGATGTGCCCGTCTTCGGGGCTGTATATGGAGAGTATTCGGTGCTCGGGATTGTCGAATACCTCTTCCCACTCCTCGTCGGAGACATCGTCCATTTCGTTGGGGTGGTAGCCGAGGTGTGCCGGGTCGCCATAAGCGTAGCGACCGAACCAGGATTCCGAGACTTCTTCGTCGTCAAGCCAGCGGTTGATGCGAACTACATCGTCTCTCGTTACCATCTGCAGGCTAATCTCTAGAGGCATGTCTTACCTCCCTTCCGGAGAATATTTTTGAACATCGTTTAGTTTGTATGCCAGTCCTTCAAATGCTACCAGAGGCAGGCGTATGCCGCAAATGCGGCAAGACGCCAGGTGTCGGGAGACGGGAACTAACATCGATGTACAGAATGGGAGGTGTTCTGTCGTGCTCGTTACGGCGTCTCCATTGTGCATGCCGCTTCTTGCATGAATACTAGACCTACCGCGACGAATAGAATCCCTAGGTAAAGAGCGATACGGGGCAGAGCGAACTTCGATCTGCCGATTATGAGCACGACGCCAACGGCGATTAGAGGAAGACCATAGGCCGATACATATTGTCGAACGAAGTCCAGGAAGTTTTCCATACGGCCGCCGCTCCAAAGAGGGTTGGCTTATGCTATCAGGAGTGCGCTATCAGTACACGAAAATTCATGGATGATTAAACTTGACGGCATAGAATATATGTACTATTATGATTGACGCAAGGGACGGACCTGCAAGGGTTCGTCCCTCTTCTATTGCAGATTTTGGTGCAGCTATCGGTGCAGACTATGGGCGCCGGTCAGCCATTGATTGGACAGGCCGGGAGTGGACAGGCCGGCATTGTGGATGGGGGTGGAACGATTGTCACAGAACGGACGTATCAACTACGAAGATTTGTTTGGCGAGCCTGAGAAGAAGAAGGGTTCCCCCGGCATTCTGGGAGCCATGCCGGCTCTGGAGTTCGTGCAGGGAACGCTGAAGGAAACGCCCTACGGCAAGCAGAAGGATATCCTGCGCGCCGTGGATTCGGAGGCGCGGCGGATATCGGTGGTGGGCTGCAACGCGTCGGGTAAGGACTGGACGACTGCGCGGATCGTGCTGTGGTGGGTGCATCGCTACTCGCCAGCGAAGGCGATCGTAACGGGGCCAACGCTGCGGCAGGTGGAGGACATAGTCTGGAACGAGGTGCGGGGCGCACACGGCAAGGCTGTCGACAAGTTTCACGGGAAGATGTTCAAGAGGCGCTATGTGATAGACGAGCAGACATTCGCGCTGGGTTTCACTTCCGATTCCCCGTATAAGATTCTGGGCTTTCACTCGCCCAACCTGCTCGCGGTCATCACCGAGGCGCACGCCGTTACGGACGAATACTACCGTGCCGTCAGGAGACTGAACCCTTCCAAGCTGCTGCTGACGGGCAATCCCTTCAGGAACAGCGGGGTGTTCTACGAATCGCATCACCGGAGTCGCCACCTGTGGGAGACGGTGCAGATTGGCGCACACGACACGCCGAACATCAATGAAGACGAAATGGATGTACCGGGGTTGATAACGCTGGACGATATGAATGACTACCGGGAGGAATGGGGCGAAGACTCCTCCATGTACATCGGCTCCGTGCTGGGGCAGTTTTCGGAGGACCTCGATGAGATGGTGGTGCCGCTGTCCGCGGCGAGGGCTGCGGTGGAACGCAGTCTCGAACCTAAGGGCGAGATCGTAGTGGCTTGCGATGTGGCTCGAAAGGGGCATGATCACACGGTCGTGATGCGACGGCAGGGCGGAGTGGCGCGGATCGTGCGGCGAGTGCGCGGCTACGACACGATGGAGGTGTCGGGCATCCTGAAGTCGTACTGCGACGAGCAGAGGGTGAATGTGCTGGTGATAGATGATGCGGGAGTGGGCGGCGGCGTGACGGACAGGGTGAAAGAGGTCGGGCTTGCAACGGCACGGGTCGAGGCGTTCAACGGAAGCAACACCGCCAAGCGCGACGATCGCTTCACCAACCGAAACGCGGAAGTCTGGTGGGCGATGCGCGACTTCTACATGGACGGCAGGCTGGACACGGAAAAGGACGACAATCTCATTGGGCAGGTGAGCAGCCGCGCTTACGGGATGGACAGCAGGGGACGCATCAAGTTGCAGAGCAAGCGGGAGATGGCAGACTCGCCGGACGAGGCGGACGCGCTCGCGATGACTTTCGCGCCGCTGCACGAGAAGCCTACCTTCAAGATGTGGGTGTGAGGACTGGTAGGGATGCACAGGATGGGGAGGATAGGGATGAATATGATAAGAGGCTTGAGGGCGTTTCTAGGGACTGTTCGGCAAGGTCAAGGCGCGGGGCGCGTGCTTGGCGGCGGGAACTTTGGCGAGGCGTTCACGCATGGGTTCGGGGAGTTGGTGAGTGGCGGCGGGACAGGTTGGGCACCGGCGGCTTTCGGAGAGTATTATCCGCGCTCGGCGGTCGTGTACGCGGCAATCAAGGTGCGGCAGGATGCGATTGCGCGTCTGCCGCTGCGGGTGTTGCGGCAGATTCCGGCAACGCGGCGGCGTGGCTCTTGCATTCATGATTCTCGCATTCATCCTGAGCATAGTTCTCTTCACCCCCATCCTAACCTTCCCCCGTCAAGGGGGAAGGGACAAGAGGATCCTGAGCATTTCCCGTCTAGGGAGAAGGGACAAGAGGTAGGCGCAAGGGCGGGCGGTGAGCCTGTCGGCACCGATCATCCGCTTCAGCGGCTGCTGGATTCACCGAATCCGTTCTGGAGCCGCAGCGACCTGTGGCGCGCGACCGAGACATATCTGTCGCTGTGGGGGTCGGCGTTCTGGGGGCTGGAGCGGGATGTGCATGGCAGCATCGTGGAGATCTGGCCTTTGCGACCGGACAAGATGCGCGTGATACCGGATGCGAAGCGCTACATCAGGGGGTTCGTGTATGTGGGAGCGGACAGCGAGCTTGTGCCGTACCTGCCGGAGGATGTGGTGTGGATGCGGTACTTCAATCCGCTGGACGAATATGCCGGCCTGTCGCCGATTGCGCCGCTTCGCCAATCCGCCGACATGGGAATGGACGCGCTGCGGGCGAACCGCAAGCTGCTGCAGAACGACAGCACGCCGGGTCTCATCATCGAAATGGAGGGCGTGCCGACGGACGCGGAGGTAAGCGAGTTCTACGCACGCTGGGAGTCACGCTTTCAGGGGGTGGACAAGACGCGGCGGCCCGCGCTGCTCAGCCCGGGCATGAGGGCGAGCAATCTCGGATTCAGCCCGCGCGACATGGAGTACATCGAGAGCCTGCGCTGGAGTCTTGAGGATGTGACGCGCGTATTCGGCGTGCCGAAGGTGATGATCGGAGACCTGGAGAACACGACATTCTCGAACTTCAGCACGGCGCGGCGGCTGTTCTGGGAGGATACGATCGCGGCGCAGCTTGCGTTTTACCGTGAGGCGCTACATCAGCATCTGCTGCCGCATTTCGGCGATGACTCGCTCACCGTCGAGTTCGATCTGAGCGGCGTGGAGGCGCTGAAGGAGAGCGAGGAGAACAAGGCGAAGCGGCGGCGAATCTATGTGCAGGCCGGGATCATGACGGTTGACGAAGTGCGCCGCGAGATGAACTTGCCGCCGATGAAAGTAAGTGAACAGGACAAACAGGATGGATAGGATGAGAATGAGCAAGACGCAGGCGATACGCTGCGAGCAGGACGGGTTGAAGATGGCGGAGGTGAAGGCAAACTGCCTGATCCTGCGGCAGCGGCACCACGGGGAGACGCACATTCTGATAGTGCCGCTGCGGGATTTGCTGTCAGACGGTGAGTTTGGCACCGATTATGGAAGAGGAGACGGGCCGAACTGAGCCAATGCATGAATTGTACTCAGGGGCGTTAGAGTTGCTACAATGGCTTGGTGCGCTCTTTCATGAGAGCGGACATTTTCAGTATAAGGCAGGACCTCATTGCAGGGAAATTATAGAGTCGCAGTTCGGGCGCAGAACCTCATCAAGCGATACGGCGAACTGACGGCTGTCAACGACATCAGCTTCGACATATTCGAGGGTGAGTGTTTCGGCTTTCTTGGTCCCAACGGCGCGGGCAAGACTTCCACGATGAAGATGCTGTCGTGCGTGTCACCTCTGAACAGCGGTGAACTGGTGGTTCACGGCATGGATGTGCGCCGGGACCAGCGCAAGATCAAGCTCGAACTGGGCATCGTGTCGCAGTCGGACAGTCTCGATCCGGACCTGAGCGTGCTGCAGAACCTGCTGACATACTGCCGCTACTTCAACATGCCGCGCAAACTTGCCCAAGAACGAGCATGGGAGTCGCTGCGGCAGTTCCATCTGGAAGAGAAGGCGTATCAGACGATAGACGAGCTATCCGGTGGTATGCGGCGCAGGCTGCTAATCGCGCGGGCGATGCTTCACGACCCAAGGATACTGGTGCTGGACGAGCCGACAACAGGGCTGGACCCGCAGGCGCGGCTGCTTGTGTGGGACATACTGGCGACGCTCAAGTCGCGGGGAATCACGATTCTGCTTACTACGCACTACATGGACGAAGCCGCCCACCTGTGCGACCGGCTGGTCGTGATAGACCAGGGTAATGTGCTGGTGGAAGGGGTGCCTCGTGAACTCGTTCATGAGCTTGTTGGAGAACAGGTTGTGGAACTGCGGGTGAACCCGATCCACATGGCGGGCGTCGTGCAGCGTCTCACTGACGAGGGCCTCGAGTTCGAGTACGGTGGGGACTCGCTGTACTTCTACGGCGACAACAGCGCAGCGCTGGACGAGAACTCCGGCCTGAACGGATACGAGATGTTCCAGCGGCCGGGCAACCTGGAGGACCTGTTCCTGCGGCTGACGGGACGGGGACTGCGCGAGGGGTAACGGCTCTTACGGAGTGATATGACGACACTTGCAACGATGACGACGATGGTGCAGCGGACGCCGGTGTGGGGCGGGTTCCGCGTGTGGCAGCGCAACCTTGACGCCTTCCGCCGCGCGTGGCGCTTCGAGCTGGGCGGCCTCTTCGTGGAGCCGTTCGTGCTGCTGCTGGGCGTGGGCTTCGGGCTGGGCGCATATATATCCAACCTTGGCGAGGGCGTCAGCTACCCGCACTTCCTCGCGCCGGGCGTCATCGCCTCATACGCCATGTTCCATGCGACATTCGACGCCTCGTACGGCGCGTACATGCGTATGGAAACGCACAACATCTACGAGTCGATGCTGTTCACGCCTCTGGGACCGGAGGACATCGTAATAGGAGAGGTTTTGTGGGGTGCGACGCGAGGGCTGGTCTCGGCCGTGGCAGTGCTCTTCGTTGCGGCGATATTCGGACTGGTGAGTTCGCCGTGGGCCCTACTTGCGCTGCCGGTGGCGTACCTCGTCGGATTGACGTTCTCCGCAATCGCGATGGTGATGACGGCGACAGGCAGCACGATAGGCTCCATCAATAACTTCCTGACGCTGTTCATTCTGCCGATGTTCTGGGTTAGCGGCGTGTTCTTTCCGCTGGACAGGCTGCCCGAGGTGGTGCAGAACGCGGCGTGGGTGCTTCCGCTGACTGCATCGGCGGCACTGGTGCGCGGGCTGTTTGCCGGGGAGCTTACGCCTTGGATGCTGCTGTGGGTCCTGGAGCTGCTGGCGTTCCTGCTTGTAGGCGTGTGGCTAGCGTCACGGCAGATGCGGAAGAGGCTTATCAAGTAGGGTGAGGCTAACATGGATGTACAGGATGGGGAGGATTTTTCACCCCCATCCCCTGCCTTCGCAGGGGCAGGCTCTAGCCTTCCCACATCGGGGGGGAAGGAACTTTAGCAATCCCCTCAATTGGTAGCAGTTACGGAAAGGGCAGGTCGTAGCCACGCTCAATGTGCGTTTCAATTATGCCAGCAGCGACATCCTGAAGAATGTCGATAGTGTCTTCGGGGGTGTCGCCCCAAACTCGGCATCCCGGGAGCGCAGGAATCTCGGCCATATACTTGTCCGGCTCAGTTGACTCGGACGGGCTGTACATGACAAATTGCAGCTTGTAAGCCTTCATTTTGGCTCGCTCCCACTGAACTCTAATGCCTTCTGGATTGAATTGTAGCATCAGAAACGCCATCTTGTGCATCTATGTCAACTCCCTTAACTCCAGAAATCCGACCGCTTGAGCAATCCGAAATCCGGCTTCTGGACAAGCATCTCGATGTGGACCGGCTGGCAGGACGACACCACGACCGCTTTACGCAGCAGCAGGACGGGCATCTGACTTACCTGATCGCGTGGCTGTACGAGATTCCAATCGGGCATACGATGGTGCGCTGGGGAGGCACGACGGATGCCTATATCGTTGAGCGCATCTCAGAGTGCGCCCATTTGGAGGACTTGTTCGTGATGCCGGAACTTCGGTCACAGGGTATCGGCAGACGGATACTGGCTCAGGCGGAGTGGCTTGCGGCAGAGCGGGATTTCTCGCAGATTAGCCTGGCTGTCGGTATAGACAATCCGCGAGCGCGGGCGCTGTACGAGCGGCTAGGGTATGTTGACACGGGCTACGGCGCGTTTGAGATTGGCGGCACCTACATGGACATCCACGGCAATCGGCGGGAGTGGCGCGAGGTCTGTGAGTATCTGGTGAAGAGGCTAGACTAGGCCTGGACGGACGGATCATCCGCTCCGCCAGGGACAGCCCTTCTGGACCTGTGCCGTATGATCGCGAATGGTATGAGGACAGCCAGGAAGACGGCGAGCAGGGCGGGGGCGACATACTCGTACCGGGCGGTGGTGACGGCTCCCTGCACGCGGTCGGCGAGCGTGGTACGCGGCAACCCCGATAGCTGCACGTTGATGCGCCTGCCGCGCTCTATGTCTGATGTCTCGATGAGCTGGTAGGGACGCTCGCCGATGTCCACGGACTCGGGTGTGCCGATGTCTTCACTTGCCAGCGTCAGAACTTCGTTGGGCGAGAGTACGCGCAGGTTGTCTGCGCCGAACGGGAATGACTTCTCGATGGTTGTCTCCGTTCCATCGTAGGGGAAGACGTAGGTGAACAGGATGTCGTGCTCGCCCGGCGGCACGTTGCCAATCACCGCGAAGCCCCTGTCAACCTGCACTACGTCCGCGCCGATCAGACGTGTGTCCACCTGCAAACCTTCCGCGCCCGGTGGTAGCCCAAAGCGCAGCAGGCTCATTGGGCCACCGGAGCCGGGCACGAATGTGTAACCGGAGTCGTTGATGACCTTTATGATCTCGAGGGCGGAGACGGTCTGGGTTACGCGGTCGGCGTCTGCGAAGAGCAGCGATGCTGAACCGACGCGAATTACATCCTGCTCATATACGGCTTCAAACACCTCGATTGTTACGGGAGGCGGCGCACCGTTCTCGAGACTGACTTCGGTGCCGTAGATCACATCCTGATATCGCACTGAGACGCCGTAAACGAAGGCGGGATCGTACACGATGCCGTCGAAGACGAAGCGCCCGTCGTTGTCGGTAATTGCCAGTTCGCTGTCGTATAGGGTCTCGCCCTGCATGTGAAGCGTAACCGCCAGTCCTACGAGATTGCCGGACTCGGGCGAGCCGTTCACGACCTGCCCTGATACGGACAACGGCGACTGCTGCGCCAGTGCGGGCTGGTATGCAGCGATCGCGAGGAGGCAGGCAACCGCTAGCATGAGCGGCAGTGTTGGGATGGCGTGGCGTTGTCGGGAATCGATTGTCATTGCATGTCAAAGTTACCAGTTTTCGGTAAGATATGGCTAGTGAAAACGCTCAACACACGCAATGCGCCCATTGATTGATAAGATTGAGGCGCGGGCGGCCCTACATCTGCCAGAGGCGACATGCACATGAACGGAACGTTGTCAGAATACATGTGGCGAAGGTTCATTGAACCTCTTAGGGAGCGGAACAGACAGTCCGCACAGCATCATATTACTAAGTTGATTGAGGACGGGTGCGAGCAGGGAATCGCAGTAACTTTGGAATGGGCGCAGCGTAAAGAGAAGGCACATCGGGAAGGAACCGAATTTGATGAACCCACACCTACATTCATAGCAGTTTCGTCACGATACCCTGTTCAGTTACCGAAGAGAGCCACGAGGACGCCGATATTACCTGCAGACTACTTGCGCTGGAAGTACATCGAACCGTTAGAGCACAGCAGTGCCGTCAGGGACTTGCGGCAAAAGGACAATATCAAAGCGATAGGCCGCGCGGAGGGTATAGCAGCAGCACTGGGCTGGTTGCGTCAGAAGGAAGCGGCTGAGTGGGAAGGTCTGCCCTTCGACCAGCCTGTTCCAAATCTCGAGAGTGTGGTCGAAAGTCTCCGATTCCGATACACGGACAAGGGAGAGTCCGTGCGCTATATCCTGCCCGTCGCCTACTTCTACTACAGGTTCATAGACCCTTCATTTCAACGATGGCGGGCGGAAGGGTACGCCTTGGGTTACGCCGAACTGAGATTGCAGGTCTGAATTATCCGGCGTCGTGTGTCTCAGCCTGTGGCCTGCTCATCGCCTAGCACGCGCGCTCTGACGCGGCTGCTCTCGACCTCTATCTGCGATAGAAGCGCCTCTTCCTGTTCATGCTCCAGTTCCATTGCACGCATGACTACTGCTGCCTCGCGCATGTACTGGCGGCGCAGCCAGCGATAGTCTTCGTCTGCCAAGTTGCCGATGGCGTGCTCCAGTTCCGCGCTGCGTATGCCGTCGAGCGCGGCTTCCCACCTGCGCTGAAGCATTGCCGCGGGTGAGCTTTCGTCGTCGAGCCATTCTTTGCTTTCACCGCGCCGCAGGAAAGGGTAGGCGATGATGACGGCGGGTATGAGCGCGAGCAGCACGGCAATGAGTACAAGCATGGCGCTACGCCCTCGCCGCTTGCGCGCCACCGGGCGCTCTGACCACAGCGGGCGCGGGCTGTCTTGCGGGCCACAGGCCGACGAGAATGCCTAGAACCATGACGGGGCCGGATGCCCACATCCACCAGACCATAGGGTTTATCAGAACACGGAAGACCGCCTGATCATCGGCGCCAAACTCGGAGGGTACGATGTAGAAGTCTTCGATGGGCGTGCTGCGGATCGCGCCCTTGGTGGAGGCGATGCGGAAGGTGGGATAGAAGGCGCGGAATGCCTCCATCCTGCCTGTCAACTGCTCGCCCTTCCACACATCGAACGCCGCTATGGATTCTGCCCTGTCCGGATGCACCGTGTGGACTGCGCCGACATACCTGAATGTGTAGTCGCCGAAGGACGCGACATCGCCCGGAATCATTGCGATGTCACGCTGCACGCTGAAGAACGACGAGGCTATCGCGCCGACCGCGAGCATCGAGATTCCGAGATGCACGATGTATCCGCCGTAGCGCGGGCGGTTGCCGGATAAGAGGTTGAGGAAAGCGGACGGGTATGCTTCACCGCGCCTATGCCGGGAGCGCGTGCCACGGAACCACTCGGTCAGGATGCCGCCGAGCGCCAAGCCCACCGAGCCGAACGCCACGAGCGCGACGGGTTGGCGCACTCCCACGACAAGCAGAACCGCGATGGTGAGGAATGCGGCAATGACCGGTATTCGGAGGGCGCGTATGAGGCTCTGGGTTGTGGAGCGTCGCCACGGCAGCAGGGGGCCTATGCCCATGAGTATCACGATGACTAGGAGGATTGGGCCGTTCACACGGTCGAAGAATGGACGCCCGACGGTGATGACTGAACCATCTGCCGCTTCGCTGAACACGGGGAATATCGTGCCCCAGAGCGTGACGAAGGCAACCGCGAGAAATAGGATGTTCTGCCCGAGGAAGGCGCTCTCGCGGGAGACGAACGATTCAAGCTGCGTGCGGCTTCTCAGCGAGTCGTAGCGCCAGATGAAGACCGCAATGGATATTAGGATCGTCCCTGCCATGAAGGCGAGGAACAGCCAGCCCATCGTGCTCTGCGCGAAGGAATGCACCGAGGGCACGGGGCCGCCGCGGTTGATGAACATGCCCATCTGCGCCATTGTGAAGGCGATTATGATGAGCGCCATGTTCCACATGCGGAACATGCCGCGTCGCTTCTGCACCATTATGGAATGCACGAACGCTGTCATTGCCAGCCAGGGCATGAGCGCGGAGTTTTCCACAGGGTCCCATGCCCAGTATCCGCCCCAGCCGAGTATGGTGTACGCCCACCAACTGCCGAGCATGAGTCCCATCGTGAGGACGAGCCACGATACCATGCCCCAGAGCCTGCCGAGGTCTACCCACTCGTCGCGTCCGCCCCGCCGCGCTGCAAGCGCACCCATCGCAATACTGAACGGCACCGCGACAAGCACCAGTCCCGCCATCTGAAGGGGCGGGTGAATGAACATGCCGAAGTGTACAAGAAGGGGGTTGATGCCCTGCCCGTCCGGGGGAGCAATCGGCAGGCGTTCCAGCGGGTTGGCGAGGAAGAGCATTATGGCGAGGAAGAACAGCAGTATCAGCGCCATAGTGCCGAGCGCGTAGGGTGTCGTATGGGGGAGACGCTTGCGAATCGTCAGCACTGCTATGGCGGATACTGTCGCAAGCACGAGCGCAAGGTAGAGCAGCGACCCGGCGTTGCCGGCGTAGAAGGCGACCCAGGTATAGATGTGCGGCATCGCGAGATTGCTGTTTTCGGCGACATAGCGCACGCCGAAGTCGCGAGTGACGAAGGCGTAAATGAGCGCAGCCGTGGATACGAGCAGCAGCACGGGAACCGAATAGAAGCCGTAGCGCGCACTCGCCGTCAGATCGGGTATGCGCTGCCGTGCGCCTATGAAGGAGGCGATTACGGCATAAGCCGTCACCACGAGGGCGATTACGAGCGCAAGCTGTCCTGCGTCAACCATGTAAAGTCCTTCAGTGGTTCAATATTTCAGTCAGTCAGTTCGTCGGCCGATGGAGTTCGGCATGTACCGCATACTACTCATTCCGCCTTTCCGTGTCCGACACGGACGCCTCGATACGATTGTAGTAGGTCTGAAGGTCATCATCCGACATTGATTCCTGGGAGTCGTCACCATCAGAGAGTGCGGGTTTGCGGCGCATTTGGCGCAGCACAAGGACGAAGACCGCAATCGCGGCTACGACGCCAACCGGCGGGAGAATCCAGACGGCTAGCGATACTCCGCTGGTCGGCGGTTCCAGCAGGACGCTTGGCCCGTATCGCTCGACGAAGAACTGGCGCACCTGCTGGTCGGACCAGCCTTCCGCAAGTTTCTCGTTTACGATGCCGCGCATCTGCACGGCAAGCGCGACCTGCGACTGATCGATGGACTCGCCGGGGCATACGGGGCACATGATAGACCTGTTGAGGGCCTGCGCGCGCTGCTCGACCGGCGGCACGTCGGACTGGGCGTTGCTGCATCCTACCAGCGCCAGGCTGAAAAGTAGCGACAGAGACAAAAGGGCAAGAAAGTTACGTCTAATCACTGGTTAACCGACATACTGGAGATCACTCGCCGTGTTGCAGCCGCCGTAACTGCTCTCTTAGTCTGGATGCCTCAGATTCGGCGGCCTGACGCATCGCTCTTTCCGTGTCGGCATGGGCTTCGGCAGCTTCGGCGCGAGCTTCAGCGGCGTCGCGCTCGGCTTGCAATACCTCAGGAGTGGGGAGGAACTCGCCGGTCAACGGGTTGCGGAAGCGCAGCCTGCCGTCATCCCAGCACAGATCAAGACCCAGCACCGCGCTGTGTCCCCATAGCATGCCATCATCTTCTTCGTGTATCTCCAGTCGCTCGTATTTGCCGCCGACGAGTGTATCGCCTGCCAGTGGAGCGTCGTGGAAGCGGCCGCCGGTGTGGTCGAAGCGCCAGTATTCCTGGACGCCATATCCCGCGTAGCCCTCGCGCTTCACGGTGTAGTCCCGCCTGCCGGTGCTGCGCGATGCGACTTCGAGCACGAAGTCAGGCGGCTTGCCCACCTCGCTGATAACATAGCCGTTGCGCGCGATTATGCCCTCCGCATTGACGCCGAATGCCACCACGCAGTCGGGAGCGAGGCGTTCCGCGTTATTGGTCGCTTCGTGTCGCAGATAGCCTTCGCCCGAAATGAGTACGTCGTCCCTGTGCGAGAAGAAAGTTCTGAGGACGACGTGAAAGGAAATAATGCCCTCGGATTGCTGCATATCAGGCTCACGCTCCGGATCGGGCAGCGGCTCCAGATGAGCGTAATCGGCAATCTGCGGTCTGAGTGTGCTTCGAGTGGTCATGGTATGCCTCTCTGATGAGCAATGAAGCCAGACTCCAAGGTCGGTGCAACCATAGCACGTCTGAATGATTATTCGTCGCCCCACTAACTTTAGCACAAAGTACACGCTGCACGCGCCTTTTGTTATAATCGCGGAGGCGTATCCTCAAGCCAGTGAAGCAACTCGCGGGAGCGGTGAATGAGCATCCTATATGTAGTATCCGACAGGCCGGGCGCAGGCAAGACGGCGGTGTGCATGGCACTGACCAAGCTGTTGAGAGCGCAGTCGAAGTCAGTTGTCGCCATCAAGCCCGTCGCCGATGACGCGGATGATTCGGATGCCAAAATGTACGCCGATTTGCTTGGGGTGGATACGACGGGATGGCCGGTCGCGGTCGCTGAGGATGTGAGGGCGGGGAATCTCGATGAAGTCAGCGCCCTTATCAACAGCCTGTCCGCGGAGAACGACATTGTTATCGTGGAAGGCTCTACCGGACTAGCAGGGACCCTGGGGCGGATCGTATGTGACAATGTGGATGCGAAGGTGCTTGTGGTAGCAGGCTACGAAGCGTCGCTGTCCCATGGAGTGGTGCTGACGACGGGCGCGCCCTACGGCGGAAGGGTGATAGGCTACATCATCAACGGCGTAACGCAGTACATGGGGACTGAGGCGCGCGCCAACCTGGTGCCGCCGATTGCGGCGCAGGCGTCGATGCGGGGAGCGAGAGTGCTTGGGCTGATTCCGGAGGACAGGTGCCTGCTGGGTGTGAGCGTGAGCCAGATTGTCGCGCACCTCGACGGCGAGGTCATCAGTGAGGAATTCGAAGAGGACGCGCTTGTGGAGTACCTGATGGTCGGCGGGATGAGCCTCGACCCCGGCGAGTATTACTACGGCATTCACGACAACCGCGCCGCCATAGTGCGCGGCGACAGGCCCGACTTGCAGATGTCCGCTCTGAGCGCGCCCGGCTTGACCGCTTGCCTTGTCGCGACCGGGGGAATTGCGCCAATCGAGTATGTGCAGTATGAGGCGGAGCAGGAGGAGACTCCGATCATCCTTGTGCAGACGGATACGCTCGACACCATGGCAAGACTGGATAACTTACTCGAAAGCAGCAGCTTCAGCCACCCGGACAAGCTCAAGCGCAGCGTTGCGCTCCTGGACGAGCATGTCGATGTAGAGGGTTTGCTGCACGCGCTGTAATTGTCGGAACAGGCCAGAAGAACAGACCTGCGTGCGACACACAGAGAACCGATAAAACAGAATGGGCAGGACTTTAGATTGCTAAGTCCTGCCCATTTTCTATTTCGCTGTTGGTTGTGTCTATCCGGCGTTGGCGATTGCTGCGCGGATGGCGCGTCCTGCGTACACCGATGTCAGGTGTGCGCGGAAGTCGGAAGACGCATGGACATCCTCGTTGAATTCGATGCCGTTGCCTGCTGCGCCTGCTGCTGCGTTGATTGCGTCGTCGTCAAGGCTGCTGCCTACGAGTGCTGCCTCAGCGGCGCTTGCGCGCACTGCCGTTGGGCCCGCGCCCGTGACGCCGATGCTTGCGCCTGAGCAGTTGCCGTTGCTGTCCACGGTGACGACTGCCGCTACGCCGACAATGGCGTAGTGCGACGCCTTGTTGCCGAACTTGGCGTAAGCCGAACCGCTGCCCGCCGCTAGTGCGGGGATGCGGATCTCGTTGAGAATCTCGTTAGGCTCCAGCGAGGTGGTGAGCAGATCAACGAAAAAACCGTCGATGACGATGGTGCGATGGCCGCCGGTGGAGCTTGTGACCAGCTCAGCGTTGAGCGCGATGGCGACTGCGGGCATGTCTCCCGCGGGGTCGGCGTGCGCCAGGGAACCACCGAGCGTGCCCATGTTGCGAACCTGCGCGTCCGCGACCTGTCCTGCCGCGTCTGCAAGCACGGGTGCGCCACCCTGTACCAGGTCGGACGCCTGCAGGTCGGAGTAGGTCGTCATTGCGCCTATCGCGAGACCGCCGCCATCTGCTTCTCGGATGTAGGACATGCCTTCGACCTTGCCGAGGTCGATGAGTACGCCGGGCTCGGAAAGTCGCAGCTTCATCAGGGGGATAAGGCTATGGCCGCCTGCCAGCAGTTTTGCGTCGTCGCCGTGTTCAGCCAGCAAGCGTGCCGCTTCGGATACGCTTGTTGGCGCATGATATGCGAATGCACTTGTAACCATTATTCAGCCTCCTGGTATTTCAGTCTGTCGGTGCGTCAGCCCTTCAGTCAGTTGCTGTCATTCCAGCCTTTCTACTTAGATGGGCTGATAGACTGAACAACTGATGGACCGATGGACTCTTATGACGACATCTTCTCGGCGGCGTACTGCACCGCGTTCACGATGTTGTGGTATCCGGTGCAGCGGCACAGGTTGCCTGCAAGCCCCTCACGTATCTCTTCTTCGGACGGGTTCGGATTCTTGGTGATCAGGTCGTAGGACATCATGATCATTCCCGGCGTGCAGAAGCCGCACTGAAGTCCATGCTCCTCCCAGAAACCTTCCTGAACTGCGTGTAGCTCGCCGTTGGTGGCGAGGCCCTCGACGGTCGTAACTTTGCCGCCGTCCGCTTGCACTGCAAATACGGTGCAAGACTTAACGGCGTCGCCATTGAGGATGACGGTGCAGGCGCCGCAGTTGCTGGTATCGCAGCCGATGTGCGTGCCTGTCATGTTAAGCGTCTCGCGGAGATACTGCGCCAGAAGGAGGCGCGGTTCCACATCGCTGGTATGTGATGTGCCATTGACCTCTACGGTAATTGACTGACCCATACGAATCCTCCCAAAACAAAAATGACTAGTCTCGTGAACCGACACTTGCGGGCATTTGCTCGTGCATGCCCCAAATGTAAGCGGGGTGCGTTGCATCATATATGAGGGATGCGTTGCACCACCCTGCGGATTTTGGGCGATTATAACAGGATAAGCCGTGATGGGCTACATGCCGCCGTGTGCTAGAATGGGGCGGCACCAGCACATATCTGCATCGTTCGGTTCATCAATATCAGCTCTGAATTTATAGGAGTTCCCGCTTGAAGGTAGAAGGCACATTCACGATTGATGCCGCGCGCGAGAAGGTCTGGGACATGCTGATGTCGCCGGATACGCTCGCGGGGTGCATACCCGGCTGCGAGAGCTTCGAGCCGGTCGATGACGACACCTACAATGTGAAGATGCGCGTGGGCGTCGCAGCAGTGCGCGGCAACTACACCGGCAGCGTTTCAATCGCCGACAGGCAGCATCTCGAATCGTATAGGATGGTCGTGCAGGGGCGAGGCAGAGGCGGCAGTGTGCGCGGCGAGGGCTTGCTCACCTTCACGGACATCGAAGGCGGGACGCAGGTCGGTGTGGTTGGGGACGCGCAGGTTACGGGCGTGGTGGCGCGCGTGGGGCAACGGCTGATGGGCAACGCATCACGCATGCTGATGAACCAGTTCTTCAACTGCCTGAAGGAGAAGATCGAGGGCTGAAGCCGGATAAGAGGATAGAGAATGGCTTACGAATATATTGACGTGCAGGAAGTTGGCGGCGTGCTGGTCATCACGATGAACGACGCGCCCACTCGCAACGCCATCGGGGACGAGATGGCTGCAGAGATCAACGCGGAGATAGGGCGTCTGGAAGCGTCGTCAACTCTGCGGGCGCTCGTGCTGACGGGGCACGATCCGTCGTTCTGCTCGGGCGCGAATGTGAAGCGCATGAACCAGGCGAACGAGGAGCGCGACGAATCGCCGATCCCGGAGGACCAGACGCCGTGGGAGTATCTCGATAGTGAGTGGGAGGCGGCTGCTTCAGGCGAGAGCTACATGGACGGAGTGCGCTTCCTGCCGCTGACGCTGCATAACATGCAGAAGCCTACCATCGCAGCGGTGAACGGCTACGCGATGGGGCTTGGCATGGGCATCGCGCTGTCGTGCGACATTCGGGTCGCGTCGGAGAACGCCCGATTCTCGGAGACATTCATCAGGCGTGGGCTGATTCCGGCGGACGGCTCGTGCTGGCAGTTGCCGCGAATGATCGGCATCAGCAATACGTTTATCCTGCAGTACACGGGCGACACTGTCAGCGCGGACGAGGCGTACCGGCTCGGCATGGTGAGTAAGGTCGCGCCGCACGACGAGCTGATGGAGACGACGCTGGAGCTGGCACATCGCATCGCGGACGGGCCGACATACTCCATGGCGATGATAAAACGGCTTGTGCAGAAATCGCTGCACACCGACTTGGAAGAAAGCCTGAAGCTTGCGGGGCCCGCGCAGAACATCGCGCGGCGGACGGCGGACCACAAGGAGGGCGTGCGGGCGTTCGTGGAGAAGAGGCAGCCGAGGTATATTGGCAGGTAGTTCTCAGACGCGCATTTCCTAATCGCTAAGAACAGCAGCCATAGGCAGGTGCAAGATGGTTGATCAGAAGCAGCAGTACAGGACTTTCAAATTAGCCAACGGGCAGGAAGTTAAAGTCGAAGCCAAGACGCTGACCAGAAAGGACATTGAACAAGAGCTTGCCGAATTTGAGGCGAAGTATGGGATGACCTCGGAAGAGTTTGCGACAAAGTGGAAAAACCGCAAACTAGAATGCACTCACGACTTTCTTAATTGGGCAATGAATTGCAAGTACATGGCGAGAGTGCATGGTGTCAAAGAATTATCGATACCCAGCCGCGGCGTTGGGGAAGAGTGGAAGATTTAGCAGGCATTTAGTCCAGTGCTTGAACCACTTCTGGCAATATACTTTGAACGCTCGATTGATGTTCTCTTGACCGCAGGAGGAACGGCGATAGAGCGATTCTCTCGTGAGCCTTTGGGCGAAACGAGCGCCGAGTTCCAAGCGATGATAATATTCTCTGGACCAAGTTACCTGCATGTCTATATGGAGGTGCTTATCCGTGACGATTTGCCTCTGCTTGTGGATTACTCGTTCCACTACATGACCGCCGACAACGCCACGATATTCCGCTACGACAACATTGGGCGTCACCCTGGCTTTCCGCATGAGCCACACCACAAGCACGAGGGCGCAGACGAGCGCGTCATCGGCTGCCCACAGCCGAGCATCAGCACGATACGCGACGAGATAGCCGCTCATCTGAAGGGGTCGAACTGATAATGCCGTCTAATGACAAGTCAGTCGAATTTGCCACATATCCGAACGAGATGGAGGCGCAGATGGTCGCCGAGTTGCTTCGCGAGAACGGCGTCGGTGCATATACTCAACCATTGGGCTTCGGATATGGCGGTGTGGGCATGATCCAGTTCATTCCTCATCGGGTGCTGGTGTATGAGCACAACCTGGAGCGGGCGCAAGAGATTCTCGGTGCGGAGGCTGATTGGGAAGACGCGGAATAGGCAACGGCGCTCTAGTTGTCGTCGCTCTCCCGCTCCTTGGACGAATCCCTGACGGCGCGCATGAACCACCGGAAGGTCATCTCGAACGCCCCGGGGAACTCCTGGTAGAACCAGTGGCCACCGCCTTCCAGCTCAGCGAGGCGCACAAGCGGCGCACTGCCTTCTATCGCTTCTCGCATTCGCACTGCTACCTCGTGCGTCAGTAGATCGCTCTGCCGCCCACGCACGATGAGCGTGGGTACGGTGAGACGCCCCCACTCTTCCCACAGGTCGGGGCGCTCGTACGCCGCGAGGAGACCTCGGTCGCGCTTCCAGACGCGCCTGCCGTCGGGCAGTTTGCGGGTCATCACCTCTGCCTGATGCAGCAGCATCTCGTCCGTTGACTGCGGTTGGCGGTCGCGCAGCCTCTTCACGACGGCTTCGAGTGAGTCCCACTCGTCTGACTCGGTGTTGTAGCGCACGAACATGCCCTGAGAATCGGGGTTCACCGCATCGGGATCAATGTCCACGACCATCAGCGAATGGATCAGCTCGGGATGCTCGGCGGCGAAGACGAAGGCATAGCGCGCGCCGGCGGAGTGTCCGGCGAGGATGAAGTCGTTCAATCCGAGATGCGAAACGAGGGATTCAAGATCGGAGATATAGTCGCGGAAGCCGTAGGTATCGGGCGTGGCGTGGGCGCTGTCGCCGTGTCCTCGATGGTCGAGGGCGATGACGTGGTAGTCGGAGCGGACGGCGGCGGCGAAGATGTCCCAGCTTCGGGCGCAGTCCTGCAAACCGTGCAAGAGAACCATTGTCGGCGCGTCGGGAAAAGGCACGCCCCAGTCGGCATAGTGCAGGCGCACGCCTCCGGCGTCAAGGTATTCGTCAGTGGGTTGCGGGTCTGCAGTATTAGAGTCGGGGATCGCCATAGTTCAATTGCGGGGCAGGTAGCGCTTAGGGAACTTGGCGACTACCGAGTAGAGGATGTCCACCATGTTGGCGAGGCGCACACGCGCGACCTGCGAGCAGAGTTGATAGGCAGTCAGGCGCTCGATGCCGTAAGACGATTCCAGCCACATCACTAGCTCGTAGAATGCGATGCGGGCGGCGTCTTCCATTGGACGCGCGCTTCCGACGGTCATCAGGAAGTCGTCGGACTCTACTCGTGGCGTGGCGACATAGTGTCCCTTGACGAGGTCAACGGTCAGTGTGCCGCGCGTGGGAATCTCGGTGGCGACGCCGCAGACTTCCGCATCGCCCTGCGCGGCGTGGCCGTCGCCGATGTGCAGCAGCGCGCCGGGGACATTCACGGGCAGGTGGATCGTATTGCCGGGGCAGACGTCCGCCGCATCCATGTTGCCGCCGTGGAAGCCGGGAGCGAGCGAGGAGATCGCCTCAAGCTCGGGGGCGGCGCCAATTGTTCCGTAGAACGGCTCGTAGGGTATCGCGGCGATGTCGAGGTCTTCCGAGAAGGTGATTTCGCCATTGCTGATGGGGTGCAACATGACGCGAGGCGGCAACGGCGGGTTCAGCGTGCGCGTGAAGACTGTGCCGCAGAGGCCGCCGAACTCCGGAATCAGCGCGCTGACACCGTAGTTGCGCGTAACCTCGATGGAATGGATGGTGACGGCAATCGTGTCGCCCTTCTCCGCGCCCTCTACATAGATAGGACCGGTCAAGGGGTTCACATAGGGCAGCGTGATGATCTGCGTTATGTCGTCGTCGGGCGAGGTTATCCTGTTTTCGAATGCGTCCGCCGTCTCGACGATGAAGGTCTCGCCCGGCGACACGGTTGCTACGGGCTGCTTGTATGGCCCGATCACATAGGAGAAATCGCCGGGGTCGTTAACAATCGTCTGCAAGAGTTCTAGTTCCTAGTCCTGTATGCACCGTCCCGCGTGGCTAAACAGAGTCGTCCGAGCCAACAACTTCTTCGTCAACAAGGCTCTGCACCTGATCGTCGGAGTAGCCGAGGATGTCGCCCAGAAGCTCGCGGGTGTGCTGTCCGACGGTGGGAGCTGAGCCCACTACCATCGGTGTGCGGCTGAACTTGATGGACTCGCCGCTCACCCACATCGTTCCTGCGACGGGATCGGGCACTTCCATCAGGATGTCGCGTTCGTGAAGCTGCGGCTCGTTTGCCGCCTGCTCGGTGCTGTTCACCGGGGCGCAGGGTATGCTGTGGTCGGAGAGTTCGTCAACTGCCTTCTTAGTAGTGCGCTGCTTTAGCCAGTTGCCGATCTCTTCTTCGAGTACATCCACATGCTCGGTGCGGGAGTCGCGCGACTCAAAGCGCGGGTCCTCAAGCCATTCGGGATGGCCGAGGGCTTCGCATGTGCGCGGCCACATGTTGTCGTTGCCGGCAGCGAGGATGACATAGCCGTCCGAGGTCTCGTACATGCCGCCGAATGGCGTACCGCCTCCGCCGACCGCGGAGTCCGCTCGCTCGGTTTCCACGCCGCCGCTGAGGTATGCCGAGATAGGGATTTCGTTAACAGTGAAGCCGGTGTCGGCGAGACAGACTTCGAGCGCCTGACCCTCGCCGGAGATTTCGCGCTCACGCAGGGCTGCAAGCGCGCCGATGCAGGCGTGCAGCGCAGTGATGCGGTCGATCAGGGGGAAGTATGTCTTGATAGGGGGCAGGTCGCCGTAGCCGGTAAGGGTCATCAGGCCGCCCATCGCCTGACCAATGGGGTCGAAGCCGACCTTGTCGCGGTTGGGGCCGTACTGCCCGTATGCCGAGACGTTGATCATGATGATCTTCGGGTTCAGTTCCTTGAGCTTGTCGTAGCCGAAGCCCATGATGTCGATGGTGCCGGGGCGGAAGTTCTGCAGGAGGATGTCGGAGACCTTGACGAGGTCGCGCAAGACTTCCTTGCCCTTGTCGGTGCGGAGGTTGATGGCGAGGCTCTTTTTGCCGCTGTTGTACTGCACCCAGTAGGCGGACTGTCCTCGAACGCGCGGTCCGTTGGCACGGCTCTCGTCACCCCGTACCGATTCCACCTTGATAACCTCGGCGCCCATACGCGCGAACATCAGGGCGCAGCGTGGGCCAGCCTGATAGCGTCCCAAGTCGAGCACTCGTATGCCCTCAAGCGGTGTGTTTAGCTTTCCGTTTGCAGATGTCATCGGGGCACGTCCTCTCGAAGTTCTTCTATCTTCCTGTATCTTGTCGTTGGTATCAGTCCAAATCTAATGGCGACATCATAAGTCCGTCAACAGGCACTAGCCTCTGCGCAACCGGGTCAACGCCGAGGAACAGGGCTTCCAGCGCGAGTGCGCCGAGTAGAGGCGGGGTACCTTCGTCGTTGAATGCAACCAGTGTGCAGGTTTCCTTCTCTTCAACCCTTATTCGCGCCTTGCCTATGTCCAGGTTCTTCACACCGTTCCGATAAACCCGAAACCGCCGCCGCGCATGAGGGGTGATTCCCAAGTCTGTCAACAACGGGATCGGTAAGGAGACAATTGAGGCGCCCGTATCCACAAGGGCGTCGAGTTCTATCCAGTTCTCGCCCTGCGGATCGCCGATGCTTATCGGTACGCTGAATGTCCCCATGTCGTGTTTAGCCTTGTCAGGCGCTAGGCGTCCTTGCGTCCCTTGCGCTCCAGGAAGTCTGCAAAGCCTTCTTCGACCGGTGTGGGGGCAAGCTTGCCCTTTTGCGCCGCCGACTCGTTGTCGTGCATCCAGCGCCAGCCCTCGCCGACATCGTCGATCATCAGCTCCTTGATGCCCTGCACCATGCGGGCATCGTTGGCGGCGATCTGCTTCGCAATCTCCATCGCCTTGGGCATAAGCTCGTCGACGGATACAAGGTGGTTCAGCAGACCGATCTTGTACGCCTCTTCCGGCTCAACCACGCATGTGGTGAAAAGCAGTTCCTTCGCCTTGGGCCAGCCGACCTGCATCGGCAGCGTCCAGGTGGAGTTCACACGGCCATAGGACGCCGCAAGGAAGCGGAAGCGCGAGCGATCACAGCCGACTCGAATGTCGAAGCTGGACGCCATGACCGCGCCGCCACCATAGGAGAGGCCGTTGAGCGCGCCGATGGTTGGCTTCGTGCATGCGGCGACATGCCAGGAGTATTCGGCGCGTCCGGGATCAGGTGGGGGCGGGTTCTCCGCGTCGCGCACCTGCTCGTGTATGTCCGCACCAGCCGAGAACGCGCGGTCGCCTGTGCCGGTGAAAATCACCGCCTTGATGTCGGCGTCCTCTTCCATTTCCGTGATGGCGGTGTCCACCTCGCGGTAGAGCCTCTTGCTCAGGGCATTCAGCACCTTCGGCCTGTTCAGGCGGATGATGCCGACTCCGTCTTCTTTGGTAACAACGATGTCTTCGTAGCTCACGGTCTCGCTCCCAGATGCTAGTGGCGTAAATCTCAATTGGCGTAAGTATATTCCCACTCCAGCCAAGCCGTCAAAACAGGCAGGCAGCGGACAGGCAACAGACACACGTTATGGGAATGAATAGTTCCTCGGGGGATGGTTAGTCCAGGGTAAGAGCCACAGACACGCGCGTTTCGGTGCCCACAGCCTTTGTTGTGTGTCCCTGCCCTGTCAGGTCTTCGGCGAGCATCATGTCGCCGGGGCCGAGCGTGTAAACCGTGCCGTCGCCAAGGCCGATCTCGACATTGCCAGCCAGCGTGATGATGTACTGCTTGCGTGGGGCGGGATGCCAGTCGATGAAGTAGCCCACTTCCTGCTTGCGAACGACGATGCTGGTTGCGTCCTGAACCTCCGGCGGCTCATAGCTTTCGTCCATGTGGGACTGTCCGTCTTCGCCCGTGTATAGCCTGTAGAACATGCAAAATCCTCCATAGCGTCGTGGTGAACAAATCGTGTGGGAGCAATTATACACACTGACGGCTATGGAAGCGCGGGCAGGTCTTCAGCAGCAGCGGCACGGTCGAGAGCGGAGTCGAGGGTGGCGAGTGGGATGTTGCGGCGCAGCGCCAATTCGAGGTATAGAGAGTCGTAGAACGAGAGGCGATGTCTGCGGGCTAGGGCGAATGTTGTGTTAAGGTCTGGCGTGGCGTCGGTATCCAGCCACTGTGTGGTCATTTGATCCAGTCTATGCAGCCCCAAGTCAACCTCATCGGCAAAAATGCGGCTCCGCCGTTCCGCCATAATCAAGGCGTTGCGTACCTCGAAGTGCCAGTGCTGCGGGACGAGTCCGCGATTTACTTGAAGTGCTGCATAAGCGTCGTCAGCGAACTGGTCTGATTCGTCGTCCAATAGCCAAGCAGATGCGACTGAGGCATCTATGACAAACGAATTCAAACTACTAGCAGTCGCGCCCATGGATAAGTTCGATAATATCGTCCCTTGCTATCTTAACTCTTTGCCGCCCCTTGCCGGATCGCCCCGCCGCCGCTTCGTTCAGCTCAAGCAACTCTCGCTCCCGTTCCTCATTTTGTGGCATCAAGTACCCAATGGTCTCGCCGCGATGCGTTATCACCACCGTCTCGCCTTCCAGCAGGAACAGAAGCAACTCCGGCAGCCTGGACTGGAGCGCTGAGGTGCTGACATAAGTGAGTCTTTTCACTTCTTCGTTGTTTTTGCCTTCTCGCTTATCCATATCATCCCCCTTGCAGGGCGGCGCGCGCCTTCTCAGCGATGCCGGAATACTCGCCCAGCACTTCGTTGCTCAGCAGGACGGTCGGCTTGGAGGTGTCGCGGTAGTCGGGGCGCAGGTCAAGGCTGCCGAGGAAGTCCAGGCCGAGTTCGCTCGCAAGCTCCTCGCCGGCGCCGCTGCCGAAGATTTCGCCGGAGAAGTTCTCGACGACGCCGAGTACTTTGACCTGCAGCTTGCGGATCATGTTGATGGAGCGCTTGGCGTCGATCTTGGCGAGTTCCTGCGGGGTTGTCACGACGATGAAGCCGTCGAGTTCGAGGTTCTGCATGACTGTCAGGGGTGCGTCGGAGGTGCCTGGCGGCAGGTCAACGACGAGATAGTCGAGCTCGCCCCACTCGGTGGTCTGCAGCAGCTGGTTGATGGCGTTGTGTACCATGGGGCCGCGCCAGATGATCGCCTCTTCCTCGTTCTGCTGGAAGAAACCCATGGACATGATCTTCACGCCGAAGCGCTCAGACGGCAGCATCTTGTTGTCCTGGCCTACCTGCGGTCGCTCGGCGACCTTCATAGCGCGCACAACATTCGGGCAGTCGATGTCCACATCGAGGATGCCGACGCTGTACCCTTCGTGCGCGAGAGTAGCGGCGAGGTTCACGGCTACGGTCGTCTTGCCGACGCCGCCCTTGCCACTGTACACGCCGATCTTGTGGCCGATCTGCGCCAGCGCGTCAGCGACCTGCCGCTTCTGCTCGAACTGGCGTCGCATCGATTCTATACGCTGGCGTGCCTGCGCCGCCTGCTGCGGATTCATCGTCATGAGATATCCTCAATCCTAAAGTGTTTCGGCGCGGCAATGCATCGGTCTGTCATTAGTGGCCAAAGGCTAGCCGTAGACTGACCGAATTGCTGACGCACAGACCGGCTGGGTACTAGCTAGCGGACTCTCTTAGTCCAGACCCAGCAGCTTCTTGCCCTCTTCGGTGATTTCGTCGGGCGTCCAGGGCGGGTCGAATACGAGGTCAACGTTGATGTCGTCCACTCCTTCGAGTTCTGCGAGCCGCCATTCCGCCTGCTGTGCAATGTAGGGACCCATGCCGCAGCCTGCGAAGGTGAGGGTCATCTTCATATCGATGTTGCCCTCGACCAGGGACACATCGCGCACCAACCCGAGGTCAACGATGTTTACCGGAATCTCAGGATCGTACACATCTCTAAGGGCCTCGTAAACGTCGTCCAGAGTTAGTTCAACTGTGTTGGTCATGCCATTCCTCCGTTGTTCATAGCTTCCCAGAACGCCATTGTATCACGCGCCATAAGAATCATGTGTCCTTCGCGTGTCGGGTGGACAGAACAGCACAAAAGCGGAACTTCAAGCAGAGGCACTCTTTGCGGGCAACGAGGACGGGCTGGGGGAGGAGGCCTGCGATTCTCTTGAAGGCGCCTATACGCTGTGCTATTCTCATGACTGGCCGGGGAGTAGCGCAGTTTGGTAGCGCACCTGCATGGGGTGCAGGGGGTCGCTGGTTCGAATCCAGTCTCCCCGACCATTAGAGCAAGGCTCGGTTTGAAGGCTGGCAATTCTATCGTATGATAAGAATTGCCAGCCTTTGCTTTTAGGCTCAATCAGGCATCAGGACTGTGTTCAAATGACCACCACCAACCATCCACCACTGTCAGGACCGACTTACCCGGAGATGCTGGACGAGCAGCTTCGCGCGCTGGAGTCGGATTCGCAGTTGCAGGCATTCGCAGAGGCGAGGCGGCGCCTATCGTCCGACCCGTATCGACCCGCTTATCACTTTTCGCCGCCGCAGAATGTGATGAATGACCCGAACGGGCTGTGTTTCTGGCAGGGGAGGTGGCACCTGTTCTTCCAGTACAGGCCCGGCGGCGCGGAGGACCGCGTTCACTGGGGGCATACGGTGAGCGACGACCTGATTCACTGGCGCGACCTGCCACTTGCGCTGTACCCGGATACGGAGAAGGACTGCTACAGCGGGCAGAATCTGGTGGAGGACGACCGAGTCATCGCCATTTATCACGGCACGGAGTCGGGCAACGCCATCGCGACGGCGTCCGATCCGCTTCTGCTGAACTGGACGAAGCATCCGAATAACCCGATCATTCCCATCGTTCCGATCGACGATAACGGTCTGCCGTATCGCGTGTTCGACCCGTGCATCTGGAAGCAGGACGACGGCTACTACTACTCGGTGTCAGGCACTTACAAGGACGGCGTGCGCGGCGAAGACTGCCAGGGGATCGACCACCTCTTCCGGTCGAAGGACCTGGCGAAGTGGGAGCATATCGGCGCGCTGCTGGAGGACACGTTCTTCGCGGAGCGCGGTGAGGACCAGGCGGTGCCGGTGTTCTGGCCGCTGAGCGACATCAACGGCACGCCGAGCGGCAAGCATATGCTGCTGCTATTCAGCCACAAGCGTTCGGGGCGCTGCTATGTCGGAGACTATAACGCTGACACGCAGGAGTTCTCGCCCGACTTCCACCAGCGAATCAACTACGGCTCTTACACGGTCGGCAGCCTGCACGCGCCGTCGGCTGCGACCGGGCCGGACGGGCGGTTCACGGCGATCTTCAATGTGAAGGAGGGCAAGCCTCCTGCAGGTTGGGACGACATCATGTCGCTACCGCGCTACTACTGGCTGGCGGAAGGCGGAACGCTGGGGATGTCGGTCGCAGGTGATGTGGAGTCGCTGCGGCATGACCATAAGAAGGTCGAGCCGATGGACATTCCGGCGAATGAAGAGGTCGTGCTGGAGGGCATCGGCGGCAAGGCTGTGGAGATTCAGGCGACCATAGAGCCGGGAGACGCTCGCGAGGTGGGGCTTTATGTGCTGCGGTCGCCGGACGGCGCGGAGCGGACGCGCATATCGCTGTACCCGCAGGACAACCGCCGCTTCGATACCAGCTCATTGCAGATCGACATCTCGGAGGGCTCGGTGAACCCGGATGTGTTCGCTCGCACCCCTGAGGCGGGGCCGATAAAGATGGATCAGGGCGAACCGCTGCACCTCCGGGTATTCGTTGACCGCAGCATCGTGGAGGTGTTCGCCAACGACCGGCAGTGCCTGACGGTGCGCGTCTATCCGCAGCGCGAGGACAGCAGTGGCGTGTCCCTGTTCGCGCGGGGGAGCAGTGCGCGGCTGGCGTCGTTCGACATGTGGCAGATGGGGAGTATCTGGGAGGGGAGCTGACAGAATTTGTCCTGTGTTCGGTAACTGCGTGCGCCTTGTCAGAGCAAGATATTCGTGCTACATTAAATATGTCCCTTTAGGGATATTTTCTCTATAGTCCTGTTAGGGACGTTTTTCTACCGCCCCGTTAGGGGCACCTTGGCCCCGTAAGGGGCCTTTTTTCTTGTGTACGGTGTTGGTTACACATGCCAGATTCCTGTATTGGATTCATTGACGTGGGTTTTCTTCGTGCAGAAGGAGCTAAGGCGCTCGGACTAAGGGCTGCTGAAGTACAAATGGATGCTCCTTCCGTAGTAGGTTGGCTTCGTGGCCTGGCGGTTTCCAGACAGGAATCATTCCTTCGTGCGTACTGGTACGATGGCGCTTTTGATCCTTCCCACGAGAGGTATTTGGGTCAAAGAGGAGTATTCGATGGAATCGCACGAACTCCAGGAATACAGTTGCGTCTTGGTCATATCACCGAATATCCGTCACGAATTAGGAATCCATTGATGCGCGCCCTTAGGAACACTGTGACTGCGTTTGACATAGATTCCGAAGAGTTCGTGACCGAATTCAACAAGAACTGGACGTTTTACCCTGAGCGACATCAGAAGGGCGTTGACACTCTCATAGCATTAGATATGGTGCGGCTCGCTGGGCGTTCGGTCTGCTCAACCGCCGTGCTTATCGCTGGAGACCGTGACCTTGCTGAAGTAGTCCGCGCTGTCCAAGACTTTGGAGTAAGAGTGCTTGTCGCGATTCCAAATCGAGCAAGTTTATCAAGAGAACTCGCTCAGCTCGCTGACGACATTGAGGAAATAGACTTGAAGAGGCTTGGGGAGATGCTGTCGGTACGTTCCTGAACGGAATCGTCATATTGCGGTGAACTAGCTAGTCCCGTTTCAAACGGTTGCAGCCTTATCTGGGTGCTTTTCGAGGTGTTGCTCAGCTGCGTTCTTCGCAGCCGCCTTCAGCCCGTTCAGGTCGGGCATGCTCTCTTCTTTCCTGGGGCTCAGGAAAAGGAAGACCACTTCCTTGACGCGCTTCTGAGTGACCTTTTCGGTTATCAGGGCGTAGCTGCCCGCCTGTTCGCTGTAGCGGCTGTTGACGATGTAGTCGGCGGCGTTGGCGTTTATGTTGTCCGTCTTGTAGTCAACGATAACAAACTCGCCGTCTTCTTCGAATAGCAGGTCTATGAAGCCCTCTAGCACGCCTTCGCCGATGGGAGCGGCGATGTGCGCCTCGCGCCAGTAGTTGCCGGACGATATCGCACGGCGCACTATGTCGCTGTTGACGGCCGTCCTCGCGAGTTCGACTATCCTGGAGTGCATCTGCGGTATGCCCTCGGCGGTTGCCTGGGCGCGGGCGGTGTCTTTGATGTCGTCACCTGTTTCGAGATTTATCGTCTGCAGGACGGCATGCACTGCCCTGCCGAGTGGTGCGCCGCCGCGTCCGCGCCTTGACGGCTGATATTCTTCCGTCACGATGTCGGCATCCGCCTCGTCCTTCGACGCGCCAGCGAGTGATGTGGCAGCGACCGATGCGGGCCTGCCCTGCACGGACAGCACCTCGCCGCGCTTGAGCAGCCATTCTTCGCGTGCCTCGATGGTGTGATCGGCGTGGTCGAATGGCTGCTGGGACTGTGCCGCTTCCCGTGCATCCTGCGCCATCGCCTGAACCTGATATTGCGGCTGAAGTTCTACCTGCTCCCACAGGTTGTCGTGGTCTTCGAGCAGTTCAGTTATCTGTGTGGAGTCCAACCCTGAGTTCCTGTTGTCCGGTCTGTGCATGCTGAGGACGAGGTGGTCGCGGGCGCGTGTCGTAGCCACATAGAGAAGTCGGACGTGCTCCTGCTCTTCGAGCGCTTTCTCGCGCTCCTTCAACTCTGCGTAGTTCGCCGTAAGGAACTCGTTGACTCCGCTGCCGACGCCGACCTCAACCTCACCGGCATCGAATATGACATTATCAACGCGGGGCGTGCCGCTGTTGTTCAGTCCGGTCAGGAGTACAACCGGGAACTCCAAGCCCTTGGCGGCATGCACGGTCATTATGCGAACGGCTTCTTCGTCGGACTCCGGCACGGGGGTCTCGGTTACGCGGGCGCCTTCATCGGCCTGCCGCTGCACCCATTCGAGGAAGGCGCGGAGCGAGTTGCCACCCGCCGCAGCGAATGCGCGCGCCTGCTCCACGAGGAACCGGTAGCGCCGCCACTGCTCGCGCTCGCGCAGGCGGCTTATGGCGGATTCCATGAGCAATCGGTCTCGAATGAAGCCGTCGATGAGCGCGGCGGTCGCAGTCCACATGCGCTTTTCGTGGGCATCGCGCAGCATTTCGAGTGCATCGGAAACCTTGTTTACGCTATCGTCGGCTGAGCGTCGCCTTCCCTGACCGGACAAGTAGTTGAAGGTGCGGCGCGCCTGGTGGAACTGCAGCAATTCGACATCCGTGCAGGCAAAGGCAGGTGAGCGGAGTGCGGCTACGATTGCTATTTCATTCGATGGGTCGTCGATGGCGCGCAGGCAGTTCAGAAGGTCGCTCACTTCCTGTGTCTCGAAGAAGAGCGAGGCGCCCTCCAGCCGGTAGGGTACATTGGCATCATCGAGCGCGAGTTCCAGTGTGCGGAGCGCGGTTCGAGTGGGCATCAGGACGCAGATATCCGAGTATGCGGCGCCTTTGTATCGCTCCGTCTTATCGGCATCAGTCGCTGAGCGATCGAGGATCTGCCACTGCTCGCCGACGACCTGATGAAGTAGCATCGCGACTTCGGCGGCTTCTCTGCGGCGTACAGCGTCTATCTTCCCTTCAGACTCTTCTCCCAGCTTCCACACGCGCGGCGCTGCACTATGTCCAGTGTTTGCCGTCCAGCGATGATTGATGGGAGTGTACTCTGCCTGGTCGCCGCTGTCCTGCGCCATCCAGACGGCGAATAGCGTGTTCACCCAGTCGATTATGGGACGCTGCGAGCGGAAATTCTGCACGAGTTTCAGCGTCTCGCCGCCCATGCGATCCTGCAGGCGGCGCATCTGACGGACATCGGCGCGGCGGAAGCGGTAGATCGACTGCTTGGGGTCGCCGACTACGAATAGCTTGCCGCGCTTCGGCGTTATGTCGCTCCATTGGCGCGGCCTGTCTTTGTCAGGCGATGAAGGATCGGCGTCCTCGGCGAGGAACATCGCTATCTCTGCCTGTATGAAATCGGTGTCTTGCGCCTCGTCGATTAGGAGGTGGGAGAAGCGGCGTCGGAAGTGGTCGCGGGCGTCGAGGTTGTCGCGAAGCATGTCGCGCGTCCAAACGAGCAGGTCATGGAATCCCGCGCGCCCCTGTGCCTTGCGCGTGCCGGCGTAGTCGAGCGTGAACGACCTGAGCGCGTTCAGCAGGGGCATTAGCGCGGCGGTGCGTGTCTCGGCGATAGCATCTCTGGCTTCGGTGTCCAGTTCCAGTAGCAGAGCTTTCAGGCTCTTGCAGGCGTTCTCCCCGGAGGTGGGATCCGTGTTCCAGTCGGACTGGCGACCACCCCTCTGTCTGAGCGGCAGCAGGCGCATAAGCAGACGAACTGCAGCTGGCGAAGCCGGGTCCAGTGCCGCGAACTGGCGGATTGACGTGAGTTTTGCCTGCGTGTGCCTGTACAGGGGGTCTTCATCGGCGAGACGCGAGTATTGGCAAAGGCTCTCCATTTCGAGAGCGGAATCGACGAGCAGGCGCACGGCTGAAGAAGCTGCATCGCCTGAACCGGGCTGAACATTGAAGGCGACATCAGCGAGCAGGTCGTAGTTATCGTGGAACTTCAGGGCTATCGAGCGCAGTCCACCGATCTTCAAGCCGAGCGAGATGGTCATCCGGAAGTGCGGCTGCAACTCCGGGTCGTCGAGGGCTGCGTCAATCCACTGCGTCCACGCCTCGTCGAAGGCAAGCTCGCTCTCAATGCCGTCCATCGTGTCGAACGCAGGCGGCAGTCCCGCTTCCAGCGGACGCTCGTGCAAGAGGGAGGCGGCGAAGCTGTGCAGCGTCTGGATTGCCGCCTGGTCAAGCTGCTCGACTCCCTGCCGGTTGCGCTCACGGATTTCATCGGGTTGCGAGCTGTCATCTGCGGCTCTTTCGAGCTCTGTGCGGATGCGGTCGCGCAGTTCGGCGGCGGCGGCCTCGGTGAAGGTGATCGCCGCAATCTTGTCGAGCGTGGTCGTGCCGCTGCCTACGAGGTCGAGGATGCGGTCAACAAGGCTTGTGGTCTTGCCGGTGCCCGCGCCCGCTTCCACGAAAAGTGTCTCGTCCAGCGAGGTTGCAATGCGCTTTCGCTCTTTGTTGTCTCTTGGTTCAAACATTGAACTAACAGGATGTACAGGATGGAGAGGATATGGGAAGGACTTGCTACTCTTCGTCTTCCGACAGTTTTACATATTCGGCGAGTTCCGTTGCGCTACTCTTACGCTGCCACTGCACATCACGCCTCGATGGGCATAGTGTTTTGAAATCGCAAAACCGGCAGTTGGCGAAGCCGCCCCAGCCCGGGTCGCCGGGGTTTGCGGGGAACAGTCCCTGCCGAATGCCCCCTACTATGGTTGACATCCCCTCGCTGAAGCGTTCCATCACACTTTCGTCGCCTATGTTGACGGCCGGCGATGGCAATAGCTCGAACTTGTTCGCGCTGGTGACGAACCAGTAGGCAGCGCTGACCTCAGTGTCGTCGCCGAGCGCCTGCCGCGCCGCGAGCGAGTATATGGCGAGTTGCAAGTGCTGGCCACGGTCTATGGGGTCGTCTTTCAGTTTCTTATATGAGTATGAGCTGCCGGTCTTGTAGTCCAGCACCAAGGCGCGTTTTCCGCTGTTGTCGGCATCGACCCGATCAATCTTGCCCCGGAATGCGATTTGAGTGCCGTCGGGCAGGGCAAAATCGGCGGGCTGCCAGCCTTGCGGACTGATGCCGAATTCCGCCTCCGAGAGCATCGGAGATACACCGAACTGCTGGCGCACATGCGAGTCCGCGTCCAGGAAGGCTTCGAGGTCTATCAGGATCTCGTCGCGTGCGATCTGCCACATCACGGCTTTTCCGGTTATGCCGCGCGCCTCCGCATCCAGAAAGTGCTTGTCGGCGATTCGGCGCAGTTCCGCGCGTTGCGGGTCGCTCCATTCTTCTTGCGGCTCGGGAAGACTGCCCTGCTTGCTTAAAGCCTCTATGAAGTTTTCGAGAATCTCATGCACGAGCAGCCCGCGCTCCATCGCCGGAATCTCATAGATGTCCTCTGGGCTGTCTTCGGCACTGAGGCGCAGCACGCTGCCGAGGAAGTAGCTGAAGGGGCATTTCGCCCAGCGTTCGAGGCTGGTGGGTGACTGCGGGCGACCGGTCAGCATCTTGTCAAAGTTCGCACTCCCCGCGCTGAGGTTGCCGTCCCATTCGGTGAATTGCCTGCCGAACCTGGCGCCGCCCAAGCGCATGGAATCTGCAAGCACCCCATCGCCGCTGAGCGGGTGATCATCTACGCGCAAGCCCGCAGACTTCCATGCATTGAGGCGTCCCAGGTTGTAGTCATTGACATCCGCGTGAACGCTGTTTTGCGCCGTCTCCAGCGAGTGGCGCATAGATGTGATTACGGTCATCCAGGGTCTGCCACTCAGCTGCGGCAGATTGGACGAGAAAACGGGAGTGCCTTCAAGTTTAGACGCCCGTTCCAGGAACCAGCGTGAGGGGAAGTTCTCGCGCTGCCCTGCGGGGTCGGCGACGGGATATGAAAGCGTGCACTCCGGTGCAGTGGCAAGCGCGGCGAGGTAGGCATAGCGCTCGTCGTCTTTCCGCTGCTGCTGGAGTGGCAAGCCTGCGTCCGAACCACCGGCGCGCTCGCGGTCGCGCTCGGGTATGAGCGGGTCGTCGCGACCGGCGGGCGGGACCGCGCCCTCGATCATGCCGACCAGATGCACGACATCGAAGCTCATCGCCGCCGCAGTCCTGAATGGCGCGACGAATACCCCCTGACCAACCGAACCCAGGTGGCCGACCGACGCCTGCAAAGCCTCGTTGAGCGCGCGCCGGAAGACATCGAAAGTTGGCAAAGTCGGGTTAGTCGAGATGTCGTCCGCCGCCCGCAACTCTTCAAGGATACGCTCGATGCGGTCGTAGGCGCGCTGATCAGAAGGCGGCAGTCTGTCGTTGTCGAGCAGGTAGCCATCGAGCAGGTTCTTCGCCCATGACGAGTAGTCGGCCCATGACGCGCTGGCTTTCGGCGTTGCCGCCTCAATGAGTTCGGTAGCGAAGCGAAGGAGCTGGCGCGCCACCTCAACGTCCGCACGAATGCGGAATACGCGCGCCTCATACATCTCGCCCTGGTCCGCCCATTTCGCGGCATCTTCCGACTGTCTTTCGGCGAACTGGGTGAGGCGCTGCTGCCAGTTGTCCGCGCCGCGCACCACCTTTGCCTTCTTGGATATCGTGTCCCACAAGGTCGGGTTGAATGACGGGGCATCTATTCCGGGCGGCGGCTTGAGCGGGCTGCCGGTAAGCCACGCCATTACTGCGTCTCGCGCAAAGTCGGCTTCCGGCAGGCCGAGCAGCCCTGTGAGCGTGCTGCCCACGGCGGTGTCTGCGAGCGATGCGGTGTTGGGGCCGGCGACAGGTATTTCAGCGAGGTCCAGTTCCTCGCGTATGAGCGTGCCGTAGGGTTCCTCCTTGCGGTACAGCACGGCCATGCGATGGAAGGGAGTGCCGTCTTCGGCGCGCTGCATAATGCGGCGAATGACCCAGCGCAATTCCTGGTGCGCGTCGGGCGCAATAAGCAGGTGTGAGTTTTCGGAGGGCGCGTCATCGCTTGCCTGTGGTGCATCCGGCGTCGAGCCCAGATTGCCCGCCAGCGCGTGCGTGGCGCGGTCAGCCTGTTCGTCCCCCGTAAGTCCAAGCAAAACGGCGCACCTGCCCGCATCCGCCAACGCCTGAACCAGAAGCGTCTGCGACGGCGTCAGCCCGCGCACACGGAAGAAAACGATGGAACCCATATCGTCCAGTGCGCTGGAATCGCCTTTACGGACAACTTCAGCCGCTGCCTGTGCGAGGTCTTCGTCATCGTAGTATTTGCCGGTTCGCTGGCGGTACTTACGATAGAGAGAAATCGTCTCAGCGCGCAGTCCGCCTTGCCGTTCGAGACTGTCGAGAGCGTCTTCGCTGGCGTGGCGCAACTCCCGGAATGTGCGGCGCAGGCTCATGTGCGTTGACGGATGGTCGCGCAGAGGTCCCAGCAGGCCCGTCGCTTCGGAGGCGACTTCGCGCACGATTGCGCTGTTGATTATGGGCGTTATGGGACGCTTGCCCAGTGCGGATAGCGAGGGCGCACCAAGCAACTCGGCGATGCGTTCAAAGACCATGAAGCGTACGTTTGCGATTCCGGAGCGTCCGAGCCTGTGGCGTAAGGAGAGGTGCGCGTAGTTGCTTGGCCCGACGATGGTTACCGGGCGCAAAGGGGCGTCCTGCTGAATCTGACTGATGAACTGCAGCAGTTCGTCAGCGTCGGAAGGAGTCAGGCGGGATATTTTTCGGGTTGCGTTGGCGGTCAATTCTGTACTCGTCTGCTTAACGTCTGAACCGCTGACTCAGCACCATCAGCAACGCAACCACCGCCACGATCACAGCCACGCCAGCAATCAGCGCGAACACAAGGTGGGTAATCTCGTTATTGAGGATGCTTGCGAAGTCCAAGTGTCATATATCCGGGGAGGCTGCTTCCGCTGTATTCTTGCCTGTATAACTCACGTAGTTCGACTGCTCGGATTAGGAAGTCCGCTTCTCAACCCATCGATATGTTCCAATAGATCTTGTGAAACGCTTCTCCACAACGGGTCGAGAATGAAGGTAACTCCCTCACGACGTGCAAGCTTTGCTGCGGACACGAAATCGCTGTCGCCTGAGACAAGGACGATTATATTCGCCTGCTTCTTGAATGTAATTGAAGCTATGTCAAGCCCAATCCGCATATCCACGCCCTTCTGACGAAAGTTAGGGATGAAGTCGTCATCGGTCAGGTCGGAGACCTGCAAATGACCAGCCAGAAGTTGTTTTTGAGACTCGGCTTTCAGTGTCCACCAACTGCTAATGGGTCTTTCAACTTGTCCTAGTCTCAAGGCGAAATTTGGTTGTCTGCGTAAGGCATCGAATAGCCGATTTCTGAAAGTCGCAACATTGGATTTAGAAAAATCAATTGCACGATTGCTTACAGGTGCATGACCTCTATTGAGATAAGGTAAAGCATCGTAGTAGAAACAACGATACAAGAGTTGAAACTGGTTTGAAACTCTATACACAGCATTCAATTGGTTCAGATGACCTTGAATCAGCTGCCTGATTGAGTTCACCACAACTTCAGGATCCGAAACATCTATGTTGCGCCGAATGGAAGGGAGTCGGTTTAGAAAATACCCACCGTCTATCAGAATCGCGACCCTCGCCGTCATATCGTCTCCAGAATTGGTGGGCGAACCAAGAAAAAAGCCCTAGGGTCTCGGCTGGACTCATGATTACCGACACCACTAAATGGTGCCGGGAGCACAGCGTACTACCAAAGGGCGAATGTAACGAATTATACCAAGGATTCCCCACAGCGTCAATTTCAGTCCCACTCTTCGACGCGGATGAGGCTGCCGATTTCGTTTACGACCTGCAGCTTGTCGATGACTTTCAGCGCGTTCTGCACGGACTGTTCCTTCGCGCGGTGGGTCATCAGGACTATCTCGGCGCGGCGGGCGGTGTCGTCCGTCTCCTTCTGGATGGCGGAGGCGATGCTGATGTCCAGGTCGCCCAGCACCTTGAGTATCTGCGCGAAGACGCCGGGGCGCTCAATTACATTCATACGCATGTAGTATTTCGTTTCGAGGTCGTCCATTGAGCTTATATGCACATCGGCATCGAGCGATGGCAGCGGAGGCGCTTCGACACCGCTGACAAGGTTGCGCGCTATGCCCAGGACATCGGCGAGGACCGCGCTGGTGGTGGGCATGTCGCCCGCGCCACGACCGTGGAATAGCACTCGTCCGGCGAGGTCGGTCTGCACCTCTATGGCATTCAGCACGCCGTCAACCTTCGCAAGCATCACGTCCGAAGGCACCATCGCGGGGTGAACGCGCACATGCACGGCGCCATTGGTCTTGCTTGCGATGGCGAGCAGCTTGATCTCGTAGCCGAGTTCACTTGCGTAACGGAAGTCCTGCGCGGTCAGATGGGTGATGCCCTCGCTGTACACATCGGCGTCGGTTACGCGGGCGCGGAAGGCGAGGGTAGAGAGGATTGCGAGCTTGTAGGCGGCGTCTATGCCCTCGACATCGTTCGTGGGGTCGGACTCGGCGTATCCCAGATCCTGCGCGGCGGATAGTGCGACTCCGAAGTCCTGTCCCTCCTGCGCCATCTTCGTCAGGATGTAGTTCGTGGTGCCGTTGATGATGCCGTTGATGCTGACTACTTCGTTCGCCACGAGGTCACGGATCAGGGGTGCGATGATGGGTGTGCCGCCCGCTACGCTCGCCTCGAAGAGCACCTGAACTCCCTGCTTTCGCGCCGCCGCCAGGATTTTCGCGCCGTGCTTTGCCATGACTTCCTTGTTGGCGGTTACGACGTGCTTGCCAAGCGATATGCTCCTGAAAATGTAGTCAAGCGCGGGCTGTTCGCCGCCAATGACCTCGACGACGATGTCCACATCGGGATTGTCCAAGATGTCGTCGGCGCGGGTTGTGAGAGCGCCATCGGGGAGGCTTGCGGCGCGCTGCCTGCTGAGGTCTCGCACGAGGGCGCCGTGCAGCTTGACGGGGGCGCCGACCATCTTCGTCAGCTGCGCGTCCTTGTCGGTGATGACGCTTGCGACGCCACCGCCGACCACGCCCATGCCCAGCAGTCCTATACCTACGGAGTTCTTCATCGGATGCTCTTCTTCCTTAGATGGTGAGATTTCAGGTAAATCGGTCAGTCTTTAAGCATATAGAAATGGTTCAGCGGCCCATGCCCAGCGCCGATCGGTGTGGCTGCTCGCATCGCGCTCGTTACATAGGCCTTGGCGTTGCCGACTGCGGAGGGCAGGTCGTCGCCCTTCGCGAGGTTTGCGGCGATGCTCGATGCTAGCGTGCAGCCGGTGCCGTGATTGCTGGTGGTGTCGATGCGCTCCTCGGTGAACACGGTGAAGTCGCTGCCGTCGTAGAGTACATCGGTGGCGGGACCGTCGAAGTGCCCGCCCTTGACGAGCACGGCAGCCGCACCCGTCGATTCGACGAGGGAGCGCGCCGCGTGGCGCATGTCGTCGAGCGTCACAATCTGCTCGCCGGTGAGGACTGCGGCCTCGCGCGTGTTGGGTGTAACAACTGTGGCGAGAGGCATTAGCAGGTCGCGAATTGCTTCAACGGAATCGTCCTGAAATAGCGGCGATCCCGTGCTGGTTACCATTACCGGGTCGATGACCACTGGGCTGAGCGAGTGCGCCCTTATGCGCTCCGCAACTGTCCCGATGATGGCGGAATTGGCAAGCATTCCCGTCTTGACCGCGTCTGCGCCGATGTCATCTATGATCGCGTCAATCTGGCTCGCCACCATAGACGGCGGGAGCGCGAGCACATCGGTGACGGTGACGGTGTTCTGCGCCGTTATCGCGGTGATGGCGGATGTGCCATGCACCCCGTTCGCGGCGAACGCCTTGAGGTCGGCCTGAATGCCTGCGCCGCCACCGGAGTCGCTGCCCGCGATTGTCATTACCTTTTTCATCTGAAAGTTTCCTTTGACTTACATGGATGGACAGGAGTTTCACCCCCATCCCAACCTTCCCCCATCAAGGGGGAAGGGGTATTCTGTGTCAGTCCCACGCCTCGCCGTGATAGGCGGATTCCCAGAAGCGGTACTCGTAGCGCAGCGTAGTGCGGAAGATGCGCTCGGTCTCTGCGCGTCTGCTGCCTATGTCTGAGTTGTCGATGAAGCCCTGCAGCCAGTTCACCAGCTCGCCCAGAACCTTCGGCCCGTGAATATCTATCCACTCCGCGTATATCTTCGGCGTGTCGGGGCGCCGACCTGCTTCAAGCAGGCGCGTCGCCCAGTCGAGGTAGGTGCCCTCAGTCACATACAGGGTTGTCAGGATGTCTATGAAGTCGCCTTCCAACGCAGTGCGCATGATGAAATCGCCAAACGCTTGCGTGGTGGGCGTTGCGCTTGCGGCGGAATACTCGGCTTCGCTCGCGCCAAGCTCGGCGAAAGCGCGCTGGAACAGGTCGTTCTCCGGACCCAACGCGGCGAGAAACTTCACCAGAGGGTCGCCGTCCTCGATGGTCGGCGCTTTTGCTGCACCGAGCGCTATCATTGGCACGAGGTCCTTAACGAACACGTAGTCCTGCAGGAAATAGCGGCGGAACTTCTCAGGCGGCAGCGTTCCATCACCCATCGCCCCGACGAAGGGATGGGTGACCATGCGCTCCCAGAGTTCGCTATTGGCTTCTCTCAACTCCGAGGTCAGCGACATTTAGACATATCTCCTTGATAGATGGAATTAGTATGGTTTCGCAGGGATGCACAGCTTATTTTACCCCATGTTCATCTGATTTATCGCCTATTCACCAGTCAGTTGAAACAGGCCTGATGGGACACGGAAAATGTGCATTGACATTCACGAAATCGGGCGTATAGTGGCGCTATTGAAATATGTCAAGTAATCCTTCTGGAGGAGGAGAGTCATGAAGTACGACGTCATCGTCATAGGCGCAGGCTCAGGTGGAGGCGCCCTCGCCTCAAGACTCTCCGAAGACTCCGACCGTTCGGTGCTGCTGCTGGAGGCGGGTCCCGATTACCCCGACCTCGAAACGCTGCCGGAGGAACTGAAGCTCGGCTATGCCACCGGCACCGACATAATGGTCAGCGACGATCACAACTGGCAGTTCATCGGCAAGGGCAACGACGTCGCCGAGCCGATGCTCGTTCCGCGCGGCAAGGTTACGGGCGGCACCAGCGCCATTAACGGCCAGGTCTTCCTGCGCGGCCTGACGCACGACTTCGACGACTGGGCGGCAATGGGCAACGACGACTGGAAGTTCGAGAATGTGCTGCCGTTCTTCCGCAAATTGGAGACGGATACCGACTTCTCTGACGACTTTCACGGCACCGAGGGCCCCATCATCTGCCACCGCTTCAAGCGCGACACCTGGCATCCGTCGCAGACCGGCTTCTACAACGCCTGCAGGGACCTGGGCTTCCCACATGTCGACGACATGAACGCGCCGGATGCGCACGGAGTGGGACCCATCCCTTGCAACAACCCGGACGGCATACGCTGGAGCACCAATGTCGGCTACCTGAGCCAGGCGCGCCACCGCCTCAATCTCACAATCAGGGCGAACTGCATGGCGCACCGCCTGATATTTGACGGCAAGCGAGTAACGGGAGTGGATGTGGAGAGTGGCGGCGAGCGCTTCATCGCAGAGGCGGATCAGATTGTGCTGAGCGGCGGTAGCATCGCCAATCCTCAACTGCTGATGCTGTCCGGCGTCGGCCCCGCAGACCACCTGCACGAGATGGGCATACCTGTGCTGCACGACCTGCCCGGTGTAGGCCGCAACTTCAGCGACCACCCGCTGATATTCATAGACGCGAGCGTCCAGGACCACATTCCGCTGGACGGGCTTGCGCCACGCCTTCAGGTTGGGCTGCGCTACACCGGTACGGGCTCGAGCCGTACCAACGACATGATGATGTGGATGCAGTCGTTCGCGTCCGAGCGCATCAACCGGGGTGGCAATCGCATGGAGGCGACGGGCATACGCATCACGGGATCGATATACCTCGCGGCGAGCAAGGGCAGGATTACGCTCACATCGCTCGACCCTCATGTACAGCCGTTCCTCGACTACCACCTTCTGGAAGACCCGGAGGACAGGCGGCGCATGCGCGAGGTTGTAAGGCTCGCGGTGGATGTCTTCGCTCATTCGGACCTCGCGTCAGTAGTAAAGGAGCGATACAATCCGACCGACGCTGACCTGGAATCGGACGACGCGCTCGACGCCTGGATGCTGCGCGAGGTCACGACCGGGCAGCATCTGACAACCACATGTCGCATGGGCCCTGCGAGCGACCCGATGAACGTGGTTGACCAGTACGGTCGCGTGCATGGAATCGAGGGGCTGCGAGTGGCAGACGCCTCCGTAATGCCGGACACCGTGCGCGCGAACACGAATGTAACGACGATGATGATAGGCGAGCGGATTGCGGATTATATTAGGAGGGGGATGTAGGGGTGTCAGCAATGTGTTGGAATTCAGGTTGTTAATCGTATCTTAAGCGTGCTAAATTGGGAGTGTGGAGTGGTAGGATAAGTCCGTCCTGATTGCAGGACGGACGCCTGACATAGCCGCACTCCCTTGGCTACGACTTAGCCTGGCGGACCGACGAAGCTTTACTTCTGATGACATTCGCTTTGGAGTAAATCTCTGCCATGAAAATGGAAACCAACACAAGGAAGGATGAATCCGAGTACAGCCATATTGAGATACTCGTGGGTGATAGCCGTAGCCTATTGCCCCAGATCAATTCTCAATCCGTCCAGTGCTGTGTTACTTCGCCGCCGTATTGGGGCCTGCGCGACTATCAGCACCCATCGCAGATAGGAAATTAGGCGTCTCCGGGAGATTACGTTAGAAATCTTGTAGAAGTCTTCAGTAAAGTGAGGCGAGTGTTGGCCGACGGCGGCACTTTATGGCTGAATGTAGGAGACGGATACGCCCGCAACGGTGGGACTGGGGGACATGGCCCAAACGCACAAGTAGGCAACACTAGGAAACTCATACAAAAACGCAATAACAAGGTACCGGCATGTTGGGGCCTGAAGGACAGAGACCTGATGGGGTTGCCCTGGCGAGTTGCGTTTGCATTGCAGGAGGACGGGTGGCTACTACGCTCCAAGATAACTTGGATAAAGAAAGCGCCTATGCCGGAAAGCGTCAAAAACCGACCATCTAACGCCACTGAAGAGGTTTTTCTATTCTCAAAAACCGCAAACTACTACTACGACAACGAGGCTGTGAGAGAGGAAACTGGCGCCAATCTCAGGAACTACTGGATATTAGGCCCCGATGCCAGTGGTAAGCCGCATCCAGCCACATTCCCAAGAGAATTAGCAAAGCGTTGCATACTACTGGGAAGCCGTCCGGGAGACGTAATTCTTGACCCGTTTTCAGGATCGGGAACTACTGGAGTTGCAGCAGTTGAATTAAATCGCCGCGTAGTTCTTATTGAATTGAATGAGGACTACGCGACACAATCCGAAAATCGGATTAATGAAGGTGTACACCTCACTCTGCATAACTAGCTAACTTGAACTGCGAAATGAACACACTCTCAGAATTGCGGCGAAGGTATCACTCAGAGATTGGCTCACAGATAGTCAGATTTTCTCAAAAGAACGACTCTTTGTTTCCGAATTTCGCTGACGGCAGCAGCCAGTCCAGCGTCCTAATTGCAAATGGAATTGCGGAGTTGCTCGGTTTTCCCGAATCAGGTGCGCCGAGAATCACCGGGCAATCCGCCGGTACACTATTTGAGAGACTAACTTGTGAGTTCCTGGAACAAGCATTTTCTGCTATAAGCCATTTGCGTCCCGGACAGTGGCAGCACCTAACTAAACAGACACGAATTTCTAACTTTGTACAATATCGACATCTGGACAATCTCGCCTCGCTGGTGAGCGAGAATCAAGCTCTCTCTGCCGCTCTTGGACATGGATATATCGTTACTCCTGACATAGTAATTGTTCGTTATCCTGTCTCAAGTGATGAAGTCAATGCTTCACAAGTATTTCTGGACGACTCTGGCAAGGCTTCCCTCACTCCGTTCCTCTCTGCGAATCAGTCAGAAATGGCTCCTCTGCTTCATGCAAGCATATCTTGCAAATGGACAATTCGGAGTGACCGTTCCCAGAATACACGCACGGAAGCGCTCAATCTTATCCGTAATCGCAAGGGTAATCTCCCGCACATTGTAGCCGTAACTGCTGAACCTCTGCCGATGCGAATTGCTTCCTTGGCACTTGGAACAGGTGACATAGACTGCGTATATCACTTCGCTCTCGATGAGTTACGCCAAGTTTGCGGAACCATTCCCAGAGCAGAAGATCAATCAGAGATGCTGAATGTAATGGTCGAGGGCAATCGTCTGCGCGATATCAGCGACTTACCTTTCGACTTAGCAATTTAAGGGACTGACACGGGGCAGGGAGACCTGCAATCCTCTGCTCGGTCCTCCCATCCTTGACGCCCACCCACACCGCATATACCATCGCCCCGAACGACAATTATTGACGCTGGAGGGCGAGTCATGAAGTACGACATCATCGTTGTTGGCGCGGGGTCGGCGGGGGCTATCGTTGCATCGCGGCTGAGCGAGGATCCCAGCAAGTCGGTGCTGCTGCTGGAGGCGGGCCCGGACTACGCGGAGATCGAGCAGCTGCCGGACGAGGTGCGCTACGGCTATGCGACCGGCACCGATGTGATGGTGAGCGACCATAACTGGCAGTTCTGGGGGCAGCCATCGGCACGCGCCGAGCAGCCCATGATGGTGCCGCGCGGCAAGGTTACGGGCGGATCGAGCGCGATCAACGGGCAGATGTTCCTGCGCGGCGTGCCGGAGGACTACGACGGCTGGGCTGCGATGGGCAACGATGAGTGGACCTTCGACAAGCTGATGCCGTACTTCCGCAAGCTGGAGACGGACACGGACTTCTCCGACGACTTCCACGGCACGGACGGCCCCATCATCGCGCGGCGGTTCAAGCAGGAAGAGTGGCTGCCGGCACAGCAGGCGTTCTACGACGCCGCAATGGCAGCGGGTTACCCGGAGAGTGCCGACCTGAACAATCCCGACTCGTCGGGCATCAGTCCCACGCCCTTCAACAACCCGCAGGGCATTCGCTGGAGCACGAACATCGGCTACCTGGGAATGTCACGGCACCGGCTGAACCTGACGATTCGCGCAAACTGCGCCACGCAGCGCATCCTGTTCGAGGGCAAGCGTGCGGTGGGCGTGCAAGTGGAGTCGGGTGGCGAGACTTTCGAGGTTTATGGCGACGAGATAGTGCTGAGCGCGGGCGCGATTGGCTCTCCGCAGATACTGATGCTGTCCGGCGTCGGGCCTGCCGCGCACCTCTCTGAGTTTGGCATCCCGCTGGTACACGACCTGCCGGGCGTCGGGCAGAACCTGCGCGACCATCCCATCGTCTGGATTACCTGGAAGACGAAGGAAGGCTTCGAGCTGGACGGGCTTGCACCACGCAACCAGCTTGTGCTGCGCTACACGGCGGAGGGCAGCGACCTGCGCAACGACATGATCATGATATTCCAGTCGTTCGCCACAGAGCGAGTTGACCGCGGCGGCGCGCGCATGGAGCCGTTGGGCATCCGCGCCATCGTGTCGATTTATCTTGCCGCTAGCTCAGGCGACCTGAGGCTGACATCCAACGATCCCAGCGTGCAGCCGTTCCTCAACTACAACTACTTCGCGGAGGAGTTCGACCGCGTGAGGATGCGCGAGGGCATCCACCGCGCAATCAAGCTGGGCGAGCATGAGGCGTTCAAGGACATCATCGAGGAGCTCATCGAGCCGACGGCAGCGGACCTCGCTTCGGACGACGCGCTCGACGACTGGATGATGCGCGATGCCACAACAGGGCATCACATCTCCTGCACCTGCAAGATGGGGCCCGCGTCCGATCCGATGGCGGTGGTTGACCAGCACGGTAGCGTGCATGGCATCGAGGGCTTGCGCGTGGCGGACGCCTCGGTGATGCCGGACTGCATCCGCGCGAACACGAATGTCACCACTATGATGATAGGCGAGCGCATGTCGGACTTCATTGCGGGGAGGGTGTAAGCACAGGGGACGCTTGGGAGCATATGCAGGAGATGATTAGGGAGGCGATTACCCTCCATGTGGAGGATATTCTGGAATGCGGCGAGCCGCTACCAGAACCGTAAATGTCCCTCGCAGAAGCAATCGACTACCACAGCCAGCCTCTTCCTGAGGGTGTGATACAGTCCCTCGCCGAGTTCGGAGAAGTTGACGATACGGACGACCCTGAGTATCCGCCAAGATTCGGCATGGTCGAAGTTGAGATCAGCGTTCCCGAGTCGATTGAGACGGTCTGATGTGAGCCGAAGGTAACGAAGCAAAGCCGTTCTAGACTCACTAGCTATCCGCCACAACCGGATTCCGCAGAATCCCGATGCCCTCCACCTCGACCTCCACCGTATCGCCGATGTTAATCTCGTCAACGCTGGGGCAGCCGCTGGGAATGATGTCTCCGGGATAGAGCGTCATCACATCGGACACCCAGCTCACTAGCTCGGCGACGCCCCAGAGCATGTCCGCGCTGTTGCCGTCAACTTGCGTCTCACCGTTGACGCGGCATTGGATTCGTAGGTTGTCGCCGTCTATGTCGGTGGCGACGACGGGACCGAGCGGGCAGAAGGTATCGAAGTGCTTCCAGCGCAGGCTCATACCCGCGCCCACATCGTTGTTGGTGAGTTCGCTTGCGCTTACGTCATTTACGCAGGTGTAGCCGAGCACATAGTCGAGTGCATCTTCAACGCCGACATGCCGCGCCTGCTTGCCTATGACTATGCCGACCTCGGCTTCGTGAATGATGCTGATGCCAATTCGCGGGTAGATGATGGAGTCGTTGGGGCCAATCACCGTGCCGGGCTGCTTCATGAAGATGCCGGGGCCGTCGCGTCCCGCCTTGTCGCCGTAGTTCGCCGCGATTGCCACGACCTTGTTGGCGTGGGCGTCTATGGGCGCGAGCAGTCGAGCATCCGAGAGGGCGCACAACCGTGAACCTGCTCGCGGGTTGTCGTACAGGTCACCCTCAATTGTACGGATGTCGTCGCCCTCGACGATGCCCCACTGTACCTGATCATTCAACGAAAAGCGTGCTAACTGCATCTGCTTGCCTCCAGTGTGTCAGTCTATTGAACACGCGCATTGTACAGCACGCGGTGGATGTAACGGCCGACATCATTCGGAAGAAGAAACTTGCACTAATGAATGTGGAGGGGCGTTTTCACCCCCATCCTAACCTTCCCCCATCAAGGGGGAAGGGACGGAATACAGTGATCTCAGTCGCGTGCAGGCCTCCAAGATATTATCGCGCTTCGCCTCGGAGCGACGCCGCGAACGGTCAGGCCCTCTGGCGTATCCACCAGCAAGTCGGTGGCAGCGGCGCGCAGGCGCTCGTCTGCCTCGCTCCCCTCTTCCACACCAAGCCTGTGCCTCAGGTGATCAAGCGCGCCATCGCGGTCAGTTTCGAGAACGGCGGTCTCCGGGCTGACCATGGTCACATCGGGGAAGATTTCCAGTGCCCAAAGCAGTTCGAGAATCTTCGGAATTCCGGGCAGTGGCGTCGGCACCGAGCCGTAAACGCGCTCGTAGAAGGGCATTTCCGTTGCCCCGGGGGTCTCCATCATTTCCACTATCACTACACGGTCCCGCGTGTGCTTTTGTAGCTTTTCCACGAAGGGTGCGGCGTCCAAAACATGGTGAAGCACCAGCGAGCAGAGAACGATGTCCGCCATCGGGTCTTGCACATCCTCCCACGCCTCGTTGATTACCTTGATATTAGCGATTCCGGCGTCTTTGGCGCGGGCATTCAGCAGCTCGACCGAGTCCTCGGACGGCTCGACCACCGTTACCTGCTTTGTCCGCATCGCGAGGGGCATCGCCAGCCGGCCCGTTCCTCCTCCGATATCGAGGACTTCAGTGTTTTTACCCACGATGGCGGATAGCGCATTCACCACCGGATCGTCGGTGCGGAATGGGTCAAGCGGCCTGTTGGTGTAGGTGAATCGTTTGTGGCCTCCACCTTGTCCATGGCCGTGCGCGTGCCCCTGTTCCTCATCATCTCCGCGCAGTGCCGCCATTTCCCGTTCATGCGATTCCATCTGTTCGCGCCACGCGTCAAATGCTGTGTTCATAATGCAATGCCTCAGAAAAAGCGGATTCAGTAGTCATATCAGTAATCATCAATGTAGGAAGGATATTACATATGCAGGCTGCTTCGCATTCTCAGTTGATACAGTTACTGATATTGGCGACAACTGATACGGTTTTGATATTGGTGGCAGCGAGATCATTCCGGCGTGCGGTGCGGGCGTGGCTGAGGTTGGCAGGGTATTTGCGCCAAATCTGGATAGGCATTACCATAGTGGCGCTTCCAACCCCGCAGTGATTGGGAGCCATACGACATTAGCATCAATTTACATTCACATAAGGAGGCGCATCTATGCCACATAACTATACGACCGACCAGTATGAAGGGATGATAGCGGAGACTATCACGATTACCGGTGATAACGGGGATGCCATCAACACCTACTTCGCACGACCGCTGGGCGACGGGCCGTTTCCGGCTGTGGTGCTGATTCACCACCTGCCGGGCTGGGATGAGTTGTACCGCGACTTCACCCGCAAATTCGCGCATCACGGCTACCTGGCCATTTCGCCGGACTTGTATCACCGATTCGGGCACGGCTCGCCGGACGATGTGGCAGCTATGGCGCGGGGCGAGGGCGGTGCTCCTGACGACCAGGTGGTCGCCGACATGTCTGCGGCTGCCGACTACATACGCTCGCTGCCATACTCCAACGGCAAGGTTGGCGTGTTCGGCACATGCTCAGGCGGACGGCATGTCTTCCTGTGTGCCTGCCGCTCTACATCATTCGACGCAGCAGTGGAATGCTGGGGCGGGCGCGTGGTGCAGGGTCCCGACGACCTGACGCCGCAGCAGCCGGTTGCGCCTATCGACTACACGGCCGACCTGTCATGCCCGCTGCTGGGATTGTTTGGCGCGGACGACGCAAGCCCGACTCCGGAGCAAGTTGATCAGCATGAGGCAGCGCTGAAGGCCGCCGGCAAGGACTACGAGTTCCATATGTATGAGGGCGCGGGGCACGGATTCTTCTACTATGACCGTGGCGCGTACCGTCAGGAGCAGGCGGTGGACGGCTGGAACAAGATGTTTGACTTCTTCGGCAAGCACCTGGCATAGCCCACAAGCTTATACCGGGCGACCGGATTAGGGGCAGGTGAGACGGCACAATCCTATCCGTCTCACCTGCCCCTTTGCTCATACCGTACAAGGCGTTACCGTATGGGCGGGGCGTAGATGAGACCGCCTTCGTTCCAGAGACTGTTAAGCCCTCGCGGGAGCGTGAAAGACTCACCTTCAGGTCCCATATAGCGGTCGTATATTTCCCCGTAGTTGCCCACTGCCTTGATGACATCGACGGCGAAGTCGGGTTTCAGCCCAAGTTCGGCCTGCCCAAAGGCTCCCTCCGCGCCCAGCATACGCTTGACGCGGATATCATCGCTGTTGCGCATATCCTCTACATTTGCCTGGGTTACGCCCAGTTCTTCGGCGTTTATCAGAACATAGAAGACGGTCCTGACCAGAGCAGTCCACAGAGCATCGCCACGGGGAACCATAGGGGCAAGAGGCTCTTTGGATATCGTCTCCGGCAGGATTATATGCGCGTCCGGGTCTGCGAATCCGCTGCGAGCGGCTGCCAGTTGCGACTTGTCAATGGTGGTGGCGTCGCACTGGCCCTCTTCGTAAGCGTGGTAAGTTTCCGACGTCTCTTCGTAGCTGCGCGTTTCCAGTTGCATGTCATTCTGACGGAAGAAATCCCCCAGATTCAGCTTCGTCGTAGTGCCTTCGGCTACGCATACCGATGAGCCGTCCAATTCCAGGGCGCTGCTGACTCCGAGGGACTTCGGCACCATGAAGCCCTGGCCGTCGTAGAACATGACGACCGTATAATCGCCCCATTGCGCCTCGCGGGTGGTTGTCCAGGTGGTTGTGCGTGACAGAATATCTATCTCGGCAGCTTGAAGGAGTGGGCCTCTCTCGGCATAGGTTATGTGGTGGAGGTCCATCGCATCGGGGTTGCCGAAGATGGCAGCCGCAACCGCACGGCATAGGTCAACATCAAAGCCTCTCGGGTTGCCGGCGGAGTCCATATAGCCGAACCCGGGCAGGTCCGTCTGCGTGGCGCAGTCAATCCTGCCCTTGGACTCCACCGCCTGAAGTCGCGAATATCCGGAGCCGGATTCGGACTTGCTTGCGTCATCGCCCTCAACGCCTGCCTGCATGTTGCAGGCAAGCGCGAAAGCCATTACCAGACACAGCACACCGAAACGAGCATACGGCTCGATGAATTTCATGCCTAAGTTATTCACAGAGATTCCGGGGCACTCTCAGGATTGAGAATCTATCTCCAGTAGCGGGAGATATTCTCCTCTTCCTTGGTCATCATTTCGAGTACGGCGGGCTGATTGTTCTGGGTCGCTTCGAGGGCGCGCTTTATCGCAGGACTAACCTCGTCGGGGTTGTCCACGCGCTCAGCGTATGCGCCCAGGCCCTCCGCGACCTTCGCGTACTCGCCGCCCAGCTTGTTGCTGCCCCAGTGCTCGGTGGCATGCGGGAAGTGGTCGTAGTAGTGAGTCATCACGCCGTTGTTCAGGATGATGGTCAGCGTGCCAATGTTGGAGCGAGCGGCGGTCTCGATGTCCAGGCCCGCCATGCCGAATGCGGCATCACCCATTATGTTGATGACCGTCTTGTCCGGCTCTGCCATCTTCGCGCCGAGCGCGAGGCCCAGTCCGTAGCCGAGCTGCGTTGACTTGCCCCAGCCGATGTAGCCACGCGGCGTGGTGACGGGCCAGAACGGAACAATCTGCTCTCGCGGGTAGCCGGAGTCGTGCGTCACGATGGAGTTGGCGATGTCAACATTCGCCATCATCTCGTTGAAGACGCGGTACGGGCTGATGGGCACCTCGTCCGATACGAAGTTCGGTCCCCACTCGGCCATGTACTCGTCGCGAATCTTCTTGATTTCGTCGCGAACGCCGTGGACATCGCCGCGTCCCTCGGCATTGCCGATCTGGCTCTTTGCCTCTTCGATCATCTGCCGCAGGACAACCTTAGCGTCGCCGACCGCGCCGTAGTCCGCGCGATAGTCCTTATTGATGTCCTCGGCGCAATTCGTGAGGTGCGCGAGGGTAACGCCGGACGGCATGGGAGCGTTGAAGTTGGAGATGGTGAAGCTCGTACCGATACCGGCAACGAGGTCAGCGTTCTCCAGGAAGCGCGCGCACATGAGCGTGCCGGATGATGCGCCAGTACCCAGCGACAGCGGATGCGTCTCCGGGAAGGCGCTCTTGCCAGCGAGCGTGGTCATTACGGGGATACTCGTGAGTTCGGCAAATTCGATGAGTTCGGGAGTCGCCTCGGCATATAGTACGCCCTGTCCTGCGTTGATGACCGGTCCGCTCGCGCCGAGCAACGCTGCTACGACATCGCGCACGTCCTCGGGGGATGCGCCGGACTTGTGGACTTCAACGGGCTTGTAGTTAAGCTCGCCGGGGAACTCTGCGGCTGCTACATCGCCGGGGAACTCAAGCAGCACCGGACCGAGCCTGCCGTGCTTCATGTGCGTCATCGCGCGCCCGACCATTTCAGGGATGCGCTCCGGAATGTTGATGGCTGCCGCCCACTTGGTGATGCCCTGGTAGTTGGGAACGGACTCGAAGTTGGGGTGGACGCCCTGGCGCGCCGCCGGGTTGCCGCCTGGAATCGCGAGGAACGGCACGGAGTCTGCATAGCCCTGCGCCACACCGCCGAATGCGTTTTCTGCACCGGGGCCGGTCTGCATCGTGAAGACGCCGATCTTCTTGCCGTTGTTGATGCGGCTGAACCCGTCCGCCATGTTGACGCCCGCACGCTCCTGCCTGCACAGGATGGGGCGGATGCCCTCACGCGAGCATGCGTCAATGAGGGGCTGCGCCGGGAAGCAGGAAAGCCATTCCACGCCTTCCGCCTTCAGTATTTTTGCCATTGCTTCGTAGCCGTTCAATGTATGTCTCCTTTGGACTGTGGTTTTGCTTTTCGGCTTGTGAGTATATCAGTTTTCATCAGAGGTATTCTCTGCGAGGAGCGGTTCGTCACCTGAGCCATTCGGTTCAGGGAGCATCCGCAGGGTTGCCGCCCTGAATTCGCGCGGCTGAGTGGTGATTTCGTCCAGCTCAGGTATGTCCTTGCTCGAAGAGATGCCCATATCTTTGAATCTGCGCGCGGACACAAGCACATTTCTCTCCAGCGATCCAACTCCCCTGTTGAAGCTCTCAACGGTCCTGTTGAGCGAATTGCGCGTGCTGACCATGTGGCCCGCAAAAGTCTCCAGCCGGTCGTGCAGCTCCTGGCCGAGTGCGCCGATTCTTCTGGCTTCTTCGGCAAGCTGCACCTCGCGCCAACCCATTGCGACCGTCTTCAACAGCGCAAGGAGGGTATTCGGCGTGGCGATGACAACTTTCTGCTGCATAGCCCAGTCGAGGAGTTCGGGGTCTTTCTCCAGCGCGGGCTGCAGAAAGACTTCGCCCGGCAGGAACATGACCACGAAGTCGGGAGAATTGAACCGCTGTTGGTATGACTTCTGCGCCAGTCCCCGGGCGCGTTCTCGCACCTGCTGGGCATGGCGTTCCATCAGCTGTTCCCGTTCGGATTCATCGGATGTATCGACGGCGTCAAGGTATGCTCTCATCGGAGCCTTGGCATCGACGACGATGTTGCGGCCATTCGGCATGTCCACAACCATGTCCGGCCGCTCGGAACCTCCGCCCTCAGTCGCGACGCTGACCTGCAAACGATAGTCGCGGTCTTTCACCAGGCCCGCAAGCTCCGCCACTCGCTCAAGCTGAATTTCGCCCCAAGAGCCGCGCACCTCTGGCCGCTTCAGTGCCGTGGTCAGGCTGCGGGTCTCGTTCGCGAGATTGCTGCTGTTCTCCATGAGCGCGGCGATCTGCTGCGTCAGCCCGCCCTGCGACTTATTGCGGGCTTCCTCGATGCGCTTCAGCTCTTCGGAAAGCGGCTTGACCATAGCGCCGATCTTCTCATCTGCGGCTTTCACGAAGACGTCGTTGTTGCTGGAAATCGCCTCGTTCGCCATGACCTTGAACTGGTCACCCAGAACCTTCTCGATGTCGGCGCGTTCCGCGAGCTGCTTATTCGCGGCGTCCAGCCTCACCTGAAGTTCCGCGCGTGCTTTGTCAGACTCGATTGCTTCGTTCTGACTTCTCTCAGCTATGGCTGACAGGTCCGCATTGTCGCGCTCCAGTTCATCAAAGCGCCTGTTGGAGTTTTCAAACTCGATGCGGAGCTTGGTGACTTCCAGCCTGCTCTCTTCGGCCTCAACGCGCCACTCTTCGCTTTCGCCGCCGGACCTGGACTTCATCAGAAGCGCGCCCACTATGGCGCCAACGATCAGTCCGAGGACAATCCCTATGATTACTTCCAAGCTGGTGACCTCCTGAACGCTAGTCAGATCGCAGGGATTGTCTGTCTCTCGACTAAGACGGCGGCGAACTCAAGCCCCTACTGCCGGATGAACTTCTGGATGCGCTGGCCTTCCAGCACTTCTCCCACATATATGTCGCCGTGTGAGTCGACCGCGATGCCATGCGGCGCGTAGAACAGACCCGGCTCGTGGCTGTGCTCGTCGCCCCAGCGCGCAAGCAGGTTGCCCTCGCCGTCTATGATGCTCATGCGGTGCTGCAGCTCAGGCACATATATCTCACCCTCCGGGCCAAATGCAACCGACGTGGGCTGCTGGAAACCGGTCCACATGAACTGGAACTCGCCCTCCTCGTCGAAGACCTGGATACGATTGTTCTCGCGGTCGGCGACCACTACCCTGTTCTCCGAGTCAACGCCGATACCGTGCGGCAGGTGGAAGTCGCCGGGGTTGATCTTTCCGGGCAAGCCCCAAGACTTCATGTGCGTTCCGGAGGAATTATAGTGATGCACCCGGCAGTTGCCGTAACCGTCGGAGATGAAAATATCGCTGTAGCTGCCAATGGCTATGCCGGTCGGCAGGTTGAATGGTCCGCCCGGCTTCTCCACGAGGGAGCGCGTAATCTCGCCCGTGTCCGACGGCACGTCGCGCGTGCCCAGCGTGAGCAGCAGGTTGCCCTCTGGGTCGCGCTTCTCCACGACATGCGAGTCCCTGTCTGCCAGGTAAACATTCCCTCTTTCACCCACGCAGATACCGTGTGCTTCCTTGTGCTGCAAGTCCCATGAGTCGAGGTAATTGCCTTCTCGGTCGAAGATGACGACATTGTGCGTGCCTCGGTTATAGACATACACATTGTCGTTGCCGTCCACCGCGACATCCGCAACCTGCTTGAACTCGAAGCCTTCCGGCAACTGACCCCAGCCCTCTGCTACTTCGTACATGTAATTGCCACTTCCGAATGCCATATTATTGACCTCCCAAATCAATGAGTTGGCGCGGCTGTGAGGGCTTGGTCGCCAAGCGCGCAGCCGTGCATTGAGCGCGTAAGAAGTTAGGGGTCAATATACGGCTTTAGGGCGAGAAGGGTCAAGTACGCGGGGGATACGCGATTGGCAGGATACGCATTGCCGCGCCGCAATCAGCGCGCCGCGTTGGCAGCGTGAAGCCTATATGCACTATGCACAAGGTAAGTTGCGCCTTGTCGCAAGGTTGACTTAACATCGTTCAATACATTCTGACGCGAGACACTTGTCACGGTAAGGAGACGAACCAAATGAAGATCACGAAGGTAACGCCCTGGGTTGTCAGCTTTCCATGGGAGATGCGGGTGGGCGCCGAGCAGAAGCCATTGGTTCACGACCGGCAGCTCGTGTTCGTGCAGGTTGACACCGACAAGGGAATTACCGGATGGGGCGAGGTCACAACCTACCCTGGACCTGTCGCCAACCGCGCAGTAGCGTCGATGATTCGTGAAGTCAGCGACTTTCTTGCCGGCGAGAACGCCAACGAGTTCGAGCGGCTGTGGCAGAAGATATTCCGCTCATTCACCTATGTCGGCACACGGGGAGCGGGAACGGCGGTAATCAGCGGCATAGACATCGCGCTCTGGGACATACGCGGCAAGGAGCTTGGCTTGCCGATATATGAGCTTCTGGGAGGGCCCGTCCGCGACCGTATCGCCCTCTATACGCACCCACCCGAGCCTGCGAGCGTCCCCGACGCCATAGCGGACGCGCAGCAGATCGTGGACGCAGGCTACGAGGCGTTCAAGTTTGACCCGATGATGCGCTTCATTCCCGGCGGCAATGCAGGCTTCCTGGACGGGCAGCTGAGCAGGGAGGGCTTGGCGACCGCTGACGAGATAGTGGGCGCGGTGCGCGAGGCGATAGGACCCGACATCGAGATACTGATCGACGCGCACGGCATGTACAACGTACCGACCGCCATCGAGCTTGCGAACAGACTGGCAAAGCACGACATTCACTGGTTCGAGGAGCCGGTGCCGGTGGAGAGCTACCGCGCGCTTCAACAAGTGCGGCGCGAGATTCCGGTGAAAATATCAGTCGGCGAGCGGCTGCACACGCGCTGGGAGTTTGTGCCGATACTGGAGAACAATCTCGCGGACTTCATAATGCCGGATGTTACCTGGACAGGCGGGATCACTGAGCTGAAGAAGATCTCCACGATGGCTGAGGCATATTACATCCCGGTTTCGCCGCATGACGCGAGCGGGCCGGTCAACGTGCTTGCCGGGGCGCATGTGATGATGACCACGCCGAACTTCTACAAGCTGGAGACGATGCGCTACGACCTCGGCGCTTATGGCGCGTTCATCGAGCCGGGCTTGGACATCAGGGACGGCGACCTATTCTTGCCAGACGCTCCGGGGCTGGGCGTCGAGATGGACCTCGACTTCCTGCGCTCGCATGTGGTCTTCGGTGGCGAATAGGCGACTGACAACAGCAGTAGGGTATTCCTTCCCGCCGTTTGCTCTCCCTAGAGCCGGTACGCCCTCACAGCCGTGTCGTGGAACAGTGCAGCCTTCTCGCTGTCCGAGAAGTCGGCGACGATGCGCTTGAACGAGTTCCACATCACATTGTAGGAGTACGACGCCTTATCGACCGGGAAGTTGCTCTCGAACATGCAGCGATTCACGCCGAACTGCTCTATTACATATAGGTAGTAGGGCGCGGTGGATTCGGCAAGCTCAACCGAGCCGGGCGGAGTGTCGCGTTCGTGCCAGCCGTTGCCGTAATTGGGCATGCCGCAGCCGCCGACCTTGACGAACACATTCTCGTTCTGCGCGACCTCGGCGATGCTGCGCTTCCAGACTTCCATCACCTCCGCACGCCTGCCCTCGTATGGGCCGATGCCAAGTGGGGCACCGATGTGGTCCAGAATGATCGTAACCTCCGGGAACGAGTGCGCCAGGTCTGCAAGCTCCGGCAGTTGCGGGTGATATAGCCACGCGTCGAAGGTGAGGTCCAGCCTACGCATCTGTTCAAAACCCTCGCGAAATTCGGATGTCATCATCACGCCGGGGCCCCTGTCGCGGTATGCGGGGATCACGGGGCTTGGGTCGTGCGAAGTGCCATGCCGTATGCCGCGAAACCTGCCCTTGCCCAGCTCGATGTGCGCCTCCAGAACCTCCCCGACAGCCTCGCCCAGCGTCAGGTCTGCATGGCTCGCAATGCCCGCGTTGACATTCGTCTGCACATCGGAGCGCGCGGCAGCCTCTTCCGCGACCGCCGCCACGAACTCGGTCTCGCCCAGAGGCTTCAGATGCTCCGGCCCGTCCTCACGGTACATCGACGAGCATTCAAGAAACACCGTGCTGACGATGTTGTGGCCCGACCTGAGGTCGCGCAGCAGGTCATCGAGCATGTAGTCGTTGCCGGGCCGCTCCCACAGGTGGTGGTGCGGATCGCATATCGGCAGGTCGGGGTCGATGGGGTCTTCGGTGACTTGCTGAAGCCAGTCTTCGCGTGGGGTGACCATGGGGGGTGCCTCCTGTGGGAGATTGTCTGCTAGTTGATGGTAATTTATTTGTCAATAGGACAGGTTCCATCTGTCGCATACCACGTAATCGAAAAGACCGTCTATTGGCGAAGGATCACAGATCTCATATATCTCCAGACCCGCTTGAGAGAATCGCGTGTTCCCTATTTTTATTCTGCCTACTTTCATTGATTTCCCGAAGTACTCGGCTACGGTATCTTCATTCCCCAGTTCTGGAGCAAATGGTCCTGCCATCTCAGCAATTAGCCCTAGGTCTTCGAGATGCCGAATACTCTCAGGAAAGATCCTGTGTTTGGCGTAAATATTAGAGCTAGAAGAAAGTGTAAGTGGGTATAATGTCCCATCAATCGACCACACAAAGCAACATAACCTCTCAAACAACACGGCGTCGCTCCTACTCAAGTCAGACATCAAATTCACGGTCTTTCTGGAGAACGAACCCGGCTTATTGGCTTCGCCAGCCAGTATTCGTGCCCATAGCTCTTGTACTGTGTCGTCCGACACTATGCGGCACTTATCCAAGACATTCACGAGCCAGTCATTTTCTATATCTTCAGGTGAAGCATCGTCTCTAAGGTGAGGAAATACTTTCGCGACAATGCTTTCGAGATTGACTTGATAGCGTACTTCTTCTAATTCCCGTCGCAGCTTGGCTCTCAAAGCAATGTCATCAATCTCAAGGTCAGACTCTACTCTGACCTTTCTGGCTCTAGCCTCTGCCTTAGCGACTCGTTCAATTTGCTTTGGCTCGAAGTACCATCCCATGGCATCTGACAGTTTGTTAATGAGAGCTATTCCTGTTGCACTTGTCGCAACAACTAACGCTGTTTCAACCATTACGCCAAACCTCATAGATTTAAGAATTTCTCAGGAGGGTTCGCAGCCTGAGACTTGACATTCCAATCTATTACCTATTGTCTCGATTGCCCCAATGTGGATTATATCATTCAGATTGCACAGAAGTTCTAGCGAGGGGGTCATTTAGCTCTAATTCAGATAGTAAAGTCGCATCATGCGCCCTCCCCAATCCTCTGCTACATTAGTCGTAGATAACAAATTGACATAAACTCGTAGGCAAGGAGGGCGCTATGGCTACTGCTACTGATGCTCACATTCGGGCTGGCACGCTGGATAACCTCAGGGAGCGCGGCTGCACGGTCGTTACTGGCGGCGGCCACACAATCGCGGTGTTCGCGCATGGCGACATGGTGTACGCCGTGGACAACCGCTGCCCGCACATGGGCTTCCCGCTGGACAGGGGCACCGTGAAGGACGGCATCCTGACCTGCCACTGGCATCACGCCCGCTTCGACCTGTCGAGCGGCGGCACCTTCGACCCCTTCGCCGACGATGTGCGCTCATTCCCCGTCTCGGTGGACGATGACGGCACGGTGTGGGTGGACCCGTCGCCGCCGGAGGAAGACCAGACAGCGCGCTGGTCGAAGCGACTGCAGGACGCGCTGGAGGACAACATCCGCCTTGTGGTTGCCAAGTCGGTGCTTGGGCTGGATGCGGCGCAGGCCGACTATCGCATCCCGTTGGGCATCGGCGCGGAGTTCGGCTCTACATACTCGGCGGCGGGCTGGGGACAGGCGATGACGATACTGACCTGCAGCGCGAATATGCTGCCGTACCTCGAAGCTGAGGACCGCCCGCTTGCGATGTTCCAGGGCCTGCTGCATGTGGCGCGATCGAACGCTGGCATGCCGCCGCGCTTCCTGCTCGACCCGCTTCCGACAGGCGAGACGCGGCCCGAAGTGTTCAAGCTGTGGTTCCGCAACTTCATTGATGTGCGCGACTCCGACGGCGCGGAGCGATGCCTGCGAACGGCGATTGAGCTTGGCATCCCGGAACAGACCATCGCTGACATGATCTTTTCGGCCATCACCGATCATATATATGTGGATGCCGGGCATACGCTGGACTTCGCAAACAAGGCGTTCGAGATGCTGGACCACCTGGGCTGGGAGCACGCCGGCCAGGTGCTGACGAGCCTTGTCCGAGGAATGGCAGGCGTTCGGCGCAGCGAAGAACTCAGCTCGTGGCGCAACCCAATCGACATCTCGACCATGACATGGAAGGCGCGAGAGGAGCTTGCTGCCGCATACGACGAAGGCATGGGTCGTCGCGGCGAATGGGACGACGAGGACGCGCTGGTGGAGGTGATGCTGGAAGACGATCCTGCCGCGACGCTGGACGCCATCGTGGAGGCGGTGCGCCGTGGCGCTTCCGAGGCACAGATCGGTTCGGCGGTCGCGTATGCGGCGTTCATGCGGATGGCGCGCTTCCACACATCAAACGAATTCAACGACTGGGACACGCTGCACAACACGCTGACGGCTGCGAACGCGCTGCACCAGGCACTCAAGCGCGCGCCGTCGCTGGAGCTTCTGCGTGGCGCGCTGGATACGGCGATGAGTGTCTATCTCGACAGGTTCCTGAACATGCCCGCGCAGCGAGTGCCCGACCCGTTCGCAAACGGCGCGGTGGACGGCGATGCTCTGCGCTCGCAGCTGCTCGACGGCATGAACAGGCAGCAGCTTGTGGAGCCGTCCGCAAAGACCGTGTCGGACTACATCAGCGGTGGGGCGACTCCGGAGGGCATCATCGCCTCGCTGGCTCACGCGATGCTGCGCGAGGAGTCCGGCTTCCACATGTTCCAGATTGTCGATGCGGCAATAAAGCAGTACGAGGAGAGGCGCGGCGCGGACGGCGGCAGAGTGGTGCTTGTTGCGCTGGCGCGCTTCCTCGCCGCGCACGCCCCCACTTCACGCGCCGTGCATCAGACCTTCAACATCGCCCTGCGCCTGCACCGCGGAGAGGCGCTCTACGGCTAGCGGCTGTATGCAAGCAGTGCAGCATCAACAATCTCGCCCTGCAATATTCTCAACTTTGACATAACTAAAGCAATCACCATAACTATATGCACTTGGTGTATAATCGGTGCTGGTTGAGGCGATTGCACTGTATGTTTGATATATTCCAAAGGCTCCGCTGGGCCTATCTGTCCGTCTTTGGCATTCAGGTAGCCCCAGTGAGCGCGATCATAGTCTGGCGCGAGTGGGAAGTTGGCGGGCATTCCGTTGCCTTCGATCTTCTGATAGCGTCTATGCTGAAAATCGACGATATCTGTTACCTTTCAATCCTCACGAGCGTAATCATCGTCGACATCGGGAGGTATCTGGTGGGAATTCTGATAAAGGCGCCGCAGGATCGGGCGTATGAACAGGGCCTAGCCAAAGGCATGAGAGAAGGCGTGACTGAGGAAAGGCAACGCTGGATTGACTACGACCGACACCTCCAACTATGGCGAAATCGCCTCTCCGATGCACAGCTACGTGGCGAGCCTTTCGATGAGCCGATGCCCAGATCTCCGCTGGAGAGCGACTGACCTTAAGGAAGCAAGCGCCTGATGTTAAGCTACAAGCCCCTGCCGGTATCGTGAGCAGGGGCTTCGTCATTGGCCCGGCTGTCCCTGTTTGGCGCAGTTTGCCTCTGTGTGGTAACCTTGCGGCTGATGGCGTGGACACATCGCGCCGCGCATAATGCTACCAACATCCAAGGAATACGCAGGAGTATCGATATGGCAAAGGTTACCGGCAGCTATCTCATAGCCAAAACGCTCGCGGAAGAGGGCGTCGAGAAGCTCTTCTACCTGATGGGCGGCCCCGACTTCGACATCGTTATGGGCTGTCAGGACTTCGGCATTGAAACCATCGACTTCCGACACGAACAGGCCGCGGCATTCGCGGCGCATGCCTATTCCCGCGTCACCGGCAAGCCCGGAGTATGCACGGCAGCATCGGGGCCTGGCACTCTCAACCTGCTGACCGGCGTGTACGCCGCGTCTATTGACTGCTCCCCGATGGTCATTCTGGGCGGCGCGAGCGCGGTGCATGAGATAGGCAGGGACACCTTCCAGGAGGTGGACCAGGAGCGCATCATGGAGCCTATCGTCAAGTACTGGCACAGGCCCACGATGGCGGCTCGCTACCCGGAAATCGTCAGCACCGCCTACCGACAGTCGATGTCCGGCAGGCCAGGCCCCGTCTATATAGACTGCGGCGCGGACGTGCTGTACGAAGAGATCGAAGAGGACGAGGCGGTCAAGCCCACACACGCGGCGCGCAAGTCGGTGCCCGCAGGGGACCCTGCTGCTATCACGGAAGCGGTTGACATGCTGGCGGAGGCGGAGCGCCCGGTCATATTCTCAGGTGGCGGCGTCTTTTTCTCGGGCGCAGCGCCTGAGATGGAGCGTCTGGTTGACCTGACGAGCACACCTTTCTATACGCAGCCAATGTCGCGCGGCGTAGTGCCGGAAGACCACGCCGTATCCTTCCAGGGCGCGCGCAGCACCGCGCTGCGTGAAGCCGACCTCGTACTGGTCATCGGGACGCGAATGAACTGGATGATCAACTACGGGCAGCGCTTCGGCGAGGCGAAGGTAATTCAGATTGACATCGAGGCAAGCGAGATAGCGCACAACCGCGATGTTGACCTTGGCATCGTAGGGGATGCAAAGTCCGTGCTGGGCCAGATGGTCGCGGAAATCGAGGAACGACCGGAAGACTTTGCCGGAAGGCTCGAATCTCCATGGATCTCCCGGCTGCAGGAAGACAACGACCGTCGCGCAGGACAGCAGGCGGCACTGCTGAACTCGGACCAGACGCCGATCCACCCGCTGCGACTATGCAAGGAAATACGCGACTTCCTCGATCGCGACGCCATCCTGTGCGTTGACGGCAACGAGATTCTGCACTTCGGACGCCAGTCGCTGCCGACCTATGTGCCGGGACACAGGCTGAACTCCGGCGTAACCGGCACGATGGGCGTGGGCCTGCCCTACGGCATCGGCGCGCAGGTTGCGAAGCCGGACAAGCAGGTGCTCGTGCTGCACGGCGACGGCTCGATGGGCATGAACGCGATGGAGATAGACACCTGCGTTCGCTTCAACCTGCCGGTGGTTACGGTCATCAGCAACAATGCAGGCTGGACGGCGCGCACTCCCGACCGCCGAAAGCCCGGTCGTGAGATGGGCTTCACGAACTTCGACGGAATGGCGCGTGAGCTTGGCGCATACGGCGAAGAGGTTACCGACCCGGACGAGATTCGCCCGGCGCTGGAGCGCGCATTCGCGAGCGGGAAGCCGGCCGTGGTAAATGTCATCGTAGAGCCGACAGCCGCAGGCGTCTCTCGCGCGTGGGGTGGTTCCAGGATGGAGTAGGCTTCTCGGAGCATCCGGACAATACTCTGAATTGGTGGCGGTCGGTCTTGGCGGTATTTTCTCGCAGGGCCGACCGCCTATTTGTATTGTGGCTGATCTTATCGCTGATCTGCGATGGTGGAGTCTCTGAGGTGAATCGATTACCCGATTACCGTATTCGCGAGCCTTCGACGTTGACGGTGATGACATCCATGTTGTGGAACTTCTGATGGCGGACTGACGAGGCGTAGTGCCGCAATAGACGGAAGGAAACCTCGTGCTCATCCAGCATTTCTGGCTGGTCGCTGAGATAAGATAGCCTGTCTTCGAGGTTTTCCACATCGTAAGATGCCGACAAGAACTCTAGCTCCGTGATATCGTCGTCAGCTTGCGCGTGGATAATCAGGCGGCGCTCTTTACCTGAAGCATCTTCGGCTTCGTACAGCGCCATGATCGCAAGGGTCTCTTCACCCACCGCGCGTAACCGCTCCGTTGACTCTTCGTTCCAGCTCCTGTCCACCGCGAAACGCTGCAAGAAGCGGTCGATCTCAGGCATGGAGGCGAAGTCCAGGTCAACCTCCAGACGCCTGCGCCGGGAAGAAGTAAGTTCGATGAAGCCGATCATCAGAGCGGCGGCGAGTCCACCGGAGGTAACGCTGTTACTCAATAGTGCGTCCCATGTTCCGGTCAGCAGGTCAGCGAAGATTGCCTGATTCTGGAAGCCCATGCCTACCCAGAAGGAGACTGCCACGACCACCGCCTTGCGATGGTCTATGCCGTCCTGAGTTACGGTCTGCACTCCCTCTATGAATACCAGACCCATTATTATCATTATATACGCCGCTGCGACAGGAGCAGGGATCGCCAGAAGCAGAGCAGTCATTTTGGGCAACAGCGCCAGGACTATGAAAATAGCGCCCGCCCATATCCCCACGCTGCGCGCTGCGACTCCTGTGAGACTGATCATCGCCACGCTTGGGGATGCGGTCATTGTGGGCATCGTGCCGGCTAACCCTGACAGCAGGTTGCTCAGTCCATTGATGTTCAGGCCGCCCTGGATGAGCCTGAAGTCGCTGGCGCGCGGCTGACGTCGGGAGACGCGCTGCACAGCGCTAACATCAGCAACTGCCTTGAAAGATGTGATGACAGTTATGACCAGGAAGGCAGGAAGGAGCGCCCAGAACTTCAGGCTTGGTGTGAAGTCGAAACCGGGCCATGCGTTTTCGGGGATTCCGAGCCAGGGCGCTTCCAGAACCAAATGCGTGTCGTACAGACCGAAAGGCAGAGCAACGGCACAGCCGACCAGGATACCAATTATTGGCGACCAGAGCTGGAATGAGCGGGGTGAGCGAAGCAGCATCAGAGTGACCACGCCCAGAGTAACGCCTGATGCAAGTGGCGCTGCAAAGGGCGACACGGCTCTGCCGTCAGGCGTATTGGTCAATATTCCAAACACTGCCAGAATTACGGTTGCCGCAATCAGCATGAGGACGGTGCCGGAGACCACCGGCGTGATTATGCGCCGGAACAGGGACAGGCGGGCCGCCACGAAGAATTTCAGTATTGAAGACAGAACAACGAGACTTGCCATCATCGTAGGACCGCCCTCTATCAGAGCAGTGATGCAGATGGCAATTGCGGGTTCGGCGGTGCCTATGACCAGAACGTGCCCAACGCCGATTCTCCCAATTCGAAGAGACTGGAAGATGGTTGCAATGCCGCAGATGACGAGTGAGGCGAACACTGCCCAAGTCAGGTAGCTCTCCGGTTGCTCTGCCGTGCGGACGATGATGACTACCGGGATTACGACAAGCGCAATCACCACTACAGCGAGTTGAAAGCCGGTGATAGCTGCGGTCAGCGGTGGACAAGACTCTTCCGGTTCGAAGCGGATAGATGCATTAGCATTATCTGATGCCAAGGATGCTCCTCACGTCAGAAACAAATTAGTCTTTGTATCAATAATATATAGGAAGAACCACTTTCAATATTTGGGATGTGATGCCTACTCGTACGGAGTATCACTGCCATCAAAATTAGGAAGAATTAAGTTTCATAAATTGTAGTGTCTCTCACAAGTCTTGCAAAAGCGCTTGCATTAGAGAGCGCATGCGCTATTGTAAATATGTGTCTAAGAATTGTCCAATGTAAGCTTTTTACAAATATTAATACCGCCATGATTGTTGTTATGTACCTGATTGTATAATGGTTAGGCTGACGCGACGGACAAAATGTGAGCTACTTAAGGTCTCAAAACGGTCGCATAGACTACTTATAGTTTAAGACGTTGATTATCCAAGGTTCTGGTCAGATGATGTATGACTTCACGGCGCACCTGACGCACTTCTGCCGGGTGCTACGCTCTCACGGTCTCCTGATCAGCCCGCAGGAGACGGCGGATGTGATGCGGGCGCTCAGCGCGGTGGACATGATGGACAGGGGGCGGGTGTACTGGTCGCTGCGCGCGCTGCTGCTGTCGCGACGGGACGAGATCCCCATCTACGACTCGCTGTTCGAGCGGTTCTGGAACTTCGAGGAACTGCCGCTTCGTCCACACATCGAATCCGACGACGACCTCGTGGCAGGCGCGAAGGAGTTTCGGCGGACGCCGAGCTTCGCGATGATGCCGGAGGAGGACGATTCAGCGCAGAACACCTTGGTGCAGATGCTACGCACGGGTGCAAGCAACCGCTCCACCATGACTCCACCCGACCTGAGCGTGCTGCGCGCGGACGAGCTTTCGGAGCTGTCCACCATTGCGGCTCGGATGATCCGAGCGATGGCTTCACGCCCCGGCAGACGGCGCAAGCGGCACCCGCGCAAAGGCGTCCCGGACCTGCGAGGCGCGATGCGCCTGAATCTGAGCAGCGGCGGCGATGGTGTGGTGCTGCCTCGCAAGCGGCGCGTGCCGAGGACGCCGCGCTTGCTGGTGATGCTGGATGTGAGCGGGTCGATGGAGCGGCATGTGCAGCTGCTTTTGCAGCTTGTATTTGCTGTGACTCAGCACACGAAGCGGGTGGAGACCTTCGTATTCAGCACATCGGCGACCCGCGTAACGCGCGAAATGAGCGCGCCGTCGTTCAGCGAGGCGCTGACGCGGGTTGGGAGCGTGGTGCGGCACTGGTCCGGCGGCACGCGAATCGGCGAGGCGCTGGCGCATGTGAACACGCGGCACGAGCATGTTCTGACCCGCTATACGACCGTGCTGATGTTGAGCGACGGCTGGGACACGGGAGAGTCTGAGCGCCTGTCCGAGGAAGTGCAGCGCATGCGGCGGCGCGCGCATCGCTTCGTGTGGCTGAATCCGCTGCTGGGGAGCGACGACTACCAGCCGCTGACCCGCAGCCTGCAGGCGGCGCTGCCGCACATCGACCACCATGCATCAGCGAGGGATGTGGAGAGCCTGAAAAGGCTGCCGGCGCTGCTGCGATAGTAACATCGACGGGCAGGGATAGGTGTGAACTTAGGGTATAATGTCTTGTGTACGCTGAAGCATCCTAGTGGAAGCATCCCAGTAATTGAGGGGAAGCGCGATGCCTGAAAGAGCAAGTTCGACGCACGAAGTGGAATCACGCGGGGAAGCCATATACAGAGAGCGGATAAGGCATCTTGTGGAACCGCATGAAAAGGGCAAGTTCGTAGTTATCGACATTTCCAGCGGCGACTATGAGATTGACGTGCGAGACGCAGACGCCAGTGTGCGCCTGCTGAGTCGCCATCCCGAAGCCCTGACCTGGGCGGTACGGGTTGGCTATCCGACACCTTACACTTGGACGCGCCTGCAATCGACACCCGATGATCAGAGGTAGGGTAACCGGAGACAAGGCAGTGCTGGTTGCCTGTGGGATTATGGATGGCAACGGTCGTAAGTGGCCTCTGGAGGCTTCCTTGGACACTGGGTTCACAGGTGACCTCACACTTCCGGTCAGCGCTATACGCAGGCTGGGACTTCCCCGGTTAGGTGAGCGTGTTTTTACTCTTGCCGATGGTAGAAGAGATTCAATGAATGCATACTCCGGTACTCTTCTCTGGCACGAACGCCCGCTTGACGTGATTGTCATTCAGTCCGACGGCGTACCCCTGATAGGCATGGGCACGCTTTGGGGCAGTCAGATCATCTTGAACGCCGTGGACGACGGCAGCGTGACTATAGAGGAAATCACATCGGCGTAGTTACAGTAGCATTTTCGTAAAGAAGTCTGTAGAGACCAAAGATGCCTGAATTTGAGATTGTGTCGGAGTTCGATGCGACTGGAGACCAGCCGGATGCGATTGCGAAGGCGGTTGCGGGAGTTGACGAGGGGCTGCGTCATCAGACGCTGATGGGGGTCACGGGCAGTGGCAAGACCTTCACGATGGCGAATATCATCGAGAAGGTGCAGCGCCCGACGCTAGTCATCGCTCATAACAAGACGCTTGCCGCGCAGCTCGCCACCGAGTTCAAGGAGTTTTTCCCGAAGAACGCGGTGGAGTACTTCGTGAGCTACTACGACTACTACCAGCCGGAAGCGTATGTGCCGCGCACGGATACCTACATCGAGAAGGACGCGGACATCAACGAGGAGCTGGACAAGCTGCGCCACGCCGCCACGCGCGCCTTGCTGACACGGCGGGATACGCTCATCGTGGCGTCGGTGTCGTGCATATTCGGTCTGGGGTCGCCGGAGGAGTACCAGAGCTTCGTGGCGTATGTGCGGAAGGGCGAGATTCGGAACCGCAGGCTGCTGATACGGCAGCTTGTGGACATGCAGTACGAGCGGAACGACATGGACTTCGCGCGGGGTAACTTCCGGGTGCGCGGGGATACGATGGAGATTATGCCCGCTTATGAGGAGCTGGGGATACGCATAGAGTTCTGGGGGGATGAGGTGGAGCGCATCGTGGTGGTGGACCCGCTGACGGGGGAGTTGCTGGGGGAGCGCGACGACATCGAGATTTATCCTGCGAAGCACTTCGTGACATCGCAGGAAAAGATGAACCTTGCCATAGCGGACATCGAGGTGGAGCTGGAGGAGTGTGTGCGGCAGCTGAAGGAGGAGGGGAAGCTGCTGGAGGCGGAGCGGCTGGGGTCGCGGACTCGGTACGACATCGAGATGATGCAGGAGACGGGGTACTGCTCGGGGGTGGAGAACTACTCCCGGCACCTGGCGCGGCGGGCGGCGGGCAGCACGCCTTACACGCTGATGGACTACTTCCCGGAGGACTACCTGCTGTTCGTGGACGAGTCGCACATGACGTTGCCGCAGGTACGGGGGATGTACCGCGGAGACCAGTCGCGCAAGGAGACGCTGGTGGAGTTCGGGTTCCGGCTGCCGTCTGCGCTGGACAACAGGCCGCTGAACTTCGATGAGTTCCAGGAGCATGTGAACCAGGTGGTGTATGTGTCGGCGACGCCGGGGCCGTATGAGCATGAGCACAGCCAGGCCATGATCGAGCAGGTGATACGGCCGACGGGTCTGCTGGACCCGGAGGTGGAGGTGAAGCCTACGACGGGGCAAATCGATGACCTGCTGTACCAGATACGGGAGCGGGTTGCGAAGGGTCAGCGCTGCCTGATTACCACGCTGACGAAGCGGATGTCGGAGGAGCTGGCAGACTACCTGCGGGAGATGGGGATCAAGGTCCATTACCTGCACTCGGAGATAGACACGCTGGAGCGGAGCGAGATACTGCGGGACCTGCGGCTGGGTGTGTATGACGTGGTGGTGGGGATCAACCTGCTGCGGGAGGGGATAGACCTGCCGGAGGTGAGCCTGGTCGCGATACTGGACGCGGACAAGGAGGGCTACCTGCGGTCGCGGACGGCGCTGGTGCAGACCATCGGGAGGGCGGCGCGGCATGTGGATGGGAGCGTGATCATGTATGCGGACAAGGTTACGGACTCCATGAAGTATGCGCTTGATGAGACTTACCGGCGGCGGACGATACAGGAGGCGTATAACCGGGAGAACGGGATTACGCCGCAGGGGATACGGAAGGACATCCGGGACATCACCGAGCGGGTGAGGGCGGTGGCGGAGACGACGACGCCGTACATCACGCATGAGGACATCCCGAAGGACGACCTGACGCGGCTTGTCAAGGACCTGGAGGCGCAGATGAAGATGGCTTCGCGGGCGCTGGAGTTCGAGAAGGCTGCGCTGCTGCGGGACCAGATAATCGACCTGCGTAAGGTGCTGGTGGGGTAGTTTTTGGTTGGTCAGTCGGTCAGTGCGTCGGTCGGTCAGCCGCCAAGGGACGGAATAGCCACAGAAGGCACAAAAGGGCACAGAGGGTCAGGGGCTGCGGATGGCTGGCATTTTGAGGTTGCCGGCGAGGGGGTTGGGTAGGAGGGGGATGCCTTCGGATGCGGCGGCTTCTCTTATCTGTTTTAGGGCGATGGCGTAGTCGCGGTGGGCTGCTTCTGACGGCGGCACGAAGGTGATCTCGCCTTCGGTGAATTCGCCGGATTCGATGAGGGACTGGTAGTTGAAGATTGCCTGGTCTTCGGGGGTTAGGGGTTCGTAGTAGCAGTCGAGGTCGTCGTCGGTGAAGGTGGTTTCCTCATCGGTGGGGGCTGACATTGGTGGGGAGGATGGGGAGGATGTGTTGTCCTCGGTGTTGTCGGGAGAGCTGGCGGGCTCGTCCTTCGACAGGCCCTTCGACTGGCTCAGGACGGGGCTCAGGACGAACGGGTTGGTAGTTTCCGTGCCCGCGCCCTGCCCTTCTGGATTCCTGCTTTCGCAGGAATGACGATTGGCGATGGCTTCGTTGTACTGGGGAGGGCTTGATGTAGGGGCGTTTCCCCTCACCCTAACCCCGAATCCACCGAAGTTCGCTATGGTGGCGCAGTAAAGGGACATGTGAACCGGGGATGAGATCGTAAAGACGGATTTGGGCTAGATGGTGCCACTGGCGGTCTGCCAGCAAGCCTCCGTCAGCGGTGAAGAGGCGCATATGGAGTGTTCGGAGGCATCAGGGGACCCTTGCCGGTCCGTCCGAAGCGAGTTGAGCAGACCAGGGACTGGCTGGCGGATGAGGATGGGTCGGAAGGAGCGGTAGCCGCCGTCAGACAGGGTGTGGCAGGGAGCGCAGTCGCTCCAGGGCTTCGCCGAACTGTGTCCCCCAGGGCCAGCCCCGGGGTAGATGCAGAGTGAGGCGGCGTGCCGAGCGTGTGAGCCGTCCGGCCAGGGAGAAGAAGCGTCGTCTGAGGGTCTTTGTGGTCACCACCTGCTCAGCCAGACCGATGCGCGCGGTCCAGCGGGCAAGGTTGTGTGCCATCACTTGCACGGCCATCCAGGCAGCGTTGGCTGCGAAGCGACCCGATGGCAGGTGGTTCAGTCCCACACCGTACTTGAGGTCGCGTATGGCGTTCTCGATCTCGGCGTGTCTGCGGTGATCGGCTTCCAGTTGGAGAGTGTCGCCCTGTCGGTCGGTGATGAAGGCGTGATAGCTGTAGCTGGCAAACAGCGCCAACTGGGAACCGGGCGTGGGCCTGACCCTGCGGACGATCAGTCGCACCGGCGCTGCGTCAGGCTCACCTCCGAAGGGAGTGTAGGTCGTCTCGGCAACGTCGGCTGCGCCCTCCATCCAGTAGGGTATGGGCGTCCAGTCAGCCTCGGGTATGTCCTCTATGAGATTGCGCAAGCTCCGATGCTGTCGGACGGTGATGGAGAAGCGCACATCGTTGTCGCGGCAGACGCTGACGATGTCGTGGGTGTAGAAGCCACTGTCGGCCCTCACGGTGAGCGCTCCGGTGGCTCCTGAGTAGCGCACTCTGCTCAGCGTCTCACGCAGGAAGTTGGCTGCACCCCGTACGGTGTTGGCCCGGCCCTTGCGCAGTCTTGCCATCAGCACGTCTCCTGTTCCTGCGGCGACGGCAAGCAGCGGGTGATAGCCTCTCTGACCGGCGTAGTTGTGCTCGCTGGCTCCCTCCTTTGCCAGTCCGTAGGTCTCGCAGACGGTGGAGTCCAGGTCGATCGTCAGAGGCGAGTCCCCGGGTCCTGCCCCCGCGGACCAGGCTCGCGCCAGCAACTCCCGGCTCACACGGTCCAGTTGTCGCACGTGTCCCCAGCGGAAGCTGCGCAGGAATGTCCCCAGTGTGGACGGAGCCTTGACCGCGCAGCCCAGCACCCGTTCGGTGCCCCCGGACCGCAGCGCGTCCGCGTCGTCTATGCAATCGCCCCCTGCCAGCGCCGATGCCGCCAGGGTCAGTATCTTGTCTCCCGCATTCGCCCGACCAGGCGCATCCCCCAGGTCAAGGTGGCTGTCCACAAGTTCGCTCAGACCCAGACGCCCGGCGAGCATGACTGGCAACATCAGTCCGGCATTGGCCACCAGGCGGTGGTCGTCGAAGGTTACTTGGATGCGGTCAGGACGCTCGGATGCTATCATCTAATGGGTGCTCCTCGTATCTGGTTGGTTCTGACTCCATAAACCATTATCCCAGATATGCGGGAGCACCTTTTCATCCCTTATGAGGACCTCCGATAACCTCTATTTCGGTGGATCGGGGCTAACCCTCTCCCCAGGGGAGAGGGGACTTTTTCCGGGGGCAGAGGCAGATTTGAAGTCTGCGGCTTCTTCGCGGTCTTCTTGGTCGCGAAGTTCTTGGGCGATGGCCTCATAGTCCTCGTTGTCGTAATGGTCGTATTCGTCGAGGAATGTGGGGAGGCCGGCTAGTTGTTTTTTCTGGCCCACGCTGAGGCGGGTGGACTGCTGGTCTTGCCAGTAGGCTTGCAGCATTTCGGGGGTGATTTTGTCGTAGTTGGTGTCCCAGCCGCGACGGATGATCTCGTGGGCTGCGGACATCTTGTGGTGCCAGGTGTAGCCTTCCTCGGGGTCGAGGCTGGTGTCGTTCATTACGTCCAAGAGGAAGCGGATGGCGTCCGTGCCGTGCTCGTTGTACTCTCGCATTCTCTTGGCGAGGTCGGTGTGCAGGGTGTCGTAGTCGTTGGTGTCTTCTACGTCGTCCGCATAGACTTTGAGTTTGGGCTTTCTGCCCCAGTGTCCGTGGCCTCGGCGCAGGATTTCTCTTGCTGCTGCCATGCGGTCTGTGTGCTTGATGCGGAGTTTCTTTGGGGTGAAGGGCTGGTCCCTTCGAGTCATTACGTGAGATAGGAACTCGGCTATGGTGTGGCCTTCGGCTGTTTCCTGCCTGATTAGGTGTGCGATGTCGTAGTTGAGGATGTCGGCGTAACTAACAGGATGGGGAGGATTCTTGTCCTGCTCACCCCCATCCCAGCCTTCCCCCGTCGAGGGGGAAGGGGTGTTTTCTTGGCCCCTCACCCTAACCCTCTCCCGCGGGGAGAGGGGACTTTGTTCGTCCTCTTGGTGCTTCGCTATGGCTAATTCCTCAGGGGTGGGGATTAGGCCCCAGAATTGGGATTGGTCGTCGCCGATGGTGCCGTAGCGCACGAGATATTTCATGGCTTCGAGTTTGTGGTGGTACTTGGCGTCTGGGTACTCTCCTCGGATGGTGTCCGCGAGGAACTGGGCAATTAGGTCGCCGTTGTCGGTGTGCTTGCGGATCTTCTGTTGGAGTGCGTTTGTGATGCACATGGGTGTTAATTCCAGTTACCGGATTTTAGTTTTCAACTTGATAGCCACAGAGGGCACAGAAGTCACAGATTGTGGGTGACGCCCCTTGGCCTGCAAACAAATGTACTTATTTACGGTTCTATGATACGCACGAATGTTTGGGTTGTCAAGGGGGAGAGGCGAATAGGATTTACAGGACAGGCAGGATTGGGGTTGGAATGTGTGGGCCTGATGGTATTGGCAGGTGGTGTAGAATGCTGTGCGGGTATTGGAGATGCGAAGATAGCTGACACAGGCACACAGTAAATAAGGACCGCAGATTTGAATGCGAAAGCGCTTATATCAATAACTGCTGCCTTGGTACTGGGAGCTATGGCGGGGCTGAATGGCGTGAGCGCGCAGATTCCGCAGATACCCATGATTATTTCTGGAGTAGCCATTGGCGTACCAGATGGCGCTACTTTGGAGGCGCGAGTAGGAACTTATAAAAGCCTTCCTGCTATCGTAAAGGATGGGACATATTTCTTAAGAATTGCGCCACCTTCCGGGGCTTATGTCGATAAACCAGTCAGAATTTTTCTTGAGGGTGTCGAGGCAGACGAGAAGACTGTCTATTCACCTGGTAGGAATTTATTCAATCATGACCTGACTTTTCCGTACATTCCAGAAGTCACGCTGACTGCCATCTATACAGGAAACATTAGGCCTACAGACGCAGCATTGCAGTCCAACGCCGTTCTAGTCGCCATAGTAGGCGAATACCAAAGCCAGCCTGCAAAGATAGACGGACGAGGGTTCACAGACCTCCTGATAGCAACTAAGAAAGTGCAACTGATAAACGTGCCAGTGGAGTTCTTTCTGAACGGAGTGCCGCCAATTGCTCCGCCGCAAAGCGTCTTTGAGCCTGGTACAAGGAAGCATGTGACGCTGGTTTTCGAGAACATACCGGCTGCCGCGGCCACACCTGCACCTACTTCCACAACCACGCCAACCGCGACAGCTACTCTGACCGCCACGCCTACACTCACGCCTACTCCAACTAACACGCCGATACCAACTGAGACGCCGACGCCTACTGCAACCGCGACGCGTACACCTACGGCTACTCCAACTGAGACTCCGACAATGACGCCAACGACGACGGACACGCCTATATCTACGGCTACTGCAACTCACACTGCCGTTCCGACTGATACGCCAACGCCGACATCCACGCCTGTCCCAACAGCAACTCCCGTGCCGCCTACGCAGACGCCGGTTGTCGTGGTCGTGGTGGTGACGGCGACGCCAGGGGCTGATGTGGAAGTGCCTCGAGCCGATGCGCCGTCGGGTGGCGGGTGCAATTCGGTGGGTGCGGTGCCTTTGAGTGCTGGGGCATCGAACTTGATGCTTTTGCTTGTGCCTCTGGTTCTAATTGGAGGTGTAAAGTATCGTAGAAAGGTCCACAAGCAGTAGCAGTTTGTGCGGTGTCTTAGTTTTCCAATTCGTGGCATCTCCACACGGAGAAAGAAGGGCGCGATTCAACTGGGATAATGTAGCAATGCCACCGAGTTGCTTGAGCGCGGACACTACCTGCATCCACTGCGTCGTTCTTTTCATAGCAGGTTCTTCCTATTTCTCCAGTCTGATGCCAGATGTGCGGCACGCTATCACACATACGAATATGTGATCTAGTGTTGTCGAATGGAAAGTGCGCATCGTTCTCAATACAAAAGAAATCGCCCTCGCGTGGAGTTGCGCGAGGGCGATTTGGTGGTGCTTTCGTAGGGGAAGCGGTGATTACGATCCGATAAAGATGTTCAGCAGGGTCGCTATGAGTGTGGCTACAAGTGCGATACCACCGGCGAACAGCCAGTTGCGTATCTGTCTTATGTCGGCGCGAATAGCGTCTAATTGATTACTCACATCATCGCGCAAATCGTCCAGACGCTTGTCGGTTGTCGATGTGTTGGTAGCCATTTCACTCCCTCATCCCTGTTACTCTCACGATATTCAAAAACGACAGAAGTGTCAAGGTTTGCCGAACCTTCACCCAGAGTCTTTCGATCGTTCAAGTCATTCCTCGCTTCGTTCGGAATCAGGAATCGCAGACTGAGTTAAATCCTGTTTTCAGGCAGAGATTTCAGACCTTTCACTCCGTTCAGGGTGACAGTCGAGAGACCTTGAGCGGTGGCGGTGCAGATTCGGTCTTTGGGGGAGTGTGTGGGTGAGGGCGGGGAGATTCTGGTATCATGCGGGGGCTGAAGGGATTTACATAACGAATGGGGATAGGTTTCTCTGATGGCTGAACTTGATGGAATGCGGGTGGCTACGCTGGAGGCTCGGATGACGGGGGCGCTGGCGAGCTTGATCAGCAAGCGCGGGGGTGTGCCGGTGACGGCGCCTGCGCTGCGGGAGGCTCCGCTGGATTGCGCGGAGGATGTGCGGTACTTGCTGGATAGGCTGGAGAGCGGGAGCCTGGATGTGGTGGTGTTCCAGACGGGTGTGGGGGCGAGGGCGCTGTTCAAGGAGGCGGAGAACCAGGGGAGACTGGACTTTCTGCTGGATGCGCTGCGGGGCGTTACGACGGTGTGCAGGGGACCCAAGCCGACTGCTGCGCTGCGGCAGGTGGATGTGCAGATTTCGGCGGGGATTGAGTCGCCTTACACTACTAAGGAGCTGCTGGAGGCTCTGACGGCGCTGCCTGTGCGGGGGAAGCGGCTGATGGCGCTGCAGTACGGGGAGCGGAATGCTGCGCTGATGGACGCGCTTCGTGAACAGTGCGAGACGGTGGATGAGCTTTGCCTGTACGAGTGGCAACTGCCGGATGATGTGTCGCCGATGGTGGCGCTGGTGGAGGACTTGCTGGATGGGCGGGTGGATGTGGTCACGTTTACGAGCCAGGTGCAGATACGGCATCTGTACAGGGTGGCGGCCGATAATGGGGTGGCGGAGGATGTGCTGTCGGACGCGCTGAATAATCGGACTATCGTGTGCGCGGTGGGGCCGACTTGCGCGGGTGCGCTGGCGGATGTGGGGGTTGCGACGGATACGCAGCCGGAGTACCCGAAGATGGGACACATGGTGAATGCGCTGGCGGAGTATGTGGGGAGCCGGGAGTTGGTGGAGCGGTAGCCTCACGGACGCAGTCGCGGGGGCGGGAGGGTCAGTTCGAGAGCAGTCTTTCCGCAAGGTCAAGGGCGTCAGTGGGCCAGAAGACCTCGGGACGGGGCTTGAATACGTGAGGTTGTCCCTCGTGCGGGCGGGAGTTGAGCACGGCGTCTTTCCACTGGGCCGGAATGGCTTCTAGCCCGTGAACCGCGCCCATGAGAGCGCCGCAGATCGCGGCAGTGGTATCGGTGTCACCTCCCAGCATTACGGTGTCCACGATGCCTGCTTCGAGACTGTCAGCGTGGAGCAGTTGCCAGAAGGCGTTGTGAAGTGCGAGCAGGACCCACACGCGCGTGCGTGTATTTGAGATGCCCGCGTCTAATTCAGGCGGATAGGGTGGCTCACGGTCGGCGGCGCGCCGCAGCACTTCAAGCGTTCTGTCGTCAATCCCGTTTTCTTCCGACCAGTGGATGATCCATTGGTAGAGCGCGTCGGCATCGCAGCCCGTGCGGATTGCATGCGCGATGGATACGGTAAATACGGCGCTGGAGTCCTGGCAGACTTGATTTATATGGGTGAGACGGGCATCCTGCCTTGCCCAGTCTGCGACCTGCGCGGCGTCGTGATTGGCACCGAAGATTCCCAGGGGGCTGATACGCATAAGCGCGCCGTTTGTCTGGGCCTGCGCTTCAAGGCGGCCGTGTTCCAGCGCGCTTTCCGTGGTCTGCCCGAATCCGAAGGCGGGTGACTTCCACCAGTACATGTAGGCTTCTAACACTTTGTCGGCGTCAAAGCTGCCATGTTCGGCGATGGAGCGAGCCAGCATGAGCGCCATTTCTCCGTCGTCCGTGAGCTGTGCCAGCGCCGGTTGAGGATGATGTATGCCAAGCGGAAGCAATAGCGTATTGCCGTCGGATATCTGCGTGAGTCCGTCGGGGTACAACTCTATTATGTCATCCGCGGGCATAGTCTCTACGGGCATTCCAAGCATTTCGCCCGCGAACTGTCCCAGCAGGCTTCCCTGCGCGCGGGAAAGGACTGCGGCACTGGGGATTGGTTCATTTGTAACCGTCAACGGCATAGACCTCCAGAGTGAAAGAAGCGGACACCTGCGCTTCGAATGGGTGTCGTGTTAGGTTGCATTATAGCCTACTGAAGAACGCTCCCTGAGGCGGGCTGCGGAACTTTCTTCGACCAGTTCGTGCCTCGTGTTAAGATACGCTCCGGCGACCTTCGCGGTTGACGCCTAATCTGAATTGGCGGTGCTATACCATGCCTAAGACGACCGTAATCATCACTGTTGACGGATATGACCCCGAGTACATTGAGGCGTGCAAGGCACCGAACCTGACGGCGCTGGCGCAACACGGTTTCTACCGTGTCGGGAAGTCAATGATGCCGTCGGTGACCAACGTGAATAATGTGTCCATAGTGACCGGCGAGTACCCTGCGGTACACGGGATAAGCTCGAACTACAGGATGGTGCGCGAGACGGGCGAGGACATCTACATGGAGTCGGGCGAGTACATCCTGTCGGAGACGCTGTTCCAGCGCGCGAGAAAGATGGGCGCCAGGACGATCCTTTCGACCTCGAAGGACAAGCTGCGCACGCTGCTTTCCGAGGGCGCGGATGTGGCTATATCCTCGGAGCAGGCGCCGGCGTGGGCCGTCGAGGGCGTGGGAGAGCCGCCTCCGATCTACTCGCTGGATGTCAACGGCTGGACGATACGAGCGGCAAGCCACGCGATGAAGCTCCAATCTGCCGACATCGTCTATATCTCGACTACGGACTTCGCCATGCACACCTACGCGCCCGACGAGCCGGAGTCGCAGCAGCATATCTCCGTGCTGGACGACGCCATTGGCGAGCTCGTGGACGCGCATCCCGATGTTACGCTGCTGCTGACGGCGGACCACGGGATGAACCCGAAGAGGCGCATGGTGGACCTCGCGCATGTGCTTGCAGAGAAAGGGATCGGCGCGGAGGCGGTGCCCATCATCAAGGACCGCTACGTGGTGCATCACAACAACCTGGGCGGCTGCATGTTCATGTATCTTCATTCCGGCGACTCGTCGCGGATAGACGAGGCAGCGGGCATTCTGCGCGAGACGCCTGGTGTGGAACGCGTGTACAGCCGAGATGAGGCAGCAGACGAGCTTCGATTGAATTATGATCGCATTGGCGACCTGATCGTCACCGGAGACATCGACACTGTTTTCGGTCCGAAGGAGTTGGAAGACACATGGGACGATACCGGCGCGGGGCATAGCCTGCGCTCGCACGCATCGGCGCACGAACAGGATGTGCCGATAATCGGCTATAACGGCGACTTCGACGGGTTCGAGTTTACGGAGAACCGGCACATCGGCCGTTACGTGTTCGAGCGTGTGCTGGGCAAGGTCTAGCTCGCTCAAGGAATCTGTCAGAAGTGGTGGAGTCGATGCTGTCGTCGATGTTTCTCCCATGGGTTTGGGGCTGGATGTCTTCCTCATGAGGGGGCGGTCCGCCTGCTTCGACAACGCGCCGACTACTATGTGGTAACCTGACATTGCTTGCGGCGCGGGTGAGAATGCCCGTCGGTTCGCGGGCAACTTTGGTCGGCGAGATTCATCGAGTACACTCCGGAAGGAGGGTCCTGTGCCAGCTCCCAGAGTAATCTACCAACCCATACCAGGTACTCCCATTGACGTTGACCGGGAATTTTACGGACGCTTGGGTCAGGAGACGGAGAACCGCAGCCCTATCGACAAGTTCGAGGTGGCAGTACGCTCTGGCAGAGCCTGGCCGGTATTGGCAGGCCAGATTTGCCGCATCGTAGTGGTGGAAGGGGCACAGGTTGCCGACTTCAACGCGTGGAATCTCAATAATCCCAGGGAGCGGTTCTGGGCGGCTCGCACGAAGCAGCTGCATCGAGCCCACGTCTCTACGTTCGACCGGCTATGGTCGTGCCTGCCGTACCTGCGGCCCATGCTCACCATCACAGCAGACACGGTGGACTATCCAATCGATGAGGACGGCGCCGGATGCCATGACCTGCTGGGCACTCGCTGCGATCCATACGTTCACAAGATGCTGAATGACGAGGACTTCGACTACTGCTGCCACTCAAACCTGGTGCGTGCAGTCGCTCCGTACCATCTCGATGAGAGCGATGTTCACGATGTTCTCAACATATTCCAGGTTACGGGGCTGACCACCGACGACCGCTACTTCGTGAAGCCGTCGCCGGCAAGGCAGGGAGACTACTTCGAGTTCTTCGCGGAGATAGACCTGCTCTGCGCCATCTCCACCTGTCCCGGCGGGGACCTGTCGGTACAGATGTGGGGAGAGGACGCCGTTGATCCCGCCGACACCTGCCATCCGCTGGGCGTGGAGATTTATCAGCCCCATCCCGAACTCGTGGAAGGCTGGCGGTCGCCTGCAACGAGCGATTACCGAGGCATCCACGGGCTAGACCGTCCATAAAGGGACGCGGAATCGGTCGTACACATGGGTGCTGCTATCCCGGTGCCACCGCAACTGCCCGCTTGGAACTCTTCAGGCTAGCGGCGCAGGTAGCGGTCGAGGAAGTCGGCAGCGTCCGACAGCATCTGCCGGACGTTGGGCAGCGAACCCACGTAGAAGCCGTCGTTGGGATACACCTTGTATTCCGTCGTCTTATAGTGCCGCATCATCTCCACCGCAAAGTCCCTCGAAGTTTCGGGCCAGTCCTCCCTGCCTTCGCCGTGCAGGACGAAGGTCGGCGTGGTCGCGTCTCTGACCTTGTAGAAGGGTGAGCAGCGATGCCAGACGTCCTCGTTTTCCTCGAAGGCGCCGAATTCGTGCTCCAGGAGTTTGATGTGCCGCAGTTCCAGCTGGTGGCGCAGCGCGGGCCAGTTGCTGTAGCCGGACATGGGGACGGCCGCCTGGAACATGCCCGGCGCAAAGGTGACGGCGCACATCGTGAGGATGCCGCCGTAGCTCGTTCCCGTGATCCCTATTGCCTGCGGGTCCACATATTCGAGTCCCTTGAGGAACTCTGCCCCGGCAATGGCGTCCTTCAGGTCGCCGCCGCCCCAGTCCCTGTCGTTCAGTTCTTCGAATGCCTTGCCGTAGCCGGAGCTTCCCCGGATATTGGGCAGCAGGACTACATAGCCCCGCTGGACGAAGTATTGGACGTAGGGCTGGAAGTCATCGCTGAACTGGTTGGTGGGGCCACCGTGGATGAACAGCAGACCGGGGTATTTCTCTCCTGCCTTCCGGCTCCTGGGGCTGTATAGATAAGCGTGGATGGCGAGACCGTCAAAGCTCTGGTAAGTGATCTTTTCGGGTGCGGTCAGTTGCTCGGTCAGCGCAGGGTCAACTCCGGCGTTGGTCAATTGCAATGCACGGCCGTCTTCCAGGGAGACGACCCAGAGGTCCATTGGAGTCGTGGGGGTCCCATATCGGAAGACTATTTTCGAGCCGTCAGATGACCACTGCGGTGCCGAGCATACACCCACGCCGGGTGAGAAGAGCGCCACGGTCTCACCCGTGGCGGCGTTTGCTACCCTCAATTCAAGCGTGCCGTTGCGGTTGGACGTGTATGCCACCTGCTGACCTGCGGGGGACCAGACTGCGTGATCCTGCTCTACATCATCGGGAGACAGAGGCTCAGGCTCACCTCCTGCAACGGGCGCTGTCCAGATGTTTATGTGTCCGCTGCGCTGGCTGCGGAAGAGGACTCGCTCACCGTCAGAGGAGACCAGGGGATAGCCGAAAGCCCCACCGAAGCTGTAATCAAAGAAGTCCGTATCTTGGACGACGACTTCCTGTTCGTCGCCGTCGAGGGAAGTTCTGATGATGTCGTGGTCCTCCCACCTGTCATCCAACCGGATGTACAGGATGTGCCGACCGTCGGGAGTGAAGCACGGATTTACCGCGTAGAGCGGGCCATCGGTTAGCCGCACTGACTTCCCTGATGAGGGCTCCACCAGATAGATGTCGTAAGAGCCGTAGCGATTGCAGGACACCGCGACGCTGCTACCGTCGGGCGACCAGTTCATCGAGTGGATGCGACCGCCCAGCGAAGTCAGTTGGAAACCGGCGTCGCCGTTGGTGTGCCACAGCCACACCTCATCCGTGCCGCCCTTCCTGGAGACGCAGGAGACATAGCCGCCGCATGGGGTCCATAGCGGGAGGCGAGGGGCTGAATCCCCGGCGCCCGCTCCTACCGTCATGCGGGTTGGAAGCCCTCCATTGGCCGGGACGCTCCACAACTCGGCCGTGTCTCCCTGTTGAGAAGAGACGAATACGATCCTAGAGCCATCCGGCGACCATCGAGGCGTATCTGCGGCGACCAGAGGACGGACGGACAGTATCCGGTCCAGGCTCAGCTTCGATTCATCCGTCCTTGTCGAACCGGTCATCTTCTCGTCTTCCTTTCGCGGAGTTCCATGTACGCTGGCGAATTCATTAAGTCGTTCAGGTATTTCTATCGCTTGCCGCGCATGCTTTGCGTCTGCTGAATATGAACAGATAGTAGCATGGTGCAGAACCTCTATACTGCAATGTGCAGATTAAGAGGACTGGCTTACATCAACAGGATGGCGTACTCTAACACTGGACTGTCCCAATACGACAGGAACGCTCTCCGCACCGTTTTCAACCTGTAGAGCACCGACAGGAGAACGCATAACATGGCTGACCAACTTACCCGAGACAAAGAAGAGATCGCGGCTCGCTCTAACTCCGTGATTGATGAATCGCGGCAAGCCCTGCTTGACCTCTCGAAAGATATCCACTCCCATCCGGAGTTGAACTACCAGGAACACTACTCATCCAACGCCTTGGCCGGGTTTCTTGAGAGTCGCGACTTTCAGGTGGAGCGCGGTATCGGCGGGTTGGAGACGGCGTTTCGCGCCACCATCCCCGGCGGCGGTGGCGAAGGCCCCACGATTGCCGTCCTGGCGGAGTACGATGCGCTGCCCGAGATTGGGCACGGCTGCGGAAACAATCTCATTGCGATGGGCGCGATGGGCGCTGCCCTGGGGCTGCAGGCGAACGCACAGGACTTGCCCGGAAACGCTGTTGTAATCGGAACTCCTGCGGAGGAAGGCGGCGGCGGTAAGATACGGCTTCTGGAGGCCGGCGTATTCGACGGCGTGGATGCCACACTATCGTCCCATCCTTTCTCCAATCGTACTCTAGTGCCGGCAACCGCGGCGGCGGGTGAGAGCTGGAGCCTGGCGATGGTCGGCTTCCGGTATATGTTTCATGGGAAAGCCGCTCACGCTGCCGCTACCCCTGAGGCCGGCATCAACGCGCTGAACGCTGTCATTCACTTGTTTACCGGAATTGATGCCCTGCGACAGCACCTGAGGGATGATGTTCGCATCCACGGAATAATCACCGATGGAGGCATGGCGCCCAACGTGGTTCCGGAATTTGCTGCCGCCAACTTCATGCTGCGATGCAGGGACCGGCGATACCTGAGCGACGTGGTGGTGGGCAAAGTGGAACAGGTGGCGGAAGGGGCTGCGTCGATGACAGGCGCACGCCTGGATATCCAGGAATTCTACCCCTTCTACGAAAATGTTCAGCCCAATGTGACGCTGGCACAGGCCGCCGGAAGGAACGCCAAGGCGCTGGGGATGAAGATGGATGAACCGCTGTCAGGTCGTCCGGGCGGTGGGGGCTCAACTGATTTCGGCAACGTGAGCCAGGTTATGCCGGGTTTCGAAATGCGGTATGCGGTCAGCGAGGAGCCCGTCGCTTCTCATACAAGGGAGATGACCGAGACTGCCATTACCGATTTTGCCCTCTCGAACGCGCTGCTGGTTGCCAAGACGCTGAGCCTGACGGCAAGCGATCTGCTGTGCGATGCCGCGCTGTTGGAGTCCGCGAAGAGCGAGTTTGCGGAACGCAGCGGCTGACGCCTGCGTTGTCCCTAGACCACAGGTCGCGCCAGCGTCTCAGGTGACACCTTGCGCGGCAGCCATTCGCCGTCGGACGAGGTGCCGACCAGCTTGCCGTCGTCCACGATTACCTTGCCCCTCAGCATCGTCCTAACCGGGTATCCCTCGCACTCGAATCCCTCCCAGATGCTGTAGTCGGAGTCCGCGTGGAGGTCGTCGAGCGTGAGCGTCTTGCGAATGGTTGGGTCTATGAAGACGAGGTCGGCGTCGCTGCCAGGCGCAATGACCCCCTTCCGCGGAAACAGCCCAAGAATCTTCGCCGCGTTGGTCGAGATTATGTCCGCGAACCGCGTCAGGGACATGCCGCCCTGCGACACGAACTTCGTGAACGCAACGGGTATCCTTGTCTCGATGCCGTTATGCCCCCCGCAAACCGACTCGATGGTCTGTCCCCAGTACTTGATGTCCTTGTAAGTGGTGTACTCGTCCGTAGCCGTCGTGGACACGCGACCGTCCATCAGCCCAAGCTGAAGCGCGTCCCTGTCCGACTCGTACTTGATAGCCGGGTAGGTGTGAATTTTCGTGCCGTTCGGCTTCTTGTAGTCGTCGCAGGTGAACTCGAGGTAGTTGTGCAGCGCCTCGCCGTACACCGGCTGGCCCCGCTCCCTAGCTTCGCCGATAGCCGCCACACCCTCCTTGGCAGTGACGTGGACGAAATAGATTGCCACCTCCGCGTGCTCGGCCATCCTGATCACCTTGCGGAACGAGACATCTTCGGAGATGTTGCTGTGTACCAGGTGCAGGTTGTGGCCCTGATCCCTGCCCTCGCGCTTCAGCTTCTCCTCCATGTAGGTCACCATGTCGTCGTCCTCTGCGTGGACCGCCATGATGCCCTGGTTCTTCGACACCTCATCGAAGATTGCCTGCAGGTGACCGTATGGCACGCGACCGCCGAAGGTCGTGAATATCTTGAAGCTTGCCTGACCGGCCTGGATCGCCTCTCCGATCTCACTGATGGTCTTCGGACTTACCGCGCCCGCGAGTATGTAGTGGTACGCGAAATCGATGTAGCTATGCCCTGAGAACGCCTGCTGCCGCGACTCCAGCTGCCGCATGATCGGGTCCGGAGAGACGGGATCGTCGGGTGTAACCGGCAGCGTCCCAGCGAAGTCGAGCAGAGTGGTGACTCCGCCGAACGCCGCAGCTCGTGTAGCCGCCTCCGGTGGCTGCGTGAATACTTCCGGCCGGCCGGCCCACTGCTCAGGCACCGGAATGCCGATGTGCGTGTGTGGTTCGATACCGCCCGGAAGCACGATCAACCCCGACGCGTCGACGACCTGCGCCCCATCAGTCGGTAGCACACCAGGATGCGCCAGCGCCGCGATCCTGCCATCGCTGATGGCAATGTCCGCTTCCAGTACCCCCTGCGGAGTCACAACCTGCCCGCCAGTAACAATGGTATCCAACATGAGACGCACCTCCGATTGAGCTTACATGGCGGATGGTATGTTCGAGGCTGCACGCTGTCAAGGTGCGGGGCGGGCGCACCGTGCCTGCCGGCGATCATCAATATGCTTCTATAAATACCACTTGTACTTTATGATAATGCTCTTTATAATAAAGTGACAGTTATATTTTGATAGGAGGTCATGCCACCGTCGGCAGACGGGATGCGGAGGTGAGGATGATGACGAAGACGCGAATGGGGACGATGTGGTTGATAGGTCTGCTGACGGTGGCGGTGGCGTTGGTTGCGATGGGAGCATTCCAGGTCGGGACGGCTTCGGCGGCGGGTGATCCGGCGATCGAGGCTGAGGCGCGGGCAGGGCAGGGCGGCGAGCAGACCAGCGTGGCGAGCGTGAGCCTGATGCTGACGGTGTGGTCGGCGACGCTGACTGTCGGGGAGGAGTCACAGGGCGGTACAACCGTTTGGGGCTATGTCCCCGACAGAAATTTGGAAATAGGTGATCTGGACGATACGGATTTCAGCGACAGGAACGTGGAATATACGATTGACAGTCTTGTGTACAAGGAAGTGGGTAACGTCAGGCAACTGGCGCTGGAGACGAGCCCAGGGCTGCCGGACGACCTGATATTCGAGGCAGACGGCGAGCGGTACGCACTGTCGGATGCGGATGATTTGGGACTGCACGGTGACATTCATGTGTGGTGGTTCGATTCAGGTCTGGGCTGGGAAGACGGGGATACGATGACGGTGAAGCTGCTGCGGACAGTGATTTACAATGCGTGCGGGGTGTCTGAAGGCTCAGAGTCCGGCGTGGGGATCAGGTTGGGGGAGGTATGGACGGCGACGCTGACGGTTGGTGAGGCGGCAGGCGAAGAATCCGATGCCCTGGGATACCAGTCCGGATGGTCGGAAGCGTTCGGCGGGCTGGACAGCACGACATTCGCGGACATGGGCACGAAGTACAGCGTCGGCAGACTCGTCCAAAGGCCGGTTGGCAACGGACACTTCCTGCTGGATGTTGAGACGGGCCGGCCCCTGGACCCCAACATGGAGTTCGAGGTGGACGGCGAACGGTACGCGGTGCTGGATTCCGGCCCGGTGGAGAACCGAGAGGGTACGCACCGGTGGCTGCTGGATTCGAGCATGGGATGGAGTGAGGGAGATACGATGACTGTGAAAGTACTGCGATTTGAATTCTACAGACTGGGCGACGACGAACAGGCTCTAGCGCATGCCGGCGGTTGAGAGTGAGGATGAAGCGCCCCGGTTGGGGCGCAGGGATGATGTGGATGAGCGGAAGTGTGGATGTGGATGAAGTGGTGGACTGAGGAGAGAGGCTCATTCGCCGGCTAGCCGCCCCTGTCTCGTGGAGAGCGAGGCGGGGGCGGCGCTATTGCGCGTGCGGGAGATGCGGGATATGTGGCGTCTATTTGTATTACAGGAATCTGCTATAGATTTCGCGGCTGTACCTAACAAGAACATATCCGATGGTTCCTGCCACGAGGGAGGCGATGAGAATCGCGAACTTGGATTGCGCGATCAGTGATTCGTCCACGAAAGCCAGACCGGTAATGAAGATGGACATGGTGAAGCCTATGCCGCCCAGCAGCGAGGCACCGAGGATCTGCAACCATCCCATGTCTCTGGGAATTGCACCGATTCCAGACTTGACTGCCACCCACGAGAAGAACACTATTCCGACAGGCTTGCCTATCACGAGTCCCAAGAATATGCCGAGCGTTACGGGTGAGGTCAGCCCGTCGAAGCCGACGTCGCTCAGGGAGACGCCCGCATTGGCGAGTGCGAAGACGGGTATTATCACGAATGCGACCCACGGATGCAGAAAGTGTTCAAGTCGCTGGAGGGGTGATTCGACATCCCTTGAGGAATCGTCGAGTTCCTCCAGGACGCCGCGCTGCCGTTGAGTCGTCAGCGCGTAGTGTCCCCTGCGTGTGGTGTTCGGTCCTTCGCGCTCGAAGATGTCCATCAGGACTCTGCCGCGCCGCACGAATTGCTGCGTATCGATCCTGACCTTCATGGGAATCGTCATCGCAATGAGAACGCCGGAGATGGTGGCGTGGATTCCGGACTCGAAGAAGGCGATCCAGACGAAGATGCTGACGATGAAATATACCAGGGTGTTGGTGACGCTGGAGACGTTGAGGACGACTAGAGACAGCAGCAAAGCCATTCCCACGCCCAGGTGTGCCCAGCTGATGGACTCGGTGTAGAAGACGGCAATGACGGTGATTGCGCCAATGTCGTCAACGATGGCGAATGCGGTCAGAAAGACCTTCAGCGAGAGGGGTGCGCGCGAGCCGATGAGTGCGAGCACGCCGAGTGCAAAGGCGATGTCGGTCGCCATGGGTATTCCCCAGCCCCTCATAGACTCGCCGTTGTGGTTGAGCAGGATGTAAATTCCGGCGGGGACGACCATGCCGCCAATTGCGGCGAAGATGGGGAGGGCGGCACGGCGCACGGACGCGAGTTCGCCGAGTACGAGGGAGCGCTTGATCTCAAGTCCGACTACGAAGAAGAAGATTGCCATCAGCGCGTCGTTGATCCAATGCTGTAAGCTCTTGTCGTAGTGGAAATCCTGCAGTCCGATGACGAAGTGAGTTTCCCAGAGGTCGCTGAAGACCTGGCTCAGGGGGGAGTTAGCGAGTGCCAATGCGCCGACAGCGGCAATCAGCAACACGATGCCACCGCCTGCTTCGAGTTCCATGAATCGCTGTACAGGAAAAAGCAGTCTATCTATTGGTGGTTCGTCTTCGCGCGACGATCGTGGTGCTATGTTGTGCATTGATGGTAGGGGTATGTTGGGCGTTCCATATACTTCATGTTACAGCATTGGATAAGCCGGGGAGTGAGGGGGCGGCTTACAGCCCGCTCGTTTCAGTCCTGTGGTTCGTCGAGGGCCCCGATCAGAATATTCTTTGCCACTGAGGTAACCGGCATCTTTCGCTGTTTTGCAATTCGCTTGAGGCTGGCGTAGCGTTTGGCGTCCAGATTGATTGACAGAGTAGCGGATAGAGGCGCTTCTACCTGAACGTCCACTTCTTCGCCGTCTGATTCGTCGATGCCATGCTTGTCCCAGTGCTTGGCGGCCGCAATTCGGCGGCGGATTTTCTCTTCTGTCATCATACGTCCTCACTACCGAGACCTGCGCCTTACCAAGCGCCTCTCCGAACTTGTCATGTCCCTTACAGTAACAGTGTACCAGTATCCTTGCCCTTCGTGGTCGAAGATGATGGTCAGGTAGCGACCGCCGTATGTTTAAGCAAGAACCATTAGATAATCTCTGCTCCTTTTCGCGTATCTGATATCTTCGATCGCTTCCTCAACTTCGTACGGTTCGACACCGTGCCGCGCGATGTGTCCTACATTCTACTCATCCCAAATCAGGCCTACGATTCTTGGAGGCATTCCGCCGTCCTTCGTTAATCGTGATACATATCGGCTAGCGGAATGACTCGGCGTTGTCTTGCGCTTTGAAGCCTAGGACTTGCCAGGCTCGGGGGGTATCGTAGATTTTCCAGGTGTTGGCGGAGGCGCCGTAGAAGATGTCGAAGCCGACGTTTTCTGCTTCAATGCTGGCTTCGACCATGGCGGCGATGTCGCGGTGGCTGAAGTAGCTGACGAAGCTGCGGGCGTCTGAGCCGGGGCGGTCGTCGGGGCTGGTGGTGCCGAAGCGGATGCAGATTACGCTGATGCCGTGGTCTTCGGTGAAATAGCGGCCGAGCGCCTCGCCGAATATCTTGCTGACGGCGTAGGGGCCGTCGGGCCTGTCGGGCATCTCGTGCGTGATTAGGGGAACGGCATCGGGGTCGAGGTCGCCGTAGTCGCCTGCGGCGATTGCCTTGTATGGCTGGTCTTCCTCATACTTGCCGGCGACGTGCATGGAGCTGAAGAAGATGATGCGGCTGACGCCGCCCGCGCGCGCTGCCTCGAAGACGTTGGCTGTGGCGATGACGTTGTCGGGCATTAGGAGGTCCCAGCCGATGTCGGGGGTGTGACGCGGCTCGGCGGCGAGGTGGATGACGATGTCCTTGCCCTCGAACGCGGGGCTGATGGCGTCTAGGTCGGTGAGGTCGGCGGTGAGGGAGTCCAAGCCATCGAGGGGCACGCGGTCGATACCGCTGAACTCGTACTTGTCGCCGAGGTGGTCGCGCAGGACTTTGCCTATCCTGCCGCCGAATCCGGTTACTACGACTTTCTTCTTGTCAGGCATTTTGTCCTCCTGGTGCGTCGGTCAAGTCAGTATGATGGGGTATCTTATCATTCTGGGACGAGGCTAACAGGGTGGACGGGATTCATCACCCCCATCCTAGCCTTCCCCCGTCGAGGGGGAAGGGACAATCGGTACGAGGGACTGACACAGGGATGGGCAGGATATTCTGTATAGGATTGGGCGGCGCGTGCCGCTGTTATGAATTCCAGATTCTTCACTCCGCTGCGCTGCGTTCAGAATGACAGGTTATGGCGAGGGAGAGGGGATAAATTGTCCGTCGTTGGCGCACTCTATATGAGGGCTTGACGGTCGAGGCGGGTGCCGGCCAGGAATATGTCGGCGATGTTGCGGAGGGCGGAGAGGTTGGCGATGGGGTTGCCGTTTACTACGAGGACGTCTGCCTGTTTGCCGGGTTCGAGGGTGCCGACTTGGGAATCGATGCAGCAGGAGCGGGCTGCGTCGCGGGTGGCGGATACGATGGCTTCCATGTTGGACATGCCTGCCATTGCGTGCGCCTCGATGTCGGTCTGGTAGTCGCCCATGGGATAGTAGGACCATGCGGAGTCGGAGCCTGCCGCCATTATCACGCCTGCGTCTCGCATGCGGGCGAAGTGGTCCATTCTGGCGTCTGAGTTCTGGCGGAAGGTGTCGAGTTCGGCTTGCTGTGCTGCGGTGAGGCTGTCCATGTCTTCGAGCATTCGGATGCGGGCGACGCCTTGGCCGAGGGTAGGATTGACGAATACGCCCTGCGATGCGATGCGGTCGGAGATGTCGGGACGGTAGGTGTCGGCACCGTCGGGGTCTTTGTGGACGCCGTGGATGATGGTGTCGATTCCGGCGTCGAGCGAATTTACCATGCCCTGCGATGAGGCGCAGTGGGCTGCTGCGTGCTTGCCGAAGCGGTGTGCTTCTTCGCAGATTGCGCTCAGCTCTCCGACATCGAAGGACGGCCTGAGCGGGTGGCTGGTGCGGGTGCTGCCGCCGGTTGCGGTGATCTTGATGAAGTCCGCGCCCTCCTTGATGAGCTGGCGGACGGCTGCGCGGCACTCGTCTGTGCCGGTGGCGGTGGTGCCGAAGTAGCTGAGGTGGCCGCCGATGATGGCGACGGGCCTGCCGGCGAGGATGAGGCGAGGTGCGGGGACGATGCCCATTTCGACGGCTTCGCGAAGCAGGAATGTGGTGCGATTCTTGGCGCCGCAGTCGCGGAGGGTGGTTACGCCGGAGTAGAGGTGGCGGCGGGCGTTCTCGGCTGCCTGCACGGTGAGCACCTCGTCGGGGAGGGTTGCGAGCTCGTCGCCCGCACGACCGTCGCCGATGCCGTTGAGGTGGACGTGGCTGTCCACGAGGCCGGGCAGGATGGTGGCTTCGCCGTAGTCGAACTCCTGCACGGGCGCGCCTTCGGGAGCGTGGACGGTCTCAGCCGTGCCAATCTGCCGGACGGTGTCGCCTTCGAGGAGGATGGCGGCTTGCTCTTGTACGACTTCCGCTGCGGTGTCGATTAGGCGGGCGGCTTTGAGGAGGGTGAAGTTAGGGGTGGTTGGTGGCATGTGTTGCGTTCTCCGTCGATGATTTATGAACTTTCATGGATTGGCAGGATGAACAGAATTTTCACCCCCATCCTAACCTTCCCCCATCAAGGGGGAAGGAACATTGTCTATATCGGCGCGGGTGGCTGGCGGACAGCGGCTATGGAGTCGTTGGAGCCGCGCTCGATTTTGTTGCCTGCGAGGAAGACGTCCTCGACGTTCCAGAGGGCGTTGATGTCGGCTGCGGGGTTGCCCTGCACTACGAGGATGTCGGCTGCCTTGCCGGGTTCGAGTGTGCCGACTGTGTCGGATACGCCGAGTGCGTCGGCTGCCCAGCTTGTTACGGATAGGACGCCCTGCATGGGGGTGTAGCCGGCGTGGACGAGGAGTTCGGTTTCATAGACGGTGTTGCCGAGCTGGTAGCTGCTCCAGGAGGAGTCGGAGCCGGTGATGACCTTGACGCCCAGGTCCATCATGCGGCGGGTGTGGTCGAGGCGGACGTCGAGGTTGGTGCGGGCTGTCTCCAATTCGGATTGCTCGGGGGCAGTCAAGCCGCTTTCTTCTTGCTTGTGGGTGAGATCCCAGGCTGTTGCGCGGCTGACCTGCAGGGTGGGGTTGACGAATGCGCCCTGCCGCTCGATGCGCTCGGCGATGTCCTCGCGGAAGTTCACTGTGCCGTCGGCGTCGAGGTGGTAGCAGTGGATGATCATGTCCACGCCGGCGTCCAGGGAGTTGGCGATGCCCGCGGAATTCGAGGAGTGGGTTGCTGTGAGCTTGCCGAACTTGCGCGCCTCGTCGGTGACAGCGCGGAGTTCGTCGAGGTTGAAGGAAGGGAGCGTTGGGAATGATGTGCGCGTGGTGCCGCCGGTGGCGACAATCTTGATGTAGTCGGCGCCTTCCTTGATGAGCTGGCGGGTGAGTGCGCGGGCGTCGTTTGCGCCGGTGACCTCGCCGCCGAAGTAGCCCATGTGGCCGCCGATGATGGCGACGGGGCGACCGCAGAGCACCATGCGGGGGCCGATGGCGAGGCCTTCGTTGATGGCGTCGCGGAGCCTGAACATGGTGACGTTCTTGGGGCCGTTCTCGCGGATGGTGGTCACGCCGGAGAAGAGGCTGGCGCGGGCGTTGCGGGCGGAGCGTACGGTGAGAATCTCGTCGGGCAGGAGGGAGAGGTCGTCGCCGAGCCTGCCGTCGCCGAAGCCGTTGTGGTGGGTGTGGCAGTCGACCATGCCGGGCATGATTGTGCAGCCGGGGTAGTGGGTGGTCTGCACGGGTACGTCCTCGGGTGCGCGGATGTCGGCGGCGCGGCCTACGGCGGCGATGGTGGAGCCGTCGAGGAGGACTGCGCCGTTTTCGATGGGTGCGCCACCTCTGGCGTCGATGAGCCTGTCGGCGGTGAGGATGGTGTAGGTGGGAGTGGTGGGCATGGTGTGGGAGGGTCCTTTATGTCACCAGTCGAGTGTGATTAATCGGCGTCTGAAGTCATTCTTACACAAAGGTAGCCGGCGACACGTGGAATCTATCGGAGAGCAACCGAATTTGCCCAAGCGTAAGCTCCTGCTTGCCATCAAGAATCTCCGACAAGACATCCGGAGTTCCCAATTCCAGTAAGTCATTGCGTCCGAGTTCGTGCTCTTCCATCAAGAATTCAAGCGCATCGATGCCAGTGCATTCAGGAATTGGATAGTGTCTTTCTTCATAGGCAAGTATGACTGTGCCCAATGTGTCGAGCAGGTCATAGAGTGGGTGCTGCTCGTCAGAACCTACTTCGTCAAGCAGTTCGTTCATCCGCGCTATTGCAACGTCATACTCTTCTTCATTACGAATTGTGGAGAAGGGGATCATTGATTCGCACTCATAACTCAGCTACATGGAGATTGCGCCGCCGTCTATTACTAGCTCGGAGCCGGTTACGTAGGAGGAGTCGTCGGAGGCGAGGTATAGGACGCCTTTGGCGATTTCGTCGACGGTGCCGAGGCGACGCATGGGGACGCGCTCGAGGCGCGCTTCAAGGCGAGAGGGGTCGTTCATCGCGGACTGGATCATGTCTGTGTCGATGGGGCCGGGATGTACGGAGTTGCAGCGGATGCCGTCGGCGGCGTGCTGGGAAGCGGTTACCTTGCTGAAGATGCGGACTGCGCCCTTGCTTGCGGCGTAGGCGGGCTCCTGGTGCTGGCTCTGGCCGATGCCGGCTACTGAGGAGATGTTGACGATGGAGCCGCCGCCTGCATTTCGCATTTCGGGGATGGAGTGCTTGGTGCCGAGGAAGACCCCCTTGGCGTTGACTTCGAAGATACGATCCCACTCGTCGCCGGTGCGGTCCTCGATTGCTGCCTTCTGGATGACGATGGCAGCGTTGTTGACGAGGATGTCGAGCTTGCCGTACTTGCTGACGGCGGATTCGACGGCGCTTTCCCAGTCGGCTTCGCTGGTGACGTCGAGGTGGACGTAGAGGGCGTCGCCGCCGAGTTCGTTGATTTCGGCTTCTACCTGCTGGCCTTGCTCGTCGAGGATGTCGCCGAGGACGACCTTTGCGCCTTCCTGCGCGAAGAGGCGGGCTTCGGCTGCGCCCTGTCCGCGCGCGCCGCCGCTGATGAGTGCTACCTTGCCGTCGAGCTTGCCCATGGTGTACCTCCGGGAAACTAACATCGATGTACAGGATGGATGGGATTTAGGGTAGATCGGGTGTTGCGTCTCCGTTTACTATCACTCGGATGCTCTCGGCTGTCTTGGCACTGAAGGACTCTTCGCCACAGCGAGCGCAGACCTGCACGGGAACGTTCCTTACCAGAACGTACTTGCCGCCCACGCGGAAGACTTCCTCGACTTGTTCCTTCCTGCTTTCGTCTGCGAGGCAGACTGCACATGAATACATGCTAACCGCAATTCATTTGCTGCGTACTTATCATCTCACGCTATGCGGGTTGTAACTTCGCCTTGTCGAATATCGGCGTAACACCAGGCGCGACTTTCGCAAAGATGTCCTCTACTGCCTGCTCCCATCGTGCGTGCGGCTTGCCTTCCCAATGCTTGAACACTTGCCCTTCTCGATGAGCACGTCCGTACTCCACAACAGGGTTACAAGACTTGGGGCAAGTCTCTCCAGGCGAATGAGCAGTGGTTGCGTAAGTAGGGAGGGTCTCCCAATAGGCGACTATGGGTAGGTCTCGCCGTTTTGGCTCAATGCTAAATTGCGCTGCTTGAAAGCGTTCATCATCCAGCTTCAAAATTGTGTAATTCGGCAATGGAGCATTGTCGCGCCAAAGGAAAAAGCACGTCATGCTGTCTGGCGTGGCACCCAACCGCCGCAGATGCTCGTATTTCAGTTGATCTTTGCCGATGCCTTGTTCCTCTAGTCGCCTCAAGTCTTCCCGTGTCTTCTCATCTGTATAGTTGCAATAGGGCAACTCCTGTTCCACCCAACCAATTGGACGTGGTTTGCCTGCCGAAAGCCACTTGCATTGATCTATCATGTCTTGGAGCATCGATCTACTGCTGAAGTCGGGGCGCAGGTCTTTATTCTCGCGCCACTTGCTCACATCTAGCTCCAAAATCAGAGAGAAACCACCGAAATCCATGTCATCGAAATAACGTCTACCCTTGTGATATGCGTTAGAGACTTCTACGACGATCTTTATGCCGTCATCGTCCGTCAATATGACATCGGGTCGGCGACCACCTATCCCGACAGGAAGAGGGTATTCGGTCTGTACTTTCTTGATACGAAACTTTCTGGGTGGAGTAAAGCGTGGACTTTCAGCAGGCGGCAACTTAATCGTCTTCCCGCCAGCGTCCGCGAATACTTCTTTCCCCAGTAGGTGTAGTTGGCTCTCTCTTATAACCATACCTATTCACGCATCTCATAAAGGTAGGCGGGATTTCACCCCCATCCTAACATTCCCCCATCGAGGGGGAAGGGACTCTTGGTTAGTATGTCTGGAGGTGGGGGATTTGGAGTTCGTTGCAGATTTCTTCGAACCAGCCTATGACTTCAGTGTGGAGGGGGGTGCCGTTGGCGCGGCGGTCCTGCTCTTCTTCGTGCTCGGAGAGGCCGGGGTAGAGGACGCGCTCGCTGCCGGGCTCGGGCGGGGTCTCGCGCAGGGTGCGGAGCATCTGGTCCATGTTGTCCTTGAAGGCGTCAACGTCCGTGAATGAGGCGATGTTGTACGCGGCGAAGTAGTGCTTGTAGCCGGTCTCGAAGTATTCCTCGTCGAATACGGCTGGCACGGAACCGGACAGGAAGGAACCAAGGATGTCCACAATCATGAGGAAGCCGTAGCCCTTGTGGGAGCCGTTTTCGCGGGTGCCGCCCATTGGGAGCAGGCTGCCGTAGTTGACGCCTTCGCCGCCGGGAACTTCGGTCTCTTCCATGATCGGGTTGCCCTCTTCGTCGGAGATCCAGCCTGGGAGCAGGTCTGAGCCGACCCTGCGAGCGAGCGAGAACTTGTTGCCCGCGATCTGGGAGGTTGCGGCGTCGAAGAGCAGCGGCGCTTCCTCGTTGGCGGGAGCGGCGATGGAGATGGGGTTGGTGCCGAAGCGCCCTTCCGCGCCGAATGTGGGCAATACGCCTCTGCCCGCGGAGGTGGCGCACATGCCGACCATGTCGTGCTGGGCAGCGTACATGGAGAAGTGGCCGACCGCCCCGAGGTGCGCGCCGTTGTTCATGGTGACGACGCCGAAGCCGACATCGCGCGCCTTCTCGATGGCGATGTCCATGGCGCGCCTGCCTAGCACAACGCCAAGTCCCTTGTCTGCATTGATGACTGCTGTGCCGCGCGTCTCGCGCTCGATGCGCCAGTTGGGTTGCGGGTTGACCTGGCCGCTGGTGTACTGGGTGACATAGGCGCGGAGCATGTTGGAGACGCCGTGGGTCTCGACGCCGCGCAGGTCGGTCATGGCAAGGACTTCCGAGGCTTCGATGGAGTCGGACTCGGAGTTGCCCATTTTCTCGAATATCGCCTGAATGACCTCTTGCAGAGACTCGATGGGGACTCGCACTTCGTCTTTCTTGGGTACTTTGAATCGTTCGAGCATTTTTTACCTCGCGATGTTGGTTTGCCGATGTTTCGATATGCCAGTTAACCGACTCTGCGCATGGAGAATAGCACAGAAGTAATCGGGACTTATCCTAACACGAAAGCGTGTTATAATTCTGCCCGTTCGCAAGGTGAAGTAGGGATTCCCTTCAGGTGGGCGGCGTAGATTTCACCCCCATCCTAGCCTTCCCCCGTCAAGGGGGAAGGGACTTTTGCCATCTGAATCGTAAAGCTATTGTCAGGAAAGTCCTGTTTGAAAAAGCTGAATACAGAGGAGGGCTGCTCCAATGGGTGAGAAGGGTCTTAGAGTCAGTTACGGAAAATATGTTTATGAGCATGTGCCCGGATGGGGTAGTCTGCCGGACGGCTGGGAGTGGAACCACGCGGTGGGGGTTGCTGTTGACGGGCAGGACCGCATCTTCGTGTATAATCGCAGCGCGCATCCGATAATCGTGCTGGACACGGCGGGCAATGTTATCAACCACTGGGGCGAGGGCCAGTTCGGCTCGGCGCACCACATCGAGGCGGGGCCGGACGGCAGCGTTTATACGACTGACATCGGTGACCATACGGTGCGGAAGTGGACGGCCGAGGGCGAGCTGCTGATGACGCTGGGCGATCCGGACAATGTGCCGGAGATGTTCAGCGGAGAGCCGTTCAACAGGCCGACGGACATTGCGATAGCGGCGGACGGGTCGCTGTACATCTCGGACGGCTACGGGAACGCGCGGGTACACCACTATACGGCGACGGGCGAGCGGATACATTCGTGGGGAGAGCCGGGCGAGGGTCCGGGGCAGTTCCGCATTCCGCACGGCGTGTGCGTCAGTGCTGAGGGGCTGATCTATGTGGTGGACAGGGAGAACAGCCGAATACAGGTATTCACGCCGGGCGGAGAGTACCTGAGCGAGTGGGGTGGCGTACACAGGCCTGACCACATCGTGCAGGGGCCGGACGGCAATATGTTCGTGACGGACCTGGGCTTCCACCAGGGGCTTGGGCCGGACCAGCCCAGCCCGAATGCGCTGTCGCATCCTGCGGGCGTGAAAATTCTGACGCCGACGGGACAGTGGCTAGGCGGCTGGGGCATGAGCTCTGATACGCCGGGCGACATCATCGCGGGGCATGCGGTGGCGATGGACTCGAAGGGCGACCTGTATGTGGGCGAGACACTGGACGGTGCGAGGGTGCAGAAGTTCGCGCGGGTTGCGTAGCGTGATCGGGATGTCCGTCGTCATGCTCAGGACGAACGGATATTAGGTCAAATCGAGAGAAGGATGGGCAGAACTGGCTGAGTGCCGGTTCTGCCCGTTTTCTATTTCCTGAGTAGATTATTCAGCTGCAGAACCATTTAGACTACCTTGCCACCAACAAGGCCGAATACGAAGGAAATCGATGAGAAGACGACTTTCCACAGGTGATCTACGGATTCGGACGTTAGAGGAGCGCCAACGCCATTGGCGAGTCTCCAATCCACATAGATTGAGAGGCTGCTTGCTGCCACTGCGGATGCAATTGCAATCAAGAAGGCAAATATAACAACGTAAATGAATGGCTTTCCGCCAATTCTCTCGTCAGTCATGCTGCAGCCATACATCTCCCGTTCGACGGTCAATCACAACGGGTTGCCCCGGGTGTCGAAGGGAGGAATAAACGATCCGCATCGTGGCAATCAGCCAGACCAGGAAGATATTGCGAGCTTTTCCCAGTGGTCTTTCGGACACTTCCGGGCTCCCGCCGTAGGCTGCACGAGGAGCTACACGGGCCGTCGACAGACCGATGGGGCGTGAAATAGTCCTACGCATCGGTGTTGGTGACGATAATGTGCCTCCGCGATCGCCATTTGTCTGTTCAAGGTCTGCTCCGATGAGCGCCGCTTGTACGTTGCCCGGTTTCATTGCAGTCGTGTTTTGCCAAACAAAGAGTTCCGGTTCGCCTTCAGCCGTGAAGGAAGGCTCACCATCATCATCCAAGAGCCTGAAGACTCTTACAGCGGACGTTTTTAATCGAACGGTCGTATCGTCATCGAGGCTGTACTCGTTCCACTCTTCCTTCTTGACGGCGAAATCCATCTCGAGCGCATCACGCTCGCTTCCGTCAGGAAGACGTATCTTAGTTTTGCGAGACACACTGTTCTCCTTGAAGCCAATTCAGGGTGTGCGTCGTTCTGGCATGTTTACTGCTGCACTCTAGCGATTGGGCCCGCTTTGCAGATGTAGTATCAGGATGGTAACAGAAATGCTGGCTATTGGCTATATGGGGATTATTTGATAATGGAAAATACTTCCGGCGCAATAATGATAACCGGGAGTCAGCGGACGCGGTAGATGGCGGAGTCGCCGTTGGGGTCGATGAAGACTAGGTCGGCGATGGCGTCGAACTTGGGGATGCCTTCGATGCCATATTTTTCGCGCTCGCGGCTGCCGATGTAGATGTAGTCGATGTCGTACTTGTAGAGGATGAGCTGCGCCTCTGCGGGGTCGAGGGTGGTGTAGATGCGCTCGACTTCGGCTGCTCTGTCGTCGAAGTACTGGTCGCGAAGGGCGTGGGTGTCTTCCGGCTTGTCTGCGTCGAAGCGTTCCCAGCCGCCGCGCCACTGCTTCTGGTGGCCGAGCCAGTTAACGATGGTGGGGAAGCCTGTGCTGCGGGAGATCATGCCCCAGTCGCTCCATTCGCCGACTGCCTCTACTATTGCGGCGTCGGGGGGAGCGTTCGCATTAAGCCACTCGATGGCGTCGTACTCGGCGGGGTTGAAGATGCGGACGAATGACAGGCCGTCTAGGGTGCGCCCGGTGTGGGGCGTTTCGGGCTTGGTCTTGATGGCGGCGAGCGGGTAGTAGAGCGAGCAAAGCAGCAGGACAACGAAGGATGCTGCCCAGACATAGGATAGCGTTGTGCGCCAGCCTTTCAGATTGCGAATTGTGCTCAGCCAGTAGTACACGGCGAAGGCGGATGCGGCGGCGAGGAGTATCCATGCCTGATAGTAGAGCTTGAAGACGGTGTTGCCGCGGTTGTTGAAGAAGTCGCGGATGAAGAGGAACTCGGCGCCGATGATGAGTCCCAAGCCGAGCACGGCTAGCACGGTGGCGAACAGCCTGCCGCCTTCATTCTCCCGTCTTGCGAGGTAGAGCGCGTTGTATATGCCGATTGCCGCGAGGCCGGTGAGGGGCAGAATGCCAATGAAGCGGGCGATTGCCTCTTCGATGCTGCCGTCGCTGGGCAGGTAGGCGAGCGCCCATAGCAGCCAGGGGACGAAGGCGAGGGCGAGGGCGGTGAATGCCTGCGCTGACCAGTCGCGCTGGATAGTGGTCTGCCAGAAGGTCGCCAGCAGGAAGGGCGTTACGGCAGTCAGGAACAAGCCCCAGACGATGAACATATGGATGGCGCGAGTGTGTGTGATGACGACGCCGATACCGTTGACGCCGGCGTTGATATCGAACAGGTAGGGGGAGTACATCAGGACGGCGAGCGCGATGACTGCCAGGCCGACAGGGAAGAGCGCAAACGCGAATGACTGGCGGATGTCACTGCCCTCGCGGTATGCCCGGAGCGCGAGGACGGCGATGAGCAGGGCGGCGAAGGTGGGCATGTCCCAGAGGTTGTTGAAGGCGAGTCCGCCGAGAACCACTGCTGCCGTGAGCACGATGGCGTAGGGATATACACTGCGGTAGTTGCGCCAGAAGTCGGCGGGCAGGCGGTAGATGTTGAGCGCGACGCCGATGAAGAGCACGACGAACGGGATGGACATGACGTGCGGGTGCATGTCGCCGAGCAGGAAGCTGAAGAAGGGGAACTCCTGGATGGTGTTGTCGATGAAGTGGATGCCGTCGAAAGTGTTGATGACGCGGCTGGCGTGGAACCACCACCAGAAGTCGCGGGGGGTCCAGCTCTGCGGCGGCATCTCGATGGGTCCGGGCAGGCCGTCGATGCGGATCCAGTCGTAGAAGCCCTGCGAGCCCATGCCGTTGAGGCGCATGAACTCCAGGATGCCTTCGAGGTTGGCGGCGATGACGAGGAACAGGGCGGCGGCGATTCCCGCGATGATGGCGAGTTTTCTGTTTGTGCTGTCGGTGGAGAGGGCATCTGTGGATGCTGCATCCGTACTGCCATCACCTGTGTCAGCAGCGGGCTTGCGCGCCTTGTTCATGCGGACCATGTTGAATAAGAGGCCGAAGATACCGGTCGCCCCCATTGCGGGGATGAGCGCCATTGCGAGGTTGTAGGCGATGTTGGACGAGACGGCGGAGACCTGGCTGATTGCGCCCATCATCCAGTAGCCGAAGTAGTAGTAGCTGATGGGCTCGCCGCGCAGCCAGGGGTCCTCGGGGTGTCCGACGTGCGAGTTGATGGAGGCGCTGAGAAGGGCGAGGTCCATCGGCTGCTCGGTGTGGTTGATGAAGGGGTCATAGGAGCGGAAGAGCGCCCAGCCGATGAAGAAGACGAGGAAGACTGCCTCGGCGATGACGAGTGTGCGCCACTCGCGGGTGATGAAGTTGCGGAGGTCGTCGAAGTTGCGGTATGCGATGTATGCGGACAGCGCCGCCAGGAGCAGCACGAGCGCGATGGCGGTGGGCTGCGCGGTGGGGATGTGGGCGAGGCCGAGAACCCAGAAGAGGTACGAGACGAGGAGAATGCCAAAGGGTTTGCTGAGGGTGAAGCCCCTGTCAGCAAGTCTGGGTAGGAGGTAGAAGGCGAGCGGGAATGCCGCCAGCCCGATGAGTTCTACGGTGATGAGCCATCGGAGGGCGTCGAGCATGGTGGGGAGATTATACTATGGGTGGGGGTGGGGGGAGTAGGGGTTCGTTAACGTTCAATCGTAAAACGATAGTCGGGACCTGTTGCATTATTCAGTTCACCTTCTGCTTCTATCAGATCCCTCATCTGTTCGCCGTACTTGTAGCTAAACTGAGTGTTTCTTCTTAGGCTATCTCCTTGAAACGCTTCTTCTGCTCCTATACCTATTGCGCAAGCCCGGAAGCCGTCGAAACTGATATGCCTGTCGTGCGCATAATTTCGGAGAACATCGGGGCGAGGAAAGTAGAACTCCAGATTGATATTTTCGATGTGTTGTGTTTCGACTGAAATTGCATCTCTAATGACTTCGATTCGTTCAAGAGGTGGGATTCTATCTACGTTACCTTCAGGTGTGTAATTCAACGAAGAATATACAGCAATGGATTCTAGCGATGTGTGTTCAGCCATCAGCCCAATCAATTGAATCAGCCCATTGTCACAGCTATCTCTATCGGACAGCCTATCTTCTAACAGGCGGGAGCAGGAATATCGGTCAACGATTACGACTTGCTTCGAGTGTCTTGCAAGGGGTTCCAGTCGCTGTGTCCAGATTTCATTTATCGTCTGGCCTGCTGCAAGACCTACTTGAGCCTGTATGCCCAAGTCGTGGAACTCTCTGGATGCGTTTATCTCCGTGAGCCTGATCCATTCCACATTACCCAGAGAGCCACTACCGAAATACGCGCTATTGCCATGGGCAATCCCTCTCTGTCTTGCGCGCGATTCCGATACTAGAGCAACTTTGAATTTATCCTTACTCCGCAGATAGCGCGTGGGATTGTTCTCAATTTCTTGCCAGGCATCATCCCATAACGACCGTTTTTCTTGGCTAAGTTCAAGGAACTTACGGCTTATGAGATTTAACGAACCGTCTTCATATGAAGGATGTGCCAGAACGCCAGATTGTTGCCACTTATTTCGCAGTTCCTTGACATGATATTCATTTGTGGAATCGTCAATCGCATCGGGATCAATGTTGAAGTTTACGAGCATAGTTGCCTATTCAGAGAACAGTTTGTCCAATATGTTTGTGTCGTCGTCCGCACCTTCAAGCTCATCGTCATTAGGCAGACGCTCTCTTAGTCCTTCGTCGAAGAAGCCGTCGGGCCAGGGGTCTTTGAAGTAGCTGTCTTCGCCTAGGCGCAGAACTTTGATTGCGCTGCCTTCGACGCTGTTGTCGTTGGGGTCAACATAAAGCACGGAGATGTCCTCGGGCTTGATCTTGCCCTCGCGGATGCGGCGCTGGAGGCGGAGGATGAGCAGTTCGCTGTGGGTTTCGACGATCCACTGCTTGCGCTTGCCGGGTTCGGCGGCGATGGTGTCAATCATGAGATCAGCGATGTTGGCTTGCAGGCGGGGGTGCAGGTGGATTTCGGGCTGCTCGACGCAGAGGATTGCGCCTTCTTGCGAGGCGATGCCTTCGATGATGACGGGGAGGATTTGGTTGATGCCGTAGCCGACGTCGGCGAGAGTTACAGCGAAATCTTCATCGAGTATGTACCCATCTTTGTCAAGGGGCATGAGTTCAATGATGATGAACTCGCCTACGGGCGATGCTTCGTCCCATTTTCTTGCGTGGATGTCGTAAGGGATTTCAAACTGCCTGAACCAGCGATTTACTTCAGTTTCAACACCATCAGGATCCCGGGCGAGTACATTGGCAGAATATTCGCCCTCTATGCCGGTGGTGCCGTCGTCTGCACTTGAGTGTGTGTAAATTCTTTGGGGTGCACTCCGCAATGGGGCGAGGTAGTTGACTGAATGCAAGTGGCGTTCGTAGTCTTGAGGAATCTTCTCTGGGGATAAATCTACGACTTCTTCAGGTAATAAATTTAGACTCTCACTTTTCAGTGCCAGTACCAGTTCCTGCGCTCGTTCCAGTTTCACTTTCTGTACATTTGCCAAAGCCACTTTCTCTGACAGTGCCGTTATCAGTTCCTGCTCCTTTTCTTGTTTCACTACCAGAATCAGTTCTTGTACTAGTGCCAGTTCCTGCTCCTGTGCTCGTGCGAGTTCCTGCGCCTGCGCCTGTTCCTGTGCGAGTTCTTGCGCCTGTTCGCGTCTCCGATCAAACTCAGGAAATGACAAGAATGGCAAAAACGAATCATCATGAAATTCCACGAGCCTATCACCGTCGGTGTTCATGACTTTGAATCGAGCATTCCAAGAATCATGGCCTTTCACAGGTTTTATAACAGTATGGAGAAGTTTTCTTTTGTCAATGTAGGAGGTAATTTTGTATATTATCTCTGACAACTCTTCAAGTGAGTACAACAGGTTTATGCTGTTCTCGGCAGCATCAAGACGTAGGTCCAGATTTCTATATTTAACCGCTATACTGACTTTCCGCTCTACATCATGCTTATGGAGCAAGGATTGGAAACTGCCCAAATCCGCGAATTCACCTATTGGCGCAAGTGCTCTTCTCGCAGATAGGCCATAGCCTTTCATGAGCGACTGCTTCAGCAGCAGCAATGCTTGGATGATCGAACTCTTGCCGCCGGAGTTGGGGCCGTAGATGAGGGTGATCTTGGACAGGGGGGCTTCTTGCATTTCGTCGCCGAATGCTTTGAAGTTTCGTAGTCCTATGCCTGTGAGCATGGTGTGCCGTCCTGTGGGGCTGGGGTGTCTGCTGAAGTTAGCCATCCATTGTAGCAAAGGCTGAGTGGGTTACAAGGATTAAATTGCGCTGTTCACGAAATATCATCGAGTATCTCGTCCGCAGATACCATTTGTCCCGCTTGCAGCTCAGCCAGCGCTTCGGCTACCGTCTGGCGCTCGTCAGCGGTTTCGGGCTCGTCGTCGTCGGGCGCGCAGAGTAGTGCCGCCAGCACAGGGCCTGAATGACGCATTTTCACCCCCATCCTAACCTTCCCCCATCGAGGGGGAAGGGACCTCGATATAAACGTTCTAGCCGGCGCTGACCAGGCTGTTCATCGCGGCGATTTCGGGGGAGTTGGGGTCGGCGGTCTCCCATTGCTGGGCGACTTGCTTGAGGGTGTTCTTGGCGGTTTCTACTTCGCCGGAGCTTGCCTTGGTGCGGGCTAGCCAGTAGCTGTCGCGGACGGAGGCGCGGCGGTTGAGGCGCACACGGAGCAGGTCTTCTGCTTTGTCGTATTGCTCGGCGCGGATGTATGATTCGAGGAGGGTGTCCTCGAAGACTTCGCGCTGGGCGTGGCTGCCGCCGATGCGGGCGAGCTGCGGGAATACCGGTTCTAAGTATCGCGATGCGTCTTCGTAGCGGTCGTCTGCGAATGCGCCGATGCCCTTGACGAGGGGCAGTGTTACTTCCTTAGCTAGCGCGTCGCCCTGTCCGGCGAGGTCTCGCAGGCGAGTCTTGACGCTGGCTAGTCGCTCTTCGTCTCCGCTGGCGGCGAATGCGAGGGCGGCGTGGGCGTCACGGAATGCGGGACCGGGTGTGGTCGCGGCGGGGGATGCCTGCTCGGCGATCTCCTCGACTGGGTATGGCGGGTTGCAGCCGCCGTACATCTTGAGGCGCCACATGAGCGATGTGCTGTCCATGAGCGAGTTCGCGCTTTTCTCCACTACGGTGGGGCGGATGACGTCTTCGTAGAGCTTGACGGCGTCGGAGTATTTGCCCTGCGCCAGCTCGAAGAGGGCCTGATGCCAGGAGAGGTGGATGTTGAAGGGGGCGCGGCTGTCGTAGCCTTTGAGCCAGTTGCCGAGGAAGTCGCCGCCATCAACTGCGTTGCCTTTCTCGAAGTAAACGTGGGCTACGGAGTGGGAGGCATGGCCGCTTGTGGGGCGGGCTGCGAGGGAGCGCTCGGCGAGGGATAGGGCGTCGTCGAGGCGTCCTGTTTCGTGGTGTGCGAAGGCGTACTGACCGAGGAATGCCCAGTCGTCGCCGTAGCTGGGCTCAAGCTTCTGGAGCATTGCGTATAGCTCTTCGGGGAAGTTCTGCACGCCGGCGCCGCTACATCCGAGCAGGTAGAGGCGGTTGGCGACGCGCATCATCACGGCGTCGCGGGGGAACTCGTCGAGGTGCTCCAGGGAGACGGCGAGGGACTTGGGGCCGTGGCCGTTGATGAATAGGGAGATGCCCTCGACGTGGCCCTGCTCGCGGCGTGATGCGCTCCTGACGAGCTGCTGGGCTTTGGCTACGCTTTCCTTGGCGTCTGCTGCCGCGCCGCGAAGCATCTGCATCATGCTCAGACCGGCGTACGCGAGGGCGAAGCCTTCGTCTGCATCTATCGCCTGCTGAAAGCGCTGCTCGGAGCCGTAGCCCTGTTCGAGCAGGATGTCGACGCCTTCGACGTAGTGCTCGGCGGCTTTTGCCGATGTCGTGGACATGGCGAGTCCGTAGCGGTCTTGGATTGTTGCTGTGGCTGTCATTGGGTGTGCCTCCTGTGTAGTTTTCAGTTGCCAGTTAACAGTTGTCAATGGTCGGTAATACGGCGTTATGTCGCGGGTGTACCAGCGGTTGCCGGAATGCCTCCGGCGTCCCGTCGTTTTGCGTCTTCTTCTGATTCAAAGGGTGGTGTCCAGTCGTCAGGGAGCGGTTCGTAGAGTGGCTCGATCGCGCTGACATCGACGGTGGCGCGGGCGACTTCGAGATCATACATCTGCTGAAGATTCATCCAGAACTCGGCGCTCTGGCCGAAAGCCTTTGCGATTCTCAATGCAATTTCCGCGGTGATCGGGGCCCGGCGGTTCATGATTTGGCTGACGCGGTAGGACGTGACGCCGAGGACTTTGGCGAACTGGGAATGGGTGATTTCTAAGTCTTCCAAGAACTCTTCAAGGTGTTCGCCGGGGTGTATAAATCTAGCGTCGCTCATCTGGCAATTCCCCCTAGTGATAGTCGGTTACCTCAATATCTGTCGCGCCGAATCGCGTCCAACGAAAGCACACACGCCACTGGTCGTTGATTCGTATGCTGTGCTGTCCTCTACGATTGCCACGCAGGGCTTCAAGTCTGTGAGAACGCGGTTTGGCGAGAGATGATAAGTTGGTTGCCTCAATTACCTGCTGCAACTTTATTCGCGCCCTGCGTTGGATGTCAGGGGGCAGGTGGCGGCTTCTCCCTTCGTTGAAGAGCCGCGCGGTGTCTCTGTCTCTGAATCTGTTCACTGAATTGGATGATAGATATTGTATGCCATGCTGTCAAAGTGGGTGTGTTACTCAGACATACCAAGACGACGATAGACTTCTTCCGCGGGGATGGTCGGTTCTCCGGCTTCTAACGCCCTTATGGATGCTTCCAGTTTCAATGCGAAGTCTTCGCGCAGTTCCAAGCCTTCATCGGGGTCGTACTCCGAGTCTTCGCACTTGCATCTTGAGGTCGCCATTGACGTCTATACTTTACTGATTTTCTTCAGCGAAGAGGCTCTCCACGAACGCCTCCGGGTCGAAGGGGGCCAGGTCTTCGGGTTGCTCGCCGGTGCCGATGAAGAGGACGGGGAGGTCTAGCTCAGCGCCGATGGCGAAGACTACGCCGCCCTTGGAGGAGCTGTCCACCTTGGCAAGCAATACGCCTTCGCAGTCTACGGCTTCAGTGAAGGCGCGCGCCTGCATGAGGCCGTTCTGGCCGGTGGTGGCGTCGATGGTGAGCAGGACGCGCTGGGTGTCGGCGCCCTGCCGCGAGAGGACGCGCTGCATTTTTTTCAGCTCTTCCATGAGGTTGAACTTGGTGTGCAGGCGGCCTGCGGTGTCGATGATGACGACGTCCACGTCGCGGGCGCGGGCTGCCTGCAGGGTGTCGAAGGCGACTGCGCCGGGGTCTGCGCCCTGCTGGTGGGCGATGACATCTACGTCGAGGCGATCGCCCCAGACCTGAATCTGGTCAATGGCGGCGGCGCGGAAGGTGTCGGCTGCGCCGATGAGGACGCTCTTGCCCTCGTCCTGGTAGAGCCTGGTGAGCTTGGCGATGCTGGTGGTCTTGCCGACACCGTTGACGCCGACCATAAGGATGATGAGCGGCTTTTCATCGACTTCGAGCGCGTGGTCAACTTCTTCGAAGTCAACGAGGTAGAGCATCTCCTCACGGAGCAGCGCCAGGGCGTCCTGCGGATCGGAGATGCGGCGGTCGCGCACCTGGTCGCGTAGGCGCTCGATGAGCTTGAAGGTGGTTTCCACGCCGACATCGGCGGTGATGAGCAGCTCTTCGAGTTCGTCCCAGAGCGCGTCGTCAATGCTTTGGCGGCGGAACAGGCCGGTCATCTGGCCGAAGAATGTCTGGCGGGAGCGCTTGACGGCTTGCTCGGTCTTTTGCTTGTTTTCTTGTGTTGAGCGGCGGAGGAATTTCAGCATCTGTGTGTATGGATTTCCTATATCGGTCTAAGGGATTGACTGAATGATATTTATCCCCATCACCCCCTGCTTTCGCAGGGGCAGGCTCTAGCCCTCTTCCGGTGGGAGAGGGGACATAATGGGGAAGGGAATTTTCGAGGGATTTAGTTGGGGGCGATCTTGACGATTACGCGCTGGTCGTCGGGTTCACGGCCCTCGAAGACGTCTGTGCCGACGTACTTCTTGGCGAGGGAGTCGATGTGCTCGATTGCGCCTTCATGGGCGAATTCGACGACATGACCTCGGACGGTGACCTGCTCGTAGGGGTTGTCGGAGTTCAGGATGGCGACTGCGACACGCGGATCGCGGCGGAGGTTTTTCGTCTTGACGCGGCCTTCGGCGGTGTTGAAGCGGACGTGCTCGCCGTCGGTGTCAGCCCACACGGTGGTAGCCTGAGGGGAGCCGTCGGGCATTATCGTGGCGATGATGGCGAGATTCTTACCTTCGCTGAGCAGCTTGATGGCGTCTGCGCTTAGTTTGCTCATCGGTTCTGTGCCTCCTTGATTTGATGCTCTTTGCGGGGCGTCGGTTTGGAAATGTTTTAGACAACAGTTCAGACACCCTTCAATAAGAGATTAACATCAAGGGCTGAGGCTAAACAAGTTGGGTTATTTGGACGGTGTTACTCTCTCTGAGGTAAGTGGCATTTTCACAGGACGGGCAATTATCCTATTAATTATCCTATTAGGGGCTGGCAGGCCATCAGGGGCTGGCGAGTGATTGGATCAACCGTGCCTACTTCATTAATTTCACCCCCATCCTAACATTCCCCCATCAAGGGGGAAGGGACTTTTCCTACTCAGGGCAATGAAAACGGGAGCAGCCTTACGACTGCTCCCGTTGATTTATCTATCCGTGGAAAAGCCTCTACCCGAGGAAACCCTGGTACTCACCGCGCATCCTGTTGTTGAAGTCCTTGCGGGCCTCATCGAACTTGGGTCCGCACGCGACCTTGCCCTTCTGGACATTCGCGAGGTAGGAGTCGAACCCGGTGCGATGCTTACCGATTCCCCGAATGGAGCCTACGAATCTGTCAATCATGTGCAACCTCCTTGTCTTCAAGGTTTGCAAATCTACCGTCCCGGTCTGCCACGATTGGCAGATTACTACGGTATATATTCATGATAGTCCTGCAACTACATTCCTTGAAGACATATTGTCTAATATGTTATATTTACTGTGGCAATGCCACCAGTGGTCTTGCACATTTCCGGAGGACTGTCACGCAATGGAGATTCGGGAACTGAGGAGCTTCAGCACAGCGGCGCGCCTGCGGAGCATATCAAGGGCGGCGCGCGAATTGGGGCTGGGGCAGCCCACGGTTACGACACATATAAAGAAGCTGGAAGAAGAGCTTGGGATGACGCTGTTCGACCGGGTGAAGCGTCCGATACAGCTCACACTGGCTGGGCAGAGGCTTTCTGACCTGGTGACGCCGCTGGTGGAGGGGATAGACTCGCTGCCGTCCATGACGGCGATGGCGGAGGAGCGGGGGCCGGTGCAGGTCGCGTCCACGCCGGACATCATTCCGCATACGCTCATCCGCGTGGTGCGCGTGTTCCTCAATCGCTACCCGCGCGTACATCTGCGGATACGCTCCGGCACGCGAGCCGAAGTGCTTCAGATGGTGGAGAGCGGGGATGTTGACCTTGCAGTCGTCCAGCACCCGGAGAAGAGCGATTCGCTTGAGTTCCAGGGACTGTTCCTATATGAGCGCGTGCTGTTGACGCCGCTGGACCATCCCCTGATGAAAGAGCCGCTGCAGTCGCTCGACCAGATTGCGGGGTGGCCGCTGATTCTGATGGGACGCGGCACATACACGCGGCAGATCCTTGAGGAAGAGTTCCGGCGGCGTGGCGTCGATTACGACATCGTAGTCGAGTTGGACAGCATGGACATGATAAAGCGGTATGTGGAGCTTGGGATGGGGATATCGGTGGGGCCGCGCCTGTCCGTCGAACCGGAAGACTCGCAGCGCGTGGGTGTGATTAGCCTTGCGAACTTCCTGCCTGTGGATCAGGCGGGCATCGTCACGCTGAAGGGCAAGACGGTATCGACGCCGACACGCAACTTCATCTCGGTGATGCAGGATGTGCTGTCGCCGGCTGGGACACGACGGTAACGGGGGCGGGGGCTAACAGGATTTTCAGTTTGGAGAGGATGTGTGGTTCGACTGAGCCTGTACTGAGTTTGCCCTTCGACAAGCTCAGGGCGAACGGCGAATTTCGCGGGCATTCTTGATATGTGCGGGTCCGGACACCAACGGGCTAATTGACGGTGGTGGTCGCGTCCTTGATGCCGACGAGTTCTGCGGTAACCACGATGCGATGGTCATAGACGAGGCGTGGCACGCAGGCGACAAGCGATAGCTGCGCCGTATCCGCGCCGTATAGTTCCAGCTCATCCTGATGCATGACTTCGGTGCGTGTCGTCCTATATAGGAAGACACGCCCGTCATCGCTTTCCAGCTCGACGAAAACATCGTCGCCGTCTCGCAGCAGGTCCGGAATTTCCGGCAGGCGGTGGAAGACATTGCCCTCACCCCTGATGGGGCTCTCGAGGTGGCCGAAGTACCAGGCGTTGCCGATCTCGCCGGGGTTGGGCGACTGTGGTATGTGGCCGACCAGGTGCTTTGGCGTTTCGTATGCTCTGCTGTCGCCGAGATTGAGGATTACGAGTTCCTTAATCCCTGAGTCCACATCTATGAGCGGGATGGAGATGCGGGTGGTGCGCGCGCCATTGCCACGCGGGAGCGCATCGTCTAGAGGGGATACCAAGCGGAAGCCGTCGGGCAAGCCTGTGCCGGTGTCGTTGGGCGAGTACACATACGGCTCGCCGCCCGACCAGAGAGGCTGCGCCCAGAACTTGGGATGGATGAGCGTTGCCGGATATAGTGCGCTGTAACTTGATTGCGGGCGCGCCGAAGCCTCCTGGTTTGCGGTGCCGGTCTGCTGGACGGGCTGTGATGGCGAAACGGCGGAGACGGGTTTTGCCGCGGCTGCGCCGGAGGAGACTACGCCAGAGGACGCCGGTGATATGTCGCTTCGCAGCGAGGCCGTGGTTGCCGGCGGCTGCGCCCCTGACGAGACGGCTTGTATGGATTGCTGTGGTTGAAGGGGCTGCGCCTGCGAGGGCTGCATCCGTGGGGTCTGCGGCTGGAGGGGCTGCTCGACTACGAAGTTGAGGTCATCGAGCTGGGAGCGCGCGCTTGCGGAGTAGGCATAGTATCCGCTGACGAGGGTCAGGAGGAGTGCGCCTGCGAGAACCATTACTATGCCGAGCGCGCGGCCGGACCGAAACTTGCCCAGCCTGATAGCGCCCGATCTGCGCGGGTTTGCGGGTTTGTCCGGCTTGTTGTCAATTCTCATGCGCGCGGCACTGCCAACTTGGGTGAATCGTATCGAATCAATAGGATTCTAGCGAGGATTATAGTGATTATAGCGCATGCGTGAGGGGCGGAAAAAAGAATGCGCCTGTTCGCAGGCGCATAACTTTGACCATGGTACTGGCAATTCTTTGATTAATGCCAATCATGGCAAAGCCAATTAAGCTAATAACGGCTGAAAAGTTATCGCGCGCGCGGGATGTGCGCTGCGCCGTTGGCGATAGGCTCGTTCAAGTACACATCGCCATTGCGGATCTTTATGTTGAATCCGCAGTCGGGGTTGCTACATACCCAGGCCTTGTAGTGGATTGGCGCCCCCTGACTTCCGAAGTCAGACAGGGGGAGTAAACTACCCTCTGGGCATACTCTGCATTCCGGCCAAGTCTGCTGCACGGCTTCCTCCTCATTCTACCTACACGACTCTTGTGACCGTCAATAATTGAGGCATTATATCACTATATTTCACAGTTAAACAACCATCAATGAGTGCATTTATTTGGCAATCACCTCCTACCTTCATTATAAGTGATGTCAGACCCTTCCGTAAGAAAGCTCCGTGTGGACTATTTGGTCGTAGATTGCGCCGCCGGGAAGGAGCGTGCTTTTCATCAGGCTGATTGCGTTTACGGCGATAGTCCGGTCTTCGGGTAGGGTCAGAGCGGCAAGGGCGTCGGTGGCACGACGCCTGTCCTCGCGGGATGCCCTATGGTGCATTCTGCCGATGGTGAGATGCGGGTTGAACCGCTGCTTTTCGGGAGGGAAGCCGGCTGCAACCAGCGCTTCCTCGATGTCGGACTGGAGCAGCCTGAGTAGCTGCAGGTCGCCTTCGACGCCGATCCAGAGGACGCGCGCGCGGTTGGCGTTGGGGAACACGCCGGGCTGTCCGAGCGCCAGACTGAACGGTGCATGGCCTGCAGCGGCCTGCGTCATCGCGTCTGCGACCGCAGGGACCCGGTTCGCGTCTATGTCGCCGAGGAACTTGAGGGTGAGGTGGACGCCTTCGGGACGCACGAGGCGCATATTGTCGATTTGCTCCTGTCGAAGTTGCGCGATGTCAGCGGCGATGTGCGCCTTTATGCTGTCGCTGAGTTCGACGGCGACGAAGGTGCGGATGGTATCCGTTTCTTTCGCGGTCAACTGATGTCCTCTTTGAGCTTACTGCGCAGGTCGCGCAAAGCCTGATACCAGCCTACGAGCGTATCGAGGGAGTATGCGGCGTTTGCGGGACTGGGGTTGGGCACGAGGAACACGCGGGAGCGGCCGATGGTGAGCGGCTGAAGTCCCAACTCCAGGCCCAGCTCCAGGGATGAGGAGTTGACGCCCTCGGCGTGCCGCAGGTAGTTGCGGTATGCGACTGCGCCGTGGAAGCAGACGATGAGCGGCTGGAAGCGTTGCAGTTTTTCCTTCAGGACGGGCGCCCACTCGCGGTAGTCGGCGGCGCGCAGGTCGGACGCGCCTCTTGTCGAGCGCTTTACGATGTCGGTCATGCCGATGCCCTGATCCGGCATCCTGTAGTCGGTGCTCGAATCGAGTGGCTCGGTGAGCAGGCCGGAGCGGTTGATGGCGCGCCAGAAGCGGTTGCGCGTCGTGGCGAAGTAGTGGCCGACCTCGACCGAGTAGAGGCTTGGGTTCAAGCCGACGAGGACGATGTCGAGGTCGGGCTTCAGGTAGTCGGGTAGTGTTTCCATGGGACTAACAGGATTTACAGGATGGAAAGGATAATGGGATAGACGGGTGTGATTATGATTCGTTTCACCCCCATCCCAGCCTTCCCCCATCAAGGGGGAAGGAGACCTTGCTAATACGGCATGCGGGCGTCGGGGTGTTCGCGGATGTAGTGGACCTGGCGCACGCTGAAGTCCTCCTGGAGCTGGATGGTTAGGCCGCCATCGACGACGAGCGCGTGGCCTGTTATGAAGGATGCCTCCTCCGAGCTGAGGAACGAGACGGCGTTGGCTATGTCCAGCGGCAAGCCGGTGCGCCTGACAGGGTACTGATCCTCGAAGTAGCGCAGGCCGCCGGGATTCTCGTCCCAGCGTTTCTGCTGACGCTCGGTTACGATGTGGCCGGGGCAGATGGCGTTGACGCGGATTCCGTCGGGGCCGAAGTCTATCGCCATTTGCTTGGTTACGCCGATGACGGCGGATTTGCCGGCTTCGTAGATGAGCTTGCGGGGCGCCATCAGCAGACCGTGTACGGAGGATATGTTGACGATGCTGCCGCCGCCGCTTGCGCGCATGTGCGGGACGGCGTGCTTGGCGGCGAGGAAGTGCGCCTTGACGAGCGTCGCCATGCCCGCATCCCATGCGTCCTCGGTTACGGTGAGGGCATCGCCGTCGCTCTCGTCGGTTGGGCTGAAGGCGTTGTTCACGAGGATGTCGAGCCTGCCCCAGCGGTCTATGGCGGTCTGCACCATTGCGGCAATCTCCTCGTGACTGCCGACGTTGGTGGAGATGACCTCTGCGGTGCCGCCCGCGCTGCGAATGGCCTCTGCGTTGGCGTTTGCTTCCGCCATGTTGATGTCGGCAATGAGAACGCTGGCGCCCTGCTCGGCGAGAAGGCGTGATGTGGCGCCACCGATGCCTGCCGCGCCGCCGGTAACGATTGCCACTTTGCCCGCGAATTTCGTCATGATGAACCTCCGCCCTGAGGCTAACAGAATTTACAGCCCTTCGATATACTCAGGGCAGGGATGGATAGGGTAGGGATGCTGGTGATTGTAATGGTTTGGGGGCGGGACTGGAAGGCGCGTTAGACGCATTGTCCGGCAGTCCCCATTTACGCGATAACGATGCTTTGGAACTGTTTGACATGCTGAGACGCGCGTTGCTACCATGATGGCTGGTGTGCGTATGCGCGCTAGTATGAGACGGAGAGCACCTGCCTTGTCTAATGTAAAGAGCCTTCGCTGTCGAGAATGCGGTAGCGACTATCCCGTTGAGCCGCAGTATGTGTGCGACTTCTGCTTTGGTCCGCTTGAGGTCGATTATGACTACGATGCCGTAGCGCGCGTCATCAGCCGCGAACGCATCAACAAGGGGCCACTGACCATGTGGCGCTACCACGACCTGCTGCCGGTTGACGCGGAGATGGCTCTGGACATGAACACGGGGTTTACGCCCCTGATTCGCGCGAAGAACCTGGGCAGGCTGCTGGGCCTGAACAACCTGTATATCAAGAACGACAGCGTGAACCCGACCTTCTCGTTCAAGGACAGGGTGGTGTCGGTGGCGTCGGCGAAGGCGCTGGAGTTCGAGTTCGATACGCTGGCATGCGCCTCGACGGGCAACCTCGCGGGGTCAGTGTCGGCGCACGGCGCGAAGGCGGGGATGAACACGATGGTGTTCTTTCCGTCGGACCTGGAGCGCGGCAAGATACTGGGCGCAGGGATATACGGCGCGACACTGGTTGCCGTTGATGGCACATACGACCAGGTAAACAGGTTGTGCAGCGAGCTTGCGGACAACCATCGCTGGGCGTTCGTGAACATCAATATGCGCCCGTTCTACTCGGAGGGCAGCAAGACGCTGGCCTACGAGGTGGCAGAGCAGCTTGGCTGGCGCGCGCCGGATGCGTGCGTGGTTCCAGGCGCTTCGGGGTCGCTGTTCACGAAGATATACAAGGGACTGAACGAGCTCGCGGACTTGGGGCTGATAGATTCGGCGGCGCACACGAAGATGCACATCGCGCAGGCAGAGGGCTGCTCGCCGATCGTGACGGCATACGACGAGGATACGCCGCATGTGCGTCCGGTTACGCCGGACACTATCGCGAAGTCGCTAGCCATCGGCAATCCGGCGGACGGCTACTACTCCATCAAGACTATCGAGAGGAGCGGCGGCAGCGCGGTTGCGGCGCCGGAGGACGAGGTAGTGGAGGGGATCCAGCTGCTCGCGGAGACCGAGGGCATATTCACGGAGACGGCCGGCGGGGTTGTTATCTCCGGGTTGCGGAAGCTGGCGCAGAGCGGCAAGATACAGCCGGACGACCTGACGGTTGCGTACATCACGGGCAACGGGCTGAAGACCCAAGAGGTGGTCGAGCCGATTATCGACCCGGTATTCACCACGCCCGCGTACGATGACTTCGTGACCAACATGGCAGCGCGGGAAGAAAGAAATGGTAAGAATAATGGCTAAGAGACGCGTCAGGTTCACCTTCCCCGAACAGTTGATAACCGAGCCCCTGATCTATAATCTCGGGCGCAACTTCGAGATCATCACGAACATCCGGCGCGCGAATGTGCAGGAGCGCGTGGGCTGGGTGGTGCTGGAACTGGAAGGCGCCGAGGATGAGATCGACCGCGGATTGGAGTGGATGACAGAGGCGGGAGTGCGCGTGGACCCGATCATCGGCGATCTGATCGAGGGGTGAGGGAACCTTCTCCCATTTCTCAATTCCTTCTCTAACATTGATTGCAAGGCACACAAGTTTTTTTGAATGAGGGGCATGTGCCCCGGAGGTCAACGGACGATGAGCATATCGGTGAGGATCCCAACACCCTTGCGGCGCGTGACGGACGGCGCGGACAAGGTGGACGCGGACGGCGGGACGCTGGAAGAGATTATCGGCTCGCTGGAGAGCCAGTATCCGGGAATCAAGGCTCGGCTCTGCGACGAAGAGGGCGAGCTTCGCAACTTCGTGAATGTGTACATCAACGGCGAGGATGTGCGCTTCCTCGAGGGCCTGGGCACCGCCACGAAGACCGGCGATGAGGTTAGCATCGTGCCGGCGGTCGCGGGCGGCTGCTAACTCGCGCCGACTTACGGCATATTTCCGTTCTATTCATTCCCTCTTGATCTTCCCCCTTGATGGGGGAAGATACTTGTTTGCCCGAAAGTTCCGGACCTTTTCGATTTGCGCTAGGCTCGATTGAACGAGGCGAGCCATTTCTGCTTCTGGTCGCGGCGGGTCCGCTCGTCGGGCGGCGTGAAGCGGCTGTGGAACTCGCGACGGTAGTCGTCGAACTTGCTTTCCGCTATTGCGGCGCGCATCTCCTCCATGAGACGCAGGATGAAGCGCAGGTTGTGTATCGTCGCCAGGCGGTATGCCAGCAGTTCCTTGGCGCGGAAGAGGTGGTGGACATACGCCGCCGTGTATGTGCGGCAGGTGTAGCAGTCACAGTCGTCTTCGATGGGCGCGTATTTCCTCTTATTGAACGCTGCGGTGATGTTCAGCCGGCCTGTCTTTACGAACAGCGAGCCGTTGCGGGCGATACGTGTGGGCAGCACGCAGTCGAACATGTCGATACCGCGCGCCACACACTCCACGAGGTCTTCGGGTGAGCCTACGCCCATGAGGTAGCGGGGCGCGTCCTCTGGCAGCATCGGCGTTGTTATGCTGACCGTGTCCAACATCGCCTGCTTGGACTCGCCGACGCTGAGGCCGCCTATGGAGTAGCCGGGGAAGCCAACGCCGGTGATGAAGTCCGCCGACTTACGGCGGAGCTCCGGGAACAGGCCGCCCTGCACGATGCCGAAGAGCCGCTGGTCGGCGCGCGTGTGCGCTTCCACGCAGCGGAGCAGCCAGCGGTTCGTCTTGTCCACTGCCGCGTCCACCGTCTCGTAGTCGCTGTCGGCGGGGGCGCATATATCCAGCGGCATGATGATGTCCGCGCCGATGCCCTGCTGGTGCCGGATCGCCGCTTCAGGGCTGAAGGTGTGCTGGCTGCCATCTATGTGCGACTTGAAGATGATGGCGTCCTCGGTGATCTTGCGCAGGTGTTCGAGGCTGAAGCCCTGAAAGCCGCCGCTGTCGGTGAGGGTAGCGCCGTGCCACTGCATGAAGCCGTGCAGTCCGCCTAGGTCCTGCACGATGTCCACGCCGGGGCGCAGGTAAAGGTGGTAGGTGTTGGCGAGCACGATGTTCGCGCCGATGCTGCGCAGGTCCGCGGAGTCGAGCGCCTTGACCGAGCCTTGCGTTGCGACTGGCATGAAGGCGGGCGTAGGGACATCGCCGTGCAGTGTGTGCAGTGTGCCTATGCGGGCGGTGGCGTCAGTGGCGGTGAGAGTGAAGAAGGGCATACGAAAGTCAAGCGGCTCTATAAGTAGTCGGCCCGAAACTCATCCTGCTCGAATCGGAACCAGAGGACATCTCTCGATTCGACGATGTGTTGTATTTCGTCGTCCAGACGGGCTCCGGCGATGACGGGCCAAGCGCGCTTTTGCGTGAACATGGTCATGAGTTCCGCGTGGGCGATTGCTCTGTCGGTGTCGCGCTTGTCGCAGGTGTAGGAGGCCTCGACGACGATGTAGTGAGTTTCGCCAGCTTCGTCTTGGACTTCCGCAATGAAGTCTGACACATAGAAACTCGCTCGTTCGCTCTGGGGGGTGTTGGCTATAATGCCTGACTCTGAGGCCTTTCTAACTAGAGCGTCCCTGTCGAGCGGCTTGAGCGTTGTTTCGTCGAAGTTAAGGCCGTTGGCGTTTCCGACTCCGAAGGCGATGGTGATTGCCTGTCTTCTCACGGCGTTTTCGGCGTAGTTGCCCCTGAGAGTTCCTATGTCGTGATTCAATCGGTTGAACCCCCGGTCCATTCTCGCTTCAAGGCTATCCAGACGCCGGTTAGTGGCGGCGACAAATACGCGCATCTCGGCGATGAACGCTTGCGTTTCCGCCCTGAACTCCTCCATGCCTGCGATAAACGCTCGTGTTTCCGTCCTGAACTCCTCCATGCCTGCGATGAACGCTTGCGTTTCGGTGACGAACGCTGCATGGGCGGCGGGCAGGTCAAGCAGTTCCTGGGTCAGCAGCCTAGCGCGCAACGCCTCACGAAGTTGCGGGTCTTCGTCCAGAATGCGGATGAGTTCGTCTACGGTGTTGAATGTTGCCATGCGCCTATCTCCATCGCTTCATTGTAGCCGATGCAGGAATGTCGCGCATACTGGAAAATGCCGTCAGCCGCGGATGCCCTGGATGACGAGCTGGACGCCCATGATGAGGATGACGAGCATGAGGATGCGCATTATCCAGGGGCCTCGCACCTTCCCGGAGAGACGCGCGCCGATTTGTCCGCCGGTTACGAGGCCGATGCCCGTGAATATGAAGGTGGGGAACCACTCGATGTTACCGATGATGGCGTGAGTGGCTGCGCCCGCTGTGGTGTAGAAGGACAGGGCGAAGATGGATGTGGCGACCGCGACCTGCACCGGAAATCCGAAGGCATAGACGAGTATGGGAGTGCGTAGGAAGCCGCCGCCTATGCCGAAGAAGCTGGAAATGAAGCCCAGAACGAAGTTGATGAGGATAGCCCAGCTTTCGTGCAGACGGTAGCGGTAGGTCTCGCCGGACTCGGCGGTAATGCGGCGGCGGCGAAGCGTCTGGGGGTCAATGAAGCTTCGCCTCCGGCTTCGGGCGCGCGACAGGCGAGAATGCCGCCCGGTGTCGAGCTGCTGTGTGGCCAAGCGCAATGCGAGGATGACCAGAATCAGGCCGAATGCGGTGTCGTAGATGCCCGGCAGTCCGGCGAGCGCCTGCTTGAGGATGAAGGGCGCAATGACAGAGCCGGGTATGGCGGCAGCTGCGAAGAGATATGCGCTCCGCTTGTCCACGACTCGCATGTAGCGATAGGCGAACGCGCCGGATATGCTGTTGGCGGCTACAAGCGCTAGGACGGTGCCGGAGACGACGGCAGGCTCTATGTCAGGGAAGAAGATGCGCAGGATGGGTACGAGGATGAAGCCGCCGCCCGCGCCGACGAGAACGCCGAAGACGCCCGTTATGAATCCGACTACAGCGAGTGTCAGCCATTCGGTTGCCTGCTGCCATCCGACAGCAGGCAACCATTCAATTCCGGAGCCGGTGAGCCAGTCCAGCCCGGGCATCTAACCCACCGGGCTTTGAAGACGCTGGTCGTTAAGCACATCGCCTCCATCACCAAAACGTTTCCGATCGAGATTTATTCTACATTAATCTGCGTTCAGAAATCTGCGTTCAGACGTGGAGTTTGTGGTTCAATGGTCTGGTTATGGCGCTGCGACTATTGAGCCATATCGGCGCTCATAGTGCTCATTTCCGGGTAAAGAGTGAGCCCCTTGAAGTCGAACACTCCAACCCAGTCGGCGGTGTTGCCGTGGGACACAGCCACGCGGGTCAGCCTTGGATTGGACTTGACTCTCATGATGTGCTCGCCTATGTCGCGGCTGAGGTCGTAAATGTCAACGTCGCTGACGGTATATGGGATGCCGTAGGTTGCGCTATCCCCGTTGATATGGACTCTTATCCTGGTCGTGTAGGGGACGAGGGCTTTAGAGGTAGCGACGCCCACGCCTCGGGTGTAGTGCTGCTGATGCACAAGCGGCACGAGCGTGCCGAAAATGCCAACCGCGTTAGTTTTAGCTTTACCTATGCGGCAAGTGTCGTCTAGCGTGAGTATTACCTCTGAGTCTGCCGCCCATGTCTGGATAGCATCGAGGCGAACTCCCCTAGCGCCGATTCGCTGGCACATAGGCAGATCCGTCGGCATAAGGTCCACCTGCGTCACTGTAGTGGATTCGACGGCGGGTGCGCCGGAATCGGTGGATGCCGCAACCATCTGCGCTGTTACAAGGGATGCGGTTAGAGCCACAGCTATCAGGGCAATCATCCAAATGACGATATTACTAGTCTTCATTTCAAGCCACCTCTTTCTACCCAAGGGTTTATCCTGCCGCCTTTCCAATATCGGCACCAGAGCGGTCGAAGTGTCTGACCTTAAACTCTGATATATGGAACAGGACCGACTTTGCGGACATAGGATAACAATTAGCGCAAGCAAATACCACGATCTTGTACAAGAAAGAGACCAAAAATAACCTAGAAGTGGGACTAAATGAGACTTTGAAGGGTCTTATTCACCAGTTCCGGTGGTACATCGTTGCGTGTGGTGGCGTTGCCGATGCCGTCGAGAAGTACCCATCGTATGGCGCGACCGGCGACTTTCTTGTCCGATAGCATGGCGTTGCTGACGGCTTCCATGTCCATCTCGCCGCAGGTGAGTGGCAGGCCGTAGCTTTCAAGCAGTGCGCGCTGGCGCTCGACTTCATCGGCGGTCATCATGCCCATCCCCTCACCGATGCGCGCCGCGCCCATCATCCCGATGCTTACTGCCTCGCCGTGCAGGAAACTACCGTAGCCTGTCGCCGCTTCGATGGCATGGCCGATGGTGTGGCCGTAGTTGAGCAGGATGCGGATGCCGAGTGTTTCGCGCTCGTCCTGGGAGACGATGTTCGCCTTGATAGCGACGCTGCGGCGGATGATGTCGGTGGCGACGTCCTGCTCGAGGGCGAGCAGGGATGCCCTGTGAGTCTCGAAATCTGCAAGAAGGTCGGGGTCGAGGATGAGGCCGTGCTTGATCGCCTCCGCCCAACCGGAGGTGAGTTCACGTTGGGGGAGGGACTGGAGTGTGCTGACATCAGAGAGAACGAACTTCGGCTGGTAGAATGCGCCGACTAGATTCTTGCCCTGGGGCAGGTCAATGGCGGTTTTGCCTCCGATGGCGGCGTCCATCATCGCGAGCAGGCTCGTGGGCACCTGCGCGAAGGGCAAGCCACGCAGGTAGGTCGCCGCCACGAAGCCCGCGAGGTCGCCGACGACACCGCCTCCGACTGCCACTATCAGATGGCCGCGCTCTGCCTTGCGCTCGGCAAGCCAGCGATATATGAGCTGCGCGGTCTCCAGCGTCTTGTGCGTTTCGCCTGCGGGCATGATGAACATGTGCGCGGCGATGCCTGCGGCTTCGAGCGAGAACTGTGCCCGGCGCGCCTGCCGGTGAACGCCCTCGTCAGTGATGATGTATGCGGTGGAAGTGTCTAATACAGAGTTTACGCGCTTGCCAATCTCATCGATTATATTCCAGCCAACCCATATTGGGTGGTCGCCCTGGGATGTCTTGACGATGGCAGCGAGGTCGGAGTAGGTGGTGGTAGTGGTCATGTCGGTACGCAGTCTCTCAGTCAGTAAGGATGGTGGTGCGGGAGTTAACTAGATGAGTGCGATTCTCAGCCTTCGCTCTCCAACTGGTTGTGCCGCTCGCGCATCCAGTCGGGGTAGGCTTTCCAGCAAATCGCCTCATCGTTGTCGTTGAGTATGTCGAAGGCGCGGACGACCTCGTGCGCTGCCTGTTCGGGCGTGATTATGTCGGTGTGAACCGTCCAGTGAGCAAGAGTATAGTTTAGTTGGCGCAGGGACTTCAAGGAACGGATGCGGTCGAGGGGATCGTCCGCGGCGAGCATGGGTCGCACTATGGCGCCGTCGCCCACGCTCTGCGCGAGCACGCGCTCGTATATGGTCTCCGGAGAGGCTTCGAGGCATACTACGGCGCCGTTATCCATCATGGCGGCGCGGTTGTTGGCGCTTTCGGCGATGCCGCCGCCGGTGGAGATGACCTGCCGCTCCGCCTCGCATGCGGCAAGCAAGGTCTGCGTTTCGAGCGTGCGGAAGTGCGGCTCGCCGTGCTCAGCGAAGATGGCGTCTATCGTCGTGCCGGCGTCTGCCTCGATGCGCTCGTCGAGGTCAACGAAGCGCCAGCCGAGGATGCGGGCTGCCTCGCGCCCGATGGTCGTCTTGCCGGTGCCGGAGAAGCCTGTGAGGAAGATGTTGGGTTTCATTGCGCTTGGACTATGCTTAGCGTCATCAGTCTCATTCGACGATGGTGAGGTAATTCGAAATCTGCCCTAGTCCATTTTGAGGAGGGCGACGTTGCCGGCGGCGAACATGGCTTCCAAGGGCGCCGTCCGGCCGGTCCACATCTCGAAGGCGGCTGCACCCTGGTATATGAGCATGGGCAGGCCGCCGAGCGCAGTTGCGCCTGCGCTGCGGGCACCGGACAAAAACGGCGTGTTCTGCGGGTTATAGACCATGTCCATGACAACGGCTTCGTGGGGTATTATTCCGCCGGAGAGCGGAGTTTGCGATTCATTATCTCCGTGCCGCATTCCCACGGAAGTGCAGTTGACGATGAGGTCGGATTCGAGCGCGACGGTCTCCAGAGTCGTATCGTCAAGCACGGCGGCGAATACGCTCACGGCGTCGTTGTGCAGGGCGGCAGCAAGTGCCTCAGCGCGAGAGACGTTCCGGTTGGCGATTGTGATAGACGCTACGCCCTCGCGAGAGAGAGCAAATGCGGCGGCGCGCGCGGCACCACCCGCACCGAGAAGCAGCACGCGCTTGCCGTTGGGCTCGAAGCCCCCGTCTTCCTTGAGCTCGCGCATGAAGCCGTGCGCGTCGGTGTTGTGTCCGACCAGACGTCCGGAGTTCTTGACGATGGTGTTCACCGCGCCTATGGACTGTGCCAGAGGGTCAACTTCGTCTAGCAGTGCGATGACGCTCTCTTTGTGCGGGATGGTCACATTGGCGCCGATGAAGTCGCCGCTGCGGAGCTTCGCCACTTCTTCGGCGAGGCCCTCCGGCGGGGTTTCCCACGCAATATAGCGCACGTCCAGCCCGTAGTGGTTGAATGCCGCCTGCTGGAACGCCGGCGACAACGAATGCGAAAGCGGGTAGCCGAAAATGCCTGCTAGCTGTGTCATGGTGTGCCTCCGGTTGCGCTGGATTTTGAGTAAGTAATTCTAGCTATTGGTTGTCAGTATATCAGTATGCCTAGGAAGCGGTCATGATGGCATTCGGGAAACATGGCAGAGCGCACAATTGCCGCTATTCCGCCCTTCATCAGCATTGACCCCAACCGTGCCGTCTGCTTACGATAGTGCCCAGATTTGGCAGCGGGCGCTGCGACAGGTTGGGGAGTGCTATGAACGACTACGACGAAATCGTACAGCAGATTGCCGGATGCACCCGGTGCGCGCTATCTGAGGGGCGCTCGCGCACGGTGCCCGGCGACGGCTCTCAGACAGCGGACATCATGTTTATCGGAGAGGCGCCAGGGTACAACGAGGACCAGCAAGGTCTGCCGTTCGTGGGCGCTGCGGGCAATGTGCTGACCAGCCTGCTGGCGGGCATCGGGCTGCAGCGCTCGGATGTGTACATCACGAACATGGTGAAGTGCCGCCCGAACAACAACCGAGACCCGTTGAGCGGCGAATTGGAGGCCTGCTCGATTTATCTCGACGCGCAGATAGAGCTGATCGACCCGAAGGTCATCGTTACGCTGGGGCGGTTCTCGTTCGGCAAGTTCTTCCCTGGGCGCAGCATCAGCCGTGAAAGGGGCAAGCCGCGCTCGTGGGAAGGGCGCATGATATATCCGATGTATCATCCCGCCGCTACGCTGCACAACCCCAGTTTGCGGCCCGCGCTGGAGAACGACTTCCGCAACTTGCTGCCTCTCGTCGAAGAGGTCATCGCCATGCCCCCGGACGACGCCGCTGATGAGGACGAGGGAAAGCAAGAACAGCAACTGAGCATGTTCTAGGTGGAGCTGATTCCAATGGATGGGATGTGGAGGATAGGGTTGCAGCGTTTTGTTTTTTCGGCAGGTCTGCTAGTTGCGATAATGCTCGTCCTGACGGGTTGCGGCGTGTCCGAGCCTCCATTGCCGTCTGCGCCGCTGCCAATTCCGTCGGTGCTGAGGGCTGAGGCAACCGCGACTCCGGCTGCAACGGCAGCAGCCCCAACGAGCGTTCCGACAGCACTGACAATACCGCCGACACCTCTGGCACCTTCCGGCGGCGATGGCCGGACTCTGACAATCGGCGTCGCTTCGTCTTCAGGCAACATTCCCGACTACGACCGCGGAGACTGGCGGCATTGGATTGATACGGACAGGGACTGCCAAGACGCTAGACAGGAAGTGCTGATCGCCGAGTCGCTAAGCGCTGTCATGTACGAGGCGGGCGATCAATGCCGGGTCGAGAGCGGAGACTGGTCCGGCGTGTACACGGGTGAGTCGTTCTCCGACCCGGGCGACCTCGATGTGGACCACATGGTGCCGCTGGCGAACGCGCACAGATCGGGCGGCTGGGCGTGGTCCAAGGAGCGCAAAACTGACTACGCCAACGACCTGTCATACGCGGACCACCTGATCGCGGTGCAGGCGTCGGCGAACCGGCGGAAGGGGAGCAAGGGACCGGAGGAGTGGAAGCCGCCGCGTCGCGAATACTGGTGCGATTACGCCACCGACTGGGCGACCATCAAGCAGGACTGGGGATTGACGGCGAATCCGAGCGAGGCGGAGGCGCTGCGCGAGATGCTGGCGACCTGCGACGAGGCGGTCACGCTGGTGATGGTGCCGGTGGAGGGCGCTGCCATTCCCCAACCTGCGCCGGTATCTGCTACGGCGACTCCGGTGCCGGCATCTGACGGCGAACTGCGCTACGACCCTGACGGGCCCGACCGCAACTGCGGCGACTTCGATACATGGGACGAGGCGCAGGCATTCTACATCGCAGCGGGCGGACCGGCTACCGACAGGCACCGGCTGGATGGGGATGGGGACGGCGATGCGTGTAATTCGCTGCGGGGGAATTAGCCATCTCCGACTTGGGTTGCGGGTGGGCTGGCGCCCGTTCATCATTACTATGCATGTTAGAATCAGCGTGTGCCTGTGGCTCGCATGGCTATGCAGGCATGCATGAACGCGAAGCAGTAACTGGAGGCGCGAGATGGCTACGCAGCGCAGCGGGACGCTGGTCACTTACGAAGACTACTGCAACTTGCCTGATGACGAGCGCTACGAAGTGATAGACGGGGAACTGATTATGGTGGCTGCGCCGCGAAGGGTGCATCAGGGGACGTCAAGAAACATCAGCACGCCACTGGACATATATGTGAAGGCGAACCGGCTGGGCGAAATGTACTATGCGCCAACGGACGTCATACTATCGGACATTAACGTGGTGCAGCCTGATATCCTCTTCGTCAGCAACTCACGGTCTCACATACTAGCGGATGAAGGCATCAGAGGCGCACCGGACCTGGTGATCGAGATTCTCTCACCGTCCACGGCGCAACTGGACACAGTGCGGAAACGGGAACTCTATGGGCGATTCGGGGTGGCGGAATACTGGCAGGTTGATACAGACGACCTGAGTGTGGTCGTACTCACACTTGCAGACGATGATTACGAGACCGCGGGTGTGTTCGGCTTGGGCGACACGCTCGTTTCGCCATTGCTGACGGAGTTCAGGCTCGATGTTGACGACATATTCGCCGCCTAAGCGGGAATCCACAAGAATCTGAGGGTGCGCAATGGCTACGCAACGCAGCGGGACGCTGGTCACTTACGAAGACTACTGCAACTTGCCTGATGACGAGCGCTACGAAGTGATAGACGGGGAGTTGTTAATGGCGGCCGCTCCAAGCGTGTTACACCAGATGGTGCAGGACAATATCGGATTGCCGCTGAGCACATTCATAAAGGCTAACAACCTGGGCAGGGTGTTCTACTCGGCTACTGATGTGCTGTTGTCAGATACGAACGTCGTGCAGCCTGACATACTTTTCGTGAGCAGGGGCCGATCGCATATATTGACCTTCAATGTCATCAATGGAGCGCCCGACCTAGTAATAGAGATACTTTCACCTTCCACGGCGCAGCGCGACAGGACGCAGAAGCGTGAGTTGTATGCCCGCTTCCGTGTGTCGGAGTACTGGCAGGCAGACACGGAAGGGCAGAGGGTGGTAGTGCTGACACTGGTAGGCAATGACTACGAAGTGGCAGGCGAATATGGCATGGGTGAGACGCTGGTGTCGCCGCTCTTGTCTGGGTTCACGCTGAATGTTGACGATATTTTCGATGCCGATGTATTGGCTTTACAAGAGGGACAGGATTAAACGACAACGGGGGAGTACAACATGACAGGCGCAGACCTGGTTGCACGGATACTTAAGCAAGAGGGCGTGGACTTCATGGGGGTCATTCCCTTCAACTCGCTGGAAGAGGCGGCGGCGAAGGCTGGCATCCGTCCGCTGATATTCCGGCAGGAGCGCGTGGGAGTGAACCTTGCTGACGCGTACACGCGCGTAACGAACGGCAGAGGCACGGGTGTGTTCTCGATGCAGGCTGGGCCGGGCGCGGAGAACGCATTCGCGGGCGTGGCGCAGGCCTACGCCGACTCGGTGCCGATCCTGCTGCTTCCGGCGTCCGCGCCGCGCAACCGCGCCGGTGTGCATCCGACATTCAGCCCGAGCCGCACCTACGAATCGGTGGTGAAGTGGTCGGGCAGGATCGAGCTGCCGGAGGAGATACCGAACGCCCTGCGGCGTGCATTCAGCCAGCTTCGCATGGGACGCCCAAGCCCGGTGCTGCTTGATCTGCCCAGCGACATTCTGCGTGGTGAGCTGGCGAATGGGGACGCGCCGTATATGCCGGTACAGCGTCGGCGACCTGCGGGCGATCCGCAGGATGTGAGCGATGCCGCGAAGATTCTGCTCGGCGCGCAGAACCCGGTCATACATGCCGGGCAGGGCGTGCTGTACGCCGAGGCGTGGGAAGAGCTGCAGGAGCTGGCGGAACTGACGCAGACGCCGGTGATGACTTCGATGGCGGGCAAGAGCGCGTTCCGTGAGGACCACCCGCTTTCGCTGGGCACGCGCTCCAGCACGACTACGGGCATGGTAGTGCATTACCTGGACAAGGCGGATGTGGTGTTCGGCGTCGGGTGCAGCTTCACGCGCTTGCATTACGGCGCGGACCTGTTCGACAGCAAGGTACTCGTGCATGTCACCAATGACGAGAACGATGTGAACAAGGACTATTCTCCCGATGTGGCGGTGATCGGCGACGCGAAGCTGGTGATGCGGCAGCTCATCGACGAAATAAAGGCGATGCTTGCGGAACACGGTAGCGAGCGTGTGGAGCGCGGGGATGTTGCGGGCGAGATCAAGGCGGTGCGCGAAGAGTGGATGCAGGAATGGCTGCCGAAGATGAACTCGGACGCAACGCCCATCAACCCGTACCGGGCGTTGAACGACTTGTCGAAGGCGATTGACCAGAAGAATACGATAATGAACCACGACTCGGGCAGCCCGCGCGACCAGATGATCCCGTTCTACAAGACGGTTACGCCGCGCGGCTTCATCGCGTGGGGCAAGTCAACGCAGCTTGGATACAGCCTGGGCGCGGCGATGGGGAGCAAGCTGGCGGCGCCGGAAAAGCTGTGCGTGAATGTCATCGGCGACTACGGCTTCGGCATGGTCGGCACGGACCTCGAGACGGCGGTGCGGGAGAATATCCCGATCCTGACCGTCGTGCTCAACAACTCGTCCATGGGCATATACAGGCCGGAGCACTTCGCCACGGCGCACGAGCTTTACGGCACAAAGACCACAGGCGGCGACTTCGTTATGATGGCGGAGGCGCTGGGAGCGCACAGCGAGCGCGTAACACGGCCGGAGGATGTCATCAGCGCTGTGCAGCGGTGCGCGGGCATCGTTGAAGGCGGGCAGGCGGCGTTGTTGGAGATAGTCACCGACGACGCAGAAAAGGACATGCCGTTCAGGATGTTCTAGAGCAGGTTAAGGGTAGCAAACAGGGGCAGGCTAGGGAGGAAAAATAAGCCTCTCAAGCCTGTCCGTTTTGTGTCCATAAATGCTGATAAATCGCCTCAACGAAGTTTAACGCTCCATTAACGGTTTGTGAAAATTGCTCAAAATTGCCTCTATTGCCTATTGATGCAAGTCATGGGTTTTTTGGGAGTTTATTGAAACATTTGACATGTTGCGGCAGGGTTTTCGCGGCAATATTATAGGCGGATACCTTCAAATGCATCCGACATTTTGCAGCCGTCCTTGGGCGATCTTTGCGCTTATGTCAGCATAGCAGAACGCTTGGATGAGAGAGGATACGCGATTGTCCAGCCGCACCCAGAAGCCCGGCCAGATATGGGACGCAGCGCTAGGAGAGTTGCAACTGCAAGTCGCCCGCCCTGCCTTCGAGACCTGGCTAAGGGATACCGAAGGCGTGGCGCACAGGGACGGCGAATTCATCGTAGGCACGGCAAACGCCTTCATCGCCGAGATGCTGGAACACCGGATGTACCCGCTCATCGAGCGCGCGATCGAGCATGTCATCGGCGAGCCGACATCGGTGCGCTTCCAGGTGGTGACGCAATCAAGCACGTCTGAGAGCGTGGAATCCGAAACGCCTGCCGTGACGGGCGAGAGCGAGCAAACTCTTACAGCGATGGCAGGGACGACCCAACCGGTCGCTGTTGTCGCTCCTCCCCCTTCGCTGAATAGCCGCTACACCTTCGACCGGTTCGTCGTGGGCAAGTCTAACGAGCTGGCGCATGCGGCGGCGCGCGCCGTGGCGGACAATCCGGGCAATGTCTATAACCCGCTGGTGATGTACTCGGATGTGGGACTGGGCAAGACGCACCTGCTGCACGCGATCGGGAGTCAGGCGATCGCCAAGGGCATGAGCCTGATATACGCCACAACGGAGGAGTTCACCAACGAGTACATCCGCGCCATCCGCGAGGGCAAGACTGAGGAATTCCGGCAGCGATACCGCAGCGCCGGACTGTTGCTCCTGGACGACATTCAGTTTCTCATCGGCAAGGAGCAGACGCAGGAGGGTTTCTTCCACACCTTCAACGCGCTGCACATGTCCAACCGCCAGATTGTCATCACGAGCGACCGCCCAGTGTCCTCGCTGAAGATTCTGGAGGAGCGCATAAGCTCGCGGCTGAGCGGCGGACTAGTGGTGGACATTCAGCCGCCTGACCTGGAGACACGGCTCGCCATCCTACGCGCAAAGGCGGAGCAGATGGGCGTGAAGGCTGACGGCCAGGTGCTGGAACTGCTCGGGGCGCGCATATACCGCAACATCCGCGAACTCGAAGGCAGCCTCAACCGCGTAGTCGCGTACTCAGATCTGATGCAGCGGCCCTTAGACGCGGAACTGGTGCGGCAGGTGATCGCGGACACGCAGGAGGCACGCGACCGTCGCCAGCCTTCCGAGCGAGAAGTGATAGACGCCGTATCCGCTCACTTCGGTGTGGACAAGACAACGCTTTGCGGGCCCAAGCGGGATAAGAAGACTGCGCTGGCGCGGCAGGTTGCGATGTACATATTGCGCGAGGATGCGGCAATGGGCTCGACTGCGATAGCGCGCGCACTGGGGCGCAAGGACCACTCCACGGTGCTGCACGGCTGCAAGACGATTGAGAACTACCAGAATGCCGACGCCAAGCTGCGGAGGGACATTCTGACCGTGCGCGAGACGCTTGCCGCGGTGGGGTAAGAGCAATTTGCTCTAATGACATCTAATGCAGTAGCGATTCTATCATCCGAAGAACGCTTGCTAATACATCGTGAGGCGCATAGCACTCGAATCTGGCATTTCTTACGCGCCAGTCCAGGTTTCTTATTTGGTCGGCAAGCACCACACCGGTCACCTGATACGGGGAAGGCAAGGACACCTCAAAGGGATACCCTTTCGATCTCGACGTGATCGGACATAGCAAAGCCAGGCCGGTCTTGTCGTTATATTCGAGAGGGCTTAATACGAGCGCAGGGCGGCGTCCAGCTTGTTCGTGTCCAGCTTGCGGTGAGAAGTTTAGCCAGACAATATCTCCTCTCTCAGGTGTGTACGCGAGAGTTACCACACTTCTCTGCCTTCCGGTTTGCCAAAGTCAATCTCTCCGTGCAGATTTTCCGGCGTCACCCGCTCCAGCAAATCCGACAGGTTGTAGCGCTCCCTGTGAAGCACCAGCCGGTCACCCGATGTTGTCACATCGACAACCAGCCCTTCCCTTGCGCCCCAGTCACGGGCTATATCCTCAGGAATATGGACTACAAACTCTCCATCCTGTCTGGAGATACGCACTCTACTTCCCATTTCATGTCCTTTCGCTCGCCAACAAACCATTTGTATCAGTCTGGACATATCAATGCAAACTTGTGATGCGACAGACATTTTGGTGCGCGGCTAACAATATCGCTGGCATCCTAGCTCGACATACGCCTGAACAATCGATGCCCATCCTTCCACATGATTGTGGATAACTGCCGCATAATCGTTGATAACTTGGCCAACATGTGTACAAGTGTGTCTTTTTGTTGGTTGAAACTTTTTGAGAAAAGTTCTATCCACAGCGAGCTCAGGGTTATGCACACCAAGCCACGCGATATCGACATGGGGCTGTGATAAAATCACGTGGACGCAGGAATCACGGTTGGGCGCAGCGCAACAGCCGTTACCGCATCGCCGCAATATGACACCCTCCATCTCAAATGTCTATCCACAGCATCCACTCTATTATTGTTGCTACTATTGGATACCTGAAAAATGATTGACCAAGTATTTATCCACATAAGTAGCGGCAATGGCGGGGACGGTGTCGTCAGAGGGAGACGCGAGAAGTTTGTGCCTCGCGGAGGCCCGGATGGAGGGGACGGTGGAAGTGGCGGCAATGTCATCGCAGTGTGTGACGAGAACTTAAACACTCTCCTCGCATTTCGATATGAACGCCGTTTCATCGCGGGGAACGGTGCCGATGGTGCTTCCGCGCTGAAGCATGGTGCAGATGCGGACGATGTTGTCATACGCATGCCGGTCGGGACACAGGTCTGGGTCGCGGACTCGGAGCCGCCGCTTCTTCTGGCAGACCTAACGACTCCGGGGCAGACTGTGGAACTGGCGCATGGCGGTGGTGGCGGGCGAGGCAACGCGTACTTCGCGTCGGCTACGAACCAGTATCCTTTGCTGGCTGAAAAGGGCGAGCGGGGAGAATCACGAAATCTCCGGCTTGAGCTGAAGCTGCTTGCGGATGTGGGCATCATTGGTCTGCCGAACGCGGGGAAGTCGAGCCTGTTGTCGGTGGTGAGTGCGGCGCGGCCCAAGGTGGCGAACTACCCGTTCACGACGCTGGAGCCTGTGCTGGGTGTTGTGGAGCAGCGACGGCAGACCTTCGTGATGGTGGATATTCCGGGGATCATAGAAGGGGCGCATGAGGGCGTGGGACTTGGGCACGACTTCCTGCGGCATGTGGAGCGAACGCGCGTGCTGGTCCACATGATAGACGGGTCTGCAGAGGACCCGCTGCGCGACTACCTGCAGATCAACAGCGAACTGCAGGCGTTCAACGAGGAGCTTGCATCGAAGCCGCAGGTGATAGCCATCAACAAGATGGACATAACGGAGGTGTCGGAGGTAGCGGAGCTTCTTGAGGAGATGTTCGCTGATGAGTACGGCCTAGTGTCAGCAGGTGAACGGGGTGAGTCTGCCAGGGGGCGGTTGCGCGGGCGACGGGAAGACTTGCCGGAAGGCGCCGGTACTTTGCACTTCGTATCCGCGGCGACAGGCAGCGGAATAGACGGACTGCTGGACAGCGTGCTGGCTGCACTGGATTCAGTGGATGTGGATGACCCTGTTTCGGAAATCGTGCCAACTCTGGATGGACCTGCTATTAGTGGCTCAGATATCAGTGGCATCGATGTGAGGAACGACGGCGACTTGCCTGTGCTACGGCCTAAGCCTCGCAGGGAGACGGTTCTTGTACGCAAGCGAGGCGATGTGTTCATTGTGCGGGCGCGGCGGGCGGTGCGGATAGCTGCGTTGCTGAACGAAGACGACTGGAATGCGCGAGTGCAGTTTCTCGGATACCTGCAGAGGGCTGGAGTTGTGAGGGCACTGGAGGAGGCGGGCGCAGGCCCAGGCGACACCGTGCGCTTCGGAGAAGTGGAGTGGGAGTGGGAGTAGGCGTGCGTATCGGTGTGTTCGGCGGCACATTCGACCCCATTCACATGGGGCATCTCATCGTCGCTGAGGATGCGCTTGCCGCTCTGGAACTTGATAAGGTGCTCTTCATCCCGGCGGGGCAGCCGTGGTTCAAGTCGTACAGGCAGATTACGGAGGCTCAACACAGGCTTGCAATGGTGCGTCTTGCCGTCGCGGATAACCCGTGCTTCGATGTGTCAGCCGTCGAGATTGAGCGCAGCGGGCCGAGCTACACCGTTGATACGCTTGCGGAGCTTCGCGCCCAGCATGAGAACGCTGATCTCATCGTGATCCTGGGCGTTGACGCGCTGCGCGAGATAGACCGGTGGCACCAGCCGCGCCGTCTCTTTGAGCTTGCAAGCGTGGTGGGGATGGCTCGTCCGGGGGCGACACTAGATCCCAGCGTGCTGAACGCGGCGATACCGGGTGCATCCGGTCGCATGCGGCTGGTTGACAGCACGATCATTGACATCAGCGGGACGGAAATAAGGCGCCGAGTGTCCGAGGGCAAGTCTGTCCGCTATCGCGTGCCGGCCGCGGTGGAGCGGTATATTCACGAGCACGGGCTGTATGCTCCGACGGCGTGAAGCATAGCCGTATTACATACAGGCCTTTGCAGTCCCTACATGCCGGACGCCTAATCTCCTGAAGTAAGTTGATGTACAATTCATGTGTCCCGGCTTCCCGTGCGGAAAACCTTTCGGAAAGGGGTCTGCATAGATATGGCTACTCAGCGACGAGTCGCTAAGTTCACATATAAAGATTACATGCGCACGCCTGACGACAAGATTTATGAGCTGCTGGATGGTGAGTTAATCCAGATTCCAACCCCGCCGACAGCGCACCAGGACGCTAAAGCGCACACTGTATGCGCGGCACGGCGTGCGCGAATACTGGCTGGCAGATACCGACGCGAATAATGTGCTGATGCTGACGCTGGAAGACGGCGAGTTCAAGGTCGCGGGGATATACGGCGAGGGGCAGACCGTGGTGTCGCCTATGCTGCAGGGGTTCACGCTTGAGATTGACGGGATATTCTAGGGCAGAGCCGCGATTTGGTTCACCGACACGAGGTATTTATGAGCAACACTGACGCTGAAATCATACTGGAGCTTGCTAAAGAGAAGGGCGCGCTGATGTTTGGAGAATTCCAGCTGTCGGCGGGCGGTACGAGTTCGTACTACTTCGACGGGCGCATCGTTACACTGGACCCAAAGGGGGCGCATTATGTGGCACGCGCCTTCCTTCCGGTTGTGCGAGACAGCGGCGCCACCGCCATCGCGGGCCCGACGCTGGGCGCCGATCCGATAGTCGCCGCGGTGTCGGTTATGAGCTACCAGGATGAGGGCTCGCCCATGCCCGGACTGATAGTACGCAAGGAGACGAAAGGGCACGGCGGGCAGCGCGCCATCGAGGGTCCTCTTGTGCCGGGATCGCGGGTCGCAGTCGTGGATGACGCTTGCAGCACTGGCAGCGGCCTGTTCCACGCGATCGAGGCGGTGGAGGATGCCGGGTGCGAGGTGGTCAAGGTGCTGACTATCATTGACAGGCACCAGGGCGGCAGCGAAGAACTGAGGCGGCGCGGATACGACTTCTACGCGCTGCTGGAAGCGGACGCGGATGGTAACGTGCGGCCTGCGCACGGAGCCTGATGGGATGGGGTTGAGGCTGGAGAGCGTTCGCTGGCTGTTCTTCGATCTTGGGTACACGCTCCTCAATGAGGATGCGGCGGCGATGGGGCGGCTGGGCCAGGTATCCGATTCGCTGCGGCAGCGCGGCATAGACGCTTCTGCGGAAGAGTTGCGCGATGCGATGGAGGCGGCGTCTGCCCGCTTCGATCCCAACCCGTTCAGGAGCCTGCTGCTTGCCTTCACCGATGACGAGGATGTGATCGCGTTCGTGCGATCTTCCGGCAGGTATCCGAAGGAACTGGAATCGCCTTATCCGCAGACACAGCCCTTGCTTGAGCAGCTAGCGGGGCGGTTCAATCTGGGTGTCATCGCCAACCAGCCTGCGGGCACGGATGAGCGGCTGGAGCGGTATGGACTGCTGCATTACTTCGATGTGTGCGTGTCGTCGGGCGATGTGGGTATCAGCAAGCCGGACCCTGCGATATTTCACCTGGCACTGGAACAGGCGGAGTGCTCCCCATCAGAAGCCGTGATGATCGGTGACAGGCTGGACAATGATGTGCGTCCTGCGAAGGCGCTCGGCTTTCAGACTGTCCGAATATTGCATGGCCCAGGGCGATTGCAGCAGCCACGGGACGGCGCGGAGACGCCTGATGCCACTGTTGCGGACCTTGATGAGCTGGCGAAACTGCTTGACGGGCGAACCGACGTGGAGGCGTAGGACACACAGGACATTTGTTCCGCGCACTGTGCTATTATTCCCCTTGGACTTGTTTCAATGGAGGGGAATTAGTGGCGTTATCGGGCGTTGGAGCAGTACCCGAGGAAGTCAGGCGCGGCAGGAACAGGCTGGCGGTTGCGGTGGTGCTTGGGCATGGCATCAAGCACATCTACAACTCAGGATTACATTCCATCTTGCTGGCAGTGATGAAGGCCGACCTTGGACTGAGCGGTGCGCAGTTCGGGTTGCTTTCCACATCCGGGAACGTCACAAGTGGCGTGACCACGATGGTCGCGGGTTACTTAGGCGATAGGTTCGCCAACCGCTCCGGCATCATGCTGCTGATCTCGCTGAGCATGATGGGCATCTCCTACTTCCTCCTTGGCATTGCGCCGAATTACTGGTTGCTGTTCGCTGTGATGTTGCTGGTGGGCATCGGGCCTTCGCTGTACCACTCGCCGGCGATAGCCTCTCTGTCGCGCAAGTTCCCGGACAAGCGCAGCTTCGCCATATCGTGGCACGGCACAGGCGGCAGCGTGGGCGAGGTTGTCGGGCCGGTGCTCACGGGCGGTCTGATAACCGGGACATATTTCGTGGCGTTCCATTGGAGCGATGTGCTGAAGTTGAGCGCGGGACCTGCGCTCGTATTCGCGTTGCTCATATATCTGATGATGCGGGGCATTCCGACCGCGAGTAGTGAGACGGAATCGCTGCGGGACTACTTTTCGGCGCTGTCCAAACTGCTGTTGCACAGGGGTATGCAGGCTCTGGTGCTGGCGACCGTCCTACGGAGCATGGGGCAGGACGCAATCATGGCGTTTCTGCCTGTGTACCTGCTGGAGGACCAATCGATATCAGCGGTAGTCATCGGGCTATTCATGGCTGGTATTCAGTTTGTAGGAATTCTGGCACAGCCTGCCATGGGCTGGCTGGCGGACAAGTTCGGGCACAAAGTCGTGCTCGTGCCGACGACGGCAGTTCTAGGTTTGCTGATGATTGCGTTGAAATTCGCGCCTACGGATAATCCAGTCATATTCTCAGTAGGCCCTGTGTCGGTAGCACTGCCCGGCATCGAGTTCGGCATCGTCGGACTGGCAATGGGCGCGTTCCTTTACTCGCTGCACGCGATTTACATCGCCGCGGCTGTGGACGTGGCGCGAGGAGAATCGCAATCAACCGTGGTGTCGCTGATATACGGGGCATCGTTCCTTGGAGCGTTCTCGCCCTTTCTCGCAGGCGTAATCGCGGATCTGGGCACCACATCGGACGCCTTCGTGTACGGCGGCGTGACCGTGCTCATGGCGGCGGCGGTAATGGGGTTGACTCGTATGCCACGGTTGCGGGCCCCGGCGAGCTAGCGGCGTTGTTCGGTGTGGGCGGTGGCAGGGGACACGAAGGTCTGGCAAGAGAATCCCGCAGGGGCGCGTGTGCTATGATTGGCTGCGACTTTGACGAATTGGGAGAACTACATTGACGCAAGTCGGCGAGCGGGCGACCACGGGAATCTTATCTGAAGAAATCAGGAGAGGCAGGAACAGGCTAGCGATTACGGTAGTGCTTGGGCACGCCATCAAGCACATCTATAACTCCGGGCTGCGCTCCGTCCTTCTCACGGCAATCAAGGACGACACGGGACTGACAGCCACGCAGTACGGGCTGCTGTCCACATCCGGGCAGGTTACGAGTGGCACGACCACGATGGTCGCGGGCTACCTTGGCGACAGGTTCGCCAACCGCTCGGGCGTCATGCTGCTGATTTCGCTCAGCATGATGGGCATATCGTACTTCCTGCTGGGCATCGCGCCGAACTACCTGCTGATGCTCGCTGCGATGCTGCTGGTGGGCATCGGGCCTTCGCTGTACCACTCGCCGGCGATAGCCTCGCTGTCGCGCAAGTTCCCGGACAAGCGCAGCTTCGCCATCTCGTGGCACGGCACGGGCGGTAGCGTCGGAGAATTCGTAGGCCCCATTCTCACGGGGGGCCTGATTACCGGCACGTATCTCGTTGCCTTTACATGGAGTGAGGCGCTCAAGATCAGCGCGGGCCCGGCGATAGTCTTCGGGCTGCTGATCTACCTGATGATGCGCGGCATACCGACGGCGAGCGTGGAGACCGAATCGCTGCGGGACTACTTCTCCAAGCTGTTCGGGCTGCTGCGGCGCAGGGGCATGCAGATGCTGGTGCTGACGACGGCGCTGCGCAGCATGGGACAGGGCGCGATGATGGCGTTCCTGCCGGTGTACCTGCTGGAAGACCAGGGGATATCATTCGTGGTCATCGGTCTGTTCCTGTCGAGCATCCAGTTCGTGGGAATACTGGCGCAGCCGACGATGGGCTGGCTGGCGGACAGACTCGGGCATAAGGCGGTGCTGGTGCCCTGCACCGCGGCATTGGGCTTGCTGATGATCGCGCTGAAGTTCTCGCCCACGGACGCTCCGCTGGTGTTCGACATAGTGCTGATTGAAATTACCGTGCCCGGCGTCCAGTTCGGCATAATCGCGCTGGCGATGGGGGCGTTCCTGTACGCGCTGCACGCCATCTATATCGCGGCGGCGATGGATGTGGCGGAGGGAGAGGCGCAGTCCACGGTCGTGTCGCTGATATACGGCGCGTCGCTGCTGGGCGCGTTCTCGCCGTTCATCGCCGGGATCATCGTTGACTTCGGCAGCAACTCGGACGCCTTCGTGTACGGTGGCGTTGCGGTGATTGGGGCGGCCATCCTGCTGGGGCTGACGCGGCTTCCGAAGGTGGAGCGGGGTTAGGCTGAACGCAAAGGCAGGACAGTTGCTGAGAAAGCTGCTGTCTTTCTCTAAAATAGTGTATTATGTACACACCATTGGAATAGTGCTAGGGTGGTGTACATATTGGGAACGTTCAGCGTGTCAATTGAGATTGGCGACATCGAAGGTCAGCGATTCGAGGAGATGGAGGCGCTGGTAGATACCGGCGCAACGGCAACTGTGCTTCCAGCTTCATCGCTGGAACAACTTGGAATCACTCCCACAAAGCGCAGAACGTTCGAGTACGCCAACGGTGTTCAATCCGAACTGGACATGGCGCCGGTAATGGTCAGGATTGAGGGTAACGAAACTCCTACCTGGGTCATATTTGGTGAAGAAGGGACTGATCCTATTTTGGGCGCACATGCTCTCGAGGGTCTGCTCCTAGGCGTCGATCCCTATGGGCAGCGCCTCATTCCGATTCGTGGCCTGTTGAAGTAAGGACGCTCAGCAGTCGATAAGCACCACATCGCGCTGCACCTGGGTCGTAATGCGGGGGCCGCTGTCTCCCATGAACAAGTCTATCTCCGAGCGCACGCCGAACTCGCCGGGGAGATAGATGCCCGGCTCGATAGTAACTGCGATGCCCGGTATCAGCTGGCGCGTGTCGTGCGTTTCCCAGCCGTCGAGGTTGACGGCGTTGCTGTGGACCTCACGGCCGAGGCTGTGTCCGAGGCGGTGGTTGAAGTAGTCTCCGAAGCCCGCCTGCGTGATGTACTCCCGCGCCCTGGCGTCAAGCTGCCAGCCTTCCAGCGTTTTGCCCTCGCGGTGTGCCTGCTCAAGCATCTCGACGGCAGCGTCGCGCCCGCCGATGACTGCATTGAACACCTGGCGATGGCGAGAAGTCGGGCTGTCGCCCACAAACGCCGTCCATGTGATGTCCGCGAACATGGCGTCCTCGTGGGGCTGGCGCGTCCACAGGTCTATGAGGATCCAGTCTCCGCGCTGAATGACTGATGAGTTCTCCTCTGTCGGCTCGAAGTGCGGATCGGCGGCGTGCGCGTTGGCGGCAACGACGGGGCCGTCCGTGACGACCATGCCCTCCACCACGAATCGCTGGCGGATGAACTCAGCGATGTCGAACTCGGTCGGGCTTTCGTCTATGGTGTCGCCGATGCGATGGAACGCCTGCAGGACTATGTCACCAAGCGCGTCAGCGGCGGCGAGGTGCGACTGGAGCTGCTCGTCGTTCCAGCGCTGCGTCGCGTGCTGCAGAAGGTCGGCGGACGACACGACCTCGACGCCGAACGAGCGAACGAGTTCCAGAGTGCCGGCGTCTATGCGTGAGACTCGCGGCAGTGCGCCCTGCGGGGAATACTCCATTGCGATGCGGTCCGCGGATGCCAGCATTTCGCCTAGCCTGGTGGTCATGTCCTTGCGGCTGACGAAGAGCGTGGTCTCGATGCCCAGGTGGGTGAAGCGTCCCTGATCGACATAGCTTACGAGCAGTCGCGGCGGCGCATCCGCGGCGATCCATAGCCAGCACGGGCGCGTTACATTGGCGATATTGCCGACCGTGTCCCAGAGGATGGGGTTCATGTTGCGGTAGTCGTAGAGCAGCCAGCCGCTGATGTTCTGCGCGCGCAGATACTCTTGCGCCTGTCCGATGACCGCCTGAATGGACATTGCGATTGCCTCCGGTGTTGTCTGAGTAGAGTTTTGGAAAGGGTAACATGGATGGATGAAGGGGATGAACAGGACAAATTGCTGTACAATCGGTTGCAAGGATCAAGGCAAGATGCACCTCAAGGAAAAGGCATGGTTGAGCAGGCTACACTAGACGCGATCATCGAGCGCATTGTCGATGTGGCAGCACCGAAGAGGGTTATCCTATTCGGCTCTGCTGCGCGTGGTGATTCTAGACACGACAGCGACGTTGACCTGCTCATCATCAAGGATGACGAAGACGCGCTCAAAGTGATGTCTCGTATTTATGGCGAGATGCAAGGTGTTGGTGTCGCCGTCGACGCGCTGGTGGTTTCATCGGAGGATGTTGAACGCTACAAGGACAGCCATTCGCTGATAATCAAGCCCGCTCTGCAGGATGGCGTGGTGGTGTATGAGTCGCCGTGAGCGATATTCCCCCGACGATCCCAGGGAGTGGCTTAATCGCGCCAGAAGCAATCTTGCATTGTCGAAGAGTCGCGTTCCGGACGCCTATCTGGAGGACCTGTGCTTCGAGGCCCAGCAGGCAACGGAAAAAGCGATAAAGGCATTATTGATAACGCTGAGTATCGACTTTCCTTATGTACATGACCTAGCTCGTCTCCTATCGCTACTTGAGGAGGCTGGTGAGTCGCTACCTGATGAGGTGCGTAGGTCGGCTACACTTACTCCTTACGCCGTGCTTACTCGTTATCCGGCACCCACCCGGCCGATAACTACGGAGGAGTATGAGACTGCCGTTGGAACTGCGGAAGCAGTTATTCAGTGGGTCGAAAATCGGGTGCGTGAAAATTAAATTGCCATCATGAAATTCGGACTATTCACACATGTGCCGTGGCCGGAGGGCGAATCACCGGCGCGGCTGTTTGCGGAGTGCGTGGAGCAGGCGGTGTTCGGGGAGGAGCTTGGCTTCCATAGCGTCTGGATCGCGGAGCACCACTTCTCGCGGTATAGCCTGGGGTCTTCGTCGCTCGTGCTGGCGGCTGCTATCGCATCGCGCACCGAGAGCATACGGCTCGGCACGGGCGTGCTCATACCCACATTGCACAACCCGATACGGCTTGCGGAGGATACGGCGACGCTGGACTGCGTGAGCGGCGGTCGGCTGGATGTAGGATTCGGGCGCGGCACATTCGGCTACGAGTACGGCGGCTTCGGCGTGGACGAGGAGGAGGCGCATGCGCGCTTCCGGGAGAGCGTGCGGATCGTGCAGGGGCTGTGGACTACGCCGGAGTTCTCGCACGCGGGGGAGTTCTACACGCTGAACAAGCTGAACCTTGTGCCGCCTCCGCTGCAGGCGCCGCATCCGCCCATCTACATCGCGGCATCGTACACGCAGGCGACGCTGGAGTTCCTGGTGCGGAACGGATACAAGCTGTGCATCGCGGTGGTGCAGGACACGCAGCAGTCGCTGGACCTGTGCCGGCGCTATCTCGCGCTGTCGGCCGATGCGGGCGGAGATTCGACGCTGGATGATGTGCCGTTCTTCCGTTACTTCTACGTGGCGGAGACGGAGGAGCAGGCGCGGGAGGACACGGCGGCGCACGTGAACTGGATATTGGACATCATGCAATGGCGGCGCAACTTCAGCGAGAGCAGCGAGGTGCCGTACAGCATCGCCGAATGGCGCAACCGGCGCACCGAACTGCCGCTGAGCTTCGACTACATCAGCGACAACCGCGCATTCATCGGCACGCCCGACCAGTGCGCCGCGAAGATAGCGGAGCTGCGCGCGCAGGGCGTCGAGTACTTCGGCTGCAACTTCGCGATGGGCGGCATACCGCACGACAAGGTGATGCGCTCTATGCAGCTGTTCGCCGACGAGGTGATGCCGCGCTTTGCGGATAGTATGCGCGCCTCATCGCGGAACTCTTAGTCGCGCTTACTGCTTCGGGATCCTCGTAATTCCATCATCAGGCTGTGAATGCCGGTTTGGGCTATTCGTCTATGGACATTACGACTCCATAGCGGGAGTTGGTGATGGGCGAGGATCTCTCGATGCCTTCAGTAATGCCGAGTGCATCGAGAAAGTCCTGGTCGTCCCGGAAGTTGGCGTATGTGACATCGATGTAGTAGGTCCCTCCTTCCCCGACTGGAACCGTGTATTCGATGGAGGCTCCCTCAAGGCGTGTATTAGCGTAGTCAATCTCCAGCTGGTTGCCATTGGAGTCGTAGAGCCTTAGCGCGGTGCCCATATCCGGGACGGTGAGCCATTCGTCGGGAGGTACTGTGGCAATCACATAAGTCTTGTCCGCTTCGAGTTCCGCTAAGAACCAATCGTGATCGTCATAGTAGTCGTAAACGCCCTCCTGAAACTCATCAGGCTCCACTGTTGCCCAGGTTGTGTCGTCGTGCGGCAGGTCGCCCTTGGAAACATCACCGCCCCGCCATTCCTCAGAGCGATCAACAGGGCATTTCGAGGCTGGGTCCTCACCGGAGCACTCCATGTCTGGATCCTCAACAAGCCAGTTCTTGGCTGGGTCATAGACGATGCGTATCTCGTAGGCGCCGGTTGTGCCATTTTCCGCCCAGACTTTGATGTAGGGGCCGTAGTTGTTGGTGACGACGACATGGTAGGAGATCAAGCCATCGGGTGGGTCGGTCAGCTTTTCCACTTCGAGGAAGTCGTCCATCGAGTGGTCGTGCGGAAAGTCGGCGTAGAAGGCGCTCAACCGAATGTCGGCTTCGTCGGTCAGGAGCAGTGGTCTGATGTCGATCCTGTGCCTGGCGCCGGCGTCGAATGAGAGAGTTGTTCCGAACCAGTCCACATCGGTCGCTGTGTTCACGTATTCGCGCACAAAGGGCGACTCGCCGGTGTACCTGGAGTAGTCCAACCGGAGCGCTGTGGATGTGTGCTCTCCTGCCCTATCGGGTTGGATGGGGTATGCCTCAACTCCCTTCACGGTCAAGCCAAGAACAACATCCGAACGCCCCGCCGTCCAGGAGCCACTTTCATAGACTCAGTATTTGTTGGCGATACTCCAATCATTGAGGCTTGTCCCCCTCTCCGTGTTGTCTTCGGCGTAGGCAATGAACGCCTTGCTCGGGTCTATGTCTAAATCCACGCTTATATGCACGAAATATTCGGTATCTGTCTTCAGGATTGTGTCATCCGGCGCGGTGAAGAAGGTAGGTTCAGTCCTGGAGAGAATGAATCTTGTCGGAGATTGAAGGTCATAGTCTGTGCTTCCCGGCTGTCCGGTGCTAGTGGCTTCGCTTATTGAGACGCTGAAGCGCTGACTGCGACTCTCTAAGCGGAGTGTGATCGCCACACCCGTCAACCGATACGGCACCGGCCCGGTAGTGAAGCTTTGCGCGTAATCTCTATCCGATGAGGTTTGCAACACGTGACCAGTGGCGAGGTTTTCAACAAGTACCCTTTCATCGGCTCTGACGTTTTGCCGGACGGTGTTGGGCGGGTCCTCCGGCTCATCTTTATCTTCGTCCATCTCAGGTGGCTGGACTATTCTAGCGACATTGCGGGGAGTCGGTGTCGGTGTTGGAGTTGCGGTCGCAGTTGCCGTTGGGGTAGACGTGGCGGTTGCGGTTGCCGTTGGGGTAGGCGTATGCGTTGCCGTGGGTGTATAAGTGGCGGTCGCAGTTGCCGTTGGGGTTGCCGTGGGCGTGGGAGTGGGGCTGGGCGTGAATGTCGGTGTGGGAGTCGGTGTGGCGGTAGGGGGCCTGCTGTACCGCCTGAGGGCGTGAGCCGACTCTGCGGAAACTTCCTCTCCGCGCAGCGCAAGCACGCGGTACACGTAGCGCCTGCCGTTGCTGACGGTGGTGTCGATGTATGTTGTCACGGTGGTGAAAGTATTCTCGACCAGCGTCCTGAGGTGCCTCCTGAAATCTGGATCTCTGCGCTTAATCTGATAGCCGGTCACGGATTCGGCGTCTTCGGCGGGTGCGTCCCAGGTGAGGAGCATTCCGCTATCCGCGCTCTCGAGCGTCAGATTTCTCGGTGCGGCTCCGGGTGTAGCTGTCGGTGTGGATGTAGCGGTAGCGGTTGCCGTTGGCGTGAGTGTAGCGGTGGCAGTGGCTGTCGGTGTGGGCGAGGCAGTGGCCGTAGGTGTAAGCGTGGGCGTGTAAGTTGCAGTCGCAGTCGGGGTGAGTGTGGCGGTAGCAGTAGGTGTCGGTGTGGGCGAGGGCGTGTAAGTTGCAGTCGCGGTAGGTGTGAGCGTAGCGGTAGCGGTGATAGTTGGCGTGAGTGTAGCGGTAGCCGTTGCGGTAGGCGTGGGTGTGGCAGTCGCGGGACGGTTGTATCTCAAGAGGACGTAATCCGACATCGCGGATTGTTCTTCTCCGCGCATCGCCCGCACGCGGTACACATAGCGCGTTCTATGGCTGACAGAGGTGTCGGTGTATGTGGTGTCAGTGCTGCGGGTATTTCCGACCCGGATTCCAAGGAAGCCGTACCTGTCAGGATTCCTCCGCAAGATGCGGTAGCCGGTGACTGATTCGGAGTCCTCGGTTGGCGCGTCCCATGTGAGCAACACCCCTGCCGCTGTGGACTGGGCTCTCAGGTTGCTAGGCGCATCGCCGGCTTCGGAGTCCTGGGCAAGCGCCGAGTACCTGAATACCACTAGAACCAAGAGTGATATGGTTACTATTACAACAAAAATCAACGGCCGTAATCGAGTATTTGAAAGCACTTATGTATCCTAATACGAAGTATGTTTCTGAAGAGAAGCATACTTTATTCTAACATGACATACAATCAATGAGAAAAGTATATCTGAGTATATATAGTTGTATCGCGCAGCGAACTGTGCTTATACAACCAACTGTTGCCATTGCTACTGATTAATCCTACTGGGACACTGTGAAGTGGTACAGGGAGCCGATGAAGGGTGAGGAACTCTCGAAGCCTTCAGCCAGGCCGACTGCATCTAGAAAGTCCTGGTCGTCCTGGTAGTTGGCGTATGAGACGTCGATGTAGTAGGTTCCCCCTTCTCCTGTGGGAACGGCGTAGGCGATACTTGCACTGCTAAGTCGCGAGTTTGCGTAGTGGATATCCAGCAGGTCGCCATCGGAGTCGTACAGCCTCAGGACGGTGCCGACATCCGGCGTCGCGAGCCAGGAGTCGGTCGGAGTCGTAGTGATGACGTAAGTCTCGTCTTCTTCGAGTTCGACGGCGAACCAGTCGTGATCGTCGTAGTAGTGGTACACGCCGGTCTGGCTGGTGCCAATCGTTACCGTCGCCCAGGTGGTGTCGTCGTGCGGCAGGTCAGCCTTGAGGACCTCTGAGCCTTCCCATGTCATGACAGGGTCAGAGACGACGCGTATCCGGTACCCGCCCGTGGTGTCATTGTCGGCCCAGACCTTGATGTATGGACCGTGAGGCCCGGTTGGGTTGAAATGGTAGGAGATTAAGCTCTCGGGAGGGTCGGTTAACTTCTCCAGTTCAAGGAATTCGTCCCGCGAGTGGTCGTTGGGATAGTCGATATAGAATGCGCTCACCTGAAGGTCGTCGTCGTTGGAAAGGCTTACGGGGTCGATGTCGATCCTGTACCTTGCGCCATTGTCCATAAAGAAGGCCGTTTTGAACCAGTCCACATCGCTCCCGGGGTTCAGATATTCCTTTGCGAATGGCGACTCGCCGGTGTGTCTGGAGTAATCGAGTTGGACCGCTGTGGACTCGCTCTGACCCGCCCTGTCAGGTTCCACCTTTAACTCGCCTCTGACGGTAATCTCGTAAACATTAGAGTCGGAGCTTGTCCAGGTGGTGCCGTCGTAGGACCAGCGATTGTCGGCGATGCTCCAGCCTGTCAGACCGGTGGCGTCTTCCGCTTTGCTGGTTGTCTCATTGATCAGCACGAAGCCGCCGTCTATGTGAAGGAAGTACTCGGTATTCGGCTTTAGTGTTGCCCCTTTTGGCGCGGCAAGGAAGAGCGTCACCGTGCCGCCAGTTAACGGAAATGAATATGAAAGCTCATAGATGGATTCGCCGGGCTGTCCCGCGCTTGTGGCTTCGCTGATGTCGAAGCTCATGGTCTGCGTACTTAGAAAGAAGTAAATTGGCAACTCGATGCCGGTCAGAGTGTAGGATGAGGCCCCCGTGGTAAATCCCTGCGCGCTTACTTCAGAGGATTGGTGGTTGCCGAAACTGTCGTCGGCGCCGGTGTTGGAGACAAGTATCCTTCCACTTGCTCCGGACTGCCGTGCTGCGACGGGGGGATCGTTCGGCTCGCCCCCAACTTTCTCCTTCGTAGGAGGCGGGACGGACCTGGGGACTCTTCCTGGTGTTGGCGTTGCCGTTGGTGTGGCGGTAGGAGTCGAAGTGGCTGTTGCCGTCGGGACGGGCATCGGCGTATTAGTTGCGGTGGGCGTAGGTGTGGCAGGTGTGGGCCTGCTGTACCTCTTCCGGGCGGCATCTGACTCGCCAGAGACTTCATCGCCTCTCAGCGCATGGACACGATATATATAGCGCCTGCCGTTTGCGACGGTGGTGTCGGTATAAGTGGTCTCCGTGTTGCCGGTATCACTTACCAGTACCCTGAGGTTCCTCCTGAAATCGGGGTCTCTCCGCATGATGCGGTAGCCGGAAACCGATTCTGCGTCCTGGGCCGGGGCGTCCCAGGAGAGGAGCATACCGCTCGCGGTGGATTCGAGTCGCAGGTTTCTTGGCACATCGCCGGTGTCGGCATTCTGTGCGCGCGCGGAGAAGGTGAAAATTGACAGCGCGAAGACCGACGCAATAATTGCAGTGGCGAGAAGTAGTGGCTTGAAATGAAGTCCGGTGAACAAATTGATACCTCACTGAAGAATTAATGGAGGTGACAACGACTGATACAGGAAAGTGCTTTTCGTATCGACGGGCTTCTCTTTTACACCAGCGTTTGGCTATTGAGAAGAACCGAGATGGCACTATTGGAGTGCGCGGTCATCGGTGCGCTGGAGCGGTGCGTCGCGTATTGCGGCAGCAACTTCGCGATGGACAGCAGACCGCATGACGGTGCTATGCGGTCGTTCCCGGCTGAAGCGTGGCCTTGCCACCCGGCTACTAATCGCCATCCGGCTTGACTTTCACCTGCAATTTGTACCGCGAACCGATGAAAGGCGAGGAGCCTGTTTCGAAGCCCTGGGTCAGGCCGAGTTTAGCGAGTGCGTCAGGGTCGTCTTGGAAGTTGGCGTATGAGACGTCAACGAAGTAGGTTCCGCCCTCTCCTGCGGGAACGGTGTAAGTCAACTCGTTAATCACGACGCGCGAGTTGCCATACCTGATCGCCAGCTGATTGCCCTCGGAGTCGTATAGCGTTATCACGGTGCCTATGTCCGGCGTGAAAACCCTATCGTCTGGCGGACCCGTGAAAATGATGTAAGTTTCCTCCGCTTCGAGCTCCGCCTTGAACCAGTCATGATCGTCGTAATAGTTGTACACACCTAGCTCGTGCGAGCCATCGTCAACGACCACCGTCGCCCAGGTCGTGTCGTCGTGGGGCAGGTCGTTAGTCAGCACCTCGGTGCCGTTCCATGTCGTCATGTCGGGGTCGTTGACGAAGCGGATCTCGTAGTCGCCGGTGGCGCCGAGGAGGTCATACACTTCGATGTATGGGCCGGAGGCCTTGGTGGGCCTGACGTAGTAGGAATACACCCCAGCAACAGGGCCGTCTAGCCTTTCCAGTTCGACAAAAACATCCTCAGAGCGGAGTGGCCTGTACTCGGCGTAGAATGCCCTCACGCGAAGGCCGCGTGAGTCTGCAACTGACGATGGCCTGATATCGACCCTGTACCTGGCTCCGGCGTCGATGGACAGAAGGCCGGTGGTGAACCAGTCGATGTCGTCCGTATCGTCAATGGATGCGCTGACATAGGGAGACTCGCCTGCGGACCGGGTATAACCCAGTGCGGTTGAGGACCATGTCTGCATCGACTCCCTGTCGGGCTCTGCCTCGTCTTCGGCGACACCCATTACGGTAATCGCATAGACGCGAGCTGGGTCTGCCGCTGCCCAGGTGCTGCCATCGTAGGACTGGCTGTTGTCGGCGATGCTCCAACCTGCGAGGCCCGAAGCGCTTTCGGCCGAACTGGAGGCATGACTGAGGTCAATGGTGGCCGTAGTCGTCAGATGAATAAAATACTGTGTATTTGCCTCCAGGGAGGCGTCCTCAGGTGCAGTAAAGAGAACGTCCTGATCGGTGAGCGAAGATTGGATATTGGTAGGAGTTATAAGTGAATATAGGGTGCTTCCGGGCTGTCCCGATGTGGTGGCTTTACTTATGCTGAGGCTGAGGTTCCTGGCAGCAGACCGGGGAAAGGCGTAAATTACAACGCCGGTCAGGCGAGACGCTGCCGTCCCTGTCGTGAACCCCTGCGCGTGGATGTCACCGGATAAAAGAGTCCCGAGAGTGCTGCTGTATTCGTTTTCAACCAGAATCCTTGGCTCCTCGGATACCTGCCGCTCGGAAATGGGCGGGTCAACCGTTTCAGGAGTGGGCGTTACCTTCTCTAATCTGGGCGGCGGGACGCTTCTTCGGTTAACAGATCGCGGCGTCGCGGTGGCCGTTGGCGTACTAGTAGCTGTGGCCGTCGGGGTAGGTGTCGGTGTTGCTGTAGGTGTGGCGGTCGCGGGCCTTCTGTACCTCAAGATTTCGGAGTTCGACCGGGCGGAGACTTCACTTCCACGTAGAGCCTGCACTCGATATGCGTAGCGCGTGTTGTTACTGACCGAGGTGTCGGTATATGTGGTGTCGGCGCTGCGGGTGTTGCGCTCTCGGATTCCAAGATACGCATACCTGTCGGCATTTCTGCGCAGGATGCGGTAGCCGGTTATCGATGCGGCGTGTTGGGCGGGCGCGTCCCAGGTGAGCAGTATCCCAGTTTCTACGCTCTGAAGCCTGAGATTCCTTGGCGCAGGTCTGGGCGTGGCGGTAGGCGTGGGTGTGCTGGTTGCCGTTGCGGTAGCTGTCGGTGTGGACGTGGACGTGGGCGTGGCAGTCGGCGTGGCGGTTGCTGTCGGGGTGGATGTGGCGGTTGCCGTGGCTGTTGGTGTCGGCGAGGGCGTTGGCGTACTGGTTGCCGTTGCGGTGGGAGTTGCCGTTGCCGTCGGAGTGAATGTAGCGGTTGGCGTTGAGGTAGGCGTGAACGTCGCCGTGGGCGTCGGAGTCGGCGTAGCGGTTGCCGGCCTCCTGTACCTCAAGAGGACGGAATTCGAGCGGGCTGACTCCTCGGATCCGCGCAGAGCTATTACGCGGTACTCATAGCGCGTGTTTTGGCTGACACTGGTATCGAGATATGAGGTGTCGGTACTGCGGGTATTGCGCTCTCGGATTCCCAGGTACGGATACCTGTCAGCGTTTCTCCGCAGGATGCGGTAGCCGGTTATCGAATCGGCGTGTTGGGCGTTCGCGTCCCAGGTGAGCAGTATCCCGCTAGACGTGCTCTGCAGCCTGAGATTTCCTGGGGCGGGTCTGGGTGTGGCCGTCGGCGTGGGTGTGCCGGTTGCCGTGACGGTAGCAGTTGGGGTGGACGTAGGCGTCGCGGTTGCAGTAGGGCTATATGTCGGGGTGGGCGTGGGAGTCGTGGTAAAGGTGGCAGTAGGCGTAAACGTGGAAGTTGGAGTTGGTGTGAAGGTCGCGGTGGGCGTGGCAGTCGGTGTCACGGTTGCCGTCGGCGTCTGTGTAGGTGTGGGCGTTGCGGTGGAATGCCTCCTATACCTCATGGCGGCAGTATTGGACGCTACTGAGACTTCACCACCTCGCAACGCCTGCACTCGATATGCGTAGCGCGTGTCGTGACTCACGGTGCGATTGAGAAATGTGGTCTGGGTATTGCCGGTGTTCTTGGTCAGGACACCGAAGTGTCTGTATTTCTCGGTATTTCTACGCAAGATGCGGTAGCCAGTGACCGAGGCGGCGTCCACGGCGGGAGCGTCCCAGGTGAGCAGTATTCCGGCCTCTGCGGATTCGACCCTCAGGTTTCCCGGCGCGTCACTGTTATTCGCGTCTTGCGCGCGAGCGGAGTACGAGAATACCAGCAGGATGAGGAGTGAAACGGTTATCGTGGCGACTAGGAGCAGTGGTCGATGTGGTGTGGGCATAAATGCCTTTGCATTAAATATATTGTTTCAATCAAAGGTTCTTTGAAGAAAGTATCTTCTGCCTTCAGCGTATTATACTATATTCTGCAACTAATTATATCTGTGACTGAGAAGTTGGACTCGCTAGACGGCGAAAGTCTGTTTACACCACCTCTGGGGATTGAGAAGAACCGATATGGCACTCTTCAATCGAAAAGGACGGTGCTACTCTTAAAATTAGGTTAGGTATATAATATGCTTTGCGATCAATATATATTTCTATACACATGAATAAGACCGCGTTCAAGGTGTGTTTAAGGAGGGGCGAGTAAATGGGGGGGGATGTTTCGACGGCCGTAAGAAATGAGAGAAGACCAGACACGACTTGGGCGGCGGCTCCAAAGCAGTATGCGGCTCGACAAACGGACTGTGTTGGCAGTCGTGTTAAGCCATTCGAGGACGCATAGCCGCTTTTCCAGGTACTCCCAGATCCTCAATCGCCGCCGTCATGGTCAGCAGAACATTCTCTGAGGCCCCGGCTCCGCAATATCCTCGTCGCTGAACGCTCACGAGTTGTCGCTGCGCCTGCCGTCTTGAATTGCACTCAGGATTCCCTGCCTATACTTGCCTGCCGGTATTCCGAGGGACGCCCATGGCTGACCGTGCCGCGCATTGAGAGAGGAGCTGAATGGGGTAACAGAGGGCAGAGTCTGTAGCCTGAAAGGGCATAGTCAGTCCTTGCGGCAGGTCCGACGCTACAACCTGATATATGCTATTATAAATATAGTAAGCTTTATGTAATATAAATTGTAATAGAGATATATCTATCTAACAATTCTGGACGACAGCAGACTTCTGGTGATGAGATGCTCTGGGAACAGTTATTAGGCAAAGACTACGCATCGCGCGAAGAACTCGCTCGCGAACTGGGTCTGGCCCTGCGTGAACAACGCCTGAAGGCCGGTCTGACCCAAGCTGACCTCGCTGAGCGAATCAACGTGGATGAGGTATCCGTCCGCCGATGGGAACTGGGTCTTCGCCTTCCGAGCATAGAGACGCTGCTGCTGCTGGAATCTGTCTTCAAGAGGGATGACTGATACGGCACAAGCATGTGCCTGCTGCGTATCCCTGTCTCTGCCCTACGCTCCTTTCCCATTGCCCAACGATCCCTCGCGCTTGACTGCGATATGTCCCCGCAGTAGCCTCTGATGTATAGGCGCAGGCTATCTCGATAGACTTCTTCAACTGTCCTGTTGATCTCGGTGTGTCCGCGCCATGAATTCTAAGGACGAATGGTGAAGTAGGCATGGACAAAGTAGGACTGGCCGTAATCGGCTCCACAGGAATTATCGGCAGGGTACACATCGAGGCGATGCGCGGGCTTGAAAGCTGCCGGCTGGTCGGCATCAACGCGCGACGGCAGGAACCGCTGAGGCAGCAGGCGGACGAACTCGGCACGCGCCTGTACCCCACACTTGATGATGTGCTCGCGGATGACGAGGTGGATGCCATCGTGATCGCCACGCCGCACCCGTCGCACATGGAGATAACGATCCAGGCTGCCGCTGCGGGCAAGCATGTGCTGGCGGAGAAGCCGCTGGGCGTTACGCCGTCCGAGGCTGAGGCGCAGATTGCGGCATGCCGCGAGGCGGGCGTGAAGCTGGGCGTGCTGTTCAACAATCGCTTTCGACCTGAGGCGCTCAAGATGCGCCAGCTCATCGACGAGGGCGCGATAGGCGAGATATACCGCTCCGAGATGTCATCGGCGATGCTTCGCAGCCAGGACTACTACGACCGGCTGGACTGGCGCGGCAGGTGGGATGCCGAGGGCGGCGGCGCGCTGCTGAACCAGGGCATTCACGGCATCGACATGTACCAGTGGCTCGCTGGCTTGCCGGAGACGGCATTCGGAATGGTGGCTGCTCTGAAGCACGATATCGAGGTGGAGGACTACGCGACCGCGCTTCTCGGCTATGCGGGTGGCGGGCACGGGGTGATTCACTGCAACACGGCACAGGCGCCCAACCAGCAGCGCATCACGCTCTGGGGCGAGCGCGGCGCACTCTACATGGAGGACTGGCAGATCACGCTGCGCACGCTGGAGACGCCGGTGCAGCAGTTCATAGACACCGATAAGACGATTGCCTTTGTCAGCCCTTCGGACACTGAGGCGACATTCGAGTTCGAGGATGTTGGCAGAACGCACCGACCGGCCATCGACGACTTCGCGCGCGCCCTCATCGAGAACCGCGAACCTGCTGTCAATGGCGAGGATGCGCTGGGCGCCCAGGAGCTAGTGGCGGCGATAACACTGTCGGGCTGTCGCGGCGAGCAGGTGCGCCTGCCCGTTGACCGCGCAGAGTACGACGCGCTGCTGGCTGAACTGAGGCAAAAGGGACGATTGTGATATTCTAATTAGTACGTTCGTGATTGAATGGAGGTCGGTGTTATGGCATTCAAAGGGGAAGATGCATCCGCCAAGGGCCGTGCCATTTATAAGGAGAAAATCCTCCCTCTCATGGAAGAGAATGACATCGGCAAAGTTGTCGTAATTGATGTGAACAGCGGGGAGTATGAAATCGACGACGATGACGCATCCGCTCTATTCCGTTTGCTAGATCGCCAACCTGACGCCTTTACCTGGTCGGAGCGGGTGGGATATCCGGCAGTGCATCGACTAGGGTTCGGATTCACCTATTCGGGCACGAATTCCAAAGTTGATTAAAGGCACTGTTCACTCTTGGGAAGACTCTCCAATCACCGGAGCGCCGCGTGCTTCAATAACCGTTGCGAATATCACCTAGAGGCACCGAACGCTGACCTTAAGCGCAGTTGTAGATACAGCTTTCACTGGCTATCTGACCTTGCCGCTCGATTCTATCAGGGAACTGGGGCTGGTGCTGCGAGGCACGCCGCCGGCTGTCTTAGCTAACGGAACGGTTGGGCAATTTTCTGTTTATGCGGGGATGGTGACTTGGAATGGACAGGAGCGCCTGACAGTCATCTTCGAGTCAGATTCAGACCCATTGATAGGCATGGCGATGCTCTGGGGCAGCCGCCTCACTGTGGACGCGCAAGATGGCGGCGATGTGGTCATAGAAGGGCTTCCGCCTCAGTAGTTAGGTGAGCGTGTCTGAGTGTGAAGCTAATTGATATTCTTACCCGCAAGTCGCCGCCCGAACCCTGGTCGGAGGGCGATAATATCCCGTGGCACGAGCCCGGTTTCAGCCGCCGCATGCTGCGAGAGCACCTTACGCAATCGCACGACCTTGCCAGCCGCCGCAGCGAAAAGATAGACGCGCATGTGGACTGGATTCACGGCGAAGTTCTGTCAGGCAGCGCTACAAAGATACTTGACCTCGGTTGTGGACCGGGTTTGTACGCGAGCAGGCTGGCGCGGCTTGGGCATCGCTGCGTGGGGATCGACTTCTCGCCGGCTTCAATAGAGTACGCCAGGGAGCGGGCAGTCGAAGAGACTTTGGACTGCGAGTACATTCACGCGGATATTCGCTCGGCCGAGTACGGCTACGGATATGGGCTGGTAATGCTCATTTTCGGCGAGTTCAACGTCTTCAAGCCCTCGGACGCCGGACGCATCCTGCGAAAGGCGCACGACGCCTTGGACACTGGCGGCATCCTGCTCCTTGAGGCGCATACGAACGAGGCAATCGAAGAATTCGGCCAGCGTCCGGCGTCGTGGTATGCGTCGGAGAGCGGGCTTTTCTCGGACGCGCCGCACCTTTGCCTTCAGGAGAACTTCTGGGACGCCTGTGTCGGCGCTGTTACGCGCCGTTACTTCATCGTTGACTCAGCGTCGGGCGAAGTAACTCGCTACGCGCAGAGCATGAAAGCGTACACGGAAAAGCAGTACCGCGCTGTCCTCGAGGAAGCAGGCTTTGCGGATGTGCGCTTCCACGCTTCGCTTATCGGGAGCGATGACCCGCCGCAGTCCAACTTGCAGGTGATTGTGGCGCGGAAGGGATAAAGTCGACTACTCCTGCATCTTGCCGGGCGTCATCAACTCCCAAAACTCGATCCAGGTGTCCTCGATGTAAGGCTTGAATGCGATGCCGGCTTCCACGCCGGCGGGCGGCCTTACGTTCCCAGGCCGACCTGGGGACTGGAATGCGTGGCTCTCCCACTCCAGCACGACGGTGTTCTGCTCGCCTGGGCAGGTGCCGGGATTAAACGCGACTCTGAACTCCTCGCGGTGTCCGGCGTCGTGATATATCTGCACCTGCTTTTGCACTAAAGTCGCCACGCGGCGCGCCTCACCGGGCTTTGTCTTATAGACTCGCCTGACAAGGTACACGGTGTCCTACTCCTGCATCTTGCCGGGCGTCATCAGCTCCCAGAACTCGATGTAGCTGCCCTCGATGTAGGGGCGGTATAGGGCGCCAGCTTCATACGCTTCGGGCGGGATGTTGTTGTCCTCGCGCGCAGGGGACTGGAAGGCTTCCGTGGTCCACTCGAGGACTACGACGTTCGACTCTCCCGGGCATGTGCCTGCATTGTACGAGACCGTGAACTCCTCGCGGTGTCCGGCGTCGTGATAAATCTGCACCTGCTTTTGCACGAGGGTCGCCACGCGGCGCGCCTCTCCGGGCTTGGTCTTGTATGTTCTTCTGACTAAATACATTCGTGTTTCTCTCCTTAAGAGTGCTTATTAGATCTTAGTTATGGGCTGTCAGGGTCAGGAACTGCGCCTGCACATCCTCGGCGCTGACGGTTGTCTGCAGCTCGCCGTTTGCGTCGATGCCGAAGTTGTCCGGCGTGTGCAGGGCTTCGGTCAGCGAGTCAACGATGGCAGTCATGTCGGAAGCGGACTTTGCTGCTGCTAGTGCAGCTGCACCGGCGTCGGGCCCGCTTGCCAGCAGGTCTGGGATCACCTCCACGAGCAGTTCCTTTTCGACCACGGCGCGCTGGATATCCGCGAGGGCATTCATGTGCCGTCCGAGGTAGCAGCCGCCGTAGGTCCACACCTCGAACTTCTCGCCCTCCAGCTCTGTGTTGTACTGGCGGCGCGGCTCAAGGTGACGCTCTTCGAGGTAGCTGCGAATATCGGCGTCCTCGGGATGCGGCTCTTCTTCCTTGAAGAACATGATAACCGTGTGCATGTTCCAGTCTTTTGGCTCGACCCTGATAATCATGGCAGTATCTTACACCTTTCCGCTTCAGTCTGTCAGATTGTCATCAAGCCACCTGTTCACCTCGATTTCGGCGCGCGGCTCGAAGCTCTTGGCGAGGAACGGGAACGGCATGTCGAGGTGGAACTCAGTGTCCGTTACGGCGAGTGTGCCACTGAAGCTCACAAAACCGGCCGCCGTGAAGGCGAACTCCATCGTGTCGCCCTGCCACCCGTGCGATGCGTCTGAAACGGAGTCGCCGAATTGCTGCAGCATCTCGCCGAGCTTCACATCGACCCAGTCCTTAGCCTGTTGCTTGTTGCGGTTGTGCTGTCTGCTGATTTGCATATCGGAGGCATGGTAGCACATGCTTGCCATCGTCATGTTATATCCTAGTTAATCAATATCCCTTGCGACTCAATGGGGAATCGCCGTTTGACTGATAGATGATAAGAGGACAAATATGACCGACAAAATCAAGGCGCCCTACGGCTCCTGGAAATCGCCCGTCACTTCCGAGTTAATAGTCGCAGACAGCGTCAGCATCGGCGATGTCGTGCTGCACGGTGACGACATCTACTGGACCGAAATGCGACCTGCGGACAACGCGCGCAATGTTATAGTGCGGCGCGCGCCCGACGGTACGACGCATGACCTGACACCGCCGGAGTACAACGTACGCACCCGCGTGCATGAGTATGGCGGCGGCGCGTTCTGCGTTTCGGGAGCCGACGACGGTGACAGTACCGTGTATTTCAGCAACTTCAGCGACCAGCGCACTTATCGCCAGACGATTTCCGCATCAGGCGAAGCCGGCACGCCCCAGCCGCTCACGCCTGTGATCGATATGCGCTACGCCGACGGGGAAGTCTGCGAACGGCGCAATATCATGGTCTGCGTGCGCGAGGATCATTCCTCATCTTGGCGGGAGGCGGTCAACAGCATCGTCGCCATCGACCTCGAACGGGGCGGCAGCCGCGTGCTGGTGTCGGGCGCGTCCTTCTACTCAAGCCCTCGCATCAGTCCGGACGGCTCCACCCTTGCGTGGCTGTCGTGGAACCATCCGAACATGCCGTGGGACGGCTGCGAGCTGTGGGTTGCCAGCCTGCACGAAGACGGCAGCTTGGGCGAGCGGCGTCTGGTGGCGGGCGGCGTGGATGAGTCGATCTTCCAGCCGTCGTGGTCGCCGTCGGGCGTGCTGCACTTCGTTTCCGATCGCACGGGATGGTGGAATATCTATCGCGCTGCTTCGGACTTCGACAGCGTAGAGCCAGTGTGCGCGAAGGACGCAGTGGACAAAGAATTCGGCAGGCCCGCGTGGGTCTTCGGGCTGAGCACCTATGGCTTTGCGTCCGATGAGCGCATCATCTGCACATACACGCAGTCCGGCGACTGGCATATCGGAGACATTGACACGACAAGCGGCACCCTGACGACAGTGCCGATGCCCTTCACGGATGTCGGCACTCTGTATCTCAATGCTAGTCATGTGGCGTTCACGGCAGGCTCGCCAACGATGCCGATGTCGCTGATGCGGCACGACCTGGCTGACAGCAGCACGACGCGGCTTCGGAGCAGCAGCGATGCTGCCCTGGACGATGGCTATGTCTCGCGGGCGCAGGCGATAGAGTTCCCGACCGAGAACGGCCTGACGGCGCATGCTTTCTACTATCCACCGACCAATCGGGACTTTGCCGCGCCTGAGAACGAGAAGCCGCCGATGATTGTCATCAGCCACGGCGGACCTACCAGCCTAGCTGACTCGTCGCTCGATCTCCGCAAGCAGTTCTGGACGAGCCGGGGCTTTGCCGTGCTGGATGTGAACTACGGCGGCAGCAGCGGGTTCGGCACGGAGTACAGGCGGCGGCTGAACGACAACTGGGGCGTGGTGGATGTGGACGATTGCATCAACGGGGCGAAGTACATAGCCGCGCAGGGTCGTGCGGACGCCAAGAGGCTTATCATTCGAGGGGGAAGCGCGGGCGGATACACCACCCTGGTCGCACTGACCACACGGGACACCTTCAGCGCGGGCGCGAGCTATTACGGCATCAGCGAGCTTGAGGCGATGGTGCGGGACACCCACAAATTCGAGTCACGCTACCTTGACGGTCTAATTGGATCCTTTCCGGAGCAAGAGGAACTGTACCGCGAACGGTCGCCCATCTACCACATAGACGGGTTGTCCGCGCCGATGATTGTGCTGCAGGGGCTGGAAGACAAGATCGTGCCACCGAACCAGGCTGAGCTGATGGTGGATGCGCTGCGCGAGAAGGGGCTGCCGGTGGCGTACCTGACATTCGAGGGCGAACAGCACGGGTTCCGGCAGGCGGCGAACATTCGCCGCGCGCTTGAGGCTGAGCTGTACTTCTACTCGCGCGTGTTCGGCTTCGAGCTTGCCGACGACATCGAGCCGGTGCAGATTGATAACCTTGGATAACCGGGGACAGGGAGACGGCTGATGAGAGACAGGGTGGTTTCGATAGTACTGCTGCTCATATTCGTTGCGGCCATTTGGCTCGTCTATCTGGTGAACATCTTGGTGTTCGGTGGCGATCTGAACAGGTATGGGCTGGCTCCAATGGCGCTGCCGTACCGGTTTCTGTCTGAGTTCGAGCTGAGCGTCCCATATCTGGCGGGCAGCCTCAGGGGCATCCTGCTTGCGCCGCTTCTGCACGGTAGCTTCTCGCATCTCCTGTCAAACACTTTCCCGCTTTTCCTGCTAGGCGGCTTCGTCGCGCTGCGTGGCACAAAGACGCTGGTAGGGCTGTCGCTGTTCGTTGTCGTGCTGGGCGGTCTGCTGGTGTGGCTTGTGGGGCGTCCGGCGATCCATATAGGAGCGAGTGGGCTGGTGTTCGGCTACTTCGGCTACCTGGTGGCGCAGGGCTGGTACGAGCGCAGCTTTGTATCAATAGCGGTTGCCGGGGCGGTGCTGCTGCTGTACGGAGGAATCATCTTCGGCGTGCTGCCGCAGGCAGGCTTCATCTCGTGGGAGGGGCACCTGTTCGGCCTGATAGCGGGAGTGCTGGCGGCGCGTATGGGCAGGGATGGTGACGAATGAGATTGTGCAGCTATTGAGTAATGGCGAGACGGATGTTCAGAGTATCAAGTACCTTGAACAGCGTGTCGATGCGCGGGTTTCCTTCTTCTGAAAGAGAGCGGTATAAGGATTGCCGCCCTAAGCCGCTGGCATCGGAGATCGAGGTCATACCTTTGGCGCGGGCAACATTGCCGAGCGCCTTCGCGAAATACTTGGGGTCATTCGTTTCCAGAGCAACATTCAAGTACTCGACCATAGCCTCATCGCTGTCGAGGAAATCAACCACATCGAACTTCTTGAGCTTCATAGCGCCTCTCTAGAATTCACTTGCGATACGCTGCGCGCGCCTTATGTCGCGCCTTTGGCTTGACTTATCGCCACCATAGAGCAGGATTACTACTGTGTTTCGACGGACTGTGTAATAGACCCGATAGCCCTGACCGACATTGACACGGAGTTCGCTTACGCCGTCCCCAACAGATCTATGGTCGCCGAAGTTACCGTCTTCGATGCGCTCAAGACGGGAGAGGATTCTAATTCTCGCCCGTTGGTTTCGCAGTCCCCTAAGCCAAGTCTCGAAGGCCTCGGTATATAGGACTTCCATGCTATTATTGTCTCATATAAGGGACATTAGGACAATGAAGTGTTGGGCTGTAACTCGGCCGGGCTTGTCAGGGTGAACAAACTGCTGGTGGCTGCCCCTATTATTGCTGACGGTCCAGCCCTCCGGCGCAGCCTGCGAATAACCCCTTTCTGCTTTCCATCAGTGATAAATGAAATAGCAGATTAGGCCGTAAATCGAAGCTGTAATCCTAGGGCACGTGTGACCTTCATCACTGTGGCGAATGATGGGTTGCCGTCTTCGGACAACGCCTTATAGAGGCCCTTGCGAGTGATTCCGGCTTCAAGCGCGAGACGGCTCATGTTCTGCGCCCTAACGATGTCATTGAGAGCGGCGCGGATCAAACTGCCATCTCCTGGGTCCTCTTCGGCTGCAGCTTCCAGATAGAAACAGGCATCCTCTTTGGTGCGCAGGTAATCGGTGACGTCCCACTTTGTGTAAATTTCAGCCATCTGTCATCTCCACTCTTGGGCCAACTGCCTGGCTAGATGAATGTCTCGTTGCTGACTGTCCTTGTCGCCACCGCACAGCAGGATGATGAGCTGTTGGCCTTTACGGGCAAAATAAAGACGGTACCCTGGACCGTAGTGAATGCGCATTTCGGAAACGCCGCTGCCTACCGCTCGTATATCGCCGAAATGTCCTTCCGATGCCTGCCTGATTCTGATGTTGATGCGGGCAACTGCCCGACGGTCTCTCAGAGATCGAATCCATCTCCTGAAAGTGGCACTCTCTATAACTTCGACCATGAATTATATTGTGAACCACGGTACACATGTTGTCAAAGAGTGGTGCTAGTGATTTTGGGAGTCTTCAGTACGCATACACATAGAAGGTATGGCCGCCGGGGCAGATGATGCGCTCTTCCAAGTCTTCATGCCACCCGTCCGGGTCAACTTCCAGATAGGGCATCTCCGTCACTATGAAGGCGGCGTCATCGTAGGGCAGGGTGATTGCCGTAGGCTCGCCGCCCACCGGACAGGATATTATCTGAAAGCCCATTTCAAGCATCATTGTGCATTGCCTCTCATAACAAAGGGGCAACATAACGTGCCCCTTCTGCTTTCTATGTGTCAGTCTCCAATTCAGCGCAACTGCATATCAGCGCATCTGTGGGAATAATACCACCTCGCGGATGCTCTTGTGCCCCGAAAATAGCATTGTGAGCCGGTCGATGCCGATGCCCAGCCCGCCGGTGGGTGGGAGGCCGTGCTCGATGGCGACAAGAAAGTCTTCGTCCAGCCTGTCAGTCTCCTCGTCCGCGAACTGCGTACGCAGCGCCTCCTGCTCCTCGAAGCGCATTCGCTGGTCAACGGGATCGTTCAGCTCGGTGAAGGCGTTGCAAATCTCCATGCCCGCGACAAACCCTTCGAAGCGCTCCACCAGGCGCGAGTCGTCAGCCTTCTTCTTCGCAAGCGGCGACATGCCTACCGGGTAGTCCACGAGGAAGCAGGGCTGGCGCAGGGTGTCCTCGACGCGCGAGGAAATGAGCTTGTCCATTAGACCGGGCCAGCTCAACTGCTGGCTGACATCAATACCGATGTCTGCCATTGCAGTCTTCAGCGATTCGATGTCAGGGTGGTCGAGGAAGTCGATGCCGCTGTTCTGCATGATCTGGTCGCGCAGGCTCAGGCGAGGCCAGGGCGGAGTGAAGTCTATGCGCTCGCCGTCGAACTCGACGACAGTCGTTCCCACAACCTCCTGCGCTATGCCGGACACCATCTGCTCGACCATCTCCATTACATCGTTATAGTCGGCGAAGGCTTCGTAGCTCTCCATCGAGGTGAACTCCGGGTTGTGCGTCAGGTCAAGACCTTCGTTGCGGAAAATCTTGCCTATCTCATAGACGCGCTCCAGTCCGCCAACGATGAGGCGCTTGAGGTGCAATTCCGTGGCGATGCGGAGGTAGAGGTCCCTTCCGAGCATGTTGTGGTGTGTGACGAACGGGTGCGCCATGCCGCCGGCAGCGATGGGCACGAGAGTGGGCGTCTCGACTTCGATGAAGCCGCGCCCGTCCATGAAGCGGCGCATGGCGCTCACTATATGGCTTCGCATTACCGCGACTCGCCGCGCCTCCGGGTTGGCGATGAGGTCGAGGTATCGCTGGCGGAATCGAATCTCCACATCCTGCAGGCCGTGCCACTTCTCCGGCAGTGGGCGGAGTGACTTGCAGATCAGCGTGAACTCTTGCGCCTCCACGGTAACCTGTCCGGTGCGCGTGCGGAAAAGCGGCCCCCTGACGCCGAGCCAGTCGCCGATATCCAGATCGTCGAGCGTCTCGTAAGTATCGGCAAGAGAGTTCCGTCGGAACATGACCTGGATGCGCCCGTCGCCATCGAGCAGGTCGGCGAATGACGCCCTGCCCATGCCGCGAAATGCGACTATGCGGCCTGCAACGGAGACGGACTCGGTGCGAGCGTCTTCCGGCTGCTCGGCTTCAGCTTTGGCGAAAAGCTCTTCGGCCTGCACGCTCGTGTGGGTGCGCTCGTAGTTGTGCGGGTACGGCTCGACGCCGCGTTCCCGTATGCGTTCAAGCTTGTCTAGTCGCACCCGGAAGAGTTCATTTTCCGACTGAGTCATTGCAGTTTTCCCGCCCGATATCACTGATAAAAGACCTGTCCCATTCTAGCAGGTCTGACTTGCGAGGGCGAACATGTTTGCACTGTATGAATCGGAAATTTCCTGTCACGAAGTATGGTTACTCTTAAGTAATGCTAAACAGTTTCTCAAAAAATGACTGAAAAAGTCCTTTATTGAGTTAAATACTGCGTGCTAGGGTTGACGCAGGAATTGAGAAGAGGCGAGGCACGAGAACAGAGGTAAGCGGTTGACCCTGCGGATTACGGGCGGCGAACACCGCGGACGCAGGTTCAGCTTGCCGAGAGGATCGGACCTCAGGCCAACTTCGGACAGGGTTAGAGGCGCAATCTTTTCAATCCTGGGAGTGGATGCGGTGCAGGAAGCCCGGGCGCTGGATCTGTACGCCGGCAGCGGGGCGCTCGGGCTGGAAGCGTTGAGCAGAGGCGCCGCGAGTGTGGACTTCGTGGAGATGAGCAGGCTGCGGTGCAGTCAGATTCGGGAAGCCCTTACAACGCTGGGGCTAGGTGAGAGAGGAATCGTCCACAACGGCAGAGTGGAGCGAACATTAGGATCGCTTGAGGGCAAATATGGTCTGGTCTTTGCTGACCCACCATACGCTCTGGAAGACTGGGATGGGTTGATGCTCGCGCTGAGTCGGCCGGGGTTTCTGGAAGAACAAGGGATAGTAGTAGCCGAGCACAGGCATAGCACTGCTATGGCAGACGAGTACTACGGACTGGCACTGCTGACGAGGCGGCGCTATGGCGATACGGCAATATCAATATATGAATGTGGAGAGCTAGATGGTTAGGGCGCTATATCCTGGTAGCTTCGACCCGGTTCACAACGGGCATGTGGACATAGCGACAAGAGCGTCGCATCTATTCGACGAGCTTGTGGTGGGTGTATATGACTCACCGCCCTCGAAGAGGCTGATGTTCTCGACCGAGGAGCGGGTGGACCTATTCAAGCTCTCAATACCGCATCTGACGAATGTGCGAGTAATACCATTCGTGGGGCTTGCTCCCTCGGTGGCTCGCAGCGTGGATGCAGAGTTCATCATAAGGGGGCTGCGCGCGGGCTTCGACTTCGAGACGGAGTTCGAGATGGCACTGATGTGGCGCAACATCGATCCGGAGATTGATGTCGTGTGCCTGATGACCGCCCTTGAAAATCAGTTCGTTCATTCAAGTCGAATCAAGGAGGTGGCGGGACTAGGTGGCAGGATTGAGAACCTTATTCCTGCGCCGGTGCTGGAGGCGCTGAGGGAGAAGCTCAATTCGAGTGAATAATTTGCAGTAAAGATAGGTTCCCACACACTGATTTGCTTGCCAAACAGTTGCAAACAGGAATACCGATAAACGGACACAGGCAAAATATATTTTCGAGGGAGGACAAATGCAGGCACCACAGATTGCAGACCAGCTAAGGACTATGGCGGCCTCCGGGACACGCGTACCTGGATTCCGGGGCAAAGTGATGGTTGACATCGACAGCCTGGTGAGGCTCAGCGACCAGCTTGGCAATGTCGATATGACCGACGATGTGCGCGAGGCTTCTGAGGTCATCCGCATGAAGGAGAGCATCCTCAACCAGGCGTACCTGGAGGCGAAGCGCATCCGCACGACGGCTGAGGACGAGTCGGACCGGCTCACATCGCAGGCTGAGTCGGAGTACCGCACGAAGGTGGGCGAGTCTTCAGTGCTTAAGCGCGCCGAGGAGATTTCGCAGGACATGCAGGAGCAGGCGGGCTACGAGTCGCAGCAGATCCTGCAGGACGCGCAGCGCAAGGCGTATCGAATCGTCAGCGAGGCGGAGAATGTAGCGCTGGCAAGGCGAGACGGCGCGGATAGCTACGCGCGCGAGGTGCTGTTCAACCTTGAGGAGCAGCTTGCCGACATTCTGGGACAGGTGCGCCGAGGCATTGACGCGCTGAACCTCGAAGTCGAGGCGAGCAAGCGCAAGCAGCAGCAGAATAGTGCGCCGGTAAACGGTGCGGCCGCTCCCACGAACGGTGTTGCGGTAGCATCATAGCCAAACCTAAACGCCACAAGATACAAGAAAAGGGCAGCGTATCGAAGTAGATTCCCTCGATACGCTGCCCTTTCGTGTTTAAGTTTGGCGAATTTTGGTTAAGCTAAACTAGAACTAAGGCTTGAACGCCCTGATGTTCGCGCTATGCACGCGCGACGCCCACTCCTCTTCGCCCTTCCACGGCTTGCTCTCCAGAATTTCTATGTCGGCAAGCCCCGCTTCGCTCATCCTGCCCATATAGACGTCCCGCGGCTCGGCGCCGGACAGGCAGGAAACCCAGTTCTCCGCATCCTCGTTGGCGTGCGCGGGAAGCGGCGCGGTGAGCACCATGTCCGATATGAACATCCTGCCGCCGGGCTTCAGGATGCGGTTTGCCTCGCGGAACACGGCATCCTTGTCGGGGGCGAGGTTGATGACGCAGTTTGAGATGATGACATCCACTGAGTCGGCTTCGAGGGGAGTGTTCTCCATCTCGGCGAGGTGGAACTCTACATTTGACATGCCGAGATTCGAGGCGTTCTTGCGCGCGAGCTCGATCATGTCGGGCGTCATATCTATGCCGATGACCCTGCCCTGCTCACCGACAGCTTTCGCGGCGATGAAGCAGTCGATGCCGCCGCCGCTGCCGAAGTCCACAACCGTCTCGCCGGCGTTGAGGTCGCCTATGGCGGTGGGGTTGCCGCAGCCCGCGGACGCAAGCAGCGCCTCGTCCGGCAGTCCTTGGAGCTGCCCCACTTCATACAACTGGTTCTTCGTCGTGGCCTCGCCATCGCCGCAGCAACTCTCGGTTGCGTTCTGCGCGAAGTTGCCGTAACGCTCGCGCACGAGTTCTTTCACATCAGAGTCTGTGTAATTGACCATGTGTCTTCCTTCCTTTCCTGCGGCTTCGACTGTCTTTCGCCGTCTCCGCCTCACATTGTAAGTTCCATCCCAATAGTAACCCCTTTACGGCAATACGGCAATTCCGCAAAACTGCCTACAGGAGATACTGCCGTTGAGTTTCTGATATGAAGATATTCCAGACATTCACTCGACAATCAGGGTCGGTTTTCACGTATTCCTGTCTCTACTGCCCCTCAGCCTGCCAAGTAAGCAAATTGTGAATTGTTCCAACCTATTTCTGATAGAATATCCAGCGATTGGACTAATCCAATGACTGGCTAAGCGGCTAACCATTTATGGGAGATGTACGATGAATAATGACGAACTGAACGAGATTGCGCGGGCGCTTGTTGCTCCTGCCAAGGGCATTCTTGCCGCGGACGAAAGCACGGGCACCATCACGCGCCGGTTCGATTCCATCAATACTGAATCGACCGAGCAGAGCCGCCGCGACTATCGCGAGTTGCTGCTTCGCACCCCCGGCGCCAACGAGTTCATCAGCGGCGTGATCCTCTATGACGAGACACTGCGGCAGCGCGGCGCGGACGGCACGCCTATCGTCAGCATCCTGCAGGACCAGGGCATCATCCCCGGCATCAAGGTTGACAAGAGTACCCATCGCCTCCCGAACGCCGACGGCGAGGTAATCACCGAGGGCTTGGACGGCCTGCGCGACAGGCTTGCCGAGTATTACGAAATCGGCGCGCGCTTCGCCAAGTGGCGCGCTGTTATCAATATAGGTCAGGGCAGTACCGGCGAAAGCTTCCCCAGCCAGTACTGCATAGATGCGAACGCCCACGCTCTTGCGCGCTACGCTGCGCTCAGCCAGGAGGCCGGCCTTGTTCCCATCGTCGAGCCTGAGGCGGTGATGGATGGCGATCACAGTATCGAACGCTGCCAAGAGGTAACACTGAATGCGCTGCACAGCACATACGACCAGCTTGCCCGGCAGCGCGTTGACCTGAGCGGCACGCTGCTCAAGCCCAACATGGTCATCTCCGGCAAGGACGCTGCCGAGCGCGCGGATGCCAAGGAAGTCGCTGAGCGCACGCTCGATGCCTTCATGCGAGAGGTGCCAGCCGCCGTACCGGGCATCGTCTTCCTCAGCGGCGGACAGACCGACGATGAGGCGACGGAGAATCTGCAGGCAATAAGCGTCGTGGCACGGGACATGAACACTCCCTGGGAGCTCAGCTACTCCTACGGTCGTGCGCTGCAGGCAGCTCCTCTCAATGCCTGGGGCGGCAACGCAGCCAATACCGAGGCAGCGCAACAGGAGTTTTACCGCCGCGCGATGCTCGTCAGCGCCGCGCGACAGGGCAAGTACACGCCGGGCATGGGCGCATAGGCGATGACTGCCGCGTCCGAAGTCGCAGCGCAGATCGCCGCCGACATTGACGCCCTCCCGCAGCGAACGACCGCGACCGTCCGCAAGGTGCGCCGCGAACACTCCCGCACCCTCAGAACTGCCGATGCCGCGTTTGTCATAGAACTCGCCCGCGGATTGCTCGCCCGTGACAGGAGGAATGGGCGCAGCGGACTGCGCTGGGTTGCCTACGAACTCATCCGCAACCACAAGCCCGCATTCGAAAGCCTCGATGATGCGCTGCTGGAAGAGCTAGGGCAGGGCATGAACAGTTGGGACACCGTTGACGACTTCTCCCGCACGCTGTCCGGTCCCGCGTGGCTTGACAGCTTGGCGTCCGATGCGCTGATACAAGGCTGGGCGACATCCGACGACCTGTGGTGGAGACGCACCGCGCTCGTCAGCACAGTCGCCCTCAACATGCGCTCGTATGGAGGCAACGGCGATACGCCGCGTACTCTTGAGATATGTGAAATGCTTGCCGCAGACCACGAAGACATGGTGCAGAAGGCGCTCTCCTGGGCGCTGCGCGAACTGGTCTGGCATGATCGCGGTGCCGTGCAGCATTTCCTCGACGCCCATGACGAACATCTCGCAGCCCGCGTCAAGCGCGAGGTCCGCAATAAGCTCACATCAGGATTGAAGAACCCGCGCCGCTGATGACCGATAAACTACTGATCGCCACCCATAACGCCGGCAAGCTCGTCGAACTGCGCGACCTGCTAAGCGATGTGCCATGTACGCTGGTGTCTCTCTCCGATGTTGGCATCGAACTTGATGTGGAGGAGACCGGGGAGACGCTGGAGGAAAACGCCGCGCTGAAAGCAACGACCTACGGGAGATTAGCCGGTCTGCCCACGCTTGCCGACGACTCCGGGCTGGAGGTGGACGCGCTCGGTGGCGCGCCCGGCGTGCATTCTGCGCGCTATGCCGGGCCGGACGCGACCGACGCCGACCGCATCGCAAAGCTAATCGCCAATCTCGCGGTGCATCCGCAGCCGTGGACGGCGCGCTTCCGCTGCGTCATCGCTATCGCCAACCCTGACGGCAGCATTGAGATGCACAGCGGCGCGTGCGAGGGCGTCATCATCTCCAAGCCACGCGGCGAAAACGGCTTCGGCTATGATCCGGTGTTCTACATGCTGGAGTACAACCGCACTATGGCGGAGCTGTCGGACGCCGAGAAGAACGATGTCAGCCATCGCGGGATTGCTGCCCGCAAGGCGGCTGAAACGCTGCGAGCTATGGCATAAGATTAGAATGTAGGGGAAACGGTGGCAACATCCTTCCTATCGCATCCAACCATGCGATTTCAAAAGTGCTGCCGTAGGTTATAATGTCATCATGACCACAACTGACACTCAGGCAATCGCCATTCTCGACAAGTTCAAGCGGCCCCTGCGCGACCTGCGCATCTCCGTGACCGACCGCTGTAACTTCCGCTGCACATACTGCATGCCCGCCGAGATTTTCGGCGAGCGGTATGAGTTCCTGCAGAAGGCCGACCTGCTCAGCTTCGAGGAGATAGCGCGGCTGACGCGAATATTCGTCGAGCTTGGCGTGGTGAAAGTGCGGCTGACGGGCGGCGAGCCACTTGTACGCAGCGAAGTCGAGAAACTCGTGGCAATGCTCGCGGGCATCGACGGCATAGGCGATCTCACGATGACCACCAATGCATATCTGCTACCGCAGAAGGCGACCGCGCTCCACAACGCAGGCCTGCACCGCCTCAGCGTGAGCCTCGATACGCTGGACGATTCGATATTCCGCGAGATGAATGGTCGAGGCTTCGGCGTTGGTCGCGTGCTGGAGGGCGTCGCGGCGGCTGAGGAGGCGGGCTTCAAGCCCATCAAGGTCAATGCCGTTGTGCAGAAGGGTGTCAACGATCACACCCTTGTGGAACTGGCGCGCTACTTCCGCGAGCGTGGCCACATCATGCGGTTCATCGAGTACATGGATGTGGGCAATCTGAACGGCTGGAAGCTCGACGAAGTGGTATCCGCCGAGGAGATCGTGGCACTCATTGACGCGGAATTGCCGCTTGAGCCTGCAGAAGCCAACTACCGCGGCGAGGTCGCCAACCGCTACCGATACAAGGACGGCAGCGGCGAGATCGGCGTGATAGCGTCGGTGACTCAGCCCTTCTGCGGCGACTGCACGCGGTTGCGCCTATCCCCTGAAGGTACGCTCTTCACCTGCCTGTTCGGTGTCAACGGCACGGACCTGCGGACTCCTATGCGAGACGGCGCCGAGGACACCGAGCTTGCCGACATCATCCGCGGCACATGGAGCGTCCGCACCGACCGCTACTCCGAGGAGCGCTCCTCAATGACCGACGAACTCCGCGCCCTCCGCAAAAAGGTCGAGATGTACCACATCGGCGGATAGTGGTCACATCCTGCATATCTATGTCAGACAAAGTTGTCATCCACACCGACGGCGCATGCTCCGGCAATCCTGGGCCCGGTGGCTTCGGGACGGTGGTGCAATATGGTGAGCATTGCAAGGAGCTTAGCGGCGGCTTCCGCAAGACCACGAATAATCGCATGGAGTTGCTCGCGGTCATAGAGGGCCTGCGGTTGCTGAAGCGCCCTTGCGAGGTAACGGTCTTCAGCGACTCCAAGTACATCGTGGATGCGGTGAACAAGGGCTGGGCGCGGCGCTGGCAGTCCAATGGTTGGAAGCGCAACAAGAGGGAGCGCGCGCTCAACCCCGACCTGTGGGCAAAGCTTTTGAAGCTATTGGACACGCACGATGTCAGCCTACAGTGGGTCAAAGGCCACGCCGGCAATCCCGGCAACGAGCGCGCGGATGCCCTTGCGGTAGCGGCGTCGCAGAGGGACGATCTCGCCATTGACGAGGAGTATGAGGGGGCCAGCCAAGCGTTGGTATAGGTTAGAAAGTGTGAGGCGTTGAGGATATGAACCGGCCCACCGAACCACGACTAACCCACATAGACCAGAGCGGCAACGCGAGCATGGTTGATGTGAGTGCCAAGCCCGACACCGAGCGGATTGCCGTAGCAATCGGCAGCGTGGAGATGCAACCCGAAACCCTGCGCCTCGTAGCCGAGAATGCCTTCGACAAGGGAGATGTGCTCGCCGTAGCGCGCATCGCAGGCATCATGGGCGCGAAGCAGACGTCCAACCTCATACCACTTTGTCATCCCTTGCCGCTCAGCCGAATCGCCGTCGATTTCGAGCTTGATACGGATGCCAGCGCAGTTCGCATTACCGCAGAAGCCAAGACGACTGGCAAGACGGGCGTTGAGATGGAAGCTCTCACCGCTGTCAGCGTCGCTGCCCTGACCATCTACGACATGTGCAAAGCCGTTGACCGGGGCATGCGCATCGAAGGCGTGCGCCTCACCCGCAAGAGCGGCGGACAGAGCGGCGACTACCGCAGCGAGTGACTAGGTAAAGGCCAGGGTGACCGATGCGACGTGTAATTGTTATCGGCGCAGCAATTGGACTACTTGCAGTGATTGTTGGGGTGGCACTCCATGTCTCTGCCAGAGAAACCCACGCCTGTTCCGCTCCGGCTATCCCCCTCGAAGTGACAATTGAACGCTCTGATTCAATCTTCCGTGGAAGAGTCGTATCCATAGACACTCAGATCGTCAATAGCGATGAAAGTCAGCGCGAAGTTGAAGCCTATGTGTCGCGTAGCGGGGCTGATGGCGATGTTAGAGTGACTGCGTATGAAAATATCGTGGAGTTCAAGGTCACCGAAGTGTGGAAGGGCGAACTCTACGAAACCATTTACGTAAGATCAACTTGGGAAAGTATCAAGACTCCATTGCCCCTGCCGTGCCCTCCCTCGTTTCACTCTTACGTCGCAGACAGACCATACGTTGTCTTTGCCAAAGGTGGACAGGCTAACGTAGGCTCGGCAACAAAAACACGTCGAGTTGAGTCGGCTACATTGATCCTTCGAGAGTTAGGCGATGGCAAACCGCCAATACCCGGTTCGATTGGACCAATCCCTGAGCGGCAAGGTCAACCCGTTGTCGAGCGACCTGCAGGCGGTTGCGGTCTGACTCCAGGCTATGCGTCCGGCAGCATAAATCTATCGGGCATTGGTCTGACGGTCCTCCTCGCTTGGTTCTGGATTCACCGACGCATCCGGCGTTAGCACGCCGCAATCCGTCCATTGTACTAATCCTTGTCGGTTATCACCCGCAACTGCTGCCATCCCCACATCAGCATGACGCTTGCGAGCACCAAGTGGAATGAAGACGAAATCCACGCGGTGAACCACTGGCTATCAGTTAGCCAGAATATTCCCAGCAGGAGGCGCGCCGCCATTACAGCGAAATAGACTGCGCCCGCGCCAATGACCACAAAGCAGGTCCGCCGCTCCAACATGCGCCGCCCTTGCGCCATGTGCGTGAGCACGAACGCCACTATTCCAAGTATGACAACCTGCGCCGCAAGCAGAAGCGGGTAGGGTATCGCGCTGCCCTGCCACTCGCTGAATGGCGGCAGCCAGGACTGCGGCACCCATCGCTGCACTGCCTGCCCGACCACTCGCAGCATGAACGCGACCGATAAGACCATAGCCGTGCTTGTAAGCAGGCGGTCGGTGCGATCCGACCGGCGACTCACACCGTGTCCTTGTACGCTCGAAGCCAATTGCTGGAGAAGATGCCGTCCGGGTCGTAGCGATCCCTGAGCGCGAAGAACTCCTGAATCTGTGGGTAGCATCGCAATAGCTGCTCCGGCGTGGCGAACTTGTTGTAGGTCAGGAAGTAGCTACCGCCGCGCTCGGTTGCGAGGTCGATCAGCGCGCGCAGTGCGTTCGCTGTGCGCGCTATGCCCGTGTCGGTGTGCTCCACGTGCAGGTTGAATACGATGCAGGCGTAAGGCTGCCGCGCCCAGTTCAGGAAGGTCTCGTCGTCCTGCTCGATGAGCCGTATCGTGCCGTAGATGACACTCGCCTCGCGGGCCCGTAGCTCCCGCGCCGCGGCGTCCATGAAGTCTGCGAGAGCTGGCAGCGGCACATATACTTCTGTAATCGTCTCTGTACCCTTGACGGTGGAGTTCAGGCTGCGGTCCAGCTCCTGGTGATAGTCGTCGATGTACTGGCTGAGCTGAAAGGTGTCGCTGTCGTATGTCTGGCCGTTCGTGCTCATATAGAAGCCGACGTACTCGTCGAAGGCGCGCGCCTTGTCCGCGTGCGACAGGTACAGCAGACCACGCCAGTCACGCTCGCTCAGAAGGTTGAGTGGTTCTTCTGCAGCGTCCACATCGTTATCGTAAACAGGGATGTAGCATGACATCACGCCATCGCGTAGGAAGCCCGGGGAGGTCTCGTCCGTCCTGTACTGGAAGTCGCCGTAGGTGAAGCCCTCCGCGATGCGCTGCTTGAACAGCGACTCCAGCCGCTCTATGCTCGTGATTTCGACCACGCGGCGCACTCTGTGGGCGGGCATGAGCCGCAGCGTAACGGAGTATATGACGCCGAACAGCCCGTAGCCTCCTATGGCGAGGCTGAATAGTTCAGGGTTTTCGGTACGGCTGCACTCCAGCAGATTGCCGGAGGCGTCCACTAGCTCGAGCGACTCCACATCCTGCACGATGGGCTTATATGTGAGGCCGCGACCGTGCCCGTTCGCAGCCAGCGCCCCGCCGATGCTCAGTCTGTCAGCGCCCGTCTGTTTCTGCACCACGCTCCAGCGGCGTTCATTGCCCTGCTGCATCTCGCTCAATCCGCGAATCAGGTCGACCCAGAGTATGCCAGCCTCCACGCGCACCAGTCCGCGCTCTGCGTCCAGCTCGAAGATGCGATTCAGGCCGCCCACGTCCAGCAGCACGCCACCGTCCAAGAACTGCTGCCCGCCCATGGCATGCCGTCCTCCGGCGATACTGATGCTAGCGTCTTCTTCGCGAGCGGCGCTAATCGCCTGCTGAATTTCGCCGACTGTGCGCGGCTTTACCACGCGTTGCATCGCCGTCTCGTTCAGCTGAGAGTGTATATCGTTTAGAGTTGGCATCTCTTAATCCTAATGACTTCGTTAACTATTTACAACACATGTTATAATTGGTACTGCAATGTCGGCAGAATCTAGGGTATGCTATGGAACGAATCAATGGCGATTAAAGTTCGGGAAGTCATGCGTATTCTGAGACGGGATGGCTGGTACATAGACCGAACTCGCGGCAGCCACCGCATCTTTAAGCATCCCGTAAAGACAGGAACAGTGGTGGTGGCAGGACATCCGGGCGTGGATATGCGAGAAGGAACATGGCAAAACATACTGAAGCAGGCCGAATTGAAGTAGGAGGTGAGAAATGGGATACAGAGTAGTGGTCGAGCGCTCGCCCAACAATTACAGTGCGTACTCACCCGACTATCCGGGCGTTGGCGTCGCGGGCGATAGTGAAGAGGAAGTTCGCAGACTCCTGGCGGAAGGCATAGAGATATGGGAGGAAGAGGAGCGGAAGGATGCTGAGCGAGAGGCGAGTACCGACACCCGGGAACGCACAGCGTCCACGTAGTCTAATTCGCCGAACCGCCAAGTGCGCCCTCTCCATCCTGCCCACCCACATCTTCCTCTCGGTTTACGCAATCCCGCGCAGCTGCCTCTGCGTTACGAAGATGACCACGGTCACAATCACCAGCGCCAATCCCATCATGCCAATGACCGCCTGCCCGCCGAGGTAGTCGATCATCAGCCCCGCCGGGAACGTGCCGAGCGGCATGAACCCGAAGTTCAGCATGAAGATGCTCATCACGCGCCCGCGATACTCGTTGTCTGACAGTTCAATTAGCAGCGCCTGATTCAGCGACATGCGCCCCGCATCGCCCATGCCAAGTATTACCATGATAAACGCCGCCGCTGAATAGATGGGAATCGCCGCCACCAGCAACAACCCGGCTCCCGATAGCATGCTCGATATGATGAGCAGCATCCCGCGGTTCTTCCTGCCGATGGCTGCCACATACATCGCACCCGCCATCGCGCCGAACCCCATTATCGCCGTCAACAGTCCCATGGAGTCCGCCTCTTGGCGATAGATGTCCACGACGAAGACGGGCAGGATGAAGCGGAAGGGCATCGCCAATATGGTCGTTATCAGTCCCACTACAAGCAGGACGACCAGTATGCGTTGCCGCGCTATGTAGGTAATGCCGTCCCAGATGTCGCGCATCACCGCCGTCTGTTTCTTCGGAATAGGGTCACCGGTGGGCTTGATGAGTCCAGTCAGTACGACAGAGATGAAGCTGAGCGCGGCGATGAAATAGTACAGATTCCACGGGCCCGCCCAGTCGTACATGAACCCGGCGACGGCCGGAGCTCCCATTGTCATCGCGCTCATGCCTGCGGCGTTCAGCGCCATCGCGTTCGACAGCCTGTTCTGCCCTACGAGTTGCGGGATGATAGCCTGGCGCGCGGGCATCATGAATGAGAATAGTGCGCCCTGCACCATGGAGGAAATCAAGAGGTGCTGCCACGATATTATGCCGGCGTGTATCATAACGCCTAGCACGAGCGCCAAGAGCGCCGCTACGAGCTGCGCGCCCTGAATCAGCAGTTTGCGATCGATCTTGTCGGCGAGCGCACCCCGAACAGGGGCACGGTGAGCAGGGGCACAGCGATACCCAGACTAATGACGCCGAGGATGGTGCCGCTGCCCGTAATCTCGTAGGCGAGGTATCCTTGCGCGAGCATCTGCATCTGCGTGCCCGCCATCAGGAAGAGCATGCTGATCCAGAGCAGCGCGAAGTTGAAGTTGCCGAGTGACTCGAAAGTGCGCCGGAAACCTGCCGACAGCGCCTGAGACCTCGGCGCGACGGCGGGACGCCTGATTGCAATCATTTAGTTTGCCGGCCTGAACGGATAAAGGATGAGGAAGACCGCACAGGCATCCTCATCCCGGTTCATCGTAAACTGTCGAGCTATTCCTCGGAGTCTTCGGCGCCCTCTTCTTCTTCGGCGCCCTCTTCGTCCAGTTCATCTTCGTCAACGCCGAAGATGTCTTCAGTCTCCACGCGCGGCGGGCTGACGCGAGCTACAAACTCGTCGCTGGGAGTCAGCACCGTTACATTTTCGCCGATGGGGATGTCACTGACGACGATGGATTTCTCGAAGTCGTCGAGACCGCTGACATCGGCTTCAATCGAGGCGGGAATGTTCATAGGCAGCGCCTCGACGAGCAGGCTGGTGAGTGGCTGGAGCAGCGTGCCGCCCTGCTGCGTGGCGGGCGCGCTGCCGGTGAGAGTGATCGGCACTTCGGCGCTGATGGTCTGCGTCACATCGACTCGGATGAAATCGATATGAAGCAGGTCCTCGGTTACGGGATGGCGCTGCACCTCGCGAACGAAGCAGATATTCTCGTCATCGGAGCTATCTACCTGGACCGACACGGGTATGTTCGTGCCTACTTGCGGCAGCAACCTGCGCAGGTCACTGGCTGCTCCCTGCAGCGACTGGGACTCGATGCCGGTGCCGTACATATGCACAGGCAATATGCCATCCTTGCGAAGTTGCTTGACTTTCTTGCCCGTCACAGTGCGCTGCGACAGGCTCAGAGTTTGCTCTTCCATCTGATGCGATGCTCCTGTTTGTCAGTTTGCCGGTTGTTCGGTTCGTCAGTGTGTCAGTCTTGGTAATGGCGTCTAGGACTGCTGTCCGTTATGGCCATTCCTGTTGTTTTCGTTGATGAGATCAACCATCCGTTGGACATAAGCGCGAACGGTGGGACGGTCGGCAGCGATGTCGTACTCCTCCATGTCACCGTGATGAAAATGGATGTGAAACCTCTCGGCGCTGTTGAATCCAGACGCAAGAAAGGGCTCGCTGTATTCTTCCGCAAGCCTGCGTATTGAGTTCTTGTTGGCACGATGGGATCTGTAGCCCCAACCTCGCTGCTTGGACGCAGCGATGACGGCCTGCGTCGCAGCGCCGTAGAGCTTCTCGGCTCCCTGCCGATCATCTCCTGCCGCGAATTCGGCATCGGACTGGGCGAGGAACTTAAGAGCCTGCGCAGTGTATTCTTCCACGCTTCTCCCATCATCAGTGGTCATTGAATATTTGCTCCACATGCCGAAAGTAAATACATGCAATTGTAGCACAGCGGACTGGTCAAATTCTTGGATTATGACCAACCCGGAAGCATCCTACATCACCCTGTGCGGCGCCAGCGCCTCGAAGTTGGGCGTGAAGCCGAAGCCGGGCCTGTCCGGTGCCAGCACATGTCCGTCCGCCACCTCAAGCTGCTCCTCGAAGACCTTGCCGTGCATCGGGTCCACCGCGCCCGCGTAGTATTCGAGTATCAGGCCATTGGGAATCGCCGCCACCAGGTGGATATGCACTTCCTGCTTGCCATGCGGGGCGATGGGCAGGTCGTGTGCCGACGCCAACGCAGCCACCTTCAAGAACTCGGTCGGGCCGCCCATAATCAGCGCGTCCGGCTGGATGATCGCGGCGCAGCGGTTGTTGATAAGGTCGCGGAAGCCGTAGCGCGTGTACTCGTTCTCGCCCGTGGCTACCGGGATCGAGGTGGAGCGGCTGATGAGGCGGTGCCCCTCGTAGTCGTCCGGGTTCACAGGCTCCTCGAACCAGAAGACATCGTACTTCTCCGCCTTGCGCGCGAGTTCGATGGCCTCGTAGTAGCGGTAGGCGCAGTTGGCGTCTATAAGAAGCTTGATGTCCGGGCCGATTGCCTCACGCACCGTTCGGATGCGCTCCACATCCTCGTTGATGGGCGCGCCGCCTATCTTCATCTTCACGGCGTTGGAGCCCATCTCAACGGCAGTCTCCATCTCGGCAGCAAGCTCGTTCAGCCCCTTGCCCTCCTCGTAGTAGCCGCCCGCGATATAGACGGGTATGCGGTCGGTGAACGCGCCGAGCAGCTTATGTACTGAGGTATCGGTCGCCTTGCCCTTGATGTCCCACAGCGCGATGTCGATGCCGCTGATGGCGCGCGTGGATGTGCCGCGCCTGCCCACAAGCTTGGGCTGCCACATCGCGTCCCACAGGCGTTCGTTGTCGAACGGATCCTGACCGATGACGTACTGCTTCATGTTGTTGAATGTCCCCATCGTCATCTCGTCCGTGACATGCTCGCCGCCCATGTAGCCGTAGCCTGTGATGCCCTCGTCGGTCTCCAGTTTTATCAGGTTCAGCGCGACCGTGGGATAGGTGTACATCCCGTTCCGAATGGGAACGGGGCGGTCCCAGCGGTATATCTCCATAGATGCGTCTGTGACTTTCATTCCTTTGCCTCCGATCAGGTTCCGGTGTTTAATTTTCTGACTTAGATTCTGCCTCGCTGAGCGTGGTGGGGAAGTAGGGCATCGCCGCCACGCCAGCGACAATCAGGAAGGTAATAACATACTTAACGCATGTAAGTTGTCTCAGAGCGTCTGTGTTCGATAGTTGAGTCTAACTAGATCTGGCGGCGGACCCCCATGAGGCTGCTACCTCTCGTAGCGGGCGCCTATTCTCCTAGTGTCTGGCCCAGCGTCAGGTCGCGCAGGGTGACCATTCCGATGGGGTTGCGGTCGTTGTCCACGACGACCGCCCGGGAAACTTCAAAGCGCACCAGCAGACGCACGGCGTAGCGCGCCAGCATGTCCGGCGGCACCGTCCAGACGGGCTTGGACATGATTTCATAGACGTTGACGCGGTCAGGCGAGCGGTTGGGGGCGATCACCCGGCGGGCTATGTCGGAAACCAGGACCAGTCCGATCTCGTCATTCTCGTCGCGCCTCTCCACTACCAGCGAATTAACATTGTGCTGGCGCATTAACGACATGGCGTCGGATACGGTGGCCAGTCCGTAAATGCTTATAATCTCGGTGCCCATCACGTCGCCGACCCGGAGTTCTGGCTTCAAGCTCATATTTCTGTAATCAAGTCCTCATAAATGGCGGGCAGCTGGGTGACCATGCCAACCGCGTCTTCTACGTCAATCTGGAAGGCGATGCCGGACCCGCCCTCGGAGTCGAAATTCGCCGCGTCCCTGATGCGCTCCAGTATTTCCCGAGCGCGGGGCTCCACGACCAGGAACAGGACGATGTCACGAATGGCTTCAAGCTCCAGTCCCAGGAAGGTCCTCCCCGGTGTCAGGCCCTCGCCTCTTACGCCGGTTACGATGGTCGCCCCGGTAGCGCCCGCATCCCGCGCCGCGCGGACTACAATATCGGTTTTATGTTCGCTGACGAGTGCGACTATCAGCTTGAGTCTCATTCCTAGGCTCTTCCTCCGTTTCGGGCGAGCGCTGTACTCGCCTGCGCTTCCACCAGGACGCGATTATCGCGTATCCCAGCACTGTCATTATAGGAAATACGCTGGCAAAAGCAATAAGTCCGAACCCGTCGATCAGCGGACTTCGGCCGGGTATGCTTGCCGCGAGTCCCAGCCCGAGTGCCGCGACGACCGGCACGGTAACAGTCGAGGTGGTAACCCCGCCGGAGTCATAGGCCAGCGGCACGATTGTGCGGACCGAGCGGAAGGTCAGCACGATCACTATGGCGTAGGCGGCAATGATGTACCAGGGCAACGGCGTTCCGGTGACGATGCGGAAGCATCCCAATGCCACGCCGAGCGCCACACCGACCGCCACAGCGATTCTCAACCCCCACGCGCGGACGGCTCCACCGGAAACCGCCTCGGCCTTGATCGCTACGGCTATCAGCGACGGTTCGGCCACCGTGGTGGCAAAGCCGATTGCCGCGGCGAACGCATACACAAGCCAGTAGGCTCGCCAGTCCGCGGCGCCTTCGGACGCAGCGCCTCCAACGGTATCGGGCGAGGTCAACTGGCCGGCCATGGTCTCCCCGATGGGAAACAACGCTTGTTCCAAGCCGACCAGAAACAGCGCCAGGCCGGCTACGACGCAGACAAATCCGCCAATCACCTTTCGCAGGTTGGGGAGCGGGCGTTGCAGGACGGCGACCTGGAAGAGGAGCAATATCCCGGCGATGGGCGCCACGTCCAGCACGGTCGATTGCAGGGAAGCCAGGAAGGCGTGTAACAGTAACTCCAAGGTCAGACCACCATCCCGTAGCCCATCACGCAGATCATAGGCGTCAGGCTGGCGAAGGCGATGAGGCCAAAACCGTCAACTATTGGGCTGCGTCCGCGGAGAGACGACGCCAAGCCGACGCCCAGCGCGGTAACCAGCGGCACGGTGATCGTGCTGGTGGTGACCCCTCCCGAATCGTAGGCGATGCCCACGATTTCAGGGGGAGCAAAGACGGTCATAATGGTCACCAGCACGTAGCCGCCGATTATGAGGTAATGGATGGGCCATCCCTTCAGGATGCGAAAAACGCCCAGCACTATGGCGGCGCCCACGGAGAATGCCACTACCATGCGCAGGCGCAGGGCGTAGGAGTCCCTTGCGCCGTCGCTGTCCTGGATAACACCGGCTTCGGAGGCGACTGAAGCTGCCTCGCCCGCTACGGCGATGAGCGCAGGCTCAGCGACGGTCGTGCCGAACCCAAGGCAAAAGGCAAAAACCAGCAGGGCGAAGACGCTTCCCTTGCGAGCGAATCCCTGAGCCAAAGCCTCCCCAATGGGAAAGAGGCCGCTTTCCAGCCCCTGAATGAAGAGAGCCAACCCGACAACCACACAGACCAGCCCTGCCACTACATTCCAGAGGTTGGGAAACGGTTGCTGGATCACCACTATCTGGAAGAAGGCGATGACCAGTATGATGGGAGCGATGTCCTGCACCGAGCCGGTGAGGCGGCGGAATATCGTGGGTAGCAGTTAGTCGGACTCCTTCGTTCTGTTCCCGTGAGTCAGCGGGATTCTACCACGAGCGGGTGGGCCGGAACACGTCACCGGTGTACCTTCGTGAATGTGCTGTTCTGATGGTTGATCTGATGATGAGTAGTCAGCAAGGGTGAGTCTCCCCAAACATCCAACAAGTATGTCATTACCTCCGGGGAGAGGTTGAAGACGGCTCTTCCGCCGAAAGCGGATGCACCTCGCGATAGCCGATTCTGCCCGCGAAGAGCAGGACGATTCAGGATGCCGACACTAACACCAAATCGCCTGAATGTTCTTTGTGTAGGCTCATCAACTATGCGCGCAAATCTGTTGCGCGACTGCGCCAATACATCATACAACAGGCGGTGAGTGGAGTGCGGGTATAATGAAGGCATGTCAAGTGTGGATAATAGGGCGCGGATGGTTACGGTGCAAAGGGACAGGCTTGGGGCGCATTTAACGCGCGCCGTATGGGTCGTGCTCGCTGTAATCGCTGCATTTCTTCTCGCCGCCTGCGAGCAGGAGCAGACAGTTGTCGAGCAAGCACCGCAGCCTGAGGCAACTGCCGTAATGCCCACGCCCACCGCTGCTACCGCAACTCCGAGTGAGGCACCTGCTATGTCTGCGCCGGTTTCCACGCCGACGGCTATTCCAACCCCAATATCCACGCCCGCGCCAACTCCTGCCGCCGTTCAGATTCCCGCAGACCCGCCCGTGCGCGACCTGTTCGCGCTGGCGCAGCGATTCGGCAGGGCGGATGCAAGTGGCGCACCACTGACGCGCACGCTTCCGCCGGACCCGGACTGCTGCGAGGTGGGGCATCGCAAGGAGTTCTTTGTTACCGACCTCATCGAGCGGCGGAACTATACGGTTGATGCGGAACTGCTTGCCGTCAGCGAGAACGCGTACTGGTACGCGGACATAGACACCGACCTCACGGCGCAGGAAATGGAGCAGACGGCCGATGTGTTTGAGCGGGACATTCGCCCGCCAATAGTGGATGCCATCGGTGATATATGGAAGCCGGGCGTTGACGGGGACCCGCACCTGGTAGTGCTGCACACGCCGCTCGCGGCTGCGGCGGGCTACTTCTCGTCGAGCGACTCGTACCCGCGCGCGACGCACCCGCACAGCAACGAGCGCGAGATGATTGTGATGGACGGCGACTGGCTGCGCCCCGGCAGCAGGCAATACTTCGGCGTGCTGGCGCATGAATTCCAGCATGCCGTCCACTGGAACCTGGACATCGGCGAGGACGTGTGGGTGAACGAGGGGATGTCAGAAGTGGCGACCGAGATTGCCGGATACGAGGCGAGCTTCGTGGACGTCTTCATACAGTACCCGGAGGTGCAGCTCAACTACTGGCCGGACGAGCCGCGCGACACGATACCGCACTACGGCGGCGCGACGCTGTTCGTGGAATACCTGCGCGAGCATTACGGCGGCGATGAGGGGCTTGCCGAGCTTGCGCGCGAACCGCTGGATAGCGTGAACGGCGTGGCCCGCTACCTGTCGCAGTACGATGTCAGCTTCACGCACGTGTTCGCGGACTGGGCGGTGGCGAACTTCCTGGACGGCGAGCTGGACTGGCGCGCCGACACAGACCTTGACGACCGGCTGGACGCCTACCGCTACTCGGGGCGCAGCGTGGGCTTGCGGAGGGTGCGGCACACGGAAGGCGACTTCGAGGAAGTGACAACGCAGCCGCAGCTTTCGGCGCGGTACTACGAGATCGGACTGCCGGAGAGGGACGTGCTGGTGGAGTTCGAGGGAGAGCCGACGGTCGCGCAGGTGGGGACGGAGTGCTACAGCGGGCGGTACTGCTGGTGGGGCGGGAACGGCGACTCGATTGATACGACGCTGGAGCGCGAGTTCGACCTGTCGGGGGTGGATGCGGCGACGCTGGAGTTCCGGGTGTGGTACGAGATCGAGGAGGAGTGGGACTACGCGTACGCGAGCGTGTCCACGGACGGCGGCGAAAGCTGGACGACGTTGGACGGGCAGCACACGACACGCGAGGACCCGCTGGGCGCGAACTACGGCGCGGGCCTGACCGGCAACAGCGGAGGCGGCAAGATCGCCGAGTGGGTGCGGGAACGGATGGACCTGTCGGAATACGCGGGCGAGGAGAGTGTGCTGGTGCGCTTCGAGTACATCACGGACGACGGCGTGAACCTTGGCGGCATCGTGATTGACGACATCGCGGTGCCGGAGATCGGGTTCGCGGATGATGCGGAGACGGGCGGCGACGGGTTGGCAAACGATTGGCGGGCGAACGGTTGGCAGCGCATCGAAAACAGGCTGGCGCAGACATTCGAGCTTCGGCTGATCGAGTTCGGCAGGGACGGTGGCGTGACCGTGCGCGAGCCGGACGGCCATTCCTTCGCCATCGACGGGTTCGGCGACACGCTGGACTATGCGGTGCTGGTGGTGGCGCCGACTACGCATGTGACCTACCAGCCGGCGGGGTACACGCTGCGGGTGAGGGTGCGGTAGTGACGGAGCGGGCGGCCCACGATGCTGCGCGGCAGGCGCTTGCGACTCGCTTCATGCTGGTGGCGGTCATAGGCTTCTCGGCTATACCGGTGTACATCGCGGTGGCGGACACGCACCGCGCGCCGTTCGTGTTCACGGCGTTCCTGTATGCGGGGCAGTTCGTGGGGTTGGGTGCGTACACGCTGCTGACCTACCGCAGGCTGTTCTTCCGGCTGCGGTCACTGGGCGTGATCGGGCGGCAGGTGCTGCGTCCCACGATGCTGCTGACATTGACGGGCTACCTGAACTATGCCTTCTACTCGTGGTCAACGGAGTACATCGACCCGGCGGTGACGACCGTAATCTTCGGGGGGTGGACGTTCTCGACGGTGCTGTTTGTGGGGTGGACGTTCAGGGGGGAGCGGCGGTACGAGCGCACTTCGGGGGCGCTGGTCGGGTTCATGCTGATCGGGTTCGCGGGATTTGCGCTCGCGATATTGAGCCAGCGGGCGGACATCTTCGACTTCGGGCAGGGCGCTGCGCCTCTGATTGAAGTGGGAATTGGCGTGGTGCTGGCGGTCATCTCGATGAGCATGGCGACGCTCGGCTCGTTCGTGCTGCGGTGGGGCGTGGAGACGGCGGAGCGCGTGGAGGCGACGGGGGAGCGGCCGTACGAGCGGGACGCCCTCGAAGTCGCGGGGGTGCTGACTGGCATCGTCGTGGCGGCGCTGGTTGCCATTCCGGTCAATCTTGCGCTGGGGCTGGCGCGGGGGGAGTCGCCTGCGGGCATCGAGGCGGCGGACTATGGGCTGGCCTTCGTAGTCGGGCTGTTCTCGCTGGGGTTCTGCACGGTGCTGTTCAGGCGGGCGAACCTGATGACGCGCAACCTCGGCATCATCGGGATGACCTACGCGACGCTGCCGGTGTCGCTGCTGTGGCTGGCGCTGCTCGGCGAGATCGAGGTGGAGCGGCCGCTGTACCTGGCTGCGGGGGCGGCGCTGATCGTGGCGTCGAACCTGCTGGTGCATTTTGTGGGCAGGCGGGGGCAAGCGCCTGCTGCGTGCGAGGGGGAATAGCCACAGAAGGCACAAAAGGCACAGAGGGCACAGTGCGGGTGTGCGTTATTCGGTTGTTGGGGGCTTTTCACCCCCATCCTAGCCTTCCCCCATCAAGGGGGAAGGGAGTTATCGTATCCCCTGACCCTGGCCCTCTCCCGCGGGGAGAGGGGATTTTTCGGGTGGGTTGCGCTAGGGGTCGTGGTAGGCGGCGTGGGTGATGGTGGGCCAGCGGATGGAGTCGAGGTGGTCGTCGAGGTCCCTGCCGGGGTTGATGCGGGTCAGGTATGCGTTGTAGCCGGCGATGTGAGCTTCGAGCTCGTCGCTGTCGGTAATGGATGCTGACTTGCCTGAGGGGAGGGAGGCGAATTCTTCGCACTCCTGCTCGCTCAGTTCGTTGCCGTCGCAGTCGTGGCGGCGGTCCTCGCAGGGGCAGAAGAACGGATATCGGTCGCGGTAGTAGTCGGGGCCGTGGAAGCTGAACTCGATGGCTTCCTCGTAGCGTCGTTGCCGGCGCTCCTCTGCGAAGAGTTGGCGTGCGGCTTCGACTTTATCCACGACCTCATCCACGACTTCTTCGTCCGGCGGGATGTATTCGAAGCCGCGGTATATCAGCTCCCTGGATGCGGACATCCTGTGGCAGGGCTTGAAGTCTTGGAGCTCGCCCTGCATAGCCTGCACGAGGAATGTGACTATTGCCCTGCCGTTGTCGGTTTCCTCGCGGACCATCTGGGCGAGTTCGGAGCGGATGCGCCGGTCTGCAGATTGCGCTTCGCGCTGTTCGGCCTGCTGTGAGCTGCGGCTTTGACTGCGACGAGCCGCGACGCTGTCGATGAGTGCCTGGGCTTCTTCGAGGCCGAGCCTCTGCAGGATGCGGGCGGCGTCGAGCTGGTGGCAGGGCTGGAAGTCCTCGAATTCGCCGTTCATGGCGGAGTGGAGGAACTTGATGATTGCCCTGCCGTTGTCGGTCTCTTCGAGAACGATCTGCCTGAGTGACTCGACAAGCTCGCGGTGTGATTGCTGTTTCTGTGGTGTAGGGTGTTGCTCCTGTGAAAGCATATGTTCGGATTATAGAGGTGGAGGTGGTGGGGTGTCAAGGGGGATTGAGCATGGAAGGAGAAGATGGCGGAGTCGCGGCGTTGAAAAGTATCGACTCGAGACACTCACAGTTGAACCGACCAGTTGACACTATTGATATACTCAAATGATCCTGACAATCGGTTGCATCCACCCGAATCAGGGGCACTTCTCCCACTACGGCGTCGATCGTAAACCATAACCTGTTTGGAGAGATTGGCCGAACAACGGCCTTTAGCGGCTGCGAATGAGTCTCGCTAATTGACCCTAAGAATAGCTAGATTCGTTGCACCAACAATTGACAGCATGTGGATACTGAGGCTGACAAACAGGTTAAGTTGAGCTAGAGAGCATTACCAGTTCAACCATTGTACGGGACGCCCTTCCGAAAATCCTTTGAGATGAAGAGAAACGAGTACTTCGACGATGGCACGCGCGGATCTCCTCAAGAAACTCTTCAGAGCCTACCGAGATAGTGACCGAGAGTCCTTCCTGGAGGTGGCGCATTCTATTGCTGACGAAGAAAGGAAAAAGCAGCATTTCCTGCTTGCAAAGGAACTGCTCCAGATTATCGATAATGGCGTAGTCGCTGCGTCGCCGACCCTCATGTCTGCCATCCAGCCTCCACCTAGGGATCACGAAAAGAAAATTCCTTTGCTGGAGGTCAAGCATACCAATCGATACTTCAGCGAGTTAGTGCTTGATCAAAGCATCACAGACCGGATCCTCAGAGTGATGCAGGAGTTTCGTCAGTGGGATGTCTTAGACGCCAATGGTCTACGTCCGAGTAACAAACTCCTTTTCTGCGGCCCGCCTGGCTGTGGCAAGACAGCAACGGCCGAGAGCATATCTGCTGAGTTAGGATTACCATTGGTCTACGTCCGATTTGACTCTGTTGTGTCGTCTCTATTGGGTGAAACTGCCTCAAACCTCAGAAAGGTGTTCGAGTACATTGGCCGCGACACTTGGGTTGTGTTGTTCGATGAGTTTGATGCAATCGGTCGCTCACGAGACGATGTAACGGAACATGGAGAGATTAAGAGGGTGGTAAACACCTTCTTGCAGTTGCTGGATAACTTTCGTGGTCGATCAATTCTTGTTGCTGCGACGAATTTCGAACAAGTTCTGGATCCTGCACTATGGCGCAGGTTTGATGAGATTGTGCGATTTGAGCGTCCAACGGATGTTCAGATTTACCAATTGTTGAGTGCCAGGCTGGCACCAGTCAGCAATCCCAGCGTTTCAATCCAAGGCTACGGCAAAGAACTAAATGGTTCCACGTTTAGTGATGTAGAGCGAGTCACTCTTGATATCCTAAAGGCCTGTGCTTTGGATGGTAGAAAACGCTTGAAATCTGAGGACTTCAGCAAAGCTCTAAGGAACCAAAATCTTAGGAAGCAGGCAATGCGGAATTTAGGATCTTCTGAGTTCCCAAGAGTGGATACTGCATAGGAGACCAGTGTGGTAAGTTTTGAAAGATTCGAACCTTTGTCCCATTTGGAGGTCCAGCGAGAGCCAGAACAAGCGGAATTTAGAACACACGGCAGGCCTCTAGGCGTACAGCCTCGCGCCAATAGGAGAGAACATGCAGATAGGATGAAAGAACTAACTTCTAGTTCGGCTGCAGAGTTGGATAGGGTTCGGGAATCGATAGGCGTAATTTCCCGCAGATTGTTGGTTCTGAGACTCGAGACAATTGACGTCAATCTGCGCGAAACTCTTGAACGCTTTAACGCTACCATTGTCCAGGGCAATCGCATCTAAATTTATTATAGGCGGAGTATAAAATAGGGGGTCAATCTCATAAGGAGAGTGGCTTATGGAGAGTAGTAATCCTGCTTCGCTTACGGAACATTTCAGCAGCCTCAAGGACCCTCGTATAGACCGCACCAAGCGCCACGAACTGATCGAAATCCTCACAATTGCGCTCTGTGGTGCGATAGCGGGAGCGGACAGTTGGGTAGACGTGGAAGCGTTCGGCAGATGCAAGGAGGAATGGTTGCGCAAGATGCTGGAGTTGCCCAACGGCATTCCATCGCACGACACCTTCGGCAGGGTGTTTGCCAGGCTGGACGCTGAGCAGTTCGAGCGCTGTTTCACCGAGTGGGTACTGGCAATCAGTGAGGTTCTGCAAGGTGATGTGGTGGCGATAGACGGCAAAACTGTGCGGCGCTCGCACGATAGATACGCAGGAAAAGGCGCTATCCACATGGTTAGCGCCTGGGCCTGTGAGAGCGGCGTGACGCTGGGGCAGACCGGCGTGGACCGACGCTCCAACGAGATAACGGCGATACCGCGGTTGCTTGAGCTGCTTGAGGTCGAGGGATGCATCGTGACGATCGACGCCATGGGCTGCCAGAGGGAGATTGCATCGAAGATATTGGAGGAGGGAGCCGATTACGTGCTGGCGGTCAAGGGGAACCAAAGGCACCTACACGAGGGCGTGGCAGACGTCTTCGACCTCATCGGCAACTCCGGCTTCGACGACATAGAGTACGACTACCACGAGACGGTGGATGCGGGCCACGGACGAATCGAGACACGCCGCTGCTGGACGGTATCTGACCTTGGCAACGTCAGATACGTCGATGAGTACAGTCAGTGGCCGGGGCTGAATACGCTGGTGAAGGTGGAAGGCAAGCGCCGCGTGGGGGACAAGACGACGGTGGAGTCGCGCTACTACATATCGAGCTTGCCGAACGATGCGAGCGCCTTGCTCAACGCGGTGCGCAGCCACTGGAGCATAGAGAACCAGTTGCACTGGTCGTTGGATGTGACGTTCAATGAGGACGGAAGCCGGGTGCGTAGCGGGAACGGGGCTGAGAACTTCTCTGTACTGCGCCGCATGGCCCTAAACCTACTCAAAGCCGAAACGTCCACCAACCGCAGCCTCGCCGGCAAGCGAAAAGATGCCGCCTGGGACAACGACTACCTACTGATGGTCCTTGCCAATTAAGATGCGTTTGCCCTGTACCATTGTCGAAGAATTGAGAGAAGTGCTAGATGATCGCATATCATATAGACTCCTCGTTCAGTTTGGTGATGACCAGTCATTGGCTAGGTTCATTGCTGAATCCGACCATTATGCGGTCGAAACGGATACCACAACAGCGTTGCCGCCTGGTATGAGGCGAGACCTATTCAATGCCCTTGAAAGTATTTCCACAGTTACAGTAGGGGAGAGGACTGGACGCCGATTAAGTAATGAGGGATACCCGGACGACGACAAGTTCTTTCTGGATGTCGATCTATGGAACCCTGGCGCGGAATCTGATTACTTTGATCTACTCTCTATGTTCCGGGCTTTTGTGGAGGCTCGTGACGGAAGGGTCATTGGTGATCCCCTTAGGATTCCTAGCATGATTCTTGTCAAGTTAGAGGCCAATGCAAGTCTGCTCAACGACCTTCTTCAACTCGATTTAGTAGCTTTAATTGACCTGCCGCCGATCCCAATCCCTGAAGATGCCTTCGATATACTGCGTCAACCTTTACAGATTCCCGTTGGACTACCGGATGTACCTGCAGACGGGCCCGCCGCCTGTATTGTCGACTCTGGAGTGGTGGCTGGGCATCCATTGCTGAGAGGAGTGGTCGTATCAGAAGAAGATTTCGATTCTGGCGAAGGCACTTCGGTTGATCAGAATGGACATGGCACTCAAGTCGGAGGACTGGTTGTCTATGGCGACATAGCACGCCGAATACAAGATGGCGATTGGGCCCCACAGGTTAACCTTCATTCTGCGAAGGTATTGAAGAATGAAGAGAATCCAATCGACCCATTGAACCCCAATGCAGTTTTTGTAGACGAGGAACGCGTTGAAGCGCAGCTTAAGCGTGCCATCCAGTATTTTCACCGCGAGTATGGTTGTCGTGTGTTTAACCTGTCGATCGGGCATAGTGGGAGGATTTACGAAGGGGGAAGACAACTACCGTGGGCAGAATTACTTGATGAACTTGCCAGAACTCTTGATTTAGTCATTGTGGTTTCAGCGGGAAACGTTCCATACCCTGATATACCAGCGGCCACCGACTCAGCCAATTTTCAGGAGAAAGTTGCTCGGTCGTTACGACATCCCGAACACAGACTGATAGACCCTGCCACGGCGGCTTTGTGCCTAACCGTAGGAGCGGTCGCGAGACGCGATGACCCATACCCTCTTGCTTTGGGCACTCGGCTGGCCGCCGCAAGACAAGGAGGTCCGTCCCCATTTACTCGTTGCGGTCCCGGGGTAGCACGTTCAATAAAGCCGGAATTGGTCGCTCCGGGAGGCAACTACGCGGTCGACTCCTTCTTCGGCCAGCCGACCTGGATTCGACAGGACCCTAACCTTGCAGAACCTACGTTGAGTCGGGAATTTGCAACTGGAAGCCAACTTCGATCTGTATGTGGTACTAGCTACGCCGCAGCTCAAGTTACACACATTGCGGCTCGCATGGAAGCCACATTAAGGGAACAACTTGGCACAGCTCCAACCCAGAATTTGGTACGCGCCCTATTAGTTGACTCGGCGCGGCCGCACCGTGACGTGAAGGACTATGTTGGGAACAATTCAACTGAGTTACTTAACACAATTGGCTACGGACAACCGAATGTCGAATTCTGTTGGTCATCACGCAACAGAGTGAGCCTTCTGTCTGAGGATTCGGTCGCCATACGTTCGTTCCACGTCTATAAACTTGTCGTTCCAGAGGACTTCCTTCACGAGAGTGGAAGGAGATCAATTTCCATTTCTTTGGCGTATGACCCACCCACTAGATTAAGCAGACAAGACTACATCTCGACATCAATGTGGCTGTAAATTTTTGGAGGACTTACTACCGAGCAGATAATGGAATTCCGAGCGAGATACGCTGGGGACAAACTTCCAACACCACCTAGAAATAGCAAGCTGAATTTCAAACCAGGCGTGCGGGCTGTCAGTACGTCCACAGTTCAAAAGCGCTCTTGGAGCTCGAATCAAGGTACGTTATTTCTAAACAGAACAGACCCCAACGGAGACGCAACTTTGCACATCTTTGTGGGATGTAGACAGAGATTCCCCAACCCATTAGGAGAGGATTCTCAGCGGTATGCAATTGTTGTCACGCTCGAGCATGAGAGCCAGAACATTGACGTTTACCAAGATGTGAGATCTCGCATAAGGCCTCGTGCGAGAATACGACAGTAAATGATGCTTTCTTGATGCTCTTACGATAGGTGTACACGAAGCACGTCGAGTCTTCTGATTCCTGTCTGCGGTGAAATGAAGTCTCCCATCACCCCAACCCCTTCATCGCCTCCGTATGGTCCCAGGGGGTTACCCACTCATCCTGGATTTCCATGCCGAAGCCGGGGGCGTCGGAGGGGATGACGTAGCCGTCTTTGGGCATGGGCATGCCGGGGATGGGGCAGACTTCTTCGAGGGGGACGCCGGGGTCTGAGCCCATCCAGAATTCTGCCATGGGGGATTCGGGCATTGCGAAGGCGAAGTGCTGGCCGTAGGGGGTGCCGGCGCCTGCGTGGGGGATGGTGGCGATGCCGGCTGCCTCGGCGATGGTGTATATCTTGATTGCCTCGGTGAGTCCGCCGCACCACTTGAGGTCGGGCTGGGCGATGTCGATGGCGCGGTGCTCGATGAGCTGGCGGAAGGCGTGGCGTCCGTGATGGTCTTCGCCGGTGGCGAGGGGGACCCAGTTTATTGCCTTTCTGAGCTCGATGTGGCCCTCGAGGTCGGTGGGGATGAGCGGCTCTTCGAGCCAGCGGAGGCCGTACTTTCGGAGGCGCTCGGCGACGCGGATTGCGAACTCTACATTGAAGGACATGACGGGGTTGTACATCAGCTCGACGTCGTAGCCGACCATGTCGCGGGCCTTGCCGATGTGCTCGTCGAGGATGTTGAGGCCGTCGATGCCCTCCTCGTAGTGGACGGGGTTGCTGACCTTGAAGGCGTGGAAGCCGAGCTCCATGGACCAGTCGAGGTCGTCGGATGTGACGTAGATGTCGACCTTGTCGCGGCAGGGTCCGCCGAGCAGGCGATAGACGGGCTGTTCGAGGAGCTTGCCCTTGAGGTCCCAGAGGGCGAGGTCGATGCCGGACTGGGCGACGGTGGCGATGCCGCCCGCGCCGAACCGCTGGGTGGAGCGCCACATGAGGTCGTTGAGGAACTCGGTGGCGAAGCAGTCGCGGCCTTCGAGGAGTGGGCCGAAGTGGTAGTCGATGATGGATGCGGTGAGCTCGCCGAAGCTGCACTGTCCGAGGCCGTATGTGCCGTCTTCGGCGACGACCTGCACCCAGAGGTCTGCCTGCGTGTTGGCGCCGGGCATTGTGCCGTGCATGCGGGGGAACTCGGGGTATTTGTTGATGGGGAGCGCGCGGCGTGCGTGGGAGTTCCAGCCGTCGCGACGGGCGGGTGTCTTGGGGGGCGTGCGCGGGATGTTGACGGATACGGCGCGGACGGATTTGATTTTCATGTTTGTCTCTCCTGACGAAGTGTAAAAGCGCTGAAAGCATATCATACGGGGGCTAACGGGATGGGCAGGATTATCAGCCCCTCACCCCCCCTGCCTTCGCAGGGGCAGGCTCTAGCCCTCTCCCGGGGGGAGAGGGGACAGTTCACCCCCATCCTAACCTTCCCCCGTCGAGGGGGAAGGGACTTACTGTGTGGTATGCTTTCGCGGTTATGAGTGAGCGACGGATACGGGTTACGCGGGAGGCGTTTCGGGAGCGTGCGGCGCTGGATACGGCGGTGTCGCGGGCGCTGCTGCGGCGGGTTGCGCGTGGGTATGAGCCGGAGACGCTGCGGGTGTACACGCCGGCGGATGTGGTGGCGTTCGGGCCGCAGGATACAAGGGCTGCGGGGTATGGTGAGGCGACTGCGGCTGCGCGTGCGGCGGGGTTCGAGGCGATCGAGCGGCTTGCGGGCGGGCGGGCTGCGGTGTTTCACGGCGGGACGATTGCGTTCTCTTGGACGATGGCGGATACGGTGCCGAGGGAGGATGTGATGGCGCGCTTCGACGAGGCGGCGGACATCATGATGCGGGCGCTAAGGCGGCTGGGGATCGATGCGCGGGTGGGCGAGGTGCCCGGCGAATACTGCCCGGGGCAGCATAGCGTGAACGCGCGGGGGGAGCGGAAGCTGATGGGCGTGGGGCAGAGGCTGATTCGGGGCGCGGCGCATGTGGGCGGGGTTGTCGTGGTGGGGGAGGGCGAGCGGATACGGGATGTGCTGGTGCCGGTGTACGATGCGCTGGAGGTGCCGTGGCGGCCGGAGACGGTGGGGAGCGTGGAGGAGGAGCTTGGGGGTGCCGAGTACGAGGCGGTTGTGGATGCGATACTGGCGGAGTTCGGGGCGCGGTATGGGCTGTACGAGGGTGCGATTTCAGGGGAGACGCTGGGGGATGCGGAGGTGCTGGAGGGGGAGCATGTGGCGCCGTGAGGGGCGATCGATTCGAGATGGGTTCTCGTCAGAATGCACTAGTCTCGCCCCGATTCCTAAGCACTTTGATGAATTTGTCCACTTCCTGCGAATTTTGAAAAACGCCACCGAAACCCTGCGCACTCTGTCTCTCAGACTCAGAAGAGCCCACCCAGCTTGATAAGTCTCTTTCCTGAATGTTGTCAGGTAGGCTGTTCTTTAGTGCCTCCAGGCTTATTCCAAGGATATTGTCGAAACGGGTGGCGTGTATAGTGAATCTCAGTTTTCCGGTCTCTTCGTCGGGAATGGTTCGAATAAACATCACCGTCCGAGTTCCACCCTCTTCCAGTCGAGCGTAATATGCAACACTCTCGGAGTACGGCTGGGCGGACAAGATGCCTCGCACTCCATCCCTGACCTGACGATAGAGGTTGCCTATCCCGCTTGAGTCTGCGATGGCCTGAAGTTCATTCACAGTTTTGTAAGACGTTCTCTTGGAGCGAGACCTTGACTTCTCTGCAGCAAGTTCAGGTTCCATTAAGTACACTTGGGCGAGCATCTGCCTGCCGTTGCTGTCCTTGAAGTGCTGGACGGTTAGGACGTTTATGGGGACATTCAATTCAGAAAGATAGTGAACTATTCTCTCAGTGCTGGCGTCCAATGATTCGGCTACGATCAGCGAACGGTGGCTTGTGTTGAGTGTTTCGGGCAACTCTTGGCTGAACTCTGACCCAAACGCCTCGGTCAGAGTGTTTGGCAGATAGTCGTCCGCAATCTCTATGATCTTCTGCGACGAGAGGTCTTTGGCCCAAGAAGCGTAGTCAAGCGCCTGGGCGGCTACTTCGCGCGGGGTTCTACCCTTCTTGAGTTCTATGACGACAATGTCTCCTAAGTTGTCGATGCACAGCAAGTCGATAATGCCTCCGAAATCTGTTTGCACCTGACGCCCGATGACCAGCAGGTTAGGGTCGAGCATTGAGATGTCACTTTCCAGCCAATCTTCAAGTCTCTCTTCACGTGAGATTCGGGTGCCTGAGATTTCTGCGAGTGTCTGGTTAGCTGTCACTTCCCAAAGGCGAATTTGCTGTGTCACTTAATTCTTCCTTCTCCTGTCTATATCGTCAGTGCCATGCTACTGGGCGACTAGGCCGCCGTCGATTACTAGCTCGGAGCCGGTTACGAAGGAGGAGTCGTTGGAGGCTAGGAAGAGGACGCCGTTGGCGATGTCGTCCACTGTGCCGAGCCTGCCGAGGGGGATGTTCTGGTCGTAGAAGTCGCGCATCTCGGGGATGGCGAGGGTCTCGCGGGTCATCTCGGTGATGATCATGCCGGGGTGGACGGAGTTGCAGCGGATGTTGTCGGAAGCGTGCTGGATGGCGGTGGACTTGGTGAGGAGGCGGACTGCGCCCTTGCTTGCCTGATAGGCGGGGATGCCGTTTTTGCTGCCAATGAGCCCGGCGACTGAGGATATGTTGACGATGGAGCCGCCTCCTGCTTCGCGCAGGGCGGGGATGGCTGCTTTGGTGCCGAGGAATACGCCCTTTGCGTTGACGTCGAGGATTGCGTCCCATTGCTCCAGCGTGGTGTCCTCGATGCCGGTGCGCCTGCCTAGGATGCCGGCGTTGTTGACGAGAATGTCGAGCCTGCCGTAGCGGTCCAGTGCGGTCTGCACGGCCCTGTCCCAGTCGTCGGTGCTGGTTACGTCGAGGTGGACATAACTTGCGTCGCCGCCAAGCTCGGCTATCTGCGCCTCAATCTGCTTGCCCTCGTCGTCGAGGATGTCGCCGATGACGACTTTCGCGCCCTCGCGGGCGAATAGCAGCGCTTCCGTCGCGCCCTGTCCACGCGCGCCGCCGCTGATGAGTGCTACCTTGCCGTCGAGTCGTGCCATGATGTACCTCCGGGGGAGTTTTCGGTGGTGAGTGCTGTGTCGTCAGTTGCCAGTATATAGCGGTCGGGGGCTGGCTGTCAGGAGGGGGAATTGGGATTTGTTTTGCCCCTCACCCAGCCCTCTCCCGCGGTGAGAGGGAGTGTCGGGTGGGGCGTCGCCTGTTCTGCCGGAGGCATGCGGGTTCTGCGTGGAGAGGGGTAGTCAGGGGCTTACTGGCGTCTGCGGAGGAGGTATGTGAACACGGCAGCGGAGCCCAAGCCCGCGGCTGCCAGGATAACCACGAGCGTGAGCCGGTCGCGAGTCGTCGCGGTTATGGCGTCCAGCGTGTTCTGGATGCGCGGCCCAACTGCACCGGGCAGGTCTATGGTGAACTGTCCCAGTCGCTGCAACGTCTGACCTGCGGTGCTGTCACCGTTCTCCGGTGGATCCGTCTCGCTCGCTTCGACTATTTCAGGTGTCGGGCTAGGCGTCAGGGTGGGCGTCGGAGGCAACGGGGTCGCGGTGAGCGTGGCGGTCGCCGTGTGCGTCGGTGTCGGCGTGGCAGTGAGGGTAGCAGTCGCCGTGGGCGTCAGAGTCGGCGTTGCCGTGTGGGTGGGCGTGGATGTGAATGTCGGGGTCGGAGTATGAGTAGCCGTCGGCTCCGGCGTTGAGGATGCCGTGGCAGTCGGCGTAGGTGTGGGAGTGGGCGTGCTGGTATCCCGGCGGCGCGTCCGCTGGCTGGTGGCTGTGGGGGCCGGCGTTCCGGTGGGCGCTATCGTGCTGGTGGGGACCGGCGTGGAGGTCGGCGGTATGGGTGTCGCAGTCGGGACGGGAGTTGCGGTAGGAACGGGAGTCGCCGTTGGGCGTGGGGTAGATGTTGACCTTCTCCTCGGGCGTGGTGTGTGTGTGGATGTCGGGGTCAGAGTGGCGGTCGCGGTGGGAGTCAGCGTGGGCGTGGGAGTTGCGGTAGCCGTGGCGGTGGGGGTGCCGGTCGCGGTAGCCGTGGGGGTGTGAGTGGCGATAGCAGTCGGGCGCGGCGTCCTGGTCGAGGTTGGCCGCGGTGTGGGAGTAGATGTCGGGAGCGGTGTGCTGGTCGCCGTGAAGGTTACCTCGGGAGTGGAGGTAGGCGTGAATGTGTTGGTTGCCGTTGGCGTAATGGTTGGGGTATCGGTTGGCGTCGGTGTGTTTGTCGAAGTGGGTCGCGGTCGCGGCGTGCTTGTCGAAGTCGGTCGCGGCGTGAAGGTCGCAGTTGGCGTGGCGGTTGCGGTTGGCGTGTGCGTTGCCGTAGCCGTGGCAGTGTTAGTTGGCGTGGGTGTAGGCAGAGCCTGCGTCTGTGCCACGACGGAGCTGGACTCGGGGCTTATGCCGCACCCGTTTCGGGCTTTGATTGCGTAGGCGTAGATGGCATTAGGCTCAACGTCAAGGGTGTCCGTGTATGTGGTTACGTCGCCCATGTCGTCTACGTGTACCTCGAGAAAGCCGCCTTCGGGTTCACCTGTGTCGCGGCGCAGCAGCTGATAGCCTGTGATGTTTTCCGTCTCGGGGTTTGCGTCCCATGAGAGGCTGACTGAGCTGATGGTGGTTTCGGTGACGGCAAGGTTCTGTGGTGCCGTGGGCAGGCCGTCGTCTTCGATGACGCTGACGGTCACCTGGTACTTTGTGGGATGGGGCGTGTAGCCGGTGGCGTCTTTAATGGTGAATGTGATCGTCCTGCTTGCCGTGCATACGGAGTCGTTCGTTATCGAGTGGTCGAAAGTTGCGGTGTTTGTCCCACCCTGCACGTTGACCTTCTGTTCGCTGGTGTCTGACAGCGCCGAGTCGTCGATCTCGACGATGACTTCTATACTAGGGTCGGACTCGGAGCCGCCGGTTCCTGCCATATGGACTGTTATTGTGATTATGGGCGAGTCGCTTTCATTGACACTCATCACAGTCGCTGAAATGGATGGGGTGGGGGTGTCAAAGTCTTCGTCATCATTGACTCCTACTGTCGCACTTGACGAGGTTCCGAGGGAGTAACCCGTTCCTGCCAATATTGTGATTATTATATTTGGTAAGGTGTCCTTCACATCGTTTTCTGTCGCGGTAATGCTGAACGACGCTGAGCTTTCTCCGGCGCCTATGGATACATCCTGGGTTTCTTCAGTGCTGGCAACCAGGTCGCTAATTCTTACGGATACCGTCAATCCACCTGAGGGCGCGTCCTGGTCTAGGCTGACTGTGCAGGAGAAGGTTTCTCCCTCATCGACGGATGTTGTGGGGCAGCCGGTAATCGTTGCTAAGGGGGTTTCATCATCACGGACTGATACATCATCACTTGACGGGTTTCCGACGGAGTAGCCCGTTCCTGTCTGTATTGTGATTGTTATAGGTTGGTTGACGCCCTGAGTAGTATTATCTCCCGCGGTAACGCTGAACGACTTCGAGCTTTCGCCGGCGTTAAACGACACATTCTGGGTTACGTCAGCAGCAGCAAGTGGGTCGCTGATCTCTACGGAAACCGTGATGCCTCCGGAGGGCGCGTTCTGGGTCAGTTCAATGTCGCAGGAGAAGGTTTCGCCTTCATCGACGGATGTGGGGCAGGCTATTGTTGCTGCGGGCGGCGGCGTTTGCGCGATCGTTGGGGATGTGAAGAAGAGGGCAAGGGAGAAGACTCCGAGGAGAGCCAGGGTCGCCAGGAGGCGCGCGAAGTTGCCCTTGTTCGAGTTGTTGAGGCGCATGTATTTTTCTTATGCGCGGCCCGTGTGGGTAGCCTGAGCAGAGTTGGAGCTCACTGCTGCGCTCGTTTTGCGAAACGCAGTGATCCGCTCCGGCCTGAACGAGGATATATCACAGGATACCTGTCGGGTCGGTGGGAATGGTTCTGTTAATAAGGCGAATTGTTATCTGATGTAACTTTTCACGGCGAGAAGTATATTCCTACCAGAACATCCTGACAAGTCTGAGGCGAGTTTTCCCGGACGCCAGCGGTGCCTCTCGTCCAGGTGAGGAGGTGCGGAGCTACTGCGCGATGAGGCCGCCGTCGATGACAATCTCGCTGCCGGTTACGAATGAGGAGTCGTCGGATGCGAGGAAGAGGACGCCGTTGGCGATGTCGTCCACGGTGCCGAGCCTGCCGAGTGGAATGCTGTCGAGGTAGCCCTGCCGCTGATCGGGGTCGGCGAGAATCTCGTCGGTCATGGCGGTGACGATCATGCCGGGGTGGACGGAGTTGCAGCGGATGTTGTCGGCGGCGTGCTGCAGGGCGGTGGACTTGGTGAGGAGTCGGACTGCGCCCTTGCTCGCCTGGTAGGCGGGTATGCCGAGCCTGCTGCCGATGATGCCTGCGATAGATGATATGTTGACGATGGAGCCGCCGCCTGATTCTTGCAGGGCGGGGATGGCCGCCTTCGTGCCGAGGAACACGCCCTTGGCGTTGATGTCGAGCGTCCTGTCCCAGAACTCAAGGGTGGTATCTTCCAGCCCGACACCGCCGCCGCCGATGCCGGCGTTGTTGACGAGAATGTCGAGTCTGCCGTAGCGGTCGAGCGCGGTCTGCACGGCTGCGTCCCAGTCTGCTGCGCTGGTTACATCGAGGTGGACGTAGGTTGCGTCGCCGCCTAGCTCGGCAATCTGCGCCTCGATCCGGCTGCCTTCGTCGTCGAGCAGGTCGCCGATGACGACCTTCGCGCCTTCACGGGCGAATAGCAGCGCCTCTGCCGCGCCCTGCCCGCGCGCGCCGCCGCTGATGAGTGCTACCTTGCCGTTCAGCCGTGGCATGATGTACCTCCGTGGAGTTGTGCTTGCCCGGATGCGGAAGTGGGGGAAATTCCCCTCACCCCAACCCTCTCCCCAGGGAGAGGGGGATAACTGGGCGGTTGAACTATTGCGCGGTGACGCCGCCGTCTATGACGAGTTCGGAGCCTGTTACGAAAGAGGAGTCGTCGGATGCGAGGAAGAGGACGCCGTTGGCGATGTCGTCCACGGTGCCGAGCCTGTCCATGGGGATGATGTCGTCCCAGTACTGCCGGCGTTCGGGGTCGGATAGCAGCGCCTCGGTCATGGCGGTGACAATCATGCCGGGATGCACGGAATTGCAGCGGATGTTGTCGGCGGCGTGCTGGATCGCGGTGGACTTGGTGAGCAGGCGGACCGCGCCCTTGCTCGCAGCGTAGGCGGGGTTGCCGCTCGTCAGGCCGATGATGCCGGCGATGGAGGATATGTTGACGATGGAGCCGCCGCCGGAGTCTCGCAGGGCGGGTATCGCCGCCTTCGTGCCGAGGAAGACGCCCTTCGCGTTTATGTCGAGCGTCCTGTCCCAACTCTCCAGCGTGGCGCCCTCTATGCCGCCTCCTGTGCCGCCGATGCCGGCGTTGTTGACGAGGATGTCGAGCCTGCCGTAGCGGTCGAGCGCGGTCTGCACAGCGGCGTCCCAGTCGTCCGTGCTGGTTACATCGAGGTGGACGTAGCTGGCATCGCCGCCTAGCTCGGCAATCTGCGCTTCGGTCTGCCTGCCCTCGTCGTCGAGGATGTCACCGATGACGACCTTTGCGCCTTCGCGGGCGAATAGAAGCGCCTCTGCCGCGCCCTGTCCGCGCGCGCCGCCGCTGATGAGTGCTACCTTGCCGTCTAGTCGTCCCATGTTGGACCTCCTTGCGTCTTGGACATGCCCCTGCCCCCGGAGTTAACAGGATAGACAGGATATATAGGATGTTGGATGGGTTGTTACTCGTAAATCATCCATTCGAGGAGGTTTTCGTCTGGGTCGCGGGCGTAGAGGCTGACGGCGTTCCTGTGGCGGAGCGCGCCGCGTCTCGGACCGGGGCCGGATATTATCTCCACGCCTGCGTCGTTGAGCATCTGCTCGCAGTCGGATGCGGTGCCGTTCCAGACGAAGCAGATGTCCGCGCTGCCGGGCACTGCCGTGGGACCGCGCAGGGCGGCGGTGTAGCCCTCAGGATGCACGTTGATCTTGGAGTCGCCGACCTGTATGGAGAAGATGTGCGCCTCGCCCGCGCGCCACTCGGCTTCGTCGTTGATGTGGAAGCCGAGCTTCTTATAGAAGGCGATGAGCTTCTCGGCGTTGGCGGTCGGCATTGCGATGTGGTCTATGCTGACTGTTGACATTCTTTGTCCTTTTGCTTGGGGCCTTTCTCCGGGCAATGGTGGTTTGGCGTTAGGTTACAACGCAGCGGGGGATTGGGCAACGGGGCGGGGCTAACAGGATAGACAGGATTGGGAGGATGAATGGATTTTGTGGGATGGGAGATTTGTGGCGTAGAATTGGGGCACTTATGGCATAGGCGTTAGTGACGAAAGCAGGTGGACGATGTTTCCGAGTGAGTTCGATGTTACGGGTAAGACGGTGATAGTCACGGGTGCGGCGCGTGGGATAGGCAAGGGGATTGCGCGGGTGTTCGCGGAGGCGGGGGCGCAGGTGATGGTTACGTCGCTGACGGACCGCTACCTGACACCGCTCGCGGAGGAGATGGAGGCTGCGGGGCATCCCATCATACCGCTGACGGCGGACGCGACGAATTCCGACGACTGGCAGCGCACGGTGGACACGGCGATGGATGCGTGGGGGCGCATAGACGTGCTGGTGAACAATCTGGGCGATGCGATACGCAAGCCGCTGGTGCCGCCGCCCGGCTCGGACGGTACGCCGATCACGGACGAGGAGTGGCGGTTCGTGCTGGACATCAACCTGACGGAGGCGTTCATGGGGTGCCGCGCGGTGGGGCAGCACATGACCGAGCGGGGCAGCGGTCGCGTCATCAACATCAGCGGATTTGCGGCGCGCAAGGGTTCGCCGGAGATGCTGGTGTACTCGGCGGCGAAGGCGGGGCTGGCACGGCTGACGCAGACGCTCGCGCTGGAGTGGGCGCCGTACGGCGTTACGGTGAACTGCATCGCGCCGGGCATATTCCCGGACCCTGAGACCGGCGAGCCGGAGCGAATTGCTGCGTCGCGAGAAAATGCCAAGACGAATGTGCCGCTGGGACGCGTCGGAGAGCTGCGGGAGGTCGGGCTGCTGGCGGTGTACCTTGCGTCCGACGCGTCGGCGTACATGACGGGCGAGACGCTGTACATAGATGGCGGGCTGAGCCATGCGTGATGGCGCGTTGCGGCGGAGTGGCCTAGTCCTCCTCCGATGCTTCGTCGTGCTCTAGGAAAATGTGAACGTGCTGGAGTTCGGACGTTGCGGCAGCCTGCTCTCGCTGCTGGTCGGAAATCCTATAGCCGTACACCACGGGAATGGCATCCTCACCATATATCTTGGTGAGGGCCAATGCGGACTGACGGGCGCGGGAGATGTCGTCCTGGTCGATTACGCCTGAGGCTTCTGCGGCGATCCAGAGACGGCTTTCGTCAGACTCCCTCAGAGAGCGTAAAACCATATCGGAGGTGAGAAGCCTGAGTTCTTCGTCATCCGTGATGATCCCGTTGTCGGTGGCTTCTTCCAGTGCCCGGATGAAGTGCTCGCTCCGGTTCAAAGGTTGCGTCTGGCGTCGCGCCATCCAGAATATCTGCAACCTCTTGATGTCTAGCTCGTCGCCCAGCAATTCGCAAAGCGTTTTGGGCATTTTCTTCTCAAGGGCGTCGCCGCGCAGAGAGATGAGATGGTTTTCAATGCGGCGCATCCTGCCTTCGAGCCGCCGCCGGCGTTCCTCAGAATCCCTTGATGGTTCGGTCAATGTCGTCAAGCCGTTTGTCGGTGCCTTCTGCGTACTGGCTGAGGCGCTGGGGAAGTGCGAGCAGTTCTTCCGTCAGCAACTCACGCCTCGCTGCCGCGTGGAACTCCGGGTTCGCGCGAAGTGCGCGAATGAAGTCGTCCGTGTTGTTTATAGTGACCATGATGATTCTCCGAGTATGACCGATTATAGCGGATTATCAGTGCCGGCAGTTAGCAGTATCCGGTGGAAACAGAGCGGCTCTAAGTTGCCACAAAGCAGAAACACTCCGAGATGATGCCGTGCGTTGCTATGCGTAACTTTCATGCCATATAATGGCGGTCATGCGGATGGACTCGACCATCCCTCCCGATTGTTACCGTTATTCTTACTATTGTAGTCACTGTACCGGCGCCCACAGCGGCGCTCTCACCTACTATCAAAGGCACTAAATCAGAGCCACCGATCAGAGCCACAAATAGGCCCACGACAGGGAGGTCAACGATGAGCAGCAGCGATCTTGCAATGATGGCGCACCTTATGCGGCGCGCGGGCTTCGGCGCTTCACGCGAAGAGTTGGAGGAGCGGACTGCCGAGGGGTACGAGGAGACCGTCGAAGATCTTCTGCACCCGGAGCGGCAGGAGCCTGTCGATATCTACGAGTTCCTGCGCTACCACCACATGCAGTGGAAGCCGGGCACGCTCGGCGGCATCGGGCAGGTGAGCTGGGTGTGGCGGATGATCAACACGAGGGCGCCGCTGCAGGAGAAGATGTGCCTGTTCTGGCACCAGATCTTCGCGACGGGCGTGTCGAAGGTTGACCACTACGACGAGATCACGGACATGATCGACATGTTCCGCGAGAAGGGCATGGGCAAGTACCGCGACCTGCTCCTGGAAGTGGCGAAGAGCCCGGCGATGATCTACTGGCTGGACAACAATGAGAACCACGCCACCGCGGTCAACGAGAACTGGGGCAGGGAACTGCTAGAGTTGTTCAGCATGGGCGTGAGCAACTACACCGAGGACGATGTGCGGGAGTGCTCGCGGGCGTTCACAGGCTGGACGATGTCGCCGAAGCTGCCGCGTTTTCACATGGGCAGGTGGGACTGGTACTTCGAGTACAAGGAAGACGACCACGACAACGGCGACAAGACGTTCCTCGGCGAGACGGGCAACTTCAACGGCGAGGACATCATAGACATCATCCTGAAGCAGCCGGCGACGGCTCGCTTCGTCGCTCGCCACATGTACAGCTTCTTCGTGGCGGACGAGGTGCAGGTTCCCGCATGGCCCGTAACGCCGCCGAACGACCCGGAAGCCATCGACTTCCTGTCGAACGCGCTGATGGAGACGGACTACGACATTCGCGCAGTGCTGCGAATGCTGTTCAACTCGGACTTCTTTAAAGAGGCGCAGTTCCGCAAGGTGAAGAACCCGACCGAGGTGGTTGTCAGCACGCTGCGTCTGGCGGGAGATTCCGAACTGCCCACGCCCGACATCTACGAGTGGGCGAACCACATCACATACATGGGACAGGAGTTGCTGAATCCACCGAGCGTCGAGGGCTGGCACTCCGGCGTGGAGTGGATAAACAGTGGCGCGCTCATGAAGCGGACGAACTTCGTCGCCGACATGGTGAATGATTTCCACCGGCCGGGCATTCGCAAGATAATTCAGAAGGCCCAGGCGGAAGCGACATCGCCTGAGGCGCTGGTGGACGCATGCCTGGACCTGCTCGGCCCGCTGCAGTTCAACGATGGCACGAAGGCGGAGCTTGTCGCGCATGCAAAGCAGAACGGCGTCTGCGGCGGCAACGGCAAGACCGATGCCGAATCCGCGCAGGAGATTGCGGAGTTGCTTCAGCTCATCGTCTCGACGCGGGAGTACATGTTCGCGTAATGTCGGGGTTTGATGTTCTCATTCGAATAACCAGGATTTCACCCCTATCCTAACCTTCCCCCATCAAGGGGGAAGGGAATTTTCTTTACCTCAGGGAGGAATTGATGCTGACCAGAATAGTTGCCGATAGGGTGTACGACTTCAGCCATGTGGTGGGAGGCAGGCAGGTTACCGGCATGCTGAATCTGACCGTCGGGCGGGATGATAATGTATTCGTTCTGCTGCGGCGTCCGAACAACAGCAATGTCACCAAACTCTCAATCGGCACGATGCCGGGCGACGAGGAAATTCAGACGCAGTTCGGCAGCACGGGCGAGGGCGGCGGCGATTTCAGATGGCCCGCACACCTCGCTTTGGACAGCGATGAGAATGTGTATGTCACGGACGAGTGGCTGCACCGCGTCCTGGTATTCGACACCGACGGCGAATTCCTGCGCTCGTTCGGCGAGCAGGGCGACGGGCCCGGCCAGTTCAACAGGCCGTCCGGCATCACGATAGACGGCAACGACGATGTCTATGTGTCGGATGCGCTGAATCACCGCATTCAGAAGCTGGACAAGTACGGCAGTCCGCTGTATTCATTCGGACAGCGCGGCGACGGCGACGGCGAGTTCAACGCTCCCTGGGGCCTGACCACCGACTCCGACGGCTGCGTCTATGTGGCAGACCACAAGAACCACCGCATCCAGAAGTTCGACGCGGACGGCGATTTTGTCTTCAGTCTCGGCGAGCACGGCGACGGCGAGACGCAGTTCGACCATCCGACGGACGTGGCGGTTGACCCGGACGGCGACATCTATGTCTGCGACTGGGTGAACAACCGCGTGCAGGCATACGACGCGGACCGCAATTACATCACGACATTCACAGGCGACGCGCAGGAGCTGTCGAAGTGGCAGCACGAGTATGTGCTGAGCAACCCGGACGTGTACAAGGCGCGGCGGCGGGTGTACAGCCTGGAGCCCGAGTGGCGATTCGCGCTGCCGATGGCGGTGGAGTTCGACCCTGTGAAGTCGCGGCTGCTGGTGGTTGATCCGCAGCGGTGGCGCATTCAGATATACAACAAGCTCGACAACTACGACGACCCGCAGTTCAATATCTGATGCGGGCCTGAACTGGTACGAAATGAGAGCGCCTTACCTGATAGACAGGTAAGGCGCTTTTGCTTTGGAGAAAATATGCTAAGGCGCTGCGACTAGCGTGGTTCGGCCGGCCTTAGATCAGCCGAACCGAGTGGATACCAGAACGCTGCTTCCGCATCGTTTGCTTCGACGAATTGCTGAATGTCGTCGTAGAGCCTATTCCGGACTTCCGGTTCCATCTGGTCATCCAACTGTACCGCCGCCACAACCGGATAGGCGTCCAATCCGGTCACCGCTCGGACAATCTTGGCGTGGTCGGTGGCCTTGTTGATGTCCTCCACCTCTCCTGTGTAAGAGGCTTCCACTACGATGTAGAATTCAGGCTCTGTGTCGTTTTCAGCCTGCAAATTTCTAACACCCGCAATATCATCCGGCGTAAGGAAGGTGTCCCACGCTCTTGGGCGAAGTTTCAATGCTTCAACCAATGGGACATTGTTCATTAGCCAGTGTTCCACCATAGCCCTTGAGACCTGCCTTGTCTTGATTCGACTCATGCCGCGTAGCTCGGCGAAGGGACGGGCAATGTCTTGGTTGCTTCCTGTAGCTGCGCTCTGGGCATAGTTGCCGCGGTAACTCGACTGAGCTTGTACTTCTCGCCTGAACGCTTCGCCCAATCCGTTGATGTCGTTCTTTATGACGCTGATGTCGTTCTTCGTCACTGCGATATCATCCTTCATCACAGTAATGTCCGCTTCTATACTGTCCAGCCGCCTATTTGTTGCGGTGGTGTATTCAATGAGCGCGGCAGTGCTTTGCTCCAGTGCGGTGAGACGCTGCGGAACTTCCAGCAGTTCCGCCGTCAGCAGCTCGCGTCTCATAGTCGCGCGAAAGTCGGAGTCTTCCCGCACGAGTCGCAGAAGGTCGTCAGTGGTGTCGATAGTTGCCAAGTGTTCCTCTCCCTCCGAACGATTATAGCCTATCGAGACGGAGCTGACAGGATGTACAGGATAGATGGGATTGGGTTATTCGGCCCCTACCTGCTGCCCCGCAGCCTTGGGTCTAGCACGTCGCGGAGGGCGTCGCCGAGGAGGTTTATGCCGAATGCGGTGATGGTGAGAGCTAGGCCGGGGAAGACGCTCGTCCATGGGCCTGCTGCGATGTAGCGCTCTTGCGACTGCCCGAGCATGTTGCCCCATGTGGGGATGTTCGGCGGCACGCCAAGCCCGAGGAAGCTCAGGCTCGCCTCCGTAACGATTGCGCCGCCAAGTACAGCCGAGCCAACCACGATGACGGGCGCCATGCAGTTGGGCGTGATGTGGTGGAGCATGATGCGCCAGTCGCTCGCTCCGATGGCGCGCGCCGCCTCCGAGTACTGGCTCGCCTTGACGCTGAGCGCCACGGAGCGCACCGTCCTGATCGTGCCCGGTATCCGCACGGTCGTAATGGCGATGATCACGGCGGTCAGGGACGGCCCCATAGCCGCCATGAGTGTGAGCGCAAGCACAAGGCCGGGCAGCGCCTGCAGCGAGTCCACGACGCGCTGCAGCAGCAGGTCCAGCGTCTTGCCGAAGTACGCGCTTGCCACTCCGAGCGCGGTGCCGAATACACTGCTGGTAACGACCGCGATGAAGCCGACGAGCAGCGACACGCGCGAGCCGTAGATGACCCTGCTGAACACATCCCGCGCAATGTGGTCCGTGCCGAACCAGTGGCGCAGGTCCGGGGGTGTCAGTCTCGAAGTCCTGTCCGATATTTCAGGGTCGTATGGGCTGACGATCGGAGCGAAGATTGCCAGCAGGATTGCGACGACCAGTATCAACCCGCCGATCGCGCCGAGCGGCTTGGACTTCACCAGCCACCATGAGCGGATGAGCAGGCTTTGCCTCCTCCTCATGCCGAACTCTACGGCGAGGGCGGTCTCCATTGACTTGTCGGTCATTATGTCGCCTTTGGCGGTGCTACGACGGTCAGTTTCCAATGTGATCAGTTACTCATAGCGGATTCGCGGGTCGAGCCAGCCGTACAGCAGGTCTACGAGAAGGTTTACCGATAGGAAGATGAACGCGATGAACATCACGAGGAACTGCACCATCGGGAAGTCCCGCGTGTTGATGGCGAAAATCAGCAGGCGTCCTATTCCCGGCAGGCTGAAGACGCTCTCGATGACGACTGAGCCGCCCAGCAGGAAGCCGAACTGCACGCCGAAGAGCGTCAGCACGGGGAGCGCGGCGTTCTTCAGCGCGTGCCGGAATACGACCACTCGCTCCCTGAGTCCCTTCGCCATCGCCGTGCGGACATAGTCCTCGCGCAGCACTTCCAGCATCTGCGAGCGCGTCATGCGTGCGGCGACGGCGTTGGTGGAGTAGGCGAGCGCGACTGCCGGGAATATGAGCTGTATGAAGTTCGTCTTCAGGTCCACCCAGGGCGCGGTGTAGCCGAGCGGCGGGAACCAGTTGAACCAGAGCGACAACGACAGCAGCAGCAGCGCGCCCACCCAGAAAGTGGGCATGGCTAGGCCGATGATCGCGAAGATACGCAGGAAATAGTCTATCCAGGTGTCCTGTCGCGTTGCGGAAATCACCCCCATAGGCACCGCGAAGGCTATCGCGAGGAATATCGCCATGAACGCGAACTGGAATGTCAGGGGCAGGCGCGGCCGCACCTCTTCCCATATCGGGCGGTTGGTGAAGAAGGAGTCCCCGAAGTCGAGCTGCACCGCGCTGGCGATCCACTTGACATACTGGATGTAGATGGGGGCGTCGAGACCGAGACGGCGGCGCACCCGCTCCAGCTCCTCCTGCGTGAACGAGCCCTCGCCCTCGTAGCCGGCGAGCATGATGAACGCCGGGTCGCCCGGTACGATGCGCAGGATGATGAAGACGACAAGGGACACCCCAATCAATGTTGGGAAGAACAGGAGCACTCTACGGACTACATAGGCACGCACCGGTCAGACTTCCCTTGTGAGAGCATCGCTTCGTTCTTGGCGAGTAATAGGCTTGGCGAGTAATAGGAGTGAGGAATAAGTGAATAGATTTCACCCCACCCCGGCCTTCCCCCATCAGAGGGGGAAGGCAAGCGGGATAGGACGAATCCAATGGCAATTGACGGTGATTAACGGCAGGGCTCTTCCTGGTCGAGCCATACCTTGTCGAAGCGATAGTTGTTCTGCCCAAGTGCGCGCGGCTGGGTGTAGCCCTTCACGCAGCGGTATTGCAGGTGGAAGCCGATGCCCTGCGTGCCCGGTATGTACGGCACCTCGTCGAGGAGGATGTCGGTCATCTGGCGCAGCAGCTCGCCGCGCTTCGCCTGGTCAACCTCCTGCTTCTCCTGGTCGAATAGCTCCAAGAACTCGGCGTTCTCCCAGCCCTGGTAGTTGCGGCCCGCCGTGGGCAGCCATAGCAGGTCGTTGGCGGCGTCCGGGTCGAGGAAGTTCAGGCCCGTGCCCTGCCAGTTGATCTCGAAGTCGCCCTGCTGGTATGCCGCGAAGCCCGCCGCGCTCTCCATTGGGCGCAGAGTGAGGTCAACTCCGATAGCCTTCCACTGTTGCGCGACAATCGCCGAGTAGTCAGGGTACGGTCCGACCTTGCGGAAGGTGATGGTCGCCTCGAAGCCGTCGGGGTATCCCGCCTCTGCGAGCAGGCGCTTTGCCTCTTCTACGTCGTCGAGATGCCCGTCGAAGCGGAAGCCCGGAAGCTGCATGTAGTCCTCGACCGAGTAGATCCAGTCAAAGATGCATGGGTAGTAGCACTGCGCTTCGCCGCCCGACGGGTGAATCAGCTCAATCATCTCCTCGCGGTCAACGGCAAGCTGCAACGCCTTGCGCACGCGCACATCGTCGAAGGGCGCGTTTCGCAGGTTGATGTGAATGCCGCCGACGCCGAAGCCGACGGTCTCGCTGACGAATAGCTGGTCGCCCATCTGCTCGCGGATGGCTACATCGTCGTCCGCGCCGAATGCGGGGAAGACCGCTTCCTTGTGCGCGTGTCCCGTGCGGAACGCGGCGACTCGCGAGCTGGGATCGGTAACGACAACGTGGCGCACGCCGTCAAGATACGGGCGCGGCTGGTCGTAGTAGTTCTCGTTGCGCTCGACCTCGAACGAAATGCCGCGCTGGTAGTTCTTCAGCACGAACGGACCCGCGCCTATGACCTCGTCGAGTTCAAGCTCGCGTCCGGGGTCTGAGCCGCTGTCAATCTCTTCGAGGATGGACTTGGGCGGTATGGAAATCCAAGGGGAAGCGACGCATCCGAGGAAGCCGACCGCCGGGTCTTTCAGGTTGACCTGAAGCGTAACGGGGTCGATCGCCTGCGCGTTCTCCATGAAGCCGCGTATGCAGCCGGAGCGCGGCATGGCGATGTCGTTGGGCCGGTCGATCATGCGGTTCAGCGAATAGGACATGTCCTCGGCGGAAACGGTAGAGCCGTCGCTGTATGTCGTGCCCTCGCGCACCTTGAAGGTGTACGCCTTGCCGGTGGAGTCCACCTCCCACGACACGGCTAGGTCCGGGGCGATATCAACCCAGGTGGTCGTGTCGTACTGCAGGATGCCCGGGTAGATGTGGGTCATGTACGAAAGTTCCGCGACCGAGGTGTTGCGGTGCGGGTCGGTGTGCCCCAGGTCGAAGCCCGCGAGCGGAACGAGAATGCCGCCCGGGATCACCTGCTGCCCGGTGGGTGTGGGTGCAGGTCGCTGCTGCTGCGCAATCGGCGCGATCGCAACGGTCGGGACCGCCTGCGGAGCCATGGCGGGAGCCGCCGGCTGTTGCGCGGGCGCTGCGGGAGCGGGAGCCGCCGGAGCCGCCGGTTGTTGCGCGGGCGCTACGGGAACGGGAGCTGCCGGAGCGGGAGCGGGCGCTGCCTGTTGGGGCGCCGCAGGAGCCGCTTGTGGAGCCGCAGCACCTCCACACGCCGCTATCAGAAGCGCGGTGAGTGTTACTGCTAATAATCCAAACGCCAGTTTCGCCATATTCATGGGTTCAACCTCCAGCCGAGGGCATACATAGCTTCAGCGTCACATTGCCGGTACGGGTGTTGCCAGTGAGGCTTCAATAGCAGGGATTCAAAGGGCTGTTCGGTTGTCAGATGAGGGCTGGAAACAGAAAGAATAGCGTGTGGTCGGGAAAGCGCCCGGGGGGATTTGCAGATTGGGCAAGAGTGTACCATCGGGGTTTTGGCATTTCAAGCCTGTGGATTTTTCGCACGCAGGGTTCCTTCAGTGAGCGTGGATAAGTATAGATAAGGCGAATGACATTATAAGCGACGCCCTATACATATACTATTACTTCTAATATATTGAATGGGGTTCACCATAGGTAATTCTAAATATACCTGCGGAGAGGGCTGCCTGAATTACTGGTCAATTAGAACTGGGCGGTGGCAGGCCTTGGAAGGCGGAATGGAGACGGGAGATGAAGGGGACTCAGATAATCCTCGGAAGGACTGAATCATCGAAAGGAAGGCGAATCGGACTGCTAGCCCTGATGGGGCTAATGGCTGTGTTGGCGCTGGCGATACTGATAGGCGGCCTGGCAACGAGCCGTACGGCGCACGCGGATTACGACGTGGAAATCGACCCGTGGCCGGCGGTGGAAATCGTCTGCATAGAGACGCTTGTCGAGGAAGGCGAAGATTTCCGGCTGGAGGTGCGGGCGACCCATGCTCCTGACTGGCTCTATACACGAATGCGTGTCCTCTGGTACACGGACGCAGCGACCGCCGACGAGTCGGACTACGAACATCTGCATGGGAAAAGACAGGAAAGCACCTGGCCCGAGGCCGACCTCGGCGCTATGGGGCGCGACTTCCACACGACGGAAGACCATTACTCGGAGATTGATGAGAGTTTCACAGTCCGCTTCGAGAATGAAAATGAACACGGTTTCGACGGCGAGTGCGAGATTACCATCTCGGACGACGACGGTGTGGGCATCTACGATCTGGAGATCACTTCCGAGCCGGGCGAGATTACCACCGCTTCCGGCGATGAGGTCGAGGCATACGGCGCGGGCGATGTTATCGAGATCACCGCGCACTTCACCGGCACCGTGACCACGCTGAACCCGGACACCGGGGAGCGCGCCGACCACGCGGGCCTGCACATACAGGTGGGAGAGAACCGCAGAGTCGCGGAGTTGCTGAGCGGAGACGGCGGCGATGAATTGGTCTTCGGCTACACCGTGACTGCGGACGACGCGGACGCAGACGGCATAAGCGTTGAGGGCGGTGGCACCGGCACGGGCATGACCTATGACCCTGAGCAGAGGAACGGCGGCCTGTGGGCTGAAACTGCACCCGGCGGCAGGCTGAACCGGCTATTCCACGGTCTCGATGACGACCGCAACCACAAGGTCGTGGCAGTTTCGATAGATGACGAAAGCGAGAAGCCGGATCCTCCCGCGCCCATCGGAGCGACGCCAACGCCCGTGCCAACGCCGGAGCCCGCGGAGTGGGCCAAGTCCGCCAAGTCCATAGATTCCGGGCTGCGCGGCATGCTGTACGGGGAGCTTGTTGAGAAGGACGGCGGCAGAGACTGGTTCAGTTTCGAGGGCGATGCCGGCGAGAGCTACATAATCGAGCTTAGGAACAGGCTGGAATTGAGCGGAGACGACGGGGAACCATACTCCATAGACTACTATCCCGGACACCTGATTGACCCAAGCATACTGGAGATTGTGGACGAAGAGGGCGAGCAGGTGCTGGGCGAGCACGACGCAGGGGGCTTCATCCACAACTTCGCGCGCGCGTTCTTCACGCCTGATGGCGATGGCACTTACTACGTAGCAATCGGGGCGGGCAGCCAGGACCGCAGCTTGCTTGGCCACTATGAAATCACGGTGCGTGAGGATGATCACGCCGACGACCACAGGGTGCAGTCAGGACTGTTACTGCGTCCGGGGGATTCCGTGAAAGCCAACATCGATTCCGACGTTGATATGGACGACCGCGACGTGAATCCCTGGGACTGGTTTAATGCGGGTGAGGAGGAAGCTGTGCCTATCTGGGGACTTGAGTCGCTGGACGACCGAGATGTGTTCAGGTTCGAGATTTCCGAGCAGGGCGCATACCTGCTGACCGTGAGCGACGGGCCAAAGGGCGTCGGCATCTGGAGAATCGCGGACAGCGCGGGCAACGTGGATACTGACGGAAGGACCGCACCGGTGGAGTCGCTGCAGAAAGACTTCAGCCCCGGCATGTACTACGTTGATGTGGGCACTCCGTACTCCAGCAGCGGGAACACTGGTACTTATACGCTGATGTTGACGCGGGAGTAGGGAATCCGTTGGCCGGTGCGACGGGCCGGGCTTATCTGGCTCTGTCCCACGCTGACCTATCAGGAGAGAGGCGACCGAATATGCAGTGAATGTGCTACCGAATCTTGGATTATATTTGCCTTGACAAATGTTCGGTGTGGGTTACCATGTAACTCCAGCTTAACTAAGAGATTGAGGAGCACGGTGTGGTGCGGCCATCGAGGATAAGACTCGAAAATGGGGAAGAGCGTGAAGTTCTTGAGCTTGAATACGTTGCGCGCGACGGGGACGCCGTAGCGTACAAGGGCGATTCAGTAATCCTCGACCCGAAATTCATCACCGCGGGCGTTCCACAGGTGTTCAGGCTAGTGGATAGGTACATGGTGGCGGTAAAGGCCGAGGACGGCGAATTGTCTCTGTACTATTTTCCCGACTCCGATGAGGCTGAGGATTGAGCGACGACGCATCAGGTTGGGAAATCAACCTGTCAATTCTGGGCACCGGTATCCGACTCAGGAGGATTACGCGGGACAATATTGCGGACATAGAAGTCTGCACCACGCGCATTGTGAGAGGCGGGCGCGGCTTTCCTTGGGATGAGCGCATAGCGATCCACCCGCTTCCGGACGGCAAAGTTGAGATTAGGAGTCTGCGCACGGACGAAACTCAGGCCTAGTTGTTCGACTTGCGATTTCTGTTACCGATTTCTCTTGACACGCATCAAACATTCGTGCTAATTTACTCGCATAGCTGACTTACATAGCCAAATAGCTGCTCCGTGACGGAGCCTTCCGAAGAGGGCGAAGAAGCCCCCGATTTCGTGGCCGAAGACGGTCCCATGCATCGGGGGCTTTTGCTGTTATGGAGCATTTCAACGGTCAAGACACGCGAGTTCGTTCGATGAGCATGGACATCGTGCGGCGCGATTCTGTGGACGCAACCCGGCGCAGCGTCGTGATCGCCGCGAACGACAGGGCGCGCACCGCCCCTGAGATCGACCTTGCGGGCTTGCAGTTCGACAACTATCGCCGCAATCCCGTCGTGATGTGGGCGCACGACTCCACCGGTCGCTCTCCATCAGGTGGCTTGCCCATCGGCAGGACACTGAGCATCAGCCGCACGGATGACGGCGGCATCGTCGCTGAGTTCGAGTTCCTCGATGACGACCCGTTCGCCCAGCGCATCCGCAACGCATGGGACAGGGGCTTCCTGCAGGCGGCGTCCATAAGCTGGCTGCCAGTAGAGACCCGGCCCGCTGACGGCGGCGGCATCCGCGACATCCGCGCTGAGTTGCTGGAATGGTCCATCGTCTCTGTACCCGCCGACCCGGACGCACTGCGCGAGACGCACCGCCGCATGCTCGACTCGCTGATAGAAGACCACCCGCAGGATGTCGAGTTCGCGGAGGTCCGGGCGATGACCGCCGAGCTGCGGGAGCTGCTGCGAAGTCCGCCGCCAGCCGCCTGACATTAATACAAAGAGCATCAATCCACAGGACATCAATGCACATAATGAAGTGAATGGGACATCAGGAAAGGGAGAAGGAATGACAACTACGGATATAGAAGCAATCAAGAAAGACCTGGCGGACATCAATTCGTTCGTGCGCGAGCGGTTCGAGCCTGTGAGCCGCGAGGTCGGTTTGCTGCGCGAGGAGACGGAGCGCATCAGCCGCAGCGTGAATGCTGCCGTGGAGCGCGAACGCAGCGTCCGCCGCAATGCCCTCAGCAGCTACGCGCAGGACGGCGCGCTGCCCACCGTCCCGTCCGGCGCTTATGCGGGCATGGACATTCTCGACCTTGCGCTGGTGCGGCGTTTCGCGCACTCGCAGCGGCGCGAAGGCTTCGGCCCTGCGTGGGTCGAGCGCGCTGAGGAGGCAAAGCGTCTGCTGGCAGGGAGCATCACCCCCGCAGACATACAGGCTTCGCATCAGACTGCGGAGCGCCGGCTGGAACGCTGGTTCAGCGTGGACTCGAAGGACACAGGGCAGTTCCAAGGGTTCAGCCGCCAGCTTCTGGGCGCGATGACGCGCGCGGCGATGGACAGCACGACGGCGGGCAGCGGCGACGAACTCGTGGCTACGCTTGAGGCGCGTGAGCTGTGGCAGGATGTGAACCTACAGACGCTTGTCGCGCCAATCATCCCGACATTCCCGATGCCGTCCAACCCGTTCGAGGTGCCGCGTCAGCTCGGCGATGTAAGCTTCTTCCCCGGCACGGAGAACACCGCCACAACCGACACCGCGCTCGCCACCGGCAGGACGACGCTGACCGCATTCGAGCTGGTGGGGCAGGTGCCGTACAGCTTCACGCTGGAAGAGGACGGCGTGATCGCCATGCTGCCGGAGATTCGCGCCGGGCTGGTTCGCAATGTTGCCGAAGTGCTGGACGACATCATTCTGAACGCCGACAAGAGCACGACGAACAACATCAACGCGGATGGCGCGAATATCTCCGCAAGCACTTCGGGCAAGGCGCACTGGCTGCTCGGCTATGACGGCATCCTTCACCTGCCGCTCGTGGACAACAATTCCCAGTCGAACAACCACAACGCCGTCGTGTCGGACGACATGTTCAACGAGCTGCGGGCGAAGCTGGGCAAGTACGGCGCACGACCTTCGCAGCTTGCCTGGATTATGGATGTGAACACCTTCATCCGTGTGCAGTCCGTATCGCAGTTCAGGACGATGGACAAGCTGGGGCCGAACGCCACGCTGCTCACCGGCATGCTGGGCGCGGTCGAGGGGATACCGGTCATCGTGTCGGAGCAGATGGCGCTCGCGGACGCGGACGGCAAGATAACGGACGGCGCGTCGTCCAACACGAAGGGACGGCTGCTGCTGGTCAACCGCACGCAGTGGGCGCAGGGCTTCCGCCGCCAGCTCATGATCGACGTTGACCGTGACACCCAGAAGCGCCAGACGGTCGTAACCGTCAGCTTCCGGCACGCGCTGGCAGAGCGCAGCGGCACGCGCAGCACGGCGACACATACCGGGCTGCAGTACAACATCGATCTGTCGTAAAGACGAGACTAACAGGGTGGACAGGATAGTCAGGATGGAAAATCTGATAATCCTATCCATCCTGTGCATCCTGTTACCCACTGAGAGGTACTTGAAGATGACACACGCATACATAACTCTGGACGCCCTCAAGAGCGAAGCCGCGCTGAACATCACCGGGACGGCTAATGACGACAGGCTGCTAGGACTTGCAGAGGCGGCGAGCAGCGTCATAGATCGCTGGTGCAACCGGCATTTCTTCGCGCTAAAGGCTACGCTGCGTTTCGACGGCAGCGGCGCGGCGACCCTCGGCGTGCCGGACCTTATCAGCGTGGACAGTGAGGGCGTTCGCATCTATGAGCGCGGATATGGCGGGTTCCCCACGACATGGACGGCAGACGACTACCGGCTCCTGCCGTACGACGCCGACCCCGCGTCGCCGGGCAATTCCAACTCGCGCCCGTACACCCGACTGCTGGCAACGGGCGCGAAGAGCGGCAGACTGTGCTTCCCGCCGGGGCGCGGCAATGTTGAGGTGAGCGGCGTATGGGGCTGGTGGAAGCGCCTGCGCCGTGCCTCTCAGCTCGTCGATGTCGCCGCTGATGCTGCTGCCACGACGCTGCAACTGTCGGCGCTGCTGTCGGGTTCGGCGGAGTTTACCGCAGGACACACGCTGCAGATAGGAGATGAGCAGGTCTATGTGCGGGGGCGCGACGGCGAGACGCTGACAGTGGAGCGCGGGGTGAACGGTACGGTGGCAGCCGCAATCGTCAAGGACAGCCCGATAGAAATCTACGAGTACCCCGCGCCCGTATCGGAAGCGGCGCTACGGATTGCGGCGCGGCTGTGGCAGGACGCGCGCGGCGGCGTGGACGACTGGCAGGCAGGCAGTGTCGGCATGGACCCGGACATCGGCTTGCTGCTCAGCCCGTACCGCAAGCCCGCCCTCGGCGTCTTCTGACGGGGGCTGACAGGATATATAGAGATGGTCAGGATAGGAAAGGAAGGTGGTGATGGCAAACGAGATTGGCGAAGCGAAGAGAGGGTTGGCAGACGCGCTGTCAACCATAGAAGGGCTGCGCATGTTCAGGTACGAACCGGATAGAGTGAATGAATTCCCGGCGGCAATTGTGCGGCTGGAATCACGCGAGTCCGTGGAGACGCTGGGCGGCGGAGCAATCAGGGGCAGCATTCGCGTGGATGTGCTCGTCTCGGCGTCGGACGCTCGGCAGGCGGAGGGGGCGCTGGACGCCTTCATAGAGCCGCAGGGCGCGCGCAGCATCGAAGCCGCCGCAAGCACGGACCCGACCTGGAGCGGTGCAGTGGACGACAGCCGCCTCCTGAGCGTGGACAACATCGGCACACGCAAGGTAGCCGGCACCAAATGCCTCGGCGCAGACTTCCACTTCTGGTTTGTGAAATCCGATGCTCGGCGAGTTTGATTTAATGCTAACATTTAAATAGGAGAGTCTTGCTTTCAACGTAGGCTAGCCTTTATGGTTCACCTACGACGACGAGACGAACCCCGTCCACCAAGATATCTTTGCCGTGCCAGTGATGAATTTCTCCAGTTGAATTGTCTATAATGCGGTGGGTAGTGACAACGTGAATGCCACTGGAGTCTAGGTGCTTTAAAATCTGGGATGTGGAGTTCAAATACGATCTTGAAGGAGCAGTTGCTCTTTCGACAGGTTCACTGGTCAGAATACCCTCGTAAATCTGGTTCCAGATATCAAGTTCGTCAAACAGAGCGTCTAAGTCTTCTTGGGATACTCTTTGAGTCGGAACTCTAGGCATATATTCGCCCCAGAGAAATGGGATTTGAAGATGGATAACGAACTGAAGAGAGAACTGACCGAGATTCTGGCAGCCTACCTTTCTGGCTCGAAAACTGCCGGTGACTTATGCGAGTGGCTGGCAGGAGTTGACTGGGACGAGGGGAGCCTTGACGAAGAGGCACGACAAGTCCTCGGTATATTTGAATTGCTAACGACTGAAGTGCTTGAAGGCTTGCGACAAGAAAAGGAACTGAATCAGGAGGCATCAGACTTCGTCGCTAAGATATCGCGTTCAGGATATGCTGTTCCCAATGTAGCTAACGAAAGGTAGAATTCTCTTTCTAATATTTTCGTCCCTCTGCATAATTCGACTATCCAATGCTATCAAAATTGATGCGCCCCTACAATTCATGTGGACGCTCATTCTTGTCAGTGTTCTTCTCCCTAAACCGCACTTCACTCTCAAATGCTCGGACCCTTTGAAAAACGAGACGGCGTCCCATTAGGGACGCCGTTTGCATTATTCGTGCTAACGCTGGAGCCAGCCTTAGTCACCTATCTCGGATGCTCATCCGCCGTGAACTCCGCTGTGACCGATGTCTGTGGGGTTGCGACCGCAACCGTGCCGTAGATCGGTCAATGACGTTTCCAATGGTCCACGAGGGACTCGCCGTCCTCGTCGCTGATTCCCCACATCTGGAAGTGTACACGTATGTCCTCGTACAGCGAGCGCTCGCCGACCGGCGCGTCCGTGTCCCGGTACGCCTCGACGCTCACATCCATCCAGTCCAGGGGCCTCTCTTCCTGTCTGGCGACGCGCTCGATCATATTCACCGCGCACGCCGACAGCCCTGATAGGAAGAACTCGCCCGCGCCAAGCTCCTCGCCGCCGGAGTCGTCCGCCACCCAGTGGTGGTTGCGCGAGTTGCAGATTGCCCGTCCCAGTGTGCCGGTGCTGTAGCTTCGCACCGTGTAGGCTAGTGATGCTGCCATGTCTGCCTCCTTGATAAGTATTCGCCTCTATCCTGTATTTCGCGGCGATTTATGTCAAGGTGCGGATGTGCCATTTCGCTTTGCAAGCGCCCTAAGTTGCCTCGGCGCCAGCGCCCATAGCAGCCGCCCGCGTCCCGACGGCGACAGGTCGATGCTGACCAGCGCGCCCTTCTTCATGTCGATCAGCCACGAGACCCGTCCCGTCAGGATGTACGAGACTAGACTGCTCATGTGCGGCTCGTGTCCCACGACCATCACGCTCCTCAAAGGCGAATGGCCATCGGCAAGTTCCCGGAGAATCTGCGACGGATGCGCCTCCGGCACGAGCGCGCGCGAGGTGACCATTCGTGGCGGCTCGCTCAGCCCCTGCTGGACTATCTCCGCCGTCTGCATTGCGCGCACCAAGGTGCTGCTTATAATCAGGTTCGGCGCAACACCGATGGCGTTAATGCCCTCGGCTTCGCGCTGCATGCGCCTGATGCCCTTGCTGGTTAGTGGGCGTAGTTCGTCGTTTGCATATCCGGCGCTGCGGTCGGCAGCAATGCCGTGCCTGAGAATGTAGAGGTTCATGGGTCGTTCCCCGGACTAACTCGGACTGACAGGGTGTAGAGGCTGCTCCGATTCAACAGGTTCGGCAGGCTCGTCGTGGACCCCGTCGTGAGCAACGGACTCGCAGTCCTGCTTGCCGGAGCAGACCTTCGCTTCAAGACGAATGCCTTCGTGCTGCTGCACATGCTTGATGATCTCGAACAGGTCGTTGACTCTGGTGTCGTAGTCGGGATGGCACATGCGCTTGATGTCTTCGGGCGTCTTGCCCATAAGCTCGGCGAGTTTCTCGTAGCCGATGGTGGCGTAGATGCAGGAGTGCAGCGCGATTTTTCCAACTCCCACATCATCGGAAAGAAGAAGGTCAATCGCGCTTGGCAGCATCATGGCGCGATATATAGGGTCGCGCTGCGCGCGTTCTCGGAATATGTCGTCAATGGGTATGCCAAGCTTGTCAGCCATGTTTAGGCCCCCCGCCTTTTATTGCGTCTATACTCTTGCCAAAGAGCATGAGCGTTCTGAATATCTCTGTGCTGGCGACTCTTTGTGCCGCCGCCTAGTAAAATAATCAGAGTGTCGCCGTCCTTGCCGAAATAGATTCTGTAACCCGGACCGAAGTTTATTCGATACTCTGAGACGCCGCGTCCAACGCTTCTAGTATTGGACAAGTTTCCTGACCGCATCTGGAACAAAGCCGAGTCTATTCTGTTTGTGGCGATGCTATCTAGTCTGCCATGCCAGCGCCGAAAGGAATTGCGCCCTCTGCTGTCGGTATATGCAATGACCTCGATCATTTAAGGAAAGTAACACCTTCTCTTACCGAGAAGCAAGTATAGGCTTTACTTTCCTAATTATCCGGCCCGCCGCACCCCAACGGTCGCTTCGATGCTGTTCACCTTCAGCGTCTCGGTGTAGGCGCCATCGGCCGGCTTTGCACTCACCAGGTCCTGCGACAATGTCTCCTGCCGGATGTAGTCGCTGTGAGCGGCAATCACTGCGTCGAGTTCGGGGCTGCTCTCGTAGTATGTGACGATGTGGTCTGCGATGTCGAAGTCCGCCGAGCGGCGCATGTTCTGGATGCCGTGTACAAGCTCGCGGGCGTCGCCTTCTAGGCGCAAAGTCTCGCTGACCTCCGTGCTGACGGCGACCGTATATCCGCCCTCGTTGCTGACGGCGTATCCGTCCTTGTCCAGCGTCTCCACCAGCACCTCGTCCGGCTCCAGCACTACGCCGTTGACCGCAACGGGATTACCCGAGCGCACCTGCTGGTGAATGTCGGCAGGATTTGCGTCGTTCAGCGCGGCTACGATGTTCCGCAGTTCTGCGCCGTACTTCGGCCCGAGCAGCCGCAGGTTCGGCTGCACCTTGTACTCCAGCACATCGCCCTCGTCGGTCACAGGCTCGATCTGCTTCACATTCAGCTCGTCCTGCACCTGCGGCGCGACCTGCGAAAGCAGCGCAACCTCGTCCGTCGAGCGCAGCCTGACAAGCGCATGTTCCAGTGGCTGCCGTACTTTCAGGCCCGCCTTGCTACGCGCTGCGCGTCCCATGCTGGACAGGCGCATCGCAAGCCGTGTGGCGTCCGAAAGTCGCTGGTCTATCAGAGACTCGTCCGCAACAGGGAAGTCATCGAGGTGGATGCTTTCCTTGCTCTTTCCGTTTGTCAGGTTGGCGTACATCTGCTCCGTCATGAACGGCATCACCGGCGCGACCAGCTTGATCAGCGTGAGCAGGCAGTCGTACAGCGTGGCGTACGCGCCGTGCTTGTCGGCGTCCGCGTTCTCGGCGAGGATGCCCGCCTTCCAGAAGCGGCGACGGCTGCGGCGCACATACCAGTTCGATAGGTACTCGACGAAGCCCTCGACATTGCGCGCAGCCCTGTCAGGGTCGAAGTTCTCGAATGCGTCCGTCACTTCCCTGACAAGCTGGTTCAGCTCTGAAAGTATCCAGCGGTCAAGCTCGGCGCGCTCCGACACCGGCGGCGCCTCTGCCGTCGCGTCGTAGCGGTCAATGTTCGCGTATGTTACGAAGAACGAGTACACATTCCACAGCGGGATGATGAACCGTCGCCGCACCTCGTCTGCCGAGCGGAAGCCGAAGTTGACGTTGAGCGCGGGGTTCTGCCGCAGGAACACCCAGCGCATCGCGTCCACGCCCATGCGCTCGGCGGCGTCCTCGAACCAGATCGCGTTGCCCTTGCTCTTGTGCATCTCTTCGCCATTTTCGTCACGCATCAGCGCGTAGCTGAAGACCGACCTGAATGGCGCGGTGCTCTCCAGAACCGTGCTCATCGTGAGCAGCGAGTAGAACCAGTTGCGAAACTGCCCGGGGAAGCTCTCGGAAATCCAATCGGCCGGGAACCACTTGCGCCAGTAGTCCTGGTCGTGGCGGTACTGGATAGTTGAGAACGACACGATGCCGGCGTCCAGCCATGCATTGCCCACATCCCCGATGCGCTCAACGACCTCACCGCACTCGTCGCAGCGAATCTTCACCGCGTCAACCCACGGGCGGTGCGGCGAGTTGCCCTCGTACTCGTCCCATCCCTCGACGGACCGCTCCTGAAGCTCGGTCTCGCTGCCGATAACATCGAACCAGCCGCAGCCGCCGCACTTGTAGATGGGCAGCGCCAGCCCGTAGTAGCGCTTCTTGGAGATCATCCAGTCGTCCATGTTGCGCAGCCAGTCGAGCTCGCGCGCGTAGCCGAATTCCGGAATCCAGCGGATGTCGTCCACCACGTCCATGATCTGGTAGCGCAGGCTGTTCGCCTTCTCCTCGGCGGTAAGCTCCTCGCGCGGCTTCTCGTGCTTCTCGCCCATGCTGATGAACCACTCGTCCACCAGCCTGAAGACCAGCTCCGAGTCGCAGCGCCAGCAGACCGGGTAGCGGTGCGAGTACCGTTCGAGGTTGTAGAAGACGCCCTTCGACTTCAGGCTGTCGTAGATGGCGTCGTTCGTCTCATAGACGTTCTGCCCCGTAAGCCAGTCGAAGCCGTCCACGAAGTCGCCGTACTCGTCGAGCGGCGCGATGGCGGGGATGTCGTTCTCCTTGCCAAGCTCAAAGTCCTCTTTACCTGCGCCGGGCGCGATATGCACGATGCCCGTGCCCTCGGACTCGCTGACCTCTTCCCACGCCACGACGCGATGCTCCACGCCCTCCTGCGCCGTAAGCTCGGCAAATGGAGCACGGTAGCGCGCACCGACGAGCGTGCTTGCCGGCACATCGCCCAGCACCTCGTACTCGCCCTTCAAGACCGGCTCGCACTCCTTGATGAGATACAGAATCTCGCCGTCCTGCCGCACCTTGATGTACGTCTTCTCGGGATGCACCGCCGCCGCCGCGTTCGCCGTCAGCGTCCACGGTGTCGTCGTCCAGACCAGCAATGCCTCATTGTCGGCTGAGTCCAGCAGCGGGAACTTCACGAACAACCCTGGATGCACGATCTCCTTGTAGCCTTCGGTCACGATCTCGTGCTCGGACAGGCCAGTGCCGCAGCGCGGGCACCACGGCATCACGTCGCGCCCCTCGTACAGCCAGCCCTTCTGATGGCAGGTCTTCAGGAAGTGCCAGATCGTGTAGTTGTTCTCGTCGGACTTCGTGTGATACGAGTCGTCCCAGTCCATCCAGTAGCCGAGCCGGATGCTTTGCTGCGAGATGATGTCGGCGAAGCGGTCAACCCGCTGCTTGCACAGGTCAACGAACTTGTCCACGCCGAACGCCTCGATGTCGCGCTTCGACCCGAAGCCCAGCTCCTTCTCCACCTCCACCTCGATCCACAGACCCTGCCCGTCGAAGCCGTTCTGGTAGCGCTGGTCGTAGCCCTGCATCGCGCGGAACCGCAGGAAGATGTCCTTGTACGACCGCCCCCATGCGTGATGCACGCCCATCGGGTTATTCGCCGTAATCGGTCCATCGATAAACGAGAAAGTCTTGTCCGCCCCGGAGTTGCGAGCCATATACTTGGCGGGAATGTCATTGCGCTCCCACCACTCAAGAATATCGCGCTCCATAGCGGCAAAATCGGTCTTAGTATCGACGGGATTGAACATGGGTGAAATCTCCTGGGACAGGCGCTGATACATGGGATAGACGGGCGATTAGTCTATTGTATCGCATTCGCCCGCTGTATCAATGATTTATGCGCGGGGGAGATTTTAGTGGGAGGGGAGGAGGACGCTCAGGCAAATATGATGCTCAGTCTATGCCTTTGCTGCGGGCTTCGTAGATGTATTCCTTAAAATTCTCCCAATACTCGCTGTTGCCTGACCATGCTCCGGCGGTTGACCTCAGTATCTCGACACGCTCTTACTTGGAGAGTTTCTCTTCGACTTCGATGGTCAACGACACGACTTCGCCGTCCTCAATGTCAACATGACCTAGCGGCGTGAGCGAGCCGTTCTTGAACACTGCGCGAATGTTGATTTTGTTGGGCATGGTTGAGCCTTTCATTGCAAATAAAGTCTATCATTTGCCGATTGCGTCGCGCACTGCGATGATGTGGGGTGGTGGCACTAAATCAGCAGTCGGGGACGTCGATAGAAGACAAGCGTATGTGACCTAAAAAGGTCGGTCTCTGTACAAACTCTGTATATGTGCTTTGAGCCTTTTACAGTGAAGTCGAAATTAGGTAACCTGCCTAATTTCGCTTGTACTTTTGCTAATTGTTCCGCCTTTTTGTAGAGTTCGTGAGGAACCTCGCCCATGTCAATGTGGGCAGATTTTGGGTCATGAAAGGGTGTTATGATTCCACCGATGCACTCATAGAACAGAAATGGCAACTTTTGGTGTCGCCGCCTTAATGCCCCTGTTGTGTAGTGGGACATGACACGCGACATATGATTATCATCTCTATGCCCTCCCGATGCCTTCCAGATTTTCCCCAAAATCGCTAACGCTAATGCTGATAGAAGAGTATTGATGAAGTCAGAAAACATGCATCGCCTTCCCGATAATTCTGTTACCTGAATGACCAATTCGTCATCTTGCTTAGCAATATAACACCATTTAGCGAGTGCGTGATTATGGCTCTGATAAGTACTTGACATCAAAGCATAAATGTTCTAATGTATCTGCCAAATCCTAGGAGGCATTGAATAACGCTATGTCGCTTCATTACACGGATGATAATCTGAAACTCTTCAACGACAACATTCTGGACATCTCGGAGCTAGATGTTCCATCTTCTTCTGTTGACCTGATAGTCACTTCACCACCTTACAATGTTGACATTCAGTACAATTCGCACGAAGACGGGGCATCATACGAGAACTACCTACGCTTCACAGAGCAATGGTTGGAAAAGTGCTACGACCTAGCAACGGATGCTGGCCGTTTATGCCTCAACATCCCTTTGGACAAGAACAAGGGCGGGCAGCAATCTGTCTGCGCCGACATCACAAGCATCGCAAAGTCTATCGGTTGGCAATATCATTCAACCATCATCTGGAACGAAGGTAACATATCGCGCCGCACGGCATGGGGTTCGTGGATGTCGGCGTCCGCTCCTTATGTGATTGCGCCTGTGGAAGTGATAGTCATTCTGTACAAGACGCAGTGGAAGAAAATAAGCGGGAGCAGAATAAACGACATCACCAAGCAAGAGTTCATGGAATGGACAAACGGTGTTTGGACATTCAACGGACAGAGCAAGAAAGGAGCAGGCGGACATCCTGCGGCTTTCCCCTTAGAGCTTCCGCGCAGGTGCATCAAGCTATTCAGCTTTGTGGGAGACACCGTTCTTGATCCCTTTGTAGGTAGCGGCTCAACCCTGATTGCCGCCAGTCAGAACGGACGAAAAGGCATTGGCGTTGACATTGACGAAGAGTATTGCGACATCGCAGTCCAGCGACTGAAGCGCGAAGCGGGAGTCCGTCAGCCGGCTTTGGTGAAATAACATGCCTGAAAAGAGAATATCCATCAACGACCTGATAATGGAATATTTTCAGGAGCACCCAGGCGAAGATATGGAGCATGGGCCTGTGGTTGATTATGTTCAGGCAGAGTATCAGAGACTGTATCAGCGTACTCCGAGAGACCCTTGGCGTGCGATAAGAGCATTGCATCAAAAGGGCGTTCTCATTGAAGTTCGTAACGGGATTTACCGCTATGACCCCGAAGCTGTTGTCGAGAGGACTCTAGAAGATTTCACCCCTGAACAAAGACGGGAGATTCTGGAGCGTGATAACTACTCTTGTGTTGAATGCGGACGTGGTGAACGAGACGGCATGACATTGCACGTTGATCACATCAAAGCCCGCAATTTGGGTGGCAAGGCGGAAATTGGTAATGGTCAAACGCTGTGTGCGCAGCACAACTTCATGAAAAAGCAAATGAATCAGACGCAGGCGGGAAAGAGGATGTTTATCCGCTTGTACGAAGTTGCTAAACGGGAAGGCAACGAAGAACTGATGCGTTTCTGTGAAGACATTCTCGAAACTTACGAGCGACACGGGATAAACGGTCATATCGAATGGAATAGGTAACAGTGGACAAATGTCGTGAAATCAGTCTACGTCCATTTCGTTCTTGATGCGCTGCAGGCCATAGACTAGAAACACCTCTTCGTCGATATGTCTTATCAGATCGTCCAACTCGTAGCAGTATCGGTGAAATTGTTCGTCTTCGCGCATCTCTTTGAGGATGTTTAAGAATCTTGTGCGTATCTCTGCGTTAAGTGGACGCTTTTCCTCATTCAGCTTATACGTCCTGCCGTCCCATTCCATTTCCCATTCCGAAGCAAGACCAATCAAGGGACGCAGGGACGAATAAAACCCCAGATTCGAAATGGCATATTCAACTTCTGCGATTTCGGCATCCCAACTGGCGATTTGATTGTCGCTTCTCATATCTTGCATAGTGCCAATCCAGCGTTCTGCTACAATTCCTGTGATATTCACTCGCGACACGGTAGCATCCTCCTGTCGAATCCATCCAGCTATTCGCTGAAAAAATGCCGGAGGAAACTATCACACCGGGGCAAACGTAGTCAACTCCCCTACACCACAAACAGCGGCGCCTCCCGCGTGATCACGCGCGTCTCCGCTTCCACCGCCTCGCGCAGGAACTTGGGGACGGCGAACATGCCGCGGTGCGCGATGCCGTCGTAGCTGCGTAGGTTGCCGGTGATGCACTCGGCTATGCGCCTGTCTATCTCGCTCGCGGTCAGCGTGAGCACCGCATCGTCCGGCGTGCCCATCACGAAGCCCCACGTCGTGCCGAACGACGGGATGAACGCCTCGCTCAGGTGCGCCTGCGGAAAGACGGAGGCGACGGTGTTCGCCACGGCGGAGAAGCACTGCTCGTAGAATGTCGCGCCCGTCGGCCCCGACTGCGCCACCATGACGCCGCCCGGGTTCAGCCGCGAGTGCATCGAGCGGTAGAACTCCTGCGTGAACAGCAAGTAGGCGGGCCCCGCCTCCAGCGGGTCAGGCACATCTATGATGGCAACATCGAAGCGCTCGTCCGTCGTCTCGATGTACTTGAGCGCGTCCTCGTGGAGCAGCGTCAGGCGTGGGTCGTCGAACGCCCCCTGGTGGTGGTTCGGCAGGTACTTGCGGCACATGCTCACCACAAGCTCGTCGAGGTCCACCATCACCACTCGCTCCACGGAACTGTGCCGCAGCGCCTCCCTTGCCGTCGCGCCCTCGCCGCCGCCCGCGATGAACACGGTGCGCGGGTTCGGATGCGCGATCATCGCCGGCTGCACCAGCGCCTCGTGGTACACGAACTCGTCCAGCTCGGTGGACTGCGTCTTGTCGTCGAGCACCAGGCTCCTGCCGAAGCACTCGGCGTCCTGGATGAGCACATGCTGGTACGGCGAATCGCCCTCGAACAGCACCTCGCGGATCTGCTCAAGCTGCATCAAGCCTTCGGTGATCAGCTCGTAGTGCCAGTTGCCTTCAGGGGGAGTTCTCATTGAAATCTTGCGTGAATATACAGTATGGAGATGTACAGTATGGAGAGGAAGCGAAGAAAATGGGAAGCCTTACGCGAAGCCGGTCGTCAGTCTCCGATGGCTGTGTGGATGTGCGAGCTGACAAGGCCGCGCTTGACCTCCATGACGTTGCAATGCTGCGCCAGAAGACCCTCCGCGATGAAATGCGCCGCCTCCATTGGCTTGAATTCCTCGCCGCAGGTGAAGATGTCCACTGCGGCGTAGCGGTGTTCGGGCCAGGTATGGATGCTGATGTGCGACTCTGCGATGCAGACGATGCCCGTTACGCCCACCGGCGAAAACTTGTGGAATACCTCGCCAATGACGGTCGCGCCGGCTTCTTCGGCACCGGCCAGGAGCACCTGTTTCACCAGATCCATGTCGTCGAGAAGCACCGGATCGCACTCGTTCATTTCGAGGAGTAGATGCGTACCTAGTGCTGTGGGCTGCTCATTCAATCACCCGCCCTCCCTCACGATGAAAGTTCCTGTTTGTGAACAATTATTATACAACTTTCAAACGCGCTCATGCAGGGTAAACGGGCAAGCGCGAGTGATGATAGAATCCCATCCGACCTGTACTTCAACAATAATAGCCCCAATAATGACCCTGGAGGTAAAGTAAATGAGCGCAGAACGGATACCTGACGACGCGCCCGCAAGCGCCCTGTTCCCCGAGTTCGACACCCTGTACGATCTAATAGCGCCCGAAGTCGAGGGGCTGACGGATGATCAGCTCGACTGGACATCCGACAGGTGGGGGTGGGCGCACTGGAGCATTCGCCGCCAGTCGAGCCACATGGCGTCGCTCCTGTATCGCTGGATGGTCGTGCGCTGGGTGGACACCACTTTCCCCGACGGCGACCACGGCGTAGAGGATGTGGAAGGTCTTGCGGTCTCCGACAACGACCGCGCTCTCGATGTTCGCTACCACGACCTGGATGTGATACTAGGCAAGATGCGAGAAGGCATCGCAATCGCCCAGTCAGTCCTCGCCGAGCGCACCGCCGGCTTCCTGCGCAACAACACGCTGGTAACGGAGTACAGCCCGGAGCGCGCCCTGGTCGTCAGCGCGCACCCGCACGGCATCACTCTGGACGCCGAGGCAGGCACCGAGACCACCACGCTCGAAGCCACATTCCGCCACATGTACTTCGAAGAGACCACCCACCTCTACAACATCCAGCGACTCAAGCGCGCGCAGGGCCTGCCGACAGTCGTCGAGGTGCCGCGCGTGGGCTACTGGATGCTGGACGGCTGGGACAGGAGTGAGCCGGACTAATCGCAAGAGTACGGCTTCGTTGTCAGACGCCCTGCAGCTCAGGGAAATAGCTGCGATAAAAGCCTTCGTCTCTGGTCAGGAAGGTGTCCGCCGACACCAGAGCATGTGCGCCAATCAGGAAGTCCGGTAGCAGACGCGCCCGCGTGCCACCGGCTTGTCGATACCGCTGCCATCGCAACCCCGCTTCGTAAGCAATAGCGTCGTCTATCGGTGAAAGCGCAATTCTGAGTGAAACGAGGGCTGCGTCCAAGTCAGCCTTGCTACCGAACGCTGGGACAAGTTCTCCATAGACGACGACACAGATGATAATCCTACCTCTGGTTCGCGCGGCATTGATCAATTCTTCTGCGTGATCTGCATAGTGCGCATCGTCACCAAAGAGGTCAATCAGGATATTGGTATCGACTGCTGTTGTCATACCCTTCCGCGCACAATATCCATGTACTCGTCAGTGGACATTCCTAGATCTACGATACCGCGAACCTTATCTATCGGACTCTCACCCGGCTTGCGTTCCTTAATCAGGATGCCCTCTTCTGCTCGCCAGCAGTCGATCTCCACGTCCGGCGTTATGCCGTAGTTCTCGCGCAACCGTCCGGGTATCGTGATCTGTCCCTCTTCGCTGACCTGTATCTTGCGCTTTCTGACCCGTAGCTCTTCGCCGTCGATGATGATGTCAACAGCCATGTCCGGAGCAATGCCGAAGTGATCGCGCAGCGGCTTGGGCAACACGAAGCGATTCTCCTCGTCGTAGTCCTGCTCTCGCTTCTTGACGAGAATGCCCTCATCTGTCGGGATGATGTCAATCTCGGCATCCTCGTTGATGCCGAAGCGCTTCCTGAGTGGACTAGAAAGAGTAACCTGCCCGTCTTCAGTTATTCGCATCGATCTCGCTCCATACCTGCCTGGCAATTGCCTCGCCCGAGTCCCATTCTAGCAGGCTTCGTCCAGCCTATTCCCCCGCCGTCCCCCGCATCCGCTCACGCACATCGTCCGGAATCTCGCGGATGTACTGCCGCGTCGGCGAGTCGTGCCGCTTGCCCACGCTGACGCCTGCCTCTGCCATCAGCGTCACGCCGCCGAGGTAGTCGGACACGCTGATGTACTCCGAGTCCACGCCGCCTTCAGGATCGGGAATCGTCGTAGTCGCGTTGTGCCAGTTGCCGAGCGGGAACGCCATTCCCGTAACCGTGTAGCCGAACACCGCGAACGCCGTCGCCTCGCACCCGCCGCCGCTCATGAGTTGCCGCTGTGACTTGAAGTCTTTATCGCGCTCACGAATGCTCTGCAGCGCCGCGCTGAACACCTGCTCAGCGTCCGCGTCAAATGTGTACACCCTGTCTCCCGTGCGAACCACCGGCCCCTTGCCCTGCTCAACTCCCGGAATCAGCGGGCTCGACTCCACCGAGACCACCAGCGTATTTTCCGGCAGCGTCCCCGCCTCCGCCATCAGGCGCGCGCCGAACAGTCCGCCCTCCTCCGCTCGCGTGAACACCGCGATGAAGTCCGCCTCCGACTCGCTTGTCACCAGCCGTTCCAGCGCCGATAGGATCGCCCCGCACCCCGCAAGGTCGTCAGCAGCCCGCATCCGTATCGTCTCGCCGTCAATGCCAAAATCCGGCAGATCGAACACCACAGCAGCAGGCATCGCCAACTCCGCATCCGACTCCACAAGCACCGCAACGAGCCTATCACCGCCACCGCCACCGTCACCAGTTGAATCAGCATCCAAGGGCCGTATCTCAGCGGGTACACGCTCCCCATCCGGCATCAGCACGAACGCAGGCGTTGGCTTCGTCATCGAAGCCGCCGGAACGCCACCTAACGCCTGTGCGATGTACCGCTTGCCATCTGTTTCGATGCCTGATCCGTCAGCAGGCCTGACAATCTCATACCCCGGATGGTCCATGTGCGCCACGAACGCAATCGGCGGCTCGCGCTCCGCTTCCGGCAGCGCGGCAATAGTCGGCGAGGTGTACCGCGCAATAATATTGCCGAACTCGTCCCGCCCGTACTCCACGCCATCCAGCGTCCCCAGCACGCCAAGTATGTGCTCCGCAACTCCCCATTCGTGGAATGGCACGGCAGGATTCCCAGCCAGCCCCGCTAGTATGTCCAGTGCGCGTTGTTCTTGCTCATTCATGGTGTTAGTCTAACATGGACAGAATCAGGGGCATGATTAATCCATTTGGTAAATTACACTGTACGAACACCTTACTGCTGATACTATAATTTCATGACCTTGAGGCGGAGGCACCACCGTACACTCCGGCGTATCTTCGCCAGACCCACGCCATCAGATATTAGATGGGCTGAAATCGAGTCGCTACTGATTGCGGCTGGCGTAGAAATTTCTGAGCGAGCAGGCTCCAGAGTCGCTCTCATAATGATAGACGGCACTGTGCTTGTAGTCCACAAACCACACCCACGTCCGGAAACCGGCAAGCCATCTGTAAGAGCAATTGCCACATTCTTAGAAGAAATGGGAGTTGTGCCATGATGAAATACAAGGGATATGTCGCTACCGTAGAATATGATGATTCCGTTGACTTGTTCCACGGAGAAGTCATTAATGCCGCTCCATATCCAATCGTTACTTTCGAAGCTTCTGATGTGGAGGGACTCAAGCGCGAGTTTCAAATATCTATCGAAGAATACTTCGCCGTCTGCGAAGAATACGAGATGGTTCCACAGCCTCCTGCCTCCCGCGAGTTGAGCCTGATTCTGGATTCCGAGCTTCATCGCCGTGTGGCGAATGCTGCCGCCAGCGATGAGATGAGCATTGACAGCTGGATAAGAGATGTAATCAGGCGCGAGGCGAAGAAGTATGAGTCTAAAATTCGCTCTGACATTGGTATAGGTTGACTAGTGCGTCCCGTCTAAGGGAATGAATGAAACGGAAGCTCTGTAACGACGATATGGTTTCACGAAGACACAACGCCCCTCCGAGTAGCCCCGCCGACCGGATCCTCGACGGCCTGAACGACAACCAGCGCGACGCCGTCACCGCGATTGACGGCCCGCTGCTCATCATCGCAGGCCCCGGCAGCGGCAAGACGCGCGTCATCACGCACCGCATTGCCTACCTGGTCAATGTTGTCGGGATCAGGCCCTATCAGATCGCCGCCGTAACCTTCACGAACAAGGCGGCACGCGAGATGCGCCAGCGCCTCATCCCCTTGCTCGGACAGGCAGCAGAGCAGATCAACGCGTCCACATTTCACGCCTTCTGCGCCAATGTGCTTCGGCGCGAGGGCGAGCAGATCGGACTCGACCGCGATTTCGTCATCTACGACGATGCCGACCAGATGGCGCTCGTAAAGCGCGCGCTCCTGGAGCTTGAACTCGATCCCAAGCGCTTCCCGCCGCGCTCAATCCTCTCCGGCATATCCGGCGCGAAGAGCGAGCTTCTCGGCGTCGAGGGACTCGCGCACCGCTCGGCTAGCTACTGGGACGAGATCGTTGTCCGCACCTACGAGCGCTACGAAGACCTGCTCCGCCAGTGCTCCGCCGTGGACTTCGACGACCTGCTTCTGAAGACATACCAGCTCTTCGAGCGCGTGCCCGACGTCGCCCAGAAGTACCAGGAACGCTACGTCCACTTCATGGTTGACGAGTTCCAGGACACCAATGTGGCGCAGTACGCCATCTCCAAGCAGCTCGCCCGCCATCACCTGAATATCTGCGTCGTCGGCGACCCCGACCAGTCCATCTATACCTGGCGCAACGCCGACATCCGCAACATCCTCAGCTTCCAGGACGACTACCCCAAGGCAAAGCTCATCGCGCTCGAAGAAAACTACCGCTCCACGCAGACGATTCTCGACGCCGCCCGCAGCCTCATCGCCTCCAACACCCAGCGCGTGGACAAGGACCTCTGGACGCGCAACGGCGCGGGCGTCCCCATCGTAATCTCCGAGGCGTACAACGAGGAGGAAGAGGCGCAGTTCGTCATCCGAGAGATTCAAAGCCTCACGAAGAATCAGGAATCGGTCGTAGGCCGCAAGAAGTCTGGCCCCAGCCTCGGCGACATCGCAGTGATGTACCGCGTGAACGCCCAGTCGCGCGCGCTGGAAGAAGCCTGCCTTCGCTACGGCGTGCCGTACCAGGTCGTAGGCGGTATGAAGTTCTACCAGCGGCAGGAGGTCAAGGACATCATCGCCTACCTGCGCCTCGTCGCCAATCCCGACGACGATGTGAGCCTGAACCGCGTGATAAACCTGCCCACGCGCGGCATCGGTCAGCGCACGCTGGACCACCTCGCCCGCACCGCGAGAGACGCCGGCACATCCCAGTTCACAGCAATACAATCGCTGTCGGACGAAGGCAACGCCGCACAGCCGGCGCTCGTCAGCCCCTTCACCGCCCGCGCCCGCACCGCCCTCATCGGCTTCGGCAATCTCATCGGCGGCATCGCAGCAGAGCGCGAGGAGCTTGACCTGCTCGACATCATAGAAGCCGTGCTGGAGCGCAGCGGCTACCAGCGCTGGCTGCTCGACCAGGAACGCGGCGAAGAGCGCATGGAGAACATCCAGGAGTTCCGCGCATCCGCCCGCGACTACCTCCACCTCGGCAGGACCGAGTCGCTCACGGCATTCCTCGAAAGCGTCAGCCTAGTAGCAGACGTGGACAGCATGGAGGACAGGGCGGACGCCATCACGCTCATTACGCTGCATCAGGCAAAAGGCTTGGAGTTCCCCGTCGTCTTCATGGTCGGCATGGAAGAAGGCTTGCTCCCGCACTCGCGCTCGGTGGACGACCCCACCCAGCTCGAAGAGGAGCGCCGACTCTGCTATGTCGGATTCACCCGCGCCAGGGAGCGGCTGTACCTGCTGCGCGCATTCCGGCGAGGCTTCCGCGGCATGAGCGGCGGCTCCGAGCCGGGCACGCCTTCCCGCTTCCTGCTCGACATCCCGCCTAAACTGCTAGCAGCGCCGGCGCAGCCCAAGCGCCCCAGTACAAGTGGTCAGCGTTCAGCAGTCAGGCGATCCGGCTCAGAAGCAGAAGGACGACCGGACACGACCCAAACTCGGCTGGACGGCATAAAGCGCACCAGGCTCCCCACTCCCCCCAGAACCGACAACCGCGAGAAGTCGTATGGCACAATGCGCTCCACCAGGTCCGTTCGCACCCCCAATGTCCCCGGCCAGCGCCCTGTTCAAGCCGGCAGCAGCCAGCTAGCCGCATCACCACACCTCGCAACCGGCGACAAGGTAATGCACAAGGTCTTCGGCGAGGGCATCGTCACGGAATGCAAGCCCAGCGGCGGCGACTTCGAGGTAACCGTCGCTTTCAAGGATGGTGCCGGCGTCAAGCGCCTCCTGCTAGGCATGGCACCCATAGAGAAGCTGGACTGACCGCTCGCTGGTGCATCCTCCATCACTCCAATTGGTTGCGTAGTCTAACCTTCAATGGTTAGCATGACAGCGTCAACTTTCGAATACGGAATCAATTTCTGAGGAGGATAAAATGCCGAAGTATCTGTTTCAGGCATCGTACACACGAGAGGGTCTGCAAGGCCTTCTGAGCGAGGGAGGCACCCAGCGGCGCGAGGCTGTGGAGAACATGGCAGCAGCCCTGGGCGGGAGCGTGGAGGCTTTCTACTACGCCTTCGGAGACTACGACCTGTATGTCATCGCGGACCTGCCTGATGACGCCACCGCCACCGCGGCGTCCCTCGTTGTGGGAGCGTCAGGTGCGGGCAGTGTCAAGACGACCGTGCTCATCGGTCCGGAGATCGTAGATGAGGCAACTGCCAAGGCGGTAAGCTACCGGCCTCCCGCGAGCTAAAACACCCGCCGAAAGCACTGTCTAACGCCTGTCAGGAGGAGGCTCATTGAAAGGCTCACCTTTCTTACGAGCCTCCTCGTAGCGTTCGAACCAGTCCCGCCATCTGGAAGACGCCTCTGCACGCCCAGCGGCGAATCCTGCAGCCCGCCCCTGATTACGAATCCTGTCCCGTAGTTTCTCAGACAACAGCGCCATACTTCGCCAACCCTCCGCAGAAAACCCTGCCAGCGTCGAAACGGGTGGGAACCTTCAGCCGTGCCTCGAAATCTAGCTTATCGCACATCAGGAGGAGGCTCGTCGAAAGGTTCACCCTTCCTCCGCGCTGCCTCATAGCGCTCGAACCATCCCCGCCATCGGGAGGACGCTTCGACACGTCCCTCGGCAAGTCCCTCCTCACGCCCCGCTTCGCGCCCCTCCTCGCGTCCAAGAACACGCCCCTGATTACGAATCCTATCCCTCAGTTTCTCAGACAACAGTGCCATACTTCGCCAAGCCTCCGTTAGAAACACCGCCAGCAGCGCCGAAACGGGCGCAATCCCACCGCCGTGACCAGCCACCGCCAGCACCTTTACTGCAAGCCCTATTCTACCATTCCACACGAACTCTTCCAGGACGGAAAGCCCAAGCCCCACTCCTAGCAGCAAGCCCAATATCACCAGGTACGCCGTCCGCCACCCTTCCGGGAATAGCGCCACAGCCTCCTGCACTACGCTTCGCCCATTGTGTTCGTTCATGCCCAAGAATACTTGCACTATCCAAGATTATTACCCTCTACCATAGCATACCACACCCGGCAAGGTTCTGGACTCCCCCGCATTGTGCATCACCCCGTTTGAGTGCATAATAGCGCCACTGTGCAGACACCGCGCCGCCCTCGTGCCACCTCCAATCCGGTAACGTTCCTTAGGAACACGCTCCGTTCCTCGCCCGCCCTGCGCAATCGCGACCTCCGTGTGCTGATGTCCGCCTCCTTCTTCGACGCCATCGGACACATGGGCGAGCAGGTCGTACTCAGCTGGCTGATCCTCGACCTCACTGACAACCCCTTCATGGTCGGAGTCGCCCTTGCGCTTCGAATGGCGCCGCTCTTCTTCCTTGGCATTCCTGCGGGCACCATCGCCGACATGGTTGACCGCCGCCTGCTGATTCGCCTGCTGAACCTGGTCATGGCCCTTCTCATGGTCAGTATCGGCGCGTTGCTCTTCCTCGACATTCTGCTTGTCTGGCACCTGCTGGCATTTGCGGTCGCGGGCGGCTGCATGAGCGCGATGCACCAGGCGGCGCGCCAGAGCTTCGCCTTCGATGTCGCCGGTAGAGAGCATCTGGTTGCCGGTCTGGCGTATGTGGGACTCGGCATGAGACTCGGCGGGCTGGCGGGAGCGGTCGCCGCGGGCTACCTCATAGACGGCATTGGCGCACACATGGCGTACTGGATGCTCGCCAGCGGCTACATCGTCTCCACACTGCTTCTGACCCTAATTCGCTCTCCCGGACAGGCAGCCGGTCGCTCCCGCCAGCCGATAATGGAGAACCTCCGCGAATTCGCCGGCGAGCTTCGGCGCAACAACCCGCTGCTGATACTCGTGATCATCGTCGCCGTAACCGAAACGCTCGGCTTCTCCAGCGGCGCAGCCCTGCCCAGCCTCGCGCGCGACGTGCTAGATGTCGGCGCGGAGGGCCTTGGCTGGCTGAACGGCTTCCGCAGCGGTGGCGCGGTTGTGGCGATACTGCTGCTCTCGCTATTCGGCGAGGTCGGACGCAGGGGCGCGTTGCTGCTGCTCAACCTGCTGATCTTTGGAGGCGCGCTGCTGCTTGTGGGACAGTCTTCGATGGTCGCCGCTCTCCTGCCCGGAGGCGGCGCGCCGGGTGAACCCGCTGCTCTGATTCTCGGCCAGTCCCCCGCGTTTGTGATCGCGCTTCTGGCAACGGGAATCGTCGGCGGCGCGATGGCCCTGTCAGACATATTCTCGCAGAGCATGATGCAGAACATCGTCCCCAACGATCAGCGCGGCAGGGCGATGGGAGCATGGATAGTCGGCATCGGCACCGCCCCGATAGGCAACCTGCAGGTGGGTGCAATCATACGCGCGGCAGGCGTGGGCATCGCCCTCAGCGCAAACGGAATCGCGCTCGCGCTCGTCGGAATGGGCATCTTCGCCTTCTACGGCAAGATGCGCCGCATGTAAAGATCAGCGCGCCGCCTGCTCCGCCGTATCCCGGACCTCAACCGCCGCCGCTGCCGGTCGTATGTAAGAGAACACCACCCCCACGCACATCAGCCCTGCGACGATGATGTACGCTGTCCGCAGTCCTGCCACGAACGCCGTCAGCAGGTCGGCGCCTCCCGTCTCCGACACCGCCGACAGGTTCGGCAGGAAGCCCATCGACACCATCACCGCCGCCACTATCGCCGTCGCCACCGCCGTCCCCGTGATGTTCGCCGAGTTCCGCACCAGGTTGATGAACCCCGACATCACGCCGTACCTGCTCTCCGGCACCTGCTGCATGATCGACGCGTTGTTCGGTGGGTAGAACGTGCCCGTGCCGCCAGTCAGCAGCAGCATGCCAACGGCGACCTTCAATACCGACGACTCCGTAGTCAGCGTGGACAGCAGCAGCAGCCCGGAAACGGCGAACAGCAGCCCGCACACGGTAAACCAGCGATATCCGAAGCGGTCCGACAGCCGCCCGCTGATGGGCCCCGTAACGATCATTGCTATCGACGCCGGCACGAATATCAGCCCGATCTGCTGCGGCGAATACCCCAGCGCAGCCTGCATGTAGAACGGCAGCAGGAAGCGCATCGACGAGTTGCCGATGAACGAGATGAACTGCGCCGCCACGCCCAGCGAAATGAGCCGCATCTTGAACAGCCGCACATCTATCATCGGCGTCTCGCAGCGCAGCTCCCACCAGATGAACAGCGCAACGAACGTCACCAGCGCCACAATCCCCGCAAGCACCGGCGGGTACAGCCACCCCAGCCTCGGCGCATTCGTCATCACCATCAGGAATGTAACCAGAGCTCCAGTTGAAAACGCAGCGCCCAGCCAGTCGAACGACGCGCTGCCGCTCCCACGCCGCGAGTATATCCGCCCGTCCAGCACCATCAGCACCGCCACAATCGCGAACAGCGACAGTAGCACTCCGAAGTAGAATACCCACTGCCAGCCCAGCGTGCCCGCGATGAACCCGCCCAGCGCAGGCCCCGCCACATTGCCCGCTCCCACCACCGTGATGAACGACCCTATCGCCTTGCCGCGCTCCTCGCTCGGGAAGGTCGCCAGCACCATCGCCATCCCTGTGCCCTGCGTCATGCTCGCGCCCACGCCCTGCAGCACCTTGAATCCGATCAGCGCCAGAATGCTGTCTGATGTCGCCGCGAGCGCCCCGCCGATCACGAATATGACGAACCCGCCGATATACACACGCTTGCGCCCGACGATGTCCGACAGCCTCCCCATCGGCAGCAGCAATGCGCTAATGGCGAGCGCGTACCCGATAAGCACCCATTGGGTAGTGGGTAGGTCTGTGCCGAAGTGCTCGGCGATGGTCGGCATCGTCACATTCAGGCTGCCGAAATCCGCGACCGATGTGAACGTGCCTATGGCGAGTGCAAGGAACACCCACCACTTGTAATGACGGCTCTTTGATAAACTGCGAGCGAGAGCAGGCGGGGAAACTTTCATAAGGCGTAAACATGATTGTACGCCCCATGACTAAAACGGCACAACGGAATGCGGGAGTCCGAGGAGCTTACTGCAGCTTGCGATGCCGTCTCGTATTCGGTGGCTTTCGGTGCCGTTATTCAGGACTTATGTGAAAGACATCGACTGAAGTGTTACAGACTGAAGTCAGGACACGTCGAAGTGGACGGCTACCGGACGTTCGTTTTCGTTGGAGATTACCAGCATCCAGTCACCACTGTATGGCATCTTCCCGCGTTGTCTATGGTAGCGCTTACGCCTGAAGCCACCAAACGACCGCACTTCCTCACCCTCGTCATACCTATCGAAGTCATCCCTATCTATCAAGAAAGTGCTTACCGGATGTTCCGCTTCCACAGTGTAATTGATGCGCCTATTCCGAGGGACGTATGTAGGCACAGCAGTATAAGACATAGCGCTCAATGTCTTGACGCCCATCATGCACCTCTAATCTACGTGCAACGGTTCATATGATTGGTCATCTTTACTTCTTCTTACCATGCCAATCTCTTGTACCTCTTCTATGAATCGCCTGATTGCCGGGTAAAACAGAGGAACCGGCAGAATCAGTAGCGCTCTCCAATTTGAGTGGAGCAGGGAGAGAACCTTTGAAGTACGAGTCTCACCGGGATCAGAGCTCAACGACAACTGGATAAGCCCCAACAAAATGATGACGATGGCCACAATCATCACGACCCGCGCTGCACCGTTTACGCAAGCATCTAGGAATGGCGAAGATTCCGCAACAATCTTCTCCCATCCTTGCCTTAACTTCTCCTTCAGGACTCTTAATAGACTGCGCATGGGCAACTCACAGGACAATCAAACCAATACAGCACCAAATAGCGCACATTTCTAAGCCTAGAAACTTTGTCGCTACCCCTTACATACTACACTAAAATTGAAACTTCTCAATCTAGCTATCATTACGAATAGCCAGTACAACGTTCCTGTAGCAGGGCATTTTGGCTCAGCTCAACGTGACTGACTACACAGAGTCCATCCGCGTCATCCACACAACGGAAATCTCTCTGCACCAACTCCCCCTACTTCAGATTCAGCTCCCTGTAGCCGCCGGCCTCTACCTCTTTGCAGCGACGTCTGAAAGTCTGCATGCTACCCGTGTACTGGGCTATAATCCGCCGCTCCCTGCCCTCCAGGTTTCTGTTGACGCCGGTCATCCACGAGTCCACCCCGCGCATCAGCAAGTCCTTGCCCTGCTCCACGACATACTCGTGCCAGCCCTCCTGCGCGTCCGAGCCCACCTCCGCGCGCGTGAAGCCCTGCTCGGTCATGTGCTTTATCACCCGTGTTATCCATTCCACTTTGTATTCGATGTTCCGTGGATTGTTGCCCTGAATGGCGTGTGGCCCCATTACCATGAACATATTGGGGAAATTTCTGGTCTGGATTCCCAGAAAGGTCGCCAGTTCCTCGTGCCACTGCTCCTTTAACCTGCGCTGGTTCACACCCCGGATGTCTATTGCGTCGAAGCTGCCGAATATCGCGTCGAACCCCGTAGCGAAAATTATGAGATCAAAATCCATCTCCTTCTCACCGGTCAGAATGCCGTTCTCAGTGATCCTCTCGATAGGAGTCTCTGTAATGTCAATCAGCTCGACATTCTCCCGGTTGTAGGACTCGAAGTAATGCGTTTCCAGCGGCACACGCCGCGTCCCGAATCCGTGGTCCTTGGGGATTAGCTTCTCCGCCACGACCGGATCATCCACGCGCTCCCGTATCTTGTCGGCTATGAAGTCCGATATGGCCTTGTTCGCCTTCTCGTCGGTCAGGGTGTCATAGAAGTTGCCCTGCCAGATTCCGAATCCGCGACTGGCATACAGCTCCTCCCAGAACTCATACCGTTCTTCCTCCGCCACCTCGAAGGTCAGCCTTGGGTCGGCAGTATGTATGAATCCGACGCGAGTCTCCGAGCACCGCGCGAACATCGCATCGTAGCCCTCCCTGATGCCCTCCATCTCGTCCGGCCCTATTCTTCCGTTGTTGAGAGGCGCGCACCAGTTTGGCCTGCGCTGGAAAACGGTCAGGTGACCGACCGTCTTGCATATCGTCTGGATGACCTGCACGCCCGAAGCCCCGGTCCCGATCACCGCCACGTTCTTCCCTTCAACCTCCACGGGCGTATGCGGCCAGCGCGCCGTATGAAAGGTCTCCCCTCGAAAGGATTCGATACCCTCGATCTTCGGCCATACAGGGTAAGAGAGAGTACCAATGCCTGTTATCAGGAACCTGCTTCGGTACTTGCTCCCGTCCCGCAACTGCACTTCCCAGCTGCGGCTGGCATCGTCATAGTACGCGGACTTCACCTCGCTGGAAAACTGGATGTCCGTGCGAAGGTCGAACTTATCGGCGACGTGCTGCAGATACCGCAGAGTCTCCGGCTGCGACGCAAAGTGCTCCGACCAGTCCCACTCGTTGAGCAGCTCCTGCGAAAAGGAGTACGCATAAGTGTAGCTCTCCGAATCGAACCGCGCTCCCGGGTAGCGATTCCAGTACCACGTGCCGCCCACATCCGTTCCCCGCTCAAAGACCCGCACTCTCAGGCCCAGCTCCCTCAGCCTGTACAGCATATACAGGCCCGAAATGCCGGCTCCAATCACAATTGCATCGAAATCAAGGTCTGTCTTTGCAAAGATCATACTTCTGACTCAACCTGGTTCATCTACACGAAGCGTGTCTGCCCGAAACGCGCCCACCCGGAGCATCCCCAGCTAATGATCGGAATCCGGTCACACGCCCCCACCAAGCCACATCCACCCGGATTATACCCTAACGGCAAAATCGCACAGCCGTCTCCCCGCCCGCGCCCGCACAGTGGAAATCGCGCAGTATTGTTAAATAGCAAGTAGACCTGGGTGCTAGGGCTGGGCATAATCGCGGCATATAAGTTCCTTCCCTGTTGATGGGTGAAGGTCAGAGTCTGTCCTGAGCTTGGCAGAGAGATAGGAGTGGAATTGCTTCGCTACCACCGTCTAAGCGATACCTCTGTTTAGTTCTAGCTACTTCATGCAGGGTTGACAATTCCAGCAATGGGATACATTATTGATACACCCCCCCTGTTCACTTCGCTGGCAGGGTCGAGGCTATCTCGTTAGAGATAGCCTCTGTTTTTGCACTCGCCTATATGGCCCATAACTTCAGATGATTACTTCAGATGATTACTAATGTGTACATTGACGGCTTCAACCTGTACTACCGAGCGTTGAGGCGATCTCCCCAGTACAAGTGGCTTGACCTTGCCAAGCTAAGTCAGGCTCTGTTACCGAGCCATCAGATCAACCGCATAAGATACTTCACTGCCATCGTTGACCAGCGCCCGGGGGATGACCCCTTAAAGCAGCGTCGCCAACTACTTTATCTCCGCGCTCTGCAAACCATCCCCAATCTAACCATCCACTACGGCCAGTTCAAGACCCGCAATATCTGGCGTCGGCGCGCCCGTGCGAACCCTGATCTTGATGACCCGGTCTTCGTGAAGAATACCGAAGAAAAGGGCACCGATGTCAATCTCGCTTCATACCTCTTGGTGGATGGCTATGATGGAGACTACGAGCAGGCAGTCGTAGTTTCCAACGATTCCGACCTTGCCCTTCCCATCGAACTGGTGCGCGACAGGTTGCACCGCCCCATTGGGGTCGTCAACCCCAACACATCCAGATCCGGCCTGACGCCTGTTGAACTCAGGGAATCCGCGACATTTCTCCGGCAAATAAGGCCTAACGCCCTCAGCAACAGCCAGTTCTCAGACACGCTTATCGACGACACAGGCGTCTTCTTCAAGCCGGCCGCCTGGTCGTAGAGCTTCTCGTCCCCGCTTGGACACGCCCCCGCCCACCCGATATAATCGCGCCACAAGCCCAATTCCCCGCAAGTCCTACGAAAAAGCAATGACCCTCATGGCAACAGAAGTCATGCCTCAACTCCAAGACCTCACCGGCGAATAGCAGAATCTCTCCCACCTTCGCCAAATAATGTCCCCTCTCCCCGCGGGAGAGGGTTAGGGTGAGGGGAAAACTGAAATCAAGGAACACAAATGAACCCGCTCCTAGTCCTCTTCATCGTCGCCATAATCGCATACGCCTGCTTCGCCGCATACCGCACCCACAAGTCCATCCAGAGCAAAAAGCGCGAAGAAGAAGACCGAGACTGGCCCGACCACCGCCGCCTGCCCTAGCTCGCCTCTCGCAGTCCGGCCGGACTGCCCCCCGGACTAAAGATATGCCCGCACACCCTGCACCGGTAGCAGGTGTTGAACTCCGCCCTCAGCTTCTCCAGCGCAATCGCGTCCGCATCGTCGCACCGGGGACATCGCGCATCCGAACTACAATCGGCGTAATCCCCCGAATCCTCCCCCGCATCATCCGCCTCCCCGTCCGCCGCATCCAGCGCCGCAAGAAACGCCTCCACATCCACCGGACCCTCCACCCTGCGCCCGAGTCCGCCTCGCGCCCGCCGCCGGATCTCCGCAATCGGCGCATCCGGCCTGTGCCCGCACTGCAAGCACCGCACATTCCGCCTGTCCCCCGTCAGCACATCCCCGCCGCACCGCGCGCAACCCCTAAGAATAGCCACAACCGCCTCCCCTCATCCTGTTAAGAATCAATATTTGTATTCAAGCATGATTAATGCCGGGCATGATTCTACCTGCAACAGAACATTTGTGTCAAATGATTGTGAACGCTATGTACCCTGCCCACACTTCCGCCCGAACCACACAACGGTAATCCATCGCCTTTCCCAGAGAGCGTGGCGCCAATCCACATATCCTTCGCGAATGCGAGCTCCCAGTCAATATCAGCAAGAGGAATTTATGAAAGTATTCGTAGCATATATTGACATTAATGTAAAGAACAGTTAATATAAGCAGTGTAGTCCATAAAGAGTTATGGGAAATACAAAATCATACCTACAGAGGAGGTACAAGTTATGAGAGCAGCAATGTTAATCGGAAGGCCCGGCATTCTTCGCCTCGCGATGGTCTCGCTATTCGTAATCGCGATGAACCTCACCGCGCTGGCGGCATTCCAGGGAGCGACCGCATTCGCCGACACCGGAGTCGCCAATGCCGATACCGGATCGTCGGCCACCTGCGACCAGCACCACAACCTCGACTGCAGCAACAACCAGCTCAGCGTAAGCGAGTCCGGCGGACAGGGCGATGTAATCGACGGCGTCTATCCCTGGGGCGACCAGCTCACCACCAACTGGCAGTGCGACGCCGGCCTCTTCGGATTCTGCCTGCCCTTCTAGCACCTGCCGGCGACACGCCCAACAATTCAACCTCCCCGTTCTCTCAGAAGGACGGGGAGATTTCTTTTGCGCTCGATGACTCAATCTGTGATTTCTCTGTTCCTAAATTGGAGCATAATTCTGGACATCACCCACCATAGCCGGAAGCAATGGACGTGCTGTTATACCTCGTCTGAGACCTCTTCCCGCCAGCACCTCCCCCTCGCGCGGCTGCGGCACCGCCTCCTCCACCAGCCCGAAGTCCGACAACTTCGGATACCTCTCCGGCCTCGCCCTCAGCGTTATCTTCCGATTGGCTGCGTCGGTCATTTGTTGTCAACTCTAACTCAGTTACTGTCGCCAGTCATTGCAGCGAATATCTCTGTGGAGCGATCAGCAGCCGCAATACTGTTCCTCCCCTTGTGGTGGGCAAATCTCAGGTGGGCGAGTGTCTACAACGTCACCCCGCACCCGCCGCTCGAATCGCTCAGCCGCCGGACTTGATAACTCGAAAATGTCCTATTCCAAGATTCGAGATTAAAGGCAGCACAATCACTTACAAACGGACGGCTCCACGGATTCGAGTCAGGACCGGAGACAGGAAGCGCGCGTCGGAGAGCGTCAGTCCTGACAGCTAGGTCTCTCGCATTCAATTCATCGACAGCAATCAGCACATAAAAATAGACCGGCTTTTCCGGCCTGCCTGACGCCCATTCGTACAGGAATGTATCGCGGAATTTGTATCTGAGGTCAAAGTCAAGAGTGCCTTGTTTCAATCCTGCAATAAACTCACTTCGGCTACCTTCCCTCGCTAGGGGCTGTTGAGGGTCCTTGAATTCAATAAACAGGTATCTGTCGTCGAATTCAACAATGAAGTCGACCGCTTTCATGCAATGGGACAATCCATACTCAGCATCAAATTTCCGTCCATCAATTGCATCGCCAAACTCAACCTGTAAGTCCCCTTCGCCTAGAACCGTCATTTGCCGAAGTCTCCTAAGCTGCGCTCAATCTGACGGTCGTAAATCTCTTCAAAGGCTTCTTCGATGACATTCGGGTGTATATCGAGGTATCTGCGTGCGGTGTTGCAAGCTATCTCACCGGAACCCTCATCGTGATATAGAGAATGGTAAGCAACGTCGTCGCCATCCCGCGATCGAAGTTCCAATTCCTTCAATACCCCGTAATCGTGTGTCGCCAGAAATACCTGAACCCCATTGCGCTGCAATTCCAAAAGCACTTCCACGACCACACCGTACAACTTCGGATTCAGGTTCGTCTCAGGTTCGTCCCAGAACAAAACCGAACTGGGCCGCAAGCTACCGTTCCGTATCAGAAGCCACAGCAATCCAAGCTTGCGCAATCCCTCTGCCAGCATAGTGAATTCAATATCACCGCGCTCGCCACTTAGAAAGAACTCTTCATTCTCCATGCTGACTTCCCCACCCATGGCTCTCTCAAGCCGGCCTAGCAAGCACTTCGTCGTGGCGTCAAAGGGTTCACGCAACGGTGGCAAATATGCACGATCAAGTATGTCGGCGTACACGGACTCAAAGTGTATCTCCCGCTCGGCGTAGAGCGACCGAAAGCCAGGCGCGTTGGAAAGCATCTCTTTGGCAGGAATGTATGTACTTCGAATAGGAGACTCTGCCCAAAGACCGAGGTTATCTAGCGGCATATGGAGTCTTACGGACACAACGTCACTATCCACCTCGGAATCTTCTTTGATTGGCATACCGGCGAAGGAAATTTCGATGGAGGCGTCACCCTTACTTATTTCGACCTTCGACTCTTTGCCAGCCTTTCTGTCTTTAACTAGCCGGAAGGTGGAGTTCCGGGACGGCAAGAAGACGTCCATCAGCCTTCTAAGGAAAGCAGGAAAAGGAATGTCGTCGTTAGTAAATCTGTTTCCAGAAACCTCACACGCCGCATAACACACCTTCATCAGGTGCGTCTTGCCCGTCCCATTAGCCCCCACCAGCGCATTGATGCCAGGCGAAAGTTCTAGATCCAACTCAGCGAATGCCGTGAAGTTCTCTAGCCGTACTCTTGTCAGCGCCATCTTGTGTACCTTGGGCTAAACATCTTGTAAGTGGTCTCAGTGTAAACCATTCTACACCACCCCAATATCCCATCCCATCCGCTCCATCCTGCCCATCGATGTCAAATTCTCCCCCTTGACAACCCAAACATCCGTCCGTATCATAGATGCACGAATAAGTACATTTGTTTGCAGACTATGGGTCATCACCCAGAATCTGCGTCTTCTGTGCCCTTTGTGGCTATCCAACCGAAAACTCAAAACTGGTAACTGGAACTAACACCCATGTGCATCACAAACGCACTACAACAGAAAATCCGCAAGCACACAGACAACGGCGACCTAATCGCCCAGTTCCTCGCGGACACCATCCGGGGAGAGTACCCAGACGCCCAATACCACCACAAACTAGAATCCGCAAAGCTCCTAGCTCGCTACGGCTCCGATCAACCGGAGTCAGAAGAATCCCCATTCTGGCGCCTAATCCCCACACCCGAAGAACTAGCAGCAGCGAAAAACACCCCTTCCCCCTCGACGGGGGAAGGCTGGGATGGGGGTGAGCAGGACAAGAATCTTCACAATCCCGTCACCCACCTCGACATCCTCAACTACGACATAGCCCACCTAATCAGGCAGGAAACAGCCGAAGGCCACACCATAGCCGAGTTTCTATCCCACGTAATGACACGCAGGGACCAGCCCTTCACCCCCAAGAAACTCCGCATCAAGCACACAGACCGAATGGCAGCAGCCAGAGAAATCCTGCGCCGAGGCCACGGACACTGGGGCAGAAAGCCCACCCTCAAAGTCTATGCCGACGATGTCGAAGACGCCAACGACTACGACACCCTGCACACAGACCTCGCCAAGCGAATGCGAGAGTACAACGAACACGGCACAGACGCCATCCGCTTCCTCCTGGACGTAATGCACGACACCAGCCTCGACCCCGAAGAAGGCTACACCTGGCACCACAAGATGTCCGCAGCCCACGAGATAATCCGCCGAGGCTGGGACACCAACTACGACAAAATCACCCCGGAAATGCTTCAAGCCTACTGGCAAGACCAGCAATCCACCCGCCTCAGCATCGGCCAGAAAAAACAACTAGCCGGCCTCCCCACATTCCTCGACGAATACGACCAGTACGACCACGAGGACTATGAGGCCATCGCCCAAGAACTTCGCGACCAGGAAGACCGCGAAGAAGCCGCAGACTTCAAAGCTGCCTCTGCCCCCGGAAAAAGTCCCCTCTCCCCGAGGGAGAGGGTTAGGGTGAGGGGAAATACCCCTGCATCAAGCCCGTCCGAGAACAACGAAGCCCTCCCTAATCGTCATTCCTGCGAAAGCAGGAATCCAGAGGGGCAGGGCGCGGGCACGGAGACCACCAACCCGTTCGTCCTGAGCCTGTCGAAGGACGAGCCCGCCAGCTCTCCCGACAACACCGAGGACAACACATCCTCCCCATCCTTCACACCAATGTCAGCCCCCGCCGATGAGGAAACCACCTTCATCGACGACCTAGACTGCTACTACGAACCCCTAACCCCCGAAGACCAGGCAATCTTCAACTACAACTCACTAATCGAGTCCGGCGAATTCGAAGAAGGCGAAATCACCTTCGTGCCGCCGTCAGAAGCAGCCCACCGCGACTACGCCATCGCCCTCAAGCAAATCAGGGAAGCCGCCGAAGCCGAAGGCATCCCCCTCCTACCCAACCCCCTAGCCGGCACCCTACGCCGTCCGGCAATCCGCAGCCCATAAGAATCCCCTTCCATAAGTCCCCTCTCCCCGCGGGAGAGGGTTAGGGTGAGGGGAAGAGGTAGTCTCCCTACCTGCGGTCAAAAAGGCGGAAGGCCCAAACCTTCCCAGAGAATGTCCTATGGATGGGGATGACATATCCCTTTGCTCATCCCCATCCTGCAGATCGAAGCCAGCACACGTCCGCCGACCGGTCAGCGGCTCCGCACAGCAGCCACCACCGTCAGCGCCATAAGCGCCGTCATCAGCGACGCCGAAGTCAGGCAGTACACGCAGTACGACCCGATCAGAAACGCCTGCGTAGCAGTCAGGTACGCGGAAAATGCAAACCCTGCGCAAGCCACCCCCGCAACGCCCCACCGCAGCGCACCTGGCGGCTCCGGCACTCCCAGCGCAGCAAGATTGCCCAGCAGCAAAACGGCATATCCCCCGACCCCCAGCAGCGCAACCGGAATCCCCAGGAACCGCGAGTACTCGCTAGTCGTAACCGCCCCGCATCCCCCGCTCACCCCGCAAGCCAGATCGGCCCCGCTCAGGAAAGTCACGCTCAGGTAGGTCGCCAGCCCCAGCCCCACCAGGCTCAGCAGGGCAGCCGCCCCCCAGCAGATTGTTCGGGCGTTCAGCGTCATTGCGCCTCGGCAAGCGCCGCCTCGATCGCGTCCCGGAATATCCCGTAATCCGCGCCCCTCACATGCTCACCGTTGATGAACACCGTCGGCGTGGATGTAACCCCGTTGTCGTCGGCGAACTCGCTCTCGGTCCGCACCCGGCTGACATACTTACGGTCGCTCAGGCAGGCCGAGAACTCCACCAGGTCCAGCTCCACAATGTCCGCAAGACCCACCAGGTTGTTATATGAGTAGGCGCCCACATTCGTGCCCGCCCAGTTCTCGTACAGCGCGTCGTGGTACTCCCAGAACTTGCCCTGGTCGCTCGCGCACTCCGCCGCCTCCGCCGCCCATACCGACTCCTCGCCCAGAAACGCGAAGTGCCTGTAAACGAACATCACCTGCCCGGCATCCACATAGTCCTTCTTTATCTGTCGCCCTACCCCGAGGGCGAAATCACGGCAATGCACTCATTGGAAGTCGCCGAACTCCACCACCGTCACCGGCGCGTCCCTGTCCCCGATGATGTGGGTATATGGCGGGAACTCCTGAGCCACGGCAGGGGTGCCGGTCTCATCGCCGCCCGTCAGATTCAGCGCAAACACGACGATCACGGCGATCGCAATCACCACCGCAACCGCGCCCGCGCCCAGCATAATCCAAAGTCTGTTTCTGTCTTCCAAGCTCGTAATGCTCCTACAAGTCGAAATCGTTCAGCCCGCCGGTGCGCTCAAGCCCGGCCGCCGAACCTATCACCCATCAATTATTGCACACTCAGCCGCGCGCCGCCGAGTCCGTCAATGTGGATAGCCGCCTCGTCGCCGGGACTGACCGGGACCGGCGGCGCAAAGGTGCCCGTCAGAACCAGCGCGCCCTTCTCTATTGAAACGCCCTCCGCGGCAAGAGTGTTGGCAAGCCAGACCAGCGGTTCCAGCGGATGCCCCATCACGCTCGCCCCAAGCCCCTCGCCGACAATCTCGCCATTAGTGCTCATCGTGCCGCGCGATGCCGCGAGGTCGATTCCCCGCCAGTCCGTGACCGGCGCTCCGAGCAGCGCGCCTCCGTTGCTGATATTGACCACGATGCCGCAAATCTCCGGCATCTGACCGTCGAGCGTGGGCGCCTCCCGCATGTCTAGAAGCTCGAACGATGCCGCAAGCCACTCGATGTACTCCGCGATGCTCTCCCGCGTGTACGGCGTGCCCGATGCCGGCACATCCGCGCCCAACTTCACGGCAACCTCGCACTCGATTCCGACTGCGCCATAGTCTCCGCTGTCCACGACCGCGGGCGAGTCGTAAACCATGCTGGCAGGGATGCGCCCATAGCATGGCTGCGTCGTTCCGGTGAGCTTGCGCGCCACCTCGTTGGTGTACGCGATTTTGTAGCCTGCCGCCGGTCCTCGCGACTCCGCCAGCCTGCTCACCATACCCGCCTGTATCGCATACGCGTCTGCAATCGTCTGCGGCGCGAATGGCTGCAACATGAGGTCGAGCGGCTTGCGCGCCCTGTGCTGCGCCGCCTGGTACTCTGCCGCCTGCTCGATCCTGTTATCGCCTGCCATGGCTTCCCTCGCTTTCGCTCTCTGAGTGCATTGTGATGGCGTGAGGAATATTCTACTCGCCGCTCACAATCTCGGCAAAGCGTCCCGTGCGCCCCGCGCCGAACATGTAAGTTGTTACCCAGCTTCGCCACGGTGACCAGCGCTCGGAGTATGCGAGCGCGTCATCGGGCGGCATCGGCGAGCCGTCGCCGACCAGCACGCCCATCATTCGCTGCAAGGCGAGGTCACCCTGCGGGAAGCCGTCCGGTCGTCCGAAAGCCCGCATAAGCATCCAGTGCGCCGTCCACGCGCCCACGCCGCGCAGCGCCAGCAATCCGCTGACAATCTCATCGTCGGGCAGGTCGCGCATCGCCTCCAGCGACAGCTCGCCGGACACTATCTGCTGAGAGATGCCGGTGATGTATTCCGCCTTTCGCATGCTGAACTTGATGGCGCGCAGTCCGTCGGGGCCCGCGTCGGCGAGAGTCTGCGGCAACGGAAATGCGTGCAGCGTCTCCCCGCCTATGGTGATGCGGTCGCCGTATGTCTCGATGATGAGGTTGCGCAGCATGCGCGCCACATGAGTGCTGATCTGCTGTCCTAGTATCGCCAGCACCAGCGCTTCGTATGCGGTGGGAGCGCAGGTCGGCCGGAGCCCGTACATGTTCCTGACCATAGGCGCGAGGTGCGGGTCGTCGAGCGCCATGTCGTAGAACGGGGCTATATCGACGTCCGTGGAGAGCATGCGGCGCACGAGACGCAGCGCCTCATCATTGTCGTGCGATGTCAGGTTGTCCCCGCTTACCTCGACCGCCAGCCCCGGCGCGTCAACGTTTCCGACCGACCGCACCGACACCAGTGCAGGCTTGCCGCCGAGGGACAGCACGCGCCGTAGCACGCCGTCCTCGAACATGTCGGCGGCGTGGCGTGCCTGAAAGAAGGTCATGCTGCCGACCGTCAGGTCGAAGTCGTAGGGTGCGGTGGGTGTTATCTCGAATGACATGGGTGTACAAGGATAGCCCCGACGCTACATACTGTCCATCCCATTCGTTCCGCAATCCACTGCTTCTAGCCGGTTCGCGTATCGAACTCGTAAGGCGGATAGTCGTCGTAAAGGAACGAAATGTAGCCTGTCACTCGCCACTTCCACCGGTTCAGAGCCATCTGCGCGCCGAACATATCGCTACGGTATCTCCCGGTGAACAGCAGCGCGATGCCGGCGAATATAGACAGAGCGAATCCCAGACCACCAAAGAAGTACGTGACGATGTACTGCGGTATCGCGAGCAGCCAGAACTTGAACACAACCTTCAGGCGCGAAAGCCGCTCCGGATATACGACCGTTATGTCCGCCGGATAGTCGTCATTCGATGCCAGGCTGAACGGTGGGTAGCGGTCGGTGCCAAGCACGCCGGCATAGAAACTCACCCGCCACGTCCAGCGCATCACGCCGACGATGTAGGTGAACATCCAGCGCGGGTAGCGAGCCGTGAATAGGATTGCCCACCATGCAATGAACCAGACTACGAAGGAGGCTATCGTGAGAAAAAGCAGCACGAAGAAGTGTGGTATCGCCAGAATCCACTTGATTAGCCATAGTCCCCTGTTTGGAGGGGATGACAAGTCCCCGCGAATGTGTAACGGGTATGCTTGAGTGCCGTTTTCTTCGGTCATGGCAGCCTCCTCGATTGCCCACTACGGCGATATGCTGGACAGAGAGGGGATGCCCTCGTTCGCGCATCCCCTAAGAGCCTGTTGACGATCTTTGAGACATGTTAAGTTGAGACTATTACCAAAGGAGGTGGTAAGCATGTCTCATTCCTATCCCATCGACATCAGTCGGGAGCAATTCGCCCGGATTCTTCCCATTCTGGAAACGGCCCGCCGTCGCACCAAGCCTCGCACCGTGGACCTGTACGACGTTTTCTGCGGGGTGCTCTACCTCCTCAAAAGCGGCTGCCAGTGGCGGATGCTCCCGGCGGACTTCCCCGACTGGCGCACCTGCTACAAGTATTTCCGGCAATGGAGCGAGCGTCCCTGCCCGGATGCAGAAACCATTCTGGAGCGGGTCTTAAAAAATCGGTTGGCGACGACTTGCAGCAGAAACTTTCGGACCAACTGCCAGATGTTGAAAGCTATGCCCACAGCCGCAACCAGGAGAACAGCGCCTATGAAGAATTCACGGGCAATAAAAACGGTGTCGATGATTGTTTCCAGCAGCAAGAATAGGGCAAGGATGCCAAGCCCGATGAGTAGTCCCCGGCGGAAGTTGTCCCTCAAACTCTTTTCAACCTGGTTTTCCAGGCGGGTATAGAACTCGCTCGCAGGCAGATCAACCTACTGGCCGCATGGACATCGGGCCTGCCCTGCCTGTAACACGGAGCCGCACCTGACGCAATTCATGACCAATTAACAGCATCACATATTGTATCATAAATCTAGTACCTGTTCAATGTGAATGTAGTGGATAAATGTGATGAAGTTTATGACGGGCATCGCGGGTGGTAAAGCGCCAGTGGATAATGGTTCCGGCATCATTGCGCTCGGTCTCGAGTGCGCATATCTGTCGTCTCAACTGTATTTCATCCGTTACTCGCCCCCTCAGAGCCTGTTGACGATCTTTGAGACATGTTAAGTTGAGACTATTACCAAAGGAGGTGGTAAGCATGTCTCATTCCTATCCCAGCGACATCAGTCGGGAGCAATTCGCCCGGATTCTTCCCATACTGGAAACGGCCCGCCGTCGCACCAAGCCTCGCACGGTGGACCTGTACGACGTTTTCTGCGGGGTGCTCTACCTCCTCAAAAGCGGCTGCCAGTGGCGGATGCTCCCGGCGGACTTCCCCGACTGGCGCACCTGCTACAAGTATTTCCGGCAATGGAGCGAGCGTCCCTGCCCGGATGCAGAAACCATTCTGGAGCGGGTCTTAAAAAAAATCGGTTGGCGAGGCCCGCAAAAGCAATGGACGGAGAGAGCGGACCAGTTTCTGCATCGTGGACTCCCAGAGTGTCAAGAACACCGACAGCGCCAGGAGCAAGGGCTATGACGCAGGCAAGAAGGTGTCCGGAATCAAGCGCCACATCGCGGTGGACACGGAGGGATTGCCTCATGCTATCCACATCACCACGGCCAACGCCACAGACCGAGACGGGGCCTTGGTGATGTTTGAGCGGCATCGGGACGGTCTCAGTCGGGTGCAGGGCGTGCTGGTGGATGGAGGATACACTGGAAAGCCATTTGCCGCGGCGGTGCAAAGCCGGCTGGGAGCCACGGTGGAAGTGGTGAAACGCAACGAACTGCACACCTTCGTGGTGCTGCCGAAGAGATGGGTGGTGGAGAGGTCATTCGCCTGGCTGGAGAAGTGCCGCCGACTCTGGAAGAATTGCGAAGGAAAGCTCGATACCAGCTTGCAAATGGTAGTTCTTGCCTTCATTGCGCTAATTCTGAAAAGATCGTGAACAGGTTCTAAGTCCTACACAATCATTGTAATGGCAATCAGAAGATGGCGATGGGATTGACCGGGGAGCCCGTGCCGCCGATGACATTGAGCGGATTGATGCTGATCATGAACTCGTAGCGGCCCTCTTCGGCGCAGGCATTGGCTAGCGGCTCAAGCAGCGCGTTGTCCAGCAGCGCGACGCCGTAGGCGAAGATGACGCCGTGAACGCTCCAGCCGATGTCGTACTCATTGGGCGATGCGTCCATCATGTCCCAGCCGAGCAGGGACATGTCGCAGTCTCGCACGAAGGGCAGGCAGGACGCATGCAGTCCCGGTCGCGGCTCGCCGGACACCGAGTTCGCCCAGATTCCGCCGTTATCCGCGGCGAATGCCTCGCGCCCGCTGTACACCATCACCGCGTCGCCGGGCTGGAGTTCTACGCCCTGCTCCCTGGCGATGTCCTCAAGTTCCCAGCCGTGAACCGGCTCCTCCACCGTGACATAGGGCTTGCCGCGATGCTTCGGCACATCCAGCAGAACGCCGCGCGTCAGGATGCCGTCGCTCCACGCATCCACCGTGCCGTAGTTCGCGCCGTCGAATGTGAGCGTGTCCTCGGGCTTGCGTCCGTCCCACATGCCGTTCTCGTCCCATACATGGCAGAGCGCGTCGATGTGCGTGGTCGAAGTGCCGTGATAGATCAGGCCGTAGTAATCGACCGCCGCGCCGGAGTTGCCGGGCCTCTCCCAGACCTGCACATACTGCAGCGCCGGACGCGGGTTCTCTGCATTAGGCGTAACCGGGAACGGCCTGCTGAGCGACACGGTGCGCCCTTTCTGGACCAGACCGATGGCTTGCAGTCGCTTCTGCTCGTCAATCAGATTTATCGCACCCGCCGAACCCTTGTCGCCCCAGCGCCCCCAGTTGCGCCGCTCGCTCAGGTAGCCAAGCACTTCTTCTTTAGTCGGAACGCTTCTAGCGGTGGTGGTCATAGTGGTCGAACCTCCTGAGTATCATTTCTAGTTGGGATTATACGCAGGTTGCGGGCGAAAGCAAGGAAGGGGACGACTGTGAATAGGCGAGTGTCAGCTTAACTCAACGAGCGCCTGATGAGGGCTAATCGCAGGAATGGGCGAGCGGACATAGTCTCTGATATTCCTCGTAACGATGTACCGAGCACCACAGGCGCGCGCAGCTGCTACCTGCATTGCATCCTCGAAGTCCGCCATCGGGAGTTCGGCGGCATAGCGAATGGATTCTGTATTAGTTGTTGCCACTTCTACAAAGCGAGTCAGCGCAATGATGAATTCACGAGTGCCTAATCCACCGCGATCAGGAGATACAAGGTAATAGAGATTCGAGATGGAATGCCAGGCGATACAGGCGCTCTCGGCTCCGCGCTCGATGCTGTCCAGCAAGTCAGATGCAGGCTCTGAATAAGGATTTCTGTCAAGCGCAATGTCGATGAGAACTTCGGTGTCCAAGAGTATCATTGCAGGTACTTCTTCGACAGCGCATCATATCGCGGGTCGTTGCGCTCCGACGGACGGAATTGTCCCCGCCAGCGGGATGTGAATGGAGGTTCCTCCGTCTCTACCACGTCTTTCAGCGACCGTTCAATTAGCGCCGAGAGGGAAACGCCTTTCGAGCGAGCGTCACGTCTGGCTGCCGATAATATGTCGGAGTCCATGCTGATTGTGACTTTTTGCTTCATCGCGGTGTCCCGTCCGTCCTCTGATACTCTTCTGCCTCTAATGTTAGTATATGTGTGCATCAGTCGCCGTTCAAGGATGCATATTTTCTATCCCCAATTATCGCCATCATCCATGTAAAATAACGCTATGCAGTTCTTCGACCAGCATATACTGCTCGCGCTCATCGCGCTGCCGATGATTGGCGCGGCTGTCATCATGGCGTTTCCCGGCGTGCGCGATGACGCGGTGCGGCGTGTGGCTACCGCGTGCGGCCTGATCGTGATGCTGCTGTCGTTCTATGTGTTCGGGCGGTACTACTTCGACGGGGACGGAGCGCGCTTCGAAAGCACATGGCGCTGGCTGAGCTTTCCGGGGCCGTGGAAGTTCGGGGACATCGGCATATCGCTGACGCTCGGCGTGGACGGCGTTGCCGCGCCGATGCTGCTGCTCACCGGTATCGTCATGTTCACGGGCGTGCTCGTGTCGTGGTCGATCAGGTCTTGGAACAAGGACTTCTTCATCCTCTACTTCCTGCTGCTGGCGGGGGTGTTCGGCGTCTTCGCGTCCTATGACCTGTTCTTCTTCTTCTTCTTCTACGAGCTTTCGGTGCTGCCGATGTACCTGCTCATCGGAGTGTGGGGCAGCAGCAGCCGGTTCCCGAAGTTCAGCCGCACGAAGGAGTACAGCGCGATGAAGCTTACGCTGTACCTCGTGGCAGGCAGCGTGCTGATATGGGTCGCGCTGATGGCAATCTTCGTGGAGGCAGGACTGGGCACATTCGACATTAGGCGTCTCGCGGTGGTCGAATACTCGCCCACGTTCCAGAAGGTATTCTTCCCGTTCCTGGCGATAGGGTTCGGAATACTGGCGGGTCTGTGGCCGTTCCACACATGGTCGCCGGACGGACATGTGGCGGCGCCCACCGCCGTCAGCATGGTGCATGCGGGCGTGCTGATGAAGCTGGGAGCATTCGGCATCATCCGCGTGGGCATGGTCATACTGCCTGAGGGCGCAGAGTTCTGGATGCCCGCGCTGGTCGGGCTTGGCACCGTGAATGTCATCTACGGCGCAATCTCCGCTATGGGGCAATCGGACCTGAAGTATGTCATCGGCTACTCCAGCGTGAGTCACATGGGGTATGTGGTGATGGGCATTGCCACGCTGCACCCGCTCGGGTTGGGCGGCGCGGTGCTGCAGATGTTCTCGCACGGCATAATGACCGCGCTCTTCTTCGCGGTTGTGGGCGTGGTGTATGACCGGACGCACACGCGCGACATGCTGGTGCTTGACGGGCTGGCGAAGCGCATGCCTGTGACGGCGGTGTTCTTCACCATCGCGGGGCTGACATCGCTGGGGCTGCCCGGGTTGAGTGGCTTCGTCGCGGAATTGCTGGTGTTCCTCGGGCTGTTTAAGACGTATCCTGTCCTCGGCGCACTCGGCGTCATAGGCGCGGCGATAACGGCGGTGTACATTCTGCGGCTGCTCGCCAAGGTATTCTTTGGCCCCGTCAGCCCACTGCCGGACGAGGTTGAGGCGCACGGCAGCGTTCAAGACACGGCAGGAGTCCTTATGCCGGGCGACGGCGTAGCCGTCGCGGTAGCGCAGGCAACCCCCATCGTCCATGAACAACAGGTAGAGCAAATGGACGCCACCACGCAGGAGAAAGTCTCAGCCGCCGTCCTCACGGCGTTCATCCTGCTGGTCGGGCTGTTTCCATTCCCATTCATGCGCGTGATAAACGGAGGGGTGGCGGATGTGCTGGCGAGGTTCGGGTGAGGGAAGAATAAACGGCGCTTCTACGAGCGTGTACAATGTTCTCATACCTGAAAACCCAAAGACTGGATTGCTGAGCGATGCCTGAAGTCAATCCTGAAATACTAACTTGGGCGCGTGAAACCGCTGGGCTGACACGAGAAGAGGCAGCTAGGAAGCTCAATATACCTGCTGCCTATGGAATTGAACCTGAGGAACGCCTGTCGGCACTTGAAACTGGTTCAGTCGAGCCGACACGCCCTATGCTCGTCAAAATGTCCAAGCAGTATCGCCGTCCACTGATTACTTTCTACCTTTCGAAACCGCCACAAAAGGGGGACCGCGGTGCTGACTTCCGCACACTCCCCTCTGACAGTTCCGCCACAGACGACGCAATCCTCGACGCATTGATAAGGGATGTAACTGCACGCCAAAGCTTGGTTAGCTCCGTGCTGCTAGATGAAGAAGAGGCGGAGCCACTCGTCTTTGTCAACTCTCATGAGATGTCAGAAGGTTGGCGAGTTGCCATTAAGTCGCTGCGGGCATTGCTCAACGTGAATCGTGATGAATATCGTGCTCAGGCTAGTCCCGACGATGCATTTGCCATGCTGCGTTCAGCTGCGGAGAGCGTAGGTGTGTTCGTGCTCCTTAAAGGAAACCTAGGGACATACCACACCGAAATTGGTACGGAAGTCTTTCGTGGATTCTCTATCGCGGATGATGTAGCGCCTTTCGTAGTCATCAACGAGTATGACGCAAGAACGGCTTGGTCGTTTACCCTTCTGCACGAATTGGTTCATATTCTATTGGGGCAAACAGGTGTAAGTGGCGCTCGCGCAGATAGCGACATCGAACGATTCTGTGATGATATAGCAGGAAGGTTCTTGCTGCATAACAACGAGATTAGAGAGCTTGAGTTAAAACGCGCGACGGACACCTCAAATTTGGCTAGGCAAATCAGTGAGTTTGCAAACGATTGGAATCTGAGTCGCTCGATGGTTGCTTACAGAGCCTACAGAATAAGGGAAATTGACCGACTGGCCTATGAAAAGCTTTCGAGCATTTTTCGCCAGCAATGGCTCAACAGCCGTTCTATTCGACGTGAACGTCAAGGGCGGGCAAGTGGAGGAGATTACTATGTAACCCGTCGCCACCGTATGGGAAGTGGGCTTACTACGTTAGTCGGTCGTATGATGGCCAATGGCGGGTTGCCAACTACAAAGGCAGCAACAGTGTTGGGTGTCAAACCGCATCAAGTTCAGACTTTTCTGGAACTCGGTTAGGGCAATTGAACTTGCTGTATCTACTCGACGCAAATATGCTCATTGATGCCAAACGAGATTATTACCCGATTCACAGGATCCCTGAGTTCTGGAGTTGGCTAGCGTACCTAGGCGAGCAAGGAAGATTAAAAGTTCCTCAGGAAGTCTACGAAAAAGTCACAGATGCAAAGGATGACGACCTTGCAAATTGGTTGAAAAATCATAAGGATGCGTTGGTACTTGACGAGGATGCCGATCCGCAAATGGTTGACTTTGTGATTACCCGCGGCTATGCAGCGGACTTGACTGACGATGAACTTGAAAAACTAAACGAGGATCCCTTTCTGATCGCCTATGCGCTCACCGAAATCGCGCAACGTTGCGTGGTTACCACAGAGAGGTCAAAGCCCAGCAAAGAGAGAGCGAATCGCCACATTCCTGATGTGTGCGATGATCTTGGCGTTTGCTGCCTCCATATTTTCAGGTACCGTGATACTCCCGGACTTATAGAAGCGTTGGACTTCCGCACCGACTGGAATTCTCGTAGTACTTAACCGCTTGTATGAACAACAACTTCCTGCTACTTATACCGGAGTTCATCGTGACGGGCCTTGCGTTCGTTGTGCTGACGCTGGACCTGTTCCTGCCTGAACGCAGGAAGTGGGTGCTGCCGTTTGTTGCGGTTGCAGGGCTGGCGGTTGCACTGGTGATTTCGCTGGCGTACCTGTGGGGCGTCAACGACTCGCTGTATGACGGCGTGATTCGCATCGACGGCTACGCGCTGTTCTTCAAGGCGTTCTTCATTGCGCTGGGTGGCGTGGTCGTGCTGGTGTCGGTGGACTTCGTGCGGCGCAACCTGGACCATCCCGGCGAATATTACGGTATCCTGCTGTTCACCGTGGTGGCGATGATGCTTCTGGCGGCGTCAGGGGAATTGCTGACGGCGTACATTTCGCTGGAACTGCTGAGCTTCGGGCTGTATGTACTGGTGGCATACGACCGATACAATGCCAAGTCGAATGAGGGCGCGACGAAGTACATCCTGCTGGGCGCGTTCTCCTCGGCGCTGCTGCTGTTCGGCATCAGCCAGGTCTATGGGCTGCTGGGCACGACACGCTTCGACGAGATCAGCAGGGCGCTCGCATCGGCGGACGCGCTCAGCCCGGGTCTGATACTCGGCATCGCGCTGATAGTGGCGGGGCTTGGATTCAAGGTTGCCGCTGTGCCGTTCCACATGTGGGCGCCGGATGCTTATGAGGGCGCGCCCATACCGATCACGGCGCACCTCGCGGTGGGCTCGAAGGCGGCGGCGTTCGCGCTGGTATTGCGGCTGTTTGCCGAGGCGTTCATGCCCATCGTGGAGCAGTGGCAGGTGTTGCTGGTCGGCTTAGCAGTGATAACGATGCTGCTGGGCAATCTGGTCGCACTGGCGCAGCGCAACTTGAAGCGATTGCTGGCGTATTCCAGCGTGGGGCAGGTGGGCTATCTGCTTATGGGAGTTGCCGCGCTCGCGAAGACAGGAGAGAGTGGTACTTCGATCGAACTGTCGCACCTTGCGTCCAACGGCATCATGCTGCACCTTGTCGCGTATGCCGTTACGAACATGGCGGCTTTCCTGTGTCTTGCAGCCGTCTTCAACATCACGGGGCGGGACGACATCGCGGGAATGGCGGGAGTTGCTCGGCGCGCGCCGCTTGTGGGGCTGGTGTTCGCCGTGTCGCTGTTCTCGCTCGCAGGGCTGCCGATTTTCGTGGGCTTCACGAGTAAGTTCTACCTGTTTAATGCGGCTGCCGCGCAGGGATTGCTGTGGGTGGCGGGAGTTGCTATCTTCGCAAGCCTGATTTCACTGTACTACTACCTGATGGTCGTGAGGCAACTGTACATCGAGCCTGCGGGTGACGCCGCACGCATACCCGTGCCGCGCCTGACGATGGGTGTGCTTGGCGCGTTGTTTGCCGGAATGATTATGCTGGGGGTGTATCCGGCGCCGCTGATGCGGGCGGTGCAATACGCGAGCGATGCGCTGTTTTAGGATCTGGTCGTTATTCATTCAGCCGATACCAGGGCTGCGCGGCTGAAAATCGCGGTGTTTCCCCGTCAACTGCAGACGTGTTTGTAGGTCACACACCGAGGGGCCAGAACTGCACAATCAGCGGTGTGGCTACGGCGACGATGATCATGTCCAGTGGGAGACCCATCCGCCAGTAGTCGCCGAAGTGGTAGCCACCGGGACCCATGACAATGGTGTTGGACTGGTGTCCTATCGGAGACAGAAACGCGGATGATCCCCCGATTGCGACTGCCATCAGGAACGGGTCCACCGACGCTCCGATGGAGGCTGCGACTCCGAGGCCGACGGGCGCCATCAGGATGACTGCCGTGGCGTTGTTGATCCAATCCGACAGGAGCATGGTGATCACGAGGACCAACATAACCAGCGTCCAGGGCGGAAGCGATTCGCCCATGTCGGTTACGGCAGAGGCTATGCGTAGCGCGCCGCCCGTAGTCTCCAAAGCCTCGCCCACGGGAATCATGGCGCCCAGCAGTATGATGATCGGCCAATTAACTGCCTGATATGCGGCTTGGAGTGATAGATAGCGACTTACCAGCAACACGACGACCGCGCCAGGCAGCGAAATATGGATAGGAACGATGCCGAAGATGGTTAGCAGCAGGGCGGCAGCGAATGTCGTTACGGGGACGAGCAGGCGGCGGCGCTGTCCGACTCCCAGTTCGCGTTGAGCCAGAGGCAGCAGACCGAGCTGCGGCAGGGCAGCCTGCACAACCTCGGTCCTGCCCTGAATCAGGAGTACATCGCCAACCTGCATAACTACCTGACTTAGCCGCGTCATCAGCCTGGTGCCTCTCCGAGATACGCCCAGGAGATTCACGCCGAACGAGGCATGCATGTGCAGGTTCTGCACCGTGTTTCCATCCGCGAGACCGTTGCGCATCACGACTGTCTCCAGCAGGGTGACATCCTCTGATTCCACAGTCTGCACTACGTCAGAGCGCAGGTCTCTGAAGATTTCCAGCGCGAATCCTGTCTGGGTCATGAATGATCTGAGGTCTTCCGGAGCTACCTCGACGATGAACACATCGCCTACGTCGATAATCTGGTAGCTGGATGGCGCGCCATACACTGCGTCCCCGCGGATAAGCCCCACTATCGCCACGTCTTCACCTGCCAGTTCCTCGAGGTCATTCACAAGTTTGCCAGCGAATTGGGAGTTCTCGGTTACTCGCACTTCTACCATGTAGCCTGCGATATCGATGGCGTCGGACAGACTGGGTTGCGGTAGTCTGGATGGGATGAGGCGCCATCCAACGAGTGAGATGAAGGCGATCCCCGCAATGGCGACGGCGGCACCCACGGGCGTGAAGTCGAACATCCGGAATGCGTCGCCGACCGCTTCCTGACGGAAGGTGGCGATTATGATGTTGGGCGGAGTGCCGACCAAGGTGGTGAGGCCGCCAAGCAGTGAAGCGAATGACAGAGGCATCAGGTAAGGCGAGTATGGACGCCTGGCGATGTTCGCGGCTCTGACAGCCAGCGGCATCAGAAGGCTGAGGGCTCCGACGTTGTTCATGAATGCGGACAGGACAGCCACCAGCCCCGATAGTGACACGACCTGAATGGTAAGCCGCTGGCCGACGTGAGAGTACCAGCGCTCCATGACATCGATGACGCCGGAATTTTCGAGGACCTTGCTGAGCACCAGCACGGCGCCCACCGTGACGACAGCCGGATGGCCGAATCCGTGGTAAGCAATTGAGGCAGGGATTATGCGCAAGACGGTGAGTATCAGAAGCGCGCCAAGTGCGACGATGTCGTAGCGTATCTTGCCCGACACGAACATAACGAGCGCGACAAGCAGAACGCCGAAAACAATTGCTTCGTCCATGGCAGGGCTAGATGTAGCCGTTCCGACGATCCCAGGTGTCCTTTTCTGACGACCTGAGTTCCGGCTTGCCGTATCCGCCTCCGCCGGAGGAAAGGGCGACTATGCGGTCGCCGGGCTTGACGACCACGCTTGTCTGCTTCGTACGCAACACTGTTTCTACGCCGCCCGAGACGATGGAGTACCTGTGTGGGAGGCCGGGCTGGCCGCCCAGAACTCCGAATGGAGGCACTATCGCACCGTCTCCTGCGGTATTGAGCAGCGCCTCGCCTTCGCCTTCATAGATGATTTCACACACGGCGCCGAGTCCGCCCCTCCATTGACCATCGCCTGCCGACCCCGGTCTCAGTTCGTGGTTCACGACAAATAGGGGGAATCGCTCCTCAGTTACCTCTACGCTGTTTGCGCGGATTCCGCCCGCGACATTTACCTCGCCGACGCAGCTCCAGCCATCGTGACCGAGAGCCGCGCCGCCGCCGCCACGCGCCATGAAAAAGTGCCACAGGAATGATTCGCCAGTTCTTGGATCGGTGCCTGTGATGGCGTACCGCAGACGGCGGGAGAAGCCGGCGTTCACCGACTCCGGCACTGCCTGTGAGAGCGCCTTGAAGATTGCTTCGACAATCTCCTCTGCACAGTGGTTCGTGCTCATGCAGACGGGCGCGGGCGAGTTCGCGTTGACTATCAAGCCTTCGGGCGCGATGACCTTCAACGGACCCATTGAGCCGTCGTTCTTCGGAACATCATAGGGGGCGAGGTACATTATCGCGGCGTGCGCCAGTGACCTTGTATTGGCGTAGGCGCTGTTGATGAAACCCGTAACCTGCTTGGCGGACTCGCTCAAGTCTATGGTCAGCGTGTCCCCGGCGACGGTGATCTTTGCCCTTATGGGGATTAGCTTGGAGTCGAAGCCGTCGTCGTCCACGAGTGACTCGCCGTAGTACTCGCCGTCGGGCCAGTCAGCTATGAAGCTCCTGACCTGCGATTCCGTCGCATCGAGAATACCGTCCACAATGCGGGTCAGCCGATCTGTGCCGTAGTGCTCTACGAGCTCGCGTATTCGGCGCTCCGCCGTCAGTATGGACCCTATCTGCGCGTTGAGATCGCCGAGGAAGTTCTTCGGATACCTGACATTCGCCGACATCATCTGGAGCAGGTCGTCGCGCGGGACATCGCCGTCATAGATTCTCAATGGCGGAATCCGCAGACCCTCATGGAAGATCTCGCTCGCGGACGGGTTGTAGCCGCCATGCGTTCCTCCGCCGACATCCGTATGGTGCGCCCTGTTCACTGTCATGAACATCAGCTCACCATCTACGAAGACCGGGCGTATGGCGGTTATGTCCGGCAGGTGCGAGCCACCGAAGTAGGGATCGTTGAGCAGAAATACGTCGCCCGGAACAATGTTGTCCCCGAAGTAGTCCAGCACGGCGCGCCCTGCGACCGGCAGCGCGCTGACATGCACCGGTATGCCCTCGCCCTGCGCGACGAGCCTGCACTGGCTGTCGAGGATCGCGGTTGAAAAGTCCCTGCTGGCGTTCAGAATCTGGGAGAGCGCGGTGCGGAGCATGACATCCATCATCTCAATTGCAATGGATTCCAGCCTGTTTCCGACTACGGATAGCGTGACAGAGTCGGCCCGGGCGTCGTCTGCTTGCGTGGAAGTCTCCACATCGATGTGGAGTATGCCGTGCCCGTCGTATCTCGCTGAGCATCCCTCACCGACCACGACGGTGTTGTAGTCTGAGTTGAGCACGGTGGGGCCGCTCACTTCATCGTGGTGGTCGTCGTGCGTGGATGCCGACGCAATATCATCGTGGCTGTAAGCCGGGCTGGAGTCCACGCCATTTACCGAAAGCCGACCTACTGCGCTTGCTCTCAGCGTAACAATCCTGATGTCCTGCTCCTGCTGGCGATAGGCATAAAGCCGCTCGAATCGCTCGTGCATGTTTTCTGCCCAGCGTATTCGCAGGTCGTCGTCCGACAAGTTGAGGTCGGGCACATCAACAGTCACTTCGTAAATCTGGTCGAGGTATCGCATGTCGGCAGACAAGTGAACGGTGATGTCTGAGTCTGCAGCGCCCGCCGCGCGGATGCGTTCCCGCCCGCTCTCGGTCAGAGTCTGGAAGGCAGATCGCAGCCCGTCCATGTCCACGGTGCTGAGGCTGGACGGGTGCGACAGCGCGAGGTCGTGCTTCAGGTCGGATGCCATCATGCCGAAAGCGGACAGCACCGGGCCTGCCGGCGGTATCAGGACACGGCTGATGGCAATTTCCCGTGCCACCCTGGTCGCCACCAGACCGGCGGCACCGCCGAAGCCCATAAGCGCGAATTCGCGGGGGTCGAGTCCACGGCTCACGGAAGCCAGCCTTATGCCCTCGGCGATTGAGCTGGATACCACGCGGAGAATGCCTTCCGCCGCGGCCCGGACATCAACGCCGAGCGGGTCCGCGACATCGCTTTGGATCGTCTGGGTCGCGCGGTCAATGTCCAGTTCGACCGTGCCTCCAAGGAACTTGTCGGTGTCCAGCAAGCCCAGAACCAGCGCGGCGTCGGTGACTGTGGGCTGTGTTCCGCCCCGACCATAGCAAGCGGGACCGGGGTCTGCGCCGGCGCTGGTGGGGCCGACACGCAGCACGCCGCCCTCGTCCACGCGCGCGATGCTGCCGCCGCCGGCTCCGAGGGTGTGTATGTCCACAGTGGGAACGGCAATCTTCCAACCCGCCTCGAACTTCTCGCCGGTGATGTGCGGGCTGCCATGTTCAATGAGTGTGATGTCGGTGCTTGTGCCGCCCATGTCGAGGGCGATCACACGCTCCTCTCCGAGTTGACGGGCAACATGCGCAGCACCTGCCGCGCCTCCCGCGGGCCCGGAGAGGATCGATCTGACAGCCTGCTCGGAGCTGTCCTTCACGGGGGCGATACCACCGTTGGACTGAATCACGAATAGGGGTGCGGAACCGCCCGCCTCTGAGATGCGGGTTTCGAGGCGCTCCAGGTAGCTCGACAGCGATGGCCCCACGTAGGCGTTGAGCGAGGTGGTCGAAAGCCGGTCGAACTCTTTGATCTGCGGCAATATGACATGGGAGGCGGAGACATAGGCGTCGGGCAGCATTTCCCGCACGATTTTCTCTGCCTCCATTTCGTGGTCGGGATTCAAGAACGAGAACAGGAAGCAGATTGCTATCGAGTCTACGCCCTCGGACTTCAGGTACTCGACCTGCTGCCGTAGTCCTTCGACATCCAGCTCGCGCCTGATCTTTCCGGCTGCATCCACGCGCTCCTCAACGCCGACGCGCAGGTATCGGGGCGCCAGCGGCTCTACCTGGTCCATCCGCAGGTTGTACCTGTCCTCCTTTAGACCTTCGCGTATCTCCAACAGGTCTCGGAAGCCCTCGGTGGTGATCAGCCCGACCTTCGCGCCCTTTCTCTCAACGAGCGTGTTGGTGGCGACGGTGGTGCCGTGGATGATGACCTGCGCCTTTTCCAGCAGCGCGGGAGTGTCCATGCCCATGGAGGATGCCAGCCCCGCAATGCCTGCGAGTACGCCGTCCGAGGGATCGGCCGGTGTGGTTGGAGTTTTGAAGGCTACCGGCGCGGAATCTCCTTCATCCACCACCACCAGGTCAGTAAAGGTGCCGCCAACGTCAATGCCGATTCTCAATCCGTGCATCCTTTCCGAGTTCCTCATGAGGGAATTGCTCGTTACCGAATCCTGAGACGAGAAGTATCTTACTACAAGCGGGATGCGATTGAGCAGACGGGAGGTGGGATGCCGGAATGGTCTGAGCGGGGCTTCTTCGCTATTGCCGAACTGTCAGAGACTGCAGCAGCGTGCGGGATGTCAGCGCGATTTCGTCCACGGCGAGATTGAACGCCTGCTCGTTGACGCGCGAAGGCTTACGGTAGCCGCTGATCTTGCGCACGAACTGAAGGGCGGCAGCGTGCAGCTCTTCATCCGTGGCGAGTGTGTCAGGGCGTCTGAGGGTCTTGATGCTTCTGCACATTGGGGGCTTCTCCTTATGCAGGGTGGCGAGTCGGGAAGGGTGGTCTGATTCGGTTGAAGAATGTGGACAAGTGGTTGGGGGCAATTGGGCGAATCCTGTTCATAAGATAATGCCCTATGTGTGCCTGATATTGCGGGACCTCGCCCCCAGCACTGCTCGCGCTTGACTAGAACCTGTACAGTGGATCGTCGGACGGCCTTGCCGCGCCGCCGCTGAAGCCCGCCGAAACACCGTCCGCGCGGAAGCAGGCAACGCCTCGAATTACCCCGTTCGCGTGATCGAACATTACGCCGTTCATTCCACCGGCGACTTTGGGGGCGACCTGCACCTTGTGCCCCATCGACTTCAGAGTCTGCCGGACTCCGTCGGATATGCCCGGCTCCACCTCAAGCTCCTGTCCCTGCGTCCATATCCGTGGCGCCTCTACCGCTTCCTGCAAGGTCATACCGTGGTCGATGACATTCACGATTGCCTGCAATACCGAGGGGAATATGCGTGTCGCGCCCGGCGTCCCAAGCGCCATGAACGGCTTCCCGTCCTTCATCACGATGGTTGGGGACATGCTGCTCACCATTCGCTTGCCCGGCGCGATGGAGTTCGCGTTGCCCGGGTGTGGGTCGAAGATGTTCATGGTGTTGTTCAGGAGCATGCCGGTACCGGGTGTCGTTACTTTTGAGCCGAATATCGCGTGGATCGTCTGTGTCGTGGACACAACGTTGCCGTCCGAGTCGGCGGTGGTCAGGTGAGTCGTGTCCGCGCCCTCACCGACATAGAGCGATGGATTGCCGTAGGTGTACTCGCGAGCTTGGTCTGTGTCGATCTCACGCCTGCGCGCGGCAGCATAGCCCTTGTCCGTAAGTGGGCCGACCGGAACTTCGATGAAAGCCGGGTCGCCAAGGTACTCGAAGCGGTCCGCGAAGGCGATCTTCATGGCTTCCGCAAGAAGATGCGACCCTTCAGGTGTGCCGAATCCGAGAGAGGACAGGTCGAAGCCCTCTAGGATGTTCAGGATCTCGACAATCGCCGTGCCGCCCGAACTGGTGGGCGCGACGGACACGATGTCGTATCCTCTGTAAGTGCCCCGCACCGGCTCCCTGCGATGTATGCGATAGTTTTCGAAGTCGTCTTCAGTGATGATGCCGTCGTTGGCTGACATATCTGCGACGACCATCTCGCCGATGCGTCCCTTGTAGAGCGCGTCCGGTCCTTCAGCGGCGACTGTCTTCAGGGTGCGGGCGTAGTCGGCTCTGACTATGGTCTGGCCGACTGACGGCGGCTTGCCTGCCGGCAGAAATACTTCCGCGCTTGCAGGAAACATCGTCAGGTCTTCCTGGTTGAGGCGGATGATGTCCGCGAGGTAACGGCTGACCGGAAAGCCGCGTTCAGCGTATCGTATCGCCGGCTGTACGACGGTATCGATGCCCAGCTTGCCGTACTTCGCCTCCGCGTAGCACCATCCCATCAGCGCGCCCGGCACTCCCACCGCCTTGTAGCCGACATCGTTCTCGCGGTCTGCCGTCTCCATGTAGTCGGGCCAGGTGTCGGAGACGGTCTTGTACATATCCGGCGTTGCCGCTGCGGGAGCGACCGAGTAGTTGTCGATGTTCACGAACTCGTCGCTCGAAGCGTCGTAGTAGTTGATGAATCCTGCGCCGAATATACCGACCATCATCGGCTCGACAACGCTGAGTGAGAAGACGGAAGCAACGGCGGCGTCCATCGCGTTGCCGCCCATCGCCAGCATCTCCAGCCCGGCTGCCGAACCCAGCGGATGGTTTGTGGCGACCATCCCGTTGGAGGCGACTGCGTCTTTCTTGTAGGTTTCAAATGGGCTGCCCGCGAGCTTTCTCCAGGACATGCGATCCTCCGTAGCGTGGCTGTCTGGTGTCTATCCGGGACACATCGTATTAAAGAGCAGGACGATTGTATATAGTCCTGCCGGCTTCAACCGTTCTCCGACCACTGGCATGATGAGCGGAGTTGCGATTCTCGCCCGGCTGCTTATGCGCGAGGCAGTAGGGCAGCACCTTCCGCTGATGCAATACGCTATTGCCATACACTGTGGAAGTGGATGCCGCGCGCCGGTCGGGAGTTGCAAGCCATATCCATGTCGGGCCCTCTCACGGAACTACACAGGTGGCAAAACGCTCTTCTTCTTATACACTACTCGCAACAGGGGATGGCGCACTTCATTTCGGTCCGCCCCGGGCTGTAATCCTTTCAGCGAGGTAGATATGGCAACCATCATTGTCAGAGGAAAGCAGGTTGTATGCAGGATCACCGGTCGGGATTCGGCTGAGGTAGTTGATGACGGTGCCGTCGTGGTGCAGGATGGCGCGATAATCGAAGTGGGCAATTACGACGACCTGCTCACCCGATATCAGCCGGATGAGGTGATAGGCTCGTCGCGCCATGTCGTCATACCCGGACTGATAAACGCCCACCACCATGTCGGGCTCACTCCGTTCCAACTGGGATCGCTGGACATGCCCCTGGAAACATGGATCATCGCTCGCTGGGCGCTGAAAGAGGTTGACCCATACCTGGATACGCTCTGGTGCGCCATACAGATGATCGAGTCAGGCATTACGACCGTCCAGCATAACCATATGGCTGCCAGACTGCCCCCGGAAATGAGCCTATTTGAAGGGGCGTCCCGGATTGTGGACGCGTACGAGGACAGCGGAATGAGGGTCGCCTTTTCGATGTCCACACGCGACCAGAACCAGCTAGTCTATGACGACGACGATAAGTTCCTGTCAACGCTGCCCTCGCAGCTTGCTGACCGGACCCGCGAGCGCCTGGACAGCAGACCCATCACCCTTGAAGAGTACCTGACTTCCACCGACGAACTGCACGCTCAGAGAAGCGCACCGAAGACGAACATATTCGTGAGCCCACACAATGTTCACTGGTGTTCGGACGAGATGCTCACCGCCATGAGCGACCTGGCGCGGAGTCTGGACACCGGTCTCCATATACATCTGCAGGAGACCATCTACCAGCGTATGTACGGGACGCGGCACTGGGATAAGACACCGCTGGCACATCTGGCGGAGCTAGGGATGCTGGGGCCGGAAGTGTCCTGCGCTCATGGCGTCTGGCTGTCCGAGCCCGATCTGGAGATACTGGCGGATACCGGAACCGCAATCTGCACCAATCCGAGCTCCAATTTGAGGCTCAAGAGTGGGGTCGCGCCCGTCAACAGGCTGATGGAGCGTGGTGTAAACGTGGCGCTTGGCATAGACGAGGCTGGCTTAAATGATGACAACGACATCCTTCAGGAGATGCGGATGGCGCAGAAGATACACCGGGAGCCTGGCATCGCCTCTCCCCATCCTACGTCTCATGACATCTTCCGGCTCGCTACTGTCAATGCTGCCAGAGTAACATTCTTCGACGAGGTCGGGACGATTGAGCCGGGCAAGCGCGCCGATCTGGTGCTGATAGACATGGAGCGAATCGAGGAGCCTTACCTGCACCCGGACACCGATATCGTTGATGCCCTGATCTACCGCGGCAAGGGGCTGGATGTGGACACCGTCATGGTGGACGGGGAAGTGCTTCTGAGGGGCAAGAAGTTCTTAAAGATGGACAAGGCAGAGGTAACGGCGCGCCTGAAGGAGTCTCTAGCGCGTGAGCTTACGCAAAGGGAGGTCAGAGCGACGCGTCTTTCGCAGGATATTTTGCCATACATAAATCGCTGGTTCTCAGAGTGGGAACTGGAATCCGGCGACGAACACTACTCCTATAACCTGCGCTGAGCGGGGTCTGTGCTACTGTTTGCCAGCGAGGCGAAGTTTCTGTCACCGCGCCATAGCCCACTCAAACCTGATCGTGGCCCGCACACCTGGATATGTAGATACGGCTATGCGGTGGCGGTGTCTTCCTATGACGGGAGGCAGAGCGTGAAGGTTCAGCCGACCTTCCTGAACGACGTGAATGTGCGATTGTAGGTGTTGGGACGAATCTTGGTCATCCATTCACACTCGATGTCCGCCTGCTGGCGCCACTTCTCGGTTTCATGTATGTTCGGCGCGTCCACCTCGTAGATGGCGGCATAACGCGCCATGCCCTCGTTCGAGGACTGTTCCAACCGGAATCTCGTGCATTTATGCACGCCCTCGACCTGAAGCAGGTTGGGGACATGCTGGGTGTTGTAGTAGTGGTTGAAGTCGTCCTCCAGTTCGGCGGGAATGTCCATCTGTATTAGCAGGATGTAATCTGCCATCGCGCTTGTCTCCTAATTTAGGGTGTCAGTGCCGGTGCCGCGCGAGACCGCCACCTCAGTTGATTTTCCTGAAGATTGAGCGGGTGCGGTTGGAGTAGTTGGGGCGAATTTTGGATACCCATTCGCCTTCCTTGTCAGCCCACTCGCGCCACTCGGCGCTGTCCGGTATGTCCGGCGAGTCCAAGTGATAGACGGCAGCATACCGCGCCATGTTCTCGTCCGTCGAATCCTCCAGCTTGTACCTGTCGCAGCCATGAACGCCCGAAACATTCAGCAGGTTGGGCACGTGCTCATCGTCGTAGGCTCGATTGAAGTCGTCCTCCAACTCATTGGGAATGTCCAGTTGTACAACCATAATGTAGTCAGCCATCGTCTTGCCTCCTGTTCATCTGCGCCATCTCGGATTCGTCAGTCCACCAGCACCCACCACGCGAGCACCAGAACCACCGCGCCCGCCGCCATTGCAGCGCCGTAGTTGTACAGCCGGCCGGTCTGTGTGAGGCGCAGCCACCAGCCGGCAAGCCGCATCGAAAGCCCCGCGCCGTCAACACCGTAATCGTTCACAACCGCGCGGTCGAACAGGGCGATGAAGCGGCTGAACGCCAGCGCGATGCGGTCTATTATCCACTGGTACAGGTCGTCCATGTAATATTTGTTGAGCAGGATTCGGTGTATCGTGGGGAAGCGTAACGCTATGGCGTGATGCGTCTGCTCCGCGTACTCGCGCCTGCCATAGACATGCCATCCCACTGCGATGCCTCCGAGCGCAAGCGCGAGTGAAGCAATCGTAAGCCACGGCACGATGTGGAACTTCTCGTGCCCCTCGGTCATCCAGTATGCGAAGCCGTGGTATGCGGCGCCCCAGTCGATTGCCACTGCTCCCAGCGACAGAGCGAAAACGGCAAGCAGCAGCAACGGCACCGTCATGAGCGCGGGAGATTCGTGCGCGTGCTCGGCATCTGTGCTGCGCGGGCTGCGAAGGAAGGTGAGCCAGACCATGCGCGCCATGTAGAGTGCGCTGAGAACGACTCCTGCGAGTGTGAGCGCAAGAAATGCCGGGTTGCGATGTTCCAGCACTGCCACCAATACCTCGTCCTTGCTGAAGAAGCCGCTCAGGGGCGCGATGCCGGCGAGCGCAGCCGCTCCTATGACGAATGTCAGCGCAGTCAGCGGCATCGTACGCCGCAAGCCTCCCATGAGCCGCATGTCGGTCTCCTCGTGCATGCCGTGCATCACGCTGCCCGCGCCGAGGAAGAGCATCGCCTTCGATACGCCGTGCGCGACCAGATGGAAGATGGCGGCAGCGAGTCCGAACGCGCCCAGCGAGAGCATCATCAGGCCCAGATGGCTTACTGTGGAGTACGCCAGCGCGCGCTTGATGTCGGTCATCACCAGGGCGAGGGTGCCAGCGTACAGGAAGGTTATCAGTCCGATGACAGTTACAACGAGCATCACGACGGGCGCAAGCTCGAACAGGGGCAGCATGCGCGCTACGAGATATACGCCTGCGGCGACCATCGTGGCGGCGTGTATGAGCGCGCTAACGGGGGTGGGACCCTCCATTGCGTCGGGCAGCCACACATGGAATGGGAACTGTGCCGACTTGCCCATCGCTCCCATGAACAGCAGCAGCGCGGACGCCGTGAGAGTGCCCTGACCGATTGCACCCGACTGCGCCATATCGATGATGTCGCTGATGTCGAAGGTGCCGGTGGCGCGGAACAGCAGGATGATGCCGATAAGCAGGCCGACGTCGCCGATTCGCGTGGTGATGAATGCTTTCTTCGCCGCTTCAGCAGCCGAACGCCGTTCCCACCAGTGCCCGATGAGCAGGTACGAGCCAAGCCCGACTAGCTCCCACGCGATGTAGAGGAACAGCAGGTTGTCTGCCAGTACCAGCGCGAGCATCGCGGCGCCGAAGAGGGAGTGGACGGCGAAGTACCAGCCGAAGCGAGAATCGCCGCGCATGTACTCCAGCGAATAGACCTGCACCAGCAGCGCGACGAATGTTACCAGACCCAGCATCACGATAGTGAGGCGGTCGATATGCACGCCCCAGCCGATGCTAGTTCCGCCCGCCGTCAGCCATTCCACGCCGTAAGAGACGACGGACACGCCGCTGCCGAGCATATCCGTGAGTGCCACCAACCAGAGCGAGAAGCCCGCCGCCATCGCCAGTATGGAGACGACCGCGCCCCGTCCGGGCAGCCAGCGACCGGCGAGCGCTACGATTACGAACGCCGCGGCGCTAAGGGCGGGTATGAGCCATGCGAGGTGCAATTAGCAAGCTCCTACCACTTCATCAGGTTTATCTCGTCCACATTTACGGACGAGCGGTTGCGGTAGAGGCGCAGGATGATGGCTATGGCGAGTGCGAGTTCGGCGGCGGCTATGGTGATGACGAAGATGATGAGGACTTGTCCCAAGGCTCGCTGTCCTTCGGTGAAGTCGCCGAATGCCGCGAAGCCGATCAGGTTTACGTTCACCGCGTTGAGCATCAGCTCAATGGACATGAGGATGAGCACGGCGCTGCGACGCGCCAGCACGCCATATATGCCGATGGCGAAAAGTGCCGCGCTTATGACCTGAAAGTGCGCCAGTTCCAGCATTACACCCCCATCCTAACCTTCCCCCATCGAGGGGGAAGGAACTGTATTCGCGTGTTAGTCGCGGCCGCCCGATGTTCGGACCATCACGACCGCACCGATGAGCGCAACGAGCAGCACGAGCGATGCCACCTCGAAGGCTACTGCCCACTCGACGAACAGGTTGCTGCCGAGCGCGGTGAAGCTCAGGCTGACGCGCTCAGACTCGGGTGTGGCTGTACCCACGATGGTCGCCGCTATCACGCCGAATACGGCTATTGCGACTATCGCGGCGACGGGCCACTGCGGATGGTCGGACAGGTTCTCGAAGTCCTCGATGCGCGTCAGCATTAGTGCGAACAGGATGACGATGACGACAGCACCGCCGTAGATGAGGAGCTGCGCCAGTGCGAGAAACTCTGCCAGCGCGAGCAGGAAGAGTCCGGCTACACCGACCATGGAGGCGAGCAGGCCGAAAGCCGCATAGACGATGTTGCGGCTCATGACCACAACTAGAGCCCCCCCAAGTGTGAGCGCTCCGGTCACATAGAACAGCACCAGTGACGGGGTAATCAAGTTTGCGTCTGTCCTGGCTGTGTTGGGCTGTCCGGCTGCTCAGCGTCCTTAGATGCGGCTTGCTCGGCTGCTCTTGCGCGCATCACTGCCTTTCGATGCTCAACGGCCTCCCTGGGGACTGCCGCCAACTCAATAGGGTCTGTCTTCTTAGCCGGTTCCTTCGGCGGAGGCGGCACGCCGCTGTTCTTCTCGGGCTGTCGGGGTTGCCACGCAGTAGATTCCTGGTAGCGCATGCCCATGTCCAGCAGGACCGGCAGGTCAACGCGGTTGCCATCGCGCTCGTACTTGCTCAGCTCGTGCTCGTGGCTCATCTCGATAGCGTCGAAATTGCAGACATCGACGCAGATGCCGCAGAGGATGCAGCGACCGAGGTTTATCTCGAACTCGTCGATAATCTTGCGGCGGCGGCTCTTGCCCTCGGCGTGCAGGGGGTTGTCCTTCATCTGCGCGCTCATGCATTGCGTCGGGCAGTTGCGGATGCAGACCATGCAGCCGGTGCAGTACGGCTCGCTGACGTCGCCGTCCCAGGTCAGCGCCGGAAAGCCCATGTAGCGGTCCTGCACCTCAAGCCGCTTCTCGGGCTCTGGGTACTGCGCGGTGACGGGCTTCCGCCCCGCCGTCTTAAGCGTGATTTTCAGTCCTTCGAGAAAGCCTACCATCGTTCTGCTCACTGAGACTGCTAACTGATGAGTTCTGCCTATCTTCGCAGGCTTGCCGCGCTGTACACCGAAACCGTGTTGCGCTCCATTCGCGTGCCCGCGTTCCTGACGATGATGTAGAAGGTCATGGCTAATGTTATCACAGAGAGCAAAGTCAGCACCCACAGGGGCCAGCCGTAGAACAGCACAACACCCACGAGAACGATGTTGATGAACGACAGCGGCACGAGTAGCTTCCAGCCGAACGCCATGAGCTGGTCAATCCGCAGGCGCGGATATGTGCCGCGAATCCAGAAGATGACGAGGATGACGGCATAAGTCTTGAGCATAAACCAGAGCACGGAGAGCGCGGAGTGCAGCATTCCTTCGAACGGCATCGTGGGCCAGCCCCAACCGCCGAGGAACAGCAGCGCCGTCAGTGCCGCAATCGTGAAGGTGTTGATGTACTCCGCGAGGAAGAATACAGCCCAGTGCGCGCCGCTGTACTCCACGAACGGGCCGCCCACAACCTCGGATTCGGCGTGGTGGATGTCGAAGGGCGTGCGGCCTAGCTCGGCAAGTCCTGCCGTGAGGAACAGGAACAGGCTCAACGGCAATATCAGTATGAAAGCGAAATCGGACTGCGCCTCGACGATATTCCGCAGGTTGAGCGTCTGTGCCAGCATCGCCACAGCAATGATCGCCATAATGAACGGTATCTCGTAGCTGACGAGCTGTCCGGCAGCGCGCAGCCCGCCTAGCATCGCGTACTTGTTCGCCGAACTCCACCCGGCCATTACGAGGCCCATCACCGACAGCACCGAAATGGCGACGATGTAGAACAGGCCCAGGTCGAGGTTGGCAAGCACTAGGTCCCTCGCAACGGGGATGGTCACCCAGAGCAGGAACGCCGGTATGAACACCGCCAGCGGTGCGAGCCAGTACACTCGCCGGTCCGCCCACGACGGCAGGATGTCTTCTTTAGAGACCAGCTTCATCGCGTCGGCAATCGGCTGAAGGGCGCCGTGGAAGCCGACGCGCATCGGACCCATCCGCATCTGTATGCGGGCGAGCGCCTTGCGCTCAAGCCATGTGAGCACAAGCACCATGACGGATAGGAAGACGAGCAGTGCTGCTGCGCCGCCGACTACGTATATGCCTTGCGTGAGTGTCATTGGAGATTGTAAGTTGAGACTAGAGGTTGACTATCCAAACTTATCAGCTCTGTCCATTCGTCTGAGCAGTATACGCTTTGTATGCACTTTTCAATTCATCCATTGACGGAGAATAAACAAATCGATGGGCATGCTGAAATGCAAGTAAATTGGCCCTATCTACATCTTCGTCCGAAAAGGACTCTCGGACGATATCCCATGATTGAGCATCTCGCAGGAATCCTTGCAAAACACGATGCTTGTCAACTGAAATATCAAAGAATAAGAAATCTGGGTACTCCTCGCCTAGGGCCAAAGTAGTTGACGGCATATCAGAACAGACGAAATGACGGCCTAGAGGCGCTTCAAACAATCTCATATTCGCGGCAGCATATTCATCGTAGAATTGAGGCCCTTGTTCTCCGGCGACAAAAGGATTCAAAGTGGTAGCTACCCACCTTTGAAAGTCATCGAAATTGAGAATCTTCCTTTCCCAACTCTCAAAGTCTTCCAAGGAAATATCCCTCGCCGAAAGGTAAGCACTAATTCTAGCACCATAACAAGCTCTTCTACCTCTAATGGATGCTTCTGTTATTTTCCTGTGTATATCAAACAGTTTTCGCGTTTCGTCGTTCTCCCGAAATCCACGACTGCGAAGTCGGAAATCTACGATAAATCGTGCCAGCCATTGACGGAATGAGTCCTCACTATCGCTGTTGGACAGATGGTCGTTTACTTCAGATATTGGGTTGCTCCGGAGAAATCGTAAAGCATCTAGAATGCCCGGCTCGATATGCTCAGTAATATAGTAATCGGACCTCATTGAGTAAGCGCGCCAAGATTTTTCGGCACTGGCAACACCTGTCGTCCTGAAGGCATTATCTGCAGGAGCATCCTTGTCGAAAACGTGCAACCGTCTGCCATCAAATGAAAAGCCCTCCAGATAAAATTGTGGCAGATAATGTTTCTTAGTCGTATCAACATCGAAACTTGAAGGCACTTTCTTCTCCGATTCCGACAAAGCAGGGGGGTCATAAGGTACAGGCGCAGGAGGGGGAGGGCTATTGACCAACGCCTCCAGTATTGAACCATAGGATTCTTGCGCCTCCGCACATTCAACGAACCCTGCAGCCATCAAATGAGGCACCATATTTTCATTGATTTGCATGCTGGACAACTTATGGTGCGCATCTTGAGACAGATGATTCAAGACTGCATTGTAGTTGTCTCTATGTTCCTGTTTGATGAAAGAGAATGAGCTAATCAAGTTGAGACCACCGCCTGGCGCTCTATCATACCGACATCCTGACAAGCCTGTTCGATCGCAGCGAAGAACTCATCCTCATCGGACATTGCGCTGATCTGCTCTCGTGTTATGCCTAGCAGGCGAGCGTAACCCGTCTCGGGCGCTATGTCCAACTCCATATCGCTGCCCGGAGGACAGCCCCAGCAAACACAGCCGCCTTCTTCGTTGATATGTACTCCTTCAAAGAATGCCCGGTCATCCCAAGCCTTGAAGACACCCCTGCCTGCAAGGTGCGAAAGGTCCAGCACGCCTTCCACGCCGTCTTCGTATCGCACCCATATCTGATAGCCGTCCCTCGGCTCAACCGCAATGGGGTCAACAAATATAGCCATCGTGTATCTCCCTGTTCACGCTCTCTAACCGGCTGAAATACTGACCGACTAACGAACTCAATCTTACCTGTCCACTTCGCCCAAGATGATGTCTATGGAGCCGAGGATCACCACGGCGTCGGCGACGTAGGCGTCGCGGAGCATGTGCTTGAACGCCTGCAGGTTGGCGAAGGACGGCGCGCGTACTTTCACGCGGTAGGGCTTGTCGGTGCCGTCGCTGACCAGGAAGACTCCGAAGTCGCCGCGCGGCGATTCGGTGCGGACGTAGACTTCGCCCTTTGGCGGGCGGGCGATGCGCCGCACGTTCGCCGTTATCGGCCCGTCCTCCATCTGCGCCATCGCCTGCTCGATGATGCGCATGGACTGCCGCATCTCCTCCATGCGCACATAGTACCGGTCCCAGCAGTCGCCGTAAGTGCCCACCGGAATGCCGAAGTCGAAGCGGTCGTAGATGGAGTACGGCTCGGATATTCGGACATCCTCTGCCACGCCGCTCGCCCGCAGGGCCGGTCCGGTGATGCCGAACTCGAGGGCGTCCTCCGCGCTGACAGAACCGATGCCCTTCGTTCGCGCCAGGAACATCTCATTCTGCGACAGCAGCTCGTCGCACTCGGCGATTCCCCGGTTGAGCTGATCCATCAGGCGGTGCATGCGTGTGGGGAAGTCGGCGGGCAGATCGTCCTTCACGCCGCCGATGCGGAAGTAGTTGTGCATCATGCGCGCGCCGGTTACGCTCTCGAACAGTTCTTGAATACGCTCGCGCTCGCGGAAGCCGTACAGAATCGGAGTCATCGCGCCCACATCAAGACCATATACGCCGTAAAACAGCATGTGGCTTGCGATGCGGTTCAGTTCGGAGAGTATGACGCGGATGTACTCGGCGCGCTCCGGCACCTCGATGCCCATGAGCTTCTCGGCGGCGAGGACGAATGCGAGTTCGCAGTTCAGGTTGCCCACATAGTCGAGGCGGTCGAACAGCGTGATGACCTGGCTGTAGAGCTCGCCCTCACACAGCTTTTCCGAGCCGCGGTGCAAGTAGCCAATGTGCGGCTCGGCGCGGACGATGCGCTCGCCGTCAACCCAGATGACCACGCGGAAGACTCCGTGCGTGCTGGGGTGCTGCGGCCCCATGTTGACCATCAGGTCGAGGGCGTCGGCTTGTTCGGTTGGGTATTGCTGTACTTGCATGATGGCTATTTGGTGGTCTGGCGCTCTTCTTGCTCTCTCAGGTACTCTGTGATCTCGTCGCGTATCTGCCGAATAGTCGGCTGCGGACAGTCAATCAAGCGCTCGTCCGTGCCTATATGCTTGTGGTGAGGCGCGTACTCTCCGCCCGGATGATAATCGCTGTTGTCGTATCGGAATATGGTGACGTCTGCGCTGGTCATGTAGTGAAACGAATAATCACTCACCGCTGGGAAGCCTTCAGAAAAATCTACTCGCATTCGTATCGACAGGCTACTGCCGTCGTGGAATCTGACAATTGCGCGCATTCTTGCAAGAGTTGAGTTTACCGGCCTTATCGAGAATGCTTTTATGGCGGTGCCGCCAGCGGTCGAGAGCGCGTCGACCACTCGGTTCGCGTAGTTGGCTATCAGCGGGTCCTGCGCTGCGCTCTACTCGAATTTTAGTTCCGTTGGGGGATGACTGTAGACGACTTCCAACTCCTTGACTCCGTATCCAATAGCCAGATGTTCGCAGTGCCCTTCCCACTCAAAGAAGTCGTCTGAGCATTCAAGCTCGCCGCGCCTTCCTTTGGCGAGAAACTCAGCCGACGACATGCCATATTTCGCCTCAAAGCGTTCAAGTTCGCGCTCGACATCTTCTCTGGACATGTGGATGACTGTCATTTCATGCCCCATGGGTGTCGTGATCGTGTAGCTCTTCTGCTTCTGGTCAACCATCACGCAATGCCCTCTCTCCACTGTCCTGAAAATCCAATTTGTCGATGTCAGTATTACCCATTCTACCACTCGTCGTAGTCGTGGAAGGGGAAGCTCTTGCGGCCCGGGAAGCCCTCGAAGCCATCGTACAGCAGCAGCGGCAATAGGCCGGGATGTCCTTCGAATTCGACGCCGAACAGGTCGTGCGCCTCGCGCTCGAACCAGTCCGCGCCGCGCCATACTGACACGATGGACGGCACTGCCGGCTCGTCCGGCGACACGTTCGTCTTGACCACGAACTTGTGCCGCTTCTCCAGCGAGAACAGGTGGTAGTTCACCTCCAGCCGCTCCACGTAGTCCACGACTGACAGGCAGCGCAGGTATCCGCAGTCTATTTCTGGGTGCTGGCGGGCGGTTCTGCAGACGTTCAGCACGTCTCCCGGAGGCACTGTGAGCGTAACTTCATCAACGGCTGCGCCGACTTCCACATCGAAATCGGCGAATACATCGCTGAGTATCGTGGAGAGCGCCTCTCCGCGCTCGTCGAGAGCTACCGGCGCGGTTGGTATAACCGGCTCGCGCCGCTGGCGACGGGGACGCTGTGGGCGATCGGATGGCGTTGTCATCGCGGCTCACCGTTGGGGCTAACAGGACGGTCAAGATAGGAAGGGTCTTAGAAGTGGTAGGCGACCTGACAGCTACTCTCGCTGCTTCGCGTCCTGCTGGATCTTCTCCTGCAGCTGCATTAGACCGTACATCAGCGCCTCCGGTCGGGGCGGACAGCCGGGCACATACACATCGACCGGAATCAGGTGGTCAACACCCATCACGACCGAGTACGAGCGGTAGTACGGTCCGCCATTGGTCGCGCAACTGCCCATTGCGACGACCCACTTGGGATCAGGCATCTGCTCGTACAGCAGCTTGATCGGGTCTGCCATCTTCTTTACCACGGTGCCCGCGACTATCATCACATCCGCCTGCCGAGGCGAGGGCCAGGTGACGATGCCGAAGCGGTCGAGGTCGTGGTGGGACATGTGCGTGCTTATCATCTCGATGGCGCAGCAGGCAAGGCCGAACGAGAGCGTCCACAGCGAGGATTTGCGCGCCAGTGCGAAAAGCTCGTCCGACTTGGCAACTACGGCGTTTGGCAGGGCGCGGTGCAGCACGCTGTCAGCCGGCGAGTTGCCCCGACCCGGCTCGTATCCCATGCCGAGCGGCCTCATTTCTTCCTGTGGGTTCATCTCCAATGCAGCACTCCTTTCCGCCAGCCATATATTACGCCAAAGAAGAGGATTGCAATGAAGATAAGCATCTCGTAGAAGACAGCAGGGATGGTGTCGAGGAATATGATGGCCCAGGGGAAGAGGAACACCGCTTCCACGTCGAATATCAGGAACAGGATCGCGAACACATAGTAACGAATCTGGATCTGTGACCAGCGGAAGGGCGCGGGCTCGATGCCGCACTCGTAGGGGATGTCCTTCAGGGCCGACGGGCGCTTAGGGGCGATGAGGTAGGAGGCGATGAACATGCCCATGACCGCAGCCGCGCCTATGCCAGCCACAATGAGCACCGCAGTCCAGTTTACCGCGTATTCTTCAGCCAAAGCACCCCTCCCATAGCAATGTCTAGGGTTGCGTTCATCGTAGCATCGGCTCAAACAGAGTGTCAATTTGTTCCGACGTCCTGCAAGCCATTTCCGAGCGGGTGCTATACTGGAGATGAACGCCGCAGGTGGAGATTTCCGGCATGGCAATAGTACCCAGAACCGTGAGAAGAGCGCTCAAGCCCGTGCTGGCTCCCGCGTTGCTCGCGTGGGAGCGCCTGGAATCCGGTGTGAGCTACGACCCCACGGCTGCCAGCATCCTGAGTGACCCTTACGATACTTACGACCGGTTGCGAGCCAGAGATCCAGTACACCGAATGCGGCTGATAAACGGGTGGGTGCTGACACGGTACGAAGATGTGGATTTGGTGCTGCGAGACCACCGGAGGTTCTCCAAGGATGACGGTGTAGAGGACGAATACCGGAGCATGCTGCACCACGACCCGCCCGATCATACCCGACTGAGGTCGCTTGTCTCCAAGGCGTTTACTCCACGAGCGGTGAGGGAGCTTCATCCCAGGGTGGAGCATATAGTCGATGAACTGCTGAACGATCTCGAAGGCAGGGACAGATTCGACCTGATCGAGAAATTTGCCTATCCCATGCCCGTGACCGTAATCGCCGAGATGCTGGGGGTGCCGGCGGGAGACATGGACAGGTTCAAGGACTGGTCGAACGACGTCTCACTCACAATCGAGCCTACGCTGAGTGACGAGCAGATTCGCCGCGTGGACCACGCCTCCGAGCAACTCTACGAGTATTTCGAGGGGATTATCGAAGCGCGGCGGCGCGAGCCTCAGGACGATATGATTACGGCCCTGCTCCTTGCGGAAGATGAGGGCGACAAGCTCACGCATGAGGAGCTACTCGGCACTCTCATTCTGCTGCTCGTCGCGGGCAACGAGACCACGCGCAATCTGATCGGCAATGGTATGCGTGCGTTGCTGAAGCATCCTGAGCAGCTTCAAAGGCTGAGAGACAACCCGGAGATGATGGATCCTGCTATAAACGAACTGCTGCGATATGACAGCCCTGTTCAGCTTGACGGTCGCCTGGTGCATAATGACGTGGAGGTCGCGGGACAGCGCATCACCGCCGGGCAGCGGGTCCTGTGCGCCATCGGAGCTGCCAATCGTGACCCTTCCGCGTTTCCCGAGCCGGACAAGCTCGACATTGGGCGCAGCGAAAAGAGCCATATAGCCTTTGGACGGGGCATCCATCACTGCCTTGGCGCGCCACTCGCGATGCTGGAGGCTCGCGCAGCATTCTCCGCTCTACTAGACCGATTCTCGTCCATCACACTGGTATCCGAGCCGGTGTACAGGGAGCAGGTCGTGCTGAGAGGCGTGGAAGAGCTGTGGGTGGAAGTCGAATGGTCAACTGAAGCGTAGAGCCTGCGCCAACACCTAAACTTTACGCAATGTCAGCACGCGCATTATAATTCTCTGGCATACTGCTGCGTACCATCAGTTCGCTCTTGGGGCTGCCCTGAGATTTTCGAAGGGAATGCCAGAGGACGAACTTCAGCCGGAGGACGACCATCGACGAGACGCGCCTGCGCGCCATGCTACAAGACTTCAAGGAGAATGGCATCAGCGAAGATGATGTCATCTCGCGCCTGATAGACTTGCCTTTCGAGGACCTGGAATTCGCCAAGGTTGACCATCACCGTGCCCTGCGCAAGGGGTTTCCTGAGGTCATATTTGGACAGGGCAAGACGCCTGAACATATCGCTTCCATATCCGAAGCTCTGCTGAGACGTTCCGACCGTCTGCTCGTAACCCGCGCATCCGAAGAGGCTTTCGATGCCGTGTACGAGAGGATTCCCCAGGCATGCTATGAAGAGATGGCGCGGTGTATAGTCGTGGACGATCGTCCGGAGTCCGAGCGCAAGCAGACGCCGGGCGTGCTTGTGGTGTGCGCCGGTACTGCCGACCTGCCGGTTGCTAGCGAAGCGGTTGTCACCGCCGAGATTATGGGGTGCGAGGTGGAGCGCGTATTCGATGTGGGCGTTGCGGGTCTTCACCGCCTGCTGGCGCAGATGCCGTCATTGCAGCGCGCCAGAGTAGTCGTTGCGGTGGCCGGTATGGAGGGCGCGCTTCCGTCCGTAGTTGGCGGACTCGTACAGGTGCCCGTCATCGCCGTTCCGACGAGCGTGGGCTACGGCGCGAGCTTCGACGGGCTTGCCGCGCTGCTTGCGATGCTCAACAGTTGCGCCACAGGCATCGGCGTCGTGAATATCGACAACGGCTTCGGTGCTGGCTACCTCGCCTCGCTAATCAACCGGCTGCCGTCCTTGGGGGACATTAGAGTGGATGACCAGAATGGATAGAAGAGCCGGACACCTTCTGATCCTGTGTATCCTGTCCAAACATGTTTGATTTAAGGGAGAAGCAGGATGACCTATGCCGAGAGAATCGAAGCCCTTGCGAGCGAGCACGCGGAACTTTGGACGCTTGATGCCTGCGGTGTAACGCGCTCCGAGACGCAGATACAGGCGCTGCTTCATCCCGACGCCTATGTTCCGGAGACCGACCGCACTCGTGTCCTTCTGCTGAGCGGACTGACCGGCAGGAGCGAGGGGGCTGAGAACGGCTTTCGCGTTCTTGACTCCTATCTGAGCGGTGGCGAGGCGATTCAGCGCGATGTTGCACTGAGCGCTATACCCTGCGCGAACCCCGACGGACTGGCTCAGGGAACACTTTCGAGCAATGGCGCCGGCGGCAATCCCGCGGAAGGGTATCCACCTGAGGACAACTACTATTACGATCTGAACGATCCGGAGGCTCGCTACCTGTGGCGTTGGATTGGTTTCCATGCGCCGGATGTGGTGCTGGAAGTGCGCGAAGCATACAGCGTCCGCTGGGAGTATGCTGGCCCCATCGAGCGAATCGCCAACGCGCTGAACGCCTATCCCATCTCGGCTGACAGTTCTCTGGTCAGCGCGCTTTCGCAAGGCAATCCGAACAATCTCGCGCCCATACCCGCGCTCATATTGACCTGCCCGACCGATTCGGTCGAAGCAGAAGTGAGCAAGCTGTGGCGCATTCTCGCGCAAGAGTCGGTGCTGCTGTCATCACCGGCGCGGCGCGTGCTGGACAGGCGCCGCCGCCGCACTCCGATTGAGGCGGCGCGAATTCTGGCGTCTGCATACGGGCATGTGCTGAACCCGGTGATTTACACACAAGGCGTTGCTCTGAGCGGCAGGCTGCGGCTTTACGAGCTTGACCCGGACGGTGAAAGCCCTATTGCGGACATCGAGCGCATGGTAAGGGGCTATGCCGTCAGTTCAATAGTTGATGTGTTCGGGGAGAACAGCGGCGGGGCTAATCTGGCAGGGCTGGTGTATGCGGACGAGCTTGCGGAGGCGACCGGCAACGCCGACTATAACGACCTGCTACTTCGCGCGGCGGAAGAGCGCTTTCGCCCGATAAACGCAAGCGGAATACCGCCTGCCGCTGACCTGGACTACCGCGTCGAGGATATGTTCTTCAACGGCGCGATTCTGGGGAGGGCGCAAGGCATTCATAATAAACTGGGACGGGATAAGCAGGGACAGGGGGATACGAGCTACCTCGACATTCAGACACGCTTCCTGCTTGACGCTGTTGTGCAGCAAGACAATGGGTTGTTCTGGCACTGCGACAATGCCGCGTGGTTCTGGGGCAGAGGCAACGGCTTCGCGGCGCTTGGATACGCTGAGACATTGACATACCTGCCGGATGACCACGCCGACCGCGATGCGCTGCTGGCACAGCACAGGCGGCACCTCACGGCACTGCTCGACTACCAGCAGCTTTCCGGGATGTGGCGGCAGATTATCGACTTCCCCGGCTCGTACCAGGAGATGACCGTTACCTGCATGGTGGGCTACGCGATGGCGCGCGGCATGCGGCTCGGCTGGCTCGACGAATCCTACGCGGACGCGCTCAGGCTGGCGTGGCAGGGCGTGTCTGAGCGAATCGATGAAGAGGGTGGGCTGGTGGATGTCTGCACGGGGACGGGCGTGATGGCTGGCACACGCGAATACCTCGACAGGCCTGCGATATTCGGCTGGGACGAGCGCGGCGGCGCGTTGTCGCTATGGTTCGCCTGCGAGATGGAGCGATACCTGCGCCATCTCGCCTAGTTCATTCCCGGCACGCAGCCTGACAGCACCAGTCTGTGGCTAGGCTACAAGTCTGGGGTTACACCCAGGGCCAGGGCACATTGCGGTACGGGTCTAGCACGGGCAACTTGCCCTGATCGACTACGATTTCGAGCCGCTGCATCAGTGCGTGCATCTCCCTTGCGTCGATCAGCTCGCCCAAGAAGAAGGGAAGGCTTTCGGTTGGGGAGTGCAGCTTTGCGAGTAGTTCTTCGAGGTCGGCTGTAAGCTCGTCGGGTATGGCTTTGCCCCAGAACTCCACCATGACGGTGCGGAGCTTGAACTGCGGGTGGAATGTAAGGCCGTGGTCGATGCTCCAGATGTCGCCCGCGTCATCCTGCAGGCAGTGCCCCGCCTTCCTGTCGCCGTTGTTCACTACGAGGTCGAAGACGGCGAACTTGGCTAGCTCGTCGGGGTTCTCCTCTATCAGACTGAAGTATGTGATGTCGGGGTCGCAGTCGATGTACATCTGCATGGAGCCTATGCCGTAAGGTCCCTCCCGAACCAGTGTGTGCGGCACTTTGGGCCAGCCGAGCGCGCGGCTGAGGATGAAAGTGGCGTGCTCGCGCTTGTATAGCGTGCCACTGGGGTAGTCGTAGAGCGGGCGCTCGCCGTCGCGGGGCTTGTAGATGGCGCGGATGCACTTGTTGTCGCCCGCGTCGAGATGAACCATGAAGGTGTAGTTGGAGCCGTAGGGCATACGGTAGCCGCCGATTACCTCGGCAGATTCCAGCAGTGGGATAGCGTCCTCCTCGGACAACTGGATGGGGACGGCATCCGGGCGCTGGGGCTGTGGTTGGCTTCGGCGTCTGCGTCTTCTTGAAGGCAAGGCGTATCAGTTAATTCGCTGACCCCGTGAACAGGGTAGTGGAGGTGTCTCGCTCAGAGGGGAAGGCGGTTACTCGATGCCGATTTTGGCATGGCCGTTAACGCGGGGGCAGGCGTGGCCGGAAGGGTCTATCGGCCTGTCGCAGAGCGGGCATATCGGCCTCCCGGAGGCGCAGACCTGAAGCGCTTCGTCGGAGAAGCCCTCCAACTGCTCGCGGTCCATCCAGATTCGGATTGTGGCGGCTTCCTCGTTGGCGTCGTCGAAGTCGTAGGCGTCTATGAGGAACATGCCGTTGTTGCCGTCGTGACCGAGCGCCAGCTTGCCGATCTTGAACTCCAGTCTCGTCAGACCTGGCGCTTCGCGGTCATTCGAGATGTAGGCGTCCGCGCCGGCGTTTTCGGGGAGGTTGGCGATAAGCTGCTGGATGCCGAGGGCAAGCTCGTAAAGATGCTCTTTTTCGAGCCATAGCACGGCGCTGCTGCTATCGCTGTCCGCAAGGATGCGGAAAGTGCGCTGGCCCGGCTCGCCAACAGCTTCTGCGTTCAGTCTGCTCAGATTGGTGAATTCCAACTTCGGTTCTGCCATGATGGTACTAATCTTATTCGCTGGACTGGCATGCCGCAAGGGGTTGATAAGTCTCGCGCCACTCCATCCCTACCGTTCAGTCTATGCTCGTCATCTTCATCCCAGTTCCAGAAGTTCCACCCAGTTGCCGTCGGGGTCCTGCAGGTAGCAGCCTTTCTTGCCTTCGGCAATCTCGATGGGCGGGTTCAGCTTCTGCGCGCCGTTGGCGATGAGCCGCTCATACGCCTCGTCGATGTCCTCCACAACGAAGGCGATGTGGGATGCGCCGAAGGAGTTGCGCTCCCTGATGTGGGCGTCTGAGCCGGGCGGGTGGACATACTCGATAAGTTCCAGCATGTATTCGCCGTGAACGAACTCGGCTATCTTGATGTGCGTTCCTTCGTAGCCGAGTATCTGCGAGATGGGCCCGCCGTCACGCTCGCGCCTGGGCAGGGGCGTCAGCCCGATCACGTCCTCGTAGAAGCGCGCAACGAGATCGAGGTCGCTTACGACAAAGCCGGTGTGGTGCATTTTCAGTAGCATTTTTCGTCCTTTGCTGATGTGACCTCAACTGTTGGAATGGTAATCGCCCCTCACCCTAACCCTCTCCCCAAGGAGAGGTTCAGAGGGGCAGGTATTGAGCATAACGGTGCTTGCATTTACGATTTCACCCCCATCCTAACCTTCCCCCATCGAGGGGGAAGGGACTTTCAGTGCCGTCCGAGTGGGCGCTGCTGGCTAAACCGGCTTTACAGCGTCGCCTATCTTCAGGGAGCCGCCGGTGGTGACATAGGCGAGCATGCCGCGCTTGCCTTCGATTTCGGCGCGCAAGCCGTCGCGGATGCCCTCGATGAAGGCGCAGGGCTCGCAGTCGCCGGTGATTTCCAGCACGACATCATCGCCGAGCGAGATCTGCTGTCCCCTCGGCAACGAGGCGAGGTCGATGCCGTCGGTGGTGATGTTCTCGCGTATCTGACCCTGCTCAAGGCCGAAGTGGTCGAGCGTCTCCTTGTCCATGAGCAGTACTTGGCGTCGCCTGCGTGCCGGGTGTTCGGATGCGTGGCGGTCGCCCTCTATGCCAAAGCCGGTCAGAACCTCGACGCTTTCAGCGTCTTTCATCGGCTCGAAGTGCCCGACGCAGATATGGAGTGATAGTATGCGGCCTTCCTGATTCGCTGCCATGTTTTTTCCTCCTGTGGCCGGCTCCTGTGGCTCGCGTGCCTGTTGACCGTGCAACAGATTGACCTTGCGACCGTGCCCCTAAGATACGCCGTAGAGCCGCGCTGTTCAATGGCTGATTCTCATGGGCAGGGGCTTGTGGTAACTTGATGCCGGGCTGCGGCTCCTGACTACGCATTACGATAGCAGATATGAGATTAGCAGAGATGGGGGCGAGATGACTATTGCAAAGGACAACCAGGCGAAGGATAACCCGACGGTGGAGGAGAACCGCAGGGCGGGGACGCTCGAGTGGCAACTGCGGAATGTAAGGTTCGACGATCCAGTTACGCTGGCGTCGTTTCCGCTGGTGCGTCACCTGACCTCTTCGGCGATTCAGGGATACGCTTCGAAGATGAGCGTGTACCCGGGGGAGTCGATTGACCTGATGGTGAGCATGGAGCCGGAAGGGGAGTACACAATCGACTTCTACCGGCTGGGGTGGTATGGCGGTCTGGGGGGCAGGCACATGGGGCAGATGGGGCCGTACAGGGGGAGTACGCAGCCTGTGCCGACGATGGGGATGCAGCGGGTGCGGGAGTGTACATGGGAGGTTAGCGCGACGCTGACGGTGCCGGATGACTGGGAGAGCGGCGTGTACCTGGCGAAGCTGTCGCGGGCAGAGAATCTTGCTTATGGGGTGCAGAGCTACATCACGTTCGTGGTGAAGACGCGGCGACGGGCGGACCTGCTGTTCCAGGTGAGCGACATCACATGGCAGGCGTACAACAAGTGGCCGGGGAACGACTCCGTATACACGGACGGGACGCCGAATGTGTGGTACCAAGGGACGGAGGTGCGTGCGAGCTTCGACCGTCCGTACGCGAAGTACTGCCAGATACTTGACGCGCCGCTGTCGCTGGGGTCGGGGGAGTTCCTGCTTTGGGAGTATCCGATGGCGTTCTGGCTGGAGGAACAGGGGTACGATGTGGCGTACTGCTCGAACATGGACCTGCACCTGGACGCGGAGGTGCTGACGCGGTGCAAGGCGTTCCTGTCGGTGGGGCATGACGAGTACTGGTCGAGGGAGATGTTCGAGAATGTGATTGCGGCGCGGGACGCGGGGATGAGCATAGGGTTCTTCTCGGGGAATTCGGTCTATTGGGAGATCGAGTTTCACGAGAGCGAGGTGGGGGGAGCGCCGTGCCGGGTGTTCTCGCGGAAGAGGCTGTTCGATGGGGAGGAGGCGCGTTTGATGGGGGTGACGAGCTACGGGCCGGGGTACGGGGACTGGGTGGTGACGAACGCGGGGCACTGGATTTACGAGGGGATGGGTGTGAGCGAGGGGGACCGCATGCCTGGGATTATCGGGTGGGAGTTCCACGGGACGCCGGCGGAGATACCGGGGCTGGAGGTGGTGGCGGGGAGCGAGCTGTTCCAGGGGTTCAAGGAGCCGAGGGAGCCTGCCCATGCTGCGGTGATGTACCCGTGCGAGCGTGGGAACTGGGTGTTCAATGCAGGGACGATCTGGTGGCCGGAGGGGCTGTCGAACCCGCCGGGGCATATTCCGGCGCGGCTTGCGACGAACTCGGTGACGGTGGGGAGCAGCCCGGGGACTTTCGGGGTGCAGCCGATGGCGCAGGCGATTACGGCGAATGTGCTGGAGCGGATGATTGCGGATTCGCCTAGGGGGTGACGGGGGCTAACGGGATGTACAGGATGGGGAGGATTGTCTGTATTGTTCACCCCCATCCTAACCTTCCCCCGTCGAGGGGGAAGGGACTTTGTCCAGTACTGGGTTATGGGCTGCGGGCGCGCTCGCGGTCCTGTTGTTGTTTTTCTTGCTGTTGCTGGTCGTATTGCCAGGTGTCGAAGCGGGACTCGCGGGATATTCGCTCCCGGAGTTCTCGGCGGCTCTCCTTTTCTTGCTCTCGCTTTAGCTGGCGGTTCTTGCGGAGTTCTTCGCGCTCGATGCGGCGGTCTTCCATTGCATCAGGGGAGTAGAACTGCTCTACCTGCCGTTGCTTTTTCGCCCGCATCTTGCGCTCGATAAGCTCGTCGGTGCGCTTGTCCCATATCTCCTGCTGTGCCTGCTCTTTTACCCACTGCTCGCGCTGCTCTGCAGTCGGAGGGGTGTGCGCTTTGACTACCTCGGGATGGTCGTCTGGGAGGTCTTTGCAGGCGCAGAGGCAGTCGGGGTGGCAGGGTGCGTAGAACATCATGAATTCAGGGTCGGGCTGTGCGGGGTTGTCGTAGCAGAGGCGCAGGAGTATCTGTATTGCATCTATCCTGTCCTTGCCTCTTGTGTACGGCTCGTCGCCCTCCATGATGTCCACAAGGTTTCTGATCATAGAGGCGCCGTCGTGGGTGGCAATTCTGATCTGGCTGACGAGTCTCTTGTTGAGCTTGATGTGTTCATCGGACATAGATGAGCAGGATGGGCAGCTTGAATCCTCGCGCTCATTGCCCTGTAGATTGCCGTTTTCGCAGGACTGGCAGGACTGGTCTTCCACCAATGAAGGAGAGTGACTGTCGCTCAGGGCGCCCTTCCTGCTTTGTTTGCTGACGGAGTTGAGGACTGCTTGCGCGTCTCCTGCGCCGAGCTTGTCCAGGAGCTTTGCTGCTTCGAGCTGGTGCCAGGGGGTGCAGTTAGGTGCGTTGCCTTCCATGATGGAGACTACGCTTTCGATGATGCGCCTGCCGTTGTCGGTCTGCTCGATGACGTGCCGTTTCAGCGACTCTGCGAAGCTGATGTGGGCTGTCTGTTCTTGTGTAGGGTGTTCCAGTCGTGTGACCATATGTTCGCATTATAAGCACGAATGTTTGGATTGTCAAGGAGCGAGGGTTGACATTGATAGACAGGATGGGTAGATTTTTCGCCGCGATTCCCTGCTTTCACAGGGGCGGGCTCTAACCATCCCCGTCGAGGGCTATCAGGGGTAGGTATCGAACAGAGGCGTGTTTGCATTTGCGATTTCACTCTCATCCTAGCCTTCCCCCGTCGAGGGGGAATGGACTGATCGGCAGGAATTGTTCCATCGCACGCTGATTCCTGTGTGGTGAGAATGATGCAGCAAAAATGATTGCAGAGGGAAATATAGTCAGCCGTGTGGTATCCTTCTACGCGCCTTTGAGGCTGCCCGGAAGGGCAGTAGATCGAACTGACCACAGATGGGTCAGAGGGAAGAGAGTTCGCCATACAAAGCGAGAATATCAACAAATACAGGCTGGCGCTGGCGCTGTCCGCCGCCGTGTTTGTGTCGGCAGTCCTGTACTTTGGGCTGCTGTCGGGGTCGAATGCTCCGTTGGCGCTGGCGCAGACCATTGATACGCCCACTCCCGAGCCCGTCGCCACGCCGCAACTGGAAGAATGGGACGGCGGCGGCGATGAGAACCTGGCACCAATCGAGGGCAAATTCGACCCGCCGAAGTACGCCAACATGGACTCGAACCTGAACCGCATCGTGCAGCAGGTGGAGAGCGGCCAGTTCACTGCGCACGCCGCTGCATCGGGCGCTCCGATTCACAGCGATGAGTCCGTGGCGGTAACTCTGTACATCACTGAGGGATATGCAGACGCCGTTGTTGAGTTCCTGGAAGCTAACGGCGCATCGCCACGCAATGTCGGGACGGACTATATCGAGGCGTATGTTCCGGTTTCGCTGCTTCCGGCAGCGTCCGAGCAAGAAGGTGTTGTCAGAATCGACACAATCGTGCCGCCGGAACCGGCGCAGGGTGCGGTTGTGAGCGAGGGTGTGACGGTGCATGGCGCGAAGGCGTGGCATGATGTCGGGCTCAAGGGGCGGGGCGTCAGGATCGGCATAATTGATACGGGGTTCGAGGGATTCTCCGTGCTGCAGGGGACTGAATTGCCTGCAAACGTGGAGGCTAGGTGCTACACGGATGTTGGTGTGTTCACCTTCAACCTTGCGGATTGTTGGAATAGCGAAGACGGCGAAAGCCGCAGGACTCATGGCACTGGGGTAGCGGAAGCGTTGTTTGATGTTGCGCCGGAAGCGACATATTACATTGCTAATATCGGTTCTTGGGGAGACCTAATAGCCACCGCAGAATGGATGGTTGAGCATGATGTAGATGTCATCAATATGTCAGTGTCGTTTATTTGGCAGGGTCCCGGTGATGGGACGTCTCCATTCAGTGATTCTACGTTTGAAGCTGTGAATACCGCCATAGATGGAGGTATCACATGGGTTAACGCTGCAGGCAACGGCGCACTGGGTACGTGGTATGGCAACTTTGCAGATGCGAACGCCGATGGATGGCTTAACTTCAGCGGACAGGACGAGTGCAACAGCGTACTTGGCAGTGCTAACGAGGAGTTTGAGCTTGAGGCAGGCGAAGAAATCACCGTGCAGCTTCGTTGGAGTGATGCCTGGACCGGCTCAAGTAGAGACTTGGATTTGTATCTTTTCCAAGTGGAAGGCTCGAATACCTCCATATTGCCTGTAGCATCAAGTGAAGATGCGCAAATGGGTGGACGGAGGCATGTTCCAAGAGAGATTCTCGCCTATACGCCTCCTGTTCAAGGAAGTTACTGCTTGGCAATAAGACAGTATAGCGGCTCTGCGCCTTCCTGGGTTCAGTTGCAGGCCTGGGGAGTCCGAGGCCTAGAGTTGCATACGCTGCACCACAGCATCACAAGCCCGGCCGAGAGCGCCAATCCCGGTCTGCTGGCGGTCGGAGTTGCGCCGTGGGACGACACGGCCACTATTGAAGCGTTCAGCAGCCAAGGGCCAGCGCCTGACGGCAGGGTGAAGCCTGATATTGTGGGTGCCGACAGGGGGAAGTCAGTCACACGGCGAACGGCGGAGAATCCGGACGGTCGCTGGACTGGAACGAGCCAGGCGTCGCCGCATGTGGCTGGGCTTGCCGCGCTGGTGAAGCAGCAATTTCCTGACTATAGTCCGCGGCAGGTTGCCTCGTACCTGAAGAACCACGCAGAGGCGCGTGGTGCGGTGCCCAACAATACCTGGGGTTATGGGTTCGCGCAGTTGGTGGCGTCGGATGCGGCGTTGCCGGAGCCTACGGAGACTCCAGAGCCGACTGCGACGGCTGAACCGACAAGCACGCCAGAGCCAACGGCCACTCCGGAGCCGACCGCTACGCCAGAGCCTACGGCAACGCCTGAACCGACGGCGACGCCAACGGCGACACCAATAGCCGACGGTTGCTTTGAGCGGGTTGGTGATGACGGCACTGTCAGCGGAAATTGGGCCGATGACTGCGAGTCGTCCCATCCTGAGCGGAGCGGCATGTATGCTCGCTTCTACGCACTCGATCTTATGGAGTCCTCGGAAGTAACGATCACGCTGGAGTCTTCCACGGATACATACCTGTATCTGCGGGAAGGCGTGGACAGAGAGGGCAGTGTGTTGTGCGAGAACGATGACTACGCTACGGAATTAGGGAGTTCGCTGTGCGGCGTTATTGATTCCGGTCTTGCTTCAGAGTTTGATTCGGGCTTAGTGGCGAGTCTGGGGGAGGGAGTCTATACGATAGAGGCGACGACCTATGCGGCGGCGGTCACTGGTGGTTTCACTCTCACTATGGCGTCCGAGGCAACCGCGCAGCCGGATCCGACGCCTACTCCTACTCCTACTCCTGTACCTTCGCCGACGCCGGGGCCGTCACCTACACCGGGGCCATCGCCGACTCCGACGCCCGTGCCGCTGCCGCCGGACTACAGGATCGAAGACTATGCGTGCAACGAGGCGGACCTGGAGCATCTTGGTACATTCGTGTTGTCAGGAACGGTTGGCCCAGAGTCGATTGACAGTCCTGGGTACACTGGAGTGACTGCTCGACACAATACGAGGTGGGTAAGTGAGGACAACAGCGAGGTCATTTCCTGTACTGCAATTCAATTCGATAGCATAAGCAATGCGCGATGGGCCGGTCTGGATTATGCAAAGCAATTGCAGGCATTTGGCGCCGAAGTGGACATACGGAGTCATGAGCAGGCCTTCGTGCCGTGGATCGGTGATGACTTGCTGGCTTACCGGACTTTATATCGCGTAAATGACATCTCTTTCTCATCTGCCACCGTGGCCTTCCTGCAGGCGTCGACTCTGACGGTATCGCGAGTGGACTACTTCAATGTGCGCAGCGAGGAATATCCGGACATCGCCAAACCTGAGGGGGTTGCCCTGAAAGTCGCCACCAGAGTCTTTCCGGAGGGTCAGGTCAGCCCGCAGAGTGGAGCGGCGTGGGGATTCGATACGTACATAGAGACCTTCGATTGGCTTGAGTAGGTCGCCCGCACTTCGAAGATCCCTTCCTAGCGGTTTGCTATGTTAACGTGACATTTTCATTTGGTCAGGGGTTAACATGATGGCTGCTTATGGTATTGTTTAGCGTACCGGATCGATACTCTGCAAGGGTAATGGGAGACGGTTGTGGCCACGGCAGTTTCTTCGGGAAATCCACGATTTGAGGCGCACGAAAGACCTCCGTTGCTTTCGTCGCTGGGTCTTGGCGCGCAGTTCAGCCTGATAGCGTCGGCGACGCTGCTGGTTACGCCGGTGGTGGTGTCGGAGGCGGCGGGTATGGACGAGGCGTACCTGATATGGATGGTGTTCGCGTCGCTGCTGGTGGTGGGCGTGTCGACGCTGATACAGGTGCGGCGGTTCGGGCCGATTGGCGGGGGCGCGGTGCTGCCGATGTTCACGGCGGCGTTTTCGATTCCGTTCTGCATTGCGGCGGTGGCTGAGGGTGGACCGGGGACGCTTGCTGCGCTGGTGCTTATAGCGGCTGTGACGCAGCTTGCGATATCGAGGTGGCTGTTCATCCTGCGGCGGGTGGTTACGCCGATCGTGGGCGGGACGGTGATGATGATCCTGTCGATTACGCTGGCGTCGGTGGTGTTCGACCTGCTGGACAAGGCGTCGATTGTGGAGCCGAAGTCTGCGACGCTGACGGCGTTCGTGACGCTGGTGGTGATCGCGGCGCTGAGCCTGCGGCGACCGGGTGTGCTGAGACTCTGGGGGCCGCTGGTGGGGATAGTGATCGGGTGCGTTGTGGCGGCGGCGGTGGGGATATATGACTTCGACAGGGTCGTTGAGGCGAAGTGGGTGGGGCTGCCGAGCGAGCTGCCACGGATCTGGTTCAACTTCGGGATTTCATTCTGGACGCTGGTGCCGTCGTTCGTGTTCCTGGGGATAATCATCGCGATTCAGGCTAACGGGGCGTCGATAGCGATGCAGCACGCGGCGCACAGGGGCGACAGGGCGGTGGACTTCCGAGAGGTTCAGGCGACGCTGACGGGCGGCGGCGTGACGAACCTGATTGCGAGCGTGTTCGGGGCGGTGCCGAATATCATCAATCCAGGGATCGTGTCGTTCACGCAGACGACGGGGGTTGCGGCGCGGAGCGTGGGGTACTGCATCGGGCTGATATTCATTGCGATGGCGTTCGTGCCGAAGGTGTCGGGGCTGCTGAGTACGATACCGGGGCCTGTGATGACGGGCTACCTTGTGATGGTGACGGGGAGCCTGTTCGTGGACGGGGCGCGGATCGTGATCCAGAACGAGCGGGACGGGCAGAAGGTGGCTGTGGCGGGGGTGTGCTTCTGGATCGGGGCGGCGTTCCAGTTCGGGCTGTTCAATCTGCCGGACCTGGGGGCGGTGGTGAACGCGCTGATGAAGAGCGGGATAACGACGGGCGGTTTCGGTGCGATTGCGATGATCCTGTACCTGGAGTTCACGAACCCGCGGCGGATGCGGTTCGAGTCGAAGCTGGATATCGAGGCGCTGCCGGAGCTGAACGAGTTCATGGGGCGGTTTGCGGAGCGCAGGGGGTGGGACGATGCGATGAAGAACCGTCTGAGCGCGGTGGGGGAGGAGACGCTGCTGACGCTTGCGCCGCTGGACCTGACGGGGGACGGCGAGTCGGGCGAGGAGCGGCAGTTGGTAGTGGTGGCGTCGAGCGAGGGCGAGGTGGCGGAGCTGGAGTTTATCGGCGGTGGGGGCGATGAGACGAACATCGAGGACCGGGTGCGTCAGCTGCAGCAGCACGATGCTGAGGCGGTGGTGGAGAACGAACTGTCGCTGCAACTGCTGAGGGCGTATGCGTCGTCGGTGCAGCACCAGCAGTTCAATGGGGCGGACATCATCACGGTGCGTGTGGAGCGGCCGGGGGCGTAGTGGGGCTGGGGTTGCTGCCATCGGTGAATGGAATCTTCGCGGCGGGAGCTTCTGTCGGAGAGGACTTCGAGATTCGTGCCGGGCGCCATGTTATCGGGAAGTCACTTGCCCATGGGTTGGCGGCATGTGGTGGATTTTGTGTCAGGTGCGCGTCGATTTTCTGACACAAAAATGCACCCCCGAAGGGCATCCGCCATCGGGGGTGCATTATTTTCAATTCTGTCTTTCATTCAGGGCAGTTGACCAGGTAGCAAGGTAACGTCCTTCCGCCTGCTTTCGGCCTCAATGCCAGCGGATGTTACCATGCAGTAGAGTGCGGCATAAACCTCGGCGTCTGTGAAAACTTTGCGCAGAATGTTGGCGCTCTCTGAGACTTTATCTATGTCGTCGGCTTCCGGTGTGTATGAGGCTTCGGTGGCGCAGAATGCGTTCTTCGTGCCATCCACAGTTCCCTGAACGATAAGGTCTGTGTCCAGCAGTCGCTTATACTCGCTGTTGTCGATCAATCCGTCATCCGCCGCTGCCCAGATCGCTTCGTTGAATCTCTCGGACGCACGGTTATGCTCCGCTAGACGCACGACTCGCATCCGTCTCATAGAGAATGCGCTAGCAATCTGTGCTAGCCCTTTGTCTGCGAGTCTCGTCTCCAAGCCGATCCCTTTGAGAACGCCGATGTCGTTTGAGTGGGTTCGTGCCATGTCCTTCAGTTCAGCGATGTCATTTGAGTGGGTCCGTGCCATGTCCTTCAGTTCAGCGATGTCGTTTGAGTGGGTTCGTGCTATGTCCTTCAGTTCAGCGATGTCGTTTGAGTGAGTCTTCAATTCAGTCCGGACTTCAGACTGGAACTCGCGCATTTCGGAGGCGAACGAGGCGAAGACCGCCGGGAGCGCGATTAGCTCCCGGGTCATTATCATGCTTCTAACGGCTTCGCGGAACTCCGGGTTTTCGTCGAGAAGCCGCAGCAGATCGTCTGTTGTATTTATTGTGACCATATCTAACTCCACTACCATTATAGTCGCTGCCTGTGGAAAAGGAAGGTGCGGCGCCCCCAGTTGGTCAGTTGATGGAGACGGCGATTACTCCGCCGATGGTGAGGACGATGGCCGCGAGCTTGGCGGCGAGGATTTTGCCTTCGAGGGGTTCGTCGAGGACGCGGGAGATGCCGAGGCTGAGTGCGATGCCGAGGATGAAGACGAAGAGGGGGCGCACTGCCATGACGGTTACGACGAGGGAGACGGGGCCGGAATAGATTGCCCAGAGGGTGAGGAATACGGCGCCGAGAACCAGAACGCCCTCAGTGAGGATGGTCAGGCCGATCGGGACGGGGGAGCGGATTGTCCTGATGAGGTCGGGCATGATTCGTGGCCTGAAGAGGCAGCCGCTCAATGTTAGTCCCATGCCGACGGCGCGCCACATGAACAGCGACCAGATGTCTATGTCTTCGGCGACTACCTTGCTGAGGAACTGGCTGAGGCCGAATGCGAAGCTGGCGACGAGAAGCAAGGCAAAAGGGATTAGCTGGTTCTGGTCGCGCTCGGATTCGCGCATTGTGGGGCCGAGGGACATGAGCGCGGCGCCGATCATGGTTATGACTATGCCGATCCATGCGAGGGTGGATATGAACTCCTGCAGGAATACCATCGCGAGGACGGCGACGAAGATGGTGTGCGTGGAGGTTACGGGGACTACGCGGGAGACGTCCTGTGTGCGCATGACCCAGAACATCATCGCCAGATAGATGCCGGACAGGACGCCGGAGCCGAAGGATATGAGCGTGGTGTTGAGGCTGTAACCGCTGAACTCGGCGAGGGGGATGGCGACTATCGCGAGTCCGAACTGGCACAGCCCGACAAGCACGATGAAGACCCTGAAGCTGGGCATGTATCGCTGGATGAGGATCTTGTCCAAGGCGGATATGACCGCGAAGAAGAGTGCGCTGGCGAGGGAGAGGGTTATCCAGTGCATGCTTGCCAGTTCATCTATGACGCTGCCGCGCTGCTCTGTTGCTCGCGGGCGAAGCGGCGGACGCCGCCCATATCCGCGCCTTCAATGGGGACGGTGCCGATGACGCTGGCTTGCTCCATGTCTTTCAGGGTGTCGGCCGTGTAGCCGAGAAGGTCAGACAGCAGATACTCGTTGTGCTGGCCGAGTGTGGGGGCCGGCTCGTGGTGGTCGGGGAGGCGTGGAGCGTCTTCGAGCGCGGTGTCGCGGTCGGTGTGGGAGAGGGTTGCCCATACGGGACCACTCATCGGGTATATGCCTGTGTCGGGCTGGTCGATGAGCTGGAAGTACTGTCGCGCCTGCAGGTGTGGGTCGTCGTAGGTGTCGGGGCCGCAGTTGAGGACGGCGAAGGAAGGGATGCGCTGCGCCTGCAGTTGGGCTGCGATGTTGTGTCGGTCGCGCTGGGCTGTCCACTCGCTGATGATGGGGTCGAGTGCGTCCCTGTTCGCTATGCGGTCGTCGAGGGATGCAAAGCGTTGGTCTGCTGTGAGTTCGGGCTGTCCGATGACTTCGCAGAAGCTGCGCCATTCGTCGTCGCTGCGGACTGCTATGGCTACCCATTCGTCCTCGCCGAGGCAGGGGTAGCAGCCGTGCGGGGACATGTGAGGGTGGCTGTTGCCGCGCCTCTCTCGGGGTTCGCCGGTCATCTGGTTCTCAAGGAATGTCTCGCCGAGGTGGGGCATGAATGCCTCTGCCTGCGACAGGTCTATGAACTGCCCCTGTCCTGTGCGGGCGCGATAGTAGAGGGCGGCGTTGATGGCGAAAGTGGCTGTCACGGCGGCTACGGCGTCGGGGTGATGCACGAGCGAGTTGTGGGAGAGGTCGAGGTCGGGGTATCCGCGCAGGGCGGAGTGTCCGGTCATCGCGTCAATTGCCATGCCCATGCTGCGGTGTCCGCGGTAGGGGCCGGTGTTGCCGTATCCGGGTGTGAAGAGGACGATGAGATCGGGCTTGATTTGCCTAAGGACTTCGTGTCCCAAGCCGAGCCTGTCCATCACGCCGAACGCGTAGTTGGTGAAGACGATGTCGCTGATGGCGACGAGTTCCTTGAAGGCGTCGGTGCCCTGCTCGCTCGTGAGGTCGAGGGTGATGCCGAGCTTGTTGCGGTTTGTGGCGTTGAAGTTGCCCTGCCGGTTCCATGGGCGTTCGCCGGGATCGTAGTCGGGGTATCCGGGCGTGTTGGGGCCGGGACGGATTGGGCCGCGTGCCATGCGCTGGAGGGCTTCGACCTTGATGACCTCGGCGCCCATGTCGCCAAGCAAGACGCCGCAGAAGGGGCCTGCCCAGATTTCGGCGAGTTCGAGGGCGCGGATTCCTTGGAGGGGCGGTTTTTTCATGCCAACTTTCCGAACCGAGGACAAGGGTTAACAGGATGGATAGGATACGTGGGGACTAAACTACACCTTTTGCGTGCAGTTGGGCAAGTTCGGAGGCGGTGATGTTGAGGAGGTCGGCGTATATTTCGGCGTTGTGCTGGCCGAGGCGCGGGGCTGGAGTGTTGGGTGTAGTGTCGGTGTCGGACAGGCGGAAGGGAAGGCCGGTGTATGTGAGTGCTCCGGCATCGGGGTGCATGAGGTCGATGAAGTAGCTGCGCTCGCGGAAGTGGGGGTTTTCGAGGGCTTCATGGGACTCCATGATCGGGGCGCAGGGCAGCATCTCGCGCTGTCCGGCGGCGAAGACTTCCATGCGGGTGTGGTCGTCGAACCATGCCTGAAATATGGATTCAAGCTCCTCGCGGCGCTCAGTGCGGTCGTCGGGTGAGGCGTAGCGCGGGTCGTTGATCAGGTCGGCGCGGTCGATCATGCGGGCGAGCTGGGGCCACATGCGCGAGCCGAGCGGGAGGAAGCTGACATATCCGTCTTTGCAGCGGAACGAGCCGACGGCGTAGGGTTCGCGCATTCCGGCGGCGGCGAGGCGCGGAGGCTTGCGCGGGTCGGGCTCGTTGCCGTAGATCCATGGGGTGCGGCGACCCACCTGGTGGGGGTGGCCTGCGAAGCATTCCTGCATGGAGATGTCGATCCACTCGCCTTCGCCGTGCATAGCGACGCCGAAGAGGGCGATCATCGTGGCTGCGGCTGCGGTGGTGCCGCTGAAGTACTGGGCTATTTCCGCGCCGTAGCGCAGGGGCTCGCGGTCGGGCAAGCCCTCGCGGTGCATTGCGCCGCCTGAGGCGAAGATGGTCAGCTCGGTGTACTCGTAGTCCTTGTGGGGGCCGGACTGTCCGTAGGGTGTTACGGAGGTCATGACGATGTCGCTGCGGACATCGTGCAGGTCGTGGTAGCCGATGCCCCAGTCAGCCATCGTGCCGGGGCGGAAGCTTTCAAGGACGATGTCGGACTGCGCAGCGAGGTCGGTGAAGATGCGCCTGCCGTCGGCTGTGGAGGGGTCGAGCGTAATGCCCTTCTTGCCAGCGTTGAGGTGGAGGTAGAGGGCGCTCTTTTCGGGGTGCGGGATGCCGTCGGGGAATGCTCCGGAATTGCGGGAGTGGTCGGGCGCGGCGGGCAGCTCGAGCTTGATGACGTCGGCGCCGTAGTCGGCTAGCATCTTGCCGGCGTATGGGCCGGCGATGCCTGTGGTGGCGTCGATGACGCGGATGTTGGTGAGGGTCTGGTAGGGCATGGTTTGGTGTTGGGTAGTGAGATGTCCTTATTAGTGGTTAGTCGGTGGTTGAGCGGGCAACTTCGCGGGGCTGAACTTGTGACTCGATGTCTTTTCCGGATTCCAACTCTGCATTGCGCAGCTCAAAGGTCTTTTGGAGATTCAGCCAGAGTTGGGGTGAAGTGCTGAAGTAGCGGGAGAGTCGCAGGGCGGTGTCTGCTGTAATGCTTCTCTGTCCGTTCAAGATGGCGGTGACGCGGTTGGTTGGGACAGCCAGTTCAGAGGCAAGGGCGCTTGCCGACATGCCGAGTTCCTCAAGTTCGTCTCGTAGTATTTCACCGGGATGGACGGGCTGCATGCCGTTGGATGGTCTCATTCTCAGTTCCTCATCAGTGATAATCGACTATCTCGACATCGTAAGGTCCATCAACTCCCCACCGAAAGCAGATACGCCATTGGCGGTTGATGCGTATGCTGTACTGTCCAGAACGCGTTCCTGAGAGCGATTCTAACCGATTGCTAGGCAAGCCTGCCAAGTCTTGCAGAGACTCGGCATTGTCCAGAACCGTCAGACGTCGAGTTGCCTGCGCAGCAAAGCCTTGAAAGCGACCAACATGACGACCTTCAAAAAATCGTTCCGTCGTGCGATCCCTGAAGCTGCCTATCAATCTGATGCCTTACGTAATGCGTAACGATGCGCCTTCCACTCTACTACACATTTAGACCTGCACACAACCGAACATAGGGGATTCCTTCACCCGACAATGCAGGTCAGTCTCGCAATTCTACATCTAATTCGCGTTGGAGTTGCTGGAGGATGTTGGTCTGGTAGCCGTCGACTTGCTCGGAGGTTAGGGTGCCGCGCGGGGACTGGAATACGATGCGATAGGCTAGGGAGCGCTTGCCTTCGGGGACGCCTTCGCCGGAGTAGATGTCGAAGGGGATGCTGCGGGCGACCATGCGGTGGCGCTCTATGATGTGCTGGATGCGGGCGGACGTTATCTCGGCGTCGACGATTAGGGCGAGGTCGCGGTATGACTGCGGGTAGGGATTTGCCGGTGTGTGCTGGAGCGTCTCGTCGGGTAGGGCTGCTCTTAGCGATGCGAGGTCGATCTCGAACATGGCGGTGATGGCGTCTATGTCGAAGCGCTGCAGCGTCGGGTTGCTGACTTCGCCGATGACGCCGATGGGATTGTCTCCGCAGAGGATCTGGGCGGTTCTGCCGCGTCGCAGGACTGGGTCGCTGTCGTATGCCTCGTAGCGGACTTCGGCCCTGAGCTCGGCGAATAGGGATTCGAGGACGCCTTTGCCGTCGAAGAAGTCCATGTCGCCTGTGGGCGCGCTCCACGACATGGGGAAGCGGGGGCCGCAGAGGACGCCGACAAGCGTTTCGCGCTCGTCGGGGAGATCGCGCTCGCGGGCTTCGTCTTTGGGCAGATAGACGCTGCCGATTTCGTAGATGCGGATGCCGTCGGTCTGCGATACTCGGCGGTTGCTGGATAGGGTGCTGAGAACGCTGGCGCGGAGGCTGGTGCGGAGGAGCGTGAACTCGCTGCTCATTGGGTTTGCAATACGGAGTGCGTCCGCTTCTCCGGTGCTGACGCCGACACGCTCCAGCATGTTCTCGCTGACGAGGGAGTATGAGATGGTCTCGCGCATGCCGATCCCGGTGAGGATGTCCTTGACGCGCTCGCGGAAGACGCGGCTTAGCTGCGGCTGGCCGTGCGGTATGGGCGTAGAGATCATCGTGGTGGGGATGCTCTCGTAGCCGATGATGCGGGCGAGCTCTTCGACGATGTCGTCTTCGATGGTGATGTCAGAGCGCCAGTACGGTGGCTTCATCCATATTACGCTGTCGGATTCGGGCGTGCTGCCGACGGTGAACGCGTCCATCGTGGGCATGATGCTTTCGGGTGCGCGGTCGCGCTCGAAGCCGAGGGATTCGAGGGTTTGCTGCACGCGCTGCATGGTGTAGTCGACGCCTAGCACCTGGCGGATTCGCTGACGGCTGATCTGCACGGAGGGCATGGGCGCCGGGTCGGGGTAGATGTCGAGGATGCCTTTGGACGCGGTGCCGCCTCCGAGCTGAAGCATGAGCTGGGTTGCGCGGCGCAATCCGCGGGGTGCGAGTTCGGGGCGGATGCCGCGCTCGAAGCGGTATGATGCCTCGCTGTCCATGCGGAGGGCGAGGCGGGTGCGGCGCGTGTTGATGGGGTGGAAGTTGGCGGATTCGAGAAGGACAGTGGTTGTCGTGTCGTCGATCTCGGTGTTCGCGCCGCCCATAACGCCCGCGAGTCCGATGGCGTCCTGTGTGTCCGCGATGCAGAGCATGGGCGGTTGGAGGGTGCGGGTTGCGCCGTCGAGGGTTTCGAACTTCTCGTCGGGGCGTGCTGTGCGCACGATGATGGTACTGTCGCGCACCTTGCCGAAGTCGAAGGCGTGGAGGGGCTGGCCGTACTCCAGCATCACGTAGTTGGTGATGTCAACGATGTTGTTGATGGGGCGCAAGCCTGCCTTCGTGAGGGCGTCCTGCATCCACTGGGGGGATTCTGCTATCTGGATGTTGTGCAGGAGGGTCGCGGTGTAGCGGAAGCAGAGGTCGGGGTCGGCGATTTCGACTTTCGCAAGCGACTCGATGGGGGTGTCGTCTTCTGGATATGATAGGTCGGGTTCGGATACGGCGTTGCCGGTGAGGGCTGCGACCTCGTGGGCGATGCCGAGAATGGAGAGGCAGTCGGGGCGGTTGGGCGTTACCTCTACATCCAGGACGGCGTCGCCGATGTATTCGACGAGCGGCACGCCGACAGGTGCGTCATCATCGAGGACGAGGATGCCTTCGTGGTCGTCGCCGAGGCCGAGTTCGAGCACGGAGCAGACCATGCCGGAGGACTGCACGCCACGGATGTTGGCGGGCTTCAGGGCGGCGGGCTTGCCGGAGCGCGGGTTGATGAGCATTGCGCCTTCCTTGGCGAAGGCGATTTTCTGGCCGGCGGCGACGTTGGGCGCGCCGCAGACGACTGTTGCCGTCTCGCCGTTGCCGATGTCAACCGTGGGCAGGCGCAGGCGGTCGGCGTTGGGGTGCGGGTCGATGCTGAGCACATGGCCTACGACGAGGCGCTCAGAGTCGAGGTCTGCTCCGACGATTTCGACGTCGCCGACTTCGTTGCCTGCCATAGTGAGGCGGTGCGCCAGATCGTTTGCGGGGAGGTCGAATTGGACGTAGTTTCTGAGCCAGGATAGGGGTACGCGCATTTGGGGAGTTCCTTAGTTAGTCTGTATGTCGATTGATCGGCAGCAAAGATGTCGCACGCAAGGAAGAAGCGAGTAGGATTCTTGAAGCCTTAGTTGATGGGGCGGTCAAGTCAGCGTGAGCCGCCTCGCTGCTGTCGGAGAAGTTGCTCTTCAAGTTCGCGGATGCGCCGTTCGGCTGCTTCGCGCGCGGTTCTTTCGGCTTGGAGTGCGTCTTGCGCTTCCTGGTAGTACATCAGCCACTCGCCGTGTATAGGATCGTACAGCCTCAGCTCCAACTCGTCGCGCACGCAGATGTCGAGACTTAACACATCGCTGTGCCCGCGCAATATTCCATCGTCGTCGTCAGCAACTTCGATGAGGCGATACTCACCGTTCACCAGACGCTCGCCTACGAGTGGGGGATTGAAGCATTCGCCGGTGGGATCGAAGCGCCAATATTCGGTGACTCCAATCTGCGCGTAGATGTCCCGCTTGCCGCTTTCGTCCCAATGCCATGTGCTTTCGGATGCTATCTCCAGGACGAAGTCTGGCTGCCTGTCACCCTCGCGCCAAGTTAGCCACGAATTGCGCTTGTGGTTGCCCAATGCTCCGAATACCACAAACACGTCCGGAGCGACTACGGAACTGGGGTCGTTCATCCTGTAATACACGAACATGTCGCCTTGGGCATAGACATCATCGCGGTCTCTGAAGTGAGCCTTCAACGCGGCGACGGCATAAGTCAAAGGCTCATACTGGTACTCGGTTTCTGCCAAGAGTTCATCGTCCTCGTAAGGGTATTCAATTGTGAGGTCGTCGTACTCTGCCTGCGGCTTGGCGATATTTTTGCCTGAAGGCTGTACAACCATTGGTCACCTCCGGGCGCGTAAGTCGCGCCAAGTATTTCTACCGTAAGTATATCACCGACCTAAAACTGGCTTAGGAAGCGCAGGTCGTTGGAGTAGAAGAGGCGGATGTCTTCGATGCCGTACTTGAGCATGGCGATGCGCTCGGGGCCCATGCCGAATGCGAAGCCGGTGTAGATCTGCGGGTCGAGGCCGACGCCTTCGAGGACCTTGGGATGTACCATGCCCGCGCCGAGAATCTCTATCCAGTCTTCGTCGCGATTGATGGGGCGCTTGCCGGTCTCCGGGTCTTTGAAGTTGGAGATGGACATGTCCACGCCGGGCTCGACGAATGGGAAGTAGTCGCAGCGGAAGCGTACCTGCCGCTCTTCGCCGAAAATGCGGCGGGCGAACTCGTAGAGCGTGCCCTTGAGGTCGGCGAAGGTGATGCCGCGGTCAACTGCCAAGCCCTCGACCTGGTAGAAGTGCCACTCGTGGGTGGCGTCGGTGGCTTCATAGCGGTAGCACTTGCCGGGAACGATGACACGGATTGGCGGCTTGCGCTCCTGCATGGTGCGAATCTGCATGGGCGAGGTCTGGGTGCGCATGAGCATGGGGTAGTCGCCATCTTCGTCGGGTTCGTCCACCCATAGGGTCGCCCACATGTCGCGGGCGGCGTGTCCCCTGGGGATGTTGAGCATCTCGAAGTTGTAGCGGTCCCATTCGACTTCGGGGCCTTCTACGACATCGAAGCCCATGGAGCCGAAAGCGTCGCAAATCTCGCGCAGCATCTGTGTGGTGGGATGGAGGCCGCCGATGGGGGCGGGCCATCCGGGGAGGGTTACATCGATGGCGTCGGCGCGATCTTCGGCTTCGGATTTGGAGCTCGCTATGGCGTGCTGATGCTGGGCTAGGCTCTGTTCGAGAATGTTCTTGACCTGGTTGGCGGCTGCGCCCACGCTGCGGCGCTCGTCTGGCGAGAGGTCGCGGATGCCGCGCAGAACCTGGGTGAGTTGGCCGCGCCGTCCGAGCCATGCGATGCGCCATGCTTCGATCTGCTCGGCTGTGCCGGCTGCGGCGAGTTCGGCTAGGGCTGTGTCTCGGGCTGATTCGACATGGCTTACGCTGGCGGTTTCGGGCATTCTGCTACCTTTCGGACGGTCGTGTGAGATTGCTGTTATATATGTTACTACTTACTATGATGCCTTCGAGTTTCCACACAAGCAAAAAACCCCAGCCCGTTGTCGGCTGGGGTTCGAGTGTGCTGCTGTTCAATCGCTCTGCGCCAATTCAGTTAAGACGCTAAACCTCTACCGACCTGTATGTCAGCCGATAAAGCGGAAGCGAGTGAAGAAATTAGTTATGCTTGTGTTACACATCAGGTTGAGTATCACACGGCGCGGCGAAGGGTGTCAATAGTCTGCACGAGTCTGAAGGCGCGGCGGCGTTTCGGGAAGTTCTGCATGCGTGTATAATCGGCACGAGAGTTGATACTTGATGAGACGCATCTGCTCTGATGGTGTGAGGCGGGTCAATGAGGAAGGCTGCAATTGATAAAGGACGATCATGTACAGACGGCGCAGGACTTTCTGACGAAATCTGATAGCTACTTCGCGGAGGGCGATGTGCTGCAGGGCTCGGAGAAGCTCTGGGGCGCGGCAGCGCATGCCGTGATGGCGGTAGCGCAGGAGCGTGGCTGGGATTTCGGGAGCCATTACGCCATTCGACAAGTGGCATTGAGGCTTGCAGATGAAATGGAGGACGAGCGCATAAGCCTAGGACTGGGAGTTGCAGAGAAGTTTCATGCGAATTTCTACCACAACTTCATGGAAGACAGTGAGTTGGATATGAGCCGTCCTTTGGCGCAACGCTTTGTGGAGCGCATATTGTCGCTTGTGGACGATGAACGGCAGGGAGAATAATAGGCAGGCTCGAGTTTTTGCGAGTATGAACGATTAGAGGATAGTTACGGGTGATTGCTGAAGAGCATGTACAGACGGCACAGGACTTTCTGGTAAAGTCCGACAATTACTTCGCCGAAGGCGATGTACTGCAAGGCTCGGAGAAGCTCTGGGGCGCGGCGGCGCACGCACTGACCGCCGTAGCGCAGTATCGTGGTTGGCGCTACGGCAACCATAACGCTCTGAGGCAGGCGGCGCTACGACTGGCGGACGAAATGGAGGACGAGCGCATCAGACTAGGATTGCTAGTCGCTGAGAAATTTCACGCCAACTTCTATCATGACTTCATGGAAGACGGCGAGCTGGATGTGAATCGTCCTGATGCACAACGCTTTGTGGAACGAATGCTGGCGATCGCGAACGACGGACAGCCAGAACAATCAAAAAACGGGCTGGAAGAATAGCCGACCAGGAGGGATACAAGAATGGCAGACGATTGCATGCTGGGTAGCGGAGATTTTGCGTATCGCGTGGAGCCGAACTGGCACACGATGCCGGAGGGGTATGAGTGGCGCGAGGTCGCGGCTGTTGCGGTGGACGGCAACGACAATGTGTATGTGTTCAACCGGGGGCCGCACCCGATGATGGTGTTCGACAAGGACGGCAACTTCATCAAGTCGTGGGGCGAGGGCGTGTTCAACCGGGCGCATGGGGTGAGCCTGGGACCTGACGATACGCTGTATTGCAGCGATGACGGCGACCACACAGTGCGCCAGTGCACGCTGGACGGCGAGGTGCTGATGACGATAGGCGTTCCGGGGGAGCCTGCGCCGTTGTTCAGCGGCGACCCGTTTAATCGCTGCACGCATACGGCGACCGATCCGAAGACGGGCGACATATATGTGTCGGACGGGTATGGCAACTCGCGAGTGCATAAGTATTCGCCGGACGGCAATCTGCTGTTTTCTTGGGGGGCGCCGGGGACCGATCCGGGCGAGTTCAGCATCGCGCACAACATCGCTACGGACGCGGACGGGTATGTTTACCTTGCGGACAGGGAGAACCACCGCATCCAGATTTTTGATGCCAACGGGAAATTCGAGGACCAGTGGCCGAATGTACACCGTCCGTGCGGAATATATATTTCCGACGATCAGCAGGTGTATGTGGGGGAACTGGGCTGGGGAATGGGCGTGCAGCGCAATGTGCCGAACATCGGGCCGCGCGTATCGGTGCTTGACAGGCGGGGCAATACTCTGGCTCGGCTTGGGAACGGGTATGGTACGGAAGTGGGGCAGTTCATATCGCCGCACGGCATTTGCATAGACTCGGCGAAGAACATTTATGTGGGCGAGGTTTCGCACACGAATATGAGCAACTCGGGTGAGACGCCGCCGGACGACCTGAGAACGCTGCAGAGGCTGACGAAGGCGGGATAGCCACAGGATAGCCAAATTAAGAAGGGTGGTGGTCGAGGTGGAAGTCAGAGAGTTGGTTAGAAAGAGCAGAATTCGCGGTCTGGTGCCGCTGATGCTGTTGCTGCTGGTGATAGCGTGCGGGACTATTACCATAGATATTGAGACGGTGGTCAGGGACGAGGACGATATTACGCACGATATCAGCATGGAGATTTCGGGTCCGATCGCTACCGCTATGCTGGAGGGCGTGGACGAGGGAACCATCAATCCGCTGGAGGATGAGTTCTTCGACGATAACTGCGAAGTGGTCACAGATGAGGTTGACGAGGAGGATAGAATAGAGGTTAGTTGCATAGGGATATCCCATGAGGAACTGGCGTCTTCCGCAGAAGAGGGCGAAGGGCCGGAAATACAGATAACGAAGAGTGACCTGGGCGACAAGTGGGAGTATCGAGCGACTGCGGTTAATATCCTCTATGATGTTGAAGACGAAGAATGGGCGGACACTCCATTGCCTGGCGGTGTGGTTATCGACCAGATACTGAAGGCGAGATACTACTGGACGCTGAGCATGCCGGGCGAGGTCGTTGAAACCAACGCGGATTCGACGGATAATGGGCAGATCGAGTTCGTTGGGAAATTGGGAGATAAGAGAGAGAATTTCGTGGTTGTGAGCCACGAGGAAAAACCGAGAGGCTTATTCGGCGACTGTAATTTTTGGACGCTTAACTGAAAGGAGCGCAAATGGCAGCGGAGAATCACTCGAACGGACACGGACATTCAAACGGACACGGGCACACGCATGCAACGGGGGCGATGGCGGAGGCGGCGGGAAACTGGCTGGACAGCCTTTCGGCGGAGCAGCGAGACAAGGCGACCTATGAGTATATGGACGGCGAGCGCGTCTTCTGGTACTACCCGCCGCTGAACAGGCATGGCCTGGCGCTGCGGGACATGGACGACAACCAGCGCAAGCTGGCGTATGCCATCATGGAGAGCGGGCTTACGGAGCGCGCGTACAAGCAGGCGGCGCAGATCATCGACCTGGAGACCACGCTTGGCAAGATCGAGAAGGATGCCGGCATCGTGAGCTTCCGGCGCGATCCTGAACTGTATTACTTCACGGTGTTCGGAGACCCGCGTGATTCTGAGAATCCGTGGGCGTGGCGCGTGGAAGGGCACCATGTGTCGCTGCATTACAGCATCTGGGGCGACAAGGTCATCTCGACGACACCGTTCTTCTTCGGATCGAACCCGGCGGAGGTGCTGGCGGGACCGGACAAGGGCAAGCGCATCCTGGGCGATAGGGAGGACCTTGCGTTGGAGCTAGTGAACGGGCTGAGCTCCGAGCAGGAGCGCCGCGCGGTCATCTATCCGGAAGCGCCCTACGACATCCTGACATACAACTCGTCCCGCGCTGTCTTCCCGCAGGAAGAGGGGCTGCCCGGCTCGCAGATGAACGGGACGCAGCGTGAGCTGATGATGTCGATCATAAGCGAGTATGTCTCAACCATCCGTGACGATGTGGCGCAGGACAAGATGTCCGCGGTGCGCGAGCAGGGATTGGACGACTTCTACTTCGCATGGGGCGGAGGCAAGGAGCACCTTACCAAGCACTACTATCGCATTCACGGCGGTAACTTCGTCGTTGAGTACGACAACCGGCAGAACGATGCGAACCATATCCACTCGGTGCTGCGCGACGAGGAGAACGACTTCGCGAACGATGTGCTGAGGGAGCACTTGCTTCTGTATCACGTGCTCTAGTCGCTTAAGATTTAGCGGTTAGTCAGGGACGGACTTGCATTTGGAATTTCTGGAATCCTGCCTTCGCAGGAATGACGGGGATATGAACAGGGTTTAGTCGGCACGGGGCGGTTATAGAACTGCCCCGTGCCAACTTGTCAGAGGGGTAGGTAGTTGCAGCAGGAAAGTATTGCGGCGGACGGCGAACAGCCACAAGAACCGGCTTGGGTGCTGGCGTCGTATGGGCAGCGAATGGGCGCTTGGGCGCTGGACTTCGTGGGATTTACGCTGCCATTCATCCTGCTGATAATTGGTCTTGTCGTGCTGGTACTGGGGCTCATCTTCTCATCGGAAGTCGTGAAGGAGTCCATCACGATCACTTCGGATTCGATGACCATTGAAGAGTCCATCGAAGAGTCTGTCCTGAGTGGAGCCAACTGGCTCGTTGCAATTATGGGTACTGTCGGACTGGTGCTCGGTATTCTGGGCATAATCCTTCTGGGCTACATCGTGTGGTGGCTGGTTGCGCTGGGGAGAGGGCAGACGCCGGGGAAGCAGATTGTGGGCATCCGCGTGATCAAGGACGATGGTTCGCCCTCCAGCTGGGGATATACTTTCCTGCGCGAGTTCGTGATCAAATTGCTGCTGGTGGGCTTCATTTCAGACATGACCTTCGGGATTGCGCGGCTGGTGGACTACCTGTGGCCGCTGTGGGACAGGGCGGAGAAGATGCAGACGCTGCATGACAAGATGCTGGGGACGATTGTGGTGCGGAACCGGTAGGGGGAAGGGCGGGTGTATCATGAAGGCAAGCGCGCTATGCGAATGCGACTGACCTGATGAAGTCTGCATCGAAGCGGATCCGCTCATCCACCTCGCGCCTGAGGTCTCCGTGACATTGGTCTCCGTGAAACAGACGGACAATTACGCCCTCGGACTTGGCAACGGATATTGCAGGGATGAAATCGCTGTCTCCAGCGACGATAACAGCCTCCCGGATATGACCTTTTGTGGCGAGTTGCACCATATCCACGCCCAACAGGATATCAACGCGCTTCTGCTCGAATCTGGGGTTCCCATCGGCGTCGTTGCCGCGGTGTTCCAGGCGTCCCAGCCGGACTTCAAAGCGGGGTAGCAGCCTTAATGCATCGTGAAACCTTCTGATAGCATTGAATCGATCGCGCTCAGGCGGTGTGGAAGGATTGCTCAGGTAAGGCAAACAGTCGTAGTAATAGGTGCGAAGAAGCGTCGCTTCCCCCACCATTGCGTTAGAGAGTGCCTCAAAGTCGATTCGCGCGTGGTTGAACTCGTTCCGCAATACTTTAGTCAGATATGCTCCGTCAATGAAGATAGCGATGGATTGGACCATTATCCGTTCTCCAAAAGAATAGGGCAGCTTAAGCAAGCTACCCTATTCCATAAAATCCTAGCGGGCTCGAGGGCTTGTCGCCAGGGAAGATAAAAATCCTAGCGGGCTCGAAGGCCAGTCGCCAGGGAAAATTTATTGCAAATAGGTTACAACCTAGAAGATAATTCTGTCAAGCGGACTTTATGAGGTTCGCATAATACTTGTATATCATCCGATCATCCATAGTCCGACCTTATGCCGTTCATTCGTCGCCTGCTGACATCCCGCGTCCTGCTGATTGCCATACTTGTGGTGGCGCTTGCCTTGCGCTTCTACGGGCTGGCGTGGGATGAGGGTTTCTCGTACACGCCGCACCCGGACGAGCGGGCGATTCTGGATAGGGTGCTTGGCGTGTCGCCGCCGGGACTTGGCGAGATTGGGCTGCTGCTGGACGCGGAGCAGAGTCCGTGGAACCCGCGCTGGTTCAACTACGGCAGTTTCCCCCTATATGTGCTGAAGGCTGTTCAGACTGTCGGCGGGCCGTTTCTCGGCGATGATGTCAACGACATACGGGTGCTTGGGCGGGCGGTGTCGGGCATTGCGGACATCGTCACGATTCTGGCGGTGTATGGCATTGCTGCGCTGGTGTTCGACCGCAGGACGGGGCTGCTTGCCGCGCTGCTGACTGCGCTTGCCGTCATTCACATCCAACTCAGTCACTTCTTCGCGGTGGACACGCTTCAGGCGATGCTGGCGATTGCCGCGCTGTACTTCATGGTACGGGTGGCGCGAGAGGGCAGGATGCGGGACTCGCTGCTTGCGGGCGCGCTGGTGGGGCTTGGTCTGGCGACGAAGGCGAGCCAACTGCCGATTGTGGCGCCGTTCGTCATCGCGCACCTGATGTTCGCGGTTAATCTCAATGGGCTCAACGGGCTCAACGGGCTCAACGGGAAACCGGCGACCGGCAGGTTCGAGGGGCGGCTGGAGACGGCGATCTGGGGTGTTGTTGGCGGGGGCGCGGTTGCTGTGATTGCGCTGATGCTGGCGCAGCCGTACACGCTGCTGGACTGGGGGACTTTCTTCAGCCATGTGAGCGAGCAGTCGGAGATGATACGCGGCATCCGCGACTACCCGTACACGCGGCAGTACGCGGATACGACGCCGTACTGGTACCACATACGGCAGCTTGCGGTGTGGGGATACGGGCTGCCGCTGGGCATCGTGGCGTGGGCGGGTCTGCTGTATGTGTCGCTACGGGGGATGCCGTGGAAGCTGGGGCTGGGTTACCTAGTGGTCGGGTGGGGGCTGCCTGCGGCGATATTGCTGGTGTCTTACAGCACGATTGCGGTTGTGGCTGCTGCTGGCATATCGCTGGTTGCGCTTCTTGCCACGTTGCCGGTGCGGTCGAGGAACGCGCAGATTGAGGTGCTGTTGCTTTGTTGGGTGGTGCCGTACCTGCTGGTGACGGGCTCGTTCCATGTGAAGTTCATGCGGTACATGCTGCCGGTCGCGCCTTTGCTGACACTCTTCGGGGCGCGGTTGCTGTGGGCGTTGTGGGATGGCGCGGCCGTGTACAGGAGGACGCTGCGTCTTGCGGTGGGCGTGCTGATTGCGCTTGTTGTGGCGGGGACGGCGTTCTACGCGCTCGCGTATGTGAACGGCGTGTATGGGAGCGTCCATACGGGGGTGAGGGCGAGCGAGTGGCTGAACCGCGTTGCTCCGTATGGCGCGTTCGTGTTGAAGGAGCACTGGGAGGAGTCTCTGCCGAACCTGCGGTCGGACTTCGAGTTCTATGACCTGCCGATGTACGAGCCGGACCGCGCTGCCAAGACCGCGCTGATTGCAGAGTCGCTTGCCGATGCGGACTTCCTGGTGTTCTTCAGCAATCGGCTGTACGGGACGATTCCGCGACTGCCGGAGCGTTACCCGATCAGCAGCGAATACTACCGGCTGCTGTTCTCTGAACAGCTTGGATATACGTTGGCGGATGTGCAGACCTCATACCCAACGTTGTTCGGCGTGACATTTGTCGATGATACGATCTCGCGTCCCGGCCTGCCTGCTCTGCGGAGATTGCACCCATACCCCGGGCATCCCGACTACGAATTGTTGAAAGCGCAGAACGTGTATCATCAACGGTTCGGTACCGTCACGCCTGGTCTTCCTGGCGAACCTCCTCACCAGGAGGAGCGCAGCGCTATTCCCCGCGTACTGCTGAACCTAGGCTACTCCGACGAGAGCTTTTCGGTATATGACCACCCGAAGGTGCTGATATTCCAGAATACGGATCGTCTGAGTGCGCCGGAGATACAGCGGCTAATGGAGGGGGGCGAGACCACAGAAACTACTCTCCAGCCGAGGGATGAGCCTGAACTGGGGCTGGTGTACTCGGCGGAGTATGCGGCGGTACAGCAGAGCGGTGGCACCTGGACGGAGATCATCAAGCCGGGCAGTTGGACGAACCGGATGCCGGTGCTGGCGTGGCTGGGCGCGCTGGAACTTCTTGCGCTGGTGACGCTGCCGTTGACATTCGTGGTGTTCAGGCCTCTGTCGGACAGGGGCTACCTGCTGGGCAAGGCGCTGGGGATACTGCTGATAGGGCTGGTAGTGTGGCTGCTGGCGAGCTTGCAGTGGATGGCGTTCTCGCGGTTGTCCATCGCGTTTGCCGTGGTGCTTATGGCGGCGCTGTCGCTTGGCGTGCTTGCGTTCAAGTGGGAGGAGATCAGTGAATTCGTGCGGCGGCGCTGGGGGATGTTGCTGGTTGGGGAGCTGATATTCATTGCGGCGTTTCTGGCGTTCGTGCTGGTGCGGATGGCGAATCCGGACCTGTGGCACCCGTATCGCGGCGGCGAGAAGCCAATGGACTTCGCGTACCTGAACGCGGTGCTGCGCTCCACGATCATGCCGCCGTATGATCCGTGGTTCGGGGGCGGCTACCTGAACTACTACTACTGGGGGCAGTTCCTGACGGCTGTGCTTATCAGGGCGACGGGGATAGAACCGGTGGTGGCGTTCAATCTGGCTGTGCCGACGTTCTTCGCGCTCACGGTGGGCGGCGTGTACAGCATCGTGTACAACCTTGTGAGGTCTGCGGGGCGGAGACTGGACGATGCCGTGGGCATTCTCGGCGGTGTGCCACGCTGGTCGCCGGTGCTGGTGGGACTGGTGGGCGTGGCGTTCGTGGCGGTGCTGGGGAACCTTGACGGCGCGATACAGGTGAGGCATAGCGTCAAGAATGTGCTGCTTGGACAGCCGTTCGGCGAGTTCGACTTCTGGAAGAGCAGCCGCATGATGCCGCCCGACCCGCCGGGGCACGAGATAACCGAGTTCCCGTTTTTCACATTCCTATTTGCGGACCTGCACGCGCACATGATGGCGATACCATTCACGGTGCTGGCGATTGGGCTGTCGCTTGCGGTCGTGCTGAATCAGAAGTGGGCTGGCAAGGGCGCTTCTGTCGAACCTAATTCCCCTCACCCTAACCCTCTCCCCTGGGGAAAGGGGACTATGGTATGGGAAATGGTACGTCTTGCGATTCTGGGGATTGCCGTCGGTTCGCTTGCGCTGCTGAATACGTGGGACTTGCCGACGTACATCATTGTCGCGGCGGCGGCGATTGCGTTCGCGGAGTTTCTGGCGCACGGCGGGCTGGGTGCGCTGGTGCTTATGCGGGCGGGCGTAAAGACGGTGTTCATGGTCGTCGTGGGATTTGTGGCGTTTCTGCCGTACCACCTTGCGGGGGAGACGTTCTACAACAGCGTGGAGTCCACGACGAACACGACGACGCTGTGGCAGTTCCTTGCGATTTCGGGGCTGTTCGTGTTCATCATCGGCGCGTTCGCCGTTGATGAGCTTGCGGATGGCACTCGGACGCGGTTCGGTGCGCTGCGGCGAAAGTTCGGACGGCTTTATGACGTGCTGGACGGCGATGAGGGCACTACGGTTAGCGTTGGCTGGCTGGTCGCGGTGATTGCCGGCGCGCTGGTGGTGGGGCTTGCGCTGACGGCATGGTTCACGGGGGTTGTGGGCAGCACGGTGCCGTTCGTGTTTGCGCTGGCGGTGCTGCTGGCAGCGGTGGGAATCGGTGTGCTGCTGCGGGACAGGCCGGATGCGGCGCAACTGGGCTTTGTGCTGATGCTCGCGCTGGTGTCGCTGTCGCTGGTGGTGGGGCTGGACTTCCTGCGCGTGGAGGGCGACATTGACCGCTTGAACAGCATCTTCAAGTTCTACCTGCAGGTGTGGGTGATGCTCGGGATTGCGTCGGCGTACCTGCTGTGGCGGTTGTTCCGTACGCAGCGCAGCTTCCTGCCGCGCATTCCATACGTGGGGCAGGCGTGGAAGGTCGGGCTTGCGCTGCTGGTGGTGAGCGCGGCGGTTTACCCGGTGCTCGGGACGCAGGACAGGCTGCGTGACAGGTTCGATGGGTATGTTACGCCGCTGACGTTGAACGGGGTGGCGTTCATAGAGGGTACGGGGTACAGGGAGCATTCGGGTGAGGTGATTGATCTGGCGACGGACTACGAGGGCATACGGTGGCTTCAGCAGAATGTCGAGGGGTCACCGATTGTGCTGGAGGGCGTTACACCGTCGTATCGCTGGGGCGGGCGTGTTGCGATGTACACGGGACTGCCGAGCGTTATCGGGTGGCAGTGGCACCAGGAGCAGCAGCGGTATGGGTATGCCTACGAGGTGGGGCGGCGGACGCGCGCCGTGCAGACGATTTACTCTACGGCGGACGTGAAGACTGCGTTGGAGCTGATGCGGGGGTACGGAGTCGAGTACGTGTATCTGGGGCATTTGGAGCGCATTTACTTCCCGGAGGGGATGGGTAAGTTCGAGGATGGACTGGGGGGTGCGCTGGAGCGTGTGTTTGATAATGGGGAGACGGCGATATACCGGGTGAGGAGTGGGGCGTAACTTCACTACGTAACAGGCTGCGCCATGCTTGTCTAAACGGGCTGCCTTCGCTATGCTAGTCGTAATCCATAGGAGGTGAACCAACGATGACTACTACTCTATCTTATGCACTGGAAGAGTTCGTGCAGGAGATGTCCAAGCTGGTCGATGAGCAGCCGGACCAGGAGACGCTGTTCGACCGGGGTTCGGCGCACCTGGAGCGCCTGATCAACAGCAGAGATGCGATACCCGAGGAGTACAGCATACCGATGCCGGGCAAGAATCACGGCACGTACCTGCTGCACTACGGGGACAACGGCCTGCTGGTTACATCGGTCGTCTGGGGGCCCGGCGATCACATCGGCCCGCACGACCACCGCACCTGGGGCATGATCGGCGTTGTTGGCAACGGCATTACGGAGACGCGCTTCCGCCGCGTGGACGACAGGGACCGCGAGGAATATGCCAAGCTTGAACGCGACCGCGAGACGCTGGTGCAGCCGGGCGACATCTCGCTGCTGATTCCGGATGTGGACGAGATTCACCAGATGGACAACTATTCCGACCGCCCGACGGTGGAGATCCATGTGTATGGCAACGACCTGCGCGGGCTGGAGCGCAGCAGCTTCAACCTGGAGACGGGCGAGATCAAGCACTTCGCGACGACGAAGTTCAGCAACTGCTAAAGCCGTCGTGCCCTTAGGGCGCTTGGAGAGGATGTGCCTCCACTACCGGAGACAATCACGGCAGGCGGGAAGAGTCGCACCGTTGACCCGCACCTGCAACAGAGGGCGAATCAGCGACCTGATGTCACGACTGCCAACATTCAAGAAGTGATAAACAACTGGTTGGTGCGCTGTATATCTACCGACAGTGACGATAATGAAGGAATATCGTACTGGGGCTGGATCAGCAGTGAAAGTGATTCTCGTGTGATGCACGTCGTGGTGTCGTTAGATGACGAAAGGTATGTGACGGCGCATAGAGACCGAAGAGCGCTGCGAGCATTGCGAAAGGGCACCAGGGGCTATTTTGAGAAGAAGTGCGTAGGTGAAATAGAGGTGCAGGATGATAACTAAAATCACATACAGTAAGTCATCCGACGCCCTGGGAATTTATACTGACAATCCGTATGAAGATGCAATGTCGCTGGAAGGTGAGCCGTTCATATCCGTTGATCTTCCTCCTGATGACGGGCTATCGCCTGTGGGACTGGAAGTCATCGGCATCAGCGGGCACTTGCCATTGGAGTGCAACTCAAACTACTGCGCTGAGACCGATACGCTAACTTTTGGCGATATGGGGGAGGCGCCGCGTGTTGAATTCGGAGACGATTTGACGGCATACTGGCAGCCTGACCCAGATTCCCCTGACGACTTCATAGTTGTCGCTATTGACATTCGAAATGCGTCAAAACATTTGGCACCGGCGATTGCTGCTAATCGACATAAACAGACGAAACCATCGCAAAAATACGTGAAAACGCCTAGGTGAACAACATGCCTGCGACAATCTCTCCTCAAGACCTTGATGGGCTGCTGAAGGGTAGCTCGCCGTTCGCGCTGATCGATGTGCGCGAGACGGGCGAGTACAACAACGCTCATATTCCGGGCGCGAGCCTGATACCGCGCCGGGACCTTGAGGCGCAGATGGCAGACGCCGTGCCGCATTCGGCGACGCCCGTTGTGCTGTGCGACGACGATGCACGCAGGGCTACGCTTGCCGGCGGCACGCTGGAAGGGCTCGGCTACTCGGATGTGTCGGTGCTGGACGGGGGGATCAACCGCTGGGTGACGCAGGAGTACCCGACGGAGTGGGGCGTGAATGTGCCGAGCAAGGACTTCGGGGAGAAGGTCGAGGTCGTGCATCATGTGCCGGAGATCGACGCGGTGGAGCTTCAGGAGCGCATAGACAGCGGCGAGGAGATCGTCATTCTGGATACGCGAACGCCGGAGGAGTACCAGCGGCTTTGCATTCCGGGCGGGCGCAGTGTTCCCGGCGCGGAGCTCGCGCTGCGGATCACGGACATCACGAAGGAAATGAGCGATGACGCGACGGTCGTCATCAACTGCGCGGGACGGACGCGCAGCATCATCGGGACGCGGGTGTTGCAGCGGATGGGCTTGCCGAATGTGGTTGGGCTGAAGAATGGGACCGCCGGCTGGTCGCTGGCGGGGTATTCGCTGGAATCGGGCGCGGACAGACTGGAACTGCCGGACCTGTCCGAAGAAGGCATTGCCGCTGCCGAAGCGTACGCGGACAGGCTCGCGGAAGAGGACGGCGTTCAGTATATAGACGCGGACGGCTTGCAGGCGCTGATGGCGCGTCGGGCTGACGAGACGGTTTACCTGGTGGATGTGCGTACTACTGAGGAATATGCAGCAGGGCATATCCCGGGATTCCGCTGGTTCGCGGGCGGGCAGGCGGTGCAGCGGTCGGACGAGGTGGCGGTGGTGAAGAACTGCCCGATCGTATTCTGCTGCGATGGACGGGCGCGCGCAACGATCACCGCGTCGTGGTACAGGCAGATGGGACACGAGCACGTGTATGCGTTGCATGGCGGGACGGGTGAGTGGCAGCGCGCCGGGCATTCGCTGGAGCAAGGACATTTGCGGACGCAGGCGCTCGGTCTGGACGAGGCGCGAAGCAAGGTTCGGATGCTTGCGCCGTCGGAAGTGCCGTCTGCACCGGATGCGGTCAAAGTCTTCGTGGGCACCAGCCAGCAGTTTGCGGAGGCGCACATACCCGGCTCGCGCTGGGTGCCGCGCGGGTGGCTTGAAGCGCAGATTGCGGGTGTTGCGCCGGACAAGGCAGTTCCAGTGGTCGTTACGTGCGTTGACGGCATTGCATCGACATTTGCCGGAGCAACGCTTTCTGACGAGGGGTACGCTGATCTTTCCGTGCTGGAAGGCGGCGTGAATGCGTGGCGACAGGCGGGGCGTGATGTGGAGCAGGGGCTGACGGGCGTGATGTCGACGCCTGCCGATGTGGTGCCTGCGGGCACGGACCGGGGTTACGCCGATATGATGAACTACCTGCGCTGGGAAGAAGAGCTGGGCAGGAAGTACGAGTCCTGAGCCTGCGCGCAGTTCTTCGGACGGTAGCCATTCTCATAGGCTGACGCATGGCTGTTTTCTCCGGCCCAAGGGCATTCTATGCGATAACTTTCGGGCAGTTCGTGTCCCTAATCGGCTCTGGAATGACGCGCTTCGGGCTGGGCATCTGGGTTCTCAGGGAGACGGGCGACACCACGGCATACACGGCGATGCTCTTCTTCGCCATCCTGCCCATGGGACTGGGTTCCATCTTCACCGGCACGCTCATAGACAGGTGGAACCGCCGTGTCGTAATGCTTATCGGCAACGCGGTGGCAAGCCTGAGCACACTGGTCGCCGCGCTGCTGTTCTTTTGCGATGTGCTGGAGATATGGCACCTGTACATTGTGCTGATAGTCAACGGGCTTGCGAACGCATTCGTGGTGCCGTCTATGGAAGCGAGCGTGCCACTGCTGGTCAAGCGTGAGAATCTTGGGCGGGCTGCCGGGCTCACACAGATGGCCACTTCGCTTGAAGTCATCATCGCGCCGGTTACGGCGGGCGTGCTGATCTTGTCGGTCGGGTTGGGGATCATCTTTGTCGTGGACTTTGTAACCTTCGGCGCGAGTGTGGTTGCGCTCGCGCTGTCGGCGATTCCGCAGCCGACGCCCGACCCGGAGCGTGAACGGGGCAGCCTGCTGAGCGAGTTCGTCTTTGGGCTGCGCTATATTGCCGAGCGTCCGCCGTTCGTGTGTTTAATGATCTTCTTTTCGATCACGATGTTTCTGATGCCCGGCATCGGTTACGCGCTGTCAACGCCCCTCGCGCTGGTCTTCGCGGATGAGAGGGCCGCCGGGCTGATCCAGTCGAGCTTCGGAGTGGGAGCGGTGGTTTCGGGGATGCTGCTGACGGCGTGGGGCGGCCCGCAGCGCCGAATGAACGGGATATTGGCGACCGCCGCGCTGGCGGGACTGGCGAGCGTGTTGATCGGACTGCGCGAGAGCATCCTGTTCATGGCGACTGGCGTCTTTTTCATCGGTGTTACCTACATGTTCATGTTCGGGCTGAATAGGGTAATATGGCAGGTCAAAGCCGCGCCCGATGTGTTGGGGCGCATATTCTCCCTTCGCGTTGCGCTTGGGATGGGCATGATGTCGCTGGGCGTACTGGCGGGAGGGCCGCTGGCGCAGCATGTGTTCGAGCCACTGATGGCGGATGGTGGCGCGCTTGCCGGAAGCGTGGGTCAGGTCATAGGGGTCGGAGAGGGGCGCGGAATCGCGCTGATGTACATCATCACGGGGCTGATGCTCATCGGGCTTGTCGTAGCATCTGCGCTGATACGCAGCTTGCGCCTGCTGGAGGATATTTTGCCCGACCATGTGCCTGCCGGTGAATAGGCTGCGAGCGCGGGGGCTGCCGCTCGATAGGCTGGGCGCAGCTAGCCCGGTATCCGCCATTTGCGGTAAGTCCCGCGTACTGTAAAATGGCGGCACGATTGCACTGAACTGGCTGCCGGAGCCGAGGAAGGATAGGACATGAAACTTGGGGCGATAACCAACTCGTGGCGTGAACATCTTAAGAGCGAGAGCGTAGAGTCGCTGGTGGATCAGGCGGCGGAGCGCGGGGCGGTGCATGTCGAACTTCGGCAGACTTGTCTGGGCGATTGCGAGACGGGTGAGGGCGACGGCTGGCGGCCGAATATCGACGGGTTGAAGGCGCTGGTGGCGCAGCATCCCGATATGTCGTTCAATCTTGCGGTGGCGTATCCGTGCCTGTCGGAGGATGCGCAGCCGAAGTCGGCGCTGTTCCAGTCGATGCTGGATGCTGCGATTGCGGTGTCGCCGGATGCGCCGCACCTGCGGATGGTGGACCCGTCCCGGTTCGATTCGCTGTGGGAGACGCCAGCGGATATTCCTGACACTGCTATGAGCATTTCTGCGCTGGTGCAGGAGGCGGCTGCGCAGGGCGTTACGCTGTCTATGGAGAACTCGGGTCAGCCGATACGCAGCCTCGCGATGCTGGTGCAGGCGGTCAGGGATGCGCTGCCGGACGGGGAGGGCAGCATCCTCGGGCTTTGCCCAGATCCGACGAACCAGCTTCGAATTGATGCGGGCAGCGATCCGGTGGGCGAGGTGGAGGCGCTGCCGGTGGATATGATCAAGACTATCCACTTCAAGCAGACGCGCGGTGGCGAGGCGATTCCGACGGTGGACACGGGTGATGTGGACTGCCTGCGGCAGTTGAAGGCGCTTCAGGACAAGGGCTATGCGGGACCGGCGATCATGGAGATTCCGCCGCATGAGGATGTGTTCGAGAATCTGTCGGCGAGTTTTGAATTTCTGAGAGGGTAGGGCAGGACTGCGCCAAGCCTGTGTTCTTGGCGTCACCCCCATCCTAACCTTCCCCCATCGAGGGGGAAGGGACTTTGCCCTCACCCTAACCCTCTCCCAGGGGGAGAGGGGATATTGGTCGCGCGGGCTAGCTGAAGTGGGGCATGACCTCGTCGACGAATAGCTTCATGTCTTCGAGGTCCTGGAAACGGGGGAAGGTCAGTATCGAGAAGTCGAAGCCTAGCTCGGCGAACTGGGTTAGCTGCTCGCGCACTGAGGCGGGATCGCCCGCGACTGCCGGCTGGTCGCCGTGAATGCGGTCGCCTGCCATCTCGAGCGCCTTGCGGTGCGACTTGTCGATGAATAGGCGGACGCTGAGGGTCTTGCGGATGTCGGAGAAGTCGCGGCCTTCGCGTTCGCAGTGCTGTTGCAGGACGTTCAGCTTGTGCTGGAGTTGGTCTGGGGGGCGTACGAGGTCGTTCCACCAGTCTGCATGGCGCGCGACGACTCGCAGGGTGCGTCTTTCGCCTGCACCGCCTATCATCAGGACCGGCGGCGGGTTAGGGCGCGGCTCGCAATAGACGTCTTCGATGCGGTAATGCCTGCCTTCGAAGTTGGCGGGGGCGTCCTGCCACATGGCTTTCATGATCTGCACGCCCTCTTCCAGCATCTCGACGCGGGCTCCGGGAGACGGGTAGTCGAAGCCGTATCGCCTGTATTCCGGCTCGAACCAGCCGGCGCCATAGCCGAGAATCAGCCGTCCGGAGCTCATCCACTGGAGGCTTGCCGCCATCTTCGCCATCAGGGACGGCTGCCTGAAGGAGTTGCACATTACGATGGTCCCCAGCTTGGGGCCGGGGTATCTGGCGGCGACCCATGTGAGGTGAGTCCAGCACTCTATGCGGAACTCATCCTCGTAGGAGAAGTGGTCGGAAATCCACAGGGAGGGGAAGTGCTGGGATGCGACATCAAGGGCGTTGTGGAGGTCGGAGAGGAACTCGCGGGGGCGTATTTCCTCGAAGCCCCTGTCCCCTGATGGGGGATGGTAGCCGAATTCCATCTTGGGGTTGGGCATGGTGACTCTACTCCGCGACGCGGTAGGCGATGCAGTTGACGATCTCGATACGCAGGGGTGGTTGCGCGAGGCCGGTGGTGCCGATGACCGCGCGGCACGGCGGGTTGGGTATGAACTCGCGGTACACCTCGTTGAGCAGCGGCCAGTTGCTCATGTCGGTGAGGAAGATGACGAGGGTGGTTACGCGGCTGAAGCTGGTGCCCGCGGCGTCAAGCGACATCTGCACATGGCGGAATGCGGCGCGGTACTGCTCCTCGTCGGTGTCGCCAATGACCTCGCCGGCAAAATCGGACTCGGTTGTGCCGCGCACGTACACCTTGATGGCGCGCACTTTCAGCATCCGCAGCAGGTCTTCCTCGAAGTAGTCGCCGTAGAGACCGATGCGATGGGAGTGCAGCGTGGTGGTCTGCTTGCGGCCATCGGCGATTACCAGATCGAGGAGGGCGTCGCGTTCGTCGAATGACAGCGTGTTAGCCTCTTCGATGGTCATGGCGTCGAGGTCGGATAGTGTGAAACTCATAATTCAGCTCTGGGGATTTTCATCTTCACCCCCATCCTAACCTTCCCCCATCAAGGGGGAAGGGACTAATTGAAGGCACTCAGGGCTGACTCTGTCAATATTAGTCGTCCATGACGATGCGGCCGAACTTGCCCTGGCAGTAGGCGAGCGCCTCGCCGTCGTTCACGTCGATGCGCTCCACCGCGCCGATGAATACCGTGTGGTCGCCTTCTACATGCTCGCTTACGGTGCGGCAGTCCATAGAGGCGATGCTGCCGTCGATGAAGGCTGCGCCGCTCTCGGTGAAGGTGAAATCCGGGTCGTTGCCTGAGCCGCGTGCCTCAGCGGGGCCGGCGTAGTAACGCGCGATTGGCTGCTGATCCTGGCTGAGGATGTTGATGGCGAAGCGCCCCGCCTCCTTGATGAGAGGGTAGGAGTTGCGCTCGTGGCCGACGCAGACGAGTACCAGCAGCGGATCGATCGACACTGAGTTGATGCCGTTCGCGGCCATGCCATGCACACTGCCGTCCGGCTCAATCGATGTGACCACAGAAACGCCTGTCGGATAACTGCCCCACGCCTTAAAAAATGCTTCTTGGCTGTCCATGCATAACCTCGCAAAAAAGTTTTGAGAATAGGTCTCGTGCAAATGGCTCAATCCGTGCGTGAGAGCATCGCATTGCACGCTGATTGAGCGTGGTTTGACTGATTGCGGATAGGGCGATTATAGATTGGAAGGCGCAATAATGAAAGTCCTGCCGTTGTTCGGAGGAGCACTACATGTCCACCTCATCGGTACGTGCGAGTTCGCAGTTTCAGATAGAATGAAGCAAAGCACCATCTTTGCACTCGATAGAACATTCAGTGAGGTTATCAATGCCCGATCTTCGAGGTCCGGACCGTCAGCCCGCTTTTCTTGGCATACCGACATACATCCACTCGCCGCTTGCGCTTTCGCAGGAGGAGCTTGCGGAGATGCAGGCCGATGTCGCCGTTATCGGCGCGCCGGTGGATATGGGCGTGGTGAACAGGCCGGGGGCGCGCTTCGGTCCGCGTGCGATCAGGCAGGCTGGGTACGCGGGAAGTCCCAACGATACCTTCTACCACATGGAGTTTGGGCTTTACCCCACGCAGGAGATAAAGGTCGTGGACTTTGGGGACGCGAATTGCCCGCCGAGCCTGCTCGACCAGAGCCACGAGGCTGTCCGCTTAAAGACGATGCAGGCGCTGCAGACGGGGGCGATTCCGCTGGTTCTTGGCGGCGACCACTCGATCACGCTGCCTGCGGCGACTGCGGTGGCGCAGCACCACGGATACGGCAGGGTTGGGATGATTCACTTCGACGCGCATGCGGACACAGGGGATGCCGGCTACGGCGGGGTGCTGATCGCGCACGGCAGTCCGATGCGGCGCCTGCTGGATAGCGGCGCGATTCCGGGATCGAACTTCATCCAGATCGGGCTGCGGGGCTACTGGCCGGACCAGCCGCTCTTTGAATGGATGAAAGAACAGGGGATGCGCTGGCACCTGATGGCGGAGATAGTGGAGCGGGGCTTCGAGGCGGTGCTGGAGGATGCGATCAACGAGGCGCTGGACGGGCCTGAGGTGATATACCTGTCGGTGGACATAGATGTGCTTGACCCGGCGTTCGCGCCTGCGACCGGCACGCCGGAGCCGGGTGGGTTGACATCGGCGCAGCTGCTGAAGGCGGTGCGGACGATTGTTTCTTCTGTGGAGCTTGTGGGGGCGGACATCGTGGAAGTCGCGCCGCACTACGAGGGGCCGGCGGCGATCACGGCGGAGGTGGCGAACCGAGTGGGGCTTGAGATCATCAGTGCGCTGGCGCATCGTCGCAAGCGTGCATGAGTTCCTTCTGACTCCCCAGTTTCCGCGCTTTTCGTAAGAGGCAAATGTCCTGTTTCAGTCTGAGAACATTTGTATCTTTACGTTTGATTTTAGTATCAAAAAATGGTAAAATAGAGTCAAGAAAAACCTTGATGAAATCCTGCTTTTATTGTCCACTGTAATTGGGTGTTTATCCCATCATTATCGCGTAATTGGCGCCCCTCGTTCCGTTGTGTTCAATGCGTGCAAGTCCCCTGTCATGCACGCCTGCGCCTTGCCTGCGGATACACCCTAAATTCTGTGTAATTGTTTTGTCATTGGCTCAAAGTGTGCCTAAGTTTTGGGGAGAGAAAATATGGCGACGGCTAAAGAAGTTGACATGTACACCGCTGACGATATCCAGGTGCTTGAGGGCATGGAAGCCGTGCGAAAGCGCCCGGGCATGTACATCGGAAGCACTGACCAGCGCGGCTTGCATCATCTCATATACGAGATTGTGGACAATGGCGTGGACGAGTTCATGGCCGGCTTCTCAACGCGTGTCTCCATACACATTCAGCGCGACGGCACCGTTCGAATCGAGGACGACGGGCGCGGCATTCCTGTTGATGTTCATCCCACGACGGGCATGACCGCCGTGGAGACGGTGATGACCACGCTGCACGCGGGCGGCAAGTTCGGGGGCAAGGCGTATGCCGTCTCCGGCGGGCTGCACGGCGTGGGCGCATCGGTGGTCAATGCGCTCTCGGAGAACCTGGAGGTCGAGGTGAGCCGCGACGGAGAACTGTACCGGCAGACTTTCTCCCGCGGGCGCGGTCAGTCCGAGCTTACATCGGAGCCGCTGCCGAGGGGCAGCCGCCGCAAGACCGGCACTGCGGTTACGTTTATGCCCGATGTCGAGATATTCGAGGACTTCGCTTACGACTACGATGTGCTGAGGCAGCGCTTCAAGGAGATGGCGTACCTGAACAAGGGACTGGAGATCACATTCCGCACCGACTGGCACGGACATGAAAATCTCTGGCCGAACAACGAAGTGACCTACTACTTCGAGGGCGGTATTTCCAGCTTCGTGCGCAGTCTGAACCAGAAGCGCCAGGTCGTCCACGCCGATCCGATATATGTGGAAAAGCAGGTGGACAATACCATCGTCGAGGTGGCGATGCAGTACAACGACAGCTTCACGGAGTTCGTTCACTCCTTCGCCAACTGCATCAACACGATAGACGGCGGGTCTCACATCACCGGCTTCCGCAGCGCGCTGACGCGCATCATCAACGACTACGGGCGGAAGCAGAACCTTCTCAAGGAGAACGAGGCGAACCTCGCGGGCGAGGATGTGCGCGAAGGGTTGGCGGCGGTCATCAGCGTGAAGCTGACGGAGCCGCAGTTCGAGGGGCAGACGAAGACGAGACTGGGCAACCCGGAAGTCAGGACGCAGGTGGAGAGCGTCGTCGCGGAGGCTTTGCAGTATTACCTCGAAGACAATCCGCAGGACGCGAAGCGCATCATAGACAAGTGCCTGACAGCGCAGCGAGCGCGAGACGCGGCACGCAAGGCGCGAGACCTTATCATCCGCAAGAACGCGATGGATGGTGGCGGACTGCCCGGCAAGCTCGCCGATTGCTCGGAGAAGAACCCTGAGTTCTGCGAAATCTACCTCGTTGAGGGTGATTCGGCAGGTGGCACCGCGAAGATGGGACGCGACCGCAGGACGCAAGCGATTCTGCCGCTGTGGGGCAAGATTCTGAATGTGGAGAAGGCGCGCGCTGACAAGATGCTGGCGCACGACGCCATCCGCTCCATGATCACCGCCATCGGCGCGGGACTTGACGACGACATAGACCTGAGCAAGCTGCGCTACCATCGCATCATCATCATGACTGACGCTGATGTTGACGGCTCGCACATCCGCACGCTGATGCTCACCTTCTTCTTCCGTCACATGACGCCGCTCATCGAGCATGGGCACCTCTACATCGCGCAGCCGCCGCTCTACAAGATTAGCGCGGGCCGCCAGTCCCACTACGCGTACAGCGAGGGCGAGCGTGAGGGCATAATGACGCAGCTGGACGGCAGGCGCAACATCAACATGCAGCGCTACAAGGGCCTGGGCGAGATGAACGCCGACCAGCTCTGGGAGACGACGATGGACCCGGAGAAGCGCACGCTGTTGCAGGTTAATATAGCGGACGCCGCCGATGCGGACGACATGTTCTCGGTGCTGATGGGCAATGTGGTGGAGCCGCGCCGCAACTTCATCCAGGCGCATGCGCTTGAGGTGCAGAATTTGGATGTGTAGGGTTCTGCAATAGGCGTAACGGCGAAACTCACTTCAGCGGGTCCGCTATGGGCTCGTCACGTTGCGCTATAATGTCGGCATTGAACTCAGTAGTCTAAGTTGGAGCTTGCCATGGCAACCACAAGGACAATCACCAACGCCTGGGTCGACAGATACCTGCCCGACATTTTTTACGAGCAAATGGTGCTGGCAGAGGAGCCGGTTGTGCAAGAAAGCACACTTGACCGAATTAAAGGTCTGCTAATGTCGCGCTTCGATGGGCTGCCAGATGTGTTCATATCCGGCGCGTTCTACATTTGCTACGACAGAACCGACGGCAACCGCCGCTTGCAGCCTGACAGCCTTATAGCCTTTGATGTTGATGCTGAAGCTATCCGCAACAATCTACCGAACTATTGGATATGGGAGGTAGGCAAGGCTCCAGACTTTGTTATCGAGATAGCATCGCCGAGCACTGCGGAGAACGATCTTGGAATCAAGCGCGACCTCTACGCCGAGTTGGGAATTGCCGAATACTGGCGCTTTGACCCCACAGGAGGAGAGTTGTACGGGCAGCCGCTTGCGGGTGAACGACTGGTTGAAGGCGGGTATCAACCGTATGAACTGCATACCAAAGAGGACGGTTTGGTGCATGGATACAGCCAGTTGCTGGACTTGGAATTTTGCTGGGACGGGAATGAGTTCGATGTGCTCGACCCGGAAACCGGCAGGACTATAGACAAATTCGAGGCAGAGCGTGATGCTCGGCTGCAAGCAGAGGCACAAGCCGACAAGGAACGAGAAGCGCGACTGGCGGCGGAAGCGCGAGAGCGCGAATTGGTCGATGAGCTTAATCGCCTGCGCAGCCAGCTGAACGATTGACAACTCGACCGCAGACTCTCCCCTAAACCCCCACCCCCGGCGCCACCAGCCTGCCGTCTGCGAGCAATATGCCGTCCAGGCAGTGGCATTCGACGCGGCCGCTGTCGAACTGCTCGTGGTAGAGGTTCGCGTACAGCCCGCCCTTCACCAGAAGCTCCTCGTGCCTGCCGCGCTCGACGATGCGGCCCTCGTCCACCGCGAAGATTACATCGGCAGATAGAATCGTGGATAGCCTGTGCGCTATGGCGATGGTGGTGCGGCCTTTCATCAGCGGCTCCAGGGCGGCCTGCACGTAACGCTCGCTGGCGGTGTCGAGCGCGGAGGTTGCTTCGTCCAGAATCAGAATGCGTGGGTCGTGCAGGATTACGCGCGCGATGGACAGGCGCTGCCTCTCGCCGCCGGACAGCCGGTAGCCGCGCTCGCCGACGATTGTGTCGTAGCCGTCGGGGAACTCTACGATGCGGTCGTGGATGAAGGCTGCTTTAGCGGCGGCAATCATCTCGTCTTCCGTGGCGTCAGGGTCGCCGTACATCAGATTCTCGCGTAGTGTGGCGTGGAACAGGTAGCTCTCCTGCGAGACATAGCCGATGAGCCGCGCAAGCGACGCCAGACGAATGTCGCGCACGTCCACATCGTCTATCCTCACCGCGCCCTCCGTGACGTCGTACAGGCGCGGTATTAGATACGAGATGGTCGTCTTGCCCGCACCGCTGGGTCCAACGAATGCCGCAAGCTGGCCCGGCTCAATGTGCAGGCTTACGCCGTCGAGCGCGAGGCGACCCGTGCCGTTCGCGGACTCGCCGTTGATACTGGCATCCAGGCGCTCCTCGGCGGACAGTCCGTATTGCAGACGGACATCATCGAGTGTGATTTTGCCTGCCACATTTTCGGGGGCTAGTGCAACCGCATCATCGGCGTCCACAATCTCCGGCTCGATGTCCAGGTAGCCGAATATGCGCTCGAACAGCGCCATCGACGCCTGAAGCTCGACCGAGACCTGCAGCAGGCTGCCGATGGGGAAGAAGAGCCGCGCCTGCAGGGTGGTGAAGGCGATTATGGTACCTGCGGTCAGCCCGGTGGTCCCGTCTCCCGACAGCAGGTAGCCGGCGATCATATATATGATAATCGGCGTCAACGAGAAGAAGACCTGAACGAGCGTGAAGAAGGTGCGCCCGGTCATCTGCCGTTGCAGCGTCAGGTCGGCAAGGTGCTGGTTCTCCTCATGGAAGCGCTGTATCTCGCGCTCCTGCCGTCCGAACAGCTTCGACAGCATCATCCCTGATATGGACAGCGTCTCCTGCGTGATCGCGCTGACCTCCGCCGCCGCCTTCTGGGTGCGCGCTGCCACCGCGCGCCGCCTCTGCCCGACGAACTTGGATATGAGCGCGAATATCGGCACCGTGCCCATCGACACGAGCGTCAGCTCCCATGACAGGATGAACATCGCGATCAGGGTGCTGATGAATATGACGCTGTTGGAGAGCACATTGGATACGGTGCTGGAGACGACATTCTGCACGCCGCCCACATCGTTCGCCACGCGCGACTGAATCTCGCCGGTGCGTGTGTCTGTGAAGAAGCTGATGGACAGCGTTTGCAGGTGCTCGTAGAGGCGGTCGCGCAGGTCGCGCATCACGCGCTGCCCCACCTCGTTCGTGAGGTAGGTCTGCACGATGCCGAGCCCACCGGTGACAACGGTAATCGTCGCCATCACGGCTACTATGAGCCACAGCAGGTCGAGGTCGGGAGTGCCTGACGGCGGGAACAGCGCGGAGTCGAATACCACGCGGATGAGCACAGGGTTGACGACGCCCAGCCCTGCGGTAACGAAAATGAGCGCGCCGACGACCGATACCTTGAACCAGTACGGCGCAAACGCGCTCACGATGCGGCGGCCCAGACTCTGACCTGCCACCCTCTCCGTATTTGCTTTGCTGTCCTGCATACCCACCCGCTTACGGTTCTACGACAACGCGCCTCCCGTGGTCAAGTATAACCGAGAAGTGGCGGATGACATGGACGCCGATGATGGGTTCGTCGCCCAAGAATGTTATTCCGGCTCGGAAGGGCAACGGCGGGAAGTTGCCAACGAATACGACCCCATCATATCTGGGCGCGTTGACAAGGCTGCCGTCAGGCATTCTCCATCTTCTGTGCCTCTCAGCGTGAACGCTGTCAGGCTCGTAACTAGATGGCAAGACAATGGCACCAGTGAATCCAGTATCGATTAAGGCTTCTCCCTCGTAAATCACCGCGCCACTCACCATTACTCTGACGGGCAGATATGGAAATCGTGAGATTACGGGAGGTAGGTTCACTGGGTTAATCTCTCGACTCCTGCCCTACTTGAAAGACGAATGCACCTGTGCCAAACACCTCCACAGCTTTGTGGAACAGGTTATGTTCATCCTCACCCAGCATTGTTCTGCCATCGGGAGTTATTGCGACGAACTCGCCCCAATGCTCAACTTCGTACCGTTTACCAAACTGTTGATACAATTTGGTCACTTCCATCGCAATCCTGGGAGAAATCGCATTTGTCCTGTTTGAACTGTGAATGGGAGCGGGCTTAACTATCTCTTTCTCGCCGACTTGGAACATGACGGCTTCAACTCTAAATGCGTCCCAAGCTTCTGTATCAATCTTATATGGATTGGTTCCCACCATCGTCCTACCATCAGGCGCCACCGCAACGAACTCACCCCAATGCTCCGCCTCAAGCGGCTTCACATATCTCTCGTACAGTTCATCCCCCTGTTCCCGGGGCACTTTGTTGGTCAAAGCCATCCTATCCCCTCCCTCCTGTGCATCCATGTGGGTTCAGGCTTACCCCCACATGCCGGTGCTGAAGTAGCGCTCGCCGATGTCGTTGAAGATGGTGACGACTTGGCCGCTGCGGTCGCGCTTTGCGATCTCATAAGCGCCCTGCACGTACGCGCCGGAGGACTGGCCCGCAAACAGGCCGACAGAGGACAGATTACGTGACATTTCGTATGAGGCGTCCACGTCGATTTCCAGCATCTCGTCCACGACTGAGGAGTCGAAGGTGTCAGGTATGATGTGGCCCGCACTGAGTGGCTTGAGGCCTTCGACGCCGGGCCATTCGGGTGGGTCGATGCTGATGACCTTGATGTCGGGGTTGTGCTCTTTGAGGCGACGGCCTACGCCTGAGATGGTGCCGCCCGTGCCGACTCCTGCGACGAAGTGGGTTATATCCGGCGCCTGTCGGAGGATCTCCTTCGCGGTCGTGTCGTAGTGCGCCTGGGGGTTGTTCGGGTTGCTGTACTGGTCGCTGTAATAGTACTTGTCGGGCGACTTCTCGTAGCGGCGCTTGACCTCGTACAGCGCCTCGTCGTAGCCGAGCATCGGGTCGGTGTAGATGATCTCCGCGCCGTGCGCGATGAGCCGCTTCTTGCGCTCCTCGCTCGCGTTCTCCGGCATTACCAGCGTAACCCTGTAGCCCAGCACCGCGCCGATCATCGCGTAGGCGATGCCCGCATTGCCCGAAGTCGCGTCGATGATGGACTTGTCCTTGGTCAGATCTCCGGAAAGTATAGCTTCGCCCAGCATCCGTAGGACAGGCCTGTCCTTGATGGAACCGCCGGGGTTCAGGTGCTCGTACTTTACATGTATCTCCGCGTCGCCAATGTCGAAGTCGGCGTCGACCTTGACCATAGGCGTGTTTCCAATCGCCAGCAGCGGAGGATACTTGGCGATGAACTCCTTGAACTCTTTTGACTCGGGCAAATTGTCATCCCTCATTTCAGATTATTCCATGAGTATATCTAGCGGGATATTGTGCGTCCACTTTTCGACGTTAGGCAAGGCTACAATGGAGATACCAGAGAGCCTTGAACGCAGTGCCAGCATTGGTTAGCATCGAATTATACATGTGCAAGTTGCGACTGATTTGGTGAGACCCATGACGACCACCGACTTAACTGAGCGAATCGAAGAACTCCGCGAGCGGCTGAATTATCACAACTACCGCTACTATGTGCTGGACAGCCCGGAGGTCAGCGATGCGCAGTATGATGGGCTGATTCGCGAGCTGCGTGCGATCGAGGAGGAGCATCCTGAGCTTGTAACGCCCGATTCGCCTACGCAGCGAGTGGGTGCCGCGCCTGCCGACGGCTTTCGGCAGGTGGAGCATACGAGGCAGATGTTCAGCCTCGGCAATGCCTTCGATGACGAGGAGTTTCTAGCGTGGCACAAGCGCGTCTCGGACCTGCTGGAGGGCGATGCCTTCGATATGGTCTGCGAGCTGAAGTATGACGGGCTTGCGGTTGCGCTGACCTACGAGGATGGGGTGTTTGTGCGGGGCGCGACTCGCGGGAATGGCATGGTCGGCGAGGATGTAACATCTAACCTGCGCACTATCAAGAGCATCCCGCTGCGCCTGCTGAGCAATGATGCGCCGCAGCGATTCGAAGTGCGCGGCGAGGTATATTTCCCCAAGTCGCTGTTTGCAAAGTTCAACGAGGAGCGCGCCGTGAGGGGCGAGCAGACCTACGCCAACCCGCGCAACACGGCTGCAGGATCGCTGCGACAGCTCGACCCGCGCAACACTGCGGAGCGCCCGCTCGATATCTTCATCTACTCGCTGGGGTACGCTGAGGGCGGCGATGTGCCGGACACCCACTGGAAGATGTTGCAGTACCTCAAGAGGCTGGGCTTCAAGGTGAGCGACGACAGCCGCCGCGTTCAAACGCCGGAAGAGGCCGTAGCCTTCTACAATCAGTGGGTGCATAGCTATGAGGAGGAGTTGGACGCCGCCGCGGACGGGATCGTCATAAAGGTGGACAACCTTGACTACCAGCGGCACCTGGGCGTGGTGGGCAGGGAGCCGCGCTGGGCGGTTGCTTACAAGTTCCCCGCCGTGCAGGAGATAACGCGCCTGCTGGACATCCGCGTGAATGTGGGCAGGACGGGCAGCATCAACCCGTATGCCGTGCTGGAGCCTGTGAACATCGCGGGCGCGACAGTCAGGCAGGCGACGCTGCACAACGAGGACTACATCCGCAGCAAAGACCTGCTCGTCGGCGACTGGGTGGTCGTTGAGAGAGCGGGAGAGGTTATTCCGCAGGTTGTAAGTGTCATTATGGAGAGGCGCGAACCCTCCGCCAATCTATTGGGTAAGCGCATGCGGAAGCCTGTTTATTCCTATGATCGCCATGGAAGACTCCGGCGAAAGCGACGTGTCAGACCGCCAGTTAGGCTTCGCTATAAGGGCAGGCGCAACTTCCGTATGCCTTCGTCTTGTCCAAGCTGTGCGGAGCCGGTCGTCAGCCCGGAAGACGAGGCGATGTCGTACTGTGTGAACGCTTCGTGCCCCACTCAGCTTGTGCGCCTGCTGGAGCATTTCGTAAGCCGCGGCGCGATGGACATTGACGGCATGGGCATCAAGTGGGGCGAGTACCTGATTCAGCAAGGGTTGATCAGGGATGTGGCGGACATCTACTACCTGAAGCCGGACGACCTTGCGCGGCTCAATCTGCTGGATGTGATAGATGCCGCCAAGGCGAGACCATTCGAGGACGCACTCGCGGCAAGTGGCATTCCGACGGTGGGCAAGAAGTCTGCGGGCATCATCGCCGAACGCTTCGGCAATATGAGCGCACTGTCGAGCGCCGGCGAATTGGAGATTTGGGAGCTAAGCGGTGTGAGCGCACGCACCGCAAGGGCAGTCGTCGGGCACTTCGCGGAACTGAGGGGGCAGACGCACATCACGGAAATCAGCTCGGACTTCCTCGGAAACGGTCTGATCGATGTGCAGTCCGACCTGTTCTATGTGAACAGGAAGCACCTGTTGCAGCCGGAAACGCTGCGCCAGAAGAGTGTCTCCAATCTGCTGTCTGCCATCGAGGCGAGCAAGGAGCGTCCGCTGGCGCGCGTGCTCGTCGCGCTGGGGATCCGGCATGTCGGCGGCGAGGTGGCGGAACTGCTGGCGCGCGAATTTACGACCATCGACAATCTGATGACCGCCGACGAGGAAGCCCTGATTGCAATAGACAGCGTCGGCCCGCGCATCGCGGAGAGCGTGGTGTCGTACTTCCAGAATGAGGCGAACCGCAGCGTTGTGGAGAAGCTACGCGCTGCCGGGGTGCGCCTTGAGGACGAGGAGCGCGTGATTCCGACCGAGCAGCCCTTCGCTGGGATGCGCTTCGTGGTCACGGGTAGGCTGGAGCGGTTCAGCCGCTCGCAGGTGCAGGACCTGATCAAGCAGTACGGCGGCGCGGTCAGCGGCAGCGTGAGCAAGAACACGAGCTATCTCGTGGCAGGAGAGGGCGGCGGCTCGAAGCTGGCGGACGCACAGCGGCTTGAGGTCGAGGTGCTGACCGAGGATGCCTTGTTGAAGAAGCTGCGTGATAGTGGTGTTGAGATACCCTAAGACGCTGCATCGGGTAGCCAGCCCCAGGGGCGCGGACCCCAATCGGGCGAATATGGCTCGCCGTCCTTGACTGTTACCACAGGCACCAGCGCCTTGTCGCCGTGTAGGGTGTTGCCCTCGGTGTCGTGGAACAGCCAGTCGCCGGTCTCTTCATTCAGCACGCTGATGTCGGCGGGCCTGCCGACTGCCAGCGAGCCTAGCGTGTTTTCCATGCCGAGCGCCTGCGCCGGGTTCGCGGTCGTCATGCGTATGACATCCTCCAGCGAGAAGCCCAGTGCCATGAAACGTGCCAGCATTTCGGTCATGCTGTGGACGGTGTTCATGCGTCCCGGCGGCGTCATGTCGGTGCTTATGCTGCGCGGCTGCACGCCCTGATCGAGCACCGCCTTCGCGACATCGAAGCTGAAGTTCTGACGTCCGTGCGCCGTGTCGAGGAAGACGCCACGGTGCTGCGCTTCGATAATCTCACGAATGACCTTGCCGTCGCCGTCGATGATCCGTCCGGGGTTGCCGCTGAAGAGGTGCGTGATGATGTCGCCCTTGTCGAGCAGTGGCAGTAGCTGGCGCGTGATGGTCGGCTCGGTGCCGTCGCCGCCTGCGATGCTGCGGTCGCCGATATGCACCATCAGCCGCACGCCGCCCTCGGTAGCAGCTTGTTTTGCGAGGCGTACCATCTCCACACCCATACGGGGTACACCGGGGCCGACGGCGCGAATTTTTACGCCCTGTATGAGTGGTCTGTTCGCCTTGATGACGCTGACCGTCTCTTCGAGGTCGATGTCCTCGCGGCGGGATGTGTCGGGCTGGTATGCCAATCCCACGCGGGAGATGTGCAGCATGCAGAATATGTTGGTCTTGGCGTTCGGTACGACATAGCTGGGGAAGCCGCCGAATGTGTAGCAGCCCGCGCTGCCCGCGTCCAGCACGGTGGTTACGCCGGAGCGAATGCCGGCGAGGTCGGGGTTGATGCCGTTCTGGTTGATGCCCTCGTACACATGGGTGTGCAGGTCGATCATACCTGGGATGACGATGTTGCCTGCAACATTGATGACGCGTGCCGCGCCTGACGGGTCAATGTCCGGCGCAACGGCGGATATTACGCCGTCCGTGACCGCGACATCCAACTTCGCCCTGATGTCTTGCGACGGGTCTATGACCTCGCCGCCCTTTAGTAGCAAGTCGGTCATGTCAATTTCTCCATCTTGCCAATCCTGTCAGCCTTGATAACTAACTTCCATGCGCAGTTTCTTGAAGTTTCAGGCTGGTTGCACCGCTCATATCCTCGATTGTGCTCAAACCCAGGATGTGCATGCCGGTAATGTTGCCGTTCTCATCCACCTTAACCATAATTCTGTCGTCCGTAGTTTCAACCATAAAGCCATCTTTGCCGTCGAAGGTAACGGAAAGGAAATCGGATTGCGCGTCCCACCATACCCTTACATCTCTCTTTCCCATATCAATTCCCCCTGCTTTACCGCGTTGGTCAGATAAGCGGTGATTATCCAAGCGTCGTCTTGTGAAACGACAACTATGACGCATACATACTTGTCATTGTATTTTGTCTCAGTGTACCAGCGATAATAGAGTCGCGTGTCCGTACTTCGCGAAGAAGACCTCACAACATCGGGATTTATCAAAGTTTCGGCGACAGCATCAGGTATTTCCAATACTGAGGGGTGTGAGTCCGTGATGTGCTGGAGCCTTTCATCCGTAAGCCTGATGCTAATTCCGCTGTAATCCGTGAGAATGTCCATGAGTTGCTAAGTGGCACACCTGCGCGATTACTTGGGACGGCGCAATACTGCGTTAACTTCTAGCGCCATATCTGGTAGCTGCGTCGGGACTATCTGCTGCCCGCTTGAGCTTCGCATTACGGAGCGGTATCTGCCTGTGGCAGTGTCCGGGTTAACGAATTTGTCAATGAACCCATTTGGCAGGTTGACCTGCCACACCTCGGGAACGCCCTCCTGCGCATACTTGGGAATCTTCACATTCCTGTCATACGCGACGGTGCTGTCCGATACTTCGATTACCAACAGCACGTCCTCAGGTGTGGGGTTCGACTCGGCGTAGTTGTCCTCCCTGGGACGCAGTATCACCAAGTCCGGTTGGAACATAGTGCTTTCGTCCATCTGCACGGCTCCTTGAACTTGGACTCGAACGCCCTCAGCGACCGCCCTGACGAAAATGTGGGTTAACGTGGTTACACAGGAATTGTGATAACTTCCGATTGGCGCCATCTCTACAATCTCCCCGTCCACAAGCTCCACGCGGTCGTCCTCGCCGAAAACGCCAGCCTCATCCATCAAGTAGAAGTCCTTGACGCAGAAGCGCCGTTTGGTCATAGCCGTAGTCATCGCGCTCTCCTTCGTCTTGCGCCCATCCGCTGTATCTACCTTACTATAACCTCGACGCGTTGCACTAGGTTGTTGCCCATGCCTTGCATTGTCCACGGCTGGGCGGTGGGCTGGACGTTGCCCTCCTCGTCGGTGGCGCGGACGGAAAGGAAGTGTGTGCCGGGCTTGGCGTCCCAAGAATACGACCAGTTGCGCCACGCGAAGCGGCCGACCTGCTTGCCTAGCTCGGCTTTGTGCCAACTCATGCCGTCGTCGGTGCTGACCTCGACCTGCGTTACATCAAGCCTGCCAGCCCACGCCTTGCCGGAGAGCGTAACCGTGCCGGCGTCCAAGAGGCGCGTGCGTGTCATGAATTCCGGCACGCCCGGCGGTAACATCAGCGCGCGCACCCGCATCGTGCTCACGGGCACTCCGGGGTCGTCCGGCGATGTCTTGTAGCGATAGGTCTGGTCCATCTGGTAGCCGGTGAAGTGCTCGGCGACCGCTTCGATATTTTCCAGCCATTTCACGCTGGTCATACCGTACCAGCCCGGTACTATCAGTCGCAGCGGGTAGCCGTGCTGCGGCTCCAGCGGGGCGCCGTTCATCTCGTACACTAGCATCACTTCGTCGCGCATCGAGTCCTCAATGGTGAGGCTGCGCTGGTATAGCTGCACCTCGCCGCCCTGCACGCCTTCGTCGCGGCCGGTGAACACCAGCTCGACCGCGCTAGAATCTATGCCCGCGTCTTCGAGGATGCCCCGCAGCGGCGTTCCCGTCCACTCTGCCGTGCCGATCGCCTCAAGCAGCCAGGGCTGGCTTACGGGACGCGGATTCAGACGCGCCCTGCCGTTGCCCGCGCACTCCATAGTGACCGGCATCGTGACTTTCGGACGCGCGCTGAGGTCAGCCATGCTCAGGCTTAGGGGATTCCCCACCAGCCCGCCGATGTCGAGCTTCCACGAGTCGGCGTCCGCATCCGGGATGTCGAAGTGTATGAGAAGATAATGCATGCCCGTGGGGGTGATGTCGTAGCGCAGGCCTTCGAGGGGCATGCCGCGATTGCGGAACGCCAGCGCAAGCTCCTCTTCGTAGTAGGTGTTGGTGTGGCTGAGGCCGCTGCCGTCGCCTACGGTCCGAAATAGCGATCTGAGGTCTTCCTGTGTCATGTCTCACCCGTCTATGTGTGAATATGCAAAGGGCGGCTCGCTAAAAGCAATGCCGCCCAGTGTGGTTTCCGTTGTCTGTGGCTTGTTACCGCTCGATGGGAGCGCGGACGATGCTGCCGTACTCGGTCCATGAGCCGTCGTAGTTGGAGACGTTATCCAGCCCAAGCAGCTGCGTCAGCACGAACCAGGTGTGCGAGGAGCGCTCACCGATGCGGCAGTAGGCGATTGTGGGCTTGGAGTTGTCCACCCTGCTGCCGTAGATTTCTATAAGCTCGTCGGCGGACTTGAAGCTGCCGTCAGGTGCGACCGCCGTTGCCCAGGGAACATTGGCCGCTCCGGGGATGTGGCCGCCGCGCTGCGCGCCCTCTTGCGGGAGTGCGGCGGGCGCGAGCAGTTCACCGCGGAACTCTTCGGGCGCGCGCACGTCCACGAAGAACGAGCTGCCGTTGGAAGCGGCACCGACTACTTGCTCGCGGAAGGCACGGATGCTGGTGTCCGGCTCGGCTGCGATGTATCTAACCGACTCGTGCGATGTCGCGTCAGTGGTGAGAGGTCGGCCTTCGGCTTCCCACTTGGCGCGTCCTCCGTCCATGAGCTTTACGCTTTCGTGACCGTACATCCGCATCTGCCAGAACGCCCACGCCGCGAACCAGTTGTTGTTGTCGCCATAGAGAATTACGGTTGTGTCGTTGCCGATGCCGGAGCCGCCAAGCAGTTCCTCCATATCGGACTTGGATATGATGTCGCGCGCGAGTGTGTCCTGCAGTTGGGTGGTCCAGTCCCATCCTACGGCGCCCTCGATGTGCCCCTGATCGTATGCGTTCGTGTCCACATCAACTTCAACTAGGCGAACACCGGCATCGCCGCCGTGCGCCGCAACCCATTCGGTGGTTACAAGTGATTCAGGATGTGCATATTCCGCCATAAGAGCCTCCTCATATCTGTGTTTCGCAGCTTGCTTTCCAAACTATATGAGCCGAAAGTCGAGTCAATCGGCTATACAATTGCTTATACATTGACTGCGTTGAGTTTATCATCATGCCCAATTGCTAGTCCAATTCAGCGCATCAGGCGATTCATGCTTGCGAAGCGATCCGGGTTCAGGTCTCGACCTGACAGCGCAGGATGGTCGGGGCCGTAACGGTGGCAGCGGAATGTGGCGTTCGAGTATTCCATCTTCAAGTTGCCCGTCCTCTTGCCATACACGAAGTACGGGTTGATGTATTCCCATACGACTTCGCCGCGCGGCGTGACTTCGAACAGGCGACCCGGCGCGCCCTCGCAGATGAGAGTGTTGCCGTTGGGGAGGCGTTGAGCGCCACTGATGTTGTAGCTATAAAACGATATGTCGGGCGTACCTTCGTATTCCCAGTGGATCTTGTTGGTCGTGGGATCAACCTCGATTACGCGAGAGTAGCTGATGCCGCGACGGTGGCTGCCATTGTCGAAAATCAGAATGCGACCATTCGGCAGCCATGTGGGATTGTGCTGGTGATAGACTTCGCCCGGCCCCCACTTCCATCTGAACTCTCCGCTTGCGCGGTCAACTATGCCTACTGTGCTTGTGAGGCGATAGCTGACGAGCAGGTCGCCTTCCGGCGTGAGATTCAGGGTGTTGCCGTGCGACCATTCGCGGCGCGCATCCAACGGGCAGATGATGTCCTCATTGACATCGAGATATTCCCAGGAATGCCACTCCCAGACGGTCTCATTGTCGGGGGTTACCTCGCGCACCACATCACCGAGCATGCCGGGCGCGAAATCGACATCGAAGCCGCCCTGCACCTGCGCTACGATGTCGTCGGGCAGCGGCTCCCACAGGAGTAGCAGTGTATTGCCGTTGGGGAGGCGTTCAAAATCGTGGTGCAGCGTCTGGTCGCGGTATGCCCAGACGACGTTGCTGTCCCAGTCGAGTTCGAGGATGCCTGCGGATGAGCCGCCGAGCGTCTCCACGCCGCCCGCGTCCTCCGGCGGCATGGTGCGGCACAGCAGGTTGCCGTTGTCCAGCAGGTACGCGTAGTGAATGCCCTCGTCCGAGTGCCAGCTGTGGACGACATCGCCGTTCATGTCGATCAGGTAGGCGTTCTTGCCGCCCCGCGTAGTGGAAAATAGCGTGTATCCCCTGTAGCACGCTGAAGGCGTATAGTGAATCAGCCCTATCGGATGATGAATTGACCAGCCCATAGCCGTCCTCCGCAGGTGTTATTCAGGTATTATTGGGGTGGAATTACGGCGGATTATAGCAGGTTGGCCGAGGTAGATAAGTTAGTGGTATCTGCTATAATATTTCCGATATGGAAACTAACCGATCACGAGTGAGGCGGAGGCTGGAACAGGACGGCTGGTATCTTCACCGACACGGTTCGGCTCACGACATATACAGGCATCAGAGTATAGAGGGTATCATAACCTTGCCGCGTCACAGAGTACTCTCCCCTGGGGTGGCACGTACCATTGCAAATAAGGCGGGCTGGCGAGAACAGGAGAATCGATGATGAACTACCCGGCGCTCATAGATGGCAAGGAAGGGGCTTATGGTGTGGTATTTCCCGACATCCCCGGACTCGCCGCTATGGGAGATACCATAGACGAGGCTCTTCGGAACGCGAAAGATGCATTGAGAGACTATGCGTACGAGGCTGAAGTGGACGGAGACGAGCTTGCTGTTCCTAGCCCTCCTCAATCAGTTACGATTCCGGAGGGAAGCCGCGTGATATCTGTATCACTGGACCGGCGCGAGGCAAGAATAACTTAGTTTGCTCTGGTCTCGTCGGAGTCGTCTGCCTTCTGACGCCACGCCATGAACGCTGTGGGCAGCAGCGCCAAGAGGCACAGTGCCGCCGCCACTACGAAGAAGTCGCTGAACAGGGTCAGGCCCGCCTCTGCCAGATGTTGCTGCACCTCTGCGATTCGCGCTTGCGCCTGCTGGGATGTCTCGCCGGGTAGGGCGAACGGGGCACCGATGCCCGCCACCAGAGTATCGAATCTGCCCGTTCCCCATGCTGTCAGCGCGGCGACTCCGAGCGTCATTCCGACAACTCGCATCGTGGTTATCAGCGCAGCCGCGGCACCGCGCGCATCGTCGCCAACCGAGTTTGTTGCGGCTAGCGCGATCGGCGCGAGGAGCAGCCCGAATCCGAATCCGGCGGTCGCCAGATGCACCGTCAGCCATGGATCGGCTATGTCCAGTCCCCAGCCGCTCATCAGCCAGAAGCCGAGCGCGATGAGCAGCAGGCCCAGCGTCGCAGGCGCGCGATAGTCGATGCGCTGGCAGGCAATGCCGCCAAGAACCGCGCCGAATGGGATTGCGGCGGTCATTCGCAGGAGCATCAGCCCGCCGCCAAGCGGTGTTTCGCCAAGCAACGTGTTCGCCATCAGGGGAATGGTTACCATGCCGATTATGAGCGCCCCGCCGATGAGCAGGTGAGACGCGTTGGCGGCGACGAATGCGCGGGCGCGGAACATCGCGCGTGGGAACAGTGGGTCCTGAGCGGTGCGCTGACGCAGAATGAATAGCGCGAGCGCTATGAGCGCGGCTGCTAACCACGCCGCCATCAATGCGTCCAATTCGTCAATTCTTGCAAGTCCGAGGGTCAATGCGGCAAGGCTGATGGTGATGAGAGCGCCGCCGATGTAGTCCATCTTTGCGGGATGGCGCGGGCTTTTGGGAAGCAAAACCAGTGTGAGGATGATGATTATGACGCAGAGCGGGATGTTCAACCAGAAGACCCACTGCCAAGCCAGGTATTTGACGATGATGCCGCCCCAGAGCGGACCTATGACGCCTCCTGCCTCTGCGGAGGCGCCGACAAGTCCGAGAGGCGTTCCCCGTCGGTCTGGCGGGAACAGGTCACCAACGATGGCGATGGCGATGGGTACGAGCGCGCCCGCTCCCAGCGCCTGGAATACGCGCAGTCCGATCAGCCAGTTGATGTCGGATGCCAGCGCGACGCCCACGGAGCCCAGCATGAAGAGCAGCAGCGATCCGATGAATGTGTTGCGATGGCCCCAAATGTCCGAGAACCTGCCGATGAAGGGCATCGCGGCGACATAGCCAAGCAGGTAGCCAGTGATGATCCAGGATGTGTGGTCAAGCTCGGTAACGGTGAGTTTCAGGTCGAGCATAATTTGCGGCAGTACGGTTACCACAACCGTCTGGTCGTCCGCCGCTACGAACACGCCGGCGAATACCGCCGTCAGAGCGAGATACGACCGCGTGCGCGAATGTTGCCCATTCAAGACGCTATCCTACTTATACAACCTATCCCATCTGTCCTGCACATCCCGTCGGCCTCCAATTACCCGCCGCCCGGAGCTGAAATGTCCACAGTTTCGTTGAACTCGGACAGCGTAATCGTGCGCGCGACCCCGTCCGCTTCGGCCGGCGTGATGCGGCCATCAAGTCGTGCTTGGGTGAGGTATAGATGCGTTCTGTCGATTGTCAGCCTAACACTTACACTGCTCTCCGGCTCCGTGTCGCCGAACAGCGGCGCCAGGGCGTTCGAAGGCAGGGTTCCGCCGATGCGGTATTCTCCGGCATCGTGCGATATGAGCGTGGCGTTCTGCACTTGGGCAAGAATCTCAGCGATGCCGTCAGACGGGCTGAAGAACTCCAATGGATTCAGCTCGGACGACACGGCATACCATTCGCCTGATAGCGGGTTGGTCATATAGGCATCTTCGCCGACGGCGATAAGGCTGCCCTTCACGGCAAAACTGCCGGCTGTGCCGACAAAGTCTATGGCGAGCCTGTCCGGGCTGGCAATGTTGCCGCTTGCTTCCGTGAGCGCCATGCCCTGCGCGAGCGGTGTACTGCCGTCATCGTCGTGCTTGATGTGGAAGCGGAAAGTTTCAAGCGCCGACATGGCCGTGCCGCACTCGTCGAGGATTGCCTGCGGATTGATTGGCGTGGGGGTAACTGTCGGCACGGGCGTTGCGGGCGGAGATGTGTCGCTGCAAGCCAGCGCGACCAAGGCCAGCGCAATTGGAGCCAGAGCCAGCAGGAGCGGCGGTGTAAGCCGGCGGGCGAGTACAGGGGAGGGCATGCTCACTCCAGGCCGAGCGCCTGAAATATCTCGAAGAACTGCGCTGTGCTGCCGGGCTGAAACCAGGGGATGCTGTGCATGATGCGCCGTTCCTTGTCCACCACGAACACGGCGCGCACCATGCCCTTGCCGTCGTCAGACAGCGCACCGTAATTGGCTGCTACCTGCAGGTCGGAGTCGCTCGCAAGTGGGAAGGGACAGCCGCCGAGCGACTCGCTGAATGTGTCGTGCGACTGCAGTGAGTCTGCGCTTATCGCTATGACTTCTGCGTCGAGGTCCCGGATAGTGTCGTACTCGCCCTGCAGCGCGCTCAGCATTTGAGTGCAACCCGGCGTTCTGTCTTCCATGTAGAACGCCAGCACAACCCGTTTGCCAGCGGCAATCTTGCTGAGGGTGATGTCGCCCGCCGTGCTGGGCAGCGTGAAATCGGGCGCGAATTCGCCTGTCTCTGCCATTCGCTTCCCATCCTAAGTGACAGTCATCTTGTAGATCGAAGCTAATTCCACAAAGCAGGAGACTCCATCCACAAGATGCGGATGGAGTCTCTCCGATTAAGAGCTAGTTAGACCGAATAGAGTTACGCCCTGGCGCCGTGCCTGCGCTCCCTGTAGAGCATCGCACCGCCGCCCATGAGCATCAGCAGGGCTACGAGCAGCATAATCTGCATCGCTGCGGGTACGTAGGAGTCGCCAGTAGCGGGAGTTACGGCTCCTGAAGGTGCAGGAGGCGGCAGTTGGAATGTCGCCATTCTCTGCGCCTGCATATAGGCATCGCTTGCGCCACCCATTCCGGTAGCCTCAACGCCGTAGGCTGCTGCCGAAAGCTTGCCGTTGACGATGTTCAGCAGTGTCTTGGCGGTGTCGAGGTTGTCCTCAGCCATTACTGCCGCGGCGTCTTCCTTGGCTGCCATTGCCCAAGCTGCCACGTTGCCGCTGGAGGACATAACCTTCCCGCCATAAGCGTCAACGCTCTGCTTGCCGGAAGCATCCATAGCTGAAGCAGCGGATGCACTGGCAGCGGAAGCGAGTGCGGCGATTTCGTCCGCCAGGCTTGCTGCCTCTTCCGTCGCTGCCATCAGGCCGTCAGCGTCGTCTGCGGCTTGCGCCTCGCCGACCTTCGCCATTGCAGCGTAAATCTGAGACTTGAGCATATACAGGGTGCTGGCGTCGCCGACAACCAATCCCCTAATCTCCTCCATCGCGCCGCCGTCAACCATGTCGGTGAAGGCGAATACGCCCGAAGGTGCCGGGTCGTCGTCCGGTACAGGCTCCACAGTGACAGCAACCATGTCATACATCTCAAGGATGTTGCCGCCGTCCGGTGAAGTCCAGGAATGACTGATGCTGCCGTCTGGCAGGACGGTCATAACGCCTGTGCTGACCTTGTCGTCCGAGCCACTGTTGACGAGCCAGCCTTCGTATGCCATTCCGGCTTCCAGCCTGGTGACACCGGACATGGAGTAGGTGACTCGGTCGCTCATTGCACCAGCGTCCGAAACAACAGCTGTGCCGGAGCCGCTGTTGTCCGCGTGCGCGACCGCGAATGGCGTAGTCATCAATAGTATGAGACCCAGTGTTATAAGAAGCTTAGACATAGACATGCTAAGTGTCTTTCCTCCTTGCTTGATGAGATTGAATTGACCTTGTTCAGATACAAACGATACCACAACCTACTTGAACATAATAGACCTTGTGGGTATTGATTTCTGCACTTTTATTAGACTTATCCGAAACATTGGCAAGCGATGCCGAGACGGTATCGCTATTCCGCAACACATAATAACACATTGATGCGCTAGGGGTGAACATGTAATTCGGTGACCGCCGATATTATACCCCAGAGACTAGGGTTAAGACTATACCTTTGCAGCCGACTGCGCGATTGAAGTTGGATGCGAATGGCGAAGCTGTGATATTTGTCATTGGCTTCATCAAATGGCCGAGAGTTGACTTGGACTTTCAAACAATGCAGGGGACATTACGTCGATTTTGTGCAATGTGCTTGTGTCTATCCGCTTGTGTCTACGCGCCGACGTCAATGGGTTGTATAGGGATGTCGCCCGCCAATACCGGTGGTAGCAACTCCGGCAGCCTGCGGGGCACGAATGTCTCGGTATCTTTGTTGGCGACCAGCTCGTTCACGCTCCACCAGCGTTGTTCGTGGACATACTGCATTTCCCACTCGTCGGGCGCAGTCTGTGCTGCCTCGAAGGACGGCGCTCTCAGCAGGTAAAACCACTCGTCGGACTCTATCCACCTCTCATCCCATTGCCAGGTGTGCCGCCGCTTCCAGATGCAGGGGCCGAGATTGACCTCGCGCAGGCCGGTTTCTTCGTACAGTTCGCGGAGCGCAGCGTCCTCGCGCGTTTCCCCGGGGTCAAGTCCACCGCCCGGCGTAATCCACAGGCGGATGTCGGGCCGGTTCGGCGTGGTGACGCGCATCAGTAGCACACGGTCGCTGTCATCTATGAGCAGTACACGGGCTGCCGGTCGGAACTCAGGCTTTTGCCTGCTGCCGACATCGGCGCACTGAATCGCTTCGGGCAAAGTCTAGCCCGACTTCTTTCGCAACGCGGCGAGCACTTCGTTCATACTGCCGGATCGGAAGCCCTGCAGGTCGAGCGTTACATACGAGTAGCCGATCTCGCGGAACTTGCTCACGACCTTTTCACGCACCGCTTCATCGGTGAGTGTTATGAAGTCCTGCGCCTCCACTTCGATGCGGGCTACGGTATCGTGGTGGCGCACACGAAGCTGGCGAATGCCGATGACATCGTGCAGGTATTCCTCGGCTTGCGCGATGCGCGTCAATGCTTCGACCGTGACCATCGAACCGTATGGGATTCGAGACGACAGGCATGCCTGCGCCGGCTTGTCCCAGGTGGGCAGCTCCATGTCCTTTGACAGCTCGCGGATTTCTGGCTTGGACAGGTCCGCTTCAACCATCGGGCTGCGCACGCCGTACTGCTTCGCGGCGTTCAGTCCGGGGCGGAAGTCGCCGAGGTCGTCGGTGTTCGTGCCATTGACAATGCTGTTCCAGCCCTCTTCCTCTGCGTAGCTGCTGAGGTAGGTGTACAGCTCGTCCTTGCAGAAGAAGCAGCGGTTGGGGTTGTTCGCGGCGTAGTCTTCGCGCTCAACCTCGTGCGTCTCGACGATGCGGTGGTGGAAGCCCAGTCGCTCGGCAAGCTCGATTGCCTCCCTCAGTTCGGAAGGCGCGAGGCTTGGCGACTTCGCGGTTACGGCGAGCGCCTTATCGCCAAGCACGTCGTATGCCGTGGCTGCGAGAAACGCGCTGTCCGTCCCGCCGGAATACGCCACTATGACCGATCCCATGTCAGAAAGGATCGACCTCAGCGTATCCATTTTCTCTTCGATTGTTCTTGTAGCTTCAGCCTGCGTCGCCATGGCTATCTCTCTCCGCTAATCCCTGCTCTTCATGATAAGAGTTGCAAAAGAGCAGTTTGGGTGGCTGGGGGCAGACATTTTCATCCCCATCCTAGCCTTCTCCAATCGAGGGGAAGGACATTTTGCAATCTACTCCGCCATCATCGCTTCTATGATTGCGTTCATCTCGTCGCAGTAGTGCTGGTACGACCTGTTCTGGTAACTCAACAGGCGCTGCGACTCCTCGGTGTCGTACCAGTCCACCCAGCCGGGTGATGGGCGATAGTCCACATCTTCGAAGGGCGCGCCCATAAAGCCGTAGAAGTCGCGCGCATAGTCTTCGCCGCGCATCTGCCATGTGGGACCGCCCGCGATATTGAGTATCTTGTTGGCGGCTTCCGGCGCATTCACTGACGCAAACAGCGCGTCCACTACATCGTCCCGGTGTACCATCTCGACGCGCTGCTCCGCGACGAACGGCCACGGGTTTGGCGGCTCCATGAATGCAGGCACCATGATGCCCGCGATTCGCATTGCGATCCAGTCCAGAGACGACTCGCGCACCATGCGCTCGCCGACGATCTTGCTGTCGGCATAGATGTCGATGGCGGACTGTGGATGGTCCACGCGCACCGGCGGGTCTTCGTCCATCGTGGTGCCGTAAGTGCTGATGGACGATGTGAATATCAGCGTCGCGTCGGGGGCGTGCGCCTCCATCGCCTTGATGATGTTCTCGGTACCGCCCACATTCACGCCGAAGGTGCGATCGCGGTCGCGCTCGCTGTTCGGAGGCAGCAACGCCGCAAGATGCACGACGGAACTGACGCCTTTGATGGCGTCCGCAACCTGCGCCTCATCCGTGATGTCGCCTTTGACAATCTCGATGCTGTCCCTGTCTTCGAGACCCTCGAAGTCCATGAAAGGCAGGTCGAAAATGCGAACGGTCTGGCCATCCGCAGTAAGCTTCTCCACAAGCATGCGGCCTACGCTGCCCGCGCCACCTGTAACAAGAACCGCACCGCTCATGTGAGCGTTACCCCCTTCATCCCCGCCTTCTCGATGAGGCTTTGCGAGGACTCAATAAGCGTGGTAATGGCGGTGCCGAACTCGTCCCATTCCTCGGACTGTCGGAGCGCCAGAGCGGATTCGGACTCGCGCACGACGGCGCGCGCCGCGGGAACGCTAGGCATCGTCTTGAAGAAGAAGGTGTCGCTGATCTCGTCGAACTTCTCCAGTATTTCTACTATCGAAGTCTCCCAGTCAGCGTTCACCGTGCCGAGACCGCTGGCAATCTGCTGGCAGTTGTCTATCGACTGCTCAAGGAGTTCTTGTCCGGATACTGGCATATCAATAAACCTCCGAGTGTTGTTTTTTCATGTGCGTCACACCGCAACAGTGCAGCGTTGAATTGCGTACGAATGACGCTTCACATTGTGCCGTCCATTCGCCTTTGCGTCAAGACTGCGATGCCAAGGTAGAGGCGTTGTTGCGAAGTTACAAAGTGAAAGGGGACGCTGCCCCGCTATGAAACAGCGTCCCCGATACTAGTCCTTGTGAATAGGGCCGAAGCGCCTATTCGTCGTCGTCAGCGGGCTGAAGCTCGCGGATCTCGACTTCTTCCTGGTGACCGTTGGTCGCGTGGTCGTAGTGCCTCTTGACGGGCTCAAAGTCAACCACATCGTTGCGGAGGAAGCCCTTGCCGTCGTGCCTGTCATACGGGAACGGCTGGAACTTCTCAAAGCGCTCCTTGAACCGCTGGCGGCTGGGCCTGCGGTCATACGGGAACTTGTGCCTGTCGGCCTCCTGCGGCTCCACTTCGACCAGCGTGTAGTCGCGGCTGCCAAGACCGATCTCGTGACCGGTGTTGATGCTCGCAACCTCGCTCTGACCGTGGAAGGTCGCTGCGGCGGCTTCGAACTTGTTGTCGCCCGGATGGTGGGCTTCCATCATCTCGGCAGCGGAACCCGGCATACCCGGCGAGTCCTTCGCCTTGTCAACGCACGCCATGTCGATTGCGACGGCGTCCTTGCTGGCGAATACGCCCAGATGCGGGACAATCGGCACATCGGAATGGTTGCCGCAGTCGCACTTAGGCGATACGTCAATTGCCAGGTTGATGTAGCCGACCTTGTCGCGCCCGACCGCCTTCTCAACGCCCAGGCAGGCGTCTGCGATGGCGACATCGACCGCGTCGAAGTTGACGGGTGGGATTTCGGCAAGACCGCGGGGGCCCATAACGCCGAAGCAGCCGAGGCAGGTCGCGCAGCGGTCGCGGTCCCACTCAAGCTCGTCCTTCTCGTTGATGTGATACAGGTCGAACGGGCAGCAGTCCTCGAGAATCTCCCAGTCCGGGGTGTTCTCCTTGCCCTGGAAGCGTTCGGGATGGAATATCGCCGCCGCGCCGTAGCCGTAGTTCGGGTGACCGCCCATGTGGACGTTCAGCTTGCCGCGCTTCGACTGTGCGCCGATACCGAGGTTCTTCAGCGCGCCGCCGATGACGCCCATGCCGTGACCCTTGAAGTGGGTCAGCGCGATGAGTACGTCCGCCGCTGCGATTGCCTGCGCGACATAGGCTTCCTTGAGCAGGTAGCCTTCGGGGATGTCAACGCGGAAGTCGCTTGTGCCGATAAAGCCGTCCGCGCAGATGAACGGGCAGCCCAGCGTCGCCGAGTTGTAGCCGTTGCGCTCTGCCGTCAGCAGGATGTCCAGCTCGCTGGAGCGGGAGCCCCAGGGAGAGTATGTGGAGGTGGTCGTGTCGCAGACGAAGGGTCGTCCGCCCAGCTCCTTGATTCGGTCTGCCAGCGCCCGCGCATAGACGGGTCGCAGGTACGCCGTGTTGTTCCACTCGCCGCAGTGAATCTTGATAGCCACGATGTCGTTGGGCTTGATCATTTCATCAAGTCCGGCGGCATCAAAGACTGTCGTCATCTTCGCGACGAGGCTAGTCTCCGTGGATTCCGAATGGGCATCCATATAGAATACTTCGGATCGTGCCATATCTACCCTCCCAGTTAAATTCGGCTGTTGGGCGATGCGCCCCATTGCCATGCCAGATATAGATTATCAGCATGAGATTAGCACCGAGCATAGCCTTTGTCAATTGACCGTGCGACGGATATTCTCGGCATGCTGACCTGATTTCAGGATACCTCATTTTACATTGAAGGGCATGGCGAATACGATACATTCTGAAGACACCTGAGGAGGGCTTAGAAATGGCAAATACATCCTTTGACCTGAGTGGGAAGGCTGCCGTAGTTACGGGCGGCAACGGCGGCATTGGGCTTGGCATCGCGATCGGACTCGCTGAAGCGGGCGCGGACGTCCTCATCGCGGCGCGCAATAAGGCTAAGACGGACGCGGCTGTGGAGCAGCTCCGGGGACTTGGCGTGCGTGCTATGGGCACGACGACGAATGTGCAGAACGAGGAAGAAGTCCTTGCGATGGTGAACCTGGCGATCGACGAGTTCGGCAGTCTGGACATCCTGGTGAACAACGCGGGCATCGGCATCCGCAAGGCCCCGCAGGACTACACGCTGGAGGACTGGAACCTGATCATGGACATCAACCTGACGGGGACATTCCTGCCGTGCCGGGAGGCGTACCCTCACATGGCTGCGTCGGGCGGCGGCAAGATCATCAACATCGGGTCGATGACTTCCATCTTCGGGCATGACCTCGTGATGCCGTACTCTGCGAGCAAGGGCGGCGTGGTGCAGCTTACGAAGAGCCTTGCGACTGCGTGGGCGAAGGACAACATACAGGTGAACTCCATATTGCCGGGCTGGATAGAGACCGACCTGACCGAGCCGCTGCGGACTGATGAGAGCTTCCGGGAGCGTTTTGAGCTTATCTCGGCGCGGATACCGCACGGTCGCTGGGGCACTCCCGACGACATGGCAGGGACGGCGGTGTTCCTTGCTGCGTCTGCGTCTGACTATGTTACGGGCGTGTCGATTCCGGTGGACGGAGGTTATGTGGCGTTCTAGCTGCGGGCATACGCATGATGAAAGCATCCACTTAGTGCCTGTCCACTTCGTGGCTTAAGTCTGGGATTGGGGTGAATTAGCAATGACTCGTCATGTAAATTGACCCTCCATACGACGATGTGTATCATGCATACACATCATTGGAAAGAGGAGGCGAAGAAGGTGGCGAGGGTACAGCTGATAATTCCTGACGAAGACCGCGACCGGTTCGTTCATCAGGCTCGTCTCGAAGGGATGACTTTGAGCGGATGGTTAAGAGCGGCTGCAGAAGAGAGACTTGAGCAGAGAGCGCGTCTCAAGCCGTTCACTTCGTCCGGTGAGGTCAGGGAGTTCTTTCTGGATCGTGACGAGAGTGGGTTGGACGATCGTGAACCTGACTGGGAGGATCATCTCAAGACGCTCCATGACTCGAAGATGCCAGAAGTTCAGAAGCCATGATCTTCGTCGATACGAATGTCTTTATGTATGCGATAGGCCGCTCGCATCGCCTGCAGGCCGCAGCCCAGGACTTCTTTGCCAAAGCTGCTGACAGCCATCTGAGGCTGTTCACCTCGGCTGAAGTCTTACAGGAGCTTATGCATGTGTATGAGGCGACGGGGAGGATGAATACCTTTGCTACTGCAATGGAACTCGTCGATAGATCAGTTGCTGAGGTGTGGCCGTTAGAAAGGGAAGATGTCGAGCTGGCGCGGCAGATACATGATCAGTACCCGACACTGAGCGTCCGGGACCTATGCCACCTGGCGAGTTGCCGGAGGCGTGGGATAACTCAGATCAAGACTTTCGACCAGTCTTTCCTATCAGTTGCCGGCGAGCCGTTGTAGCGAGCCTCATTATAGGGAAATTCCAGGGCGGCGGGCGATGCAGGCTACTTCGTAAGGATTCCAATTCCCGGCTGGCTCGTCAGTGGAACTGGGACATGCAGAGGGCCTACGCCCCGCCGTGTACCTCTACGGTTACGATGTCGATGCCGTGATACTTGCGGTGGCGCACGGATGAGGCGTAGTGACGCAGGATACGGAATGATATTTCGCTTTCGCCCGGCGTCTCCATTTGCTCGTCGAGGTACGCCAGGCGGTCTTCGATGTTCTCGTCGTCGTCGAATGCGGTCAGGAACTCCAGCTCAAGGATGCGGGCTTCCGGGCGTGCGGAGATCAGCAGGTGCCGCTTATTGCCGACCGAGTTGCTGCCGGCGGCGTCCTGAAGTAGGATGGCGAGGGTTTCTTCGCCTATGAAACTCAGGCGCTGCTGGGATGAGCTGTCCCATCCCTGCCTTGACGCGACATCTCGAAGGAAGGCGTCCATCCTGGGTAGAGACGCCATGTCAAGCTCGACACGCAGTCGCCTGATGCGCGCGCCAGTAATCTCCACGAACAAGTTCATGGCGACTGCGGCGATTGCCCCCACCGTCAGTCCGTTGGTCAGAATCTCGCCCCAGACTCCGGTGAGAAGTTGCCCGAATACCGTCTGGCTCTCGAAACCCAGACCGATTGCGAATGCGACTCCGGCGATAAGTGTCTTTCGATAGTCCAGCCCTTCCTGAATGACCGTCCGCATGCCCTCGACGAACAGGATGCCCATGGTCATCAGAATGTACGCACCCGTTACCGGCGCGGGTATCGACAGCAGGACGGCCGTAAGCTTTGGCAGAAGCGCCATTGCCACAAGGACAATGCCGATGATATATCCGACTTTGCGGGCGGCAACTCCCGTGAAATTCGTGAGCGATACGCTGAACGCCTCGTAGGTTATCGTCGGCAGCGTGCCGGTTATGCCGGTCAGCATGTTGCCTATGCCGTTCGCGTTGACCGCGCCCTGGACGAGGCGAAAATCGGTTGCAGTCAAGTTGCGCCGCGCGGTCTGCTGCACAACCGAGCCGCCGCCGATTATCTTGATGGTGCTCACCAGGGTTACGATGAGAAACACGGGCAATAGCCCCCAGAATTGCGGCCCGAAGGCGAATCTGAATCCGGGAAACTCTCCGTCTGGGAGGCCCACCCAAGGGGCTTCTACGATTCGGTCGACCTCGTAAATCCCGAAGAGAACGGCTACGACGACGCCCGCAGCGATTCCAATAAGCGTGGACAATAGACGAAACCTGCCTGTGGCGCGAAGGCCCAGCATCAGTGCGACGGCGAGCGTGACCATGGCGACAGTGGGATATGCCCATAGGGAAGTGTGCTCGTGCGCTTCGTCGAGGCTGTCGATTGCGATGGGAATTATCATCGCCGCGATCAGCATGTACACCGTGCCAGATACGACGGGCGTAATGATGCGACGCAGAAGTGGCAGCCATGCGGCAACGACGAACTGGAACAGCGACGAGACCAGCACGAGGCTCGCCAGCAGCGCGGGGCCACCTTCGGACAGGGCTGTCACAGCTACGGCTATGAAGTTGCCGGCAGTCCCGCTGATGAGTACATGCCGCGCTCCGATCCGCCCAAGACGCCCTGCGTGCAGCGCGGTGACGATTCCGTTTATGATCAGCGACGCGAAAACTGCCCATGAAAGATAGGCGTCCGGCTGGTCGGCGGCGGCTGAGGCGACGGAGACGTACAGAACCGTCGGCGCGATGACGAGTAGCACGCCCTGAATGCCCACGCTGATCGCTACCGGCAGTGGGCAAGGGTCGTCCGGCTCGTAGAGTATACCTTCGTTTGATGCCTGAGTCGTCATGAGCGGATAGAACGGATACGGATGCGCACGTCTGACGGCAATTGAAGCCTAGGCGGCGTCGATTGGCGGGTGCAGATTGTGCCAGTCGGTCGCCTGCTCGTAGGCGTGACCGATGCGGCACAGCAGCGGCTCGGACAGCGCCTTGCCAACGAACTGCAGGCTCAGGGGTAGACCGTTGCTGCTGAGTCCGCATGGTAGCGATATAGTGGGCGCGCCATTGTAGTCGTAGGGCACGGTGTAGCGCTGGAAGGATGTGCCTCTGTCACCGCTCAAAGGGCCGTACATTTCTTCGCGAGTAATTGGACGCGCAGGGGCCATGACAGACGGGCATGCGAGGGCGTCAATGTCGCTGAAGGCGTCTCGGATGAGCCCGTTAAGCGCGGCGCGGCGGTTGTTTGCTTCGGCATAGTCGGCACCTGTTACGGCTGCGCCCATGTCGAGCCAACCCCGGAACCACGGGCCGTAGTCGTCGCGGCGTGAGGGGTAGTTCTCCCTGTGTGCGGCAACTGCTTCGGCAGAGCATAGAACGGGCCAGGCGGATAGGTAGCTGTCCACGTCGGGCATCTGCACCGGCACGATCTCTGCGCCCAGCTCTTTCATGATCGCCACGCCTTCTATCACAGCCGCGGCAAGCTCCGGGTCAACGCCGTCGGTAGCATAATTCTGGTCCAGCCCGATGCGAATGCCCTTCACACCGCCGTCGATGCCGTCGAGCATGTCGGGCACGGGCGCGGGCAGCGATGTGGGATCGTTGGGGTCCTGCCCGGCGATTGCCTGAAGCGCTATGGCGGCGTCCGCCGCGCTGCGTGTGAGCGGGCCGACATGGTCGAGCGACTCGGCGAGGGCGAGCACTCCGTAGCGGCTGACGCGTCCCCATGTGGGCTTCAGACCCACCGTGCCGCACGCTGCGGCGGGAAAGCGAATGGAGCCGCCCGTGTCGCTGCCGAGTGAGCCAAAGCACAAGCCTGCAGCCGTTGCCACGCCAGAGCCGCTTGACGACGAGCCTGCCCAATGCCCCGTGTTCCAAGGGTTCAGGGGCAGGTCGAGCGCGGGGTTGTAGCCGCCCATCGCGCCCTCGGTGAGGTTCAGCTTGCCAAGCGGGACTGCACCGGCTGCGTTGAGCTTTACGACTACGGTCGCATCGAATGGCGGTACATGGTCCATGTACACCTTGCTGCCGCCCATCGTGCGAACGCCCGTGGTGAAGCAGAGGTCTTTGACGGCGAATGGCACGCCGTGAAGCGGGCCGCGGTACTGCCCGGCGGCAATCTCCGCTTCGGCAGAGTTGGCGGCTGCCTGGGCCTGGTCAGCCATCACGGTGGCGTAGCTCTTGTACGTGCCGTCAAGGCTCTCGATACGGCGGAGCATCGCTTCCGTGACCTCGACCGGCGAGATCTGGCGCGCCTCGATGAGCGCTGCCACTTCGGTGATGGTCATGTAATGCAGTGGTGCGTCGGCCATTTGGTGGCCCTCCTTGCGTTGGTATGACGGCTTGCTGAATTATAGAAGTTAGCTGCCCGCCTTCACGAAGTCGGCGATGCGTTCGCCGATCATCATGGTGGTCACGTTGATGTTCGCGCGCACGCAGTCGGGCATTATGGAGGCGTCCACGACGCGCAGACCTTCCATTCCATGGACTTTGCCGTACTGGTCGACGACCGCCATCGGGTCGTCAGCGGGGCCCATCTTGTTGGTGCAGGATATGTGGTGTCCGGTTGTAACCTCGCTCATCATCCACGCGTCCAGCGCATCGTCGGAAACGAGCGCCTCGTCCGGCGGCTCGGTGCGCTTCTCAATAATGTCCTTCCAAGCCTCATGCTCGCCCAGCTTTATGCACGTCCGCACCGCCTCACGCATACGCTCGCGGTCGAAATCCTCCTGGAAGTAGTTGTAGTCCAGCATTGGCTGCTCGCTGGGGTCGCCGGATTGCAGCTTCAGCTCGCCCGCGCCGACCGCAAGGTCAAGGCCGATGATCATTCGTATGCCGATGGGAGACATGCGGTCGCCGCCCCGGTCTATGCGGCCGGTTGCGAAGATGTTCATATAGACGATCATGTCGTTTTCGAAGTCCGAGTTGCTGGCGGTGTAGCGCAAGCCGAACTGGATGCGTGGGCCGAATGTCTCAAGCTCGTACTCGGGCTTAGTCATCCAGGTTACATAGACGAGGGGGTGGTCGCGCAGGTTCTGACCGACGCCGGGCAGGTCATTGACCACAGGGATGCCCACTTCGTTCAGGTGGTCGGCGGGGCCGATGCCCGACAGCATGAGGATCTGCGGTGAGCCTACCGCGCCCGCGCTCAGGATGATCTCGTCGCCATCGACAACGAAGCGCTCGCCGCCGCTCGTCACATCCACGCCGGTCGCCCTGTTGCCGTCGAACACGATGCGATTCACGAGGCAGTTCGGGCGGATGGTGAGGTTCAGGCGATGCCGCGACAGGCCCAGGTAGCCTATGTTGGTGCTCCAGCGTATGCCTTCGGGATTGTTGAGCGGCAACGGCCCTACGCCCGTTGTGTCGGGCGCGTTGTGGTCGGGGCAGTCGGCGAAGCCATATTCGAGGCAGGACTCGTAGAATGCCTTCGATGCGCCACGCCACTGCTCCTCCGGGAAGCGGTGGCAGATGATGGGGCCGTCCGTGCCGTGGTAATCGTCGCTGTAAGTTGTGTCGGTCTCCAGCTTGCGGAAGTAGGGCAGGGAGTTCTCGAATGTCCACTCGTCGTTGCCCCATGAGGCCCAGCGGTCGTAGTCGTCGGGCACGCCGCGCAGGAAAATCTGGCCATTGATCGCGCTGGAGCCGCCGGTAACCTTGCCACGCGGCACCATCATTGGCTGCGCCTGCTCGGTGGCGCGCGCGGTGAACTGCCAGTTGTGGTCGCTGGTCATGATGTCGGTCGCGGATGCGTAGCCGTACTTCACCTCTTCCGGCAAATCGTCGATGTCGGCGTAGTCGGGCCCCGCTTCCAGCAGCAGGACTGAGGTATTCGGGTCTTCCGTGAGCCTGGTGGCGAGAATCGCGCCCGCCGAGCCTGCGCCGATGATGATGTAGTCGTACTTCATGGTTGCTCCTTGCTTAACCAGTCAGGAATGTCGAGGTCACAGTCCCAATCTTCTTTTCAATTCCTTGTGGGTAATGACCCTACCCGCAGCAATATCTTCGTTTGCTTCCTTGATCGCCAGTTCGTCTTCTTCTGTGAAAGGCTCGTCATCTAATGGGGCATTCAAGAACGCTTCCCAAACGGGATCATGGTCTGTCGCCGAATTGAGTTGCCTATCGTCATCGGGCCTTGTCGCCATTCTGAAACCTCCGTATCTTACGGAATCATTCATATCCGAACTGTCGGCATCTTACCAGACCCGCGCCCACAAAATCCCTATCCCATTATTTTATCCATCCTGTTAATTCCCGTTCTTCACAAAGTCTGCGACGCGCTCGCCGATGACCATTGAGGTGGCGTTGGTGTTGGCGCGGATGCAGTCGGGCATGATGGACGCGTCGGCAACGCGCAAGCCCTCGATGCCGTGCATTCGGGCGTACTGATCGATCACTGCCATCGTGTCATCTGCGGGACCCATCTTGCAGGTGCCTGAGATGTGGTGGCTGGTCCTGACGCTGCGCATCATCCAGTCGTCGAGCGCCTGCTCTGATTCGATCTCGGCATCAGTGGGGAACTGCCGACCTTCAATAAGCTCTGCCAGCGAATCCTTCTCCGCCAAGTCGAGGCAAATTTGTACGGACTCGCGCATTCGCCTGCGGTCGAAATCGGTGGCGAGAAGGTTGTAGTCGAGGAAGGGCTGGATTCGAGGACTGGTCGTCCTGAGGAGTATCTCGCCTGCGGACTCCGCCAGGTAGATGGCGGCGATCATGCCGATGCCAATGGGTTCAGTGTTCGGGTCGGTGTAGTAGAGGCTCCGCGTCGCGTAGGAGAATGGATGTATCAGCATGTCGTTGCGTAGGTCCGAGCCGTCCGCCGTGTAGCGCACGACGAACTGGATGCGGGGCGCGAGGCTGTCCTGCTCGAATCCGGGCTTGGTTCTCCATGTTAGCTGCACCTGTGGATGGTCGCGCAGGTTTTTTCCCACCCCGGGGGAGTCGTGGACGACGGATATCCCCATGTCCTCAAGGTGCTGCGCCGGGCCCACGCCGGACAGCAGCAGCAGATGCGGCGAGCCGATAGCTCCGGCAGACAGGATTATCTCGTCGCCGTGGGTGGACTGCAGATCGCCGTCCACTTCGTACTCCACGCCGGTCGCTCTGTTGCCATCGAAGATGACGCGGTGCGCCAGCGCGCGGGATGCGATCGTCAGGTTGGGACGCTCTCGCGCCTCGCTCAGGTAGCCGATGTTGGTGCTCCAGCGGATGCGGTTCGGGTTGTTGAACGGGCAGGGGCCGGCGCCGGTGGAGTCGGGGTCGTTGTGGTCTGGGCAGTCGGGGAACCCGTACTCGCGGCATGCCTGGTACCACGCCTGCTGGTCGGGCAGCCACTCGTCGGGCTTATAGCGCCTGACGATGGTTGGGCCGTCCACGCCGTGGAAGTCGTCGGAGTAGTCCGTGTCCGTCTCCATGCGGTTGAAGAACGGGATGAGCTTCTGAAAACTCCACTCGTCGTTGCCCCACGATGCCCAATCGTCGTAGTCCTCGGGGACGCCGCGCAGGAATATCTGGGCGTTGACCGCGGAAGAGCCGCCGGTCGTCTTACCGCGCGGGACGAGCATCGGCGCTGCCCGGTCGGTTGACTTGGCGACGAAATGCCAGCGATGCTCCGTGCCCAGCACATCAATCGCTGCCAGGCCGTGCCCGTATCCGAACTTCACGTCGGGAGGCATTTCGTCAAGGTCAGTATAGTCGGGGCCCGCTTCGAGCAGCAGAACGGTGCGGTTGGGGTCTTCGGTGAGGCGGCTGGCGATGATTGCGCCCGCGGAGCCTGCGCCGACTATGATGTGGTCGTAGTTCATTCTTCGTTCCTCCACTGCCTGTGGCTTTCGCTAATGCACAGGATGATAGAGGGGATGAATAACAGTGGCAAGTGGGGGAAGGGGCAAGCGGTCAGGCGTCGCGGACGGAGCGGAACCCCAGATTGCCGGTGGAGCTATCGGGCGTGTTGGATGTGCGGGCGGCGACACGGTATCGGTTGCAGTAGGAATCATGGCAGAGATAGGAGCCGCCGCGAATGGTTTTGGACTGGCCCGAGGGGGGCCCAAGGGGATTGTCTAGCACGCCGTTCAGCTTGCCTGCCTGGACGTGGAAGGTTGGGCTGAACCAGTCGCTCGTCCACTCCCAGATGTTGCCAGCGACGTTGTACAGGCCGTAGCCGTTCGGCTCGTAGGCGTCAACGGGGGCCGTGCCCTTGTAGCCGTCATCCGCGCTGTTCTCGTCGGGGAACACGCCCTGCCAGATATTGCACTTGTGCTCGCCATCCGGCGTCAGCTCGTCCCCCCAGGCGTACCGCTTCTGGGCGAGGCCGCCGCGTGCTGCGTATTCCCATTCCGCTTCGGTGGGAAGCCGCTTGCCCGCCCACTGGCAGTATGCGGTGGCGTCGTTCCACGAGATGTGCGTCGCGGGATGGTTCCAGCGCTGCTTGAGGTTGGAGCCGGGACCCTCCGGCCTGCGCCAGTACGCGCCGTCGATGCCCCACCACCACTGAGTGTCCACGACTTGCCCGCGGAAGGCGCGGCGAGCCTTGATGCCCACGAACATGTGGAAGACGAACGACCAACCGAAGCGCTCGGCCTCCGTCTTGTAGCCCGTCTCGCGCACGAACCGCTCGAACTCCTGATTTGTCACGGCGTAGGTGTCCATGTAGAAGGAGTTCACATGAACGGGCCGCACTGGGCCTTCGCCGTCTGCGGGAAATCCGCCGGAATCGTCCGTGCCCATCAGGAACTCGCCGCCGGGGATGAGCGACATGCCTTCGACGCTGCCATTAGTGGTCTGCGGCATCGATGGCGCAACGGCGGCGGATGACGTTGCGGGTGTTGAGGGCATGCGGGCTGCGGCGCAGCATGGGGACGGCTGGTGTTGCATTGGATTACCTTGGGTCCTGCGATCGATTCTCGCCTATCACATTACCATAGCAAGCAAGAATTTTCCGTAATGCGCTTGCTTGCGGACGCAAGAAACCATCCTTGGGTCTGTGCCTACTCCATGAGCGCCTGATAGGTCGCCGCCTGGAACTCGCGGTGCAGTGGATACCACGTAACGGGCAGGAACTGCGTCATCAGTATGGCTATCAACTCCTCGGCGGGGTCAATCCAGAAGTAGCAGCTTGCCGCGCCGAACCATGAGTACATTCCATTCGATCCGGGTATGCCGTGCTGCGCGATGTCGTTGACGATGCTGAAGCCGAGCCCGAAGCCGCAGCCTTTCGTATAAGCGGCCATGCGATCTTCGACGGCGTAGGGCTTCAGGTCGTCCGTGAGATGGTCGGACACCATCATCTCGACCGTCTTGGGCGCGAGTAGTCGCTCGCCGTCGAGCATCCCGCCGTTGAGGAGCATCTGGCAGAATCGCAGGTAGTCCGGAGCGGTCGATATAAGCCCCGCGCCTCCGGACTGCATCGCGTGCGGTCTCTTGTGCCTCGACGTCACCGAGCCTTCGTGCGCCGCGATGCCACCTCCGCGAGATGGCACATACGCTGTCGCGAGCCGGTCCAGCTTGCCTTCGGGCGCGAAGAATGAAGTGTCGTGCATTTTCAGCGGAGCGAATAGCCTGTCACGCAAAAACTCATCAAAAGACTGACCGGAGATAACTTCCACGAGATACCCGAGGACGGTTGACGACATGCTGTACCGCCACTTTGTGCCCGGTTGATTGACTAGCGGGATATTGCCCAGCCTGTCCATCACTTCCTTCAGAGTGCTGTCCGCGTCCGCTATATTCGCCTCGTGGTACATCGCGTCTATCGGAGTGTCCTTCATCAGGCCGTAGCTCAGGCCCGATGTGTGCGTGAGCAGGTGGCGAATGGTGATCGGCCTGTCCTGACCAACGAGGCGTATGCCCGTCTCGTCCATGCCGTCAAGGACCTTCATATTCGCGAATTCCGGCATGAATTTGCCAACCGGATCGTCGAGCGAGAAGTGCCCCTCTTCGTAAAGCATCATGACGGCGACGCTGGTGATGGGCTTGGTCATCGAGTACAGGCGAAAGATTGTGTCGTGCTCGACGGGAACGCCGCTTTCGAGGTCCTGCACGCCATAGCTTTCAAGGTGAAACACTTCACCGCGCCGTGCGAGCATCGTCAGCGCGCCCGCAAGCCTGCCCCTGTCTATGTAGGACTGCATTCGGTCGCTGAGGCGACGAAGCCTTTTCGACGAGAAGCCCGCGGATTCCGGGGAGACACTGTTCATCGAGAACCTCGTAATTGAAAGTCTTCAAGGGCTATCGCGCGAAAGTTGCTACTCCATCATCGCCTGGTAAGTGGCTATCTGGAACTCGCGGCGCAGCGGGTAGTATGAGCTGGGCATGAACTGCGTCAGCAGGATGGCTACCAGGTCTTCCTGCGGGTCTATCCAGAAGACGGTGCTTGCCGCGCCGCCCCACGAATAGATGCCGTTGGAGCCGATGATGCCGTGCTGTGCGATGTCCATGACGACGCGGAAGCCGAGGCCGAAGCCGCAGCCCTTCGTGTCGGAGGCGTTGCTCTGTCCGACCGCGAACGGCTTCAGATCGTCGGTGAGGTGATTGGAGCGCATCATCTCGACCGTCTTGGGCGCGAGCAGGCGCTGGTCTCCGAACACACTGCCGTTCAGGAGCATCTGGCAGAAGCGCATGTAGTCGGCGCCGGTGGATACAAGACCGCCGCCGCCCGAGAACAGAGTGTGCGGCCTCAACTGCCTGTTGACCATTGGGTTGTCCAGGGGCGTTATTTTGCCATTTGTGGACGTCCCATACACGGTTGCAAGCCTGTCCAGGTTCTCCTCACCCACATAGAAGGAGGTGTCCCCCATGTCCAGCGGGTCTAGTATGTTGTCCTGAAGGTACTGGTCGAATGGCACGCCGGAGACGACTTCGACGAGGTAGCCGAGCACATCCGTGGCGTTGCTGTACCGCCACTTGGCGCCGGGCTGGGTGACGAGGGGCAGCTTGCCGAGCTTTTCCGCCATCTCTTGAAGGGTGCTGTCCGGGTCGGTGATGTTCGCCTCGCGGTACATCTGCTCAACGGGGCTGTCCTGGTGGAAGCCGTAGCTCAGGCCGGAAGTGTGTGTTAGCAGGTGGCGGATGGTGATGGCCTGCCGCTGGTCGACGAGGCGCATGCCAGTCTCGCCCATGCCGTCGTACACCTTCATGCTGGCGAGTTCGGGGATGAACTTGCCGACGGGGTCGTCAAGCGAGAAGTGCCCCTCTTCGTAGAGCATCATGACGGCGGCACTGGTAATCGGCTTAGTCATGGAGTAGATGCGGAATAGTGTGTCGCGCTCGACGGGCGTGCCGCTCTCGAGGTCCAGCACACCGTAAGGCTCGAAGTGGAAGGTCTCGCCGCGCCGCGCGAGCATGGTCAGCCCGCTGGCGAGCTTGCCGTCGTCTATGTAGCCTTGCATCATCTTGTTGACGCGGCTGAGGCGTTGGGATGAGAAGCCGACCGATTCGGGAGATACGCCGTTTGTCATTGTTTGCTCCTTTAACTTGCATCGATGTACAGGATTGACAGTATGGTGGGACGATAACTCCCCTCACCCTAGCCCTCTCCCCAGGGAGAGGGGACTGAATTGCCCTTATGCTACGCCTAGTTGTTCTGCCATACGCAGCATTGCGCGGGCGGTCTGCTCGTGGGCGATGTCCACCATGTCACCGCCGTATGTTACCGCCGCGCCGCCGGTCTCGCGCATCTGCTCCATCGCGTCCACGAGGCCGCGCCACTCTGCGATTTCCTCTTCTGATGGTGTGAAGACCTCGTTCACGATAGGCACATGGTAGGGGTGTATCAGGCTCATGCCGTTGTAGCCAAGCCGTTTCAGCTCGCCTGCGTAGGTGCGCAAGCCGTCGAGGTCGCGTATGTCGAACCAGCCGCCTGATACGGGGAACTGCACGCCCGCCGCGCGCGAATCGACCAGCACCTTGGAGCGGATGAACAGCGTCTCCATGCCCTCCGGCGTCCACTGGTAGCCGATTGAGCGCGCGGTGTCGCCGCCCTTGCCGCCGCTGCCGCCCATGTGTGCGATGCGGTCTGACGCCATCGCGATGTCGTAGGCGCTGCGGATGCCGGCAGCCGTCTCCAGTCCCGGATCAATGAATATCCTGCCGACCTCCGCGCCCGCTTTGCGCTCGAAGAATCGCAGCAGCACATCGACCTCTACAACATCCTCGGGAGACTGCACCTTCGGCAGCGTTATGCCGTACAGGTTCTTGCTTGTGATGGCTTCGAGATCGAAGCCGGTCATGCCCGTCTCCAGCGGATTGACGCGCACAAAGAGCGTCTGCACGGAGCCGATCTCCTCGATCATCTTAGCGACGATCTCTCGCGCCGCGTCCTTCTCCTGCGGCGGCACCGAATCTTCGAGGTCGAGGATGAGCGCGTCCGCGCCGTACTTGGGTGCCTTGCGAATCCAGTCCTCCTTGTTACCGGGCACGAAGAGGACGGAGCGCAGGGGCTTGGCTTCGTATTTCATGAATGTTGCTCCGAAACTAACAGAATGTACAGGATGGATAGGATTGGGAAAGCCTGATAATACCATAGTATAATCGCGCTTATGCAGACTATGGTCAGCGGTGTCCGCGCGTGAGCGTCGTCGGCAATGACTGCGCGGTCTTCTGGATCAGGGGCAACGAGTATCGACTTGTGGTAAGCCCGAATCCACCGAAGAGTCGTGGCATCTCTGCCGGATCGTGGTTTAAGAGCGTGGCAAGATGGCGGTGAGAGTATGACGCCGGCGCTGGAGCGTTCTGAAGGTCCCCGGTCGTGATGTTGGACGCCGGTGGAGGCCCACAGTGGCGATTGTGGGTGAAGTTGACGAATCGGTGGGCAGCAGGGGATACTCGCGGTCCGGCTAGAGTCTGGGGATGTGATGGGTTGTGGCGTGTATGGCGGTCTGTCGTCGCTGCCATCAGCTCGGTAATGGAATGGTTCGCAGTCTGGTCAGTGCGCGTCCGAACTGTGTTCCCCAGGGCCAGCCCTGCGGAAGATGCAGAGTGAGAAGGCGTGCCGAGCGTGTGAGCCGTCCGACAAGGGAGAAGAAGCGTCGTCTGAGGGTCTTTGTGGTCACCACCTGCTCAGCCAGACCGATGCGCGCGGTCCAGCGGGCAAGGTTGTGTGCCATCACCTGCACGGCCATCCAGGCTGCGTTGGCGGCGAAGCGACCCGATGGCAGGTGGTTCAGTCCCACACCGTACTTCAGGTCGCGTATGGCGTTCTCGATCTCGGCGTGTCGGCGGTGGTCGGCTTCCAGTTGAAGGGTGTCGCCCTCCCGGTCGGTGATGAAGCCGTGATAGCTGTAGTCGGCGAGCAGCGCCAGTTGAGAGCCGGGCGTGGGCCTGACCCTGCGGACGATGAGGCGCACCGGCGCGGCGTCGGGGCGGCTGTCGAAGGGTACGTACGTGGTCTCGGCAACGTCGGCTGCGCCCTCCATCCAGTAGGGTATGGGCGTCCAGTCGGTCTCGGGTATATCCTCTATGAGATTGCGCAAGCTCCGATGCTGTCGGACGGTGATGGAGAAGCGCACATCGTTGTCGCGGCAGACGCTGACGATGTCGTGGGCGTAGAAGCCGCTGTCGGCCCGCACGGTGAGCGCTCCCGTGGCTCCTGCGTAGCGTGCCCTGCTCAGCGTCTCACGCAGGAAGTTGGCTGCGCCCCGGGCGGTGTTGGCCCGGCCCTTGCGCAGTCGTGCCATCAGCACGTTCCCTGTTCCTGCGACGACGGCAACCAGCGGATGATAGCCTCTCTGCCCGTTGTAGTTGTGCTCGCTGCCTCCCTCCTTCGCCAGTCCGTAGGTCTCGCAGACGGTGGAGTCCAGGTCAATCGTCAGGGGCGAGTCCCCGGGTCCTGCCCCCGCGGACCAACTTCGCAACAGCAGTTCCCGGCTCACCCGGTCCAGTTGGCGCACGTGGCCCCACCTGAAGCTGCGCAGGAATGTCCCCAGTGTGGATGGCGCCTTGACCGTACAGCCCAGCACCCGTCCGGTGCCTCCGGACCGCAGCGCGTCCGCGTCGTCTATACAATCACCGCCTGCCAGAGCCGACGCCACCAGGGTCAGTATCTTGTCTCCCGCGTTCGCCCGACCCGGCGCATCCCCCAGGTCAAGGTGGCTTTCCACAAGTTCGCTCAGACCCAGACGATGGGCCAGTGTGACCGGTAACAGCAGTCCGGCATTGGCCACCAGGCGGTGGTCGTCGAAGGCTACCTGGATGCGGTCGGGACGCTCGGATGCTATCATCTATTTGGTGCTCCTTGTCTGGGGTTGGTCTTTCCTCAAAAAACCATTATCCCACAGTCAACGGAGCACTTCCCACGTCTTCGCTATCTTCACTGTGTCAATATCTTCGGTGGATTGGGGGTAAGGATTTTCTACCCTGCCCGCATAGTTTATATTCGATTCATAGGCACTCATGCGGAATATGACAGCATCACCGCTGAAGAGGTATAACCATGGCTGACGCACACCCAATCACCACGGAATCGGGCTATGACGCGGCATTGGCGCGCGTTTCGGAGCTGATGGACACACTAACCGGACCAAAAGGGCAGATTGAGGATGTGAACCACCCCGCCAGAGTGGAGCTTGACGCTCTCGTTGGCATGATAGAAGCGTATGAGAGTGAACACTACCCGATGGAGCATCCCAATGTTGTTACGGCAACCTAGCTTGAACGCGTAGCGGCTGCAAGTACCTAGTCCTCCTTGTTGCCGGGCGTGTGGTATATGTACATTGTTGGGGCGGAGTTGGGCGTACAGGAACAGTTGTGGGCTGCTGGTTGGCGCGACATTATGAATCCGGCCAGGCAGCGTTGGATAGGCTACGGTGCTTATGGCAATCAAACCCCAAATCTCGCCTGAAACTGCGCTCACCTGAAACCTACGCCCAAGAATGCTATGTGCGAGAGTGGAACGACGATGAATGATGCAGACGCCTTCAGGTCGCGAATCCATGGCTGCTTAACAGGACTGGCAGTGGGAGATGCACTGGGAACCACTGTTGAGTTCCGTTCGCCAGGGAGCTTTGAGCCATTGTCCGACATGGTAGGCGGAGGGCCCTTCGGCTTGCAGCCCGGCGAGTGGACGGATGACACTTCTATGGCGTTATGCCTTGCCGCCAGCCTGGTTTGCCGTGCCGAATTCGACGCAGACGATCAGATGAAGCGTTATGTGCGTTGGTGGCAGGAAGGGTACATGAGCAGCACGGGAAGCTGCTTTGACATTGGTATGACCATATCGGAAGCTCTTGGTAGCTACATGTGGTCCGGCAATCCTGTGTCAGGCTCAACCGATCGTTTCAGCGCGGGCAACGGAAGTCTCATGCGGTTGGCTCCCGTGCCGATGTTCTTCGCTGCTGACCCTGCTCGGGCGATAAGCATGTGCGCCGAGAGTTCGCGCACTACACACGGCGCTCAGACCTGTGTGGATGCTTGCCGATATTTCGGCGGGATGATTGTCGGGGCGTTGCACGGAGAGCGTAAAGACGTCCTGCTGTCTGAAATGTACTGTCCGCTCCCCAGTCTTTTGGAAGACTCGCCGCTGTGTGCCGAAATTGCGGAAATCGCAGCAGGTTCCTTTAAATATCGACAGCCTCCCGAAATTGTTGGGAGTGGTTATGTGGTCAAGTCTCTGGAAGCGGCGCTCTGGGCATTTTACCGTTCGAAGACTTTCGAAGAAGGTTGTCTAATGGCAGCGAATCTGGGGGACGATGCCGACACCACCGCGGCAATATATGGTCAAATCGCAGGGGCGTACTACGGCGTTGACGCCATACCGATTCGTTGGCGTGAAATGCTTGCGAAGTCTGGTCTGATATCTGACTTGTCCCAATCTCTCTATGCGCAGGGTTACTCGGGCGCTTAGTAACCTTGCGAACATTCTGTTCAGTATCTACACAACCCCCTCTTTCCTCAGCTCTGCCAGCTCGTCCTCCGACAGGTTTAACACGTCGCCGTAGATTTCCCTGTTGTGCATGCCGAGCGTGGGGGCGCCGTAGGCTTCGGGGAGTTCGCCGCCGGAGAATATGACAGGGAAGCCCGCGACTATGCCGGGCACAGGTTCTTCCATACCGCCGTGCCGCATAGGGAGCAGGCTGCGGCGGTCCCAGAAGTGCTTGTCGTTGATCGCCTCGTCCACGGTGCGCACGGCTCCGCTCGGCACATCGGCAGCCTCGAATCGCTTCAATGCCTCGGCGCGGGTGATCTTCTTCACGCGCTTCTGTATCTCCTCGCGCGCCTCGACCACGTTCGCCGTGCGGCTGTGGAACTCGGCGAAGCGCTCGTCTGCGAGAAGCTCGGGGGCGTCCAGCGCGTTGCAGAGCCTCTGCCACTGGTCGTTGCTGGCGGCGGTGATGGTCAGCTCGCCGTCGCTCGTGCTGTACAGGCCGGTAGGGCCGCCGCGCGTGGTGTTGCCCATTCGAAGCGGCAGGCCCATCTCCACGTCGTCCTCAAGGGTGTCCATCATCATGATTGATGTGAGTGTGTCCATCATGGACACGTCGAGGTACTGGCCTTCGCCAGTACGCTCTTTTTCGCGCAGCGCAGCCGTAATCGCGTAGCAGGCAAATAACGGAGTCACGAGGTCGCCGATGTAGAAGCCGACGCGGGTTGGGGGACCATCGGGATGACCGTTGATCTCCATGAGGCCGCTCATGCCCTGGATCTGCGGGTCGTGCGCGGGCCTTTCGGCGTACTCGCCGGTCTGCCCGTAGCCTGATATGGAGCAGTAGATGATGCCCGGATTGACGGCGGAGACGTCCTTGTACCCCAGACCCATACGAGTCAGCGAGCCGGGCGCGAGGTTTTCCAGCATCACATCCGAGGACTTGGCAAGATCGAGAAACATCTGCCGTCCCGTCGGATGCTTGAGGTTGAGCGTTACGCTCTTGACGCCCTGGTTGCGCTTGAGGAAGCGCGTGGAAATGTCTTCGGGGGTCTGCTGCTGTGGGTGCTTGCCTTCGGGTCCGATGAATGGCCCGTTGCCGCGCACGGGATCGCCCTTGCCGGGCAGTTCGACCTTGATGACTTCCGCGCCGAGCCGGGCAAAGTTCATGCTTGCGTATGGGCCCGCAAGGAAGCCTGTAACGGCGACTACTCGGATGCCTTTGAGGGGTTGCATAGTGCCTCCGGGAATGATCGTATGTTCCTAGTCTATTAGCGCGCCATAGTATTCTACTACATTAGCATTCTCGCCTTTTTGTGGGCGGTTGACAGATGTCGGGACGAAGTATCTGCCCCGTCCGGTGAAGAGATTCGGGGCTAACGGACGTCAATATCGCATCCGTTAGCCCCGAGGTTGTCCTGCTTGTTATAGGCGATCAGTACTGCCTAGCCATCCCTTTAGCGCCGAAGCGAGAAGTAGCGACGGTCTTCTATTGGAGCACCGGGCCCGCCATTGTCGACCAGCACCAATCTGCCAGAGTCCTCGTGCGTCACGATGAAGCAGATGAAGCCTCTGCGGCCATTTTCCTCGCCTGTGTAGCGCTCCAAGGAGAAGTCACGCGGAATAATGGTGTCCACCTGACCTCCGCAATGGTTCGAGCCGAGCCAATGATAGATGCCGTCGTTCCGATAGAGAGTCCTTATCGAAGGGTCAGCCTCCACAGTCAATCTGGCGGCTGCATCAAATGCGTTCGCGTCATCCGGGTGACCCTTCACCTGAATGTTGATTAGCAGGTATTCATGGGTACGTGGAGGCCTGTCATTCAGATTGTGTTCTCTGTTGATCCTGTCCCAAGCATCTCTCCCCCAGAAGACCATAGCTTCTCTTACTCTCAGAGTAACTCCCTCGTTATTCTGCAGAAGGAACGACTCGCCGATTGGAACTGGGTTGTCCCAGGTCATGCCATAGGGAAGTGGCGTTGCGGTGGGCTCCGGCGTGTTCGTAGGCACGGGTGTGTCGGTCGGTGGCACAGGCGTGTTCGTAGGCACGGGTGTGTTGGTCGGCGGCACAGGTGTGTCAGTTGGCACCGGAGTGGCAGTAGGCTCCGGCACCGGCGTATCTGTCGGGGCCGATTCCGCCTCGGCAGTCGCTCGCAGGTTCGCCGCTACGACAGTCGCCTGCACTCCCGCCTCGACAGTCGCCTGCACATCAGCTGTGGGCACCTGAGTCGGCGCGGGCAGGGGAGGGGGCTCCGGGGCGGGTTCTTCTTCGCCGCACGCGTACAGTACCAGCATTAAGGCTGCAATCATTGAAAGCGCAAGGAACTTCAAACTTGTCCTCCGTTCAATAGAAAGATTTAGTTATACAACTATACAACAGCCTAAACGAATTGTGGTATCAGACAAGTATCATTTCTCCAGTAAGGTCAGGTTGTTTCTAATTGCTGCCCGCCTATACGTAGTGATTGTGTGGGTTGCGCAGGTGCATCATGCGCGCGCTGGGTGAGAGCGGCCAAGGATGCACGCCGCAGCGCTCCGCCCATGACTCATACAGCCCGATCATTTCGGCGGCTTTGGGTGCATTGCTTTCCACCAGGTTGTTGAGTTCGGTGCGGTCCTCGTCCATATTGTAGAGTTCCCACTCGCCGCCGACCTCCGCGACTAGCTTCCAGTTGTCGATGCGAACGGCGCGGCTGCCCTCGTGCTCCCAGTAGATGGGCAGGTTGCGCTGCCAGCCTCCGGTATTGATTGCATCCATGAAACTGACGCCCTCGATGGGCGTGATTGCGTTGCCATTCTGTTCCGTCGGGTATGACGCGCCAGCGACATCTATGCAGGTCGCGGGGATGTCGGAGATGTGAGTCGGCTCGTGGACGATGCCGGCCTGCTTGATGCGCTCGGGCCAGTTGACGATGAAGGGCGTGGATATGCCGCCCTCGTGCGTCCAGCGCTTGAAGAGGCGGAATGGGCTGTTGCTCGCGTTCGCCCATGGCAGGTCGTAGCTCATGAATGTGTCACCGGGTCCTGGGCGCTGTTCGAGAATGTTGCCCATCTTGATAGGAGTGCCATCCGGGTTGGGGCTGGCGTACTGTGAAGGTTCGGGACGCTCCGTGTCCTCGGCTAGGAACTCGGCGCAGCCGCCGTTGTCCGACAGGAACATCACGAGCGTGTTGTCATCCGCGCCTATCTCGCGCAGCTTGTCGAGGATGCGCCCGATGCCCTGATCCATGCGGTCTATCATCGCGGCGTAGGTCGCCATCTTCAGGTCTTCCCAGTCCTTGTTGCGCTCGTCGTCCCATGCGACTGCCGACGAGTTGCGCGGTGTAATTTCCCATTTGTCGCTAAGGATGCCGCTTGCCTTCAGTTCTTCGTGGCGGTTTGTGCGGAGCGAGTCCCATCCGTCACGGTACTTGCCTTCGTAGCGGGCGATGTCCTCTTCGTGCGCGTGCAGAGGCCAGTGCGGTGCGGTGTATGTCACATGCAGGAAGAATGGCTTTTCGTCGCCACCGTTCGCGCTTGCCGCGCTGTTGGCGGCGGCGTTCTCGTCGAGCATCTTCACGGCGTTGTCGGTGATGGCGTCCGTGAAGTAGTAGCCTGCCGGGTCGAGTTCGAGGAAACGGTCGTCCTCCATCAGGAGACGCGGGAAGAAGTAGTTCGCGCTGCCCGCGACGATGCCGTAGAAGCGGTCGAAACCGCGCTGCGTGGGGATGGGATATCCGTGGCTACCCTTCAGGTCTTCCCAGTTGCTGTCGTCGATCAGGTTGTAGCGGCCGCCCACATGCCACTTGCCGCTCATGTATGTAGCGTAGCCGCTCCCACGCAGCACCTCTGCGACGGTGGCGCAGTTGTCGTTCAGGAAGCCCTGGTACTCCGGGGGACCGAGGGCGTCCATCATGTGGCCGACTCCGGTCTGGTGCGGGTTCAGGCCCGTGAGCAGGGACGCCCGGGAGGGGCAGCAGCGCGCCGAGTTGTACATCTGCGAGAAGCGCAGGCCGGACGCCGCGAGCCTGTCGAGGTTGGGCGTGCGAGTCTCGGAGCCGTAGCAGCCGAGGTCCGAGTAGCCCATGTCGTCGGCGAGGATAAGTAGGATGTTGGGTCGTGTCATTGTGTTACCTCAATTGTTCAGTCTGCCGGTTGGTCGGAGAGTATTCTATCAGGGTTGGAGCGAATTGCCCCCACCGCATAGTCTTGTCGCAGATTCCACCACGCGCGGCAACGTCCGCGATATCTCCTCCGACGGCGTCCACAAGCCCAGCATGCCCTTGCAGGGTATCAGCCCGATAGGTTGCACATCAGATAAGAGCCATGCAAACGCGCCATCGTATCGTGCGATGCAGGCTGCATCCTCGTCTGCCGCTTCCATCGGGCGGCAGTCGTACAGCCAGGCTACTGCTACGATGCCGCCTGTCGGCAGGTCTCCGTGCGGGCGGGCGCTGGCGTGTATGGCGAGCGGGCCGCGATAGTGGGTGCGCCAGGTTCGCGTCTCAATTGTCTTGCGCCCGTCGGCTATCAGGCTTGCCCAGGGCTGTCGCAGCGAAAGTGCCTTCATTTTCACTCGTTTTTGTTGCGTCCAAAGGCGCGGCGCGGCCTATCTTATCAGCATCACTTGGCTTCGGGGGAGACGAATCTCCGTCCCAAGTAGGCAGCACCCAAGCCTGCTGCGCTTCCGAAGAGCAATCCTACGAGGATGCGAAAGGCGTAGATGGACGGGGAGAAGGACGAATCCGGCGATTCAAGCCCAAGAATGACATAGTGGAACGACAGGCTCGACGTGATAACGGCTACGACGGCTCCCAGGATGACACCCGATGAAATTAGCGCGTCGCTGTTCAGTGCTGGCATTCGCGAGTTGGCGACGGCCGGAACGATAGCCCCGCTGACTGCGCCGACGAACAGGCTGACCAGATGCGGGATTATGAACACGAGAATGAAGTCCGTGACGGATAGGGCGCTTTCCAGCGAGGTTGAGATATGCAGGGCGGTGGCAATGACGCCGGGCAGCACGAATGCGACGCCGATGGCAGCGCCAACGATAGCGCCGGGTAGGGGTGCGCCAAGTGAACGGCCCATGTACAGCAAGCCCGTGATGGATCCTATCAGGCCGGAAGCCGCGATTATGCCGCTGAATCTCTTCAGTAGAAATTCGTAATCAATGTCATACTCCTGTAGCAGCGCGGCAAGCACCACGAGCGCGACCTGCGCTAGAGCGAGTATGACTCCAACAGCGGCGCCGATGAGTCCGCCTGAGACAAACCAGTCGGCGCGTTCTCTGGGAAGTGCGAGCCGGATGTTCGCCCCAGCAAGCACGCCAATGACTGCGCCGACCAGAATCTCGGCAGCAGAATTGACGCCGATCTGGTAGCGCCAGGCGCCATCGACATAGTTCTGGAAGAGCTCGATGCTGCCGTTGACCAGCGCAACCCATAAGCCGCCAAGAACGCCAATGCAGGTGGCTATGATTACGCTTTTGAGCACGGCGTTCTCCCGAAGCTAACAAAATGGACAGAATTGGGGTTCGTAGTTTAGCGATCGAACCAGAAGCCGGATAGGATGCCGGCTGCCGAGCCGATTATTACGCTTACAAGTGTGGGGGCGAATAGGGTGGCTATCACTCCGACAGAACCTCCGACGAGTACGCCCTTGATTACGGTGAACGACAAGCCCAAGCCTTCGTAGTGTCCTGCCCGCGCTCCTAAAACAGCGCCCACGATTAGGCATGTTAGCGCGCTGGTCGTCATCGTCGGAAATACGGCGGCGTACTGCGTTTCCTGGTCCGCGCCGATCAAGGTGTAGGCGCAGCTGCCGACAAGCGCGGCTATGAACACGCTGACGGCGGAGCCGAAAAACATGGCTAAGACTGCGCCAAGCAGCGCATCTTTGGCATGCTCTTCAAACGGAGACTTCTTGGGGTTGTGCATAGATGAAACGAGGATGGACGGGATACTTTCTATTCCGTCCATCCCTGTTTATTCTTATGTCGTTACCGCGCCCAGAGATGCCGACGACACCAGCTTGGCGTACTTGGCTAGAACGCCCCGATCGTAGTTCGGCGGCGGCGGCGTCCAGTCGGCTCGGCGCTGCGCGAGTTCGTCGTCAGAGAGGCGCACGCTGAGGTCGCGCGTTTCGGCATTGAACTGCACGATGTCGCCATCCTGCAGCAGGCCGATTGGCCCGCCGACTGCCGCTTCGGGAGCGACATGGCCGATGCAGGGTCCGCGAGAAGCGCCGGAGAAGCGCCCGTCCGTGAGGAGCATGGTGGAGTCGCCGAGGCCCGCGCCCATTATCGCGCCGGTTACGGCAAGCATCTCCTGCATGCCGGGTCCGCCCTTGGGGCCCTCGTAGCGCACGACTACCACATCGCCGTCCTTGATTTCGCCGTTCACGATGGCGTCGAATGCCGGTCGCTCGCCGTTGAAGACGCGCGCCGGTCCCTCGTGCGCCGTGTGCTTTGTGCCTGAGACTTTGATAACCGCGCCTTCAGGAGCGAGGTTGCCCTTCAGAATGGCGAGGCCACCGGTGGGACTGCGCGGTGACGATATGGGATGGATGACTCGACTGTCCGGGTCGGGCAGGTCAAGCTCGTCGAGGTTCTCTGCGATTGTCCTGCCGGTGATGGTGAGCGCGTCGCCGTGCAGCAGGCCTGCGTCGAGGAGCTGCCTCATCACGACGGGTACGCCGCCGGACTTGTCCATGTCGGACATGACGAAGCGACCGCCGGGGCGCATGTCGGTTATGTACGGTGTGCGGCGGCTGATCTCGTCGAAGTCGTCTATGTTCAGTTCCACCTCTGCTTCGTGCGCGATAGCGAGCAGATGCAGCACGGCGTTGGTCGAGCCGCCCATCGCCATCACGACCGTTATGGCGTTCTCGAACGCCTCGCGCGTCATGATTTGGCGCGGCGTGATTCCCCTCTCGAGCAGACTGTACATCAGTGAGCCGGACGAGTGCGCCACATCATCGTTGCGCGGGTCAACCGCGGGTATCGAGGACGCGCCCGGTATGGACATGCCCATCGCCTCGATAGCGGAGGACATCGTATTCGCGGTGAACATGCCGGCGCATGCGCCCTCGCCCGGGCATGCTACGCGCTCCATTTCGAGCAGTTCTTCGAGCGTCATCACGCCTGTGGAGAACGCTCCGCATGCTTCGTACATGTCCTGTATGTTGATGTCCTGACCCATCCAGTTGCCGGGCAGGATTGCGCCGCCATACACGAAGATGGACGGCACATCCAGACGCGCCATAGCCATCATCGCGCCGGGCATGTTCTTGTCGCAGGCGGCGACCACGACGAGGCCGTCCATGCCCTCCCCGAAGGTTACGGTTTCGATGGAGTCGGCGATGACCTCACGGCTTACGAGAGACGCCTTCATGCCTTCGGTGCCCATTGAGATGCCGTCGCTGATGGTGATAGTGCCGAACATGAACGGTACGCTGTTGGCGTCCCGCAGGCCCTGCTTCACCTTCTGCGCGATGCGGTCGAGATGCACGTTGCACGGTGTAACATCGCTTGCCAGGTTCGCAATCGCGACGAAGGGCTTCTCGAAGTCTTCATCCTGCAATCCCACGGCTCGGAGCATGGAGCGGGCGGGCGCCCTATCGGGGCCGTCCACTACGACATGGCTCTTGTGCCGCAGCATTGATACTGTGTCCGTTGCCATAATTAACTCTTCTCCTTCTCGTAATTTGCTTCAAGTTCAAATGAAATGCACAGGATAGAAAGGATACTATCATGTTTGACTATTCTATCCACAGCGGACCCGGTCACTGGCAATTGACGCGCTCGTAGAACTCCTCGGCGAGGCGGATCGCCTCCGCGATCTCTTCGGGGCTGCGGACGCGCCGGTTGTACTGCCCAGCCTGGCTTGGCGCACCGGCTCCGACGGAACTGTCGAATTCCACCTCGATCGCCATGCGTTCCTTGACGTTCTCCAGCTCCTCTTCCGGCCTGGTGGAGAAGAGCATTGCGTCGCACATTGCGAAGTGCGTCATCGCTTCCATCTGCGAGTATGTGAAGAACTCGTCATACTCTGACGGCTCATGCCGTATTCCCCCTATGGTCGTTGTCCGCTCGGCAAACGGGAGATACACCAGAGTTCCGATCACTACGACCACAACAACAATTAAGGAGATCACCAGCGGATGTCTCATGCCGAGTCCCAGCAGTCCCCGTCTTCGAGGCTGTGGAGGAGCCTGGCGCGGTGGGGGAGGAGGAGGCGGTTCGATGGGAGTTTCCGCCTGTCTGCGGTGCCCCGCGAGAGTACGAATGCCCACAATAACGAGAGCGATCAGCCCAAACACCGCGACCACGGCGGCGAATGGACGGAGAACGCCAATCTGGGAAGCTCTCGACTTGCCGGTGGCTGGGCGAAGCTTTCTGAATCTTATCTTTTCGGTAAATCGGCGCGCCATTGGCTTCCAGCTTTCGCAGAATGACAGCCCTTTATGTTGCAAAGAAAAAGGGTACGCTTCAAGCGTACCCTAGTTATTATAGCCGTGCTGTAAAGCCGCTGTGAATGTGCGACTCTCCTATTCGGGCTTGTGCTTTTCTATGAGCGCGAGCGCCCTTTCGTCCAAGCCTACACCGGTGAGCGGCCTACCCGCGTCGTAGTAGGCGATGCCGAGGTCAACGTCGCGGTGGATCTTCTCGAATTCGCGCGTGCCCTGCCATTCGCTCTTCAACTCGGCGAACAATGCCTCAATCTGTGGCCTCTTGAACATTTTCACCTCTTGTGTAGTAAGTAAGGGCAACCAAATTGGCTGCCCTTACGCTCTTAATTGACTAATCTATCCGTTACTCGTCGCCGCGAGTCGTGCCGCCCTCGTCGAGGATCTTCTTCAGCTCGACTGCGAAGTCCATTATCTCCTCTGTGGGGAGCATGTCGTTCTCAAGCTTCTCCTTGAACTCCTCAAACAGCCATTCTTCCCTGCGGCCGTGAGGAATCTCGAAGAACTGGCGGTTGAACTGCGGCAGGCTGCCGGGTCCGAAGTATCCCTTTTCGGGGATTTCGTAGCCTTCGAGGTTGTCGGTGTTCTTGCCCAGAACCTCGCCGGTGTCGACATAGTGCTGCATAACTGAAGGTGCGCCGTACTTCTGGATCGGGCAGACCTTCATGCACACGCCGCAGCCGTCATAGCGCGCCATTACCGGGCGACAGCGTTCGTAGATGAGCTTGTTCTTCTCAGCTCCGCGCCACCAGACCTTTTCCTTAACGAGTGCGCGGCCCGGGCAGCGGTTAACGCAGACCTGGCAAATCTGACAGAAGTTGTGCAGACCGTAGTCAACCGGCTCGTCGTAGGTTACCGGTGCGTCGGTCGTGATCATCGCTAGGCGCGCCCTCGAACCGAAGTGCGGGGAGAGCAACTGGCCGTTCGCGCCAAGCTGGCCCAGACCCGCCGCGACGAACATCGGAATATAGACGCCGCTGTTGTCGTTGGGGCTGTGAACCTGAGCGTGGTAGCCGAGGCTGCGGATATAGTCCGCAAGGTCAAGCGCCAGAGCGCCCTCGATCTCATAGGTGCCGAAGTGGGCGAACTCAGCCTCCAGGCTGGGGATCGTCTGTGTCTGGTAGTAGTCCTGCTCAAGCGCGAGGCAGATGGTGTGCTCGTACTTGACCCAGCGCTTCTTGCTGGCGTAGGCGTACTTGTGATCGAACTTGGTGAAGCCGACCTCACCGAAGCCAAGCTCACGCGCCTTGAGGTGGATTGCGGACGTCATGTCCTTGCCGGCTTCAGCGGTGCCGGTAGGCTCAAGGTCGCCTGTGATCAGCGATGTGTCCACGAGAGGCTGGTTAATCTCGTCGTGGCGCTCGCGATACTTCAGAACTTCTTCGGTGTAAACCGTCCAGACCCATTCGCGGTCGGCGGCCTTCTCGATGTTCTGTGACTCTACGGGATAGACCCGGCTATAGAAAGAGACATCCTCATCCCTCTTGGGGATGCCGGGTACGGTCGCGAGATCATCTGCGACAGGTATCTCTACATCGGGGTCTCCGTGAAGTCGCCCCGGCCTCTTAACCACGTGACTAACGGTCTTTTTAGGAATTTCTTTAAGCATCTGTTTTGACTCCCTCCCGCAGATAAATTTCGATGCTCACGCGAGTTTACGCCCAATTTAGATTTATGTCAAGATTCAATACTCAACATTTTTTAATGTAATTAAGGCGATGGAATTCCGCAAGACATTTTAGGTGCAAGAGCATGACATAACTCATGAAGAACAACTGTAAGGGCAACTGTGGAACGCCGAAAATACCGCCTCGTCAGGTGTACTCCGGGCTCCTCTGCCGCGCCTGCCAGACCTGGCTCAAGAGGAATACCACGCCGCCGATTGCGATGACGCTGACAAGGGTGATGGAGCGGTCAACCAGCGCGATTGACACCGCATCCTGACGGCCCAGACTCAACAACAGCACGCCGATGATGCCCGACTCCACGAAGCCTATACCGCCCGGAATCGGGACAGTGCTCAGGATGGCAGCGCTCAGTGCGGCAATCGCGATCAGCGCCATCGACACATCAAGCCCTAGCGCCTGCACCACGAAGAACAGCCGAGCGACCTCAAGCAGCCACGCTCCACCGCCCAGCGCGATGACCGTGGGCATCTGCTTCATGCTGCCGAGCGTGCCGCTCTGAAAGCGATGGAACTCCGCTTCCAGGCGCGATGGCAGGAAGCGCGCGAAGCGGCTGCCCCACATCTTCATCGCCGCGAGAAAGAACAGAGAACCGACTGCGACCGCGAGAGTCAGCCAGATAACTGTCAGCGCCACCTTAGATACTGAGGTCGTGGATAGCAGTAGCGCGCTTGCCACAAGTATGAGCAGCATAGATGCCACATCGAGGACACGCTCCGCGAGTACCGTGCCAAGACTCCAGGAGAAACTGCCGCCGCTGCCGCGCGCGAAGAGCCAGGCGCGATAGCCGTCGCCCATCCGAAGCCAGGTGATGGAATTGACGAACCATCCGATGAGTATGTAAACCGATGATTGCCGTACGGTTGGGAGATGCCCGTTCGGAAGTTCATCAAGTTCGCCGGTGTTGTTCGCCAGCATGCGCCAGCGTTGCCCGCGAAGTATGAAGGTCGCGTAGTACAAAGCGAATGCCAGCAGATAATACCCCACATGCATGCCCGCGATCGTCTCGAATGTTGATCCCCAGTCAAGTTGGAAGCGTGTCAGTATGAAGAAGACGAACGCAGCGAAGATCACAAGCAGCAGCAACGAGCGCAACGAGAACATGCGCCGCTTGAGGAGCGCCGTTCCTCGTCTTTCTGGGGATGCCGTTGTGTGGTCCTCTGGTGGTTGCTGGTTCATCTTGTCCATATTGAATGGGATTGGATGAGTCCGCCGTTGGAAGCAGGCGAGGCATTCGCTACGTTGAAGATTCCGGTTCTGGTTATCGGGGGAAGCGTTTCACGTCAGGCTAGGGGGCGTTTCGAGGGCATTCCGGGGCGTCGAGGGTATCGCTCGGGTGTGGGCCGCAGTTTCTCCAGCACGACCAGCGCTCTGTCTTGCAGACCCGCAAGCTTCACCGGCAGCACCTCACGGACACTGCCTCCAAGCGCTTCGATTGCGCCCTGTCCTCTCTCCAGTTCCCCTGCGATGCCCGCTTTCTTGTGCATTATCACTGTGCCGCCTACACGCACGAACGGCAGCGTTAACTCCGCCAGGGCCGCTACCTCTGCGACGGCTCTGGCAAAGGCGATGTCGAACTTCTCGCGGTGATCGTCGTGATGGGCAAGCGTCTCCGCCCTGTCGGTGCGGACCAATATGTCCTGCAGTTCCAGCGCCTCGCATGCCCGCGTTAGGAATGCGGTCTTCTTCGCGGTGGAGTCCATCAGCGTGCCTCGCATGCCGGGAAACGCCAGCGTCATTGGAATGCCTGGAAATCCGCCTCCGCTGCCCACATCTATAAAGGAAGCGGACTGAAGCATTTCAGTCGTAAGCGCCTGCGCTGCCGAAAGCGAATCCAAAAAATGCCGTGTCTGCACAGCCTCCCATTCGGTTATTGCCGTCAGATTCACACGCTCGTTCCAGCGCACAAGTTCAGCATAGTATCTCACAAACTGCTGCTCTTGTGCCTCCGTCAGACGAATCCCAAGAGCCTCAGCTCCCTCTGTCAGAATGTCTGCCTGTAATTCTGTCGCCGTTGCCATACAATGCCCTTCAAAGTGCCTCAATCATTAACATACGCTTAACATAGCGAGTGGACAAGACGAATAGCATAGCATTTCAGGCAACTAAGGAGGTAATAGAATGCCCAACGAAGGCGGCAGACTCGCAGGCAAGGTCGCAATTGTAACGGGCGCGGGTTCGCGCGGACCGGGCTTTGGGACGGGTAAGGCGGCATCGACGCTGTTCTCGCGTGAGGGCGCAAGCGTCCTGCTCGTTGACGCCATGCCCGAACGCGCCGAGGAGACGCGGGCGTCCATTGAGCAGGAGGGAGGCACGGCGTCCGTGCTGCAAGCCGACGTGACCAGAGAGGACGACTGCGCCCGCATCGCCGAGCAAGCGGTCGAGCGATATGGCAGGCTGGACATCCTGTTCAACAATGTAGGTATCGGCAGCCCCGGCACCGTGCTGGATGTGCTGGAGGAAGACTTCGACCGCGTGATGGCGACGAATGTGCGCAGCATGGTCTTTACCAGCAAGTACGCCGTGCCGAGAATGGCCGAGACGGGCGGCGGGTCCATCATCAACATATCCTCCATCGCCGGCATACGCGCGGGCAGCAGTGGCGCGAGCATCCCATACGCCATATCCAAGGGAGGCGTCATCGCGCTCACTACGCAGATGTCTGTGCATCACGGGCGGGACGGCGTGCGCGTCAACTGCATCGCGCCGGGACCGCTGTACACGCCGATGGTCGCAGGCAGGCTCTCCGAGGAAGGCCGCGACCTGCGCCGCCGCAGCACACCGCTCGGCATCGAAGGTAGCGCGTGGGACATCGCATGGGCCGCGCTATTCCTGGCGAGCGACGAGGCGCGCTGGATTACGGGCGTGACGCTGCCAGTGGACGGCGGAGTGCTTGCGACGACTCCGCTATCGATGCTGGAACACCTAACCTGACATCGATGCACAGGATAAACAGGATTTGCTGTATCCTGTACATCCTGTCTGAACACCTTAAAGAAGGAGAATATGATGGCAACTTTCGTACTGGTTCACGGTTCGTTTCAGGGCGGCTGGATCTGGAAGCCCACGGCAGAGGTCCTGCGAGGGCAGGGGCATACGGTGTACGCGCCCACGCTGGACGGCTGTGGCGAGCGTGGCAGTCTGATCCGCCCCGGAATCACCATAGCGGCGCAGGGCAAGGAAGTCGCGGACTTTCTGTTCTACGAAGACCTGCAGGACATCGTGCTGGTCGGCACGAGCACAGGCGGGCTCGTCATCTGCAAGATTGCGGAACTCGCCCGCGACCGCATAAGCAGGGTTGCGTTCGTGGATGCGCTTGCACCCCAGCCGGGTGAGCTCGTCAGTAATATAGTGCAGCGCGGCCCGAATGCCCCTCCGATTCCCACGAGTGGACTGACCAGGGGGCCATCGCGCGAGGAGATGGAAACCCGCCTGTTCGCAGATCTGGAGCCGGAACTGCGAACTTGGGCCGTTGACCGCGCCACTCCGCACCCTGTCGAAGCATCGGACGCGCCCGGAGAACTGAACGCATTCTGGGCGCAGGAGTGGCCGAACACGCGCGTTATATACTGCCGCCTCAGCCAGAATCCGCCTCAGGCACACCAGCGGCGCACCGCCGAGAAACTCAACGCATCATGGCACGAGATGGACGCCGGGCACTACCCAATGCTGAGCCACCCGGAGGAACTGGCGGGTCTGCTGACTTAAACGGGACGGACAAGACAGAAGATGTGGGTGATGTGAGGTGAGCGATGTCTATGACTAGTGCGGAATACAAGGAAGAGTGGCTGTTCAGTAACGCCCTGGTCGCCTTCGTGGGGGCGCTGATGCTGACTCAGCACTGGCAGGTGTCGGAAGGGGCTGTCACTTTCTTCTTCATCCTTGAACTCCCCGAAGTCGTGGGATATGCGATCTTCCTGATAATCGCCGGGTTTTTCGCGCTGTCGTTCTTCCTGGCAGTGGCGAGCGTTATTCCAGTTCTGCGGAATGTGGCGCTACTCATAGGCAAGAAGGTGTCCTTCGCCCTAGACTTTACTGTCTGGATAGGATTCATCCTGAGCTGGGCGTCGTCGATCTCTCAGCTGGACCTTGACCTATGGTGGGCGGAACTGCTGCTGTGGGGCGGACTGGCTCTGATCATCTTCATGCTGGTGAAGATGATGCTGCGGGTGGTGCGGTCGTAGACTTGCAGGGATGGCAGAATGGGCAAATGTCCGCACTGCGGTAGCAGAAACATTCGCAGGCGATATAGGGAACACAGACGATACAAGTGGCGTTGTCGCAACTGTAATCGCATCTTCCGCCGTCCCAAGTCTGGCATTTTGTTTTGGCTGGGAGTTGCCGTGGTCGTGGCTGTGGTTGCTGCTTTCTTCGCCGTGCAGCAAGGGATGATTGCGCTGCCATCAATATCCGCGCCGTTAGAACCTGTTCACGATCTTTTCAGAATTAGCGCAATGAAGGCAAGAACTACCATTTGCAAGCTGGTATCGAGCTTTCCTTCGCAATTCTTCCAGAGTCGGCGGCACTTCTCCAGCCAGGCGAATGACCTCTCCACCACCCATCTCTTCGGCAGCACCACGAAGGTGTGCAGTTCGTTGCGTTTCACCACTTCCACCGTGGCTCCCAGCCGGCTTTGCACCGCCGCGGCAAATGGCTTTCCAGTGTATCCTCCATCCACCAGCACGCCCTGCACCCGACTGAGACCGTCCCGATGCCGCTCAAACATCACCAAGGCCCCGTCTCGGTCTGTGGCGTTGGCCGTGGTGATGTGGATAGCATGAGGCAATCCCTCCGTGTCCACCGCGATGTGGCGCTTGATTCCGGACACCTTCTTGCCTGCGTCATAGCCCTTGCTCCTGGCGCTGTCGGTGTTCTTGACACTCTGGGAGTCCACGATGCAGAAACTGGTCCGCTCTCTCCGTCCATTGCTTTTGCGGGCCTCGCCAACCGATTTTTTTTAAGACCCGCTCCAGAATGGTTTCTGCATCCGGGCAGGGACGCTCGCTCCATTGCCGGAAATACTTGTAGCAGGTGCGCCAGTCGGGGAAGTCCGCCGGGAGCATCCGCCACTGGCAGCCGCTTTTGAGGAGGTAGAGCACCCCGCAGAAAACGTCGTACAGGTCCACCGTGCGAGGCTTGGTGCGACGGCGGGCCGTTTCCAGTATGGGAAGAATCCGGGCGAATTGCTCCCGACTGATGTCGCTGGGATAGGAATGAGACATGCTTACCACCTCCTTTGGTAATAGTCTCAACTTAACATGTCTCAAAGATCGTCAACAGGCTCTTAGAGGAATCGGTTGATAGAGTGGCAAAGGCAATAGCGGCGACTCATACGCCGGAGCCTGTGGTAGCTCAACTCGCTACGCCAATTACAACGGCCACTCACACAGCAAGCCCCACGGATATTCCGACAGTGCAGGCCTTTGCGTCGGTAACGACCGCTCCGTCGATGCTCACGCCTACGCCGACTGTGACATCAATGCCTACCAACACTTATACGCCCACCGCTACGCTTACACCTGCGGCAACTCCAACTCTCACACTGACGCCCACAATAACTCTAACGCCCACGATTACGCCTACATCTACTCCGACTTTCACGCCTACTGTTACATCTACGCCCACACCTATTCCTCCACCTCATCTACGGCACATTGAAGAAAAACGCTACATGCTGGAACTGATCAACGCTGAACGGAAGAAGGCAGGTGTGCCTACAGTCGAATTAGGAGATAATATTGCCGCTCAACTACATGCTGAATCCGCGCTGGAAAACTGCTTTTCGTCACATTGGGGCATTGACGGTTTGAAGCCGTATATGCGCTACTCGCTTGCTGGGGGCTACCAGTCAAATGGAGAGAATGGACGCGGCAGTGATTACTGTATCAAAGGGAGTGATGGATACCGCGCAATCGCGGCGGCGGCGGATGAAGTCCGAAGAGCCGTCGAAGATTGGATGCGAAGTCCCGGTCATCGGAGGAACATACTGGGGAAATTCCACAAGAAAGTGAGCATCGGTCTGGCGTGGGATCGTTATAACTTTCTCGCGTATCAGAACTTTGAGGGCGACTACGTGGAATATGACGAACTGCCGTCTATAAGCACTGACGGCAATCTGTCGTTTTCAGGAACAACGAAGAATAGCGTATTTTTCGGAAGCAAGAGAGATCTGGGCGTGCAAATCTTCTACGACCGCCCGCCGCATGAACTTACCAAAGGACAAGTATCGAGGACATACTGCTATGATGGCGGTCGTCAAGTCGCCTCGCTTCGAGAACCGCTAACCGGAGGGTGGTCTTGGACTGAGGATGAGTTTCCCAAGAGTTACGACCCTTGTCCTGACCCTTACGAGGTACCCACCGACGCGCTGCCCGCGAGTTCACACGACGAAGCGCATGACCTCTGGCAAGAAGCATACGATACTAGTAAAAATCAAAAAGAGCAGACAATTATCGTACCGTGGATTACAGCATCATCGTGGACGGCCAGCCGAAATGCGTTCTCTGTAACGGTGAACGTTGCGGAAGTGCTGGAAGAACATGGAGACGGGGTGTACACAATCGTTGTATGGGGCGACATTGCTAGCGAGCGCGCCGTAATCTCGGAATACTCGATCTTCTACGGGATCACGCCGCCGGACACCTACACGCCGCGCTGATTGGACGGACGTCCGCGCGTCGATGTAGGTTAGCCCAGCCGCCGCCGTTCGCGGTTCCGTATCGCGTAGAGAGCTTCGTCGGCGCTCATGCGGCCTACGGGTCCTGAGGCGTAGAGCGAGCCAAGCACGATGCCGCGGCGTCCTAGCAGGAACTCGGTCGGCTGCACGAATCCGCCGCGCTCTTCCGCCCACCATGCACCGAGCTTCTCCACCTGTTCCTGTGTAACTTCGTACGCGATGGGGAACTTCGCTCCTGACTCTCCCTGCATCTTCTCAGCGTGTTCCAGCGAGTCTGAACTCACCGCGACAACGCTGCATCCCAGCGATTCAAGCTCCTCGCTGTTCTCTTCCCACTCGGCCAACTGCCGAACGCAGTATGGTCACCAGTGGGCGCGGTAGAAGAGCAGCGCGAGATAGCGTGTTGGCATCTGCTCCGGCAGCGTCAAGGTGTCGCCGCCGCTGACCTTCAGCGTGATGGAAGGAAGTCTGTCGCCCTGTTGGAGTTTCGACATATCGTCACCAAAACTTCGTTCTTCAGTTGATGCGCGAATGAGACACCGGCTATCCGCTGTCGCGTCCCTCTTCGACGTCCTCATCCTCGTCGTAGTCTTCCTCTTCTTCGGACGGGTCCTCAAGGCGGCCGCCGACCTCGTAGAGGAACTGCTCCACGCCCGGTGAGAGGGATACTGGTTCTTCCTCTTCGTCGTCGGACTCAGGTGAGGCGGAATAGGTGCGGTCGTAGTAGGTTTCAAGCTGCTGAATTAGTGTGCGTACTTCGGAATTGTTGCGCACCGCGCGGTTTATCTCAGAATATTGCTGTTCACCTCGTGACGGGTCGGCCAGCGAGTCCGGCAGATCATACATGGCGCACAGCACACTCATCAGTCGCGCTGCCCCCATGTGGTCCTCGTCTAGCTGTACATACTGCGGCAGGTGCGCCATGAGGCTTACCGAGGGCGTCTCCTGCTGTATGAGAGACTCATGCACCAGGTTGACGATGCTCGTGGGGCCCTGATATGAGCTGCCTCTTGTTGAGACTAACCCGGAGGCGCGGCGCTCCTGTTCGCGAGTGAGGCTGCCGGTTATCAGCACGGGGCGCGTGTGCGGTACGGAGTCGTACATCCCGCCGATTCGACAGTACTCGGACACGCCGAAGTGTTGAAGCAAACCGACTATCGCGTCGCAGTAGTCCTCGCCAAAGGCATGTGGCTCACGGATGTGCAGAAAGAGGTAGTCGTGTTCGTCGCCATGGGCGTAATGAACAATCGTGTTGGGAGTGGTAAAGACTCGTCGCCCCTGCACGGTTCGCATTCGTGGGCGATAGCGGGTGTAGTCGAAGAACTTGCCCGGTTTTTCCAGTCGTCCTAGCTCCTGAGCGCCGAGGAAGCGTTCCAAGCGGTTGAGCACCAGCGTTCCTACTCGCCCCACATCCACCCACGGTCGCAGCATCGCAACGGCGCGAACATTACGCAGTTCGGGCACCGGCTCCCGTATCTCGAATTCTCCAATTCTCATTTAACCATCCTGACAGAATACGCTATTTTCTTCAAGTACCGTCGAGGCACAGAGTATAAGGGTAACAGTAATTCGAGCTCGGTCGCTAGGCTGTCGGCGCAGCACCCGAATCTCGATGGGAAGAGGAAATTGGGGTTTTACAGAGATGGATGGGATGGGTAGGATACGGGCAGATCGTGGTAAGCATTAATCGCAGACATTAACGGAGGTACGGCAATGGATGTAAGCGGAAAGACAGCAGTCGTAACGGGCGGCGGACGCGGCATTGGACGCGGAATATCGCTTGCGATGGCGCGAAACGGCGCGAATGTCGTTGTCGCGGATATAGTCGCTGAGAACGCGGAGGGCGTTGCCGAGGAGGTCAGGGCATTGGGACAGCGCTCGCTTGCCCTCACGCTCGACGTCTCCAACCAGGAATCGGTGGAAGCGATGGCTTCTCAGGCGCTTGCCGAATTCGGATCAATCGACATACTCGTGAACAATGCCGGAGTCATCGGCTCCCAGGGATGGGAGCGGCGTGAGATGCCTAACGAAGAGGACTGGACGCTAATCTACGAGGTCAATCTCAGGGGAGTCGCGCGGGTTACGGACGCCGTCGCGCCTCATATGATTGAGCGTGGGTACGGCAAGATCGTGAACATAGCATCCATTGCCGGGAGGCGCGGCAGCAACCGCAACCCACCCTACAATGCTTCAAAGGCAGGCGTCATTAGTCTGACGCAGTCGCAGGCACAGCAGCTCGCCTCGCACAACATCAATGTGAACGCGATCTGCCCCGGCCTGCTGTGGACCCCGATGTGGCAGCGCATAGCGTCACGCGACACGATGACACCGAACCCTGAGGGCAAGTCGCCGCGTGAGCTCTTCGTCGAGTATGTGGAGGCTGGCACGCCGCTCGGCAGGGAGCAGACGCCCGACGACATCGGCAACCTCGCGGCGTTCCTGGCGTCCGACTTCGCGATGAACATTACCGGTCAGTCGATAAATGTCGACGGCGGCCTGACGATGAATTAGCTGACGAAACTGTGATGCCTGCTAGAACGTCAAACTTGTAGCCAAATACTCTGGTGTGGAACGACAAGTGTACATCGTCATAGACTCCAATGTGATTATTGAGGCGAATTATGGAAGGGGAGCTGACTTCCACTTATTGGTGGACAATCTGGCGGACCTGCAACATACACTTTGTGTACCGAAGATTGTGATTGAGGAAGTCGTGGCCCACTTCGAGAGGACCCTTGATAGCAAATTTCAGAAGGCAGTGAATGGAATCAGCGAACTCTCGCGACTACTGGGAAAATCTCTACCTTCGTCGATTGATTCAATGGATAAAGCGAACGAATCTCAATCACTTCGTCACGCGCTTGAGACAAGGTTTCAGGATGCAGATTGTCGTATTCTCGACTATCCAGAAGTGGAGCACGAAGACTTGGCAAAGCGAGCAACTACTCGACGAAAACCATTTAAGTCGAGTGGGGAGGGTTACAGGGATTCGTTGATTTGGGAGACTACACTTTCGCTTGCGACGGATGTAAGATCTCAGGTCGTGCTCCTTTCTAAGAACACCAATGATTTTGAGGGTACTGAAGGTAAACTTCACCAGCAACTTATGGAAGACATGACCGACCGTGAGCTATCTGAAGATAAGATAATCCTTGTACCTTCCTTATCTCAATTTGTGAACGACCACGTTACTCCTGCATTACCGAAGATAGAGGACCTCCATACTGAAGCTAGTCCGCTGATAGCTGAGACGAAGAATGTAGAGCGTCTGCGTCTAGCTATCCAGAATACCTATCAGGGAATCGAGTGGAACCAAGATGAATTAGGTCAAACTTGGGAGTACGGGACTCTTTATCTGAATATGGTTGAGGACGTTTCAAATGTGACAATTATTGAAGTCAGGAAATTGCGAGAAGGCAAATATGTTGTGGTTATTGAGGCGGACCTGGATTGCGTCTTTGACGCCATTATTTCTAAGTCAGACCTAATTTCAATCGAAGGCGATCCCCGTTTAGACGTCATAGACCCTGACGGGGATAGGCATTATGCGTATGCACAAGCAAAGATCTCATTTCACGCGATAGTCAACTTGATCGGCGGACAATCAGAGACCGAGAATACAGCGATTCAAGTACTATACGTTGGGTCGACATAATCTTTAAGATGATGCCACGTCCAAGAGTCGTCGGCGCCTATGGTTTAGCGTATTCTAGCGGACGAAGTAGAAGCCTGAATGCAACCCCACAAAGACCTCATAGTTTACGACACCGAGCAGTTCCGCGAATTACTGCGCGACTCCACCGAGTTCCTACGCTGCGTGTTGGACAATGCGGAGCTGCTTGACTTCGAAGCCGAGAGCCTGCACTTCGAGGAGTGCTCACTTCGGCGTGTGAACTTCTTTAATCTCGCTTGCGATGACCTTACCATCGAGAATTCGCAGTTGCAGGAGGCGCGCTTTGACAGGGCGGACATACGGGAGGCGACGCTTGTCGGCTCTGAATTCACCTCGGCGACATTCCGAAATGCGAAGCTGAACCTGAGTCGCTTCGAAAATTGCGACATGAGCTTGTGCAACCTGGACGGCGCAAACCTGTTTGGAGCCGACCTGTCGGGTTCGCGCTTCCGAACGGTGGATTTCAGCCAGACTCGCATGGATGGCGTGACAATCGACAACACCGACTTCAGCATGGCGACGCTGCGCTTCAAGAAGTTCACGGACGGCAAACTAAAGGGCATCAACTTCACTGAGACCGACCTGACCGGCACGGATTTCAGCGGAGCGACATTCGAGGGTTGCCACTTGACGGGCGCGGTAGTCACAGAGCAGACGCGATTCGACCGCGCCGACCTGCGTGGCGCATACATCTCCGGCTCCGGGTTGGAGGTCGCAAGCACGAAGGGGACGATAATGTCGGCGCAGCAGGCGAGCACTCTGCTGTTCGAGCGTTTTGGCATTCTGGTGGAGGAAGCCTGACGCAGTCCGGGCGCAAATGAAGGCGTAACTCACAGGAAACCGCTCCGCTACTAGGTTAGGGAAGAACAAGGAGTGGTTGATGGTCTGTCCCCCCTACTCATCCGTGTTAGTATTTCCAATCATGGAACTCACGATTCAGGATCACATTGCGACGATCACGCTGTCTCGTCCCAACGCGGGCAACGCCATTGATGAGCAGACAGCACAGCAACTCCGCGATCTCTGTGAGGTTGTACGGCAGGATGACGATGTGCGCGTCTGTGTCGTGACTGCTGCCGGTGGTGTCTTCTGTGCGGGCACGGAGTTCGCGAGCGATGGACCGTCGCCTGACGAGTTCGCCCGCCTGCGGGTGAGCGAAGCAGTCGCGGCAATCGAGAAGCCCACCATCGCGCTTATCAACGGAGACGCGATAGACCAGGGGCTAGAGCTTGCGCTCGCTTGCGATCTGCGCGTGGCATCGGAGAGCGCCCGGCTTGGATTGACCCATCTGGCGTCCGGCATCATTCCCTGGGACGGTGGAACTCAACGACTACCGCGCATCGTTGGGCAGAGTCAAGCGACGGACATGATTCTCAGGTCGCGCCTGTTGGACGCTCAGGAAGCGCTGGAGATTGGTCTGGTGAACCATGTCGGCGAGCACGAAGAGGCCGCCGGATACGCCCATTCGCTTGCTGCCACAATCGCGTCCCACGCGCCCATAGGGGCACGCTACCTCAAGGAGACGCTGATGAAGGGCGCGGATATGACTCTGGCGCAAGGGTTGGGGTTGGAGGCGGACTTGACGGTCATTCTGCAGTCAACGGCCGACCGCGCAGAGGGCATCGCATCTTTCCTGGAAAGGCGGCAGCCGGGGTATCGCGGCGAGTGAATGCGTGCGAGCGCTCTAGGCATTCGCCGGCGCAACTGCCCTAATCACCTCAGTGTATGATTCCAAGTCCGGCTCGTTGAGGACCAGGCGTATTTCGTCCACGCCTGCGTCGAAGAATGTCTGCATCTGCTCGCGGCACTGGTCAGGCGATCCTATGATGGTAGTGGCGTCCACCATTTCGTCTGTCACCAGAGAAGCGGCAAGCTCGCGCTCCCGGTCCATGTAAGCTCCCCGGACCCGGTCGGCTTCTTCGCCAAAGCCGATGCGGTGCATGTACTGATGGTAGAAGACGCCCATGCCGCCGATGTAGAAGGCGATATGCGGCCTCTCGCGATTCCGACCTTCTTCGATGTCGTCGGTGACATAGATGGACACCTGCGGACAGATTGATATGTCGTCCAGTGACCTGCCTGCGGACTTGGCGCCTTCTTCGATGTCCGCGATCAGGGGTTCCATGCGCGATGGGGCGAGAAAGATGGGCATCCAGCCATCGGCGAGTTCGCCGGTCATCCTCAAGCTGGCTGGTGTCAGCGATGCGATATATATCGGCAGGTGTGACCTGTAAGGCTGAAAGCGAATACGGAAGCGCTGGAGCTTGAAGAACTCGCCGTCATGGTTGAGCCGCTCGCCCGCCGCCGCCATTCGGATGACGCTGATGTACTCGCGCATGCGGCTCAGAGGCTTGCTGAACTGCTCTCCGTGAAAGTCTTCGATGACAAGTTTGCCGCTCGCTCCAAGTCCTAAGAAGAAGCGCCCTTCTGACATCTTGTCCATATTGAGCGCAGTCATGGCAATGTTGGAAGGCGTGCGCGCGAAAACAGGCACGATGCTGGTACCGATGCGAATTCTTTCGGTTACCGCCGCCACCTGCGCCTGCGAAGTGAAAGCGTCTTCACCCCATGCCTCGCCCGTCGTGATGCAGCTGTAACCCAACTCCTCCGCGAGCTTCGCGATTCGCAGCGTGTCCTTCCACGATGCGCCGGGCGCGCGCATATTGGAGATGCCTATCTTCATCGAATTTCCCCTTAGTGAAGTCAGTGAACTACCTGCATTTTCTAGTATTTCGTATAGATAAGCGTATATCAAACTGGCTAACTGAAATACTAGAAACGCCTTGCGTAGTTTGTTTTTACTTGGATAACCTCTGTTCACGATACACGAAATGCCCTTATCAGGTCTATGTGACGGCCCGCATTCGCTTGCTGACACATTCCTGTGGCAACGATGTTAGCAACGCGTGCAGGCACGCTAATCAGGTGCATTCAGGAGGAGATATGAAACTCGTTCGCGCTCGGGTAACCGACTTCAAATCCATTGACGATTCCGGTTGGGTTGATATAGACGCCGTCACCTCTATGGTCGGCAAGAACGAGTCCGGCAAGACCGCGTTCTTGGGTGCCCTTAAGCGGCTGAATCCCGTTGACGGTGACCAGGAATTCGAGCTCAAGGACTTCCCCCGCAAGGGCTATGTCCGGTATCGGCGCCAGCACGAAGCCAATCCGTCCACCGCGGTTACCGCCGTTATGACGCTTTCTGACGAGGAGCGCGAAGAGGTGGCGTCACAGATCGGAGAAGGCGTAATTCTTTCCGAGGAGATTGTAGTTTCCAAGAATTACAAGAACGAACTCATCTGGGAGTTCGAGATGGACGAAGGCGCGATGGTGCAGCATCTGCTGGACGGCGCCGACCTTCCGCCGGAGATCGCCAACCATGCCGGCAAAGCGGACTCCATCATGGAGCTGCTTCGGATGCTTGAGGCGCTCGACGTTAAGCCGGTCGCGGTCGGCAGGCTGATTACCAGCATCTACGACCAGTTCAGCGAGCGGTCTTCAAGGGACATTGTTGAAAGCGCTCTATATTCGAAGATGCCTAAGTTCGTCTATTTCGACGAATACAGCACCATGTACGGCAGAATCTCCATACAGGACATGCTCAGGCGCGTTGAAGCGGGTGAAGACCTCAGCGAGTCCGACCGCACCTTCATGTCGCTGCTGGCGCTCGTCGGGGCGGACCTCGACGACCTTCAGAACCAGACCAACTACGAGTACATGAAGGCAGAGCTGGAGTCGGCGTCCATCAGCATCTCCGACGAGATGTTCGAGTACTGGGCGCAGAACAAGCAGCTCCGCGTGGAGTTCGACCTGTCCGCCGCAGACCCCAACGATGTGCCGCCACTCAACGAGGGCACCATCCTCCATGTGCGTATCTGGAACAACAGGCACCGCGTTTCCGTGCCGTTTGATGACCGCTCGAAGGGCTTCGTGTGGTTCTTCTCCTTCCTGACATACTTCTCAAGCATAGAGGAGCAGGAGGATTGCGACCTCGTGCTGCTGCTGGACGAGCCGGGACTGAACCTGCATGCGCTCGCGCAGCACGACTTCCTGCGCTTCATAGACGAGAGGCTTGCTCCCAAGCATCAGGTCGTTTACACGACACACTCGCCGTTCATGATTAATCTCAACCACCTCGACCGCATTCGCACGGTGCAGGATGTGGACGACAGGGGCACTGTCATCAGCTCCGACACGCTCAGCAACGACCAGGACACGGTATTCCCGCTTCAGGTCGCGCTCGGACACAACCTGGCGCACACGCTGTTCCTCGCGCCGCACTGCCTGATGGTGAACTCGGCGGCGGACCTGATTTACCTGCAGATCCTTGGCGAGATATGCGCCAGCAAGGGCTACCAGCGCCTCGATCCGCGCTGGGTCGTCATTCCTGTCGGCAACGCCGACAATCTTCCCATGTTCGTTTCGCTTCTCGGCGAGAACTATGTCAGCGTCGCCGTCCTGATGGATGTGACGCCGAAGAACAAGGAAAAGATGGACCTGATCAACAAGAACAGCATCATCCAGCGCAACAACCCGGTGAAGTGGGTCGAGGTGCAGAAGATTCGCACCGCGGACATCGAGGACATATTCGAGCCCGCCTTCTACCTGAAGCTGGTCAACGAGTCTTACGAGAATGAGCTTATGGAGCCGGTCTCCATGAAGGCTATTTCCGCCAAGGATCCGCGCATCGCGCTGCGCCTGGAGGCGCACTTCGAGGCGGAGGACCTTGCTGGTGGCCACTTCGATTCTTACAGGCCCGCCGCTTGGCTGCTGGAGAACCACGCGCGACTGCGGCAGGAAATCAGCGATGATGCCATTGAGCGCGCAGTTTCCATGTTCCAGCGTGTGAACAGCCTGCTCCCGCACGACAACATCTCCAACGGCCTGGGAGGGCACCACATCGTCAACGGCAGGAACGGCAACAATGGTGGCGCCGGTCGCCCGAATGGACGCCCAAACGGAGCCAATGGCTCGGCAGCCAACGGCAACGGGCGATCTAAAGCACCGGTCTTTACCCTATAAGGATGGCCGTCTAGGTGACTCATTGAGGGCTGATTAGGGCTGACAGCCTGCCCAACAGGGTTTAACATGGATGGACAGGATGCTGGGGAATACACTCCTCGCATCCTGTCCATTCTTTGTGTCGGAGATGAATTCTCCGGCTGTGATATGCAGAGCAGAAGAACGATGCAGTCCGGCACACAACTGAGCTACGAAGGCGCGCTGCGGCGTGTGATGGGGCTTGCCGATTTCGAGCGCTCCACCCATAGCCCAGGCCACTCCACGTTCCACCTGGAGCGCATGTCGCTGCTGATGGAGGAGTTGGAGTGCGCGCATCTTGCGGTGCCGACGGTGCATATCGCGGGCACCAAGGGCAAGGGCAGCACCTCTGCGCTGACTGCCGCCATACTCACGGCACAGGGGTATAAGGTAGGGCTGTACACCTCGCCACACCTGCACAGCGCCACCGAGCGCATCCGCGTTGACGGACTGCCTGTAACCCAGCAGGAGTTTGCGGCCGTTGTCGAGCGCATTTGGCCCGTCGTTGAACGCATCGGGGAATCGGGCGGATATGGCGGCGTGACCACATTCGAGGCTATGACCGCAATGGCATTTGTTCACTTCCGGCAGACCGAAGCCGACTTTCAAGTCATGGAAGTTGGCTTGGGCGGCAGGCTGGACTCCACGAACATCGTGAAGCCGCGCGTATGCGCTATCACTTCCATAAGCCTGGATCACGTCGCCACTCTGGGCGACACGATTGCCAAGATTGCATTCGAGAAGGCGGGCATCATCAAAGAGGACGTGCCAGTCGTCGTTGCGCCTCAGACTGAAGAGGCGATGGCGGTCATAACGGATGTAGCGTATGAGCGCGCCGCACCTCTGCTTTCCGTGGAAGAGCGCCTTTCATGGAATAAGCGGCGCTCCGACATGCGCGGGCAGACGTTCACGCTCACAACGCCTGATGGTGCATACGAGCTGGAGACTCCGCTTATTGGCGACTACCAGATGGAGAACGCCGCAACCGCCGTCGCTGTTGCGGAGACGCTGAGAGAGCAGGGCATTGAATTGGACGACGCCAGCATCGTGCGGGGTGTCCGCGAAGTGCACTGGCCCGCGCGATTGCAGGTACTCCAAACGCCTGAAGTGGGTGGGAAGCTGCTCGTCGTAGATGGCGCGCACAATCCGTATTCCATGGAACGGCTTGTGGAGACGCTGCGCGCGAATTTCTCTTATCAGCGGCTCATCCTTATTTTCGGCGCTCTAAGCGGACACAGCGCAGCAGGTATGTTGCGCGCGCTCGTGCCCCTCTCGCCTCAGGTGCTTGCGACGCACTCACGCCACCCGCGCTCCGCATCCGGCACAACCGTGGCGCAAGTCGCAACCGAGCTTGGCATGGATGTCGTGTTCACTTCGGAGAATGTTGGCGAAGCTACACGGCATGCCCTTGCGATGGCGACTGAGAACGACCTTGTGCTAGGCACGGGATCACTCTCCGTAGCCGCCGAAGTTACGGAAGAGGTACAGGACATTCCGCCGGAGCTGTATCCGTACATGAGCATGCCACGACGGTAAAGGGCAGCGCGGCCGCAGTTCGGTCGGTCGCTAATAGTGCCAATCCCTGCGTCAACATGTGTACAATGAAGTGTGCGCTCTGAACCTTGCTTGTATGTAAGGGATGAAACTCCGATGATTCCATTACATGTAGGCTGTGAATCCGAGGTGAACGGCAATGAACAACGGAAGAAGGCGGGTCGTCGTTACGGGGATGGGGGCGGTTACGCCACTCGGTGACTCGATAGACGAATACTGGTCTAGCCTCGTTGCGGGTAAGTCCGGCATTGTGCCGATGACGCTTGCAGACCCTACGGAATACCCTTGCAAGGTCGCCGGAGAAATACCGGATTTCGACCCCGGCAAGTACATCAACCCTCGTGAGGCGCGACGCATGGCGCGATTTTCTCAGACTGCGGTGGCGGCCGCTGCGCTCGCGGTGGAGGACTCCGGAATCAACCTGTCCGCCGAAGACGAAGAGCGCCTGGGCGTCGTAATGGGGAACGGCAACGGCGGCTTTCCTACAACAGAGGACAATGCGCGCACGTTGGTGAAGCGCGGCGGCATGAGGGTTAGTCCCTTTTTCATTCCAATGATATTGCCGAACATGGCGGCGGCAAATGTGAGCCGTCTCTACGGGCTGAAAGGATACACATCAACTGTCATAACGGCGTGCGCGGCGGGAACCCAGGGCATTGGAGAGGCTGCTGAGGCGATTCGGCGTGGCGTGGCGGATGTCGTGCTAGGCGGCGGCTGCGAGGCGGGGATTTGCCAGCTCGGGCTTGGTGGGTTCAATGTAATCAAGGCGCTCAGTCGAAGCGATGTGCCGCCTGAAAGGGCAAGCCGCCCCTTCGACGCTAACCGTGACGGCTTCGTGCCCGCGGAAGGCGCGGCAATCTTCGTGCTGGAGAGCCTGGAGCATGCACTGGACCGTGGCGCGGATATTCTTGCTGAAGTAGCGGGATACGGCGTTTCCTCCGACGCCTTCCACGCAGTGCAGCCGGACGAGGACGGGGCAGGCGCGGCGCGAGCGATGCGTTGGGCAATCGAGGACGCAGGGATGAAGCCTGCCGACATCGACTACATCAACGCGCACGGAACATCGACGCCCAAGAACGACATGGTGGAGACGCTGGCAATTAAGAAGGTATTCGGCGAGGGCGCGTACAGTGTACCCATTAGCTCAACCAAGTCGATGATCGGGCATGCATTGGGAGGCGCCGGCGCGCTGGAGGCGATCGCCTGCATCAAGAGCATTCAGGACGGGGTCATTCACCCGACGATAAATTACGAGACACCCGACCCGGACTGCGACCTGGACTATGTGCCGAACAAAGCCCGGCAGGCGCAGGTAAACACGGCGCTGTCTAACAGCTTCGGCTTTGGTGGACAGAACGCCTGCGTGGTGTTCAAGGCGTTTACAGACGAATAGCGGTCGGACGCTGCCGGCACAGTTCTTTTCAAATCATTTCAGAAATTGCAAAAAGTTAGGGGATGACTTAGTCATCCCCTAATTCGTATCTAACTGTGTCGATTCTCGCTAATTTGCGATGGCTTCCTTCACCATGTCGCTCAGCATCAACTGCATCGCCATCGTGTGGCTGCACTCACCACGACTGGTGAAGTAATAGCAGTTGCAACTCCATTCCCCTGACTCGTAAGAGATTTCGTGATCCGAATTGTCGCCTCGGAAAGTCGCCTGACAATTCATAAGTACGACTCGCCCTTCCTGTGCGGCGTAATCCTTGGCCTTTTCCATCTTCCTTACGAGGCTTGAGTCCATAGAGTGCCCTCCTATATAGCCAGCATTTGAGCCAACTCGTTCTCTGCTGCGCAGTCAATCTTATTTCGCCCTAATTCTATCTTTTCACGGCAAGCAGCGTCAATCCAAAACTCCTGCCGACAATCATCAGATTCTGATGGCAGTGCTCAGGTGCAAGCAAGCGCCCACACTGGCAAAGCCTGATAATCCCTAAATACACTTGTCATCGGTGCGCTTCTGCCGTAATGTATAGTGCGGCATTTCACAACAGACGCCTATGGTAGTCATAGGTAGCAGTACCTTAGGAGGGACGGTAACGACACCATGAGAGCAGCACGAATTGCGGGCCCCAAGAGATTTGAAATCGAAGAAGTGGATGTTCCCGACATAATTGACGGCGAATGTCTCATCAAGCTGGAAACATGGTCGGTCTGCGGCAGCGACATCCGCCACGCCTACGGCCCCGTCCATCCTGAAGAAGACTACCCGATGCGCGTCGGTGGTCCCTGCCACGAGGCGGCAGGCACCATCGTCGAGAGCCGATCAGACAAGTTCTCCGTCGGCCAGCGCGTCATTGTGCTGCCCGGACCGAGAACCGGCGGCGGACTCGTAGAGTACATCAACGGCGACGAGGGGCGCATGGCGGCAGTGCCCGACCACGGCGACCTGACAAGCTGGGTGATGTGCCAGCCGTCAGGCACCGTCCTCTACTCCTGCCAGCAGATGGGGACGATTCTCGGCAAGGACGTGCTGGTGATGGGGCAGGGCTCAATCGGCCTGTCCTTCACCGCGATCTGCGCCCGCGCAGGTGCACGCAAGGTCATCGCCGCCGACCTGTTCGACTATAGGCTCGACTTCGCGAAGCGATTCGGCGCGACCCATACCATCAATCCCAGCAAGGAGAACCTCGACGAAGCGGTCAAGGAACTCACAGGCGGTGTAGGCGCGGACATCACCGTGGAGGCGGCGGGCTACGCAGACACGCTCGAGGCGGCGCTGCGGAACGTGCGGAACCTCGGCAAGACCATTATCTTCGGCATCCAGGAGAACGCATCCGAGGAGAGGGGACTGCTCGACACATCGCTCTTTCTCCGAAATGCGCCCACTATCATCCCGACGCAGGGCGCGTCCAGCGGCGACCCAATCACGCACATCGAGACGATGATCGACCTGAAGGAGCGCGGCTGGTGGGACCCGGGCGAGATGGCGACGCATCTGATGAAGTTCGACGATGTACAGAAGGCATACGACATGTACGAAGCCCGCGAGGACGAGGTCATCAAGTCGGTGATGACGCTGTAGCCACCAAATAACTGCAATAGCAGAAGGGGGAGTGGATGACCGATCATACACTCCCCCTTTTTCTTTCCCTGTATCTCGTAGGTCTGGCTAGACTAGATTAGCGCCCGGGGTACAGCTTCAGCACATCCTCCTGCGGTGGATAGTATTTGCCCGGCGCAACACCCTCAGCCTCCACCAGGCCCTTGATGTGCTCCTCCGCCCATTCGTGCTCTTCGACCCAGTCAATGACCTGCTCCACGATGCACTCCGGCACCACCACAACGCCGTCGTCGTCCGCCACTATCAGGTCGCCGGGGCGCACAGCCACTCCTCCGCAGCCGATGGTGACATTCGCCTCGAATGGGTCTATCTCGTCTGCGCCGCCCATCGGCGTCCTGCCGCCAGCGAAGACTTTCAGCCCGTAGTCGGCTACGATAGCCAGGTCGCGAATCGATGCGTCCGTGACCAGACCCGCCGCGCCCTGCATCTTCAGCTGCAGCAGCTTCACATCGCCGCCGATAGCCGCATACTTCTTGCCCATGCCGTCTATAACCAGCACATCGCCCGCCTCGCACGACCCCATTGCCTGGTACTCCGGCGAGTCCGCGCCGCGGTGCGTCTCGGCGATGATGTCCTTGCGCGGTGGGACGAAGCGCAGTGTCTTCGCCCGTCCGACGAGCATGCCGCCCGGCGTGAATGCATGCACATCGCGCATGAAGCAGGGCTCGTAGCCCATTGCCCGCACCGCGCTGTACACGGTCGCCCCCGCCACATTCTTGTACCGTTCGATGATTTCCGGTGTGATTACACTGTCTGTCATAACAACCTCTCCTGAGTAAGAATTTTGACCAGTCAGATACTAACATGACGGGCAGGTGGGATTCATGAAATAAGTCTCATTCCTGCCCTTTACACATCGTCAGGGCAATCGCATCTAAATTTATTATAGGCGGAGTATAAAATAGGGGGTCAATCTCATAAGGAGAGTGGCTTATGGAGAGTAGTAATCCTGCTTCGCTTACGGAACATTTCAGCAGCCTCAAGGACCCTCGTATAGACCGCACCAAGCGCCACGAACTGATCGAAATCCTCACAATTGCGCTCTGTGGTGCGATAGCGGGAGCGGACAGTTGGGTAGACGTGGAAGCGTTCGGCAGATGCAAGGAGGAATGGTTGCGCAAGATGCTGGAGTTGCCCAACGGCATTCCATCGCACGACACCTTCGGCAGGGTGTTTGCCAGGCTGGACGCTGAGCAGTTCGAGCGCTGTTTCACCGAGTGGGTACTGGCAATCAGTGAGGTTCTGCAAGGTGATGTGGTGGCGATAGACGGCAAAACTGTGCGGCGCTCGCACGATAGATACGCAGGAAAAGGCGCTATCCACATGGTTAGCGCCTGGGCCTGTGAGAGCGGCGTGACGCTGGGGCAGACCGGCGTGGACCGACGCTCCAACGAGATAACGGCGATACCGCGGTTGCTTGAGCTGCTTGAGGTCGAGGGATGCATCGTGACGATCGACGCCATGGGCTGCCAGAGGGAGATTGCATCGAAGATATTGGAGGAGGGAGCCGATTACGTGCTGGCGGTCAAGGGGAACCAAAGGCACCTACACGAGGGCGTGGCAGACGTCTTCGACCTCATCGGCAACTCCGGCTTCGACGACATAGAGTACGACTACCACGAGACGGTGGATGCGGGCCACGGACGAATCGAGACACGCCGCTGCTGGACGGTATCTGACCTTGGCAACGTCAGATACGTCGATGAGTACAGTCAGTGGCCGGGGCTGAATACGCTGGTGAAGGTGGAAGGCAAGCGCCGCGTGGGGGACAAGACGACGGTGGAGTCGCGCTACTACATATCGAGCTTGCCGAACGATGCGAGCGCCTTGCTCAACGCGGTGCGCAGCCACTGGAGCATAGAGAACCAGTTGCACTGGTCGTTGGATGTGACGTTCAATGAGGACGGAAGCCGGGTGCGTAGCGGGAACGGGGCTGAGAACTTCTCTGTACTGCGCCGCATGGCCCTAAACCTACTCAAAGCCGAAACGTCCACCAACCGCAGCCTCGCCGGCAAGCGAAAAGATGCCGCCTGGGACAACGACTACCTACTGATGGTCCTTGCCAATTAAGATGCGTTTGCCCTGACACATCGTTAATCCATGTTCGAAAGTCCTGTGGTAATATTAGCGGGTGTAAAAATCAATCCAAACCCACAACCTAACCCACTAAGAGGTGATACACATGGTGACAATGCTGCCAAAAGAAGATTATAAGGTCGTCGGCACGCGCCCCGTGCGCCACGACGGCGTTGACAAGGTAACGGGCCGCGCCCTGTACGGCGCGGACATGAACCTCGCCGGCTTGCTTCATGGCAAGGTGCTGCGCAGCCCGCACGCGCACGCCCGCATCAAGTCCATCGACACCAGCAGGGCTGAGGCGCACCCCGATGTCAAGGCTGTCGTTACTTCCGCCGACCTCGCGCCGATGTCCCCGATACCGCAGGTCGCGCGGCAGGGCGTCCCCATTGGCGAGAACATCCTCGCAAAGGACAAGGTTCTCTATAAGGGACATCCGATAGCCGCGGTCGCCGCGGTCAACGCGCATGTCGCGGAAGAGGCGCTTGCGCTCATAGATGTCGAGTACGAAGTGCTACCCAGCGTTTCCACAGTCATGGAAGCGCTTGAACCCGGCGCGGCCGCACTGCATGAGCACTGGATCGAGCGCGGTGGAGGCGACTACATCGCCGCAAGCAAGAACATCGCCGACCACGAGCAGCATGTATTGGGCGACATCGAGGCCGGCTTTGCGGCAGCGGACCAGGTCTTCGAGCGCGAATACACCACCAAGACGGTGCATCAGGGCTACATTGAGCCGCATACCGCCACCGCATTCTGGGCGGCGGACGGCGCGCCCAACGACCGCCTCACCATCTGGAGCAGCAGCCAGGGGCACTTCGCCATGCGCGACAGCACCGCTGCGGTGCTCGGCATTCCCAACTCGCAGATCAAGGTCGTGCCGATGGAAATCGGCGGCGGCTTCGGCGGCAAGACGCTTGCATACCTGGAAGCAGTCTCCGCCGTCCTGTCGAAGAAGACCGGCAAGCCCGTCAAGTCAACAATGACGCGCATCGAGGTGCTGGAAGCGTCCGGCCCCACCGCCGGCGGCCACCTGAAGTGCAAGATTGGCGTTACCAACGAGGGACGCATCACCGCGGCGCAGATTTACTTCGCGTTTGAGGGTGGCGCATACCCCGGCGCACCGCTCCCCGGCTCGTGCGCTGCCGTCTTCGCGCCGTACTTCATCGAGAATGTGCAGATCGACGGCTACGACATTATGACCAACAAGCCCAAGACGGCGGCATACCGCGCGCCCGGCGCGCCGATAGTCTGCTTCGCGTCGGAGAGCCTGCTAGACGAAATCGCGCAGGCGCTCGACATGGACTCGGTGGACTTCCGCCTGCTGAATGTGGCGACACCCGGCACACGCAGGGCGGATGGCGTCGTGAACGGTCCCATCGGCGCAAGGGAGACCATGGACGCAATCAAGGCGCACCCGCACTATAACACCGCTCTGGAAGGCCCCAACCGCGGGCGCGGCATCGCGATGGGCTTCTGCCGCAATAACTCCGGCATGGCTTCTGCCATTGCCAACGTGCTATCCAATGGCAGTGTCAGCCTCATCGAGGGCAGCATGGACATCGGTGGCTCGCGTACAGCAATTGCCCAGATGTTCGCGGAGACTCTTGGTCTGCCGATCGCGGATGTAATCCCCACCGTAGGCGACACTGATTCAGTGGGCTTCACATCCACATCCGGCGGCAGCGGCGTCGCCTACAAGTCAGGCTTCGCAGCATACGAGGCAGCGAATGATGTCAAGCGCCAGTTTATCCAGCGCGCGGCAATGCTATGGGAAGCCGACGAAGACGATGTCGAGTACGTGGATGGCGAACTGCGCCACAAGTCCGACACCGAACTCACCATGTCCTTCAAGGAGTTGGCATCACGAATGCCAGAGACCGGCGGCCCCATCGTCGGCAGGGCAAACCTGAACCCCGGCGGCTCGGCAGGCTCTTACGCCGCGAATATCGTGGATGTCGAGGTTGACCCCGAGACCGGGAAGGTCGAAATTCTTCGCTTCACCGCGTTCCAGGACGTGGGCATCGCAGTGCATCCCAGCTATGTCGAAGGGCAAATACAGGGCGGCACCGTTCAGGGCATCGGCTGGGCGCTCAACGAAGAGTATTATATGAGCGACGATGGCGCGATGCTCAACAGCAGCCTGCTCGACTATCGCATGCCCACCGCGCTCGATCTGCCGATGATTGACGCAGTCGTGCTGGAAGTGCCGAACCCGGCGCATCCCTACGGTGTCAAGGGCGTCGGCGAGGCGAACATCGTCCCGCCGCTTGCCGCGCTTGCCAACGCTATTCATGACGCAGTCGGCGTCCGAATGTACGACTTGCCCATGAACCCGCAGTCGGTAACGAAGGCAATCGCTGACAGCGAGTAAGGTCCGAAACTGGTCTCTACATCCGGCACAAGTATCGCCCCTGTCGAAGTCAATCGGCAGGGGCGATTTGATTGTCGTTTGTGATTGCGGTCTGTAAGTGTAACTAATTCAGCCGCATATCCGCTATTGCTGCTGTTGCTGCGCGAACCGGTGGTACATCTCCTCGTCGGACAGCGACTCTCGCCCGAACCACTCGTCCTCGATTACCTGGCCGGCGTCCGCTATCTTGGCTATTACCGCGGTCGCCACATCGATAATCTGTTGCGGCGTCTCGATTGCCTCGTTGGACAGCGACTCCACTTCAAAAATTGCTTCGGTGAGGGAGCGCATCAGCTCCACCGGAGCAACCTGCGTGGCCGATAGCCGTGCCTTGACTAGGCTCTGCAATACAGACGACCCGGTGTTTCGCATCAGCAGTTCCGCAGCCACTTCCTCCCGCATTTCGACTGAAGCGCCGAGCGAACTTGCCAGATCGCAAAGGCAGTCCACCAGCGTGTCGCGTCCGCCGCCTTCACGGATCGCCTGCTTCGCTGCTGTGTCCATTCCCCGTGCAATGCTCTCAGCCCGCTCCAGCCAGCGGCCCAGCCAGATGAGGTTGTACGCCCTCGAATCCGTCATCCAGCCATCCTTGGCGATGCTCAAGGATCGCGGCTCATCCATCGTCTGAATCAATTTTCAGCCTCCGAAGCAGACATCCTCTCCGGCACGGAGCGCACTTCCTCGCTCCCGTCGAAAAGGATTGGTATGTTAGGAAAATTTTCGTGGTGTAATAATTCTACGCTCATGGTCGCGGAAAACTGTTATCAGTTTGTTAACTTCTGCCGCGCCTCTAGTATCTTGTTTCTTGATGGACCCACTGCTATGCCGACTTTGCGTTCTCGATAAGGCTCATCGCGTCGTCGAAAGACAGGCTCTCCAACGACGGAGTGACCTGTGCAACCACCACATCCAGCCATCCCGTTCCCTTCGAGACGAACGACCCCTCTATGGGCGACGCTTGCGTGTAGTCACGCCCGGCGGCGAACTTAACGAGGTCCATCCCTCTGGCTATGGGCTGCCCTCGCGTTGGGTCGGACGGTAGCCATCCGAGTGTCGGGTGCAGAAACTCTAGCCACGCATGCGTCTCGCCTACCTGACCACTCATCAGGCCGCTGACGTAGCGTGTAGGTATGCCCAGCGACCGAAGCATTCCCATCGCCAAATGCGTCATGTCCTGGCACACGCCCTGTCGCGTTTGCAGCACCTGTTCCGCTGTCGTGGCGACTGTTGTGCTGCCGCGAATGTAGGTGATATTCGAATGCACCCAGCCGACAACGCTGTCCACGACCTCAAGCAACCCCTGACTGCCGCCTGTGACCTGACGCGCGGCATCTGCCACCTTCTCCGGGTCGATCATTGGGGTCGGCAGCAGGAATTCCTCCGCGCCTGCATCGTACGATAGCGCGCTCATCGTCATCTCCTCGATAGCCCACGGCGGGCTGATGAGACGAACATTGCCAACGGCAAGGACGGTCAGCTCAGTGTGCGGCGATGTGAGACGGACGCGGTGAGTCGGATTGCCCTGGCTGTCCATGTACTGCACGGGCCGCGCGGCGGGAACCGTCAGAACGGACGACGACATGGGCGTCTGGAATGCGTCCACGCATGCCGAGAGACGCAGAAAGTTGTCGTTCAGGATGACGGTGTCGGTATAGGCATATCGGGCTCCGTAGGTGTAGCTGACCTGCAGGCCCGTGTCGCTTACCGGACTACCCAAGTTGGCTTGCATAGACCACCCGATGAGTTATTCGTGACACGGTTGCCCGCCTGGGATACCCTCGTCAGTCCCCCGGGGAACGCTGTGGCTTCGCCGCGCCCGTTCTGTACCGCATAGACGCGCAAGTCTATGTAGCGCTCGTCGTATTCCCCTGCCTCGTCGTCGTAAATGACATGCTTGGAGAAGTCTATCGTCTCCTGCGCTATCAGCGCGCGCGGATTCTCGATTATCTGCCTCGCAAGCGGCGCGCGGTAGTTTCCTCCAAGGTCCGGCATGATGTACACGCCCAGACCGCCGTAACCCTGCCGCGTCTTCAGCACCATCTTGTCCAGGTTCTCCAGCACATAGGCACGGCTTGCACTGTCGTCAAGATCGTAGCTCACAGCCTGCTCCAGAATCGGCTCCTCGTCGAGGTAGTGACGTATCATGTCCGGCACCCACAGGAATGCCAGCTTGTCGTCTGCCACGCTCGTGCCCATGCCATTCACCAGCACCACATTGCCTTTGAGGTATGCGTCCGTGAGGCCGGGAACGAATATCTCGAGGTCCTCGACGCGGCGGTAGATGAGGTCAACATGCACATCGCCATCAAGCGTCTTCATCCGGACGTCGCCATCGTGCCCGATGCACAGGTCGCCGCCCTCCACCAGCGGGATGCCCAGCAGCTCGGACAGGTATCGGTGTTCGAAAAACGCAGAGCCAAACTTGCTGTCCGTGAGCAGCACGCAGGTCGGCTCAGGGTTGTCGCACAGGGATGTGAAGAGATCAAGATATGTGTCTCGTATGTCGTAGGGCACGACATCATAAGCTTCGCACAGTTCAGGGAACAACTGCCGCGCCATCTCCAGTGACTTCAGCTGGTAGGTTATTCCGGACGGAATCCGCAGGTTGTCCTCAAGCACAACGTACTTGCCGTCGCGCTGCTGCACCAGGTCGATGCCGTAGATGTGCACGAACACGTCCTTTGCCGGACGAAAGCCCTGAAACTCCGGGTAGAAGTACTGGCAGGAATATACGACGTCATCCGGTACGACGCCCTGCTCCCCGGCGTACAGGTCCAGGAGGAACATATTCAGCGCCTTCAGACGCTGCTCAACGCCTGCCTTGATGTTGCGCCACTCGTCGAATTCGATGATTCGGGGGATCCAGTCGGTCGGCACCGGGCGGAATTCCTTCGGATCCATCGCGAATGAGAAGGCGTCCAGCTCGACTTCGCGCCTGGCGTGCTGCCAGCGCCGGCGCATGTCCTCCTCGCCCAGTTCGTAAAGCGACTGCATCAAGTCCTCGTAGATCGGTCGGACCTCGCCGGTTTCGGTGCGATATTCGCTCACCGTTGCCTCGTCATGTCCGGGTAAGTGTGCCATTCCTGCCTCCGGTTGGCGCGTGCGCTGCCATATTAACAGAATCCGATAGGCGACTTACATTCCGCGCCTAACATTCACATTCATGATACAGCAGAAATGTTACATCCGCGTATCATATCTGCAACAGAATGGCACCGCCACAAGCGCATCAGCCAACCTTGTCCACGCGCGTACCGGCTATGAAGTCGTGGATTGTCCTGTGATCTGCTCTAAATATGAACAGCGAATCTACGAGAAAGTATGCGCCACCCGCGCCCGGCAGTACATTTAGGACGCTAATGATGATTGAATTAACGATAGTTCTGAGCAGTATCAGGCGTGCCCAGCCCGGATGTGCTCCCGTTTTTGCATCGACAATACGAACCTTCATGGCAATCTTGCCAATCGTCTGCCCGCGCGTTGCCAGAAGCACCAACTGAACTATGAACAGGCTCAGGAACGCGAGTAAGACGAGGGCGGCCACTATCGCAAGCGCGCCAAGAAAGAACTCAAGATCAAAGTCTATTAGGTCAGAGAGACCGACACCGGCAATTGCAAAACCTATAAACAAGGCAACGACAATCACTGCGAAATAGAGCAGGCCGTCAATAATCCAGGCGGCCAAGCGCGCCCAGGGGCTCGCCAGCTCCGTCGCAGGCTCCTCCGCTGCCATTTCCCCGGAGTCATATGGGCGATATGCCATCTTTAACCTCCTTCCCGAAATCTGCCTAACTATGTTGATAGCAAACTATACACCAACCTCACGGGTTTCAATAGGTGGCGAATATATTCTCATAGAAGGCAGAATGCCCGCACGCCAATGCCCAACCTGATGTATCATAGGCGGTAGCAAGCGCTAGGATTCCCGTCTATGCTGTATATCAAAGTCGGACCACTGGAGATGTCGCTATGACCACCTACAGATACTACCGTTGGGACGGCAGCCAGCAGGTCTTCAGCATGGACGCCGACGACCTCATGAACTCCATCGCCGACGACATCCTCGAACATGGCGACCCGGAGCGCGCCCTGCGCAGCCTCTTCCAGCGCGGTATCGACGATGAGCAGGGACAGCACGCCCCAGGCCTGCGTGATCTCCTCGACCGCCTCCGCCAGCAGCGCCAGCAGCAGCTAGAGCGCTACAATCTCGACTCCGTTATGGATGACATTAAGGAGCAGCTGCAGGATGTCATCGACACCGAGCGTAAGGGCATCGAGAGCCGCCTCCGGGATGCCGAGCAGCATCTACAGGAAGCCGGCGAAGATGCCGAGCACCTGCAAGCGCCAATGGAGATGCTCCAGGACCGTGCCCAGCGCAATACCGATACGCTTGACTCGCTGCCGAACAGCCCCGGCGGTCAGATTCAGCAGCTTCAGGGCTACGACTTCATGGACCCCGAAGCGCGCGAGAAGTTCAACGAGCTGCTGGATGCCCTCAAGCAGCAGATGATGCAGAACTTCTTCCAGGACATGAAGCAGCAACTTCAGGAGATGTCGCCGGAGGACATGGAGGGCATCAAGAACATGATCCAAGCCCTCAACCAGATGCTGCGTGACCGCGCGATGGGCGAGGACCCGGACTTCGAAGGCTTCATGGAGCAGTACGGCGAATACTTCGACCCGAACCGCCCCGCAAGCCTCGACGAGCTTATCGAGCAGCTACAGCAGCAGATGGCGGCGATGCAGTCTCTTATGGACAGCATGTCCCCCCAGATGCGTAACGAGCTTGAGTCCATGCTCGGCTCGGCGATAGACCCCGAATTCATGGACGAACTCTCCGAGCTTGCTGGAATGATGTACGACATGTTCCCCTTCGACGACATTGCGGGCGAGTATCCCTTCATGGGCGAAGAATCCATGACCCTGGATTCCGCGATGGAACTCATGGGTGAACTGCGCGACATGGACCAGCTTGAGCAGCAGGTGCAGCAGGTCATGCGCAATGGCAACATCGAAGACCTTGACCTTGACAATGTCGAGCAGATAATGGGCGAGGACGCCCGCCGCCAACTTGAGCAGCTTCAAAGGCTGATCCAGCAGCTAGAAGAGGCAGGCTACCTCAAGCGGCAGGGCGACCGCCTCGAACTCACCCCGCGCGGCATCCGCAAGCTCGCGCAGCAGGCGCTCCGCGAAGTCTTCTCTGAACTGAAGAAGGACCGCATGGGACGCCACGAAATCTACTCGCGTGGCGATGGCGGCGAGCGCACCGGCGAGACCAAGCCCTACGAGTTCGGCGACCCCTTCGACGTCGACCTGCATCGCACGCTCTTCAACTCCACGCTGCGGAACGGACCCGGCACGCCCCTGCGCATCAGCCCTGAGGACTTCGAGATTCACCACACCGAGCACATGACCCAGACCGCGACGGCGCTGCTCATAGACCAGAGCCGCTCCATGGGCATGTTCGGCAGCTTCGCGGCGGCGAAGAAGGTGGCGTTAGCTCTGTACTGGCTCATCCACAGCCAGTACCCACGCGACTACCTCTACATCATCGGCTTCTCAGACTACGGCATGGACATCGCCACCGACGACCTCGCCGACCTGACATGGAACGCATGGGTCTCCGGCACAAACATGCAGCACGCACTCATGCTCGCACGGCAGGCGCTGTCGAAGCAGAAGGTCGCCACCAAGCAGATAGTGATGATTACCGACGGCGAACCAACAGCACACCTTGAGCATGGACGCGCCTACTTCAGCTACCCGCCAAGCTGGCGTACCATCGAGGAGACGCTGAAAGAGGTCAAGCGCTGCACGCAGGAAGGCATCACCATCAACACCTTCATGCTAGAAGCCAACTACTACCTCATGGACTTCATCGACAAGATGACGCGCATCAACAAGGGCCGCGCCTTCTATACCGACCCCAGCCAGCTCGGACGCTATGTGATGGTGGACTACCTTCGCAGCCAGCGTAAGCGCATCGCCTGATAGAAGCCCGGTACATTGGTTCCCTGGCAAGTCCGTACATCAGTCCCCTTCCCCAGGTGAGGCGGGCGCAGTTTTCTTGTGCGCATGCAGGTATTTCAGCTTCACCTGCTGTGGCGTACTTCTAAATGTCTGATAGAATATTATAAATATTGTTTTATCTATAAAGGGGCCGTCCAATGACAAAGTGGTGGCTCATCGGCGTGGCAGCGTTCCTAGCCGTGCTGCTTATCGTGAGCATCGTGCTGGCGCTCACTTCCAAAGAGGCAGAGTTCGCGCCCGGCACGCCGGAACATGCCGTCCAGACCCTCTTGCGGGCCGCTGAAGGCGACGACCTGGAGACAGCGTACGCCATGCTGTCGCAGGAACTTCAGCAGAAGTGTGAGCTCGAGAACTTCGCGGACGGCGGCAGATACCGCTCCAGGGACGACCGCGACATCCGCGCCACGCTGCGCGACACCAGGCTCGTCGGTAACACCACCGTAGTGGACGTGCAGGTGACGCGGTTCCGCAACAGCGGTCCCTTCGACATCGGCGAGTCAACCTACGGACGGAGCTACGACCTCCGGCAGGAAGACGGCGAATGGAAGTTCACCGAATACCCCTGGCCCTACGACTACTGCCTCGAAGCCGACGAGTAAGTCTGGCTCAGGTCGAGAGTTCACCTTCTCTTCCATCCTGCCCATCCGTATATCCCGTTGCTAGCCCTTGATGAAAGGCTCACAAATATGCCAGACGCCCTTTTATTCGTATTCGGCATCCTCGGCTCTCTGATACCTATCGCGATCATAGGCCTGATTGTTTACGGCATCATCGTCTGGAGACGCCGCGCGTCAGCGAACTCACAAGAGAACGAGCCGGACACGGGCATCGGCACCGTGCGCCGTCTCTACTTCTACTTCGTCGCCTTCGTCTCCCTGATGATGTCGGCGACCGGTATCGTGCTCCTCATCCAGTTCATCTTGGACAGCATCGCTGGCGCCGCCGTAATTTCTGACTCCACCACCAGGCTCGCTGCTGGTGTATCGCTCCTGATAGTCGGTGCGCCACTCTGGTTCTTCCACTGGCGCTACATACAGCGAATCGTTGCCGAACAGCCTGTGGAAACAAGCTCCATCCTACGCAAGATATACATTTACATCACGCATGCGGTCGCGGGTAGCATCCTCATCTACACTGCCGTTGACCTGCTGAACTGGATATTCCAGACTGAAGACTTCAGCGGGTACAACCCCGCCGCTCTGGTTATCTGGGGGGCAGTCTATGCGTTCCACTGGCGGCTTGAGCAACACGAGGGTCAGGCAACTCTCGAAACAAGGGCAATTTCCCGCCTGTATATCTACATCGCGTCGCTTGTCGGCCTCGTGATGCTCTCGTTCGGGGCGGGTCGCGTCATCTACTTTGTTCTGCTTGAGGGCTACAACGCCCTGGTATCAACGCCGGTGCTGAGCGGCGATGCCGGCCTCTGGCGGCACGCAATGCGCGAGATGCTGTCGATCGGTATCGTTGGCGCTTTGGTATGGTGGCTTCAATGGCTGCACGTAGCCCGCCGCGACTTCAACAGCGTGCTGCGACAGGCCTATCTCTACATCTTCGCCATCCTCGGCGGCGTGATGGTCACGCTCGTCGCCCTTGCAATCATCATCCACGAGGTGCTGATATGGGCGCTCGGTAGTATCTCCGCAGGCACCACCGCACAGCACTTCGAGTTCCTCCCCGGATCCGTCGCCACGCTCGCTGTCGGCGCCGCACTTTGGGCATACCACTGGTATAAGGTTCGCCTCGAAGCCGGCATGTCCGCCGGAACGCCGCTATCCGCTCGCCGCGCATACACCTACATCCTCACCGCGATAGGGACAGGGGCACTCGCCGTTGCCGTATTCATGCTAGTCGGCGCGGCGCTCAAGCTAATTCTGGCGAGCTTCGGTGACGTCGTAGTCGGCGGAAATCAGTGGAAGCGTCCTCTGGCAAACATCATTACGCTTGCGGTTCTCGGCGCTCCTCTCTGGGGATACTACTGGCAGAACATCCAGCGCCGCACCCTCGATCTGGGCACGGATGAGAGGCAGGCAATCTCGCGACGTATCTTCCTCTTTGCTGCGCTCGGCATTGGTGTGATTGCACTCCTCGGCAGCGTCAGCGCCGTGCTGTTCTTCTTCCTGCGCGACCTGCTCGACGCCTCCCTCTCCCTCGACACGCTAAACGACTTGTCGGAGCCTGTTGCCATAATCGCCGCTGCTGCGACATTCCTGCCGTACTACTGGGGAGTGTATCGTCAGGACCAGGACGCCATTCCCGAAATAGAGCCGGAGCCCGTCGCTACCCCTGCTGAACCACAGGCCGGCCGCAAGCCCGTAACGCTGCTCGCCTCCGACGGCAGCACGCTCGCAGCCCAGCTTCAGGCAGCGCTCGGCTACGAAGTAAGCGTGCTACAATGGGCAGACGCGGACGCTGCCACATCCACACTTTCCGACGAAGAAGCAGCCGAACTCGTGCAAGCTATCGCGGATGCCTCCGGCAGCTACGTCCTGCTGATACCGGACGGTGGACGCCTTCGGGTACTGTCCCACGACTAGCGCCGATATCCGTGTAGCTTCTACCTCGCGGGCGGCGGTGCAACAGGCGGAATCGGCGGCACTTCCGCCCCGGTCCCGTTCTCCGACGGGAACACCAACTTCCGCACCGGGTAGTTGATCTCGATCCCCTCGGCAGTTAGCCGCGAGTGAATCACCTTTACCAGGTCGCTCGTCAGGTAGAAGCTGCCCAGCCTATCGGTTGCCTGCACGAACACCCAGAAACTGATGTTGGAGTCCCCGAACTCCTCGAAGCCGAACCACGGCTCGCCATCCACCGCGTACTCCGATTCCGTAACGAGCTTCTGAGATGCCTCTCTCACAACGCTCTCCACCACTTCAAGGTCCGAGTCGTAGCTCACCCCGCAGTACACGATCACATTCATCGCTGGCTCAGGGCTGTAGTAGTTCGTCACGATGCTGTTCGCCATCTGCGAGTTTGGGATAATCACCAGGTTGTTGTGCATCGACCTGATCTTCGTGCTGCGCCATCCCACCTCCACCACATACCCGGACGGTCCACCCTGAAGCTCTATGTAGTCACCGATGTTGAGTTCTCCCTCGGTCACTACATAGGTGCCGGCAAAGAAATTGGCTAGCGTCGGCTGCACTGCGAGCGCGACCGCCAGACCACCGATGCCCAGTCCCGCGAGTATCGGGCTTATCGGGATGTTCAGCACCGACAGCGCCATCAGGAAGCCCAGCGAGTACACCGCGAGCGGCATGATGCGCTTCAGCGGCGGCAGCAGCCTGTCATCCAGCTCCGTCTCCGTCGTCACCGCCACCTTCTGGATGTACCAGGTCAGAGCCGCGTCCAGCAGGTGGTAGATGAGGTACGCTACCTCTGCGATGACCACCACCAGCCACGCTCTTCGGACCAGGTCGTCATACCCCGTTATCAGCGCAAAGCGCGGGCTATCGAGATTAGTGAGTATCAGCAGCGCGATGAACAGTCCGGTTAGCGCGATGAACAGCACCAGAGGTCCCCGCACTACGCCCAGTAGTTCCTCGTCCAGCGTGCCCGGCGTTCTGTTCGCCCAGCGCCTGATGACCACGCGCAGGATTACATTCACGGCGCCAGACGCGATCAGGAACACCGCGAACACTATCGCGGCGGTCAGTGGCCCTCCCCACTCCGACTGGGTTATAAGCGGCGGTAGCATCTAATTCCTATCTCCTAGGGAGTGTGTAATCTCTCGGAACCCTTCAGGAAACTGTGCAAGTGTGGAATGGCCAACACACGGAGAATTCTTGCCGTCCTGTCCACCGATGTCAAGTTGACCGCTGATCACTCCACTGTCACCAGGTCGCGTATATTTTCAACGGTCCCGATGCCAATGCCATCCACATCAAGCAATTCGTCCACGCTGGCGAAATCGCCGTTCGCCTCGCGGTAACTCACGATTGCGCCTGCCCTTACGTCTCCGATACCCGGCAAGGTTTTCAGCAGTTCCACATCTGCACTGTTCAGATCGACCTTATCGCTTCCTCGCTCATCTGCCAGTGCCGGAGTTTCTTGACCGGCGCCGGGCCCTGAGACAGCCTGCCCCTGCTTGGGTGGCGCAACCTCTCCCACTTTCGGGATATGCCAGTGGTCTTCGTCCTGAACGACTGCCGCAAGATTCACGGCTGTCAATTCGGCCTCAGCGGTCGCTCCACCCGCGAGCAGCAGCACGTTCGCTAGGCGGCTGCCCGGGTTCATTATATACACGCCCGGGTTCGTCACCGCGCCGCTCAAGTATACTCCCACCTGTGCCTCAGATGGCGTTGGAGTGCTCGTAGGCGCTGGTGAGGCAGTTGGCACGACTTCTACCACACGAATGTCGCCTGCAGAAGTGCTGGGCCAAAGCGTCAATACAACCCCACCTGCAATTGCAAGTACCACCAGCAAGCCCAGAACGATGTGAGTGAAGTTCAGACTCATGCCTGCACCATGCTCAAGTTAAGCAGCACAAATATGACCCAACGCCGCTTCAAGTGTCAAGAGTGCCAATTTGGTACGGTCAGAAGATCGCACGGACCCGCAGGATCGTCCTGTCATTCGAGAGGCCAACAGGGTACGCACTCTCCGGAGGGAGGGTGCAGCAGGGGAGTCGCCAGAATGAACCTGTCTGCTGTTATTCTTTTGTTGCCCAAGTCTATTTCACTGGACTAAGGTGCGCTCTGTTGGATAAACTCAAATGATGGACGAATACAACATGAACTCTGGAGCAAGTGGTAGAGCATGACAACAGAAGACAATCAGGACGAAAAATTTTCGCGTGGAATGGTGGTCGTGGCGCATGCGGACGATGCCGAATTCGGCTGCTCCGGCACGGTGGCAAAGCTGTGCGCCGAGGGCTGGGAGATGGTCTATGTGATGTGTACGGACGGCAGCAAGGGCAGCAGCGACCGCGAGATTACGCAAGCCGAACTCGCTGCCATACGCCGCGAGGAGCAGACAAACGCGGGCAAAGTGCTCGGTCTCAGGGATGTGGTCTTTCTGGACTATGAAGACAGCATGCTTCAACCCACGCTCGAACTTCGCAAAGATATCGCCCGCGAAATCCGTCGGTACAAGCCGGATGTGCTGATCACGATGTACCCGATGCGCTCACTGAATGGTGGCTGGGGCGTCGGTCATCCCGACCACATGGCTGCGGGCGAAGCTGCGCTGCAGGCAGTATTCCCCACAGCGCGTGACCACATGACCTTCCCCGACCTGCTGGAGGCGGGCTTTGAGCCGCACAAAGTCGCGGAAGTCTGGATTATGGGCCACCCTGAGCCCGACCACTATGTTGACGTGACGCAGCACATGGACACTTCCGTCAAGGCGCTGATGGAGCACAAGTCCCAGATGAACGGTCGCGACGAAGCTTGGGCTCGCGAGCGCATGGGCGAGTGGAAGCGCGAGCGCGCCAAGGGCAGGGGCATTCAGCACGCTGAGGCATTCAAGCGCATTGAGTTCCGTCGCTGACGCACATTAGACACAACTACGAGAGACACAACTACGAGCAGCGGGCGCAGGATGCCATTACCCTGCGCCCGCTCTGCGTATATATTGTCCCCTGAAGGCCTGTCCTGTGTGGTCTCCGAGTTTTGCTACGGACTGACCTCCACGCCGCCCCAGCAGACCAGTGCGTCGTCGTCGCGCAGGGCGCAGCTGCCGCCCTCGTGGCTGCCAATGGCACTATACTCGCCCGATGGCGGTGTCGCCTGACCGCGTCGGTCCGAACCCCAGCAGGTTATCGCGCCGCCGGAGTCCAGCGCGCAGGCGTGGTCGCTGCCACGGCTGATGTCCGTGTAGGGCCCCGCAGCCGTATCATCAGACGAAGGGCTGACATCGAAGCTGCCCCAGCATATCGCCGCGCCGTCATCGCGCACTGCGCAGCTGCCGCTCTCTCCGCTGCTGATGGCGGTGAACTCGCCGGAAGGCGGCGATGACTGGCCGTAATCGTCGTCACCCCAGCACGCTAATCGCCCGTTGGGGCGCAGCGCGCAGACATGGTCCGTACCGCGACTGAATTCGCTGAACGGCCCTCTTGCCGAAGGCGAAGGCGCCGGCTCAGGAACGGGCTCCGATTCCTCGCCGGCGTCAGTGGTCTCTATTGTCAGCGTGAATTCGCCGCCGGTCTCAGGATGGTAAGTTGTAGCTTCGATGGTGTAGTCGCCGGATTCCAGATTATCCACCACTACACGGGAGTTGAGGTTGAAATACTGCCTAACGTCGTCGTTAAACGCTTCCACGGCGCCGTTCTTACCGTCGCCCTCACGCAGGTAGAGGTATGTATCCTGTTCCGAGGACAGGTCAATGGTTACCCGCTTGTTCACGCCAACCGAAATTGTGTAGTAGCGCGCGTAGTATTCGCCTTCGCCTGGACCTTCTTCATCGTCAGATCTGTTTTCAGACAAGCAGGTGTTATCCCAGACACCTTCGATTGTCTGATCGCCATAAATCCGCTGTATGCAGACGTCCGGGTCCGGCGGGTCCGCCGCGTCCGTCGCAGGCAGATAAGCATACCCATGTCCCCATGTGTTGTCCGGTCCGGGCTCACCGCGGTCTTGGGCGGTGTCCTTCAGGTAACCGGCGATCTCTTCAGGGCCAAATTCCGGGAAACGCTGCTTCACCAGTGCCGCAAGGCCTGCCACATCTGCCGCCTCGTGGCCCGTCCCGGGCACATACTCATCGTCTCCCTCTTCAGCCTCTAGCCCATGCAGCTCTGCTTCACCTTCATGCTGCGCGCCGACGAGTTCGGGCTTTAGCCTGCCGTCGGGAGCGGGCCCTCGACTGCTGAGTTCCCAGATGACATTGGGGTCTTCCAGGGAAGCCGCGCCAACGGATAGTAGTCCCGGATTGGCACTCTCCGACGGGCTGGCGATGCTGCCGTGGAACGTATGGTGCTCCAGTTCCTCGCCATAGAATGACTGCAACTGAATCCAGTCCGGAGCGTCACCCTCATTGAGTTCCACCCTTAGGCAATATGTTCCGTCCTCTCTACCGTAGTTGTAGAAATAAAGGTATTCCAATGGCAACCTGTTGTTGCGGTCCCAGTATCTGTGAAAGCTCCTTCGGATAGTAGTTGATGATTCTTCGTCCACCAAGTACATATTCAGGTCCGTGTCGTCTGCATTTTCGCCCCATTCGCCTTCCCACCTGAGCAATGCGTAGTAGAAAGTGCCACTCTCAATTTCAACACCATTGCATTCGTCTTCGCCTTCAGCATCGAAGTTGTGAAATTGCCTGCCGTCATCATCTTCAACTAAACTGACGTCTCCGAACCAGGTTGCTTTTCCGTCGTTGCCCGCGGGCGCAACCCAAACAGCGCCTCCTTCAATTGCGTCGTCAACGGTGTTGAGAGCACTCAATGGCAGGGGAGATGTACCATCACCTGGCCCTGACCATGACCACAACACAGAACTTTCTATGACATCAACCTCGCTCTCAACCATCCATCTGACGGCTGCAAACAGATCTATTGAGCTGTGGACACTGGCGACGTAGTAGGTGGCGTCGGGAGCTATGCTATACACTGCTTCCGTTGTCACCGTCCCCAGACCCACCTCGACTTCGGAGTAGCGTCCCACGCAATTCGCAATGTCCGTGGAATACAGCCCATATCTGGAATAGCACCTCGCCTCCACCGAAGCAGGCAGTTTCTCCGCTTCCATTGAACTCTGAAAGCCCTCGAAGCCGTGAGAAATCACGCCAATCTTGACACCTTCGCCTCTCAGACCAGCAGCATGCCACACGTCCTCCCCATGTTCTCCCGTCGCTGTGGGCGGTCCCTCCGTTTGCGCAACACGTGGCGGAATGTCTGCCTGCATCCAGCTCACGCCATCCTGCTCTGATGCGCTCGCCAGCAGGCTCACAGGAACATCAGCCCCGACAAATCCTTCGAACGCGGGGCCGGGCGATGCGCCATTCTCCTCCAGAAACTCTCTTACCCCTTCGGTTTCGTCCGACTCGGTCAGGAAGATTACGCCGACAGAGCCGCCGCTGCTCGCAGAGGCGCTGGCCCCCGCGGCGCTCGCCGTAAACGCGCCCATCTCATGCTGCTCGACTATTTCATTCAGCAGCGCGTCCATATTCGCGTATTTCGGCGTTTCATCATCAGGTGTCTGCGCCTGCACCCTCGCCGTATCGCCGCCTGTCAGCATCAGAAGCAGCAGTACCGTCACCACGGTAGCTGACGCAACCATAAACGATGCTGACTTCCAATTTCTGATACTCATTACATTACGCAATTCAGCTTTCTCCATTCATGCTTAGTAGCGATTTGACCTAACAGGCGGCTATAACGGCAAGTGCGTCAACTGGCCGTGTAATGCCGTATGAGGGTGTTATGTTGAGACTGCATATCATATAGTGAATTTGCATAAGATCCATGCAGTATTTTCTCTGGTTAATGCTGATACAAACCAGAGGAAATTGCAAGGCATTTTCTTTAGCGCCAGTATTGCCCGAGCAGTGTGGTAGCATATCTTCGTTTACGCAGTCCCTCGGACATTTCATCTTGCCATAACATCATGCCCCAAACACTTCGGAGGAAAATCAATGCAGAACGAACCCACCTCATTCCGCGTAGGCGACCCCGGCATCCGCGACATCTTCGGCGAAGCATCTCGTATTCAGGCGTGGCTCGATGTGGAAGTCGCGCTCGCGCAAGCACAGGCAGAACTTGGAGTCATACCTGGCTACGCTGCCGAGGAGATCGAGCGCAAGGCGCGCTACGAATACCTCGACATGGACAACATCCGCGAAGGTCTGGCTCGAACGGGCCATCCCCTAGTCCCGATGGTCTGGGAACTCGACCGCATCTGCGACGGTGACGCCGGCGGCTACATCCACTGGGGCGCAACCACACAGAACATCACCCAGACCGGCAAGCTCCTCAACCTGCGAAGCGCTCACGGCGTCTTCCTCAGCCAGATCGCCGAACTGCTCACACTGCTTGCCGACCTCGCCGAAACCACGAAGGACGCCGCTCTCCCTGGCCGCACACATGGACAGCACGCCGTACCTGCCACTTACGGATACAAGGTCTCCGTGTGGATAGACGAAATCTGCCGTCATGTGGAGCGAATGCGCGGCTGCGAAAGCCGTGTGTTCGTCGCTATGCTCGGAGGCGGCGCGGGCACCCTTGGATCGCTCGGCGAAATTGGACTGGACATTCAGGATGGCATTGCCGAGCGGCTTGGTATGGGTTCGATGTCGAATCCCAGCCGCACCATTGGCGACCACCTTGTCGAATACATCACCATCCTCGCACTTCTTTCCGCCACCTGCAGCAAGATTGGCAGGGAGGTCTATACCCAGATGAAGCAGGAGTTCGGCGAGGTTGAAGAACCCGTCCCGGAAGGCACGGTCGGCAGCAGCACCATGCCGCAGAAGCGCAATCCGAAGCTTGCTCAGGACATTGTCGCCGGAGCGGCTCAGGTGCGTGCCCTGGTCCCACTCGCGCTTGAAGCTATGCAGACCGAGCATGAGGCGGACCGTACAACCAGCGTGATGATGGACAAGGCACTCAACGAAGCCTGCATCCTTACCGGAGACATACTGCAGCGCATGGTCAACCTGTTCGCGGGCATCCGCGTCTTTCCGGAGAGGATGCGTGAAAATCTCGATCTGAGCGGCGGCCTCATAATGTCTGAGGCCATAATGCTGGAACTCGGCAGGCAGATTGGCAGACAGCAGGCACACGACGCAGTGTACGAAGCGGCGCAGGCGTCATTCATCGAGGGCAAGTCATTTGCCGATTGTCTGGCAGAAGAGCCGGATGTCAGCGCCCGAATGACCCCCGAGCAGATTCAGGCGCTTCTCGATCCCACGGCATACACAGGCGCGTGCAGGCTCTTTGCCGAGCGCGGGGCAATACAAGCGCGTGAGGTCGCGAATTCTCTGAGCGAGTGAATTCCTGATGGAATTCTAATGATGGCTAGAGGCCGTCCACGATGATGACGCTGCTGTTCGTGGAGTCGATTCGCATCTGCTTGGGTCCCGCGTACTCTTCGGACCCGTGCCACGCCTTCGCCTGCTCGAAGTTCTCGAACTCGATTATGACCGTGCGATGCGGCGTCCACTCGCCCTCTGCGACCATTGACTCCCCGCCGCGCACAATGTACTTGCCGCCGTAAGCCTCGATTGTTGCCGGAACCAGCTTCCGGTACGCCTCGAACTTCGTCTCATCCGTTACTTCAACATCCGCGATTACATACGCTGCCATTTAGCCGCTCCTTTACTCCCGCTTATCGGTTGCTGTGTGATACCATTTTTGACTGTTAAACATTACCACCACTGGCAGATGCTCTGTCAACACGAACGCAAGAGGGGATTTCGAAAATGCTCGACTACTTTCAGATAGCGGAGGCACTCTCTCCTGAAGACAAACAGACTCAGACCGTGGCGCGCGATTTCCTGGAGGCAGAAGCCGCAGACAGCGTGCTCGACTGGTGGGAGAGTGGAGAGTTCCCGAAGCAGCTCGTGCCCAAGATGGGCGAGATGGGCTTCCTGGGGGCGAATCTGCCGACTGAATACGGGGCGAGCGGCGTCAGCAACGTCGCATACGGACTTATCATGTACGAGCTTGAGCGAATAGACTCCGGATTCCGCAGCTTCGCCAGCGTACAGGGCGCACTGGTCATGTACCCGATATACCGATACGGCTCAGAGGAGCAGAAGCGCAAGTACCTGCCGCAGCTTGCCGCCGGCAAGATGGTGGGTTGTTTCGGCCTGACGGAACACGATGGCGGCTCAGACCCCGGCGCGATGAAGACACGCGCTCGGAGGGATGGCGAATCATACATCCTAAACGGCGTGAAGATGTGGATAACGAACGGCAACATCGCCGACATCGCTATCATCTGGGCAAAGGACGACGACGATGTGGTTCGTGGCTTTGTGGTGCCGACCGACACACCGGGCTTTCAGGCAAATGCCATCAAGCATAAGATGAGCATGCGCGCGTCCGTTACGAGCGAACTCGTTATGGACGATGTGCGGATACCGGCGTCGCAGATACTTCCTGGGACTCGCGGGCTTTCCGCTCCCCTGTCTTGTCTGACACAGGCGCGCTACGGCATCGCGTGGGGCGCTCTCGGTTCCCTTGAGGCTGTGTACGAAGACGCGTTGTCGTTCTCACAGAACCGCAGCACATTCGACAAGCCCATCGCATCGAGGCAGCTTGTTCAGACGAAGCTCGTGGACATGGTCACCGATCATACCAACGGCATGCTGCTTGCGTGGCGGCTTGGCGTACTCAAGGATGCTGGCACCATGCATCATACGCACGTGTCGATGGCTAAGCGGCGGAATGTACGTGTCGCACTGAACGCCGCGAGAAGCGCGCGCGAGATTTTGGGAGGCAGCGGCATCACGCTGGAGCATCCCACAATTCGCCACATGCTCAACCTGGAAACCGTGGACACCTATGAGGGGACATACGATGTCCACACGCTCATACTCGGGCGCGATATTACGGGGTTCAACGCACTGGTGTGAGGTATGAGCATATCACGAAGAAGTACAATAATATCCTCCCAGGATAATCAGACCTCAATGAGCGCATATCCGATGTTTTATATATTGACTTCAATGTAAAAGCTGACTAATATATTGTGTGCGATATGCAAGAAGTAACTCATAGAGGAGACATTCAATGGCATCAACTGAAAACCGGGTAAGGCAGCTCATATCTAATAATCTGGAGGTAGATGGTAACGCTGTAGATGCGTCTATTGACTTGGGTTCCAGTCTGAGTGATGCGGGAGTATCCTCCATGGATGTGGTCTCATTCGCGAGAGTCATTCAGGACGAATTTGGTATCAGGTTCGCCCCTGAGCATTGCACCGAGCTCCAGACAATTGGGCAGCTGGTTGATTACCTTGACGCCAACGCGGCCTAACATTCCGTACGTGGAAGCGAACGGCGTATAATGGCAGCTTCCACAACGCATTGTTGGTGGAGTCCCTTTAGCCCGAATCCACCGAAGTTCGCTATGGTGGCGCAGTAAAGGGACATGTGAACCGGGGATGAGATCGTAAAGACGGATTTGGGCTAGATGGTGCCACTGGCGGTCTGCCAGCAAGCCTCCGTCAGCGGTGAAGAGGCGCATATGGAGTGTTCGGAGGCATCAGGGGACCCTTGCCGGTCCGTCCGAAGCGAGTTGAGCAGACCAGGGACTGGCTGGCGGATGAGGATGGGTCGGAAGGAGCGGTAGCCGCCGTCAGACAGGGTGTGGCAGGGAGCGCAGTCGCTCCAGGGCTTCGCCGAACTGTGTCCCCCAGGGCCAGCCCCGGGGTAGATGCAGAGTGAGGCGGCGTGCCGAGCGTGTGAGCCGTCCGGCCAGGGAGAAGAAGCGTCGTCTGAGGGTCTTTGTGGTCACCACCTGCTCAGCCAGACCGATGCGCGCGGTCCAGCGGGCAAGGTTGTGTGCCATCACTTGCACGGCCATCCAGGCAGCGTTGGCTGCGAAGCGACCCGATGGCAGGTGGTTCAGTCCCACACCGTACTTGAGGTCGCGTATGGCGTTCTCGATCTCGGCGTGTCTGCGGTGATCGGCTTCCAGTTGGAGAGTGTCGCCCTGTCGGTCGGTGATGAAGGCGTGATAGCTGTAGCTGGCAAACAGCGCCAACTGGGAACCGGGCGTGGGCCTGACCCTGCGGACGATCAGTCGCACCGGCGCTGCGTCAGGCTCACCTCCGAAGGGAGTGTAGGTCGTCTCGGCAACGTCGGCTGCGCCCTCCATCCAGTAGGGTATGGGCGTCCAGTCAGCCTCGGGTATGTCCTCTATGAGATTGCGCAAGCTCCGATGCTGTCGGACGGTGATGGAGAAGCGCACATCGTTGTCGCGGCAGACGCTGACGATGTCGTGGGTGTAGAAGCCACTGTCGGCCCTCACGGTGAGCGCTCCGGTGGCTCCTGAGTAGCGCACTCTGCTCAGCGTCTCACGCAGGAAGTTGGCTGCACCCCGTACGGTGTTGGCCCGGCCCTTGCGCAGTCTTGCCATCAGCACGTCTCCTGTTCCTGCGGCGACGGCAAGCAGCGGGTGATAGCCTCTCTGACCGGCGTAGTTGTGCTCGCTGGCTCCCTCCTTTGCCAGTCCGTAGGTCTCGCAGACGGTGGAGTCCAGGTCGATCGTCAGAGGCGAGTCCCCGGGTCCTGCCCCCGCGGACCAGGCTCGCGCCAGCAACTCCCGGCTCACACGGTCCAGTTGTCGCACGTGTCCCCAGCGGAAGCTGCGCAGGAATGTCCCCAGTGTGGACGGAGCCTTGACCGCGCAGCCCAGCACCCGTTCGGTGCCCCCGGACCGCAGCGCGTCCGCGTCGTCTATGCAATCGCCCCCTGCCAGCGCCGATGCCGCCAGGGTCAGTATCTTGTCTCCCGCATTCGCCCGACCAGGCGCATCCCCCAGGTCAAGGTGGCTGTCCACAAGTTCGCTCAGACCCAGACGCCCGGCGAGCATGACTGGCAACATCAGTCCGGCATTGGCCACCAGGCGGTGGTCGTCGAAGGTTACTTGGATGCGGTCAGGACGCTCGGATGCTATCATCTAATGGGTGCTCCTCGTATCTGGTTGGTTCTGACTCCATAAACCATTATCCCAGATATGCGGGAGCACCTTTTCATCCCTTATGAGGACCTCCGATAACCTCTATTTCGGTGGATCGGGGTTTAGGGAACTCGGCAATGTCAAAGTCTTACACGTTGATCTGACGCCTCATGCTACGCGTGAGGCGTTCGCCTTTTCATGGCTTGATGATGTAGAGAGATCGCGCTGGGAGAAGTTCGAGCATCCCGGCGCGCGCCGCAGGTTCGTGCTATGCCGTGCCGCCCTGCGTGCTATCCTCTGCGGAGCATTGGACTGTCGCAACGCGATGCTCACTTTTGGCGAGCACCGCCACGGCAAGCCGTTTGCTCTGGTGGACCAGTCACCGGCATATTTTAGCTTCAATGTGAGCCACAGCGGTGATCACGGGCTTATCGCCTTCGCCCAGGATGGACGATTGGGAGTGGACATAGAGGAGCGCACAGACCGCCGCGACTTCGACCGGCTGATAGACGCCGCTTTTGGCCCCAATGAACAGGCCGATCTGAAGCTGGAACGAGCACGGGGCGAGGTTCATCTATTCTTCAAACTCTGGACGGTCAAAGAGGCGCTGATCAAGGCTCTTGGCACGGGTCTTTCGCTTGACCCTGCAACATTCGAGGCGCCGGAGGCAATGCGCCGGGGTGCGATCAGCGGCACTTTCCGATTCCCAATGGTTCCTGCGGTTCAATGGCAAGTTGAGGACATAGGCAATCAGGATTTCGCCGCCGCACTCGTCTATGATGTATGATTCATTAAGTTGCTGATACTGGCAATGATGATGTCTCAGGACAAAGTGCGAATCGAAGAGCGAAGGTGTGCCGATGACCTCAGAAACCGATTGGGAGGTGCCTGAGCCGCTTTCTACGCATGATGTGCAGGTGGATGATGATACGGCTATCAGACTGCGGCGGCACGGAAACCCGGACGGCCCTCGACTCGTTCTGAGTCATGGCAACGGTCTGGCAATCGATCTGTATTACCCGTTCTGGTCGCTCCTGGCAGACGACTTCGACCTGATTTTGTATGACCTGCGAAACCATGGCTGGAATGACATCAGTTCTCTGCAGAGCCATAATATTCCCACTCTGGTCCAGGATCACGATAAGATCATGGACGCGATTGATCTGCACTATGGTGACAAGCCGAAGGTAGGCATATACCATTCTGTATCGGCGCTAATCTCACTTCTGTCCCCCAGGAAAGGCAGAGACTTTGCGGCGCGTGTGTTGTTTGACCCACCACTATGCAAGCCCGGTCGCGACCACCGGGAATTTGAAGAAGCGGCAAGTACTCTGTCCTCTATTTCTCGCCGCCGAATGGCGCGGTTCAGAAATAGGGAAGACTTCGCATTTCTCCTATCGTTCTTCCCGGTCTTTGAGCTAATAGTACCGGGTGGCCACGATCTCTTTGCGATGACAACCCTCCGGGAAAACGATCGCGAAGAACTCTACGAGCTATGCTGCCCGCCCGAATATGAAGCGCAGATTATTGAGTACGCGGGCGCATTCGCGGTGCTTGTGGACTTCGAATCACAGGTCTGCCCGACAAAGGTCATCGGAGCCGACCCGACTTTGCCGTTCTCATATCTGCCGACCCTCGATCTCAGCGATGTCTTCACCGTCGGCTACGACTTCCTTCCCGACGCCACGCACTTCTTGCAACTGGAAAAACCTGAGCAATGCGTGGAAGTTATGCTTGAATTCATCACGCCGATCATCGGGCGCTGATTAGACAACGTATCCGCACGGGGTACGATTTGGAGAAGTCGCGGAAAAGAAAAGGGCGAAGAGCGAAATCGAGTCGCGCCCTACGCACATGGAAACAGACAGTCGGCACATTCTGGCGAATATGTAAATCGAGCATGAACCGACTGATACAGGCATTGTTGGTGGAGCTGAGGGGACTCGAACCCCTTACCTCTTCAATGCCATTGAAGCGCTCTCCCAGATGAGCTACAGCCCCACCTGCGCTTGCGGGCCGTCTATGTGCCCGCCAGAGGTATGGCTAAATATAGCAGACGGCTATGCCCCTCGCAAGGAAATTGTCACGGCCGCGCAGGCATGTCAATTGCAAGACGAAGTCCCTTGATGACGGTTACCCTGCTGCGTTAGGAGTTGTCGGTGCCAGACGGGCGCGCTGCAATTCTTCCGTAGTCACCGGTGGCTGCGTAAGCAGTTCGTCATACAGGGACTCGGGCGGTGTGATGTCACTCAGAGCCGGTATGACCTCCTCACCCATCAGCCTAATGGAGCGCATCAGCTTCTCATGCTCAATCCCGCCGAACATCATCCAGTTGCTGATGTGGGTCGCTCCCGCGCTCGCCGCTCGCCTGAACTTCTCGATAACCGTCTCCGGGCTGCCGAAGTACAGCCTGTCCAGGAAGGCTTCGTCGTCCAGTTCGCCATCGAACGGGGTCGCGCTGACCGCGCCGTTGGTTACATCGTGGCGGTTGAGGCCGCGCTGGGCGCGAGTCTGCCAGCGCACATAGGGCAGGGCTTCCATCGCCTCTTCGTCGGTGGGAGCGACGTGAGTCATGCACTGTAATGCCAGTGACGGATCCTGTATCGGCTTATTCATAGCTTTACGCGCCTGAAGATACGAGCCGAGCTGCCTCTTCACGCCGTCCATCCCCAGGTTACTCGATGACAACGGCAGGATATCATGCTGCGCGGCGAGCTCCATGGACTCGACGCTGGTGCCTGAGATCCACAGTGGCGGATGCGGCTTCTGCATAGGCTTGGGGAACACGGTAACAGGATTCTCGATGCGAACATACTCGCCGTCGTATGTGAACGACTCGTCAGATGTCCATGCCTTCAGCAGCACTTCAAACGTCTCCTGGAACTTCACGCGAGATTCGCCGAGGTCGCTGCCGAAGCCCGCCATCTCATAGCCCTGATAGCCCCTGCCAATGCCGCACATCAGCCTGCCGTCGATGAGATTGTCGAGCACGGCGATTTCTTCCGCGAGGCGAAGGGGCTGCCAGACCGGAAGAATGACAGATGCGGTGCCTATCTTGATGCGTCGTGTTCGCTGCCCGATGTAGAGCGCCTGCATGAGTGGGGCAGGAGAGTTGCCGTAGTTCGTGAAGTGGTGCTCGGCTATCAGGCAGTAGTCAAATCCCATCTCCTCCGAGTACTGAACTTGCTGCACGCCTTCCTCGAAAAGCGTCTTCCAGTTTCGCAATGTCGGATTAGGCCATTCCAGAAACAAGCCAAATTTCATTTTCTTCGTCCTCTGTCTGCGTGGTTTGCTGCACGGCGATATCAACCACCGTTTGAAAGTCTTGATGCCACGTAGTTGCTCGGGTTAGTTGAAGCGGCTCATGGCCTCGTCAATACCTTCAGATAGAAGGCAGGCAATTGCATCAGCAGCCTGCTCCACCGCTTCGTCCACGACCTCACGGTCTTCCGAGTCCATAGGGCCGATAACATGCTCGATCTGCCCTGTCCCCTCCGGTGGACGCCCAACGCCAATCCTTAGACGGGGAAAATCCTGCGAACCTGCAACTTCTATCACCGACTTGATGCCGTTGTGTCCGCCTGCACTGCCTTTGCGCCGCAGTCGCAGTTTGCCGGGTGACAGGTTTATGTCGTCGCAAACGATCAGCACCTTGTCGATGGGCGCGGCGTAACGAGCCGTCAGGTAGCCTATTGCCGCCCCGCTGCGATTCACGAATGTGCGGGGCTTGACGAGAACGACGCGCTGGCCTTCGATCTCGCCCTCGCCGACAATAGCCGACCTGTTCCGTCGTTCAAGCGTGATGCCATGCTTCTCCGCTAGCGCGTCGATGCACCAGAATCCTGCGTTGTGGCGGGTGCCGGCGTATTCGGGACCTGGGTTGCCCAGGCCGACGATGACCAGGGAGGGGGGATTGGCGTGCTGTTTGTCTTGTTCGCTGCGTCTGGAGCGTAATAATTTGAGCATATCTGATATTTTACATCATTCACTACGGTCGCGTCCGCCAAAGGGCATTCATCCCCATCCCGCGCAACTGTCCGCACTCTGACCTCCTTGCTGTGTCATGCGCGGTAAAGCGTGATATTATGTACGGCAGTTCCAAGATGACCGTCGGAGCAAGTTCGATTTGACGCTGCTGCAAAGATATGGATTGACGCCGGAGGAGATTGACCGCCGGAGCCTCGAGATGGTGGAGGAAGCGATGCCTCCCACGCCGTATCTGACATCGCGTGAGCGCTATGTTCTGGGACGCATCGTACGTGCTGAGGGTGAACCGCAGATTGTAAAATCGGTACGCTTCAGCGACGATGCGGTAGAACTTGGAATTGCGGCGCTCCGTGCAGGAGCGACTATCGTCACCGACGTGCGCATGGTGGAGGTTGGCACATCCAAGGCGCTACTGAGACGCGCAGGGAACCCTATCACGACGATGATAGACGCGCCGAGCGTTGCGGAGCGCGCGAAACGAGAGGGCATTACCCGCTCGGCTGCCGCGATACGCGAACTCACGCCGAAGATTGACGGCGCGGTTGTAGCTGTGGGCAACGCGCCGACGGCACTGCTGGCGCTGCTGGACAGCGTGGATGAGGGAACGGCACAGCCGGCGCTGATTATCGGCATGCCTGTGGGTTTCGTCGCATGTGCCGAATCGAAGGCTGAGCTTGCCCGGCGCTCGGTGGCTCATATTACAATACTCGGCAATCGCGGTGGCAGCAGCGCGGCGGCGGCAACGCTGAACGCGCTTCTATCCTTGACTATGGAAGATGTTCGATGACAATGACAGCCGGGAACGCGAAGAACGGTGCTTCTGCCGACGCTGAGTGGGGCGTGGTCCTGCTGGCTCACGGCAGCCAGCGCGGCAGCGACACGATAGATGGACTGCAAGAGATGGTGCGGCGACTGCAGGCGCGTCTTGGAGAGGGCAATGCCAAGGTCAGGTTGGCGTGCCTGGAGTTCATTCAACCCGATCTGCCATTGGCAGTGGCAGGCTTGGTATCCGATGGATGCACCGACATAACGGTTATGCCATTTCTGCTTGGACAGGGAACGCATACTACCGATGATCTCGAAGAGGAAATAGCCCGCTCGCTTGAGGCACATCCACAGGCGCGAATCAAGGCTTCCGAAGTGTTCGGCCCCGATCCTGCCCTGGTTGATATTGTAGTTGAGCGTGTGCAGGAGCACGGAGTTTCACTGAATGGCAAGTCCGGCGGCGATCCGACTGGCGTGATGCTCGTCAAGGCGGGCACTCGCTCGGCTGCCGAAGACCATCAGTGGCTGTTCAAGATGGGCAGCATGCTTGAAGAGCGGCTGGGGGAGGGATATGCTGTTGCGGTAGCGCAGTCGCACTTCGGATCTCCTACGATGGAAGAGGCGGCTGCTGAACTGGTGGATAAGCAGGGTGTATCCTCCGTAACCTGCGTTCCGTATATATTCTTCCCAGGCCTGATTCTGACACGGAACATCCTTGGTGGCTTGGAATCGCTTGGTCAGAAGTACCCTGAGATTGGATTTGAAGTTACTCCTACGCTGGGTGTGGAAGAGGGTCTGGTGGAGCTAACTGCGCAGCGCGTCCTTGACGCATCATACGGATAGCGTGGTTAGCGATGGTGAAGCGAGAGAGCGATTACAGCCGTCCGACCGTTAAGCGCCGTGGGATGCGCACCGGCTACACGACGGGCGCATGCGCCGCTGCTGCTGCAAAAGCCGCAACGCTTGCGCTGCTTTTGGGCGAGCCCGTACGCGAGGTTACCATTCGTCTGCCCATCGGCAAGGATGCCACATTCCAGATTCACCGCTGCGAGATAGACGGTGAAGACGCTGTATCCAGTGCAACCTGCTCGGTCATAAAAGATGGCGGAGACGACCCCGATGTAACTTCAGGCGCGGAGATATGCGCCATGGTCTGGCGAGATCGCGGCGATGGCGGAGAGGTAACTCTGCGTGGCGGCGATGGCGTTGGCACCGTCACCAGGCCGGGCACGGGGATTCCCGTAGGTGACCCGTCCATAACCCGCGTGCCTCGGCGTCTCATCACCCAGTCTGTTCTGGAAGCCGGAAACGATAACTCGTTCATCGTCGAAATCTCTGTTCCCGGCGGCGAGGAGATCGCAAAGAAGACCGACAATCCGCGACTCGGCATAGTGGATGGAATTTCCATCCTCGGCACAACCGGTGTTGTGCAGCCGTTCTCCACGGCTGCGTGGCGAGCTAGCGTGAATGTGTCGATCGATGTCGCCGCCGCCAACAGCCTCCCTCACATGGTCATCACGACCGGTACGCAGTCGGAGCTGTTCGCAAAACGCTGGCTGGAACTGGAGGACATGTCGTATGTGAATGTCGGCATCTTCACCGGCTCGGCGCTGAAGCGGTGCGTGAATCGCGGCATACCGCGCGCCACGCTGGTGGGCATGATTGGCAAGTTCTCGAAGATTGCGATGGGCTACTTCGTTACTCATGTGGCCGGCAATAAGGTGGATCCCGTTTTCCTTGCGTCCCTGGCGGCTGAGTGTGGTGCGTCAGAGGAAGTGCAGGCTGAGATGAGGGACGCTGCGAGCGGACGACACTTCCAGGAGATTGCGCTGGAGCACGATGTTATGCCAGTCTTCGACCTTATGTGTGAGCGGGTGTGCGATGCCGCGCGTGTGTATCTCGGCGAAAGGGCGGACGATCTGGTTGTGGACGCCATCTGCTTCGACTTCGAGGGCGGCATTCTGGGCAAGGCAACCACCTCGAAAGAGCCGATTCCTCTTATACAGGCTGTGGCTTCCGATGATTAGTGCCTGTGCGTCCGGTAGCGTGAAAGGTGTGGAACGTCCCCTGGGCTTGCCGGACGACGCCTTCGCGCAGAAGCGACCGCTCAGAGGACTCATCACCAAGGCGGAAGTGCGCGCGGTTAGCCTGTACAAACTGGGACTGCGGCGAGACAGCATTGTCTGGGATGTAGGCGCAGGCAGTGGGTCCGTTGCGCTTGAGGCAGCGGTAATCGCGTCCGAGGGCGCGGTGTATGCGGTGGAGCGTGATGCCGAGTGCCTCGATATGCTGCGCTCGAATATTGAGCAGCTGGGCCCTGACAATGTCGTTGTGGTATCGGGTGAGGCGCCGGACGCTCTTGATGCACTGCCCGCTCCCGATTGCGTGTTCATTGGAGGCAGCGGGGGCAAGCTGTCGGACATACTGGAGTGCGCTGCATCACGTCTGAAGGCGCATGGTCACATCGTGGTCAATCTTGCCTCCATCGAGCGAGTCGTGCAAACGCAGTCGTGCCTTGAGTCGCTCGGATTCGGCGCAGAATTGACGATGATAAGCGCGTCGCGTGGCAAGGCACTGCCTGACGGCACGATGCGGCTTGAGGCGCAAAACCCCGTGTTCATCATCACAGGCAATACATGCAATGGTGGACCGGATGAATAGCGTAAATCCGGGATGCCTCTACGGTGTCGGTGTGGGGCCGGGCGACCCCGAACTGCTGACGCTGAAAGCCGTGCGCGTGCTGAAGGCGTCGCCGATTGTATTCACCCCACAGGCTGCTGGCAGCAAAGACAGTCTCGCGCTCACCGTGGCACGGAGCTACATCGACGAATCGAAGCAACGACTGATCTTTGCCGAATTCGTTATGGGCGGCACTTCCGACGATGTATGGAGCGAGGCTGCGGAGCGTATCGCAGGCTACCTGCTGGGCGGCGAAGATGTGGCGTTTCTCACCCAGGGCGATCCACTGCTGTACGGCTCGTTCATGTATGTGATGGTGAAGGTGCAGGGGGCGCATCCCTCGATCCCGATAGAGGTCGTACCGGGCGTAACTTCGATAACTGCTTCGGCGTCGCGAGCGAAGATTCCGCTAGTTTCGCACAGCGAGCGGCTTGCGGTGCTGCCCGCCATGTACGGTATTGACGACTTGCGCGATGTTCTTGAGCGCAACGATACGGTAGTCTTAATGAAGGTAAACCGAAAGACGATGGCAGCGGTATCGCAACTGGAGGCGGACGGAGAGCTGAGCCGCTGCGTGTTCGTGAGGCGGGCGACCACGCCACGAGAGCGGGTGGAGTTCAGCCTGCGGGAGGTCGCACCGGAAGAAACCGACTACTTTTCGATGCTGATATTGAGCGGCAAGAAGGGGCATTGATGGCAAAGAACGGCAAGGTGTACTTCATCGGCGGTGGGCCGGGCGACCCGGAACTACTAACGCTGAAGGCGAAACGCATCATAGACTCGGCGGACGTGATTATCTACGCGGACTCGCTAGTGCATCCGTCGGTGTGCGATGGCGCCAAGGAAGGCGCGCAGATTATCGGCAGCAAGACGCTGAATCTGGACGAAATTACCGAGCTGATGATAGGCGCGGCGACCGATGGCAAGCTGGTCGCGCGGGTGCAGAGCGGCGATCCCTCAATATATGGCGCGGTGCTGGAGCAGATGCGACTGCTCGAGGGTGCGGGTGTGGACTACGAGATCGTGCCCGGCGTGAGCGCGGCGTTTGCGTCCGCTGCCGTGCTGAAGACGGAGTTCACCGTGCCGGAGGTGTCGCAGACGGTGATATTCACACGGCTGGAGGGGCGCGTTGCGATGCCGTCCGGCGAGAAGCTTCACGACCTCGCACGGCATGGCTGCACTCTGGTGCTGTTCCTGAGCATCACGCGCATCAACAAGGTCGTCAGCGAGCTCAAGGCAGGCGCGTACAACGATGACACGCCTGTCGCCGTTGTGTATCGCGTGGGCTGGCCGGACGAACTTGTCATCACCGGTACGCTAGGCGACATCGCCCCCAAGGTGAAGCGCGCGGGGATTACGCTTCAAGCGCTGGTGCTTGTCGGCGCTGCATTCGACCCGGACATTCGGCGTATCGAAGCGGCAGGCGAGGCCGCAACTTCGCACCTGTACTCGTCCGACTATACGCACCTGTACAGGCGCGCGGTTGATTTCTCCAAGAGTGAGGCAGTGCATCAGGGCAGCGGTGATGGCTGATGCTACGGCGATAGTCGCTATCTCGCGGCGGGGCGCGGCGATAGGGAGGCGTGTGCGTGATGCGCTCGGTGCCGATGTAACGCTGTATGTGGAACGGCGATATGCGGATTTAGGGGCGCGGGATGTGCCGTTTGAACTGCCGGTGCGCCCGCTGGCTGGGCGGGTTTTCAGCGAGTGCGAGCGGCTTGTGTTGATGATGCCCGTGGGCGCGGCGGTGAGGCTGCTTGCGCCGCATATTGTCGATAAGCATTCTGACGCGGCGGTGGTGTGTGTGGACGATTCTGGACGGTTCGCGGTGAGCCTGCTTTCGGGGCATGTTGGCGGTGCGGACACTCTTACGGAGAAGGTTGCGGATGCGATTGGAGCGACCGCAATTATAACTTCGGCGTCGCATGTACTGGGTACGCTTGCAGTTGACCTACTGGGCAGTGAATATGGTTGGCGTATCGAGGCGAGTTCGGCGATGGTGACGCGGGCAAGTGCTGCGGTGGTGAACAGCGAGCCGGTGGGCCTATACCAGGATGCGGGTGAGCGCGATTGGTGGGATGCCATCAAACCGTTGCCATCAAACATAAGCCTTTGCGATTCGGTCGAGAAACTGGCTGAGTTCCCGAATGTCCTGCTGATAAGCGACCGCGTGGATGTTTCGGACCGGGTTACTGCACTCAATCCCGAAACGCTGATTGTTTACAGGCCACGCAGTCTGGTAGTCGGGATTGGGAGCAGGCGGGGTGTCGGCGTGGAAGAGCTTGAATTGTTGCTGCATCGCACATTCGCGGCTTCTGGCTTTTCTATCAGTGCTATTCGGTGCATTGCAACGGCGGAGCTGAAGCGGGATGAGGTGGCGATTGGGCTGCTGGCGGAACGGCTGGGAGTGCCGGTGCGGTACTTTGGGGTGGACGAGCTGAATGGCATGCCCGGGCCGTCTGGGGCGTCCGAGTCGCAGCGGTTGTTGGGGATTGTGGGCGTGGCGGAGCCGGCTGCGCTGCTGGCGTCCGGGGGCGAGATCATAGTGCCGAAGGTTAGGTCGGCTGCTGCGACTCTGGCAGTTGCCCGGATTGCAATAACACCACCATCCTAGCCTTCCACCATCGGGGAGGAAGGGAATCAAAGACTAATCGACTAGGAAGCGGCGGAGCTCCGTAATCAGGAAGTCGGGGTTGTCGGAGGCGATGGGGTGGCCTGAGTCTGGGACTTCGAGGAACTGCAGGGACGGCTGCAGTTCGCGCATGCGCGCCACAATTTCGGGAGATAGGAAGTCGCTCTCTGCGCCCTTGAGTTCAAGGATGGGGCAGCGAATTAGCGCCCACTTTTCCCAGAGCAGGGGAACTTCCCTTGCGCCGAAACTGCCGTTGATCCAGAAGAGGTCGGGGTCCTGCTTTGGGACGTACTTTCCGGCGTAGTTGAGGCGGAAGCCGTGCTCGGCGGTGTTGCGGTAGTACTCGGCGGAGGGACGTGAGTTCGCCTGCATGCTTACTTCGACATACTCGTCGATGGAGCGCCAGCCGAGGGGACGACGGTTCATGCCGCCTATCTGCTTCTGGGCCGAGGCGACGCTCATCTCCGGGCCGTAGTCCAAGCAGACGAGGTGCTTGAGGTGGGTGGGGTTGTCGCCTGCGTAGGGTATGGCGTTACGCGCGCCGAGGGATGCGCCAACATAGTCGCAGGGAACGATGCCGATTGCCTCCGCGAATGCGGCGAGGTCATCGGCGAATGCGGTTACGGCATAGCCCTCGCGGGTGTGGGAGGAGTCGCCGTGACCGCGCTGGTCCAGTGCGATGACGCGGAACTCGTCGCGGAGCTCGCGGGCGATATGGTCCCAGTTGTGCGCGTTGCCGCCCTGACCATGTACTAATAGCAGGTTACGAGGGGAGTCGCCGCCCCAATCGAGGTAGTGGATTGTGAGGTCGTTTACTTCGATATAGTGGTCGGTGGGTGTGGCGGTCATGGCGCTATCTCCGAGGGGCCTATGGGGTGTGCGGGTATGTATGGGTTGGTGGCGGAAAAACCGCCTTGTGTAAGGGAACACAAGGCGGGAGTGGATGGGGAATGTCCATTTTGTGGTTGCGGAGGCGCTTAGCGGTTGCGGCGCCTGCGAATACGGCGGAGGCTGCGCTGCTTGTCGAGGCGCGTCTGCTCGCCCTTAGAGCGGAAGAAGCGCCTGTTGCGCAACTCGCGCAGTATGCCAGAGCGCTGCATGGTTGTCTGGAAGCGCCTTAGCAGGGCTTCCGGGTCTTCGCCTTCGCGTAGGATTACATTAGCCAAGTGTGTTTCCTCCGTGTGATTGTGCAACGACGGGAAAGGCGGCATAGCTATGCGCGCCTACGCAAAAGTATAACACAAGGTATTGTCTTTGTCAGGGTTCGTATGCTTCCGGGTAGCGTTTCCTTTTATATGGATTGCTTGCGGATTCCGTCCTTCGACAAGCCCTTCGACAAGCTCAGGACGGGGCTCAGGACGGGGCTCAGGACGGGGCTCAGGACGAACGGGGGTTTTGCTAATTCGACCACCCCAATGGAAACGCTGCCGTGGGGGTGTATGTTATTCAGTTGTCAGGGTGGTTTGCGCTAGGGGTCGTGGTAGGGGGCGTGGGTGATGGTGGGCCAGCGGATGGAGTCGAGGTAGGAGTCGAGGTCCCTGCCGGGGTTGATGCGGGTCAGGTATGCGTTGTAGCCGGCGATGTGGGCTTCGAGCTCGTCGCTGTCGGTGATGGTTGCTGACTTGCCTGAGGGGAGGGAGGCGAATTCTTCGCACTCCTGCTCGCTCAGTTCGTTGCCGTCGCAGTCGTGGCGGCGGTCCTCGCACGGGCAGAAGAACGGATAGCGGTCACTGTAGTAGTCTGGGCCGTGGAAGCTGAATTCGACGGCTTCTTCATAGCGTCGGCGCCGGCGCTCCTCCGCGAAGTATTGGCGTGCGGCTTCGACTTTATCCACGACGCCATCTTCGAAGTCTTCGTCGGGCGGGATGTATTCGAAGCCGCGGTGCAGCAACTCCCTGGACGCGGATATCCTGTGGCAGGGCAGGAAGTCTTCAAGCTCGCCCTGCATAGCCTGCACGAGGAATGTGACTATTGCCCTGCCGTTGTCGGTCTCCTCGCGGACCATCTGGGCGAGTTCCGAGCGGATGCGCCTGTCTGCCGATTGCGCCTCGCGCTGTTCGGCTTGCTGTGAGCTACGGCTTTGCCTGCGCCGCGCGGTGACGCTGTCGATGAAAGCCTGGGATTCCTCGAGGCCGAGCCTCTGCAGGATGCGGGCGGCGTCGAGCTGGTGGCAGGGCCGGAAGTCCTCGAATTCGCCGTTCATGGCGGAGTGGAGGAACTTGATGATTGCCCTGCCGTTGTCGGTCTCTTCGAGGACGATCTGCCTGAGGGACTCGACAAGCTCGCGGTGTGATTGCTGTTTCTGTGGTGTAGGGTGTTGCTCCTGAGAAATCATATGTTCGCATTATAAGTACGGATGTTTGGATTGTCAAGGGTGTTATCTCCGACGATAGCGTTTCCTTTCAGGTGGATTGCTGCGGATTCCGTCCTTTGACAAGCCCTTCGACAAGCTCAGGACGGGGCTCAGGACGAACGGGTTTTGCCAATTCGACCACCCCAATGGAAACGCTACCATGCTTCCGGCTGTCAGTGATCAGGCGTGACGGTGGGGCGAACAGCGTGTGGGATGCCAACTCTCCTGCTGCACCTGACGTTTGAATTCACTTTAACGCCTGCAGGGAAATGACGGGATTCGGCAAACCGTCCTAACTGTTTGCCTTCGCCTCCTGCCACAGGGCCTCTTTCGCGTCTAGGGTCAGCGCATCAAACGCCACTCCACGGTCCCTGCTCAACCTCTCCATAATCGTATAGCGTTGGTAGAAGCGCCGGCTAGTTCCGCGCAGGGACGCTTCGGAGTCGATGCCCATCCAGCGTGCGGCATTAACAACGGAAAACAGAAGGTCGCCCAGCTCCTTCTCGCGCTCCTCGTCGGAACCGGCGGCTTCAATCTCGGCAAGCTCCTCGGTGACCTTGTCCAGCACGCCCTGGAAGCTGTCCCAGTCGAATCCGGCCCGCTCGGCTCGTCCCTGCACGGCTTGGGCATACGCCAGCGCGGGCATGTTCTTCGGCACGCCGTCGAGAATAGAAGTACCCGATGCCTCGCGTTCCTGCCGCTTGACGGCTTCCCAGTTGGCTATCGCATCGTCGGGGCCGGAAGCGCTCTCGTCGCCGAATACATGGGTGTGGCGGCGCACCAGCTTGTCCACCAGCCCGCCGAGCACATCATCCTGCGTGAATTCGCCGCTGTCCTCGCCGAGCTTCATCTGAAACATGACGTGGAAGAGGACATCGCCGAGCTCCTCGACTATCTTGCCTGTGTCGCCTTCCTCGATAGCCTCGACGAGCTCGTAGCACTCTTCGAGAAACATGTCTGTCAGCGACTCGCGTGTCTGCTTCTTGTCCCAGGGGCAGCCGTCGGGCCCTAGCAGGCGTTCAAGAACCTGGTGAACGCCTTCGTAAGTGTCGGAGTATGTCGCGTCTGCCATATCGTGTCCATCCTATTTTGGCCTGCTTGTCGGTAATTTCACTCGCTGGGGAAACGCTATCAGATTGAAGGAGCGGATGGTAGCATTGAGGTATGAAACGCATTGCAAGAATCGCCGCCACGGTGACATTCGTGGCGCTAATGCCCCTGCTGCTGATAACGAGCAGCGTGAGATTCGTCATCAACCTGCCCGCGCTGTACAGCTACGGCTTCGACAGGTACGACATAGCCGAGTACACGCGCATCGAGCGCAGCGACCTCATCGCAGCAGGCAAGCAGATTCGCGACTACTTCAACAACGACGAGGAGAACCTGATCATCCGCACATTCGTGGGTGGCGTGCTGGTGGAGTCGCTTTACAACGAGCGCGAGATCCATCACATGCGCGATGTAAAGGCGCTGGTTCAGGGCGTGTACCTAGTGCAGATGCTTGTACTGCTTTACATCGCGGCGTACATTGCCGTGGGATTTTGGCTGCGGCGCACGGAGTTCTGGGGGACGCTGGGGCGTGATGTGAGCAGGGGCGGGAAGCTGACGCTGGGGCTGGTCATTGCCGTAGGACTGCTGGCGCTGGTGGGATTCAACAGGCTGTTCCTACTGTTTCACTTGATCAGCTTCAGCAACGACTTCTGGATGCTGGACCCGCGCCGCGACTACCTGATAGCGATGTTCCCGCAGGGTTTCTTCTTCGACGCGACGATGCTGATCGCGTTCTGCACCATCGCCGCCGCTGCCGTGCTGGTTGCCGCACCTCGTATTGTACGGATAGTGGCTCGGGGATTTCAGGAGCGACAGACCTAATTTGCCCTCACCCTAACCCTCTCCCTCAGGGAGAGGGGACTTTGGTTACACGTTGAAGCCGTAGTCGCGCTCGACTTTTGCTACGCGCACCTTGTAGCTCTTGTAGTAGGTGTCGCGGCCCCGCTGCTGAATTATGAGGTGTTCGGCAAGTTCTTTGAACTTACGAATCGTCTCGTCACTGTCCCAGTAGGAGACGGCGATGCTGAGGTCGTCATCGCCAGCCGCCTCAACACCGAGGAAGCCGGGATGGTTTTTCGCGAGCTCAAGGATGGTCTCGGTATCCTCGTCATAGCCCTGATGCGCCCCGGTATGCGTCGATGAGAATATCGCGGCGTAGTACGGGGGCTGCGGTGTATTCGCCTGTGCCATCTATGTGTTCCTCCCTGCGTCCTCTTACCTGCCCGTCAGGATGGTGACGACCGTGTCGAAGATTTCGTCGGCGTGGGAGCGAAGCTGCTCATCGCTCAGACCGGCAATCGGATGTGGCGTGAATATGACAGGGTAGCCTGCCGCGCCCCACATCGCCGCCATCGAGTTGGATGTCTCGATGAATCGGTCAGTGCAAATTGTTACGGAAGGGATGCCTGCCTTCTCTACGTGAACTCCGTCGTGCACACTGCACGCGCTGCAGGACCCTCAATCGCCTATGCCGACAATCACATAGTCGCACTCCTTCGCCATTTCCGCTACGACGGCGGGGTCGGCGGGCTTGGAGGCGGAGGGCTTGGCATGGTACTTGATGCTGGTGATGCCGAAGCGCTCGTCGAGCAGGTCGGTGAGCTGCTCAAGATACTCCTTGGCGTTGACCTTGCTGTCGTCTATGACGCCCACGCGCTTGTTGTTGAGGTCTGCCAGTCGAGGCGCGCCCTCGAACTCGGGAACCATCGGGAGCGTGGTTGGGTCAACCAGCACATAGCGTTGTCTTGTCTCTACGACCATCTTTATCCTCCTGCGTGGGTTGAGGGTTCGTTCGTGATGGAGGGTATCCGGTTACACGCTCATGGCGCAGGCGCAGCCTCCGCCGGCACCACCACCGCAACAGCCACCCGCACCCGCGACTGCACTGGTCTGGCCGCTGGAGTCGGATGAGAATGCCGCGAATACGGAGAGTACGCGGCGGGACTCGCTGCCGCAGTCTGGGCAGGATGCGGGATCGTTCATCTCGCTCATGGAGCGGCGCTTGTCGAAGCGGTTGGAGCAGGTAACGCAGGTGTATTCGTAGATGGGCATGGCAACCTCGCTGGAATCTGTTTCAGGTTCTTGCATGATTCTATGGCTATGATTGCGTCAGGTCAACCGAGCGGCGATAATGAATTGGCGAATTTCACATAGACAGAAACAGCGAAGGACTTCACATGAGCACCATGAATACGGGGGCGACGCTGCCCGACGAGCGGGGAAGATTCGGCGACTTTGGCGGGCGGTTTGTGCCGGAGACGCTGATGAGCGCAATCGAGGAGCTTGAGCGCGAGTACACGGCGGCTCAGAGTGACGAGGCGTTCCAGACGGAGATGCAGGCGCTTTCGACGCACTATGTGGGACGGCCTACGCCGCTGTATTACGCGGAGAACCTGAGCGCGGAGCTCGGTGGGGCGCAGATCTATATCAAGCGCGAGGACCTGGCGCATACGGGGGCGCACAAGATCAACAACGCGCTGGGGCAGGCGCTGCTGGCGAAGCGGATGGGCAAGAACCGCATCATCGCGGAGACGGGGGCGGGGCAGCACGGAGTGGCGACGGCGACGGTGTGCGCGATGCTGAAGCAGGAGTGCATCGTGTATATGGGGGAGGAGGACATCCGCAGGCAGGCGCTGAATGTGTTCCGCATGCGACTGCTGGGGGCGGAGGTGCGGCCGGTGTCGTCGGGGAGTCGGACGCTGAAGGACGCGATCAACGAGTGCATCCGTGACTGGGTTACGAACGTGGAGGACACGCACTACCTGATCGGGAGCGTGGTGGGGCCGCACCCGTACCCGATGATTGTGCGGGACTTCCAGAAGGTGATCGGGGCGGAGGCTCGGGCGCAGCTGCTGGCGACGGTGGGGAGGCTACCGGACTACGCGGTGGCGTGCGTAGGCGGGGGCAGCAACGCGATGGGGCTGTTCTACGAGTTCATCGGGGATGAGACGGTGAGGCTGGTGGGGGTTGAGGCAGGTGGCGATGGGGTGGAGACGGGCAGGCACTCGTCAACGCTGGCAGAGGGCAGGGTGGGGGTGCTGCACGGGAGCATGTCGTACCTGCTGCAGGACGACGACGGGCAGGTGATGGAGGCGCACAGCATATCGGCGGGGCTGGACTATCCGGGCGTGGGGCCGGAACATAGCTGGCTGAGCGACCTGGGGCGGGCGGAGTATGTGAGCGTGACGGACACGGAGGCGCTGGAAGGGTTCGAGCTGATGTGCCGAGCGGAGGGGATCATCCCTGCGCTGGAGCCGGCGCATGCGGCTTACTATATCTCGCAGCTTGCACCTACGCTGCCTGCCGATCAGATCATCCTGATGGGTCTGAGCGGGCGGGGCGACAAGGATATGGACACGGTGGCGTCCGCGCTGGGTGTGAGCATTTAGTTGTCAGGCGTCAGTCGGCAGCGGTCAGGGGACGGGGTTAGCCACAGAAGGCACAAAAGGGCACAGAGGGTTAGGGGCTGCGGATGGTTGGCATTTTGAGGGTGCCGGCAAGGGGGTTGGGGAGAAGGGGGATGCCTTCAGATTCCGATGCTTCTTTGATTTGCTTTAGGGCGATGGCGTAGTCGTGGTGAGCTGCTTCTGATGGGGGGACGAAGGTAATTTCGCTTTCTTCGAATTCGCCGGATTCTATGAGGGAGTTGTAATTGAAGATTGCCTGGTCTTCGGGGGTTAGGGGTTCGTAGTAGCAGTCGAGGTCGTCGGGGGGAACTGACATCGATGTACAGGATGGGGAGGATGTGTTGTCCTTGGTGTTGTCGGGAGAGCTGGCGGACTCGTCCTTCGACAGGCCCTTCGACTGGCTCAGGACGGGGCTCAGGACGAACGGGTTGGTGGTTTCCGTGCCCGCGCCCTGCCCCACTGGATTCCTGCTTTCGCAGGAATGACGATTGGAGAGGGCTTCGTTGTTCTCGGAGAGGCTTGATGCAGGGGTGTTTCCCCTCACCCTAACCCTCTCCCGCGGGGAGAGGGGACTTTTTCCGGTGGTAGCGGGATGGCGATCTGTGGTTGCTTCGTTGTTTTCGGAATGGTTTAGGGTTGGGGCAGTCACCCCCATCCTAGCCTTCCCCCGTCGAGGGGGAAGGGACTCTGTGGCTGCGGCTTCTTCGCGGTCTTCTTGGTCGCGGAGTTCGCTGGCTATGGCCTCATAGTCCTCGTTGTCGTAGTGGTCGTATTCGTCGAGGAAGGCGGGGAGGCCGGCTAGTTGCTTTTTCTGGCCTATGCTGAGGCGGGTGGACTGCTGGTCTTGCCAGTAGGCTTGCAGCATTTCCGGGGTGATTTTGTCGTAGTTGGTGTCCCAGCCTCGGCGGATTATCTCGTGGGCTGCTGACATCTTGTGGTGCCAGGTGTAGCCCTCCTCGGGGTCTAGGCTGGTGTCGTTCATAACGTCCAACAGGAAGCGGATGGCGTCCGTGCCGTGCTCGTTGTACTCTCGCATTCTCTTGGCGAGGTCTGTGTGCAGGGTGTCGTAGTCGTTGGTGTCGTCGTAGTCATCAACGACTAGCTTGCGCCTGCGTCCGAAGTGGCCGTGGCCGCGTCTCAGGATTTCTCTTGCTGCTGCCATGCGGTCTGTGTGCTTGATGCGGAGTTTCTTTGGGGTGAAGGGTTGGTCCCTTCGGGTCATGACATGGGATAGGAACTCGGCGATGGTGTGGCCTTCGGCTGTTTCCTGCCTGATTAGGTGAGCTATGTCGTAGTTTAGGATGTCGAGGAAAGTTACGGTTGAGTTTTCAGTTGTGAGTCCTGAGTTGTCAGTCTCCCCGCCCGACCCCTCTGGGTTCCTGCTTTCGCAGGAATGACGAGAAGGAGACTCTGCGAGTTCTTCGGGGGTGGGGATTAGGCCCCAGAACTGGGATTCTTGTTCTTGGGGCTGATCTTCGCAGGCGGAGTGGTAGCGGGCTAGGAGCTTTGCGGCTTCTAGCTTGTGGTGGTATTTGGCGTCGGGGTGCTTGCCCTGCAGCGTTTCGGTTAGGAAGCGGGCTATTTCTTCACCGTCGTTGGTGAATTTAGCGATATGGCGTTGTAGGGCGTTCCGGTTGCACATAGACGTTAGCTTTCGGTTTGATACCCACAAAGGGCAAAAAAGACACAGATTCTGGGTGATGGCTCTTGGTCTGCAAACAAATGTACTTATTAGTAGGTCTATGATACGCACGGATGTTTGGGGTGTCAAGGGGGAGTTGAGTGTTTAGGGCTGGGCAAAATATAGTTTCAGGGTGCTATTGCGCCGAAGTCGATGGAGTTGTCGAAGTACCTGTTGAGACTCGCTCAGTCTCAATAAGCCCGAATAGCGCTCCGACTGCCGGAATGAGCGCGGCATGGTCGCTTTCTCGAACAATTTGGGCTGGATTATACAGTAACCGCAACGAACCTAGACGCACGGTAACATCAGAAGCCTTTCGACTTCTGAAAATGGGTATGTGAACGCTGTGCCCTAAGCGGCCCTGTCCAACACCGCCACACCACTTAATCGGGCTACCTGACGCGCCTGATATGCCAGCGCCGTCAGCAGCGTGTGCAACTCTATGTTCGCCTTCCCTCGGAGGTAGTGTCCTTCGAGGGCGCAGCCCACCTTCCACCAGGCGTACAGCCTCTCCACGCCATAGCGCCCTTTGTACTTCTCGTCCCACTCAGGGATGCCCCTGCGGATTCCACCGCCGAAAAGACGGATGTCTTCCTCGGGGTCAACCTCAACCTCGCCGGCGCAGGGCAGCATCTGCCCTTCGGGAATATGATTGTCCTCCGGACAGCGGTACAGATACTTGCCGGTAATGGAGTCCGTGCTGACATACTCCATCTCCAGCCCGTAGCATATCGGAACGCCGTCATCGTTGTACTTGCCGTGCCGAAGCTCGCCCCTGGGCGTCTTCCTCAACGGTATGAGCGGCGCGATGCCCTCTGAGTGCAGGAACTCGTGGTTCACTCTGGAGTCGTATCCCCTGTCTGCAGAGGCCGACTGCGGGCCGAACCTGTCACCGAGTATCCTGCGGGCCTTCTTCACCAGTTTGGGAAGCATGGGAGAGTCGTTCTGCTTCCCCGTCGTGATTATGCCGGTGATGAAGTAGCCGCGGATGTCCGCGATTGTGTGGCACTTGTAGCCAAGCACCATCTCCGTTCCGCTCGCCGACTTCACGCTGTGCTTGAAGCCAACGGACGCCTCCGGGTCCGTACCACTCCAGCGACTGGAGTAGGTCTTTATGGTGGTCGAGTCTATTGCGATGTTCTCGCCGAAGTCGGGCAGCAGTTCAAACATCCGGGATGTGAGTTCCGCTATGCACTCTTCAAGCAGTCTCAAGCATTCAGGCTGCTGAAGCTCCTTGAACGCTCGCCCGAAAGTTCTTCGAGAGGGGATTTGATACACGGGAAATCTTCCCGTGGAGTCGATGATCTTGAACTCGCACAGATCGCACATCGCCGGATTGTCGTGCAGTTCTCTGACCAGCCCCTTGATCGTGGGCATTCCGCGCATTCTCGCTATGACATAGGCGCGGAGCATAGGTTCTCTGGGCAGTTTCTTGCGTCCCACCGGCTTTACGCTCGACATTACTTTCACTATATTATTCAGGTTGTCTGTCCTCAGTATCTCTACCAGTGACTCTCGCTCTTCCGCCAGATATGGGTGCGGCGGAGAATCAACCACACGGTCTTGTTTGATGTTCACCAGTTCGGTGATTTTCCCAGGCAAGAGGCTAAACTCAAGAATATGAGATTATGGTCTCTCAGGTTTCCTACCTATACCTCGCACCTCCTTCTATGGTCTCTCCCACTTCGCCAATGCTGTGTACGCGGCTGGCACTCTTTGCCATGTTCGTTCACCTTCCTTTCCCGGGTGAATACAGTCTTTGGGACTCCCTTTCCGTCCCTATCCTGCATTATATAGAACCGCATTGGCATTTGACCGTGCTTATGCGCTGTTTTGTTCCAAATTTGTTCACAACGGCTCGGCTCGTGTAGACGCAGGATTTGTCAGGCTTCACCCGGCGGGGTTTCTGATCTTGCCGAACAGCTCCACCGACAGGCGCTTCACCTCGTACGCCAGCGCCGTCAACAGCGTGTGCAGCGACACATTCGCAAGACCGCGATAGCGGTGCCGCTCCAGGTTGCAGGCGTCTTTCCACCAGGCGAATACCCGCTCTATGCCGCCGCGCATCCCGTACTTCTCCCAGAACTCGGGACTGCCTCGCCTGAGCTTCATGCCGAATAGCCTCGGATTCTCACGCGGGTCTTCCCAGAGCGTGTCCCGGCAGGTGCTCCAGCCCTTTATCCTACCCAGCCGCTCACACCCGCCCTGCCGGCAGCGGTACAGGTGCATCCCGGTCTCCGGGTCCGTATGCACGAACTCCATCGGCGCCTTTCCCATGCACGTGGGTATGCCATCCTTGGTGTAGATGCCGTCTCTGAGCTTGCCTCCGGGAGTGTCGGAGATGTTTATCACAGGCTCCACGCCCTCTTCTAGCAGAAAGGCGTAGTTGTACTCCGCGTCGTATGCGGCGTCCGCTATGAGCGTCTCGGGCGCGAACCACTCGAACTTGGACTTCGCCTTATGGAACAGGTCCTTTAGCCCCAATCCACCGAAGATATTGACACAGTGAAGATAGCGAAGACGTGGGAAGTGCTCCGTTGACTGTGGGATAATGGTTTTTTGAGGAAAGACCAACCCCAGACAAGGAGCACCAAATAGATGATAGCATCCGAGCGTCCCGACCGCATCCAGGTAGCCTTCGACGACCACCGCCTGGTGGCCAATGCCGGACTGCTGTTACCGGTCACACTGGCCCATCGTCTGGGTCTGAGCGAACTTGTGGAAAGCCACCTTGACCTGGGGGATGCGCCGGGTCGGGCGAACGCGGGAGACAAGATACTGACCCTGGTGGCGTCGGCTCTGGCAGGCGGTGATTGTATAGACGACGCGGACGCGCTGCGGTCCGGAGGCACCGGACGGGTGCTGGGCTGTACGGTCAAGGCGCCATCCACACTGGGGACATTCCTGCGCAGCTTCAGGTGGGGCCACGTGCGCCAACTGGACCGGGTGAGCCGGGAACTGCTGTTGCGAAGTTGGTCCGCGGGGGCAGGACCCGGGGACTCGCCCCTGACGATTGACCTGGACTCCACCGTCTGCGAGACCTACGGACTGGCGAAGGAGGGAGGCAGCGAGCACAACTACAACGGGCAGAGAGGCTATCATCCGCTGGTTGCCGTCGTCGCAGGAACAGGGAACGTGCTGATGGCACGACTGCGCAAGGGCCGGGCCAACACCGCCCGGGGCGCAGCCAACTTCCTGCGTGAGACGCTGAGCAGGGCACGCTACGCAGGAGCCACGGGAGCGCTCACCGTGCGGGCCGACAGCGGCTTCTACGCCCACGACATCGTCAGCGTCTGCCGCGACAACGATGTGCGCTTCTCCATCACCGTCCGACAGCATCGGAGCTTGCGCAATCTCATAGAGGATATACCCGAGACCGACTGGACGCCCATACCCTACTGGATGGAGGGCGCAGCCGACGTTGCCGAGACCACGTACGTACCCTTCGACAGCCGCCCCGACGCCGCGCCGGTGCGCCTCATCGTCCGCAGGGTCAGGCCCACGCCCGGCTCTCAACTGGCGCTGCTCGCCGACTACAGCTATCACGGCTTCATCACCGACCGGGAGGGCGACACCCTTCAACTGGAAGCCGACCACCGCCGACACGCCGAGATCGAGAACGCCATACGCGACCTGAAGTACGGTGTGGGACTGAACCACCTGCCATCGGGTCGCTTCGCCGCCAACGCAGCCTGGATGGCCGTGCAGGTGATGGCACACAACCTTGCCCGCTGGACCGCGCGCATCGGTCTGGCTGAGCAGGTGGTGACCACAAAGACCCTCAGACGACGCTTCTTCTCCCTTGTCGGACGGCTCACACGCTCGGCACGCCTTCTCACTCTGCATCTTCCGCAGGGCTGGCCCTGGGGAACACAGTTCGGACGCGCACTGACCAGACTGCGAACCATTCCATTACCGAGCTGATGGCAGCGACGACAGACCGCCATACACGCCACAACCCATCACATCCCCAGACTCTAGCCGGACCGCGAGTATCCCCTGCTGCCCACCGATTCGTCAACTTCACCCACAATCGCCACTGTGGGCCTCCACCGGCGTCCAACATCACGACCGGGGACCTTCAGAACGCTCCAGCGCCGGCGTCATACTCTCACCGCCATCTTGCCACGCTCTTAAACCACGATCCGGCAGAGATGCCACGACTCTTCGGTGGATTCGGGTTTAGTACGAGAGTCTCGGGTGAGCGGCCTGTCACGGTGATGGTGGCGAGCGCCACATCGTAGCGGGCGCAGGAAAGGGTGACGGTCTTGTAGCCCTGAACCCAGCGCTTGCCGTCGGGCGACTTGCTGCAATGCTTGAAGCCGAGCGATGCTTGGGGATCGGTGAACACGAGACACCTGTCCGGTCGCCGGCAGCCGACATACCTGCCCGCCGATGGGCACTGACCGCGCTCGTGCCCCCTGCTCAGGGGCTTGCGCCTGGTGAACGACTGTACCGTGGTGGCATCGACCGATACATCGACGCCCAGGTCGGGGAGCAGGGCCTTGACTCGGTTGACGACGGCATCGAACTTGCTCTCCAGCATCGCCGTCATTTCAGGCTGCGTGAGTTGCTTGAACACCCGTCCGAAGGTGCGTCGCGAGGGGAGTGCGCAGCCGAATCCGCAGGCGTCTCGCAGCGCGGGGTTTTTGGCGAGTTGGTTTATCAGCTTGCTCTGTGTCTCGTAGCCTTCGATTCGTCCTGCCAGTAGAGCCTTGATCATCGGCTCTCTGGCAAGCGCCTTGCGTCCGCGCCCACTCTTCTTGCCCTGTTCGGGCGCAATCTTCTCCGCAATATCACTGGCATCCACCAGGGAGAGCATAGTTCGCAGATAAGCGCAGTCCGCGGCTTCTTGCGTGGGTTTCCGCTCTCCTGTATGCTCATTTCTGACCATCAGAATCACCTCTTAGCAGTTGTGGGTTTTGTTGGTTGTTCGGAGGTCGTCAGGGTTGCTGCCCTGGCGACCTTCACTTCTTCTGCGCTGTCGTAAACTCAGTGGTAATTGCCTCCGTAGTCGAGGCTGAAAGTCATCCTCCTTTCGTGTTGTTGAAGCATAGAATATATGTGCGTATTATCTCATAAATGGCCTTGTTTCGCAACCTCATGCACGCCTGTTTCATGCGCTAAAACAGGCTTCGCGGATATTCTGGAGGGCGGATAGCCAAGGCATCAAAATTGCTCGTCTTATAATGGGACTAAGAGGAGTCGCCGGAGTTCTTCAAGGCTTTATTATGCTCTGTGAAAGACGAGGAGTTCGAAGGGATGCTCAAGCCTTGTGGCCGATGCTGTGCGGGTCGGACTGCGACACGGGTGGCGGCTGTTGTTGGAATTCACTACCGCTAGGTGCGCTAGTACGTGGACAGCAGACTACTGAAGTGCCGTCCTGTCGCCAAAGGGTAGCGGGAGGAAGTCGTACCTCGGCAGCGACAAGATGACACTGTTGGGATGGGAAGTGGAATCAGGAGGCCACGGCACGGCAAAAGATGTGAAAGACTAAATCGAGTCGCAGTATGGAGTGAGCTATAGGATGTCGGGAGTGTTCGGTGTGCTGAAGCGACTGAACCGATGTTTCGGTCAACTTCCCTCGGCATCACATAGGATCAGCTCGATCCAAAGACTCGCTCAAACAGCCTATCATTTGGATCAAGAGGCATTCAGGCGAAGCAGGGCATCCGCGACAATTCTTGCTGATTCTTCAGCCTCATCATGTGTACTGTAGCGACCGAAACTGAACCTTATGGAGGCGTCCGCCGCCGCTGTGCTGAGCCCGATAGCGCGTAGCACATGCGAAGGCTCAGTCATGCCGCTTGCACATGCAGCGCCGACGGATGCGGCTAAACGGGGCTGAACAGCAGCTAGTATATCGGCGGCATTCTGCTCCGTGAATCGGATGTTGGCATTGCCAGGGTGACGTCGGTTGCCCCAATGTCCGTTAACTTCGTAGACTGTCTGTAATTCCACCAAAAGAGACGCGAATCCATCCCGGAGGCAGGCTACGCGCCTTCGTTCTTCGACTTGCTCCGGTAACATCATTATGTCCGCCGCTGCCGCCATACCGACACATAGGGGGACAGGAACGGTTCCAGATCGCAATCCGTTTTGCTGTCCACCGCCAAGCAATAGAGGTTCCAATGTAGCTTGCAAGTCTCGTCGGACATAAAGCGCCCCAACCCCTTGAGGTCCATAAAACTTGTGAGCAGATAGGCTGATCAGGTCGGCATGCTTTGTCAATTCGCCTGTGTCCATCGCACAGGGAGCCTGAGCTGCGTCACAGTGCAGTAAGGTGCCATAGGGCGCGAGTGTTGTGGCAACCGCTGCGACGTCCTGTATCGTCCCGATTTCATTGTTGACAGCCATAACAGAAGCCAACAGAACTGTTTCATCTAGCATGTCCTCCAGAGCATCCAATATGACAAAGCCTTCATGGTCGACAGGAATATGTTCAACGATGAATCCTTCGTATTCTGAAAGCATGCGCGCCGTCTCAAGTACGCACTTATGCTCTATTGCGCTGATCAAAATGCGATTGCGGCTAGGAGGCGCACGACGAGCCAATCCCGTGAGCGCAAGGTTGTTCGCCTCGGTCGCGCCCGAAGTGAACACGATCTCATCTGCGTCCGCGCCTATCATACGGACCACAACCTCAGATGCCTTGTCAACAGCCTGCGCTGCTTTCCACCCTATAATGTGGTCGATAGAGTGAGGGTTGCCATAATCGTCGCGCCAATAGTCGGTCATCACCTCAAGAACCCGAGGGTCAATTGGCGTTGATGCTTGATAGTCCGCGTAAATCGTCTTCAAAGTTTCACCAAAACACGACTACAAGATTCTGTACAGCGCTTTTCGCCTGTGTTAGTATAGCTGCAACTGGAAGATAGTTCCAGTTAAGCAAGGAGCGTGATCGAAATATGGACGGGCCGTCACTTCAAATAGAACCCCACTTCTCAGGCCATGAAACTTTCACACTTCGCTACGGGTGGCTGAAAAAAGCCTACGACGCCGTTAAGGACTCCAACGATGGTGAGGTTTCCGTGTTCCGGGCTGATCACGCTACCGCTCGCTTCGGAGTGGGTAAGAACATGGTTTCTTCTATACGACATTGGGCAACTGCATCCGGCGTTATAGAGCTGAAGCCACGCGACAAGAAAGAGTCCGTCACGGATTTTGGGAGTTATCTGTTTGATGACAAGATCGGGCGCGACCCGTACATGGAAAACCCGACTACCTCTTGGGTAGTCCATTGGAATCTTAGCCAACGCGCAGATCAAAAGACAACGTGGTTTTGGGCGTTTAATCACTTTCATGAAATCGATTTCGAGCGCGAAGTTTTGGAACGAGGCTTGCGAAGACTGTCTGAAGACCAAGATTGGAAGAGAGTGTCAGAGTCCACAATCAAGCGCGATGTAGCATGTTTCATCCGAACCTACGCCGCTCAGCCGATATTCAAGAGAACTACATTCGAAGACGCGATTGAATCGCCTTTGACCGAATTAAGTCTGTTAAATCAAATCGGCCGGCGTGACAAGTTCAGGTTCGTCCGAGGCCCGAAGCGCTCTCTTGGGATAGGCGCTTTTGGCTATGCGTTCGCCGAGTTTTGGCGCGCTCGCTTTGATGGGAGTGCGACGCTTGCATTCGATGCGCTCGCTCACCAACCGGGTTCCCCGGGCAGAATATTCCTGTTGGACGAAAACAGTCTTTACAACCTCTGCGGGCAACTGGAGGCAGTCAGTGGTGGTATCTATCGCTGGTCGGAAACCGCAGGACTTAGGCAGATGGTTAGAACTGAGCGCACTGTCAGAAAGCATGACTTCGAATTGCTTTCCTCGGACTACAGGTAGGCTGTCGGTTGAAAGGGAACACGATGCCATTGTCAAACAAGGTTAGTGTCGCACGGGCGTTTCAACGCTCAGTCCGTATTGACACCGACATATCCACTCCTTCGTCTTTGAAAGGATTCGTATGTCCACCGTCATCCGCGATCGCTCTGCAAATTATGGCGCGTCATATCGCGGAGACCGGACAGGCGGCATTCACCTGGACAGGTCCTTACGGTTCAGGCAAGTCTAGCTTGGCTGTGGCTCTGGCCGCTGCGCTAGACGGCGACGAGAATGTCAGAGATTCTGCGGCGCGGACACTTGGAGAAGAGGCCACATCCGCCGTATGGCAAGCTCTGACACTAAAGTCCAAGGGTTGGAGAGTCTTGCCGGTGGTTGGCAGCCGAACGCATCCTGCACAGGCGATAGGCGAAGCCATTGCCCGAACGAAAATGAAGCGCGTTGCCGCAGATGCTATTTGGGAAGAGCAGGACACGCTGGACGCTCTGAACTTCATAGCCCGAAGAGATTCGGGCAAGCGTGGCGGGCTACTTGTCATCATCGATGAAATGGGCAAATTCCTTGAAAGCGCGGCTTACGACGGTACGGACATCTACTTCTTTCAGCAACTGGCTGAACTCGCCTCGCGCAGTGGCAACCGTCTCATCGTAGTTGGCGCACTGCATCAGGCTTTCGAGGAATATACCAACAGGCTATCCCGTGAAATCCGTGATGAATGGGCAAAGATACAGGGACGCTTCATAGACCTTGCCATTGATGTAAGCTCTCATGAGCAACTTTCTCTATTATCGCGGGCTATCGAATTCGACGAGCCTGCGCTCGACATATCCCAATTGGCATATGAGGTATCTGAACTGACGGGAGGTCGCGCTGCGGCAGAGACTCTTGAGAATTGTTGGCCGTTGCATCCGATTGTCGCCTGTCTGTTGGGTCCAATTTCGCGCCGCAGGTTCGGACAGAATCAGCGTAGCTTGTTCGGCTTTCTCAATTCCGCGGAGCCGACGGGCTTTCAAGACTTCCTGCGAAACGCCGAGACCCACGACCTCTATTCGACTCCTTGTCTATGGGACTATTTGCGCCTCAACATGGAACCTTCCATAATGGCTTCGTCTGACGGGCACCGATGGGGCATGGCGATGGACGCAATAGAGCGATGTCGCGCCAAAGGTGGAGAAGATCTGCATATCCAACTATTGCAGACAATAGCATTGTTGGACTTATTCGGAGAACGGTCCGGACTGTCGGCGACTAGGCGGGGCGTATGTCTAGCGTTGAGTAATGCGTTTGATTCAGACGCAGTGAAGTCTGCACTGTCCGATTTGCAAGAATGGGCAATGGTAATATACCGGGAATTCAGTGGCTCTTACGGCATATACGAAGGTAGCGACTTCGATATGGACGACGCGCTAGATACAGCGTATAGAAGTATATCGCCCGACTTTGAAAGTATTGAACAGTTGGGTGAATTGAAACCTATATTCGCCAAACGACACTACCACCAGTTTGGCGCGCTGCGCTGGTACGATGCTATAGTGTCAACTCTCTCGGACCTAGGCGCTACTGTGACTCAATGCCTGGACGGAGCGCGGTTGAGCAAAGGCTCGGCAGGCGCGTTCATCTTGGCTATTCACGCGGACAGAAGCGAGGCAAACCGAGGCGCGGAAGCGGAAGAGGTGATACGTGCGTCATTAGAGCAAGCCGTCGGTGCGTCAGTCGATATAGTTGTAGGAAATCCTAGCCAGTCAAGCCGCTTGCTGGCATCTCTTGTACGCGAGTTTCAAGCGTTGCAATGGATTTTGGAGAACATGCCCGAACTTCGAGGCGACCGCGTGGCGCGCGCCGAAGTGCATTCCCGAATCGCTTCCACCGAGGAGCGAATTTCAAGCGAACTAGAACGGGCTTTGGATACCGCCGCGTGGCATTTCGTTTCCGGGGACAAGCGACGACTGAAACTGTCGGAGCTGAACTCGGCAGCTTCCGATGTTGCGGACAATCGCTTCGCCAAGTCGCCTCGCGTTTTCAATGAATTGCTCAACCGCATCAATCCGTCTTCTAGCGCGGCGGCAGGGCGGAATGTTCTCCTGCGACGAATGATAGCCAACGAAGGACAGCATAGATTGGGTATCGAAGGCTATCCGGCGGAGGGAGGACTCTTCGATTCATTGCTATCGAAAACAGAGTTGTATTGTGAAGTCGATGGCGCCTGGGAATTCGCCGTTCCTGAAGATGACGAACAGAATCTCTGCCATCTATGGCGTTCCGCCGAGGATTTTCTCAGGAGCAACTCCGACAGGGCAGTCTCGATGAAGGAGATATATGAGATTTGGCGTCAACCGCCCTATGGCGTCAAAGACGGAATTATGCCGGTGATGGTAGCTGCGTTTATTCTATCGAACAGACGAAGTGTTGCGTTCTACCGTGAAGGGGTTTTTCAGTCTAATCTGAACGAATTGGACGCTGAAGTTCTGTGCAGAACGCCTCAAGATATTTCCGTGCGTTGGATGGGAGAGTATCGTACTGAGCAGAGTGAACTGTGGGAGCCTCTGGTTGAAGTGGTGCAAGAAGTTGCTTCTGCGGACATCGATAAGCGCACCGAACCTATTGAGGTTGCTAGAGCGCTTGTCGCCACATACGATGAACTGCCCAAGTGGACGGAGCGTACAAGCCTTGTTTCTGACAACGCGAAGAGGGTGCGGCGAATACTCAAGGACGCCCACGATCCGAACAAGGTCATCTTCGATGAAATTGCAAAGTTGGCAGAAAGACGAGAAGACGCTCCCAAAATAATCGAAGACGGCATGCGCGAACTTCGCAACGTGTATCCTTACATGCTGGATCGTTTGCATAACACGCTTCTATCAGAACTAGGCGTTACAGATTGTTCAGAGCGAGCCATTGCCGATCTACGCGCACGCGCGGAGAATATACGCGACATTAGTGGCGACTATCGCATGGAATCGTTCATCATGCGGATAGCAGGATTCGATGACTCTGCCTCTAAAATCGAGGATTTAGCAAGCCTATCGATTACCAAACCATCGACTCAATGGACAGACGCCGACGTAGAGCGCGCAACGATTGAGCTAGCAAAGTTATCCCGTGATTTCATAGATTTAGAAACTTTCGCACACGTGAAAGGACGCGAAGACTGGCGACACACTAAGGCAATCGCAGTGGGGCTAGATGGTGCGTCTTTCCATGAGAGGATTGAAATAACGGAGCGCGAGCGTTCCGAAGTGGAGGCGCTTGTCAAAGGGTTGCGTCAAACACTACAATCTGCAGACAGGTCGAGCAGAAATGTAATTTTGGCTGCATTAGCGGAAGTGTCCGCCGGATACATGGAAGCGAATGGCAATTTAGAACGAAGTGAAGGGGCAAACAAATGACATCGAGTGAGCGGCATGTGCTTGGATTGTCAGGTGGACGAGACAGCGCGGCGCTTGCGGTCTTCATGCGCGAAACCTGCCCCGACCTTGATATCGACTACTTCTTCACGGACACAGGCAAGGAACTGCCGGAAGTGTACGAGTTTCTGGTGAAGCTAGAGGGCTTCCTGGGCAAGTCTATCTTGCGACTCAACCCTGATCGAGGCTTCGACTTCTGGCTCAAGCAGTTCAACAACTTTTTGCCGTCTGCACAGGCTAGATGGTGTACTCGCAAATTGAAATTGCGTCCTTTCGAGGATTGGGTGAAGCCGATGCTAGAGGACGGCAGTACAGTGTATAGCTACGTTGCCATCCGCGCAGATGAAGAGTATCGCGAAGGTTACTCGTCCAAACGCGATAGCCTGATAGTCAAACTTCCACTGAAGGAAGCGGGCATCGACAAGGCTGGCGTGCTTGAAATACTAGACAGCGCGGGCATAGGCCTTCCGGCATATTATGAATGGCGGACCCGCAGCGGCTGCACCTTCTGCTTCTTCCAGCAGAAGATTGAATGGATTCGCTTGATGGAGCGACACCCCAACTACTTTGAAGAGGCCAAGGCTTATGAGAAAGTCGCTGTAGATCATGGTTCGCCATTCACATGGAGCCAGGGTGAATCCTTAGTCGAGCTTTCTCGCCCCGACAGGGTCGCCCAGATAAAGGACGAACATCAACGCCGCATGGAGCGCCTGCGCGCCAAGCGCATCCGCAATCCTCTGCGTCCCGACGCGGAGCCGATTGACATCGACGACCTTTATGGACAAGCCAAGGTATGTGTGGCGTGCCATAAGTGATGATTCTTGGAGTTATTCGAACAACCACGGGGCTATTTGGTCCCAAGCGAGACTTAGTATATTTTCAGTACGCTGGTCGATTAGGTCTAACGTCCAATCTTGAACGTCGGCCAGGGACTCGAGTAGATAGAGGCTTTCCTGATTGGCGATAAGCGAATTCGCCTTAGCTCCAAATTTGACTCCAGCGGACGCAGCCTCATCTTTTGCCGCCTCCCGTTTCTCCTCTGTCTCAGCCATTAGGGCACGATAAAAGAGTTTTTTCTTTGCCCAGGACGCCATTGCCTATGGAATCATTCTCTTTCTCGGGCAGAAGGACTAAATTGCCAATTCTGTGCTGGGCGTTCAGTGTCTGGTAGATATTGGAGTTCCATCCAGCAGACCCTACGGATTCGGGCGCTATGTGTTCCAGAGTCGCATATTTTGGACCAATCCACACTTGATAGTCTAGGTAGTTTGACTTCACCGATGGAACTGCACCTTCTCTGGTAAGAAGCCCTGGGTGATCTTCGTCAGGTTGTGCATGATGAGCCGCCGCATAGAGAATGAATTTATACACTGTACGCGACATTTGATTAGCGAGTGTTATCTCTTTCGCCCGCCTCAACCAGCTTTCCTTGTCGGTTACCTCTAATCGTCGAGCAGCGAGGAATGAGCGTAGTTCATTCTTGAGTTCGTCGATGGTGAGTATCCTATTAGACATGCTTGAACCAAGGCAAAGTGGGCCACTACTGCCACTTTGTGAAGACGACATTACCTTTCGAAAGTCGGAGTCAATGCGAGAGGTCCCCCCGGTAATCGCCCGCCTGAGGACCAAGAACGCTGTGACTGCTTTCACTGCGTTGAGAAAGCGCTTTTCAGAATCCTCGTTAGAATTCTCGATCCAATATCTGGCTAGAATTGGTATGACTAGACTGGTATTGGTATCTGCAAGAAATCTCAAACAGAGTTTGAGAGTGTTATAGTCTTCGAATTCCCCTTGTGGAATCACGAAGTCGTTTATCCCGTCCTTATCGCAATAGTTCTGTCGGTATTGTGCCAATTCGGCCAACGAACGCACTATCTGTCTGGCAACGGTATGATCGTTTTGCGCGGCCTGAGTGAAGTAATTTCGCAGTGTGTTTCGCTGAAAGTTCAAGTCAGCGCCTATGTTCTCTCCGACGTAATATAGGGCAAACGCTGTGGCCAATTCCTTCGAATGCCGTTGTCGATCATCAGGTGAAGAAAATGCGGCTAGAAACTCGTCCTCAAGCACATTCCACCATAACTCTGATTCGGACCCAGCAAAATCATTCCCATTTGCGTTCTCGAACCGAACCACATGTGGCTTCAGGGTTTCTAGAGCGGTTAAAGGTTCACCCGTTGTATTTAGAGCATCGAAAATCTCAAACGCAATATCCTCATCGGGCGCTTCAACTACAGCTAGCACTACAGACTGCACGACATAAGAGGAAAATAGCAGCAAGCGAACGAAGTCTTCAGAATCTGCTTGGCTAGCAATGCCGTCAATTATGTCGCCGCTCTGTGGGCCTAAGCTCCGTAACGTTGCAAAAAGCTCCTGACATCCGCTTTGTCTGAAATCGGCCATTGCAATTGAAGGAGGAGCGAATTCATCGTCTTGGTCTTCTGGATGTTCCTCGCCCAAGTAGACATAGCTCTCGACACGCTTCTGAATATATTTGTAAGTTTCAAGCAGGTGTGCTTTGGGATTTTCACATGTCGGTGTAAAGTCTTCCAATTCATTCGCGCAGTAATCAAGGAACTGCTTCAGGAAATTGGCAATTTCTGAGTCATACCTGTATTCGGATGGGCTGTGAGCACGGTTGTCCCCGGACCTGACCATACGGGGATATCGAGTTGATTCACTAACACCGGTTCGAACACCAACTATGCATCGGTACAGTCGGTCCAATTGCTCCTGAACCTCATTATGCAACCAGTCCTTACTTGCCTCATCCGACACCTGCTCAATGTCATTTTCGTGACCTTTGATCGCCGAATACAATGCGCAAGACAATAGAAGAAGAGTCGTTAATCGCTGTTGACCATCCACTACCAGCAAAGACTCGGCAGCAAATGTTACCTCTTTGGCGTTATCAACTACTAGAATCATGGTGCCCAGAAAAGTGTGACGGCTTCCAGCAGATTGGGAGGTCGTTCGTTTCAGACCATTAAGGCAGTCCCGCAACAGCCTCTGCACGTTGTCGCTGCTCCAATCGTAAGGACGTTGGTATTCTGGAAGTTTGAAACTCACGGTGCCCGAGCCCCGAGCCATCGTCTCACCAAAGCTATCGGCATTTGCCTTAAAAATGTCTGATATTGTCGGCATTCATTGACCTCAATGGATTAGCAATCAGTGATTCTACTGATTGCTGTTCGTATAGTTGCGAAGCGGCGTCAGTAAGAGATTTTCATTCAATGCACATCGTAACCAAGGCTGACTTAGGACGAAAGGGGTAGTCGTGCGCTCTTGGTATTCCATAATCGAGGATTTGGTGGCTATCCGCCGTGTTGCAACGCCTGCTAGCCTTCTGAAATGAGTCGCTCCACCGCGTTCGAGATGTTCCATATAGGCGGCTCATCGCCATCAGTGAGCATTTCTACAATGCAGGGAACGCCCGCCGCTGCTAATCCATTGGCCATCGATATTATCTCAGATGGGTTACTTAGAACCTCTGGTTGACCATTGACGTGCAAAGCTATGAGCCGTAGAAACTGTATGCGCCAAGGGTCGCTGTCAAGAATAGAACCTTCAACGAACCGCGTCGTCTTGGCATCGCTGAGATCAATGGGTTTCAATCCATTTCTCACCGCCAAGGACAGCCCCGCCCACCAGAAGTCAATCATGCGTGGAAACGGACTGTCGTCCAGCGGCAAAGAACTGCTTCGCTCCACATAATGCTGATAATGCTCCCTTTGTTCCGTGGGGTATTCAAGCCGACTTGCCGAAAATGGATTGTGGTATCGCTGATTCACGGTGATGCACTCCTAGACTTCTGCGTACGCCTCAGTCAAGACGCGACGCTGGCATATCTGACAGGCGCTGCGATGGTCGCATTCACATCGAACCACCTCAGAAATCTCGCTATCAGGCTCAAACTCAAGCATCCTGGGATAATGCCCTGTGTTCGTAAGCGTGAACACTCTGCCGGCTTCAGCGTCGACTATGTCCTCGCATCCGGCTATCTCTGAACGCGTCAGCAGAAGAACTAACTGCGAACTCTCACGAGAAGCGGCGGTTAAGACCGCTCTCTTGATATAACCGCTCATCATGCCAAGAGGCGTATCGATTATGTTGGGCGCGACCACCTCGCTCACTTTTGTGAGCGCCATAATGAACGCCAACGTCAGCGCTCTCCGCGCAGCGCCATTGATGTCCCTATCCGGGCGCAATTCTCGATTGTCCGTTCCATAGACAAGTATATCGAATTGCTTGCTAATAGCCGCTCGCCTTATTACGGACCCTTGCTCAGGGTCGGAGCCTATCATTTCAAGGAAGTATGTGTTCATCAGATTGCTGACTTTCGTCAACTCTTCGTGGGTTATGCGCTCGTAAGCGCGTTCAAGGACATCTTTGACATCCTGCGCTACATTTAGGTTGGCTAGGACAATCGCGCCCTTTGTCTGTTCGCGTAGCAACCTGTCCCTTCGCCGCCTTAGTCTCTCGGCTTGGTCCGACCAATGAGTGCGTTGAGCTTCACTTCGCGCTTTATCTCCGAGTCTTAGGTCGCGCATCTTACGCAGCTCGCGGAGGCTGTTTTGCAGAACTGTGGTATCAACATCGTCAAGCTGCTTTATCTGGATGTCCAGTTCGCGGGCTTCCTTGCCTAGTTCCTGAATTCGAGAGTCCAGACTGTCGCGCCGATTTGCGACATCATCAAACTGCTCAACCCAATTGCCGCGCTCACTTGCTGACACTTCGCTCAACGTTCTAATCGAGTAAAAGAGCTCGGTCAATACCTCCTGCAACTCGTCGGCTTGACGGCTATCCTCAATTAGGTTCTCGATGTGTTCACGTCTGTGTTGATCAGAAGAGTCTTTGTCGCCAAGAGAAGCTCCGCATACGCACACTTGCGCTTTCAGAATGTCCTCCAACACAGGTATAGAAGTTTTGGGGAATCGCTTTTGGGTGCGAAGCGCGTCTAGCCTCGCCATTGAATCTTGCAGAGGCTTTCCGATGAGATCACGCGAAAACGCCATGCTTCGAAATAACTCTGAATGCGACTCAACTGCCGTTTTCTTGGCTGCGTTCGCTCTCTTATACCCTTCATTGTTCCGTGAACGTCTGCGTTCTAGATCAACTCTATTGCCCTTGATGAGAGCATTGCTGAGTTCTTTCTCGAGGTCTCTGATTTCAAGCTCTATACTGTCCGCTGCGAAACGCGACTCCTCGATGATTTTGCCATGCCCCTCTATTTCTGATTCGGCATTCTCCAGTTCAGTCGCCACTTCCTCGACAGATTCGTTTGCACCGACACTCTTGGCTTCCGCGTTGACTTTGCGAGAAGTCGCTTTGACATGATTCAAGGCCGCTTCAATAATGTCTAGACCGAGTAATGACCTTATTGAGTTCTTGACGCGATCTCTCTTGGAAGAGGTATCTGCCGCCTCTATAAAGGTGAGAGCGCGGTCGCCATCGGTAAAGAAAACTTCTCGTAGTTCCTCCGGTATCTCGTCGGATATGACGCGATCAGGATAATGTACCTCATCCCAGCCTTTCTCAGTTCGGTGATGCAGACTCAAAGAAGAAGTATCCCGTTGCCAGTCAGTCCCGTTCACCGTCTCTTGTGCGGTGCGGGTGATGCGATACACTTCCGTATGATAGATAGTGCTTCCTTGGCGGGTACTGCGTGAACGGGATAATTCCAAGTCTATCTCTACTGAAATAATCGCCTGCTCGCTGGACTCTTCCCAATTTATCGGGTGAAGGCGAAATTCGCTTGCCCTGCCGGGCAAAGCGTAGTCTCCGTACAGCCCCCACTGCAAACCAACGAGGAGCGTAGTTTTGCCGCTTTCATTCTCCGCTCGTATCACCGTCAAGGGTCTGTCGGGATCAGTCGAAAAGTCTATTTCAACGTCACGAAGCAACCGGAAGTTCTGGAACCTGGCTCGTAGGATTTTCATAGTCACAATTCCCGTCAGTTCCGCGCGCGATTAGACTTGTTTGCCAGCTAACCAGACGCCGGTTACGTTGCACTTGTCATCGATCTTCTGTTGGATATTGGTGCGCTGCTGCCGATTGGAGCGTTCAAGCATCACAATCTCCGCTATCGTGTCTTTCAATTCATCGTGATACCCTTCGCACCGCTCCGGCGCTTCGTCCACTTCCTCAAGGAGGATGCCGATTACCTTCTGTTCATTGATTGGCATTTCGTTGCCTCCGCTTACAGAGCCGCGCCTCGAATGAGTTCCGCTATCATCTTTAGAGGTCCGTCCGGTCTTCCAGCATTTCGCGCAAGGTTTGCAAATTCTTGTACCCGCTGCAATTCCCCGCGAAATATGGCGCGATTGTCTGATGAGTTAGCGCCTTCCAATGGTGGCAAAGCTACGAAATCATGGATTTCGCTGTGCATTTTACCTATCGCGTCGCACCTTCGCAACAACCTTCCTCGCCGTTGAGTCCACTGTCGCCGCACCGTCGTGCTTGCCAATATGTACGCCTTACGCACTTGCGGAATGTTCACACCCTCGTCTAGGACACGCTTCGCAGTCAGAACCCGCAAGGCCCCTTCTTGGAAGTCGCGCAAGATTTCGTTCGTGAGAGTGCGATTGGAGGTTTCTTCGGCTGTCAGTTGACGGAAGAGAACGCCTTGTTTGATTAGTAGTTGGTTCACATCCTCCAACTGCGTAGGATTCTTGTCCGAATTGTAGATGAGTGTATGGCGTAGGCTATCGTGTGTTTCGGACGCCAATAGCCTTTCCAACTCCCTCACCTTATTGGCCGCGTTCTCAAGCACCGCGCGCCTATCTCGCAAGAGTTTGGCAACATACTCGCTAGGGGGCGAACCGTCTTCTTGACGCCACGCCTGCGCTCTGATTCTTTCAGATAAGGCTTCCCACTGGTCGAGTTCGTCGGAAGTCAGTTCCACGGGATGGACGAAATAGTCATACGGCACCAAGCACTTGCCGATGGCCTCTTCAAGGGTGAAGCGGAATACCACCTCGCCGAAGTATTCAAGCAGCCTATCTGTTCCCTCTTCATCGTATTGGCGCTCAGGGGTCGCTGATAGTCCTATACGATAATCGAAAATTGGCGGTGGCTTGTTGATGAATTGGGGACGACCTAGGTTATGAACTTCATCAGCTATGAGTAATTTCGCACAATCAAATTCCGAGAGTTGTCCCTGAAAATGCTCATCGCAAAGGGTGTCATGAGAAACTACTATGACTTGCGCTTCAACACTACCACGCCGAATCTGACGCCGCAGGCGACTGAGCGCCCTAGCACGTCCACGACGACCTGCTTCACGAGTTAGGTTAATGGGTTTCAATCCAAACGGCTCAATCTCACCGCACCACTGCTCAATGAGAGGAACGTATGGAGCTGCTACCACGATGAGTAACGATTCCCTAATGCGCTCCGATAATTTCTTTGCGGCAATGAGAGATGTGTTTGTTTTCCCCGAGCCGGTCGCCATTTCCAAGACGCCACGACAATCATTGTCAAGCCATGCTTGCACAGCCGCGCCTTGATGAGCGAATGGACCGTCTTCGTATCGAAGATACGACGGTATTGTAAACTTGGGTATGTTCGCCTCTGACGTCAATGCACGCTTTTCTTCGGCTCGCTTGTAGAGGATGGCCAAGTCGGACTCTTTCGGCGGAGCATCCGACGAATAGTTTCTAAGCAGGTCGAATTTGATCGCCTCCGGCATGTCAACTACGACGCAGTTTTCATCAACGTCGGTCCAATAGGAACTAAACTGCTTGCTCAGTCGCTCAACAGAATATGCGCTATCGCCATCATCCCAAGAGCGAGAAATAGCTACTTGCTCAATGTTGCGTTCGATTCCGCGATCAGTCATATTGCTGGAACCATGCGCGGCAATCGTGTCCGGTCCTTGGCGAAATAGCCAGACTTTGGGATGGAACAGCGCATTTTTCATCAGAGCGACTTTCATTTCCAGACGCTCTCTTTGGAGCAGCCAGGTCAAGCATTTTAGAGTATGCCGTTCGATGAAGTCCGTAGTATCAAGCGTGTCTTTCAACGCAGCGATGGCTATGGAGGAGGCATGCGTAGGGCTGAGTCCGGCTTTAATCGCATCTTGGTCGGTCAGACTGAGAATGGGGCTGACGACTAGCCGGATGTTGCCTGTTGAAGTATCAATGAAAGTCGCGAGACCTGGCGCAAGAGAAGCAAAAGACGCGCTCGAAAAGTATCCCATCATGCAATCCACACTGACCGCGTTGGAAAAACAAGGGATGAGTACGGACTCTGCAAGTGGGTCCCCCGGCAGGATATACAGTGACCGTACTTCCTTTAATGCGCGAAATGGTGTTTCGTGATGATTGTTTGGGGTTGAATACAACATGCCATTGTCCTAACTCATAGGCTGAATGCGACAGAAAATGAATGTAGCAATAGCTTCAAATCTGATGTAGCTCCATTGGTTCTACCGAGACGCGGGAACCTGAAATCTTCGCGGAGACTTTCCGATTTCCTTCACTCCTAGCTTCTTTAATTCGGGCGTGATATTTTTTGAGAACCAAGTGCCGAATGCCGGCCCTTTCATCTTGACCGAGTGATGATTATGCGAAACCCCGGATATTATCTTCTGGCAGTCGGTGCTCTTGAAGGATTCGCCTGGACCGAAATGTTCAGATATGATTCGGGCCAAATCCCAATGGCTGGGTTCACCAGCGGCTTCAGTGACCTCTGAAGCAATTGACTTTACCTCTTCATCGATTGGGGACATCCCGTTGACATAAATGAACGAACTAGGAAAGAATTCAGTCAGCGCTGATGCTTTAGTGTTCGCCCTGTCAGTCATCACCCATTTAAAAGGTATGTCGCCTGCGTCCTTTTTCCGCGCTGTGTGCAACTCCCGTATCTTGTCGAAGAGCGAAGTAAAGTCGCTGTCATCGCTCACTATAACTATGTTCTGCGCCCTATCGGTTTGGAAGTCTAGCACGGCATCCATCGCAAGGGTGATGTCGGCAGAGTTTTTGGACTGGTTGGAAAAGTGCTGAACGCCCTTGACGGTCAAGCATTTCTCCGGAAAGCGATCTATCCCCCACATCTCCCACATTACTCGTTGGTCGGCGCGAGTGTAGAAGTAGAGAAATTGAGGCTGCGGTATATCCAATGGCCAGTCATCAAGTAGAGATTCTACGAAGCGCAACGCACGAGCGTTGCCGCCTAGATTCTCGACATCGACATAAAGCGCCGTTCGGAGGGGTGGCTTTTCAGGATAGTGCATTGCTGCTTAAGCCCCTGATGTAGTGCTGGAAAACAGATCTAGTGAACTTATTTTGGTTGGTGGTATGGAGGCGGCTCAAGGATTGATGGGGGAATCGTTCCACGGCACACATCCCCACATATCGAGGTCTTCATCGCCGTAAATCTCTTCCAATGCTTCTTCAAAATAGGGCCTTGATCGTTCGTCTCCAATCTGTTCTAGTGCCAATGCCGCCTCGTAGCGCACATAAAATACCTCGCTAGAAAGTGCGTCTATGAGAGGCTGCACTGCTCTGGAATCTTTCAACTCTCCCAACCACTCGGCGGCAATTCTAGCGAGATCTTCATCTTCATCAGTCAGTAACGGTATGAGATATGGTACTGCTTGTTTGCCATACCTCTTAAGGAGTGCCTCAGCGGCCCTCTCTCTTCCCATCTCATCTTCATTGTTAATACTGATGCTGTGAACCAAGGATTTGAGCTCATCATCATTTTCCAGCGTACTTGGTGTGCGCTTGGTATAATCTGTGTCATTCATAATCTGTTCCCTTCCATTCGGACGCATAGATGTGGGATGTATTGTCCAAGTGATCTTTGAGCATCCTCAGACTCGCTCTTCCCTAGATTAACATTATCATCATTAGCAATTGGAATACCACCGCTAAACTAATGTTGAGTATCCTGCTTCTTTCGTACACCACTTCCATGTTGGATTACGTCCCATTTGAAGAATCGATCCAGTTTGCTGACAGCGAATCACAGTATCAGTTTGCATGAACTGAGGAGGACCCAATTAATCGGACAGGTGACCGCGCGGTAAGACACTCTCTAGCGGCTTGCCGAACAACTCTCAATTTAGTGGCAATAGGTGGAATTTTCTTTGCTATCATGATGTTGGGCGCTTGAGCCGCCTGTTCCGAAAGAGGTTCAGCAGGCACAGTTCACGCAAGGCAAAATTTCAGTGACTGAGAAGGTGTCGCAATGATATGGACTCCCCACGGGATTGGCAGAACCGACAGGCGAAGGCAGATTCCCAGCAGCGGAAGTCTCTCCAAGTCCGAGGATATTCTCAGAAAGGTCATCAAGGATTCCGGGCTTACGCCAGGCGTCTATAAGAACTTCGAAGGGTTGGATTATGAAGCCTTGGAATTTGTTCACACCCGCCTTTGTGAGGTTCTTGAAGATGAAATAGCTAAATTCGAGTTGGTACATGTTTGTAACGAACTATATGAGGTTCATGAGAAATTCATGGCTCAGAATGAAATCCTGACAGGCCAAAACGCCATTAGAATACATTCTGTGAGGTCATTGATCGAACTTGCAGTCAAGTGCTGTAATGAAACGGGTGCGCCGTTAGACGAAGAAGGGCGCGATTATCTGTTGGCGCTCGCACTCCAAGCAATTGGCTGGGACTATATTTGGGACCAGTTTAGCTTAGGGTTTTTCAGGCAGGAAGTAGTCATCGGGCAATCCTACGAATTCAGGCCGCAAGAACTTTCGGGAAAATATCATGCGGCCCAGCGGGAGTACGAGAAAGACATTGCCGCTCGAAAGAGAATGATGGAAATCTTACACGACGGGGGAATCGTACTACCGAATGATGGATATTTCCATCGGGAATCTCTATTACTGTGGGTCAGGGAAGCAGGATTTCTGGAATTGGATGGCTGTCTAAACTCAGGAGTTGGGTACAGTCTGATTGACTACTTGCTGTTCAGAAACGCCGCTCTGGATGTAGCTATTTCAAAGGGCTTCGATATTGTTGGATTAGAACGTACTCAATTCGTGTCAGATTGCATTGACCTTCTTGGCTTTGAAGAGTCTGCCATAGATGCACTTATCGAGGACTTCGCGTTATCAAAAGGATTAATGTGCAGTGTGCCATCGACTCAGATATTCTCCACTGGACGCAGAAATCGAGATTCTAGGTTCATTCGCCGCCCAATCGTAAGAGCTGACATTAACGACGATACGGCCTTATTTTTCGGTCGGGCGTCGTTGGCGGAGGCGTCAGATTTATTCCTCAGACAAGTCATTTCAGGACGTATCCCGGTTTCTCGCTGGCAAGAGAACGCTGAAGTGAAACGAGAGTTTGGCAAGATTCAAGCATCAAGAGGCGGCCCGTTCAACAAAGCAATTGCCAAGGAATGCGAGAAAGTCACTGGTATAGATCATGTGATTCCAGAAAAGGGACATATCAGCGGCGTCAAGTCTGATCCCGACCTAGGCGCAATTGACATATTCCTAGTCGACAACGCCCGCAAGCGCTTCGTCCTTGTGGAGGTCAAGAACAGTGGCGATAGGGCTGGGACGCCTCTGATAATGTCAGACGAATATAGGACTTTCACGGAAGACTTTTTACCGACGCTCAAGGCAAAGACTGAGTGGTTCCGCTCCCATATCAACGCACTCAAGAAAGAGTTTGCGATACCTGATGAAAAAGATTACAAAGTCGAAGGAGTGATCGTTGTGAATCAGCGACGCTTATGGGTAATGATGCACGAAAGTCGCCTGCCCATTCTTGACGATGATGAATTCTTGGAAAGGCTTGGTGCAGGACAGGACTTGTTGAGCAATCTTAACGGTATTATGGTCTGAATTCGCTTCCGCACTGTCTGATACGTTCTCTGCTCTTGTAGGTGAGCATTGGACGACCGCCTGCGTCGTCGCGGCCTCAAGTCCTTGGTGGCGCTCCCGACTTGATAGGCGCGACTTTGTACCTACTATCCGCATTCTTCGCTTTGCCACCAGCGAATCGTCGTCTGAAAATCCTGACACCTGCTTCAGTGACTTATAACGAGGCACTGCCGGAGGTGCGATTCACGCAGCCGGCCCGCGGCTTGATCAGAACAAGAGCATTTGCGACCTCACCTTTATGAAAGACTATGGAGTCTCAATAAGAGCATGGAAGTGCGATGAGTCTCAATAAGGGCTAGCCATGGATTTAGACAGGGACCCTAATTTTGCCCACCCCTAGAGTGTTCGGTTGAAGGAGCCTCAAGACCGGAATATGCGCATTTATCTCGATCTTATGTGTCAGGAAGCATATGCACTTAATGTTGGCACATATTAGATACGATTGTACCCTCGTATAGTTTGGTCTTTATGATACATATTGTAAAGGGCGGAGTAATAATGTGCCATGTAGGCGGCTCGACGGCCTGATTTCGGCGGAGTAAAACTGTACCGTCTGCCACTTTCCGATAGAGTCTTGCGAGACTCGAAGGAAGGTGAGATGGATGTACATCGTGGATCTGTATTTTCGCGTTCGCAAGGCCTGCCTGGTGGAGGGGATGAGCGTCAGGGAAGCGTCCCGGGTGTTCGGTGTGCACAGGAACACCGTGGACAAGATGCTCGCCAACCCCGTGCCGCCGGGTTACCGCAGGAAGCGCCCTCCGAGGCGTCCCAAGCTCGAGCCCTACACGGGCGTCATAGACCGCATACTCGAAGACGACCAGAGTGCGCCGAAGAAGCAGCGCCACACGGCCAAGCGTATCTTCGATCGACTGAGGGCCGAGCACGGGTTCGATGGCGGCTACACCATAGTCAAGGACTACGTTCGTGAGCGCCGGCGTGTGGTTCGCGAGATGTTCGTGCCGCTGGAACACCCTCCGGGGCACGCGCAGTGTGACTTCGGGCAGGCGCAGGCGGTCATAGGGGGCAAGAGGCGCAAAGTCTACTACTTCGTGCTGGCGCTGCCGCACAGTGACGGCATTTTCATCAAGGCATATCCGGCCGAGACGACAGAGGCGTTCTGCGATGGTCACGTGTCGGCGTTCCGCTACCTGGGTGGAGTGCCACAGAGCATACTGTACGACAACGCGAAGATCGCGGTGGCGAAGATACTGGGAGGAGGACGTCGCGAGCGCACGAGAGCGTTCACGGAGCTTCAGTCGCACTACCTGTTCGCAGACCGGTTCGGCAGAGTCGGCAAGGGCAACGACAAGGGCAGTGTCGAGTGGATGGTGGGATACGGCAGAAGGAACTTCCTGGTGCCGATCCCGAGGACGGAGGACTTCGATGAGCTCAACGCTCACCTGGAGAGCGAGTGCATGGAGCGCCTGGATGCCATGCTCAGGGGGCACACCGAGAGCATCGGCGAGCGCATGGAGCGTGACCTCGGGGCGCTGTTGCCTCTGCCCGCCGCTCCCTACGATGCGAGCGACAAGCACGCCACCCGGGTGAGCTCGCAGTCACTGGTGCGCTACAGAACCAACGACTACTCGGTGCCCGTTGCATACGGACACAGGGACGTGCTGGTGAGGGGCTACGTCGACGAGGTGGTCATCAGCTGCGGGACCGAGGTGATAGCGCGTCACCGCAGGTCGTACGAACACGACGACTTTGTCTTCGACCCACTGCACTACCTGCCGCTGCTGGAGCGGAAGACCGGCGCCCTGGACCAGGCGGCCCCGCTCGCCGGCTGGGATCTTCCCGAGGAGTACGGCAAGCTGCGGCGACTGCAGGAGTCGAGGATGGGTAAGCCCGGCAAGCGCGAGTTCGTGCGGGTGCTCAGGCTGCTTGAGACCTTCCCCGATGACGAGGTGCACGCCGCGGTGCGCGATGCGGTCAGCCGGGGAGCGACCGGCTACGACGCTGTGAAGCACCTGCTGCTGTGCAGGATCGAGGGACGGCCGCCAAGACTAGATCTCGAGCTGCATCCACACCTGCCGGACGTGACCGTCGGCACGACATCCGCGCAAGACTACATGAAGCTGCTGAACGGGAGGGCATCGTGAGCGACAGACCGACACTCCTGCTGGAACATCACCTGAAGGAGCTGAAGCTGCCGACCTTCCTGCGGGAGTACGGCAAGATCGCGGCGCAGTGCGCCACAGAGGGAGTGGACCATCCGGATTACCTGCTGAGGCTGTCGGAGCTTGAACTCATAGACCGCCATCATCGTATGGTGGCGCGCAGGATCAAGGCAGCGCGCTTCCCCGCGGTCAAGAGCCTCGACACCTTCGACTTCGCGGCCATACCGTCGGTCAACAGACAGCTGGTGACGCAGCTTGCCCGCTGCGAGTACATCGAGCGTCGCGAGAACGTCATCGCCATAGGCAACAGCGGGACCGGCAAGACGCACATCGCGCTGGGCCTGGGACTCGCAGCCTGCCAGAAGGGACTGACGGTGGGCTTCACCACCGCATCGGCCCTTGTGAACGAGCTTATGGAAGCCAGGGATGAGATGAGACTGCTGAACCTGCAGAAGAGGCTTGCCCGCCTGAAGCTGCTGATCATCGACGAGCTGGGCTTCGTGCCCCTGTCGCCCACCGGTGCGGAGCTGCTCTTCGAGGTCTTCAGCCAGCGCTACGAGCGTGGATCGATCCTCGTGACAACGAACCTGCCGTTCGACGAGTGGACCGAGATGTTCGGGTCGGAGAGGCTGACGGGCGCTCTGCTGGATAGGCTCACTCACCACGTCCACATCATCGAGATGAACGGCGACAGTTACCGACTTAAGCAGAGTAGCAGAGCAACCGCACCATCGTCCTGAAGTAGAACCACGACCTCAAGCCGATCCTCGCAGAAGAGGACATATTCCCTTAGCAATTAGCACGGACATTTATGCTGAACAATTACCCCAGGTGGTACACTTTTACTCCGCCCCAGTGGCATGTTTTCCCGCCGCCCTTGACACACATATGTATGGTAATATAATATTGCGTACTATTATAGTAGGTCTATAGGGTGTAGATTTCACATGCTTGATAAGGTACTGCTCTGTTTTGTATTCTTGGAAGTGATGAATACATGAGAGGAGAGTGCATACACAGATGAAGAGATTTATTCCGATTGGGGCGGCGCTTGCGATTGTGGTGCTGTTTGCGGTTGCCATATTTGCTAGCGGGGAGGTGCTGTCGTTCTCCGCGCCAGGTGATAGCAATTCTGTGGTGGAAAGGGCGCCTTCGGATCAGGCTGAGCCTCAGGATTTTGCCGGGGCGGGTTCACAGTTCTATTACTTCGGGCCCGATTTTATGTGCCAGATTTACATTAATTCGACAATAGGCTGCTTTGGTTCAAATTCTAACAACGTCATCTCTAATGTGCCCAGAGGGACGGGCTTTACAAATATAGATGGCGGAGAGACGTACGCTTGTGCATTTCATCAGGCCAGTCGTTTCAATTACTGTTGGGGTTCGATAACTCTCAGGCCAAGTACGACTCAGGCGACTGCGACGCCTGAAGCGACTGCGACGCCTGAAGCGACGGCAACGCCTGAAGCGACGGCAACGGTTGATCCAAATGAGACCCCCGAGCCGACGGCGACCGTAGATCCAGCAGCAACGGCTACTGTTGCGCCGACGGCAACAGCGGCGGCAGGACCTGAATCAAACTCCTGCGAACTCGAATTCCCGGTTTCATCTGTCCTTCCCGTAACGCTCACAGGATCGTGGAGCGACAATTGCGTATTAGGTGTTGACCTTGACAATGTTGCGGCGGGAGAACGATATTACCGATGGGTAGCATTCGTTCCCACTATTGCAAATTCTACGTGGACTGCGACGCTGACATCGGACGAAGATACCGTTCTCGTCTTATGGGAGTGGAATGCTACTACTGAGACCTTAGACTTCGTGGAAATGAATGATGACATAGTTCAAGGAAATACGAACTCCAGAATCGAATGGACTCCAGTCGTAAATACGACCTATGTATTTGGACTGACTACATACAATGCTGAGACGCTTGGAGATTTCACTCTCACGATTGATACAGGCACGTCGAGCGGGCAGGGCCAGAGTGCTGCGGGAGATCAGAACATAGGACAGGCAGCACAGATGGACGCAGTGCCGTTGGAGCGAAGGCAGTAGTTAGAGACACGGAATCCAATTCCCAGCGACAATGCTATAAGTGAATAATTCGGGGTGAGTCTTCGAGAATCTTTGGAGGCTCATCCCGATTTCTTGTGTGCGTCTGTTTGGCTGAAGAGGGGGTCATCTTCCGTTGGGTCGGTCTGGGTTACTGGATTCCCGCGTGTGCGGGAATGACGGGACAAGGGCTTTTGAGTCCCCTCACCCTATCCCTCTCCCGCGGGGAGAGGGGACTTTGCCAACAGTAGAAAGGGCGCTGTATGGCGGCGGTAGCCATAGATTGGTGAATATTCATTCGTGAATCTTGACACAATGTTGCAATTCTGGCTACAATTTAGTTTTATTGTGCAAGAAGTATGCCGCAGCGGAGGTGGGCAGGATGTATTTCAATGTCTCGCAGCTGCTGAAGGAGCCGAGCGGTTCGGTTCGAATGTATGAGGTGAATGATTTCGCGAGCCTGAAGGAGAGTGCGCCGCTGACGGCGATCTCCGGGACGGTGAAGATGCTGAGGACGGATGCGGGGATCTGGGTGAGCGCGGAACTGGAGGGTTATTTCGACTGCGAGTGCAGCCGATGCGTTGCCGATATGGAACAGTTCGTGCTGATGGAGATCGAGGAAGAGTATCTGCCGGAGCTGGATGTGAATACCGGGGCGAGGCTGAACTTTCCGGATGAGATGGCGGATAATTTCTACATCGATCATTCACATATGCTGGATATGAGCGAGGCTATCAGGCAGTATTCCGGCTTTTGCATACCGTTCAGCCCTGTATGCCGCGAAAACTGCAAGGGGCTGTGCTTGACTTGCGGCGCTGATCTAAATGATACTGACTGTCCCTGCGACAATGTGATAAGGGACCCGCGATGGGGGCCGCTGCTGGCGTTTGCGTCGCCGCAGGAGCCGAATTTCAACTGACTCTGCCTAACAACTGATAGACGAAGACCGATGTTTGCGACTCTTCTGGATTCCCGCTTTCGCGGGAATGACGAAGTAAAGGGTCGCGGGAATGACGTAAGGGGAACGGGAGGACGAAACGATGCCACCACTGCCGAAGAAGAAGCATTCAAAGGGGCGCCAAGGGGGGCGCAAGGCGCATTTCGGGATGAAGCCGATGACGCTTGCGGAGTGCCCGCAGTGCCGCGCGGTGCGGATGCCTCACAGGGCGTGCCCGTCTTGCGGGAATTATAACGGCCGCAGCGTTACAACGGGTTCCAGTATCGAATAATCCAATTTATTATGGACAGGTGGAAGATGATGCTTCCTCCACCTGTCCATTCTGCTGTTCCGAGCCGGGCGTCGATGTGGCGTTTTGCCGGTTCGAGTGCTGAATTACTGAACACAGGAGATTGAAGATGACTCTCAGCTTTATGCCGCAGACGCAGGGGGCGAAGGTGGGCTACCTGTTCCCGGGACAGGGAGCGCAGGCCGTAGGGATGGGGAAGCAGCTCTATGACGAGTCGCCGGCGGCGCGTGAGGTTTTCGAGCGTGTTGACGATGCGCTGGAGCGGTCGCTTTCGGACATTATGTTCAACGGGCCGGAGGATGACCTGCGGCAGACGATCAACGCGCAGCCTGGCATTATGGCTGTGAGCCTTGCGTGCATCAAGACGATGGAGGAGAGGCTTGGCGAGGATATGCCGCAGCCGGTGGTTACCGCTGGGCATAGCCTGGGCGAGTACACTGCGCTGGCGGTGTCGGGCGTGCTGGATGTGGGGGATACTGCGAAGCTGGTGCAGACGCGCGGTGAGCTGATGCAGGTGGCGTGCGAGGAGAATCCGGGCACGATGGCGGCGATCATCGGGCTGGATGAGATGACGCTGGAGCAGATCGCGGTGGAGACGGGGACTTATGTCTCGAATATCAACACTGCGGAGCAGATCGTGATAAGCGGCGACATAATGGGCGTTGCGCGGGCGTGCGACCTTGCGACGGCTCGTGGTGCGAAGAAGGCGATTCCGCTACGAGTTGGCGGGGCGTTCCACTCTGGGCTGATGGAGCCGGCGCGCGCGGGGCTGATCGAGGCGATCAACGGCGTGCAGTTCCATGACCCTCAGATTCCGATTGTGGGGAACTGCGATGCGAAGCCGCTTGCGAGCGCGGAGGATGTGAAGCGGGAGCTGATTTCGCAGATATGCGGTTGCGTGCAGTGGAAGCGGACCGTGGACTATATGATTGATTCGGGTGTGAACGACTTCATCGAGGTGGGGCCGGGCCGGGCGCTGTCGGGCATGGTTAAGCGGATTTCGCGGCGCTCGCAGATAAAGAGCGTGGGCGATCTGGAATCTATCATGAGCCTTGGCGGAAATTAGGTCTGTGGCGGAGGTTGCGGCGCGAGAATCTGAGGCGAATGCGGAGCCGAGTTCGACGGGCGTGGTTGCACGTCGTCGGACGCGCGCACTGGTGATGCAGGCGCTGTATGAGTCCGATACTGTGGAGCATAGCGCTGCGGATGTTGTGGATGAGCGACTGCCGGATATGGGGCTGTCGCGGAGGGACGGGGAGTTTGCGCGTGGGCTGCTGGCCGGTATCTTTGCAAACGCGGCGGAAATAGATAAGATAATAGCCGAGTTCGCGCCGGGGTGGCCTATCAGCCAGATGGCGGTGGTGGACAGGAATATCCTGCGGATGGCGATATATGAGATAATGGTGTCGGAGGATACGCCGCCGAGGGTGGCGGTGAACGAGGCGGTGGAACTGGCGAAGGCATTTGGCGGTGATAGCGCGCCGCGGTTCATCAACGGCGTACTGGGCAGCGTGATGGCGGCGGCGGATCGAATACAGTCTGAACGACCTGAAACACTGACTAACTGACAAACCCTGGAGGTAACAGAAGTGGCAACCCTAATGGAGCGCGTGCAGGAGATCGTGGCTGACAAGCTCAGCGTGGATGAGTCCGAGGTGGTGGCGGAGGCGTCATTCATGGAGGACCTGAATGCCGACTCGCTCGACCTGGTGGAGCTTATCATGGCGTTCGAGGAAGAGTTCAGCGAGGGCGATACGACCATCGAGATCTCTGACGAGGACGCTGAGGGCATCACGAACGTGCAGCAGGCGATCGACTACCTGCGAGCGAACGGCGTGAGCGACTAGACTCGCGCGGCACAACTGAATAGAACCGACTTGTATGGGCAGGATGTAAGGGATATGCTGTGGACGCAGATTCCGGTCATCCTGTCTATTCGTGTTTGATTCAAGGAGGGTTACGATGAGAGCAGCCGTTTACAAGGGAGAGCGTGTTCTGGAGGTCGAGGATATACCGACGCCGACTGCTGGGCCGGGCGAGGTGGTGATACGGGTGCGGTATTGCGCGGTGTGCGGGACGGATGTGCATGCGTTCATGTATGATGTGGCGCCGCCGGGGACGGTGATGGGGCACGAGTACTGCGGCACGGTGACGGAGGTGGGCGAGGGTGTGACGCGCTGGCAGGTGGGGGACCGCGTTGTGGGTGGGGGCGGGAATCCGCCGCCGGGGTATGTGCCGACGGGGGCGCGCAACGACCCGCGCTACAACTACCGCACGATGGGCTTTCCGGAGGGGGCGAAGACGCGAGCGTACGCGGAGTATGTGCTGCTGGAGGACTGGGAGCCGGTGCCGATACCGGATGGGGTGTCGGACGAGGAGGCGGCGCTTGCGGAGCCGTGCGCGGTGACGGTGCATGCGGTACGGCTGTCGGAGATCAAGCTGGGGGACCGGGTGCTGGTGATGGGGGCTGGGCCTATCGGGCTGTTCTGCATGCAGACGGCGCGAGCTGCGGGGGCGACATCGGTGTATGTGTCGGAGCCTGCGCCTGCGAGGGCTGAGGCGGCGCGACTGCTGGGAGCGGATGCGGTGATCAATCCGTTCACGGAAAATGTGGAGGAGCGGCTTGTGGAGCTGACGGGCGGGGTTGGGCCGGACATCGTGTTCGAGTGCGCGGCGGTGCCGAATCCTTCGACGCTGGACAGCGCGCTGAACATCGTGAGGCGGGGCGGGCAGGTGGTGCTGGTGGCGATTGCTTGGGAGCCGACGCCGCTGGTTACGCCGGACTGGATGGCGCGCGAGGTGAAGCTGCAGGCGTCGTTCGGGACGCAGCCGGAGGACTGGCGGGTTTCACTGGAGCTGATGCGGGCGGGGCTGGTGAATGTGGAGCCGCTGCTGGGGGATACGAACTTCCTGCCGCTGGATGACATTCAGGGGGCGTTCGAGTCGCTGATGAAGCCGTCGGGCCAGGTGCAGATGGTGGTGCGGTTGTAGAGATTCGCAGGGCTGGACTGAATGAAGGAGAAGGGGTTGAAATGGACATTAGGGTAGTATTGGAGCCTTGTGAAGAAGGTGGTTATACCGTGTACGTGCCTTCTCTTCCGGGTTGCATCAGCGAGGGAGACACAAGAGACGAGGCACTGGAAAACATTCGCGAGGCGATCGAGCTTTACCTGGAGCCTGTCGAAGACGACTATGTTCTGCAGGGTGATTCGGAGGTATTGGAGCTGGCTCTGTGAATCCACGGGGCCCGATTCTCGGCTACCGCTAGATAATTCGCGCAATGCAGCGTGACGGATGGGTCGTAGTAAGGCAACGTGGAAGCCATATTCGAATGCACAAGCATACTAGCGAACGCACGCTTAAGGGGTCACTGTTCCTGCACACACGCCTGTGAAGCGCCCGACGTTAAGCCGTATTTTGAAGGATGCCGAGATAGAGTTGCAGAATTTTCTGGAACTGCTTTGAACTGTGTTGCTTGCAATGATTAAACGTGAACTGCCTTTCGCTTGATGATATTCAGGGGGCGTTCGAGTCGCTGATGAAGCCGTCGGGGCAGGTGCAGATGGTGGTGCGGTTGTAGGTTCTAAATTGTTGGATTATTCAGTAAGGGTGTGATATTATCTTGCTGCAGAACATTAGTATTTCTGGAGAGATTAATGGCACTCCCCGAGCCTCAGTCGACGTTCAGAGACCCCATACACGGATACATCGGAGTTTTCGATTGGGAGAAGGAGATAATCGACACCCCAGCATTTCAACGTCTGCGGGGTATTCGTCAACTGAGCCTGTCGTCCTACGTCTATCACGGGGCAGAACATTCCAGATTCGGTCACTCGCTCGGAGTGATGCACCTGGCCGGGAGATTCGTTGAAAGGATACTTCGGCGCCCCGGCCATAGGGAGCTGCTAAAGGAAAGCCAGAATTGGAGTGAAGGTGAGTTTGAGTCCAAAATTGATCAGATTGTGCTTGAGGCTCGGTTGGCTGGGCTGCTCCACGACATTGGTCATGCCCCCTTCTCGCATACTGGCGAAGCCACACTGTTTGAGGGAGATAAGCGACACGAACATTACAGTGTTGAGATAGTCAAATCCTCTCAACTGGGCATAGGAAGCATCATCGACGGTTTGGAGGAAGAATGGGGTGTGTCGAGTGAGAGGGTTGCACAGATCCTAGATAAGCAGGGCATTTATGAGGTCGGTTTTGTTAAGGAGTTGATCGACAGCGTGTGGGATGTCGATAAGATGGACTACCTGCTGCGCGATTCTCTATACTGCGGCGTTCAATACGGACGTTATGACTTAGACAGGATTATAGATACGATCACACTTTACGATGAGAATCCTGATGGCGTACTCAGACTGGGAATCGAATACGGCGGAATCCACGCGATAGAAGGATTTATCCTCGCCAGATATTTCATGTTCACTCAGGTCTATTTCCATAGGGTTCGTCGTGCGTATGACTTGATTCTGACTGACTTCATATCTGAACTGCTCAATGATACTTTAGGGTCGGGATATTACCCTGAGGAGTTAGGAGAATACCTTGAATGGAATGACTGGAGAGTCTTAGCAGAGCTGAATCAGAGAATGGATGCAGGTGAGAAAAACTTAGCATGGAGACTTGCAACTCGACAGCATCCGAATCACGTATATGAGACTGGAGATCACGCTACCACAGCAACCGTAAATCGTGCGATGACAACATTACGTCGCGATACTCAATTGAAGTTTCCCGATGTGAAGTTCTGGGAGGACAGGGCTATTGACCACCCGGAACGGTTCAGAAGCGGTGATGAAGGTTGGCACATCCGAAGGAGGAATGGGCCCTGGGAGTCACTGGATAGTCTGTCAAGAGCATTATCGGGGCTGGAGGAAATCAGGCAGTTTCGACTGTATGCGGATGTCGGAAGTGACGAGGCATTGGTAGATGAGATCGTAGCCTTTTGTCGCAGTGTGATGTCCTAAGGGAAAATAACATATGAGTGCAGAGCAGTTAATGGTGAGAAGAGTTGCGTTCATTGAAAGGATTGTTTGCAATTCCGAAGACATTGGCAAGACCAAAATTCAGAAGATATTGTATTTCTTGCAAGAATCTCTGGATGTTCCGCTGAATTTCAGATTCCGGGTGCATTATTTCGGCCCGTACTCAGATGGACTTGATGATGCGCTGTCCTTGACTAAGTCCTTAGGCCGTATTGACATCCAACCCGACCGAGACGGGTTCGGCTATCATATTACACCAATCGCAGGACTCTCAGATGCGTATTGGCAGGAATACGACATCTCTGAGGATCCTGAGATCGAGACTTCGGTTGAGAACATTGACAGTGCAATTGAAGTTCTCAGCAATCTCGCTACATCTCAAATTGAGCTGTATGCCACGATACATTTCATCGACGGACCAAAAGGCAGAAAACCTAAGGAGCAAACAATAGAAACTGTCGGGAAACTAAAGCCTAAGTTTGCTGCTAGTCAAATTGAGGACGCCTACGACACTCTGAAGCAAGTCAATCTGATATAAAGCGATACTTCGGAGATTCTGTTATCGTATCGATTTGGCGTCGAGGTAGATTCTTGGAGGATGACGGCGGCGGTGCTGGTGTTAGTCGGTGATGTATGTGTGGGTGATGACTTCCCAGACGTGGCCGTTTTCGCAGTCGAAGTAGAATCCGCGACCCTGGTGCTTGTGGTTGATCTTGCCGTCCGTCCTTGAACCGGGGCCGCTGCCGAAGGTGATGCCTTCGTCCTTGACGCGCTGAAGGACGGCGTCGAACTCTTCGTCGGAAGCGAGGAAGGCGTAGTGGTTGGAGCGCGGGTTGTCGGAGTTGTCGAAGTCGAGTGTAAGCGTGTCGTTGACTTTGACGGGGGCGAAGTGTCCCCATGTCCCGTTGTACTCCAGACCGAAGAGGCGGGCGATGAACTTTGCGGACTTTTCCTTGTCGTATGCGGGGACGATGGTGTGGTCTAGTTGCAGCGGCATGGTGAATCTCCTTCCGTGTTTGTCTTACCGATACTTTACACGAAGCCGATGTGCCAATCCAGCAGGGGCCGTTTGGGCGCCGCCCGCAGCGCCTGAAGGGGCTGCGCGGGCTTACGATGGCGAGTGATACATTGATACTGCAATGCTTAGGTCAGGCTACCATGCACGGGTTGTAGTCGGACGGGAAGTATGGAGCGAGCAGAAATATTTCTGGATAATATCATCTATGGCTGCTTTCCGATCGTCTGAGTTGTTTACATTAGTAAACCATTATGATAACTTTTTCTCCCGATTATGCTAATTGAAGCGAGACCGTCCATCGTCATAAGTCGTTTAGCTCCGCGAAATCTTCCAAGTCAACTCCATACTGCGTCCGGGACTTGTCGTGCCCTGTCCGTATCAGGAACTGCCTTCGACTGTGTAATGGCTGATTGCTGGGGGTCTTCTTGCACACGGTTCGGAGGCGCATAGGTGCGAAAGAGTATTTCAGATGGGATGTCCCAGGAAGGTGAAGTAGTCCGCCCCAACCTGTTTAAGAGGGTGGAGGGGCATGTTCAGAGCAGGACGCTTTCCGGACTTCTTGACCTGGTGCCGGCAATTGTAACTATCCTGGTGCTGGTCTTCCTGGTGGAGAAGGCCGACGCTTTGGTGCGGCCGCTGCCGTTTGTGGCGGATGAGCCGTGGGATTTCCCCGGCGTAGGGCTGATCATCATCGCGGTTGTCTTTTACCTGATCGGTCTCGTTAAGATGACTCGCGTGGGGACTAAGGTGTTCACGCGAAAGAACGAGCTGCTAGCGCGCATCCCGGTCATAAAGGCGATATTCGGCGTTACGCAGCAGGTGATGACATCATTTTCCGCGCCGTACAGCTTCAGCCGGGTCGTGTTCCTGGAATGGCCCCGAGAGGGGATGATGGCGATGGGATTTGTGACAGGTCGCGCTCTTTCTGCGAAGACGAAGGATTCCATGGCGATCGTTTACATCCCGACGATTCCCAATCCTACCTCCGGCAACATGGCGCTAGTGATGGAGGACGATCTGATAGAGACCGACCTGGAGGTGGAGGACGCGATGAAGCTGGTCTTTTCGGGGGGAATCGTGCTGCCTGAGGTGCTGTCATTCGCGAGGGTGCCACGGGAGAGGCCCGAGGACCTCGAACTGATTGGCCAGTTTGAAACGGAGTTTAGGTACTCCAGTGGCTCGAAGCTCAATGGGAATCAGCAGTGATTGAAGCGGCGGTGGTGGCGCGCTGACATTGGAATGTACGCAGCGGCCTGTCAGGGGGCGTGCGTGAGGGCTTGCGCGTTAGGTGCCTACCTGGACGGTGGATGTTATTTTGCGCAGGGTCGAGAGGGCGGAGAGTGCGGAGAGCTTTCCGGTCCTGGGATTGGACTCAGAGGGGATGTTCTCGATGAGGATGTTCAGCCTGCCGAATTCGCCTTCGACGGCGATCTCGTGGGTGTTCTTGTCCACAGTCGGGTCGGCGTAGATGCGGATGCGCGTCTTTTGCGGCCCGATGCCTGCCATGCTGAGCGCGGCGGAGACATTGATGTTTGCCGGGAACAGCTTGCAAGCCTCCAGAGCGGTGCCCTCGTAAACGACGGTGGGCTCGGTGACTGCGTCGAGATCGATTCCTGATACTGCGATGCCCGGAGCGCCTTTCAGCCCGCCTGGGGGCTTGCGCGTGGTCATGGTCAGGGAGTCGATGCGCCCTGCGGACGCGCCCGTAACGCCATCGAGTCCGGCGATCGCACCGGATGGCACGTAGATGGTGGCGCCGTTCTTCTGAGCGAGATTGAACAGGTCTTGGCGTTCGAGCAGCGCGCCTCCGCTGAGCGCCATCAGATCTTTGCCCGCGGACAGCGTGGCTTGTGCGATCGATTCCATTGCGCTTGCGGGCGCTGCCTCTATCACGAGGTCGGAAATCTCGACTAGCTGCGGCAGGTCAACGACAGGTGGGGCGCAGTGGAGAGTGGAGGCGAACTTTCCGGCGCGGTCCAGGTTGCGGCTGGTGATGCCGGCGAGAACGGCGTTGGGTACAGTCCCTGCGTCCAACTCGGTGGCGACCTTGCGACCGATGGTCCCGCAGCCAGCTATTCCGATTTTCTTCTTTGACTTGCTCATGGGGACATGCTATTGGCGCGCGTGGAATCTGTCAAAGGCGGATTGTGTGGGGTGAACATGGCTCGACAACTATGTTATCAGTGGTGGTCGCCGGCGGGCTACCTGGCGTCGAGGTATGCCTGCAGGATGACTGCGGCGGCTGCGGAGTCGGTGCGGCCTTTGTCGCGGGTGCTGGATGCGCCGGACTGGGTGAGCATGCGGTCTGCCTGAACGGAGGAGAGGCGCTCGTCGGCTTGGGTGACGGGGATGTGGGTGCGGGTGGCGAGGGCTTGGGCGAAGTCGAGGGTGATGCGCGCCTGTGCTCCGATGCGGCCGGACATGAGGTAGGGGATGCCGACTAGGATTTCGGCGGCTTCGTGCTGGTTGGCTAGGGCAAGGATTGCGTCGATTGCGGTATCGGTGTCGGGCGTGGTGCGGTCGATGGTGGTGAGCGGCGAAGCGAGCATGCCTAGCGGATCACTGAGGGCGACGCCGATGCGACGGTCGCCGATGTCTAGGGCGAGGATTCTCACTAGGCAGTCTTTTCGCGGACGATGTCGTGGGCGCCGTCTATTGCGGCGTCGAGCTTGTCGGGGTTGCGGCCTCCGGCTTGCGCCATGTCGGGGCGACCGCCGCCGCCGCCGCCGATGATTCTGCCGAGATCGCGGGCGTACTCGCGGGCGTCTGCGCCGTTGTCAACGAGATCGCGGGTGATGCCGACGCTGATGGTGGGCCTGTCGTTGATGACCGCGCCGAGCACTACGATGCCGCTGCCCATCTTGTCGCGGAGCCAGTCGCTGATCTCGCGCATGGCGTCGGCGTTGGAGGCTTCGGTGCGCGCGGCCAGAACGGAGACGCCGTTGATGTCCTGCTGGGTTTCGAGCAGGATTTCGGCTGCCTGCAGGGTGTTCTGACGCTCTAATGCCTGCATCTGACGGCGGAGTTCGTCGTTTTCGTCCTGCATGCGCTGGATTGCGCCGCTAAGTTCGGGTGGGGTTGTGTTCAGGGTGCTTGCCAAGGTGTCCTCGCGGCTGAAGCGCTCCCAGACGAGGCGCTCTGCTGCGCGGCCGCTGACTGCTTCCAAGCGTCGCATGCCCGCGCCGATGCTGGACTCGCCTAGGATATAGACGCTGCCGACCTCGCCGGTGTGGTGGACGTGGGTGCCGCCGCAGACTTCGAAGCTGAAGATGTCGCCGTTGGCTATCTCGATGAGGCGGACGCGCTCGCCGTAGCGGTCGCCGAAGAAAGCGAGGGCGCCGCGCTGGATCGCGGACGAGTAGGTGTCTTCGTCGCGGTGGACGCTGGCGTTCTGGCGTATCTTTTCGTTGACTAGGTGCTGCACCTGCCAGAGTTCGTCGTCGGTGACGGGCTGGACGTGGGAGAAGTCGAAGCGCAGGCGGTCTGGTGCCACTAGCGAGCCTGCCTGCCGCACATGGGGGCCTAGCACTTCGCGGAGGGCTGCGTGGAGCATGTGGGTGGCGGTGTGGTTGCGGGCGGTGTCCTCGCGGCGCAGGGGGTCAACGTCTGCCTGCACGGTTTCGCCGAGGCGCACAACGCCGTCTGTGACCTTGCCGAAGTGCATGATGACGTCGGGCATTACTGCCTGGGTGTCGTGGACTTCGATGGTGCCGTCGGTGGCTGTGAGGGTGCCTGCGTCGCCGATCTGGCCTCCGCCTTCTGCGTAGAATGGGGTCTGCACCAGCACTAACTCAACGGCCTGGCCTGCGGTTGCTTCGCTGACTACTACATCGTCTGCGATCAGGCCTACTATGGGCGATGATGCGCTGATCTGCTCGTAGCCGAGGAACTGGGTTGCTCCGACGCCGAGGCTCTGGTATTGCTGAATCTTGGCAAGCTCCTCGCCGAACTGGGCGGATGCTCTGCCGCGCTGGCGCTGGGCTTCCATCTCGCGCTCGAAGCCTTCGGTGTCCACCGAAACGCCCTGCTCGGCTGCGATTTCCTGCGTCATTTCGGGTGGGAAGCCGTAGGTGTCCCAGAGGCGGAACATGGTTGAGCCGTCGAGGGTCTTCACATCTTCCAATGCTTCCGTGAGCATGTTGTAGCCGTTCTGGAATGCCTGCTGGAAGCGTTCTTCTTCGAGGCGTAGCACGGTGAGGATGAAGTCGCGGTTGTTGACGAGTTCGGGATAGACCTTGCCCATTCTGTCGATGGTGGCGTCGGCTATTTCGCCGAGGAAGTTGCCCTCGATGCCCAGCCTGCGGGCGTAGCGGATGGCGCGGCGGATTACGCGGCGCAGGACGTAGCCGCGACCTTCGTTGCCGGGGACTACGCCGTCTGCGATGAGGAAGGTTACGCTGCGTCCGTGCTCTGCGACCACGCGGATGGCGTAGGTGTCGTCGGGGTTGTCGTAGCTCTTGCCGCTGACGCGCTCGACGGCGGCGATGATGGGCGTGAACAGGTCGGTCTCGTAGGCGGTGTTCACATCTTGCAGGATGCGGACGAGGCGCTCGAAGCCCATGCCGGTGTCCACGCTGGGAGCGGGCAGGGGCGTGCGCGTGCCGTCGAGGTGGTGGTAGTACTGCATGAAGACGAGGTTCCACAGCTCGACATAGCGGTCGCAGACGACGCCGTCCGCCATTACGTTGGTGCAGTTGGGGGCGCAGTCGTCCTGCAGGCAGCCGTACTCCGCGCCGTAGTCGTAGTGGAGCTCGCTGCAGGGGCCGCAGGGTCCTTCGTCGCCTGCCGGTCCCCACCAGTTTTCGTCGTCGCCGTAGCTATAGACCTTGTCGGCGGGGATGCCTTTTGCCTCCCACAAGCCGCGGGTCTCCTCGTCGGTGTTGTGGATTGCGGCGGAGAACTTGTCGAGCGGGATGCCGTAGCCCTTGGTCATCAGCTCGACGGCGAAGTCTACGGCGTTTGACTTGAAGTAGTCGCCAAAGCTGAAGTTGCCAAGCATCTCGAAGAGGGTGTTGTGGGTGGCGTCGCCAACCTCCTCGATGTCGGGGGTGCGGAAGCACTTCTGGGAGGTGGTGGCGCGCCTGTTGGACGGCTCCGCCTCGCCGGTGAAGTAAGGCTTGAACTGGACCATGCCAGCGGTAGTCAGGAGGAGCGTGGGGTCGCCGACCGGGATCAGCGATGAGCTCGCGTGCCTGGTGTGTCCCTGCGCCTCGAAGTAGCTGAGGAACTTTTCTCGTATTTCGTCGCCGGTCATAAAGTCTGGCATAGGTGTACCCCGAATGAAAATGTGCTGAGTAATTTTAGCATGGTTGAGGGTGGGAGGCAGGATTTTCTGGCCTGATGACAGAGGCGAGATAATAAAGTCATATTTGGACGGTTGTGATAAGATAAGCGCATGTGTGCTAATAGACAACAAGGGGGCGATCTAGAAGGTCGCAGATTAGCAAGACGGCGCGCTTTGCTATTGGCAGAGGCAGGCAAGGTGGCTCGCTTACTCGAGATTCTGCTCAGGCGTGCTGGCTACAATACTGACTCCTATGAGGAGTTGGTAAGAGATTTGGCCGGTCATGAGAACTCTCAATTGGTCAAGAGTTATGGCAGGCTTGAATCAAGAAAGAGATATAAAGGACAGTCCTCGCAACCTCTTTTGGATGAGCGGAACATCAATGCTCTGTATGTCGATGAAAATGGCAAGTCCAAACCGGAACCACAGACTGGACCGACATTCTTCACCCTAGGCGCGATCTCAATGATGCCCGACGACACTGTAATTTATAGGGAATCGGCGGACAAATTGAAGGGCGAGTTCTTTGGACGCACGGATATTACATTTCACGAACCTTACATGAGCAATCACGATGGTTTGTATTACTTCAATGGTGACCAGGACAAACAGAGCGAGTTTGATGATGCAATAAGAAAGCTAATACAAGCAACGCCATTCGTTGGGTTCGGTGTAGGCGTAAGGAAGGATGCGTACGCAGAGTTTATGGTTGAGGAATCCGATCCTTACCTGCCGACAGATGTCTATAGCCTAGCAATAGATATGCTCCTGGAACGTTACGTAGACTATTTAGCCACGCGCGGAGAAAAGGTAATGGGGCGAGTAACGTTCGAAAGTCAAGGTCCTAAAGAAGACGCCGAGCATCAAATGGAATACGCGCGGCTACTATTGGAAGGAACACAATGGGTACCGGCTTCGGCCTTTCGGAATTGGCTCGAAACGGGAATGCGTTTCACTCCAAAGTCCGATTCAGATCCAATGGAATTGGCGGACATGTTCTCAAGAAGTTTATATGAGTGGGTACGGGATGGTTGCCACGTTACCCCGTCTAAATGGGACGTGTTCGAGACCAAGATGTACTGTCGAGAGGACGGCCTGAGAGGGAAATTCGGGATCAAAATATTCCCAGACACTGACATTCGAGACAGGATTGAAGGGCATCGCCATCATGTGGCGCAAAGAAGGGAAACTAAAAGCGCTCACCTTCGGGAAAGTGAGCGCCGATAGTGGGAATCCACTATCCACTGAATATAACGTAACATACTTGACAGAGTGCAGTCAAAGAGTCATTTTGACCCCAGATTTTCATTCTAGCACACGTAATTTAGGTTGAGCTGTTCAAATGCGTGTGTGCCTGTGCGATGCGGCGGATGCCTTCGGTGAGGGTGCCGGGTTCGTAGAGGGCGAAGGCCAGGCGGATGGCGTTGGTGAATGAGTTGGATGCGGAGAAGGCGGTGCCGGGGCGGTAGTTGACGCCGTGTTCCTGGGCGATGGGCAAGAGATCGTCGGTGTTGGTGCCGTCGGTGAAGGTGAGCCAGAAGAAGTAGCCGCCACCGGGTGCGGTGAACTCGACGGCGTCGCCGAGGTGGTCGCGGAGGGCCGTTGCCATTGCTGAGACGCGCTGGGCGTAGGTGCGGCGAAGTAGGGCGATGTTGTCTTGCAGCATGCCGTGTTCCAGGACGGCGTGGACGAGGGTGGATGTGAAGTGGTTGAGGCCGCCGCCGCTGATTGTGAGGCCTGCTGTTGCGAAGCGCCGAATTATCGGAGGGCTTGCTTGCAGCCAGCCTGTGCGGAGGCCGGGGCCGAGAATCTTGGAGAATGAGCCGAGCGAGATTACGCAGCCGTCTTCGGAGTCGTCGAAGGATGCGATTGGTGGGGGAGGTGGCGTGCCGTAGTGGAGCAGGTTGTATACCTCGTCGGCCAGGACGAGGAAGTTGTGCTGCTGGGCGAGTTCGACGAGGGTGCGGCGGCGGTCGGCGGGGAGGACGCTGCCGCTGGGGTTCTGGTAGGTGGGGATGATGTATAGCATGCTTGGGTGCGGCGTGTCGGGGGAGTTTAGCATTGCTTCGAGGGCGTCAATACGCAAGCCGTTGGCGTCGGTGGGGACGCCTATGACTTTGAGGCCGTGGTCTTCGAAGATGCTCTGTATAAGGTAGTAGGTCGGCTCTTCGACGAAGACGGTGTCGCCGGTCTGCGTGAAGAGCGTGGTGGTGTGGTCGATTGCCTGGGATGCGCCTGCTGTGAGAAACAGTTCGTCGGGTGCGACGGGCGATGTGTAGGACTCCTGGGCTGATAGGAAGTCGGCGAGGGAGTGCAGGAGGGGGCCGTAGCCCTGGGTTGCGCCGTACTGGAGGGGGATGGGGGTGCCATCGGCGAGGGCGATTTCTGTTGCGCGCCGGAGCATGTCGGTCGGGTGCAGGTGCGGTGACGGGTGGCCCCAGCCGAGGTCGATGACGCCTTCGGGGATGGAGATCAGGAGGGATGGGAGCAATTTTCTGTCCTATGACGTAAATGTTTTTTGGATTCACAATTTTCGCTTAGAACCATGATCATGATACAGTACGCGTGCTTATTCGATGGAATCAGACGACGGAGAATCGGCGATGGGGAGTCAATCAGACTCAGGTGACTGGATAGTGCAGGGTATTGGTCGGTTGGAAGGGGAAGTGGCGCAGTTCAGCGAACGCGTTGGGAACGTGGAGCAGCGGCTTGACCGATTGCTGTATGCGCTCCTTTTCATCGGAGGGACGATTGGGGTTGGAGTGCTGCTGTCGCTGTTCGGGGTGCGGTTCGGCGTGTAGGCAGGTCGCTCCTTGCGGATTTACGCTCCTTTGCAATTAGACGGGGTCGAGCCCTGCCTCTTGGCGGGCGTCGTTGATGTGGTCGCGGATGCGCATTTCGAGGGGGGCGATCTCGTAGCCGATGTCGGCGAGCATGCGGCTGTTGTCAACGAGGTATATGTGCGGGACCTTGCGCTCGCCGGTCGTGATATGCGCGTCGGGGATGATGTCTCGCACGACGTCCGCCATGTCGCCGATGTTGCAGAGGTGACCGCCGCTGATGTAGACGGGGTGGTTGAGGTCTTCGGCAAGTGCGGCGCGGACGAATATCTGGGCGGCGTCTTCGGCGTGAATCATGGGTGAAAGCTCGGTGGGGTCGAAGGGCAGGTCAATGGGCTTGCCAATGGCGGGGAGCGAGATCATGAGACCGCCGATCATGCCGGTCATGCCTGTTACGCGACCGTGTCCGAATACTGTGCAGATGCGGATGCCGCGCATGTCGAGGCCGTAGAGTTCGCGGTAGCGTGCTGCGGAGAAGTCGTTGACTGCCTTGGTCATGCCGTAGAGGTTGTGGGGGGCGGGCAGGTCGTCCTCGTTGACGGGCCTGTCGCCGAATGTCTCCTGCACGCCGTAGACTGCTATGGAACTGGCGTATACGACACGCTCGATTCCGCACCAGCGCGCTGCCTCAAAGACGTTGTTTGTGCCGCCGATGTTGACCTGCATGCTGAAGTGAGGGCGGTCTTCGGTGTCGGGTGGGAGGAGGGCTGCCATGTGGACGATGCGCGTCACGCCGTGGGTGTTGCAGGCTTCGAGGATGTGCGGGAGCTGGGTTACGTCGCCGCGGTAGTAGGTTACGCCGTCTTGCTGCGCGGGTGGCGGCGCGAGGTCGAAGCAGACGACCTGCTCGCCGCGGTCGGATAGCTCGCGGACGATGCGCCTGCCGATGAAGCCGTTGCCGCCGGTTACCATTACTGACATGATTTCACCTTCGAGTGCGTTTGCTTACAGGACCTGCCAGAGGCGGCGGCCGTTGGAGCGGATGACCTTGCCGATGTGCTGGTCGGGGTGGAAGTGGCCGGCTGCTATGACGTAGCCTTCGTCTTCGGCGCGCTGCAGGATGCCGTGGCGGCTGCGACGGCTGTCAGGCTTACTGGTGTCAACGCCGGCGCACCAGTCGGGTTCCTGGATCTGCACGCTGCTGTGGATGGCGTCGCCGACAATCATCGCCTTTTCGCCCTGCGAGCTGATGAGGATTATCTGATGTCCGGGTGTGTGGCCGGGCGTGTCGAAGGTGGTCATTTCGTCGGTGATGTGGTGGCCGCCGTCGACGAGATCCATCAAGCCCAACTCTTCGAGGGGGATCACGCTGTCGCGGACCTGCGGCGAGTATGCGAGGTGCTCGGGCTGGGTGAAGTGCTCCCAGTCGAGGCGCGGCACGAGGTAGCGGGCGTTGGGGAAGTAGGACTTGGGCGCGTCGCCGGTGTGGTCGATGTTCCAGCCCACGTGGTCGCCGTGCAGGTGGGTGTGCGCTACTATGTCGATGTCCTCGGGGTTGGCGCCCTGCGCGCGGATGGCGTTCAGCAGGTCTCCACGGACGTTGCCGCGGTCGGCGTGGGGGCCGGGGCCCATGCCGGTGTCCACCATGACGGTCTTGCCCATGGAGCGGACGAAGAAGTGGCCGTAGTAGAGCTGGATCTGGCCGTCTTCGAGGATGTCCTGGTATGGCTCCCAGTCTGCCGCGGTGACGCCCTCGAAGAAGGCGTCGGGTGGGCGCGCGGGCGGGATCATGTCGAGGGCGAAGACTATTTCGGCGTTGCCTACTCGGATACGGTCAGCCATGGGGTTCCTCCGGGGGGTTCACAGGGATGTGCATGGTTGGCAGGATGAGAGCGGGTTTTGGGAATGGCGATTTCACCCCCATCCTAACCTTCCCCCGTCGAGGGGGAAGGGATTTCTGCGGCCTGTCGTTAGGCGTTAGGGTTTGGCGTTTTCCATGAGGATGGTGACGCCCATGTCGATGTATTTGGTGCGAAGGGCGGGGTCGTAGCTGCGGAAGGAGACGCGGGTTGTGGTGCCTTCCAGCTCCTTGAGCACGTGCTGCACGCAGTCGTCAACGGTCTGGAAGGGGTGCTTGGGGTGCTTCTCTATGTCGCCGAGCAGGTCGTTGGGACCCCATGTGAGGCAGTCGACGCCTTCCATAGCGAGCTGGGGAGCGTCGCTGGTTGCCTTGATGGACTCCATCTGGAGGCAGAGCCAGCCGTGGCTGTTCCACCACTCGGCGTACTCGAGCCTGTCCTCTCGTCCCTGCACCTTCCAGCGGGCTGCGCCACCCCAGCTGCGCTTGCCGAACTGGGGATAGTAGAAGTAGTCTACCGCTTCCTGTGCGACGGAGAGGTCTTCAACCTGGGGCACTTCGATGCCGGCGGGGCCGAGGTCGAGGATGTTGCCGATGAGGTATGCATGGCGGGTGTGCTTGATGCGGAATTGCGCGGGGATGTCTAGCTCGGCGGCGTACCCGCAGAATTGCACGAGTGTCTCTTCGTTGAAGGGGCCGTGCTGGCTGTCGGTGTGGATGAAGGCGTAGTCGTCCTTGCCGAGGATGTCCTCCATAAGGCTCTTGGATGCGTTGATGGGCACCGATACGCCGATGAGAATTTCGCCGTCGCGTATTCGCTGCTTCATGTCTGTGCTGTTGGGCATGTATCTGTCCTCCGTCTGGTGATTTTGATGGGGGATATGATACCAGAGACGGAAGTTAAATGGATGAACAGCGCTTAGGCAAGCTCAGCACAGGGATGGACAGGATTATTTTGAGCGGAGGGCGGCGAGGACTAGGGATGATTCATCTCAAAGAGCGTCGCAGAACTCGTCGACTGTGAGTCTTGCTGAACGAATCAGAGTTCGCAGGGTCCCTTTTGAGACACGCCTGTGGTTCGGGACAGATAAAGTTGCAATTTCGCCCCGCTTTGTCAGGATAATGTGACTGCCCCTCTGCCGAGCTACATTCCAGCCAAAACGCTGGAAGTTCCTAACGACTTCCCTGCCACTCAGGTTGGGAAGTGGAGGCATTATAGTGCCACTTCCACCTGCTCAGTCTCTACGGTCAGTGGATAGCCTTGCTCGGCGCGTACTTCGAGGCATAGAGCAATTGCCTCGCGAATATTGGTGAGAGCCTCTGACCTTGTTTGACCTTGGCTTACACAGCCGGGTATAGCCGGACATTCGACGACCCAGACCTCGTCCTCGTCCTGGTAAAGAGTCACCGTGAGTTGCATTGCTCTTTCCTCTTAATTGCTTTCCCATTCCATCGTCTACATAAGAAAGCATAACACAAGGAGAATTGGTGCTATGTCAGCGGCGGAGGGCGGCGAGGGCTAGGGATGCCCAGGCTGCCATTAGGGAGATGCCGCCGATGGGGGCGATTGCGCCGAAGATGCCGATGCCGGTGAGGGCGAGGATGTAGAGGCTGCCGCTGAAGAGCAGGATGCCGAGGGTGAAGAGGGCGGCGGATGCGGAGAGGATGCGGGTCTGCCAGCGCATGGAAAACAAGCCGACGGCTAGCAGTGCTAGTGCGTGGTACATCTGGAAGCGGGCGGCGGTCTCGAAGGTGCTGAGGGAGCTTGCTTCGAGGGTGTCGCGGAGGGCGTGGGTGCCTGCTGCGCCTGCGATGACGGAGATGAGGCCGAAGATGGCGGCTATGGTGATTGTGGTGCGGGGCATGGTGTGTTGCAAGTTCTGAAACCTTCGCTGAGCAGCGTCCGCAGTTTAGCACTTCTTGCCTATTACATTTAATTTTAACATCATAACGCGCGCTGAATGCGCTGCCGAGAATTAAGGATGGCTACAATTCGCGTCACCCCCATCCTAACCTTCCCCCATCAAGGGGGAAGGGACTAATGGAATCGTGATAAGGACGCTACCGCCGAATTGGTATAATTCTAATGTAATGAGATTCTTGATTGGTGTGCTGGGTCTGCTGTCGCTGGTGGTGACGGTCGGGTGCGTGGATAACAGCGTGGCGTCTGTCGGGGAGGCGACTGCTGTTTCCGGCGATTCGCCAATGACGGGTAGAGTTGCGCCGCCTCAGCAGATTGAGGTGACCCCGACGGTTGCGGCTACTCCGGCTTCAAGCGAAGACTCTGCAGAGGTAGTTGCGACGAGCACGCCCATTGCCGAATCTGCCGATCAGGGGGGCGGTGAGTCGCCTTCGGTTTCGCCTGAGCCGCTGGAGGAGATGGATGTGGAGCGGGCTTTTCCGAATCTGTCGTTCAAGCGGATGGTGGGGATGGCTTATGCGGAGGATGGGAGCGACAGGTTGTTCGTGGTGTTGCAGCGCGGGGTGATTGTGAGTTTTGCTAATGAGCAGGGCGTGGAGACTGCGGATGTCTTTCTGGACATCGAGGAGCGGGTGAGTGACAGGGGGAATGAGGAGGGGCTGCTGGGGCTTGCGTTTGATCCGGAGTACGCCGTCAACGGCTACTTCTATGTGTACTACTCGGCGGCGAACCCGCGCAGGTCGGTGTTGTCGCGGTTTATGGTGGATAGCGGAGTCGCTGATCCTGACAGCGAGCGGGTGATTATGGAGGTCGAGCAGCCGCATTCCAATCACAATGGGGGGCAGATAGCGTTTGGGCCTGACGGGTATTTGTATGTGGGACTTGGGGACGGCGGAAGCAGGGGCGATCCGCAGGGCAATGGGCAGGACCTGTCCACGCTGCTCGGGTCGATCATTCGTATAGATGTGAGTGCGCTGGACGAAACGGGGTCGTATTCGATACCGGCGGACAATCCGTTTGTCGGGGTGGAGGGCGCGAGGGGCGAGATATGGGCGTATGGCATTCGGAATCCGTGGCGGTTTTCGTTTGACAGGGAGAGCGGTGAGTTGTGGATGGCGGATGTGGGGCAGAACAGGTTGGAGGAGGTGGACATCGTCAGGCGGGGACTGAATTACGGCTGGAATGTCATGGAGGGCAGTTCGTGCTTCAAGCCTAGTCGCGGGTGCGATGCCCAGGGGCTTGAGATGCCGGTTGCGGAATATGGCAGGGATGGTGGGTGTTCCGTGACGGGCGGGTATGTGTATCGTGGGGACAGGCTGGCTTCGCTGTATGGGGCTTACATCTATGGGGACTTTTGCAGTGGGAAGATATGGGGGCTGCGATATGAGGATGGGCGAGTGACGGAGCAACTAGAACTTGTGGATAGCAGTTTGGATATTTCGTCGTTCGGGGAGGACCAGAGCGGGGAGATGTTTATATTGTCGTTCGATGGGGGGATATACCGGCTGGTGGGAGGTGGCTAGCTGCGGCGTGTCATTAATCGGCGGATACGAAGTTTTCGACTTCGATTTGCGCGGCTCTTTCACGAGCTTGCCAAAGGTCATAAGCCATCTGCATTCGCAGCCAGGTTTCCGGAGTCGAACCGAACGCCCGAGAGAGGCGAATTGCCATCTCTACTGATACCCCAGTCCTTTCGTTGACGAGTTCGGAGAGCGCTTGACGGGTTACGCCCAAGCCTTCGGCTGCTCTCGTAACCGTCAATCCCAGTGGCTCCAGGCATTCATATTTGACAATTTCGCCGGGGTGAGGCGGGTTGATCATGGGCATTGAGTTGCCTCATTGGTGATGGGTCTAAGTCATCCAGCGCCGCGAGCGTTTTCGCTATAAGCTGGAGTTGGCATAATTTCACCCCTTCCCCATCAAAGGGGGAAGGGATTTATAGGTGGCAATTCTGCACAGCCCCACATGTTTCTCATTTTCTTGACAGGAACAGACCATAGGTACACAATTTCAGGCAGTGTTTGAGAATTGTAGCAGACGCGCGAGTTGGCGATGTGGAAAGGAAATCTGAGATGACTATGATGCCGGCGGCGGTGGCGACAGGACTGAGGGAATTGCGCTGCGATGAGGTGCCCATACCTGCGTTGGAGCCGGGGCATGCCTTGGTGAAGACGATGCTGGGGTCGATATGCGGGAGCGACCTGCATATCGTGTATATGGGCTGGAACGCGCATGAGTTTCCGCTGCCACATGGGTATCCGGGGCACGAGGGCGTGGGCGAGGTGGTGGACCCGGGTGATACTTCGTTCTCCGAGGGGGACCTAGTGCTGACGGCGCCGAACATCTGGAAGTCGAAGGTGTTCGCGGGCTACCAGATGATCGAGGAGCAGTTCTTGCTGAAGCTGCCGAAGGATGTGCCGCCGGCGCACCTGCTGATGGCGCAGCAATTGGGGACGGTGGTGTTTGGGGCGCGCAAGCTGCCGCCGCTGCTGGGCAAGACGGTTGCAGTGCTCGGGCAGGGTTCGGTCGGTCTGTTTCATGACTTCATGCTGCGGAGGCTGGGGGCGCATCGCATCATCGCGGTGGAGCCGGTGGAGGCACGACGGGAGCATGGCGCAAGAATGGGTGTTGACCACACGATTGATGTTACGGGTAACAGGGCGACTGACGCGGTGCTGGACCTGACGGGCGGCGAGGGCGCGGATGTGGTGATCGAGGCGTGCGGGAGCGTGGAGACGCTGAACCAGGCGCTGAAGGTGGTGCGGCCGCTGGGCACGATTGCGGTGTTCGGGCTTCCGCCGACGATGGAGCGGATACCGTTCGACTGGGATACTTTCTTCCGCAAGCGGCTGGACCTGTATACGACATTCGGGGCGCAGGACGAGCCGGGATTGCCTGCGTTCCAACTTGCTGCCGACTTCATCACGAAGGGCGAGATAGATATGGCGCCGTTCGTGACGCACCAGTTCCCGGTTGAGCGTGTGCAGGAGGCGTTCGACCTTGCGGAGTCGCGCGAGGACGGTGCGCTGAAGGTGTCGCTGACTTTCGAGTAGGCGACAGGACGCTCGCTAAAAGGATTTACAGGATGGGGAGGACTTTTCTCACTCTTCCCCATCTCTTCTGTGTGTTCAGGACGAACTAGAAAACAACGACTCACTTCGCGCCTATTCACCCCCATCCTAACCTTTTCCCATTAAGGGGGAAGGGATTATCGCGATTGTCGTTAGGCGTCGTCTGCCTTGAATAGGTGGACACCCATTGCGCCGAGCAGTAGTGGGAGTGCGGCGTCGATGATGATCCAGGCGAGCGAGACGGCGTCGGGGCCGATGGCGTTGTAAGCGGGGCTGAGCAGGTTGAAATAGTTCCAGAAGAAGATGATGCCGATGAATACGATGCCGTAGAAGACGACGTTTGCCGATAGGAACTCGCGGGTGACGACCGTCTCATTTTCAGCACACGCGTTGCGCTTGCGGATGTGGCCGAAGATGATGGTCAGGACGATGGCGACCGCCATGATGGGGTCGAGGATGTTCCATAGCGGGGCGTATGGCTGGGATTCGCTCGATGCGTGGTAGAGCGGCTCGACAACCGTGTGGATGGCGACGGCGGCACCGACGGCGATGAGCAAGATGCCTATGATTTTCTTGAGCATGTCCATTATTCATAGCTCCTTTTGTCTGTTGCAGGGGCAATTTCCCCTCACCCTAACCCTCTCCCGCCGGGAGAGGGGACTCCACCTATCCCTGACAACACATTATGGGACGATGATATTAACCGCGGAGCGGCCTAGTTGTCTGTATCTGCCAGAAGCAGGTGAACGCCGAGCACGCCGGCGAGGATGGGCAGACCTGCGTCGATGATGATCCAGGTGAGGGCGACGGCGTCGGGGCCGATGGCGTTGAAGGCGGAGCTTAGCAGGTTGAACCAGTTCCAGAAGAACATTATGCCGATGAATAGGAAGCCGAAGAAGATTGTATTGGCTGTGAGGAACTCGCGGGTGACCGTTGTTTCGTCTGCAGCGTCGGCGTCGCGCTTGCGCATGTAGCCGAAGATGAGGCCGAGGATGACGGTGAGCGCGGAGAGCGGGTTGATAATCGCCCAGACGGCTTCGCTGTATCCGCTGCTGGACCGGCTGCTGTCGAAGTAGAGCGGCTCGACTACGGTGTGGACTGCTACGACTACCGCAACGACGAGCAGGATGATGCCTACGATTTTCTTGAGGATGTCCATGCGGATGTGATCCTTTCGTCCAAGTTCTCGCTACTCATTACAATTGTCCATCCCGCATCTCCCGGCTGGATTCCCGTGCAGGCGGGAATGACGGAAGCGAGAGTATTAGTTGTCGGAGTCGCCGCGGAGGAGGTGCATACCGAGCGCGCCCCAGAGCAGGGGGCCAACGGTGTTCACGATGATCCAGACAATGTGACGGTCGGTGTCTTGCGGGTCGGCATCGACGAGCAGGTCGAACCAGTTCCAGAAGAAGAGCATTGCGATTGCGATGAAGCCGTAGAAGAGGATGTTGGCTTCGAGGTAGCGACGCGTTACGATGCGGTCGAGGCCTGCTGCTTCGAGGCTGCGCTTTCGCAGGTAGGCGAAGATGATGCCGAGCGCTGCAGCAACGGCCATCAGGTAGTTGAGCGGCGGCCAGAGGAAGGGCAGGATTTCAAGCTGGTCAACGACGAAGTAGATTCCGACAATCACGGCAGTAATGAGCAGTATAGCTCCGACCACTCGCCTGATAGCATCCATCGCCCGCCTCCTGTACATTCGTCTGCCCGAATGCGGTTACGCCTGCTGAGACATATATGAGACTAAATGTGTGCGGTGGATTATATCACAGATTGTTGCTTGTGGATGCGGCTGAAAAAGGCGACTTCGCCATCGAACAACTAGCCACACGGAGCCACATGGCGACTGAGCGGGTCTTTACCCTAACCCTCTCCCTAGGGAAAGGGGACGTAGAAGCGGAGGGTTATTCCTGGTAGCGGGGGTGCCAGCCGGGGCCTGCCCAGGTGGTTATCTTGCGGGGGGTGATGCGGATGTAGGCGCGGGGCATGTGCTTTGTCTCTTCGTAGTATCGGGTGCCTGCTTCCTCGCCCTGGTAGCGGACTGCCCAGTGCTTCCAGTCGCCCATCCAAGCGCTGTCAACAATCCTGGCAGTGCCTTCGACGATAACGCGGGTGTAGGGCGCTTCACAGGTGTCGATGCAACAGGACACGCGCCCGTCGTAACGGATGTGCGACACCCAGTTTGCGGTGCGCCTGCCGGCGACATAGAATTCCTCGCCATCGTAGTCGTACCAGACGGGCGCGACGTAGGGGTAGCCCTCTGACGTGAGGGTTGCGAGCTTCATGAGGTGGGCGCCGGAGTTCAGGAAGTCGTTGAGTTGCTGATTGGTTAGGCGGGGCATAAGATACTCCTCATGAGGTGGTCTGTCAGTTTGTCAGTATATCAGTTAGTCGGTGATCTTATTGCTGATGGGATGCGTGGGTTCCTGCTTCCCGCGTTTGTGCAAGGGGCTGGCTCTGTTCAGGACAGAGAGATGCTTCGCAGGAATGGCGGGGAGCGAGTCGAAATAACCTAACTTTCCATGAAATGGAGATGCTATGAGTGAGATGCATGAGCTTGGGGTTGTTGAGGCGGCGGGGATGATTCGGAGCGGCGCTGTGTCGGCGGCGGAGTTGATGGAGGGGCTGCTGGCGCAGTGCGATGCGCTGGATGGTGCGCTGAAGGTGTGGGTTACGCTGGATGGGGATGCGGCGATGGCGGCGGCAAGGGGGCGCGACAGGGAGCTTGCGAGCGAGGGAGCACGGGGGCCGCTGCATGGCGTGCCGGTGGGAATCAAGGACATTTATTTCACCCGCGGGGTGCTGACGACTAGCGGGTCGACGATATACGCGGAGTTCGTGCCGGACTATGACGCGACGACGGTTGCGCTGCTGAGGCAGGCGGGCGCGGTGATAATGGGCAAGACGGTTACTACGGAGTTTGCGTGCGGAGACCCGTCGCCTACGGTGAGTCCGTGGAACGCTGTGCATACGCCGGGCGGGTCGAGCAGCGGGTCTGCTGTGGGCGCGGCAGTGGGGATGTTTCCTGCTGCGCTGGGGTCGCAGACTGGGGGATCGATCGTGCGGCCTTCATCTTACAACGGGATTGTGGGGCTAAAGCCGACGTTTGGGCGGGTCAGCAGGTATGGCGTGTATCCGGTGTCGGAGTCGCTGGACACGATGGGGCCGATGGTGCGGAGCGTGGAGGATGCGGCGCTGATGCTGAACGTGCTGGCGGGGCATGACATCAACGATGCGGACTCGTCGGAGCGACCTGTGGAGGACTATCTGCAGGCGGCGCAGACGAAGATCGGGCCGCCGCGAATCGGTCTGGTGCGGCAGTTCTTCATGGAACAGTGTGATGACGAGACGCGGGCGAATACGGAATCGGTAGCAGAAAAGCTGCGCGATGCGGGTGCGGCGGTCGAGGAGGTGTCGCTGCCGGTGGACTTCGACGCCGTGCTGGTGGGTCAGCGTGCGCTGATGTCGGTGGAGGGGGCGCAGGTGCACGAGGGCAACTTTGCGGTGCGGGCGGACGACTTCTCGTCGAATGTGCATGGGCTGATTGAGCAGGGGTTGGCTACACCGGCGCTGGCATACCTGAAGGCGAAGCATTTGCAGAGTGAGTTCAGGCGGGGTGTGCAATCGGCGATTGGGGGCTATGATGCGATGCTGATGCCGACGACGCCTGCTGCCGCGCCGCCGAGCCGGGAGACGACGGGCGATCCGAAGTTCCAGTCGCCGTGGACATTCGGGGGATTTCCGGAGATTACGCTGCCGTCGGGGCTGAGCGAGGGCGGGATGCCGCTGGGCGTGCAGCTTGTGGCGGGGCACTTCCAAGAGGCGAGGCTGCTTGCGGTGGCTGCGTGGTGCGAGGAGGTGATTGGGGTGCGGTTGACGCCGATGGGGTCTAGCGATTGAACGGTATGCGTGGTGGGTGTGCGCTATAATGGAGCGCAGGTGGTGAAGAACGATGGCAATGGATATTCGTGAAATAATGCAGGCGCTCGACGAAGACCCTTCGTTGTTGGAGGAACTTCGCGCGCGGGTATTGACACGCGAACTGCTGGAAATGCCGGAGAATCTCGCTACTCTGACGCGCCGTGTGGACTCGCTGGCCGAGCAGATGGATACATTAGCTGGGAGGGTGGATTCACTGGCCGGGCGGATAGATGCGCTGACTGAGCAGGTTAGCGCGATTGCGGTGAGCCTCGATACACTTCACGAGGCTTCAGAGCGGCGATTTGAGAGAATGAGCGGCGATATTGGGCTTCTCAGAGGTGCGTATGCTGAGCAGACAATATCGAGGCAGGCCGTAGTAATTGCGGGACGCCTGGGTAGATCGAGGGATATCCGATTGCGGTATCAATCTGTGGTTGCGTCGCCTGATCTGCTGGACATGGCCGCGCCCTTCGCATCAGAGATCGACCAGGGTGATCTGGATAGTTTCTACCTTGCTGACCTTGTGATGCAGGTAAGGGATGAAGAGGCTGACGATGACGCATACATCGCAGTGGAAGCCTCATATACGTGCGACACCAGGGGCACGGCGCGTGCAATTCGCAATGTACGTTTCATAGAACGCTTCACTGGCAAGAGAGCTTATGCAGCAGTAGCAGGTATCCGCATGGATTCACTGATACGAAGCAGCATAGATGCGGGAGACGTGTTCTGGCATCAGCTGGAAGAGCCGCGCTGAGGGGCGTACTCGGCGAGGTGCTGGCGGAGGAGGACGCGGGCGCGGTGGAGGCGGGATTTCAGGGATGAGACGGTGATGTCGAGGGCCTCGGCGGCTTCCCTGCTGGAGAGGCCTGCGACATCTCGCAGCACTACTGCGGCGCGGAGTTCGGGCTGGAGCATCGCGATGCCTTCCTGAATTTTGTCGCCCAACTCGGAGTTGATTGCGGAGGGTTCGGGCGCTTCTTCCCAGCTTGGGACTTCGAGGTTCTCTATGCCGACCCAGCGCAGTTCGCGGGCGCGCTTCTCGCGTCTGATTCGCATGAGCGCGGCGTTCACGGTGATGCGATAGAGCCAGGTGGTTACGCGGGACTCTCCACGAAAGCGGTCGAATGCGCGGAATGCGGAGATGAAGGCTTCCTGCGCGACCTCTTCGGCGTCGTGCGGGTTGCCCATCATCTTGTAGGCGACGTTGTACACGAAGTCCGAATACGCCTCTACGATTTCGTCGAAGGTCTCCGGCGCTGAGTCTTGTGCTGGTGTTTCGTGTTGATTGGACATATCTCTTGCATCCAATTGTAAGTGAGAGCATCCAATAAGTAAAAGTCTGTCGGCTTGCGCCATGTAGGTTTGCTGATATACTTGCACTTGGCTTGAGGTTGAGTTCTGGGCGAATAAAATGATGTCCTTTAAGTCCCGCATACTCCGATTGTTTGGGCGCAGCGCATTGCCGCAGCCCTGTGAAGAGGCGCGCGCGCACTCGTCGGACTACATCGACGGGGAGCTTGACGCGACGCTGGAAACGAGAATTCGCGCACACCTGAGCGACTGCCATTTGTGCGAGGCGTTCTTCCGTACGCTGCGCGAGACGATTAATGCGCTGCGAGGTATGCCGACGCAGACTGCGCCTGCCGGATTTGCGGATCGGGTGCGGGAGAATATTCGGGGCTGAGTAAGTATCCCTCCTAGTCGCCATCTTCTCTGCTACATAGGTTCACCCCCATTCTAGCCTTTCCCCATCAAGGGGGAAGGGATTTATTTGTGCCATGAAGATTGCAGTTTGCATTAAACAGGTGCCGGTGGTCTCGCTGCTGAAGTTTGACAACGAAACGCGGCGGGTCGTGCGTGATGGCGTGCCGAGTGAGGTGAATCCCTTCGATGTGCTTGGGATGTCGCTCGCCGTCAATCTGAAGCAGGCGCATGACGCCGAGGTGGTGGTGTTCACGATGGGGCCGCCGCAGGCGCGGGATGCGCTGGTGCAGTGTCTTGCGATGGGCGCGGATAGCGCGGTGCATCTGAACGACAGGGCGTTTGCGGGCAGTGACACGCTGGCTACGGCGCGCGCGCTGGCACTGGCGCTGAAGCGGGATGAGTATGACCTGATTATCTGCGGGCGCAACAGCGTTGACGCGGAGACGGGGCAGGTGGGCGCGGAGATCGCGGAGATGCTGGACCTGCCGCAAGTGAGCGCGGTGCGGCATCTTGAGGTGGGTGCTTCGGATGCGGGTGCATCTGTTACGGTGGAGCGCGTCACAGACGAGGGGCATGATGTGGTTCGGTGCGAACTGCCTGCGCTCATCACCGTGACTGAGGATGTCGCGCCTGAGATATACCCGCGGCGGGCGGAGAGGCAGGCGGCTGCGGAGAAGCCCGTTGAGACGCTTGCCGCTGCCGACCTGAGCGATGACATGTCGGTGTTCGGCACGGACGGGTCGCCGACGTGGGTGAGCGAGATTTACTCCATTGAGCCTGAGCGCGAGGGCATTGTTGTGCGGGACAAGGCGGCGGATGAGGCGGTTGGGGATTTGATGGCGTATCTCGATGGGCGTGGGGTGTTTGATGGTGGTGGGAGCGAGTCTTTGGATGGTGCGGCAGCGCGTGGTGGGCGGCGCGAGCGCGGGGATGCTGGTGCTATCTGGGTGCTGGCTGAGACGCTGGGCGGTGAGTTGCGTCCGGTTACGCTGGAACTGCTTGGACGGTCGTGCGAGCTGGCGGATTCGCTGGGGACAAGCGTTGAGGCGGTGCTGATTGGTGATGATGTGGCGCAGCATGCGGACGCGCTGACTGCCTACGGCGCTGATGCGGTGTGGGTGGCGCAGGATGGGCGGCTGGCGGACTATGAGGTGTCACAGTACACTGCCGTTCTGGCGGAGGCGATACGCGAGCATAGCCCATACGCGGTGCTGCTTGGGTCAACGGTGATGGGCAGGGAGCTTGCGGCGCGGCTGGCGGGCAGGCTGTCGCTGGGGCTGACGGGGGACTGCATCGGGCTGGAGGTGGATGACGATGGAAGGCTGGTGCAACTGAAGCCTGCTTTCGGGGGAAATATCGTTGCGCCGATACTGTCGAATACGAAGCCGTATATGGCAACAGTGCGTCCGGGGCTGCTGACGCCGGTTGTGCCTGATGGCAGTGTCGAGGCGGTAGTGGGGAATCTGTCGGTGGATGGGCTGGGCGAGTCACGCGTGAAGATTGTGGAGCGGGTGGCGGATGAGTCGGCGGAGGGGGCAGAACTTGACAGCGCGCATACAATAGTGAGCGTGGGCAAGGGCATTGGCGGGCCGGAGAACCTGCCGCTGCTTCGGGAGCTTGCCGATGCGCTGGACGCGCCGTTGGGAGCGACGCGCGATGTTACCGAACTGGGGTGGCTGCCGCGCCAGTACCAGATTGGGCTGTCGGGCAAGTCTGTTTCGCCGAACCTGTATTTTGCCGTGGCGCTGAGCGGGGTGTTCAACCATACGGTTGGGATTGGCAAGGCGGGCACGGTGGTGGCGATCAACAGCAGCGCACGGGCGCCGATATTCCAATCGGCGGACTTCGGGATTGTGGGAGACTATACCGAGGTTGTGCCGGAGCTGATCAAGGCGCTGGAAGCGCGTAACGATTGATAGGATTGATGGGGCACTACATCACCCCCATCCTAACCTTCCCCCGTCGAGGGGGAAGGGACATAGAACGAGAAAGGGGAATGAAAATGGCGGATACGACGGTTACGACACGGAAGAATCGGCCCCTGATGGTGCAGGGTGGCATCAAGATTATGGATGCGGACGGCAATGAGATTGCCATCGACGGGGACAGCGAAATGGTGTTCCTGTGCCGCTGCGGTAAGTCGGACAATAAGCCGTTCTGCGATGGGACGCACCGCCCGGCAGGGTTCGAGGCGTAGCTACAAGGGCTGCAGATAATTTGTAGAATGGAGAGGATATTATCCTCTCCATTTGCTTGTGACGCGTAATTTCTTATGCCAGTTGAGAAGCCAATCATAGTTATCGGGGGTGGGCCTGCGGGTTCGTGCGCCAGCGCGTTGCTTGCGCGCATGGGGCTGGATGTCGTGCTGCTGGAGCGGGAGCGATTTCCGCGCGCGCATGTGGGGGAGTCGCTGCTGCCGGGGAGTATCCCAATCCTGGAGAGCCTGGGCGTGATGGATGAGGTGCGCCAGGCGGGATTCACTGTGAAGCCGGGCGCGACGATGATCTGGGGGACTGAACGCGAGCCGTGGAGCTGGTACTTCAGGGAGACGCATGCGAGCAATCCGCATTCGTACCAGGTGTGGCGTCCGGAGTTTGATGCGATACTGCTGAATAACGCGCGGCGGTCGGGCGTGGATGTACGGGAGGGGTGGCAGGTTACACGGGTGATGTTCGATGAGGGCGGGAGTGCCATTGCGGTACGGTGCCGGGCGGTTGACGGTTCGCCGCAGGAGGTGGAGCTGCCCGCCAGGTATGTGGTGGATGCGAGCGGGCAGAGCGGTGTGCTTGCGCGGCAACTTGGGCTGTTGGAGTGGGACGAGTTCTTTCGCAACCTGGCGGTGTATGGCTACTTCGAGGGCGGGAAGCGGCTGCCGGAGCCGGATGCGGGCAACATCCTGATCGAGTCGCAGGCTGACGGGTGGCTGTGGAATATTCCATTGGGTGGGCCACTGGGTGGGCCTCTGCGCGAGGGCTGGGCGAGCGTGGGTGCGGTGGTGGATGCGGAGGCGGGGCAGCGCGGGATACGGGAACAGGGTGCGCGGGGCTTCCTGGAAGCGCAGATTGCGGCTGCGCCGTACCTTGCGGGGATGCTGGAAGGCGCGAAGATGGTTTCGGAGCCGGAGGTGGTGCGGGACTGGTCTTACCGGTGCAGGTCGCTGTCGGGGCCGAGGTACATACTGGTTGGGGATGCGGGCTGTTTCATCGATCCGCTGTTTTCGTCGGGCGTGCATCTTGCGCTGACTTACGCTGCGCTGGCGTCGGTTGTGGTGGCGTCCGCGCTGGAGGACCCGACGATTGCGGGACCTGCGGGGAAGATGTACGAGCTGATGTATTACCGGGAGTACGGGCATTTCCGGGAGCTGGCGCGGTTGTTCTATTCGAGCAATCGCACTGCGGACTCGTACTTCTGGGAGGCTCGGCGGCTGCTGGAGGACGACCCGCTGCTGACGCCTCGGCAGTCGTTTATACAGCTTGTCGCGGGACAGCCTGCGCGGGGGTATGAGCGGGCGGTGCTGTCGAAGGGGCTGCTGCCGTCGGCGTTCGGTGACAGCGTGACGGCTGTGGAATCGGAGCGGAGTAGGCGGCGTGAGGAAGGTCTGCCGGACGGCGCGCGGTTGCGGCTTGCGGATGGGGTGCGGTTGCAGAGGCAACCTGTGCTCGAGGACGACAGGTTCGTGTGGGGCGTGGGACTGGTTACGGACGTGCACCCTGAGGGGATTCCTTGCAGCGGGCTGGTGTCGCATCTGTTGAGCAGGCTGGATGGTCAGGGGACGGCTTCGGACGCAATTGCGTCGCTGTGCGAGGGGATGGAGCCGGGGATGGCGGTGGAGGCAGCCAAGGCAGCATGGCAGGCGCTGGAGTTGCTGTATGTGGATGGGGCGATTGCGGTTTAGAGCCTCACGCGGGGACAGGGGCTAACAGGATAGACAGGATGGGGAGGATTTAGTTGACCTGTTCCTTGGGGTAGTCGGCCTCGTTGTATGAGCCGTCGTCGGTGGCTTCGATGTACTTGGAGGGGCACTTGACGAGGACGTTCTGGCTGTCGAATACGCCGTCGGGACGGTATGTGCCTTCGAGGATGATCTCGGAGTGTGGGTTGAAGAAGAGGTCTGGGAGCACGCCGTCGTGCTGGGCGGAGACGAACTGTATGCCGCCGTCTTCTTTGTCGGTCAGGGTGAAGTGTGCCATGGTGGAGCCGTCGGGGCGGACGAAGGTGTCTTCGACGAGGCTGCCGCTGACGCGGACGAGCTTGCCTTCGGGAGTGGGGCCGAGGCCGGTTAGCTCGGTTACGGTGTAGGAGTACACGGTTGCACTCTGGAAGGCGATGAAGCCGAGATAGAAGAGCGCGCCGAGCAGTACCGCGGCGGCGATGATGAACTTGCCCTTGCCGGCGAATAGGCCGGGGGAGGGATCGTTGGCTTGTGGATTCTCTATGTTCATTTCGTCTGAAGTCATTTGGGAATTAGCGATACGCCTCTCTGCGGTGCATCACACGGCGAACTGCCACAATTCTGGCGTTGTCGTCTATGTGATAAAGGATTCTGTAAACTCCAACTCGTAATCTGTAACCTGTCTGCCCTCGCAACCGCCTTGCGCCTTGTGGTCGCGGACTTTCGGAAAGTGCAGCAATGTGCTGGCTGACTAAGCGAGTATATTGGGGGCTGATCCGTTCGATGTCTCTGATTGCGCGCCGTGCTATGTGAACCCTATACGTCAATGCCTTTTGCTCTCAACTCGGCTTGGGCTTCTTCCCAGGGAATCAGTTCTTCCTCAGAATCTGCGCTTCGACTGAGTTCCTCGGCGTCCTCTATGTCTTCCAGTAGCGTCATCAGCTCTTCCCAGTCTTTGTAACCGAGCACGACGGCTGTCCTGTTGCCGCCGCTGTCAACTACGACATGCGCGTTCTGGAGCAGTTCATTCACTGTCATCTCAGCCCTCCTGCTCGTCTATTCTAGCATCGAGGGCGCGTTTTAGGGTGTCGATTTCGCGCTGCATTTCGTGCTGTCTGCGGGACATGATGAAGACGTAGGCGAAGAATGCTGCCCAGGTGATGACATAGACGGCGAACAGCCAGGGGAGTTCGGACTCGCCGCGCTGCTGCTGAGTGGGCGCTTCGGCTGTGGCGCTTACTATGGGTGCGCCGTCATAGGCGGCTGCCACGGCAACGGGTGCGAGCGTGGCTGCCAGAAGGATGATGGCTGCTGTTGCGATGATGATGCTTCGCATTTGCGTCTCCGGAACTGGGGCTAGATTCCAGATGAGGATTTCATCCCCATCCCCTGCGAACGCAGGGACAGACTCTAACCTTCCTCCATCGAGGGGGAAGGAATAAATTATTGCGCTAGAAGCGCGCCGCGAATGACTGGTGCAGTCTGTCGAGTGCTGATTCGGCGCGGCGCAGGTGGAAGCGTTCGACGACGAGGTGTATGTAGAAGATCGTGAAGGCTAAGACCGCGACGAGGAGCGTCAAGTATATCTTGTTGGAGCCGATGGCGTCGCGTTCGCTGGCGACAGGGCCTACGTTGAGCTCGGGATGGGCGGAACTCCACCAGACGGTTGCCATGTAGATGATGGGTGCGTCTATCGCTCCGAACAGTGCGATTACTGATGCGAAGCGCGCGCTCTGCGAGCCCTTGGGGGAGTAGGCGCGAACCATCAGGTAGCCGACATATATGAACCAGAGGACGAGAGTTGTCGTGAGCTTGGCGTCCCATGTCCACCACCAGCCGAGATCGCCGCGCGCCCAGATGACGCCGGTTACGAGGATGAGGCTGGCGAATACGACGCCCAACTCTGCCGTGGTGTAGGCGAGGTCGTCCCACCACTGGCTGCCGTTGATGAGGTGAACGATGCTGGCGACGGCTACGACGACGATGGAGATCATGCCGAGCCATCCGAGGGGGACGTGGAAATAGAAGATGCGCTGGGACACACCGAGGTTAAGCTCGGTGGGCACCCAGAGGAAGACCATGTATAGCGTAACGAGCATGAGCGCGGCGCTCGTTACCAAGAGACCGTTGCGGACTAGCATGCCACAGCGGTTAGTTCAAGGAGTTTCATGTTGTGTAATATATCACAATGTCTGGGGAGGGCGTAAGGGATTTTGTCGAGAGAGGCTATACGATGGATGCGCCGTCCACGAGCGTTTCGGCTTTGGCGCGGTCGTCGGCGGAGAGGGCTACGATGGCGTGGCCGTTTCTGCGGTCAACGATGTGGAGGCTTTGTATGTTCACACCTGCATTCTTGAATCGCTCTGCCACTTTTGCCAGCGCGCCGGGCTCGTCCTTGAGCCTGAGAACGAGCGATTCGTCTGAGACCGTCTTGAATCCGGCGTGTGTGAGAACGCGCAAGGCTTCGTCGTAGTTGTCGGCGAGCAGGGTGATGACACCTTTCTCGTCCAATCCCTCGGCGCTGATGCTGTCTATGTTGATGCCCTCGTCGGCGAGGGCGCGGCTGATGTCGGCTATGACGCCTACTTCGTTCTTAGCCATTACGATGATTCTGTTCATTCTGCCGTTTATTCTCCTGACTTCGAGTTCGCCTGCAGGTCGTGCAGGCAGTCGTCAATAACCAAGTCTATTTTTTCGCGTGTAACGTGGGGCATTGTTATGAGGTGCGCGATGTCCTCATAGGGTGCGAGCTGCCACTTTCGTATGATTTCGGGTGACGGCTTGGGAAAGACGACCGTGACAGAGTTCTTGTTGCGCCACGCGGGAATGCCGCTGTCGTTGAAGCGGGTAACGGCGTACTCGGCGACGTCAATGCAGTCGTTAACGATTCTGCGGAAGCCGTCCGTTCCCTGCTGCTGGAATGCGTACCATAGCATCATCGGGGTGATGGCGTTGCGCGAGCCTGTGAGGGTGGTGTCGAGAACGCCGACATACTCGATGGAGCGCGCGACGCGGCCTACATAGTCGCGCCTGGTGAGGGCTACGCCGCATGGCATCGGGGAGCCGATCATCTTGTGCCCGCTGACCGCTACGCTGTCGAAGCCGGCGTCGAAGCCGAAGGGCTGCGGGTCGTCCACGAACGGGAGGATCATTCCGCTGAGCGCGGCGTCGGCGTGGATGTAGTAGTTCGTGATGGCGAGGTCGTCGGCTATTTCCCGGAACCTGCTTACATCGTCGATCGCGCCCTTCATGGTTGTGCCGATGTTGGCGATGAACACCGCGGGGACGTCGCGATTGATGCGGACGGTCTCGTAGAGGTCGTCGTAGTCAATCTCGCCGTTGTCCTGGCTCTTGATCATGATGTTGCGCGCTTTCAGAACGCGCAGAATCTTAACGACGCTGTAATGGGTGTCCTGCGAGAAGTACACGACGCCGTCGGGGAACATCTCGCGTCCCATGTAGAGACCGTACATGTTGCCCTCGGTGCCGCCGGATGTGACATATCCCCACGCATCGTCCTGCGGGAGGTGCATCATGTCGGCGAATCTGTTGATGACCTCGCGTTCCATGTCGTGTGTGTTGCTGAGGAAATTGCTGTCGTGGAAAGGGTCGCCTACGTTGTTGGGGCAGTATGCGAGAAAGGGCAAGAGAGCGGAGTAGTCGAAGTCCTGATTGCAGGGATAGCCGACCTGGCGGTCTCTAATCCGGTCGAAGTCCTGCAGCAGGCCATCCAGGCGATCCTGCGTTTTCGTGTCCACTTTGGTTACCTCCTTCCTGTTTTCGCTTACATGCCGAATGCGCCTCTGTCCATCGTGCCTGTGTCCAATGCAGAAAGACGCTATCAACCATGTTAACACGTAGGGTTAACACGTTGCCGTGTCTGCCAGCGAAGCCGTGCTCAACTCGCTGGTATAATGCCGTGGCAGAGTGTGAGCAGCAAGCAACTATCGAGGAGGGCAGCGATGACGACATATACCTACGATCATATTCACCTGCGCAGTCTTGCGCCTATGGAAACCGCGAAGTATTTCGAGATGATGTTCGGCGCGAAGATCATAGAGTCGGTGCAGAGCGACGGGCAGCCACGCATTGACCTGGACGTGAACGGGCTGACGATATTCATCGCGGCTGCTGATGAGAACGTGCCGGCGGGACCCGTTGATCCCCACCTGGGGTTGGACCATTTCGGGTTCAAGGTTGACGACATCGAACAGGCTGCTGCCGAGCTGAAGGAGAAGGGCGCGGAGTTCGACCTGGAGCCGATGCAACTGCGCCCGGATATCAAGATTGCGTTTGTTCGCGCTCCGGGCGATGTGCGGATCGAGCTGGTGCAGCGGATGTAATTGGCGGTCGCTGACGGGTTGTGGACTGGACAAGTATGCGTACTTGTCCAGTCTGCGTGAACAACCCAAAAGGCCTGTGAGCCGGAAGGCAGACTACTGGGCGGTTATGCCGCCGTCCACTGCGAGTTCCGCGCCTGTAATCCACGAGGACTCGTCGGATGCGAGGAACAGGACGGCGAGGGCGATGTCGCGCACGACTCCGATTCGCTGCAGGGGGACTTCGTGCCTGCGTATCTCCATAGCCTCGGCGGTTGGCGTCGTGCCCGCGAGCATTTCTGTGTCGATGGGGCCCGGATGGATTGAGTTGCAGCGGATGTTGTCGGCGGCGTAGTCGATTGCGACGGCTTTGGTGAGCAGGCGGACGGCGCCCTTTGACGCGGTGTATGCGTATGGGGTTCCCTTGCGTCCGAGCAAGCCCGCGACGGACGAGATGTTGACGATTGAGCCGCCGCCTGCGCGCTTCATTGCGGGAATGGAATGTTGGGTGCCCAGGTGGACGCCTCTCACATTCACGTCCATCATCTTGTCCCACGCATCTCTGTCATTGGAGGGCAGGTTGATGGCGGCGTTGTTTACAAGGATGTCGAGGCTGCCAAAGCGTTCCTCCGCCAGCTCGACGGCTGCAGCCCAGTCGTCGTCGCTCGTTACGTCGAGGCGCACGTAGGACGCATTGCCGCCAAGCTCCCTGATCTGCCGCTCGACCGCCATGCCTTCGTCGTCCAGGACATCGCCGAAGACTACATTCGCGCCTTCCAGAGCGAACAGCAGGGCCTCGTCTGCGCCCTGTCCCCGCGCCGCGCCGGTTATTATTGCCGTCTTGCCATCGAGTCTGCCCATGGTTCTACCCCGCTTATCTGAATGGAGTCGCTTAGTTCGACTTGCCTCGCATCCGGCATCGCGCTGCCGAGCTACGTCATAGGATGCTCGTTCAGCATATCATTGGCTGCAAGTGTGGGGTTGGACGGAGCGGGATGTAACTGCCATGGTTAGCGGCATGGTGAAAGTGACGCGGGATTAAACTGCTGTTAATTCCTTTTGCGCCATTTATCCGTTATAATTGCGTTGCCTAGCAGAGCGCCAGAGCCGGGAGGCGTGCCATGACAACCGATGATTATTCTTTCTCCAAGTTTTCGCAGAACACCTTCTATGAAGGGCTGAATGCTCAGCTCGTGGATATGGCTGACCTCAGCATGGACAGGCGGATTGTTGATCTTGCGTGCGGAACGGGTGGCGTTACGAACCTGATTGTGGAGCGCCTCAACAATGCCCGCGAGTCCGTGGTCATCGCGGTTGATCACTCCGCAGGCGCCCTGAAGCAGGCGATGGACAACCTGAAGGACAGGAAAGATGCCGCCATTCAGTTTGTCCACAGCCAGGTCGAGGGGCTGTCCGATTCGTTGAAGGAATCGGTGGATACGGTGGTGTTCTGCAACGCTATCCACTACATCCCGGACAAGGACGCGCTGCTTGACGACATCGCAAGGTCGCTGAATCCTGGCGGCAAGTTTGCCTTCAACACTTCGTTCTACGAGGGTAGCCATCCTCCAGAGAGCGAGGCGTACTATCGCAAGTGGATGTTCAAGTCGATCCGCACGCTGCGGCGCGAGTATGGTCTGAGGCCAGGCAGGGCGGAGAAGGTGGAGTCGCGCAAGCAGCTTACGGTGGACCAGTACCGCGAGCTTCTGGAAGCACACGGAATGACCATCGTGCGGCAGAACATTGAGACTGTGCAGGTGCCTATCGAGGGCTGGCTGGACATCAGCGGGTTCCAGGACTTCATCGAGGGAACGCTGCCGGGCGTGCCACTGAAGGAAGCGAGCGAGGCGCTGCAATCGGGTGTGCGACAGACATTCGACGAGATGGAAATTACGCATGTGCCGCGGAGCTGGCTGGGGATTATCGCTGTGCGGAGCTAGGTGCAGTGCGGAGCTAAGGTCTAATATGGATGCAATGGATGAAGAGGATTTTCACCTCCATCCCAGCCTTCCCCCATCCAAGGGGGAAGGTTTTTCGTTAGGATTGCGTAAGGCTTGGCACGAGTTCGGTTTGACTGAGATTCACATCTTCTCCTATTCAGGGTGAAGGGATACAGCGTGATTTCCCTATGACTCCTTTGTGGATAACTGACGCCGATGTCGAACGCCTGCTGACTGTTGAGGATGCCGTGCCGGTGGTGGAGGCGGTGCTGAAGCAGCAGGCGACATCTGCTGCGACTAACATGCCGCGCGGACATACGATTGCGGGGCCGGGGCTGATGCTGGCGCACATGACGGCTGCGCTGCACGAACAGGGTGTGTTCGGCTTCAAGGTTTATTCCATCGTTGACGGCAAGTACCAGTTTTTCGTGCTACTTTACAGCGTGGAGACGGGGGACCTGCTTGCCGTGCTGGAGGCGAACCAGCTCGGACGGAGGCGGACGGGCGCGGCTTCGGGTGTGAGCGCGAAGTACATGTCGCGCGAGGACTCTGCCGAGGTGGGCATACTGGGCAGCGGATTTCAGGCGGGCGCGCAGCTGGAGGCGATATGCAGCGTGCGCCCGATTGAGCAAGTGCGCGTGTACAGCCGCAACGCAGAGAACCGTAGTGGTTTTGCGCGTGAAATGACGGAGAGGCTTGGCATCGAGGTGCGGGCGGCGGTTACGCCACTTGAGGTGGTGGAGTCGGCGGATATCCTTGTTACGATTACGAACTCACCAAAGCCTGTTTTCCGTGGCGGGTGGCTTCGGCCGGGCACGCATATCTGCGCGGTGGGCGGCGCGAACGAGTATGTAACGGAGCTGGACGACACGACGATTCGGCGAGCGGACTTCATCGCCGTGGACAGCATCGAGCAGGCGAAGATCGAGTGCGGGGAGTTGCTGATGCCGGCATCTAAGGGCTTGCTGTTGTGGGAGCAGGTGAGCGAGCTGTGGCAGGTGGTGGGCGGCGTGAAGGCTGGCAGGCGAGGCGAGGACGACATTACGGTGTTCAAGTCGCTGGGGATGGCGATGTGGGATCTGGCGGCGGCGAAGTTGGTGTATGACAGGTATGTCGGCTAGAGAACATGTCGGGTATCGCTTGCAATCAATGCATTTCACCCCAATCCTAGCCTTCCCCCATCGAGGGGGAAGGAATAATTCATGAGGAATGTTGTATGAACACTATCAGGGCAATAACGCCGTTGGACGGACGGTATGCGACTCAGGTGAGCGGGCTGGCGGAGCATCTTTCGGAGTGGGCGCTCATCAAGCGGCGCGTGCAGGTGGAAGTGGAGTGGCTGGTGGAGATGGCGGGCTGCGCTGACATCGCGGATATGCGGGCGCTGACGGGTGCGGAGCGGGAGTACCTGCAGGGTCTGGTTGATGACTTCGACGACGAGGCGGCGAACCGTGTGAAGGGCATCGAGCGCACGACGAACCACGATGTGAAGGCGGTGGAGTACTACATCCGTGAGAGGCTGGCAGGGACGTCGCTGGAGGATGTGGGCGAGTGGGTGCATTTCTGCTGCACGTCTGAGGACATCAACAACCTGTCGCATGCGCTGATGCTGAAATCTGCGCTGGAGGAGGAGTGGCTGCCGCAGGCTCGCGCGCTGGTGGACAGCGTTGCGGTGCTGGCTGAGGCGAATGCGGATACTGCGCTGCTGGCACGGACGCACGGGCAGGCTGCATCGCCGACTACGCTGGGCAAGGAACTGGCGGTGTTCGTGTACCGGTGGCGGCGGCAGATGCGGCAGATCGAGTGCGCGGAGTACCTGGGGAAGTTCAACGGTGCGGTAGGAAGCTACAATGCCCATGCGATCGCCTACCCGGATGCGGACTGGCAGGGGATATCGCGGGGGTTCGTGGAGCGGCTGGGGCTGACGCATAATCCGCTGACGACGCAGATCGAGCCGCACGACTACATCGCGGAGATATTTCACGCGTTGATACGGTTCAATACGATCCTGCTGGACTTCGACCGGGATATGTGGTCGTACATATCCATGGGGGTGTTCAGGCAGAGGGCGGTCGAAGGTGAAGTTGGCTCCTCGACGATGCCGCACAAGGTGAACCCGATCAACTTCGAGAACTCGGAGGCTAACCTGGGGATAAGCAATGCGCTGCTGGAGCACCTGGCGACGAAGCTGCCGGTGTCGCGGCTGCAGCGGGACCTGACGGACTCATCTGCGCTACGGAACCTGGGGCCTGCGATTGGGCATGGTCTGGTGGGGCTGAAGTCGGCACAGCGTGGGCTGCGGCAGGTGGCGGTGGACGAGGAGCTGCTTGCCGCTGAACTGGATGACGCGTGGGAGGTGCTTGCAGAGGCGGTGCAGACGGTGATGCGGAAGCAGGGCGGGGAGGACGCATACGAGCTGTTGAAGGGGTTCACGAGGGGGCGGAGCGTTACGGGTGACGATATGCGGAAGTTCGTTGGGGGGCTGGATCTGCCTGCGAGCGACAAGAAGCGGCTGATGGCGCTGACACCGGCTGGCTATACGGGGATTGCGGGGGAGCTGGTGGGGAGGATGGAGGGGTAGGATAGAGTGGTGTCGGATGGTCATGCCGTTCGTGTTAGACTGTGCGTAGAGGTTGGCGTGTAGTGAGGAGACTGTCTGATGGAAAAGAAAATCACTATAACGGTGCCGGATGAATATGCTTCGGATTTAGAGGAATTGGCGCACGAAGAAGAGTGCGAGGATGAAGAAGTGGTCTTGGATGTGCTCAGGAGGCACCTCCTTATCCGTCGCATTCGCCTGATGCGAGAAGAGAAGATACCTGAAGCTCAAGAGCAGGGTATATTCACCGACCAGGACGTGTTTGACCGCGTGTCATGAAGGTTGTCCTAGACACAAACATCCTAGTTTCCGCTTTCATTGTTGACGGGGTGTGCAGCGGTCTGCTGGATGATTGTATATCGAACCGACGAATTACTATTATCCTTTCGATGAGCATTCTGAATGAGTTCAGAAATACACTTACCAGAAAGTTCAGACATGGAAGCGAGGAAATTAGAACGCGGGTAGGAGCGCTTCTTGAAGCGTCTGAAATCGTGGAGCCGGTGATTTTCGAGACACAAGTCTGCCGCGATGCAGATGACGATGCGATTCTTGGGACGGCGGTGGCGGGGAATGCGGACTGTATCGTGACAGGTGATAGCGATTTGCTGGTGCTTGAGAGATTTCAGGATGTGGATATTATTTCGCCATCAGAGTTTGCGCAGTACGAGGTGGGGCGAGCGTAGCAGATAGATTCAGGAGGGCGTGAGAGTGAGGATTGTAGGGTATGTCATTCTTGTGCTTGCGGTTGTTCACCTGGTCTATGCGGTGGCAGGCGGAGTAGCTTTCGGACTCGATGAGGGCGTGGGCGCGTGGGAAGTCTTCCTGCATCTTATACTTCATCCCATTGCTGCTTTGGCCCTGGTGGTGATGCTGCTGAAGCCCAGCACGCTGGAAGTGGGATGGAGCCGTACTGTGATTGGTCTGCTGCTGGCGGCCAGCATCGGCGGGGATGTGCATGTGTTTCTGGAAGTCGGGGATGGTGGCTATACCGCGCAGTCTATGCTTGCTCTGGTGTATGCGCTTGTTCCGCTGGTTGGGCTGGTATATGGTGTTGCCTTGCAAATTAACCGAGACGAAGCATCGGAGAGCCACGTCTGATGAGCAAGATTCTGTTGACTTCAATGGCGGTAGCGGTTGCGCTGACGGGAGCTTTGGCACTGCTAGTGTTCACGGGCGGCGATGTCAAGGCTGACAGTGGAACGCAGGATTTCGTGGGGAGCGGTACGGGGACTTCGGAGGTTGTGAATCCTGAACAGTGCGATGAGACTGGCAGGTGCCGGGTGGAGTTGGAGGGCGAGTTCGACGCGGGCGAGACAGGCGCGGGTACGGTGAAGTTCATTGCTCATGACGACTGGTCGGGGGTTACGGGGCAGCATGGGTCGTGCAGCACGCCGGCTGAGGGACAGACCAGTTTCACCTGGGAGACGGCTGAGGGCGACGGACTGGTGATGACGCAGACGCTTGGGTTTGTGTGCCCTTCGGAGAGCGGCGACACCTGGCTGTGGAAGCGGGTGCTGCGGATCGTGGAGGGTACAGGCAAGTTCGACGGCGCTACCGGGTCGGTGTACATTTCGGGAACGAGAATGGTGGAGACGGGCGAGGAGACGTGGACTTTCGACGGCAGCATCGTTTATCCCATTGAGAGTTCGAAGCGAGACGGATGTTTCAGGGCGTACTTCATTGGCGACCTGATTGTGATACCGCCGAGGGACCAGCCGCCGCCGGTGTCGCCGAGCCTGTCGTTCTGGCTGTGTGGGGACGACCTCAGCCTGCAGGGGCCGAACCCGCGCGAGGGGTACGAGATTTTTAATCTGAGGGAGTGACGGTTTGCTGCTCCCGAGGAGGGGCTAGAATGGCTTCGTTTCTCTACGATTCCATCTGCTTTTGCTGGTACATCTGCTTACGGCGCTCGGCCTCTTCCCTGCCTGTTCGGAGCAGTTCACTGACATCGATGTCCTGCACGGCAGGATCGAAGGCGGGGTGATTCCTTGAGCCAAGCGCGACCCAATAGCGGGAGCCGTCTTTGCTTCTGCCAAGATACTCCTCATCGATGAGCAGGCGACGCAGACGCACATGGCTAAGGCGGCGGAGCGTGCCTCCGACCTCAGTCAGCCATGTTTTCAGCTCTTGATTCACCTCTTCTTCGGTGTATTCTGCCTTCAGGTCAAGGGTCAGCGTGATGCCCTTCGACAGGATGTGCCGGTCTCTTGCCTTGCGTGGCACTCCTCGCAGCCCGCTGTTGACGCAGAGCCGGACGAGGCGGTCGGTGAACTCTTTCCGGGTAATCGTGTCCATCGTCTTCTATGGCGCCGTGCCGTAGATGCGGTCGGGAACTACGACGACTACGGCGCGCTTGTCCTCGACCATTGCGCGGTCGTATTCGTCCCAGTCAGGGTGCTCGCCTGATATGGAGCGATAGACATCGCGGAATGCCTGCCTGAGTTCTTCGGGGTCGGTTGTGTCGGGCGCCAGGATGCGCGCTTTGCCTTCGAGGACGACGAATCCCCACCAGCTATCCTGCGAAACGAGGAGGGAGCAGCGCGGGTCCCGGCGCAGGTTGAGGAGCTTGGCGCGGTCCTCGGTGGTGGTGAATGCGGCGCCGTCGTCGTGTGCGCCGACTACTACGATGCTGAGCTGGGCTGCGCCGTTGCGCCGGAAGGTGCTCAGGACGGCTTTGTCGTTGCTGGCGATGAATTCTCGGATGTTGTCTGGGAGCATGGAGTTCTCCTTGGCGCGAGGTTAGCGCAGCGGGTCTACAACGTCTAGAAATGGAAATCTATGGAAATCTGTATCTCGCGTGCAAATTCGACTGATGCCGTTTTCACGCATTAGTACGGCAGTGTGCAAATCGTGGAAGATGTTGCCGGAAATATATGGCAACTCAGAAAGGGTCTGAGATAGCACGGCGGCATGGCGTTCCGTTGACCTGAGAAGAGCGAATCCAGGTGAGTCTAATATTGTCCGAATGAATTGCCAGGCATCCGCTGATGTCATAGGTGAACGCAGAACCCGGGGATGTGTACTAAGTCGTAGGAACTCATAGCAGACATTCCATGTCAGGAATGCAGGAGAAGGGTCTCTACGAGCCTCTTCAATTGATTCCAGGCAGGGTTTGTGAAAGCCTGATGCCTCGTCTATTGCATACAGCAGTACATTCGTGTCGAAGACCAGCAAGCTACTCTTCTTCCATTACACGATAGAGCTCTGAGCGATTCGAAATATCAACCAAGTGTCCACCGCTGTTCCATCGAGGCAATTCGGGCAGTTGCTCGATGTCATTAGCAAACGACGCGCCTTCGTCCAAGACAAGCCGCAGTCCGGCTTCTACAAGCGCCGACATGGTTGTACCGCGCTTGGTAGCTTCTTCGCGCAGCCGCTGCATCACGGTGTCATCTATGTTTAAAGTAGTCTTCATTGTATGGTTAACCATATTGCTCATATGGTTGTATGTCAAGGAAGTAAATTCTTCTGAATTGGTAATCCCTTAAGGCTGAGTCAGGTCTATTTCGTACATGTCGTAGTGGGAGTGGCTCATGCCGAGGCTCTTGTAGGTCTGCTGGGCGATGGTGTTGGTGCGCTCGACGTACAGGCGGATGCTGCAGATGTCGCTGCGTCCCACGGTCAGGGTAAGAATGTGCTCGTACATGGTGCGGTACACACCCTTGCGTCGCCAGGCGGCATCGACATAGACGCTCTGTATCCACCAGTGGTTGGCGTTGCTCCAGTCGCTCCACTCGTAGGTGATGAGCAGGCTACCGACGACTTCATCGGCGCTGCCTTCATCGGAGTCTGATACCGCAACGATGTAGAATCCTTTGAGCGGGTCGTCGAATATGGCTGTTATGCCCTGTGTGCTGACAGAGGGGTCTAGCGTTCTACCTTCGGTTTCGATTGCCATCGCCTGCTGGAATCCGGCGATGCGGTCGATATCTGCGCGGGTTGCGTTGCGTATGCTTATGCTCATAATGGCTTTCAGTTTATGATATGCGCGGACGATTGAAAAGAAATTGAGTGTTTTGAAGGGGGATTCAGCGAATTATGGATATATGGAATATGGAAGACCTGGCGGTGGCGCATGCGGAACTGGGCGAGCGCTACCTGGAGTTTTTCACGGCAGAGACGGGCACGCTCAGTCTGGGGCTGTATGTGCTGCCGGCGGGCGACACTGACCCGCAGCAACCGCACAGTGAGGACGAAATCTATTACGTGGTGAGCGGGTCGGCTCGGATGCAGGTGGGAGACGAGGACAGAGAGATCGGACCGGGCGCGGTCATATTCGTGGAGACGGATGTGCCGCATCGCTTTCACTCGATTACGGAGACGCTGGCGGTGCTGGTGGTGTTCGCGCCGCCGAGACGGTCGAGGGCTGGGGCGTGATATGCGCGTTCTTGTGCTGGACATAGTCGTGGCGCAACCATGTTAGAATGCGCGTTGCAATTGCTTTCTGTTTGAGGTGCTTGAGCGTATGGCGATAAATAAGGTTGTGGGGTCATTCGATGAGGCGGTGGCGGATATTCCGGATGGCGCGATTCTGATGATTGACGGGTTTGCGGGGCCGGGTGGCACGCCGCAGAACCTGATTCGGGCGCTGCGTGACCATGGCGCTAAAGATCTGACGATCATCAGCAATACGGCGGGGCTTGCGAGCGTTATCGGCTTCGGCACGATTCCGGGCGACCGTCCCATAGACATCGGCATACTGGTGGACAACGAGCAGATCAAGAAGGTGGTGGCGTCGTTCCCGGTGTCGCCATCTCCGTCCCGTCCTACTTCCTATGAGCGTGCTTATCGTGAGGGGAAAGTGGAGCTTGAGCTTGTGCCTCAGGGGACGCTTGCGGAGCGGATACGCATCGGAGGCGCAGGCATTCCGGCTTTCTACACGCCTACGGGCGCGGGGACGCTGCTGGCGGAGGGCAAGGAGACGCGTATTTTCGATGGCAAAGAGCATGTGCTGGAATATGCGCTGAAGGCGGACTTCGCGCTGCTTCGGGCGCACAAGGGCGATCCGCTGGGCAATATCGTTTATCGTGGCACATCGCGCAACTTCAACGGGGTAATGGCGACGGCGGCGCGCACGACTATCATGGAAGTCGATGAGGTGGTTGAGGTCGGTGAAATCGACGGACATGGCGTGCATACGCCCGCGATCTATGTGAACCGCATCGTGAAGATTTAAGGTCTAGCAGGGCTGTTGCTATGGAAATCATAGTCACGATTCTGATTGTAGTCGCAATAGCCTGGATCGTAATCAGGTTCACTTCACGTCCTGCGGACTACACGGATGAAAAGGGCAGGACTCGCTGCGGGCGATGCAAGAAGATTGTGTACGACGATGGCGAGACGGCGCATAGCGCAGCGGAAAGCGCGGTGAACAGAGGCACCTACCTGCGAGCGTATTACGAGGGTCGGTGCGGCAAGTGGCATCTGACTTCTCAGGAGCCTCGTTGCTGACAACTTGGAATGATGGCTGATACACTAGCGCACTGAAAGACTCAACGAACGAAGGGAGACAACTATGAAACTGGTATTCTTCGATGACTTCAAGCTGGGGGCGGTGAAGGGCGACAATGTGGTGGACTTGTCGGCTGCCGCGGAGCATATTCCGCATGTGTCGCCTCAGGACATTCTGTCGGGTCTGATTGCGGACTTCGATACGCACAAGTCACACCTGGAGGAAGCTATAAGCGCGAGTGACGGCGTACCGCTGTCGAGCGTGCGATTGCGCTCTCCGGCGCCGGGGCCGCTGAACATCATCTGCATGGCCGTGAACTACATGGAGAACGGCACGCGCTCGGAGCCGGCACCGATAAACGCGTTCAACAAGTCGCCAAACGCTGTGATCGGGAACGGCGACACGATTCTGCTGCCTGATGTGGGTTCGTCTATATTCGAGCACGAGGCGGAGCTGGGGCTGGTCATCAGCAAGCCCGCGTGGCAGGTGAAGGCGGAGGACGCATACGACTACATCTTCGGATACATCAACTTCATCGATGTGTCGGCGCGTGGGATACCGGCGTTCTACCAGATGAAGTCTCGCGAGACTTTCGCACCGATGGGGCCGTACCTCGTGACTGCCGACGAGATTGCCGATCCGCAGAGCCTTCCGGTGAAGCTGTGGGTGAACGACAGGCTATGCCAGGACTTCAACACGGACGACATGGCGCATAAGATTCCGCGCGTGATCGAGTGGGTTACATCAGTGCATTCGCTGGGACCGGGCGATGTGGTGGCGACAGGCACGAACCACTTCGGATTGAGCGCGATCCAGGACGGCGACACGATCGACATAGAAGTCGAGGGTCTGGGCAAGCTGCACCTGAACGTGCAGGACGACCTGAAGCGCACCTGGGGCCGCGAGACGCGCCACGAGTGGGAGTCCGCAGGCAACGAGGGCACGACGCCACAGCTGACGGGGAAGTATGCGTAGGTGACGCTGCTTCCGTGAAAGGAAAATATGTCCAGGGAGCCACGCCGTGACTGGCGCGCGGAGATAGGTAGGCACGAAGGCCGCGCCGCGCACGAAGTATTTGGCGACCAGATGTCTCTTCTGAGGCTTCTCGTCCGCGTGATTCTCCTCCCTTTCTGGTTGCCCTTCTACATACTCGGAGTGATAAAGAAGCGCCGAGAGGTCAAGGCATTTGTCCTGGAGCGCGCGAGAAACAGGCTGGTAAGCGATTTGCTGGTCAATGAAATTGCCGTTGAGTGGGCGGAGGCGAACCCGGGCGAATACCCGCTGGGCGAGTACGACCCGGGACTGGCTAAGCTCCGTCCGCGCTTCAGGCGTATTATCGAGGGCGAGAGGCGGTAGCGCGCCGCTCAGGAAGATGCTCAGAGGCGGCAGGCAATTTGCACCTACCGCCTCTGCACTTTTGTTTCACTACTTTAACTGCACCTTGTAGAGGGCGCAGTCTAAGAATGCGCGAATGTCTGGTTTGGGGCTCGGGAGTTCAACATTTGTCCATCCCTTTATCTGAGTCACATCTAACCTCCGCTCCCTCGCTAGTTCTTTCATGGCCCTGTCCACTTCCTGTCTGCCATTAGTATCGCTGGTTTCGTAATCGTGCCGTGTGGGCCATTGTATCCCGTATTCTTCTTTAATTGCCTTTTCGTTTCGTCCAATCGCTCGGTGCAATATAACCACATTGCCGCTGGAATTTATCGGATAGCAGCCGATAGGAGTAATCAGTGTGTAACCAGCAGCTGCGCCTTCGACCATTGCTGCCATCAGCGAATCCATGTCTTTAGGTAATCCCTGGGGACGCCTTGTCTTATGGCGAATGCCGTCGTGATTCGTGAATGGTGTCTTAACTTCAACCGCAATCAATGGCCCGGTAGCACCTCTCACTAAGATGTCATACTTGAATCGGTTGCCTCCCAAGCTTTCTTCCCGAAAAGCCATAGTTCCTTCGAGAGGGTGAAGATTCAAAGCACTGCAGAAATGATCTGCTATAGTCCTCTCATGCCTCCCATTTGGTTGCATCGCTATCTCACCGAGAAGGTGTGAACTTGCAGCCTTCCTAACTAATTCATCGAACGCATTCACAACTTGGTCATCTATATCGCTAGTGTTCATTCATACCTCCGTAAAGAACTGAAATTTCCATAAACTAAAAGACGTTCCAACAAAGGGAACGTCCTAAACAAATTGGGCGCAAGCTGCCCGCCATACGTGTGTTGCCCGCCGCTAAGTCATGCTCAACCTCCCTCTGCTAATTTGCCACAAATAAAAAGTGCGCTCCGTATTGGAACGCTTATGTAAAACGGACGCGTTTCGCCGCCTCACTGGAAGCATAGCACATCATGATATATTTCACCTAATTTACCGTGTTTAAGCCGTGCATGGCTTCGGAAATCGCTAATTTCGCTATCCTGAAAGTCCGCAATTCCATTAATGCAATCTCCAACCGCATTGTCTGACTGCGTAGAGCGCACATCGCTGCGGGGGTGGGCGGTGTTGTTGCTGTCGCACCTGCAGTTGAGCAGCCTGCGGTTGTCTTCGTTTGTGCTGGGGGTGTTCCTGCCTTTTATCGCGCAGGACCTTGCGCTGAGTCCGCTGCAAGCGGGACTTCTGCAGGGTGTGTGGTGGGTGACGGCGGCTGTTGCGGTGCTGCCGTTCGGGGTGTGGTTCTCGCGCTATAGTCCGGTGGCGGTTACGCGGCTGTCGATGTGGATTGTTGCGCCGTTGCTGCTGTTGCAGGGGTTTGCGAACGGCTTTCTGATGCTGTTCGTGGCGCGGTTCCTGGCTGTGCTGTTTCACTCTCTGACTATCGCGGTGCGGCCGCTGCTGTTTCACCAGTGGGCGGTCAGGCGGCAGTATGCGCTAATCAATGCTGTGGGACTTTCCCAACACAGTCTGCTTCTTGCGGTTGCGGTCAGCACGGGTGCGTTGCTGATAGTCGCGCTTGGGAGCTGGCGCAGCGCGTACTACCTGCAGGCGGGGTTCGTGGCGGTGCAGGCGGTGGTGTTCATGCTGGCGGCGCGGGAGAGCAGGGCGCCGGTGCAGGACATGGGCGACGCACTGGCAGGTCAGCCGACTAGCCCGCTTGCTGCGCTGCGGAAATACAGGCAGGGCTGGCTTGTGGCGATAGTGATGTTCTCGCTGGCGTCGGTGTGGACGGGGATTGTGACATTCCTGCCGACGCTGCTGCTGGAGGACAGGGGCATCGAGATAACGCTAGGTGGGCCACTGCTGGGGTTCCTGTACTACGGGCTGATACCGGGCGGGCTTGCGGGTGGATGGGTGAATCGGAAGCTGAGCAACAGGCGTGTGCTGCTCGCGGTGCCTGCTGTGCTGAATGTGGTGCTTGCGCTGGCGATCGTGCTGACGACGGATGCTGTGCTGCTGGCAGTGGCAATCACGGCGCTGGGGCTGGTGTGGATAGCCGTGCCTGCGATGGAGATGCTGCCGTTCGAGTTCGAGGGGATACTGCCGCGCGAGGTGGCTGCGGTGAGCGCGCTGGTGGCGATGTTTGCGGGACTGGGTTTTGCGGCGGGACCGATGATTGTGGGGATTGTGGCGGAGGTGAGTGGGTCGCTGTTGACGGGGCTGGTGGTGATGGCGGTTTGCTCGGCCGTTGGCGTCATTGCGGGGTTGTTGTATCCTGTACGTCAGGTGGCTCAGAGCGGGGTGGCATCATGAATTGGAGCTTTACTTAATGGCTGCGACGGAAGAGAAATACAGGCTGGACAGGGAAATCATCGCGATGCGCGTGGCGAAGGAGCTGCAGGATGGCGATGTGGTGAATCTGGGCATCGGCATACCTTCGCTGTGCTCGCAGTTCGTGCCGGAGGGGCGCGATGTGCTGTATCACAGCGAGAGCGGCGTGCTGAACTTCGGGCCGATGGCGGAGGAGGGTGATGAGGATGTTGATCTGACGAATGCGAGCGGGCATTTTCTGGCGTGGTATCCGGGGATGTCGTTCTTTCACTCGGCGGACGCGTTTGCGATGATCCGGGGCGGGCATATAGATGTGACGGTGCTGGGCGCGCTGCAGGTGTCGGCGTCCGGTGACCTTGCGAACTGGATGCTGCCGGAGCGGGGAGTGGGGAATGTGGGCGGCGCGATGGATCTGGCGGTTGGGGCTCGGCGCGTAATCGTGGCGATGGAGCATACCGACCGCGGCGGTCAGTCAAAGGTGGTGCAGGAGTGCAGCTACCCTCTGACGGGGAAGGGCTGCGTTGACCTGATTGTCACGGACATTGCGGTGATGGAGGTGACGGGGGAAGGGCTGGTGCTGCGGGAGGTGGCGCCGGGCTGGACTGCGGAAGAGGTGCAGGCGGAGACGGATGCGGAGTTGGTGGTGTCGCCGGAGTTGCAGGAGATCGAGCTTTAAGACGCTGGGCTGGTTGTCGTCGAAGCGGGTTTAGCGACTATCGGCAGCTCTTCTTCGTAGGACACGACAAGGACTTCGGCACGGAACGGCTTAATTTGGTCCACCATCGCCGTAATCTTGTCGATAGTTTCCCCGTACAAATATGGTTCATGGCACTGTATGCAGATTTCGGCGGGCACACGCTTTACCACAACCACAGTATCGTCCGGCAAGACACGAGGGATTGTTGTTTTGCCCTTCTTCAATGGACCCTGGCAAAAGTAGCAACTTCCGCTATTTTCTTGTTTTCCAGTCATCTTGCCATACCTCTTCATTCGGCATGTAAACGGTTACCATTAGCAATCTGTCTCTGATGTTGTCCATTGCTATGACCGCATGAAAAGGCTCCCCAGAATTCAGATAGCCTATAACCAAACAGTCAGGAAATCGACGATGCGAAGCAGGATAGATTTCTATGACTTCGCAGTTTTGAAGAGACCATTCTATTTCAGCGGCTGCAAGCCCTTCTGCGCTGAGCTTGTCATCGCTATGATATGACCAGATTATCTTCCGTCCAAGAAGTCCAGATTGATGTTCCTCGGCTTTATGTCGAATAAATGCCTGATTATCTTCAAACAAGCTCATGTCCACCAGATTCTAGCACACTTCGGTATCCCTCTCTTGCAATAATACGGTCTTCCGATAGGTACCGAGACGGTTACACGATGCTGAAGGTCGAACCTCTGTCGCCCTTGCTGACTTCTATTCGGACGGGGAAGGCTTCTTTCATCTGGTCTATGTGGGTGATGACGATAATCTTCTCGAACTCGTCCTGAATTGACTGGATGGCTTCGGTCAGGCGTTCTTGGCCTGCTCTGTCCTGCGAACCGAAGCCCTCGTCTATGAACAGCACGGGTAGTGGTGCACCGGAGCGTCGGGCGAGCAGGCGGGAGAGCGCGATTCGGAGGGCGAAGTTTATGCGGAACGCCTCGCCGCCGCTGAATGTGAGGTAGTCGCGGGTGCCGAGTTCGTCGGCGATGCGTATCTCAAGCTGCTCGGATGTGCTTTCGTCTAGCTCCAGTTTCAGGTGCATGCGGTTCTCGGTGACGCGGCCAAGGATCTCGTTGGCGTCGTCCTGCAACTGTGGGATGGCGCTCTCGATGACGAGCGCCTGTATGCCGTTCTTGCCGAATGCGACGGTCAACTCGTCGTAGATGCTCTTGTCTTGGGCGAGACGGCGATGCTCCTTCTCCAGATCGCGTATCTGTGCTTCCAGATTCTCGCAGCGGCTGATGTTGTTCTGCAGCACGCCGTGGTCTATCTCTGCTTGCCGTATTTGTGCCTCCAGATTCTCGCTACTTTGGACTGCTTTGCTGAGCTTGGTCGTGAGCGCCGGAAGGGATTCGATGTCCTGCTTCAGCGTGCTAATCCGCTCGGCGGCGGCATCTATTTCCGCCTGCCGATTCGCGAGCATCTCGCGACCGGTTTGGAGCGCTTCACTGACACCGGGCAGGTTGGCTTGCGCTTCGTTGAGTGCGTGGTGCGCGGCGTCGAACTTGCGCAGGGAGGCGACTTGCAGACGGACTTGCTGGTGCGCTTCTGCGTCGTATTCGAGTGAGTCCAGGGAAGTGCCCAACTCTGCAAGCTCTTTGCGCTCATCCTGCGCGAATGACCTGTCTCGCAGGGTGCGCTCGGCGGCTGAGAGGGATTCGTACGCCTGCTGCAATTCGTGCTGCGCCTGTAGGGATTCGCGTTCGTCGCGTGCCAGATTTGCTTCATCAGCGGCGAGGGTACGGCTATCAGTGATTTGCTTTGATTCCATAGATGCTAGAGTCTGGGTTGATGTATTGTGCTCGCGCGTGAGGTTTTCGATCTGGGAATGGTTATCATTGAACGATGCCCGGCTCGCCACGCCGATGCGCCGGTACTCCGCGCGTAAGTGTTGCTGACCGTCGGCGCCAAGCTGCTGATTGCAGAGCGGGCAGGTTGTGTCGCCTTGTTCGAGCATGTCGAACTTCTGTCGGGTATCCTGCATCTGCTCCATCAGGCGCTCGTTGGCCTGCTCAAGCGTCTTAATTCGCGCAGCGATTGCCTCCGTGTCAGTGCGCTGTCGTTCGACTGCGGCGGCCTGCTGCGTGAGAGCAGTGTTCCGTTGCTGCATCGCGGTCTGAAGTTTCTTGATTTCCGGCAGGCGGTTTACGCGTGGCTCCAACTCGGTGGATATTCGGTGGCGCAGTGTCTTCACCGTGGACGCGATGCGCTCTTCCTGTCGCGCAATGGTCTGCGAGAGGGCGGCGATCCGTGCGTCAAGGCGGCTCTTTTCAGATAGGGCGGTGTCTAGCCTTTCAAGCTCTGCCTGCGCAGCCTGAAGTGATTCGTAGCCGCTCAGGATGTTCGGGGCGTCGGCGATTGTGGCCTGATATCCGGCGATGCGTTTTTCGTCTGCGGCGACCTGCCTTTGAAGGCGGACGGTGTCAGCCTGGGCTGACTGCGTTCGCTGCTGGAGCGCAGTGAACTCGGATTCGAGCGCCTGGAGTCGCTGCACCTCACCGCGAAGCATCTCGACTTGCTTGCGCTGCGCTTCTGCCTGTGGCGCTGCATTGGCGATATAGGCGTCAATGTCGTTCAGGCGACTCTCGTACTCGGGCTTGCGTGCAGTCTCCTCCGAGTGGAGGCTAATCGCGGTGAGCGCCTGTTGTATCTCGGTCTGGATGCTGCGGCTGCGGGCGTTGGCGTCTTCAGACAGACGCTGGTAGTAGGACAGGTCCAGGACTTCGGCGAGGCACCGCTTGCGCTCGGTGGGGGTGCTGGTGGTGAACAGGTCTGCCTGGCCTTGCGCCAGATACGCCGTGTTCACGAAGGTCTTGAAGTCCATGTTCAGGATTTCGCTGATTCGAGCGTTGGTCTCGCGGACGGAGTTTCGACTTATGGAGCGAAACGCCTCGCCTTCGTCGTCGGTCGCGATTTGCAGCTCGAGGGTGGTCCTGCTGCTACGACCGCCGGTGCTGACGGTGTGCCTGCGGATGACGCGGTATCGCTGATCGCCTGAGGTGAAGTCCAACTCGACGCTCATGTCGGTCTGCCCCATATGCACCAGGTCGGCGATTCGTAGGGCGTTGATTGTGCCGGTGCCGGTAGGGGTGGCGCGCGCGATGCCCCAGAGAGCCCATGTGATGGCGTCGAGGAGGGCGGTCTTGCCGTGGCCGTTGTCCCCGCAGAGACAGGCGACGTGGATGCTCTCGAAGTGCAGGGGCGGCACGTCGTCGCGGTAGCACATGAAGTTGTTGACGCTGAGTCTGAGGGGGATCAAGGGGGGTGGGCCTCGTTGCTGTTGATGATGACTAGTGATGGTAGGAGGATAGCATATTGAATCCTGTCATCTACGGACATTATGCTCAATTATTGTAATATTTGAGAAAACGGTGTTATTCTGTACATACTGGGCGGATTTGAGACGGTTCCCGCATGAAGTTTCTGAAGATAGTAAGATGAAGGCGAGAAATGGGATTCTTTGCTAACCATTGGGGTGATCTCTCAAGTGGCGCCGGATTCATTCTCGCACTTATTGGTCTCGCGTGGGCTGCAATCCAGTCAGGACGGGCTCAATCATCTGCGGAGGCTGCGAAGAAAGCGGCTAACTCGGCCAAATTTGCCATCGGGCAGCATCTGCTAATTGTCGATATGGAGCGTGCGATAAGTCTTATCGAACGACTGAAGTTGCTGCATAGAAATGAGAGCTGGGAAGCTGCGCAAGAGAATTATCAGACATTAAGGGCGACACTCTCCGCGATCGCAATGCGATTTCCAAAGAGTAAAATCGATCCTGTCGAGATTCATTCTAAAACTAAGGAATCCATTTCGGGAATCGAGTTGGAAATTGATTCTTGGAAGGCTAGTCAGTCAGAGAGCATTGATGTTGTCAGAATAAACCAGAGTCTGAATGACATCCAGAGCTCCTTAGAAGATATGTCGAGTAGTTTGGAGCTAGGTGGCTAGCTAAAGGTGGGCGATATGAGCAAGATGTCAACCATATTGCAGGGACTCATCAGTCGTACTGAAGAAGGCAAACTCAGTTGGCGAACGAGCATTCGTAAGAACGTGTTTCTCACAGCCGTCGACACCACTGCGGTTAGTATTAGAGAGCTCGATGAGTTCCTTGAGCTGTATCGTCTTGAAATCCTGAATAAGGAAGGCTTCAAGACCGTTACGTTAGAGACTTACGACGAAAGAGAGGTTGGATACCAAAGTAGCGTTGCAACACCGCAACAGGCCAACGACATGCAGCGTCTCTTCGAACTTGCACGTAATTCAGCCCTCGATCCGGACTCTACCTTGGACAAGCTCGCCGGAGACCTGGAGCGAATCTAGTCATACGTTGTCCCGGTATTCGGGCAGGGGTTTGATGCTGTAGTTGGCGGCGCCTCCGATTAGGCTTTCGACGGCGGCGCGGGCGGTGTCGAGGGATGTGAAGCAGGGGATGCGTTGATCTACTGCGGCGCGGCGGATTTCGAAGCCGTCTTCGAGGGATTCGCGGTCGCCTTCGATTGTGTTTACGACTGCCGATACGGTGCCATCGGCGACGATGTCAACCGTGCTGGGGTGCTCGCCGGTGTGCGCCTTTGGGATGGCGAAGGCGTCGATACCAAGCCCGCGGATCATGCCTGCCGTGCCCTCGGTGGCGAACAGGCCGTAGCCTGCCTCGGCGAGTTGGCGAATCATCGGCACGGCGTCCGCCTTGTCGCGGTCGGCGATGGTGAGCAGTATCGAGCCTTTCTCGGGCAGCATCATGCCGGATGCGATCAGTGCCTTGGCGACGGCGGAGGAGAAGTCGGTGTCGATGCCCATGACCTCGCCGGTCGACTTCATCTCAGGGCCTAGGTAGGTGTCCACGCCGGAGAGCTTGGACATGGAGAATACAGGTGCTTTCACGGCGACGAGCTTCTGGCGCTTCCACAGGCCGCCCTCGTACCCAGCCTCAGTGATGCTCTTGCCGAGCATCGCCTTTATCGCGAGGCGGATCATCGGCACGCCCGTTACCTTCGAGATGAATGGGATTGTGCGGCTGGCGCGGGGGTTGACCTCGATGACGAATACCTGCGTGTTCTGATTGCTATTTGTGCCGCCTGTCGCGGGACTGCGATATGTCTCGCCGCCTACGACCACATATTGAATGTTCATCAGGCCTTTGACCTGCAGGGCGCGGCCGATGCGCGTTGTGTAGTCCACGATGGTGTCGACTTCGGCTTCGGTGAGCGTGACGCCCGGGTATATCGCCATGGAGTCGCCGCTGTGAACGCCCGCGCGCTCGACATGTTCCATGATGCCGGGGATGAGCACGTTCTCGCCGTCGCATACGGCGTCCACCTCGACCTCGCGGCCCTCGAAATACTTGTCTATCAGGACGCGCCTGCCCATGCCTGCCTCGAATGCATGGGTCATGTAGCGCACGAGCTCGGTGGCGTTCTGCACGATCTCCATTGCCCTACCGCCGAGTACGTAGCTGGGACGCACCAGCACGGGATAGCCGACGCGCTGCGCGACATTGAGCGCCTGTTCGAGGTTGCTGACCGCTGCGCCGGGAGGGTTGGGTATGCCGGTTCTGGCAAGAAACTCCTCGAACAGGTGGCGGTCGGATGCGATGTCGATGGAGCGGGCGGTGGAGCCGAGAATGGGCATCTCAACGCTGTCGAGGGTCTGCGAGAGGTTGATTGCTGTCTGGCCGCCGAACTGCACGATGGAGGGCGGGAAATCCAGCTCGGCGTTGTCTCCGGGGACTGCCTCATTTTCCAGGATGTCCAGCACGCTCTCCTCGTCGAGCGGTTCGAAGTAGAGGCGGTCGCTGGTATCGAAGTCTGTTGAAACGGTCTCCGGGTTGGAGTTGGCGATGATGCTTGAGACGCCCTCCTCACTGAGCGCCCACGCCGCATGCACGGAGCAGTAGTCGAACTCGATACCCTGCCCGATGCGGATGGGGCCGCTGCCGACGACGAGCGCTCTGCCTGTCTGTATCGGGGTGGCTTCGTTCTCTTCCTCGTAGGTGCTGTAGAAGTACGGTGTGAGAGCCTCGAACTCAGCGGCGCAGGTGTCCACCATCTTATAGACGGGGCGGAGGTTCCACTGGTGGCGCAGGTCGCGCACCTCTTGAGACGTGCGGTCGGTCAGCTCGCCTATTTTCGCGTCCGAGAAGCCCAGCCGCTTGGCGCGCCAGAGAACATCTTCGTCGAGATGCGAGGAAAGCAGTTCCTCCTCCATGAGTGCGATGTTCTGGAAGGCGCGAGTGAACCAGGGGTCTATGCCGGTCTTGCGGGAGAGGGCTTCGGGGCTGACACCGCGCCGCATGGTGTATAGCAGAGCCCAGAGGCGTTCGTCGTTGGGGTGCAGGGGAAGACGAGCTTCGTCTAGTCCTTCGAGTGATGAAGTTGGGACTTCAGGCGTGTTGCCATTGCTCGGCTTGTCCATTCCCCAGCCGGTGTCTTCCCAGAGGATGTCGCGGTTGGTGATTTCGAGGGAGCGCACTGCCTTCTGAAACGCCGCCTCGAAGGAGCGGTCGATTGCCATGACCTCGCCGGTCGCCTTCATCTGAGTGTTGATGGAGCGGTCGCCGGCGGGAAACTTGTCGAAGGGCCAGCGCGGTATCTTGACCACGCAGTAGTCGAGCGCGGGCTCGAAAGCTGCGAGGGTCTGCTGCGTGACGGCGTTGGGGATCTCGTCAAGGCGCTTGCCGACTGCTATCTTTGCTGCAACGCGGGCGATGGGGTAGCCGGTCGCCTTGCTTGCCAAGGCGGAACTGCGGCTGACGCGCGGGTTGACCTCGATGATGTAGTATTCGTTGTCCTTGCCGCCACCGCCGGGAAGCGTCTCCGCGACGACATCGCCGGCTGCGAGCGCCATCTGGATGTTGCAGCCGCCCTCGATTCCGAGTGCGCGGATGATCTTCAGGCTGACGGAGCGCAGGAGTTGGTACTCCTTGTCGGAGAGCGTCTGGCTGGGCGCGACGACGATGCTGTCGCCGGTGTGGACGCCCATCGGGTCGATATTCTCCATGTTGCAGATGGTGATGCAGTTGTCGGCGCCGTCGCGCATGACCTCGTACTCGATCTCCTTCCAGCCGATAAGGGAGCGTTCGAGCAGAATCTGATTGATGGGGCTTGCGGCGAGACCGCTTGCGACGATGGTGTTGAACTCGTCCATCGTGGTGCAGATGCCGCCGCCGGTGCCGCCGAGCGTGTATGCGGGGCGCACGACGAGGGGCAGGGGCAGGTCTTTCAGCGCCTCGTGTGCCTCCTCCAAGGATTCGACGATTGCGCTTGGGAGCACGGGTTCGCCGATGTCGGAGAGAAGCTGACGGAAGAGCTCGCGGTCCTCGGCGTTGCGGATGGTGTTCAGAGGAGTGCCGAGCAGTCGCACGTTGTATTCGTCCAGAATACCGGCGTCCGCGAGTTCTACGGCTAGGTTCAGGCCTGTCTGACCGCCGAGCGTGGGCAGGATGCCGTCCGGACGCTCTGCGGCGATGATGCGCCTGAGCACCTCGACGGTGAGCGGTTCGATATAGACTACATCGGCGATGTCCTCGTCGGTCATTATCGTTGCGGGGTTGGAGTTGACCAGCACGGTGGTGACGCCCTCTTCGCGGAGCGCCTTGCATGCTTGCGTGCCGGCGTAGTCGAACTCTGCCGCCTGCCCGATGATGATGGGGCCGGAGCCTATGACGAGGACTTTTTGGGGTTTGGTATTCACTGTATTATTGCTTCCTCAATTTCGATTGTGATTTTGATTCCCTTGAGCTCGTATTCATCCGACCAGAATTCCTCGGCGCCCAGTAACTCGTAGACTATTGAGTCGAAGGTTCGCATCGGATTTTCGGCGCTGATTTCGTCCTCACTGCCGTTCCAGAACGAAACGCCCCTGTTTATTATCCTGGCTCGGCCGTTCTCGAATTCGTAGGATGCTTTCAAACTGGTATTGTTTTCGGGGAGCATAGTGTTTGTTAGATCCTTTCATCGCTCGTTGATTGCAATGTTTAGGGTACTGTTTCCGAGTTGGCTCTCCGCTCTCTAGTAAATGCGATTATCATCAGAATAATGCAGACCCCGACCAGTATCATAGCCAAATAATAGAAGGCGGCAAACAGTGAGGTGGTATCCGTCGAGACTAATCCAAATATAAGAAGAAGTGAGACTATGAGGAATCCAAGAGACGTCTTTAGTGCGACTCTTGCTAACCCGCCGCCAATGTACAGGAATATCGCACTGACGATTGCGAATGCTCCCGCTGACTGGACATCAGATGAAGTGGATGTGTTGCCTTCATCATTTTCTTCGATCTCGAATGCTTCTTCAAAAGTTGTCGCTGCAGTTCGAAATACGAACCCAGCACAACCACCGAAGAGAAGCATAGTTGCGGCAATCAGACCAAGTATCAGAGTTGTTGTTCGCAATATAGTTCCTCACCGCGTTCATCTGTGCATGCCGTGTTATGGAATCCTGGCCTTAGGCTTGACTGATGCCCTTCGCGTTCAGGTATTCCACCATCTTGTCGGGGAAGTTGACGGTGGCGCCGTCTGCGCCTACATCTACGGCGTGGCGCATGAGGTCTTCGTTGAACAGGCCGTGGCAGCGCACTACGAAGCCTTCGGCGCGGAGTCTGTCCACCAGATCGGGAGTTGTCAGGTCGGCGCGGGGGCAGATCTGCGTAAGGCCAAGTTCTTTGGACTGCGTGATGATCGAATCGTCCCAGGGGACGTTGCCCATCGGCACGAGCCAGCCCTTTGGCAGCTCTGAGTCGTAGGCTGCCGATTCTCTCAGCCACTCGATCTGGAACGAGGTTATGGTTACGCTGTCGGTCAGGCCGTATCCGCGAACCATGTCTATTGTGCGTCGCGCAAGTCCGCCTGTAATCTCGCGCTGCTTTATCTCGATGTGGAAGTGCAACCTGCCCTTGTAGTGCTCCAGCGTCTCGCCCAGGGAGTGGATGCGCTCGCCTGCGTACTCGGTGCTGAACCAGCTTCCGGCGTCCATCGCACGCAGTTCATTCAGGCTGAAGTCTGCCACGCGACCCTGAGCGTTAGTCGTCCTGTCCACGGTGTCGTCGTGGATAACAACGATCTGGTCGTCACGGGTCAGGTGGACATCGAGTTCGATGTGGTTTACGCCCATTGCCAGCGCCTTGTCGTAGGCGGCGAATGTGTTCTCCGGGGCATAAGACGATGCGCCGCGATGGGCGATGTTTATGAAACTTGGCACTGGTTATTTGCCCTCCGTATCGTCGATCATTTCCATGAAGCGGTCGAACATGTACTCGTTGTCGAGGGGGCCGGGCGACGCCTCGGAGTGGTACTGGATTGTGATTACGGGCAACGACTTGTGGCGTATGCCCTCGACTGTGTTGTCGTTCAGGTTGATGTGGCTGACCTCGACCTCCTGCGGCAGAGTGTCGGCGTCGACCGAGTAGCCGTGATTTTGGGAGGTGATGTGCACTAGGCCGGTCTGCAGGTCCTTCACGGGGTGGTTCGCGCCACGATGGCCGAACTTGAGCTTGAAGGTGCTGCCGCCAACCGCGCGTCCGACGACCTGGTTGCCGAGACAGATGCCGAATACGGGCAACTTGCCGAGCAGTCCTTTCGTCGTTTCCACGGCGTAGTCGAGAAGCTCAGGATCGCCGGGGCCCGGTGAGAGCATTACGCCGTCCGGGTTGCGGTCGAGGATGTCCTGCGCCGTTGCAGTAGCTGGCATTGCGACGACCTCGCAGCCGCGGGAGCGCAGCATTCGCAGGATGTTGTATTTCAGGCCGAAGTCGCTGACGAGAACGCGTCTGGTTGTCTCGGGTGCGGGCTTTTGCCAGAGGGGATTGTTCCAGTCGTAGGCGGTCGTGGTGGAGACCTGCCGTACGAAGTCCAACTCGCCGTATGCGGGTATTTCTTCGAGGCGGGCGAGCGTGGTTTCAGGCGGCTCGTCGACGCCGATGGCGCCCATCATGACGCCCTGAGTGCGGAGGCGGCGGGTAATGGCGCGGGTGTCGACGCCGCTGATGCCCGTGATGCCCTCGGATTGCAGGTAGGCGTCGAGGGTCATGTCGCTCATGGAGTGGCTAGGGCGCAGGCTGTGCTCGCGCACGACGAAGCCGGAGACCTGCACTTTGCGCGATTCGATGTCGCGGGAGTTTATGCCGTAGTTGCCGATGAGCGGGTATGTGGGGACGACGATCTGCCCGGCGAAGGACGGGTCGGTGAGCATTTCCTGGTAGCCGGTCATAGATGTGGCGAAGACGACCTCGCCGAACGCGGAGGCTTGAGCGCCGAATGCGTAACCGCGGTATGTGGAGCCGTCTTCGAGGACTAGGTGTGCGGGGTTGGTCATTTGAACCTCAGTTGCTCATTCGCTGAATGTAGGATTACCTATAAATCCGCGCCGGATAAGACTGCAGTATCTTATCGACCGTGACAATGGTTAGTTCATGTTCAAGGGCTTGGCACACAAGCATTCGGTCAAACGGGTCGCGGTGTATGGACGGAAGTCTTGCGAGTTGAGACACACTTCCCTCATCAAGACTCAAACTCGCAATTTGATGCCTTTGGCGCTGTGCTGGCAAATAACTCTCCGGTGGTTCTGGTAGCGGCAGTCTGCCCAACTGGTATTTGACAGAAATTTCCCAATTTGACACAACGCTCAGGTACACAGCGTTCGCAGTGTCGAGAATTTCTTTCTGCATGGCTTCGGTAATGCGTGTGTCGCCCGTAATGAGCCAGAGGAAGATATGCGTATCCAATAAGAGATTCATACCTATGACTTGCCCTCGAATTCATTCAGAATTTCTTCAGGCAGAGGGTGATCAAAGTCATCTGGGACGGTAAACTCCCCGGCGCAAAGACCGAAGGGACGGAGCGTCTTTTCGGCCTGTCTCAGTTCCGCGTTTGCCTGCTCCCAAGGGATTGCCTCTTCACTCGACGCACGGCTGCGACTGATTTCTGCGGCATCTTCAATGTCCTCAAGCAAAGTAATCAATTCTTCCCAGTCTTCGTAATCTAACTGCACAGCGGTTTTATTGCCGCTGGCGTCCACGAGAAATCGGGCGTTTTGAAGGAGTTCGTTTGTGTTCATGGTTTGCCCTTCCGCCTATTGGCATCCGCACCCATTCATCGGACTTTTCCTCATCAGCGAATCGCCAGTCTTCTCTTAGCACCGATGCCAACTGCATCTGCATCAGTTCCCCATCAAGTGCCGATGATTCTTCGCTGTACACTCAATTCAGAGCCTTGCGAACCTCGTCCTCTAACTTTCTTACCATACGCCAACCACCTTCCCATTAACCACCGTAGCATAGACCCGGCCTTTCAGGGTTGCGCCATGGAGAGGGGTGTTCTTGCCTTTGGAGGCGAATTGGGTGGTGTCGACTATCCATTCGGTGTCGGGGTCGATGATGGTGATGTCGGCGGGGGCGCCTTGCTTTAGGGTGCCGAGGTCGTCACGGCGCAGGAAGCGCGCAGGGGCAAGAGTTAGCTTTTCGATGAGCAGGGGTAGTCCTATCGCGCCGCTGTGGACTAGGGACATGAGTTGGCCGAGCGCTGTTTCGAGCGTGCTGATTCCGAATGCCGCTTCGTGGAATGTGCATTCCTTGTCGGTTCGGTTGTGTGGCGCGTGGTCGGTGGCTATCAGGTCTATGGTGCCGTCTCGCAAGCCCTCGATCATCGCGTCCATGTCGGTCTGCTCGCGCAGGGGCGGGTTGACCTTGGCTAGCGTGTCGTAGGCTGCGGGAGTCAGAGGATCGTATGCTCCTGACCCGTTTATGCCTTCGGCTGTTCTGCCGAGGATCGCCTCGTCGGTCAGGGTCAGGTGGTGGGGCGTTACTTCGGCGCTGATATTCGTCATACCGCGCTCTTTGGCGCGGCGCACCAATTCGAGCGCGCCCGTGGTGCTGAGGTGAGCTACATGGTAGCGGCCGCCGGTGAGCCGGGCGAGGTCAATGTCGCGAGCGACCATGATGTCCTCGGCGGAGTTGGGGATGCCCTTGACTCCGAGTCGGTTGGATATCCAGCCTTCGTTCATCGAACCGCCGTGAAACAGCTCCGGCTCTTCGCAGTGGTTGATGATGGGTAGACCCATCGCGGAGCTGTAGCTGAGCGCCTGCCGCATGATGTTGGAGTCGGCGACAGGGTTGCCGTCGTCGCTGAAGCCGATTGCGCCTGCCTCGGCAAGTTCGCCCATCTCTGCTAGCTGCTTGCCCTTGCTCTGCTTGGTCACGCAGCCGATGGGCAGGACGCGCACCGCTGCCTCGTCGCGTGCCTTGCGCAGCACATACTCCAGTGTTGACGCCGTGTCCATCGTGGGGTTGGTGTTGGGCATGGCGCAGACGGTGGTGAAGCCGCCGCGCGCTGCGGCGAGTGTGCCGGTCGCTATCGTCTCCTTGTCCTCGAAGCCGGGCTCGCGCAGGTGGCAGTGTACGTCTATGAAGCCGGGTGAGACGATCATGCCGGTGGCGTCGATGACTTCGGCGTGCACAGGCGGGTCGATGTGCTGGGCAATGCCGCTTACCACGCCGTCCTCGATCAGCAGGTCGTGGATGCCATCGATGGCCTGTGATGGGTCTATGAGCCGTCCGCCTTTAATTAGCAGCATCACTTATCTCTTTCATCCTATCCAGGATCGCGTTCACATGCGGGTGTACAGGCACGTCGGGGCCGCCATCCCACCAGGCGTATTCCACTACAAGGGGGTCGTGCGAGATGTCCACGTCGCCATCTGCCTGTACGCTGAAAACATGGTGGTGGTTGTACTTGCCGTCGTGCGTGAAAAGGTATTGTGCGGCGGTTGCCGTGAGCGTCGTCTCTTCAGTGAGTTCGCGCGCCACGGCGGTTTCAGGGGACTCGCCTTCGTCGATGCCGCCGCCGGGCAGCATGAACGCGGGCCTGAACTTGTCGCGAACGACCAGAATACAACCGTCGCGTATTACGATGGCTGTGGCTCGCTGTCGTGGTGTTTCGTTCAAATCATCCCCTTGATGTTGTATCTCTGGATTCCCGCCTTTACGGGAATGATGATTGCTTCCTCACCCTATCCCTCTCCCCAAGGAGAGGAGATTATGAAACGCGGGGCGTTACGGCTGCATAGAGCAGCGCCATTCGTACTGCTACTCCGTTCGTTACCTGCTCTTCGATGACTGCCTGCGCGCCGTGTGCCACTTCGGGGTCAATCTCGATGCCTTCGTTCATGGGGCCGGGGTGCATGACCAGGGCGTTGGGTTTGGCGAGTTCCATGCGGCGCGGGTTGATGCCGTACATCCGGGAGTATTCGCGCAGCGTGGGTAGGTGGCCGGCTAGCTGGCGCTCTGTCTGCAGGCGCAGCGCCATTACTACATCGGCGTCCTCCAGGGCGCGTTCCACATTCGTCTCGATCTTCACGCCGCTGAAGGGATGGTCGGATGCGGCGCTTCCGTTGCTCCGGATGCCGCCCAGAAAGTCGAGCGGAATCAGCGTGGGCGGGGCGCAAAGGGTTACATCCGCGCCCATCTTGGTCAGGCCCCAGAGATTGGAGCGCGCCACGCGGCTGTACAGCAGGTCTCCGACGATTACCACCTTCAAGCCTTCGACTTTGCCGAGGTGCGACTTGATGGTGAAGAGGTCGAGAAGCGCCTGTGTGGGGTGCGCGTGCATGCCGTCGCCGGCGTTGATGACGGCGGAATCCAGGAAACGCGACAGGAAGTGCGGCGCGCCTGAGTGCGGGTGGCGCACAACTATGATGTCTGCGTTCATCGCCTGCAGGGTGAGCGCGGTGTTGTACAGGGACTCGCCCTTTTCCACGCTGCTGCCGCTGCCGGAGACGTTGATGACATCGGCACTGAGAATCTTGCCAGCCTGCTCGAATGAGACGCGGGTGCGTGTGCTCGCCTCGTAGAAGACGGTGATGACCGTCTTGCCGCGCAGGGTGGGAACTTTCTTGATGTCGCGCTGCAAGACTTCACGCATCACCTCGGTGTTCTGCAGGACCATCTCGATTTCTTCGCGTGAGAAGTCGTCAAGGTCGAGGATGTGGCGGGGCGTTGAGGGCCGGGCACCGTTTGTGGGTGCAGGTGGCGCTTGCCTTACGGGTCCGCGGCGGCTGGCAGTCGTCATCAGTCGTCCTCCCTCAGCAGGGCTATCTGGTCGATGCCGTCAATCTCGCTCATATAGACCTGCACCGATTCTTCGCGGGAAGTCGGCACGTTCTTGCCCACATAGTCAGGGCGGATGGGTAGCTCGCGGTGTCCCCTGTCCACGAGGCTGGCGAGCTGGATTTCGCGGGGTCGTCCGAAGTCGTTGAGAGCGTCCATTGCGGCGCGGATGGTGCGGCCAGTGTAGAGAACATCGTCCACAAGCACGACGCAGCGGCCATGCACTCCGGACGGAATGCTGGTGTGCATTAGGGGGCGGCCGCGCTCGGCGATGTCGTCGCGATAAAGACCGACATCAAGCTCACCGACCGGCACATCCGCACCTTCGAACTGCTGTATGAAGGCGGCGATGCGCTTCGCTAGCCAGACTCCGCGGGTCTGGATGCCGACCAGCACAAGGCCGTCCACGCCGCCGTTGCGCTCCAGAATCTCGTGCGAGATGCGGACCAGCGCGCGGCGGATTTCGTCCGCGCCCAGAATGCTGCGTTCGACCGCGCTGTCGTTCTCTGCCAGGGAATGCTCCAACAAAAAACCTCTTGCACTCGCTGGCAAGAGGTTATGCATTGGCTATGTGCGACTGGAGCGCACAATCACTGCTATGCTTTCGTCCCTTGCCAGCCTCTCGGGACTGACTTAAAGGGGGTAGCTATCAAATTGTTGCGATTATTGTACAGGGAAAGGCAGAGATGCTTCAAGCGATACTTTCAGAATTTCGAACAGATTGTGCCCACTGAATATGTCCCGTCAATCTTGATTATGCCCGTAAGCCTACCTACCGCGCCTTGACGCCCTTTCTCGCAAGCCAATAGAATAGCGGCGAAACACCCAAAGCGCGGCTTGAGCCTTTTGTGCCGCGATGGGACGGAGCGGTGTATTGGCTGATCTGATTGAAATGGAGTCCATGGGCGGCGTGGTGGCAAGGGCGCGCGGGGATGATGTGGAGATCGTGGTGTGCGGTTTCGACGCCCAACCCGGTCATGTCATCTGGGGTTTGCCGAAGGGCACGCCTGAAGACGGCGAGACGCGAGAGCAGACCGCCGTGAGAGAGGTAACGGAAGAGACGGGTCTGGAGGTCAGCATCGACGAGTTCGTTCAGAGCATTGAATACTGCTTCGAGCGGTATGGCGATGGCGCGGACTGTCACAAGGTGGTGTACTTCTACCTGATGAGCGCGAATGGCGGAGACCTGTCGCTCCATGACCATGAGTTCGACTATGTGCGCTGGCTTTCCGCGACGGAAGCCATTAGAACGCTGACTTACGATAACGAGGTCAAAGTTGTTAAGAATGCCCTTCACATTATCTCGAAGAAAGCCAGAGCCGGCTGATCCCATCTCGCTTGAGGGCAGGAAGGTGGTGCTTCGAGAGAAACGCATTGAAGATGCTCTCGATGACTACACCTGGCGCGTGGACGAGGAGCTTGCGAGGCTGGATGCTACGCGCCCGCTGAATATGGCGTACAACGACTTTCTGCGGTACTCGCAGGAGGAGATCGACTATCCCAGTTCGCGGTCGAAGCGCTTTGCCATAGACGATCTGACGGGCAAGCACATCGGCAACTGCATGTACTACGACATAGACACGCGGCGCGGCGAGACCGAGCTGGGCATAATGATCGGCGACCGCGCCTACTGGAGCAAAGGCTACGGCACTGACGCGGTGGACACGCTTGTGAAGTATATCTTCACGGACACGAACATGAAGCGGGTGTACCTGCATACGCTCGACTGGAACCATCGCGCGCAGAAGTCGTTCGGCAAGTCGGGCTTCCGGCAGGTCAAGCAGACGCGCCGCCGCGGGCTGGAGTTCATCCAGATGGAGATACTGCGTCCTGATTGGGAGGAGATGCAGGGCGATAGCTCGGCTGTGGGTGTGTAACCATAGTCTCCTTCATATCTCCCGTCCAAGCTCATCCTTTAAGGGATTCTGACCCTTATGTCCCCCTGCTGAGAAAACTACGCTGCTTGGAGACCTACATTTGAGCATGTACGATTCCGACTATGCTGGGGAGTTCTATGACGCGTATGGAAGCATCGAATGGGATAGGCTTGAAACCACGCCTTACGGACGTCTTCAAGCCATAATCCACTCAGACTTCATCGAACGCTATGTGAGCCGAGCGGATAGAGTTCTCGATGCAGGTTGCGGACCGGGTAGGTTCACCACTGTGATAGCCCAAATGGGCGCGACGGTCACTGCTCTTGACATATCAGAGCGTCAGCTTCAGCTTGCGCGGCAGAAAGTCGGAGAGGCAAATCTGCTAAGCCGAGTCGATGCCTTTGTAAAGGCGGATATTACCGACCTATCGATGTTTCAGGATGGTAATTTTGATGTCGCAATTTGCTATGGTGGAGCGCTGTCTTATGTATGCCAACAACGCCATCGCGCGGCTTCTGAACTTGTTCGAGTCGTCCGACCTGGAGGCACGCTATTGATAAGCGTTATGAGTCGTTACGGCAACATTGCCAATCTGGTTCGCCGACCAACGCTGACTGTTCTCAAAGAACCGGAAGAGTGGCATGTTCGTCAGCTTGTGGATTCTGGTGACAATCCCGGATTTCCTTCACCCAGAGTAAATATGCAACATCCACCTATGCACATGTTCACCAGCGAGGAACTGCGTCACTTGTTACCGGACTGTTCGGTACTGGAATTGGCAGGCAGTAATGTGACAACTTTTGAGGGGTCGGCTGCCCTAGATGACGTCTATGACGACGCGCAAGCCTGGGCTACCGCAGTTAGCCTCGAACGTTTGATGAACTGCAAACTGGGGCTTGCCGACAGTGGCAGCCACATCATCATGGCTGCGAGACGTGAAGGTTAGCCTAGTCAATCGGTGGATGTAAGGATACGCCTGAGTTAGCCCGTTAGAGAAGGCACTGTTATATGGGAAAAGACGCTATAAGACTCTGGTACGACTCAGAGGCAGACTTTCTTGAAGTGGTGTTCGAGAAAGGCAAAGGCGTCGCGTATGACACTGACGACGAGCGTGTCGAAGTTCGCCTTGACGCAGACGGGAACGTTCTCAGCTTTCATGTGCTTGGTCTGAAGTCTATATCAGGCTCACCCTGGAACGTCGAGCTTAAGCCTAAAGAGGCGAAACACCCTGTCCACCCATCATAAGTCGTCCTAGGCTCCGAACCTGTCGCCCACCTTCAGGCCGACTGCTTCTATCCACTCCGGGGCGTTGACCTTGCGCTCGCGGCCCTGCTGCACCCTGCCGACGAAGATTGAGCCGCCGTTTGCCGCGATGCGGAAGCCTTCGTCGGTGATTTCGGTGACCTCGCCGGGCGCTCCGCCTGCATCGCCATCAGAACTGCTCGCGCGGAAGAAGCTCATGCCTGCTTCGCCGAAGGTCGTGCCTGCGCCGGGGCTGGGGTCGCTGCCGCGGATCATGTTGTATATCTCGCTGACGGGCTTGTCCCAGTCGATGATGACGTCTTCGGCGCGGCACCAGCCCTCGTAGGTGGCGTCGTCGTGGTTCTGCTCGATGCGCGGCGCGGTGCCAGCCTTCACCATATCCACGGACTCCACCATCGCGTCCACGCCCATTTGGAACAGCCTGCCGAAATAGACCGAGCCGAGCGTATCATCGGCACTTATCGGCGTTTCCTTTTGCAGTAGTATGGGGCCAGTGTCCAGACCCTTGTCGGGCCAGAATATGGTCAGACCTGTCTTCTCGTCGCCCATAATTATGGGCCAATTGATGGAGCTTGGACCGCGGTGGAGCGGGAGAAGCGAGGGGTGGTACTGGATTGTGCCGTGAGTGGGCGCTTCGAGAATGGCGTCCGGCACGATGTCGGTTACGAATGCCATCACGCATAGGTCGGCGTTCAGCGCCATGAATGCGTCGATGCAGTCCTGGTTGCGCATGCGGCGGTATTGCAACACGGGAATGTCGTGTCCCTCTGCGGCGGTCTTGATAGGGTCTGCAGGTCTGCCTTCTCTGTCGGGTGGACAGAACACGCCAACGATGTTCTCGTCGTGCTCTACGAGGGCGTTAAGCACGCTTTCCCCGAATGCCGCCTGTCCGATTATCGCGATGCGAAATGTTTTGTCTGATTCAGCCATGTGGAAATTCCTCCAGAGAATTGGTCTGTTTTGAGTGAGTCAGTTATATCATCTAAGGACTTGGACGGCAACGAAGGCAGTTCATGTCAATGGGATGGTGCAGCCAGAATAATTGTAAACTGGTTAACTGAAATACTAATCACCTGATATACTCTTTGCCGATGCTCAACGCACTGCGCCCCAGGCCGATTTCCATATATGCCGGCTGGTGGGTCATCTCCGCACCGTTCCTCGCCGCAATGCTCACGGTCGGCTCAGGGCAGTACGCCTTCGGGCTGCTGATCGAGCCGCTGGAGCAGGAGTTCGGCTGGACGCGAACGCAGATAAATCTCTCGCTGTCATTCACCGCCGTCGGCAGCATCGTTGCGCCATACCTCGGCTATATCATGGACAAGCACGGCGCGAAGAACATTCTTGTCGCATCCATGGCGCTCATAGTCATCAGCTACCTGATGCGCCCCATGATGACCGAGCTCTGGCACTGGTACGCGCTCAGCTTCATACAGTACCTGGGCTTCTCAGGCGCGTCCATCCTACCGGCCGGCAGACTTGTCGGAATCTGGTTCCAGCGGTCGCGCGGTCGGGTGATGGGCATCACGCTCATGGGCAACAACTTGGGTGGCATCACATTTCCACCGCTTACGACGCTGGCGCTGGGTATGTCGTGGCACTGGGCGTTCATCAATCTGTCTCCGTGGCAGGGGACATACCTGCTGTTCGGCGTAATCGGCATAGTGATGACGGTCTATGCTCTCCTGGTAGTACGCGAATTCCCGACAAGGGAGAATTTGCGCAGCAGGGGTCGAGAGGGTGATGCGGCTTCTGACGGCGCTCCGGTCGTGCTGACCGGCTGGTCGCTGAAGGAGTCAGCGCGAACGAAGGCGTTCTACGCGATAACTGTCGCGATGATGCTTGGCTCACTCACATATACCGGTGTGCTTACCCAGGTCGCGGCTCACCTGACGGGAGAGGGCGTATCACCCGGCTCGGCGGCGATCGCGCTGAGTCTCCTCGCCGGCTGCGGAATGACAGGCAAATTCATCATGGGATTGCTTGCCGACCGCATTACGGCGCGGTACGCTCTGATGATAGACTTGTTCGGGCAGTCGGGCTTCCTTGTCCTGCTCACGTACTTTGCGGGAGTTTCTATTCCCCTGCCGATGATAGCTCCCGACGCCGCGCTGCCGCTCGTGTGGATTGTGGTGGGCTGCTTCGGTTTCTTCCTAGGCGCGTTCGGCGCGCTCACGCCGCTCATCGTTCAGGACGCATTCGGCGTCAGGTTCTACGGCAGCATCATGGGCGTGATGAGCATAACGATGGGTGTGTCGTCGTTCCTTGGTCCAATTCTCGCAGGGTGGTCATTCGATAGCACCGGAAGCTACGACTTTGCCTTCCTGCTTATCGCGGCGCTGTTCTTCACGGGAGCGATGGCGCTGACGCAGGCGGGCAAGCCCAGGCGGAGCGAGGGTTCAAGCGAGGGCTAACATCGATGAACAGGATGGACATGATAGGGGTGATGGGTCGTATAATGGGCGAAGTGTCATCGTGCACTAGCAATTTATGAGAAACATTCCAAAGGGGGATACGAGATGCAGATTATAAGGAAGGGTCAGAATGAGCCGGAAGACCGCAGCGATGCGCCGATCTTCTATGGAGGCAAGGTCGAAGGTGAGGGGATTGTCGGCGGCGGCATGAGCGGCGACTTCAACTTCAACAAGGTGAGCTTTTTCAACGGGGCGAAGAACCATTTTCACACGCACACGAGCGACCAGATCCTGTTCGTGCTGGGCGGCAAGGGATATGTTGCTACGGAAGCCGAGCAGATCGAGGTTGGCGAGGGCGACACTGCGCTGATTCCCGCAGGTGAGAAGCACTGGCACGGTGCTGTTGATGGCGAGGACTTCTCGCACATTTCGCTGACGCATCCCGAAAGCCAGACTACGGTGTATGCCGAATAGCAGTTAGATCCCGGTGGTCAGCCGATGATTTCCTGATTGGCGTGCTAGTGGAATCTACGGGCTGACCGCCAACTACGGGCTGCTCTCGAGCGCGTCTTCGATTGCGCTGCGGTATGCCTCGTAGTCCGCGCCTCCGACACGAATGCCGTTGATGAATACGGACGGTGTGCTGTTGATGCCGCGTCCCATGCCGTCTATCTGGCTTGCCCGAACGCGCTCAAACGCGCGACCGCTTTGGATGCACTCCTCGAATTGAGCCGTATCCATTGCCAGCGATTCGGCGGTGCCTTGCAGCCATAAGAAGCCAAAGCCGTTCTGCCTGCCATCGCTCCAGTTGTCGAAAATTGCGTCGTGGAACTCCCAGAACTTGTCCTGCTCCGCGGCGCACTCGGTGCCCATTGCCGCGAACACCGATTCCGTGCCGATTACGATGAAATGGCGGTATGCGAATCGAACCTCGCCCGATTCAACGAAGTCCTCGATAATCTGTCGCCCCGGCCCGAGGGCGAAACTCTGGCAGTACGGTCATTGGAAGTCGGAGAACTCTATGACGGTGACGGGTGCGCTCTCGTCTCCGAGCAGTTGCGCGTAGGCCTCGTCATCGGCGCCGTCAACGTTTATAGCGCCGGCCTCTTCGAAGGTGCCCACAAAGTCGATCTCAAGGCGAATGATATCGTCAACGCTGATGACGATCGCCACGCTGGGCTTCTCCATTGCGAACTCTTCAAACGTGGTTTCAAGGGAGGCGAGGCCTTTGATCTCGTCTCCGAATTCAGCCACGACATCCCAGGTAACCGGGCGCGTCTGGTCGCGGATGGTGAGTTCGCCGGTGAGGGTGAACTCTACCATGCCACTTGCTTCGCTCAGCGGTGACGGCAGACCTTCCGCAGAGGTAGGAATGAAAGAAATCGCCGGGAAATCGGCGGTCTGGAGCGTTCGCTCGCGCACAAAGCGGTCTCGGCGGTCGCTGTCGGTCTTGAATGTGGCTGCCTGCAATACGATGCCGCTCTCGCCAGATACGACCCCGCCGTCATCGTCGAAAGAGATGCGCCCGACCACTTCAGTCGTCTCGCCAGTGGCTACAAAGAAGCCTTGTCGCGCCAGTTCCTCCTCCACCTTGTAGCGGGCGATTGTGCCCTCGCCGATGATGAATGAATTCTTCGCTGCCGGTTCAGGAGTCACTGTCGCCGTAGGCTGGGGCAGTGCCGTTGCTGTTGGGGGAGGTTCTGGCGCTGAAGTTGGAACGGGGACCGGGGTAGGCTGGGGTTCGGGCTGCTGCGAGCAGGCGGTTAACATTGCCGCGAACAGTACGGCGGCTATTACGCCGGCCGCGACGCGGCTGAAAGAATAGGGCATTGAGGTGTAACTCCGATGTTTATTCTAGGTAGAAGTCGCTGAATACAGGATAGCATAGGGGACTCTAGCAGGTATGAATTCCCGAGTGGGGCAGTGCCGAGAATTGAACTATCCGTCCTGTGGAGCCGTGCCATCGTCGGCGAAGAAACGGGCCAATTCATCGCGCTCGAAAGTGGGTAGCGTGCGCGATGTGCCGTTCGATACGAGCCGCAAGCCTTCGGACGCCGGTGTGACGCTGCCAATTATGCTTGCGGGGATGCCCTCCTGATTGAGCGTAGCGACCAATCGCTCTGCTTCTGCGGGCGGCAAGGTAGCGAGCAGCGCGCCGGATGCGATAAGTCCGAGCGGGTCTAGTGAGAGGGCTTCGCAGATGATGCGGCACTCAGGCAATATGGGTATTTGCTCTGCGTCAATGGTCATTCCAACGCTCGCAGCCGTAGCGAGTTCGAGGAGCGCGGTTGCAACGCCGCCTTCGGTGGGGTCGTGCATCGCGTGGACGGTTACGGTATCGCAGGCGATTGTTGCGGCTTTCGCCACGCTGATGCCCGGCGTGAACAGGAACGACTTCGCGCGCTCGATGGCCGGCTGGGGCACGCCCTTAGCGGCGAGCGCGTCCTCTGCTTCTCTCGCCAGTATGGATGTGCCTTCGATCGCGATGCCCTGCGTAAGCACGATGCTGTCGCCGACCTGCGCGCCCGATGTCAGCACTACCCTGTCCTTCGCCACCTCGCCGAGCATTGCGCCCATCGCGATTGGACGCGGCAGGTCGTAGGTGATCTCGGTGTGTCCGCCGATGAGCGTGATGCCAAGCGAGTCGCACGCTTCCAGCAGTTGCGTGAAGATCGCCTCCGTCTGCTCTTCCGTGGTGCCTTCCGGCAGAAGCAAAGTTGCCATAAGCCAGCGTGGAGTCGCGCCCATGGAGGCGAGGTCGTTGGCGTTGACCTGCACGAGATACCAGCCGATGAGGTCCGTAGCAAAGGTGATTGGGTCGGTCTTGGCAACGAGGTAGCGGTCGCCCATGTCAATGAGCGCGGCGTCTTCACCGGCGCGCGCCCCCAGCACGACGCGTGGGTCGCGAACATCTATGTCGGACAGCAGCCGCGAGAGCAGCTCCATGGGAAGTTTGCCAGCGAGCATGAGAGTTGCCGGTATCCTGAAGCGTTAATGTGTCGGTCTTGGGGTAATAATGTAACATGGTCGCGTCGTGCGAAACGGAAAATTGAAAAGCCGAGGAAATATGATAACTGCGGTTTTCTTCGACCTATACGGTACTTTGGCCGGGTTTCGACCCTCACGATATGAAATTCAGTCCGAGGCGCTTGCCGACTTTGGCATCAGCGTAACGCCGGATGGCATACTGCGCGGCTATAACCTGGCTGACGCATTCATGTCGCACCAGAACGCCACGAAGCCTGTGCGGAGTCTCAGTCGTGACGAGAATAGGGTGTTCTTCTCCGAGTACGAGAGGCGCGTGCTGCGCGGCGCGGGCGTGGAGGTGTCGCAGGAAGAGGCGTGGCAGATATGGCGTCGCATCAGGAAAATTGAGTATGGTCTAGCTCTGTACGACGATACGATTCCTGCGCTGAACGCGTGCAGGCAGATGGGCCTTACGGTCGGGCTTATCAGCAACATGAACCAAAGCGGAGACCAGCTTGCCGACAGCATGGGGCTGCAGCCGCATCTGGACTTCTCAATTACCTCACAAGAGGTTGGCGTGGAGAAGCCCAGCCCACTGATTTTCGAGCGCGCACTTGAACGTGCGAATACGCAGCCTGAGCACGCAGTACATGTTGGCGACCAGCTGACATCGGATGTCGCCGGCGCCGTGAATGCAGGCATCAACGCCGTGCTGCTGGACCGGGACGGCAACCACACGGACTACACAGCGCAGCCACGCATAACCGAGCTGGCGGAACTGCCGGAACTGCTGGGCGGGTTCCAGTCTTAGCGATACAGAGTCGAAGCTCACCCGTAAGGACGTTGAATGGATAGGGAGCGATGAATATCGCGCTGTCCATTAGTGGTAGCGGTTAGAAGTCCACTTCTTCCTTGCGCCTGCGCCGCTTGCCTACGACCTCTACTGCGTCGCTGGCTATGACGGGCGCCGCGTATGAGTCTCGCTTCTGTGCTTTCTTTTTGGGCTTTTTTGCCTCACGCTTAGGGACACTTCCCTTTGGCATAACATAAACCTCCCTAATTGGTGTTGGCCTGCCTGTCGTTTAAGTTTAACAGCCAGATTGCCAAAGTTTAGACGAGATTTGGGGATATGTAAAGTTTCAGCGCGACATGTGGGGTGTTTCAATAAGCCGTATTGAGCCTGCATTGCGGATGTTTGGCGCGTCGTCTTTCGCCTTTTCAATATCCGCACTATCCGAATGTGAACGGAGGGGGCTGCGTGCCGTCGGTGTCCTTGAAGCCGTATTCCAGCGCCAGTTCGCCTGTCTTGAACGCGCCGCCGCTGCGCTGCATGATTTCGGGGTCCGTGGCGAGGGCGACGATGGCACGACCTGCGTAGCGCGGCGATTCCGAGTTTCCGAGTTCTTCGGCGGATGCGTATCGCAGGACACGCTCGGTGCGCGTCAAACCGGGGTAGATAGCGAGTGCGGCTATGCCGTGCTGCCGAAGCTCCAGCGCCATACCGAGTGCCATGCGGTCAACTGCCTCCTTTGCGATGTCGTACATCACTTGTCCGCGGAACTTGCCTTCGTCACCCGATGATATGTTGACGATAAGCCCCTGTTTGCGCGGTATCATCAGGGACGCGGCAAGACGGCTTGCCGCAAAGTGGGCGCGCACTCCTGCATCGAACATCAACTCCCAGCGCCACATCGGCTGCTCCCAGAATGGTGCGACGAAGTTTGCTGCGGCGAAGTCCTCATAGCCGCCCCAGACATTGTTCACCAGAATGTCCAACTGTCCCTGCTCGCGCCGAATGCGATCGAACAGCGCCTCGACGTCGGAGTCAACCGTATGATCGCAGGGCACGGCGATGCCAGCGCCACCCGACTCTGTTATCAACGCTGCCGTGCCGTTCACATTGCCGCCAAGATGCTCGGGGGTAGCATCGTCGCTCACGCTGCGCCCTGTTACATACACGGTTGCGCCTGCGATGCCAAGCTCGTGGGCGATGCCGCGCCCGATGCCACGGCTCGCGCCCGTGACCAGCGCGATTTTGCCTTGTAATTCTGCCATTTCATCACCTGATAGCATTCGGTCAGTCTGTTTGCCTTGTTGACACTGGATTGTGCCAGACTACAATAAGCCTATCCTACACAACTTGGAGGCGCCTCATGATTACGAAATTCGATAGCCTGTACGCCGGGCACGTGGATATGGACGACATTGGCTACGCGGGCACGGCGGTGAATGACCGCCTGTTCGACAACGAGCACCTGGCAAGCGTGTATGCCAAGACTGATGCAATCGCAAAGACAATGGACGCGAACGGGTTCGATACATTCTGGCTTGCGGAGCACCACTTCCAGCCGGAGGGGTACGAGTGCCTGCCGAATGTGCTGATGAGCGCGGTGCATCTGGCGCACATCACCGAGCGGCTGAATATCGGCTGCGGCTTCAACATAGCCCCGATGTGGCACCCGCTGCGGCTCGCGGAGGACTACGCGACTGCGGACATCCTGACGGGCGGGCGCGTGATATTCGGCGTGGGGCGTGGATACCACAGCCGCGAGATCGAGTCGTTCGGGTCACCGCTGTTCGACCAGGAGGGCAACCGAGACCTGTTCGAGGAGCAGGTGGACATCATATTCAAGGCGTTCAACGAGGAATCGTTCTCGCATCACGGGAAGAACTACACCATACCGCCGTCCGTGCCTTATCGTGGCTACCAGTTGGAGGAGATTTCACTGGTGCCGCGTCCGCTGCGCCTGCCGGTGGAGTGCTGGCAGCCGATACAGAGCGCGACACCGCGCGGGCTGGACTTCATGGCTAAGCACGGGATCAGAGGCATCATCGGCGGCGGCGTTGCCGAGGGCGGCGCGATGCACCGTGTAGTCGAGGCGTTCCGGGACGCGTACGGGCGCACGGGTGTGGACCTCGAACTCGGCGAGAACCTGAGCTTTGGCTTCCACTTCTACCTGGCAGAGAGCAAGGAGAAGGCGACCCGCGAGGCCGCCGCGCTGTTCGAGGAGAACCTGAAGATGTTCGGTCCGCTGCGGCTGGTGCGCTCGCTGAGCGAGGAGCAGATCGAGGCGATGAGCGACCCGAAGCGGGCGCCGACATTCGACCTGCCGCGAATAGAGGGCGCGGTCGAGGCTGGTGGCTTCCTGTGCGGCACGCCGGAAGAGGTCATCGAGCATCTGAAGCGTGTGGAAGAGATGTATCCGGGGCTGGACAGGGTTAGCGTGAGCCAGCCTGTGGGCACATCCGAAGCCATAATCACGGAGCAGCTGCAGTGGTTCGCCGAAGATGTGATGCCGGCGTTTGGGGCGAAGGTGGCGGAGCCTGTGCCGGGGGATGATTAGGGGATGGAAATTCTGCCTGAAATTCGAGGAGCAATATCAATCGAAGCTGCGAGTTTCATTGATGTGGCGGAATATATGGGAGCTGTGGTCTGAGCAATAAGGGAGAGACAGGTATGCAGCGAACTTACATGGCGATTCTGCATGGAGACCGCGTGGAGTGGCTGAACGAAAAACCTGAAGACGGTAGTCCCATCCATGTGCAAATAAACGTACTGGATGGTGACGAGGCAGCAACTCAGGGCGAAGAGTTGGCGCGACTTCTTGGCCTATTGGCTGAAAAGGGAACGTTCACTGCTATTGATGATCCTGTGGCCTGGCAACGAGAGCAGCGAAAGGACCGTTCTTTGCCTGGGCGTGAGCAATGATCCTTTTGGACAGCAATATCGTAATATATGCCGCACAACCCGATTACGACGGCTTGCGACAACTTATTTCTGAGCACGAGGCGGCGGCAGTCTCCGTCGTCAGCTTAATTGAGATTTTCGGCTATCCCGAACTAGACGAAGAGGACAATGGTATTTTCCAAGAAATGCTCCGAAAGGTTCGGATACTGCGCCTTGATGAAAACATCGTCATTAGAGCAATCAGGTTGCGGCAGCAGCGCAGAATAGGACTGGGAGATTCCATTATCGCAGCGACTGCTATGGAGCATGATCTGACACTGCTGACTCGAAACACACGAGATTTCAGGTGGATAGACGGTCTTTACCTGCAGGACCCACTCGAAGAACGAGAGTAGATAAACAACTGGACACTGATGACTGACAGGGAGAATGACACTATGGCGAATAATAAGGGCAGCGCCCTGCTGATGGTCTGGACAGAAGTCCCAGCCGACAAGGAGGAAGACTACAACGCCTGGTACAACGAGGAGCACATTGGGGAACGCCTTGCCATACCGGGATTCCTTAGCGCGGCGCGGTACGAGTCGGACTCACCGGGCGCGCCGAAGCACCTAGCGATGTACGAGCTGGAGAACATCGACGTGATGAATTCTGAGGCGTACCTGAGTGTGCGAGCCAACCCGTCAGAATGGACGAAGCGCTGCTCGCCGGATTTGATCGCCACGACGTATATTCGCAACACATACGAGCAGATATTCCCGGCTGAAGTTGAAGAGGGAACGGCGCAGAGCGGGATGGCTCCCGCGCTGCAGATTGGGCGGATGACCGTGCCGCCGGAACTGGATGCGGAATGGAACGAGTGGTACAACAGCGTGTATGTGCCGAACTACATGAAGGTGCCGGGCTGCATTCGAGGCAGGCGGTATCGCACGGTTGTGGGGGAACCTGCTTACAGCACAGTCTATGAATTGGAGCATCCGGATGTGTCCAAGACTGACGAGTGGCTGAGGCAGCGGGCGATAGACCCGCGCAACGAGCGCTGGCAGGACACGATGGAGCACGCGGTAGGCTCGCCAGGGGTGTGGGTGAAGACGTTTGAATTGTAGTAAGCGGCATCCTGAGAGCGCATTTACGATGAGCCACCAACAAAGTTAGCCCGAATGGAGGCGCACCGATGACTACCAACGGACACCAGACACATATCTATATCGGAATTGCCGGTGAGGGTGATGCGATAGGGCAGGGCGGTATGATTCGGCGCACTCTGGGTGACTCGGAGTGGCAGCCTATTGCGAAAGGGCTGCCGGAGAACCCGCAGGTGCGCGCGCTGGCGATTCATCCTGATGATCCTGCCGTGTTATTTGCGGGGACGCAGGACGGACCTTATCGCAGCGACGACCGAGGCGAGCATTGGGAGGCGTTGGACGCTCCGAAAGCCGATGTGTGGTCGTTGGCGTTCCGTCCGGGCAATCCTGATGTTGTGTACGCGGGGTACGAGCCGTGCGGAATAGCGCGGTCGGAGGATGGCGGCGCGACATGGCAGACGATGGACACGAGCCGCGTAAAATACCCGGATGTTACGACTTACATGCCGCCCCTGGGCAAGCGCGTAATCGGGCTGTGCGCCGATCCATCGGAGCCGGACGACATTTACGGCGCGATCGAGGTTGGTGGGCTGATCGCGAGCTGGGATGGCGGGGATTCGTGGGACTCGCTGACGGACGGGCTGTACCGCGACAACCACACTGTTGACCTGCACGGCGTTCAGGTGAGCGCTGCCGCTCCGGGCACGGTGTTCATTATCGCGCAGGTGGCGATGTTCCGCAGCCGTAACAAGGGGCGCAACTGGGAGCATATCCGCTTCGGCGAGATGTTCCCGGGTGGGTCGTACTGCCGTGGACTGCTGGTGTCGCCGGATGATCCGCAGACGATATACCTCGCGGCTGGTGCGGGCGGTGGGGGCGCGCCATCGGGCACTCAGGAGGCAGGCGCGGTGTTCCGCAGCACCGATACCGGCGAGAACTGGGAACGGCTGGACATCGGCGATGAACCTCCGGGGCGCATGTTCCAGGTGGCGGTAGATCCAAGAGCGCCGAGCAATGTGTTCTGCACCACGAATTATGGACACTTCTTTGCCAGCACCGATGGCGGGGATAGCTGGACCGGCGACAAGATTCCGCTGGACCTGCAGCGTGGCTACCATGTGTATCCGATGGTGAGCGGCTGATTCCGGGCATAGTGGCGAAGAACATTTCGAGCAAGGAGAATGGCGATGGCTGATCGGACTCCCACAATCGACTCGCAGGTACATGCCTATGAGCGCAACAGCCCTGAGCGTCCCTGGCAGGGATTCCTGGACGGTCCCGATGAGGTTACAGGCGACGACATGGTGGCGGCGATGGACGCGGTCGGCGTGGATGGGGCATTGCTGGTCTCGCCGTACTCTATGTATCGATTCGATCCGAGCTACGCGCTTGAGGTGTATGCAAAGCATCCGGGCAAGTTCGGTCTTATCAGGCCGTTCGATGCGGAGTCGGAGACGATTGACGATGATATGGCGGAGTGGACTGGTACGCCGGGTGTTGTGGGCGCGCGCATCATGCTCACTTACGGCAATTACGATGACGGTTCGCATCCGGGGCTGAACGCTATTGTCGCTGCAGCGGGACGCGCAGGGGTTCCGGTGAACATCATGTCAACGGACAGGATGCATGTGGTGGGGGAACTGGCGCGGCGCAATCCGAATACACAGTTGGTGATCGACCATGTGGGACTGGCGCAGCCGCGACATCCACCCGCGCCGCCGGAGCCGTGGGCGGACCTGCCGAGTGTCGTGGCGATTGCGGATTACGACAATGTGGCAATCAAGATTTCCGGCGCGTGCACCATGGCACAGGAGCCGTTCCCGTACCCGGACATCTGGGAGCCGCTGGGCCAGCTATTCAAGGCGTTTGGCTTTGAGCGGTGCCTGTGGGGGACCGACTGGACGCGGGCGATTCATGTGCTGACCTACGAGCAGGGGGTAGAGGCGTTCCGCGTTACGGACACGCTGTCTGACTCTGAGCGCGCGATGCTGATGGGTGGCGCGCTTACGAAGGTGTACAACTGGTCGCCTGATGTGAGCGAGTAGCCTATTCTACGAGCGGCGCCGGCTGAGAGCGGGGGCAGCTAGATTTCGTGTCCCTGCGCGGTCAGGACTATCATTTCCACAACTTCGTGGCTGGAGATAGAGCCGATGAATTCGCGCGTCTCGGAATCTATGACGGGCAACACGGTTGTAGAGTTTTCCGTCATCCTCTGCAACACATCCTCAACGAATTCGTCCGAGTAGGCGTGAGACGTCTCAATTCGTCGAGTTACCCTGTCGAGCGTGGTGTGCTCCCAGTCGCTGTGCGGCAGGTAGCGCAGCATGCCTACGGACACTATGCCCGCGAACTTGCCGTTTTCCACGACCACGTAGTCGTGCTGCTCGGGCAGCAGCCAGTTATCGATAAAGTTTCTGACTGTGAGCGACCGGTCAGGGTGGCTTCGGGAGGTGTCCAGTACGTCGCGCACACGAACTCCATCCAATGCGAAGCGCACGAGCGACGGCGGCACGGGCTGATCGCTGCTGGCGACACTCGTGTGCCTGAGTCTCCTCAATGCGAATATCATGCCCATCGGTGTCAGCAGGATGTAGCTGAACATAACCAGCAGCATCAGGGAGAAAATTCCTTCACTGATCGCGCCGGAGTGCAGCAGGAGAATAAGGAGAGCGATTTCGGCAACGCCCTTTGCCATCAGACCCGTTGCCATCGCAAAGGGAGATTCGAGACGGGTGATGTATGCGCTGATGAAGGCGGCGGCGAACTTGCCAATCAGCGGCACGAATACCAGCGCAGCTATGGTCTGTGGCGGGAGTTCGAGGAATTCGAGGTTAATGTGCAGTCCTGCCGACGCGAAGAACAGGGGAACGAACAGCCCCTCCGCCGTGCTGCGCAGGCCCGGCATAATGTCGCGGCGGACCTGGTAGGGCAGCATCGAGAGCGCAGCACCAAAGAGGAGAGCGCCAAGCGAGCCGTGCAAGCCGACCTCTTCTGCCGCCACGACGACGAGGAACAGCCCGCCCAGGAGCAGTCCAAAGGAGAGCTGCGGCACCTGCAGGAAGCGATGAAGTAGCACGATTACCCGTGGAAGAATTCTTGTGGAGATAAACCAGGTCGCCACGGTGAATGCGAAGATCTGACCGATGAGGATCGCGACGCTGAGCGGATTAGGGCCCTGAACGCCACCTTCTCCGGCATGGAAATGCTCGCTTATTGCGAAGCCTATAACGAAGAGTGCGAGGAGTTCGGCGATAACTACGGCAGTGAAAATCTGGACGCCCACCGCTTCCCTGAGGCGGCCTTCATCGATCAGAACCTTGGCGACGACGCCCAGGCTCGAAAGAGACAGCACTCCGGCGAGTGCAAGCGCTTCAGTAAAATTCAGGTTCAGGCCCAGATCGAAGAGGAAGTCGCTGGTGACTGCGAGGGAGACCAGCAGCGATATGGTCACGCAGAGCACGGCGGCAAGGAACAGACGGCCCCGAATGGCTGACAGGAACCCTCGAATATCCAGCTCCTCAAGTCCTATGAGGAAGAAGAATATGAAGATTCCGATGCTCAGGACAATCTCGATGTCCGTCCCGGGGTTTACAATCCCGGTCACAGGGCCGAGAAAGATTCCGGTAGCGGCGTAGGCGATTATAGAGTTAAGGCCGAAGCGCCTGAAGATGCCTTCGAGGAGCTTGGCGACAACAATCAGGGCGCCAATGGCAAGGAGCGATCCATGAATCTCCAAGTCGAAGCACCTTCCCCAGAGCTACCAAACGATTGTGCGTCGCTCGAATGTTGGAGCACCGAACGGTTACGGATTGCAAGTGCGTGCAGATTATACTACGCATCTTGTTTATTCGTATCATGCAGCACGGCAGAAGTAGAAAGTGGTGCGATGATGTGAAGCGCGATAGGGCGCGGAACAGGATTCCGACAGTTGTGATAACTGCGGACCGGAATTTCAGGGCGAGCGCACTATGCCATTAGACTTCGTGGCCCTGCGCGGTCAGGACGATCATTTCCACGATTTCGGAGCTGGCAATGGAGCCTATGAACTCGTCCGTCTCCGGATTGATCACCGGCAACACTGAGATCGAGTGATCCGTCATGCGCTGCAGGACGTCCTCAACATAGTCGTCTGAGGAAGCGCGTGGCTCTTCCAGCTCCCGCGCTATGCTGCCGAGCGTGGCGCTTGCCCATTCGGTGTGGGGCAAGTAGCGCAGCAGGGGCACTGATACTATGCCCGCGAACTCTCCCTGGTTGACGACGATGTATTCCTGCTGTCCGGTTAGCAGCCAGTTGTCCACGAAATTCTGCACCGTTACGGACTGCTCAGGATGGCTGCGGGAAGTGTCGAGCACGTCCCTAACCCTGATGCCTTCCAGCCCGAAGCGAACTAATGAGGGCGGGATACTGCTTCCGTTGACGTAGAGTCCTTCTCTCTGGTCTGACCGTCTCAATGCGAATGTGATGCCGATCGGTGTGAGCAGGATGTAAGCGAACATCACGAGCACAAGCAGGGAGAATACTCCCGTACCGATCGCGCCCGAATGCACCAGCACGAGAAGCAGCGCGATCTCAGCCACGCCCTTCGCCATAAGTCCGGCTGCTACTGCAAGTGGAGCGTCCAGTCGAGTTATATATGCACCAGCGAAAGCCGCAAGGAATTTTCCGGCAAGGGGCACAAAGACCAACAGCAGTATCGTCGCGACTGGAAGCGATAGGAAATCGAAGGTCAGGTTCAGACCGGCAGACGCGAAGAATAGGGGGACGAAAAGTCCCTCAGCCGATCCCCGCAGCCCCGGCATCAGGTCGCGCCGCACCTGGTAGGGCAGCGTCGAAAGCGCGGCGCCGAACAGCAGCGCGCCGAGCGAACCGTGAAGGCCGGCGCCCTCCGCTCCGACAACTACAAGGAAAAGCCCACCAGCAGCAGACCGAAGGACAGGTGCGGCACATCCAGAACGCGATGCAACAGCACGATGAGCTTGGGAAGTATAGTGGCGGAGACGAACCAGGTCGCCGCAGCGAACAGGAGAATCTCGCCTATGACTATCGCCACGCTGGTCAGATCTGTCTCGTGGAGGTCTGCCTCAGCGCCGCCGTGCTCACTGATGGCGAATCCAACGACGAACAGTGCGATGAGCTCCGCGATGATCACGGCCGTGAACATCTGCACACCCACCGTTTCCCTGAGCCGCCCCTCGTCTACAAGAACCTTGGCGACAACGCCGAGGCTTGACAGGGAGAGGATGCCTGCCAGCGCAAGCGCCTCGGTGAAACTGAGATTCAGTCCTAGTTCAAAGAAAGTATCTGTGGTGACCGCAAGCGAAACTAGCAGCGATATCGCCACGCAGAGCAGGGATGCGAAGAACAGCCGACCACGCATGGCAGACAGAAAGCCGCCTATGTCCAACTCCTCCAGGCCGATGAGGAAGAAGAAAATGAAGATGCCGATGCTGAGGATGAACTCGATCTCTTTGGATGTCTCGACGATGCCGGTCACCGGACCGAGGAGAATGCCTGCCGCAACATAGGCGATGATGGAATTGAGGCCGTAGCGCTTGAAGAGACCTTCAAGCAGCTTCGCGATGACAATCATCGCGCCTATGGCGAAGAGGGACTCGTGGAGCTCCAAGTGGGACAGATCTCCTTTACTTGCTCAACAGTTGCACCGCATAAGTTTGTCAGAATGATAAACAAGTATCTGAACGAATTCCAGAGAAATCTATACTCAGTCTCTAAAAGCTGAAAATTCGCGTAGTTCCAGTGGGAATATGCAGCGAGCCGGAGCCGTCGCAGATCGGCGCACGGTGGTACTCCCGCCTATCGGAGAAGCAAGATAGGCGGGGTAACCTGTGCGACCTGTGAAATGGGAAATCGGAGGCTAGGGTAGCGCGCCTTCCTTGCGGAACACTTCCGCCAGCTTTGCCACGCCTTCCCAGATGTCATCTACGGCAGGGAGGGCAAAGCAGAGGCGGATATAGCTGGCGGCGGCGTCAGGGTCGGCGGACCAGTCGGGGCCCGGGTTGAAGGCGATGCCTTCTTCCATTGCGGGCGCGACCAGATTGCGCACGTCAATCCCATCCGGGAACTTGAGCCAGAGGTACATTCCGCCCCTGGGCATCTCGAACTCGACATTTGGGCCGAACGACTCGCGGAGGGCGCCGCCGAGGGCGTCACGCTTGCGCTGCAGTGCGGCTCGAAGGTCCTGGATGTGCTCGTCGTAGTGGTTCGTGAAGAAGTCGCCGACGATGAGCTGGTCCATTACGCCGCTGCCTGCGTCGGCCTTTGCCGTTATGAAGCGGCTCAAGATTTCCCATGGAGCGACCATGTATCCAAGGCGCATGGCGGGACCCAGGTTCTTGGAGAATGAGCCGATATGCACGACGCGGTTGGTGTCGTCGAGCGCCTTGATCGCGGGCTCGTACTCGTCCTCGAATACGAGGTCAGCGTAGCACTCATCCTCGAAGATGGGCACGCCGTACTCGGCGCTCAGTTCAAGCATGCTGTGGCGGCGTTCCATGCTCATCACTGAGCCGTTGGGGTTCTGCAGGGTCGGGATCGTGTAGATGTACTTGGGTTGGATGCCCTTGCTCTTCAGGTCTGCCAGCACTTCTTCCAGGTGGTCCATCCGAATGCCGTCATTGTCGATCTTCACGGCGACGAAGTTGACATTGCGCTTTCGCAGGAAGTTGAGCGCGCCGGAGAAGCTGAACTCCTCGACGATGACCGTGTCACCCTCTTCCAGCAGGACCTCGTTGACAATCTGGATGCCCTGCCCGGAGCCTGAGGTAATCAGGACTTCATCGACCGTGATGTCGATGCCTCGGTGCGCCTTGAGCTTGTCAACGACGAACTGGCGGAGCGGCAGGATGCCCTGCGGGCCGTCGAGGCTGTACATGGACATGTACTTCGGGTCGCCGCTGAACACATTGTTAGCCGCCTCGATGAAGCCTTCCATCGGCACTGAGTCGGGGTCGCTGTGCCCGCCGATGAAGTTGTACTTCGGGTGACCTCCCCACTTTGTTGCGGGTGCGGGCAGGTCCTTGTTGAATAGCGTCGAATAGTCGAGGGCGTTGCTGGTCATGGGGTAGTCCTCCAGTGGTTTCTATGCGTGTGAATGCGCTGGCAATCAGGTGCCGATGGCATAGTAGCACTGGAGGCGATTGTTGTCTAACGCCGCGATCGGCCGGCGGGGTTTCCGGCTCTGAGAAGCGGAATTCCCGGCGACGCTCAGCTGGCAGTCAGTTGCTCCGCGATGTCCTCGGCAGCGCTGATGCCACTTGCCACGGCTCCGTTGACTGAGGGTACGCCCATGTAGTCGCCTGCCAGGGCCAGATTCGGGATCTGCCTGCTGAGGTTCCTGCGGACATTATCCATGGCGGCAAACATGCCGGGGGAGCCATGCAGACTGCCTCTTTCCAGCGATATACACGTGTGAACAGTGCTTCGTCGTCTTCAGGGAGGTCAGAGCCGGGAGGAGGGTTCTTTCGCGCATCTTTAAGCATTTCGTGCTTGATCTCCTCATCGTCCAGCGGGATCAACTCGCGCGCGCGCTCGCGTCCTACAAGAAGATCAAGAGTGCTCTTGCCCGGAGGTACACAGGAAGGGAGATTGGATGACCGGTCCAGCAGGAGAGGTGTTTCGTCTTCGGGGTATAGCACACCGTACCAGCCACTGGGAAGCGGCGGCCGGTCCAGTCCCATTACGACGCGGCAACCAGAGGAGTATGTCACCGCGCCCAGAGCTTCGCGGATGTCTTCCGGGAGGGCGGGAATGATTTCCGAGACTCTTGTGGCGGGAACGGCGCAGATGACCGCGTCAGCCTCGACGGTGTCACCCTCCACGGCAACACCTGTGACGGCACCACTCTGGACTGCAACGTTTCTCACAGGAGTCGATGGGCGGATAGCATCACCGCATGCCCTGGCTAATGCATGCGACAGTTCGCCGGCGCCCTTTTCCGGTATGTACAGTTCATGGGATTTGAATAGGATGTCGGCGAGATAGGTACGCATGTAGGCTGCGCCGGCATCATCGACATCGCCCATGGTCATCTCCAGAAAACCCCTGAATGTCTTCCGAAGAGATTGGGGTATTCCAACTCTGTCCATGTACTGGCCAAAGCTCTCGCCGCTGTCGATCTCGGCGATACGGGAAGTGCTGCTGAAGTTCACACAGTCCGCCTGCTGCCTGTTGTGCCTGAGGAGTTTCATTGACGCCACGGCAGCCGAGGGCGAGAGAAACCCCAATGCCCTTAAGGGTGCAAGGCTGCTGAAAAGAGCGCTTAATGAGGTGGGGGGGGTGGTCCTCACCCACTTTCCGTTGACGTACCATCCGAGGTTCATCTGAGACTTAACAAGGGGAAGCCCCAACTCCTGGCAGATGCGGAATGTTACGTCATAGGAGGAGCAGAAGAAATCAGCGCCCTCATCGATGTGGAACCCGTCAACTCTGTCGCCGCCGAGACGTCCGCCGACACGATCATTCGCTTCGAATAGAATTGGAGATATGCCGCGCTTTTTCAGTGTGTATGCGGCGCTCAATCCTGCGGGTCCACCACCTATGATAATGACGCGTTTCGAGTTCGGAGACATATCTACCGCCCTCCCCTTACCTATATTTGCTTATATTTATGTTTAAGCCTTAAGCATTATGTCATAGATACAGATATACCACAACCATTTTTGTATAAATCTACCAATATAAATAATCTGTATTCGTATATTTATAGGAGGGAATATCTGTGGCAGGATAGCCGTAAGCGCTGCCAAGCCCCTCTCGATGAGGGTGCTGTTCTACCTATCGCCGGCGTCGGATGCCGGGCAATGGTATCGAGGGCGTTTGGCGGGGAGGAAAAAAGTTGCCGCCAGACCTGTGAAGGCTGGCGGCTTTGGGGGAAGGGTAGGTTAGTCTAGATAGGCCGCGCTGGGGCGGTTGGCTAAAAGTCATCGACGATTGTGCGGCGCTTCTCTATGCTTGAGGTGGGGATGTACTTCGAGTCGCTCTCTTTACTTGTGGTCAGGTCCTTGTTGAAGAGTGCCGAATAATCGAGGGCGCTGGTGGTTAGGGGGTGGTGTCCCAGTGGTTTCTATGCGTGTGGGTGTGCTGGCAATCAGGTGCCGATGGGGTGGTGGCATTGTGGGGTGGGGGTTGTCGAATCGTGGGTAAGAGAGGTTCCGGGTCGATAGGAAAATGTCTGATAGTGAGTGCTGAAAGCGACGACTTATAATTGTTTGTGTAAATCGGCAGATTCCTCAGTCATGGCATGTGCTAGGCAATGCTAGATTCGCTTCGTAGCCTTCCTGTATTTCCTAGGTACACGCATTTCGGTCCTGTTCCACTCTTCATTACTTTCGCCGGTTGTTAGGTTGATAGTTATATCGACCGAAACATGCTCCTGTTTGTCGTCTATCCATGTAGAAGCTAATGCATATGTCGACGTCAGGTACACCCACAGCAGCAGTTTATCAATCCGTTGAACACTCTCATCGCTTTCAGGGCTATCAACTGCTCCGTAAAGCATCTGATGTAGGCGATCCCTCGTATGTTCAAACTCCTGAATGTACTCCCTCATCGCCGTTTCAAGGGGTTGTTTCCTCACCTCTCGGCGCTCCCACAGAGTATCGAGGAAAGTCATCAGTACGTCACAGTAGTCCTCCCATTTGTCCAATTGCTTTGAATTGCTGTTCCAATAATTGGATCCCTCGTCTTTCACGATGCCAAGAAGGCCCAATGCATTGCGAACGTGATGCGAAGAGGGTAGAGCCTCAAAGCGTCCTACTGAATCAGATAATTTAAGCTTACGCTTGCTATGCTTTGGCAACTGTAGCTCTCTCCTTGCTTATGCGGAGCATCCGACCCAGACATGCCCACATGTGGCTAAACACATAACCAATCATCACGGTATTCATTTCTAGAAGTTCTAACACTACCACGACTTCAGCACCGGCAGCACTTCCTTGGCGAAGAGCTTTAGGCTGCGCTCGGCGATGTCCAATGGGATGCCGCCGAAGCGGAAGGCTACGTTTAGCTCGAAGTTGCCGACTATTGCGCGGCGTTCCTCCAAGCCCCGGAGGATCTTGTCGGGCGTGCCCCAGCTTGCGGCCTTCATGAAGCCTTCGACTGCTCCATCTAGTCCGGCTGCGCGCGCCATGTCTGCCTTCTGCTGGTAGGCGTTGTAGCCCTTGACCGATTTGAAGTGGTTGCCTAGAAATTCGTAGTGGTAGAAGTTGCTCTCGACGAATTTGCCCTGATACTGGCGGGCTTCTTCTTCGGTCTGTGCGAGGTCGTTGCCGCAGATCGCGAACTCGGTGAGCAGCAGGTTGGGCGGCTCCGTGCCGTGGAACTCGCGGTGCAATGCCCTGCCGCGCTCGATGCCGGGCATGCGCATCTCCCAGGGGCGGTCGGCGAACATGATGATGTGCGCTCCAAGCTTGGCGGCCGAAATAACGGACTCGTCGCTGGCGGCGACGGCGTAGATGCGCCCGTCGAAGGAGTGCTGCGGGCGGGGCCGGATTTCGGTGCGTTCCTGCTGGTAGTACTTGCCGTTGCCCTCGATGAAGCCAGTGTTGAGGGCGTCGACTATCATCGGTGCGGCTTCGTCGAAGCGCTCACGTGACTCGTCCATGCTCATGCCGAATGCTTCGAATTCGCGGCGCGCGAGGCCTCTGCCGAATCCCAGTCGCAGGCGTCCGCCGCTCAATAGGTCGAGTACGGCGGCGTTCTCGGCTACGCGCAGCGGGTTGTGCCAGGGTAATATTACGGCAGCGGTGCCAACGTCAATGTCGGGATGCTTTGCCGCAAGGTGGGTCATCAGCTGGAGGTTGTCCGGCACGAAGGAATAGTCGTTGAAGTGGTGCTCCGCAGACCAGAGGCAGTCGAAGCCTGAATCTGCCGCGATTTCGGCGAGGCGCAGCTCCTCCTCCCACATCTGGCCGTCTGAGCCTTCTTCCCAGCCGTAGCTGGAATAGATCATCATCATTCCTACATCCATTGGGGCACTCCTTCTGTCTCGTTCAAGTCATTCGCCTCGCTAACCGGCACTAGAAGCTCGGCATCACCGGATGTGGCGTGAGCTGGAGTTCGTGCGTCCAGCAGGACTTGTCTTGGGTGTACAGGTAGTAGAACGCCTCGGCGATCTTGACGGGGTTGATGAGCAGGTCGGGGTTCTGCTGCGAGCGCGGCATTGCGCGCGTGCCGGGGGAATCGATGGTGCCGTCGATGACCACGTTGGCGACATGTATGCCGTACTCGGAGTACTCCTCGGTGAGTGCCTGTGAAAGGGTCCGCATCATCACCCTAGGATAGTACAGCGACTGGCCGGTGTAGCGCTTTTTGCCTCGCAGCGATGACGAGTTGTTGGAGAACAGGATTGTGCCATCGCCACGCTCTCGCATGGCTGGCAGCACTTCCTTTGCTACCAGGAAGGGGCCGCTGACGGATATGTGCTGCGCGGTCTCGAGCATCTCGAATGGTATGTGCTCAAGCAGTTCTTTTTCCGGAGGAAGGTCGCGGCCATCGATGTAGCCGGCGTTGTACACGAGCACATCCGGCTCGCCTGCCTCTGCGCGTATCTGCGCGAATGCGTTGGATATGGAGTCCTGAGACGAGAGGTCGAGCTCTACGATGATGCTCTCGCCGCCCTGTTCGCCGATTGCAGCCTGCAGTGCGGCGGCGTTGGAAGCGGTGCGCGTGGTGAGCACGGTGAGGAAGCCCTCCTGCGCGAATTTCTGGGAGATGGCGCCGCCTACACCCCAGCGCACGCCGACGGGCAGTTCGCTGTCGTCGAGGTCTGTGCCGTGGATAAGCCGCGTGTTGCGACCGTCGGACTGCCACTTGGATGTTGCGCCGATGACTACTGCGACCGGCTTTCGGTTGGAGGTCATATTGTTTTCCTTTCATGCATTTTGCGATTGATAGCTGCCACTGGTCAGAGTTCCGCTAGCGGTCTATCCGTCCTCAATGGAGAATGTGAAGATGACTCTGACGGATTTGGACTTTAATATATTCCGCTCGATGGGGCAGCGCAAGCGACGTTTGCCGGGCAAGTGACCGCTGAGAACTAGATTCCGGTTGTGACGCTTTCAACTGAGGACCGATCTGATCTGGGTGGATATGTACTGGAAGGTGAGAGATAGCCATGGACTTCGATGTCGAATATAGCCTGCGCTCGGTGGAACGCGCGGTGCGGTTCCTGGAGCGAGAAGGACAGCCTGCTAGCGCGGTTACGATTTCTCGTAGCTTTGACACATCCAGCGAGGAATTGTGGGACGCTGTCACGAGCGGCGAGCGAATCCCGAAATGGTTTGCGCCGGTCAGCGGTGACCTCGAATTGGGAGGCCATTATCAGGTGGAGGGCAACGCGGGTGGCACAGTCACGGCGTGCGAACGGCTATCGAGCTTTGCGCTCACATGGGAGTTCGCGGGTGATGTCAGCTGGGTGGAGGTGAGTATATCGGGCGAGGGGACAGGCCGCGCAAGACTATCTCTCACGCATGCCGCGCTGCTATCCCCGCACTGGGATGAGTATGGACCGGGCGCGGTCGGGGTCGGCTGGGAGATGGGATTGCTGGGGCTTGCAATTCACCTGGAACAGCCGGACGAGCCAATGCCAGACGAGATGGAATTCGTCACCTCAGACGCAGGGAAGGCGTTTATCTCTGGTAGCAGCGACAGTTGGGCACGAGCGGCTGTTGCGGCCGGGACAGAGTCTGACGTGGCGAATGGGGCTGCCGGGCGGACGACGGCGTTCTATACCGGTGAGCCGGTCGAAGGTAGCTGACGCAGGGGGCAGTTGAACTTATCGGGCTTCCGCTTTGCGAGGGTCCGGATTCAGGAATCCTTGGCAGACTTCACCTTGTCCAGCATCACGGGGGGCAGGGGGAAGACCCAACCCCTGTTCCTGATGATCTGCTGGGTGAGTGCGGCGGGAACCGCGACGATAATCTCCGGCTCGATGGAGAACTTGCCGTCAAAGCCGCCCATTGCGCTTCTGGCGTGGATTCCGGCGAAGCCGCCTGGGTCTATGCCGTCTTTGGCGTAGTCGCTGCGGGGCCCGCCAAAGACCGAGTGCCATCTGAAGGAGAAGCCGTTCGTTACGGCGGGCGCGGCGCCGCTTGCTCCGCCGCCGGGAGACACCACCATGCCGAGCGCTTTCACGGTGTACAGGACATCGTTCAGGTCGCCTTCGCCGCCGCAACTCAGCGTCCAGTGGAGCCTGCGGATCAGCCGGTCGGCCGTATCCTGCGCCGCCTGAAAGCCGTGCTCGATGCGGTCTGCGTCGTCGTTCATCGGATATGTGCCGGCCGAACTGCCGGAAAGGTACACCAGGCCGCTCTCATGCACGACGGTCGCCGCTATGCCCGCACCCGCCAGCGAGATTACATCCTCATCGAAGCTGCCCATCGGGATGCCAAGCTCCCGAACCCTGTCATACACATCGAAGTTGCGCCGTAGCTCGTCGGGGAGCAGCGCCTCGTCGTAGAATTTGCTCACTCTCAACTCCTCGCAGAAATTGCTTTCAGGGAATTACTACACGCGGACATACTTGTCCACGCTCTGGAAAGTCGTCAGGCCGATATAGATGTCGCCGCGCGAGTCAACCCAGATGCCGTGTGCGTGGCGCACTCCCCACTTTGCCAGCACCCCGCCGTCGCCATCGCGGATTGTGACATACGGAGGGTTGCCGTCTGCCTCTTGCTCGCAGATGTAGAACAACCCGTCCTCGCCCTGCACGATGTCGTTCGGGCCGCCCATGCCGGTCCACATCGTGATGTACTCGCCTTCTGAGTCGAATATCTGGATGCGGCGGTTGGTGCGGTCGCACACATAGACCCTTTCGTCTGCATCTACCATCAGGCTGTGTGGCAGGTGGAATTCGCCGGGCGCCGAGCTTCCGGGCGTTCCCCATGACTTGATGAGGTCGCCGTCACTCGTGAATTTATGAATCCTGCTGTTGCGGTAGCCGTCCGCGACATATAGGTTGCCAGATGGCCCCTTTACTATCTCGGTGGGGTAGTTGAACGGACCGGCTGCGCGTGGAACGAGGTCGCCGGGTCCCTCACAGCCCGTATCGGAGTGACCGCCGCGCTCGCCGAGCACCATCAGGGGCCTGCCCTCCAGCGTGTATGCTACCGCTACCGAATCGTCGCGGTCGGTTAGATATACGACATCGTCACTGATGCTCATGCCGTGCGGTGAATTGAAAGCGCCGTGTCCCCAGGCGTCCAGATAGTTGCCGTCCTTGTCGAAGACGACGACGGGCGGGTCCTTCCTCTGGAATACATAGAGCCTGTCCTGTGAATCGGTGGCGACGGTGCTTACTACCGCGAATGATTCCCCGTCGGGAAGTCTGGGGAAGTCCTGTGCAAGTTCATAGGTGAGCTTGTCTGTGCCAACGGTGGTCGTGGTCATTGGTCACTCCTCCAGGAGGCTCGTTGCCTCTTTGCCGTTCAGCTTGAGCGTGCTCTTGATTGGCACGGCGGTCTCCACCAACCTCTCGGCGAAGCATCCGCGCTTTGCCAGTCTGATGACGTAGGCAATGTCTTCTTCGCTTGCGTCCGAGCTGACCTCGAACTCGGAGCGCAACTCGGTAACGCCGCTGTTCACCGTTCCGGCAAGTACCGAGCCGGACAGGTAATAGTCCATCTCGACATGAACGCGTGCGCTGTTGATCGCAATTTTTCTCATTGTAGCGTACCGCTTCAACTGGGTAAGCAGTCAGAAGCCGATCCCGGAGGTGATGTATGTCAGCGGCGGAGGGTAGGCATCCTCGCCGCCCATCCTTTCCGGCTCGTCGCAGTAGATTACGAAGTGATCGCGGGTGCCCTTGTGGAGCATCTTTTCGACATGCTCGCAGTCAACGGCGAGGGTGCGCTTCGTTCCACCTTGTGGCAGCTCGGGTCCGTGTACTTCGTGTGGAATGTCGGTGGTCGTCATAGTGGTTCACCTTATTTCCGGTTTACTTGGGCATCGCCGCCTCAAGAGCAGCGCAGTTCGATGGGTGCAAGTGTAGCAGGACTGATGGAATGGTCAAGCAGAGCAGTTCTGCAAGGCGTCTGACGGGTAGTGGGGAATGGCGAGCGGTGAGGATTTTGAAGAGCGAAATAAGCCCTTTTGTGTCGGCAATACGGCGTTGCCCGTACCCTGAAATGGTATCCTTCATTAAGAGATGTTTCTTGCAGGGGCGGGGCAGAAATGGACAAGAGATATGACCATATCATCGTGGGGGCAGGTTCGGCCGGGGCAGTCCTCGCGGCACGGCTGACAGAGGACCCGCATCGCACCGTTTTGCTTCTGGATGCGGGCGCTGACTATCCCGACAGGCGCAGCATGCCGGACTCCATTCGGTATGTCTTTGGCACGGACACCACTGTCTGGGAGGGCGAGCAGATGTGGAATTTCCGTGCCAGAGCCACCGACCGCGCCTACATCGACATCCCACGCGGCAAAGTTACCGGCGGCTCCAGCGCCGTGAACGACGCCCAATTTCTGCGAGGAATGCCGGACGACTTCGACAGGTGGGCGAGCTGGGGCAACCCTGAATGGCAGTATGAGAAGGTGTTGCCGTACTTGAGAAAGTTAGAAACGGACAAGGACTTCGATGACGAACTGCATGGTACGGTCGGGCCGATAGTTGCGCGCAGGCATCAGCCCGCGGAATGGGGACCGCAACAGCAAGCCTTCTACCGGGCTTGCCTGGACGCCGGTTTCCCGGATTGCCAGGACCATAACTTACCCGATTCCACGGGTGTGGGGCCTCTGGCGTTCAACATGGATGGGCGTGTGCGTGTGAGCACAGCGATAGGCTATCTTGATCCGGCGCGTAACCGTCCGGGTCTGACCATTGAGCCCAATTGTCTCGTGCATAGCGTCATCTTTGAGAGCGGTAGGGCAGTGGGGCTGCGCGTAGCCAAAGATGGAAGCGAGTTCTCCGTATATGGCGATGAGGTGATTCTCTGCGCGGGCGCAATCGGGTCTCCGCACATCCTGTCCCTGTCCGGCATCGGGCCCGCTGATCAGTTGCGGCGATTCGGCATACCGGTCATTCAGGACTTGCAGGGTGTCGGGCGCAATCTAAGAGACCATCCCGATGTTCCCATGTCCTGGCGCACTCGCGATGGCTATCCCCTGAACACCAACCAGGTCGCCACGGGAACCGTTACGCTGCGTTTCACGGCATCGGAGTCGCCGTTCGAGAACGACCTAATCATTTTCATGGGTAACTATGCCACCGAAAGACCGATGAGGGGGCAGGACCACTTGCGCCCCGTAGGGATAGGGGTGAGCCAATGCCTCTACCTTGCGTTGAGCCAGGGAGTACTGCGGCTGCGCTCCCGTGATCCAAGACAGCCGCCATACCTGGACTTCAACCTGCTTGACGACCCTTTCGACCGCGCTCGAATGCGGGAGTCTGTCAGGCTGTGCGCCGATTTGCTCAGGCACGAGGCGTTCACACCCATAGTGGAAGAGCGGATCGCGCCGTCCGATGATATGCTGCGCGACGACAGTGCCCTGGATGCGTGGATGAAGCGCGAGGTCGTGACCGCGCACCATGTATCAAGCACCTGCAAGATGGGTCCTTCGGACGATCCGATGGCAGTCGTGGACCAATACGGCCGGGTTCATGGGGTTGATGGGCTGCGCGTGATCGATGCGTCCATCATGCCCGATACCGTGCGGGCAAACCTCAACCTTACGGTCATCGGCATGGCGGAGCGGGCAGCCGACCTTATCAAGGGCAGTTGACCGTAGGCAGCTGACCACCGTCCTCTCATTCGATTTCAAATGGGTACTTTTCGTTCGACACTCTGCAATTGTCACTCTCCCTTCGAGCGATATTCGCTTGATGCGGTTGGGTTGCAATTGACCTTCTCATACGCATTATGTATATTCGCTATCAACCCTGAATTGTGTGGTCTTGGTAGAAATGGTCATAAGATCGCGCCGTCCCACGAGCGTAAGAAAAAGAGAGATCATAGACGCTGCGCGTGCTGTGATAACCGAACACGGCATGCAGTCTCTCACGATTGGCAATCTCGCACGCGCGGTCGGTGTGAGCGAGGGTGCCATATACCGCCACTTCAGCGGCAAGAAGCGGATCCTGGCGGGTCTGATTGAGGATATCGACTTCAGGCTCACGCAGCGCATCGATCTGATAGACGGCGACCCCGACTCGGGCCTGAAAAGGCTGGAACAGGTGCTGCATCACAATGTCGCGCCCTCCACTCTGACTGGCGTTTCCTTCTTTGTCATCGCAGAAGTTCTGATGAACGGCGACGACGAGTTGCGTTCTCTGATGCAGGCTTCGATAGACAAGCATCTTGCGATGATAGAGGCTCAACTCACGGTGGGCGTTCACAAGGGCGAGGTCAGCGCGGACGTTGATCTTAAAGCCGCAGCATTACAGTTTTACGGGCTGATTCAGGCTGTGAATACGCTCAACCACTTTGGCAGCGAAGAGCTTCCGGTGGGAGACAGCAACAAGCTGTGGCACATATTCAACAGCGGGGTTGCGGGCTTGTAACCACCCGTCGCAAGATAGCAGCGAGACAGAAGCGAGGGTTTGTTCCTCTTTCAGGGACAGTCCCTCGCTTCTGTCGTTTATTGACCTATACACCGCCAATTATGTATATTGTAATGCGGTAGTTTTGAATGCGAGCGTTCACTTACTTATTGAACGCAGTATAAGACTTTAATGAAACATAAGAATAATCTCGAAAGGAGAATGTATGTTATTTGGTAGAAGGGCAAGGCCATTCGCCTTGGTCATGGCGCTGGTGTCAATTGTCGCGTTGGCGGCAATCGCCTGCGCAGGAGAGACACAAATCGTAGAGAGAGAAGTTCCGGTTGAGGTGGTGAAGGAGGTTGAGGTCGTCAAAGAGGTTGAGGTGGTGAAGGAGGTTGAGGTACAGAAAGAGGTAGCCGTTGAGATTCCCGTGGAGGTGGTGAAAGAAGTCGAGGTTGAGAAGGAAGTTGAAGTTGAGGTGGTGAAAGAGGTCGAGGTTGAGGTCATCAAAGAGGTCGAAGTCGAGAAGCTTGTGCAGGTAGAAGTTACTGCCGTTCCCTCACTTCCGAACCTGGAGCCTCAGTACGGTGGCACGCTTCGCGTCGGCTTCCTGGATCAGGGACAACTAGACCCCATGCTTGCGGGCCTGTCTCAAGCGCAGTCGCCATACGGTGAAATCGCTTACGACAGCATCGTCATGTACTGGTACGACGGCGAAATTACCCCTTGGGCCGTTGAGTCGTGGTCTTCGAGCGACGACTTGTCGAAATACACTTTTAACTTGCGTGCAGGCAACAAATTTCACAACGGCAACGCGCTCACATCAGCGGACGTAAAATATACGCTCGATCGCATCAGAGCAGAAGATTCGGCGTCGCCTCTGAAGGGGCAGATCTCTTACATTGATACAATTGATACACCGGACGAAAACACGGTCGTACTTAACTTGGGAGCTCCCAATGCTTTCCTGATGGGAGACATGACCGACTATCATGCCCGTATTGTGCCGAACGGGATCGCAGGCGAAACTCTCACCAATGAGGAGCACGGATCCGGGCCCTACGTGATGACGTCACACAACCCTACCGAACGTTCCACATTCGAGAAGTACACCGACTACTGGCGCGAAGGCAGGCCCTACGCAGACGAGGTAGTTTTCTTCTTTATACCAGAGCAGATAACCCGCATCGAGGCAATTAAGACAGGTGCGCTCGATGTGGTGCCCACTCCCCCTATAGCTTCGCTTGGGGCGTTTGCGGGTAACCCTGAGATTCGCATATCCGACACGCCGTCGGCGGACGTGGTTGTCATTGACATGCATACGGCCTACTCGCACCTGCAGGGTGTGGATGGCTGGGACAAGTTCCAGGGATTGGCTGACCCGATATTCGCTGATAAGAACGTGCGGAAGGCGATGCAGTACGCCGTTGACAGGGACTTCGTAGTCCAGGCGGCGCAGTTCGGGCGTGGATCGCCCGCAAATGACCACCCGGTGGGCGTCAACGACCAGTATTACTGGGACGAGCAGCCCATCATCAAGCAGGACATTGCGAGGGCTAAAGAATACCTGGCTGCCGCCGGCTATCCCGACGGCCTCGATGTCACGCTGAACACTTCCGACATTGGTTTCCAGCTTGAGGCAGCTCTCGCCTTCAAGGAGTCAGTCGCCGCAGCCGGAATCAACGTAGATATCGCTACGCACGACACTGCTTCGTACTGGGAAGCGCAGTGGATGGACCCATGCTGCCCGTTCGTAACGAGCAACTGGGGCGGTAGGCCAGCTAACGCCGCCATTGACGTTCAGCTTAGAGGTGGCACTGTCTGGAACGAGTCCTTCTACAACAACCCTCGTCTTGACGAGCTTCTTGATCTCGCGGCAGCATCCCCTGACCTGAATCAGCGCAAGGAGTACTTCCGCGAAATGCAGGAAATCCTCATCGAGGATGTCCCTGTACTCTATCTTGCTTACTCACCCGTAATTTGGGCACACCGTGACAACGTTGGGGGCGTACAGGCCCACGCCGCGCTCGCTCACTGGCTGATAGAAGAGTGGTGGCTCCAGCAATAGCCATAATCGAATCCGATCCTTCAGCGTGGATCGAGAGTTAGTTATAGAAAGTACAACCATTACAAGAAAATAAACGGAAAACGGAGACGGCATGGCAAGATTTCTCATAGTAAGGATCGCACTCATCGTTGTGACCTTGCTTGCCGTCTCCGTAGCAATCTTCTCGCTGATCGAGTTCGCACCCGGTGACGCGGCAACGGTCATCCTGGGGCAAGCCGCCACCCCTGAGAACACAAAGGCGCTGCGCGAGCGAATGGGCCTCGACATGCCTCCGTATGAGCGCTACCTCACCTGGGTGGCGGGCGCCGTACAGGGCAACCTCGGCATCGCCGCTTCAGGCAAGGAAATATCAGGAATTGTCCCGGGTCGCCTCTTCAACTCGGCGCTGCTTGCCGTAGGAGCGTTCCTTATAGCCGTTCCTCTAGGGTTAGCCATGGGCGTCCTTGTGGGCGTCAAATCGGACACTCTGATAGACCGCTTCCTCACACTGGGCGGTCTCGTGACTATATCTCTACCGGAGTTCGTGACAGGCATAATCCTGGTGCTTGTGTTGTCTTCTACCTTAGGGTGGTTACCGTCGTCGAGCATAATGCTGCCTGGCGAAACCATTATCGGCAATCCACAAGTCCTTGTAATGCCCATCCTCACGGTTACGGGAGCACTTTTCGCTTACATACTCAGGATGGCGCGCGCCAATGTAATCGAGGTGATGGAGAGCAACTACGTTCGCACCGCAATCCTCAAGGGCTTGCCAATGCGTACAGTCGTTATGCGGCATGTATTGCCCAACGCCATGCTTCCCACAATCACCGTTATCGCTAACAACGTGGGCTGGCTCTTCGGCGGCCTGATCATCATCGAGAACTTGTTCGCATATCCGGGTATGGGCAGTCTGCTGATCCAGGCAATCAACGCCCGCGACATACGGCTGCTGCAGTCCACCGCAATGGTAATCGCCGCCGTGTATGCATTCAGCAACCTTGCAGCTGACCTAACTTATGGCTGGCTCAATCCACGAGTGAGGCTGGCATAATGGCTGTTCAGGATTCCTTAATTCAACCGGAACTGGAAGGCGGCAGGCCGTCTGCCCTGGTTCGCGCCGGGAACGCCGCACGAAGCGGACTTGCGCTCGTTCTCAAAACGAACACGGGGCGAGTTGCCTTCGCAATAATCCTCATCCATCTCATAGTCGCAATCCTGGGCACCTGGATAACGCCGTACCCGCCTACCGAATACGATCTGGAACTTCGTTTCACCGGCCCCAGCGCAGAGCATTGGCTCGGCACTGACGACAAGGGACGAGATGTGCTGAGCCGCGTCCTCGCTGGATCCCGATCAATCGTATGGATCGCCACGCTCGGCACGATACTTGGCGTGACGCTCGGCACGATTGTCGGCGTAACAAGCGGATACTTTGGCGGCAAGACCGACCAGATCATCATGCGTTTTGTGGACTGGTTCCTCGCTATTCCCTCCCTGCTGCTCGCCATCCTTGTCATCAACATGAGCAGGCAGAGGTTCAGCGACCTGGACGAGTCCTGGCTCGTCATACTCACGATCGGCATTTCTTTTATGCCAAACAACAGCCGCGTAATTCGCAGCGCAGCGCTTGCGATCAAACCCCTTGAATTTGTGCAAAGCGCAAGGCTCAGGGGCGAGCCTACGATTTACATCATGTTCCGCGAGATACTGCCGAATGTTCTACCGGTGGTCGCGGTCGAAGCCGCAATTCGTATGAGCTTCGCCCTGCTGCTGACGGCAGGACTCGGCTTCCTCGGGCTGGGCGTTCAGCCGCCTTCGTCGTCCTGGGGTCTGATGGTCAGCGAGAATTTCCGTCATATCGGACAGGTGCCGCTTGCCGCTCTTGCACCGGGAATGGCGATGGCGTCGCTCGTCATTGGCATCAATCTGCTCGCGGACGGCATCCGACAGGCGCAAAACCTGCCGGATACTTCCGGAGCTGGTGGAGGCACATAGATGAACCACGCCCGAAATGGCGAAGCGCCAATTATTCAACTCGAAAATCTAGGTGTGACGTTTCACACCCCTCGTGGCTCATTCCGCGCCGTTCGCAGCGCTTCGCTTGAAATCGCGCGAGGAGAAGTAGTTGGGCTGGTGGGTGAATCGGGCTGCGGCAAGTCCACTGTCGCCTTCGCTATGATGAACTACCTGCCCGGCACGGCGCAGGTTGACGGCGCGGTGCGATTCGAGGGCATGGAGATAACCGAGTTCAGCGACGCTGAGTTACGCGAACTTCGGGGGAACCGCATTGCGATGGTCTATCAGGACCCGCTAACATCTCTCAGCCCTTCCATGAGGGTCGGCCCGCAGATAGAAGAGGTTCTCAAGCAACATCTGGACCTGGATGGCGAAGCTGCACAGGCGCGCACCGTGGAACTTTTCGCCAGCGTCGGCCTTGCAGACCCGGAACGCATAGGCGGGCGCTATCCCCACGAACTGAGCGGAGGGCAGCAGCAGCGCGTCGTCATCGCGATGGCGCTTGCGTGCGACCCGCACCTGCTGATTATGGATGAGCCAACGACCGGCCTCGATGTCACGACTGAGGCGACCATCCTCGACCTCATCGTCGAGCTCAAGGATAGGGTGAATGCTGGAATTCTGTTTGTCAGCCACAACCTCGGCATCATTGCCAGGGTGGCTGACCGCGTGGCAGTCATGTACGCGGGTGAGATAGTGGAGGAAGCGCCGGTTCGTGAGCTGTTCAAGAACCCTCGGCATCCCTACACGGTGGGACTGCTGTCCTGCGTTCCGCAGCCGCCCGAGGACGACGGCGTGGAGCGACAACTACGCAGCATACCGGGTACGGTCTTTGACGCGCAGAGCATGCAGACGGACTCCTGCCTGTTCGCGCCGCGCTGCCCAATGGCTACGGATATGTGCGTGCAGGCATCACCTTCGGCCTCTCCAGTCTCGGAAGGGCATCTCGCAAGATGCTTCCATCACGCGGATGTTGCGGATGATCTATGGGGCGAGCTGAGGGAAAGGCTGGTGAAGCCCCCGTCCAATGGCGACCTGCCTGTGTTGAAAGCCGAGGATGTTCGCAAGTTCTACGGCGGCGGACGAAAGAAGTACATCCTGTTCGGGCCTCCCGTTCAGGAGCCCGTCCGTGCGCTCGTGGATGTCGACATGAAGGTTGATGGCGGTCGCACGCTTGGCATCGTAGGGGAGAGCGGTTCCGGCAAGAGCACCGCCGCTCGCGCAATCGTCGGACTCGAAGCGCGTGACAGGGGGAAGCTCGAACTCCGGGGCGAGGCTCTGGAAGGCGATGTGGGAGATCGTACCGAGGAGCAACGCTCGTCGATGCGCATGGTCTTCCAGAACCCGACCGCTTCGCTCAATCCCAAGCTGCCCATAAAGCATGCCATCACTAGGGCGCTCAGAAAGTTCGCCGGCGTCAGCAGCTCAGAGAGCCAGGAGCGCGCCGAACAACTTATGAATGCCGTGGGGCTGGACCCCCTGTACCTCAATAGACGGCCTTCGGAGTTGAGCGGAGGTCAGCAGCAGAGGGTTGCGCTCGCGAGTGCGTTCGCCGCCAATCCGGACCTTGTGGTAGCGGACGAGGCTGTGTCCGCGCTGGATGTGTCCGTGCAGGCGCAGGTGCTTAACCTGCTTGAACGCCATCAGCGTGAGACCGGCAACTCTTATGTCTTCATCACGCACGATCTCGGCGTTGTTCGCTATGTTTCGGACGACATTCTCGTGCTTTATGCGGGGCATGTCGCGGAGTACGGACCCTCTGACGCTGTGCTCGCCGTGCCGTCGCATCCTTACACAGAAGCATTGCTCTCAGCCGCACCCGTGCCTGATCCTGATGCCGAACCAACTCACATCAGGCTGGAAGGCTCGGTGCCCACGCTGCGCACCGCATTCAAGGGCTGCTTCTTCGCCGGAAGATGTCCCAGGAAGATAGGCGACATCTGCGATAATGAGCCGCCTCCGGAACAACAGGGTTCGGGCGGTGGCAGCCACCTGATAAATTGTCACATTCCGGTCGATGAACTGGAGAGACTCCAGCGAGCCGATAGCGCTGGTCAATCTAGCGCGGCGGACTGATGCGAAGTCAACCCGCGAAGGTGGATTTGAGGGGATAATTCGTGCTTGCCAACCGCATGAAGCGCAAACTTCTATCAGGAGACCCCGCATTCGGTGTCTCGGTCATGTTTCCATCTCCGCACATCGTTGACATCGTGGGACGGCTGGGCTTCGACTGGGTTCTTATCGACTGCGAGCATGGCTCAATTTCGCTAGAGAGCGTTGAGTTGATGGTCATGGCTGCCGAGACTGCCGGCATAACGCCCATAGCAAGGCCTCCTGTCAACTCGTTCGAGGCGATAGGCCAACTGATGGACAGGGGAGTGATGGGAGTGCAGGTGCCGCATGTGAATACGGCGGAGGACGCCCGCAGAGCGGTTGAATCGGTCAAGTACCATCCGCTGGGCGAGCGCGGGCTTGCCGCAGGCGTCAGGGCGGCGTCATACGGGTACGGCATGTCCATGTCCGAATACGCCGAGCAGTCCAACAGTGAAACGCTGGTCTGCGTGCAACTGGAGGAAGGGAAAGCCGTGAGGAATGTGGACGAGATAGTGCAGGTGGAGGGCGTTGATGTGTTCTTCGTCGGCCCGTCTGATCTGTCGCAGTCTCTCGGCTACCCGGGACGCGCGGACGCACCGCCCGTACGGGAAGCTATGGACAGCGTGTTCGCCACAATTGCGGCGGCAGGCAGCGTATCAGGTTCAGCGGGGAATGCCTCGGCAATGAATCGGTATATGGGGCAGGGCGTCACCTACCTGTACACGCATCTCACCACGTTGTTGTCGTCTGCCGCATCATCCTTCCTGGACGAAGTTTCCCGACAGGACTAGCGCATCCTGCCCATTATTGCGTCGCGCGCCTCCAGGAACGGCCTCTGAAGGTATGAAAGGTGGTCGTGTTCTCCGTGCCGGTGCGTCACCGAGCCGTGGGGCCGCACCCCGGCAGACTCACTGATGTACGCCAGATCGCCCTCGATGAGCGTTAGCATGTATTGTGCAGTCGCCGCGTCGAACATATCCCATTCGCCGCCGCAAGCCACATAGATGGGTGATGTATGCGCGAACACGCCGCGGTTCCAGACATCGTGATGTGGCACAATGTCGAAGTAGTCGTATGCGCCGGTCCGCGCTGCGATCCATGAGTGCCCGTCGATCCTGATATTCTCCTTCAGTTCGAGCCGTCGAGAGCCTTTGCGGCTGTCGGTGCGGGCAACGACCTTGCCGTTCTGCACTATCTCAAGCGAGAAAACAGGCAGTACGCTCTCCGCCCACGCTTGGACCTCTACGCTACCGGGGCCGGAAATCGTTAGTGTGTCTCCGACTTCCTTGCCATCGACCGAAAGGTGAATTATGGGACCTCCGCTCAGGAATGTGCGCCCGGCGGCGACCGAGCGGCACCAGTTGTCGTACGAGAACTCTTCGTCGTCCGGCAGCAGCGCGTAGGTGCGGTACAGCCCGACCGGTACATCGCTGCTCATCTTGTCCGTGCCGCCAACCAGCGGCAGACGGTAGCCGCAGTTCAGGTATCGGTAGTATTCGAGGTGGTTCGGGCGGGTCTGTCGCAGCATCTCCACGCCGTCCAGCCGACCGGTTGCTACGAGCGCGGCAGGCTCGCCGTTCGGGTTGGGGAAGTGCGGGTTGATGACCCACGCTCCCTGTGCATGCGCCTCGTCCGCCCAGTGCGCCAGCGTAGTCTCCATGTGTCCGCCAATCTCCGCCTCTCCGGGACCGTCCGAGCACCACGGCATTACAGGCTCCTTCAGCCCCCAAAGAATCATGTGCCCCATGAAGTGCTGGCGGTTTTCCTGCGAGACATAGACGATGTTGCTGCCGTTCTGGGAGATGCTTGCCCTGCCGGTGAAGTCCTCGGTGTTGGTGAACAGGCTGCCCCACTGCGACTGGAGCAGGTTGACAACATTGAGGTCTTCCCCGTTCGATTCCAGGTGAGCGCCGTCCGTGGACAGGAAGTGGACATGGGAGTCCCCACTGAACCACCGCCTCGCGTTCATGTCTATCCAGCGCTTGATGCGTAATTCCAGCCGTTGCTGACCCGGCTCGATTCGCACCTTCGTCCGAAGCGGTTCGTACTCGAAGCCGCGTGCCACATCAACGATGACATCCCCGCGAGGCAGCCAGCCTTCGCAGCGACCGTCAATATAAGCGTATGTGATCTGCCCCATCCGCACATCGCCGCCCACGTCAATATGCCATGTGTCGAGGTTCGAGTTAACCTGGTTGTGATGGCCGTGCGGCTGGTAGGGTATCCCTTCCGGTGACCTGAAGTGTACGCGGCACGGGACTGGCCTGCCGGTGTCGTCGTCCACAACCGTTACCTTCACCCAGTTGCGCCCCCGGTCGAGCAACTCGATGCGTGCCCTCGGGGTCTCAGCCTTGCCCTTCTCTTCGACCTCTCCCCAGGGCAGGTGCGCGATAGCCTCGCCGTCCTGCTTCACGGACACGGTTGCCGATGGAACCGCCGATATCTCAGCGTATGAGGGACTCGCATCGTCGTTGTTCGGCTCGCCGAATCCGCGGTGATAGCCTTTCAGGAAGCCGTCGTCGGGGTCTTGAGGGAGGGGGAAGGGGTAGGTGGTGTCTCCCCTGTCCACTTCGACTTCAAGCTCGAACGGGCTGGACGCCACGACCGGATCGGTGATCGTGATTTTCGCCTCGCGGCGGCCCTGTCGCGCGAAGGGGTGTTCGTCGAGATGGCTTAGCGTAACTGCGGCGACCACGAATGATGGTCCCCTGGGCACGATGCGGATGGATTCTACCTGCGAATCCGGCTCAGGGTTGGTCCAACTCCACAGGAAGTAACTCCCCGCAGTCGCCTGAAGGTATTCGGTCTGCCGCCGTCCGATTTCCTGCCATGGCCCCTCGTTGCGTGGAAACAGCCGGTGCTTGCCATCCGTGACGGCCAGGAACGGTAGCCCGGACGGCCCGCGGAAGGAGTCGGTCGGGACGAAGCCTATTTCGAACCGCTCCCTGATAGGAACGACATGCTCATCACCGTTCGCCAGAGAAAAGATGTAATCCGCGACAGGGATGCCCACCGGCCCGCCTTCGTCGATCTCGGAAACGAGAAGCCTGTGCGCGAAGATGATTCTTGACGGGGAACTGCCGACTGGGATGGAGACCGAATCACTGTCTCCGTCAAGCGAAATGAAGCACTGGGAAGGATCGCTGCCGATAACAAACGGCAAGCCCCTGAAGTGTCTTGGGCCGATTTCGGCGGCACCGTCCGCCCCAAGTGCATCCAGCCCGCCGTTCAAATGGGCTGCAATATCCAGAGGTTCATAGTCGGGCATAACATCACCTTCTGCTCGGATTTTGCTCAATCATATCTGAGGAACAGGAAAATGTGCATCAGAATTTACGGCTCTGATCGCCTTATCTGGGGACATGGGCTAATGTGATGTCGCCGCAAGCCTGCTTCGTCACCATACTTGGGGTTGCGGCGTCAGATATCGCCGCCACGGGCAGGGTAACTTTCCAGGTCGTTCCATCCGTCAGGAAGAGCTGGAACGTCCCAGAAGGGATTGGGGCGCCATGAGTGCCACTGCTCATCGAATGGTGGCTGCCTCATGTTCGGGACTCTATCACGCGGAACGCCCCTGCTCAGATCAGGTCTGCCTTCCTAATAGACACCGGGAAGTATCCGGTACTTCACGCGCTCTTGATATTCTGCCCACTTTTCGGCGCCGTACTTCTCGGCACATTCCTTTTCGTCAAGTCGCTGACGCCAGGTGAACAGCCAGGTGATGAAGACGAAGTAGGTCCACGCCCAGGGATTGAAGAAATAGCCGAATACGAGACCGATTGAAAAGGAGAGGAACCCCTCACCCAAGTAGTTGAAGTGGCGGGCGAACCCCCAAAGACCACTGCACAGTATCTTGCGTTGACCGGCTTGGATGTACTCAGGCTCGATTAGTCCGAGAAACTTGCGGTCGGGCCATCGCTTGAATGTGTATTTCTGCATGTTGGCGCCGCGCGAGATGCCCCAGCCAACGAGGAACAGCGTGACCGCGACAATGAGCCAGATATAGGTCCACGCCGAGGAGAATCCGGGATCCGGGTAAGCGGCCATCCCCCAGAGCGGGAGGATGTAGAGCCACCCGTAAACAACGAGGCCACCCCAGATCAGCTTGAAGCCGAGAAGTTCATGGATCAGGTCGTAGGTGTATAGCTGGACGCGCTCAAAGACGAAGTAGTCCATAACGTAGAACGTAATGAATCCCGCATACAGAAAGACGCCCGGATTGAAGTTATCGCCATACATCTCGTAGTGGTACGCTGCCCCGGACAGGGCGTTGAGCGACAACATCGTTCCACCGACGAGATACAGGTACATCTTTACGTCGAATCGCTCGTTGAAGAACGGCAGCTCCAGGGCGCGTCCTTCCCACAGTGCCAGTAGCGGATTCTTGATGTGGCCAACTGGCTGGCTGAACACCGCCAGCATCGAGAAGATAAGGCATAAGACCGTTCCGCCTGCCACAGCATAGACCGAAGACCTGTAGAACCAGTCGCGCGGCATACCGGTGATTTCGGTAGCCCACACGACAATCGCTATTACAAATATCAGGATCCCGTTTAGCCGGTAATTGCGGGGTTCCCCGGTCTCCGGATTGATGACATAGCCGGGAACACGCCTTGCCGGCAGTATGAACTGTGCCACGAAGAACACAGCGAAGATCACGAGCGGCGTAAGAAAGCCCGCAATCGCTTCCGCTCGTGAGAGTTCAAAAAGGTGACCGATTCCGAGCCATTCAATCATTACCGCTTACCCCTTCCTCCAGCGACGTGGGCACCTTTAGCATTGTTCGCAGTCCACCCGTTCAAAGGTTCCGTTCACCCATAAGGCACGAGCAATGTACGGATTGTCCTCGTCGGTGCCAACACAGGGCCGACCCCATACCCACAACAAAATTTATGCAGTCAATCTTACGAATAAGTCAGATTTATGTCAAGAATCTCTTGCTCGCCAGTTCTGGAAGGAAAAGCGGCGCTGAATTCTATGACACACGCCGTGAAATCGCCCAACGCTCTTGGTTGAGTCTGGTCGAGAGAATAGGATGAAGGGTTCAAGCCTGAAAAATGACCACAGGTTCAGTTCATAGACGCATTGGAGTCCATTGCGGGCATTGGTCAGTCGCAATGAGGGGCGACTTCTATGTCCTGTAAAGCGTGAGACAAGTGATGTCGTCGGTCTGCAATGCTTCACGCACAAAGTCGTCTATGCCGGCAAAGACCATTTCGACGGCTTCTTCTGCACCGTAGGGAGTCTTTATCTTGAACAGATTTTCCAGCCTATCCTGCCCAAATGTCTCGCCTGCGGTGTCGGCGGCGTTGGTTACGCCGTTACTGTAGATAATGACCGTATCGCCCGTTGCCAGCAATATGGTGTTCTCCTCGAAAGATTCGGCAGAACTGATCCCCAGAGCCGTCCCGTTGGTCGCAGGAAGCCTCTCAAGAACTCCGTCTCTGTGAATCAGGAACGGTATTTCGTGGCCGCCGCTGGCGAATGTCAGTGAGCCGTAGGAGGGATCGTAAACAGCATAGAAGACAGTCGCGACTAACTCGTCGTCGTTCTCCCGGCACATCAGAGAGTTGACCTCAGTGAGAACATCGCTTGGGTCATCGTAGCTGATCGCCGCTCCCTTCAGCATTGTCCTCGCTGACATCATAGACAGGGTGGCGTCGAGTCCCTTGCCTGAAACATCGGCCATCAAGATGCCGAATTTTTCGTCTTCGAGTCTTATGACATCGTAGAAGTCTCCGCCAACATCGGGTGCCGGTTCCATTCGTGCGCCTATCTGGAACTCCCTGGAATCCGGAAATGCAGTCGGCAGGATTGACTTTTGCACTCTGCTGGCTACATCCTGTTCCTTCTTCATCTCCAGGAGGCGTTCCTTAGTGGACTGAGTGCCCCGCCACTCCTCGAGATGTGAGAGCGTCCTTGATATGGTCAGCCTGAAATCCTGGAAGTTAATGGGCTTGGTGACGAAATCGAACGCGCCCCTGTTCATCGCGGTGCGTATGTTGGGCATGTCCCCGTATGCGGACACGACGATCGTCACCGTATCCGGATTGATGTCGCTAATCTCGTTTAGCAGAGTTAGCCCGTCCATGCGAGGCATGTTGATGTCCGTTACGATGATGTCAATTTCCTTGTCGCTGGACAGGATATCCACAGCTTCGACGCCGTCTTCAGCGCAGATGAACTCGTACCTTCCGGCACGAATGTCCCTTCGCATCCTGCTCAGGATCAAGGGTTTGAGATCCGGCTCATCGTCCACGAACAGTATTTTGCTCGCCGCCATCACATACCTCCTTGCGGAGTCCGACCGTCAATCGTCCTTCGGCAATATATTGGTCAATGTATAAGAAATCGCACAAAGAGGCAACCTTTCCAAGCAGCTGATAACTGGAGCAGTCAGAGGCACCGGGTAGGTGGAAAGCGATGCTAGACAGGCGACATAATCTGTAAGTGTTGGTAGTCAGAAGTGTCTGTTAAAGAGGTTAAATTATACCATCTAGCGAGACTACGAGATACGGCAAGATGGGGATGGCGAGCGATTAGAGGTGGACGGTTCAGCCGTTTTCGCCAAGGAATGCCCACGCGGGAGACGGCGCATTCCTTTCATCGCGTGCCTGTTCTGCACTTCCTTCGGGCCTGCGATGTGCCGCCGGGGGCTGGTGTCACTTGTGACGAGACGGCGGATTCAGCCCATTGTGTTGCTTAATCCGCCGTCGCAGGTAACCTATGTATCTTGGGATGGCCTTGCTACGCCAGGTGTTGTCGGATGAACGCGGTCATCTGGTCAAGTGCCTGCTGCGCGACATCCGTGGAAAGGTCCTTCACCACTCCTCCGTCATCCCCATCGAATATCGTCACATCCATCTGCCCACCGGCTTTGCGGTACTGCATGATGAACTCGTCCAGGTCCGGGCGTGGGTGCGCCGCTTCGTAGTTTCGCGCCAGGCACAGCGTGGGCGGCAGTTCCGTGCGCTCTCCACGGGCCAGTATTCGTGCCGGAGCGGCTTCTCCCATTGCCTCTTCAGTCACCCAGTACAGATCGTGCATTGCCACGGTACGCTCGCCAACCGACGCGGGTGGCGTGACATCATCCCTGAGACGCTTAGCGTAGTGGTAGCGACCAAGTGGATCGATTACCGGGGAAACCATGATCACGCAGCCCAGAGTGCCATCTGCTTCGGTCGCGCCGTTACTGAAGGACAGCGCCGCATAGCGGGAATCGTGGGGCCGCATACCAAGCAGCATAGCCTGGTGCGCGCCGCTGGAGGTGCCCATAGCGCCGACCTTATCCGAAATGCCATTCCAGTCTGCTGCGTGTGTTTTGCACCAGCGGACTCCATAGTGGATGTCGGCAAGGGACGCGGGGTATGACGCTTCCGGCGGGACTCGAAAGTCCAGAGCCGCGACTATGACGCCATTGCTAGCCAGCGCCTCATTGGCAGCATCGCCGTCCTCACGGTTGCCATTCACCCAGGCGCCGCCATGCAACTCGACCATTACCGGAAAGGGTCCGTTGCCCTGTGGCTTGAAGAGGCGCGCCAGGAAGGGCTTGTCACCGTGCCGCAGATATTCTACGTCTTCGATCTGGACTTCATAGGTTGTCCGTGTGCCAGTCGCCATGCCAAACTCCTTTTAGCCTGTTGAACTTGAGATGTGGATGAGCTTAGGTTAGAGCCTTGGTGCCTCGCCGTCAATCGGCGGAGCGAGTCGGTACTTCTCCAGAGCAGGGTCGGCAATGGATGGTACGCCGATAGTGCGGCGCGTGCCGGACTGGTCGGGGAGGGATGCGAAATGAAGGCTATTGGTGGAGCTGAGGGGACTCGAACCCCTTACCTCCTGCTTGCAAAGCAGGCGCTCTCCCAGATGAGCTACAGCCCCACGAGGAACCGGGTGGGTGCCGGCGGCCGTCAGGTTGGCAGGCGGCGCGGGCAAAATAAAAGGGCAGGTTATCATTGAAACCGGCCCCGATGTGCGCTCTCGCAAGAACACCTTAACCGCTGGATAGTGGAAGAGAACAAAGTTTAGCAAAGTTTGTGTTTTGCATCTAAATGTGCAGTAGGTTGTCTTAGGGAGGTGGTCCGGGTTTTCGAGGAGCTCCCCTCAGTTGCCTGAGGTCCGGCTCAACTCTCCGTCCTTCGCACCCCGTCTACTGACCGACCTAGGATATTCCGTCCCTAGCGGCCTGAACCGTTTCGGTGGGAATTCTCCCTAGAAAGGAGGTGATCCAGCCGCACCTTCCGGTACAGCTACCTTGTTACGACTTCGTCCCAGTCACCAGTCCCACCCTCGGCGCCTGCCTCCTTGCGGTTAGCCCAGCGACTTCAAGTGTTACCGACTTCCATGACGTGACGGGCGGTGTGTACAATCCCCGGGAACGTATTCACCGCAGTGTGCTGACCTGCGATTACTAGCGACTCCGCGTTCATGCAGGCGAGTTTCAGCCTGCAATTCCAACTGGGGCCGAATTTTTGGGATTAGCTCCGGCTCGCGCCATCGCGACCCTCTGTTCCGACCATTGTAGCGTGTGTGTAGCCCTGGGCGTAAGAGCCGTGCCGACTTGACCTCGTCCCCACCTTCCTCTCCCCTTTTAGGAGCAGTCTCGCTAGACATAGTAACTAACGACGAGGGTTGCGCTCGTTGCGGGACTTAACCCAACACCTCACGGCACGAGCTGACGACAGCCATGCAACATCTGTGCACTTGTCTCGAAAGAAGACCCGCTTTCACGGGCTGGCAAATGCATGTCAAGCCCAGGTAAGGTTCTTCGCTTATCATCGAATTAAACCACACGCTCCGCCGCTTGTGCGGGGACCCGTCAATTCCTTTGAGTTTTAGCCTTGCGGCCGTACTCCCCAGGCGGGATACTTATCGCGTTAACTCCGACACAGGAGGGGTCGATACCCCCTATATCTAGTATCCATCGTTTAGGGCGTGGACTACCCGGGTATCTAATCCGGTTTGCTCCCCACGCTTTCGTGTCTCAGCGTCAGGTACAGCCCAGAAAGCCGCCTTCGCCTCTGGTGTTCCTCCGGGTATCTACGCATTCCACCACTACTCCCGGAATTCCGCTTTCCTCTGCTGCCCTCCAGCTTGCCAGTTTCCCATGACCGCTCCCAGTTGAGCCGGGAGATTTCACATGAGACTAAACATGCCGCCTACACACCCTTTACGCCCAGTAAATCCGGACAACGCTTGCATCCTACGTATTACCGCGGCTGCTGGCACGTAGTTAGCCGATGCTTATTCCTGAGGTACCGTCCTATCTCTTCCCCCAGAAAAGGGGTTTACAACCCTAAGGCCTTCTTCCCCCACGCGGTGTCGCTGCGTCAGGCTTTCGCCCATTGCGCAAGATTCCCTGCTGCTGCCTCCCGTAGGAGTGGGGGCCGTGTCTCAGTCCCCCTCTGACCGATCATGCTCTCACATCGGTTACCCGTCTTCGGCTTGGTGGGCTTTTACCCCGCCAACTACCTGATAGGCCGCAAGCTCCTCCCAGAGCGGCCGAAGCCTTTCTTCATACGGCCTTGACCATATGAACGTACGGGGTATTAGGCCGGATTTCTCCGGATTATCCCCCTCTCCGGGGCAGATCACTTACGTGTTACTCAGCCGTCTGCCACTAGCTCCGGGGCCGAAGCCCCTTTGCCCGTTCGACTTGCATGCATTAGGCGCACCGCCAGCGTTCGTCCTGAGCCAGGATCAAACTCTAAACGTTGTGTGTTCTCTTCCACTATCCAGTTGTTAAGGTGCATCCGCGATTGCGGTGAAGATTAGACTACACTACGGAAATGCCAGTGTCAACGATTTGAGCGGGCTTTTTTGACATTAATGAAAGTTTTGCGCCGCTCTATTACCATGGGCAGGCGGAATTGACAGGTTGCTATGCTTCAAGCTCCGCCAGAATGCCTCGCACATAATTTACACTGCGCCTGTCCTTGTACAGCTGATCGCCCGTGTTTGCGCCTTCTATGGCGAGGTATCCGTCGTAGCCTGCCTCAACCATCGCTGAGATGGCGAAGCGGTAATCTATGTCGCCGTCCGGAAGCGCCACGCGGATGTAGTACGAGTGGTCGAGCTCGGGTACATGCACGCGGTTCAGGGCTTTGCAGTGCCAGTACTTGGAGTGCGCTGCGAGCGCGGATATGCACTGCTCCATCGTCTCCTCTGGCACGTCGTAGTTCCAGAGCACGTTTCCCAGGTCGGGGTTGGCATGCACGAATGGGCTGTCGGCTAGTTCAAGCAGGTGGAGCGTTGACCAGCTGTTGTCGGCAATGGAGTGCTGATGCACTTCGACCGTGATGTTGATGCCGTTGTCTCCCGCCATAGCGCCAACTTCTCGGAGCGCCTGCGCCGTGCGGAGGAAGTCCTCTTCGGACGCCATCTGGCTGGAGCCGTGAGACTCCGGCGCGCCGGACGGTCCCGTGTCGATCATGCGGTTCTGGGGAGGCCCACTCAGTGCGGTGTTCACGACATCCGCGCCGAGTTCGGACGCAACCTCGACTGACTTTTCGAGGCGCTTGCGGTTGTGTCCTGCGGTCTGCGGGTAGCAGAGCGCGCCGCCCGCGCGAATGGCGACGCATGGTGTGCCATTGTCGTCCAGCCGCTTCTTGACCTCGCTTACCTTGCTCTCATCGACATCAAGCCCGCCGTTCGACAGGAAGTTGTCGAGACCAAGCTCGATACCGTCGAAGCCGATATCGCGCACCTTGCCAAGGTAGTCAGGCAATGCGCGCTCGTCCGGAAGCGACCAAGCCGCGCCTGCCTCGAACGGGTAGTATGTGCTGCGTCGGAATGCGTATGCGATTTTCATTGGTGCGGAAGCCTCCTGCTCGGTGATTTTCTGCTTTCCCGTATTATTGAGCCTGACCTGGTTGCTGCTTAGTCCTCCAGCCCGAACGCGCCCACCGCCATATCTACGATGTAGCGGCTGATGGTGAGCGACGAGGTCGCGCCTGGAGACGGTGCGCTGAGCACATGGATGGCGTTCTCGGTCTCGGAGATGGCGAAGTCCTGCAGCAGGTTGCCGTTGTTGTCCACGGCCTGCGCTCGCACGCCTGCACCGGGTTCGCTGAGGTCGTCCATTTCTATCGAGGGCACAAGCGTCTGCAGCGACTTCAGGAATAGTGACTTTCGCAGCGAGCGGTGCTGCTCGTCGAGGCCGCTCTTCCAGTGAGACAGGGACATCTTCCAGAAGCCGGGATATGTGAATGTGCCGAGCGTGTCCCCAAGGCTGAAGCTCGTTTTGGTGTAGCCTTCACGGGAAAATGCGAGCACGGCGTTGGGTCCTGCCTCGACGCTTCCTGTGACGCGCTTGGTGAAGTGGACGCCGAGGAAGGGCAGACTGGGATCAGGCACCGGGTATATCAGGCTGCGAACGAGATACTGGCGTTCGGGCTTGATCGAGAAGTACTCGCCGCGGAACGGGATGATGCGCAGCCCCGGATCCGCGCCCATCATGCGCGCCACCTGGTCTGCCTGCAGTCCGGCGCAGTTGATGATGTGTCGCGCCGCAATTTCGCCTCGCGAAGTCTCAAGGTACATCTGGTTGTCGCGCTGTGTGATGCCGTGGACGGCGGTGTTGAGCAGCAGGTCGCCGCCGTTCTCGCCGAATTCGATGGCATAAGCTTGTGATACCTTTTTGAAGTCGATGATGCCCGTGTTCGGTGAGAATATCGCCTGAACTCCAGCGGCGTAAGGCTCAAGTTCGGCGAGCCGTTCAGGACCGACCATCTCCAGCCCTTCCGCGCCATTTGCGGTGCCGCGTTCTAGGAGGTCTTCAAGGCGCGGCACTTCCTCATCGTTGATGGCGACTATGACCTTGCCGCACATCTCGTACTCGATGCCGCGCTCGTCGCAAAACTGTCGAAGCAACTTGCCGCCGGTCGAGCAGAAATTCGCCTTCTGAGAGCCGGGCGCATAGTAGATGCCCGCGTGGATGACACCGCTGTTGTGCCCGGTCTGGTGCTGCGCGACCTCGCCGTCTTTCTCCAGCACGATTATCTTGTAGCGCGGGTATTCCTGCGCCAGACGCATAGCCGTTGCAAGCCCGATGATGCCCGCTCCGATTACCGCAATGTCATAATTCTGGAAGCTCATGTTATCTCCGTCGGCAGCGCCGAATCTTCTTTGTTACCTAGTTGTTGGACGGGATTGTATCATAGCGCAGCCGCCTTCCCGCACAGAGGAAAGTGAGTGGCCTGAGTGAGATTGCACCTCGCCGACTGCGTTTCCAAACTCCGTCTGCCGTGATAGGCTTTCAATAGCGAATTACAGGCTGTGACAGCTAGGGGGCAGTGACATGGCAAACCAATACTCGGCAATCGTCGTAGGCGGTGGGCATAATGGTCTGGTAGCCGCCAATTACCTTGCGCGGCAGGGCAACAGCGTGCTGGTGCTGGAGCGCCGCGACTTCGTTGGCGGCGCCTGCATCACGGAGGAGCTATTCCCCGGCTTCCGCGTTTCAAGCTGCTCGTATATCTGCCATATGTTGCAGGAGAAGGTCATCAACGACCTGGAGCTTCGCGAGCACGGGCTTGAAATATACGAGATGGACCCCGTGAGCTTCAGCCCTCTGCCGGGCGGCAATCACATAATGCGCTGGCACGACGACGAGCGAACCGCTGAGAGCATTGCGCGCATATCGCCCGCGGACGGAGCGCGCTATCACGACTGGGTGGCGTTCTGGGAGCAGGCCGGTGGCATCATCCAGCGTTATATGCTGACTGACCCTCCCACACTCTCAGAGATTGCCACCGATGTGCGCGGCACGCCGGACGAGGTTGTTTTCGAACGCATGCTGACGGGCAGCATGAAAGACCTTGTGGAAGAATATTTCGAGTCGCCGCTGGTTCGTGCCAGCTTCATAGACGCGCAGGATGCAGGTGACGTGCGGGCGCCGGGCAGCATTATGGCGGTTGGGTACATACGCAGCGACTTACTCACGCCCGACGAGAATTTTGGCATTCCGAAGGGCGGCATGGGTGCGATAACGCAGTCTATGGCACGCTCGGCAGAGGAGCACGGCGTAGAGATTCGACTGAACGCTGAGGTGCAGCAGATACTAACGACCAACGGCAGGGCTAACGGCGTGCTGCTTGCCGATGGCGAGCGCGTCCACGCGGACGCCGTTCTGTCCAACGCCGACCCTAAGCGCACATTCCTCTCATTGATGGATGAAGGCGATGTACCGTCGGATTTGCTTAGCGATATACGCCGAGCGAAGACCAATACCTCGTTTCTGAAGTTCCACGCGGCGTTGGACGAACTGCCGGACTTCTCGGCGTACCTGGGTCCGGACTATGACCCTAAGGCACTCGCTTACACGCGCGTCTGCCCGTCGATCGAGTACTTCGAGCGGAGCTGGGACGATGCGAAGTCGGGCAGGCCGTCGAACAGCCCCGTAATGTTCATTCAGATTCCCACCGTGTATGACGACACTCTGACACCGCCGGGCAAGCATGTGATGTCCGTCTGGTCGATGTACGCCCCCGTACAACTGCGCGAAGGCACATGGCAAGACGCACGGCAGGCGGTCGGCGAGCACCTGATAGACACGATATCGCAGTACGCGCCCAACTTCCGCGATGTGATGATCGACTGGGAGCTCTTCACTCCTGTCGAGCTGGAAGAGCGGGTGGGACTGACGGACGGCAACATACGCCACCTGGACATCACCTCGCAGCAGATGTTCGCGGGGCGCGGTAGCCGCAGTATCTCAGGCTACCGCACGCCGATTGAGGGGTTGTACATGTGCGGCGCGGGCGCACATCCCGGCGGCGAGGTTACGGGTGCGCCGGGACACAACGCGGCGCATACGCTGCTGCGCGACTGGGAGCAGATAACCTAACCGGATCAATGCGCTGTTGAAGGATGAATATTGCCTGCAATAGATTAGAGTCTGCCAGTGCAAACAGCTAACCCTTTCTACACGATGAGGCTGTCAGCCATTGAAGAAACTACTTAGACGGAGCAAATAAATGCCCAATACCGACATCAATTTTATGACCGCTGTGGAACTAGCGCAGCGCGTCCGTAGCAAAGAGCTTTCATGCACCGAGGTTATGCAGGCGCATCTTGATCAGATTGACCGCGTCAATCCGAAGGTCAACGCAATAGTCACCTACCAACCTGATCGGGCGCTGGAAGGCGCGAAGGCAGCCGACGAGTCGCTGCAACGCGGTGATAGCGTTGGCGTGTTGCACGGCTTGCCAGTCGCGCACAAGGACCTCGTTGATACTGCCGGCGTTCGCACGACATACGGCTCGCCCATCTACGCCGACCACATCCCAAAGCAGGACGCGCTTATGGTGGAGCGGCTGAAGCAGGCGGGGGCGATCTCGGTTGGCAAGACGAACACGCCGGAGTTCGGTGCGGGATCGCAGACCTTCAACGAGGTCTTCGGTGCGACGCTGAACCCTTACGACCTGACTAAGACATGCGGTGGCAGCAGTGGCGGCGCGGCGGTCGCCCTCGCATGCGGCATGGTGCCCATTGCGGACGGCAGCGATCTCGGCGGCTCACTTCGAAACCCGTCGAACTTCTGCAACATCGTAGGCTTCCGCACGGCAATCGGGCGTGTTCCCGTCTGGCCCTCGCAGACGCCATGGTCGGCGTTGGCGGTTCAAGGTCCCATGGCGCGCACCGTGCAGGACGCCGCTCTGATGCTCAGTGCAATCGCTGGCCCCGACGAACGCTGTCCCGTTGCGCTGACGGATGCGGGTGAGAGTTTCAATCCGTTCGCGCACTCGCTGGAGCGCGACTTCGGCGGTGTACGCATCGCGTGGAGCAGCGACATAGGCGGTCTTCCCGTTGATCCCCGTATCGTGTCGGTCATCGAGAGTCAGCGCGGCACATTCGGCGAACTGGGCTGCGACATCGACGAAGCCTGCCCTGACTTCAGCGGCGCTAACGAGGCATTCATGGTCTCTCGCGCCGCTGGTATGGCTGCTACTCGCGCGGAGATGCTGGAGACGCACCGCGACCAGATCAAGGACACGGTGATATGGAACATCGAGGAGGGGTTGAGGCTCAGCGCGGCGGATGTGGGCAATGCTGAAGTGAAGCGCGCCGCCCTCTATGAGCGCGTGCGCAAGTTTATGGAGACCTACGAGTTCATGGTCTTCCCTGTCAGCCAGCACCCGCCATTCGACGTGACACAGCCGTACCTGACAGAAGTCAACGGTGTGCAAATGGAGACATACATCGACTGGATGCGCTCCTGCTACTACATCACCGCGACGGGTCTTCCCGCCATATCGGTGCCTTGCGGCTTCACCGATGAAGGGCTGCCAGTGGGAGTGCAGATTGTCGGTCGCCACCAGAGCGAGTTCAGTGTCTTGCAGCTTGCGTACGCCTTCCAGCAGGCGACAGGCGTTTGGAAGCAGCGGCCTGAGATTGCGGTGTAAGCAATCCCAAGACCACAACCGCTCTTTAACGACATACGAATTTCAACCCACCATCGGAGAGGCGAACAATGACCGAAATCATCTGCTACGACGACAGCTACCTCCGGGAGTTCGACGCCACTGTCATCGACCATACGTCCAAGGGCGTAGTTCTTGACCGCACCGCGTTCTATCCGGGTGGCGGCGGGCAGCCCGCGGACAGCGGTACACTCAGCGCAGGTGATTCGTCGTTCGCGGTTAAGAAGCTTTCACGGCAGGACGGCAAGCTGGTGCACGAAATTGACGGCGAACTGCCGCCCGTCGGCGCGAGCGTTCACGGCGTACTCGATTGGGACCGCCGCTACCTGCTGATGCGCACGCACACCGCGCTGCACATCCTCTGCGGAGTCGTATGGCGCGACTACGGCGCACAAGTCACCGGCGGGAATATGCAGCCCGGCAGCGCGCGCATGGACTTCGAGCTTGAAAATATGTCGGCAGACTTCGCGGAGCGCATGGAAACTCTTGTGAATGAGGAAGTGCAGGCGGGGCGACCTATCGAAATCGCGACACTACCCAGAGAGGAAGCCTTCGCCATCCCCGACCTCATCCGCACGAAGATCAACCTGCTGCCACCCGCAATTCAAGAAGTCCGGACTGTCAATATTACGGGACTAGACCTACAGGCTGATGGCGGCACGCATGTCCATAACACCAGTGAAGTGGGCAAGATCAGCGTCGTGGGACACGAGAGCAAGGGGCGCATCAACAAGCGCCTGCGCATCCAGATTGACGCCTGAGTTCCGATGCAGATATTTGTACTTTGACGAAAATCTCCGCAATAGCGCTTAGTATGGCGTAGAACAAGTTTTGTTTCCTGCTAAAATGCTAGTATAGGCATCGTTCAAGATGCCGCTAGCTTATCAGGGAGATTGAGATGACCGACCTTACTCGGTATCCGGAGCTCGTAATACGACAGCAAGTTGAGCAGTTAGAGATATTCACTCCTTTTGAAACTGCCAATCGCTACAGTGTCCATACATCCGACGGCGCACAACTCATGTACGCCTACGAGGAGTCAGGCGGCCTCAGCCGCCAGTTCGCGGCCTCCCATCGCGCACTGTCCATACATGTCGTGGACGGCAACAATGCGCCAGTCCTGCAAGCGAGCCGTGATTTCTTCTGGTTCCGATCGCATCTGAGAGTTGATGCCGACGGCAGGCGAGTTGGCGCTCTGAATCGTGTATTCGGACTCGGACGCAAGTTTGCGCTTTTGGATGCGAATGGGGGCGAGATTACGCGGATAACCAGCGGACTCTTTCGCCCTCACACTTTCATAGCCAAGAGCGCGGGCGGCACTGAAATTGCGCGCGTAACGAAGCAGTGGAGCGGGTTCGGGCGCGAGATGTTCACCGACGCCGACACTTTCGTCGTGCAATTCACGGATGGCAGCGCCGATAATGACTTCCGGCTGCTTATGCTTGCGTCCGCGTTTGCCATCGATCTCGACTTCTTCGAGAATCAGAGCTAACGGGCGGAATTATCGGGCGCCTCTCAGACGGGGGTCGAGCGTGTCGCGCAGCGCGTCGCCTACGAAGTTGAATGCGAGCACCACCAGGAATATGGTTGCGCCCGGCGTGAATGTAAGCCACGGAGCCAGGTCCACCACCTCGAAGGCGTGGCGCAGCATGCCACCCCAGGTTGGAGTCGGCGGCTTCACGCCAACCCCTAGGAAGCTAAGCGACGCCTCCAGCAGTATTGCCGCACCGAAGGCGATGGACGCCTGCACTATCACGGGCGCGAGGCTGTTCGGAATCAGGTGCGAGGATATAATGCGTACCGGACTAGCACCAAGCGCAATGGCGGCTATTACATAGTCGCGCTCCTTCACCGACAGCACCTGAGCGCGTATGAGGCGTGCGACAGCCGGGGTGAACACAAGCCCTATCACGAGAATGATGTTACGCATTGCTCCCCCGGTAATCGCCACGAGCACGAGCGCAAACACTATGTTGGGGAATGCGGCGAGCGCGTCCATTATCCGCATCAGTATCTCGTCCGTCCACTTGCCGGCCCAGCCTGAAACTGTCCCGATGGCAATCCCGGCCACGACCGCGATGCCCACACCCGCGCCGCCAATGATGAGCGACACTCGTGCGCCGTAGATGAGTCGCGCAAGCTGGTCGCGCCCGAGACGGTCCGCGCCCAGCCAGTATTCTGCGCTGGGGTCTTGCAGGCTGTCGCGCGGGTTTATCTTGATCGGATCATGCACGGCCAGAAGCGGCGAGAACACGGCTGCGATTACGGCGACCCCGAGCACGGTCAACCCGAACTTGGCGAGACGCACGCTGAGCAACTCCCTCAGCGTCTGGAGCAGGCGGCTCTTACGAACCCAGTTCAGGTCCTGGTCGGCGAGCTCGTTACCCGTCGTTTCTGTCAGCTCGTGCTCTCTCATATCCTACCGTTCGTCTGCTCTACCCTGAGGTCGCTCTACTTGCAAAACTCTTGGGCAAGTAGCTAATCATACCGAATGCGCGGATCCAGAAATGCGTATGAAATGTCCGCGATGAGATTGGCGACCAGCACCCCCAGCGTCAGAATCATCAGCCCCATCTGCACCACGAGGAAATCCTTGGCTATCACCGCGTCCACGATGAACTTGCCGATACCCGGAAGGAAGAAAACCGTCTCCGTCACCACAGTTCCGCCGACCAGCGTTCCAAGCTGCAAAGTGGATAGCGTAATGACCGGAAGCAGAGAATTCTTCATCGCATGCAGCATTACGACGCGGTTCTCCATCAGGCCCTTGGCGCGCGCAGTGCGGATGTAGTCCTCGCGCATCACCTCCAGCAGGGCGGCGCGCATCTGCCGCATGGTAACCGCGGACAGCGCCGTGCCCAGTGTAATAGTGGGCATAATCATTTTGCGCGCCCAGTCGATCGGACTGTCCTGGAAACTAGTGTAGCCGCCCGTTGGCAGCCAGCCCAGCCAAACGCCGAAGAATATAATCATCAGCATGCCCAGCCAGAAGTTGGGCAGCGCGATGCCGGACACCGCGAAGCTCGTCACGGCGATGTCTCGTATGGAGTTGCGTTTGAGCGCGGAGATCACCCCCATGGGAATGCCTATGAGCAGAGATAAGAACCACGACAGCCCGGCGAGCTGCACAGTGAAGCTCAGGCGGCTGCGAATCTGCGGGAATACGTCTTGGCCGCTTAAGAGCGACACGCCCCAATCGCCGCGCACGAGACCCCAAGCCCAATCGAAATACTGAGTTGTGAGCGGCTTGTCCAGGCCATATCGCTCCTCCACCGCGGCGAGAACATCGGGGTCTACGAAGCCGGTCTCATCCACGGCCGCGAGAAGGCGAGCAGGATCGCCCGGCAGCACCCTTACGGTGGCGAATACGATGATGCTGATCAGCACCAGCACCGGAATGAGGTTGATCGCTCGGCGCAGCATGTAACGCTGCATCTGTCGGCCTTTCCTGAGAACAAGAAGCGGTCAGCAACCTGCAATCAACCCTTGTGGACGAAGAGTTGGTTACTGATGACTGACCGCTATAGATTCGGTTACTGCTTTATCCAGAAGTCGCCGTTGCGCACGAAGCCGTCGCCGCGCATCGGGTTAGTGTCGCAGCCGCCGGTTGTTGGCGTGTGACAGCCGATATAATTCACGCGCAGCATCGCAGGGATGTACGTGTACAGGTTCTCCAGCGCGATCCGCTGAATCTCCTTGTATTTGTCAATCTGCACCGCGCTGTCGAAACTCTGTGACGCCTCCGCAAAGAGCTTGTCTAGCTGGTCCTGCAGAGCCTGACCGTCGGCATCCAGGGCGGAACCCTGATCCTTGCATACCTTGGCGGGATAGTTGCCGTTGCTGCTGGAGTGCAGCGAGCCTTCCATATACCACGGCAGCAGCATTCCGGAGCCGGTCTGCGTCACGTGCGTCTGGCACTGCTCCATTACATCAGAGCGCTCAGAAGCGTTGGACACTATCTGGAACTCGAACTCAACGCCAATCTCAGTCCACGAGCCTTGCAGGAACTCGCAGAACTGCTGGCGATCCGGACGGCGCTCGCATACACCGGTCAACTGCAGCGGCAACTCCAGTCCTTTGTCGGCAGCCACTGCTTCGACCAGAGCCCTTGCCTCATCAAGGTCGTAACGTAGGTGCTCCCCTTCCCAGAGGTCCTTGGCATCAATCCCGAACGGAGACTCCGGCGGGAAGGTATGCGCCTGGCTGTCTCGCAGCGTATCCAAGTAGATGGATGTATTCAGCGCTCCCCTGTCCACTGACTTGATCAGGGCTCGCCTCAAGCGCAGGTCGTCGAGCGGCTCAAGACCGTGGTTCCATACCCAACCGTCCCAGCCGACTCCTGTGAAGTCCCACACGTTGATGTTGTCATCCTTCTGCGCGGCGGGAATCTGTTCCGCCTGCAGCCAGGACACGTTGGCCTCGCCCGTCTGAAGGGCTGCCAGCCTTGTGCGTGTCTCAGAGATAATCTGGATGTTCACCTCGTCGGCGAACGGCTCGTGTCGCCACCAGTCCGGGTGCTTCTCCCAGTTCTGGGTTACGCCAACATCCCAGAGTGTGAGTTTGTATGGGCCGGTGGCTATGGGACTGCTCTTGTGATCGTCTAGTCCAAGCGTTTCCCAGTTCTCCTTGTTGTGGACGATGCTGCCCCTGTCGAACATCTTGACCACAAGGTTGGCGTCCGGCGGGTCCATAACGACATCTACTGTGTAGTCATCTACGGCGTTGACCCCTGTCACCGACCGGAAAGTGCTCGGGCAGCCCCTACAGCCAGACCCGTTGTCGAACCAGCGGTTCAGGCTGAAGGCAACATCATCGGATGTCATTTCGCCGAATCCGCCCTGGAACTGCACGCCTTCACGAAGGTTGAACCTTACACGGCTGCCGCCGTCCTCGACCTCGAACGAGTACGCAAGAGATTCAGAAGGGTCGTACACGCTGTCCTTGCCGATTGCGACAAGAACCTCGTTGCCGGTGAAGAAGTACATGCGGTCGAAGGTTCCACCGGCCTGGTAGCCGTCGGGGCTGGATGCCTTGCGGAAGTAGGCGACATTAAGTACGCCGCCAGTCTGCCCGCCAGGGTCACCAGGCCTGGGAGGTGTGATATCTGCCATTGCTTCAGGAGCCGCAGTGGGCGCTGCCTGGGCGGGTGCTGCAGGAGGAGTGGTTGGAGCGGGAGCAGGCGGCGGCTGGGGTGCGGCAGCCGCTGGTGCAGCGGGCGCTTCAGCCTCCGGTTCTGCGCTCGAACAGGCCGCAGCCAGCATAAGCGCAGGGACTAAGAGTAGCATTAGGAAAGTAGCACTTCGACGAATTGACATGATTTGCATTTGGGTCCCTCCATGTCTTTGTCTATCTACTCATTCCGCCAATTCCGCCAAACTCCTTTGTGTTTTTCAACAGTATCGTGGTTACAGGGCTGGGGTGCCCTCACTGCCGCAAACTCTACATAACTTACATTGCCAATGCAACCCCTGACCGAGTTCGTGCCATCGCTCAAGGGTGAGAAGCAACGGCAACGAGCAACGGGAAAGGGTGCAGTCTAATCTGCAGCGTGTGCTGCGTTTCCTTCTTCAAGCGCCGCCAATATGTCGTCCACAAGCGCACGCGCCGACTCCGCGGTTAGCTCGACTGCTACGCGCGCTCCGAGCCCCTGATCAGGGTTTACGAAGTCGATATTAAGCGTGTGGTCGGTCGTCATGTGGAAGGGATGGTCATAATAGACGCGGGCTTCCGTTATCGGAATCCAGCCCGGAGTGCCTTTGCCACTTCCCGTAATGTCGGACTTCTGAATCACATAAGTGCACATTCTGATCTTCTCCCGTCGGCTTTACGTGCCGTTGTCATCGTTATGTCTGGTAGGGCAGAGGTTACTATCGGCGTGTGGTTGTGTCAACGCACGGATTACACTGCTCTGATTTGGCGCAGATTGTCGATGGCATCATCCGCTTGCGGGTCTAGCGCTCCGATGCCCGCCGCCTCGGATGCTTCGAGCAGTTCGGCATCGCTGGAGACCATGAATACCTGTGGGATGGTAATTGCAGCAATGGACAATGCGGTAGCCAAGTGTATGGCGTCGCCGGCGCGGAGGCGATAGTCTTCGACAACAGCCCCTGCTCCTATGATAATTTCATGACTTACCGCCATAAGATTGAATATCTCTTGCACATCTCTGTCGAATGTGTCTAGAAGGTAAGCCCGTGTCTCTTCATTGCTTATCCTGCGTGATATGGCTGATTTGACCTCGACAAGTGACAAATTGGAAGTGACAAATACATCACCTGATATGTGTGAGCCAATAAGCTGAACTACAAAATCCACTCCTTGTTCGCCAGGAAGATACAATTTCGCAATCGCTGACGCATCCAGATAGAAAACCGGCATCTACAGCCCGGCCTGCCTGTCCTTGATAATCTGATCACTCAGTGTCAGACTGGGATATTTTCTTCCGAGCATTTCTCTTAGTTCATCGCGAGTCATAGTCGGTTCGGCTCGTTTCCCCAGAATTCCTCTTGCCTGACGTTGCCCTTCCTCAAACTTGCGAGCAAGATACGCGTCCTTTTCTTCGGGGGTCATATTCCTCAGATTCTCTAAGTGCACTTCCCATTCATTCTTCGCTTTTAGCTCTTCCACCGCCATGTCATTGACTCCTTCAACTTGCCGGCACCAACCCAGAAGATTGGGTCTCGTGCTCGCCGCGAATGTCACACTGGTCAACTACACCACTATAACATCGTTCACGAGCGTGCCGATTCCCTCTATCGTGATGGTCACACTGTCGCCTTCCTGAAGGCTCAAGTCGGGGGGCGGCACGATGGGTGTGCCCGTCAGCACTGTGGTCATGTTAGGTACATCGTTGTGCCGCTGCAGCCAGTCCGCGAGTTCCTGGCAGGTGCGTGCCATCTCTGAAGTATTCGTGCTGCCGCTGAATACTTCCTCGCCGTCGCGCGTGATGGTGCAGCTCACGGCGAGACCGTGCGGATCGTCGAACGATTCAGCCGTTACGAAGCACGGGCCGATGGCGCAGCAGCGATTGAACACCTTCGCCTGCGGCAGATACAGCGGATTTTCGCCCTCTATCTGCCGGCTGCTCATGTCGTTGCCAATGGTGTAGCCGATTATCTCGCCGCCGTAAAGCACGAATGCAAGCTCAGGTTCGGGCACATTCCAGTTGGAGTCCTCGCGGATGCCGACGGAGTCGTTGGGACCGACGCAGCGGTCTGGCGTCGCCTTGAAGAAGACTTCAGGCCTCTCTGCGCTATACACCATGGAATAGACATCCGGAGTTTCGCTTTCCCTGCGCCGTTCCATCTCGCTCGTCTTGTAGGTTACGCCTGCAGCCCACACTTCCGGCGGCTCGAACGGCATGTCAAGCACGGCATCGCTCTCACCGCTCATGATCTCGGCGAGGCTGAGTTCGTCCGCCGCGCCTCCCTCGATCATCTGCTGCGCGAGTGCATCGATGCTCTGGCCGGATAATGCCGCCGCCAGAGCCAAGTCTTCGAGTACCTCCAGATCGTGGTGTACTGAGGTCAGGTCGGAGAGCACGCCCTCTTGCGCCTCCACTGCCAATCTTGTGTCTCCGTCCGCGCCTATGAGACTGTAATATTTCATCGCGCTATGTCCTTTGAAGATAACTATCTGATTGTAAGGTTGCGACTTTATCCGGCAATAAATCTGACAGGCTCACAGCGAACGAGACATGCAACTTCGTCCCTTCGCCATGAGCCTGAACAGATACTCAAAGGGTAGTCAGTGGAGCCGTTACGCGCCGTTCTTCGACAGCGCCTCAACTACCTTTGCGGGCGACATGGGCAACTCTGTCATCCGCACACCGATTGCATTGCTGATGGCGTTTGCTATGGCTGCCATTGGAGGCACTATGCACGCCTCGCCTACGCCGCGCACGCCGTAGGGATGCCCCGGATTTGCGACCTCGATTATCACCGTGTCTATCATCGGCACATCGAGCGATACGGGCATGCGGTAGTCGAGGAACGACGAGTTCAACATGCGTCCGCTGTCGTCAAAGTAGTACTCTTCGTTCAGCGCCCAGCCGATGCCCTGAACCGCGCCACCCTGCATCTGTCCTTCGACATAGCTCGGGTGCATCGCCTTGCCCACATCCTGCAGTGCCGTGTAGCGCAGAATTTCCACCTTGCCGGTCTCGGGGTCAACCTCGACATCCACCATGTGCATGGCGAAGGCGTTGCCCACACCGCCGGGATTTACCGTTGCGCGGCCAACGACCGGTCCACCTGTGCCGTTAAGCCGCTGCGCCAGCGCTGCGAAAGTCATCGAGAGTTCGCTATCCTGCTTGTGGCGCAGCACTGCGTTCTCGTCGTCGTACTCCACATCGTTGGAATCCACATCCCATATACGCGCCGCGCGCTCGATCATCTGGCGCTTCACATCCTGCGCAGCCTCATAACACGCCCTGCCCGTCTTGAAGGTTACGCCGCTGCCGCCCGCGCCAGAGCAGTAGCCCACGGAGTCTGTATCCACGACGGCGGGCTTCACGTCCGCAACGTCGATGCCCAGCACTTCGGCGACATGAATTGCCATCACAGCGCGGCTGCCACCGATGTCCGGCGAGCCTTCGATGAGGCTGACCGAGCCGTCGGGATTGACGCTCGCAACTGCGCTGGCGGGTCCGCTGCCGTTGAACCACGCACCGCTCGCTACGCCCCTGCCCCTGTACTTGCCTTCGATTGGTGCCTGATAGTGGGCATGGTCGCGCGCCGCCTCCAGCATCTCCACATTGCCGATGCGCCTGAAAACGGGACCTGCGGGCTGGCGTGTGCCTTCTTTAGCGGCGTTCAGCAGGCGGAACTCGATGGGGTCTATGCCCAACTTGTTCGCAAGCTCATCAACAACCGACTCCGCCGCGTATGCCGCCGCCGGTGAGCCGGGAGCGCGATACGCAGCGGACTTCTGCGTGTTGACCACGACATCAAAGCCCTCGACATGCGCGTTGGGAATGACATAAGGCGCGAGCATCGTTCGGCACCCAGATGGCACCGGCGAGCCGGGGAATGCGCCCGCCTCATAGACGAGCGAAGCGTCCGCAGCCGTAAGCCTGCCGTCCTCAGTCGCACCCATCTTGACCCTGATGTGCGCCGCCGATGTCGGGCCGGATCCCTCGAACACTTCCTTGCGGCTCATGGCGAGCTTGACGGGTCTGCCTGCCTTGCGAGACAGCAGCGAGACCACCGGCTCCAGGTACATCCCGCCCATGCCCTTGCCTCCGAAGCCGCCGCCAATTTCCATTGGGATGACCTGTACATTCGACAGGGAGATGTTGAGCACTGCGGAGATGTGATCGCGGACAGCGAAAAGCTGCTGCGTGCTGCACCAGACGGTGAGCTTGTCGTCGCGGTTCCAGAACGCCGTAGCCGAATGCGGCTCGATATAGCCCTGATGCACCGCCTTCGTATGGAACTCGCGCTCAACGATGACATCTGCTTCAGCGAAGCCCTGCTCCACATCGCCGTCGTCGAAGATAAAGTGGTTGGCGACATTCGTCTGCTCGTCGCTGTCGCCGTAGCCGCCTGAGCGGAACGCGGGGCTCGCCATGGTGAGCAGGCGCTCGTGCAGTATGGGTGCATCGTCTGCCATCGCGTCATCGGCTGTGATGACCGGTGTTAGCACTTCGTAATCCACATCGATAAGCTCTGCCGCTTCCTCCGCGAGGTGCTGGGAGGTTGCCGCGACAGCCGCGACGGCGTGCCCCATATACAGCGCCTTTTCGCGCGCCATGATATTGCGGCTGAAGAAGCCGTAGTTGACGGCTGCTCCTTCTTCCTGGTCGATGAACTCCGCGGACGCCTCTGGGAAGTCTGCGGCAGTAACGACTGCATGGACTCCCGGCAGGGCAAGCGCGCGGCTCGCGTCGATGTTCCTAATCCGGGCATGAGCATGCGGGCTGCGTATAACCTTGCCATACAGAAGCCCCGGCATTGCCGTATCAGCCGCATAGCGCGCACGTCCCGTAACCTTGTCAACCCCGTCGTGACGCACTGGCCGCGAACCCACAACCCTGAACTCTTCGTTAGACAGAACCATGTTGGGCTTGTAGTCAAGCATAGGCATTTCCTCCGTTCATAATGGGCATAATGTACCACAATTGCAGATTGGCTGGGGAACTGCTGCTGACACACAGTCACAACGGGATAGCAGGTATAACGGGACAAAATGAAAGGGGCGCTCAATTGAGCGCCCCTATCTTATGGCTAAGTGTGTGCTACCGACTAGAGCGTTGGCGCAGTATCGTAGCCCTCCACGCGGATGCAGGACACCCAGTGACCCGGCTGCACTTCTCGCAGGCGTGGCACTTCAAGCTGGCAGTCGCCAATCATGTCTGGGCAGCGAGTGTGGAAGACGCACCCTGATGGTGGGTTCATTGGGCTAGGCACATCGCCCGTCAGGATGATGCGCTCACGCTGCTGCTCCACAACCGGGTCCGGAATCGGAACTGCCGAGAGCAATGCCCTTGTGTAGGGGTGAAGCGGGTTTTCGTAGAGTTCGTTGCGGTCGGCAATCTCCACGATATGTCCGAGATACATCACCGCGATGCGGTCGCTGATGTGCCGCACGACGGAGAGGTCGTGCGCGATGAACAGGTAAGTCAGGCCGAACTGGTCCTGCAGGTCTTCAAGCAGGTTGATCACCTGAGCCTGAATTGACACGTCTAGAGCTGAAACCGGCTCGTCGCAAACGATGAAGCTGGGGTTCACTGCGAGAGCGCGCGCGATCCCGATGCGCTGCCGCTGACCGCCGCTGAACTCGTGCGGGTAACGGTCCGCCATGTACGGATTCAGCCCTACAGTCTGCAGGAGCTCTGTAACGCGGTCGCGGTACTCCTGCTTGGAGGAGGTGAGCTTATGCACAATGAGCGGCTCGCCTACGATGTCTCCGCATGTCATGCGGGGGTTGAGTGAGCCGTAAGGGTCCTGGAAGATGACCTGCACCTTGCGGCGCATCTCTCGCATCGCCCTGCCGTCCAGCGCATTCAGGTCCTCGCCCTCGAAGATGATGTCGCCCTCGGTCGGCTTATACAGCTGCAGTATGCAGCGACCGGTGGTCGTCTTGCCGCAACCGCTTTCACCCACCAGGCCCAGCGTCTCGCCCTTGCGTATGAAGAAGCTTACATCGTCGACAGCCTTGACATCCGCAATCTTGCGCTGGAAGAAGATTCCCGACGTCACCGGGAAGTACATCTTCAGATTCTTGACTTCCAGCAGGACTTCGTTGTCATTTGCATTGCCGTTTTGTGTTGTCATCGAAAATCTCCCCTGTCTAGGCGCGGGCCGCTTCTAGAAGTTCATGTGCCCGCCAGCAGGCTGCGTCATGTCCATCCGTGACATCGGCGAGGGCAGGCTCCTCCTCAAGACACTTCTCGATAGCGAACTGGCAGCGCGGCGCGAATGAGCATCCTCCCGGCATATCTACGAGGTTCGGAGGCAGTCCCTCGATCGCCTCTAGCCTGGTGCGTTCCGTTTCGTCAAGCCGCGGCACCGACGCCAGCAATCCCATCGTGTATGGATGGCTGGGGTTGTGGTAAATCTCTCTTGCATTGCCGGTCTCGATTATCTTGCCAGCGTACATCACTATGACGCGGTGGGCGTAGCGCGCCACCACTCCGAGGTTGTGCGTGATGATAATCATCGCAGTGCCGAACTGCGCGGCCAGGTCCTGCATCAATTCAAGAATCTGCGCCTGAATTGTCACATCCAGTGCGGTGGTTGGTTCGTCAGCGATGATGAGGCGCGGATTGCAACTGAGCGCCATCGCGATCATCACACGCTGCCGCATACCACCACTGAACTGGTGCGGGTAGTCCTTCAGCCTGCCCTCAGCGTCCGGGATGCCGACGAGCTGCAGGAGCTCAGCGGCGCGTGCCTGAGACTGCTCCTTCGTCATGCCGAGGTGCAGTTCGAGCGTTTCCGTGAGCTGGCGGCCTATGGTCAGCACCGGGTTGAGAGAGGTCATTGGCTCCTGGAAGACCATCGCAATCTTGTTGCCCCGGATGCTGCGCATCTCAGAGTCATCCATCTGCAGAAGGTCTTCGCCTTCGAATACGACCTGCCCGGCAACGGTCCTGCCCGGAGGATTAGCCACGAGGCGCATGATAGAAAGTGCGCTGACGCTCTTGCCGCAGCCACTTTCGCCCACAACTCCCAATACCTCGCCTTCCGCAAGCTCGTAGCTGATGCCGTCCACTGCCTTCACCACGCCTTCCTGCGTGAAGAAGTAAGTAGCGAGATCGTTAATTTCTAGTAGTGCCATAGGCTCGCCTCCCAAATGCGCGCTGCGATCGCAGCGCAGTCGTCGCCCTGATGTGCGCTATTCTAGCCAAAGGAAGCCATTAGCGCAACCGCCCCGAGAAGGGCAATTCTGCGGGGAATAAGAACTTCGCCGCTACTTCAAATGTCCTGCTCGCAGGGCTTCTACGCCGTCTTCAATCATCTTCAATGCGTAGTCCTGCGAGACCGAACTCGTGTTTATCACGAAGTGGAAGAACTCCGGCGCGTCCGGGTCTCCTATGTCGAAGAAGCGGTTGAAGAAGTACAGCCGTGCCTCGTCTCGCGCCGCGACTATCCTTGTGGCTTCATCGAGGTCGAGGCGTTCGCGTCCGGCAATTGTTGCGATACGGTCTTCCAACTTTGCCTCAATGCCGACTCGCAGCACGTTGGGCTGGTCTTTCAAAATGTAGTAGCAGCCGCGTCCCACCATCACGATGTTCTCGTCGGTCGCCATGTCGCTGATGGCGTGCTGAACGCCTTCGATGTACTTCTCGTCCTCGAGTTCGTGTCCACGCGTTACTGTGGGCTCGGGTAGATCCTCATATTCTTCTGTCAGAAACGCCGCGACACCCGGCCCAAAGTAAGGGTCGCCGCCTGCGCCTGTTACTGCGGATCGTTCGAGCACCCGCTGCAGGAAGCGGGTGAACCGCTCGCCACGGGTGGGTGGGCGTTCCTCGCGCTGGTGAAGCGCTTCCACGGTCGCGCCCACATGCCGGGCCACATTGGTGAGAATGAGCCGGTCAACATAGTCGGCTCCCATTCGTTCAGCAAGTGCTGGGCCCATCGTCCTGGCGCCTGCGCCCGTTAGTCCGCCTAACGCTACAACCGTCATGATGCACCTCCTGTTAGTTTCCTCCCTGTCATCGCCTTTCCCTCAATACAGCCGACGCCGCAAAGCGACTTCCGGCTGTGCCCTGTGTATTTTCCGCTTATACCTCTGCTCCGCGCCAGACAGGATTCAATCTCGTTGGATGTCCCACGCTGTCAGAGAGCATTGCGAGTGTGTATCGGTAGCGGTTCATGATGATGCCGCAACTCGATCTGTATATGTGCATGCCGATTTCAGGCTCAAGCTCGCACAGTTCCATCAGCCTGACGCGCGGGATTACGAAGGCATTCACCTCGGTTACTGCCTGTGTGGTGGTAACCAGTATCGGTGGCTCCATCAGCACCGCGATCGGGAATGTTTCTCTGCCTCGCACCGTTCTCACGACAACGCCGGTGTCCTGCGAGCCGACCGTAACTTCAATCTCGCCATCACGCATGATGTACAGCCGCGTTCCGCGCTCGTCCTGCATACCCAGGTGTTCTCCCGGAGCGAAGGTGTACTCTTCGCACAGCGACGCAATTCGGTCCAGATTACGCTCGGACAGACCGCTGAACATGTCCACTTCGCGCAGAAAGTTGCTAATGAAACTTACATTAGTGCGATATACCATATTGCCCCCTACACAACCTCCGATGCAACCAAAACAGCAGTCGGGTGTATCAGATGTCCCTAATGTGTGACGGAAACGAGAGATGATGCGTCATGCGGTTCGGTAGTCCGCCCCCCATGCCTCATCACTCACGCTGAACTGCAGACCTCTTAATCCGCATGATGACAACAGACGCGCCCTTTGTCAATTCGCAAATGCGATCTGCGACAACGGGTACGCTCGTCTGCGCCGCATCATGTCCGCGCTGCGGCGTTATCCTGCTCTACGCAGGTGGGCCAACGCAGTTGACAATTGCAGCTAACCAGTGCAGCTGACCAGTGCGGCTGACCATTGCCACCGGTCTGAGACGCTTCCTCGCCCTAGTTACGCAGACGCGGCAGCAGCCATCTCTTCAAGGTGTTCGTTCCAGTGGCTGACAATTGTCTCCAGCCTCTGTACTCCGCTTGCCTCGCTGCCGTCGCCCCGAGCCACGACCACGGCGTTGGGGTCGGGCATCGCCCGCGCCGCCGCAATCAGTCGCTCCTGGAGTTCTTCCATCTCTTCGACGAGCCATGCGACCGACACGCCGGACTTGCGTCCCACGGATCTTGAGTTCATGTCGTCCACTTCCGCGAAGATTCGGTGGGGACCTTCACCCGCGGCGGCGGTTTCCATGCCTTCCGCCGTGACGGCGTGCCAGTATATCCAGTGGCACAGCACCTCACGCGGCCTCCAGATGCCAATCTTCACCTCGGACTCTGCGTTCTCCTGAACATAGGCGATACCTCTCGCTACCACCTCTTCCACATCGCTTATCAGGGATTCGATGTTCACATCGGTCGTCATTGGCTCTCTTCCTTTCTTTGCTACCCTCCGCATCATACGCGGCGGCGTAATCGTTTTGTTATCGTCGCGCCAGCCCTCGCGCGGACGTCAGTCGAAACTGATCAATCGTAAGTAACCAGTGATACTACCTCTTCGCCGCCCAATTGCTTTCTGCCATTGAGATCGGCTAGCTCAATGAGAAATGCATACCCGGCGATACGCCCGCCACACTCGCGCACCAGATCAGATGCCGCGGAGACTGTGCCGCCCGTCGCCAGCAGGTCGTCCACAATCAGCGCGCGCTGTCCGGGACCGATGGAGTCACTGTGTATCTCCAGTGTATCTTCGCCATATTCCAGGTCGTAGCTCGCGCTGTGTTTCTTGAAGGGTAACTTGCCTTGCTTGCGAACCGGAACCAGTGGCTTATCCATCTGATACGCAAGCGGAGCTGCCAGCAGGAACCCTCGCGCCTCCACACTGACTATCACATCGGCGCGCAGAGGTTCGCACAGTTCAAGCATGCGGTCAACTGCGTACTTCAGCACGGCACTGTCCCCAAGCAGCGGCGTAATATCCCTGAACAGAATGCCGGGCTTCGGAAAATCCGGAATGTCCCTGATGTAAGACTTGAGCTGCATGCGTTGAAGACCTTTATGTGAAACGGCATACCAGTGTATCTCGGGGCAGATCGAGAGGCAGGGAAACCGCCGCTCTCGCTGCGAGTGCCTGATGCGAGTGCCTAATGCGTGTGAATAATAATTCCACTTCATTGTATGGTCAAGTTTCTTGGCAAGTGGCTAACACAACGAATGGCATGGTGATAGGATATGCGTTCAAGATACTTGTGCCGCTTGCGGGTTTCTCCGGTCGCTCTGCTCTTGAAAGGAAAGAAACAGATGAGGCTACCGTTCCTGTCAGGGTCCTCCAAGTCAAGACTTCGCTCAGACATTAACGAATTGCGCCGCATAACGCTGGAGTTCGGCGCGAACAATCTGGATAGCAGACTCGTACCTCTTTGGAATGGGTGCTGTGAGGGTGCGGCTGACACCGTAGGGCAGCTCTTCGTGCAGAACACCGACAGGTCGCTGGACTGGGGACTGAAGCGGCAGCGCAAGCGCCTCAACGGGCAGCGCCTTGCCGCCATCTACTGGTGGATGCTCCTCTACCAGTTGGTGATATTCCGCAGTAGAGGCATCGACGGCTTCGACAGGATGAAAGACTTCGACTTATTGCGCGACGCTGCCAACGGCCTAATGGCGGAATTTGCCCAACTCCCACAAATCAACGCGGTGAACCCGGGACCTTGGCAGGAACACTGGCAGCGCCAAGTCGCCCTGGAGGCAGCGCTGGACATGTACAATAGCGTGATGGCAACCTTGGCGCTCCGTATCAATTCAGAGGAGCGTGTGATGCAGGTCTCGCTGTTCACTTCGGCAACGGAGAACAGGTTCACTACTGTCACCAGAAGTGAGGTGATGGCGACAAATGCGGACGGGTAGGGCAGGCCGGCAGCAAAGTTTCCTGCCACCGTGCCTGGAAACGCTAGTCTCGCTTCTTGAACTCCGGTATCACATACTTTCCGAAGAGTTCTATCGACTCCATCACTTTCTCGTGAGGCACCGTCTCCGTCTGCATCATGATCATCATCTGGTCGATGCCGATGGCTTCGTGCTTTTTCAGCGCCTCGATACAACTGTCCGGATCGCCCGCAATGACCACGCCACGGTCGCACAGCGTGTCCGCGTCGAGATCGCTCCATATTTGGTGCGCGATGGCGCTCCCGCCTGAGTAGTCGAGGACGTCTTCCTTTGCCTCGTCGGGCTTGTCAACATCTTCCACATAGCGCGAGAAGTTCGCCTTCAGGTGATCCGGAACGCCGCCCCACTTGTCGAGCAGTTGCGCGTACACATCCTTCTGCCCCTGCACATACGGCCTGTCCGGGCCAAAGAAGTTCTTCAGCGACTGCGCGCCCATCTCCCTCGCCTCGCGGTCGTTCTCCAGACACACGCCCAGCGTGGAGCTCGCCCACTGGTCGTTGACGAATGCGCCGACGGGATTGGCTTTCTTCACATTCTCACGGTACGCCTTGACATGTGGTTCAAGTGAAGACGGCGTACTCGAACCGAACGACAGCACGCCGATGCCCTTGGACGCCGCGATCTCGTATGTTGCAGGCTGGAGCGCGGCAACCCAGATTGGCGGGTGCGGGTCCTGGTATGGCTTCGGCAGTATTTGGCGCTCCGGCACCTGCCAGTATTTCCCTTCGTATGAATACCAGTCGGTCTGCCAGATGTCAGGCACCATAGACAGCGACTCTTCCCACATCTCGCGGCTGTCTCGCGGATCGATGCCCATGCCCGTCAGCTCGTAAGGCGCCGAGCGCCCAGTGCCGAAATCAACGCGCCCCTCTGATAGGTGGTCTAGCATCGCCACGCGCTCCGCCACGCGGTTGGGATGATGGTAAGGCAATATGACCACGCCAAGCCCAAGCCGTATCTGCTTCGTGCGCTGACTGAGTGCGGCGTAAACGAGGTCCGGACATGGCGACGCCGAGAAGCCCGTCAGGAAGTGATGCTCCACGAACCACAGGTAATCGAAGCCCACCTCGTCGGCAAGTATGCACTGCTCCATCGTCTCCTGAAGCACCAGATGGTCATCCAGTGACGGCCTCTGCATCTCGTATTGCAGCGCGAGTTTCATTTCTTCTGTCCTTCCCTTTTGCTAGCGGAATGAATGAGACTTCAGACTTGGTACTCGGTTCCTAATTTCAGTTAAAGGACAGCGTCAGAAACTCGCTGCAATTCCGTTTCCATCTCATCTTCGGACTCGCAGAGTGACAGACTTACTATGACGCGGTTCGCGCCCGCCTCCAGGAACGACTCCACCACATCGCGCTCGGCGCGCTGCCCGTAAACATTGATTGTGAGTTTAGAGGGATCGCGGTCGTACTCCGCCGCAAGTGTGTCCAGGATGAGGCGGCTCTCTCGCACCTGCTCAGGCGACACGCGATTAGGCAGCCAGCCGTCGCCCCAGCGCGCAACTCGCCTCAGCACGTTCCGCGCCATTCCGCCCAGCAAAATAGGCGGGTGCGGGTCCTGTGCCGGCTTCGGATAGCATTGTACCGGCGGGAAGTCATAATACTTGCCGTGGAACTCCGCCTCGTCCTCGGTCCAGAGCGCCTTGAGCGCAAGCGCAGCCTCGCGCGCCTGCGTCCAGCGATGGGCGAAGTCGCCGCCCATAAGCTCCGTCTCCTCCCGATGCCAGCCGGTGCCTATGCCGAACTGAAAGCGACCGCCGCTGTAGAAGTCCAGCGCGGCGATGACTTTCGCAAGCACCAGCGGGTTGCGCTCCGTGATGAGCGTGATGCCCGTGCCCAGCTTCAGGTCCGTCGTAACGGCGGACGCGCGCGCCAGCGCGATATAGGGCTCAGTGAAGTGCGCATATGTCCAGGGGATTATGCCGTCCTCGGAACCCGGAAATGGGCTGTCGGATTCGACCGGCAGAATGGGATGCTCGGCGAACCAGATCGACTCGAAGCCAAGCTCCTCGGCGCGCCTCGCTGTGAATGCCGGATCCACGGTGTAGGCGGGCAGCGCCACAGATAGACCAATTTGAGATGCCATAGGGGGAGTGCCTCCTTGCTAAGTTCCGCACATAGTACCACACGGCTCGCAAGTTTAACCGCGAGTCGAGTTTTTCAGACTCTGTATGATCTGCGGACTATTTGGGCGATCCGACGGTGGAGCCTATTTTCTCCGGATGCGTCTCACACCTCCGAGTATTCCAAGCGGCGCAACCAACAAGAGCAGGTTAACCGCCGCCGCACCAGGAGGAATCCTAGCGGCGAACCCGCATCCGCTACTCGACGTCGGAGGCGGTGATACCGTCGCGATAGGCGCGGGTGTGCTCGTTGAGGACTCCGCCGTGACCACAACAATTATCGGTGTCTGAGTGGGTGCGGGTGTGCCCGGCGTCGCTGTCACGACGATGACAATGGGCGTCGATGTGGAGGCGGGCGCAGGAATTGGAGTTCCCGTCGGCGTGGCGGTATGCGTTGGTGTCCGTGAAGGGGCGATGGTAGGCGTTGGCACAGCCGTGTTCGTCGGAGTTGGCGTCGGAGTTGGCGTCAGAGTGCGGGTTGAGGTATTGGTCGGCGTTGCCGTTGGGGTCACGGTAGCTGTACTTGTAGCCGCTGCAGTCGATGTTGGGCTGACTGTCGGCGTGTCCGTTGCGGAAGGCGTGGCAGTCCCTGTGGGCGTAGGCGTGCGCGTAGGCGCTATCCTGCGACCGTGTTGTCGGCCGAATTCCCACCAGTTTTCGATACCGTCACCGTCGGAATCAGCTATTAGCAGTGGATAGTTGCCTGAAGTACCGAAGTCCCAAAAATCTTCTCCACCTGTACCCTCGTCAAAGTCCCCATCCGCATTGTCGAAGTCTCTATCCCAGTCGATGTAGATGCCCGTATAGCCCGTTGGTGACCGCAATTGTCGCGTTCTGAGCCCTCTCGCACCAAGTGTCTGCCTCCCTATGTCGCCGCTGCCGACTCTACCGTCCCTATTGCGGTCGTCCGCGCCCACGCCTACCAACGTATCCGTTTTTTCGATGTCCCAGAAACTCTCGATGATGGTGCCGTCGTTGACCCCTACCAAGCCGCCTGTCGCTCGGTCTCCCGATGTCTTCGCTGTGGAATAGACGGCGAATAAGGTGCCGCCATTTGCGCCAATCAGGCCACCGGAAATAAATTTCCCCCTCGTTCTACCTGTGGAGTAGCTTGCAATGAGTGTGCCTTCATTTGCCCCAATCAGTCCACCTGTTATATGTACGCCGGATACATTGCCGGTGGCGTAGGTAGCAGAGATGGTTCCCCAATTGCGTCCGACCAGTCCACCGATGTCTGTTCTTCCCGTAACCCTGCCTGTTGCGTAGCACTGGAATATGGGACCGGCGTAGTTCACTCCCACCAGTCCGCCGGTCAACTCAATTCCTGTCACATAGGCATTCGAAAAACTGAGGGTAACCGGTGAATTTCCACTGATTGTCCCGACGAGGCCGCCAACATTAGTGCTCCCACCCACTTCTCCTGACGAATGACTATTCCTGATTTCACCGAAGTGATGTCCGACCAGCCCGCCAACATCCTTGTCTCCCTGTACTCTGCCCGAAACGTAGCTCTCAGTGATTCTGCCCTCGTTATGGCCGACCAACCCACCGACTCTGCTCTCCCCTCGGACATCCACCGAGACCAATCCCAGCCGGCGAATGTGCCCGAACTCACGATGTGTAAATCGGAACAAGCCTGTGCTGGCCCCGGCAGTAGCTCCTCGGCGTTTGATGTACAGATGTGAGATTGTGAAGCCGTTGCCCTCGAATGTGGCGTTGAAACCGCCGCGGTCGCTGTAAATGGGCATCCAACCCGTGTCGGCAGTCCAATCTTTGTTCACCACACCGGTTGCGTAGCTGTCGTTGCTATTGAAGTCTAGGTCGCGAGTCAACTCATATCCCGAGCAGGGGCCCACGCATCCCATGCCATCTGCCGCATCCGCGAACGCTGCTTCATATGCTGACCTGGCTTCTGTACCGTCCGCAATGCCAGCGCCGTAAGGATCCCAGCGAATCGCGTCCAGTTGCTCGAGATAAGCTATCTCGATGAGTCCGTCGTCATCGGTGTCATAGTCTATGAGCGTCTGTGCGCTGACTCTTTCCCTATCCGTAAACACGACAGGCAGCAGCAGGACCACCAGGACGGCAAGCAGCGGACAAAGTGTCAGCCCGACTCGCCATTTCATGAGGAGTCCCTGTCCCTTTCAGCATGCGAAACCATGGTGGCTAAACTTACATCGGCGGTCGCTGCCAGCCGCCAAGCGCACCCTCCAGGTATTGCGCCACAGCAAGCGACACATCCTCGCGCCACGGTCGAGCCACCACCTGTACTCCGATGGGCAGGCCGTCCGGCGATGTGCCCGCGCGAACCACGGTCGAGGGCCAGCCCGTGATGTTGTAGGTCGCTGTGTAGTTCATGCCGGCGCGGTTCCTGTCCTCCATAGATTCACCGTGTGGCAGCGCAGCAAACGACGATACCGGGCACACGATGACATCGTAGTTCTCCATGAACCCCAGCATCGCGCTGCGGTAGGCATCCACCCTCTCCAGCACAGCCGTATAGTCGCCCACCGGAAGGGTGCTCTCCTTGGACTTCGCCAACTGTCGCGTCATCCACTCGTGCGTCTCCGTAGTGCCGTAATTCGCAAGCATCCGAAGAGCTCCGGCCTGACCGTCTCCCTGTCGCAGTATGTCGGATATGTCGGGATTTTCCGGTATGGCGCGCGGCAAATCCTCTTCGACCGTTGCGCCCGCCTCGCCAAGAGCCGCCGCAGCCGACCGTACAGCCGCCATTATTTCAGCGATGGGAGTACGCACGCCGTTGTCTGTGTAGAAGCACACTCGCAGCCCGTTGATTTCCACGTCTGCGGGATCGCCGAGTGGCACGGGTGCAATAAACGGATCGCTCCAGTCAGGCCCCGATATGATCGGCATTATCATCACCAGGTCCTCCACGTAACGCGCCATCGGCCCGTTCTGCGTCAGAGAGTCCAGTGCGCCGAGGCCGTGTGGCACGACATGCCCCGTGCGCGGCACGCGCCCCGAGTTCGGCTTTATGCCCGTAATGCCGCAGTAGTGCGCGGGACCACGCACGCTACCACCAGTATCGCTGCCGATGTCGAACGCCGCGCCTCCACAGCACACGATAGCCCCCGCGCCGCCGCTGCTGCCCCCGGGCGCGCGGCTCAGATCAAACGGGTTATTCGTTCTCCCGTACACAAGGTTGTCCGTCTCGCCTGCGAAAGTCAGCTCCGGCGTGTTAGTCTTGCCCAGCAGTATGGCGCCTGCAGCGCGCAGCCGCGCCGTTACCGTCGCATCCGCATCCGGCACATAGTCCTTGCGACCCATCGTGCCGCCCGTGGTGACGATGCCCTCAGTATCAATGGAGTCCTTCAGCGTAAACGGCACTCCATGCAGCACGCCCTTGCTCTCGCCCCGTGCTAGTGCGGCATCCGCCTCCGCCGCCTCGGTCCGTGCACGTTCCGCCGCGAGCATCACCACCGCATTCAGGGCTGGATTGACCTCCTCGATACGCGCCAAGTGCGCGTCCACCAGCTCCACCGCCGACACATCCTTGTCCTGAATCGCTTGCGCCATGTTCTTGGCCGATCCATAGATAATCTCGCTCATTTTCACGCTCCCGTTGGTTGTCGGCTCATTCAGTTCTTGGTAAGCCAGTAGCCTTACTCCATTCGTTGACATCCTGCCACTCCGGCCAGCACCTACATAGGTGGCTTCTGCCAACCGCCAAGCGTCCCTTCGAGGTACTGCGCCACCGCCAGCGACACATCCTCGCGCCAGGGTCGAGCCACCACCTGCACGCCGATCGGCAAGCCGTCCGGCGAAGTGCCGGCGCGCACTACTGTGGACGGCCAGCCGGTGATGTTGTAGGTGGCAGTGTAACCAATCCCCTTGTACTTTTCGTTGAACATCGATTCGCCATGCGGCAAAGCGGCATACGAAGATACCGGGCATACGATTACATCGTAGTTCTCCATGAAACCCAACATCGCGCTGCGGTAGGCATCGACCTGCTCTAGCACTGCCGAATACTCCTGCACGGACATCACGTTTTCGCTCGCCCTCTCCAGGAGTCGAGCAATCCATTCATGCATTTCAGTCGTGCCGTGCCTTTCCAGTAGACGGCGGGCGGGCGACTGACCGTCACCCTGGCTTAGCCGGTTACTGATCTCAGGATTGTCCGGTATGGCTTGCGGCAGATCCTCCTCTACTGAAGCGCAGACACCTTCGAGAGCCGAGGCAGCCGTCCTCGCAGCCTCCATAATCTCTGCCGTTGGCGTGTTCACGCCATTGTACGTGTAAAAGGCGACTCGCAGCCCGGATATGTCCACGTCAGCAGGATCGCCAAGAGGCATGGGCGTAATGTGAGGATCGCTACAATCGGGCCCTGAGATGATCGGCAGAATGAGGGCAAGGTCTTCCACGTAACGCGCCATCGGTCCGTTCTGCGTCAATGAATCGGCGGCGCCGAAGCTGTGCGGCACGATATGTCCGGTGCGTGGTACCCTCCCCGAGGTCGGCTTTATTCCCGCAATGCCGCAGTGGTGGGCAGGGCCTCGAATACTGCCGCCCGTGTCGCTGCCGATGTCGAACGCCGCGCCGCCGCAGCACACGATAGCGCCGGCACCGCCGCTGCTGCCTCCGGGCGTACGGCTTAAATTGAACGGATTATTCGTCCGACCGTATATGAGGTTGTCCGTCTCCCCCGCGTATGTAATCTCAGGTGTGTTCGTCTTGCCCAGCAGTATGCCACCCGCGGCCCGCAACCTTGCCGCCACCGTCGCATCCTTATCAGGCACGAAGTCTTTGCGCCCCATCGTGCCGCCGGTCGTAACGATGCCCTCGGTATCAATGGAGTCCTTCAGCGTGAACGGAACCCCGTGAAGAGCGCCCTTGCTCTCGCCTCGTGCAAGCGCGGCATCCGCCTCCGCTGCCTCAGCCCGTGCCCTGTCGGCCACGATTTGCACCACTGCATTGATGGCAGGATTGACCTCCTCGATGCGCGACAGATGCGCATCTACCAGTTCCGCAGCCGACACTTCCTTGTCCCGAATGGCCTGTGCCATCGTCCTGGCGGATGCGTAGATGATCTCGTTGGAGTCGGTCATATCTGTCAGCCTTCAATTCTGTCTGTCCTGTCAATCCCGTCAGACTCTTCGCCTTAGATTGGCGGCTTCTGCCATCCGCCCAGGACCCCCTCAAGGTACTGCGCCACTGCCAGCGACACGTCCTCGCGCCACGGCCTAGCAACCGCCTGCACACCGATGGGCAGACCTTCCGGCGAAGTGCCGCCACGGACCACTGTGGAGGGCCAGCCCGTGATGTTGTAGGTCGCTGTGTAGCTCATGCCCGGCTGGTTCCTGTCTTCCAGTGACTCGCCGTGCGGCTGGGCTGGGAACGCCGCCACCGGGCAGACGATGACGTCGTAGTTCTGCATGAAGCCCAGCATCGTGCTACGGAAGCTGTCGACATGCTCGAGCATCGCAGTGAAGCCGCCAACGGGCACCTCGAATGTCTCAGACGCCTTCGCTATCCGCCGCACCAGGTATGGGAATGACTCCGTCGTGCCCCATTTGTCCAGTGCCCGCTTCGTCCATTCCCTGCCGTCGCCGCCCGATAGCTTGTTGGAGATTTCCGGGTTCTCCGCGATTATGGAGGGTACATCCTCTTCGATGGAGCAGCCTGTGTCCGCCAGCGCCTCGACGGCTGCACGCACTGCGGCAATCGTCTCCGGTGTCGGCGTGCCAATGCCGTTATCGGTGTAGAAGCACACTCGCAGACTGCTGAGGTCCACATCCGCCGGATCGCCCAGCGGCACCGGTACGATGAAAGGGTCGCTCCAGTCTGGGCCCGAAATTATAGGCAGAATCATCGCAAGGTCCTCGACATACCGCGCCATTGGCCCATTCTGCGTCAGCGAGTCCACCGCTCCCATGCTGTGCGGCACGATATGTCCTGTTCTAGGCACACGCCCTGAGTTGGGCTTGAGGCCCGCAATGCCACAGAAATGCGCGGGATAGCGCACGCTGCCTCCCGTGTCGCTGCCAATGTCGAATGCCGCGCCGCCGCATGTTACGATAGCTCCCGCGCCGCCGCTGCTGCCGCCTGTCGTGCGCTCGACATTGAACGGGTTGTTGGTCCGCCCGTAAACGAGGTTGTCCGTCTCTGCGGCAAGCGTAAGCTCGGGCGTGTTCGACTTTCCCAGCAGTATGCCGCCAGCAGCTCGGAGTCGAGCCGCTACCGTCGCATCGGCATCCGGCACATAGTCCTTGCGCCCAAGTGTGCCGCCCGTCGTGATGACGCCTTCTGTGTCGATGGAATCCTTCAGAGTGAACGGCACGCCATGCAGCGCGCCCTTACTCTCGCCCCGCGCAAGCGCAGCATCCGCCTCCACCGCCTCAGCCCTCGCCCGCTCCGCCGCAAGCTGTACCACCGCGTTGATCGTAGGATTGACCTCCTCGATGCGCGCAAGATGGGCGTCCACCAGCTCCACCGCCGACACTTGTTTGTCCTGAACCGCCCGCGCCATCGTCTTGGCGGATGCGTAGATAATATCGTTCGAGTCGGTCATAGTGCCGTTCCTCCCGCTAGCTCTGCTGAGCTGCTCTTCTACGTGGCGAAGTAATCGATATTGAACCTCATTGCCGCACGTCAAGCAGAGACGTTGTTAATCTTCAACCCTGCGTCCTTACTCCTCGTGATAGCTGAACTGAAACCGGTTGCCGTCGAGGTCTTCTACGTCTGCAAGCCGAAGCCCAGGAAAGACTCCGCCATAGGGACCGTCCACGATTCGTCCGCCCGCTGCCTCTAGTTCACGACAAGCACTGTCGATTGCGCTGACCTCGAAGTTCAGGCCGGTCTTCCGGTAGTTGTCATCGCTTCCCAGGTGCAATGCGACCGTCGCGTTTCCAAAGCTCAACTCTGACCAGCCGGGCGACTGCACCTGCACGTCCAGACCTATCACATCGCGATAAAACCCAATCGACTTGTCCATGTCGCTTACCCACAACATGTACATAACCTTTGTAACTTTCACGTGCGCTGCTCTCCTATCCAGTCCCTTAAATCCAGCCCTTTAAATCCTGTATTTCCAGTTAGCCCTCTCTAGAACACATCCGCCATCATCATGTCAGCGTATGTCTCCCGCCGTCGGATCAGCCGCGCATCCCCATCCTTTGCCATCACGATTGCGGGCCTGCCGTTCAGGTTGTAGTTGCTTGCCATCGATGGCGCATATGCCCCCGACGACGGTATCGCCACGATGTCGCCCGGCTGCATAGCCGGCATCGTGATGTCATTGACAAGCACATCCCCCGACTCGCAGTATTTGCCCGCGAGCGTAACGACCTCTGCCGGTGGCGCGGACATCCTGCTCGCCAGCACCGCCTCGTACTCTGAGCCGTAGATTGCGGGCCTGATGTTGTCTCCCATCCCGCCGTCCAGCGACACGTACTTGCGCACAGTCGGAATGTCCTTGATGCCGCCCACCGTGTAAAGCGCGACCCCCGCGCGACCCACGACAGACCGGCCCGGCTCTACTACAAGCTGCGGCGTCCCGAATCCAAGCTCGTTGCACAGACGCGCCGTGTACTTCGTGATTGCCTCCGCATACTCCGCGATCTCCGGCGGCGGCTCATCGCGCACATACCCGATGGCGAATCCGCCACCCGGGCTGAACACCTTCAACTGCAAGCCTTCCTCTTTGAACTGCGTCAGGTAATTCAGCACCACCTCAATCGCAAACTCGTAGGGCTCAAGCTCGAATATCGGCGATCCCAGGTGGAAGTGAATGCCCACAAGGTCAAGATTGTCGGCGGACAACGCCTGCCGTATCGCCTTCGCCGCGTCACCCGTCTCGGTCGAGAACCCGAACTTGCTGTCCAGAATCCCCGTTGTCGTCTTCTCGTGTGTATGAGCGTCTATTCCTGGAGACAGCCTCAGCATAATGTCCTGCCGCACATCGCGCCGTCCCGCGATTGAGTTCAGCACCTCAAGCTCGTGAAAGCTGTCCACAACGATCTGTCCGATGCCGTAATCCAGCGCGAACTCCAGCTCTTCCGGCGTCTTGTTGTTCCCGTGAAAATACACAGTGTCAGGCGCTACTTCGGCAGCCCGCGCCACCGCAAGCTCACCGCCGGAGACCACATCTAGCCCAAGCCCTTCCTCGGCAACGAGGCGCGCAATCGCCGGGTTCACGAACGCCTTCGATGCGTACGCCACGCGGCTATTCGGGTAGCGCGTCCCGAACTCAGTCCTGAACTCGCGGCACATCCCCCGCAGCGTGTCCTCATCGAACACATACAACGGCGTCCCGAACTCCGCCGCCAACTCAACCGTGTCGCATCCTCCAATAACCAGATGGTCGTCGCCGTTAACCTCTGCAGTGAAAGGGAAGAGGCTGATATTCTCAAAGCTCATTTTCAATACTCCATAAGCGTATGTTCTCTCGTTCGCCGCTTATGTTATATCAATGCGCGTCATTAGCAAAACAAGAGACCCCGATTATCGGGGTCTCTTCAGGCAATGCCATACGGCACGAATTACAGCTCGGTCTTCGGCCTTTCCTTTGTCGGGTCAAAGAACGGCACCCGCACCACCTCCGCGTCCACGATGCCGTCCGCCGGAAGCTCCACCTTTACCCGTGTTCCACGTCGCCAGTGTGAGCGCGGCATAACCGCAAGCGCGATGTTCGATCCCATATTCGGCGACCAGAACGCGCTCGTACAATAGCCCACATCGTCACCGGAGTCTTCATCCTTCACCAGGTAGAAGCTCTCGTTGTACCACGCAATAGGCTCGCCGCCCACTCTCAGGCCCACTAGCCGCTGCTGCACACCCTTCTCCTTGATCTTCGCCAGCGCCTCCTTGCCTACGAAGTCACCCTTGTTCAGATCGACCTGCCAGCCGAGCCGCACCTCGTATGGGTTGTTTTCTATGTCCATGTCCTGCCCGTATGATAGGATGCCCGCCTCCAGCCGCCTGATGTGGCTGGGCGCGATGACCCGCAGGTTGAACTGCTTGCCCTGCTCCATGATGTAGGGCCAAACATCGTCCGCGTATAGCATCGCGTCGTGCAGGTATATCTCGAATCCCACCTCCGCCGAGAACCCAGTCCGCGAGATGGTCACATCCCGCCCGTTCAACGTTGTCCTCAGCAGCCCATAGTAGGGGATAGCCCGGACAATCTCCCCGAACATCTTCTCCATCAGGTCCACCGACTTCGGCCCCTGAATCTGCACCGGCGAGACATCAATCTCGTTGATGCTCACATTGAATTTGCCCGTATGGTTCACCCCCTGCGCCCAAAGCAGCAGATCCGAGTCCGAGATGCTGAACCAGAACTCGTCCTCCGCCACGCGCAGCAATACCGGGTCGTTGATGACCCCGCCGTGCTGATTGCACAGAATGACATATCGCGCCTGCATCGGAGGCAGGACCGTGTTTACGTCCCGTGTGATGATATAGTCCACGAACGCCGCGGCATCAGGCCCTTTCACCTGAATCTGCCGCTCCACCGCCACATCCCACATGCTTACATGCTTCGTCAGGTACTTGTACTCCTCGAGGAGCCCTCCATCTTCCGGCTTGATGTACGCGCGTGGGTGATACATGTGGTTGTAGGTCGTGTATGCCCAGCAGCCCGCAGCCTTCGACAGATGCCACCAGGGCGACTTCCTGATGCGCGTGGAAATCAGCATCTTCGCGTCGCTGTTTCCGCTCTGTCGCAGGTTGATAGGCAATTTACGCCGCTTGAGACCGTCAATAACTAGAGTTTCCGCCACCTTACTAGACCTCCAGCTCTTGGCCCTAAAGCCAATTCGACTTTACGCAACGCATATAGATTGTGTTTCGCTAAACTCTACGCATCCCTCCTTTACTCCCGCCGGAACAAGCGCCTGTCCACCTTTGTCGTTCTTGGAATCAGGCTAAATCGAATGTCGTCTCACCCTTCTCCAGCACTTCCATCACTTCATTCGCGAAGTCCGCAAGCTCCGCCTCGCCAGGGACACCCGTCGTTTTCAACCGCTCTTTGAACTTCTCGAACAGCCAGTCCTCCTCGCGCCCGTGTGGAAACTCAAAGAACTCGCGGTCGAACTGCGGCAACTCGCCCGATGCGAAGTATCCCTTGCCCTTCAGCGAGAATCCTTCCAGGTTGTCGCTGCCCTTGCCCAGCACCTGTCCCGTCTCAACGTAGTGCTCCATCACGGGCTTCATCCCGTATTTCTGGATCGGGCAGACTATCATGCACGCCGCGCAGCCGTGATATTTGACCATCACAGGGCGGCATCGGTCGTAAATCAGCTTGTTTCTCTCGACACCTCGCCACCAGACCTTGTCGCGTGGAATCGCGCGCCCGGGACAGCGGTTCACGCAGACCTGGCACTCCTGGCAGAACTTGTGGATGCCATAGTCAGCCGGCTGGTCGTAGGTCACAGGCGCGTCGGTCGTTACCAGCATCAGCCGCGACCGCGAGCCGAAGTGTGGCGACAGTAGCTGTCCGTTGGCGCCAAGCTGCCCAAGCCCTGCCGCAACGAACATCGGTATATACGGCCCACTGCAATCGCTGCCGTCGTGGACCTGCCCGTGGTATCCTCTCGATCTCAGGTATTCGCACAGCTCCAGGCACAGTTCCTGCTGTATCTCGTATGTCTCGAACCGCGCGATATCAGAGTCGGGGCTGGGTCCGGCCTGCGTCTTGACATAGTCCTGCTCCATCGCAAGACAGATGGCGTGTTCATACCTTGCCCAGCGCTTCTTGCCCGCGAAGGTGTAGCGCCGGTCATACCGCGTAAATCCCACCTCGCCGAAGCCCATCTCGCGCGCCAGCCGTCGGATGTCGTCGGTCAGATCCTCTCCGGGCACAGGCGTTCCCGTTGGCTCGACCTCGCCGGATCCCAGCGCAGCCTCGTACATCGGCGTCATTCGCTCGTCATGTCCCTCCCTGAAATCGTCGAAGTCCTTGGACTGGTTAGCGAGCGCCCATTGCCTGTCTGCGGACTTCTCGATAGCCTGCGTCTCCAGCGGATACTCCCGGCTGTAAAAGGCTACATCCGCCGGGTTCAGCGGAACACCGGGGACAGTTGCCAGGTCTTCGGCAACCGGTATCTCTACATCAGGGTATCCGGGGATCTTGCCAGGTCTCTTTACCGTATGACTCAATCGCTTGACCATCTGAGTCCTCCCTATGGTCCTGTCGCCCTCCATGGAGGAAGGTCAGAGCCTGTCCCTGCGCAGACACAGGGTATGAGGGTGAAGCTTAAGAATAAGCACGAATTTGGATACACGCCATTGTCCATTGACAACCAGGGCAGGCCCTCTGAAGTTCACGCCCTCATCTTGCTGCCATCCGGGTCGTACAGGGGCTCCCGCGCAACCGTCGCCGTCAGTCTCTCCCCGAAGTACACCACATCCACCTTTGTCCCCTCATCGGCATATTCGGCGGGAAGGTATCCGTACACAATTCCCTTACCAATTGAATGCCCGTAGTTCGCGCTCGTCACATATCCCAGTACCGTGTCTCCGCCCGCGTTGCCATCGATTATCGGCTCCTTCCCCATCACCACCCTATCCGCATCATCCAGCGTCATGCAGCACAGCTTGCGGCTCACGCCGTCCGCACGCGCCTGCCTCAGCGCGTCCCTTCCGATGAAATCGCCCTTCCGCATCCTCACCGCGAACCCGATGCCCGCCTCATAAGGGTTGTACTCCGTGTGTATGTCGTTACCCCACAGCCGGTAGCCCTTCTCCAACCTGAGCGAGTCGAACGCGCCGCCTCCCGCCGCTATCACACCGAGCGGCTGCCCCGCCTCCCACAGAATGTCCCACAGCCTCAACCCCTGCTCCGATGGCGCGTATATCTCCCATCCCAGTTCCCCCACGTAGGAGATACGCAGCGCGAGCGCAGGCACCTCGCCTATCGTGATCTGCCTCGCACTCATGTAAGGGAAGCCATCGTTGCTAAGATCGTCGTCACACACCCTGCTCAGCAGATCGCGCGCCCGAGGACCCCACAGCCCGATGCAGCACAGCGACGCCGACACATCGGTCACGGTGGCTGAGCCGTCAGACGGCATCTGCGCCTCTACCCAGGCAAGGTCATGCAGCCCCATACCGCCGCCTGTCACCACCATGAAGCGTTCCTCGCCCAGCCGCGTAACAGTCAGGTCGCACTTGATTCCGCCGCTTGGTGTTACCATCGACGTGTATGTGATGCTGCCCACCGGCTTTTTCATCTGGTTCGTTGCAAGCCGCTGAAGGGCCGCAAGCGCGCCAGGTCCCGTAACCTCGAACTCTGCGAACGGTGTCATGTCGAACATGGCGACCCGTTCGCGCGTGGCGACATGCTCTGCCGCCACCGTCGGCGACCACTCCCGCGCCTCCCAGCCCGTGCGTGTCTCGCCCGTAACCGTCAGCGAATCGAGCAGACCTTCGTTGGAGTCATACCATTGAGGACGCTCCCAGCCGGCGTTCTCGAAGAAGACACCGCCCAGTTCCTGCTGCCTTGCGAAGAACGGCGTCAGCCGCAGGTTGCGCGGGTTCTCCATCTGCTGGCGTGGGTGGATGATGTCATAGACTTCGCGGTATTGCTGCGCGGCCCGCGCTCGCACATAAGGGCGTGTGTACGCATGCGGGTGGAAGCGGCGTATGTCGCACTCGCGCAGATCGGTCGTCGGCTCGCCGTTTGCAATCCACTCTGCCACCGCCTTGCCTACACCTGCCGCCTGCGTGACCCACACCGCCTGCGCCGACCAGAATCCACGAACTTGCGGCGCTTCTCCAAGCACCGGAAAGCCGTCCGTGGTGAAGGAGAACATGCCGTTGAACTTGCGAGTCAGCCCCGCGCCCTTCAGGCCCGGCAGCAACTTGTGCGCCGCCGCCATTGCTCGCTCGAAGTGCTCCGGCGTGAATGGTGTCTCGGATGGCATGACCGGCGAATCTTCGTGACCTCGTATTTCCGCGGCATCCACCAGCAGAGGCTCGTGATTGTAGTTGCCTATGCCGTAAGATTCCCCCTCCTGGCGAAAGTACATCGCCTCGTCCTGGTGGCGCAGCAATGGCTGGCTTATCTCTTCAGTCGCGCCCGCAAGCTCCTCGACAGGCGTCGTGACCGCGTACTGGTGCTCCATTGGAGACAGGGGAATCGGAACGCCCGCATACCCGCCGAGCTTCGGTGCCCAGATACCCGCGCATGCGACGACCAGATCGGTCTGGATGTCGCCATGCGAGGTGTTTACCGTCGTTATTCGCCCGCCGTCAATTCCGAAGCCCGTAACCTTCACGCCGCCAAAGAACGCGGCGCCGTCTTGCTCGGCTTCGCGCGCCATCGCCTCTGCGGGTCGAGTTGCCTTCGTCTGGATGTCCGACGGCACATACAGGGCGCCCAGGATATGCTCGGACAGCATCGGGATAAAATCACGGGCTTCGGCAGGGCTGATGACATGAGCTTCAATGCCCCAACTCATGCCGTAGCCGGCCTTGCGCTTCAGGTCTGCAAGGCGCTCCGGCGTCCACGCCACTTCGAGGCTGCCCACATTCTTCGCGCAGGGCTCGCCGTCGAGCGTCAATTCGCTCCACAGGTCAACCGTGTACTTGGCGAAGCCGGCCATGGCCTTTGATGGGTTGATCTGGAAAACAAGGCCCGGCGCGTGGGAGGTGGAACCGCCGGTCTCGAAGAGGGGACCCTGCTCGACCACGACGATGTCCCGCCAGCCGAGCTTGGTGAGGTGATAGGCTACGCTGCAACCTACGATGCCCGCGCCGACAATGACGGCTCTGGCATGCTTCGGAAGGGTGTTGTCAGACATGTCACCTATGTCTCCAAACCAAACCGCAGGTATCAAAAATAGCCTAGTCAGCCGATGCTAGCACAGGAATGGGAAGCATGTAAGGGGAATTTTACCGAAATGTTAAACTGATTTTGAAACTCCTCTGATGAGGTCAAGCACGAGACTGGCGACTGACACCGACGCCAAGCGCACCAGGAAGTTCCGCCGCGCTCCCTAGCACGCTCACAGAATCGTATTCTGCAAACGCCTCCCGCCCCGTGACACCCGATAGCACAGCCACAAATGGCACACTCGCTCTCCGCGCCGTCTCAGCGTCCGTAACGCTGTCTCCCACATACAGGCAGCGCTCTCTTGGCGTGCTGAGCGCGTCCACAACTCGCAGCAGCCCTGTTGGATTCGGCTTCAGTTCTTCTACATCCTCGCCGCCGACAATGACCTCGAACCGCCCCTCCAGATCGTCCCGCTTCAGCACGCGCTCGATGCGCCTCCGGAACTTCGACGATACGATGCCCAGCCTTATTCCACTGCCCATCAGGACATCCGTTATGGATGGCACGAAATCGTACATCACGATTAAATCATGCATCACCACGTCCGCCCGCTCTGTGAACAGATGCTGGAACTCGTCGCCATGTCTCGCATGTTCCTCCCCCGCCAGCGCCATCAGTGTGCGTGGCAGTGAGAGCCCGATCGTCCGTCGAATAGCGTCATCTGTTGCCTCAGGCAAACCCAGCCGTCGCAGAGCGTAGTTCGCGCACTCTATTACCGCATCGGACGAGTCCGCCAGCGTATAATCGAAATCGAAAATGACACTCTGAAAATCGTGAGCAGCAGTCAACCCATCAGTCCTTCCATCGCCATCAGCCCTCAAGCCCCAGCGCGCACGGCAGTTCCGCCGCGCTCCCCAGAACCATCGCCGGCTCATACTCCGCGAAGGCATCCTCTTCGGTGACGCCCGACAGCACAGCAGCGAACGACACACCCGCACGCCGCGCTGTCTCCGCGTCCGTTAAGCTGTCCCCCACGTACAGGCAGCGCTCTATTGGCGTGCCCAGCGCATCCACAGCCCGTCGCAGCCCTGTCGGGTCAGGCTTCATCGTCTCCACATCCTCGCTGCCCACGATAACCCCGAAGCGCTTGTCCAGACCGTACCTCTGTAACACTGCATTGATGCGACGCCTTCTCCCGGACGACACGATTCCGATTCTTATGTCCCGGCCCGACAGCGTATCTACAAGCGATGGGACAAATCCGTAAACAAGGGTTGCGTCAGGCATTATCTTGAATGCCTTCTCTTGAAAGATCCGCATATACTCATCGCCAAGCTCGGCGTGCTCATCTCCCGCCAGCGCGGTCAGGGAGTGCGGCAACGACAACCCTATCGTGCGGCGAATATCGTCGTCCGGAGCAGCCGGGAAACCCAGCCGGCAAAGTGCGTAATTTGCGCATTCGATTACGCCTTCCGACGAGTCCGCCAGCGTATAATCGAAGTCGAAGATAACGCTCCGGACTTTAGGAACAGTTGCCACGCTTTCCAATTTGCCTGTCCTGTCTGACAAACTTACAATCCCATCAGTTCCGCGAGTGTCTTCAGGTCGGGCACCTCGAGGTCAGCGCCTGAATCTCCGGCCGACGGATTGCCGGATGCGCTGCCTTCGCGCTCCAAGCCGGCGTGCCTGTTTACCCAGACAGCATCCATCCCAAAGCTCTTCGCCGCCTCGATGTCCAGCTTCACGCTCTCCGCCACATGCAGCACGCGCCCCTTGGAGATACCCATGCGCTCGATCGCCATATTGAAGTTGTTGTGCGACGGCTTGTAAGAACCGGCCTGCTCAGCCGTAACCAAGTAGTCAAAGTCCACGCCCAGCGTCCGCGCAGTCCCAACGAACAGGTCGTCATCCACATTCGAGACAATGCACAGCCTGTACCGCGTCTTGAATCGCTCCAGAGCATCGACCGTATCATCGAACGGCGGCCAGCTACCCAATGACTCGGCTAGACACTCCACCTCGGTTAGAGAGGGCACGAACCCGAGACGCGCGCAGATACCCCTAACGGTGGAGCGCAGCACCTCTCTGTACCGGTGATACTCTCCGGACTTGCCTTCCCGCTCAATCTGGGCGTACAGCTCAAGCAGTTCCGCATCGCTCACTTCTATCCCGTGCGCCCTCATCACCGGTCTCAGCGCACCCGCGATTCCGGATTCCCAGTCGATCAGCGTTCCGTAGCAGTCGAAGGTCAGCGCACTGTACTTCTCAAAATCAAGCATTCCCGCTCCCATCCTTTTCGTCCCGTCAAAACTAAGTCAGTTTCATGTAATATCGGACACCCGCCCCTCATCCTCTAGCTTAATTAGGTGCGCTCTTATCTGACTCCGCGCCGTTTCCATCAACTGCGGGTGTATATTGCCCGCGTAGATGGCATCAAGCAGGGCATCCACACTTCGATTGCCCGCTTCCACCAGGCTCACAATCTGTTCTTCCCGCGCAAGGCGGTGCGTAATCAGCTCGTTCAGCTTGTCCTGCGGTGTGTCGATGATCGGACCATGCCCTGGCGCGATCATCTGTGAGTCGTAGCCCTGCAGCTTCCGCATCGATTCGATGTACGCCGCCATATCCCCGTGCTCAGGGCTGATGACAGTCGTGCCCGTGCCCAGGATCATGTCGCCGCTAAACAGCACGCCCGCCTGCCGGTGCAGGATGCACAGACTGCCCATTGTATGCCCCGGCGTGTGTATGAATTCCAGCGTCGCGCCCCCAAGCTCCAGCGTGTCGTCATCGCCCACCGTCGCGTCCACGCTCACTCGCTCCACGCTATCCGGCTCATCGTCAGCACCGGTCATCCGTTGATAGGGTTCCTCCGGCATTCGCGCAGATGTAAGGTCCGATTCGATAGCCTCTCGCTCGTCGGCGTTGCAGGTAACCGCGCCGCCTGTCGCTTCGCGCAACTGCGTCGCGCCACCGATATGGTCGCCATGCCTGTGCGTCAGCACAATCGCTGCGACATCCGGCGATCCCACTGAGCGCCAGTGTCCCAGGTAAGCCTCCACCTCCTCATCCTTCCCATAAGCCGTGTCGATAATCGCGGCACGCTCGCTGCCCACAACCAGATAGACATTGGGTGCGTACACGCCTTCGTGCGCTCCCTCACCCACAACCATCTGATGCACGCCGGGCGCAATTTCCGTTACATTTAATGCCATCTGTTATCTCCATCTAGCTTCAAAAGTGCTGATCGAAAAACCTGCAAGTTAAGGTAAGTCTCCCGGAAACAAAATTATACTCTAATCGTGCCTGCACAGTCCCAGATACGGATCGATTTCAAGGCGATCAATCTGGTGCATTTCTCTCCCTGTGCTGCGCTTAAAAGCCCTTTGACAATCGCTTTGACGGGAGTATAATTCGGCTCGGTGTTAAACAAATATTAACAATCTCGCGGAACAATGGAGGAAGCACCGATGGACCCTGTCAATCTCTACGACATGGAAGCACTCGCGAAGCAAACGATGCCCCACAACATGTGGACATTCGTCGATGCCGCATCAAACGATGAGATAACCAAGCGTAGGAACAGGGATTCCTTCGACCGCATCCTCGTGAATGCGCAATTCCTCACGGATGTCTCCAATCGCGACATCTCCACAACAGTGCTTGGAGAGAAGATTGACTTCCCCGTAATGGTTGCGCCAACGGGCGGACAGCGACAGGCACACCCCGACGGCGAGCGAGCCACGGCAACAGGCGCGGGTCGCGCAGGCACACTCTACACACTCCCCACCAGCTCAGGCTACAGCATCGAAGAGGTGGCGGAGGTGGCGACAGGGCCCCTCTGGTTCCAGCTGTACCACCAGGACGACGAGGTAACCGAGATTCTCGTCAAGCGCGCCAAGCAGGCCGGATACAAGGCAATCTGTCTCACTGTGGACACTCCCGTCGGCAGCCCCAAAGAACGCGATGTTCGTAACCTCTATATGGCGCAGCCGGGCTTGCACTGGGGCAGCCTCCGCGACAGGCCTGACCTCATCAACCGCAGGAATGTTGGCGTTCCGGACCTCGCGGACTGGGCGCCGCCGGACTATGTCGGCTTGACATGGGACAGGCTCGACTGGCTGCGCGATCTCACGGGATTGCCCCTCATCGTCAAGGGCATTCGCACCGTTGAAGACGCCATCCAGTGCGCCGAGTACGGTGTTGACGGCATCGTGGTCTCGAACCATGGCGGCAGGCAGCTTGACGGCACACCGTCCAGCATCGAGACTCTTGCTCCCATCGCTGAAGCAGTCGGCGACCGCCTGGAGATTTACCTGGACTCCGGCGTGCGGCGTGGTCTGGATGTGCTGAAGGCGCTCTGCCTCGGCGCGCGCGCCGTCCTCGTCGGGCGACCGCTCTATTGGGGTCTGGCTTACGGCGGCGCAGACGGTGTCGAGCACATGCTCAAGATTCTCAAGGTTGAATTCGACCGCGCGCTGGCTTACGTTGGCTGTGCCAGTCCTGACGAACTCCATCCCGGCATCGTGGACGTCCCAGACACGAACTGGTGGCCGCGCAACTAGACTGGCGCAATGTCTGAAATGGAAAATGCCCTCTTCCAATTGCAGGAAGAGGGCATTTATTATGCGAGCCGTGTGTTCAGTTCTTCATTCCGTCAGTCCGGCGAACTCAGGAATCCACCAGAGAGCCAGCCATTCTCTTCTAAAGAATCGCCCCCGCCTCCTGGAACTTCGCTATATCGTCCCATTCATACCCTAGCTGGTCGATCAGCACCGCCTCAGTATCCTGCCCGAGCTCAGGCGCACCACGCACGATGTCTGACGGCGTTTCGCTGTATGTAACCGGGAAGTTGCAGACGCGGATGGGGCCCATGTCCGGATGCTCGAAATCAGTGATGAGATCATTGGCGATCACCTGGGGGTCATCCTTAAGTTCCTCAACGCTCTGTATCTTCGCGTAGATGAACCCGTACTGCCGGAATATGGCATCCCACTCCGCATAAGTCTTGGTGGCGAAAGTATCCTCGATCAAAGCCAGCAACTCAGGCACAACTGCTGCACCTTCTTCAACACCATCGAATCGCGGGTCTTCTAGCACATGCGGGATGCCCAGCGCCTCTACGAACGGACGCCAGTAACGCTTCGGCTGTGGGTTCGACAATCGCAGCCAGCTCCCGTCTTTGCACTTATATATGTTGTACATGTAGTTCCGCACATCCTCGCGGTTGAGCGTGGGCATGTGGTTGCCGATCAGCAGGTCCATGCCGATCGCAAGACCCTGCAGCCACATCGTGCTGCTCATGTGGGACACTTCGACCTTCTGCCCCACGCCCTGGCTCTCTCGTGCCCACAGCGCCGACAGTATTCCCAGGCAGAGGATGATGCCGCCAATCTGGTCCGAAGGCGCGCCCCTTACGGAGATGGGATGCTTCGCCCACGGTGGAGTCGCAGACATCATCAGCCCCGCGCGCGCCTGTCCGCACGCATCCAGAGAAGGCATCATCGCATCCGGCCCCTTCGTTCCGAAGCCGGACGCCGACGCGTATATCAGCTTAGGGTTGATCTCCTTCAGCGTCTCGTAGTCCATTGACAGCCGGTCCGCCACACCATTGCGGAAATTCTCGATGACGACATCCGCCTCGGCCACCAACTTATGCACTATTTCACGGCCCTCCGCAGTCTTCAGGTTGACCGCGATGCCTCGCTTGTTGCGGTTGCAGGTCTCGAAGTATGCGTTGCGGCCATTCGGCATACCCGCCTCCGCAGACTCGAGCGAGGACACAGCCCTTCCCACATCGCCGTCCAGCGCCTCCAGCTTGATGACATCCGCCCCCATATCGCCCAGCATCGACGCCGCCACGGGCCCAAACTGCCACATCGTCCAGTCCAGCACCTTCACACCCGCCAGAGGTCCGTAAGATTTAGTCGTCTGTGATAGGGTCGCGTTGCCGTTCATATCCCCCTCCGAATGCCTGTTGATTATCATTCTGTCAACTTGCGCCCCAGTGTAGCACATCACTTGGGACCGTTCGCCCTGCACCTGCCGAGCTGCAAATATGAGCGAAAACGCTCCTCGCCGGTCCTGATAAATGCCCGTTGCTAGACGGTTGCAAGCCAGAGGCTTTCTTGCCCGTACGCTTGCTATGAGGTATCCTACCTGCTTGACAGTTAAACCCGAATCAAGCGGAGGAATATACCCTATGAACACGATGGCAGCCGTAGCGCGAATATTGAAGGAAGAGGGTGTCGAATGGGTCGCCTGCTTCCCTTCTAACAACCTCATAGAAGAGGTCGCGAAGGTCGGCATACGCACGATAATGTTCCGGCAGGAGCGCGGCGCACTTATGGCGGCAGACGGCTACAGCCGCCTGAACGATCGCAACAAGTTCGGCGTTGTAATAACGCAGGGCGGGCCAGGTTCTGAGAACAGCATGGGCGGTCTGGCGCAGGCATTCGCAGACAATATTCCCATGCTCTACCTGCCCGGCGGCTCACCTGTCGCACAGATGCAGGTGCGCCCCAACTTCTCCCCGGCGCGCACTTACGAGACCGTATCCAAGTATAGTGAAGTCATTTTCCAACCTGACATGGTCAGCAGCACCATGCGCCGCGCATTCCACCACCTGCGCAACGGCCGTGGCGGACCCGTCGTAGTCGAGCTGCCCGGCGACGTCAGCACCATGGAAGTCTCCGAGTCGGCGCTCAACTACCAGCCTCCCAAGCGCCACCCGCAGCAGCCATCGGCAGGCGACATCAAGGACGCCGTGAAGGCGCTCCTCGCAGCTCGCAAGCCGATGATCTGGTCTGGTATGGGCGTTCTGCTCGGCGGCGCAACAGAAGAACTGCGCGAGTTCGCCGAACTCACCGAGATACCTGTGTACTGCACGATGCCCGGCAAATCTGGCTTCAACGAGCGCCATCCTCTCTCGCTAGGCTCCGGCAGCGGCGCCACCACGCAGCAGGCGCGCACCTGGCTCAACGAGTCCGATGTCCTCTTTGCGGTCGGATCCAGCCTCTCCATCACGGGTTACGGTCAGTCGATCCCCGGCGGCAAGATCATGATTCACAACACCGAGAGCATCGAAGACTTGAACAAGGACTTCACGGTGGACATCGGCGTTCCCGGTGACGCTAAGCTGACACTTCAGGCGCTCATCGAAGAGGTCAAGTCGCAGCTCGGCGAGAGTGGGCGTCAGGGCAAGAACGGCGTCGCAGCCGAGATAGCATCCATCCGCAACAACTGGATGGCAAGCTGGACAGACCTGCTCAACTCCGAGGAGACACCGATCAGCACTTACCGAGTCATCGGCGAGCTTGAGCGCGTTCTCGACCACGACAACAGCGTCGTTACGCACGACGCGGGTGCGCCCCGTGACTCCATCATGCCCTTCTACACGGCCACCACGCCGCATAGCTACATCGGCTGGGGCAAGACCACGCACCTCGGATACGGCATACCCCTGATGATTGGCGCAAAGCTCGCTGCCCCCGACAAGTTCTGCCTGAACTTCATGGGGGACGGCGCATTCGGCATGTCCGGTCTCGACATCGAGACCGCCGCCCGTTCAGGCGCGCCCATCACCACCGTCGTGCTAAACAACGGTGGTATGGCGACATATCCCGGCGGCTACCCCACAGCCCGCGAGCTGTTTGGCACAACCGAGATGACGGGCGACTACGCCAAGATAGCGGAAGGCATGGGCGCGGTAGGCATCACGGTGACAGATCCCGGTCAGGTCGCCGACGCTATCCGACAGGCGCAGAACCACAACGCCGAGGGCCGCACCGTCCTGCTGGACATCCACAGCAACATGGAGCCGCGAAAGTCGCGTCCTGAGTAGATTCAGAATTCGACCTAAGTAACCTCAGAAGGCCCGCATTGCGCGGGTCTTCTGTTTTAAGGTGCCTCATCCTGATGTCACTAAGAAAATGCTTGCCGTCAATTGCTCTTCTTGTCGTCACGGCGTTTCTTCTGTCCTGCGGGTCATCAGGAGATGTCGTTGACAAGAGTGTTGAGCTACCTGCATCTGGGCAATCTGGAGAGGCTGAACAGCAATACGACGACGGTGTTACAGAAACAACCAGCGACGCGCAAAGCCTCTTACAAAACGGAATCGCTTCTGCAAAAGAGGGACACCACGATGATGCGGTAGCCAACTTCGACGCGGCAATTGCTCTCGCCCCCGACGATGCCAGAGCATACCTTTATCGTGGGGTTGTCAGCGGCATCAAGGGAGACTATGAGAGTGCGACGGCAGACCATCTGAGAGTCCTGAAACTGGAACTGCTTTCCCCGGAGGACGCCGCTTTTGAGCATGGTGAGTGGCTCGGCTCAATCACGATGTGGACGATATACCTGAGAAACGGCGACTATGACAAGGCTATAGCAGATTACGATACGTTTACGCGGCTGAGTCCCGACGAAGATGAGGCGTATATGTGGCGGGGATGCGCCTACTACCTCAAAGGCGAGGATGAAAAGGCGCTAGCGGATTACGACACTGCCCTCGCCATCAACCCCGACAATGCATTCGCGCTGTACAAGCGAGGACTTGCCCACGCCGGACTTGGCAATAATTCACAGGCACATCAGGATTTTGCGCAGGCACTGGAAATCGGCTTTGATGATGCAGCGACCGAAAGTGCGGAAGAAGCTCGGCAGCAACTAAGCGAAGCGCAGCAACTGGCAGACCACGAGCAGGGCATCTTTCACTACAATCGTGGCCTTGATCGGCTCAAGGCGTCAGACTACGACAACGCTGTCGCCGACATGGACAAGGCCCGCAAGCTAATCGATCCTCCTCAGATGCACTTGTACGCGAACGACATGCACGAGGTCTATTTCCAGAGCGGCGTCGCATACTACGACACCGGACTCTACGATGACGCAATCCGCCTGTTCGACAAGGCGATAGGTGTGGTGGCGTCTCCGTCAGACTATCCCGCAGCCTACTTCCACCGCGGCATGTCCCACTACCGCAAGGGTAGTCACCGCAGGGCAATCGCCGACTTCGATATGCTTGCCGGCCTCGAACAGGACTTCCCTGATGCAGCCCACTACCGTCGGTTGGCGCGGGGAAAATTGTCTGAGTGAGTGCGCTCTCATTAGAGTCGGATATGGTAAAATGCACCATCCGATCCATAAGGTCTGAAATATGTCGGTTGACTACAAACGCATCATCACAATGGAACCTGGCAAGCGTAGCGGTCAGCCGTGCATAAGAAGCATGCGTATCACCGTATACGATGTGCTCGAATACCTCGCTGGCGGCATGTCTGTGGAGGATGTTCTTCTCGACTTTCCGCAATTAACGGACGAGGACATACGTGCATGCTTCGCCTTTGTTGCCTCGCCTAAGTACAGGATAAAATCGCATCGCTCGGCATGAGATTTTTATTCGATCAAAATCTGTCCCGCCGCCTTAAGCAACTCCTGAAAGACCTATACCCCGATTCCCTTCACGTGCAGGACGTCAGATGAGATTCAAACCCCGACATCAATGTGTGGGAGCATGCCAGGTCTGAAAATCTGGTAATCGTCACAAAGGACTTTGACTTTGTGGAATTGAGCGAGCGATTAGGACATCCACCGAAGGTCGTTCGGTTGAGCCTTGGCAATGCCCCGACCACGAGTGTAGTTTCTTTGCTTCGTAACAGCCACGAGGAAATTCGCGCTTTCTGTGAGGATGAAACCAGGTCATCACTCACTTTGCCCTGATAGATGCCACTGACATAGTCGGATTGAACCTACCGCAGCGGCTCATACCCCTCCGGGTTCTCTCCCTGCGTTTCACCCGTCGGCGCCGTTCCCAGAACCAGCTCGTCAATCCACTGTCGGAGTTGCGTCTCGCGCATCACTCCTGCCCAGCGTCGCTGCACCACGCCGTCTCTGTTTACGAAGAATGTAACGGGAATACCGATGACGCCATAGTCAACCGAGATGCTGCCGTCCTCGTCATTCCCGTTAGGATAGGTGATGCCGAACTCGCTGAGATATGCTTCTGCGTCGGAATTCGCGTCCTGTATGTTGATGCCGATGAACATCACGCCCCGCTCGCCGTACTCCTGCGACAGCCGCTCGAATACTGGCGCCTCCTGCCTGCACGGCCCACACCAGGACGCCCAGAAGTTCATGACCACAGGTCTGTCCGCGTAGTCCGCAGGCGTGAGAGCGCCACCGCCATATAGCGGCATGCTTATGTTCGGCGCAGGCTTGTCTATGCGTGTAACGCCGCTGCGACCCGTTACAGGCGAGCGGTTTGCCAGACCCAGCGCCAGCAGCGCGGTCAGCCCAAGCACTCCCACTACGACAGTCACGATTGCGACAATGCGCAGAGGACTGATGCGGCCGGATGCACTGGTGGCAGGTTCGTTGTCGGCGTCAGAGTCGAGAGGAGGATTAACCGAAGAGTCGTCTTGGCGCATGTCTTTCTTTACCGCGTACGGGGTATGCGCTTCAGAGAATGCGCAATGCTGATGATTCCTTCGGCGTCAATCCAGTCTATGGGCCCCGGCAACGCCTGTATCGCCATGCCCAGATCACGCCCGCCGCTCACTCGGCAGATGAAAAACAGCGCCACCGACTTTTCGTAGTCCCACTCTGCCCTGTCCGGCTTGAGCGCAGGTCCCGCGATGATACTCGCGTCCGACCAGCCGCCAATCATGAAGTGTGCCATCTGATCGCCGAATTGCACACTATTTAGGGCGTCCTGCGGTCGCTCCCAGCCAAGAGGATCGGACAGGATGTCGGCTGAGAACTCTATTGGATATGCCAGGATGATGTTCTTCCCGTCCATCTGATATATCTGCCTGACTTCGCTGTTGGCGTTGGACACTCCGGCTAGTCGAAAGCCTGAGGGCAGATGTGTCGGATGCATGGCGAAGCCTTGCTGCTCAACGACCTCGTCTATCTCCTCTGGCACATCTATTGCGCTTTCAGGCGTTTCGCAGCGGATGTCAGGCTGTTCGACAGGCGGAGAGATCATAGTTGGGGCGGGTGTCGCGGGAGTGGAAGGCACGGCGGCGGCAGTTGCCGGAAGTACCGCGGTCGGCGCTGCCACTGTCGGCGCGGCGGTGGGAGCGGCAACAGGAGGCGCGCTTGGTGCGGGAATGGGCGTGGCAGTTGGCTGTTCCGTTGTACAAGCGGGCAGCACCGCCGCCAACAGGAGCAGTATCCACAACTTGTTCATTGCGTCCTCGTTCCCGTTGGTTTTACCATCACGAATAATGCAGGAGCCAGTCATCTGACAGAGGGAAGGAAAGTCACTCTGACAAGGCTAGAATGGACAGGCATGCGAAGAATTTCAATTGACCTTCTTTTAGGCTATAAGTATAATCGGTTATTGGACTTTCGTAAATTTGTTTCAAGTCCGCTGGCTGTGTTTAGAAGTGCGCGTCTGCAGCACACAGGCTAGCGGAAGGTCTGGAAGCAGCAAAAGAATGCCAAAAAGAACTTATCAACCCAAGAAGCGTCGAAGGATGCGAGTGCATGGCTTTCGATCGCGCATGAGCAGCAAGAATGGGCGCAACGTGCTGAAGCGCCGGATGTTCAGGGGACGTCATAAGCTCACCGTGGAGCGTTGATCGGCCCTGATACTCCTCGCAGGGGGCTATAATGTGGACGCGCGGCGCGGCGTGAGCAGCATGCAGAAGCAACATCGCTTGAGAAAATCGAGAGATTTCGCGGCGGCGCGGCGCGAGGGCAGGAGTTGGGCGGACAGGATGCTTGTGCTCATTGCGAGACGCACAGACAACCCTCACTGCCGCTTCGGCTTCTCCGTCAGCAAAAGGCTGGGCAATGCCGTAGTGCGTAACCGTATCAAGCGCAGGCTCAGAGAGGTCGCCCGCCTCGAGCTTCTGCCCCGAATAGAATCGGGTTGGGACTTCGTTGTGATTGCGCGCAAGGATGCCGCCGATGCGGACTACCGTCGCCTGAATCACTCGCTGCAGCGGCTGTTTCAACGAGCAAAGTTGCTTACGGCGAAGAGTTCATCATCATCGGAGTGCGGGGGACCCTAATGTGGGCTGTGACGCTCATTTACATCCCGGTGCCGAAGGAGGCGGGAACTCCATGATGCAAACGGTTGCACTGGGTGCTATTCGGTTCTACCAGCAAGCACTTTCCCCATATCTCTCCGTCGGACTGTGCAGGCACGAGCCCACCTGCTCGCGCTATACGTATGAATGCATCGACAAATACGGCGTCGTGAAAGGCGTTTGGCTCGGCATTAAGCGCCTCGCTCGGTGCAGACCGGGCGGAAGTAACGGTTATGATCCCGTACCCTAATGAGTCTGCAGACAACCGAAATTGGTTGATGCGTCAGGATATGCCGGAAGGCATGAGTAGAAATAAAAGATGACCAAGAGAATATCACTGATTGCGCTGCCCCTGTTGCTCTTTGCGCTCGTAGGCTGCGCAGGTCGCATCGCAACCCCCGAAGCCTGGTCCGGTGGAGTTGCAGACGAGGAAGCTTTGTACATCGGCACGCGCGAAGGCGACTTTCGTGCCCTGAGTATAAGGGACGGCTCTACCCTCAGACGTTTTGAGCTTGGGGGTGAGGATAACAGGGACCTTCTCGGCGTTTATGGCGCGCCGGTCCTGCACGATGGCAGCCTCTATTTCGGTGGTTACCATGGCGTGCTTTACTCTCTCACCACTCCTGGACTGGACACAAAGTGGTCAGAAACCATAGGATCGCCCATCGTGGGTGGACCCACACTCGCTGGTGATGTCGTGATCGTGGGTGCCGACAACGGTAGGGTGTACGCTTTCGACCAGGAGGTAGACGAGCAGCAACGTTGGAGGGTATTGGAACGCTGGACTTACCTGACCGGCAACAAGGTCTGGTCCTCGCCAATTGCTGCTGACGGTGTCGTATATGTAACCTCCCTGGACAAGAACCTCTACGCCTTGAGCCTTGAAGATGGCAGTAAGCTCTGGCAATACTCAACCAGTGGCGCAATAGCCTCTACGCCCGCATATGACACAGGCACGGTCTATTTCGGCTCTTTCGACGGCGTATTCTACGCCGTGAACGCTTCGGACGGCACCTTGCGCTGGAAGTTCGACGGTGCCGGTAGCTGGTACTGGGGCGGCCCCTTGGTTCACGGCGACACCGTGTATGCTCCGTCTCTGGATGGCAAACTGTATGCTCTCGACAAGCGTACCGGCGATCTGCGATGGTCTCTGACGACGGAGGGACCAATCGTCGGTTCTCCCACCGTCATATTTGATATGATAGCGGTAGGCTCCGATGACGGCAGTCTTCATATCGTACGAATCAGTGACGGCAATCCCGTTGACTCCTGCAACATGCGGACCGAGATTCGATCAATGCTTGCGGTACAGGATGACGTCATATTCTTGAGTGGTAAAGACAAGACAATCCGCGCGCTGCGGATCAAGACCAATGGCAATCCGGACGAGGAGTGGGTACATAAGCCGGACGAGGATGACCCGGTTCTTAGAGGCAGGGTCGAAGACTGCTAGGCAGGGAGCCGGCTGATAACAGATGCAATTTCTTCAGATTTTCATAGACATTTGGAACTTGGCGATCATCGAACCGATGATAAATTGCCTGGTTCTGCTGTATAGCGTCTCATTCCTTAATTTCGGCATTGCCATCATCGCCTTCACGCTCATTGTGCGTATCGTGCTCATTCCGCTCACGGTCCGCCAGAGCCGCCAGATGCTGAAGATGACGCAACTTCAGCCGCAGCTCAAGGCGCTGCAGGAAAAATACAAGGACGACCGGCAGCAGCTTTCCCGCTCCACAATGGAGGTTTACAAAACTAACGGCGTCAACCCGATTGGGTGTCTTGGCCCTCTCTTCATTCAGTTCCCCATCTGGATTGGCCTGTTCCAGGCGGTCATTCAGACCTTGCCGTCAACGCCCGAGCGGCTAGTGGGACTATCGTCCCGACTGTATCCTTGGCTGCCCGGTGTGAACGATGTCATACCGATAAACAACACCTTCCTGTGGCTGGATCTTGCACAGCCGGATTCGCTCCCCGTGATGCCCGTCCTCGTTGGCGTATCCATGTTCCTGATGCAGAAAACCACAACCATGCCCTCGGCAGACCCACGCCAGGCGCAGACCAGCCGCATGATGCTCTGGATGATGCCGATAATGTTCGGCTTTTTCACCACGACCTTCCCGAGCGGGCTTGCACTGTACTGGGTTGTGTCCAACATCGTGGGAATGATAATACAGGGATTCGTAACGGGGTGGGCCCCGCTCATAGATATGCTTAAGTTCAAGCGCGAAGAGCCTGTGCCTGCCGTAGCGGGCGCGTCTGCTTCCAGCGGCGCAACGGCGACTTCCGAGTCAGAGGAGACAACGACCGATGCGGACGATAGAAACAACGGGAAAAACACCCGAAGAGGCAATCGAAACCGCGCTAGGCCAGCTAGACGCAGGTCGCGACGAGGTGCAAATAGACGTCGTTAGCGAGGGCAGGGGAGGTCTGCTTGGCATTGGCAGCGAGCCGGCGGTTGTCCGAGTGACCCTCTTGGAATCGGCTGACGCCCCTGCGGATGTAACTGAATCCGAGGAGGCCGCCGAGCTACCCGATGCTCTGGCGGAATTTGCCGCATTCGGAGACGATCTGGACGACGATGATGAAGACGATGACGACTACGAGGAAGAAGAGGAAGAAACACCTGAGGTCGTCAGTGTCGGCTATGATGTTCTGAGCACCCTTCTTGGCCAAATGGGCGTGGTCGCGGACGTGTACCTCAGGGAGCCTTACACCGGCGATGAGGAAGGCCCCGTGTTCGAGATTGAAGGCGACGATTCCGGTCTGCTCATCGGCACTCGAGGCGAAACCCTCCGCGCCCTGCAGTTCATCGTCAGCTTCCTCGTAAGTCGCAGGATGGGCGAGCGCACCAACCTCATGGTTGATGTCGAGGGATACCAGCAGCGGCGCTACGACTCCGTAGCAAACCTGGCGCGTCGTGTAGCGCACCGTGTAGCCCAGCGCGGCAGGCCCATTCCCCTGGAGCCGATGCCTCCGAATGAGCGCCGACAGGTCCACATGGCGCTTGCAGACTACGATGGCGTGGTCACTGAGAGCGACGGCCATGGAGACAGGCGTAAAGTAGTCATTCATCCCGAGGAGTAGCTTCTCCGAATCGGACAGAGCCGGCAGGCAATCGTCGGCCTGTACACTCTAGTGGCACCTTCATCCTTCAAAATAAGCCGGTTGGTCTGGCTGGTCTTGGGCGCACTGGTTATAGCCGTCCTTATGTACCAGCTCAGGGGCGCTCTGCTTCCTTTCGTAGTCGGTGGCGCGCTCGCATATATCCTGGACCCATTCGTCACTTGGCTCGAACGGCGTATCCCTTGGATGTCCTCCCGCCCTGAACTCAAGCGCGTGCTCATCATCGCGCTGATTTTCATAATCTCCGCAATCGTTGCGATCGTCGCCTTGGTGGCAGGCGTGACGATACTGATCCACGAGATACGAGCTTTCGTCAGAGAACTTCCTCAGCTCATAGAGGCTTCCCGCGCCACGATTCAAAACGTGGATGCTCAACTGGCCGCCCGCTTGCCGGAAGAAGTTGTCGTATTTATTCACGACGCGGCGCAGGACCTGGGCAAGCAAATAGTCGGGGCGGCGCAGGTATTCGCTGTGCGTACCTACGGCGTCATCTCGCAGACGATGTCGCTACTTCTCGGCTTGGCGATGGTGCCACTGATTCTCTTCTACATCCTGAAGGATAGAGGGAAGATAATCGAAGGGATGCTGAACACGCTTTCACCGCAGCCCCGTGAGCATACCCGCAACGTCCTCAGCCTCCTGAATGGCGTTTTCAGCTCATACATTCGCGGTCAGCTGATACTCGGCGTGATGGTCGGCACGATGGTGTTCTTTGGGCTATGGTTTCTGGGCGTTCCCTTCGCACCGGTGCTCGGACTTGTCGCCGGAATTACCGAACTCATTCCGGTCATAGGCCCCTGGCTCGGCGCGATTCCGGGCTTACTGGTGGTGCTCGCCACCGCTCCTGAAAAGTTCGTCTGGGTCGCGCTACTATATCTCGGCGTTCAGTTATTGGAAAATTCCCTCCTTGTGCCTCGTATTCAGAGCGAGTCCCTCAACCTCCATCCGGTGATGGTGCTGGCGGCGCTTATCGTGGGCAGCGAGGTTGCCGGCCTTTGGGGCATGATCCTCGGTCCCCCGCTTGCTGCCGCCTCGCGTGAGGTGCTGCTGTACTTCCTGGGTGTCTGGCGCAGCGAAGGTACAGATGCGTCAGTAGATACTGAGTCAGTGGACGAGTCACAAACCGCTGAAACACAGCAAGTTTCTGAGGGCGTCACCGAATCGGCGAGCGGGGATTAGCACGAATCTGGTATTATGCTCTAGTTATGCCAGATATTGCGCTAGTTTATGCTACGGGTGTATAATTTCTGCTTGCCGAGATATTAATTTGCACTATTCCCAATACGGATTTAATTTTACGGCGAATAGACAATTGACAAAGGCACCAATTGTTGATGTAAAATATCGACTTGCGTGCCTATTTGAAGGCGCTGCTGTGCGAATTGGCAATCCCGAGTTCTCGCAGTAGCGCAGTTCCGTCTGGAGCGACATTAGGAACGGGATTATAGAGCGACAAAAATGGGCCCGACTACGCCTTGGAAGGACTCGTGACTGGGCCGAAATTTGAGGAGGAATGATATTGGTTACATGGACGCCGGATCCTACATTTTATCCATCTCCAAAGATGGCTATGGACGCACCGCAAGAGGAACTTGCGTATGTTGCCATGGTCAGCCCCGAAGGGTCTGGTAAACCGGACTCGGTAGGAGTCATGGACGTGTTCCCTGACTCCGATACCTATGGCGAACTTGTGGGACGGCTGGAATTGCCCAATGTCGGCGATGAGCTGCACCACTTCGGCTGGAACGCTTGCAGCGCGTCGCTCTGCCCGAATATGCCGCACCCCCATGTGGAACGCCGCTACCTGCTATTCTGCGGTCTGCGCTCTTCACGAATCTACGTTATAGACACCAAGCCGGATCCGCGCAACCCGACTATCAAGAGGATTATCGAAGCGGACGAACTCGCTGAAAAGGCGGGCTACAGCCGGCCGCACACGGTCCACTGCGGGCCGGACGCCATATACATCAACGCACTGGGCACACCGGATGGTGGCGGCCCCGGTGGCGTCTTCAGCCTCGACCACGAAACCTTTGAAGTCAAGGGCGCCTGGGAGGCTGACCGCGGCGAGCAGCACCTCTCCTACGACTTCGTCTGGCATCTGCTTTACGATACGATGGTCACGAGTGAGTGGGGCACGCCGGACATGGTTGAGTCAGGTGTGGTGCCGGAACTGCTGCTTGGCAGAAAGTACGGCCACCAGCTTCATGTTTGGGACGTTGACTCCCGCAAGCTGAAGCAGACTATCGATCTGGGCGATGACAACCAGATGGTCCTTGAGCTGCGCCAGGCGCGAGACCCGCGCAAGAAGTACGGTTTCGCAGGCGTTGTAACCAATGTCGAGAACCTTTCCGGCTCCATTTGGTTGTGGTACGAGGATGGCGACGACTGGAAGGCCAAGAAGGTCATCGAGATTCCGGCGGAGCCCGCCGACCCCGAGGACCTGCCGCCGTTGCTCCAGGGCTTTGGCGCTGTGCCGCCGGTTGTCACTGACATCAACCTGTCGCTTGACGACAAGTTCCTCTATGTATCCTGCTGGGCGACGGGCGAATTCCGACAGTATGACGTGTCGGACCCGTTCAATCCCGTGCTGAAAGACACTGTGCAGGTTGGTGGCATAATTCGCAAGGCGGGCCACCCCAAGGCGAAGGGTGAGCTTAATGGGGGTCCGCAGATGGTAGAGGTCAGCCGGGACGGGCAGCGCATCTACATCACGAACTCGCTCTATGTTGCGTGGGACAATCAGTTCTACCCCGAAGGCGTAAATGGCTGGGCGGTCAAGGTGAACGCCTCTCCCGAAGGCGGCATGTCACTTGACGAAGACTTCTTTATGGAGTTCGGCGAAGAACGAGTACACCAAATAAGGCTGCAGGGCGGAGACTCGTCCTCCGACACATTCTGCTACCCGGACTAGCGGGCAACGAAACTCAGTTAGCAAAGCGGGAGCCGTCTTCGGATGACTCCCGCTTTTCTTGACTCTGAGCAAATTGTCGCTCTGTGCAGTCTTAAGGGGAGGCAGCATTGGAGGTAAGAGAGTTCGTTCCCTGGCTGGCTCTTGCGGGGTTCGGCGCGTATCACGGCATCAATCCGGCGATGGGCTGGCTGTTCGCCGTGACGCTGGGCTTGCAGGAGCAAAACCGCCGCGCCGTCTATGCTGCCTTCACTCCGATTGTGCTGGGGCATACGGCATCGGTGGCGGTTATTGTGGCAGTTGTCCTGTTCGCCCGCGTCATCGTGCCGCTGACGGCGCTCAAGATTATAGGCGCTGCAATTGTAATAGGGCTTGGCGTGTTCAAGCTGATGCGCCCGCTCTCCCATCCGCGCTGGGTCAGGATGCGCGTCGGCTTTCGAGCGCTTATCGCGTGGTCGTTCCTCATGTCATCGGCGCACGGCGCGGGACTGATGCTCGTGCCCATACTCTTCACATTGCCACTGCTGGGTGTCACCGCAGATGGTATCGATCTGCGCGAGCTTCAGCATGTTGACTTCATGGGCATTGGCGGGCCTCCGAGCATCGCCACGCTCGTGTGGCAGTTGACGGCGGTGGCAATTCATACGCTTGCAATGTTTTCCGTCATGGCGATCACGGCCGTGCTGGTGTTCGAGAAGGTCGGCCTTGCGATTCTGCGCCGCGCCTGGTTCAATCTCGACAGGCTGTGGGCGTTCAGCCTGATCGTCTCGGGCGTGGTGACCCTTATCCTCTAGCCTGAGCGGACGAAATGAGTACGCTACTCTGCTGCGCTGCGGGCGAGTCGCCGCCTTGCGCGCTGCAGCTGCACCGCCGTATTGATGATGGACAGGTGCGAGAACGCCTGTGGGAAGTTGCCCAGCATCTCTCCGGTATGAGGCTCTATCTCCTCGCTCATCAGACCGAGGTCGCTGGTATGCTCCAGCAATCGGTCGAATAGCTCGGTAGCCTCGTCGAGTTCGCCAAGCATGATGAGGTTGTCGCACAGCCAGAATGAGCAGATGTTAAATGTGCCCTCGTCCCCGGACAGGCCATCGTCGAAGCCCCGATAGCGATAGACGAAGCCCTGTTCCGATGTGAGTTCGGCCTGAGTGGCGCGAATGGTGGCGAGCATGCGCGGGTCGTCCGCCTTGATGAAGCCGATCAGCGGCAGCATCAGGTTGGAGGCGTCGAGAATGTCGCTACCGTAAGCCTGCACGAAGACTCCGCGCTCCTCGTTGAAGCCCTGCGTCAAAATCTGCTCGCGTATCTCGGTGCGCGCCTTCTTCCAGAGTTCCACATCGCCCTGCAGGTCTAGTGCAGTCACCATCTTGATGGCGCGGTCGAGCGCGACCCAGCACCATGCCTTGGAGAATACATTATGCTGACGTCCCGATCGCGCCTCCCATACGCCTTCGTCCGGCTCGTTCCAATTTTCGAGCACGAAGGTTACGACTCGTTGCAGGTATGACCAGTATTCTTCGTCAATCGGTCCAATGAAGCGTCGGTACAGGTGAGCGGAGTCCATCAGTTCGCCATAGGCGTCCAGTTGGAACTGCGAATATGCGCCATTGCCGATTCGTACCGGAGCGGAGTCCCGGTAGCCCGAAAGTTCGGGAAGCACGACCTCGGTGAGCCTTCGTTCTCCGCCAAGTCCGTACATTATATGCACGTCTCTCGCGCGTCCAACCGTTGCCCACTCTATCCAGTTTCTGAACGCCTTAGCCTCATTCTGATAGCCAAGAATGTGCAGCCCATAGATGGCGAAGGAAGCGTCCCGAATCCATGTATAGCGGTAGTCCCAGTTGCGCTCGCCGCCGATGTTCTCCGGGAGTGATGTCGTCGGCGCGGCGACCATGCCGCCCGATGGCGCATAGGTGAGCGCCTTGAGCGTGAGCGCGCTGCGTAGAACCTGCTCCCTGTACGGCCCATCGTAGGTGCAGATGTCGCTCCACTTCTGCCAGTAAGTGGTAGCTTCCGCAAGGCTCTTCTCAATCTCCCGGCTGTTAAGTAATCTCGCGTCGTAGGAGAACCGAGACTCGTATGTCACTATGGCAAACGCCTTCTGCCCCTGCCGCAGCGTGCCTTCGGAGCGGAAGCCGCCTTCGACCATGCGCAGCGGCGCCGAGCAGTAAAGCGAAATTGCGCCTGAGCCTCCATGAGCGAATCCGATGTTGGAGCGCTCCAGGTGAACATGAGGGACGACGCCACCATATTCAAAGCGTGGGTGGCATTCCAGCGTCATGTCAATCCTGCCCTCGATACACTCGATGATGCGCATAATCTGGTGCGACTCACCTATCTTGTACGGTTCGATAGGCGCATCCTCGTCGTGGTGAACCGGCATGAAATCCGTCAGGCGGGCGCGACCGTTCACCGTGGTGAATGTAGTCTGGAGCACATTGGTGCCGGGAATGTAGCTGCGCTTGACCAGGTGCGCGTTGCGCGGCGCAATCTTGAAGTAGCCACCTCGCTCCCAGTCCAGCAGCCTGCCGAAGATAGCGTCGCTGTCGAAGCGAGGGAAGCAACACCAGTCCACGGAACCGGCGGTTGACACCAGCGCGCACGAATGCATGTCGCCGATGAGACCGTAGTCAGAAATGGCAGGGTATCTTGCTTTTGATACCATATTTCACCCGCGAGCCTTCCCAAGAGTTTCAGGAATTATAGCCTCGAAATTGCGCCTGTCCAGTATAGTTCTATTCTAGCGCATATTGATACTGAAGTTGGCGCGAAAACTCAGGCGTACTTGTCGAAGGAGAAGCGGCTCCAGTAATCGTTCATCACCTCGTCCCACGACTGCGAGAGCGTGCGCCAGGGAAAACCGGCAGCCTGCTGCTCCGGAGAAAGGTCACCGAATTCCGGATCACGCAGCGAGTCTGTCAGGAATGTGAGCCAGTGCCGGTTGAGGAATGCAGGCAGATTGTGCATCCAGACGGGATCAAGCCGGTTGTGCTGTCTGTAGCCCTCGATGAATGGCGTGAAGAAGTAGTCGAGAAATTCCTCTGAGGTCATCGGTGTGCCCGCCGTCCAGTGGTCGTATTCGCCGCGCCCATAGTGGTGCTGCTGGCAGTTGACTACATTGACAATGACGGTGGTGAAGTCTGATATGAACCAGTCGTAGTGCGTGTTATCGAAATCGAAGGGCAGGATGTTGCCTTCGTTGTAGAAGAAGTTCCACTGGTGCAGGTCGGAGTGGATTAGACCGAAGCAATCGCGGTCCGTCGGCAGCGTGAGCAGCCAGTCGCGGATATGGCGGGCTTTCTCTCTGAACGCGGGATACTCGCGATACACTTCGATGTCCATGTTCCAGTCAGCGTCCTCGTACCAGAATCGGCGACGGATGCCCTCGACTGACGGCTCGTAGTCCTTTGTGAGCGCGTGCATCCTGCCGATGATCGCGCCCCACTGCTCGAACATCCGAGGCGTCCAGTTGCGCCAGTCCACCAGCGCACCCTCCGCTTTCTCATAAGCAACTACGATGAACTCCCCATCTTCAGCCGGAACGGTCTCCACAAGATTGCCGTTTACTGACGGGACGGCGCGGGGCACTGTTACTCCGCCATCCGCAAGGAAGTTGATGAACTCCAGCTCGCCCAGTATGTTGTGCGGCTGCCTGTGGACCGTATGAGTGATCTTGAGGATGTAAGGTACGCCGTCACGCGAGCAGTCGTACACGTAGCTGTGGCTGGCGTCGGGCAGGATCTCCAGCGAGACGGGAGTGAACCCGAAGCGGCGAAATGCCTCGGCGCGGATAGCGTCAGAGTAGAGGTGCTTGAAATGCTGGAGCATGTATGCCGAGACTTCTATTCGCCGGACTTGATAAAGTCGGCAACACGCTCGCCAATCATGATCGTGGTCACATTGGTATTGGCGCGCGGGCAGTCAGGCATTATTGAAGCATCCGCGATGCGAAGACCTTCTACGCCGTGAACACGGCCATGCTGGTCAACGACCGCGAGTGGATCGGACGCTGGCCCCATCTTGCAGGTGCAGGATATGTGGTGCATTGTGGAGACTTCACGCCGGATCCAATCATCGAGTTCGTCGTCCGAATCAAGCTGGTCGGGTGTTGGTTCGTGCAACTCATCAATGATCTGCGCCAGTTCCGGGTGCTCGGAAAGCCTGTTAGCGAGACGGACGCCCATGCGAAGCCGTTCTATGTCGAACGGGTCACTGAGGTAATTGTAGTCGAGTGCGGGTTGGGTGTTTGGGTCGGCAGACACGACACGCATTTCGCCGGATGAAGCAGCCAGGTAGATGCCGACAGACATAATGAGCAGGCGCTCCTCCGAGTTGAAGCGCATTATCTTGATCATATCGTTTCGCAGTTGTGAGCCTTCGGCCGTGTACCGCAGGGCGACCTTCTGCGCGCCCACGCCGTCCGGCGGGATGGGGAATTCGGGATTGCACCGCCAGCGCACATGCACGGCTGGATGATCGCGCAGGTTCTTGCCCACGCCGGGCAGATGATGGGCCACTGAGATGCCTGCCGCTTCAAGCTGCTCAGTGTCTCCGATGCCTGAAAGCATCAGCAGGTGAGGCGATCCGACCGCCCCCGCGCTGAGTACAATCTCGTCCGCCTCGACGGTGAACCGCTCACCGCCGCTCTCGACCTCGACGCCCGTAGCGCGCGTGCCGTCCGACGATAAGAGAATTCGCTGCACGGCGCAGTTAGGGCGAATTGTCAGGTTGAGGCGATGCCGCACAGGATTGATGTAGCCGAGCGCAGTACTCCAGCGGATGCCGTTGGGATTATTGAGAGCATACGGTCCGACGCCTGTGGCATCGGGATGGTTGTGATCGGGATTGGCGGGAAATCCCGCTTCTATGCAGGCATTGTAGAAGGCAATCTGGTCTGTGAGCAGGTCTTCAAGCCTGTGCCGCTTCGCGATGATCGGGCCATCGCTGCCGTGAAAGTCGTCCTGGTAGTCCATGTCGGTTTCGAGCTTGCGAAAGTAGGGCAGCACGTCCTCGTAGTGCCACTCGTCATTGCCCATCGAGACCCAGTGGTCGAAGTCGTCTGGGATGGCGCGCAGAAAGACCTGCCCATTTATCGCGCTGGTGCCGCCCATTACCTTGCCGCGCGGCACATCCATCGGTGGGGCAGTGTCTGTCGCCTTCCCACTGAAGAGCCAGTTGTGGCGGTCTTCGATGTTGAAGAAGTCCGCCCCGGTGCCCAGACCTAGCTTGATGTCGTCGGGCATATTGTCGAATTCAGGATAGTCGCTACCTGCTTCGAGCAACAGCACGGACCGCGCCGGATCTTCGGACAGTCGGGCAGCGACCACCGCGCCCGCAGACCCTCCACCTATGACGATTGTGTCGTAACGCATGGCGGTATATTAACACACTCACGAGATAATCAGATGTCGGCGGAAATGAGGTTTCAACCGACATCTGAGTCGTCCCGCGGATCCTCTGCTAATCTACATTCCGCCTTTGACGTGCCCGCCAGCGAGCGCCGCCAGCGAAGGCGATAGGCAGGAGTAGCAGTGCTAAGTTCGCAGCTCCGGTCAGCGGCGACACTGGCACAGGCGACTCGCTGCACGCGCCGCCGGGTGGTGTATCACTCGTATCCGGCTGTATAGCAGTTGGTGGTGGAGGCGCAGGCGTGTCGCTCGGCGGTGCCTCCGTAGTCGGCGTATCCGTGGCTACCGGTTCGGGCGTGGGCGTTGCTGACGGCGGCACTACGGTAGCCGTAGGAGGCACGGGTGTCGCAGTCGGTGTATCCGTGGCTGCTGGCTCGGGCATAGGCGTGTCCGTAGGAACCACAGTCGCTGTAGGCTCCGGCGTATGGGTTGCGGTAGATTCCGGCTCGGCTGTAGCCGGCACGGGCGTGTTTGTAGGCGGTACTGGTGTTTCCGTGGGTTCCGCCGTAGGTGTAGGCAGAGGCGTTTCCGTAGCCTGGGGAGTGGGACTTGGAATGGGTGTCGGAGTGCGTAGCGGCCCCGACCGGATGTTGATTGCCAGTCGAACCCTCTCGGTGCCTCCATTGGACTCGATCACCACATCATCGGAGTAACTTCCCGGTTGGAGGTCGCCTCTGACGCGAAGAGTAATGCTGCCGTCTCCCGTGACGGGACCGGTCGGGCTGACGAGTTCCATCCAATCCGGAACGGACTGAACTTCCCATTCCAGGGTGAGTCTGCCTATATTGGATACGCTGAAACTCGTTTCAGGACGCTGTGGCGTCTGCTCCAGCACAGAACCAAATTGAAACTCGGTTTTATTCACCCTGATCTTGGCGCCTTCGAGTACCTTGAAGACCGCCGCGTCCGAGCCGGCAGCGTCAATTGAGTCGAACGGCGGCGATCCGAAATCATTGGCGTCGCGTAGTTCCACCCCGACCCTGTAGTTTCCCGCCACCGCACCGAAGGGCACCTGCCACAGGAACTCAAGATTCCCGGAAGTGTCGTCATCCGGTACTTCGATGATCGGGTCGTCTCCGGTGGTGCTGCTGTCGTAAATGATGGCGTTGGTAGGGCTGACGATGGTGAAAGTAACCCTGTATTGGACATCGGTGCGCCCGTTATTGTCGATGCGATACCTGATGCTCACCGTGTCGCCGGCATCTACCTGCCTCGGGGGGTTGATGTTGAAACTGTCGATGTCGCCACTTGCGTGCCTGTTTATCCTGCCGCTGACTTTCACGACATACTCACCGGCGTTAGCGGTGATAACCACATCTTCGTCCGCGAAGTTGCCGAATAGCACCGTCTTGTTTACCTGCAAGATTATGTATCCGTTGTTGGTAACCTCAATCGAACGCGATGGGTCCCGCGGGTCCGGAAGTGGCTCCACGAGATTGAGCCATTCTGTGGGCCATTCGGTAACGCGCCACTTCAGGTCGCCTGCCTGATGATTGATGGGGGCAATGACGATGAGGTCACTTCGAGGTGTCTCTTCGTCGCTGATGTTGCCGAAGTCTATCCGCTGATCGGAAAGCAGGACGTAGTCGGAATCATCATTTACCCTGAATTCACGCTGCAGGAAATGCTCAATCCGATTCGGGTTGTCCACAGGCCTTAGTTCGACGCGGAAGGTGTACTGTCCCGCAGTAAAGTCGTAGGGAACGTTCCAAATGACAGTAGTTTCGCTTTCTTCACCGGGTTCCAGCATAACGGATGTCATATTGGCGGGGCCGTCGCGGCTGTCGATTACGGTTCCGGCCCTGAGACTGGTGATCAGGAAATTCAATGTGTATTCCGCGATATAGTCGGGATCGTCGATGTCGAAGTCGTCGGGGTCCCTGAGGTCTTTCAGTTCGAGTTTCGAATTAATGCGCGCCCCGCGGTCGAATGAGCTCCTGATAGTGTCTTCGAAGTCGCTTATCAGTGTTATCCGCTGTATGCGTGCCTGGGGCCCCGTCTGCGAGGGAGGAGCGGCCTGCGTGGTGGCTGTTGTCACAAGAGCGCCGGACGCTGCTGCCAGCAAGCCTAGCGCGCAAACCCACTTGGTAGCATTAGCGGATAGGAACTTCAGGCACTTGCGATGCACGGCTGTTGGAACAGTTGGCATTAAAAGGTTCCTGATCAAATGTATTCTGGAAGTTGCAAGGACCAGCGATTCATGCATGTGGATGATTAGTTGGCCAGACAGTTGTGCCGAGCATTATATAATCTAAACGGCAAAAACGCAGGCTATATTTTAGCCTATATCATGCCGATGTGGTAGAATTATCTGTTGTGCGGTCATATATTTTCAGCACTCGGACGCAGTGCCGCACGCCGAATATTTCGATATGCGCACCTGAATAATGAGCCGAATAGGGTAAAGCCCTGATAAATACTGTGAACACGGAGGCAATGGCGAAGTGAACCTGCGAACCCCTGGTCCCATACCTGTACCTGATGACATCCTCGAGTCGATGTCCTGGCAGATGATCAACCACAGAGGTCCCGAGTACAAGGACCTGCTGTTTCGAACCACCGAGGGAGTGAAGCAGGTATTCGAGACGAAGAATGACCTTTACATCATGACCTCCTCAGGTACGGGGGCGATGGAGGCGGCGATAGTCAACACGCTGTCCCCCGGTGACAAGGTCGTTAATGTCTGTGTCGGCGTGTTCGGGGAACGATTCGGCGAAATTGCCGAGCTGTTCGGTGCCGAAGTCATCAGCCTTGACTTCGAATACGGCACCGCGGCGGACCCGGATAAGATCAGGGACACGCTCAACGACAACCCCGATGTAAAAGCCGTACTCGTCACTCACAATGAGACCTCCACGGGCGTTACGAATGACCTTCAGGCGATTGCCGCGGTCGTTAAGGGCGAGTTCGACAAGTTGCTTCTCGTGGATGGCATCAGCAGCGTGTGCTCCATTCCCATCAGCACGGACGCATGGGACTGCGATGTGGTGGCTACTGCGTCACAGAAGGGGTGGATGCTGCCGCCCGGACTGGCCTTCATCAGCTTTAGCGAGCGAGCCTGGAAGGCGCACGCCGAGGCGAAGATGCCCCGCTACTACTTCGATATGGCGATGTACAAGCGCTACTACGAAATCGGCCAGCCGCCCTACACCCCTGCAATTTCCATTATGTTCGCCCTTGATGTCGCTCTGAAGCGAATCCTTGCGGAGGGGATGGGCAGCATATACGAGCGACACGCGACGATAGGCCAGTTGACCCGTGACGGCGTAAAGAAGATCGGGCTGACCCTCTTCCCGGAGGAAAGCGTCGCTTCGGACACCGTAACCGCAGTGAATGTACCTGAGGGCGTTGACGGTGGAAAGCTGGTTGGGACACTCCGGGATGAGCATGGCGTCATACTCACGGGCGGACAGGGATCGCTGGGTGGCAAGATATTCCGCATCGGACATCTGGGCTATACCACAGAGCAGGAGATCCACGAAGTACTGGACGCCATCAAGCAGGTTCTTTAGCCGATAGCGGATGTTCAACGATGTCCACTGTGTAGGTGTGATGGTCCGAACAGGGTGAATCCCGTGTCAGCTCTTATTTCAGATTCGAGTTTTGATTCTTAGGCTGAAGTATGACAACGCCAGAGATGCCGCAAATACCTCAGATGCCGCAGATGCAGCAGGCGATTTCGACCTTACGGCTGCTCTTGGCATCGGTACGCGCTAAGGACGATGAACTAGAAGCTCTGTCGCGCCAGTTCCGGCGACAACTTGAGCGCGCGCCACGCTACGCCATTCAGGGCGGAAACCCGCTCGAAGTCACCCTGAATATGATGGGTGAGATACAGGAACGGCTAGACAGCGTGGAGTCGCAGCGCAAGCACCTTTCGGCAATCCGCAGTCAGGCGGAGGCGGAGCTTGAGGCGTTGAGCATTACCGACAAGATCGCCCAGGCTAAAGAGGAGTTGTCGCAACTGCGGGCGAACACGGACGCGGGCGAAGAGGTTGACGAGGAGCGCATCACCTACTTGGCTAACTTTATCGAAGAGGCAAGCATTCGGGCGGGAGAGGCGATTACGGATAACTTCAACGCCCGCAGGCTTTGAATCATCCTAAACGCAACTTTAATGCACTGGGGTCCCCAGTGACTCTGAAAAAAGAAAAACGAAGAGGCGGCTCATATTTGAGCCGCCTCTTCGTTTGCGTTAGTTCAGGTGCGCCGATCCGCGATTATGCGGGGGCCGGAGCGGGTTCAGGAGGCGTAGCGCCGTCCGCCTCAGGATCGAGTATATCTCTCAGTTCGTCGAATTCGGCGGTTTCGTTAGCGATGAGATATTGGGCAAGTTGCGAGAGCCGTTCCTTGTTGTCCGTGATGACCCTGGTGGCTTTCGAGTAGGCGCTTTCGACTAAGCCATACACCTCTGCGTCGATGTCCTCTGCAATCTTGTCGCTGTAGTCGCGCTGCTCGGAGATCTCTCTTCCGAGGAATACGAGCTCCTCGCGCTTGCCGAATGTTCGCGGGCCAAGCTTGCTGCTCATGCCATAGCGCGTGACCATTGTCCGGGCGATATTGGTCGCCTGTTCAAGGTCGTTGCTGGCGCCCGTTGTAACATCCTCGAATATAAGCTCCTCAGCGACGCGCCCACCCATAGCGGCAGCCATCATGTCCTCGAACTGCCCCTTCGTCCAAAGGTTGCGGTCTTCGTCAGGCAAATATCGGGTGTGGCCGCCGGACATGCCCCTGGCTACGATAGTTACCTTAAAAGGCATATCCGCCTTGGGAAGCATGTAACCCACGAGTGCGTGTCCCGCTTCGTGGTATGCTGTGATTTCCTTTTCGCGCTCGTTGACCACGCGGCTCTTGCGAGCGGGGCCCGCAATCACACGGTCTATCGACTCTGCGAACTCATCGTGTGTTATTGTCACCTTGCTGCGGCGGGCTGCCAGTATCGCGGACTCGTTGACCAGATTGGCAAGGTCTGCGCCACTGAAACCCATCGTCTGCTTGGCTATGCGCTCCATGTCGATGTCTTCCGCGAGGGGCTTGCCCTTGGAGTGTACCTTCAGAATCTGCTCACGCCCGCGCACATCGGGGTTGTCGAGAACGACGCGACGGTCGAAACGACCGGGGCGCAACAGGGCAGGGTCGAGAATGTCCGGTCGGTTTGTGGCAGCCACGATGATGATATTCGTATTCACATCGAAGCCGTCCATCTCAACGAGAATCTGGTTCAGGGTCTGCTCGCGCTCGTCGTGTCCGCCGCCCAGCCCTGCGCCGCGATGCCTTCCTACGGCGTCTATCTCGTCCACGAAAACTATGCAGGGAGCATTGCGCTTAGCCTGCTCGAAGAGGTCGCGCACGCGGCTCGCGCCCACGCCGACGAACATCTCAACGAACTCCGAACCGCTTATGGACAGGAATGGCACGCCCGCCTCTCCCGCAACAGCGCGCGCGAGAAGCGTCTTGCCCGTGCCCGGAGGCCCGATCAGCAGCACGCCCTTTGGTATCTTCGCGCCGAGGCTGACAAAGCGCTCAGGCACTTTCAGGAATTCAACGACTTCCTGCAACTCTTCCTTCGCTTCTTCAACACCGGCGACGTCCTCGAAACTGACGGCAGGGCTGTTGCCCACGAACATGCGGGCGCGGCTCTTGCCGAAGCTGAATGTCTGATTACTGTTGCCCTGCGCCTGCCGCATCATGAACAGCAGGATCGCGCCAAAGAAAATGAGCGGCAGGAAATTTATCAGGATTCCGAAGAGACTGCTAAGGCCGCCTGTGCCCTTGACATCCACCCTGACGGGGGAGGTCGCAGGGTCAACGCCGGACGCGATGAGCATCTCGTGCATGCTCGCGCCCTGCTCCTTGCGTGAAGAGAAGCTTTCGCCAGATGTTGTGAAAGCGGCGAGACGGTCGCCCCGCACTTCGATTCGCTCGATTTCGCCTCGCACAGAGCGCGCGATGACTTCGCTGACCGGTATCTCTTGTGACCCGCCTAGCGCGTCAGAGAACAGGGTGAAGAAAATTGCGAGGACAGCTACCGTAATAAGCAGGTATATGAAGCTGTTTCGCATCAACCGGGGACTCATCGCTCCTCCGTACCAACCGATTCACAGGCGATCGTGCCGCCTGCATTAGCGTTACGTCGCGTCCGCTAAGGACACGCATATCATGTCCATAATACATTAAATTGGAGTACGACGTAAAGGTAAGGACGGCTATCTGCCATTAACTAGCACGATGTCGTGCATATACCCGGCGGACAACGCTATTGCGATTGCACCATCTCTCAATTAAGATGTTCTTAAACGCAAAATACTGCTTGATAGAGGCAGCAAATGGCAAATGTAGTCCTCGTAACCGATATGGTGGTTGGCTTCATGGAGGACGGGCATAACCTGTATTGCGGGGATGCCGCGAGAGAGATAATCCCCAATGTGCAGCGACTAATCGAGGCCGAGCAGTCTGCGGGTGGAAGCGTCATTTTCATCTGCGACACGCATGATCCCGATGACCTGGAGTTCCAGATGTTTCCGATTCACTGCGTTCGCGGCACGGAAGAGCCTGAGTTGATATCCGAACTGCGCGATTATGAGGGGATTCATCTGCCCAAGAGACGATATAGCGCCTTCTTCGAAACCAACCTGGAAGGCATGCTCGCCGACCTGCAGCCGGAGCGAATCATCGTCTGCGGCGTCTGCACCGACATATGTGTGATGCACACGGTGGCGGACGCGCGCAACCGCGACTATGCGGTGGATGTTCCCACCGACTGCGTGGCGTCATTCGACCCGCAAGCGCACGCCAACGCGCTGCAGCATATGGAGAAAATTCTGGGTGCGCGCCTGCTGAATTCTCAGCAATAGTCACATCTGAGCCGACCAATCGGCAATCCTCATTACCGGATGGTAAAAAAGAGACCTTATGACCACTCCCGAATTCGATGTTCCCCCTTCAGTTCTCATTGGCGACCGCAGCGATGTGCAGTCCCAGAGAACGCAGACGATTCTTCGAAGTGAGAACGTCAGCCCGGACGTAACGCTGGAGTTCAGCCCGGAACGCGATGGCATACTTTGCGGTATGGGCGAGGTACGCGCACTGCTGAAAAAGGTCCTCCCTGAGACCGGAAAAGAAGTCTGGGCGCTAAGCGAGGGCCGCGAGATGACCGCAGGCGAGGTCGCTCTGCGCATCAAGGCTGCCTACAGCGTGATCGGGCTATATGAAATGACGATCTGTGGAATGCTCGCGTCTTCCAGCGGCTGGGCGACCGCCGCCCGTGAATGCGTCGATGCGGCGGGCAGCATACCTGTGGTCTGCACCGTGCCGGCATACGCCCATCCCAATGTGGTCCCGCTCATAGACTACGCTGCAGTCATTGGCGGCTGCGTCGCGGTCTCCTCGATGCTTGGCGCTCGTCTTGCCGCCGTTACGCCGACCGGATATATGCAGCACGCCCTTCCTCTCCTGCTTGGCGATACGGTAAAGGCGCTTCAGTCCTACGACCGTCACCTGCCGCTAGAAATCCCCAGAATCGCGATACTTGATACATTCAAGGACGAGACGGAAGAGGCGATAAATGTAGCGCGCGCATTCCGTGATAGGCTGCGCGGTGTGAACCTCAGCACTCCCCAGGAGCGTGGCGGAGTTACGCCCGGTCTGATAAAGGAAATACGCGCCAAGCTGGATGCGCAGGGGTTTCAACATGTTGACATCTTCGTAACGGACGGCGTGAACAAGGATACTATCCGCCGTTTCGTCGAAGAGGGCACTCCTGTCAACGGCTTCAGCGTGGACGAGGCGATCGGTGGCGCTCCTCCACTTCGGTTCAGTGCTGAGATTCACGAAATCGACGGTATGCCTGTCGCACGCCGCGGCAGGATGCCGGGTATAACCCCCAGCCCGCGCCTCGACCGCATCATGTAGGCGTTTCCAGATTCGTCTCTTACTGGCTGATGCCGTAAGAGATGCTTAGGCGAAGCACGCGCCTTGTCGCGCCCGTTACTCGCGCCCAGTGCGCGATTCGCCATCCTGGCACGCACACGATTCCCCGCTCCGAAACAACCAGCGGTAGCCCGTCGCGCCATCTCTGCGGGATGCGAGCGTCTATCATGAACTCCCGCAGCGACTTCGACCCCTCCATCCCAAGCGGTTGAAACCTGTCGCCCCGCTGCCGCGCTCTTATTCGCAGCCCGTCGCCCACGCAATCCAGGTCCAGCGTCTCTGAAGCTCTTATTCCTTGTTGATCCTCTTCCGGCGCAGACTGCCTGTCACCTCGGGCAATGTCCTGCACAAACACCCCTGCCTCGACATTCTCAACCGAAGAACTGACCTGCCACACACCCACCTGCGTTTCGCCCGGTACAGGGATGGCAGCCTCCCCATTCAGTGCGGGCAGCGGCGACAGCATGCCCTCAACCGCTTCTCGAGTCCCGATTCGCGCCCTGCCGTAGTCCGTTGTGAAAACCAGTCCGCCTGGCAAGTTCAGCGTCTTGCCCGGCGCGCGCGCCAACAAGCCCATCATATCCAGAACATGCCGCTGAAATGCTTCACCGCCCGCCGCTTCAACGCCTCTCCGCAGCACATAGCTCTGAATCGCCGAATGCTCTCCGCTCAGAGCCACTGTGTCCAGCGTAGCCACATCTCCCCCTGCGGCGTGTTCCAGCCGCGCGACATCGTCCCACACCGCGTCCGCCTGCGCCCTGATGTAGTCGCTGTCCTGTGTGGCGTTCTGCGCCAGTCTTACTAGGGCATCCTGAACTGACGGATTCAACTGCTCCAGCCGAGGGACAAGTTGCAGCCGAATGCGGTTACGCAGAAACTCCGGTGATGAATTGGAGACATCAATACGCGGCTTCAGCCCTAGTGCGTCACAGTATGCCTGCGTCTCAGCGCGGCTCACACCCAAGAGAGGGCGGAACAGCGCTGCGAGCTTGGACCCAATGCATCTCTCGTCCAGGGTTTGCATACCCCGCAGACCTTCCAGTCCGCTGCCGCGAATGATATGCATCAGCACAGTCTCGGCTTGGTCGTCCGTCGTGTGCCCAAGCGCGACCGCGTCCGCCTTGTGCTCTTCAGAGGCATTGGCGAGAAATGCGTAACGCACCCTGCGAGCGGCGTCTTCGAGGGATAGCCTGTGCCTGTTGCGGTAGGCGGCTACATCCTTGCTATCCAGCGTGAATGGGATGCCCATCTCCCTGAATGCCCGTGCCACGAACTCGGCGTCGGCGTCCGATTCGGCGCCGCGCAGATTGTGGTTCAGGTGGGCGCCATGCAATTTCAACCCGAAGTCGTCGCGAAGTCGCTGCAAGGCGTGAAGAAGCGCCATAGAGTCTGGGCCGCCGGACACGGCGATCAGCAGCCGCTTGCCTGAAAGGTGGTGCTGGGTGAGAGCCTTACCCACTCGCCTTTCTAGAGCATTGATAACTGCGATACTGGCGCTAGCCATCGCCGTCTGCGTTGCGTTGCCGGCCAAATTGGGCAGTCTTGGCGCGAGTCACCTTTACGGTCTCAATCTTGAGCGCGCGCATATCGGTGACCTCGATCTTTAAGTCTTCGTAGTCCAGTGACTCGCCCTCGTCCGGAATCCGTCCAAGGCGGTCCAGCACGAAGCCTGCGACCGTATCGAACTCGCCATCCGGCAGGTTGAGTTCGAGTTCCTCGTTTGCTTCGTCGATGCTCATTGCGGCCTCAACCTGGAAGGTGTTTTCATCGAGGCTCTCATATTCCTCTTCGGGCGCTTCGCCTTCCTCGCCATGTGCCCCCACGACTTCTTCAGATAGTCGCTTTAGCGTAACCAGTCCCGCGAGCCCACCATACTCGTCCACGATGAGAGCCATCTGGTGACCGTCCTTGCGCATCTCCTCGAACATCTCCGCCGTGCGCTTGGTTTCGGGCACAAATAGAGGGTCGCGCATAAGGTCTGTTACGCCTTCATCCAGTGCCATTCCACCGTTGCGCGCCATCGCTCTCAGCACGTCCTTAGACGACAGGATACCGATGATGTCTTCGCTGGAGTCTTTGTACACGGGAAAGCGCGTGTGAGAGTGTTGGTCGTACACGGCAAGGAACTCGCTCAATGTGGCGTCCCTCTGCACGCCAACCATCTCCGGGCGAGGTGTCATAACCTCACGCACCTGCCTATCACCAAATCGGAATACATCCCGCAACAGCTCCGCCTCACTTGGGTCAAATGTGCCCTCGGCCTCTCCGAGGTCGATGAGGGTGAGAAGCTCTACCTCGGTTATCGAATCGCGAGCCTCAGTGTCGACGCCGAGCAGTCTCGTCGTCCAATTAGTGAGCTTTTGCAGCAGGTACACAATAGGCCCAAATGCTCTTTCGAGCATCCGCAAGGGGCGAGAGTACCAGAAGACTAACCGCTCGGACTGATGTACGGCAATCGTCTTGGGAATCGTCTCTCCGAAAACCAGCAGCAGAGCCGTACCTGCGATTGTAGCGACGACGGTCGCGAGAGCCTCGTTCCCTTCTCCCAGCAGATTAAGCGCGACCACCGTAATGAGTGCCGTGAAGGCGACATTAACCAGGTTGTTGCCCAGAAGGATGGTGGACAATAGCCGTTCCGGCTGTTCCAGCATGCTGGCAATGCGCTGTGCGCCTGGCTTGTTGGAGCTTACGAGATGGGCAAGCCTCACCCGTTCAAGCGCGAGGAACGCCGCCTCCGAAGATGAGAAGAATGCAGACAGCAGGATGCAAATGCCAATAAGGAATAAGCTTAATAACTGTGCGTCCGCCATGAACAATTACCTCCGTACTTCGTCCTGTTCGCGGTCGCGCCAAAGACTGGATATGACACTACGGCTAATGGATGCGCTGAATCCACGCCTGCCCATATAACCGAATAGTCTGCGATGGAAAGTCTCGTAGTCCGCGCGATCAAGGCGCCGGGAATAGTCGGAAGCGGCACGGTATGCGTTCTCTGAGTCGTCGAAGTCGCTGACGGCTTGCTCCGCGAGATCGCTGGCGACGCCTTTGCTCATAAGCTCGCGCTTGACAAGCCAAGCGCTGCGCGGCTTCGTTCGCAGGCGACTTTCGGTCCAAAGGCGTGCGAACTCAGCGTCGTTGATGAGGGAACGCTCGCGCAGGTCTGCGACGACCTGCTCAATGATGTCGTGGGGGAACTTGCGGCGCAAATGAGTGCGGACCTCTGATTCGGTCCTGGGTCTGCGCGCGAGGTGGCGTATGGCTGAGGCGCTTGCGCGCCTCATCTGGTCACTGTCGCTGTCTTCTTCGTTCATTTCAGGTCACGCGGACCTTGTAAACTCCCTGTGCTGTGCGGGCTTGAACCCTTCGGGACATTGACGGGGATGATACCCATGCCGAGCCTAGTTTATCAAGCCAAAGCCACTGCGTAAAGCACACACTTTCGTGTTCGCTGAAGCATGTGAATGAAATCTGGCGGCTTTGGCTTATTCAATCGGATCCAACTAATCACCGATCACGGTCAGCGGCACATCGTCTTCTTCCGCCGTCTCTGCCTCTTCCGGGATGACGATCTGCGGCGATAGCTTGTTCCGTACCAGCTCTTCGATCTCCGTTGAGATTCCATCGTTCTCGCTCAGGAATTGCTTCGAGTTTTCGCGTCCCTGCCCAAGCCGTATCTCGCCGAATGAGTAGAACGAGCCGCTCTTGCGAATTATGTCTTCGTCCGCGCCGATGTCCAGCAGTTCACCGTATTTGCTGATTCCCTCGCTGTACATGATGTCGAACTCCGCCACGCGGAACGGCGGGGCGACCTTGTTCTTGACTATGCGGGCGCGCACCCGATTGCCCAGTACATCGGTGCCTTGCTTTATGGACTCCAGCCGCCGCAGGTCGATGCGCACCGAGCTATAGAACTTCAGCGCGCGGCCGCCCGGCGTAACCTCCGGGTTGCCAAAGAACACCCCCACCTTCTCGCGAAGCTGGTTGATGAATATCACGCAGGTGTTGGAGCGGCTGATTGCCGATGTCAGCTTCCGCAGCGCCTGCGACATTAGCCGCGCCTGCAACCCGACATGCGTGTCGCCCATATCGCCCTCTAGCTCCGCGCGCGGGACGAGCGCCGCCACGCTGTCAACGACAACGATGTCCAGCGCGCCGCTGCGGACGAGGTACTCGCATATCTCCAGGCCCTGCTCTGCGGTATCAGGCTGCGAGATCAGCAACTCCTCGATGTCCACACCGCACTTGGCGGCATAGCTGGGGTCTAGCGCGTGCTCTGCGTCTATGTATGCTGCCGTGCCGCCTCCCGCCTGCGCATTCGCCATCACATGGTATGCGAGCGTCGTCTTGCCGGACGACTCGGCGCCGAATATCTCGACAACGCGACCGTGCGGCACGCCGCCCACGCCCAGCGCGACATCAAGCGATATGGAGCCGGTGGAGATGGAGCCGGAGGCGTTGTCCTGTATTGCGTCTCCGAGACGCATGACCGCGCCCTGTCCGAAATGGCGATCAATCTGCCCCATTGCAAGTTCTAGAGCCTTGGCCTTGTTGCTCTCTGTGCTGACTCCGGTGTTCTTGGCTGTCCCGTTTCGTCTCGGCATGGCCGCCTCCGTAGATTAATAGTGTTCTGGTCTGAGGAACGCCTTTTGAGCGCCCCACAACTGAAACATAGCAGATGCGCCGCCGCGTTGTCAAGACAAGTGTTCTAACAAATTTCACTATTACGCAAGTAAGTCGTGAGCCGAACCTTCTTACAGCCGGCGAGACATTCGGGCAACGAACTAAATATTGAAGACCTCGAACCCGACCGCGTAGTCGCAGCCGAATCGCTCTCCAATCGCTGCTGCGTTGAAGCTGAGGAATGTGTCAGGATCGAAGTCCGTGCCAAGGTTGTCGATATAAACCCGGTGCTTCTCCAGTGATTCAATGCCCTTGTCAATGAAGTCGCTCACATCCACGGCATGCGTTGCGCCCACGGCTCCGCTCGTCAGCACTGAGCGAAGACCGTGCCACGGCTCATAGCCTTCGTCAAGCAGCTCCCTGAATATCCATCGGTTGTCCGCGTCCCTTGCGGCGTCGAGCGTTGCCAGTCCTACGGCGCGGTGGTCTGCCATGTTGAAGCGTCCGCCGCCCCATCGCAGGTCGAAGTTGTTCGTCATCACGATATCCGGCTGATGCTTGCGTATGGCGCGGGCGAGGTCGCGGCGCAGGGGCAGGCCGTACTCTATGACACCGTCCTTGTAGTTCAGGAACTCCACGGTGTCCACGCCAACGACCGCCGCGCTTGCAAGTTCTTCCTTTTCGCGCAGTGGACCAGCTTCTTCGGGCGTCATTGAATCTATGCCCGCCTCGCCGCTCGTCACCATGAGGTAAATCACTTGCTTGCCCTGAGAAGTCCAGCGGGCTATCGCGCTCGCCGCCCCGTACTCCAGGTCGTCCGGGTGCGCGGCTATCGCGAGCATCTTGTTCCAGTCTTCATTCAGGGCAAGCAGTCTGTCAGATTGCATTTATCCGTCCTATCTTGTAGGTAATTCAATCTCTTACATTGGCAGGCTATGAGGAAGACAATCCACCCTGTATGGCAAGGAGAATCACCCAGGGTATGAAGCCGAGGACGCCCGTAATACCTGCTACCACAATTGCGCGTCCCGTGCCTTCGAAGTCCAGCGCGTGCCGGATGGCAATCACCACTGCAACCAGCGTCCAGACGAACGCGATGAACCCCATAATGCCGCCAATGCCCGGCAGAAACGAGAGAAGAACCAGCACGCCCGGCGTATATGCAAATCCCACGACTCTGCCCAACTCAGCCCAGTTCGTTTCGGTGCTGTCCGTCTTCAGCATTTTCCCGCCAATCAGGAGGATAAGCGTGACCCACAAAGCCCATCTGAGCACCCCGAATAAGGTTCCATTCAAGACCGCGCCCAATATCCCGCCGGCCTGTACGCCTCCGTCTGCGGCACTCGCTATAACATCGCCAACAATGCCGCATAGGGTGACCAGAATCACGATCCCTATGGCTTGAGGCAGCGCGCTGCGGTCAGCCTCGATCTCTTCATAGGTTGAAGCCCTTAACATTGCCGCGCCAATCATTCGCTGTAACATGATCAGTCTCCTCCTCCATCACTTACATAGCTCTTGCCCGAATAAATACCTGTGAAACGTATCAGCCCTGTTAGCCAACCAGCGGCTTCACATTGTTCACGAACCTGTCCATCCCAGCCAGCGTCTCGTCAACGGTGTCGCCCGGGAAGTTCAGCATCAGGTGGTTGATGCCCATACCTTCGAGGCGCTTGATGTCGTCCGCCACCTGCGCCGGATCGCCCGTCAGCAGCTTGCGCTCGCCGTCCACTTCCTGCGCGCCCGTGTCGCTGTACCAGTTGACGCTGTACGCGAAGTCGAGCGTCGCCGGGTCTCTGCCCGCGTTCTCGGCATTCGCGCGTACCCGGCTCTGATACTCGGCGAACTGCTCGAACGTACCGACAGGGAATTGCGGGTTGCTGCATATCGGATACCACGCGTCGCCGAGTTGGGCGGCGCGCCGTAGTGCAGGCGGGCTTTCGCCACCTATCCAGATCGGCGGGTGAGGCTGCTGCACCGGCTTCGGCGCGAAGCTAATGTCAGAGAAGCTGCAGTACTTGCCGTCGAATGACGGGTTGTCGCTCGTCCACAGTTCCTTGAACGCCGCGATATACTCGTTGCTGACCGCGCCTCGCTCCACGTATGGCGGCGCCCCGATCGCCTCGAACTCTTCCTGCATCCAGCCAACTCCGCAGCCGACTATCAGCCGGCCGTTTGACACGACATCAATAGTGGACAATATCTTTGCCGTCAGCACCGGCGCGCGATGCGGCAGCACCATTACGGATGTGAGCAGCTTGATGCTCGAAGTGATTCCCGCAAGGTAGCTGATCGTGGCGAGCTGCTCCATGTATTCGCCCGACGCCGAGGACACGAATGCGCCCGTCTCGTTGTACGGATAAATGGAATCAATGGTTGTGGGCACGACGATGTGATCGCTGACGCTCAGGATGTCGAAGCCCATCTGCTCGCCCTGTGTTGCCAGCGTTACTATGTTCTCCAGCGACGCGAGCGGGCCACGACTGGGCACTCCAAATCCAAACTCCATTAGGACACCTCCTGATTGATGCGTAATTGATGCGTATATTCTGCTTCATCGAAATACTGGGGCGATTATACTCTCACATCCTTGCCAACTCCACAACGCACATACGAGTCGCAGCCACCTCTTGACTAGTATATTTTGACCGGGATGTTGCCACTATGACGCGCGGTTGCGCTGGTGCGGCCCCACATACCCTACGATTACACGCTCCGAGTCCTCGTCCCACGCGAAAGCAATCCGAATAACATTAGCGTCGCGGCCCGTGCCCTTGGCAAGATGCTCCCGCAGTTCATAAACCTTGCGGTCCTTGGTGGTGATGTACCACTCGCGGTACACGTTGAATGTGATGTCCGTCTGATTGGCTTTGTACTCCCATCCCCCACAAGTATTCCGAATGGACTCGTTTAGATCAATCACCCGCTCCTTGCCTGTTTGCACTTCATAGTAAGTTGTTGCCAGCCACTCCAGTGCATCCCAGACCTCTTTTGGCCTCCTATAGTTGTAGTCAGGATCCGACTTCTTGTTAGGCCAATAGACAAGCTTGTCGCTGTATCGCGCCTTGGCTAGTTCTAACGCCCGATTCACGCTCTCGACTTCCGCCGGCATGGGTTCTGGCGCGGGCGAGTCTTCGCTGCTCATCCCTGCTTCGTATGCGTTCCGCCAGTTCGTCTCATTCATTTCGCTTATCCGCAGTTGATCTCTCAGTTCTGCCACCTCGTCGGCGAGAACCTGCTTGTCCGCCCGCAGTCCCACGACTTCGCCGCTAAGCTCGCGGTTGCTGGCAGCCAGGACTTCGTGCTCATCCCTGAGTACGCGCATGTCTTCGAGCAGCGCTGTGTCTGCCTCAGTCGCTAACTGTTCGGGAGCATCAGCGTCATCCGAATGGCCTGCAAGCTCGGAAGCATCCACCTCGTTGGCTGCGGGTGTGGCGCGAGAAATCTCGTCAATCTCGCTGAGCTTGCCCTCGATGACTTCCTCTAGTTCGTGGCGCTGCTCGCGGCGCTCGCGCTCTTCGGCGAGCGTACTGGCGGGATTCTTTATGCGGCGGTAGGTCGTCAGCGCATCCTTCAGTTCGGATAGAAACTTTGATGCCTCATCCACGCCCCGGTCGGCGGCAAGCAGTGTGGCGACTGCTGGCGCCTCCCACTCCTCATCCTGCTGTCTGAAGAAAGCCAGTTCTGTCTGGAATACGCTCTGCAAGTGAGTCAGATCGCTGGTAATGCCCTCAACCCGAACAAGTTCCTGGTTCTTCTCCTTGATGAGTTCCTCGACCGACTCGATGAACTGGGGTATGGCATCGCGCCACTGCGGAGAAGCCGCTGGCATATTCCCCAGCGATTCGAGCACGGCGTCCAGCGCCGTCTCCATCGGGTACGGCTCACGCGACTTGCGCTGAGCCTCCGCACTCTCAGGCGATCCCTGCGAATTCGCACGCCAGTAGCAGACCTTCGTCATCAAAAGTATGTCGTTCTCGTCATAGCTCCCATGCTTCTCCGCCAGCAGTCTTACCTGGGCGTCCCAGAATTCTTCATCCACATCGTCCCCCTCGTAGGTTTGCGGGTCCAGGCTGCCGACATGCTCGCTGACTGCTTCTAGCAACTGCGGCTCTATATCCGCCCACGTTCCCACTACGAGGCCCTCTTTATCGGGATTCTGCTCCAGACGCTCCAGTAACTGTTGTTTCAGAAGTGGAGGCATCGCTCGGAGCGGATCTTTGAAGCCCGGAATCGGTTTCCCCGCTTTGAATAAATCTCTGAACTCGTTGAGCGTCTTTGCCGGTAACTGCCCTTGTGTCTTCAGTGCTGTGACAACTTTCCCCACGATCCTGTCACGCTGTTCTGGCAGCAGCAGTTCTTCATAGCGACTCGTCATTTTCACATTCTCCTCTGCAACAGAAATACTCCGCTTTGTATGGTCGTATAATAGCAAGAATACAGGCGACGCTCTATGCTGCGACCGAGCAGAACCCGTCGCCATCCAGCTTACTTGATACTTGGAGGATCGAATTGAAGGCTGTTTACATCACAGAACACGGAGGCACGGAGGTCCTGACTTACGGCGACCTGCCGGATCCTGAAGTCGGACCGAACGATGTCAGGGTGCGGGTGCGCGCCTGCGCCCTTAACCGGCTCGATGTCTATACCCGGCAGGGCGCGCGCGGCACGCGAATACGCTTCAAAGGCCCCCATGTCCTCGGCGGAGACGTCTCCGGCGATGTCGTGGAAGTAGGCAGCGAGGTAAGCCGCGTCAGTGTAGGCGAGCGCGTGGTCGTCAATCCTCGAATCACCTGCAACCAGTGCCGCTACTGCCTGTCAGGAGAGGAGGAGCTCTGCGTCCGCGCAGGCATGCTTGGCTCATCCATCAGCGGCGGCTATGCGGAGTATGTCAGCGTGCCCGCCGTAAATGTGGAGCCGATTCCTGATTCGCTCTCGTATGTGCAAGCTGCGTCGCTTCCTACTGTCTTCCTGCCGTGCTGGACGATTCTTGTTCGCAGGGCGCAACTCAAGGCATGGGAGACGCTGCTTATCCCGTCGGCGTCAAGCGGCGTCGGCACCGCCGGCATTCAGGTCGCCAAGAATGTCATAGGCGCAAGGGTCATAACGACCACCAGCAGCGAGGAAAAAGCGCAAAAGGCTCGCGAACTCGGCGCAGACGAGGTCATCAACTACACGACTGAGGACATTGCCGAGCGCGTGAAAGAGATCACAGGCGGGCAGGGCGTGAATGTCGTCCTCGACCACGTCGGTGAGGACTTCTACCCGGCGGCGATCAGGTCGCTCGCGATGGGCGGGCGCTACGGCATCTGCGGCGTAACGAGCGGCTACCGCGCCGACCTGCAGATGGGGCTGATGTTCCTGCGCTACCACACCATATTCGGCGTCTTCATGGGGCGCAAGGAAGACCTGCGCCAGATAGTTGAACAGGCGGGCAGGGGAGTTATCAACGGCGTCATACACGAGACATTCCCGCTTGAGGACGCCGCGAAGGCGCACGAGGCGATGGAAGCGACGAACTTCTTCGGCAAGCTCGTGCTTACTATGGAGTAGAAGACAGGGACAAGATGGACGCCCTTTAACGGGTGCCTATCCTGTCCCTGTTTTCTGATAAACGCTTATGAACGACTTGGCCGGTTACTGACTGCCAGCTCAGCGACTTCCTTTGTCCGTCTTTGATTTATCGTCATCGCGAGAGTCTAGCTCGCTCAGCACATCGAGCAGCAACAGGTCACCCGCTAAGGTGTCGCCACTAGTATCATCCTGACGCGGACGGCTGCTGCGCCCACCGGTCCGCTTGCTAACGCAAGCCGCGCAGGTGCAGTACGCGGGGTGGTAGCCGCCAATGCGCTCCCAGTGCCAGTTGGGGGAGCCGACCTTCGGCTTCTTATTCTGGCTCTTCCGGTTCTTGCGCTTCCCCGGTTGAGACTTCTTCTTTTTCCGCTTCTTAGCCATACACCTTACGCCCAAAGCGTCCCCGCAATGGAGTCGAGCAAACCTGTTGCAGTCAGTTTCGTTGCTGAGGCTGACGATTAACCCGGATACTGCCTAGACGTTGAGCGCCGGCTCGCGTATCGGCAGCTTCGAGCGCACCTCAGGGTTGACGATGGACATCGGGAAACTGCCCTTGAGCACGCGCGCCGTCTCCTGCCCTACGCGGATTGGCGATGTGACGCGCGAGTTGTTGGAGCTGCCCGCGGAGTGTGGCGTAACGATGACGTTGTCCATCTTGAGCAGAGGGTTGTCCGACGGAGTCGGCTCTTCCTCGAACACATCCAGACCCGCGCCCATGATTTCACCGTTTCGCAGCGCCTCGATCATCGCCGCCTCGTCCACAGTTGGCCCACGGCAGGTGTTGATGAAGTACGCGGTGGGCTTCATCGCCCTGAAGAAGTCCGCGCCGACCAGCGCCCGCGTCTCGTCGTTCAGCGGGGTGTGCATGGACACGAAATCAGAATCCGCTGCAAGCTCCTCGAGCGAGGATACCGGCCTGACACGATATTCCTTAGTGATCCACGGCGGGCAGTACGGGTCATAGGTAATGACATCCATGCCGAGCGCCTGCGCCTTGCGTGCGACAGCGCGGGCGATGTTGCCGAACGCCACCAGCCCGAGCGTCTGCCCGTCGACCGGCGCCATCGGCATAATGGCGTTTCGCGTGTCCGCGCCCCACCTGCCCTCGCGCACCAAATTGTGCAGGATGGTCAGCTTCTTCGCGCAAGCCATCAGCATCAGGATTGCGTGGTTCGACACCTCTTCCGTGCAGAAACCCGCGCTGTTGATGATCATCACGCCCTGATCGGTCGCGGCGTTGTGGTCTATATGATTGAAGCCGTGGCTGCCGACGATGATCGCCTGCGCCGTGTCAATCTCCTCGATGACCTCGCGCGGCATCTCCACGCCGCCGTTCAGGATGACATCCGCGCCCTTGCAGGCTTCGATGATCTCGCCCTGCGTCTCGACGATGCTCACTTCAATCTCATAGTCCAGACCTTCCAGTCCGTTCTCGATGAGCGTGGTGTCGGGCGCCGCCCTTCCTACATATGCTACTTTGTGCTCTGCCAATTCGTTCCTCCTTAGATAACTTGCCGCTTTCTACTTGTTCCTTCTGACGGTTACGAGGCGCTGCTGCCAAATCTCTCCATGATCTCCTCTGAGCTGCGATTGCTGTATTTCGCCATTCTCGCGACAATCCCGTCGTCCTCCAGATCCTGTGGCTGTACATGCACCATGTACTCGCGGGCGACTTTGTACCGCTCGGACTCGGTATCCACCAATCGGACGCGAGTCCTGCCGGTGTCGGGGTCGCGCAGTTCGTCGAAGGTCAGCGTATTCAGATTGTTGTTTTCGAGGTAGATGAGGCCCCCGTTCGCGAACCTATCGTCCGACGGCTCAGACAGCAGCAGTCGCGCGGCTCCGTAGCCGAGGCTGCGCGTGTACTCGATGTCGAAGGACAGAGGCGCAGCGCAGCGCAACTCGTACCCGATTGTTACGTCGACCATGCCGAGGTTCTTCCCCGCGCCGGCAAAGCGCTGCTGCACCGCCCGACGTACCATCGCCGACAGGGGCAGTTCGCCCAGCCGGATATGCCCATGCGGGTCACGATTGACCTCAATCCCTGCGAGCGCTGCAAGTTCCTCCGGGTCGAAGCGCTCTGCGACTCCCTCCGAGATCACTGCGATTCCGTCCTCGCGCCCCTCGACAGCCTGGCGCTTCAGCATCGCCCCTTCCATCATCTTGACAACATCGTCAACCTTGATCACCGGATCGGGAAACTCCTCCGGGATAATGCTGAGCGCTGCCCCGGCAGAGCTGCCTATGCCGAGCGCGAGATGGCCCGCCATGCGACCCATCACGATTACCACGTACCAGCGGTTTGTCGTGCGGCTGTCGCGCATCAGGTTCTGCACGAGCTGAGTTCCCAGGTGCCGCGCGGTCTCGTACCCGAATGTGGGGATGTCACCCGGCAGCGGCAGGTCGTTGTCGATAGTCTTGGGTATGTGCGCCACTCGCACTGAGCCACCGGACGCCTTCGCCACTTCCGCCGCTGACAGCGCCGTGTCCTCGCCGCCAATGGATGCGAGGCGTGTGATGCCAAGCCTTTGAAGCGTATCCACGCAATTCCGCAGATGATCGGGATTGCGCGTGGGGTTGGCGCGCGAAGTCCGCAGAATTGCGCCGCCCTCCCAGTTGATGAACCTCACATCTGACATCCTGAGAGGGATGACATGCTCGGTGCTGCCCTCAATGAGATGGCTGAAGCCATCCAGGATGCCATAAACCTCCGCGCCGCTGCTGATAGCTTCTAGCGTGCAGGCGCTGATGGCGCTGTTGATGCCGGGCGCTGGTCCCCCGCCGACGAGTATGCCAAGCTTCGTATTTCCAGCGGTCATCATCCCTCCCTCCCACTGAGTATGTGTTTCGCCTCTTAACACAGGCGCTGAAGTCCCGATCTCTGGCGCAACCGCGATGGCGAAAGGTTATAATGAATGCCGCCCGTTTGCAATGATTCGCAGTTAGTTTTCGGTGGCCAAATTGCCTCATTCATCAGGCCGGAAAACATCTGAATCTTAAGCAAGAAAAGCCTGGCGATAGGAAGACATTTTTTGGACGTTCTGAAGCACAACAGCGCCGCCTGGGACAAGTATGTGGAGAGCGGAATAGAGTGGTCGGTGCCGGTTGACGCCGACGCCATCTCTGCGGCACGGCAGGGCAATATCGGTGTGTGGCTGACCGACAAGACGCCTGTGCCGCCAGAATGGTTCGACGGCATCCCCGGCATAGACGCGCTGTGTCTGGCATCCGGCGGCGGCCAGCAGGCTCCCCTTCTAGCAGCCGCAGGCTACACAGTAACTTCCTACGACAACTCGCCTCGTCACCTCGCGCAGGACAGGCTCGTCGCTGAACGCGAAGGTCTGACAATCCGAACAATGCAAGGCGACATGGCTGATCTCTCGGCGTTTGATGATGCCAGCTTCGATCTGGTATTCCACCCCATTTCTAATCTCTTCGCCGAAAGCGTGCTACCCGTATGGTGCGAGGCCTATCGTGTGCTGCGCCCGGGCGGTGTGCTGATGGCTGGATTCATAAATCCCTTGGAGTTCATCTTCGACCGCGAGCGCATCGAGGAAAATGGCGAGATCGAAGTCCGGTACTCGCTGCCATACTCTGATGCCGAAAATCTGCCTCAGGAGGCGTTGCAACGCCTGCTTGACAACGGGGACGCGCTGGAGTTCGGGCACACACTGACAGACCAGATCGGCGGACAGTGCGCCGCTGGCTTCGTCATTACTGCCTTCTACGAGGACAAGCGTATTCCGCATGACCGAAGCGAAAATGACCACGAGTTCCTGCTGTCCAAGTACACCCCCGTGTACATCGCAACTCGCGCCCTGAAGCAGGTGTAGTGTGTCACGGGTGAGTCCCCTGGGAGTGGCAGTTCGCCTCGCCGTGGTAAGCGCAAGTCTTATCGTCGCATCGGGCATAACGATTGGTACCGTCATTCCTCCCGGTGCCGAACTTCTGTCACTTGCTCTGGCGCGTACTGCCGCATTCACCCTGGGATTGCTCGGCATTCCGGCTTCGCTGGAGGGCGCGGTCATCAATGCTGACGGATTCCTCGCAATCGTCGCCGCTCAGTGTACAGCCATAGAGATACTGTTGCTCTTCACCGTCGTTGTTCTTGTCTGCCCTGTGTCGGCAAGAGCGAGAATGTGGGCGCTGCTGCTGGGCATTCCCGCGATATGCGCGTTGAACTTCGTGCGCGTGATAAGCTTGCTGCTCGTGGGCGTCGGATTCCCTGATCACTTCGAAACAATCCATCACCTGGTTTGGCAGCCTGCGATGGCAATAATTGCGCTTGTATCGTGGATGCTCTGGCTGCGATGGGCATCGACCAGTAATAAGTGTAGCGAAGAAATGTCGACTCCGTAGAAATGGCACACGATTCCTGAAGGGAGGAGATTCATGGACAAGGCATTGGAAGGCGTGAAAGTACTCGACCTGACTCATGTGCAGGCGGGGCCGTCCTGCACGCAGATTCTCGGCTTTCTCGGCGCGGATGTTATCAAGTTGGAAGACGTCTGGGGAGGCGACTCCACACGCCGGGACCTGCGCCACGATGACGACTCGGACAGCTTCTACTTCCTGATATTCAACAACAACAAGCGCGCCGTCAGCGTCAACCTCAAGACCGAAAAGGGCAGGGAACTGTTCACCGGTCTCCTGAAGTGGGCAGACGTGCTGGTGGAAAACTACTCGCTCGGCATGCTAGACAGGCTCGGATTCGGCTGGGAGGCGATGCACGAAATCAATCCCGGCCTCGTCTATACCGCCATCAAGGGCTTCGGCACCTACGGCCCCTATGCCGAGTACAAGGGCTGGGAAATGGTCGCGCAGGCGGTCGGCGGCGCGATGGCAACGACAGGCTACCCGGACAGGCCCCCCGTATATCTCTCGCCCGGCGTCGGTGATTCGGGCAGCGGCCTGCACGCTGCAATCGGCATCCTTGCCGCGCTGCGAAAGCGCGACATCACCGGCGAGGGCCAGCGCGTCGAAGTCGCCATGCAGGACGCCGTTGTGAACCTGATGCGCATGCAGATGACGCCCGTTCTTGGCCTGAAACTGCCGGAGGCGCGGCGTGGCCATCGCGCGGGACGAGGCATTCCGCTCATCTATCCCTGCGCTCCCGGTGGCGCGGACGACTACATCATGATATTCCCGCGCGGCGAGATGTGGGAGCTGCTATTCGTGGCGATCGGCAGGGAAGACCTGATTGGCGACGAACGCTTCGCCGAGTACGAATCGGTGGCGCAGCACGCCGACGACATCGAAGAGATTATCTCGGACTGGACGCGCAAGCACACCAAGCAGGAGGCGATGAAGATACTCGCGGGCGCAGGAGTGCTGGCAGGCGCGACGATGAATTCCAACGACCTGCTGGAAGACGAGCAGATGCAGGCGCGTAATATGGTCGTCAGCGTGGAGGACGACGTGCGCGGCGACTACACCATGCTCGGCTGTCCCATCAAGCTCTCGGACCAGGACGATACGGTAACGCGTGCGCCCCTTTACGGTGAGCACAACAAGGAAGTGCTGACGTCTATTCTCGGCTGCACGCCGGAAGAGGTGGAGCAGATGCGGGAGCAGGGCGTTATCGGGTAAAACGCCTAAACTCGCATTGTAGCCTTGCTCAGGATTCGCCAGTATATCCGCTCCGGCAGCAGCCTGGCAGCCAGCATTCCCCCGCGCGCATCCAGGCCCACAGGGTATCGGAAGTTGGGCGACGGCGACTTAATGACCTTATGCACGACTTTGGCGACGCGCACAGGATTGCCGCCAAGCCAGTTGAAGGCATCGCGGTTGAGGTTATAGTGGGCGATGTGCGGCGCATACACAAGGCTCTTGTCTTCTGTTGCTTTGCCATCGACCGAGTTGTCCGAGAAGTTGGTGCGGAACAGTCCCGGCTGCACCATCGCCACGCGCACGCCGAACGGCTGCACCTCAATTTTCAGCGACTCGCTTATGCCTTCCAGCGCGAATTTGCTGGACACATAAGCCCCGTTGAACGGCGTGCCCATGCGCCCGAGCACTGAGCTTATGTTGACGATTGTGCCGCTGCGCTGCTCGATCATCGCCGGCAAGACAGCCTGCATCATGCGTACCGCCGCAAAGAAATTCGTCTCGAATTGAGCTTTCAATTCGTCGTCCGACAGCACTTCCACGGGACCCCACAACCCGAACCCCGCGTTGTTCACAAGCACATCGATCGCGCCGTGTCGCTGGATGAGTTCTGGCACTACCTGTGATACGGCGTCGTCCGAGTTGATGTCCAGCTCAACGCCGGTAACACCAACGCCAAGCTCTGTCGCTTCCTCGTGCAGCCCGTTGAGCCGGGACGCGTCACGGCTGGTTGCGATGACATTGTAGCCCCGCTCGGCCAGGTACAGCGCAGTCGCCTTCCCAATGCCGGACGATGCCCCGGTAACGAGCACATTACCGCCCGCGTCAATCTGGCGCTGGTTCTTGGCGCGCCTGCGAATTAGGATTAGCATCTCTCTATCTCTCTTTAGACTGGTTGGCCGCATTGATTGTTACGCGCCTCTCGACGACCTCTCTGAGCATGTCGCCGAAAAGCGATGACGATGACGCAAGCGCAAGGAAGTCCTCGCCCGTCATCACAAGTATTTGGGCAGAAGTCTTGGCTCTCACCGACGAAGCGTGTGGCGCGTTGTTCAGCAGAGACATTTCGCCGAAATACTCCCCGACGCCGAGTTTCGCCACGCCCGATTCCCTGCCGTCCTCCTCCCGTAGCACTTCCACCTCTCCGGTCAGCACGACATAGAACTCGTACGCGATGTCGCCCTTTCGATATATATACTCGCCCGCCTCATAGTGCCGCCGGGAAGTGCCGCGCGGCCGTTCGATGTCCACCTTCACGATGTCGGGCGGGAAAATCAGGTCGAGCGTCCAGTCCGTAACTACGCGCAACTTGCGCTCCAGGCGAGGCAGTTGAAGCAGGTAGAACGTGCGATACAGCCACCACGCGAGGAAGCCTGACATTTCCAGCCCAAAGGCTTCGGTAGCCGCCGCGAACCCGCCTAGGGGAACGAACACGCCACGACTCTTATATCTGAATTGCTTCGTGGGCGTGCCTCTGATCGTGGCAAGCACATTTTGCGCGGCGCTCTTCGCCTCCCGCAGTGCGAACTGCGCCGTGGGTGGGCAGAATCCGCCGCGCAGCACATCAGGCACAAGCGCGCAGTCGCCGACCGCCCACAGGTTCTCGCCCCGCTTCACGGCTAGTGTCTCGTCAACAACCAGTCGCCCGCGCTCCCTTTCACAAGGCAGATCGGCAAGAATCGGGTTGGGCGATGCGCCAATGGTGGCAACGAGCGTCTTCGTCGGTATATACACCTCGTCCGCCAGCAGTGCGCTTTGCCCTGTCGCCCCCTTCAGTTCGGCGTGCAGTCGTATGTATATGCCGCGCCTCTCCAGCAGCCTGTGGCTCAGGTTTGCCAGCTTCTCGCCGAGCTCAGGCAGAATCCGTCCTGACCGGTGCAGCAAGATAACTCGAAAGTCTTCCGGATTCACGTTGCGATAGCTCCTGCTCGCCACGCGAAGAAACTCGTTAATCTCAGAAGTAACCTCCACACCCGTGTAGCCGCCGCCCGCAATTACAAATGTGAGGGCCTGCATCTTGTAGAACGGATCGTCCTCAACATTTGCCGCCTCAAGCATGCTGATAAGGTGATTCCGCAGGCGGAAGGCGTCACCCAGCGTCTTGAACGACATTCCGTGTTCCTCGACACCAGGGAACTGCGACAGGTTGGTGGCGCTGCCGACTGCGAAAATCAGGTGATCGTAGCTTATAGTGGTAAGACGAGCGTGCCCGGGATAGCGAATAGCCACCGTGCGACTGCCGGTATCTACCGACTCGACCTCCGCCTGATGAACCTGCGCGTGCGGCACGATTCGGCGTATAGGACTGACGACATTCAGCGGGCTTATTGAGCCGGATATGACCTCGGCAAGCATGGGCTGAAAGAGGAAGAAATTCTCCCTGCTGATGAGAGTCAGCTTGATCTCACCACGCTTCGCTGCACCCTGCAATTCGAGTGCAGCATAGACGCCGCCGTACCCGCCGCCGAGTACAACGACGGAAGGAACCGGTCCCTTGCGTTCAGCCCGCCTGAAGCGTGAAAACATTGCGTCTCTATCTGCTATGTTGCGCTGCCAATATGTCGTAACCCTAGTATCTTTCGCCCACCGCCGCAAGTGCATGTAAGCCGCAAGTGCATGTAATATAATCGGTGCGACGGCTCAACCTTGAGACAGAAATGCGGACGGACAAACCAATGACAAGGCAACTCATAATATCCGTGATAGGCGAAAGCAACGCTCGCCCGCACATAGCCGCGCTTGCTGAGCAGGTCGGCAGGGCGCTGGCAGAGCGCGACGTCGCTATCGTCTGCGGTGGCTTGGGCGGTGTGATGGAGGCAGCGTGCAGGGGAGCCAAATCTGCGGGCGGCACGACCATCGGTATCCTGCCCGGCGACAACCCGCTTTCCGGCAACGACTACATAGACATCCCCATAGTCACCGGCTTGGGCTATGCGAGAAACTCCGTTGTCGTCAAGACGGGCAGTGCTGTCGTGGCTGTCGGCGGTGCATACGGCACGCTCTCTGAGATCGGACACGCGCTCGGCGACGGCATCCCTGTTGTCGGACTCGAGACTTGGGAAATGACCCGCAGCCGCGAGCCCGCAGACAGCGCCATCATACGCGCCTTTGACCCCGCGGATGCAGCCGAAAAAGCAATAGCCGCCGCCAAACGGCGACTCTCAGACATCGCCGCTGGCATTTCGACTATACCGGAGATTTACGACAAATAAGGACATCGAGGCTTATATGACCACCATTTCGGATGTGAAGGCAAGAGAAGTCCTGGACTCGCGGGGCAACCCGACCGTAGAAGTGGATGTGCTGCTTTCAGACGGCACAGTCGGGAGCGCACTCGTCCCATCGGGCGCAAGCACGGGCGCGAACGAAGCGCTCGAACTGCGCGACGGAGACGCCGGCCGTTTCAGAGGTCGGGGCGTTCTCGCGCCCATCAATAACATAGATAACCATATCAAGCCCGCAGTCGTGGGACATTCAGCATCCGATCAGGAAGCCTTGGACAACCTGCTTATCGCACTCGACGGCACGCCCAACAAGAGCACGCTTGGCGCAAACGCCATACTCGGCGTCTCCATGGCGGCAGCGCGCGCGGCAGCACAGAGCGCAGGTATGCCCCTGTACCGGCATCTCGGCGGAAACGACTCAGTCACCCTACCCGTGCCGATGCTGAACATCATCAACGGCGGCGCGCACGCGGCAGGCTCCACTGACTTCCAGGAGTTCATGGTCGTACCGGCAGGCTTCGACACATTCAGAGAATCTCTTAGGGCAGGTGTCGAAATCTACCACGCGCTCGCCGATATTCTGCGAGAGCGAGGCCTCAGCACCAGCGTCGGAGACGAGGGCGGATTCGCCCCTGCGCTCAGCGACAATCAGGACGCCGTCGCCCTCGTAATAGAGGCCATCGGCCGGGCCGGATACCGCGCCGGCGAACAGTGCTTCATCGCTCTGGATGTAGCAGCCTCCGAGCTAGATAAAAGTGACTACCCCGCCGACAGGCTGATCGGCATCTACAAAGACTGGGTTGAACGCTTTCCGATTGTCAGCATCGAAGACGGCATCGCCGAAGACGATTGGGACGACTGGCAGACACTGTCAAACTCCATCGGTGGCAGCGTGCAGCTTGTCGGTGACGACCTGTTCACCACGAACACCGAACTCATTCGCAAGGGCATTGGTATGAACGCCGGCAACGCCGTGCTCATCAAGCTCAACCAGATTGGCACCGTTACTGAGACGCTGAACGCCGTGAAAATGACACAGGACGCCGGATGGGGCGTGGTCATCAGCCATCGCTCCGGCGAGACCGAGGACACCACCATTGCCGATCTTGCCGTTGGCACAAAGGCGGGACAGATAAAGTCCGGCGCGCCCGCTCGCGGTGAGCGTACCGCCAAGTACAATCGCCTGCTCCGCATCGAGGAAGAGCTAGGCGACAGGGCGCTGTTCGCGGGTAGGCAGGTCTACGAACGCTACTCAAACAACCGCTAGGAGATGCGACCAACAATGTCAATTGGCATGACAGGAATGGAGACTTGGAATGGCAAACTACTACTCCCAGATTACTGACGAACAGGCGGAGATGATTCGCAACGCTCCCCTATTCTTTGTCGGCTCAGCCGATTTCGGCGACGAAGCGGACAACAAGGTTGACGCGGTTAATGTCTCCCCCAAGGGCGGAGTGCCGCTTCACATGATTAGTCCCAACCACGTCGCATACCTAGACTACACCGGCAGCGGCAACGAGACCGCGCGCCATTCGGAAGCCGGCAGTCCTGTCACGGTGATGGTCTGCGCCTTCGAAGAAGAAAACGCCGGAATAATACGCCTCTACGGACGCGCGCGCGCAATGTCTATTGAGGACTCGCCCCTCGCAGACTTGCTTCTGGAGCAGCCCGCCGACGAGATTGCCCTCCCGATGCGCCAGGTCATAGACATTCGCATCGAAAAGACCAGCACAAGCTGCGGCTACGGCGTACCGGTTATGTCCTTCGAACGCGACCGCACCATCGAGAACAGAGGCCGCCTTTACAAGGGCGCACCCGTGCCGCAGAGGGCCTAAAGTGATGGCCTAAAGTGATGAATGATCTAGATTTACACTTGCAAGAAGTCAAGAAGAAGGTGCAAATCGGCATCGAACAGATAGCGAATGGGGACCATATTGAGTACACCAGTGAAACACTGTGGGAACTCTTTGAGGATGTGGAAAGAGAAGGCCTAAAGAGACTGGAAGCAAGGCGTAAAGAATCCGAATAGTGGGCAACTGAGTTATCAATAAATCGACCGAAAGGCAACCACACAGAAATGTCACAAATCTATGACATCGCGAACGACTACGTTGAGCGTTACGCCGCTCTCAACCCACTGAGCGCAACATCCATAGGCGTGCCGGGCTACGACGATAAGATGTCGGACTTCTCGCCTCAGGGCGCAGACGCCAACGCCGACCTCAAACATCAGACCATAGCCGCCCTGAACGCAGCGACAGTAGAGGGCGAGCGTGACCGCATCGCACGGGACGCGATGCTCGACGACTTGCAGACCGACCTTGACACCCATGACGCCGGAGAACACCTTCGCAGCCTGCGCGTGCTCGGCAGCCCGTTCCAGGGCATTCGGATGACATTCGACCTGATGCCCCGCGAGACCGAAGAAGACTGGCGAAATATCGCCGCTCGAATGGCGCTCGTTCCGCAGGGACTGGAGAGCTTCCGTCGGAGTCTCGTAGAGGGAACTCGGCAGTCCAGGACAAGCAGCCGTCGTCAGGCTGCCGGATGCGCCGAGCAGGCACAGGTGTGGGCAGGCGAGAAGGGCGCACAACCTTTCTTTCAAAGCCTGTTAGACGCATTCGACGCCTCCGGTGTGTCGTCAGACACCCTCAGGCGTGACCTCGCGACCGGCGCGGACGCAGCCACCGGCGCATACGCGGACATGGGAAGATTTCTGACTGAAGAATACATGAAGCACGCCGTGGATCAGGACGGCGTCGGCGAGGAACGCTACGCACTCTCCTCCCGCGCCTTCAACGGCACCGATATGGACTTCCTGGAAACCTACAACTGGGGCTGGGAACAGCTGCGCTGGGTCGAAAGCGAGATGGCGAAGACGGCGGAGCGCATCCTGCCCGGCGCCGGAGTAGAGGCCGCGAAGCAGTTCCTTGAAACCGACCCAGTCCGCGCAATAGAGGGCGTTGACGCATTCCAGAACTGGATGCAGGAGTTGCAGGATATCACCATAGCCGAACTGAACGGCACCCACTTCGACATACCCGATCCGGTCAAGCGAATCGAGGCGATGATTGCGCCGCCCGGAGGCGCGCTCGCGATGTACTACACTTCGCCGTCCGAGGACTTTAGCCGACCGGGTCGTACCTGGTACCCGACCGGCGGCAAAACGCGCTTCCCGCTCTGGGGCGAAGCATCCATCGCATATCATGAGGGCGTGCCGGGCCATCACTTTGAGCGCGGCATCGCCAAGTACCTCACCAGCGAGTTGTCCCGCTTCCAGACGGCAATGGGCGGCACTTCCGGCTATATCGAGGGCTGGGCGCTCTACGCTGAGCGCCTCATGGCCGAACTCGGCTATCTGGAAAATCCCGACTACTACCTCGGCAAGCTGCACGCGCAGGCTCTCCGCAGCGTGCGCGTGATTATTGACATCGGAATGCACCTGGGCCTAGCCATACCTGCCGATTCCGACTTCCATCCGGGCGAGACCTGGACTCCTGAACTCGGGCTGGTGTTCATAAAGCAGCGCAGCCACTTCCCGGAGGACTTCGTAGCAAGCGAAGTTGACCGCTATCTCGGAATGCCCGCACAGGCAATCTCGTACAAGGTCGGCGAACGTGAGTGGCTAAACGCCCGCGAAGATGCAAAGCGTCGCAAAGGCTCCGACTTCGACCTGAAGGAGTTCCACACCCGCGCGCTGAACCTTGGACCAATGGGTCTGGCGCAGATGCGGCGAGAAATGGCACTCGTTTAGTGATTGCTAGCATTAAATTGTAGTGCCCCACTGCGATAGATATAATTGAACTGAGACATCGTAGGCCGATGTTTAGTCGTGAAGGGAGCGTCCTAGCGCAATGACTACTCGCGTGGGCATCAACGGGTTCGGGCGTATCGGCAGGCAGGTGTTTCGTGCCATCAGTGAGCGCCACGCCGGTAAGCTGGAAGTCGTCGCGGTGAACGACCGTTCCGACTCCAAGACCAACGCGCACCTCTTTAAATACGACTCCACCTACGGCATCTATCCCGGCACAGTCGAAGTAGCCGAAAACGGCATCGTCATAGATGGTAAGGACATCCGCGCCTTTACGGACAGTGACCCGTCTCAGCTCTCGTGGGCCGATGTGGGCGTGGAGGTCGTCATCGAATGCACAGGGGCGTTCACTAACGCGGGGAGATCAGCGGCGCATCTTGAGGGCGGCGCGAAGAAGGTCATCATATCCGCGCCTGCCAGCAACGAAGACATCACCCTCGTGTTGGGCGTGAATGAACACAGGTACGACCCCGCCAGTCACAACATCGTCTCCAACGCCTCCTGCACCACAAACTGCATCGCTCCCATGGCAAAGGTGCTGAACGATAGCTTCGGTGTCGAGCAGGGCTTGATGACCACGATCCATGCCTACACGAACGACCAGAGGATGCTCGACGGCGGACACTCAGACTTGCGTCGTGCTCGCGCCGGTGCCACCAATATCATACCCACAACGACCGGCGCAGCCAGGGCCGTCGGCATCGTCCTGCCTGAGCTTGAAGGCAAACTCAACGGCATGGCAATGCGCGTCCCCACCCCCACCGGCTCCGTAACCGACTTCGTTGCCACGCTGAATCGGCCTGCATCCGTCGAAGATGTGAACAGTGCCTTTCGGGAGGCAGCGGCAAACGGGTTGAGCGGCTTGCTGGAATACAGCGAAGAGCCTCTCGTCAGCAGCGACATCACTAGGAATCCGCACAGCTGCATCCTCGACGGCCTTTCGACAATGACCGTTGGTAAGAACATGGTCAAGGTCGTTGGCTGGTACGACAACGAATGGGGATACAGCTGCCGCACCGCGGACCTCGCCGCCTTCATCGTGGACCAGGGCAAACGCATCTTAATTGGCAAGGACCATCAGTAGGTAGTCGTTGTCCCAGGCGGCATCTTTTCGCTTGCCGGCGAGGCTGCGGTTGGTGGACGTTTCGGCTTTGAGTAGGTTTAGGGCCATGCGGCGCAGTACAGAGAAGTTCTCAGCCCCGTTCCCGCTACGCACCCGGCTTCCGTCCTCATTGAACGTCACATCCAACGACCAGTGCAACTGGTTCTCTATGCTCCAGTGGCTGCGCACCGCGTTGAGCAAGGCGCTCGCATCGTTCGGCAAGCTCGATATGTAGTAGCGCGACTCCACCGTCGTCTTGTCCCCCACGCGGCGCTTGCCTTCCACCTTCACCAGCGTATTCAGCCCCGGCCACTGACTGTACTCATCGACGTATCTGACGTTGCCAAGGTCAGATACCGTCCAGCAGCGGCGTGTCTCGATTCGTCCGTGGCCCGCATCCACCGTCTCGTGGTAGTCGTACTCTATGTCGTCGAAGCCGGAGTTGCCGATGAGGTCGAAGACGTCTGCCACGCCCTCGTGTAGGTGCCTTTGGTTCCCCTTGACCGCCAGCACGTAATCGGCTCCCTCCTCCAATATCTTCGATGCAATCTCCCTCTGGCAGCCCATGGCGTCGATCGTCACGATGCATCCCTCGACCTCAAGCAGCTCAAGCAACCGCGGTATCGCCGTTATCTCGTTGGAGCGTCGGTCCACGCCGGTCTGCCCCAGCGTCACGCCGCTCTCACAGGCCCAGGCGCTAACCATGTGGATAGCGCCTTTTCCTGCGTATCTATCGTGCGAGCGCCGCACAGTTTTGCCGTCTATCGCCACCACATCACCTTGCAGAACCTCACTGATTGCCAGTACCCACTCGGTGAAACAGCGCTCGAACTGCTCAGCGTCCAGCCTGGCAAACACCCTGCCGAAGGTGTCGTGCGATGGAATGCCGTTGGGCAACTCCAGCATCTTGCGCAACCATTCCTCCTTGCATCTGCCGAACGCTTCCACGTCTACCCAACTGTCCGCTCCCGCTATCGCACCACAGAGCGCAATTGTGAGGATTTCGATCAGTTCGTGGCGCTTGGTGCGGTCTATACGAGGGTCCTTGAGGCTGCTGAAATGTTCCGTAAGCGAAGCAGGATTACTACTCTCCATAAGCCACTCTCCTTATGAGATTGACCCCCTATTTTATACTCCGCCTATAATAAATTTAGATGCGATTGCCCTGCATCGTGGACAAGGGGATTTAATGAACGTGAGATTTATTGTACTGTTATTGGCCGTCTCAATTCTGGCCTTATCTCTTTTGGCATGCTCAACATCGGCGACTCCAAAATCCTGTGTTGAAGTCGCGCGCGAGAACGGTGTCCCAGAGACCGTTGTTGAACTGATGGAGCGGCCCCACGAGGATTTGAATCCTTTAGAGCGAATCGCAATTCGCACTGCTCTGAATAAGGTCGGCGTTGGAGATATTTGCGCCAAATTCTTGGAAGAATAAATGCTGTCGAAAAGTGATGCGGCTACCTCGAGGGCACAGGCTATTGACCCACCCTTCGAACTCCCAGTCATGACACCCTGCGTATTCTGCGAGATGTTGGCAGGCAGAGTTGACAAGGGACTTGTTGAAGAAACCGATCTGACGCTCACAATTGTGAACATTCGGCAGTATGAAGTCGGTCAGGTCTTTGTAATTCCCCGAAGGCACGTGCCAACGATACTTGACCTGACCGATGAAGAATCGTCCGCGTTGATGGACGCGGTTCGCAGGGTGTCCGCCGCTATGGTAAAGGCATACTCACCCGACGGCATCACCCTGTACAATAACAACGGCTTGGCAAGCATGCAGGAAGTCCCGCACTTCCACATGCATGTTGTGCCGCGCCGCAAGCGCAGCCTCTGGGGTGACGGGCCATTGCACATTGCCGCTCTGGAGCGGCGCTCACAAGACATCCTTGACAAAGTGCAAATCGACATCGGGCGCGAGCGCGAAATCGCCGAGGATATAAGGGCTCAATTCCCTTCGTAGCTAACCTCAATCTGTTCGTGGCGAGCCCGTCGAACAATAGGCAGACACCTCGTGGTGGACAAGGACGAGAATATGAGCGATCCACAGCAGGTTAGGGAGCGCATCCAGTTGGTGCGCGACCTGTCCAACGAGATGGCGGCGTACCTGCACACGCTGCCCGACAACATCTGGCGCGACCCTGACGTTTACGCCAGCGCCTGCGATGGCTGGAAAATCGCCGATGTCATCACGCACCTGATTCTCGGTGGCAATGTGTTCGGCTTGAGCATCACCAACGCAGTCAAAGGCATAACCGACCCGCCTATGGGCTGGTCGCGTCCGAACACCCCTGAGCAGGGCATGGAGCGGCTGGTGGACACGCGAAACGCCATCCACGAAGACCTGTTCTATGACTTCAATGCAAGCTGCAAGCGTTTCAACACGGTGCTGATGGAACTCGAAGAGTCCTCTTATTCCCTTCCCACTTGGCACCCTTACTTCGTCATAAGCGTGGACCGCCTCATAGACATTCGCGCATCAGAACTGACAATTCACTCCTGGGACATCCGCTATCCCATAGACCGCAGCGCGAAGCTCAGCGACCGCGCAAGACCCTTCATGCTGGACTTCGTCTGGCGCTGGCTTCGCACCGGCTTCCAGAAGTCGGAACCGCTTGACAAGCCCATTCGCTATCGCTTCGACCTGACGGACTCTGACGGCGGCTACGATGTGATCGTGAACGGCGACAACTTCAGGCACGCCCCCTCCGACGACTCGCCGGCAGATGCCACATTCGGCTGCGATACCGACACCTACATCCTGTATTGCTTCGGCAGGCTGCAACTTCGCCGCTCCGTCCGGCGAGGGCGCATCGCGCTCTCCGGCGACGAGATTCTCGCGGCACAGTTCACCGACTGGTTCAAGGGCATCTAGTCGCTTCCGTACGCGCCCACCCGGTCGGGCACACGCTCAGCAGACAGCACCCCTCGCACACCGGCTTCGTGCGGCACGCCACCTTGCAATGCTCCACAATCAGCGCATGATACTCCGCGAACAGCGCGGTATCGTCTATGAGAGTGTCCCCGAACAACTCCGCGTCGCACGGAAGATTGTCGCTGAACATCCGCTGGTACGCAGAATAAGCCTCCGACTCCGGCACAATGCCAAGCCGCTTGAACAGCCGCCGCGTGTACGCGTCAATCACGAATGAGGGCTTACCCAGCGCATACAGCAGAATGGCGTCCGCCGTCTCCTCGCCAATGCCTCTGACCGTCAGAAGTTCGCGCCGCAACTTCGCGCTGTCCTCCAACCGCATCGCGGCGATGTCGTCCTCGTATGGGTCGCCAAGGTACTCCACCAGCGCCTTCAGCCTCTGCGCCTTTGCGTTGTAGAACCCGCTTGAGTAAATCAGAGATGCCAGCTTATCCGGCTCCATACCCCTTATGGCTGCCGGCGACAGCGCATCGGCCTCCTTCAGCCTGCCGATTGCCAGCTCCACATTCGTCCATGCCGTCGCCTGCGTCAGCACGGCACCCACCATCATCTCGAACGGCGTATCGGCGGGCCACCAGTGCTGCCGCCCGTAATACGCCAGCATACGGTCATGTATGCTCAGTAACTTTTGGTCTAAGGCGGAATCCGACATGCTGATCTCGCATCTAAACAGTCGTGGGAGCACTTGTTAGGTAAGCAGGGCGATATTAAACTGGATGTGAGGCAATAATCAACGAGCGTGCATGCTCCCGACCTCCTTAGGAGAGGGATGTAATGAGGGCCCGATTTGAGGGCTTGATGAGGGCTTAATTCAGTGAGCAAGTTTACCAGCAGACTAGACAACGCGTCGCACACCAACCGCAGTCTCGTGTGCATAGGCTTGGACGTGGACCCCGCGCTCATGCCCATCGCGGATGTTCGGAAGTTCAACCGTGCCATAGTGGACGCCACAAAGGACCTCGTCTGCGCCTACAAGCCAAACATCGCCTTCTACGAAGCGCTTGGATTGGAAGGGCTGCAGGCACTGCGCGACACAGTGTCGTACATTCGCAAGGTCGCTCCTGATGTTGTGCTGCTCTGCGACGCCAAGCGCGGCGACATCGACTCCACAAGCGTCAGATATGCCAGGGCAATATTCGAATACTGGGACTTCGACGCGGTCACTGTGAACGGCTACATGGGCGGCGAATCGCTATCGCCCTTCTTCGACTACGCAGACAAGGGCGTCTTCGTCGTATGCCGCTCCTCGAATCCTGGCGCCCAGGAGTTCCAGGACATGATGGTTTTGCCGGACACCACGGAACTTGGTATTGACATACAGGGACAAAAAATGCCGCTCTACGAGTGGATGGCAGTACGATCATCGGAGTGGAACTCCAACGGCAATCTGGGTCTGGTTGTAGGCGCAACCTCTCCCGATCAGTTGGGCACCGTGCGGCATCGCTGTCCCGGCGTGCCGATCCTAATACCCGGCGTAGGTGCGCAGGGCGGCGAGCTTGAGATGTCAGTGAAGAACGGCATCGACCGCAGCGCAGACGGCAGTTCGACTCCGCCAAGAGTTCTCATCAACTCGGCGCGCGGCATAATCTACGCCGACCGCTCCACCGGTGGTTTCGCGGACGGCGCTCGGACCGCCGCCGGAAAACTGCGCGACGAGATCAACTGCGTTCTGGAGCAAGAGGGCGCACCGTGGTAACGCAGTACGAAATCGGTGACTTCGTGCGGCTGAAGAAGCGGCACCCCTGCGGCGAATTCAACTGGCGGATTGTGCGTATCGGCGCGGACATCGGCATCACCTGCGTGGGCTGTGAACGCCGCGTAACAATGCCTCGCTCAGACCTGCAACGCCGCATGAAAGGTCAGCCGTTTCAGCAAGCGAAGCAGGCGTAAAACCGCGCTGGCAACCCTTACCCATGCGTTGACACTCATATACCATGTGCTTACAATATGCACACATTCGGAGAGGATAAGTTTGGAGGGGATGGTCTGATGCTGGAATTAAACATCGACGGCATTCGCGTTAGTCTCATGAACCAGCAGAGAGTGGTTATTCTTCGAGTGAAGGACAGTGACAAATACCTCCCCATCTGGATCGGCCCCAGCGAGGCGGACGCCATCGCGCTCAAGCTCCAGAATGTCACCGTGCCAAGGCCGCTCACGCACGACCTGCTTTCCGATGTAATATCCTCATTGGACGCGACGGTGGACAGGATTGTCGTCCACGACCTTTCCGACGACACCTTCTTCGCCAAGATAGTGCTTCAGGTCAATGGCTCCACCATGGAGGTTGACTCCCGGCCAAGTGATGCGCTCGCGCTCGCCGTCCGCACCGAATCACCGATCTTCGCCGAGGACTCCGTCGTTGAGAAGGCGGCGATTTTGCTGGACGCCGAGACAGGCAAAGCGGTGCAGGACGACGACGAAGGTGATGAAGGCGACATGGAAATTCGCCCGGTTACCGAAGAAGAGCGAATGAAGCTATCCGCCTTCGAAGACTTCATCGGCTCCCTAGACCTGGACCTGGAACAGGGCGATGCCCCGCAACCGCGCCAATAGCGCCCCCGGGGACACAAATTGATAACCCATTGCGACTCCGCCGAAAACCGGCGGAGTCGTCTGCTTTCTGGACAGGTAAACCTTCATGTAAACTATAAATTTACATTGAGAAATTGATTGTGATATACTACACAAGCCCTCGGAGGAGACGCGATTGAACGCCGAAAGATTGGCGCTGGTGCTCCGTCTTCTGGGCATCGGATGGTTTGTGGCAGTCTGCATTGCAGGCGGAACTTACGGCGGCTTTCTGCTCGACCGCAAGCTCGAACTGAGTCCTTTGCTCACCCTGATAGGGCTGGGCTTGGGCATTGCGGTGGCGGTTGTTGGGATGATGAGGATGTTGTTGGCGGTCTTTGCCGCAAACACTGAAGACTAACAGCTATCTTTTCTGACAGTCCAGACAACGACTGGCATTGGAAAACAGGGGACATAGTAGAGCGTGCTTAGCAATCCTAAGACTCTGGCAATACTCATAATCGCGCTTATCGCATTTGTAGTCAGTCTGTTGGGCGGCGCTCTCGGCAATGCCTTCGGACTCGGCTTCCTCGGCGCACCCTTGGCGCACATCCAGATCCCAGCCGAGCCGTTCATTCCCACCAAGATTCTCGGCTTCACGCTGAAGAACACGATGGTAACCGCATGGATCACCATCATCACCCTGATTGTCATCTCTTTCTTCGCCACCCGGCGCATGAGCCAGGTTCCCCGCGGCTTGCAGAATCTTGTCGAAGTATTCATCGAATTCTTCCTCGACCTCTGCGAGCGCATCGCAGGCCGTGAGCGCGCCCGCCGCTTCTTCCCCCTCGTAATGTCCATCTTCCTCTTCATTATGGTCTCCAACTGGATAGGCATTCTGCCCGGATTCGGAACCGTCGGCTGGATTGAGACGCCGAAAGAGATCATCCACCACGCCGAAGAGAAGGCCGAAAAGGCCGGCGAGGTTGTCAACCTCGACAGCATCCATATGCAGATATTCGAAGGCGATGGCGCGTTTGGCTTCCTCAGTTTCGGCTCAGTCAGCGAGGACATCACCGCCGCCGAGTATGAAGAGCATCACGGCGTGGAAGAGGGCAGGCAGGCGGGACTGCTGGTTCCGTTCCTCCGCAGCGCGAATACCGATGTGAACACCACGCTCGCAATCGCGCTCATTGCGATGGTGACGATCCACTTCTGGGGCTTCTCAGCCCTCGGGTTCGGTCACCTCGGCAAGTTCATAAACTTCAAGGAGGGCCCCGTCGGGTTCTTCGTGGGTATCCTCGAAGCCATTGGCGAGGTCGCCAAGGTCATCAGCTTCACATTCCGTCTGTTCGGCAACATTTTCGCCGGCGAGGTGCTGCTGATAGCTATGGCGTTCCTGTTCCCGCTCATCGGGCTGATCCCGTTCCTGGGACTGGAGCTCTTCGTCGGCGCGATTCAGGCGTTCATCTTCGCTATGCTCACTCTGGTCTTCGCAGTTATGGCGACGACCGCGCACGGTGGAGAACACCACTAGAATTCACACATCTCAGCTTAGAAATGCGTAGGACCTGAAAAGTACAGGGTACGCAGAAATCTAGAAGCGATAAGGAGAAAAGGAAATGGAAGTAATGCAGGATTTTGCAAGTCTGGGCGCAGGTCTGGCTATCGGACTCGGCGCGCTAGGCCCTGGTATTGGTATCGGACTGCTGGCAGCAAAGGCGATGGAGTCGCTGGGGCGCAACCCCGACGCGGCAGGCATCATCCAGCAGAACATGATTCTCGCCATCGCGTTCACCGAGGCTATCGCAATTTACGCGCTGGTCGTGGCGATCATCATCAAGTTCGTCTAGCCATCAATTAATCGCAAATGTTCCTTCCCCCTCTATTTGGGGGAAGGCCAGGATGGGGGTGAAAGCCCTTGTCCGCTAGAGAAATAGGGGATACGGCATGGAAGCCTTGGGGATTAACCTGCCCGGCTTGATAACGCACATCATCAGCTTCTTGATCTTGCTGTTCGTGCTGATGAAGTTCCTTTACAAGCCCATCGTGAACATGCTCGACCAGCGCTCCGAGCGCATCAGGGAGAGCCTCGAAGCCGCAGAGCGCGCCCGGGAAGAGTCTGCCCAGTCTCAGGCTGAGGTTGAGTCGCAGCTCGAAGCCGCCCGTGCCGAGGGCCAGCAGCTCATCGCATCGGCGCGTGAGGTCGCGGAGAGATTCCGCGAAGAGGAAACCGCCAAGGTCAGGCAAGAGATCGACGCTGAGCGAGCCCGCGCCGAGGCGAATATCCAGCGCGAGCGTGATTCAGCAATCGAGCAGCTCCGAGGCGAATTCGCGGGACTCGCGATTACCGCCGCAGAGCGCGTGGTAGAGCGATCCCTCGACGAGCAGGCGCATCAGGACATCATCGACCGCGTTCTCGAAGAGAGCGACTCCCGCATCAGCCGAAATTAGACAGATAAAGACACTTCGCTATTCCTGTCTGAAGCAGGAATCGAGCGCAGTAATCCGAAGCGAGTAAAGGTAAATGGCAAGAGGAGCATCCGCGCGCAGATACGCCCAGGCGGTCTTCGCCATTGCATTGGAACAGGGCGAGCCTGACAGATGGCTCGACGACCTAGCCTTGCTCTCCGACGCGATGGTGAACGAGGAGTTCGCGAACTTCCTCGACGCCCCGCAGCTCACATTGGGCCAAAAGACCGATATGATCGAAGAGTCACTCGGCGATTCGGTCGGTCCGCTTGCACTCAATTTAGTCTCGCTGCTCGCGTCTCGAAACTCCGCCCGGCTACTGCCAAGCATCACCGAGTCGTATCAGGAGATGCTTGACGAGCATAACGGCATCGAACGGGCAGAGGTGGTCTCCGCTGTCGCCCTTAGCGACGAGCAGCAGGAGCGCATCGAAACGATGCTGAAAGGTATCGTCGGCAAGGATATAACATCGACATCCAGAATTGACCCGCAGATACTCGGCGGATTCGTCGCGCGAGTCGGGGACAAGGTCATTGACGGCAGCACCCGAACGAGGCTGGACGAACTCCGGCGCGAACTGGTGCAGGGCGCATAGCCTGAGAAGGCGATTAGAGCATAAAATCATCAGGCGACACGCCAACCGGCGATATAGTCTGTAAACGGAGGAGCTGCATGGCAGTCAGAGGACAAGATATTGCTTCGGTAATCAAGCGCCAGATTGAAGAGTTTGGGCGCGACCTGAGCATGGTGGATGTCGGCACAGTTGTTGAAGTTGGTGACGGCATCGCGCAGGTTCACGGCTTGTCCGGTGTTGCCTACTCCGAACTGCTGGAGTTCGAGGGCGGCGTCATGGGCATGGCGCTCAACCTCGAAGAAGACAGCGTCGGTACGGTGATTCTCGGAGACCCCCTAACCGTCAAGGAAGGCTCAGAGGTCAGGAGCACCGGTCGTGTCGTTGTCGTTCCCGTAGGCGACGAGCTTGTAGGCCGCGTTGTGGATGGTGTCGGCCAGCCCATCGACGGCAAGGGCCCGCTCGGAACGAGCAAGACCCGCGATGTCGAGGTTGTCGCCCCAAACGTGGCAATCCGCAGTTCCGTTGACACACCTGTCCAGACGGGTATCAAGGCGATTGACGCAATGATTCCGGTCGGACGCGGGCAGCGCGAGCTTATCATTGGCGACCGCTCCACCGGCAAGTCCGCAATCGCACTCGACTCGATCATTAACCAGAAGGGCGGAGACCTGGTCTGCATCTATGTCGCTATCGGCCAGAAGGTCGGCAAAGTGGCGCAGACGGTTGCGCTGCTGGAGCAGTACGGCGCAATGGAGCACACCATCGTAGTCGCGGCAAACGCCTCCGACCCTGCGGCGATGCAGTATCTCGCGCCATACTCGGGTTGCGCGATGGCGGAAGAGTTCATGTGGCAGGGCAAAGATGCCCTCATCATCTACGACGACCTCTCCAAGCACGCCTGGGCATATCGCCAGATGTCGCTGCTGCTCCGCCGCCCACCGGGCCGCGAAGCCTATCCCGGCGACGTCTTCTACCTGCACAGCCGGCTCCTTGAGCGCGCCGCAAAGCTCGATGAAGCGAATGGCGGCGGCTCCATCACAGCCCTGCCCATCATTGAAACACTCGCGGGCGACGTGTCCGCGTATGTGCCAACCAATGTAATCTCCATCACTGACGGCCAGATTTACCTTGAGCCTGAGCTGTTCAACTCCGGCATCCGCCCGGCAGTGAACGCCGGTCTCTCCGTCTCCCGCGTGGGCAGCGCAGCGCAGACGCGAGCTATCCGGGGCGTGGCAGGTAGCCTCCGCCTCGACCTTGCGCAGTACGCCGAGCTTCAGACGTTCGCGCAGTTCGGCACAGCAGACCTCGACGCAGCAACGCGACAGCAGCTTGAACGAGGGCAGCGCGCCACCGAGATCCTGAAGCAAGACCAGAACGCCCCTATCTCGATGGAACAGCAGGCGGCAATCCTGTACGCGCTTGCGAACGGCTATCTTGACGATGTGGAGATTGAGAAGGTTCGGGCATTCGAAGCCGCGTTCGGAAGCTACTTCGCTTCCAACCAGCGAGACCTCCTCTCGCAGATATCCGACACAGGCAACATCACCGGCGACACCGAGGAAGCCCTTAAAGCGGCAATCGACGACTTCAAGACGAATGTGCCTTACTAGAAAGCAATAGTATCTTCCCCTTGATGGGGGAAGGCTAGGATGGGGGTTTATCCTCTGTCCAATTCTTGAGTTGAATATCCAAGCATCCTTGTAGCGCAGTCAGGACAAAGAAATGGCAAGCGTAAGACAAATCAGGCGGCGTATTCGCAGCGTCGAAAACACCGCGAAGATTACGAAGGCGATGTCCATGATCGCCGCGTCCAAGATGCGCCGCACTCAGGAAGCCGCCCTTCGTGGCAGGCCATACGCCGACCTGATGCAGACGATGCTCTCGCATCTATCCGCGCAGACGCGGGATGACGAAGACCACCATCCCTTGCTCGTAGAGCGTACCCGCAACAATGTCGGACTTGTCGTCATCTCCCCCGACAGAGGACTCACTGGCGGCTTGAACTCCAACATCAACCGCACGGCAGGGCAGTTTGTTGTCGATCAGCAGGGCACAGGTGTCAGTGTCGTCGCTATGGGCAAGAAGGGCAGGGACTTCATGGTCCGGACAGGCCAGGATGTACAGGCCGTCTTCACCGATATCCCCGACCGTCCCGGCATTGATGCAGTCACGCCGGTCGCCCGTATTGTCATCGAGTCATTTACGAATGAAGAAGTGGATGCCGTATTCGTCGCCTACGCCGATTTCGTGAACACCACGCAACAAAACCCGACCGTCGTGCAGTTGCTCCCGGTCGTCCCGGCGGAACTGGAAGCGACTCAGGCAGTAGGCTACATCTACGAACCGGAGGAGCGCCCGGTACTGGATCAGCTGCTTCCCCGCTATGTCGAAATGCAGCTCTACCATTACCTTCTCGAAGGCATCGCAAGCGAGCAGTCGGCGCGCATGGTTGCTATGCGCAACGCCACCGACAACGCCAACGAGATGGTTGATGACCTGACGTTGGTGATGAACAAGGCGCGACAGGAAACGATTACCAAGGAACTGCTCGACATCGTTGGCGGTGTCGCAGCAGTCGAGTAACAGGCTGTTTTCAGCCTCCTATACCCCTCGCCTTCAGGGAGAGGGATAGGGTGAGGGCAGAAACGTCAGCCCGCAAATATGAGTCTGAAAACTGACCACTGTAAACTCGAAACTGAAAACTACTAACTTGGAGGAACCATGGCAACGGGAAAGGTAACCCAGGTCATCGGCACAGTGGTGGACGTAGAGTTCCCCGCGGAAGAAATGCCGGCAATCTACAACGCGCTTGAGACAAGCATCGCCGGAGAGCGTCTTGTGCTTGAGGTCGAGCAGCACATTGGCAACAACTGGGTGCGCTGCCTCGCACTGGGCGCGACCGAAGGCCTGATCCGCGGCGTTGACGCCGTTGACACCGGCAGCGCCGTCTCCGTTCCCGTGGGCGACCCCACCCTCGGCAGGCTCTTCAACGCGCTTGGCGAGACGCTGGACGATCTCGAAGAGGTCGAATCCGGGGATACCTGGCCCATCCACCGCAAGCCGCCTACCTTCGAAGATCAGGCCACGCAGGTCGAGATTCTGGAAACCGGCATCAAGGTGATGGACCTGATGACCCCCTTCACTAAGGGCGGAAAGGTCGGCGCGTACGGTGGTGCCGGCGTCGGCAAGACCGTCATCATTCAGGAGCTAATCCGCAACATCAGCGAGGAGCACGAGGGCGTGTCCGTATTCGCCGGTGTGGGCGAGCGCTCCCGCGAGGGCAACGACCTCTGGCGCGAAATGCAGGAATCCGGCGTTCTCGCAAACACAGTGCTCGTATTCGGCCAGATGAACGAGCCGCCCGGAATCCGCGCTCGCGTGGGCCTGACCGGCCTCACCATGGCTGAGTACTTCAAAGAGGAGCGCGGACAGGACGTCTTGCTCTTCGTTGACAACATCTACCGCTACATTCTCGCGGGCATGGAAGTCTCCGCGCTGCTCGGCAGAATGCCCTCCGCAGTCGGATACCAGCCCACGCTCGGAACCGAGATGGGCGACCTTGAAGAGCGCATCACATCATCGCTCAACGGCTCGATCACTTCCTTCCAGGCAATCTATGTGCCCGCCGACGACTACACCGACCCCGGCATCGTAACGACCTTCGGTCACCTCGACGCCGTTGTTGCGCTTGAGCGCTCTCTCGCCGCACAGGGTCTGTACCCGGCAGTTGACCCGCTGACTTCGTTCTCCCGCATCCTTGAGCCTGCCGTAGTCGGACAGGAGCACTACGATGTCGCGCGCGGCGTGCAGCAGGTACTGCAGCGCTACACTGACCTGCAGGACATCATCGCGATTCTGGGTATTGAAGAGCTTTCTGACGAGGACCGCCAGATTGTTGCAAGAGCGCGCAAGATTCAGCGCTTCCTCACGCAGCCATTCTTCGTCGCGGAAGTGTTCACCGGCTCACCGGGCCGCTTCGTGCCAATACGCGAGACAGTGCGCGGCTTCCGCGAGATTCTTGACGGCCAGCACGACGACCTGCCTGAGCAGGCTTTCTATATGGTCGGCACCATCGACGAAGCTGTCGAGCGCGCCGAGCAGATGGCGGCAGTAAGTTAATCCGGATAATTGCAAAAGGCATAATGTCCCTTCCCATTCGATAGGGGAAGGTGAGGATGGGAGAGAAATCTCCTATCCCTTGGGAGTGGCTGAATGGCTACTATGCGACTTGAAATTGTAACCGCCGAGCGGATGGTCTATTCCGAGGAAGTGGACATGCTCGTCGCGCCCGGAATAGACGGGCAGCTCGGCATCCTTCCGAACCACGCTCCATTGCTGACGGCATTGCAGCCCGGCGAGATTCGAGTGGACAAGGAAGGCGAAGAGAACTACATGGCGGTCAGCGGTGGCTTCCTCGAAGTCCTGGCGAACCGGGTAACGATTCTCGCCGACACCGCAGAGCGCGCCGAAGAAATCGACATTGAGCGCGCCGAAGCAGCCGTGCGCCGCGCCGAAGAGCGCATCGCGGTAGGCACATCCGACGCCGACCTGCAGCGCGCAGTCTTCTCGCTCAGGCGCTCACAGGCTCGCCTGCTTGCAGCACGCCGCCGCCGTCCCAGGCGCGATCGCGGTGGTGCTCCACAGCAGCCGTCATAGGCTACGACTCCGGATCGTCGATCCGCAAAGGGCAAATTCCAAGGAAAAAAGAAGAGGGGGCGACTATTACAGTCGCCCTTCTTTCGTTGTCCTACTCGTCTTGTGTGATCAAGGCGCAACCATTTGGCGGTCCAATACAAACTTCATTCCAGGAGTGTCATTGAAAATCATGACGCCTGTTGGTCTGCCATTGACCCTTCGCTGAAAGCGTTGCCCTGTTGAAAGGCCCGCTTGCGCGTTATTCAAGTCTAGGGGATGCCAGTCCGTCCACTTTCCGCTGGGCAGACGTTCTCTCTGTTCATGGAATAGTGTAACACTGATTTCCAGGTCAGACTTGGGCATCACAACCTCCCGCATTCCAGTGCCAGTCTCATTGAGGCGACAAAATCACTACTCTAGGGTAATAGTCGCCGTATTTCTCTAGCAACGCGTTTCCAATAGCGCTTCTTGCGGCGTGTAGAGTTTCAGCGTTGATTGGTCTGTTGAGAAAAGCCAATTGGACGGAAGTAATGACTTCGAAGACATCGGCTTCCAGAAGATGCCTTTCCTCTTCCGTAAGGTCCTGTGGCGCCCTACCAAAGTTTACACGGACATTAAGCTCACCTAGATTCCCCGACCCCGCCTCACGAATTAACAAAGCTTGTCTATCACCGTGTTTGGATTGCCTAAACCCAGATTGATTACGCTGCCATCATATCAGACATCAGATTCGATGGGCTTAATGCGGCCCCTCAGGCAGGGCAATCGCATCTAAATTTATTATAGGCGGAGTATAAAATAGGGGGTCAATCTCATAAGGAGAGTGGCTTATGGAGAGTAGTAATCCTGCTTCGCTTACGGAACATTTCAGCAGCCTCAAGGACCCTCGTATAGACCGCACCAAGCGCCACGAACTGATCGAAATCCTCACAATTGCGCTCTGTGGTGCGATAGCGGGAGCGGACAGTTGGGTAGACGTGGAAGCGTTCGGCAGATGCAAGGAGGAATGGTTGCGCAAGATGCTGGAGTTGCCCAACGGCATTCCATCGCACGACACCTTCGGCAGGGTGTTTGCCAGGCTGGACGCTGAGCAGTTCGAGCGCTGTTTCACCGAGTGGGTACTGGCAATCAGTGAGGTTCTGCAAGGTGATGTGGTGGCGATAGACGGCAAAACTGTGCGGCGCTCGCACGATAGATACGCAGGAAAAGGCGCTATCCACATGGTTAGCGCCTGGGCCTGTGAGAGCGGCGTGACGCTGGGGCAGACCGGCGTGGACCGACGCTCCAACGAGATAACGGCGATACCGCGGTTGCTTGAGCTGCTTGAGGTCGAGGGATGCATCGTGACGATCGACGCCATGGGCTGCCAGAGGGAGATTGCATCGAAGATATTGGAGGAGGGAGCCGATTACGTGCTGGCGGTCAAGGGGAACCAAAGGCACCTACACGAGGGCGTGGCAGACGTCTTCGACCTCATCGGCAACTCCGGCTTCGACGACATAGAGTACGACTACCACGAGACGGTGGATGCGGGCCACGGACGAATCGAGACACGCCGCTGCTGGACGGTATCTGACCTTGGCAACGTCAGATACGTCGATGAGTACAGTCAGTGGCCGGGGCTGAATACGCTGGTGAAGGTGGAAGGCAAGCGCCGCGTGGGGGACAAGACGACGGTGGAGTCGCGCTACTACATATCGAGCTTGCCGAACGATGCGAGCGCCTTGCTCAACGCGGTGCGCAGCCACTGGAGCATAGAGAACCAGTTGCACTGGTCGTTGGATGTGACGTTCAATGAGGACGGAAGCCGGGTGCGTAGCGGGAACGGGGCTGAGAACTTCTCTGTACTGCGCCGCATGGCCCTAAACCTACTCAAAGCCGAAACGTCCACCAACCGCAGCCTCGCCGGCAAGCGAAAAGATGCCGCCTGGGACAACGACTACCTACTGATGGTCCTTGCCAATTAAGATGCGTTTGCCCTGGCCCCTCAGGCAATTGCGATGTTACGTCTATCGACGCGCACGAGATTGAACCCTCATTCGAAGTCCCGCAGATAGAAAGTCATCGACTGCAGCGACAACACCGGGTCGATGTTCCGCACCACGATGTTCATCGGCACCTTAGCCGCAACCGGCGCGTAATTCAGTATCCCCTTGATGTCGTTAGAGATCAGCACATCTATCACATTCTGCGCCTGTTGTGCCGGCACCGCCACGATGCCTATGCTGATCTTCTTTTCGATGACGGTGTCGCTCAACTCCGCCATCGGCTGCACATTGAACTCGCCTATCGTGTTGCCAACCTGCGCCAGATCTCCGTCGAATGCCGCCACGATGCGGAAGTTCTCGCGATAGAATCCTGGGTAGTTGATGATAGCCCTGCCCAGCCGTCCGACTCCCACAAGGCACGCCCGCCACTCGCGGTCAAGCCCTAGGATTTCCTGGAGCTCGTGCAGCAGAAAGCGCACATCGTAGCCCCTGCCTTGCTTGCCGAAGCGACCGAAGTAGCTCAGGTCCTTCCGGATCTGCGCCGGCGTCATCTGCAACAGACTGCCGAGCTGCTGCGAACTGACCACATCAATAGACTCAGAAACAAGCTGCGACAGTGCCCTCACATACAAGGGCAGCCTCAAAACAACTACTTCAGGGACCTCGACAGAGTCCATGGACATCCGAACCTCACATCTCCTGCTTATTGCGTATTGGACTGCTCTATACTTTGTGTTAAATAGCACAAAGTACTGCTGTTATTCTATAATCCTGACCTTATTTCGTCAAACGCCGCACCAGCCATACTGCTTCCGCGTCTGCGGCAACCTGAGAATATACATGAGCATGTGCAACTCTCGTGGAGGCGGGACGACCCCATAATAATTCGGTCTCGGCATCGACTAAGAACATTAATTTGAGACGACTATTAGGTGCTTGGTTAAGTTGACATTAGGGGGCTTGATTGATAGAGTTGACGCGATATGTCGCATTGCGCTTTTGACATCACATGCCCTTGTATGAACGACCACTAGGGGTCGCGCAGACAGGCTGTGTCGAATAGGAATGTTGCCCCGCTCAACACATTGGAGCGGGGCTTTTTGTTTGATGCGAATTTCCACTACATACAGCACTCATAATCAGCCTCGGAAGGAGAGCGAACAGAATGACCCAGACGGAATGGAAGCCTCGATCGCAAAGCATCATCGAGATACTTCCTGAAGAGATTAGCGATTTTGAAACACAGGTCGCTCGCTTCCGGGCGGGCGAATGGTCTGAGAACGACTTCATGGCGTTCCGGCTTCGGCAGGGCGTCTATGGCCAGCGCCAGCCCGACTCCCAGATGTTCCGCATCAAGTGCCCGTTCGGTGGCGTCAACGCCGACCAGCTCGACGCACTAGGTGTCATGGCAGACAAGTACGCCCCTCTGAACAAAGGTCACGTAACCACCCGCGAGAACTTCCAGTTCCACCACATCAGGCTTGAAGATGGGCCCGCCATCATGCGGCTCATCGGCGATGTCGGGCTGAGCACCCGCGAAGCATGCGGCAACACCGTACGCAATGTTACCGGCTGCGCCATCGCCGGCGTATGCGCCAACGAGCCGTTCGATGTTACGCCTTATGCAGCAGCTTACGCGCGCTACTTCGTCCGCCATCCGTTCAGCCAGGCTCTGCCTAGGAAGATCAAGAGCGCCTTCTCCGGTTGCGACAACGACTGCGCCATCACTCCCATCCACGATGTGGGATTCATCCCGCGTGTACAGGACGGCAAGAAGGGCTTCAAGATGGTGGTCGGCGGCGGCACCTCAATTATGCCGCGCATCGCCCCCACGCTCTATGAATTCGTCGGCGTCGAAGACTACCTGAAGATGACCGAGGCGCTGCTTCGCATCTTCCACCGCACTAACGAGCTGCGCCGCAATCGCATGAAGGCGCGGATCAAGTTCTATGTCGCCCGCATTGGCATCGATGAGTTCCGCAAGGAAATCGAAGAGGAAATCCAGCAGAGTTGGGCACAGCGCTCCTTCGACCCCGCTGACCTCATGTTCGTCGAAGACGAGTCAGTGGATGCTCCCGCGCTAGACGGCAAGTACGCCGCATTCGGCAGCGACCCTGAGTTCGAACGCTGGGTGAACACAAATGTCGAGTCACAGCGACAGGCAGGCTACAGGGCCGTCACGGTCAAGCTGCCCCTCGGCGACATCAACGCCCGCCAGTTCCACCAGCTCGCCGACATGTCCCGCAAGTACGCAGGCGGTCGTGCTCGCATCACCCACCAGCAGAACCTCACATTCCGCTGGGTGCCCGAGAATGCACTCTACGAGGTCTGGCAACGGCTGAGCGACATCGGCTTCGGAGACTCCGGCGCGCACGAGATAACGGACATCGTCTCCTGCCCCGGCACCGACAGCTGCAAGCTCGGAATAACTTCCTCGATGGGTCTCGGCAGGGCGCTGAGCGATGCCGTCCAGCATGTCGACCAGTCCGACCCGCTAGTGCGCCAGATGCATGTCAAGATGAGCGGCTGCCCCAACGGTTGCGGCCAGCACCACATCGCCGACATCGGCTTCCACGGCGCGGCAGCCAGGGGACCGGGAGGGCAGGTGCCCGCTTATGAACTGTTCCTCGGCGGTAGCTACGACCAGGACGATGCGCGCTTCGGACAGCGCATCAAGGCAAAGATTCCCGCCAAGCGCGCCCCCGAGGCTCTCCAGAAGCTCGTAACCGACTATAAGGACAGCCACGGCGACGGCGAGCTGTTCAAGGACTACGTGCTGCGGCAGGGTGCCGGCTACTTCGAGGAACTGATGGCAGGCTTCAAGGAACTGCCCGACCTCAACAGGGACACCCTTGAGCAGTACATCGACTGGGACAAGACGGTCAAGTACGTGCTTGAGCGCGGCGAAGGCGAGTGCGCCGTCTAGCTGACAGCACTAAATCCTAAAACAAATGGAACATAAGAGGGGGCAGGCGTTACGCCTGCCCCTAAGTCTTGCGAATGCTTCTGTAAGTCTTTGGCAACATGTACGTCAATGTGATAGTTGCTACGGCATTTCAAGTAGTTGCCAAACAGAGAAGTTGTTGCTAATATGCGGAAAATGGCAGAGTGGAGTGGAATTGAATGGTTGATGTGACCGCGGTCATAGCTATCATCGGCTTTATCGGTGTGATAGGCACGGTGGGCGGACTGACTTTCTGGCTGGACAGAAAAATCGCGGCGGAATTGCGTGAGATACGCGCCGACATGCGAGATATGCGAACCGATATACGACGTCTGGATAGAGACATACGGGTGGTAAGCGCTAAGGTAGATAGAGCGCAAGGTAATCTCGACGTTCTGGTATTTGGAGAGCGGGGCGTTCCACAGTCTGTGGAAGTGGAGCGGGCTGAACTTGAAAATCTGGCTGAGGAAGCAGTCGGTGATTAAGGTACTGATCTTACTGAATGAAAGAGGGGCAGGCTCAACGCCTGCCCCTTATCTTTAATACTGCAATACTCCCCTAGGCTACTTCTTGAACCGCCCCTTCAGCCCCTGCCACCAGGAACCGCCACCTTCGCCGCTCTCGTCCTCATCAATGTAGCGACCTCGCCACATCTTGCGGTCCACCTTCGACTTCGACGGCCTCAGGAACACCATTCCGTACGCCACGATGAATATGATCAGCCCCGCCCACGCCAGCAGTCCGAACATCCCCGGCAAAACCGGACGCAGCAGGAACGCCGCCAGGAGTATGGCAAGTGCCGCCAACATGATCTTGCCCGGCGAAACGCCCCACGCTTTGCTGTTCAAAGACTGCCGCGCGTACTGCCAAACCATCTCGCGAAGGCTCCGGCGAGATTGCTCGGACGGCAAAGGCGCTTCCGCCTCCGCCTTCTTCAGTATGTCCTCGATCTCTTTCTGGTACTGGTCAGGCATCCTTGTAGCCCCTGAATAATTGCATAACCCTGTGCCTAAGTCAGTGAATGACATCAGTAAGTGTCAAAGCCTATTTCTTGCATCGTAAACAACTGCTCAATGCGTGTCAACATCATTATTATGCGGAAAACTCGCCAAATCAACAACGCATTTGATTGTTTTCTAGCGCACAATCGACGTGCTATAATCAGTTTAGTGTCGTAATTGCTTTTCAGGAGACTTTTGTGCGAATTACTCAAGAGGAAATCGTTGACCTTCAGACCGTGCTGCATATCGAGATGGAAGATGAAGATGTTCGCCCGTATCTCGATATCGGCTACCAGAAAGTTAAACCGCACATCTCCTACCCCGGTTTCCGCAAGGGCCGCGTTCCGCGCCACATAGTCCTTCAATTCGTAGGCAAGGAAGCCCTCCTCAACGAAGTTCTCGACACCATGCTCCCGGAAGTTACCGGCAGGGCAATTGACGAGCAAGATTTGCAGCCCGGCGGCATGCCCGACATGGAAGTAATCGACCTCGATCCCGTAACCTTCAAGGCAACCGTCCCCCTCAGACCCGAAGTGGAACTTGGCGACTACAAGGACATCCGCGTCGAGGTCGAAGAGTCGGAAGTTGGCGAAGAAGATATCCAGGAGAGGCTGGAACGCCTGCGAAACAGCATGGCATCATGGGAACCCGTGGAACGTCCGGTAAAAATGGACGACATGGTTACTATGACCGCTAAGGGCACAGTTGAAGATAACCCCATCCTTGATGAAACCGACACCGTGTACCTCCTCGTTGAAGATGCAGAACGACCCTTCCCCGGGTTCCCCGAGGCGCTGGTAGGCGCAGAAGTGGATACACCCAAGGAATTCGAGCTCACGGTCGCCGAAGACTTCCCCGTGGAGGAAGTGGCTGGCAAGCCCGTTCAGGTGTCCGTTACGGTGAGCGATGTCAAGGAACGCGTCCTGCCAGAGATGGACGAAGAGTTCGCCCAGGGCATCGGCGAAGGTTACGACTCACTTGAAGCCCTGCGCGAGCAGATTGAGGAGGAACTCAAAACCGAGTTCGAGAACGCCAGAGAGCAGGAATTGCGCGATTCCGCTATTAACAGCCTGCTTGAAGGCGCGACCGCAACCATCGCGCCCGTGATTATCGAGCACGAGGTCGAGCATATGATGAACGAGCAGATGCAGACTCTCGCGCGAATAAATATCCGATTCGACGACTACATGCGCTCCGTCGGCAGTTCCGAGGAGGAGCTTCGTGAGCAGCTGCGCGAGGAGGCGATAAACCGGGTCAAGCGCGCCGTAGCTCTCGAAAAGCTCGGCGAAGCCGAGGGCATTGAAGTCTCGGACGAAGAACTCGACGAGCGCATTCAAACCCTTCTCGAAGAGAATCGCGAGCAGTACCCGGACGCCCCCGAATCGCCTGAGATAACCGAAGACATGCGAACTTCCTTAAGGCGCATGATGCACTCTGAATTGGTAATGGAACGCCTTATTGAAATCGCGAAGGGCGAAGCGCCCGACACCTCCGAATCCAGCGATGTTGCGGAGCCGGAGACTGAATCGGACGAGTCCGCTGATACCGAATCCAGCGAACCTAAGTCTGACTAACTAAGACTACTCACGGGGGATCCCCCCAACTCAAGGAGATAAACTAATGCTGTTTAGGCCCGAAGATTTAAGCGCGAGAGACTTGCTGCAGGACGGTGGGCCTGAGAACGTCATCCCTATGGTCGTAGAGTCGGGTCCGCGTGGCGAGCGCGCATACGACATCTACTCGATGCTGCTTAAAGAGCGCATCGTATATCTCGGCACGCCGATCAACGACCAGGTCGCGAACGCCATCATCGCTCAGTTGTTATTCCTCGACAGGGAAGACCCTGAGCGCGATGTCAGCCTGTACATAAACTCGCCGGGCGGCGTCATCTACGCCGGCCTTGCCATCTACGACACCATGAACCTCATCCGCCCCGATGTCTCCACCATCTGCGTGGGCTTGGCGGCAAGCATGGGCACGGTTCTGCTGACCGCGGGAGCCAAGAGCAAGCGCTTTGCCCTCCCGGACTCAACCATCCACATGCATCAGGCAATGGGTGGAGCGCAGGGTCAGGCAAGCGATGTCGAGATCGCCGCGCGTGAAATTCTGCGATTGCAGGACAAGATACGCACCATCCTGGCCGACACAACCGGCCAGCCCTTTGACAAGATTACGCAGGACACTGACCGCGACCACTACATGAGCGCGGATCAGGCCCTGGACTACGGGCTGATTGACGAAGTTCTTACGTCCTCCAGCGGCGCGTAACACAGACAGCCCAATCCCTAATGCAGTGTCGGTCACGCCGCCGCGTCCCGACGCTGCAAACCAAATCCTAATCGATGCCTAAACGATGACTGACGTGGAGCTTCCGCATTATGACTAGCCGCACCGACTATCGTTGCTCCTTCTGCGACAAGGCACAGGCGCAGGTCAAGCGACTCATCGCAGGACCTGACCGGGTCTTCATCTGCGACGAGTGTGTGCTGCTGTGCGACCAGATTATCGCCGAGGACGGTCCCGCCCAGTCCACCGTCATAGCGAACCCTATGGCAAACGGACTGAACCCGAAGGTCATCTACCAGCACCTCGAAGAGTATGTGGTAGGACAGGACCGCGCCAAGAAAATCCTCAGCGTCGCCGTCTATAACCACTACAAGCGCATCAGTTCCGCACAGACACAGTCGGATGTGGAGATTCAAAAGGCAAACATCCTGATGCTGGGTCCGTCCGGCTCCGGCAAAACCCACATCGCACAGACTCTTGCGCGCATCCTGCAGGTCCCCTTCGCCATCGCAGACGCCACCTCGCTAACCGAGGCAGGCTATGTCGGCGAAGATGTGGAGAACATCCTGCTGCGTCTTATACAGGCTGCCGACTACGATGTCGCGCGCGCCGAGCAGGGCATCATCTACATCGACGAGATAGACAAGATCGCCCGCAAGAGCGTCAACCCGTCCATCACGCGAGATGTGTCCGGCGAGGGCGTGCAGCAGGCTCTCCTCAAGATAATCGAGGGCTGTGAAGCCAATGTCCCGCCCCAGGGCGGTCGCAAGCACCCGCACCAGGACTTCCTGAAGATTAAGACTGACAATGTCTTGTTCATGTGCGGCGGCGCCTTCGAGGGCATGGAAGAAATCATCAACAGGCGCGTCTTCAAGAGCAAGCACTCCATCGGCTTCACCGGCTCCGCAAGTTGGAGTGTGGAGACCGAAGAAAACGTGCTGCACCATGTGAACTCCGACGACCTCATGGAATACGGCTTCATACCGGAATTCGTCGGGCGCCTCCCCGTAATCGCCACCCTGGATACACTGGACGAAGCGGCGCTCATCAAAGTCCTCAGCGAGCCTAAGAACGCCCTCGTGCGCCAATACCAGTCGCTCTTCGATATGGACGAAGTTGAGCTGGTCTTCACGGAGGAAGCTCTTGTAGCAGCAGCGGAGCAGGCGCTCAAGCGCAAGACAGGCGCGCGCGGCCTGCGCACAATCCTCGAACACACCCTCTTGGATGTGATGTACGAGCTCCCCAGCATGACCGATGTCAGCCAGTGCATTGTGGACGCCGACGCCATACAGGGCGACGCCCCCGTGACCATCAGCCTGAAGAACGGCGAGATAGTCCCAATGCCAACCCCGCCTCTCATGCTGGAAAAGAAGTCCGCGTAACTCTAGGCCAGAGCACTTCACCGCGCCTTCCGAACCTCCCTTAAAGTGGCGTTCCCTGTTGTCCCGCGCATGCCGCCTGCCAATTCCTGCCGCCTGAAATCAAGCAGCATATACTACCGCAGCTTCCTGCATTCCAGTCGCTCTGAACGAAGTGAAGGGTCCTGATGCCGTCGAACAATTAGAAGCCGGTCTTTGCGGTTGTCCCAGATTCTTCGTAAGCAGCATTCCCTCGGGTTCTCCAGGAATAACTACTGCAAACCCCTTGAAATACATCGCGCCTATATTGTCCAACTCTCCGAAATAGCGTACATAAGTATTGAAAAATTCTAATTTTGCGTTTAACATTTGTGCATTCCTTGTTGACTTACTCTTCTCTGGAGATGCACTGCTTATATGCGCACGCACAAGAAGACGCCCACCCCCGGCGCTCTCGACAAGCCCCTCGACGACTTCGTCGGCAGCCACGTCGCTCCATCGGAAAGCCGCGTATCGCCCCTCCACCGCGAGATAACCACCTGTTACGCATATATGTGCCCCTACGCATATGGCTGCACCGAAAAGACGCGCCGCCCCGCGCAAGTCCTCATGCGCCGCTGCATGCGCTACAAGCCCGAAGAACTGCGCATCCGACCCGGCGTCTCCGACCATGTCCTCGACCTCCTCGCCAAGAAGCGCAGCTCAGGCGAAGACCTGTCCGCCAAGACCGCCGCGATTCTCGACGACCTCCGCCCCGACGGCCCCCTCCGCAAGACCGCCTAGCCGTTCTGGAATTATCTGAGTATGACCGATGACGCAAGGGTAGTCTGCCACACGCCCACTCCCGGCAAGAGGCCAACACGCATCCACAAGTGGAAGTATGACCTGCTGCGCGGCATCATCATCGATATTCTCGCCGGCAGCGCGAACGGCGTGGAGTTCCGCGCCCTGCCGAATCTCATCGACGCGCGCCTCAGCACTGAGCAGAAGGCGAGCCTGGGATCTACCTCCTGGTACACCACCACTGTCAAGCTCGACATGGAAGTGAAGCGCGACATAGAGCGCATACCCCGCGTAAGCCCCCAGCGCCTGCGCCTAGTCGAGTAAGCTGATTTCACCTCGCCGTACGCCAAAACGAGCCGTGCCGCTAGGCAGCTGCCCGGCGACAGTATCAGTGTCCGCAGTAGTAATCAGAGCCTGATGATACTGCGCCGCATGCCCCAGCACCTGCTCTCGCCGCGCCGCATCCAGCTCCGACAGCACATCATCCAGCAGGATCACCGGCTCCCGCCCTCGTCTCTCCCTGAGGAATGCCGCTTCCGCCAATTTCAGCGCAAGCACCGCCGTCCGGGTCTGCCCCCTTGAGGCGAATCCCGACGCATCCAACCCGTCCAGCGTCAGCGCGAGGTCGTCCCTGTGCGGTCCCGTAACCGTCATCCCACGCGCCAGTTCCTGCCTTCGCCGCTCCTCAAGCTTCAGTCGCACGGCGTCTGCAATCCCGCCCTCCGAAACATCAGGCGCAAGTTCGACATTCGGCAGGTACGCAACGTCCAGCCTCTCGCTCCCGCCACTCAGCCCGGCATACATCGGACTCGCGCCCTCTGACAGCATCTTCACAGTGTCTAGCCGCTGCGCCACGATACGGCTGCCCTCCTTGACAAGCTCGTCATCCCAGAACGCAAGCTCACCCACACGCGCCGTGCCCTCCCGTATCTGCCGCAGCAGGTGATTGCGCTGCCGCACCACGCGCTCATATCGCTGTATCGCTCCCAGGTACTCCCGGTCCGTCTGCGAAATCAGGATGTTAAGATAGCGGCGGCGTACGCTGGGCGCGCCATACACGATCTCCAGGTCATCCGCGCTGAACATCACCGCATTGAGATGCCCGATGAGCGAGGAGGCACGCCGCGCTACGCCGTTGACGCGGAAGTACTTCTGCACCGACAGCATCGCAGGTGTGTTATCAGCAGCAGGCGCATTCGTGGACCGGAAGTTGACCTGCAGGTTCACCGAGTCGCCGCTTCGCTCCACATCCGCCGCAACCTGCGTGTAAAACTCGCCCTCCCCGTTACTCCGCCGAATCAGCTCCCTGTCGCTCGACGCCCTCGGCGACCGCGCCACCGCAAGCATGTACATGGCTTCCAGCAGGTTACTCTTCCCAGCGCCATTCTCACCCTGGAACAGCGTCATCCCCGGCAGCAGGTCGAATTCCAGCCGCTCGTAGTTACGGAAATTTGTAAGGCTGATGTGGGAGATATAGATGTCGCCCCTCGCCGCCGTGAAATTGCCTCTCGTGGGTAGGCGGCTTGGATTTTATCACAGCATCTCCGTCCGGCTGCGAGGCATCCTCTCTGGAAACCGCGCCTCCAATGTTGGTAGAATTGTGGAAGGTCGAGGTTGGAGGGCATCATGCAGGTCAATATAAACGAAGCCAAGTCGAAACTCGCTGAGCTGGGCGAACTCGCATGGCAGGGCGAAGAAGTCATAATCGCCAAGGCAGGCAAGCCCTTTCTGCGCCTCGGGCCCTACAATGCACCTGAGCCTCAAGACTCGATTGTTGAGCAGCCGAAGCGTCGTTCACTGGGAATGCTGGAAGGACAGATCTGGATTGCTCCGGATTATGACGACACGCTTGAGGAACCAATAGATCGGATAGACGCCAGATGAAATTTCTCGCGCTCGCAGGGGGCGTAGGCGGCGCAAAGCTCGCCCTCGGCCTGTCCCGAATCCTGCCGCAATCCGACCTGACCATCGTCGTCAACACCGGCGACGACGAGGAGTTCCACGGCCTGCACGTCTCCCCGGACGTCGACACTGTGATGTACACGCTCGCCGGCCTATCGAATCCCGAAACCGGCTGGGGCATCACGGGCGAGACCTTTGAGGCGCTGGAGCGGCTGACCGCATACGGCGCCGACACATGGTTCAACCTCGGCGACAAAGACCTCGCGACCCACATCCGCAGGACAGACCTGCTGCGTCGGGGCTACTCCCTCTCTGAAGTCACGGATTCCCTCAGGACCGCGCTCGGCGTGAAACATCCCATCGTTCCCATGAGCGATAATTCCGTGCGCACGATGCTGACGACCGACCTCGGCGAACTTCCCATGCAGACTTGGTTCGTCAAGCACCGCTGCGAACCCGCAGTCAGCCGCATCCGCTTCATGGGCGCAGAAGTCTCACAGCCCTCACCCAAATTCACCCGCGCCCTGCAAGATTCCGATGTCCTGGTCTTCTGCCCGTCCAACCCTTTCGTCAGCGTCGCGCCAATCCTCGCCATCCCCGGCGTGCGAGACGCAATCGAAAACTTCGACGGCACGCGCCTCGCCGTCAGCCCCATCGTCGGCGGTCAGGCAATCAAAGGCCCCGCCGCCAAGATGATGGACGAACTGGACATCGAAACTTCGTGCGTCGGAGTCGCCTCACAGTACAAGAACCTCTGCGACATATTCGTCCTCGACGATGTTGACGCAGATAGGGCAGGGGACATCGAAACGCTTGGCATGCGCGCCGCTGTAACGAACACGATGATGTTCACTGACTACGACAAAGTGCGCCTTGCCAAGTATATCTGTGGGCTGGCTGCATGACCTCCCGCCGCATTGTTGCCGTCGTGCCGATGAAGCCACTCAGCCGGTCCAAGACGCGCCTGGCAAGTGTGCTTTCGGAACGAGAACGCGCCGACCTTAGCCTCGCCATGTTCAGCAAGGTAGTGAGCGCGGCGCACGAAGCATTGGGCAGTGTATGGGTAGTCGGAGGCGATGAAGCCGTAAAGCAGGCCGCCCATGGTCTTGGCGCGAAATGGCTGGAAGACCCCGGCAATGACCTCAACGAATCCCTGAGTTTCGCGTTTAACAAGGCATGCAGAGTTGGAAAGGCCGCAATCTACCTGCCCGCCGACCTGCCATTCGTAACCGCCGCCGACATAGAGGAAATTGTGCAGACATCGGTCGGTGGTGAGACTCTCGCACTCTCCCCCGCGCAGCAGGACGGCGGCACTAACGCCATGCTCATCCCCAAGTGCCTACGATTCCCCCCTCTGCTTGGCAAGGACAGCTACGCAAGGCACAAACAGCAGGCGGCATCGCTCGGCATCCCATATACTGTATGCTTGAGCGAAGGGCTGGCGCTCGACTTGGACACACCCGACGACCTCGCCCTGTGCGACAGGCTGCAACCCGGGTTCCTGACCACGATGATGCCAGCGGCTGCATCCTCAACCCAAAAAGGTGAAAAGAAAGACTGATGACTCTCAAACTCGGCGTACTACTTCCAACACGCGGTCTGGTAATGGACAGCGACGAGCCGCCCAGCATCGAGCCGCTCATTTCGATGGCGGAAGCGGTGGAACAGGCAGGTCTCGATTCTGTCTGGGTCGGCGACAGCCTCACCGCCAAGCCGCGCCTCGAACCACTGGCAACTCTGGCGGCATTAGCGATGCGCACCCAGCGGGTTCGGCTTGGCACGGCGGTCATGCTCGCCGCGCTCCGTAATCCTGTGCAACTCGCGCAGATGTCCGCCACCGTTGACACCATTTCCGGTGGCCGCCTCATACTCGGCGCGGGCGTAGGCGGCGCATTCAACCCCGCCCAGCAGCAGGAATGGCTCAACGTCGGAGTCAAGCCGTCCCAACGTGCCAGCCGATTCGAGGAAGTCCTTGAGATAACAAACGGTCTGACAAGCGGCGAAGAAGTTACCTTCGAAGGACGGCACTTCAGTTACGATGGCGTAACCGTACAGCCTCGCGCCGTCCAATCCAACGGCGTCCCTTTCCTAGTAGCATGTCACTGGCGAGCAGGCCGTGAGCGCCAGTTCCAGCGCGCCGCCAGGCTCGGCGCGGGCTTCATGTCCATATCCGACTACCCCGACGAATACGCCCGAGTAGTGGATAGGGTGCGTGGCTACACCGCGGAATACGGCGGCGACCCCGAATCCCCAGAGGCGACCTACTACATGACCGTCAATCTCCGCGAGGACGAAACCGCCGCCGCCGAAGAAGCCGACACCTTCCTCCACCAGTACTACGGCTCCAACATCTGGGGCGACCGCTGGGGACCCTTCGGCAATCCGCGAAAGGTTGCCGAGCGCATCTCGCAATACCACGAAGCCGGCGCGCAGACCATCATCGTCCGCTTCGCCTCCTTCGACCAGGAACGCCAGCTAGACACATTCCTAAACGACATCGTTCCCACAATAGGCTAAGATCATCAGCAAGCAAGACCGAATGACACACTGAATTGGCGACAGGAGATGCTTCCATGACACAGACCATAGTACGCCAATCCGCTGCTCCGACAGTCGAACAGAGACATTTCCCAATTGCCATCAGGTTTGAGCCTGTTGTCAAAATGACAGAGGAGCAATTCGTAATTTTCTGTGAACTGAATAAGGAAGTCCGAATCGAGCGCACTGCTGAGGGAGCGATTGAGCTAATGCCGCCAACTTATAGCGACACTGGGGCAAGGGAGTTGGACATTGGCGCCGATTTGAAAATGTGGGCGAGGGCTGATCGCACGGGTATTGCGTTCGGTTCTAATGCCGGTTTCACACTGCCCAACGGCGCTATGCGATCTCCAGACGCGTCATGGATACTACGAGCGCGGTTAATTGCCCTCACACCGGAAGAGAAGAAGGGTTTTAGCTCAATTTGTCCAGACTTCGTAGTAGAACTACGCTCAAACTCCGACAGGCTCAGCGTCCTCCAGGCAAAGATGGATGAATACATGGCAAATGGTGCCCGCCTCGGCTGGCTCCTCGACCCTCTGCAGCGACAAGCCCACATATATCGCCCCAACGCAGAACCTGAGGTTCTGGACAACCCTGAATCCCTATCAGCCGACCCCGAACTCCCCGGCTTCACTCTCAACCTGAATCCGATATGGGAACCCGCCTTCTAACTGATTTCTGCAGAAGGACCCCTGAATTGAAGTGAATGAATTGACCGACAATCCCAACGAACAACCCGACATTCTGGTCGAACAAGACGGCAGTGTTGCCACCGTTACCTTCAACAGGCCAACCCAGCGCAACGCCATCAGCTACGCCGGCTGGCTCGAACTTCAGCGCATCGCTATCGAGCTTGAGCGCGACAGTTCAGTGCGAGTGGTGGTCTTCACCGGCGCGGGCGACAGGGCTTTCTCTGCCGGCGCCGACATCAAGGACTTCGAGCAGTATCGCATCAACTCGCAAATCTCCAAGGTCTATGCAGACGCCTTCGACGGCGCGATGGACACAGTGGAAGCGATGACGAAGCCAACCATCTCCATGATCCGCGGCTTCTGCGTGGGCGGCGGCTGCGAGTTCTCCATGGCGACCGACATCCGCATCGCATCCGATGACAGCCGCTTCGGCATCCCCATAGCGCGTCTCGGCATCCTCGTCGGCTACGGCGAGATGCGACGCCTCGTCAACCTCGTAGGTCCCGGCAACGCATCATACATCCTGCTGAGCGGAAGGCTAATCGACGCGCACGAAGCCCACCGCATCGGCCTGATTACCGCACTCCTCACCGCCGACGAGCTTCACGAGCACACATACACGCTAGCCCACGAGATGGCGGAACTCGCGCCACTCAGCCACAAGCGCAACAAGCGCATTCGTGACATAACCCTGCGAAACCCATCGGGCGAAGGTATGACGCAAGAAGAGCAAGACCTGCCCTTCGCCAACTTCGACAGCGCCGACTTCCACGAAGGCCGCGCCGCCTTCATCGAACGCCGCAAACCAGAATTCACAGGCGAATAAGCTTCAGAGACAAGTCACGTCCCCCTAAAATGCATATCGTCATTCCCGCGCAGGCGGGAATCCAGAGGCACAGTCGGACGCCGCAGCTGACAAGAGCACACCCTGAATCATCGGAGACTATGAGAATGCAAACCCCAAACGGAAAATTGCCCCTCCAGGACATCAAGGTAATCGACTTCAGCCAGATTCTCGCGGGTCCCTTTTGCACCATGCTCCTCGCCGACATGGGCGCCGATGTCGTCAAGATCGAGAAGCCCAACGGCGGCGACGACACCCGACGCTACGGCCCGCCCTTCATAGAGGGCGAATCCGCCGCGTTCCTCACGCTCAACCGCAACAAGCGCAGCATCATCCTCGACCTAAAGAGCGAGCAGGGCCTCGCCATTGTGCGTCGCATGCTCGAAGACGCCGACGTGATGATCCACAACTTCCGCCCCGGTGTCGTCGATCGCATGGGCCTAGCCTACGACGATGTCAGCGCGCTCAACCCCGCCATCGTCTATTGCACCGTCTCCGGCTTCGGCACGACTGGCCCGTACAGCAGCCGCGCCGGTTTCGATCTCGTAGCTCAGGGCATGAGCGGCCTTATGAGCATCAACGGCTTCCCCGACTCTCCTCCCGCCAAGGTAGGCGTCCCCATGGCAGACCTCAACACCGGCATGTTCTGCGCCTACGGCATCCTCACCGCATACATCAACCGCCTCTCGACGGGCAGGGGACAGCATGTTGACGCCTCCCTCTTGGAGTCCGGCATGGCGTACACCCTCTACGAGTCCGCGACCTATTTCGCCACCGGCGAGGTCGCAGGTCCCCTCGGCTCCGCGCATCGCATGATCGCGCCCTATCAGGCGTTCGCCACCAAGGACGGCTACATCAACATCGGCGCTGCCAACCAGAACAACTGGGAGCGCATGTGCCGCGCAGTAGGCCGTGAAGACCTCCTTGAAGACGAGCGCTTCGCCTCCAACCCGGAGCGCATGGTCAGCATCGACGCCCTCACGCCAATCATGGAAGAGACATTCCGCACGCAGACCACCGCCCATTGGGTAGAGGCTCTTGAGAAGGCGGGCGTCCCATGCGGCCCCATCTACAATATCGAACAGGTTTACGCCGACCCGCATGTGCAGTCCCGCGAAATGGCAGTCGAACTGGAGCACCCCAAGTCAGGCAGCATTCGCAACATCGGCGTAGCGGTGAAGCTCCACGACACCCCCGGCTCCGTCCGAACCCCCGCACCAATTCTCGGCCAGCACTCCGAAGAAGTCCTGGACCAGTACGGATACGCGGAATCCGACATCGCCGCCCTCAAAGATGCGGGCGTACTCGGCTGATTCTTGTATAATCGCATCAGGATGTGAGAGATCGTTAGTGGCTTATGCCTTGCGGGACGAGGGGCAAGTGATGGCAAACGCAACGACAAATGGGAGCGCTGACGCCTCTGGCTCGGCAAGGCGCATGAGCTTGAATGAGGCCTGCAAACTCTTCACGGATAGAGTGAAAACCATTGAGGATGTTCAGGAAGTGATTTTGGTGAGAGATCCTGAAAACTATCCCGTGATCTGGACAGTAGTGTCCGCTGAGCGTTTCAACTTCGATGTCCGGTCGCCCATTTACGATGTAGAATGCGACCTGTTGAGTGTGCCACAAATGCCCATTCTGGAATTCCGAATCCTTAACCTGCAGGAGACTGCGTCTGATAATCTTTGGGACTATCTTCCCAATGAATCGTCAGTGTCGCTGTGGAAGCGTGAACATGCCTCAACCGGCTGAACACATCGCGCAAGCGGAGAAGAACGAGCGTCTTTACGATAATCTTATAGGCACTGAGTTTAACGATTGGGCAGTTGTTGGCCTTTTCTATGCTGCACTGCACTATGTCGATGCCTACTTTGTGCAGCGGTTTGGCGCAAGCCCATCCAATCATAATGCCCGCAACAGATTGGTCTCCATGACGATAGAACTAGCTGCCATAAGAACACGCTATCGAGAACTCTATGCCAGAAGTTTGGATGCTCGCTACGAGATTGTCGCAATGTCGGAAGATGAAGTCAGGCAGGAGCGAACGGCTCACTTCGTTCCTGTGCGCACACACATTCGTGCACTACTGAGCCTTACTTAATTCATACACATTCCAGATGGAGCAATGACATGCCATTCGTCAACACCGACAACGCCAAGATTTACTACGAAGTGCACGGCGAAGGCACGCCCATCGTCCTCGCGCACGGTGCAGGCGGCAACACCCTCGTCTGGTGGCAGCAGATCGCTCACTTCGCCGCCGACTACAAGGTCGTCGCCTTCGATCATCGCGGCTGGGGCAGATCCCAGTGCGCCACCGGCCACAAGCATGCCCGCTACTTCGCCAACGACATGCGCGCTGTTATGGACGACGCCCGTGTCGAGCGCGCCGCCATCGTCTGCCAGTCTATGGGCGGCTGGACCGGTATGCAGTTCACCCTAGCCAACACTGAACGCGTCTCCTGCCTAGTCCTCTCCGGCACTCCCGGCGGCGTTCAGACCCCCGGCGTCATCGAAGCGCGCGATGCCCGCGCACGCAGCCGCACCATCGACCTCGACCGTCCCGTCGCGTGGAACGAGCCTCACCAGGCGCTCGCCCCCGACGGCTTCGACAGGAACCCCGCACTGGCATTCCTCTACCGCCAGATGTCAGGCCTCAACCCGCCCATCGGCGACACAGGCACAGGCGACATAGGCGTCTCACCGGACGCGCTCGGCGACTACTCGATACCGACCCTCATGGTCGCAGGTGCACAGGACCGCATATTTCCCCTCGCAGTCCTGAAAGAAGTCTCGCAGGTCATCCCCGGCGCCCAGCTCCACATCGTCGAAGAAGCCGGCCACTCCCCTTACTTCGAGACGCCCGAAGAGTTCAACAGCGTAGTAGGCGCGTTCATCGGCAAGCACAGAGACTGAGTTCTGAGCCAAATATACACGGTCAGCGCTCAAGACTTTATATCCAAACAGGGAATATAAGCTATTTAACATTATGGCTTGAGAAGATATATAGCCTTTGGCATACTGGGTACAAGTTTCCGATGGTCCTGTGACTGAACAAACTGCTACGCAGGGTTAAGGTGATGCTGTTCCCGGCGATGAGTCGGGTGTCCACGGGGCATCCAGAAAGCCCAGATGCTGGACGTGTGACAGGCTACTATGCTGGCAGCAGGCTTCGGAGCCAAATCCTTGGATGGTTCGAAAGTGGGTTCGATTCCCACGACTACTGCAGAGGCTCCAGAAATTGGGCGAGAAGGTCCGCCGGCGGTGGGAAGCCACTAAAGGTAGGATGATTCGCCCCAGGACCGTCGGAAACTTGTTCTAATGCCAGAAAAGTAACAACCCTACGAACTTCTGCCCTTCGTCCTACTCAGTCACCGCCGCGTTGAATTCCTTCTTCTCAAGCGCATACACGATCCCTTCGCCCATCGTTGCCGAAAGCATGAATTCCAGCGATTCCATGACGAATTCTTTTGCGTCCATAATCTCCAGTAGGACGGGCTTGCCTTCTGCCGAAAGGTGAACTATGAATCGCTCCGCTTCTTCAGCATAAGCGATAGGTTCGTCAGATACTTTCACCATAAGGATATCGACATCCTTGCTATATCTAGTAATCTTCATATCTTGACCTCCCAGCAGGATAGAAGGTGATGACTGTGACTGTGTCATCGACTTCTTCATATATCACCCTGAGTAATACATGCTCACTCAATGGAGCTTGGGCGATTGTACGATCAGTATGTCCCCGTAGCACTTGAACTGGATTAAGCAAGGTGTCGATGATGGCTTCCTCGCTCACCTCAAAGCCTTGCTCTCTTAATTCTTCAAACTTCGCTATCGCATGTGGCGTGAAGCGTATGTAGCGTGGATTCATTCTACCTCACCCGCTGCACAACCCTCCGCACACCATCCACCAGCGCGTCCACCTCTTCATCCGTCGTCAGCACATTCAGCGCCCCAGCGCCGCCCGTCTGAATCAGTATCCCCTCGTTCAGCAGTCCCGTAAACAGCGCCTTCGTCATATCGCTGTCACCCGTAAGCGTCGAGCGATAGTCAACGATCTCCTCATCCGTGAAGTGAATCCCAAACAGCGACGCCACGCCCGTAACCTGCGCCGGCACCTCCAGTTCGTCGAACACCGCCCGCAGCTTCGCGCGCAGCGTCTCGCCCAACTCATTCATCCGCTCGTACACATCCGGCGTCAGGTGATTCATCACCACCTCGCCCGCCACCATCGTCATCGGGTTAGCGTTGAACGTGCCCGCATGCGCCAGCACCCCTTCCGTCGGATCGAACAGCGCCATGATGTCGCGCCTGCCTCCCCACGCTCCCACAGGCATGCCCCCGCCGATTATCTTGCCGAACGTCGTCATGTCCGGTATCACGCCCATCATCTCTTGTGCGCCGCCCGAAGAAACCCTGAAGCTCTGCACCTCGTCGAATATCAGCACGATGCCCAGTTCCTCGGTGATCTCGCGTATACCCCGCAGGAAGTCCACATCGGCAGCCAGGTAGCCGAAGCTCGACGACACCGCCTCCATTATCACGCAGGCAAGTTCGTCCCCGTGCTCCCTGATGATGCGCTCGCACGCCTCCATGTCGTTGAACGGCATCGTGATAACATCCTCGGCAACGCTCGGCGGCTGCGCCGGATGCTCAGGGACAGGCGTTGTCGCGTCCGGGCCCAGCGCATCCGCCGGAGGTCGCACGCTCACCGACACATACTCGTGCGAGCCGTGATACCCGCCCTCGAACTTGGCAATCTTGTACTTCCCGGTGAACGCCCGCGCTCCCCGGATCGCCATCATCGTGCCCTCTGTCCCGGAGTTCGTGAAGCGCACCGTCTCCAGCGAAGGCACTCGCTCGCACAGGTTCTTCGCCAGCCGCACCTGCGCCTCAGTTGGCCCGCTGAACGAATTCCCCCGCTCCGCCTGTTCCTGAAGCGCGGAAACGATCTCAGGATGCGCGTGACCCATGACATGCGTGGTCGCATTGATCATGAAGTCAAGGTAGCTGTTCCCGTCAACATCATAGACATAATGCCCCTTCGCGTGGTCAACGAAAGTCGGGTATGGCGCAAAGTACGCCGTCCCCCTTGAGCTACCGCCCGGCAGGTACTCCGCCGCCTCGTCCTGCAGCGCCTTCGACTTCGGCGTGCTCGCCACGAACTGCCTTACTTCCGCTTCTGCCCTCGATGTTGTCATTGCCAAATGCTCCTTGAATCACCTATCTCGCCGTATTTCCGCCGTCAATAACCAGTTCGCTGCCCGTCATATAAGACGCCTCATCAGACGCCAGGAACAGCACGCCGTAAGCAATATCCTTTGGCTCTCCGAGGCGCGGTATCGGCGTATCTGCGGCGCGCGCCTCGCGTGCCTCATCGTCTGCGAAGAAGACATCGAGCATGTCCGTATTCGTGGGACCCGGATGCACCGAGTTCACACGGATTCCCTCAGCAGCATACTGCACCGCCGATGACTTGGTAAGCAGTCGCACAGCCCCCTTTGACGAGTTGTACGCTGTCATGAGTCCGCCGATAAGCCCGGCAACCGACGATATATTTACGATGGACCCGCCGCCGCTCTCACGCATCGCCGGAATCACAGCCCTCGTGCCCAGGAACACGCCCCTGCCGTTAATGGCCATCGTGCGGTCCCAGCTTTCGGTGGTTGTCTCCTCTACGCTACCGTGTTCTAATATCCCAGCATTGTTCACCAGTATGTCCAACCTGCCATAGGCGGTCATCACCGCGTCAACCGCATCCGCCCACTGCCCCTCGTCCGTAACATCCAGCCTGACGAACATCGCCTCGCCGCCCGACTCCCGGATCTCCGCCTCCAGCGCACGCCCTTCCTCCTCACGAAGATCCCCAATGCCAACCTTCGCCCCCTCGCTCGCAAACAACCGCGCCTCCGCAGCGCCCAGCCCCCGAGCACCCCCACTGATAATCGCAACCTTTCCCTCAAGTCTCATGGTGAGATTCTCTCCGTTCAGCGGTCAGTTGGTGTCTTTGACCAGGGTTGAGTACGCTTTCCTTGCTTCTGCAAGGATTCGCTCAGTACTTGATTGATATTCTTTCCAGACGTTTCTGGTTAGTGGAGCAGCGTGTCCCAACCCTTTGCCGGGAACAGATTCATCCAAAGAATCAAAGTTCCCTTTTCGCATCCAGATAGATGCTTCGGTGCGTCCCATTGCTTCGGCAAGCTTGCCGATAGACGGATGTTTCTGCGTCAAACCGCTTTTCCCAATCTCCACTTTGAGGTACAGCACAGCTAAATCTTGTTCGCGTGACCAACTCTGTCTTGCCATCATTTCCGTCCCATATCTAGTTTGTTGCAGCGAAAGTCCGTAACTTTGACGATGAGCAGCGCAACGCTGGTTTTTCCGTCCGAAGGTTCGGGAATTTCGCGCCCGTCGTGTATACGCGCGGCTATGGCTTCCTCGAAGGCGTCAACGGCGCGCATCAGCGCTTCGTCCCTGTCATCTCCAAATGTGGTCAGTTCAGGAAAATCAGGCGAAGTTGCCAGTATGTACTCAGAATCTGCTTCAAGTGTGATGGGATATGTAAGCATTATCTCGATTCCGACTCGCTCTTGTTTACGCCTAGTCCGCCGCCCCAGCCGCCGCATTCACGCTCTCGCCCTCTCCTTCGCCAAATATCCCGAACGGGTTCAGCGAGCGCGGCGCATCATAGATATCCATCTGATCCGTCCGCTTCAGCCAGTTCACGACCAGGTATGTCAGCGGCGTAGCCAGTACCTCATAAATCGACTTCGCCAACCACGCGAATATCATCGCCGCGAACACCGCAGGCCACGGCCAGAAGCCGGAAATACCGAACGCAATACCGAAGAACAGCACCGAGTCAACGCCCTGTCCCACTACGGTTGATGATATCGTCCGCATCCAAAGGTGACGCCCCTCCGTCTTGTTTTTGAGCACCACCATCACCGCAGCATTCGTGAACTCGCCTATGATGTACGCGACGAAACTGCCCAGCAAAATCCATCCCGTAGCGCCCAGTATCGCGCCATACGCATCCTGCCCCTCCCAGAAGACCGCGCCCGGTATCAAACCGCCCAGCCAGAACAGGATCACCATCATCAGGTTGCACACGAACCCCAGCCATATCACACCGCGCGCCACCCGGAAGCCGTACACCTCGGTCAGCACATCGCTGATGATATAACTGATCGGGAAGCAGATGATCGCGGCAGACACCACAAACAGGTTATCGCCGAATACCTCGAAGGGTAGTGTGAACAGCGACACCGGTTTGATCGCAATGATGTTGCTCGCCAGCAGCGTGGTAATCGACAGCGCGATGATGATGACCAATCTTCCGGAAAACTGCATTGCGCGACCTCCAACTGTCATCGTGAGGTATGCCGGTGCTGTGGGAAATGGAGCGGGAGACGGGATTCGAACCCGCGACAGCCTGCTTGGAAGGCAGGGGCTCTTCCACTGAGCTACTCCCGCTCGCCCGATAAGGATAGCACACTACGCTGAAAGAGAGTAACCTGCAAGTCAGCAATGAAAAAGGTGCCTAGCCATCCGCTCAATCAGTGATCAAGTAAGAGTTTAATAGGAAGTCTCGAACATAGCTAAGCGATACGAAGAAATCACAGCCAATTTTCGACACAAGGCCCCATAGGTGCCTAAATCACGCAAGGCAAATTAGGTTCAAACTCACACCAATTCTCATTGATTTCACCAGACATGTCTTGGTATGGTGCTATCAATAGGAAGAAAAAGACTCCGGTGCTAGCACACTGGAGTCTTTTCCGAAACCCCGCTGGAACGGGGACGCTCACAGGGACGGTAGTTATCCAATCACTGCAAACGAGATAAGTGGCAGTATAGCGCCTGCACCTGTGAAGTCAAGTCGGTGGTCGATCGCCTCCTGTTCCAGCGAGATTTTGAAAGGAGGCAGCAATATGCCACATATTATTGGTAGAACTGGTGAGGTCGTATACTTCGCTGGTACGTATCGAGACAGCATCTGTGGTGATACATCTTACTTCACCGTCGGTGACAGGTTTACGCCTTGTCGTAGCGGTGGAAGTGCTACTTGGACACTAGTCCATTAGTATCAATGGGCGGGTAGGTTTGATACTTGATGACCTATCCGCCTCATCACAGCCTCCACAATCGCTATAGGATTGCCTTCCCGTCCTATCCAAATAAAGGTCACGAAACAACCCATGGAACTACCCCAGCGCCTGCAAGCCCAGTGGACAGAATCAGCCCAGGCTTGGATCGCCGCCGACCAGTCCGTCCGCACCGGCATGCTCGACCGCTGGATGCTCGAATCCATCGGCGATGTCTCCGGCAAGACGGCAATAGACATCGGCTGCGGCGAAGGCAGGTTCAGCCGCCTCCTCTCCCAGCTCGGCGCCACCGTCACCGGCGTTGACCTCACCGAAGCCTTCATCGAAAGGGCAAAGTCCCTGAGCGCAGACGAGACCTACCTGCTCGGCAATGCCGAGACCCTCCACGGCATCGACAACGACACCTACGACTTCGCCGTGTCCTACATCGTCCTAGTTGACCTGCACGACTTCCGCAGCGCCATAAATGCGGCATATCGCGTCCTCCGCCCCGGCGGTCGCTTCGTCGTCTGCAACATCCACCCAATGCGCAGCCCGAACCCCGGCGGCTGGATCAAGCAGGGCGATACCAAGCTCTTCTACCCCGTGGACAACTACACCGACGAAGGCCCCCGCGAATTCAACTGGTTCGGCAGGCAATTCGTCAACATGCACTACACCCTATCCAGCCACATCACCGCATTCCTCGACGCAGGCTTCACCCTCCACGCGCTCCACGAGCCCGTCCCCTCAGCCGAAGAACTCGCCGCCAACCCCACCTTCGACGACGAGTACCGCATTCCAAACTTCATCATCTACTCCCTCGAAAAACCGACCTCCTAATCCCATCCTGTTCATCGATGTTAGCCCCCCGTAGCCCCTGTGCTACAATACCGCGCAACCGCCGCCAACCCACCCGGCGCAATCCCATCACAGAGGTATTCCCAATGTCCTACGAATTCATCGAATACAACATCTCCGACGGCATCGGCCGCGTCAGGCTCAACCGCCCCCAGAAGCTCAACGCCCTCAGCCGCGAGCTCCAGGACGAGATGGTTGACTGCATGCAGCGTCTCGACGACGACCCCGAAGTCCGCGTGCTGACCCTCATGGGCAACGGCCGAGCCTTCTGCGCCGGCTATGACATCACGCCCCCCGGATCGCCTGAGGAGCAGGCAGCATCGCAGCAGCGCCGCGACAACATCCGCTCCGACATCCACCGCATGAAGCAGACCCCCAACACCATGGCGCAGGTGCTCAACCTCAGCAAGCCCATCATCGCCGGCATCCACGGCTACTGCATCGCAGGCGGCACCGACCTCGCAATGCACTGCGACATATCCATCGCAGCCGACGACGCCCAGATCGGCTTCCCGCCCGTCCGCTCCATGGGCACGCCGCCCACCCACATGTGGACATACATGGTCGGCCCCCAGTGGGCAAAGTGGTTCCTGCTCACCGGCGAGTCCGTATCCGGCACACGCGCCGAAGAAATCGGCCTCGTCTGGAAGTCCGTCCCCCGCGCCGACCTCGAATCCACCGTCGAGGACCTCGCCTGCACCATGGCGCGCATCCCCTGGGAGCTTCTCGCCGCAAACAAGAGCATCGTCAACCGCGCCCTCGAGCTTATGGGACGCAACACCCTCCAGCACATCGCCGCCGAGACCGACGCCATCGCCCACCAGGCGCCCATAGTCAAGGAATTCGCCCGCCGCTCAGCCGAAGAAGGCCTCAAGTCAGCCCTGGAATGGCGAGACGGCCCCTTCCGAGACTACCGCGGCAGCCGCTAGTTCTGCCCTTTGGCCAAGCACATGCTTTGATTGGACACCACTCGATGAAATATGAGTCGTGCCGTGGCACAAGCTCTGAATGGCACTATTCGAATCTTGCATCGAATTGAGAAGTCGTTGTAGATGCTTCTTATTTCTATTGTCATCGGTGTAAATACTGTCCTGATCGCCATTGGATCTATTTCAATTCCAGGTATGCTCGCCGTACTGGCAGCGACCATCGCGCTGACTGCATTACTGGCGAGTATTGGCGCAGTTCGAGCCAAGTCTTGGAAGGGCACACTCATAGGCGTCATTGTTGTGCTCATTGCGGGAGTCGTTGCTGTTTGGTTGCAGCCGGATCAGCCTTTGTACAAGACATTAGTGACCGTGGTCTTGGTACTCTTTAACAGCAGCATGCTGAGCAGCGTTGGTCGAAGGCTCGTAAGGTGACGGCAATCGTAGATACCCCTCCCTCACACGAACACCTGCAGGTCGGCCCTCGAATGGCGAGACGGCCCCTTCCGCGACTACCTCAGCAGCCGCTAGTTCTCCTCCGTGAAATTTCCCCTCTCCCCGCGGGAGAGGGCTAGGGTGAGGGGAGGAAATCCTCCTCATCCTGTCACCCCCGTCTGGCTAACCGACAGACTTGAATCTCGGCAACACTTCCCCCGCAAACAACTCCAAATCACCAACCCTAACCGGCTCCGGAAACAGCAGGAAGAACCACCCGATTCCATAGTCCACATACCGCCGCAACTGCTCCACGCACTGCGAAGGCGTCCCCACAATTGCATTCCCCATAGAAGACCTGAACTGTTCCACCGACACCCCATGCCCCGCCGCATGCTCCGCCAGCACCCGTTCCACCACCGCCTCATCCTCACCGATGAACACATGCGCATTGTGGCTTAGCGCAACCTCCGACGGCTCCCGCCCGACAGCCGCGCAGTGCGCGTCCAGCACCGATCGCTTTGCCTCGTGCTCCTCAATGCTCATATCCGCCCGCATATTCGTGATGTCCGCATACTGCGCAGCAGCCCGCAGCAGATGCCTCTCTCCGCTCCCACCAACCAGAATCGGCGGCCCCGGTCGCTGCACCGGCGCAGGATCGCACAGCGCATTGTCCAGCCGGTAGTATTCCCCCTCGAAGCTCACCCGCTTCCCCGACCACAGCAGCCGTATCACCTCCACCGCCTCGCCCATTATCGCCACCCGCTCGCGCGTAGAAGGATAGGGCAGTCCATAAGCCTTGTGGTCCCCCTCGCCGCCGCCCGCACCAATGCCCAGCACCAGCCTGCCCCCGCTGATCACATCCAGCGTCGCCGCCATCTTCGCCAGCGTCCCCGGATGCCGGTACAGGTTCGCCAGCACCATCGGAATCAGCCGTATGCGCTCCGTCTCCGCCGCCAGCGCCGATAGCGTAGTCCAGCACTCCAGCGTCGGAATCCCCAGCAGGTCATACAGCGAAGCCCCGTCATACCCAAGCCGATCAGCAGCCCGAAACATCTCCCGCAGGTAGGCGTAATCGAACCCACCCTGGTGCAGCCGCACCACGAACTTCGGCGAAATCTCAGTCATCGTCACGCAGCCGCCTACTCCATCTCGCCCCAGTTGTCGCCCATCTTCATCTCCACCTCCAGCGGCACCTCGAACCCCACCGCAGGCGGCACCGCAGACGGCATCAGCTCCGTAACAATCGCCCGCATCTGCTCAAGCTCGCCACGCGGAACCTCGAAGATAAGCTCGTCGTGTACCTGCAATATCATCCTCGACCGCATGCCCAGATCCGCCATCCGCCGCTCGATATTGATCATCGCGATCTTGATGATGTCCGCCGCCGTCCCCTGTATCGGCATATTCACCGCCATCCGCTCGCCCGCAGCCCGCGTGTGATAGCTCCGAGAGTGAATCTCGCTGATCCGCCGCCGCCGCCCCATCAGCGTCTCCACATACCCGTCCGCGCGCACCTGCTCCTTGATGCCGTCGATGTAGCTCTGTATGCCCGGATAGTTCGTGAAGTAGCTGTCTATAAACGCCTTACCCTCCTCCGCGCTGAATCCCGTCTGCTGCCGAATCCCGAACGGACTCAGCCCGTACAGCACTCCGAAGTTCATTATCTTCGCCACCCGTCGCATCTCCGCGTCCACATCCCCGATTCCCACACCATAGACGCTCGCCGCAGTCGCCGCATGAATGTCCTCGCCGTTGCGGAACGCCGACATCAGCCCCTCGTCCCGCGAGTAGTGCGCAAGTATCCGCAGCTCGATCTGCGAGTAGTCCGCCGCCAGCAGCGTCCAGTCCTCGTCTTCCGCAACGAACGCGCTGCGCACCCGCCGCCCAAGCTCCGTCCGCACCGGAATGTTCTGCACATTCGGCTCCGTGCTGGACAGCCGCCCCGTGTCTGATCCCGTCTGCTTGAACTCCGTGTGAATTCGCCCTGTGTGTGGGTTCACCAGCGTCGGCAGCGCATCCACATAAGTTGACTTCAGCTTCGTCAGTTGCCGGTACTCCAGCACCATGTCCAGCACCTGGTACGCCTTAGGATCGACCCCTTCGGTTTGGCCTCTGTCCAGTCTCTCTTTTAAGTCATCCAGTGCAGCCGCGTTCGTCGTAAACGCCCCGCTCGGCGTCTTCCGAGTTTGTGGCAGGTGCAGCTCATTGAACAGCACATCCCCCAGTTGCCGTGGCGAGTTGATATTGAACTCATGCCCTACCGTCTCATACATGCTCTCGGTGATAGCGCCGATCTGCTCACCCATATCGACGGACATCGGCGCCAGCGCGCCCGTATCGATTGCAACCCCGTCCCGCTGCATTTTCACCAGCACCGGCACCAGCGGCATCTCCAGCGTGTCGAAGGTGTGCCGCAGGTTGTTCTCCTCAAGCTCGTTCGCGAACACATCGATCAGCCGGTAAGTCATATCCGCGTCAGCAGCCGCATAGTCCGCCGCCTTCGCGAGCTCCACCTTGTCCATCGTCGTCTGATTGCGCCCCCTGCCGATCAGCTCCTCGATCGGCGTCATGTCCTCTTTCAGCATCGAAAGCGCCAGCGGCTTCAACCCCACCGACGTCCGCGTCCGCCCGCACAGGTGCGCCGCGATCATCGTATCGAACGCAATATTCACATCAATGCCGTAGTGTCCCAGCACCGTCATGTCATAGTTCGCATTGTGCGCAGCAAGCGCAACCTTCCCCGACTCCAGCAGCGATCGCAGCTTATCAAGCACATACTCGCGCCCAAGCTGCTCCCCCTCCTCATGCCCCACAGGCACATACCACCCCTTGCCATCCTCATTCGAGAACGACAGCCCCACAAGCTCTGCCAGCATCGCCGTCTGCGATGTCGTCTCCGTGTCGAACGCGACGAACTCCGATGCCTCCAGCGAAGCTACCATCTCCTCCAGCGCTTCCACCGTATCCACGACGAAATACTCCGTCGGCACACGGTCCTCATCCGCCATGCCCATCATCCCAAGCTGCTCGCCCTCCCCGCCGGCAGACGGTATGCGGTTCGTCATGCTGAAGAACTCCAGCTCCCGCATCAGCCCCAGCACATCGCTATGCCTGAACCCCCCGAACCGCGCCGCATCCAATTCCAGCGTCACAGGCACATCCCGCCTGATTGTCGTCAGCATCTTGCACTGCAGCGCCAGCTCTTCGTTCTCCCGCAGCGTATTCTGAATCTTCTGCGCGCCCCGCAATTTCAGCGAGCTTACCTCGTCTATGTGCTCGTAAATGCCCTCGATGCTGCCAAACTCGTCCAGCAGCCGTATCGCTGTCTTTCTGCCAACCCCCGGAAGCCCCGGAATGTTGTCCGACTTGTCCCCCTCCAGCGCCTTGATCTCCGCCACATACTCAGGCCCCAGACCTTCATACCGCTCCTTCACCCTCGCAATGTCATATGCGCTCGCCCTCTGCCTGCCGGAGTCCAGAAGCACCCGCACCGACGGCGTGACAAGCTGCAAAATATCGCTGTCCCCTGTAACAATCAGCGTATCTATGTGCTGCGTCTCAGCCTGCGTTCCCAGCGTCCCCAGGATGTCGTCCGCCTCAAACCCCGCCTTCTCGAACACCGGCACATTGAACGCCTCCATGAACTGCTTCACTCGCCCAAATTGAGGCCGTAGCTCAGGGGGAGTCGGCGGCCGCTGCGCCTTGTACTCCTCGAACGCCTCGTGCCTGAATGTCGGCGCCGAAACATCGAATGTAACGATGCAGTGCGACGGCTTCCACTCCTCCAGCGCACGCAGAAACATGTTCATGAAGCCATACACGCCCGACACCACCTCACCCGTGCTCTGCACCGTCAGCGGGTCCCGCATCGCATGGTGCGCCCGGTGTACCAGCGCGTGCCCGTCAATCAGTATGAGCAGTGGACTTCCATCTTGTTCGAGCAGCGGCGCAGCGCCTGCGGCAGTGGTCATAATTCTTCACCTGGCTCAATGGGGCGTGTACTATGGATATACGATGATTATACATGTGCCGTGAAGCGAGTCCACAAGGCTGACGGCGGTTCAGGAACGGTATAAATCGCATATATCCTATCCATCCTGTATATTCTGTCAGCCCGCGTAGGAATAACCTTATGAACGACTACACCGCCGCAACCTACGGCGACAGAATCGCCGAAGTCTATGACCGCATGTACCCCATGCGCGCCAACGTAGACCCCACCGTGGACGCCCTCGCAAAGCTCGCAGGCAACGGCGCCGCGCTCGAACTCGGCATCGGCACAGGCAGAATCGCCCTCCCCCTCGCAGAGCGCGGCATCGAAATCCACGGCATCGACGCCTCCGCGGCAATCGTCGCCCAAATGCGCGCCAAGCCCGGCGGCGACTCCATCCCCGTCACCATCACCGATTTCTCGCAATTCAGCATCGAAGGCGGCAAGAAATTCGCACTGGTCTACGTCGTCTTCAACACCCTATTCCAGGCAACATCACAGCAGGCGCAGGTAAGCTGCTTCAAAAGCGTAGCCGCACACCTCGCCGACAACGGCGCGTTTCTCGTGGAAGCCTTCGTCCCCGACCAAACTCGCTTCACCCGCAATCAGAATATCAGCGCCGACACGGTCGACTCCGACCTCGCCTCGATTGATATATCAAAGCACGACCCGGTGAACCAGTTCGTCCAGTCAACGCACGTCTTCCTCAGCGAATCCGGCGTCAAGCTCTACCCCGTGCAGGTCCGCTATGCCTGGCCCTCGGAACTCGATCTCATGGCGCAGCTAGCCGGCCTCCGCCTCCGCCACCGCTGGGGCGACTGGGACGGCTCCCCCTTCACAGCCTCCAGCGAATTCCACATCTCCATCTACGAAAAAGCGCCCTAGCTCAGCAGCATCAGCGCCCACACCACCACCACGAGCGCCAGCGACAAGAACACCGCCGCTGACCCCAGGTCCTTCGCCTTCCGCGACAGCTCGCTGAAATCCGACCCGATTCGGTCTATCGCCGCCTCCACTGCTGAGTTCAGCAGCTCCACGATCAGCACAACGAACAGCACGCCTATCATCAGCGCGCGCTCCACATTGTCCTCCCCCAGCCACACCGCAACCGGAATCAGGATCAGCGCAAGCACGGCCTCCTGCCGGAACGCCGGCTCATCGAGGAACGCGTCTCGCAACCCGTTGTACGAATACCTGAGTGCCCTGATAAGCCGCGCAAAGTCCAGCATCTGTCATCCAGCCGAGAGACTAGCCGCTACACCCGCAGCTGCCGTAGGGTAGGGCGCACTATCCCCAGGACAAACACCAGCGCCAGCATCGCTAGTGCGCCCCCTCCCAGCGACATCCCCCAGCCCCAGTACTCACCCACCGTGCCCAGCGGCCATGCCCCGATATAATGCACCGCCGCGCCGATAAGCCACAAGCTCATCATGCGCCCTCGAAGCTCCGGCGGCGTGGTCATCTGAAGTATCGTCGTCCCCATCGAGATGAACCCGGTAAACCCAACACCCGTGAGGAACAGCAGCACAAGCGAGACGATGTATATCGGCGACAGCGCGAAGAAGAACAGGCTGATCCCGAACAGGATTATCATCCCCAGCAGTAGCCAGTTCTTATGCTTGGTATTCCCCAGCGACGCGAGGTATATGTTGCCCACAAGCGAGCCCAATCCCGCCACCGTCAGCAGGAATCCCGCACCGTCCGCATTCAGCCGCAGCACCTCCTTGCCGAACGCCGGAAGCACCTGCACATACGCCGCCCCGAAGAACCCGAACGCGAAGCTCATGCCCACCAGCGTAAAGGCAACCGGCGTTACCCACACGAACTTCAGCCCCGCCCAGAAGTCGCCCAGCATGTTCGCGTCCTTGCTCTGGCTGCGAGACTCCACACCGCTCATCATCAGCAGGCATACGCTGCCTATCACATAGCAGATTGCGTTGAAGTACAGCGCATGCCCCATCCCGACATACTGGATGATCCAGCCCGCCACGGACGGCCCCATTATCCGCCCCGTGTTGAACACCGCCATGTTCAGCGAGGTCGCGTTCAGAATGTCGTCCCTGCCAACCAGGTCCGGCACGATAGCCATCCGCGCCGGCATGTTCAGCCCCTGGATAGTCCCCAGGATTAGCGCCAGACCGTATATGTGCCAGATGGAAATCAGCTGGTACAGCGTAAGCGTCGCCGCCCCGAAGATCAGCACGGCAACGATAGTCTGGCTGTAAAACAGCAGCCACCGCCGGTCCACCCTGTCGGCGAAGATTCCGCCGAACATCAGCAGCGCAAGATTCGGCGCGCCGTAAATCGCGATCATCAGCCCAAGCTGCGCCGGCGAGCGCGTCAGCTCCAACACCAGCCAGCCCAGTATTAGGAACTGCATCCCCAGCGCAACGGCCTGACCTATGCCTGCGAACCAGTACAGCCTGAAATTGCGATGCCGCAGCGCCCCAAGCGCATCCGGCATCGATAATGTCCCCGCCAGTTGAAGTGCCAATACCCCGTCCCATCTCAAATCTCGCCCGGCTCATGCCAGCGCAAGCACGATTCTACCTGTTTACGGCCAGCTTGTCATAGAGGGAAACTCCCTGCTGCCTTTACCGTAAGCCTCTGCAGAGTATGCATGGCCGTCGCATGCGACGAGAATCTCAATTAGTCCTGCAAGCACAATCAGTTACGAAATTCGTAAAGCGCAAGGTAATAGTGATTGCTGAATCGCAACATCTCTGCTTGACAGACGGGGATTTCCTAGTTAAAATGTCAGGAGGACTGCCTCCAGTGCTCACGACGTTTTAACGCTCTTAGGAGTTAAGCGTCGTGAGTTTGCTTTTACGGCAAGAATTAAAGGAGGCACCGAATGACGACAGGAAGTCGCAATAATTTGGAAGCAAAGTTTTTTGCCGACAAGAACTTCGTCCAGGAGTCCGTCCGAATGGCAGAGAAAGACGCAAAGGGTGAAGTGTCCTGGTCTGTTCTGGATTTGGATGCGGAGGTAGCGCGTATCAATGGCAGTCAATCGAATAATGGTTTCTTGGGATACTCCCGCGATGAAGCAACTGCTGAGCGGCGGCATCGGGGAGGTAAGCCAACTGCTGCAGAGTTTGAGCTCGCTTAGATCTGATCCAAGGCCGGATGGCGAGACAAAGACTTCAGTTCTGATGGCACCTATTGTAATGTACTACTATGACGATGGCGAATACAAGATTAGCTATGGATTGAGTCACTTCCCAGAAGATGACAGATATGACATAAAAATCTATACCGTAGCTAGAAGTTCTTAAGCAAAAGCTCCCTTCGGGGAGCTTTCTCCTTGTGCCCGTGACTTTGAGACACCTGCACTAATGTAAACGCCGCACACGACAATTTCGCCTTGCTAAACTAGTGTAGCGATGTTAATCTCAACTAGGTAATCTCTAAAGTGCTTTTTATGGAGAGCAGATGTTTCAGGTCCTCGGCGACAGGCGTATATTCTACGGTTGGTTCGTCGTTGCTGCAGGTTCGTTCGCCCTCTTCGTTTCAATGGGTGCGCGCAACGGCTTCGGCGTCTTCATCAACCCCATGGAAGCGGACGCCATCTGGGAAAGCCGCGCCGCCATCTCCGCCGTTATCGGTCTCGGCACACTTGTAAACGCCCTGACCCAGCCCTTCCTTGGCAGCCTGTACGACAAGTACGGCGGCCGAGTGGTAATCTCGGCGAGCCTCCTGCTGCTCGGAACCTCCACCATCACCATGGCTTTGGCAGGCACCTACGGACCGGAGTTCAGCGTTAGCGTCCTGGGCCTGTTTGATCTGACCAATTCACTGCTGTTCATGCTCATAATCTACAGCGTGGTGATGTCCACCGCTTCCAGTGGTGTCTCTCTCGTAACCGTCCACGCCATGCTGTCCAAGTGGTTCCATCACAAGCGTGGCATGGCGTTGAGTGTAGCCACCGCCGGTACATCCGCGGGCGGACTGCTTCTCACGCCTTTCGCGAGCTTCCTCATACTCTCGTCTCACTGGCGCTTCGCATGGATTGCCCTCGGCGCATTCGTTATCTTCCTTGCCCTCCCCATTGCCCTCCTGATCTTGCGAGACTCCCCCGATCAGGTCGGAGATGTCCCGGACGGTGATCAGGACGACGGCACCGACGAAGGCAGGCAGCGTGCAGCCCAGCGACAGGCCGCCGCCGCTCAGAAGACCCCCTTGGAAACGACCGTCTGGCAGGACTCGCTGAGGTCGCCTCCTTTCTGGCAGCTCTCCGGCGCATACTTCGTCTGCGGCGTAACGACCATCATCATTTCCGCGCACTATGTGCCATTCGCCATTGACCTCGGCATAACCCCCGGAGTCGCGGCGCTGGCATTCGGATTTATGCAGGGACTGAACGCGGTCGGCGTAATCGTCGTTGGATTCCTCTCCGACAGATTCAGCCGCAAAAACCTGCTGGGCACCATCTACTTCATCAGGTTCCTCGCTTACGTCATGCTCGTAACGCCCGGATTCATGATGATGCTCTGGGGCTTCTCGATACCGCCGTCCATTGGAATCTGGTCATTCGCGGTTCTGGCGGGCATGTCGTGGATCGCCACGCCACCGCTGACGAGTTCCCTCACGGCAGACATATACGGCGTCAGGAACATCGGCACGCTCAACGGTCTCTCGACAATGTCGCACCAGATCGGCGGCTCGCTCAGCGTATTCATGGCAGGCGTCCTCTACGACATCACCGGCAGCTATGAGTTCCCATTCGCCATAGCAGGACTCTTCCTGCTCGGCGCAACCCTCGCCAGCTTCTCGGTCAACGAGCGAAAGTTCTCCATACGCTACCAGACGCCTCGCGCCGCCGCAGCTAGCGCAGAAGCCGACTGATGGCGCCGATCCTTCTGTCAGTACTCGGACACCACTCCGAGCCGGGAGACCCGGTGCTCATAGACTGGATGTTGCACCTGTTCCACAGCGTCGTAAACTTGGGTCCCCTCGCCATCGTCATTGTGCTCGGCGTGATCATCGTGTCCATCCCGGTCGCAATCATGGCAGCCTTCCTCAGCCAGCGCGCCAAATACAACCAGTAGCCCTGGCAATTCGGTCGAAAAAGCTGCGGACATAAATCCCACCGGCCACCACTCAATCACACATTCGCAGATGGAAGCCGCGCGTGGGGCAGTGCTGTGGCACGCAGATACATACAACGTGCTGACGAACTGATCGTTGCGGATAACCTGCATGACCTATACCAGAATCCTTGGTATAGACTACACAGACTCTCAGGTCAGAGAACTGGGCAGTATTCGATGGCACTTAATAGGCGATGGCGTCTGATATTCACGTTTATAGAGGCGGAGCACACAGTCCGGCATAGAAGAGGTGACGAACCACTATGGCGACTGAGGCAACGAACACCGGTCACTAATTAGTTTCAGATTTGGCAATACCTCCCGGCGAAACCGTGCTGGAAGGCATGGAGCATCACGGCATGACAAGGAACCAACTTGCGGAGAAGATAGGCTTGTCCTCTAAGACCCTCAATGAACTCATCGAAGGCAACATGCCCATAACTCAGGACATTGCCGAAAAACTGGAAAATGTGTTAAGTATCCCCGCATATATGCTAGTTAGACTCGAAGAGAGATACCGCCGCACCCTTGCGAGATAGCGTGAAGCGCAGACCTTATGCCGTTCGTCCTGAGCCTGTCGAAGGACGCCCCGCCTGAAGCAAGCCTTCACATCTCCAATCCCCTCCATCCTGGTCAACCATGTTAGCCCCCGTCCGCTTCTTGCAGCACATTCCCCGACAGCTCAGTGATGCTCTCCACCCGCATCAACGCCGCCACACCTGTGCGCTCCGGGTCCCTGTCCATCTCCCCCTTTGGCGTCAGCCCCATCGCCCGCTCCCGTTCAGTCCCCGACGCATGCAGCGTAACCCTGCCGTGAAAGCGCCACCGTATCCGCTCCGCAGTGTTCTGGTAGAAGATAACCACCTGCGGGTTCTCGTCAATATTATCCACTGAAGAGCGCATCCCCCGCTCCCACCAGCAAAGCGTCTCGCTGTCATACACCGCGACGCTGCCACGCATGCTAATCTGCGGCTTCCCGTCCGCTGACGCCGTCCCCACAAAGCACGGGTACCCATCCGCCAGCGCATTCGTTATCTTCTGCCGCATCTCACCCGTCATCGAAATCGCCATATTCGCTTCTCCTGTGTCAGACGGAAAACAGAGAACCCTGTGTATCTCTCATTCGCCGTCCGTCCTGCTTATCCCGTCCGTCCCGCTTATAAAATCCAGCCGCATCCGGCCACACCTGCACCTTGCCAAACACCCCGTCATAGCCAGGCTCGATGTAGATGTCACCCCTACGAACCCGCTCCACGCCGTCCGCAATGGGCTCACCACCAACACGCTCTATGTCCGATGTGTCGGCGTCCATAAGGATGAGCATCTCGCTCCCCAGCTCATCCACCAGCCGCATATACTGCGTCCGCACGCCCTTCGTATTCACGCCCCGCCCCATGCTCTCCGCAACGATCTGCTGCAACCCCACCAGCGACCTGAACGGCGGCCTTCCGTCCTCGCCTTGCCCGTCGCTGCGCCCTTCATGTCTAACGAACCCGTCCGCACCCCTGACCGCGCTCACATCCCGCCGCGCCAGGCTGTCCGTCCTCTGCATCACCCCCAGCGTCATCCGCCGCCCGCACACCAGACAGGTCGCCCCGGTCTTCGCCACCTCGTCAGGCGACAGGTTCACGCCGCACTTCCGATGCCCCGAATGGTGATACTTGCCCTCCTCAGGGAAAAACTCCACCGTGTACGCTATGCTCTGCTCTCTCAACGCCTGCCGCAGCCCGTCGTAGCTCAGCTCGCCATCTATGAAAGTCAGCTCCCGCGCCATCTTCGGCAGCGAATGAGCGTCCGAAAACGACACGATGCTCACATCATCCAGCTCTGGCATCCGCCAGTTCATCGCCGGGTCGCTCGACAGCCCCGTCTCAATGGCAAAGATGTGCCGCGTCAGGTCCCCGAAGCACTCCTCCAGCGAGTCAAACCCCGTCCGCGAGCCATACAACCCGAAATGCGGAGTCCACGCATGCGCCGGAATCAGCATAATTCGCTCATCGATCAGCAGCACCGTCTCCAGCAACTCGCGCGGCGTCATGTGCAGGGTAGGGCGCCCGTCCGACGCCAGCAGCCCCTTGTCGCTCAGCGCCGCGTTGATACGCTCCACAACCTCGAAGCTCGGCGCGAACATCAGCATGTGTATTCGCCGGTTCCTGCCACCTTGGTGCCCGTTGCAGTTCACCTCGGTCCCGAGCACAAAGCGCGCGCCGTCGCATTCATACAGCCCGTTCCCCGTCGGTCGCAACTTCCGCTTCGTCTCCGCAAACCACTCCGGATGCGTGAAGTCCGCGCTCGCCAGCAGATCGATGCCCTTGATCCGCGCCCACCGCGCCATATTCTCGAAGGTCAACTCCCTGCTAGTCGCCCGCGCATACGGCGAATGCAGGTGCAGGTCCGCAGAATAAATCAAGGCGCATCCATCACTTTCAACCTACGCAAACAGCCCACCGCGCTCGAACACATCCGCGAGCGTGGCGACTCCGTCTCGGATTTCTTCGGCAGTGTTATGGCTGAATGTCAGCCGCAGGTGGTCGTTCCGGTCACGCGGCGCCCTGTAAATGCCGCCGGGATTGTACTTAACGCCCGCCTCGACTGCGCTATCCAGAGCCGCCCAGGTGTCCACGCCCTCCGGCATCTTCACCCATCCCATCATCCCGCCATGAGGCGTAACGATCTCGCACTCCGAAGGGAAGTTCTCACGCACCGCGCTCACCAGCGCATCCCGCCGCGAAAGCAACTCTCGCCGCACCGACTCCACATGCTCCACCTTCCGCGTCCGCAGGTACTCGTACACCAGCATAGTCGCCAGTTGGCTCGGCATCCCGCCGGTAAGCACATCCTGAACCTGCTGCGAAGCAACCGCAAATCCCACACGCAGCCCGCAGCCCATCAGCTTCGTGTACGACGACACATATATGACCAGTCCGTTGTCATCCATCCCCAGCATCGCGGGCGGCAGCGGATCGCCGTCTATGCGGAAGTCCGCGTACGACTCGTTCTCCACAATCGGAATGTTGTACTCCGCCGCGATCTCCAGCATGCGCTCCCGCCGCTCAAGGCTCAGCGTCGAGCCTGACGGGTTCTGGTAAACCGAAATCGTGTAGATGAATTTCGGCTTCCGCCCGCTCGCCGCAAGTCTCTTGATCTCCGCTTCAAGCGCATCCGGGTCCATACCCTCCAGGTCAGACTCCACATGAATGACCTCGGCCCGCTTGCTCAGCAGCATATTCAGCGTCCCCGAATAAGTGAACTCCTCCGCCAGCACCACATCCCCCGGATCGATGAACGCGTCCACAAGCTTGCGGATCGCTCCTCCGGCTCCGTCGCTCAGAAAAATGTCGTCAATGTCCACATCCGCGCCGCGCTTGTCCTTCAGCTCTGCAGCAATCAACCCACGCAAACCCTCATGACCCTTCATCCCCGGATATCCCGCGAGTGTCCGCGCCTCCCGCGCAAGCACATTGCTCATCGCCTCCGCGTACAGCTCCGGGTCTATCGCCTGCGGCACCGCATTCGTAACCGAGAATATATGCGCCGTGTCTGCCCTCAGTCCGGCCGGCATCTCAACCGTCGCCGGAAGGTTCCTCGAAAAAATCTCTGAATAATCCATGAAAGTCTCCAGTCAATTGAGTATTATGGGTAGGCTGAAACAACTCGCTCTCAGCAATCCAATACTACCATGTTGGCGCAGAACATCGGATGGTTCCATTCCATTGAGCCGCCAACGGCAAGGAGAACGCCCATGGCCACCTACATACTGTTGATCTCTGCCACTGAGCAAGGCCGCGAGAAAATCCTGGGAGACCCGCATGTCATCAGAAGCGCCGAAGAGGAAATGGGCTTTTCCGGCGCCGAGATACTCGGCCTCTACGCCGTGCTGGGAAACATTGACTTCGTCGCCATCCTGGAAGCTGAGGACAACGCCACCGCCGCCCGCTTCACACTCGAGCTAGGCGTCAAAGCCGGCTTGCAGACAACCACCATGCCCGCCATCCCCATAGGCAGGCTAGAGGACAGGTCCGGCGACCAGCCCGGCGAGCAAAGCACCTACACCGTCATCGGCTCCGGAGCCCCCGGAGGCGCAGGCGCATCCTAGCGGAATCCTTCACCTGTGATAAAATCGGGTTGAGCAAGGAGGAATCCATGACCACCCAAGCCGCTGCTACCGTAGTCTATCCTGAAACGGACGGAATGCCATTGCCCGACGGAGAATTTCAAGCGCCAATTTACCGCAGAGTCGTCGGCACTCTCGAATTTCACTTTTCCGATGTTCCCGGTGCGTGGGTGAATGGCAACACCTTCATCTACTACGTGGAAGGTAACCCCCGTCGCTCAGTGTCCCCGGACTGCTATGTCGTCTTTAATCTATCTGAAGCAGCCAGGCATTCGCTGTCCATCGAAGCGAACAATACCTACTTGCTGTGGGAAGTGGGTAAAGCGCCCGACTTCATCCTGGAGATAGGCTCCAAGAGCACTTCGGGCGCCGACTTGGGTGCAAAGCGCGACTTGTACGCCGAGCTTGGCGTGTCCGAGTACTGGCGATACGACTCGACCGGCGGCGATTTTTACGGCGAGCCTTTGGCTGGGGAGCGGCTGGTGGAAGGCGAGTACCGTCGGTTCGAGTTGCGTGCTGAGAACGATGGGCGCATGTGGGGGCACAGCGATGCTTTGAACCTAGACCTTTGGTGGACAGACGGCGAACTGCGCTTCTGGGACCCTGCGGCGGGACAATGGTTGTTGAGCCAGGAAGAGGAGCGCGCCGGTCGTCTGGCAGCGGAAGCGCGCCTAGCCGAAATGGAAGCCGAGTTGCACCAGCTGCGCGGCGAATAGCACAAGCCTAATTCACCTGAAAAACGCTGCCCCTCTCTCCATCAAGAAAGAAGGGCAGCGGAAGCCATTTCAACCCGCTATAATCACAGCGGCAGATTCACCTTGAAAGTAGTAGTCATCCTATTCTGCTGCGCGAATATCTTGGATTCCCCTTCTCAGGCTATCTTCCACGCTGCGTCTGAGCGCGAGGTAGTGTCGATAGTCATTTGCCCATTCTACGAAGACGGCATCGTCAGATAGCACACCCTGCGAGTATCGTGCAAAAAAGTCCTCAGAGTCCATGCCCCGCTGCATTTCGTACTGAGTCAGACGCTTCGTTACCGCAATCAGCGCATCTAGAGGCGTTGTATATTCTATGGTTTGCTTCCTCATGTCGCGGTTATATTGTTCCGATTTTACCCTGTAAAGCGAGACCGACTCAAACCATCATCGGCTCATCCGCAACCGACAATGCCGGCGCTTAAAGGGAAAATACGGCCTGGAAAATCAGTGAGAGTACAAATCAGTGTGAAGAAGCGACTATCAGCCTAGCAGTGCGAACAGCCCCGCAATTAGCGCTCCCAATGCCGTCAGCAATGTCAGTATGTTCAGGTAGTACAACTGCCGAATGTCCGAGCGAACACTCTCGAAGTTACTCCGAGTGTCCGCCGCCAATCTGTCGATAGCGGACAGGATAAAGGCTGTGCTATCGCTGGACTGTGGAGCAGGCTCCTGTGACCGCGTCTCAATCGCCATCAATTTTCCTCTGCAAACTCAGATTTAGTTTGCATATACTAACATAGTTAGGCTCCAAAATATATTAGGACTTCGCCGTACTTTCTGAAAAAGCGGGCGAAGTCCTAATCCCTCAAAACCTGTCTGCCGGATGTCTTTCTATATCCGTATGTGCGCCCCTAAAGCGGCAGATGCACTTTCTCCCCTGTCTGCGCGCTGATCGTAACAGCCTCAGTGAACTCCATGTACCGCACGCCATCCGCGAAATTCGTATGAGTGATTTCCTCCACCCCGCGAATCGCGTTGATGAACTCCTCCTCGACCCGCCAGTCCCCTTGGTTCTCCTCCGGAATCTCGATCTCCGACATCTCGCCGTCATCGCGCGTTCCGCCGTACAGTGCCATCCCCGGCGATTCCACGAAGAGCGACCCGTCCGTCCCGAATATCCACGCACCGTTCTGCGGCGAATGCCCCGTAACCGCACTCATCCGTATGTGCAGCAGCGGCCCCGAGTACATCTCAGCCAGCACCTCGATATGGTCCGGAATCGTTATCACCTTGGTGCTACCGTCGCCATCCTGGCGGCTCTTCACATGTACCCGCGTTAGCGACTGCACCGTCTCCGCCGGCCCCACCCAGCGCATCATCGCCTCGTACCAGATACCCATCTGCATGATGTTGTACCCGCTGAAGTCCCGGTCGTGCCTCCAGTGGTACGGCGCGCTCGGCTCTACGAATCCCGCCGGATGCATTGTCTTGTCGTTCACCACCAGGTTCACCGACAGCACATCCCCGAGGTATCCGTCCGCAATCAGTTGCTTCACGGTGTTATCCACTCGCAGCGTCATCGGTGACGGAACGATCTGCGCCACCAGGTGCGGAGTCAGCCGCGACGCGTCCAGCATCTCGCGCGCCTGCGCCGCATCCATGCACATCCGCGCCTCGGTCATCACATGCTTATCGTTCTCCAGTGCCGCAATCACCATATCCCGGTGCACATACGGCCATGTCCCGATACAGATCGCGTCCGTATCGTCCGCCTCGATCAGGTCAACCCAGCTGTCATAGACCTCAGGCAGCCCATACTGGTCCGCAATCCTCTGCCCCGACGCGCGGCTCCGGTTCGCCACGCTCACAATCTCCACATCCTCCAGCTCCCGGAACCCCGGTATATGGCGCAGCGTAGTATTTCCACCCGCGCCCACAAGTCCAATCCGTATCGTATCCTCTGCCATCTAAAAACGCTCCTCTGAGTAATTCAATTGCATTCTTGTCGAATATCTTTCTGTCGAACCCGCCCGAATTATAGCGATGGGGTATTCGTTAGTCCAGTTGGGAACTTCCTCTGCTAGTACCACTTCGCTTTACTTACGTCAGAAAACAGGTGGCTTGAATCAGAGGTGATTTGAATGCTCCTGGGCATTCTCTTCAGAATGATGCGGGACAGGCACCCGTCAGCAGGTGCAGATGTGATTCAGGGCAACGGTGCCTCCCGTGCTCGGATCTGCTTACGACCGTGCTTGTACACGCGCGACATAAATCGCCCGTGTACGGTGAGCGCTATGGCTTTCGGTTCGTCCGGTTAGCTAAGGACTAGAAGCGATCTTTCCCTCAACATTGTTTACGAAGACGAACTCGGCTTGATCCTGGAATAATTCTTCCATCCCCTCCACAGGACTCTCCACCTTTGCCAGTCCGTCCGATAGCAAGAATTTGTATGGCTCCGCGGTTCCGATCCAGTAATCGTTGGAGTCGTCTTGCTCTCTTAGAAATAGGAGATATCGACTACCCCTTCCAGGGAGTAAATTATCAAGCTTGTCTCGTGCCTGGATCGTTTCTCCCTGAGCGGTTGTTACGTCCACTCCAATAAATTGGATAACTGAAATTGTGTCTAGTCCGCTCCCTTTCAGATATCGTTGAACCTCGAATCCATACACGTTCGCAACACCTACGTTGTTGTTATTTACCCCTTCGTGCGGGCTACGCACCACATCTGCTTGGGCATTCGAAACTGTGCCAACAACTATGATGGAGGAGTGTGCCACGAGTTTACTTAACTCATCTGATGCTTCTGCACTGCTCTCCTCAAGCATGTTTGCGGTGAAGTACAATGCTTCATAAACTACCGCTGGCTTTGCTTGTTCGGGCACAGATGTTGCAGGAGCACTAAGGCCGGGCGCAGTCTGAATCTGGGATGTAGGGTGCTGCACTTTCAATTGCGTCAGTCCTGCCTGCCTCGCATCTGGTTCCGCTGTGGCAGCGTCAATGGCCTCCGGTGCCTGACCTGAAGTTGTCACTGAGTCTTGGCCATTATTCACTTGAACTGGCGCCAATGGCAGAGGCGGTCCAACTTCTGTATTACAGGCGATTGAAATCATGCCGGCCAAGATGAGTAGCACGCCTGCCGCCACCCTCGATGCAAATGTCGTATGCATTTCTTACCTCTCCTCGGTTATTCTTATGCCTGAGTAATTTCACGCCATCGGCTAATATAAAGCGTTAAGAGCGTCCGACAGGAATACCGGCCCATTTACCGAGACAGGCTTGCTCTCACTTTTTCTTATTTCTTTGAACTCAAGCATGTTGCTTTGAGGATTATGCCCGGCTCTAATTGTAGCGTCACGTTTTGCTACCCTTTGTGACATAAGTAAAGTGAATTGGTATAAGAGCGACCACAGAGGTGACAGGTGGGAGACTATCTTGAAGATGCTAAGGCACTATATGCTCACGCTCTGCGTGAACTTGCGGCACGGCAGGTTTCGCAGGATGAAGTTGTGCTGCGAGACGCCGTAGAAAAAACATGGGCGCGGTTACGTAGGCCACCAATGAACTTCTGCAGGCCTACGACCGCCCTGTGCCGTCCGGAACGGGCGCTCGGCGAAGTGGCTTGAATGCCATTGAGCGACAAAATAGAAGAATCCGACGTTTAAGAATGTTGGCTCGCTTCTCGGAAGTAGCAGGCGTGTTGCATAAGGACTGCTTCTACGACGGCTACTGCCCCCTGCCCTTGACCACCGATGTCATTATCGAAGACGCGCAGGAATACCTTGATGATGTGGAATCTCTATCGAACGGTCATCGTTGAGCCCACAAATCGTTGAGCCCACAAATCGAAGGGAGCGCAGCCTTAAACTGCGCTCCCTCTCACAATCTTGCCTTGTGACTCTTTACCTACCCGCCCTCAACTCTAACTCGTGCCTCTAAACACTCGGATAATGCAGCCGCCCCTGCCGGTCCGTATGTGCCATATATACATCCCCACCGCCAGTCGTCACATACAGCGTCGTCAGGTCAGACCCACCGAACGAGCAGTTCGTCGGCCTGTCCGTCGGCGTCCTGTGCGTCTCCAGCACTTCACCGTCCGGCGCGAACACATACACCATCGGCCCCGGCCCGCTCTCATCGAACCCGGCTGTCGCCACGATATTGCCCTCAGTATCCAGCACCATCCCGTCAATCCCCCGATGCGCCCCGAAGTCGTGTAGCACCGTGTACTCGCCAAGGCTCCCGTCAGCGTTCACCGGGTATCCGCGCAGCTCCCGCTTCTCGTCCGCATCCCGCCCCGACTGCGCCACATACAGCACGCTATAGTCCAGCGAGAACAACAGCCCGTTCGGTCGCGTCGTGTCGAAAGTAACCCGCGTGATAGACCAGTTCCCGTCGTCCTGCTCATCCAGCCGGTACACCGAGTCGTGGTCAAGGTCCTTGTTCGACCTGTCGTTGCTCCACTCGCCGCCCGCGCCGTCATAGAACGGGTCCGTGAACCACACGCTCCCGTTCTGGTCGATGGCGAGGTCATTCGGCACATTCAGCCGCTGCCCTTCGAACCCGTCCGCCAGCACCGTCGCCGACCCGTCCGCCTCATACCGCACAACGCGCCGCGCGCCGCCCTCGCAGGCATACAGCCGCCCCTCGCTGTCGAACATCAACCCGTTCGCGTTGTTCGAGTCCGAGCGATACAGGCTCGACCCCTTGTCCAGCGGGTCATATCGGATGATCCTGTTCCCTGGGATATGCGTAAATAACAACCCGCTCCCATCCCACGCAGGCCCCTCGCAAGTCCCGCCATAAGGCCCGTTAATCAGAATAAACTGCCAGCTCATATCAAACTCTCCAGTCTCCATGTCTCAGTTGTGGGTTGTCCGTCTTCGGGATTCATCTGTCAGTTCTGGTTCTGTTGGAAAGTCCTATCAACATGCGCCTGACCTCAACGACACGTATTGTGAGTTCATCGTATTCTTCCTTACCGATGTACCCCAAGTCGTACGCTAGTAACACATGGTATTCCAATTCACTGGACGAACCAATTGCAATACGTAGAAATCGCGTTAATTCGGCATTCCCATATCTGCCGCACCCTTCGGCTATGTTGGCTGGAACGGATGCAGCAGCTCGTCGAATCTGACTTGTCATCCCGTAAAGCTCGTTACTTGGGAACTTGCTTGTTACCCGGTAGATCTCTAACGTTAAACTGTGGCTTCTCTTCCAGACCTCCAAATTCCTGAAATCTTGCAAGCCTCCGTCCCTTCAATGTGAGTCGTCCACTCATAACTCATGACTCACTACTCATAACTCTAAATAACCTCTTCAGACTCTCCCACATCCTCGGCAGCTCCACCGCCAAGCTCAGCCCCCACAGCCTTGATCGTCCCGAACTCGTCCCGGTACGCGTTATGCATGCTCCGCGCATCGCTGCTGTACAGCACGAACCGCGCCCCCTCCGCCAGCCACTTCGTCGTCAGCTCCACAGTCTGGTGATGAATCAGCGTCGGCACATTCGCAGCCTGGCACTTCGCGATAATCTCCCGCAGCGCACCCTCGTAGTCCGGGTGGTCGTACTGGTCCGGAATCCCCAGCGTAATGCTCAGGTCATTCGGCCCCACGAATATCGCATCGATGTCCTTCACCTTCAGGATATTCTCCAGGTTCTCGATAGCCGGCACGCTCTCGATCCCGATGATGCACACATTGTTGGCATTCCGCGCTTCAAGATACTTCTTTGTCGCCTGGCTCGGGAACTCCCCCGTATCCACCGCCTTCTCCACCAGCGCGCCCTTCAGCGGACGCCACTTCGCGGCACCCACAACCTCCTTCACCTCGTCCACCGTCTCGCAGTACGGCGCAAGAATCCCATGCGCACCCGCGTCCAGTGCCATCGTCACATAGTGCGAGTCCGGTATCGGAATCCGCACGATCGGCACCACCCCGCTGAACGTGAACGCCGCGATAAAGTCCGCCACATCCATCCTGCCCCGCGGCGAGTGCTCCGTATCGATAATCACATAATCAATCCCAAAATTCGCAAACGCCGACGTCCAGCGCGGGTTCCGCCCCATGCTGATCATCGTCCCATACACGATCCCCCCGCCATGCACCCTCTCCTTAAGCTCTGCCCCGTTCATACATTCCTCCGTCAGCTGCTTATTCACCCGTCAAATCACATCTAAATCAAGGCAAACCGCTATACCGCCATTTACCCCGATGAATTGTATCCTGCACCACCCATCTGTCAAGTACGCCGCGCTCTCGCCGCGCACCAGCATCTGACCGCCTCCCTCACGACACAATCAGCCCATCCTGCGGCATCGTCCACGGCAGGTTGTACAGCGGCGCGAACTGCGGCGCGGGCGGAATCGGCATGTCCCCCAGCGGCACATCGATGATCACCGGCGCCTCGCGTTCCAGAGCCTCAGGTATCAGCGTCTCCAGCTCCATCGGATCGTTCGCCCTCATCCCGACCGCCCCGAACGACTCCGCGAACTTCACGAAGTCCGGATTGTGCAGGTCGGTCTCGTAACTCCCGGCAAAAGCCTCCTCCAGGTCACGCGCCACATTGCCGTAAGAGTCGTTGTTGAACAGCACGGTCACCACATTGATGCCGTACTTGACGGCAGTAGATAGCTCCGATGCGTTGAACATAAACCCGCCGTCGCCCACCATGCACAGCACCGGACGGTCCGGCTTGGCCACCTTCACCCCCAGCGCCGTCGGGAACGAATACCCCACATTGAACGAGTACCCCGAGTCAATGTAAGTCTTCGCATGGCTCACCGGCCAGTGCGTTCGTGCGTAAAAGCTCAGCTGGTTGATGTCCCAGACCACGTAAGCGTCCTCCGGTATGCCCCTCCGCATCGCCTCGATCACCGGATACTGCGGCTCCCTCAGCCCGATGTCGTAGTACGCAATCAGGCTGCGCGCCGCCGCAACCGCCTCCGCAGGCGACGGCCGGCTCCCAGCCCCCGCTTCGATCAGGTGCGGGATCAGCGCCTCAATCGTAGCCTTCGCGTCCCCGTGCAGCGGTATCGTGTTCGACTGCACCCTCGTCAGCTCGCCGTCGTCTATGTTGATGTTCACCAGCGTTGACGACTCCCCGGCAGGATTCCCCAGCGAAAAGCGCGCCCCGATCCCGATCACCACATCCGCAGACTGCATCACCTCGAATAGCTGGTTCATCTCCTGCCTCTCGCCGCGCGGGCTGAAACAAGACCCATAAGACAGCGGATGCCCGTCCGGTATCGTCCCTTTGCCGCCGCTCGACGTAACCACAGGTATGTTCGTCGCCTCCGCCAGCCTCACCAGCGCATCCTCCGCATCCGACCGCGCAACACCCCCGCCCGCATAAATCAGCGGCAGCCGCGACTGCACGATGATGCGGGCAGCCTCTCGAAGATCGTCCGGACTCGGCACAATCCGCGAGATTCGCGCCGGCCGTCGCAGCACAACCTCCTCCTGCTCCACGCCCGCCTCAGGCGGCACCTCGATCAGCGTAGGACGAGGACGGCCCGTCCGCATCTGCCTGAACGCCTCGAACACCGCGTCCGGAATCTCCCTCGGTCGCATCGCCAACCGCTGCCACTTCGTCACCGTCCCCACCGCTCCCGGCTGGTTCACGATCTCATGCACCGCTCCAAGCCCCTTGCCCATCGCGCCGCGCGGAATCTGCCCCGCAATGAGTAGCACGGGCGAGGGTCGCGAGTAGGCATTGGTCAAGCCTGACGCGGCATTGTACAGCCCAACTCCCGGAACAACCAGCGCCACTCCCGGCTTCCCAGAAGCGCGAGCATACCCGTCCGCCATATAAGTCGTAGCCTGCTCGTGCCGCGTCGAAATCATGCGGATGCCCGGTTCGTCTCGCAGCCCCGCAACCAGCCCGTATATCTGTATCCCCGCAATCCCGAACACCACCTCCACACCCTCATTCACCAGCGACTTCGCCATGGCCTCGCCACCGCTCATCTTAGCCATCAGCTTCACCCCACACAATCAATCAGTCAGAGTCACACATCATCGAAAAACAACCGCGCCACAAATGTGATTTGCAGCAACATTTTCGCTTCGACCAAGCAACCCTACCACAGCACAATAAATCGGTCATTAACCCCTCATTAACTCTCGCCTCACCCCTACCGCGCAAGTCAAAGTCCCCTCTCCCTGGGGGAGAGGGTTAGGGTGAGGGGACAGTCCCTTCCCCGTCGACGGTGGAAGGTTAGGATGGGAGTGAAATCGACTGCAGTTTACCGCGACCATTGAGCTACCGCCAATTGCCCAGTATGATGGCAGTAGGCACTATTCATCTGTCAGAATAGTTGAGGCAAGTTGGAGTAACAAGCAGTGATGCACAGATTCATCGATATCCTGATTCCCGTACTCGGCGCCCTGACGCTTGTCTTTATCGTCATTGCCCTGCTTCACTTGGAAGGGATAATTCACCTGTCAGACCCCATGAGACGCGCCTTGTCCAATTACGGCTGGGCAAGCGCCGCTCTGGCAGTGGTGGGGGGTATCATCCTGACCATTCAACACCTCATATACCTCCGCCGCCGCAAGCAAGAGCGCGAAAAACTCTCCCGCCCACTCGACTCCCCCGACGAAACCCCGGCGCACCAATAGCGCAATATCATGCGCCACCCGTCCGTCAAGTTCGCTCCGTATAGTTTCCTGCCAAGTGTGATGGGGATAATCCTTTCCTTTTCAATGGTGGAACGTTAGGAGGGTAGCGTAAGTTGGCAATATTCATCGGACATCGCGGGGCACTGCATAACTGAGCTTCGTGTAAAATACAGTGAATGAATAGGAATCAGCCGTTACTTTGTCCCGCTTCTGGATTCTAGAATGACACAACCTGATCAAACGTTAGGCAACTCGATCCCACCAAATAGAGTGCAAGATGAAGCACTCAACCTATCAGCCGAAATTCTTGGAGACATCGAACTTAGCAGAGCTGATCTGTCTATAGTGATTCTCAAGACCCTGAGACTGGCCCGACTCCTGAACGACTACGATGAGGAGAAAGTCTTCAGATGGGAAAGTAGCGGTTATCCTTATCAGGGCTCGAAAGCCACATCTGAAGTCTGGAGTGCGGCGGAAAGGGCAGGTCGAATATACTACCAGAAAGCAAAGGATGGAGAATCATACGAAAGGGTAATGTACGCACAATCGATCGATGCGCTAGGCAACATGCTTGAAACTCAAAAGATGAGGATCGGGGCCGCCGACGGTGCTAGTGAGAGAGCGATTGCGGCAAATGAAATAACGAGGATCAGCCAAAGGATAGCTCACAGGCGAACTTACATATACGATTACGCTTCAAGGAAACACTACGAGCTAAAGTTTTCCAATCTTGTTGGTGACATCTTTGGTCGGGTCCGCGCGTCCGTTGATTCATCGATTGGGGACGCTATACCTGATGGTGTTAGGAAACTCTCATCGGTCAGCGATAATCTTGTTTCTGACAATCCAGAGGACTGGGCCAACGCTGCACACAGTTGCAGGCGCTTGCTTCAAGACCTTGCTGACGCTGTCTTTCCTCCCCAGGAGGAAACACGAACTCGACAGACAGATGGTAAGTCTAAGGAAATTAAGCTCGGTCCCGACCATTACATAAACAGAATCGTCGCGTTTATAGAGGACTCGTCAGATTCCGGCAGCTACAACGCCGTTGTGGGATCGAACTTAGCATTTATGGGCGACCGACTAGACGCCATTTTCTCATCGACTCAGAAAGGTTCCCATTCGTCAATCACTAGGCGAGAGGCAGAGCGATGCGTTGCGTATACCTATCTTCTCATTGGTGACATTCTCTCATTGCAAGGAGATTCTACGTCGAAGGAACCGATTAGTTTGGGAACTGCAGAAGAAGAGATAGCCACGTCCCAAGAAATAGAATTTCAAGCCTAGCCCATTGCGGAACTTCCTGCTGATCGTTTTTTCATTACACCTTTTGCCAACTGCATGAGATACCGCTACGCAGCCTGAATCTGTCTATTTCACCTGCCATTCACCCTTGACAACCCAAACATCCGTCCGTATCATTGAACCAACCGAATAATACAAACGTTCTCAAGAGGCGCAGCGCCAATCACTTATGTGATTCCTGCGCCTTTGTCGTTACCACCCTGACCGACCGAAGGACTGAAACACCGGCGAACCGAAAGACACCCATGCGCACCAAGACCGCCCTACAACAGAAAATCGCCGCCCTCACCAGCAACGGTGACGACATCCTGCGCTTCCTCGCGGAAACCATGCGCGGCGAGATTCCGGGCGCAAAGGCTTGCCACCGCATGGAAGCCGCAAGGCACCTCATGCGCCTCGACTCCTCCGATGATTCCGATCAAGGAGAGACCCGGTTCTGGGGCCTAATCCCAACGCCCGAAGAACTTGCAGCAGAGAAAAACACCCCTTCCCCCTCGACGGGGGAAGGCTGGGATGGGGGTGATTTGGATAAGTTATCCTCCCCATCCTGTACATCGATGTCAGTTTCACACCTCGACATCCTCAACTACGAAGTAGCGCACCTCATCCGCTCCGAGACAGCCGATGGTCACACCATCGTCGAATTCCTCGCAGATGTGATGAACAGCAGGGACAAGCCATACACACCCAAAAGACTCCGCATCAGGCAAACCGACCGCATGGCGGCAGCGAGAGAAATCATGCGTCGCGGCTTTGGCCACTTCGGACGCAGGCGCAAGCTCGTCCACGACGACTACGAAGCCAACGACTACGACACCCTGCACACCGACCTCGCCAAGAGAATGCGAGAGTACAGCGAGCACGGCGCGGACGTTATCCGCTTCCTGCTGGACGTAATGACCGACACCAGCCTCGACCCTGAGGAAGCCTACACCTGGCACCACCGCACATCCGCCGCCATGGAACTCCTCCGCCGCGGCTGGGACACCAACTACGACAAAATCACCCCGGAGATGCTCCAGACCTACTGGCGCGACCAGCAAAGCTCACGCCTGAGTGTCGGCCAGAAAAAGCAACTAGCCGGCCTCCTCACATTCACCGACGAATACGACCAGTACGACACCACCGACTACCAAGCCATAGCCAAAGAACTCAGGGAAGCCGAAGCCCGCGAAAATGCCTCTGCCCCCGGAAGAAGTCCCCTCTCCCCTGGGGAGAGGGTTAGGGTGAGGGGAAGCGCCCCTGTATCAAGCTCTCCCCAGAACAGCGAAGCCATCGCCAATCGTCATTCCTGCGGAGGCAGGAATCCAGCAGGGCAGGGCGCGGGCACGGAAACCACCAACCCGTTCGTCCTGAGCCCCGTCCTGAGCCAGTCGAAGGGCCTGTCGAAGGACGAGCCCGCCAGCTCTCCCGACAACACCGAGGAAAACACATCCTCCCCATCCTGTACATCGATGTCAGTTCTCCCCGACGACCTCGACTGCTACTACGAACCCCTAACCCCCGAAGACCAGGCAATCTTCAACTACAACTCGCTAATCGAATCCGGCGACTTCGAAGAAGGCGAAATCACCTTCGTGCCCCCATCAGAGGCAGCCCACCGCGACCACGCCATCGCCCTCAAGCAAATCAAGGAAGCCGCCGCATCCGAAGGCGTCCCCCTCCTACCCAACCCCCTCGCCGGCACCTTACGCCGTCCGGCAATCCGCAGCCCATAACCCACCTGCACCAACCCGTCATTCCTGCGGAGACAGGAATCCAGTGGGGCCAGGGTGAGGCGGTGCAAAGTCCCCTCTCCCCGCAAGTCACCCGTCATTCCTGCGAAGGCAGGAATCCAGTGGGGGAGGGCGCGGCGGTGGAAAGCCCCCTCTCCCCGCGGGAGAGGGTTGAGTGAGGGGACTGACCCCTGACGGCTGACTGTATCCCGCCCGCACACTCACAACCGAATACTGGTACACTGACGCCCTGACGGACTGAAACACTGACAGACTTTCAGGACACGCCTTGCGCCGCATCAACTACGCCTGGGTAATCCTGGCGACCGGCTTCACCGTGCTGTTCTTCAGCAGCGGCTCCCGCTTCGCCTTCGGCCTCCTCCTCAAGCCCATGAGCGAGGACCTTGACCTCAGCCGTTCCGCGCTATCCCTCGCCGCCACCTGCTTCATGATAGTCTCCGCGGTCTCCATGCCCTTCGTCGGCAGGCTAGTTGACAGCTTCAGCGTCCGCAAGGTCGTCTCCATCGCAGTCGTAATCGCCGCCGCCGGCATCGCCCTCATGGGCCTAGCCCAAACCCAGTGGCAGGTCATACTGTTATACGGCGTCATCTTCGCCATCGGCAACGGCGGCTCATCCGTCGGCCCCATCGGCGTAATGATCAGCCGCTGGTTCGAGCGCGGCAGGGGCACCGCCACCAGCGCAGCCATGTCCGGCAACGCCCTCGGCCAGCTCATCATCATCACCGCCCTGGCCTCCGCCCTCGTTCACATTGGCTGGCGCAACGCCTACATCACCCTCGGCGTCGTCAACCTCCTTATAGTGGTCCCCCTGGTCCTAGCCTTCGTCCGCTCCGACCCCGAATCCAGTCCCCCCTCAGATGCGGACCCCGCCGCACCCCCACCACCCGACACCGCCGCCCTCCCCGCAAAGACGATCTTCACATCCCGCCAGCTCTGGCTGCTCCTCGTGGTTTACGCCATCTGCGGCTTCCAGGACTTCTTCGTCGCCACCCACGTCGTCGCCTTCGCCCAGGACAAGGGCCTCACCGCGGCGTTCTCCGGCACCCTCTACGCCTTCATGGGCCTGCTCGGAATGTTCGGTGTCATGTCCGCCGGCCTCCTCGCCGACCGCTTCAGCTCCATACACCCCACCGCGCTCTGCTTCCTAGCCCGCATCGCCTGCTTCGCCCTGATAATCTTCACGCAGAGCACCCCCGCCATTGTAATCTTCGCGCTGCTCTACGGCTTCACCTTCCTGATAACCGCGCCCCTCACCGTAACATTCGCGGGCAGCATGTTCGGCGCCCCCCGCCTCGGCATGATGAGCGGCATCATCAATATGGTCCACCACATCGCCGGCGGGCTCGGCGCTCTGGTCGGCGGCCTCGTCTTCGACGCGCGTGGCAGCTACGATGCCGCATTCGTTCTGATGCTCGCGCTCGCTGTCCTCGCCTCCATCCTAACCTTCACCATCCGCGAGCGCCTGATATCTCAGCCCCGTCCACTGCATCCCATACAGCCTTGCTGTTAGCTAGTCCCCTGCCGCAGCCTGCCCCGGCATCTTCGTCGGCGATTTCGCGTTCCCTATGATGAACCCCAGCGCCCCGATCAGCGCCCCGATCCCCGTCAGCCCGAATGTGTTCGCCGTCCCTATCACCCCCTGCACCGGCCCAATCACGAATGCCCCGAACGATCCGCCCACATCCCACGCCTGCTGAAGCGTCGCCATCGCCGCGCTGCGCTCCCGCATCGGCGCCCTGTCCACCGTGAACGACTGCACCCCGGGCTGCAGCATCCCGAACCCCAGTCCCGCGAAGAACCCGCCGCTCAGGAACATCGCCTGGAAGAACGACCCGTTCAGAATGAACATCGCCACTGCCACCGCCACCAGTCCCGGCACGATGACCGTCGCCCGACCGAACCTGTCCGCAACCGGTCCCGCCACCGCCATAGCGAACATGGACACCATGGAGAATACTGTGTAGTACAGTCCCGGGTTGCCCAGATTCTTCTCGTGTGCCAGCAGCGGCAGGTAGGTATTCGTCGGCGCCGTAGTAAACGTATATGTCAGGAACACCAGCGTCGGGAATAGCGCTGAGCGCGCCACCAGCGGAGGCTTGCTTGGTCTGCCGCTCGCGCTCGCTGACGGAGTCGGCTGCTGGAACGATATGCGGCTGGCCGATATCTTCAGGCAGGTGACCGTCGCGATCGATGCTGCCACCGCGGAGAAGAGGAAAGCGTTGTGCGACCCCGCGTATTCATACAGGAATGATGCTATGAACGGCGCGTAAAGGAACGAGATGTTGATTGCATTCCCCATATACGCCATCGCCTCGCCACGGCGCGTGTGCGGCGCAAGATTGGCAATCATTGTTGAAGTCGCGACGGGTCCCAACGCAAGGCCTACTCCCTGAAGCATTCGCATCGGCATCAGCCACCATGGGCTGAGTGCGAAAATGTAAGAAATGCTGCCGAGCGCCACGATGATCGTGCCCGCAACCGCAACACGCTTCGGCCCCAGCGTGTATATCCACTGCCCCCCGAATGGCCGTATCGCCAGACCAACTACGCCGAAGGCTCCTATTATTATCGGCAGGTGATACGCTGGGTCGCCGCCGAGGTCGATCGCATACGGCGGTATAATCGTGAGGGTCGCCGTATATCCCGCGAACATGAAGTGCCCCGCAAGCAGCGTCAGAACGAAGTCGGTCGTCCACAATTCATTGCGTCGCAGCCTGATGCGGAGCAGTTGTATTAGCCTGAGAGACTCGTTCACAGTGTGCCTGTAGAGTAGTTATGCGCGGGAGCGAGTGGTCTGCCAATCAGACTTTAACATATAGCTGTTCTGTCCACCCAAGATTTCTTACCCATTTCGCTGAACGACATTGCAGCAAGACAGCATTGGCCTTATACTCACGGGCAAAATACGCTGAATAGCTGGAGGGCAAACAATGAAGCTACTGGTCATTTCGGGCGGCAGGCACCCTTACGAAGAATCCACACCGGTATTGGAAAATTTCCTGAAGGGCGCGGGGCATGACGTCGATGTCTCCTGGGAAGCCTCCGTGCTGGCAGACGCTGACGCAATGGGCGGCTACGACGCACTGGTGTTCAACACGATGCGCGCCGGCGACGATGGCATGACCAAGGAAGAGCAGGCTGGTATGTCACAGTTCATCAGTGGTGGCAAGGGCTTTGTCTGCATACATATATCCGGGTGCGCTTCTGAGGACTGGCTCGAATACTACGACATTACCGGCGGCGGATGGCTGCTCAATGACAGCTACCATCCTCCCTACGGACAGTTCGAAGTCAACATTACCGACGCCGACAGCCCGGGCGCAGCAGGCATATCCGACTTCACAACCAATGACGAGCTATACATGGGCATCGAGTATCGTGACGGAAACAGCGTGTTCATGACCGGCGACTCTGAGGATGGTACTTGGGTATGGCGTGGCGAAGAGACTTTCATGCCCGGCGGGACATTCCCCCTCGGCTGGACGCGGACCTACGGAGATGGCAAGGTGTTCACTACGCTACTGGGACACAACGGACTCAGCTTCGAGACTCCGGAGTTCCAGCGCATGGTGCTGAACGGTGTGGACTGGACTACTTCGTAGGCCTGTGGAGAAAAGCTGCTGGAACCTCGGCATTGATGTTAGCGCCTAGCGCATAGGAGATCATACTCATGAGACTGGAAGGCAAAGTCGCAATTATAAGTGGTGGTGCGCGAGGTCAGGGCGCTGCGGAGGCGAAGATGTTCGTCCGAGAAGGCGCCAAGGTAGTTTTCGGGGACATCCTGGACGACGAGGGTCAGCAGGTTGAGGCTGAAATCAACGAGATGGGCGGCGATGCTACCTATGTGAATCTCGATGTAACCGATGAGGAGTCCTGGAAGAATGCCGTCGAAACCGCGGTCGAGCGATACGGCAAGGTGGACATCCTGGTGAATAATGCGGGCGTCGCGTTCTGGACATTTGGTGATGATGCCAGTGTCGAGGACTGGGACACCGTTATGGACGTCAACGCCAAAGGCGTCTTTCTCGGCACGAAAGCCGTGATACCGGAGATGAGAAAAGCCGGTGGCGGTTCCATTGTCAACATCTCTTCCATATCGGGCATGGTGGGGCAGGCGACGATTCACCCTGGCTACAACGCATCCAAAGGCGCGGTACGCATTCTCACGAAGTCCACGGCGATCCAGTATGCAAAAGAAGGGATTCGCTGCAACTCCGTGCATCCCGGACCAGTGCAGACGGAGATGACCGCACGCGGATGGCGTGACCCCGAGCGCCGGCAGCGCACCGAACAGAACACGCCCCTTGGTCGCTATGCGGATGCGGACGAGATCGCAAGTGGTGTGCTGTTCCTGGCATCTGAGGAGTCTTCCTACATGACCGGAAGCGAACTTGTCATCGACGGTGGTGTTACAGCCCAGTAGATTGCGGCTGTGGATGCAGGTACTAAAAGAAAATGGGCTGCGCGCACTATGGAATATAGTCGCGCAGCCCTTTGAGAGGGTGTTTGGCTAGTTTAGGAAGACTCGCCGAACTAGACCGTAATGAGGTCGCCGTCCAGCTTTGCCATAGGGTCAATGTCCTCTTCGATTGCGCGGGACAGGTCCTCGGCGTACAGTAGGCCAATCACGCTGCCGGCTTCGTTGACAACTGGGAGGTAGCTTACCTCACTGTCCATCATGATGAGCAAAGCATCGCCGGTATCGGTCTGCGGTGTTGCCACTTCATTCAGAGCGGTCATGTGTCTGTTCACTGGGCACTTACTAGAAGTGTGGCCATCTATAAGGCAGCCAAGAACCATGTCGCGTTCTGTGATAATTCCTGCGAGCGCGCCGTCCTTTACGACATCCACGACCACGATGCAGCCGGTATTCTGCTCCTGCATCATCGCTGCCGCGTCGGCTACGCTCGTTCCGAGGTCCACTTTAGATACCTCGGCTGTCATTAGTTCTGTTACGTGCATTGCTTCGCCTCTCAGTCTGTTGAGTCCTATGTTTGTTAATTTCTCTGTATATCTGTGCCTGACTGATCTTACCATCATATTGTGAACCACATCACAAATAATAGGCGATTGTTATTATCAGAATGTTGAATATCTGTTAAGTTTGTGTTACGGAAAATCGAATACTGTGTGATTAGCGGTCGCGTCCTGCCTGCTCAGTCAGACGATTGAAAGGTGTTATCGATTGTGGTTGACTTTGTAATGACGGCGTCAATATACTTTAATGAATGGTTTCAAAGATTCAGTTGACCGCAAGGTAAAGGCTCTTGGCAGTCATAGCACAGGCAATTGCCGCAATAAACGCCACTGTCGCAAGTGACGGAGCGTCTTCCTAATGGGAAGGTACGGCTATCCGACTAACCCTTTACTGATATCCCAGGTACAACTGACCCCTCAAAATGCTTCCTTCAGGGCAAGCGCGTTGCATTTTCTGGAGCCCACAACGTCCCTTTTATGCCGTGATCTGCGGCACGTATCTCTGCTAGGTGATCAAATGTCGCTTGAGAGGGTGTGCTTGTATGACGACTAAGTTTGTGTTTGTAACCGGCGGAGTAGTCAGCTCGATCGGCAAGGGAATCGCCGTGGCGTCTCTTGGACGAGTGCTCAAGAGCAGGGGCGTATCCGTCTCGGTCCTGAAGCTCGACCCCTATCTGAATGTTGACCCGGGGACCATGTCCCCATATCAGCATGGTGAGGTCTTCGTCACGCGGGACGGCAGCGAAACTGATCTCGACTTGGGTCACTACGAGCGCTTTATAGATGTAGAGTTGACGCGCGCGTCAAATCTCACTGCCGGCCAGATATACCAGGATATTATTTCGCGGGAGCGACAGGGAGAATTTCTCGGCGGCACGATTCAAGCCGTTCCGCATGTAACCGACGCAATCAAGCAGCACATGCTCAACCTAGCGCGGACGAGCGAAGCTGAAGTCATCATTGTGGAGGTTGGGGGGACAGTAGGTGACATCGAGGGGCTGCCTTTCCTTGAAGCCATACGACAGATGCGGAATGAGGTGGGGCGCGACAATGTGTGCTACATCCACCTGACATTCCTGCCATTCATCATGGCGACAGGGGAATTGAAGACGAAACCCACGCAACACAGCGTGCGGGAACTGCGCAGTATTGGCATACAGCCGGATGTGATTGTCTGCCGCAGCGACTATGAGGTCGATGAGGACATCAAGCGCAAGATCAGCATTCACTGCGATGTGCCTCTTCACGCTGTCGTGACCCTGCCGACGGTAGAAACGGTGTACGAGGTTCCACTCATTCTCGAAGAAGAAGGAATGGGTGAACTTGTCATAGATACATTGCGTATCGAGAGCGGAGGACGGGATCTTGCCAGATGGGAGGCGCTGGTTGACGGCATCAAGATGCCGAAGAAGACGCTGGCTATCGCGGTGGTGGGCAAGTATGTTGACCTGCAGGACTCGTACCTTTCCGTTAAAGAGGCGCTGTTCCATGCAGGAATGGCGCACAATGTGGACATCGATGTGCGCTGGGTGCGGTCGGAGGACATCGAGCAGCAAGGACCGGAGCACCTGCTCGACGACGTGCGGGGCATTGTGGTGCCCGGGGGGTTTGGGCAGCGCGGTGTGGAAGGGATGATACAGACCGCAGAGTACGCGCGCACCGAGAAGATACCCTACTTGGGGTTATGCCTGGGCCTTCAGGTTATGGTCATTGAGATGGCGCGGAACGGCCTCGGAAAGCGCGAAGCGAACTCCACAGAGTTCAATCCGCTTACGGCAGATCCGGTCATTGACATCATGCCGGAGCAGCGTGTCATCACGCAGATGGGCGGCACTATGCGGCTGGGCGAGTACCCATGCGACCTGGTCGCTGACAGCAAGGCGCGCGCGGCGTATGGCGTGTCGTCCGTTAATGAGCGCCACCGCCATCGCTTCGAGTTTAACAACGACTACCAGGAAGCGTTTGAAGCGGCGGGATTGTGGCCGACCGGACTTTCTCCTAACCGTAAGCTGGTCGAGATCATGGAGATTGACGCCGAGAAGCACCCTTTCATGCTGGGAGTGCAGTTCCATCCGGAGTTCAGGTCGCGTCCAAATAAGCCGCATCCACTGTTCAGAGGCTTTGTTGCTTCGGCATTAGACACTTTGCGTGAGGGCGCGCAGCATTCACTGCCGATCGGTGATACAAGGGAAGCGGTGGATGCGCGCTGAAGTACCCGTTGCGAATGGTAGTTTCAACCTATACAATGCGATAGACAGGTCTTAATTCCGTGTGCTATACTTTTTTGAGACCCCCCAAAAGTGGCGCCCGGCGCTGAGGCACACATTTTCCTGATTGTCCACTTCCGACGAGCGCCTTTTCTTTCAGATCAACACTGGCAGTGAACATTCGTTTTTTCTGAACTACCTGGTGGGCTGTGTTTACATCGGAGCGACTTCCGCTTTCAAATACCTCCCTGGATATGCACGGCGGTAAGCTCCACTGCGTAATTCCTTCTCTCCACCGAAACTTTGTCTTTCATCAGCCCATAGCAGGCGCCTGCGGGTGCGGAGTATGTCATGAACCTAGCTGAGCTTCAAGGTCTTAACAACGAAGAGCTGTTCAAGCTCGGACAAGAACTAGGCGTCTTCGAGAACGGCAATATGCCGCATCGCCGCGAGATGATGAACAAGGTGCTTTCCAACCTGTCGGAGAAGAACGGCAACCTGAGAGCAACCGGCATCCTGAGCATCCTGAATGATGGATACGGCTTCCTGCGGCAGAGCAGCGCTTCCGCCAGTAACTCGGATGTCTATGTATCCCAGTCGCAGATTCGGCGCTTCAGCCTGCGCACCGGCGACGAGGTTACCGGGCAGGTGCGACCGCCGAAGGACGGCGAGCGATACTTCGGGCTGGTGCGCGTCGATCAGGTGAATGGCGGCGAGCCGGACCGTTCCCGCCGGCGCAGGCACTTCGAGAGCCTGACGGCGATCCATCCGACGCAGCAAATTAAGCTGGAGACGGGCAAGGACCTGATATCTACGCGGCTCATCGACATGCTCGCGCCCATTGGCAGGGGGCAGCGCGGCCTTATCGTGTCGCCGCCCAAGGCGGGCAAGACGACGCTGCTGAAGCAGATTGCCGACGGCATTGCGGCGAATGCGCCCGATATACAGATAATGGTCGCGCTCATCGGGGAGCGACCTGAAGAAGTAACGGATGTTACGCGCTCGGTGGACGGCGAGGTGTACAGCTCGACATTCGATGAGCCGGTGGAGGACCACTGCCGCGTGGCGGAGATGGTGCTGGAGCGAGCGAAGCGACTTGTCGAGAGCGGCAAGGACGTGGTGATCCTGCTGGACAGCATCACGCGGCTGACGCGGGCGTACAACCTGGCGGTGCCAAGCAGCGGGCGCACGCTGTCGGGCGGCATGGACCCGGTTGCGCTGTACCCGCCGAAGAAGTTCTTCGGGGCGGCTCGCAACACGGAGGAGGGCGGCAGCCTGACCATCATTGCGGCGTGCCTTGTGGACACGGGCAGCCGTCTGGACGACCTGGTGTACGAGGAATTCAAGGGGACGGGCAACATGGAGGTACACCTGGACCGCAGGCTTGCGGAGCGTCGCTTCTTCCCGGCCATCGACATCGAGCGAAGCGGCACGCGCCGTGAGGAGCTGCTGCTCGACGAGTCCTCGCTGCAGCAGGTGTGGCTGCTACGCCGCTTCGTGGGCTTGCAGAAGTCGCAGGGCGACGATGGCGCGATCGAGGTCATCGACAAGATCATGCGGCGGACGCGCAACAACAGGGAATTCCTCGCGAACCTGCCGCGTCTCGCGCAGGAAGTGTCCCCACTCAGGCGCTAGCCTCAGCGCCTTTCCCCCGTTCACTTAGCCATTCGATTCCGCTGCGCGGGTCTGATACGGCGCGCGTCAGCGGATGGGTCGCAGGGCGACCACGCTCATGTCCCGCGGCAGGCTCGTTGGCGTTACGCGCAGGGTCGGCTGCGTAGCCGCCTCGGTCACGCCAAGCTCGGCGAGGAGGGGCTGGAGGGCGGATGTGTCCTCGGCGTCGCCGGACTGCCAGCCCACCGGCACCACGATTCGCGGGCCGATCTGGTTTACCAGGCGCGCCACACGCTTCGCGGCGGCCTCATCGCCGCCCGCGTCCACCGCCAGCACCTCGATGTTGTTCAGCTCGTCGAGTTGGCGCGAGGTCAGCTTGGGCACTACCGCGCCCGCATGGCAGACTCGCAGGCCCTCGGCGCGCATCGTATAGACGGTGTTCACCTGGCGCTGCGCCTCATCGTCATGCGCTTCCTGAGAGTTGGAGTGGGGGGTTGCCATGCCGCTTATGTAGAAGTTCGCGATCTCGTATTCGCCGGGGCCGTGGAGGACGCGGGGGTCGCCGTTGACCGCGGCGGCGCCGGCGTGGTTGGAGTCGTCGAGGCTGATGGTGACGATGTCAGCGCCGGTGGGGGGCATTGCCCAGCCTGCGGCAGTCTGATACGGGTCGCAGACGATTGCGGTCTGGCCTGACTGGATGCGGAGGGCGGAGTTGCCCAACCATGAGATGTCCATAGGTGAAGCGCTCCTGTGTGGGTGTCCTTTGTGTGTACTTAGCGGCTGTGTTAGTGCCGCGTAGTGCAATCATGGATGAAATACATTTTTTCAAAATAGTGCAATTTAGTGCAACTTAGTGCAAATTTGGCGGATTTCGGGCGTTTTGGGCGCGTTTTGCGTGCCGGAGCGGGTTTTGCGCGGGCGTGAAATGCGCGGGTTCATTCTGAGGGTACGACCGGGTGAATGCGGGGTGTGAGTACATGATACACGATTGGCTTTTGGCGGGCTGAGTTTTATGGATGCGTCAGGGGCTGAGTTGGGGGATGAGTCGGCGGATGTTTTTCATGGATGATTCGATCTGCGCGGTCGCTTGATCGAACCTTGCACGGACGCTATCGAATTTTTCGCTCATGTCAGTTCTTCCATGTCAGTTGCGCCAGATCCGGCGTCGTGGCTCGGCGGGATTGCGATGATGGTCTGCCGCTGCGTTTGCATTCGCGCGATGCGTTCTTCCTATTACTTAATACTTATTACTTAATACTTAATGCCCTATACCTAATACCGTCATATCCTCTTGTCCTCTTGCCATGTGGTCTTGCCAGGCGCTCTGCCTCTCTTGCCATGTGTTCATCGTGTATTTATGAAGCACGAAGGCATGAAGCTTGAAGGGAAGGATGGAGTTCTGGCTGACCGGGTTTCGATCGTCGGGGATTATTCTTTCGCGTGAGCCTGATATTACACATGCCTGGAGCATTGCGCGGGTGGGAAGGGGGGATGTGATGAGCTGGGGCGTTGCTGCGGTCGTGTGGAGGGCGCGCGGTTGTGTGGTGGGCCGCGGGGTTGTGTAGAGAGCCGCAGCAGGGGGAGACGGGGCGCTGATGGGGTCTGGAGGTTTGCTCCGGGGGATGGGTAAGTGTTAGTGGGGTTCTTAGACTTTGTTCTGCCGGTTTCTGAAGCGGTGACGGCGCGTGGTCTGCGGGGATGGGGAGGCGGCATGCGCGGTGCGGTGATTCAGATGGCTTTGGCTTCAGTGGGGTTTGGTTTGGTGGTGCGATCGGGGACGAGATTTCGGGATGGTGCGATTGCGGTTGGGGACGACAGGTAGGGGCGTGGATGATTTTCGGTTAATATTGTCTTTCAATTGCCTTCCGTTTCCCATTTATCCGTAATACTCCCGTAATACAAGAGGGATAGTATTGGGTTCGTGCGCAAAGGCACAAGACTTATTATTGGTAGATACAGAGGTGGGCATGGATTGCTCACCCCCATCCTAACCTTCCCCCGTCAAGGGGGAAGGGAATTAAATGAAGACGAGGAGGTGTTTGGAGGGATTTCAGGCTTTAGCTAGTTAAATGTTCAGCAAAAGGCTTGAAAAAGGACGCGGGATTTTCATTGACATAGGAAAATGACAGGCGTATCTTTTTCAAGTATGTGAATGGGCAGGCTGCGCTTTGGCGTGGTGTTTGCCGTTAGAGATAAGAGTAGGCTTCCCCGGAGGGGGGAAGAAACGGAGGAGGTAGGGAGAACTGGAATCAACCTTATCGGTGAAAGGCACTCCGGGCAGTCCGACAGCCGGTGGCCACGGCGAAGCGGATGCCAGAGGGCAAAACGGAACGAAACATTGGAAACACAAATCGGAATTGTTGGAACGGAAGTTAAGAATACTAGGAGGAACTAGTGAGTAGTAAAAGAAAGATTTGGTCTATACCAATCTCGCTTGCTCTGGTACTTATGCTCGCCGCTATGGTGGGCTTATCAAGCATTGCGCAGGCGCAGACGCCACCGGCACCCTCATTGGCGGTAACCAATGTAAAGGGAGCGGTAAACGGTGATGCGACCATTGCTGGTACTGAGGTACTCGCCACAATTAACGTGGAGAATTATCCAACTGGCGCAGCGCTGGTGCCTGCATAGGAAGGGGTGGAGCCAGACCCGACGAATAATGTAGTGGGATACGCCGGTTTTGAGAACCCGCTAATGTCGCCCACCTTTACTTACATGCATGACGGTGACGGATCGGGTGGGGCAAATGCACCCGTCAGGACAAATATTTTCGAGGTAATAGCGGGCGCTGACGGAGCCTTTGAGATTTCGTTGACCGCTGATGCAGCTTCGGCCGTCGCTGGTACAGATGCAACGTCGGGGCCGACGCTGGAGTTGGCTGACAGTTACTCGTTCTCGGTAAGGTTGATTATTGACGCGGAACCCGGCGTGGACGGAGACGACGTCGATCCGACTACCTTCAGGGGTACGCACAACGCCAATAACAACGACGCGGACCATACCTTCACGGCTAATGTGGACATCAACGTGATGAGGGTCGATGAGAACGGCCTTCTGTTTGATGTTGTACCCGCAAAGGCTGTTAAGGGCTCGGTCGTTTCGAGTGTTCGCAAGCCGATTAATAGTGATCCCCAGGAGTGGGATGTTACTGGAATCGGGTCGAGTGCGAAGCTGATTGACATTGCGGTGCTCGGAGGCCAAGTTGAGGACTTCGAGATTAAAGAATACCCAGCAGGGAGTGGCAATTTCCGATTGTTTGTCAAGGAGTCCGGAGTGGATTCCATAACCGGCGATGCGGACAATGGCCAGCCGCATGACTCGCCCCTGCCGATTTCGGTCGTCCTGATGTACGACGAAGACACGGCTGTGGACAGCAGCGCCACGCCTGACGACAACAGTGCTAACGACAATGACGTCCAGATCACTCTGACCGGTTCGGTGAATACGCGTGATGCCTTGGCGTTCAGTGGAACCCTTGGCGAGGTCAACCCTGATAGCGATGACACTGATGGCATGCCTAATACCGATGGCATTCACTACGCCTTCACCATACCGCAGAGCGTTCAGGCTAATACGCCTATTGGCTACTTCGTGGTCACAGGTGGCATCACGGAAGGTGCCGGCGCAGATGGTGATCTAGCGGAAACGGATGACAATATCGCAGCTGAATACCTGGATGGCATCATCAGCGGTGACAGTAGCGGATTGTTTGAAGTCCGAGACACGGATATGACGCTGGTGTACAACGGCAGCGACTCTCTTGAGGTTGGGACGTACGAGCTCGACCTTACGGTGAGCGGTGACGCTGGTATGGCGAACAGGACGATTATCGGCAAGGCGATGGTAACCGTTACCGCGTCGAACGAGGCTCCGTCCGCACCTGGCACCTTCGCGGCCACTGTGGATGAAAATGAGCCAAGTGAAGAAGTGGAAGCCTCCGCAGGTCCGCCGGCAGTTGAGGCAGTGCCTGGATTGGTTAAGCCTGGCACGGAAGTTGGCGATGCGAGTACGGGCGTCGATGCCGGTGACGGCGACTCCCTGACTTATTCGCTTTCTGGTGCTGGTGCCAGTGTGTTTACTATCAACTCCAGCACCGGCGTGATAAGCGTCGGGACTGCTGGCATTTCAGACAGTGATGGTGGTCCGACAGATGCTGATGCGGACGCGAAATACACTCGCGACGACAACGGTGCACTGGCGGATGACACTGACAAGTATTCCAATATCAGTTACACCTTCAAGATTAAGGTGTCTGACGGAATTTCCGCTAACGACCAGTACATCGACGCCACGGTAACCGTGGATGTGAATGACCCCACAGAAGTGGTTGGTGATGCGGATCTTCCTTCTGGCGTTATGGCAGCCACACTGATGATCGACGACGATGGCGATCCCGCCACCGACGACGTTGAGGTGGACGGCTACCAGATTAATGTAAACGTTCCCGAGAGGGACGTGCCGATGACGGTCGTCAACCTTGGTGACATGGTTAACGACGCCGACTCGGACGATCTTGACTTTGATGTGTCTGGAGCACCGTCGCACCTGGTCTTTGACTCCGCGACGGATAATCTGCTGCTCACATACCTGCCTCCTGAGGCAGACCCGGGTCCTCGCGTTGACACCATTACGGTTGGCGTTAGCGACAAGTTCAATGAGGAAGACACTAACGACCAGACCATCTACATAGAGATTTCGGTCACGGAAGAGCCGCCAGCACCGATCGAGTCCGAATTCGTGAGCATCACGGTTGCTGAGAATAGCATGGATTGCTCGCAGGACGGCGTAGCGAGCGGCTGCTCGTTGGCAGGCGAAGTACCTACAGCCACATCCTTCAGCATAGAGAGCGGTGTTCAGCACGGACAATTGGACGACAACGGTGATGTTGTCCTAGACGCCAATGGCGATGTTGTTCCTGCCTACGCTGTGGATCCCGCAACGGGTGTGATCACTGTGTTGCAGGCGCAGAACTATGAGGATGGCCGAAATCCTGCGTTCCTGGTTAATGCGAACAACGCAGAAGGGCTCGCGGGCCTGATTTCTGTACGCGTATCGATTACCGATGAGCCAGAGGCTCCGGCGCTCCCTGAGATAGCAGGCGTGCCGTGGGTCTATGAGACCGCACAGATTGGAGACCCTGTGGTCGAGAAGCCGCCTCTCCAGGATGGCCCAGCCGACACAGACCTGCCAGTCGTTCTTACGGCGAGTGATGAGGATGCGGGCGCAGTGCTCACATACTCCATCAGCGCGGGTAAGGCTCCTTTCGCGATTAATTCAAGTACAGGCGCGCTGACGGTTAGTGGCGCACTTGATAAGGAAACAAATGGGACCCACACCTTTACGGTGAAGGTTACGGACGAAGACAACCTGTCTGACGAGCTTGTAGTTACGGTACATGTGCTGAACTCGAATGAGACGCCGAACTTCACGTCGCCTGCTGGAGATGATGCAGTGACGACGATCTCCGAGAGCATGAGCTACTCGGACGGTGCGATATTGTTCGGGGTTAATGGGGACATTTCTGTCTTCAATGCCACGGACGAGGATGAAGACGACCTTACATTTGAACTTCGCGAAGGATTGTCGAGAGACCAGTTCCAGATCGCGAATATCACGAAGAACGGCCCCGGTGACTTCCAGGCCGAACTGCGAGTGAAGCAGGACGTGGAACTGGACTACGAGGCTGAGGACTACGATCCTGATAACGGAATGAGAGTGCACGTGGAAGTCCAGGACCCGGCCGGTCTGGCTGATACGCTGCTGCTTGTAGTCAAGCTCATTAATGAGAATGACAACGCACCGATATTTGACGGCTCCCCGCCGGGTAACGTGAGCGTTGAAGAGAACATGCCTCGCGGCCATGTGCTCGGAAACTACTCGGCATCGGATGCGGACGGCGATACGGTAACGTACAGCCTCGGTACCGGTGGGAACAACAAGTCCTTCCACATCGACGAGAACGGCGACCTGAAGACACTTGAGTCGCTGGACTATGATAACGCCGGTACGCCTTGCGGCACGGATCACCAGTGCGTGGTCAATGTCGTGGCAAGTGACGGCACGCACAGCGATTCGATGGAAGTGACCGTAACTATTACGTCGGACGAGGACTCAGTCAGCACGTTCGATGTGACCAAGGCGAACCCGGTTCCGGGAACGACGATGGGCAACCCGTACAGTGCACTTTCCAACACGAAGTCGACTTACAGCGCAGCAGTACCTGAGAGCCCGGCAGATCTGCCGGTAAGCTCAGGCGATGCGCCGGAGAACTTCGTGGACACGGACTGGGCGAACTGGGGCACGGTGCTGCGGATAGCGGTTACCTCCGAGTCCCCTGACCCGAATTGTGGTAACGGCAACCAGTGCGTGGTCATTGACGTCAACAGCGACTCCGCTGACGACGAGCTGAAGCTGATTGCATACAGGAGCGGTGATGACGAGAACCAGTTCGTGGCAGCGCTGAAGCTGGTCGAACTCTCGAGTGACGCAACTCCTGGCGACGCTGCAGTGTACAAGCACACCGATGGTGGCGTGGCCGCGCTGAAGGTTGACGAAGAAGACGAAGTAGAGCTCGAGTACGGTAACGCGCGTGATGACATCCAGGTCGAAAACGAGGCTCCTGAGGTAAGCAACTTTGCACCTGAGCACGAGCGGGCGTTCGACGATGCTGACGTGGACTACACGTTCACGATCACGGATGCACACTCCGGCCTACCTGAGCCGCAGGACCTGCCGGACACCGACGGAAACGACGAGTACATGCCGGTAGTAGCCCTGATAAGCAAGAGCGAAGGCGGAATGGGCCAGTGCTCGGTTGCAACATCGCAGCCTGAGGGTACCGCAGGAGTTCTGAGTGCGGCGGCGCACATCCATGAGGATGACACGCTGTACTGCCCGGGTACCGCACAGGACGGCGAGTACGTTGCATCTGAGGGCGGCTATGGCTTCGCCCCGATCCGCGACGACAAGGACTTCGACGAGATCGACGACGGTTACGACGTTGAGACGACGATAGTTCTGACTGAAAACGATACATACTATGTGACCTTCATCGTGTGCGACAACGCAGGTAACTGCGCCTACCACGATCCTGATGGAAACGATGACAACGAAGAGCTGGCGGAGATCACGGTAGACACTGAGAACCCGGACTTCGTAGAGGCTCGGACGGGTCTGAACTGGGACTCGACGGATAACGAATACGACGACGACCGCAGCTACATCCAGGTTATATTCAATGACCTGACGACGCTGAACCCAGCGACGGTGGAAGTGGACGACTTCGTAGTCGAGGGTCACACAATTGCAAGCGTCTCGGTATACGAGAACCCGGACGATGATGATGTCGATTGGGGCGAGAGCGGCAGGTACGCAGCCGAAGGTAATAGGAACCTGCGTTACATTGATCGCTATCGGGACCTTGAAAACGCTGTATTCATCGAGCTTGAAGACGAGCTGCTAGCGGACGAGACTCCTGACGTCACGATAGTGCCGAACGGTGTTGAGGACGGTGCCGGCAACGAGCAGGACGATGGAGACCACGAGGCAGACGACTGGATTTCGCCTACGTTCACTGTAGTGTCGATAACCTCGGCGCTGGAGACGAGCCAGGACGAGATACTAGCCGGCGACGGTGATGAAATTACGGTCGTGGTCACGTCTGACGAGCGTCTGGACGCCACCCGCCCGACGGTAACGGTTACCTATGTGAACGCACCTGCGGGCACGGTAGACACGAAGGGCACGGCATCCTGCGACAATGACGACGGCACAGACGGCACGCGCGACAGGGGCGAGATCGTCCTAACCGATGAGTGCCAGGACATCAACGCCGCAGCAGGCGGTAAGCTGAACAACAATGTAGAGAAGGTATCTAATACGGAATGGATCGTTACAATAGTCGAGCCGGATGACACTGGCTACTACAGCTTCCGCATCGAGGGTGTCGACCGCTCGCCGCAGGAGAACCCTGGCAGCGAAGGCATCTCGGCAGACGCGATAGTGACCGACTTCTTCGACTCCGACGGTGACGTAAACACCGACGACGCAGTGTTCTGGGAGGCTGATGTCAACCTGCCTAAGCCCAACGTAAGGGTGAGCGGGAATGAGATCACCGACAACGAGCCGGACATCGAGTTCAGGTCTCCGCTGTTCGTGGAGATTGACTTCACGGTAAACCACAGTGATGACTGCGACGACGATCCAATGGCGAACTGCATGAACGAAAACAGCGAATACGCCGAGGATAACTTCGACGACGTGGTAATCACGATGTTCGAGCTCGACGGCGTGGACATGACCGACAGCGTCAGGACGACGGATGGCCAGACATTCCTTGTTACCCTCGAGAACGTCGCGCTCGGTGACCACACGGCGAGGATCCAGGCGATGGACGTTGCTGGCAACTCCTTGGAGGACGTCCTAGAGATAGACTTCGAGGTCAGCGACAGGGATCCGTTCGAGCGCCGGCTGAACCCGGGCTGGAACCTGGTTAGCCTACCTGGCGAGCCGAGTGACAGCGCGATAGGCAGCGTGTTCGGTTCTGGTGTTGAAGTACGGACTGTGTACACCTACGATCCGGTCGTACCGGGTGGATGGATGGTTGCAGTACGTGAGACGTTGGACAGCGACTGGCAGGGTGACCTGACAGAGATTACGGGCTCGCGCGGCTACTGGGTGCTGAGCGATGCTATCCAGGATTGGGAAGTTAGTATCCCGAGACTGGCCGGTGGAGCTGCTGGAACCGGTACGCCGATACAGCCGCCTGTGATCGCACTGTACGCCGGCTGGAACCTGATTCCGGTGACCGACATAAGCGGCAACGGTGAAGGTGGACAGAGAGTTAGCGCGGATGTTTACTTGCAGAACCTGGACGATGGATTGGATCTCGCTAGAGTGCTCGGATTCGACACCATTAGAAACCAGTGGGTGACGGTACTTGATCCTGATATGCAGATGAACAACACGCTGAGGATCGGCGACGCATACTGGATATTCGTCAGGGAGGCAGCCAGCCTCGTACCTAGCGGATACGTCAGTGGCGGTGGCTCAGACTAGAAGGTAAGCAAGGCTTCCCCGGTCAGTGATGGCCGGGGAGGCAGCTAATCTGGTAGTTAGCCGGCCAGACCGATAATTCTATAAGTACGACGACAGGTTAATTGATATTAGTGGGGCCCCTCTTCCGAGAGATTGGAGGAGGGGCTTCTTTTTTGTCTACGCATGGGTCAGGGCGTGGGTGTGGTGTTGCATCGCGGCGTATGTATGTGGCTTTGCTGGAGGTAGGGAGACTGATATTGGTCACGAGGGGTGGGTGTTCGCATGGGGACGGAGATGATTCGGCCTGAAATGTAGCTAATTTGCTCGGCGGGGGATTGGGGAACTGATGGGGAGTTATGAACTTTATATGTTTGGACGGAGTGTCCTGGGGGGCTTTTGGTTATGGATTGTTCCCCGCTGAATGCTGGGTTCGCTGAGGTGGCATCCTGCCTTCGAAGGACTGTCGGTGCGGAGCGCGCTAATTGCGGGTCTGGGTCGCAGTTAACAGGGGGCACATTCTTGAGGATGGCCGGGAAGGGGGTTGATGACGGGGTTTGAGGGCTTCAACCGCATCTTTATCTTCTCCCAGCAAGAGGGAAGGGGCTGAAAGGAAGTAAAGGCTCGCGATTTGGGCGGGCGTGTTTTTTATGGACGGAGTCGTGCGGTGTGGCTATAATAATAAGGATGTGTTTGAAAGTTGTTCAAACAATGCAGGGCAATTAGTCGCGCTGATTGGCGCCAGTTGGCAGAGATGGGGGCTATGAGAACTAAAAGTGTAGTTGCGGGGTTGTTGGCGGTAGTTGTTGTACTTGTGGGGCTGCTGGCGCTGCCGAGCGGTGGAACGTTGGCGCAGACTGATACGCCTACTCCTGCTGCCGCGCCGCAGAGCATTCCGCAGATACCTATGATCGTTACTGGCGATGCGATAGGAGCGCCGGACGGGTTCAAGGTTGTTGCGAGGATGACGAAGGGCGCTGCGGTTTATGAGACACAGCCTGCTGAGGTGGAGGACCAGAATTACTTTCTGACGGTGGGGCCGCCGGACTCCAGGTTCATCGGTGAGGAAATCGTGTTCCTGCTCGAGGGGACGGAAGCCAATGAGAGGCTGCGTCACGAGCCGGGTGTGAACCAGTTCAACTTTGATCTTACTTTCGACGAGATACCAGAGGCCACACTGACGCCTACGCCGGTGCCGGTCCTGCCCGCGACATATTCTGGGACGATAGTGGTCGCCGGGCTTGCCGTGACGCCGGAGATGAGGCTGATTGTCAGGGTTGGAGATTATGAGAGCCCGCCTGCTGCGATCCTGGATAACGGGGAATTCGTCAATTTGGTGATACTCACGGACGACGCGGAGCTGATAGGGGTTCCTGTGGAGTTCTTCCTGAACGGGGAGGCTTCGACGCCGCCGGCGATTGGGGTGTTCGAGCCGGGTGCGCGACAAGTTGTTGACCTGGTGTTCGGGGATGTGCCGCCGACTGCTACGCGTGTGCCGACTGAGACGTCGGTGCCGACTGCTACTGCAGTTCCGCCGACGGCTGTGCCGACTTACACACCGCAGCCGACCTACACGCCAGTGCCGACCTACACGCCGTTGCCGCCGACCGCGACGCCTGAGCCAACCGCGACACCTGAACCGACTGCTACACCGGAGCCGACTGCAACCCCGGTTCCTCCGACAGCGACGCCGGTGCCTGTGGTGGTGGAGACTGCGGGCGAAGAGGATGAAGAGGAGGGCGGCGGGATATGCTCCAGCACTTCCGGTCTCCCGTTCGAGCAGTCCGCCGCGAATATGCTGATGTTGTTTGCGCCGCTGGTGATGCTTGGTGGCGTGAAGTATGCGCGTAAGAGAAGGTGGAGGGAGTAGGGCGCGACATACAGCATGGGCTGACTTCAGGCAGCGACGCTGAACAGGTCTTTTCCCACAGCAAATTATATTTGAAACAAAGAGGGGCTCTCGCAAATATGCGGAGCCTCTCTTTTTGCGTGTTGCCGGTCTCGGGCTATGGAAGGTGGGTGCGATGATGGTTGCTGGACGGGTGGATGCGTCCAGGCTGGCTGCGGCGGTGTGCGTTGCGGGGTTGGCTTCGGTTGCGCTGTTCGTCGTGCTGATGCTGGACGGCGGCGTGGCGCTGGCGCAGACTGAGGGAGGACAGACGGAGGGAGTACCGGCGGAATCCACGGCGACGGGGGTTGCTTCCGTGCCGGTAGTGGTGTTGGAGACGGAGATACCGGAGGACTGGCCTGCGGGGCAGGTGGACCATATCATCTATACATTCGAGGCGATGTCCCCTGATGACAGGGTTCTTTCGTTCGCGCTGCGGGAGACGGATGACTCGGCGAAGTTCTCGCTGATACCTTCGGGGGTGAATGATCCCGGGCACTACCTGGCGAAGCTGGTGCTGCGGGAAGGGGAGGGGCTCGATTACGAGACGCAGGACACTTACCTGATTGGCGTGGTTGTGGCGGCTGCGGGTGGTGCTTCGACTGAGATGCTGCTGCGGCTGAGGATTACGGATGTTGATGAGGATGTGGTGTCGCCGACTCCGATTGCCAGCGCCAGCCCTACGCCTGTTACTACTCCTTCGGACCCCTGCTTTGAGGTTATAACGGGGGAAGTGAACATCGTGAGAAGTTGGAGCGACGCTTGCCTTTCGGTGAACAGGCCGGGTGATGGCAGGTCGGGTGATTACTATGCGCGTTTCTTCGCTTTCACGATTACTGAAGCCGCGACGGTGGGGATCAGGCTGGAGTCTGATGTGGATACCTACTTGTACCTGATGCGGGGGACGGAGAAGGGTGGCGAGGTTGTGGCGGAGAATGACGACGCAGTTCCGGGTATAGACCTCAATGCTGAGATTGTGGGGAAGGAACTGGAAGCAGGAGAGTACACGATTGAGGCGACAACTTATGGTGCGGGACAGAGCGGAGGATTCACGCTGGAGGTGATCGGACTGCAGGGTGCGGAGGAACCGGATGAGGAAGAGCCCGACGCGGACTGCTCGACGGGAGGAGCGGTGGTGGATGCGGGCGATAACCGGGAATTGGTGGCGGACTGCGAGACGCTGCTGGGTCTGCGGGATGCTCTGGCGGGCGGTTTGGTTCTGAACTGGGGTGCGGATATCGCGATTGGCGACTGGGATGGAGTGAGCGTGGGCGGATCGCCGATGCGGGTGACCGGGCTGGAGCTGGACGAGGTGGGGTTGAGCGGGAGGCTGCCGGCTGAGCTGGAGATGCTGAGTGGGCTGGGAGTGCTGTCGCTGTCGGGGAACAGACTGCGTGGGGCTGTACCGCCGGAACTGGGGAGCCTGTCCAATCTGACGAGGCTGTCCATCAACAACAACCTGCTCAGCGGCGAGATTCCCGTGGCGCTGAGGAATCTCGCTGCACTGGAGACCCTTGCGCTCAATGACAATAGGCTGAGTGGTGTTATACCGCCAGACCTGGCGGACCTGGCGGGGCTGAAGTCCCTGTTGCTTGCGAATAACCGGCTGAGTGGGGAGATTCCCGAAGAGCTGGCAGAACTTGGCGACCTAGAAGTGCTGACACTTGCGGGCAACTCGCTGAGCGGCTGCATACCGCCTGCGCTGCTGGATGTGCCGGACAACGATCTGTCGCGGACCGGGCTTGAGGCGTGCGCGTCCGGCATATGTGTGAGTGGGAGTGCGGTCGATAGTCCTCATGAGAATGTAGGGCTGGTGGCGGACTGCAATGCGTTGATTGCTTCGCGAAGCCGGCTTGGAGGAAGGGTGTCGCTGAACTGGTCGGTGAATGTGCCTATCGAAGACTGGGAAGGGGTGAAGGTTGGCGGATCGCCGAAGCGTGTGATACATCTGGTGCTGAATGAGAGAGGGCTTAGCGGAAGGCTGCCCGCTGAACTGGGCAGGCTGAGTCATCTGTCGCTGCTGCAGATTACGGGTAACGAGATTAAGGGAACGATACCCGCAGAGCTTGGTAGCCTCAGCAGGCTGCAACTGATGGTCCTGGCTAATAACGACCTGTCGGGGGAAATACCGCCCGAACTGGATGGACTGTCGAGCCTGTCTCACATGTCGCTGAGCGGCAATCAACTGAGTGGTGAGATACCGCCGGAGCTCAGCAGTCTGAGCAATCTGTCGTCCCTGTATCTTGATGACAATGGACTGAGCGGGGATTTACCAAAGGAATTTGGAAGTCTTCCTAAGCTGAGGTTCCTTTATCTTGACGACAATGACCTGAGCGGAAAGCTACCGCCCGAATTAGGTGACAGCACTACTCTGGAAGTGCTTGCCATAGATGGCAACAGGCTCACGGGTCCGATTCCAAGGGAGTTTGGCGGGATGACCTCGCTCGAGCATTTGTCACTGGAAAGCAATATGCTGAGTGGGGATATACCGGCCGAACTTGGCAGCTTGACTAACCTGGAGATCCTTTCTCTTGCGGCGAACCGACTGACCGGAGAGATTCCTGCTCAGCTTGGCGCTATCCCAAATCTTAGAACTCTGTCGTTACATAGCAATGGATTTACGGGCTGCATACCTAGGGAGTTGCAGGATGTCCAGAGGAATGACCTGATTTCGCTGGGGCTGGAGTTCTGTGGAGAGGGGCAGTGCGCGGGCGGAACGGCAGTTGCCAACCCGAATGCCAACCACGGGCTGGTTTCGGACTGCAACTGGCTGCTGGCGGGTCTGGATGGGCTGAGGGGTGCCGCTGCGCTGAACTGGGCGACTGAACTGGCGATTGAGAATTGGGAAGGGATCACGATTAGCGGTTCACCCAGAAGGATAACAGAGGTGAATCTTGACAACAGCGGGCTGGACGGCGAGATACCCGACGAGGTGAGAAATCTGACGTATCTGAGAGTGCTGAATCTGTCAGACAATTCTCTGTCCGGTGAGATTCCGTCGGAACTTGCAAGGCTTTCAAGCCTGGAAGTGCTATCTCTGAACGACAACCAGCTGAGTGGCCAGATACCTCACAATCTGACAAGACTTGACAACTTGACCGAACTGAATCTGTCTGGCAACCCTTTCAGCGGTTGCATACCGGATGGACTGGATGACATTACGGACAATGATCTTGACGCACTCGTGAACCTGCCGCTGTGCGGTGAAGTGGACTGCTCCAGCGGATCGGCGGTAGAGGACCCCGACGACAATCAGGAATTAGTGTCAGATTGTGAAATCTTGATGGAACTGAGAGACGAGCTAGCGGGCGGGGCGTTCCTGAACTGGTCTGTTCACCTGTCTCTGGATGATTGGGAAGGAGTCACTGTCGGCGGATCGATCGAGCGCGTTACCCATATTGAACTTAACGGCAAAGGATTAAGCGGCGAGCTACCCGCGGAACTGGCCAGGCTCGAAGCCCTGGAAGTGCTGGCATTATCGGACAATGAACTGGTTGGACGGATTCCATCCGAGCTGGGCAAGCTTACAAACCTGAAGAGGCTGCTGCTTGACGGCAACCTGTTAAATGGCGAAATCTCCCCTGAGCTGGGCGTCCTGAGCGATCTGGAAGAGCTGAAATTGGCAGGTAACAACTTGAGCGGTTGCGTTCCCAAGACGTTTGATGAAATTATGACGAATGACCTGGATGAGCTTGGGCTGGGTTTCTGTGAGGTGGGAGAGTGCTCGAACGGAACAGCAGTGGAGGATCCGGACGACAATCCCGGACTTCTGACGGACTGTGATGCGCTGCTGGCTGCCCGTGACAAGCTAAGGGGCGCCGGATTCCTCAACTGGTCAGCGGATGTGGCCGTTGACGAGTGGCACGGCGTTACGGTCGAAGGCTCGCCGAAGCGGGTTACACAGCTTAAGATCAGGTCATGGAGGCTGGATGGCGAAATCCCCGCAGAACTGGGCAGGCTATCGAAACTCAGAGTGCTGTCACTTGCCGATAACAGGTTGAGCGGCGAGATTCCGTCAGAACTGGGAGACCTACACAAGCTCGAAGAGCTGTCTCTGTCCAGGAACAGGCTGGACGGTGCGATACCGTCGCAACTTGGCAACCTCACGTCTCTCGAACGGCTGTCGCTGTCTGATAATCGGTTGAGCGGGGAATTGCCGTCCGAATTGGGTCAGCTGGTCAATCTTGATCATCTTTCCCTTTCCAATAACCGATTGACTGGCGAGATTCCCGCCGAGTTTGGAATGCTGACGGAACTGACTTACTTGTCTCTGACCAATAACCGTGTAACAGGTGCAATACCAGCGGAAATTGGCAATCTCACGGAACTGCGATACCTGCGCCTTTCTGACAACAGCCTGAGTGGAGCGATTCCTTCTGAGTTTGGTGGCCTTGTCCAGCTCAGGCACCTCCATCTGTCGAGAAACCAGCTGACTGGTGCCATACCTGCGGAGCTAGGAAGCCTTTCAAGTCTTACGTTGCTGCACTTGTCGGACAACGGTCTGAGCGGCGTGATACCGACGGAACTGGGAAGTCTCTCCAACCTGACAGAGTTGTACCTTTCCAGGAATGGAAAGACTGGTGGGATACCGTCTGAACTGGGCAATCTCGCCAAACTTGCGCAGCTATACTTGCCCAGGAACGAGCTAACAGGGGAGATACCGGTTGAACTAGACACTCTCGAACACCTGGCATTTCTATTCGTTGGAGGCAATCAGTTGATGGGGTGCATACCTAGCGGCTTGAAGGATGTGGCGCATAATGATCTTTCGCTGCTTAACCTGCCGGACTGCGAGACGGAGACGAGTATGTTCCTTGATCCCAGGGAACCGTATCGAGGGTTTGAAGGCGTATCGGGCGGCGCGTCTAATTCACGGATTTACTTAGACGGACTGGTGGGATTGCGCCGGCCGTTGTAGAGGGAGGAGATGTGGGCAATTGATGATGCTCTTTGTCGTGCCGAACTGCACCTGGAAGCTCCTTGAATGTGAAACCTTGTTAGTCGGCATTGGCAAATGTAGAATAGGGATATCTTATCCGCTCCAAAGCCTTGAATTCGTGGTTGGCTATGCTTACGGAGAGACAAGAGCTAATCCTCAAAATCATCGTGGCTGACTACACCCGGACTGCCACGCCAATCGCTTCGGACGCCGTCGCGCGCAGCCAGGGGCTGAGCGTCAGCTCGGCGACCGTGCGTAACGATGTCGCCGTGCTCAAGGAACAAGGCTACCTCGCTAATCCGCACACGTCTGCGGGCAGCGTTCCCCTGGACAAGGCGTACAGGTTTTTCGTGGAATCGATCGAGCCTGTGACAGATAGCGCGATTCCGCAGAATGCGCGTGACAGGGCTCATGTAAAGCTCCAGAATATCCTGCAGAACCTGGACGAGTGGGCGAATGTATCTGCAGCGGTGCTTGCCGGGCTGGTGGGCAATATGGCGATTGCTACCTTCCCTAAAGCGCGGGAGACCAGAGTGCGTTACGTCGACCTGGTGCCCATGCAGGACCTATTGGTAATGCTCATTGTGGTGCTTGAACAGGCGCGCCTGCATCGTCAGCTTATACGACTGCCTCAGCCGATGGACGCCTATGAACTCGAAGAATCTACCGCTCGTCTGCGCTCGTACCTTATGGGGCACAACCAACGTGAGATAGCGTCGCAGCAGTTGCCACTCACGCCACTGGAAGAGGAACTCGTAGAAGCAACTGTGACTGTGCTGCAGGAAGAGGAAAAGGCTGCGTACCATAACCACTATGTGGACGGCATGCGCAACCTGCTGTCGCAGCCGGAGTTCGCGGAGAACGAGCGGGCACGCTCGATTGTTGAGGGTGTAGAGGACGGAAGCCTCGCGCAGACTATCCTTTCGGAAACGCCTGAGGGCGGCGTGGTGCGCGTGATCATCGGGCATGAGCACCCGGACGACGCGCTGTCGCCGCTGAGCGTAGTGGTATGCCAGTACGGGCTGCCTCATCGCGCGGTCGGCGCGCTAGGAGTGGTGGGTCCCACCCGCATGGAATACATCAGGACGATTGCGGGCGTAAGATTCCTGTCCTCGGCAATGAGTGAGTTGCTCGAAAGCGTGTATGTCGAGTAGGGACCGATCTCTCGGCCGCCCTGACTGAAGTTGCCTGACCGCTGCTCGTGCTAGAGAGCCTTGCCATCACGGTGCGCGTGGCTGGGATAGCCGGTTTCTCTGGAATCTGCCACACGATTGGCATAGGCTATTGCCACCGTGTTCCGCTCTCGCATCTGGCAGGATTGCTGTCATGACGAGCATTTTTGCATCCCGTTTTACTCGGAAGGGTTATTCCGCTGTACACGCCTTAGGAGGTATGGAGTAAATGTCCGTATTGGTAATTGGTGGCACCGGCTTTATCGGGCCGCGAGTAGTTAGAAAGCTGGTTGAGCAGGGCGAAGATGTGGTCTGCATGGACATCAACCCCTGGGCCGCCTCTTTTGACCATATGGGAGACAGAGTGAGAGTCGTCCGGGGCGACATAACCCATTTCGATGATGTTATCAGGACCGTTCTTGAGTTCAGTCCGGAGCGGCTCATAAATCTGGCATATATTGTGGGCGGCGGCGAAGGCGATCCGCACAACCAGATGCGCCTCAATGTCTTGGGCATGGACAACTGCTTCGAGGCCGCTCGTCTTTGCGGGGTCAAGCGCGTCGTGTACGCAAGCTCCATCGCAGTCTATGGGCCGCAGCGTCACTACGGAGACAGGTCGGTCGATGAGGAAGATCCAAAGCACGGTACCAGGCAGTACGCGATGCACAAGATATTCAACGAATTCCAGGCGGAGCAGTATACTAGGAATTACGGGATGTCCATAACCGGTATCAGGCCGGCACATGTTACCGGGCCTGACAAGGTCAGGGGCTCAGTTGACCATGTGCAGGCGATAACGCTGCCTGCTAGGGGACTGCCGGCAAATTTCCCGTCGCAGTCGTACACCCGCTGCCCGATTCATGTGGAAGATGCATCCGAGATATTCGTGCGCGTCGCGATGTCGGATTCTCCGAGATACAACCTCTACAACTCCGGAGGGACGCCCATTACCCTGGGAGCGCTGGCAGACCTGGTGCGGGAGTTCATACCCGACGCCCAGATTACATTCGATGGCGAAGACGGCATCGAGGAATCTGACATTTATATGGTGGACAACCGCCGCATACGCGAGGAGTTCGAGGTTGAGTTCCCTCCGTTCAGGCAGCGAGTGCTGGAGATCATCAACGAGGTGAGGCAGTCGGAGGGGATGCCCCTTATAAGGGAGTAGCGGCCCGGGTTATTAATTCGAGTCGCATCCTATCTTCTGACTCAGTGCATTACCAAGCCGCCGTCCACGTTGAACGCCTGACCCGTGATGTTGCGGGAGCCGGGGCCCGCTAAGAAAGCCGCCATGTCCGCTATGTCATCAGGCTCGTTTGGCCGGCCTATGGGGATTCGTGCGCTCCTTTGCTCTTCCAACTCCTCCATAGAGATGCCCATGTCCTGCGACCGCTGAACCATTGTGGACTGGCCCATCGCGGTGCGAGTAATGCCGGGGCAGATGGCGTTCACATTGATGTCGTGTTGTCCGAGCTGGTGGGCTGCTATGTGCGTCATGGAGATCACTGCGCCTTTACTGGCAGCGTATGCCGCGTTGGAAGTGCCGGAATAGCCCTTGCCCGCGATAGATGCGATGTTGATGATCCGGCCTCCGTCACCGCTGTCGATCATCTCCCGGGCGACCCGCTGGAGGCAGAAGAACACGCCCCGTGCGTTGACGCGGTGGATCCTGTCCCAGTCTTCCGGAGTCAGGTCCATGATGTCGGAGAATCGGGTGACGCCGGCGTTGTTCACCAGTATGTCTATGCGGCCGAATGCGTTCAGGGCCTCTTCCACTACGCGGTTGATGTCGTCGATGTCGCCTATGTCCGCCTCGACTGCGATGGCCTCGCTACCACTCTCCTGATGTCTATGCTGGTCTGCTCTACCAGCCTGCCGTTGATGTCGGTGGCGACTATCCTTGCGCCTTCGCCGGCGAGTCGAAGCGCGATTGCCCTGCCCATACCCTGTGCTGCGCCGGTTACCAGCGCGACTTTGCCATTGAGAGACATTGAAGACCTCCGATCCTAGACTTTTACCGGTATTGGTCGATATTCAGTGGACGGAATATATCCCAAACGAGGCTACGCCTTCCTGAGATAGCACGGACTATATGTGGGCATTCTGAAGATGTCAATTGCCGCGAACGGCGCCTTAGTGCGCTGTCCGCGACTCTCAAGAGCAGTGTGAATCACCGGCTGACAGAAGTGACTTACTTGGAATCGCCGATTTAAGCAGCTGGGGGTTGACATAAAGTTAGGGGGGGGTATTCTTCCAGAAATAAATTTCATCTATTGTCGTTCCTGAAATAGCGTTCGCAAACTGTACTCAAATCACTGCTATTCGAACCAACCCAAGAATTCTGCCGGAAACAGCGTCGGAGTTACGAGAAGAGTCATGGAGGCGACGATGAGAAAGGACCGAAGATTCTACCTGTTATTTGTGCTTGGAGCGGCACTCGCCCTGGCGTTTGTTGCTGCTTGTGGCGCCTCGGAGCCACAGGTTGTCGAAAAGATAGTCGAAGTCGAGAAGGTGGTCGAGGTTGAGAAGGTAGTGGAGAAGGAAGTTCCGGTGGAGGTGTTGAAAGAAGTCGAGAAGGTGGTCGAAGTCGAGAAGGAGATCGTGAAAGAGGTCAGGGAGATTATCGTCGCGACGCCCGGCCCGGCTGACGAGCGATTCTACATGACCAGCCTGGACCCGAATCCCAAGCGTGGGGGGATAGCCCGCATGCATCAGCACGGGCCGACGCCTACCTTCGATGTCTTTACTTCGACGTCAAATACCCGCCAGTACTGGCTCAGTAACATGTATGACCAGTTGTTGGTCAGCGATATGAGGAGACCGGATACACCGATTGTTCCCGATATTGCCTACGCATGGGAAGTCTCGGACGATTTTTCGAAGTACACTTTCCACATCCGGGAAGGAGTGAAGTTCCACAATGGTTCCGACCTGAACTCAGCGGACGTGCGTGCCAGTATCATTCGCGCTATCGACCCGGAGAGCTACAGGGAAGGTCTGTCCAGCAACATCGGACCTACACTGGTATCGGGAGGACTCACCCCTGCCGGACTCAGTGCGCCCGATGAATACACAATAGTAGCTGAAATACCTAAGGACGACGTGCGCGGGCTGGGTTGGATGATGACAGGATTCGGCTCGCAGTACCTCAAGATCGCCGACGATGAAGTTCTCAAAGAAGTCAGGGGCTACTTCGGTGATGTCAGTCCCATAGATGGGGGGAATAGCGGCTCGGGGCCTTACAAAATGACGGAGATAACTGATGACCACGTGCTCGTGGAGGCCCATCCCGACTACTGGAACCCAAATGCCCCTTATCTTGATGGGATTGAGTTCATCTGGGGTAAGAACTTTACGCCTCAGTTAACCGCCTCTATGGTGACCGGCCAGATTGATTGGGGCTACTTCATGAATGCTACTGACAGCACCGATCCGAACAGTCCCCTCGTCACGAACACCGAGCTTAACATTGGCTTCCATATATTGCCCTTTGGGTCCGGAACCGCGCTCAACAACGCAACTGGGCCGGTTAGTGATAAGCGAGTCCGCAAGGCGATTGCCCTGGCATTTGACCAGGCCGCTATGCGCAGGGTTGTGTCGCCGTTTATCGGGACTGAGCATGATGGGGGATGGTGGCCGTTCGTCCCGGGCACTTTTGGGATCACGGAAGCCCAGATGGCTAATGAGAAGTACTTCAGAAGCCCGACGCCGGAAGATCTTGCCGAAGCCAGGCAGCTACTGGCCGAGGCAGGATATGCCAGTGGCGCAGATGTCCCAACTCTGACAATTATCGTTCAGGACGACGCAGCCCTGAAAGCTTTGACCGAAGCCTATCAGACTATGTTGAAGCAGAACCTGGGCATTGATTCAGTGATCGAAGTCAACGAGATAGGCGTGTACATGCAGAGGTACAGAGACCTCGAATTCGACATTGGCGCTGAATGGTACATTCCTATGGCCAATCCCTACCCGGAGGAGTGGTTGTCGTACACCTATGGACAGTGTGATGGAAAACCTTGCACCGGCAATAGGGGCGCGTCCAACATTCCGCGCTTCGATGAGCTGATAGAGGAACTGGCAGGCACCACCAGCGACCCGGCCAAGCGGTTGGAGGTTTCCAAGGAATTGTATGACCTCTTGAACGACGAGATGCCAGCCATTCCATACCAAACCGGGCTTATTTCCTATGTCGTGTGGTGGGACCATCTCAAAGGATTCCAGTGCGACGAGTGCACTTTCGGCGGCCAGTATAAGGGCGCCAAGTGGGACTACGTCTGGTTGGACAGGTAAGAGGAATAGATAGCTTGAACGACCGCGTGGGGTAGGGGTCTTTTGCCCCTAGGCCTTGGCCCTGCCCCACAGGACGTTATGCGTGCAAGGGTATCTGAATATAACTTCACCTCCATCCTAACCTTGAGAGAAGTGCAATAGTCGATTTATCTAACTTCGTCTCTCCCGCGAAACGGGTAGTCCAGCGCGTTTGAACAGTGGATTCCTGCTTTCGCAGGAATGACGGCACACGGATTGGCGCCGTAACTTGCAGTTTTGCACCGCTCTACTAACCTTCCCCCATTGAGAGGGAAGGGGCTTTTGAGATTGTCATAAGGGCATCGGAGCGTCATCTTGCAGAAGTACGTATTGAGAAGATTACTCCTGGCGATACCTACTTTGCTCGGACTGACCGTGATGATCTTCGTGATTATGCGCGTCTTGCCGGGCGACCCCTTGATTGCGTTTCTCGACCCGAACCAGATGCGGGTTATGTCCGATGAAGAAATAGCCCTGATCAAAGAGACCCTCGGACTCGATCGCCCATACATAGTGCAGTATGCGGACTGGATGGGAGATGTATTGACCGGTTCGTTTGGCAAGTCCCTGTTTGGCACCAAGGCTCCGGTAATCGATGTTATCCGCAGTAGGGGCGTCGTAAGCGCCGAAATAGGGATAATCGCGGTTGCGATTTCCTGGATCATAGGCCTGCCCGTGGGCATATTAAGCGCCATAAGGCCGGGCTCTGTTCTGGATATGGTAACCAGCTTCTCGACGGTGTTGCTCTTGGCGATACCCGGGTTCTGGCTGGCGCTGCTGATCTTGCTTTCAACGGTCACCTTCTGGGGTTATTCTCCTCCCTTGGTCGGCGCGCACCTGTGGGACGCCCCGTGGACTAACTTTCAGATTGTTGTCTTCCCTGCTGCCGTAATGGGCGTGTCTATGGCCGCGATTATTGCTCGCATGGCACGGTCTTCGCTCTTCGAGGTGCTGAGGGATGACTACGTGCGAACGGCAAGGGCGAAGGGGGCAAGAGAGCGCGTAACGATCATTCGCCACGCACTGCCCAACGCGTTGCTGCCTGTATTGACCCTGAGCGGTGTCATGCTCGGATTCGCGCTGGGCGGATCAGTGGCCATTGAAGTTGCATTCTCGACCCCCGGCCTGGGAAGGTCCCTGGTCGAAGCAGCGTTGCTCCGAGATATGAACACGGTGCAGAGCCTCGTCCTGCTGTACGGGATGATATTTATCCTCGCTAATCTGCTGGTCGATCTATTGTATGGCTGGATCGATCCTCGAATCAGGCTTGGATAATCTCGATTGGGTTCCCATTCAGCTGGGTTGAGACTGCGAGGTAACCATTCGTGGCGAGCTTGTCGAATCACTCGAATTGTGGACACGCTCTTTCGACCGGATCAGGGCGAACGGATCTTATGTTTCCGACCACCTAAAAGGACAGGCCATCAATAATTTCATACTCATCAATTGTCAAAAGAGTGCCGCAACTGACAAGGCGAGAGCCCTCGCCCCGAAGGGAACCGACTGTATGGAATCAACACTCTCCTCCCTGGCATCTCGAACGGTCTCCTCCAAGATCTCGAGTAATGTAGTAACTTTTGCGCGCATGCGCCCCTGGCATACCTTCTGGGGGGTGGTCTGTTTGGTGATTGTGGTTGTGGCAGCCGCAGGCCCTCTTGTACTTCCCCTTGACGCCTACTGGGCTGATTACAACAAGTTGTTATCTCCCCCTGACGCAGAGTACTGGACAGGGACCGACCAAATAGGAAGGGACCAGACGTCGAGACTGGTCTATGGCGCCAGATCGTCCCTGATTGTCGCGGCCTGCTCAATCCTGATGGGAACGATCGTCGGTGGGGTATGGGGTCTCGTGAGCGGATACCTTGGAGGGAAAACGGACCTTATCAGCGAACGATTTATCGAGATACTTCTCGCCCTGCCGGGCTTGATCCTTGCATATCTGATGATCCTGGTATTCGGCGACGGCTTTATTCCACTTATCACGGCCATAGCGATTACCCGTGTCGGAGCTGTCGAGCGAGTCGTGCGATCGGTGGCATTGTCGGTAAAACAGACCATGTACGTGGAAGCCGCCAGAAGCATCGGGGCTTCTCAGTTGAGGATAATGTGGAGGCATGTATTCCCCCAGTGCGTAGCTGTCATAATAGTATTGATTACAGTGAATATAGGGGGAGTTATCATCCTGGAAGCCTCTCTCAGCTTCCTGGGACTGGGGATCGCCCCTCCAACTCCAACATTGGGGAGAATGCTGAGTGATTCCACGCTCACGACCTTATATCCGATCTGGTGGATGGTCACTTACCCCGGTTTCCTGATCACTCTCACCGTATTGTCCTTCAATCTGTTCGGAGACGGTCTGCGCGACGCCCTGGATCCTAGGCTCAGGGGCACGATGTAATTTCTGCCCGCCTGATAACGGGTGCAGAATTATTCATCGTCGGCGGAGTTACCACCCAATATGAAGAGACGATTGCGGCGTTTTTGTGAAGCGCAGCCTGTGTCTGCGTGTCCATTATTACAGCGAAGGGGAGCACATGATTAATCTGGACGGACGGGTCGCAATCGTGACCGGAGGGGTGCAGGGGATCGGCCTGGGGGTGAGCCTGAGCCTGGCCCGTGCGGGCGCCAACGTGGTGGTGGCGGAGTTGGTGGAGGAGCGTATTCCGTCGGCAATTGCCGAGATCGAGAAGCTAGGGGTGCAGGCGATGGGTGTGCAGACCGACGTGACCAGCGCGAAGTCGGTGGATCACATGGTGGGCGCGACACTCGAACGGTTCGGGCAGATCGACATCCTGGTGAACAATGCCGGGCTGGTTATCAAAAAGCACATCACGGAACAGACCGAAGTGGATTTCGATGCGGTGCTCAGCACCAACTTAAAGGGCATGTTCCTTTGCTGCAAGCGAGTGGTGGAGGAGATGAGCAGGCGCAACACCGGAGCGATCGTGAACCTCGCGTCACACGCCGCATATCGCTACACAATTCCCCACGTGCCCTATGCCGCCGCGAAGGCAGGCGTTGTCGCGCTGACACGTGATCTCGCCTACGAGGTGGGACCGATGGGCATCCGTGTGAACGCCATAGCCCCGGGGATGATCGAGTCGCCAGGTCAGCACGCTACCAATACCGAGGAGGAAATAGCGGAGAAGGTCAAGGCTATTCCGCTCCAGCGCATCGGCCAGCCGCGTGACATCGGAGATGCGGTTGCCTTTCTTGCCTCCGATGCGGCGGGATACATCAGTGGGACTATGCTACCAGTCACGGGTGGCCGGTAATACGGCGTCTCGGATGTCGCTTACGGACGGTCCGGTGGGACTCGCCAGGCACAAGGTGGCTGGATAGAAAATGGGCGGCGGCGCCCAAGATGCCAGCGAGTACCGGCCTGAAACTCTGACCAACCCTCTCGTCTGTTATACTTTCTACTGTCGCTAGAATAGTAGAAGGACACGATATGTTTGAAGCCCTATCGGACAAGCTGAACGGAGTGTTCGGTCGCCTTGGGAACAAGGGCAGGCTGACCGAGCAGGACGTGGACGCCGCGCTGCGAGAAGTGCGGATGGCGCTGCTTGAGGCGGATGTGAACTTCCGTGTTGCGCGCGAGTTCATAGCGCGAATTCGCGAGGAAGCGCTGAAGTCTGATGTGCTGCAGAGCTTGTCGCCGGGGCAGCAGGTCGTCAAGATTACCAACGACGCGCTCGTGGACATCCTGGGCGGGCAGGCGCACAAGCTTGAACCTGGGCCGAAGCGCCCGTCAGTCATCCTGATGGTCGGGCTGAACGGCGCGGGCAAGACCACAGCGTCAGCCAAGCTGGCGCGGCACCTGAAGCAGGACGGGCAGACGCCTGTGATGGTCGCCGCCGATCTGCAGCGGCCGGCAGCTATCCAGCAGCTAGAAACGCTGGGAAACCAGATCGAGGTCGCCGTCTATCAGGACACGAGGACGAGCGATACGCCTAAGGTTGCCAGGGAAGGCGTTAAGCGCGCAACCGAACTTAACGCGGCGTGGGCGATAGTCGATACGGCGGGGCGGTTCCAGGTCGATGACGAGCTTATGTCAGAATTGGAATCGGTGAAGGACACCGTGTCTCCGGACGAGACGCTGCTCGTTGTGGACGCGATGACGGGTCAGGAGGCGGTCGAGGCGGCGAGGCAGTTCCACGACAGGATTGGACTGACGGGCCTGATAATGACCAAGATGGATGGTGATGCGCGTGGTGGCGCTGCGCTCTCCATCACATCGGTTACGGGCGTGCCTATCAAGTTCATCGGCACAGGCGAAAGGGCAGACGCTCTTGAGGCATTCTATCCTGACAGGCTTGCTTCGCGCATTCTGGGCATGGGCGATGTGCTGACACTGATCGACAAAGCGCAGGCGACCATTGACCAGGACGAAGCCGCGGAGATGGAGCGCAAGATACGGCAGGCGACTTTCGACCTCGACGACTTCCTAGGGCAGCTACAGCAGCTCAAGCAGATGGGGCCGATCAGCCAGGTGCTTGAGATGGTGCCGGGTTTCTCTGCGATGAAGGGCAAGGTGTCCATGGACGAGCTGGACGGCAGCCATCTCACCAGGACGGAGGCGATAATACGCTCAATGACTCCGGAGGAGCGGCGGCGCCCGGAGATTATCGGCGGCAGTCGGAGGCGGCGCATCGCGAGGGGCAGTGGGACAACGCCGCAGGATGTCAACCAGCTACTGAACCAGTTCAGCCAGATGCAGAAGATGATGCGGCAGATGATGGGCGTCACCGGGAAGAGCGGCAAGGGTGGCAAGCGCCAGAGCAAGAAGATGCGGCGGATGATTCGCCAGCAGGAGAACATCTTCAATCTGCCGAATGTGTGAAGGCCTTCTTTCTACAGTTCCAGCGGAATCTCTCGCCCTTCCAAGATTGAGCGCTCCGCTTTGTTGCACAGGACCACAGCTATCTTGCCTTCTTCGGGCGTAACGACCGGTTCCCTGCGGCGAAACGCGTCCACCACCAGCCGCATCTGCTCTTCAAGCTCGAAGGCTTCACCTGATGCGGCGTCGAGTTCCAATGTCTGCGCTGCGGCATCGGTATTTCGCTGTACTTTCAACTCGAAGGATGGCCTGCGTGTGCGGTCCATGTCGCCTGACCACAAGCCCCGCACTGAGCCTTCCGTACCGACAACTTCCGTTACAAAGTGATGCTCGAAGCCTCCCAGAGTCTGGCTTATGACGGCGTATGCTCCGTGAGAAAACTTCACGACAGCGGTGAAGTTATCGTACATGCCCCTGTCGCGTTCTTTTGAATTTCCATAAGCGATTACAGACTGAGGCTTGCCCCACTTTTCCATGTACCACACAGCCTGATCGAAGAAGTGGATTGGCTCTTCCAGAATCCACGAGCCGACCATATCACTCCGATATCGCCAGTTCTGCGAGGTGTGCCTGAATGGGAATCTGAAGAGGCTGATGTTGACGTACATTGGCGTTCCGAAGTCGCCGGCGTCAACACTGCTCTTGATTGCACCCCACTGGCTGGACAGCCGAAACTCTTCGCCAATGGTCAGCACGCGATTGTTTCGCTCCGCTGCTGCAATCAGCCTGTCGCACTCTTCGGCGGTGGCTGCCATTGGTTTTTCCAACAGCACATCCTTGCCTGCTTCTAGCGCGGCGATACCCACTTCGGCGTGCAGGTAATTCGGAACGACCACGGTAACGGCATCTATGTCGTCCCTGGCGAGAAGGTCTTGGTAGTCGAGATGCACGGAGACGTCAGGATAGTCCTGCCTGGCCATAGCCGCCGTATCTTCGCTGCGGCAACTGATAGCTACCAGCTCCGCGTCATCCAGTTTTGTAAGGGCGTCAGCGTGCCGCTTGCCCCAAAGGCCGTATCCGATCACTCCAAGTCGCATGTCGCTTTTATCTCCTCCCACAAAGTGTACAATGTGCTGGCAGTCTGCCGCTTCCGGGTATTCGGGGGCATTCTGCTAGACCACACACTGCAGATAATACATTGTGTAGTGTGTGGTCTGCGGAATCAATAACCGTCTGCCTATCCACTCGATTGAGAGACCTGCTTTGTTAGACGCCGTCAGCCCAACTGAACTAGCATTCGCTTTGGTTGTGGTGTTTTTTGCTTGCACTGTCTTCAGTGCGATGGGCTTCGGAATCGGCATTGTCGGATTGCCGTTCCTGTTCCTGATGTTCGACCCGGCGACCTCGATAATCTTGCTGAATGCGATGGCGCTGCCCGTCGTCATTCTGGTGGTGCTGCGAAACCGCGAGCACCTGCGTCCCAGGGAAATTGTACCCATCGTGGTGGCGGGCATTATCGGTGCAATGATAGGCGGCTGGGTGCTGGCGATGCTGGACATCGAGGAGTACAAGGACATCTTCGGCATCGGAGTGCTGGTAGTCATCATTGCGATCACGGTAGGCGGCATGTTCAAGATGCCATTCTCGCTGCCCAGGGCGAGCATTCTGGGGCCCGTGTGCGGCTTTCTGGTCGGAGTGTTCATTACGGGAATAGGCGTGGGCGGGCCGCTGCTGGTGCTGTTCTTTATTTCGCAGGAGTGGGGGCGGCAAGGCACGCGAGCGTCTATGGCGCTGTATTTCATATTCATGGGAACCGCGCTGTTGGTAAGCTACGGGCTGAATGACCTGTACACGCCAGCGAGGACTACCCTGCTGCTGGCGTCAATTGTGCCGGCGATTATCGCCGCGCTGGTTGGCGATCGCATCGCTAAGAGCTTGACTGATGTCGTATGGCGTCGGGCTGTCGTCGGACTTGTACTGGTGTCGAGCGCGTTTGCCCTTGCGACTAAGGTGGTGGGCGTGATGTCGGCTTAAGCGGCGCTGACTTGAAGGGGTGCGATATAATCATCGCGATTGAAGGCTTGAATTGGTTTTGAATTGATAGGGAGGCAATGATGGCAGACCGGAAGATTGGCTACATTGGCTTGGGGAACATGGGCGGCGGAATGGCGTCGCATCTCGTGGCGAGCGGCTACGACGTGACCGTGTTCGATGTTCGCACCGATGCAGTGCAGGCGCTTGTGGACAAGGGCGCGACAGCAGCGTCATCGCCCAGAGAAGTTGCCGAGCAGTGCGATGTCATAGTTTCGTCGCTGCCCACGCCGCAGAGCGTGGAAAACGCAGCAACCGGCGAGAATGGAATCGTGCAGGGGCTGAGCGCGGGTAAGGTCTATATCGATATGAGCAGCATCGATCCCGACACAACACGCAGGGTCGGCGCAGCGGTGCGCGAGAAGGGCGCCGAGATGCTGGATGTGCCGGTTGGCATGGGACCGGCGCAGGCGGCAACCGGCATGCTAACGCTGATGATTGGCGGCGATGCTAGTGTGGTGGAGGACTGCAAGGATGTGCTGGACACGCTCGGCGACCAGCAATTCTACTGCGGCGAACTGGGCTTGGGCGTCACCACAAAGATCGTCAACAACCTGGTGTCATGCTCAGTCGCAACGCTGCTGGGCGAAGCCGTTACTATGGGCGTGGCTGCGGGTCTGGACCCTGAGCGGCTGCAAGAGGTCATGGACAACACTGCCGCGAGCACTCTGCACGGTCGTACGGGACTGACCGCGAAAGTATTCGAGCGCAACTTCGAGCCGGGATTCAAGCTTGCATTGTCTCACAAGGACCTTGGGCTCGCTGCGCAACTCGCGGCATCGCTGGGCGCGGCGAATATGGTCGGCTCGGCAGCGTACCAGGTGCAGACGCTTGCGATGGGCAAGGGGCTGGGCAACGAAGACCAGTACTCGGCCATCAAGGTCGCAGAGGAGACGGCTGGCGTTGAGGTTAAGGGCGACGAGAGCTAAGACGATACTGACGGTGAGGACGCCGCACTCATCTTAACTCTCACTCCCAGCGGAAGACCGGCGATTGCGCCAGCTAAGGACTTGCGGCCAGTAGCTAACTGATACGGCGACCGCGAGCGCGCCCAATATAGCGGCGACAGTGTAGGTTTCGCGGAATGCCAGCACGAATGCCTCTATGCTGTTCGTGGCGGTCGCATCGTGCAGCGCAAGGCGCCCGTCGAAGACGCCACCCATCAGTGCGACGCTGGTTACAATGCCCATGCTCATAGACAGAGAGATGAGCGCGCCTCCTGTACCCAGCCTGTCTCGAGGAACCGCGCCCATAATCAGCGTCGCGTTTGCTGCCTGAAATACTCCCATGCCGATGCCGCCTGCCGCCATCCGCAATGCCACATCGCCCACGCTGGACTCTGATGTAAGCGTAGTAAACGATAGCATCGCTGCGGCGGATATTACGAGTGCGGCTGTCGTCAGGTAGGCGGGAGGCATCCGGTCCGACAACCATCCGCCGATTGGCGCGACGCTACCTGCTATTACCGGTGTGAGCATCAGCAGAAAACCCAGTGACCTCGCATCGACTCCCAGCACTTCCGAGACATAGAACGGCAGTATGAAGAGGTTCACGAATGTTGACATGAACATCAGAAACGACGCCGTTATGACGGGCGCGAGGAGCGGATGCGTCAGCATGCCTGGGTCCAGGACGGGGTGCTGCACAATGCGCTCCAGTCGGAGCAGGAGTGCGAGCGCGATTGCTGCGCCGACGCCGAGGAGCAGCACTACCGGTGAGAGCCAGCCGATTCTGCCTCCCAGCGTCAGGAAGAGCACGAGGCAAGCAAGCCCGCCTGCCGCGAGCGCCGCACCTCGAAGGTCAAAGCGCTGTCGCACCTCCGGCCTGTATTCCACAAGTATGAGCAGCGCGAGGACTATCGTAATCAGCGTTAGAGGCACACGCGCGAGGAAGATTGAGCGCCAGCCGAAAGCGTCCACAAGCACACCACCGCCAAGTGTTGCGGTAATCATTCCCAGCGTGGCTATGGCGGACATCAGACCGAGCGCCCTGCCGCGCTCTTCGGACGGGAATATGGCGGTGATGAGTGCGGGCGCGGATGCAACGATGAGACCGTTACCGATTGCCTGCGTCACTCGCAGGGCGAGCACTATTGGCAGGTTAGGCGCGAGTCCTATCAGCAGTACCGCGAGCGCGTAAGCTGCCAGCCCGATGATGTAGAAGCGGCGCAGACCGTACACGTCCGCCGCGCTGCCCAGACCGAGTTGAAGGCTTGTGCTGCTGCCGACATACAGCACGATGATCCACTGCACGGTGCGGAGGTCAGTGCCTAGATTCGAAGTGATGTCGGGGAGGGCTACATTGACGGCAAGGTCAAGCGAAGTCAGAAACATGCCAAGGGCGGCCGCAACCAGCCCAAGCCACTTGTTCGCTGCTCTAACCGTGGTAGTTTCCGTGGCTAAGTCCTATTCTGGCGGATAGCTGTGCCACCCGCTGGGATTGGCTCGGATGTATTCCGCTAGCAGTTCCCTTGACTCGCTGATGTCCAGATCAATGACCTCGACGCCGTGCTGACGCATAATTTCAAGGCCTTCATTTGCCGTGCGTGCCTCTGCGGCGACCACCTTCATTATGCCGAACTGCAGGACAGCTCCCGCGCACATGTAACAAGGCATGAGTGAGGTATAGAGGGTCAGGTTGTCGAAGTCATACAATGAACTGCCCGCGTTGTACAGGCAGTTCATTTCCGCGTGCATAGTGGGCGTGCCGTCCTGAACGCGGCGATTGCGCCCCGTCGCTATGATCTTCCCACTACTGACGAGGGCTGCGCCGATGGGGACACCGCCTTCATCAAAGCCGTGCCTCGCCTCGTCCAGCGCCGCCCTCATGAATTCGTCAATCAACTATGCACTCCTTATCCAAGCAAGCGAAACTACCAGCCGAGTGCATAGCATGCGCGTCGGGGATCGCCACCCGCGCTGAGTACGCCGGTGTCCGGGTCGCGGTGAGTTACGGTCGCGCCCATGCCGCAGGTTGCCGCCTGCACGAGGTCGCTGTGTCCGAGCGACTTCAACGCCTCCCAGTTCTGGGCGGGGTAGCCCTCTTCCAGCGAAACACGGTTGGGATAGTACACATGCGGGTAGAAGGAGTCGGGAACGCTTTCAGTGGCAAAGCGCGGCGCCTCCACTGCTTCCTGCGCGTTCATGCCGAACAGCAGCGTATTTAGCATAAGCTGCACATTTGCCTGCGCCTGATGGTCTCCGCCCGGGCAGCCCACTGTCATAACCGGCGTGCCGTCCTTGGAGACGATGTAATTGATGAGCGTAGTGCGGGGACGCTTGCCTGGCTCCAGCCTGTTCGGGTGGCCGTCTATGAAGTTGAACATCTCGATGCGCGTGCTTATGGCTGCGCCCTGTTCCGGGAAAAAGACGCCCTTGCTGAAAGAGCCGCCGCTAGGTGTGGCGCACACGAGGTTGCCGTCGCGGTCAATGCAGGCGATGTGCGTTGTGCCGCTGCTGTTGCCTGACTCGCCCGCTGCCACGCCTGCGGGTATCTGCGCCGTGCCGTTCGCCGGCTTGCTCACTCCGGAGTACTTCCAGGGATCGCCCGCGGAGGGAAGCTCAGGATGCGCGCGCTCTGGGTCTATCTGCTGTGCGCGCTCGGCGGCATACTCCTTGGAGATTAGGCCGTCGATCGGCACTGTGGCGTGGTTCGGGTCGCCGTAGAACGCCTCGCGATCGGCGAATGCGAGCTTACAAGCCTCAAGCACCGTGTGAGTGTACTGAAGCGAGTTGTGCCCCATCGCCTTGAGGTCGAAGTTTTCGAGCATGTTAAGGATCTGCAGCGCCATGATGCCCTGCGTCCAGGTGGAGTGACTGCTTATCTCGTGTCCCATAAAGGTTGACTTGATAGGCTCGCCGTACTCCGGTTCGTAGTTGGAGAGGTCGTCCTCGTCGAGGATACCGCCGACCTGCCGCGAGTATGCCGCGATGCTCTTCGCAATGTCGCCCTTGTAGAAGGCGTCGTGTCCGGCGCGGATGCCGTCGATACGGCTGCCGATAGAGGCGTTCTCCGCTGCGACCATCTGCTTCAGCATGTCGGCGAGGTTCCTCTGCACCAGCAGCGAGCCGGGCTCCGGCACATCGCCGTTCTCGAAGAAGACATTCCTGCCGCCCGGGGGGAACAGGTCGAACTGCTCGCGTGTTCCCGGGCTATCCAGCCTCTGCAGCATGTACTCGTAGTTGGGGAAGCCGAACTCTGCATGATGGATCGCGGGCGCGAGTACCTCACCCAGCGTCTTTGTGCCGTAGCGTTCAAGCATAGATGTGAGAGCCGCGATGACGGCGGGTACGGTGAAGGACATCGGCGCGTCAGGTCCCGGCCCGGTGGGAATCTCGTCGAAGCCGCGAGACTTGTAGAAGTCCACGCTCGCCTTTGTTGGGGCGGTACCCTGGCCGCTGAGGGAGAGCAGGTCTCCGCTGCGCGAGTCGTACATCATGAAGACGCCCTCAGCGAGCAGGGAGTAGTTGGCGAGCGGCTCGGTTACGCCTGCCGCGAATGTGGCAGCGACTACCGCATCGAAGGCGTTGCCGCCATTGAGCAGCATCCGCATGCCTGCCATGGAGGTCAGATAGTGGCCGCTGGAGATGACGCCTTGCGTGCCATATACCACAGGTCTGCCGGTAGGAGGGCGCACCGTATCGCCCTTGTCGATGCTCAGATGGTTCTCATAAGTAGGCATTTTCTGTGTCCCCCTGACCTGTTCATTGCTGTTTTCGTTGTTCGATATATTCCAACAGGCTGGCGGTGATGTCAAACGCGCCCGCCTTCCGTGCTGGGCCGTTACCGCTGGCGCAGCTTTTCGAGCGAGAAGTCGTCGCTGTTCACCCAGTCGCGGCTTGCCTTTTCGCGTTCAAGCACATCGTTGGCTGCGGCGACTAAATCTCTCGCTATCTCGTTCGGTATCGTAACTACGCCGTTCTCGTCACCGTGAATGAGGTCACCGGGATTGACCAGCACCCCGCTGATACGCACGGGCACCTGCGCCTCCATGAAGCCGAAGTTGCCATGCGCGGGCACCATCCCAGGCGCGAAGTAGTGGAAGCCCATCTCGCGAACGGTGTCCACATCTCGTACACCGCCGTCAGTGACCAGCCCGATGGCACCGAGACGCATAGATACGGTTGCCAGGCCGTCGCCGAAGTGGCAACCGTGCTTGGGCTTGGAACTGAGGTCTTTGAGTGCCAGCACCACTGGTTTTGGCGATGCTTCGATAGCCTCGAACATCTGGAATCGAGCCTCGCGGTCGTGGACTCTGCCGTGCGTGGTGGTGTCCAGCGTGGCAGTGACGGCGTATCCGACCATCACGCCCATGTCCGGGAACATGCAGCGAATGTCCCAGCCCATGAATCCATCGGTGTTGCTGCGTATGTCGAAGTGCTCGATTGCGTTGGCGATGGTGGCGGTGTCTATCTGTCTAAGCGCGTCCAGTTCGGCGTCGTTCAGTGGTTCCTGCATGTTAGAATCTCCAAGATAATGTTTCCGTTTATTAGTGAGTCAGTTTATCAGTTATAGGGACTGATTTGTTGCCGAGAGAATCGGCAGTCATGTAAGAAATGTAATTTCACCGATGAGAGAAAGGATATCGAGAAATGGCCGTTGAAAAAGTACTTATGACCGGAGCAACTGGTTACATCGCCAACCAGTTGCTGCCCACATTCCGCGAGAGCTACGAGATGGTGCTGGTGGATGTGAAGGAGGAGAACCCGCGCGGCGACAAAGTTGAGGGAGTGCAAGTTGCCAACCTGATCGACACCGATAGGAGCCAGTACGAGCACCTGTTCGAGGGCGTGGACGCGGTGGTGCATCTTGGCTACAAGCGCAGGCAGGGCGAACCGCTCGACCACTTCTTCGACGAGAACGAGAATGTGCAGATGGCGTACAACGTGCTACGCAGCGCGTATGACGCTGGCGTGCCAAGACTCGCCATTGCAAGCTCCAACCACGCCTCCGACTGGTACGAGCACAACCTCATACACACGCGCAAGATGGAGTCTCTCGACCCGTACAGGTTGGCGCTGTCAGACAACTTCTACGGCTGGGCGAAGGCGACCTATGAGCACCTGGGTTTCCTGTTCGCGTGCGGACTTGGCGGCTTCAATGACGACTCCGGCAGACAGCAGCACACGGGTGGCACGTCATATCTACGGAAGACGGGCGTGGTGATGGTGCGGATTGGTGCGCCGCGCGAGCTTGACCCGGCGATCTATGTGGACGACCCTGATAACTACAAGCGCGACCTTGGTGCGTACATCAGCCCGCGCGACATCACGCAGCTATTCCAGAAGGCGATCGAGACGCCGAACATCGAGAACGAGCACGGCGTACCGTGGCAAGTGGTCTATGGCATCAGCAATAACACGCGCGCGTTCTGGTCGCTGACAAGCGCGCGCAATGTGCTGGGATACGAGCCGGAGGACGACTCGGAGGTTAAGTTTGCGGACGATATTCGCAGGCTGTTGATTGAGGGCGGTGCTGGTGGAGGTAGGGTTGGGTAATCGTGGCACTGGAGACCTGCTTTCTATCCTGCGCGACAGAAGCACCGGCACCGCGGACTTTCGCGGGACATCTGACGAATTGGCGCGGCTGTTGTGCGCTGAAACGCTGGAGGGGTTGCGTGACGGCAGCACTGACGCATTGATGCTCGTGCCGGTGTTGCGTGCGGGGCTGGCATTGCTTCCAGCTTTTGCGAGCGCCGTTCCTGACGCACCTGTCGCGTTCATCGGCATCGCGCGGGATGAAGAGACGGCGCAGCCCGATCTGTATTACACACGTTTCCCGGAAGCAATGCCGTCGAGGGCGCTTATCATTGACCCGATGCTCGCCACCGCGGGAACGGCATGCCTGGTCGCGGAAATGCTGATGCGAGAAGGTTACGCTGCGGATGCGATATATTTCGTTGGTGTGCTTGCGTCGCAGGAGGGTATGGAACGCCTTGCCAGGGTAATTCCGCATAGCAACATCAGCGTTGTTGCTGTTGACCCGGAGCTGGACGCGCGAAAGTTCATAGTGCCGGGCATTGGCGACTATGGCGACAGATACTTCGGGACATAGGGCTGAATCTGCTGAGCGAAGACGATGGCAACTTGGCGGTGATGCTGTGGTAGAATTACGGCGCGGACGGCGATGCCGGCTGCTGCGACAATTTAGAATCTGAAACTCATAACCTGAATCGGGAGGATTACCAATGAGACCAAACACTTTAAAGCAGAAGCTGGACGCGGGCGAATCGACGCTCAGCACTCACATACTATCGGCGTGGCCGTCTGTAGTGGAGGCAATCGGGCATACAGGCATATACGACTATGTGGAGTTCGTGGCAGAGTACGGCTCTTTCGACCTTCACGATCTGGATAACCTGTGCCGCGCCGCCGAACTGCACAACATGGGTTCAATGATCAAGATTGACCAGAGCCACCAGTCGTTCCTGGCGCAGCGCGGCATTGGCGCGGGCTTTACGAGCGTGCTGTTCACCGACTGCCGTAGCGCTGCCGATGTGCGCGAGTGCATCCGACAGGCGAGGCCCGATACGCCGAACGACAAGGGGATGTACGGCGTGGCGACTCGCCGCAACACCTACATGGGCTATGGCGGCTCCCCTGAGTACGTGGATTCTCTCAATGACATCGTGATGGCGGTCATGATCGAGAAGAAGGGCGCGGTTGACGAGCTTGAGGAGATCCTGGAGATACCTGAACTCGACATGGTGCAGTGGGGCGGCTCCGACTTCTCGATGAGCATCGGCAAGCCCGGTCAGCGCAATGACCCCGATGTTATTGCCGCGCATGACAAGACCTTCAAGACTGCCATTAATATGGGAGTAGCGCCGCGCGCGGAGATTCAGTCTCCTGACGAGGCGAAGAAGTATCTGGACATGGGCGTACGCCACTTCTCAATCGGGACTGACCTTGCGATCCTGTACGGCTGGTGGAAGAGCAATGGCGAAGAGCTATTGCGCGCAATGCAGGGTGAGTAGGCACGATTCCGCGATAACCTTGCCCAACGCCGTGAGTAGGACTACAATTGCATGAAGTGTCGGGGCGTAGCGCAGTCGGGAGCGCGCCACGTTCGGGACGTGGAGGTCGCTGGTTCAAGTCCAGTCGCCCCGACCACTGGTAGTCAATGAATGCGCTTCATCGAATACATTAGCCCGACAATCATTTGTAATTGTGATGAAATGCGGCTTTATTCATTGACAATACCAGATGTATTTTGCTAACCTCATTTGCACTGAACATAACGATGAGATAGTTCTATAACGCAGTGAAGGGGAGTAGTACGGAAGGCACCGGCATCAGAGAGTCGGCGGAGCTGCAAGCCGACGCCAGAGGACCTTCCAGAACTCGCCCCTGAGCGCCCAGTCCGAACTACGGCGATATTCGCTGTTCATTTTAGGATTGGTCGGTTGGCAACCGTTACCAGCCGCCGAGAGGTCCTCAAATCGGGGACAAATTGGGTGGTACCGCGAGATTTCAAATCCCGTCCCTTTATCGGACGGGATTTTTTGTTGGCACTAGTCAGCTAACAATGGAGGTATTCGATATATGAAGATGAATGGCGGGCAGATGGTCTGCGAGAGCCTCATTCGTGAAGGCGTGGATGTTATATTCGGGCTTCCGGGCGGGGCGATACTGCCCTTGTACCAGACATTGCCCGAGTTCCCGGCGCTACGTCACATTCTGGTGCGCCACGAACAGGGCGCGGCGCATGCAGCCGACGGCTACGCGCGTGTTACAGGGCGGCCGGGTGTCGCGTGGGCGACCTCTGGGCCCGGCGCGACCAACCTGGTAACGGGTATTGCCACAGCGCAAATGGACTCCGTTCCCATGGTCGTCATCACTGGGCAGGTCGGCAGGGCTGCCATCGGCACCGATGCCTTCCAGGAGTGCGACACGACTGGGATCACGCTGCCGATAACGAAGCACAACTACCTTGTGATGCATGCTTCAGAGATCCCTCAGGTAATCAATGAGGCGTTCTACATCGCCAATACGGGGCGGCCGGGTCCCGTGCTTGTGGACATACCCAAGGATGTGTTCACGGAGGTCGCGGAGTTCGAATATCCGGAAGAGATCGACCTACCGGGATACAAGCCTACGCTCAGGCCGCACTCGGGGCAGGTGAGGCGCGCCGCGAACCTCATCGAAAAGGCGGAGCGTCCTGTGATCCTCGCTGGGCACGGCGTCATCCTTTCTCGGGCTTACGACGAGTTGCTGGAACTTGCCGAGAAGGCGCAGATACCTGTCGTTACAACGCTCCTAGGCGTCAGTGGATTCCCGACCGGGCATGTGCTGTCTGCCGGCTGGCCCGGCATGCACGGCATGGCGTATGCCAGCCTTGCCATCGAGGAGTCCGACCTGCTGATTGCGCTGGGGATGCGCTTTGATGACCGGATTACGGGCGACACCAGCACATTTGCGGTCAACTCTAAGAAAATTCACGTGGACATCGATCCGTCTGAGATTGGCAAGAACATAGATGTGGATGTGCCAATCGTTGGGGACATCAAGCTGGTGTTGCAGGCGCTGAACAAGCGCGTGAAGCCGCTGCTGCACGGCGACTGGCTTGCACGGATAGACGAATTGCGGCGCGAGCACCCGCTGCTGGGGGCGGACACGTCCGTCAGCCTTGAGATGCGGTACGTGGTGCAGGCGATAGACGAGGCGACAAACGGTAACGCGGTTATCGTCACGGGCGTTGGACAGCACCAGATGTGGGCGGCCCAGTATTATTCGTTCAAGCAGCCCAACTCGCTGGTATCGTCCTGTGGATCGGGTGCGATGGGCTACGAGGTGCCAGGGGCGATGGGCGCTCAGGTTGGCGCGGAAGACCGCGTCGTGTGGTCTGTCGCCGGAGACGGTGGATTCCAGATGACGATGGTGGAACTTGCGACGCTGGTTGAAAACAACATCCCCGTCAAGTTCGCAATAATGAACAACAATTCGCTGGGCATGGTACGACAGTGGCAAGACTTCTTCTATGAGAAAGACCACGTCGCAACAGTGTACAGCGGCAACCCGGACTTCGTGAGGCTGGCGCAGGCTTTTGGCATGCTCGGCATCCGCGTTACAGAGAAGAGCCAGGTGGACTCAGCGATTGAGCGAGCGATGCTTCATCCGGGGCCCGTAATCGTTGACTTCGTAATCGAGAACGACGACAACGTGTACCCGATGATACCGGCGGGAATGTCGATACAGCAGCTCATCGAGGAGCCGTCTCCCGTGTTCCAGGAGGTTAGCGGATGACGATGATAGCAGAAGCCAACAGGCATACGATAACGGCGCTTGTCGAGGACAAGCCCGGTGTGCTGAACCGCGTCGCCAGCATGTTCAGGCGGCGGGGCTTCAACATATCCAGCCTTGCCGTGGGCAACAGCGAGATTCCGAACCTGTCGCGCATGACCTTTGTGGTCGAAGGCGACAGTCGCACCGTGGAACAGGTTACTAAGCACCTGCACAAGCTGATAGATGTCATCAAGGTATCGGACATATCGGAAGACAACGCCGTTGCGCGCGAGCTTGCGCTGATGCGAGTTCAGACCACCTCGCAGACAAGAAGCGATGTGATGCAGATTGTTGACCTGTTCCGCGCTCATGTCATTGATGTCTCCAGCGACAGCCTGATAGTGGAGGTTGTGGGCGATGAGGAGAAAGTGGACGCTCTGCAGAATCTGCTTGGTCCCTATGGCGTGTTGGAAGTGATGCGGACCGGCATCGTGGCGATGACACGAGGCATGGATAGCAATAGCAGTGGCAGCAGCAGGAGGAACGGCAACAGCTCCAGAAGACCTACATTCACAGAAACCGGAAGTGTGTAGGCGAACTACGAAAACTATTCAACCTGAAAGGAAAAAACTAAATGGCAAAGATGTACTACGAATCGGATGCCGACATGTCGCTGGTGGACGGTAAGACCTTCGGCATAATCGGCTACGGCAGCCAGGGCCATGCTCACGCGCTCAACCTGCACGACAACGGGCTGGACGTGATGGTCGGCCTGTACGAGGGCAGCAGCAGCATAGCCAAGGCTGAAGCGGATGGGCTGAAAGTCGGCATGGTTGCCGAGGTCGCTGAGCAGTCGGACATCATCATGATGCTGATTCCCGACCATCTGCAATCCGAGGTGTACAGGGAGTCTATCCAGCAGCATATGCTGCCGGGCAAGACGCTGATGTTTGCCCACGGCTTCAACATCCACTACGACACAATCCAGGCGCCCGAGGGCGTGGATGTGTCAATGGTCGCTCCCAAGGCTCCCGGGCATCGCATGCGCGAGGTCTTTACGAAGGGTTCGGGCGTTCCCGGCCTGCTCGCAGTGCATCAGGATGCCACCGGAAATGCGCACGCCATTGGACTTGCGTATGCGCGGGGCGTAGGCTGCACACGAGCCGGTGTGCTGGACACGACCTTCAAGGAAGAGACGGAGACAGACCTGTTCGGCGAGCAGGCGGTACTCTGCGGAGGCGTTACCGCGCTGGTCAAGGCTGCGTACGAGACGCTAATCGAGGCAGGCTACCAGCCGGAATCGGCTTACTTCGAGTGCATGCACGAGCTGAAGCTCATCGTTGACCTGCTCTACCAGGGCGGCATGGGTTATATGCGCTATTCGGTCAGCGACACGGCAGAGTTCGGCGACTACACGCGCGGGCCGGTCGTGGTTGACGAGTCGGTCAAGGAGAACATGAAGGAAGTGCTGGCGCGCATACAGGACGGCAGTTTCGCCCGCGAGTGGATCGCAGAAAACGACGAGGGCCGCCCGACCTTTTACCGCATGCGCGACGAGAACGCCGCTCACCCCATCGAAGAGGTTGGCAAGGAACTGCGCGCGATGATGCCGTTCCTTGAGGATGTGGATTAGGGAAATAGCAGCACAGTGATTCAGGCTTTCAACATACAAGCGGTGCTCTTCGATGCTGATGGCGTCTTGCAGCAGCCGGTCGAGGGCGGACGCGAGAAAGTCGCGTGTCTTGATGGATCGACGACACCAAATGATGAGTTTCTTCAGGATTTTCTCAAGGCTGAAATGCCCTGCTTGAGAGGCGACGCCGACATGGCTGACACGATTGCCGAAGTCCTGAAGAAGTGGGGTTCACCCTTTAGCGTCGAACAAGCGATTGAGACACATACGAAGATTGTTGCGATGAATCCCGAATCTATTGAAGTGGTTCACGATCTGAGAAAATCAGGCTTGCCTGCTTATCTTGCTACAAACCAGCATGAGTACCGGGCGCGTTATATGTCTGAGGTGTTCGGCTATGCAGACATCTTCGACGGCGAATTCTATTCGTGCAGACTAGGCACCAAGAAGCCTGAGCCGGACTACTTCTACGCTATTTTGAGATTGCTGCCAATCGCGCCGGAGAGGCTTCTATTCATTGACGACCGAGATCAGAATGTCGCAGCCGCTCGGAGTGTAGGCATCAATGGTGTCGAATACGAGATGAGCGAAGGTGTGGAGGCGTTGCGCGACATATTGAAGGACTACGGCCTTCCCTTATGTTCGTGAGGATTCGATAGCTGCGCGAATGATCTTGATAACCAACAGAAGTCACTGACTACAGGGAGAAAACAACATGAACCGCACGGAGGCATCCTTCGCAGTTCGCCACTATGACCGGGTTATGGCAATGCTCGGTCTGGCGGACTGCGTTGTCCTTGGGTAGTCGGCGTTCATATTGCAACGACTGACTACCGAAAACCGACAACCAATAGGAGATTGAAATGTCTGACGACAAAGTTATTATTTTCGATACGACCCTCCGAGATGGCGAGCAGTCCGCGGGCATAGGCTTGACCACGCAGGAGAAGCTGGAGATTGCTCGACAGCTCGACCGGCTGGGCGTCGATGTGATCGAGGCGGGTTTCGCTGCAAGCTCTCCCGGCGACTTCCAGGCTGTGCAGGAGATTGCCCGCGAGGTGCGCCGCCCGGTAATTGCGTCACTCGCCCGCTGCGTGCTGCCCGATGTGGACGCCGCGTGGGAGGCTATCAAGGACGCCGAGCGGCCGCGCATTCATGTGTTCATTTCCAGTTCTGATGTGCAGATAATGAACCAGCTTCGGAAGAACCCCGAAGAGGTCATGGATATGGCGATTGCGTCCGTTGAGCGCGCGAAGAGCTACTGCGACGATGTGGAGTTCTCGCCGATGGACGCCACGCGCACGGACATTGAATACCTCTACAAGATGCTGGAGGGCGCGATAGCCGCAGGTGCGAACACTATCAACATTCCCGACACAGTCGGCTATGTGATGCCCTGGGAGTTCCGCGAGCGCATCCGCCTGATCAAGGAGAATGTGCCGAATATCGACCAGGCGACGCTGAGCGTACACTGCCATAACGATCTAGGTCAGGCCGTCGGCAACAGCCTCGCCGCCGTTGCAGAGGGTGCGCGCCAGGTCGAGGGCTGCATAAATGGGCTCGGCGAGCGCGCCGGCAACGCTGCGCTCGAAGAGGTCATCATGGCGCTGGAGACGCGCAAGGATATGTACGGTGTTGATACGAACATCAACACGCGCCAGATTTACCGCACCAGCAGGCTCGTCAGCGACATCACCGGATTTGCGGTGCAGCCGAACAAGGCGGTCGTGGGCGCGAACGCCTTCCGCCATGCATCAGGCATCCATCAGGACGGTGTGCTGAAGGAGCGCACTACCTTCGAGATTATGGACCCGCAGTCCATCGGTTGGCCGAGCAACGAACTGGTGCTGGGCAAGCTCAGCGGCAGGGCAGGACTGCGTTCCCGTCTTGACGAACTGGGCTATCACCTGGATCAGGACGAGCTGAACGAGGCATTCGAGCTGTTCAAGAACCTCGCAGACCGTAAGCCGGAGGTTACGGACGCGGATCTGGTTGCGCTCATGTCCAGCCAGCGCCGGATCGCCGATGTTCCCGCTGTCTTTAAACTTGAGCATGTTCAGGTAACTTGCGGCAACCACGATGTTCCGACCGCGACGGTTACTCTGATTGATAGCGATGACAACTCCAGCACGGACGCAGCCACCGGCACGGGCCCGATTGACGCCGTGTACAAGGCGATCAATCGGATTATCGATGTGCCGAACAGGCTGACGGAGTACCGCGTGGACGCCGTAACCGAAGGCATAGATGCCCTTGGCGATGTTACGATCCGCATCGAGAAGGACGAGCATGCCTATGTTGGGCGCGGCTCGGACACAGATATAATCGTGGCGAGCGCGAAGGCGTACATGAACGCTCTGAACCGACTCATGGCCACTGAGGATTTGCGCCCGACTGAGGAAGTGCCCATTTCCTAGCATGACGCACTGGATTGCAGATAAATGAGGGCGGCATAAAACGCCGCCCTCAAGAATGTAAAGAACGCGAGGTTTTCAAGAAAAATGCCACCAAAGACAATGTTCGAAAAGCTATGGGACAGCCATGTCGTCCACGAAGAGACGGGACAGCCGACTATCCTGTATGTAGACCTGCACCTTGTTCACGAAGTTACTTCGCCGCAGGCGTTTGAAGGGCTGCGAATGTCAGGTCGTAAGGTGCGTCGCCCGGAACTGACCATCGCAACCGCAGACCACAATACGCCCACATGGGAACTTTCCCGGCCCATCACCGATCCTATCGCGAAGGCACAGTTGGATGCTCTAGACAGGAATTGCGAGGACTTCGGCATAACGCTGTACGATAGGTTCAGCCCGCTTCAGGGCATTGTTCATGTCATAGGGCCTGAGCAGGGTTACACGCAGCCGGGCAAGGTCATCGTATGCGGCGACAGCCACACCTCGACGCACGGCGCATTCGGCGCGTTCGCTATGGGCATTGGCACATCGGAAGTGGAGCATGTGCTTGCCACTCAGACGCTGCGCCAGTTCAAGCCCAAGACAATGGAAGTTCGCGTAAACGGCAAGCTGTCCGTGGGCGTTACGGCGAAGGATGTCGTACTCAGCATCATAGACAAGATTGGCGTTGCGGGCGCGACAGGCCATGTAATCGAATACACTGGCGAGGTGATTCGCTCCATGTCCATGGAAGGGCGAATGACCATATGTAACATGTCCATCGAAGGCGGCGCGCGCGCGGGCATGATCGCCCCCGACGACATCACATTCGAGTATATGCGCGGACGGGCGCAGGTACCACAGGGCGACGACTTCGACGCTGCCGTTGAGGAATGGCGTAAGCTCGCCACGGATGAAGGCGCGGAATACGACAGTCTTGTCGAGATTGACGGTTCGGCATTGGAGCCACATGTAACCTGGGGCACGAACCCCGGAATGGTTGCCCGGGTTACCAGCCGTGTGCCTGATCCCAATTCATATGAGGATGCGGGTGACCAGGAGTCCGTAGTTCGGGCGCTACAGTACATGGGGCTTGAGCCGGACACGCCGATTCAGGACATCACACTGGACCGGGTGTTCATAGGCTCCTGCACGAACTCGCGCATAGAAGACCTGCGCGCCGCCGCCGAGGTCGCGCGCGGACGCAAGGTAAACGACAACGTGTACGCGATGGTCGTGCCGGGCTCCGCCGCAATCAAGAAGCAGGCTGAGGATGAGGGCTTGGACGCCATCTTTACGGACGCCGGGTTCGACTGGCGTGTGGCTGGCTGCTCCATGTGCCTCGGCATGAACCCGGACATTATTCAGCCGGGCGAGCGCTGTGCGTCCACATCCAATCGCAATTTCGAGGGACGGCAGGGCAAGGGCGGGCGGACGCACCTTGTCAGCCCCGAAATGGCTGCTGCGGCCGCGATCGCAGGGCACTTCGTTGACATACGGGAGTGGTAGAAACTGTAAGGCTGTGAACAAGTACCGCCCTCTGAACCTGTGGATCGTCATACTCGCGGTCATGGGCTTGCCGATTCTGGCTCTTGCATGCGGCTCGCCGCAGCCGGATGGCGGGCAGCTTTTCGCCGACAACTGCTCGCGTTGCCACGGTGAGATGGCTGATGGTACGGATGTCGGCCCGCCTCTGGTTCACAGGCTATATGAGCCCGGGCATCATCCGGACTTTTCATTTCAAAATGCCGTGAAGAACGGCGTGATTTCGCATCACTGGGAATTCGGTGATATGGCCCCCGTCCCCGGACTGTCGGAGGATGAAATTACTGAGATTATCGCGTATGTCAGAAACCTGCAGCGCGAGGGCGGAATTATCAGGTAAACAAGACAAGACGAGAGGTAGTGTAAATGGATGCATTTGTGAAGCATGAGGGCGTTGTCGCGCCGCTGAACCGTGTCAATGTGGACACCGACCAGATTATTCCCAAGCAGTTCCTGAAGCGCATCGAGCGCACGGGCTTCGGCCAGTTTCTGTTCAACGACTGGCGCTTCAATGAGGACGGCTCAGCCAACCCGGACTTCATCCTGAACAAGCCGGGGTATGAAGAATCGTCAATTATCGTCGCGGGGCGCAACTTCGGCTCCGGATCGTCGCGCGAGCATGCGCCCTGGGCGCTGCAGGACTACGGCTTCCGCTGCGTAATTGCGCCTAGCTTTGCGGACATCTTCTTCAACAACTGCTTCCAGAACGGTCTGCTGCCGGTAGTATTGCCGGAAGATGTCGTGGAGCGCATTCTGGAGAAGGCGGAGAATACCCCCGGCTATACTCTGAATGTTGACCTCGACGGGCAGCGTGTGTGGGACAACGACGAGGAGATATCCGCGGCATTCGAGATTGAGGCATTCCGCCGCTACCTGCTGCTGAACGGCCTGGACGACATCGGGCTCACATTGGAGCAGGAAGACTCCATTGCCGCGTTCGAGTCCGGTCGTAGCCCACACGGTGGCAGGCTCACGGTTGGGCGCTAAGGGCACGAAGGCAAAGCAGCAATTGCCCATACCTGACTCCGACCCGATAGTAGTCGCTCCTACGCCGACGCCATTCAAGGCGGACGATTCGGTTGACTTCGACGCTCTGGAACGCAATATAGAACGCTGGCTGGAAACGCCGCTGTCAGGCTTCGTGCTGACGACCGCGAACGGCGAAGAGCTGGCGCTCAGTGAGACGGAGCGCATCGAGATCGTGCGTGTCGCTGCACGGGCGCACGGTGGTCAGCGGTTCACCATAGCTGGCATAGACAATCCTTCTACGCTCGAAACGCTGCGCCTGGCGGAGTCGTACGCCGATGCAGGCGCCGACATGGTGCGTGTGCGTGTTCCCAGAGGACTGTCGGATGCTGCCGTAGAGGGCTATTTCGATGCCGTAACTGGTAACTCGCCGCTGCCTGTTGTCGTCATTCACCAGACCTTCACCGGTGTGCCTGCCGCTTCGCCGGAGACGCTTGGCGTCGTGTGCGCTATGGACAATGTATTCGGATACATCACCGATCACGACATTCGCTTTGAGGCGTATGTGCGCTCAGAAGTGCCGGATCATCGGAGATTCTGGATTTGCAACGGCGGGCTGCTCGCTTACGGCGCGCTCATGGGAGCGGATGGTGCGTGCATGTGGCTTGGAAATGTCGCGCCAAAGCTGTGCATGGATATCATGACACTCGGCACGCAGGGGGAGTTCCCAGATGCGCGAGAGCTGCAGGAATCAGCTTCCAGGCTTGACCGTACGATAATCAGGTACGGCACGCCCGGTGTTAAAGAGGCTCTGCGGCTGCTGGGATTCGAGGGGATGCGTCCTCGCAAGCCGACGCCCTGTTTGGACGCGAACGCAACCGCGCGGATTCGTGCCTTGCTGGAGTCAGAGGGCATACTGCGATAACATCCGGCTGTCGGCGGACGCTATCAGTCGAACATCGCCGCGCTCTGCGGAGGTTCCGTCTGATCGGAGTGCTGTCGGCGCGCTATGCGACGGACTCCGCTGGACACGAATCCCTGCAACGCGCTCGCTTCCCGGTTGATTGCCGCGCGGAAGTATGAGCTGTACTCGCCCATATTGCGGAACTTCCTGTAACGGTCCTTGAGCAGGCCGCGAGCCGATTTCGACTGAAGTTCGGACATTTCCTGCAGCAGCACTCGCCTCAGTTGCCGCGCGGATTCGTCGTGGTCGGTGTGGGCTCCGCCCGGAGGCTCCTGCACGAGCAGGTCAACAATGCCATATTCGCGGCAATCGTGCGCGGTGAGCTTCAATGACTCCGCTACTTCGTCGGCCCGCCCTTCGTCCTGGTAGATCAACTCCGCTGCGCCTTCCGGCGAAATGGTGGAGTAGATCGCGTTCTCCATCATCAAGACCCTATCGGCGACGCCAAATGCGAGGGCTGCCTCACTTCCGCCCTCGCCAATGACGACGGCGATGGTCGGCGTGCTGAGCCCGCTAAGCCGCGCGATAGTGGTAGCGATTGCGCCACCCATCCCGTGCTGCTCTGATTCAAGGCTGACATCTGGTCCGGTAGAGTCGAGTAGGGTTACGGTAGGCAGGCTGAATTTCTCCGCCATATCGAAGGCTCTCTGGGCTTTGCGGAACCCGCTTGGTGGGATTCCCTTGCCCGAAACCTTCAGGCGTTCCTGCCCCACAGCCATTACGGTTAGGCCGCCGAGTTGCCCGAAGCCGCATATTACGGATTCGTCGTCCTCACTCGCCCGGTCTCCATGGATCTCCACGAAATTGCCGAACATATTGCGAATGTAATCTGACGAAGTGGGCCTGTCCTCGTGTCGCGCCAGCCGGACGTAATCCCAGGCTTCCGTCTTCTGCGGCTCGATGGCCTGCTTCGGGCTCTTGTCGGCTGCGGTGAGCCGGTATTTCCGCCCAAGATTGTCGAGAATTACTGCAATGAGTGTTCGCAGCTTCGATCGGTCAACTATCCCGTCAATCAGTCCACTACGCAGGTGCGCCTCGGCTGTCTGCGAGCTGCGTGGAAGCGGGTCCTCGGCTGCTTCCTGCAAGGCGCGCACCGACGAGAAACCGACAATGGCTTCCGGCTCGGCTACGATGATATCCGCGAGGCTGGCGAAACTGGCGTATGCCTGGCCGGTCGCTGGGTTGGCAAGCACTACGATGAATGGTAGCCCTTTCTTGGCAAGCTGCACCGCGGCAATAGAGGTCTTAGCCATCTGCATCAGAGATAGTACGCCTTCCTGGAAGCGCGCTCCGCCGCTGGTGATGACCGCGATTACGGGCAGATTTCGCTTTGCAGCCTGTTCGAGCGCAAGCGCAATCTTCTCCCCGACGACGCAGCCCATAGAGCCGCCCATGAAGCCGAAGTCGAGCGCGATTAACATTACGGGGCTGCCGCTGATGGAGCACCTGCCGGTTACTACTGCCTCGGTAAGACCCGTGCGACGCTGGTCCTTGAAAATGCGCTGCTTGTAGGACCCTCTTGAGGAGAAAGAAAGCGGGTCAAGTGACGAGACGGAGCGATTGATCTCTCGGAAACTCTCTGCATCGGCCAGCGAGGCGATGCGCTCTCTTGCCGTCAGGCTGTAGTGGAAGCGGCATATCGGGCAGACGCGCAGCGTGGCGTAGAGGTCGGACAATGCCATGCTCTGATCGCAGACCAGGCATATATCGCGTATGGGAGGCTCGGTATGTCCGTTACGGCTGCTCATCACGGAACTGACCATGCCAGTGAAGTTACGCATCATGGTACGCGCTCCCATTCTTGCGCGGAGGCTCTTCGCAACTGCGCTCTATATGTCCTTCTTGGTGTGAGGCACTCTGTTAAAGGTCTCGCGGCAAGAGTAAAGTTCAATCTACCCCTTGGAACTATTCTGAAGGGACGGAAAAGCCACTAGGCCACACTATTCATTATAACATCTCTTGACTTGGAGCCATCGCCCGCGCTGACAATGCCGTTCTCCTCCAGCTCATCCATGAGACGCGCCGCGCGTGGGTAGCCAATTCGAAGGCGTCGCTGCAGCAGTGAAGTCGAGAGCTTCTTCTGGGTGTAGGCGAGTTCCACGGCTTTATCGAACAGGGCATCCGTTGATGATGACAGATCTGTCTCCGAGTCCTCTGATTCCTCTCCGGCAACGGGACGAAGATCAACGCTGGGTACCCAGCCGCGAGGCGTGGACTGCCAGAAGTCGATGAGGCGGTCGATCTCCTTGTCGGAAATGAATGCGCCCTGGGCGCGCAGTGGTCTTGAGGCGTCGCGCGGCAGGTAGAGCATGTCGCCCTTGCCCAGCAGTTTCTCCGCGCCATTTGTGTCCAAAATGGTGCGGGAGTCGATGTGCGAGGTAACGCCGAAGCTGACGCGGCTAGGGAAATTCGCCTTGATGAGGCCTGTAACGACATCCACGGAGGGACGCTGTGTGGCGAGTATCAGGTGAATGCCGGTGGCTCGTCCAAGCTGTGCCAGACGGCAGAGCGACTGTTCAACATCAAAGGCCGCAGTCATCATAAGGTCGGCGAGCTCGTCAACGACAACCAGCAGGAAAGGCATCTTATCGTCGCGCATACGCTTGTTGTATGCCTCGATATTTCTGACGCCAATCTCCTCCATCTGGCGATAACGGTTCATCATCTCGTTGATGATGCCCTTTAGCATTCCGACCACCTCGTCCACCTCGACGATGACGGGGCAGAGCAGGTGCGGAATGCCGTTGTAAGGGGTTAGTTCGACGCGCTTTGGATCAATCAGGAGCATGCGCAGTTCGGCGGGAGAGCGTTCCATGAGAAGTCCGGCGACAATTGCGTTCAGTGCGACGCTCTTACCGGAGCCGGTCGCGCCTGCGATTAGCAGATGCGGCATCTTTGCCAGATCAAGCGCAATGTTTTCGCCCCCGGTGCCCTTGCCCATTGCAACCGGCAGGTCGGCTTTCGACCTCAACTTCTGGTACTCAGAGCTCTCCATGATTGAGCGCAGAGTCACGGGCGACGGCTCTCTGTTTGGTATCTCGATGCCCACCTGAGCCTTCCCCATCACCGGAGTCTCGATGCGAAGGTTGGGAGTGCGAAGCGCGAGCGAGAGGTCTTTCTCGCGCTGGAGGATGCTGTCAACTTTGACTCGTGTCCTCTGCTCCTGGCGCTTTACTATCTGCTTGCCCTTCTGGTCTCGTATGGGATTGCCGAATTCGTCCTCGAGCTTGACCTGCTTGTATCGTCGTATCCAGCCGGGGATTATGCCGTACATGGTGACCGTGGGGCCATACTTGATCTGACCGATCTCCACCTCAATGTCGTAATCCGCAAGCGTCTGCCGGATAGTCTCGGCAGTCTCACGGATCTGGTCTTCGGGTACGCCGCGATCCTGCACACCCTCCAGCAACTGGATTGAAGGTTTCGCCCACGCCTCCCTGTTTCTGCCAAGAAGTCGCACAGAAAGTCCGGATGCCTTTGAATCTTCTTCGTGCAGGGCTGAGGGCGGGTTGACTGTTAGATTCTCAATCTCCTTAAACTCCCCGCCGATGTCTTCGTCAGGCAGATCGTAATCATCCAGCGGGTCAAGGTCGTCATAGCCATAGCCGTTCACCTGCTCCTGTCCTGAGCCGTACTCGTCGGTGTCGGCATCGGCAAGTGCTGTGTCAGTTGCTACACTGGAAAATCCAAAGTCGAAGTCCGTATTGGCTTGCATGTCGGTTTCCTCTCGTTTTCGTAATTCGGCTGCGGAAGCATCCGTAGGAGTCCCGGCAGGCGAGGCGCGATCGGATGCCGTCTCTGTCATCGTTGATTCGATCGAGAGAGGGGCAGTTGCGATAGCCATGGCGAATTTGGACACCGGACGCTGAGAGTGATCGTCCGCCTCCTCGATTTCTGGCTCAGTCCCCGAGGATGCGTAGTCTAATGAGTAGTCAGGCTCTGTGGACGCTGCGCCGCCAGCTAGGTCGTCTTCAGACTCAGAGTCCCGATTCTTGCGCTGGAACTGATTGCCGATGCCTTTGGCAAGGAGCAACACGCCGATACAGCCATAGGTGACTAGCCGCCCGGTAGCAATAGCTATGAGTGCCGCGAATGCCGGAGACAGAACGGTAACCGCTACGATTGCCAGTGCGCCGAGCCTGAGAATCTGTTGCCAAAGCACGGGTCCGGCTATCGTTTCACCAAACGTCCCTCCGAGCGAGACGTATCCGTCAAGAGTGAACCAGGCGAGTGTTCCATCGAGGGGCCTGAACATCGAGAGCACGCCGAGCGTAAGGAGAACAAGCAGTGCCGACCCTAACCAGTACCTGTAATGACGGAAGAGGCTTGGCTTAATCATCATTGCCGCGACGAAGACGCCTGCCCAGATTCCAAGCGGCATCATGCCAAGTCCGAGAGAGGTAGTTGTGCGCTCCTGAGCTTCCCAGAATGCCTCGGTGATAACTTCCTTGAACCAGAAGACTGCCGCGACGATTGCAATGACGGGGACCGCCAGAAGTTCGTACCATGTCACCCTGGTAAGGAGGTGCATTGCCCTGGAGGGAGCGCCCGCTGCCTTCGCGGACGCAGAAATTGTGCTATTTGCCATCTGTGTCTGACCTCACCTGATGAAACAGTGGAGTGAGTCTCATAGGGAGAGAGTCAGGCGACAACATCATCCTGGCAGACGGTTGAACGCGCTCAAGTTAGAAGCGATTCAGCCTAGATGTACTCGATTACAGTGAGAACTGTGGGACGCCTGCCAGTCTCTGAATGTAGAAACTTCGATATCGAATCCCTGACCCTTGCCCTTGCCTTATCTAAAGTTAAGACCGAGGCACCCATTTCTTCTAGTAAAGTCAGTACCTTTTTTGACGTTTTTTCAAAAAGTTCTAAGGATTCGTCCAATTCTACAAAGCCATAAGAGACAATTTCAGGGTCGGTGAGAACCTCGCAGGTGCTCGTGCTGAGTGTGGCGGCGACAACGACAATGCCTTCTCTGGCAAGACGCCTTCGTTCGGCGAAGACGGTACTGTCCATGTCCCAGAACGTTCTTCCATCTACAAAGACGTGCCCTGCCGCAACCTTGTCTACGACGACGCCTTCTTCAGGTGTCAGCGCCAATACATCGCCGTCTTCCAGCACGAAGATGTCTTCTTCCGGCATACCCATTGAGCGTGCAAGATTCGCATGCGCCACGAGGTGACGCCGCTCTCCGTGAATCGGCACGAAGTAGCGCGGGTTGACGAGGCTCAGCATCGTCTTCAACTCTTCCTGGCTGGCGTGGCCATGCACATGCACCGTCGCCACTCTGCTGTAGATGACATTAGCCCCCTGCCGGAAGAGATTATCTATGGTCTTGGCCACAGTCTTCTCATTGCCGGGGATTGGTGACGCGGATATGACTACCGTATCGCCTTGCTCTACCTCAACGTCGCGGTGGACGCCGTTGGCTATTCGCACGAGGGCAGATGTAGGCTCGCCTTGGCTGCCAGTGGCCATTATTATGACTTGGTCGTGAGGGAGCCGTCGCGCCTCGTTCATAGTCACGATAGTGTCCGGTGGTGCGCTGAGATAGCCCATGTTCGTCGCCATCTTGACGTTGTTGCTCATGCTGCGACCAACCACCGTGACCTTGCGATTATGCCGCACGGCCGCGTCTATGACCTGCTGCATCCGAGAGATGAGGGAGGCGAATGTCGCTATCATCACCCGTCCAGGCGCCTCTGAGATCACACGATCGAGCGCCTCGCCCACCACATGCTCAGATTCGGTATATCCCTTTACCTCGGCGTATGTGGAGTCTGAGCAAAGGAGCAGAGCCCCGTCGCCAGCGAGCCTAGCGATCGCGGCCAGGTCCATTGAGCGACCATCGGCGGGCGTATGGTCGATCTTGAAGTCGCCTGTGTGGATGACCGTTCCGATGGGCGTGGTGATCGCAATGCCCATCGCATCCGGAATGGAGTGACAGACGCGGAAGAACTCTATGTGAAAGCGGCCCAGCCTGAAGGGGGAATGCGGCTCCACAACATTCAGCCGGGCGTCTCTAATGAGGCGGCGCTCCCGCAGCTTTACGGATATCAGTCCGTGCGCGAGGCGCGAGGCGTAAACTGGAACATCCAGCTCCGGCAGGACGAAGGGGAGGGCACCGATGTGGTCTTCGTGCCCATGCGTGATGAGGATGGCGCGGACTTTTTCCCTGTTCTGGACAAGGTAAGTGATGTCCGGGATGCCAAGATCGACGCCTGGCATATCTTCTTCGGGGAAGAGTAATCCGCAGTCGATGACGATGATGTCGTCATCGTACTCCAGCGCCATCATGTTCTGGCCGATTTCACCAAGGCCGCCGAGGGGTATAACCTTTAGGAGCGAGTCTGAAAACTGTGTGATGATTAGTCCTGCACTGTTATTGAGTGTTCAGGCTAATTATACCCCATACTGGTCTATTGGTGCCGAACAGGCTGGCGATCCCTACCGCATCAGTTGCTAACTGCGCACATAAATCTGCACGCGGTGGCGATTGCTCTCGGTGATTAACACACGGCCCTCGCGGTCGAGCTTGATCGAGGTGGGCGCCCAGAAGAACTTCTCGATGTGGGACGATTCCTCGTGCGGGTCGTCGTTGAAGAACTCAATGCTTGACTTGGCCAGGTCCGACTTCGCGCGTGCGGCGGCTTCCTCGATATTGATTTCCAAGAAGGCGTCTGCCCACTTGGAGTCGGTAGCCTCGCCCCGGAGACTCTGCACGAAGTTGCCCTCTGAATCCAGTACCTGCACGCGTTCATTGCCCCAGTCTGCGACATAGATATAGCCGCCGTCATCTACCGTTACGCTTGCCGGCCTGTGGAACTGCCCGTCGCCCCGTCCGGATTCGCCGAAACTGGTGATGAATTCGCCGCCGGGAGTGAACTTCTGTATGCGGTCATTGCGCCAGTCTGCGACATAGATGTCGCCTTCCCCGTCGATTGCGATGCCCCAGGGAAGATTAAACTGGCCGTCGCCTTCTCCGGCCGAGCCGAAGGAACTGATGAACTGCCCGCCGGTGGTGAATTTCTGAACCCTGTTGTTATGATGGTCAACTACAAGGATATTGTCGTCGCCGTCAACAGCCAGACCGGAAGGGCCGTCGAGTTCGCCTTCGGCGCTGCCCAATGTCCCCCAACTTGACATTGGCTTGCCTGACGGGTCGAAGCGCGCGATACGATTCAGATACTCACAGGCGACGTATGTATTGTCGGCGCTGTCTCTAGCTATTGCGGTGGGCCAGATGAACTGCCCGTCGCCTTCTCCGTGCTCGCCGAACATGTCGTAGTATTTGCTGCCAGCGTCGTAAATGGTGACCCGCAGCCCACGGTTGTCGCCATCGAGTGAGCGGCTTACCGTGTAGATTTTCCCCTCATTGTCGAATGCGGTGTCCACAGGATAGTAGAAACCGCGACCGGTCATTGTCGAGAGGCCAATTGAGTGGCTGTACTTCAGGAAGTCGGTCTTCTGCATAGTAGTCATCATTGCACCTCGCGGTAAATCTCGGCTGTTACTCGGAAACCTCGGTTACATTAGCTGTAGCTAAAGGGCGTCAACTAGATAGGCGTGTTCCAGATGCGTTCCAGTTTAAGAGTGAAGCCGGACAGCTCCGGCTCGCCCGATACGGCGTCAGGGTCTTCCAAGACTCCAACTTCGGCTTGTGGGCGGTAGATGTACACGCACTTTGGGTTGGCCAGCGGGTCTATCAGCCAGCCTAGTCTTGCGCCGTTGTCGATGTATTCCCGCATCTTGTCCTGGAGCATACTGATACTGTCGGAACTTAAGCGCAGTTCAATCACAAAGTCCGGGCAAATGTCCAAATATCCGCTGCGCTGGTCCGGTGTCAGAGCTTCCAAGCGTGAATTGCTAATCCATGAAGCGTCAGGTGATCGGAGCGCGCCGTTTGGCAGCTTGAATCCGGTGGATGAGTCAAAGTATTCGCCGGTGCCATCGCGTTCAGACCAATTCCCCAACTGTGTGTTGATCTTTGCGTTTCTATTGCCTGTATACCCGTGAGTTGGAGGCATAAGTACGATTTCACCTTTGGCCGTGCGCTCGATACGCAGGATTTCATTGAGCGCGCAGAACTGCTCAAACTGCTCGTCGGTCATTTCGGTGAGCGGCTTGAACTTGATGACGAAGGGTTCGGTTTCGACCGCCTTCAATGCCTCTGCGGGGGGCGTAAGTGTCTGCGTCATATCACCTAAATCTTACATAACGGGCATCTCGTCTTCCATTTACAAGGCGAGATGCCCGTTGATGTTCATTGATTTACTGCCTTGTAAGCAGCATATCCTGATTCTATGCCCGCTGGAACTCGTGCGATGCGGCTACCATCTGGAACATCTGGGCAATACGCTGCTCGGCCGCCTCGCTGACATTATCCTCGCTGACTTCAAGGTCCCCGAGCTTCGCCGAGAAGGTTTCCAGAACCTCCCGTGTGTCTTCTGAAACTGCGACCACCCCCATCGCGTCAAGGCAAGCGTCCACGAGCCTTGCTGATGAAATCAGTCCGTCGCTCTCGGCCGCGACTCGATCAATCATAGACCTGACGCCCGGCATGTTCACATCGCCGACCTGCTGTGTCGCGAAGTTGAGTCGCTCCACAAGTGTCCCGGTGTCTATCCACTCCATGCCCTGATGCCAGCCTTCTACGCTGGGCGGGTTGTTGAGCTGCTGGCCCATGTATTGCATCTGCATCGCCCGGTCGAGTATTTCGCGCCGAGGCCTCTTCGCGAACTCGCCGGTCAGCCTCAATGTGCTGGCCATAAGCTCCGCGGGGCTCTTAACCCTGATGAAGCGGATGTCCTCGTCGTCCTTGAAGAAGTCGGATGTGAAGAGCGTTTCGAGCATTGCGGAGATTTCATAACCGCTCTCGAAGTAGGTGTCCACCAATGTCTGGATGGCGTCTTCATCTCGTGGCGGTGAATAGGGCCAGGCGGGCACAGGCGGCTCTTCTGCGACGAAGAAGTCGTACAGGTGCCGCGCTATAAAGCGAGCGGTAGCTTCCTGCTGGCAGATGATGTCGATGATGTCCTCGCCGTTGAAGTTGCCGGTCTGCCCCAGGAATGTCTTTTCGCCCTCGTCGTGGTCCTCCGGCTTGTATTCGAAGTGCCAGGCTATTCTGCCGTAGGGCCAAATGGAGTCTCGCTCGCCTCGAAGCGCCATGTACTCGGTGTTGCCAAGCGTCCAGCCGGTGAAGGCGCGCGATGCTTCCTTGATGTCTTCCTCCGAGTAGTTGCCCACGCCCATGCTGAAGAGCTCAAGCAGCTCGCGGCCGTAGTTCTCGTTGATTGCGCCCTTATGATTGTCGTGGTTGTCCAGCCATACAATCATCGCCGGGTCTCTAGACAGCTCGACAAGCAAGGTCTTGAAGTTGCTCATGCCGTACCTGCGGAACATGCGAATCTGGTCGTTGAGCACCTTGCCCTGCGTAATCTTCGGATAGCCCGTGGCGAACACGCTGTGCCAGAAGAGCGCCATCTTCTCTATGAGCGGCGCCTTTGTGGAGATCATCTTGTACAGCCAGTATGCGGCAGGGTTGACCTGCCCCATCATGCCTGACTGCTCGTGATGGTAGCGCCTGATGATGTCGTCCGGCATCGCCGAAGTGTCGCTTGGGTTTATAAGCTCTGCAACGACTGGGTCGTAACCCTTGGACTCTAGGGCATCGAGTTCATCTCGTGTTGCCCCAAAGCCGGCGCGGCGCATGAGGTGTGCTATCTGTTCAACTGCCTGCGTTGTCTCGACGACCATGTTTGCCCTCCTTGGGTGTACTGCAACTCGCTTAATAAAGGCTTGGAAGGGTTTAATCTCGCACTACTAGATGTGGGCGCAGTATAGCACATGAAGGAGTGCTGTTGGCAATCGCCGAACTGCCATTTCGAGGATGTTCTACACACTGGATTCTCGGAATCTTATCGCACCTACGCTTCATGGGAAGAGTTCACTGGATTCAATTCTGTGTGGAGTGTACACGCCGTTTTACCTTGTTCAAGAATGCAAGTATAATTCGCCCATCTGAAGCGCCACCAATTGATGCTCAACCCATGGCGAGAGGAGACTTTACCATGCAGTTCGGATTGCTTTACGAGACGCAGCGCCCATTTCAAGGGACTGAAATAGACTGGAACACCCTATATAAGGAAACGCTGGAGCAGTGCGAACTTGCGGATCAGGTGGGCTTCGATGCGCTCTGGTTCGTGGAGCACCACTTCCTGACCGGCTTTTCCGGTTCTCCATGCCCTGAGGTCTTGTTCGGTGCGCTCAGCCAGATTACGAAGCAGATTCGCATTGGCTATGGCGTGTCGATTCTGCCGCACGCGCATCCTGTTCGAATCGCCGAGCGCGTGGCGATGGTCGACCAGCTCACCGACGGGCGAGTTGAGTTCGGCACCGGGCGTTCCAATGCCTACGAGCAGCTGGGTCTGGGCGTTGACCCGCGCGATACCCGCGAGATGTGGAGCGAGTCACTATCCATGCTGCCCAAGATATGGCAGTCGGACGAGTTCGAATACGAGGGCAAGTTCTGGAATGTGCCCTCCCGGCGAGTGCTGCCCAAGACATTTCAGAAGCCGCACCCCCGCATGTACCTGGCTTGCACGTCGGAAGACAGCTTCCGTCTGGCTGCGCAGAAGGGTATTGGGGTGCTGTCGTCTGCGTCCTATGCCGTCAATGTCCTCAAGGAAAAGCTGAAGATTTATCGCGAATCCGTGGGGGAAGTCGATCCTGCGGGCGCGTTCGTCACCAACTTCTGGGGCAACAATGTGCATGGCTTCTGCGATGAAGACGACCAGTATGCCAAAGAGCTTGCCGCCGAGTCTATGAAGACCTTCTTCGGGCCGGACAAGCCTTACATCCAGGGACGCATCGGGGCTTACGAGCAGCTTCTCGAGGACTGGGGCGGCGTGCCCGACCACCTGCAGGCGGACTTTGGGCGCTGGCTGCGGCAGTCTGACGAAGAACATCAGCAGCAGGCCGCCGAGGTTGGCATCTCGCTCGACTCAGGTCCGGGCGCAGCGAGAGCGGCTATCGCGGAACTGGATGCCAATGTTCTCGCGGACCGCGGCGTGATTATCGCCGGCAATCCTGAGAGTTGCCTGAAGACCATCGAAATGTACGAAGAAATCGGCGTGGACCAGGTGCTGATGATTATGCAGACCGAGACCATTCCTCACGAGAAGGTGATGAGCTCCATAGAGATGTTCGGCAAGTATGTCATCCCCAAAGCGCGAAATGGCGCGAAGGACAAGTTGGAAGCGGTGATGGCGGCCGACTAGAGATTAGCCAACGGGTATCAGCGTTCGGCTGTCAGATTGTCTGTTTGACGGCTGAATCCTTACAGAAACTGACGATTGGTCACTGACGACTGAAAACTTAGGAGAATCCTTTATGCCAAAGTTCGTGTTCCTGCCGCCGCAGGATGATGACAGGCGAATGTTCGCCGCACGCCTCGCGGATACCGAGGCAGACTGGGAAGTCGCCTCGCCCGAGACTGACGAAGAGGCGATGGAGGCGATCCGCGATGCCGATGGCGTCTATGGATGGGTCTCGCCGGACGCGCTGAAGGTCGCCGAGAAGTTGAGCTGGGTACAGAACCCTGATGCGGGGCCATTCTTTGGCTACTACTATCCGGAGCTGATCGAGCATCCGCTCACGATATGCAACCCGCGCGGCATCTACTTCGACCACATATCGCACCACATCCTGATGTTCCTGCTGGCGCTGTCACGGGGACTACCCTGGTACATGGACGCGCAGAGGCGCAGGGAGTGGAACAAGGACGCGCGCAAGTCGCCGTACATTGACCTTGGAAGCGCGACTGCGCTCATCAACGGCGTCGGCGGCATCGGGCATGAGACGGCGCGCCTTTGCAACGAGCTTGGCATGGAAGTCATCGGTATTGAGCCGCGACGGGAGTTCGACCTGCCGTATGTGGAGTTTCACACCCCGGACGAACTCGACAATGTTCTGCCAAGAGCGGACTTCGTGATAACCACGGTACCGCACACGCCGGAGACGGAGTTCACCTTTGATGCCGCTCGGTTCAGCCGGATGAAGAGCAGCGCATACTTCATCAACATCGGCAGGGGCATGGTCTGCAAGATAGACGACCTTGCGGACGCCATCGAGAACGGCGTCATCGCAGGCGCGGGCCTGGACGTGTTCGAGCAGGAACCGCTGCCGTCCGACCATAAGCTGTGGGGCTTGCCGAATGTGTTAATGACACCTCACGTCGCCGTCAGGGACGCCGGCAACATCCCCGAAAGACGCTTCGAGATAATCCTCGACAACGCCCGCCGCTTTGCCGCCGGCGAAGAGCTGACAAATGTCGTGGATAAGACGAAGTGGTATTAGAGGGTGGAATTGAGATGGCGCATAATCTCGGGAGAATTTGATGCCAGAGACGATAAAAGCCGCCGAACTGCCGATGGTGGGTATTTTCAATAACAACTACCGTTTTGAAATACCTGATTATCAGCGCCCGTATTCTTGGACCACTGAGGAAGTGGGGGAACTGCTTGATGATCTCCTGTACGCTGTGGGGCAGCCAAACAATCTAGCGGATGCGTCTCCTTACTTCTTAGGCAGCGTGGTCATCATCAAGAGCGACGCTTCACGCAAAGCAGAGATTATTGATGGTCAACAGCGAATTACGACTCTAACGATATTGCTTTGTGCATTGCGAGAACTAACTTCTGACGCAGAGCGGAGGATCACGCGGCACGAATATATTCGTGAAAAAAGTGACCTAGATGCCGGCATTGAAGGACGCTATCGCCTTAGTATCCGTGAGCGGGATAGAGAGTTCTTTCAAAGTAACATTCAAGAAAGAGACAAACTAAATGATTTTGTCAAACATCCTCAGGTGAATTTGCCCGAAAGTCAGCAAAGGATGTTTGAGAATGCAAAATTCCTTTGGGATGAACTATCGAAACTTGATGAGAGTAATCGTAATGCCCTTATGGCTTACATCATCCAACATTGCTATCTTGTGATAGTCTCGACGACTGATCAGGCTTCCGCTTATCGCATCTTCTCTGTGCTCAATGACAGAGGGCTTGACCTGTCTCCAACTGACATTCTTAAGGCGCAGATAATCGGGAGAATTGAAGACGACAACACAGTTGCATATACAAAGATTTGGGAAGATGAAGAAGAAGACCTTGGTCGTGACGGCTTTAGGAATCTTTTTACCCATGTACGCATGATTCACCTGAAGAACAAGATGCGTAGAGCTTTGCAAGATGAATTTTGGGAAAGTGTTTTGAAGGTAAAGAAGGGTGAAAAATTATCCCCTGCAAAAGCAAAGCATTTCATCGACGAAGTTCTTGAGCCATATTCGGATTTGTATGAGGTAATAAGCACAGCGTCATTCCAAGGCCAAGCCGATTCTGACAATGAGAAAATCAACAGATACTTACGCTACTTGAACCGATTGGACAATTTCGATTGGATCCCGCCTGCGTTAGAGTTTTTCATACACAACAAGGACGAGTCTGACAGGCTGGCTGGATTTGTCAAAGACCTTGAACGACTGGCGTATGGAATGTTTGTCAGGCGCGCGAATATCAACGAGCGGATAAATCGCTATGCAGAAATTTTGCGTGCTATCCAGAATAGTGAAGAACTATTCGAAGATGATGCAGAACTCCAGTTGCGCTCAGAGGAGAAATTAGACATTGTCAAAGCGCTTGAGGGCTCTGTATATTCTCAGGTGCGAGTCAGAAGACCACTTCTGCTGCGGCTTGACAGTATGCTTGCAGGTGGCGGTGCGACTTACACATATCCCATCATCTCTATCGAGCATGTATTGCCACAGAACCCTCAAAAGTGTTCGCAATGGCGTAAGTGGTTTCCGGACGACGAGGTAAGAGACTTTTGGACGCATAGACTGGCAAATCTTGTTCTGTTGTCCCATAGGAAAAACTCGGCAGCAAACAACCGTGAGTTTTACGATAAGAAAGAAAAATACTTCAAGACCAAGGATGGTATTTCTCCATTCGCTTTGACTACACATGTCATTAAAGAGTCTGATTGGACGCCGAATGTCCTTGAACGCCGCCAGAAGGAACTGATTGATTTGCTGAAGAAGGAATGGCGTCTCGGCTGACGCAAAATTAGGAGCACCCATCAATGAAAATCACATCCGTCACCGCCCATCCAGCGGCTGCTGCGCCGCGTGGCATGGCGCGCAACTACATGTTCGTGAAGGTCGAGACCGACGAAGGCATCACTGGCTGGGGCGAGGCTACTTCAGGTCCGCTGGCAGTCGCCTCAATGGTCGAGGAGTTCGGGCAGGTGCTCATCGGCAAGGACCCGCACCGTATCGAGGAGCACTGGCAGACGCTGTATCATCATTTCCATGTGCGCGGCGGCGTGGTGCAGATGTCGGCTATCAGCGGCATCGAGATCGCGCTGTGGGACATCAAGGGACAGGCGCTCGGCGTGCCGGTGTATCAGCTTCTTGGTGGCGCGATGCGCGACAAGCTCTGGTGCTACGGCAGGTGGGACGGCTTGACCGTCGAGGACGCCGTTGAGAACGCGTTGCGGCATACCGAGCAAGGGCTGACCGCGCTCAAGGGCGACCCCTTCGACCATCGCGGTCTGTTCATTCCAATCGAGGCGGAGCGCATCGCCATCAAAAAGCTTGAAGCCGTGCGGGAGGCCGTCGGCGACGATGTGGAGCTGCTGGTAGAAGTGCATGGCAGGCTTGCGCCCGCGGACGCCATCCGAATCGGCAACGCGATGGAGCCGTATCGTCCGTTTGTGTATGAGGAGCCGGTGCCTCCGCAGAACCTGGACGCCATGCAGCGCGTAGCCGAGCAGGTGAATATCCCGCTTGCGACGGGCGAGCGCCTTTACACGAAGTGGGACTACACCGACCTGTTACAGCGGCAGATTGTGAAGATGATCCAGCCGGACATCGTGCAAGGCGGCGGCATATCCGAGCTGAAGAAGATCGCGGCGATGGCGGAGGCGCATTATGTCGGCTTCCAGCCCCACAATCCCTACGGTCCACTCTGCACCATAGCATCATTACATCTCGATGCATGCGTTCCCAATTTCATGATCCAGGAGGGCGGCATTCACCCGTGGTTCCAGGACGCCTGCACCGGCGACTTCCCCGTGCAGAAGGACGGCTTCCTGCCTCTGCCGACCGGGACGGGTTTGGGCGTCGGCATGGATGAAGACTGGCTGAAGGCAAACCCCTGGCGAGATGATGCGGCGGTCTGGCGTCCGGCGGACGGCGCTATTGCCTCCTTGCAGCAGACGAACTGGTCCTAGCCTAAGGCGCGCATTTCCTTGACACCCTCAGACTGCCGTTGCTAGTATCGGCAAGGCTTGAGACGCACACGGAGGCAGATTCTATGCAGACGGCAATAGGCTCAGGAGCATCGCTTGCGCGCGAGTCGGGGGAGGCTCTGATTGGCACGCGCAATCCATCCCTGATGAACGCGCTCTTCCCCTCACTTACGACGATTCAGCGTGCACTCCTCGCATTGGCGGCTGTGGCCGTTCTAGCGGCCTGCGGCAAGATGCACTTCTACCTGCCCGATAACCCCGTTCCAATCACATTCCAGACCGCCGGCGTGCTACTGATGGGCGGCTTCCTGGGGCTTCGTTGGGGACTTCTTGCCATCGTAGTCTATTACCTTCTCGGGATGGTGGGCGCGCCGATGTTTGCCAGCAGGGAACTCGCGTGGGACATCACCCGAGGACTGACCGCGGTGACCGGCGTTAACGGCGGCTATCTGATCGGTTTCATCACTGCCGTTCCAATCATCGGGTTCATGTCAGAGCGCGGTTGGATACGCGGCAAGAGCCTGTGGACGATGCTACTTGGCAACCTGTGGATATATGTGCCTGCGCTGATATGGTTGTCGGTCTTCGATTTCGGCTGGCCTGCACAAGGCGAGTTGTTCTCGGGCGCAGTGTACCCCTTCATTCCCGGCGATCTCGTGAAGCTGATGCTCGCGTCCATTGTAATCGGTGCAGCATGGACAATCGCCGACCACAGAAACCGCTCGAGAAGCTAGAGCACCGGCGGAGCATGATCGAAGATCCAGCCTATCAACGTATCCCACCTCTGTCCGGCCTCACAGTAGTCGAGGTTGCGGATTCCGTCGCGGGCGCTTTCTGCGGGCGTATGCTGGCCGCATTCGGTGCGCGCGTCATCAAGATTGAACGCCCGCCTCTAGGCAGTTGGACAAGATACGCTGAGCCGCAGATGAAGGGCTACGACGCCCCAGACGCCGGTGCGCTCTTCCTGTACGACAATATGGGCAAGGAGAGCGTTCTTCTCGAATGGGAAAGTGTTAACGGCATGTCAGAACTGCTCAACATGGTGAGCGACGCGGATGTGCTGATAGACGACTGGCAGCCGCAGACCAGGCGCGAGATTGGAGTGGATGCGGAAACACTTCAGTCCATCAACCCTCTGCTGGTAAACTTGTCTCTCACGCCTTTCGGCCTTGGCGGACCATACGCGGACTGGCAATCTACCCCGTTAGTCAGCCTTGCACTAGGCGGATACCTGTACCTGAGTGGTGAAGAAGGCCGCGAACCCCTGATGCTTCCGGGCTACCAGGCGCAGCGTCTCACCGCGATGAAGGGATACGCGGGCATAATGCTCGGACTTCGCGCTCGCGCCTTTACGGGCAGAGGTCGGCAGGTCGAAGTTTCCGAGATGGAGGCGCTGGCGGCGCTGCACCAGTTTACCTTCGTGTCGCACCAGTATGACGGCATCATTCGCAAACGAGCGGGTGTAAGGCTCGCCACCGGGAGGCGCACCGGCGGCTATCCCATAACCACGCTGCCGTGCAAGGACGGCTACATCACTTTTTCCGCATCGGCGCCCCACCAGTGGGACTACGTGTGCGCGATGATTGGCAGGGAAGACCTGCTGATAGACCCGCGCTTTTCGGCGTTTCAGAGCCTAAAGGACGCCGCGGATGAGATAGACGAGATATTGCTGGAGTGGGTAGCCGATAAGACCCGGCAGGAGATCGTAGAGCTTGCCGCGGGCGTCTATTCGGTACCAGCCTCCCCCGTATTTGACCTCAGCGAGACTTTGCAAGATAGCCAATACCTTGAGCGCGGTCTGTTCGCTGAATTCGAGCATCCGCAGGGTGGTTCGGTTACATTCCCCCGTGTGCCATTTCATATGAGCGCGACAAAGCCTAAGTTCTCGCCGGCGCCATCACTCGGAGAGCACAACAATGTTGTGTCAAAGGCTCGCGAGCGGTCAAGGATTCAGCCTGCGCAAGAGCCTTCCGAGAGAGGTACGCCAAAGGCGCAGCCCTACCTGGAGCGCGGACTGCTCTCCGGAATTCGGGTAATAGATTTGACTCGCGTCTGGGCAGGGCCACTGGTGGCGCGCATACTCGCAGACTTCGGCGCGCATGTGGTCAAAGTTTCCGACCCGCGCGTCCAGATCGACCGCACGAGGGGTATTGACAACAAGCACAACCGGAATAAGGATAGCCTCGCCCTTCGTCTTGACCTGCCGGAGGGTAGGGATGCCTTCCTGGAACTCGCGTCCGTGTCCGACATCGTGATCGAGAGCTTCCGTCCGCATGTGATGCGTAATTTCAAGCTGGACTATGAATCGCTGCGGGAGGTGCGCCCTGACATTGTCATGTGCTCAATCTCTGGCTACGGCGCAGAGGGCGCGGCAGCGGAGTTTCCCGCTTACGGCACATCGGTAGAATCGATCACCGGTATCCCCAGTCTGATGGGCTACGATGGCGAAATGCCGATGACATCCGGTATAGCATACCCGGACCCTGTGACTGGAATGAATGCCGCCGCTGCTATAATGACCGCGCTGCAGCATCGGACGACAACAGGGCAGGGTCAGTTCATCGACATTGCCCTGGCGGAAGGCCCGGTGTGCCAGATTGGCGAGTTCATCGGCGCATACGCCCACAATGGAGTGCAGCCGGACCGCAAAGGCAACAGCCACTACCGGCACGCCCCGCACGGCGTCTATCCCTGTCTGGGTGATGACAGATGGCTGGCAATTGCCGTAACCTGTGATGAGCAATGGCAAGCGCAATGCGGAGTCATGGGTTCGCCGGAATTGGCAACAGATAGACGTTTCCGCGAAGAGTTGTCCCGTAAGGAGAACGAGGCCGAACTTAATGGCATCATCGAGTCATGGACTATGGAAGAGGATGCCATTGAGGCTATGAATGCCTTGCAGGCAGTGGGCGTACCGGCGGGTGCGGTCCACAGGAGCATAGATATGCTTGACGATCCGCATCTGCGCGGGCGAGACTTCTTTGTGACGCTGGACGAACCCGATGTAGGTAGAAAGACCTATCCGGGACAGGCGATCATCACTGATGGGCTACCCAAGCAGAATTGGAGACCGTCGGCACCCTTGGGGGCGCACAACGAACAGATTCTAAGCGAGTTATTGGGACGCGCACCATTGTCCCGGTAGGCATAATTTTCTTGAAAGGTGAAAGTGGGTTGGCAGAAATAGCAGTTGAATCTCCGATTACCGGAGTAATAGTGGAAATAAGCGTCTCGGTGGGAGAAGAAGTGAGCGACGGCGATCTGCTCGTCGTCATAGAGTCCATGAAGATGGAGAACGAAATCCTGTCCGAATTCGATGGAACGGTCAAGGAAATTCTCATTCGGCAAAACCAGAACATATCACAGGAAGACCCGATGATTGTACTCGCTGTGGAGTGAGCGGTAAGTGTTCGATAAAATTCTCATCGCAAACAGGGGCGAGATAGCCTGTCGTATCATTAAGACCTGCCGCAAGCTGGGCATCAGCACCGTGGCGGTCTATGCGAAGGCGGAAGGCACCCCCCTGCATGCCGAGCTAGCAGATGAAGCCTTCGCTCTGCCTGAGAGCGCCACGCCCGCGGGGTCGTATCTGGACGCTGAGGCGATCGCTGGCATAGCTGCCGAGAGCGGCACGAATGCCATTCATCCGGGATATGGCTTCCTGTCCGAATCGCCTGTGTTTGCGGACCGCTGCGCCGAACGAGGCATCGTGTTCGTGGGCCCCCGTCCCGATGTGGCGCGCCTGATGGCGGACAAGTGGGAAGCGCGAAAGCAGATGGCGTCTCTGGGCGTACCTGTTCTTCCGGGTGCAAGTGTGGATGCCGGTGACGAGGGCTCTGCCAAAACTGCATTGGAAGCCGTCGGCTTGCCTCTGATGGTCAAAGCTACGGATGGTGGAGGCGGAATCGGAATGCAGATCGTGGAGAGCGAAGCTCGATTGCAGCGGGCACTCCGAAGGGCGAGTTCATCGGCCCTCCGCGCATTCGGAAGCGCTGAAGTCTATATCGAAAAGCTCGTGAGTCCCGCCCGACATATCGAAGTGCAGGTTATCGCCGACCAGTTGGGAAATGTGTGCCATATATGGGAGCGCGAATGCTCAGCCCAGCGCAGGCATCAGAAGGTAATCGAAGAAGCGCCGGCGCCCTGTCTGCCGGAAGGATTACGGGAGTCGCTAGCCGAGATGGCAGTGAGGGCCGCGCGCGAGACCGGATATGTTGGAGCCGGAACTTTCGAGTTCATTGTCGATGACAGCGGCTCTGCGTATTTCCTGGAGGCTAACACCCGGCTGCAGGTGGAGCACGGCGTCACCGAAATGATAACCGGCGTTGACCTGGTGGAGCAGCAACTGCTCGCTGCCGCTGGATTGCCTCTTTCCGTGGACGGCAACGCTGCCGTAAGGGGCCACGCAGTCGAATGCAGGATTTATGCCGAAGACCCGAAGACCTTCATGCCGTCGCCGGGCACGCTTGACACCTTTGACCTGCCTGAGATGGCGGACCTGCGAATCGACGGCGGCTATCGCAAGGGTGATGCTGTGACGCCTTACTTTGACCCGCTCCTCGCCAAATTTATCACTTGGGGGGCGAGCAGAGACGATGCGATCCGACTGATGGATACAGCGCTTAGCGCAACTGAGGTCAGCGGTGTTACCACGAACATACCCACGCTGCGGGCAGCGCTGCACCATGCCGACTTCGCTGCGGGACGTTACTCTACTGGCCTAATTGAAAGCCTGCCGTAACCCGGGGAGGGACGAAAATGCCAATCGACAAAGACCGAGACATGTGGAAGCCGGGAATGCCCTGGGAGCAGGCAATAGACGATATGAAGTACGTGCGCGGTCTCGCCGCCGAGCTAGGTGGTCCAGAGCGCGTCAAACGCCAGCATGCTGGCGGTCGCCACACCGTGCGCGAGCGAATCGAGAAGATGGTGGACCCCGGTAGTTTCCTTGAGGCCGGCCCCATGGTGGGCGCTGCCGAATTCGACGACGAAGGCAACATAGTCGAGTTTACCCCCGGCGCTTATGTGATGGGACTCGCGGAGATTGACGGTCGTCCGGTTGCAATCGGTGGCGACGACTTCACCATATCAGGTGGCAGCCCGCACAATGTCCGCAAGCACTCGCGACAGTTCACGCAGCCGCTCGCCACGCAGTACGGCATCCCGTACATACAGCTAGTCGAGGGCGTGGGGCATAGCGCGAAAGCCGATGAGGCGTCCGGGCACATGGGCTTGCCGGGCGGAGACCTGTGGTGGAAGGGCGTCGAGCTAATGAAGACCGTCCCTGTTGCGGCGGGCATCATGGGCTCAGTAGCAGGCGCGCCCGCAGCGTTTGCGCTCATGTCGCACTTCACTGTCATGGTAAAAGATCAGTCCCAGATATTCCCTTCGGGACCTCCCGTCGTGCGCCGTGCCATCGGGGAGGACATGGACAAAGAGGAGCTTGGAGGCTACAAGCGGCATGTCCACGAGAGTGGGCAGGTGGACAATGAAGCCGAGTCTGAAGAGGATGCCTTCGAGCAGATCAAGACTTTCATATCCTATCTGCCGAACACGACTAACGATGTCGCGCCTCGCGTGGAGACGGGAGATCCGCCAGACCGCCGGCCTGAGGAACTGCTCAACATCATCCCTCCCAATCGCAGGCGCGGCTACGATCCGCGAAAGCTTATCAAGCTGGTCGTGGACAATGGCGAGTTCTTCGAGATGCGGAGGCACTGGGCAGGTTCGATAATAACCGGGTTCGCACGCCTCGACGGTTACAGCGTGGGCATTATCGGCAGCGACCCGATGCGACTTGCGGGTGCGATGGATGGCTGGGCAGCAGAGAAGTACGCGCACTTCGTTGACCTGTGCGATGCCTTCAACCTGCCAGTCGTCATATTCCTAGACATGCCCGGCTTCATGCTTGGCTCGCACGCGGAGCGCATCGCAACGATGCGGCGAGGTGTGCGTGCGCTGATTGCAAGCGCCGAAGCCAAGGTACCGAAGATAGAGTTCAATGTTCGCAAGGCGTATGGAGTAGCGGCGGACGCCGCGCACAGTCTCGGTCACCCTGACGGCCTGAACCTGCGCTTCGGCTGGCCCGCAGGCGAGTGGGGCGGCATACCCATCGAGGGTGGAGTCGCAGCCGCGTATCGCCGCGAAATCGACAATGCCCCCGACCCGGAGGCGCACCGCGCGATGATAGAAGAGCGCCTGCTGAAGCTGCGCTCACCGTTCCGCGCTGCCTTCCGTGGCGATGTCGTTGACCTGATAGACCCGCGCGAGACGCGCCGCCTTGCCTGCACATTCGTCAAGCTGGCGCAGCCGATGCTGCACAAGCTGGCCCAGCGCGAGAAGCGGGCGGTGAGACCGTAAGCGACGGCGCTCTAGCCGAACGCCTCCGCCATCGCCTTCTTGTCGGTGCCGACAACTAGACGCCCATCAACCTGAAGGAGCGGGCGGCGGATGAGGCGCGGCTCTTCCACCATCAGGCCGATCAACTCGTCAGGCGATGCTGTATCCCTGTCCAGCCCGAGCTTGCGCGCCGATGGGCTGCGCCAGGAGAATACATCCCCCGGAGGCGTGTCTCCGAGCAGTCCTCGCAGCTCAGCTTCTGTGAAACTGTCCTTGAAGAAGTCCCGTTCGTTCAGAACCACACCATCTTGTGAAAGCGACGCCTTCACCTTGCGGCAGGTGCTTCAACGGGCCCATGTGTAGAATCCAACTTCTGCCACTGTGAAACCTCCTATTAGTGTATTATCTCCAGAATGCGCTGTTCTGAATGAACCGCCGTCCTGCAGTCTGCATCCAATTGGTTAGGAGGACATAGTAATGCTGTTTATTCGCTACCTGCCAATTGGTGTCCTGATTCTTGCTGCGACCGCGTCAGTTGCCTGTGCATCTGAGCCTGCGCCGGCACCAACCGCAACATCACTCCCACCAACAATGGCGCCGCCGACCATGCCGCCCGCCGCAACGGTAACGCCGCAAGTGGCAGCCACATCCACGCCCGAACCCACCTCAATACCCTACGACTCCAACGACGCGATGTACAAGGTGTTTCCGGGCTTTGGTCGAACCAGCAATGTCACATACGATGCGCTGGACGAAATCCGGATGAACAAGGACAAGTCGCTGGTCCCCGTATTAATAGAGTCCATGCGCTACCAGTCCACCGCGAATGCGAGAGACGCTACGGCATACGTCCTGGGTGAACTCACCGGTGAACGCTACGGCGGCGATGACTGGAAGGGGTGGATGGAATGGCTCGGCAACCACAGCGACGAATATCCGCCGCCGTCCGGGTACTTGGAATGGAAGATTAACTTCATGTCCCAACTTCACCCGCGCTTTGCCTCATTCCTGTATCCGGCGCGCAATGGCGAGATCACGATTGACCTGACGGAAATCGTCTGGGGTGGCGTACTGCCGGACGGCATACCCGATATCCGCGACCCTAAAATGCTGACCCCTGACGAGGCTGACTTCCTCGATGACGATGAGCGCGTTTTCGGCGTATCCATCAACGGCGATACCCGCGCTTATCCGCTGCGCATAATCAATGGTCATGAGATGGTCAACGACACGGTGGGAGGCGAACCAATTTCGCTTGCCTGGTGAACGTTGTGCAACAGCGGGATCGTGTATTCCGCGAAAATCAATGGGGAACCAACCACATTCGGCACATCCGGAATGCTCTATCGCAGCAATAAGGTGATGTACGACCGAAAGACGGAAACGCTGTGGAGCCAGCTCCGAGGAGAGCCGATTGTTGGCGAACTCGTAGGCAGTGGCATAAAGCTCGAATACTTCCCGGTCGCGCTCACCACTTGGGGCGAGTGGCTGGACGAGCATCCTGATACCAAGGTGCAGTCGCGCGAGACGGGCTATTACCCACCGCGAAGCTATGAGCGCGAGGACGACAACCGCGCCATCTATTTCGCTTACCGCGAAGACCCGGAGACGATGTTTCCAATATGGAACAGGGATGAGCAGCTCGCGCCCAAACAGCTGGTGCTTGGGGTAGTGGCTGATGGGGCGTTCAAGGCGTACTCCATAGATGCGATGAATGAATCACGCCTTGTCAACGACAGCGTGGGTAGCACTGACCTCGTGGTAGTGGCATCATCCCTGTCCGCGGATGCGCTTGCGTTCCGAAGCGAAGGAATACAGTTCACCCTTCCGGATGACGCGCCCAACAGCCTTCCGGAAACACTACTCGATGAAGAGGGCGCTGTCTGGCATGTAGAGCGGGACAGGCTGTGGAATGATGCCGATCCGGCGCAGACCCTGCCGCTGCATCCCGCGAATGTGTCGTTCTGGTTCGGCTGGTACATAACCTACCCGGATACGCTATTATACGGGGCGACGGAGGGCTGACATGGAGACTAACGAGACAAATGAAAGAGCCGAGCAGATGATGGTTGTGCTGCGACAGAGGTACGGTGATAGCCTCGACGAACAGGAGCTCGAAGAAGTGGCGGAGGCGGCGAAGGCAATCGTGCAGGCAGCCGATGACATGCGCGCCGTAAGCCTGGGGCATGGTGATTCACCGTTCAGTGTACCGCCTTATCGAAATGATTGAAGTTCGAAGTGGGCTGACACTGTTGGACCGGATGAAGGAGATGATATGACGGCGAATCCCGTCTTCATGCCAATTCGTGACCTGGCAGAACTCGTGCGGACGCGTCAGGTTTCGCCCGTTGACATCGCCGAGACATTCCTTGGTCGTCTTGAGAGTATCGGGCCTAGTTACAACGCAGTCGTGACGGTTACGCATGAGCGGGCGATGGATCAGGCACGCCGCGCCGAAAGTGAAATTGCGTCGGGGAATTACAAGGGCCCCTTGCACGGCATTCCATACGGGGCGAAGGACTTGCTTGCGACATCGGGCGGCATCCCGACCACCTGGGGCGCGGCGCCATTCCGTGAGCAGGTCTTCGACTATGATGCCGCGGTGGTTCGCAGGTTGGAGGATTCTGGTGCGCCCCTGGCTGCGAAACTGGCGATGGTCGAAATTGCGGGTGGAATGGGGTACAGGCAGCCCAACGCGTCATTCACGGGACCGGGCATGACGCCCTGGGGCAAGGACGCGTGGTCTGGTGGATCGTCGAGCGGCTCGGGGGCTTCCGTGGCGGCTGGTCTTGTGCCCTTCGCCATTGGTTCAGAAACCTGGGGGTCTATTCTGTCGCCTGCCAATAACTGCGGACTTGCAGGGCTGCGTCCCACTTATGGGCGAGTGAGCCGCCAGGGTGCGATGGTGCTGTCGTGGACGCTGGACAAGCTCGGGCCGCTCTGCCTGACTGCCGATGACTGCGGTATCGTGCTGGAGGCGATTGCTGGCAGGGATGCCGATGACCCTTCAACAACGGACAGGCCGTATGTCTATGACATAAATGCCTGGGTTGGACGCAGATTTAAGCTGGCAGTATTGAAGGATGTTACAGAGGGTGCGCAGGCGGAAGTTGCGGCGAACTTCGAGAAGGCATTGCGGGAACTGGAGGCTGTGGCAGACATCGAGGAGATAGAGTTTCCCGAAATGCCATACGAGGCTGTTACTCGTACTATCCTCAACGCGGAATCGGCGAGCGCGTTCGAGGATTTCATTGAAAGCGGCGCTGTTGCCGGTCTGACCGCGCCTGAGTGCCACCATCCGCATGCGCGTCTGATGATTCCGGCACAGGACTATATCAGGGCTTTACGAATAAGAGGGAAGGTTGCGCGTATCGCGGACGAAGTGATGGCGGGCTATGACGCCATGGTAGGGCCTACACGGGCGGTTACGGCAACGCCAATAGACCAGGACTTCCGCGGGGTAGTGGCAGGTACGGCGCGCGACACTATGGGCGCGGTGGGAAACAGTGCGGGACTGCCAGCAATCAGCGTTCCAAGCGGCTTCTCTGATGAAGGGCTGCCCACCGGCATTCAGTTTATGGGGCGGGCATACGACGAGAATCGTATTCTCGCGGTGGCGCGGGCGTATCAGTCGCGCACCGACTGGCATCAGCAGCATCCGCCTGGACTTCAGCCCTGACTCCTTTGAATACTAGCCAATGAATATTAGCCAAGTGGTGGACTGAAAACTGTCTGCAAGCAATTCGGGGCTGCCGGACAACGGCAGCCCCGATGTATTCGTCTGGAATCCAGAATCCCGGAGTATATTACCAGGTGGGTGAATAGTCGTCGTAGCCGTTATTGGTAAGACGCTGCTGATTCTTGCCGTCGGCGTCCATCATTACAATTTCGCCGTCGCCATCCAGGTATGATACGAATGCTATGCGCTTGCCGTCACGGGACCAGACAGGCTGATCGTCGCGAACACTGTTGCGCGTGAGCCTGTGCACCTCGCCGTCGCGAATGTCCACGACATATATCTCGGGGCTACCGTCGTTGTCGCTGGCGAAGGCGATCTTCCTGCCGTCCGGAGACCAGGCTATGTTGTACTCGGTGCCTGCCGTCTCCGTGATGCGCTTCAGTTCGGTTGCATCCGAATTCATGACATATATCTCAGGGTTGCCGTCACGCTCGGAGATGAAGGCAATCTTGTGAGAGTTAGGCGACCAGCATGGATTGTAGTCAGCCTGATCAGTGAGGCGAACTTCGTTCACGCCGTCAGGGTTGCGGACATAAATGCCCTCACCGGGCCCGCCACGCACCGTGAATACGACGCTGGAGCCGTCATAGGACCATCCACCAACCTCGTGGGCGACGATGGTCGTGAGCTCCATCGAGCCGGAGCCGTCGTAGTCGGCAACATGCGTTGAGGGGTCGCCTCCATTCTGCACAAGGTAAGCCAGGCGGTCTCCGGAAGGCGACCATCTGTGGTCGCGGTGCCCGCCGTCAATCCTGCTCACCGCGGTGCGGTCAGTAGCCTCTTCGTTCAGAGATATGACCTCAAGGACGTTGTGCTTGTCGTCGCCCGCGAGGAACGCGAGATGCGATCCGTCTGGCGAGATTGAAGGCGCGTATTCGCTGCCCGAGCTCTTGGTGAGGTTGACGAGCTCTGCCTTTTCCGGATCAAGGGAGAATATCTCACGGTTGCCGTCAATGTTCGAGGTGAACACTATTGGTTCGGCCACGGACGAGCAGGCGAGAGATGCCAGGATAAGGGCCATGATTGGAATAATGAGTAGTCGCATGTTTATGCTCCTTCCACTTGTGCCTTATGTGCTAGACATAAGGACAACACAAGCTTGGGAAGATGCTCAAGTAGAGTTTGGTACTTTAGTTGGAATTTGTTTAGGTGTTTGGACAGTCAATCTGTCTCCTGACCGATGACCATCTGAACCCGTCAGTCCAATATGGGACATAGGCGCGTCAGAAGTTATTCACCGGCGAGAAAGCAGTCATCACGGCTGCCAGCGACCTAGTAGAACATGGAATGCGCCGATGCAGGCGCATCCAATGTTTCCCTTGACGCTTGGCATAGTCTCGCCTAGTATTCTGGTGATGTTTATTGATCTGCATACGCACTCGGTTTCCTCGGACGACTCGCGCGCCACAGTGGAGCAGTATGTGAAATGGGTGGGTGTCCTGCGACGCAAGGGCTACCGTATGGATGGCTTCGTATTGACCGAGCATCGCAAGTTCGACTTTGACAAGGATTACAGCTCGCTCGCTTCAGAAAACGATGTGCTCGTCCTGAAAGGCTCTGAGTTGGACACGAACTGCGGGCACTTCCTCGTTTACGGCGTTACCGATGCGCTCACAAGCCGCATTGACTTTGGTAATGTGCAGATGGACGCGACGGAGCTAGTGCGAGTTGCCGAAGAGTGCGGCGCGATCGCGGTGCCTGCGCATCCAGGAAGGTTCGGCATCGGGTTCTGCGAATATGTGGGCGAAACAGCAGGATTCGACGGAGTGCAGGTCGTCGAGCGCCTGAACGGAAGCAACAGGCCCGGAGAGCAGGAGCGCGCGGACGTGCTCATCGACGAACGAGGATATATGGGAACTGGCGGAAGCGATGCTCATGTGGTGAGCGCCATCGGCAGCTGCATGACCGAGTTTGACGGCGAAGTGCGAAGCGAGTCGGATGTGGTGGCATTGCTGCGTGCCGGCGCCTTTCGCGCGGTGCGGCTGGATGATGCCACGGTATGAACTCTCAATGAACTTTTTAGATGAATGGGATTTTCAGGATAATCGGGCAGGAGCTACGCGATGACTACGGACGAGGGCATCAACTACGACAGGAGCTACCTGGACAAGGAGTTCCCTATTGGGACTTTCGAGATTAGCCGCGATATGATTCTGGAGTTTTCCCAGGCGTCGGGCGAGGTGAATCCGATATATGTCGATGAGGCGCAAGCCGCGGAGTCGGAGTACGGAGACATCATTGCGCCACCGACATTCTGCAACCTGTTCGTCAATGGCGGTGAGAAGCCGGACATCAAGCTGGAGTTCGGAGATATCGGGTTCTTCGCTGGCCAGGCAATCGAGAGCATCGCGCCGATTCGTCCGGGAGATACGGTTGACGTAACCTCCCGATTGAAAGAGGTGTACGCGAAGACCGGGCGCTCAGGCACAATGGTGTTCGCGGTCTGGGAGACGAAGTTCGACAATCAAGATGGCGAGACGGTCGCGCTGGTTGACGAGTCTTACGTGAGGCGTAACAGCAGGCGAGCAAGCTAACATCTATAAACAGGATGTGCAGGACAGGACTGGGATGAAGGAACTTTATTTCGAAGATGTTGAGATCGGCGACGATATAGGTCCACGGGAACGGGTGGTGGATGTGGCGCAGGTGCGGCGGTTTATGAGCGTGCGCGGTGGGACGCCGGGCGAGAGCCGATTCACTAGCGACGAGTATGCCAAGAAAGAGGGGCTTGCAGGCGCGATAGTCCCCGGCGCAATGAACATCACAATTCTGTCGCAGCTACTGACTGGATGGGCGGATACGGTACGCCTGCGAAAGCTGGATGTCGTCTTTCGGGGAATGGTGCCGCACAACAGTCCACTGACACTGAGTGGTATTATCACGGACAAGGATGTGGTCGATGGGGAACCTCGCCTTGAGTGTGATGTATTCCTGCAGAACGAAGAAGGCACACGGCTTGTGATCGGTAACGCGATTGTCGTGCTGCCGATGCGGGGCGACTAGCTTTACTTAATTCTGCCAAGTCCTACCCGCGTTAAACCGGAACCATCCTCTAATGAACCATCATTCCGCCGCCATCCACATTGATGGACTGTCCATGTATCCATGAGGCGTCTGGAGTGCATAGATACGCGACGATTGCGCCAACTTCGTCGTCTGTGCCGGTCCTTCGAATGGGCAAACTGTCGGCAATCGACTGCCACGCTTCGCCCCTACCGACATCGTCCACGCGTGAGGTATCAACCGCGCCGGGGCAGACGCAATTCACGTTGATGTTACGCGGACCCAGTTCGTGCGCCATTGACTGCGTCATGCCGACTTGCGCGAAGCAGGCGGCGGTATAGGCAAGATTGTTGGCGCCACCTGTCTTACCCGCTCCGGACGAGATGTTGACTATCTTGCCGCCACCCTGCGCTATCATCGGCTCTATGACTGCCTTCGTGCAGAGGTATGTGCCGGTAATCTTCACGTCAAGCACCCTCTGGAATATGTTCTGATGGACTTCCGTGATGGGCACACGGTCGGGGCCGCGCGCATAGGCTGCGTTGTTTACGAGGATGTCGATTCTGCCGAACTCTTCGATTGTGCGCTCGACCATTTGCTGCACGCTCTCGGCGTCCGCGACATCCACGACGAGCGGCATGGCGCGCGTGCCCTCGGCGCGTACCTGCTCGGCGGTGCTTTCGATGTCGCGCCAGCCAACCGCCTTCTCGTCAGGCGGGTAGCGGTCGGGGCTGCGTCCTGTGCCGGTCACCACGACATCCGCGCCAAGACGAGCGAATGCGACTGCCGCGCCCCTGCCTATGCCGCGAAGACGCCCCGCGCCGGTTACGATCGCCACTTTGCCGTCTAGTTCGGACATGGTTTCTCTCCAGAGTGAATGATTGGTCAGTGACCTCTATAAATTCTTCTCAGACGGGAAAATATCAAAAGAGTGATTGTGAGCGGCATTAGTAAATCGGTTACAAATACCCATAGGGCTAAGATCAATGGCTTTTCGTATATGGTTTCAAAGAGGCTTCCCCCACCAATTAGGGGTAGAAACGGAGTCAACAACGTGAAAGGGATTGACGTCACAAGACCAATCGTCATGTTTAGCACCAGAAAAACGACTATGCCAGCAATCACTCTGCGATGGCGCCGTGCACAAATGTAAGCTAGGACACGCCGCAAGCCCGCTTCGCATTGTTCGGCTTCGCTTGTAGGCGATCGCACGATGGCGTCAGTTGCATCAGAGTCCGCGGGCGGTGTCGTCATTCTATCTGCTTCTTTCCGATGAGCCGCGTGAGTATGCGTATGGCGGCTTCATGGTACTCGGCGCCGGCGTGACTGGCGCAGGCTTCCGAAAGCAGAATTGGACGGAAGCCGTTCTCAAAGAGGTCAACTGCACAGGTCGCAACGCAGGCGTCGGTGTCTATCCCGCAGATTGCGACCTCTTCGATGCCCTTGCTGCGCAGGTCGTCAAGGAATGCGGGAGTGACGCAGGTGTACACATGCTTGTCTATGACCTCCACGCCATCGACTGGCTCGAATGCGAGCGGCACATCTGCAGATGACTCGTAAAAGCGATGCCAGCTGAGCAGTTTTCGATATGGAGAACCCTCGGCGTTAATGAAGCGGGTCGCATACACATGTGCGTACTGCTTCTGAAGCGCCTCGACCTTCGGCAGGATGTGGCGGGTGGCGTCGTTGACGAATCCCACCTGCACATCGATTATGAGCAGGGCGCTGCGAGAGTTCTCCACTTGCAAGTTCCCGATTAGTGCTCCATTACGGAGCCGCCGTTGATGTTGATGGATTGCCCGTGAATCCAGCCGGCAGCATCAGAGCACAGGTACGCGACGAATGCGCCCACCTCATCGTCGGTGCCGTTCCTGCGGATTGGCGTGTTCGCAGCCATCTCAATCCAGCGCACATCGCGGTCGATGTCGTCCATACGGTGTGTGTCAACGGCGCCCGGGCAGACGCAGTTGACATTGATGCCGTGCGGTCCAAGCTCGTGTGCCATCGACTGAGTCATACCGACAAGGGCGAAGTTGGAGGCGTTATAGGCGAGGGTGTTTGCGCTGCCGCGCTTGCCTGCCGTCGAGGAGATGTTGACGATCTTGCCGCCGCCAGCCTCGATCAGGTGCGGTATCGCCGCCTTGGTGCAGAGATATGTCCCGGTGATCTTGATGTCCACGACGCGCTGGAAGATGTCTTGTGGTAGATCGAGGATGGGAACGCGGTCCGGGCCACGGGCGAAGGCAGCGTTGTTGATCAGCACGTCCAGCCTGCCAAATTCTTCAACAGTACGGTCGATCATATTCTGCACATCGTCTGCACTGGAGACATCTACTGTCAGGGTCAACGCGCGCGTTCCCTGCTCGCGAACCTGGTCTGCGGTGCTCTCAACATCTCGCCAGCCGACCGCTTTCTCGTCCGGGGGATAGCGGTCGGGACTGCGTCCGGTACCTGTAATGACGACATCCGCACCCATACTGGCGAGTTCTACTGCGGCCGCCCTGCCAATACCACGTAGTCGGCCCGCTCCTGTAACTATTGCGACTTTTCCATCAAGGTCACCCATTTACAATATCCTTCCTTCAGTAAGAGTTGTGTGGCTGTCGCAACAATGCGGCAGCCAAATGTATGCCGTTGCGAAGAGAGTATATCGTTGAGCGCGGAGTCTGTAAATGAGGACGCTAGGAGTCTGCGCTTCCCTCAGTAAGTCTGTCAACGAGCCAGCCTTTGAGCATGGCATCGAGCTCGTCTTGGCACTCCACGAGTCCGTGCTCGGCGCCGGGAAAGATAACCATTTCTTTCGGCTCGTTCGCCCATTCGTATATCTGCTCAGAGCAGCTTGGAGGTAGGCGTGTGTCTGCGCCTCCGTGTGCGAGTAGCAGCGGTCGTGGAGATACTGCGCCCGCGTTGGATGCACCATAAGTTTGGGAGGAAAGGGCGACGACTGCCTTCACCATCGGGCTGAATGGAGCGGCGGCTATGACAACCGCCCCACCGAATGAGTGCCCGACAAGCGCGACTTCCGAGTGTCCGGTGGCGCTGAGAAAGGATAGTCCCGCTATCGTATCGAGTACGCATTCGGGGATGACGTTTGGCAGACGGTAGTCGATGCGAATTGAAGTTGCCACGTATTTCAGATCTTCCGCAAGCCTGGCGTAGAGGCCACCTGCAGGACCGTCAAATCCACCCCGTGCCCCCCAGACGAAGACTATCGCCTTGCTCGTGCGGTATTCAGGGTCAGGATTGCTGTGTACGATGGTGTGGACGTCGCCGCGCGTGGTGTGGAGCAGGATGCCATTTCCCGGCTGGTCCTCGTGAGGATTCCAGCGGCTGACATCTTCTATCTGTATTGATAGTTCGTCGTTGTCTTGCGTCATGGGTAAGCTGTTTTCGGTTCTGAGTATTCAGTTAAGAACTACTGCATCTGACTATCCAACTTCGTCAGGCTGGCGAGAATCACCTTAGTCGTCGCCTGCGGATGCCGCAGCAGGGGCGGATGCCGCCTGGGTTTCAGCATAAGGCTTGTGGAAGAATGCGATTATGCCGCCGGTGAGCATGGTCAGCACGACGAGCATTGCGGCGGTCTTAAAACCTTCAAGATAGAATGGACCGACCTGTTCGGCGGTGAGCAGGGCGATTCCGGCGGGTAGCACCATTGCGAGTGCAGTCGCCGACACGGTGGAGCCGAATGCGTGCCCTAGCTCGCGGGTCGTTTCGAGCATGCCGGACGCGAAGCCCCGGTGCCTGAGCGAGAGCGAGCTCATTATCATGGCGTTGTTGACCGGGTTGAAGAACGCCGTGCCAAATGATATTGGCAGCATCAGCAGCGGAATGTACCAGATGGGTACGCCTCCGCCGATTGACATGGCGGGGATTTCCAGCCCGCCTAATGATATTCCGCCGGTAGATACACCACCGATAAATATACCAAGTAACAAGAATCCGGAGGCGATGCTGACCATTGAGGCGGGGCGCAGTAACTTTGGCTGGTACTTATCGTATATCCAGCCGGCGGTGAATGTCATCACCAGGCCGATGATCTGATTGGGCAGCAGCACAAGCGGCACCCAGATCGGGGACTTGTTGTAGCCGAGTTCCACAATAATGGGTACGAGCGTCATCGTCGCCAGCATTGAGAAGTGGAATGTCACATTTGACACTAGCGACAGGGAGAAATACTTCTGCTTGAAGTGCTGCAAGTCCACGAGAGGGTTGTTCATGCGACGTTCGAGAAGTATGAACGCGCCCAAAAGCACGGCTGAGAGCGCATACATTCCGATGTGATATACGCTACCTTGCGAACTTGTATATGACTCTTCGCCGCCGTGCAAATGCGCTCCTGCGAGCAGGAAGACGACAGAAGTTACAACCAGCAGTAAGCCGCCGGGGATGTCAACAGGATTTGTGTTCGTTCGAGGCTCGTCCTTGAGCATCAGGAGCATCGGTCTTGAGACGGCGATTGCAAGTATGCCCATCGGTACGAAAGTGAGGAACACCAGTCGCCAACTGAGGTATTGCAGGAACAGTGCAAAGAGGGCGAGTCCGATGAGCGTTCCGAAGCGTGCGCCAACGATGGGCACGGAGAATGCCCTGCCGCGCTCTTCGGGTGGGAATGCAGCGGCAAGGATGGCATTGGCGTTGCCCATAATGAGCGCAGAACCCAAGCCGGTCAGTCCGCGCCAGATAATGACCTGCAAGAGAGATGTGGAAACGGCAATGAGAATTGAGCCGAGCGTGGAAATGACAAGCCCAATGAAGAAGACGCGGGTGTGTCCATACCTGTCGCCGAGCCTTGCGCCGAGCATGACGAAGGCGCCCAGCGTGAGCAGGTACATAACAACCATCCAGGCGGCGTCGTCAACTCCGCGATTGAAATGGTTGGCAAGTGTGGGAAGAGACAGGGCTACTGGCAGGCTGGAGAGCTGCACCAGCATGTAGGCGGATGAGAGTGCGATGAGAACTGCGCGTCGCTGAGGCGTAGTCAGCAAAGGGGCGAGCGCGCCTAACTTCATGGGGAAGATGCCTCCCTTGGCTCTCGTCACCGGTAAAGGGGCTGTCTCAATCCTGTTCTAATCAGCCAACTATAACACCGCACAGATGGTTTGCATAGCGAAAGTCAGTGGTTGACGGCTATTCATAGGGCTTAGAAGCAGTGAGCCGAGTGGATGGACTATGCCGCTGAATCCTGCGTGTACGGCGCGTTGTGATTGGGTCAGATGTGAGTTAAAATGCGTTGAAAATAGAGGCGATAACTAGTATTGCAAGGCTTAATGGTCAGGCTGCCGCGCAAAGCTTGTGGTAGCGACGCAGACGCATAGAGAAACTCGGAGGAGCGGCAAATGTCAACGAATGATACTGCCTTGATAGCGCACCTGATGAGGCGTGCAGGATTTGGCGCAAGGTATGACGAGATCGAGGCGCTGGCAGAACGGGGATATGACGCAACCGTTGACTGGCTGCTGAATCCGGTGGGCGAGCCGGAGACGGACGACGACATTACATTGCGGTTCACGCCAATGCATGTGGAGCCGCAGGGGTTTGTGGGACCGGCAAGCCGTTGGCTGTATCGCATCCTTAATACGAAGCGTCCTCTGGAAGAGAAGATGACGCTGTTCTGGCACTGCGTGCTTGCTACGGGATTCTCCAAGCTGAACTCCGGGACTGCGATGTGGCGGCACTACGAAATGCTGCACGCCCATGCGATGGGGAACTTCCGCGAATTGCTGCTGCAGATTTCCAGGGACCCAGCGATGATCTACTGGCTGGACAACTGCGACAACCACGACGGCACACCAAACGAGAACTATGGCCGCGAACTGATGGAACTGTTCTCGATGGGCATCGGTAACTACACCGAGGACGATGTGAAGATGGCGGCTCGTGCATTCACGGGCTGGACATACACCGATCCGCTGCCAAGAGTGCCATATCTGTTCTATCATCCGAGCTTCGAGTACCGCGACTGGGACCACGACGACAGCGAGAAGACCTTCTTGGGCGAAAAGGGAAACTTTAACGGTGAGGACATCATAGACATCATCGTGAAGCAGCCGGCGACAGGGCAGTTCCTTGGCAGGCATCTGTACAACTTCTTCGTCGCGGACGAGCCGCAGGTGCCGGCGTGGCCGTACACGCCGCCGAATGATCCTGATGCGGTGAACACGCTGGCGCAGGCGTACATCGACTCCGGCTACGAGATGCGGCCGGTGCTGGAGACGCTGTTCAAGTCGGACTTCTTCAAGGAGGCTCGCTTCAAGAAGGTGAAGAGCCCCTTGGAGCTGGTGTCCAATACAGTGCGAATGACGGGCGACTACAATGTCGAGATGGGCACATTCCCGAAGCATGGGCTGACGGGTCTTGCCAATACCGTCGGCTTCATGGGGCAGCAGATATTCAACCCTCCAAGCGTGGAGGGCTGGCACACCGGCAAGGAGTGGATCGACAGCGGCGCGCTGGTGCAGCGAGTGAACTTCGCCGCGGATCAGGTCGGCGATGTGGAAATGCCGGGTGTGCGGATGATACTCGACCGACTGGCCGGTGACGATACGAGCATGTCACCGGAAGGGTTGGTTGACGGCTGCCTGCGACTGATGGGGGACATCGAGCTTGAAGATGATACACACGCGGCACTTGTGCAGCATGCTGCTGGCAGCGGAGCGCTGCGCGCTGACTCTGCCGAAGACCGTGGTAGGTTCGAGGAGCGCGCCACCGAGATGATGCAGCTTATAGTGGCAACACCGGAGTATCAATCAGAATAACCTGGACTGAAATTGATGGGCGAGAAGGAAGGGATTCCTCTCTGCCAAACCCCTACGGAGGAAGAGTAATGGCGACAAAAGAGAAAGATACGGTTCTGGTGGTGTTGCAGCTAAGCGGCGGGAATGACTTCATGCACACGGTGGTGCCGTACAGCAACCCGCTCTACTACGACTTCAGGCAGACGGTGAATGTGCCGCAGGACAGAGTGCTGCCGATAGACGACAACTTCGGCTTCCATCCTCACCTGGGCGCTATCAAGCCAATGTGGGACGCGGGCGATATGGCGATCGTGACGGGCGTGGGATATCCGAATCCGAACCGCTCACACTTCCGCTCGATGGACATCTGGCATACCTGCGAGCCGGACGAAGTGGCGACCGAGGGCTGGCTGGGCAAGGCGATTCAGGACCTTGATCCCCACAAGGAGAACGTGCTGACTGCCGTGAACTTCGGCAATGGTCTGCCGCGCGCGATGGTGAAGCCGGGCGTGCCTGTGACTTCGGTATCGGACCTGGAGTCGTACGGGCTGCTAAATGGCATGGAGGCGGAGTCGCAGCGGAGTGCGGCGTTGGATGTCTTCCAGAAGATATACGGGCAGGCGATAGGCAGTGGGCCCGTCAACGACTATATCCGGCAGACAGGCATGGACGCAATGAAGGGCGCGGACATCATCAAGGTCGCGCCTCAACGATACTCGTCAACCATCGAATACGCGGACAATTCCATCGCTCAGGCGTTGAGGGGCGTGGCGCAGGTTCACCTAGCAGATCTGGGGACGCGCGTGTTTTATACCCAGTATGGAGGGTTCGATGTGCATGCGAATGAGGTGGAGACGCAGAACAGGCTGTGGCTGGATGTGTCGGGCGCGATATCGGACTTCTTTGCAGACCTGCGGGAGCACGACGCATCAGAGAATGTGGTAATGCTGGTGTTCACGGAGTTCGGGCGGCGCGTGCGGGACAATGGCAATGGCACCGACCACGGCTCGGGCGGAGGCTCGTTCCTGATAGGGGACCGGGTGAAGGGCGGCATGTACGCGGAGTATCCGTCGCTGGCACCTGAGAGGCAGCTTGACGGCGACCTGCGCTTCAACTACGACTATCGCGGCCTGTATTCCAGCATACTCGACCAGTGGCTGGGGCTGGACGCGGCGCCGATAGTGGACGGGACATACGAGCAGATTTCGTTCCTGCAGTAGGCATTTCTCAATGATCAGCATTCAGCAGTCAATGGGCGGGTGAAGCATGACCACGGCAGAAAAGACTAAGCAGCAGGTATATATCCGGGTGGGGCACCACTATGTGAAGACGATAGGGTGCCATGGCGTGCTAGGGGGGCGGAGCTTCGAGTGCCCGGTGGATACGGCGTTCAACTCGAAGGGGCTGATCTATGTGGCGGGGCGGGCGGAGACTACACCGCGTGTGACAATCATAGATCTCGACGAGAATTTCCATGGGGAGTTCGGTACTCCGAGTATTGGGGGCGACGGGCAGCTGAGGTGGCCGGGCGGCATCGCGATCGACAGCGACGACCGGGTGTACATCACGGAGCAGCATACGCAGAAGGTGAATGTGTATGACGAGGCGGGCGGTCTGATCGAGCGGTGGGGGCGGTATGGGAGCGAGCGCGGTGAGTTCAAGGAGCCGACGGGGATCGTGTTCGACGGGGACGACAACATGTACATGGCGGATGCGGGGAACCACCGGGTGCAGAAGTTCACGAAGGACGGCAGGCACATCATGGACTGGGGCGGTCATGGGAGCGGGGAGGGGGAGTTCAACTTGCCGTGGGGGATTGCGCTGGACGGGGAGGGGAATGTGTATGTGTCGGACTGGGGGAATAACCGGGTGCAGAAGTTTTCCTCGGACGGCGAATTCATGATGGGGTTCGGGGAGGCGGGTGATGGCGAGGGCCAGTTCCGGAGGCCGTCGGGGGTGGCGGTGGACCGGGGTGGGGACATCTATGTGGCGGACTGGGGGAACGATAGGGTGCAGGTGTTCGATCCGAAGGGGGTGTACCAGCTGAAGTTCACGGGGGATGCGTCGCTGTCGAAGTGGGGGCTGGAGATTATCCTGGGGAGCCCGGACTTTGCGCGGGAGCGGCATAGGGCGACGCTGGAGCCGGAGCGGAGCCTGTGGCGGCCGAACTCGGTGCAGGTGGACTCGGAGGACCGTATTTTCATCACGGACACTAGCAGGCACCGGCTGCAGATTTACCAGAAGGAGTCGGTCGCGGTGGACGCGGACTGGCTGGATCTGGAGAACCCGAAGCGGGAGTTGCAGTTCCGGTAGGTGTCAGGGATGGGATGTTGGGGATATTTCACCCCCATCCTAACCTTCCCCCGTCGAGGGGGAAGGGAATTATTTGACCCCTCACCCTAACCCTCTCCCGCGGGGAGAGGGGAGTATATCCCAGGGCTGGATTCCTGCTCCCCGATCGGGGTCGGGGACATGCTTCGCAGGAATGACGAATTGGTTAGGGGCTGCGGATGGTTGGCATTATTAGGGTGCCGGCTAGGGGGTTGGGTTGGAGGGGGATGCCTTCGGCTTCGGCGGCTTCCTGCATTTGCTTTAGGGCGATGGCGTAGTCGCGGTGGGTTGCTTGTGATGGGGGGACGAAGGTGATTTCGCTTTCTTCGAATTCGCCGGATTCGATGAGCGAGTTGTAGTTGAAGATTGCTTGGTCTTCGGGGGTTAGGGGTTCGTAGTAGCAGTCGAGGTCGTCGTACGGATCGTTTCCTTCTATATTGAACTCATCTGCGGTGGGAAGCGATGCGGATGCTGAGGATTCTTCACCCCCATCCCAGCCTTCCCCCCTCAAGGGGGAAGGGGTGTTATTGGAGCCCCTCACCCTAGCCCTCTCCCGCGGGGAGAGGGGATTTTGCTTTCCACTCTCGCGCTCCGTTGGATACTTGGATGGGCTTGATTCAGGGCTTTTCACCCCCATCCTAACCTTCCCCCCTCGAGGGGGAAGGGAGTTTATCCCGGTGCTGGACTCCTGCTTTCGCGAGAATGACGAATTGATGTGAGGGGGAAGGGACTTTGTGGCTGCGGCGTGTTCCATGTCCTCTTGCTCGCGGATGGATTGGGCGATGGCCTCATAATCCTCGTTGTCGTAGTGGTCGTATTCGTCTAGGAATGTGGGGAGGCCGGCTAGTTGCTTTTTCTGGCCGATGCTGAGGCGGGTGGACTGCTGGTCTTGCCAGTAGGCTTGCAGCATTTCGGGGGTGATTTTGTCGTAGTTGGTGTCCCAGCCGCGGCGGATGATCTCGTGGGCTGCGGACATTTTGTGGTGCCAGGTGTAGCCTTCCTCGGGGTCTAGGCTGGTGTCGCTCATGACGTCCAATAGGAAGCGGATGGCGTCTGTGCCGTGTTCGTTGTACTCTCGCATTCTCTTGGCAAGGTCTGTGTGGAGGGTGTCGTAGTCGTTGGTGTCTTCCACATCGTCGGCATAGACTTTGAGCTTGGGCTTTCTGCCCCAGTGTCCGTGGCCCCGGCGCAGGATTTCTCTTGCCGCTGCCATTCGGTCAACATGGCGGATGCGGAGTTTCTTGGGTGTGAAGGGCTGGTCCCTTCGGGTCATGACATGGGACAGGAACTCTGCGATGGTGTGGCCTTCGGCTGTTTCCTGCCTGATTAGGTGGGCGATGTCGTAGTTTAGGATGTCGAGGTGGGATATCTGCTGTTCTTGGTGTTCTCCCCTCACCCTAACCCTCTCCCGCGGGGAGAGGGGATTTTCGTTCCCGCCTTCGTAGGAATGACGAGAAGGGGATAGTGCTAGTTCTTCGGGGGTGGGGATTAGGCCCCAGAATTGGGACTGGTCTTCGTGGGAATGGCCGGCATGGGGTTGGTTTTCGTCTGAGGAGCCGTAGCGTTCGAGGAGTTTTGCGGCTTCGAATTTGTGGTGGTACCTGGCGTCGGCGTGCTTTCCCTGCACGGTTTCGGCTAGGAAGCGCGCGATGTCTTCACCGTCGTTGGTGAATTTGGCGATATGTCGTTGTAGGGCGCTTTTGATGCACATAGGTTTGAGTTCCGAGTTTTCGGTCTGATAGCCACAAAAGGCACAGATAGCACAGAACTACTGTGCTTAATATCGTCTATGATACGCACGGATGTTTGAGTTGTCAAGAGGGGGATTGACAACGATGTCCATGATGTAGGGGATTGGGGTTAGATTATGAGGCTGGCGCCGCGCGGTCTGCGCTTGCCGCCGTGGACGGAGGGTTCGGCGCACCACTTGGCGGCGAGATAGCGCACTGCTTCATATATGCTGTGGTCGAAGCCGAGGAGGTCGCAGATTACGCGCTTGTCGAGGTGGGCGCGGTTTGGGTCGGCGTCGGCGAGGTAGGCGGGCATGAGGTCGCGGTCGCGGAAGTCGTCGAAGATGTCCTTTGCGGTGGCGAGTTGGTTGTCGGTGAGTGTGCGGAAGTCGAGGATGGGCAGGGTTTCTGCCTGCCGTATTGTCATTCCCGCCTTGCTCGATTGCTGACGGCTAGAGTGCCACCAGTAAGACAGCAACCCTAGTGTGCTGTTTCCCCATATCGTAAAGGTGTAGTCAAACCGCTTATCCTCAAAAATCACATTCGGCCAAACCCTGCCGCCGACTGATTCCCGTTCCGTGAACGCGACTGCAAGCGGTTGTGCGCCGAAAGTGAAGTCTCGGTTTAAATGGGAACGACTTACCGTAGTCCAGTGACTGGCGGCTTTCTGTTCTAAACCTTGCCTGACAAGTAGCTGAGAGTCAGGTTCGCAGACAATTCGCTTTTCCTTGCTGGCGTTGTGGTTCCATAGACATGGGTAAGTAGAGGTTGGGCTTGCCGCTACCTTGTCAAATGGTCCGCGCGGTGCAGGCCCATTGATGTCGATATGGTATAGTCCCATCTTGCCGACCATGCCAAGTGGCTCAATCTTGAGTTCCACATATTCTAGGAGTCCGGGCAACCAAAGTCTTGACTCTGACAGAGCATAAACGGTTTGAGCAAGGGATGAATCAGACAGTCTCACGGCACTCCACGCGGTCCCGTCGAAACTGTATGGCGCGATTAGCATCTCGCCCGTCCGTTCTTCACCCACCAGCAGCGGAGTGCCACCATAAGGTCCATCTTCGATGTTCCGAACCGACTTTGGGCTGGTCATTACGCTGGCAATGGCGGCAGCGTGTTCAAATTTCTGTGGGCGGAATGTGAATGATGTGAACTCCATCGCGCCAGCTGGCGCTTCGCTTTTCGTGAGTTTCCGAGCGACCACAAGACACTCAGCCATACCAGTATCAGACGAAAACGACATATCTTTTCCGTTGGCTGCGATGCTCGACACACTTAAGTCAGTGTATTCTTTCGACAGTAGGTCGCGGAAATTCTGCCATGATAACCCAACCGCTGCTGACAACGGCAGCACCAGCGCTAGTACACCGCCCGCCTTGAGCTTGCGATGTCCCAAGGCGGCAAACGCCGAAGCTATACCCGCATTGCCGTGATATACAGTACCTCTTTTGAGAGATGTGAGCCTTTTACCCATGTCTCTTTGGTCTGCATCGCTGGCATTGAAAGCGGCAAAGGCGCGATTCGCCGTGCCGACATGTGTTCCTTCCTGACCTGTGTTGCGCGTAAATGGTGGGTTCATTATCACAATGTCAAACGCCTCGTCCTGCACATCTACTAGCACGCTTGCCGCCGTTTCCTCGCCTGCGCTGCCGGTTCGCATGGCGGGGTCGTTGGTGTTGAAGAGGGTCATCACTGAGGATGACTGCAGCAGTTCCAAAGAGCCAATTGCGACCGTTCCGTCGGACTGCCTGCCGTATGGCATGTTGTATAGGCGAGAGCCGCCGAAGCCGACTGTCGGCTCCCTGCCGGAGAGGGTGGAGCTGGTGATGTGGATGGCGGAGGGCATGACATCGCAGCCGTAGAGGACATCTTCCATCATGGCGGTGTGGAGTGATGCGGGGTTGCCGCCTGCTTGCTCGTGACGCGTTGCTATCTGCTCGTACACGGCGGCGAGGAGCGCGCCCGTTCCGCAGGCGAAGTCTCCGACGCGGAGATTGGCGATGGCTTGGGGGTTGGACCAGTCAATGCCTTGGGATGGTTCGGCATGTCCTTCGACAGGCTCAGGACGAACGGAATCATCACCCCCATCCCAACCTTCCCCCGTCGAGGGGGAAGGGGTTTTTGTCGTGAGCTTGTCCACGGCGAGGCATGCGAGCAGCGCGGCGGACGCGGGGAGGGTATAGAAGGTGGCGAGGTATTTTCTGTCTGCTATGAGACGCTGGAATACACGGCCCGTGAGGTCGTGGGCGACATTTGCGCCTGTTGAGTTGATGCGATACGCGGTCGTGCGCAGATGCTCCAGAATGCGCGCTGCGGCATCAGAGGGCAGCAGGTTTACGATGTCTCGCGCCACGGCGAAAATAGGCCAGTAGTTGATCTCGAGAATCGCGTCCCACGCCCCTGTGACCTTGCCCTGGGGGTTGTCGGTGTCGGTTTTCCATAGCCTGTTGAGCGGCAAGATTTCTGAGTGCAAATTTGCAATCCGGTCGTGGAAGACCATTGCGTTCGCAACGATAGCGCAAGCCATGCGTCGTGTCTGGGGGACTTCGGACATACCCAGAAGATCGGCAATTTCGCGGGCGGCGACGGGGGACTGCTTTTCCATGCTGTTAAGCACGCCGACTGCGCTGTCTATGCCTGCCTCAAGTGCGCTCGCTGCGGCGTTGACGGTGCGCTGCGGAACTGATACGAGGCGGGCAAGCTCGGCGACATCGGCAGCGGAGCCTTCGAGCCAGCCGGATTCGGGGAAGCGGTCGTAATCTTTATCGTCATCACCCGCGCCGTCCTCTTCGGGTGCGGTCAGGACGCAGTAAGACAGTTGGGCGTTCCTGATTTCGAGATCGAGGTCATCTGCGTCTTTGAGTGCGGCGGGGTATCGCAGGGCGATGGCTGATTCAATCTCGCGCCCGTCAGGATTGACCTTTAGGTTCAGCCTTTCCTCTGCCTCTTTCTCGGCGGTGTACGCGGGCATGAACTCGGCTTCGATGACGACGGGGGCGCGGTCGGTTGCGGTGATGAGGATGTCGAGTTGCAGACCGGCGTGACCTACTATTGTCTGCGTGGTCTCGGCGTGGATATCGCAGCCGTGCATCATGCCGCGCAGGATGTTGGCGAGGGCGGTGTTTGCGGATGGTTCGGTTTGTTGTGGCATGTGGTGTGTTTTTCCTGATTGCGAAAGTGGATTCCTGCCTTCGCAGGAATGACGGTTTTCCCCTCACCCTAACCCTCTCCCCCGGGGAGAGGGGACTTGGCCTCCTAGGATACCATTTGTTGGGCGGCTAGATATGTGGGGGCGGTTTTTGTGGGAACGAGGGTTGTGAACGTGTTGTCTGTGGTTGGGCTGCTGCTATAATTGGGGGTGTAGGGCTTGGCAATCTGCCAAGGGGGAATTAGCAGTTCGCGCGATGTTTTTTGATGGGTATGACGCAGGCGAACCACTATACGCATACGGAAATAAGGAGTGACCATGCCAGCCCGCCGGACTGCCGAGGAGGCTGGGATCCTCGGCGACGCGATATACGAGAGGGACATCAGGCGACAGGTCGAAGATGCGCATCGCGGCGAGGTGGTCGCCATTGATGTCGATAGCGGCGACTATGCGATTGGCGACACCGTTTCCGCTGCTGCTAAGCGTCTGCGGAAGCGATTGCCGGATGCTGATGTCTGGAGCGTCCGAGTTGGATACCGGGCATTGCGTAACTTCGGTGGACGGCCGTTGCGGAATGCGGAAGTCGCAGATGGTGGTCGCGTAGTCCTACGGGCTATGGAGTGATTGCCGGCATAAGTTCGCGCGGTGTTTTTTGATGGCTATGACGCAGGCGAACCACTATACGCATACGAGCAACGGGATTCTGCCGCATACGGAGGCGCGGCGGTATGATGTCCGTGCGTTCCGAGATGTGAATTACAGCGCGTACCGTGCGGAGTTGCGGGAGTTGCGGCTGCAGCTGCTGATGATGCAGGAGTGGGTTGTGCAGGAGGGGCTGCGGGTGGCGGTGGTGCTGGAGGGTCGAGATGCGGCAGGGAAGGGTTCGACGGCGTCGGGGATTACGCATTACCTGAATCCGAGGTCGGCGCGGGTGATTGCGCAGGGTGTGCCGAGCGCGAAGGAGATGCGGAACTGGCTTGGGACTTATTACAGGCTGATGCCGGAGCCGGGGAATATCACGATTTTCGACCGTTCGTGGTACTCGCGGGCGATTGTGCAGCCGGCGCTGGGGTTCTGCTCCATGCGGCAGTACAGCTACTTCATGACGCATGTGAATGACTGGGAGCGGCGGCTGATGGACGAGGGGGTGCATTTGCTGAAGGTGTACCTGTCGGTGTCGCAGGAGGCGCAGGATTTGCGGTTCCGGATACGGCAGGATAGCGACCTGGAGTACTGGAAGTATTCGCCGACGGACCGCAGGGTTGCGGAGCGGTGGCAGTTGCTGACATACTTCAAGGAGCGCATGTTTGCGGTGACTTCGACGGATTATGCGCCGTGGAGGATTATCGATTCGGACAATAAGCACCAGGCGCGGCTGAATGCGATACATTACATCCTGAGCAGCTTCGAGTACGAGGGTAAGGACTTGAACCTGAAGGCGATTGAGGCGCACGCGGAGCGGAATGACAGGCCGCGGAATGTGGTGGTGGATGGAGTGCTTTTCAGGGAGATGACGCCGGAGCAGGTGTCGGTGCTCGAGCGGATAATGATACATGCCTAATAATGAACTGCCACAGATGGCTGCCGCCGGGGGGCTTGTGCTTTGCGGCGGCAGGGCGTTACTGATTCGCAAGCACGGTGAATGGGATATACCGAAGGGGAAGCGGAAGAAGAAGGAGCGGGCGGAGCGGTGCGCGCTGCGGGAGGTGTCGGAGGAGACGGGGCTGGACAGGAAGCTGCTGTCGGTGAAGGGGAAGCTGTGCCGATCGAGCTATATCACTTATTATTCGAGCAAGGCGGTGAACAAGACGGTTGACTGGTTTGTGATGGAGTACGCGGGGTCACTGGAGGACAGGCTGGCGCCGGATCTGTCGGAGAATATCGATCTGTGCGTGTGGGTGGCGCTGGATGAGCTGCCGGCGAGGATGCGGAGGGCGCGGAAGTACTTGCGTGGTGATGTGACGGCGGCGATTGGGGAGGTGCTGCTGGGGGCGGTGGTTTAATTTCTCGATATGGTATAATGTGGCCTCTAGGATAATTCTTGAGGCGGGTGTTATATGGCGACTGTGGAACAGCCGATAACGAGATCAGAGTTGCGCGAAGAGATGACTCTTATGCTGCAGCCGTATGTGACCAAGGCCGATCTGCGCGAAGAGATGGCCCTGATGTTGCAGCACTATGCAACGAAAGAAGACCTTGCCGCATTGGAGACTCGTCTAGTTAAGTGGATGGTCGGTATGATGATAGGTGGGATGGCAGTCGCCGCAGCCATTGCGTCAGTTATTGCGAATCTCGTGGGGTGACGGCGGCTGAAGCGAGTCTTTCCCTTAGCGCAGCCTGAACTTAGCACCGGACTTCTTGAGAGTAAGCCTTTCCCGTTTAATGAGGGAAAGGCTCTTTTGCTTATTCGTTGGTGCGGATGCTGGCGCGCATTTGCTGCCATGCCTGGCGGGCTTCTTCGACGGAGCCTTCTTCTTCGATGGTGGTGATGTCGCCGGGGTCCTGGTCGAGGACGACTGCCTTGAAGACGCGGCGCATGATCTTGCCGCTGCGGGTCTTGGGGAGCAGGTCAACGAAGTTTATCTCGCTGATGACGGCGATGGGGCCTAGTTCGCGGCGGACTGCCTGGAGGAGTTCGCCCTTGAGCTCGTCGGAGGGCTCGTAGTTGTTGCGCAGGACGATGAAAGCGGATATGACTTCGCCGCGGAGTTCGTCGGGGCGGCCGGTTACGCCGGCTTCGGCGACGGCGGGGTGGGTGAGGAAGGCGGACTCTACCTCGATGGTGCCGAGGCGGTGTGCGGCGATCTTGATGATCTCATCGGCGCGGCCTGCGAACCAGATGTAGCCGTCCTCGTCCATGTGGGCTGAATCGCCGGTGAAGTACACTTGCTGGTCGGGGACGCGGCCCCAGTAGTCTTCGCCGTAGCGGTCGGGCTCGCCCCAGAGGGTTGGCGTGAGGCTGGGGAAGGGGCGCTTGACGACTAGGATGCCCTTTTCGTTGGTGTCGCAAGGCTCGCCTTCGGGGGTCATGATGGCGGCTTCGATGCCGGGCATTGGGGTGCCGCTGGAGCCTGGCTTGATGGGGAGCATGGCGAGGCCGTAGGGGTTGCCGACGAGGGGGCCGCCGGTCTCGGTCTGCCAGTAGTGGTCGATGACGGGGATTCTGTTTTCGAGAGCTTCGTTTTGCAGCCACTCCCAGGCGGGCGGGTTGAGGACTTCGCCGGCGCAGAAGACGCGCTCGAGGGAGGGGAGGTTGGTCTTGGGCTTGCCTTCGTCGCCGAAGCGCATGAGGAGGCGGACGGCGGTGGGCGATGTAAACAGGCCGGTTACGCCGAACTCGTCGGTGATCTGCCAGATAAGATCAGGGTCGGGATGGTTGATTGCGCCCTCGAAAGCGATGGTGGTTGCGCCTGCGAGTAGGGGAGCATAGACGATGTAGGAGTGGCCGACTACCCAACCGATGTCGGAGGTGGACCACCAGACGTCGGTGTCGCGGAGGCCGAAGCACCACTTGCCCATGCTGTGGATGCCGACCTGATAGCCGCCGTGCGCGTGGACTACGAGCTTGGGCTTTGCGGTGGTGCCGGATGTGGCGAGGATGTAGGCGGGTTCGTTGGACTCCATCTCGACATGGCTTCCGTCGTGTCCGGCGCCCTGTGCGAGGAAGTCGTTCCAGTCAACATCGCGGCCCTCGGTCATGGGGGTGTCCGGGTCTCTTCTGAGCACTACGAGATGCTCGACGGACTCGCCGCCGACTTCGAGTGATGCGTCAACGATATGCTTGAGGGGGATGTCGCGTCCGGCGCGGTATGTGATGTCGTTGGCGAAGACGAGGCGGGAGCCGCTTGCCTGTATGCGGTCGCCGAGAGCGCCCGCGCCGAAACCTGCGAATACGACGCTGTGGATTGCTCCGATGCGGACGGTGGCGAGCATGAGCATGATCGCCTCTGCGCTGATGGGCATGTAGATGGTGATGCGGTCGCCCTTTTCGATGCCCATGGCGCGCAGGCCGGCGGCGATACGCTCGACTTCGTGCCTGAGCTGGGCGTAGGTGAAGACCTGCCGCTCGCCGCGCTCGTTGGCGTAAACGAGGGCTGCGTGTCCGCCCCAGCCACGGTTGACATGGTGGTCGATGCAGTTATAGGCGAGGTTGGTCTTCGCGCCGCTGAACCACTTGAAGGCGGGCGGCTGCCAGTCGAATACCTCGTCCCACTTGCGGAACCAGGGGAGGCCATCGGCGGCGCGCTCCCAGAAGGCTACAGGGTCGTCGTCGGCTTCGCGGCGCCACTGGTTTACGATGGGGTTGACTGTTTGCATGGTTTGTCCTGCCTTCCTACAAATTTCAGCTTGCGTGGTCTAAGTTTAGAGGCGGCAAATTTACTTCACCCCCATCCTAACCTTCCCCCATCGAGGGGGAAGGGACTTTTCTGCCACGTTAAAGGACACACATTCGTTACCTAGCCTTAGAGTTTGTCGTAGATGGCATCGGAATCAGGGTAGCCGGCGAGAAATTGCCGCGCGGTCAGGTTTGCCCATTCCTTGTTTTCGATTTCATGATCGAAGGCAATTGCTGCGAGAATGTCGTCCTGCTTGAGATATGGATATTCTGCGATGACTTGGTCGGATGACATGCCATCAGCTAGAAAGTCTAATATGAGGGAAACTCATATTCGAGTCCCCTTGATGCATGGCTTGCCAGAGCATACATTGGGATCGATGGATATGCGTTTCAATAGTGGATTCATTGCGGTCTTTGTAGTACTTGTTGCAACCGATAGTCTTATTCCGTGATCGATTTATCCCATTGTGCCACTTCAACAGCACTGGATTCCTGCTCTCCTAATTCGCAGAGACATGCTTCGCGGGAATGACGGGTTAGTCCTAGGTACATCAGCTGATACTAGGAACTCCGATTTCCTGAAATGGCTTTAAGTCTCCGATGTGCAAGCCTTCGGCGGGGGTGAACGCCTTTGCTTTGAGGGCTTCGATGAGGTCGGACTCGGTGCGGATTTCGCCGTCGAAGAGGGTTACGCACTTGCCGATGCCGTGCGTGGAGTGGGCGTCGCTGCCGCCTGTTCCTTTGAAGCCGATGTGCCTTGCGACTTCGAGCGTGAAGTGGTTCTCCTGATCGGTGTTGCTGCCGTTGGCGACTTCGACGTCGTCCACAAGCTCGAATAGAGGATGTTTGGATGCTGCCGTAGAAGTCGTGGGACGGTTGCCGTTGAAGTTCTTGAAGAGGAGGTTGACGTTGTAGGGAGGGCGGTTGAAGAAATTGCGGAACGGGTGCGCCGCAATCATCACGCCACCTGCGGCGTCAACTGCCTTTCTCAGGCCTGCCGCCGTGTGCATGCCGTCGGTGTAACGGTTCAAGCCGAACACGAGGATGTGTCCCATGTCGGTGTTGACTTCGAGCGCCCTGATGACGGTCAGGCCGGAATCGCCGAATGTGTCAGCCATTTCTCGTTCTTCCCAGCCGCCGGAGTGTTCGGTGAGGCATACGCCGTCGAGTCCGATGCGCTGCGCTTCCTCGATAAGCTGCTCCGGGCTTAGTCCGCTGTCGCTGCTGCCGCGAACGGTGTGGAGGTGTAGGTCGAAAATTGCCAAGTCTTCTATCCTGTCGCTTTCAGAATCAAACGGGCAGCCGGAAGCAGTCCCTGCGGGAAGCGTTCAGCCTATTGGATTCTAGCCTTGCATGTGCGGTCGGGTCAATTCGGCGTGGTCAGACGGCGAAGTATGGGAGGAACCAGCCAAAGACTACGACGAAAGTGAGCGCGATTGCGAGCACTCCAAGCAGCATGCGGCGAAATAGGATCGCGAGGGGAGCCGCCAACAATATTGCCATGCCGAGAATGGCGAGCGTGTACGTCATATTGGGACTGCCAATGCCGCCGCCGGGCGCTTGTTCGAGGCTCACACGGTAGAGCAGGGCGAAGGTGCCGCCAAGGACTGCCCATGTCGGGTACGACAGGGCGACGATGCCCATTGCAAGAGTCATGGGCGGGTATTTTTCCATGACGGGCATCATCCGCTCGCGGCGGTTCTTTAGCACGAGGAAGAGGCTGATCATGGAGACGGTGATGAATACGGATGCCATGAGCATTCCGAGTACCGCGCCGTCTATGAATCTTTCGATTAACATTTTTTGTCCTAGGGGATGAGCATCGTTCGTTTCACCCGCATCCCCTGCCTATGCAGGCGATGGCTCTGACCTTCTCCCTTTTGTAGGAAGGGAAGGAAGGGGGCATTTGCCCTCACCCTAACCCTCTCCCCCGGGGAGAGGGGACACTTGGTCGGGCTGGATTGCCTCTACGAGGTGGGCGTTCATGCCGTGCTTGTGGCGCAGTAGGAGGTGGATGGCGGTGCCGACTTCTCGGCGGCGCATTAGGGCGTACATTGACGGGCCACTCCCGGACAGGTGTATTTCGCGTGCGCCGAGTTCGGTGAATGTGTTCCAGCATTCTTCCAAGCCGGGGTAGCCATCGAATGCCACGTCGTCGAATGCGTTGAACAGGAACTGCGCGGGCAGGTCATGGCCACCCCGAATACGCGCTTCCAGCTTTCGCGTGAGAAAGCCCCTGGTGTAGTTTGCGGGCGTGAGCTTGCCGTAAAGGGCTGCGGTCTTGCTCGGGGAATCCCCAGCATGCGCCACATCCGGAGTGAGCACGACCATCCACTGAATGTCGGCGGGTGGGAGGTGGCGGACGCGCTCTCCTCTGCCGAGTGCGATGGCAGTGCCGCCTTGCAGGAGGAATGGCACATCGGAGCCGAGCTTTGCGGCAAGGGTCTGCAATTGCGCGGTGGACATGTTGAGTTGCCAGAGGTCGTTGAGTCCGCGCAGGGTTGCCGCCGCGTCGCTGCTTCCGCCGCCTAGTCCTGCGGACACGGGAATTGCCTTTTCGATGGCGATGTGGGCGCCGCCATCGTATCCGCTTTCATCCCGAAGAAGCTGCGCTGCTTTGTATGCCAGATTGTCGGGGGATTCCAGGGCGGGGTCGTCGCAGGACAGGGTGATTTCTTCTGCCGGTGTTAGGGTCACGGTGTCGTGGAGGTCAACGGTCTGCATGATGGTGGCGACTTCGTGGTAGCCGTCGTCGCGGCGTCCGAGAACCTCAAGGGTGAGGTTAATTTTGGCGTAGGCTTTGAGGGTGAGCATCCGTTTCAGGATAGCGCAGCCGCCAAGCAGCGTAAAGGCTGCCCCAGTCGTCGAGGCTGAGCGTCTGCGGGCGGCGTTTGGGGTCAATGCCGGCGTCGGAGAGTATTGCTTCCGCTTCAATGCGTTGGATCGACAGTCCTTGCTGCAGGCAGTTGTGTACCTGCTTGCGGGGAGCGGAGAATCCGGCGCGGGCGAGTGTGAAGAAGGCGTCGATGGAGTCGAGAGGGAGCGCAGGCTCCGGCAGCACGTCGATGCGTACGATGGCTGACGTCACTTTGGGCGCAGGACGGAATGCGCGGGGGGGCACGCTGGCGACGATGCGCGGCTTGCCGTAGAGCTGCGTGGCGACGGAGAGCAGAGACATGTCGCCGGGTGCGGCGGTCATGGTGCGTGCGACTTCTCGCTGGACCATGACGACCATGACGGTGGGCTTGTGGGCGGCTTCGAGGAAGCGGCGGATGATGGGCTGTGCGGCGTAGTAGGGCAGGTTGGCGATGAGCTTGTAGGTTGCGCCGCTGGGGGCGACTGACGATATCTCGATCTCGCGGGCGTCGGCGTGGACGATGCTGACATGCGGATGAGATGCGAATTCCGTAGTTAAGGTGCTTGCGAGGTTGTCGTCGAGTTCGATGGCTGTGAGGGCGGAGGCGCGCTCGGCGAGGGGGCGGGTGAGGATGCCTCTGCCGGGGCCGATTTCGAGGACGCTGTCGCCGGGTGTGAGGTCGGCTGCGGAGAGGATGCGAGAGACGATGCGGCGGTCAACGAGGAAGTTTTGGCCGAGGGATTTTTTGGCGGGGGTGCGTAAGGAAGATATGGAGGAACCCATGGCGTTGTATCCGCTCCATACCGTTAGCACATTATGTATTCAAGAGCAGGTCGTGCACCTCTATTCGATTCCCGTTCGAGAGCATAGCCACGGTGACAGCTCAAGCCAGGCGACCCTGCGGCACCCGGAAGACACCGCTTACCGCTGCTTCCTTCCAGACCTGACGGGGTTCACGGCTTTCCGCCGCGCAGGACCCAGCTATCAACACCGACCAACCGGTGCTAGAGGCTCCGAATGGCAAACCTCCAAGAGGAGTTCAGCCTCGCTAGAGCGGATTGCGAGTACAGGGCACCGCTATCTCCCCGCTTAGCACGACCATGCGTTCATGGTAGGCGCATGGCGTGGGGGTGTCAACGAAAGAAGGGTCTGCTAGCGGCTGACTTTGAGGATGCTGAGGAAGGCTTCCTGTGGGATTTCGACGCTGCCGACGCGCTTCATGCGCTTTTTGCCTTCGGCCTGCTGCTGGAGGAGCTTACGCTTGCGGGTTACATCGCCGCCGTAGCATTTCGCGAGGACGTCCTTACGCAGCGCGCGGATGGTCTCGCGGGCGATGATCTTTCTGCCGATTGCTGCCTGCACGGGCACCTCGAAGAGCTGCCTGGGGATGAGTTCGCGCAGCTTCTTTGTGAGCTCGCGGCCCTGGTAGTAGGCGTTGTCGCGGTGGGTGATGATGGACAGGGCATCCACCGGCTCGCTGTTGACGAGGATGTCCACCTTTGCGAGCTTGCCGGCGCGGTAGCCGGAGAGGGAGTAGTCCATGGAGGCGTAGCCCTGGGTGTGCGCCTTCAGGTTGTCGTAGAAGTCTATGAGCACTTCGGCGAGGGGGACGTCGAATTCCATGAGGACGCGTGGCGTGGTGTTTGCGCCCTCGCTCTGCAGGTATTCGAGGCGCTTGTACTCGCCGCGCCGGTTGCGGACTAGCTCCATGACGGGGCCGATGTAGTTGGCGGGCGCGATGATGCTGAGGTCGAGCCAGGGTTCCTGGATCTCGTCTATGCGGGAGGACTCCGGCAGGTGCGCGGGGCTGTCGATCTGCAGGATTTCGCCGTCGGTCATCAGGACTTCGTAGGCGACGCTGGGGGATGTGGCGAGCAGATTGAGGTCGTACTCGCGCTCAAGGCGTTCCTGCACGATGTCCATGTGGAGCAAACCGAGAAAGCCGCAGCGGAAGCCGGAGCCGAGCGCGATGGAGTTTTCGGGCTGGAAGCTGAGAGCGGCGTCGTTGAGCTGAAGCTTTTCCAGGGCGGTTCGCATTTCGAGGTAGTCTTCGCCATCGGCGGGGTAGAGGCCGGCGAAGACCATGGGCTTGAGCGGCTGGTAGCCTTTCAGGGGCTCGGCGGCGGCGGAGTTGGCGAGCGTAACTGTGTCGCCGACGGGGGCGTCGCCGACGCTCTTCAGGCCGGTGGCGATGTAGCCGACTTCGCCGACGCCCAGGTGGCCAACGCTTGTTGGCTCGGGGGCGAATACGCCGACTTCGAGGACTTCGCTCGCGCTGCCGTTGGACATTATCTTTACGCGGCTGCCGGAGGGCACCTGCCCGTCCATCACGCGCACATAGGCAATCGCGCCCTTGTATGGGTCGTACTTGGAGTCGAAGATGAGGGCGCGCAGTGGCGAATCTTCGTCGCCTGCCGGCGGTGGGACGCGCTGCACGATGGCTTCGAGGATTTCGGGGATGCCGGTGCCGTCCTTCGCGGAGACGAAGACGATCTCGTCATCGAGGAAGCCGAATGCCTGCTGGACTTCCTGCGCTACGCGCTCAGGCTCTGCTACATCGAGGTCGATCTTGTTGATGACGGGGATGATTTCCAAGTCGTTGTCGAGGGCGAGATAGACGTTCGCGAGCGTCTGCGCCTGTATGCCCTGCGAGGCGTCCACAACAAGCAGCGCGCCTTCGCAGGCTGCCAGACTGCGGGATACTTCGTAGGAGAAGTCCACATGGCCGGGGGTGTCTATCAGGTTGAGCTGGTAGTCTTGTCCATCCGCGCCCGTGTGTGCGAGGCGGACTGCCTGTGCCTTGATGGTGATGCCGCGCTCGCGCTCGAGGTCCATGCTGTCGAGGAGCTGCTCGACCATTTCTCGCTCGTCAACGGCGCCGGTCTGCTGCATGAGACGGTCGGCGAGCGTGGACTTGCCGTGGTCGATGTGAGCGATGATGCAGAAGTTGCGGATGTGCTGTGCGTCCATGGCTTAATATTAGCATTCGTGCGGCATAAGGTCTATCTATAGGTGATACATGAGGTGATAAATGGCAGGGTAGTTCTGGACGCCTATCTATTGCCTAAGGAAGACATTGCGGAATTGGCAAGAAGGGCGATGCGATGCGGTGTACTGGACTTTGTGAAATAATTCATTGACTTTCTTGATACGCTTGAATACCATTAGAAATTGCCGAATATCCTTATTAGGATGTGAATAGATTTCGCGACATCATCTAACGATGGGCAATGTGAGCCATATCTGGGATTCGGCGGTGATGGTCGCAGGTAATTTATGGGGGGAAAGATGAAGAGTAAAGCCTTTTGGCTGTTGGGACTGGTCGCGGTAGTGGCGATGGTACTGGTGGCATGCGGTGGCGCAGATGAAACACCTGCAGCACCCGCGCCGGCGGCACCCGCACCTGCAGCACCCGCTCCGGCAGCGCCAGCACCCGCAGCACCGGCACCGGCTGCCACGGCAGCACCATCCGGACAGGCGGCGGCTCCGGCAGCAACCGCTGCACCGGTGCAGCCCACGCCAGCACCTGCCATTCCTACAGAGCAGGCAGCAATAACTATCACTGTGGCGTTCGACAATGTTGGTACGCCTCAGTTCCGCAATGTGAAGGGCACATGGCCCGATGTTCTGTTCCACGGCTTCTTCGGCTTCCAGGAGCCGCTGCTTGGCTGGGAACCTACATATGACGACCAGGGCAACCCGATCCGCTCGACGGGTGAGGCTTGCCACGCACCGTTTGTCGCGACCGGCTGGGAGTGGGAACTTCCGGGCAAGGACGGCAGCACGGTGAAGATGGACGGTAAGCTGCTGGAGAACTTTGACGATGCGGACCTGTCCAATCCGGACGACCAGGGCCTCATCAGGGTGTTCATCCAGGAGGGCATCGACTTCTATCGCGCAGAGCCGGACGGACTCGTGAAGATGGGTCCTCTGACCGCCGAGGATGTTGCATGGTCATTCAATGACGCCGGTTCGGAGAACACGAACTCCGCGCACTCCAACTCGTCGCAGGCTTATGAGTACTACAAGCCGTGGCGCGCAGAGAGCGATTATGTGGTAGTGGCCGAGAACCGGGCGTTCCGCTCGGACGGTTTGCAGGACGCTTCATCGATTTGCCAGGACGCTATTTGGATGCAGTCCAAGGCATATAACGATGAGTTGGAAGCTGCAGGCAATTCGGATGGATCTTTCGGATTCCCGCACGGGTCAGGTCCCTTCGTAGTCGAAGAGTGGCTGCCCGCCGAGCGCATCAACTCGGTAGCCCGTGTTGACCACTGGAGGCAGTCTGCCCCGTTCCAGAGGCTGATCTTTGTACAGGCGAATGAGGCGCAGCAGCGTTCCGCGATGCTCCAAACAGGGGCGGCGGACATTGCAATGGCATCCATTCAGGACGTAGGACGGCTAGAGGGCGAGGGCTTCAAGTTCCATGAGGGCCTTGACGCAATTAACGGAAACTTCTACTACTTCTCCGGCAACCTCTGGGCATTCAAGTACCCGCCGAACTCGACACTTGGCGAGCAAGATCTGTCCGGTCAGCCGATAATGCGGAAGGGTTTCATACCCTCCGACAAGTACCCGTGGATTGGCGACCCCCGCCTGGAGTGCGTGGGTATTGACCGCAGCGACCCCGCTATCCAGGACACGCCTGGCGCGGGTTGCGAGGTTGCCAACTTCAGCGGCATGTACGAATTCGACGGTTTCGATTCCCGGTTTGAAGAGGGCGCTGTAGGCTTCGACTACACCGACACGGACCGGTTCTCCTACGATACGCCTCGTATGCAGAGCGCCAAGGCATTCCGCCAGGCACTCGCTTTCGCGATCGACCGCGAGCTTATCGCGGCGTCGGTTACAGGTGGTTACGGTGGCGCGGTCTATGGCGGGGCGTTCCCCGGCCAGACGTATCACCAGACGCACCCTGAGTATCAGGACCGCTGGAGCTACGCATTCGATCCGGAGAAGGCGCGGGCGCTTCTTGCAGAGTCAGGCGTGGAGCCCGGCTTCGAGTTCGAGTTCTTCTGCTCGCAGGGCAATGGCACATCGCTCGAGGTCTGCGAAGCAGTCGTCGGACAGTGGAAAGAGAACCTTGAGCTTGAGCCCTTCATTGACAGCACGCAGTATTCATCGCGCCGCCCGACAATGCTGGGCCGCGAGATACACGTGCCGTGGATGACGCGCTGGGGCCCGACGAGCAAGCAGGGCAGGCTTGGCGAAGGTGGCGGCACGCTGCCGGGTGGTGGTCTGTGGCCGCTTCCCGCCGGTGGCTGGAACCCTGGCATCGAGGACAACCGTTGGTGGCAGAACCGCGAGGATACTCGCGTGCAGCAGAAGGGTTCGGACGAGAACCTCAGCACGCGCCAGGGGATCCTTGACTGGGCGTATGACATGACGCTGTCCACCGGTACTGTCGAAGTACCTGTTCTCATCGGGTTCAATCCGGACACGGTTGAGAGCTGGAACCTCGCTCCGTATGAGCTTCCCAACTCGTTCGAGACGATAGTCCCGGCGAACAGGAACTAGGTCTTACCTAGCTACAATTGAATTGACGGATTACTGAAAATAGACGCGGCGTCCTGCCTAATGTATTGTTAGTGGGACGCCGCGAGGCACATTTACGGATTGCCGCGTGAAGTCTTGTGGGGCGGTGGCGGGTATTTCACCCTGACCTATTCGCCCGCCTTCACGGGTGCAGGCCCTTCCCCCTTGATGGGGAGAAGTGGCAGGACAGACCATAATGAAAGTATTCATACTGAGACGACTGCTCTTTCTGGTGTTTGCGATATTCGCAGCGACACTGGTCGTGTTCGCGCTTTCCAGGCTGCAGGGCGACCCGCGCAACGTGATGCTCAATGTGGGGTATGTTTCTCCTGAGCAGTGGGACGCTTGGGGCCAGCAGTTCCACCTCGACAAGCCGGTGATCGTGCAGTATGCCATCTGGATAGGCAAAGGCTTCTTCCAGGGGGACTTCGGAGATTCGCTGAAGACGGGCAAGCCGGTGATGCAGATGGTCGCGGGGTTTGCGCCCGCCAGCTTGCAGTTGGGGCTGTCCGCGGTGCTGTTCGTTCTGATTACGGGTATCCCGCTAGGCATATTGTCCGCGGTGAAGCGCGGCACAATCTGGGATGTGATCGGCAGAACATTCGCGGTATTCGGGCAGGCGCTGCCCCCGTTCTGGCTGGGCATCATGCTGATTCTCATATTCTCGGTTACGCTTGACTGGCTTCCGTCCGGGACGCGCGGGCACGATGCGACCAACTTCTATGAGCGTCTGAAGTATTTCCCAATGCCGGCGGTAACACTGGGATGGCTGGCGTCAGCCGGTCTGATGCGCCTGGTGAGGTCGTCGATGCTGGAGGTGCTTGACTCGGAGTTCGTGAAACTTGCGAGGGCAAAGGGCGTCAGCACAAATAAGGTCATCTGGAAGCATGCGTTCAGGAACGCGCTGATACCGCCGCTCACATTCGCGGGGTTGATCCTGGTCGGATTCATCGGGGGCACGGTCGTGACTGAGACCGTATTCGCGTGGCCCGGTCTGGGTCAGATGACTTACACAGCCATTATCAATAACGACTTCCCCCTGATGACGGGTGCGGTCCTAGTTTTCACGCTGCTCTATGTGTTCGCGATCTTCCTGATTGACATTCTGTACGCATTCATAGACCCGCGGATTCGTTATTCCTAAGAACCTGGCATAAGAACTTGGCCTAAGGACCTGGGCCTAAGAAACTGGCCTGAGGAACTTTCTGAGGACCCGGAATTGACCACACCAGTACAACAGATGACCATCGCTGACCTCGAGGCCAGCAATAGAGAGTCAACGCTTGCCCGAGCCTTCTATGTGTTCCGGCGTTGGCCCCTAATCCCGATAATCATACTTTCCGTATTGGCAATATGCGCGGTATTCGCGCCGCAGATTGCGCCATACGAGCCCGAAGATGACCAGCTGCGCGCGGTTCTTGCGTCCCCTGCATGGTATCCGGCATGCGAAGAGGGGCAGCTGACGAACAAGTTCGAGACCTGCAACACGAATGGCATTCCCCTGGGGCGCGATAGTGAGGTTTATTACTTCATCATTGGAGCGGACCAGCTTGGGCGTGACCTGCTAAGCAGGATAATCTTCGGTGCGCGGCTGTCGCTCAGTCTCGCAGCCATCGCAATCGCAATCGGCACGCTCTTCGGCACCACAGTCGGGCTGGTAGCCGGCTACTACGGCGGCATAATCGACGAGGGCATTATGCGCGTGGTGGACGTGTTTAACGCCATCCCGTATATTCTGCTGGCGATTGCGCTTGTGTTCGTGCTGGGGCAGAGTTTCGTTGTGGTCGCGTTCGTGCTTGCGCTTGGTTCATGGGCGGGAATTGCTCGTCTGGTGCGCGGTCAGACGCTCCAGGTGCGTAACTTCGACTTCATTGCACTCGCGACGATTGCGGGGGCGTCAACATTCCGCATTATGGTTAAGCACCTGTTGCCTGCGGTCGCGAACACTGTGGTGGTGGCGACGACGCTGCAGGTGGGGAGCACCATCCTTTCCGAGAGCATTCTTTCCTTCCTGGGCGCGGGAGTTCCTCCGCCGACACCTTCGTGGGGCGCGGACATATCTAATGGACGCGAGTACCTTGGATCGGCATGGTGGGTGGCGTTCTTCCCCGGAATGGCAATCTTCCTTACTGTTCTTTCTTTCAACTTCATCGGCGACTGGCTGCGCGACCGCTGGGATCCGCGCCTGCGCCAGATATAGCCGTCATCGCCGGGTTTATTGCTGTGGCAATGAGACTGCTGGAAGAGATATACAGCATCCGATACCCGTTGCTGTGGGTGTTGTTCATTGGCGGCGCGATTTTCCTCGTTCTTGTGGGCTCCGGCGTGCGCGTGCCGGGGATCGAGCGACAGATTGCGGTGTCCAAGGAGACGCGCGATGCTGCCGCTACCGCAAACGCGCCGACGCTTTCGAGGGCGCAGGCTATCGAGCGAGTGCGCGAGTTTCTGAGAACGGAATGCAGCGACGGTCCCGCGTACCTGGAGGGCGATCCTCAATTTACCGCTGTCTTTATGAACTCGCCTGTTACAGACGACCACCATGTGCGGGGTAAGAAGGAGTGGACGGTGATTCACGCGCCGACCGACAACTTCTGGCGACTGTATGAAGGCACGGGCGAGATTGTCACCGTGATTGGGGAGTGCTAGCGGGCAGCAATCACTGACAATCGGCGATCAGGGTTTGGGTGATTGTGGGTTGGCTGCTGTGTCGGGATGCTCCGTAATAATTTCGGAGTCTCGTGAATTCGTAGGGGAATTATACGGAATACTTGCCAAGGCACCTCATTTCAGATAGAATGAAACCATACTGAAATTGAGGTGAACGGCATGGCTGGCAAGGACTATCGCAGGGGCATTAGTCTGATTGATCTGTTCGAGATGTTCCCAGACGAAGATGCGGCGCGACAGTGGTTTGAATCTGTGCGTTGGCCGGATGGACGGGCATGCGCTCGCTGTGGCAGTGTTAGGACTAGCGAAATCCCAAATGCGAAGCCCATGCCCTATCGCTGCAAGGATTGCCGCTCATACTTCAGCGTCAAAGTCGGAACGGTCATGGAGTCGTCTAATCTTCCCCTTCGCAAGTGGGCGATAGCGATATACCAGATGACCACATCCTTGAAGGGCGTGTCCAGCATGAAGCTGCATAGAGACATAGGCATAACCCAATCGTCAGCATGGCACCTGCTTCACCGCATCCGCGAGGCTATGGATAGCGGCGATCCGCTCTTTTCCGGTCCAGTCGAGGTTGACGAAACCTACATCGGCGGCAAGGAAGGCAACAAGCATGAGGACAAGAAGTTAAAGGCGGGGCGGGGCGCAGTCGGCAAGACGCCTGTTGTCGGTGTGAAGGACAGGGAAACGAACAAGGTTGACGCCGAAGTCGTGGACAGTACGGACGCTCCCACGCTCCAAGAGATTGTCAGGCGCAAGACGGACAAGAACGCGATTGTCTACACGGATGAAGCAAGAGCCTATATCGGCATTCCGAGGGCGCACGAAGCGGTGAAGCACTCGGTAGGCGAGTATGTGCGCGGGCAGGCTCACACGAACGGCATGGAGTCCTTCTGGGCGATGATGAAGCGCGGCTACACCGGGATCTACCACAAGATGAGCACCAAGCACCTGCACCGCTATGTCAGCGAGTTCGAGGGACGGCACAATGACCGCCCGCTGGATACGCTCAGTCAGATGACCTGCATGGTGCGCGGGATGCTCGGCAAGCAGCTGCGCTACGAAGACCTGATTGCGGAGCCAGTGGAAATGCAGTACAGGCTGGTATAGAACGAATGACGGTCTTGACTGATACACCCGATATAGTAGCCTATGCCTCAAAAGAGGAGGCGAATGCTATGGCTGCACCGAATCGCAGGGCAAACGCATCTTAATTGGCAAGGACCATCAGTAGGTAGTCGTTGTCCCAGGCGGCATCTTTTCGCTTGCCGGCGAGGCTGCGGTTGGTGGACGTTTCGGCTTTGAGTAGGTTTAGGGCCATGCGGCGCAGTACAGAGAAGTTCTCAGCCCCGTTCCCGCTACGCACCCGGCTTCCGTCCTCATTGAACGTCACATCCAACGACCAGTGCAACTGGTTCTCTATGCTCCAGTGGCTGCGCACCGCGTTGAGCAAGGCGCTCGCATCGTTCGGCAAGCTCGATATGTAGTAGCGCGACTCCACCGTCGTCTTGTCCCCCACGCGGCGCTTGCCTTCCACCTTCACCAGCGTATTCAGCCCCGGCCACTGACTGTACTCATCGACGTATCTGACGTTGCCAAGGTCAGATACCGTCCAGCAGCGGCGTGTCTCGATTCGTCCGTGGCCCGCATCCACCGTCTCGTGGTAGTCGTACTCTATGTCGTCGAAGCCGGAGTTGCCGATGAGGTCGAAGACGTCTGCCACGCCCTCGTGTAGGTGCCTTTGGTTCCCCTTGACCGCCAGCACGTAATCGGCTCCCTCCTCCAATATCTTCGATGCAATCTCCCTCTGGCAGCCCATGGCGTCGATCGTCACGATGCATCCCTCGACCTCAAGCAGCTCAAGCAACCGCGGTATCGCCGTTATCTCGTTGGAGCGTCGGTCCACGCCGGTCTGCCCCAGCGTCACGCCGCTCTCACAGGCCCAGGCGCTAACCATGTGGATAGCGCCTTTTCCTGCGTATCTATCGTGCGAGCGCCGCACAGTTTTGCCGTCTATCGCCACCACATCACCTTGCAGAACCTCACTGATTGCCAGTACCCACTCGGTGAAACAGCGCTCGAACTGCTCAGCGTCCAGCCTGGCAAACACCCTGCCGAAGGTGTCGTGCGATGGAATGCCGTTGGGCAACTCCAGCATCTTGCGCAACCATTCCTCCTTGCATCTGCCGAACGCTTCCACGTCTACCCAACTGTCCGCTCCCGCTATCGCACCACAGAGCGCAATTGTGAGGATTTCGATCAGTTCGTGGCGCTTGGTGCGGTCTATACGAGGGTCCTTGAGGCTGCTGAAATGTTCCGTAAGCGAAGCAGGATTACTACTCTCCATAAGCCACTCTCCTTATGAGATTGACCCCCTATTTTATACTCCGCCTATAATAAATTTAGATGCGATTGCCCTGCACCGAATCGGCTTTACTTCGGCGATTGTCTGGATGTAATACGAGAGGACATACCGGACGAATCTATTGACCTGATTTACCTAGATCCGCCGTTCAACTCAAAGCGCCTATACAACGCCTTCATTGGGGGGGCGCAATGGGTTGCGTTCAACGACACTTGGCGATGGTCTGAGGCTGTTTACGACTTCCACGATGTGACACGCAAGCCCGGCGCGCTGGCTGACACTATGGAGGGACTACGGCGCATACTTGGCGAGGGCGCGAACCTCGCGTATTTGTCCTACATGGCAAATCGGCTCAACGAATGCTGGCGAACGCTCAAGCCTACTGGCAGCATCTACCTGCACTGCGATCCCACTATGTCACACTACCTGAAGATAGTCATGGACGGCATTGCGAACACACATTCGGGGGGGCCTCTTTCTGAACGAAGTCATTTGGAGGCGTACCCATGTACACAATGCAGCCCGCCGATGGGGACCAATACACGACACTATCTTGATGTATGGAAGGTCTGAGCGCTACCGATGGAATAGAGTTGCACAGGATTATGATGAGAGTTATATACAGAAGAATTATCGGCAGGAAGACAGACATGGAAAATATCGATTGAGCGAAATAACCGGACCTGGTACACGACAAGGCGATTCGGGGCAAGTCTGGCGTAATGTCAATCCCACAGATCGGGGGAGGCATTGGGCTGTACCGACCTTACCTGACTGGGTTGAAAAGCCTCTCGGATATGAGGACATGTCACTGCAAGAGCGGCTAGATTTTCTTGATGATATCGGCTTGATAGATTGGCCTAGAAAAGGAAAAATGCCGCGATTCAAGAGACATTTGGATATGTCTGTTGGTGTCCCAATACAGGATATTGTCTCTGACATCAACCCGGCATACGGAAATGAACGCATAGGCTATCCTACCCAGAAGCCTGTGGCACTGTTGGAGCGCATCATCAAAGCCTCTAGCAACGAGGGCGATGTCGTATTCGACCCGTTCTGCGGCTGCGGCACGACCATAGAAGCAGCGCAGAGGCTCGGTAGGCGCTGGATAGGCGTAGATATATGCGTGAATGCCTGCAAGGTGATTGAGAAGCGAATGCGCGGGCATTTTGATAGCCTGTGGGATGATATAGAGTTCGTGGGCATGCCCCAGACGATAGATGACGCCAAGTATCTTGCCGAGTACGACAAGTTCAAGTTCGAGCGATGGGCGGCTTCGCTGGTGGACGGCATGGAGGCGAACACCAGACAGCGCGGAGATGGCGGCATTGACGGTTGGGGACGGCTGCCCATCCGCAAGGGGCAGTTCATTGACCTTGTATCACAGGTGAAGGGTGGCAGCACGAACCCCGGAGATGTGCAGGCGTTCAATGGAGCGCGACAGCAGGCAGGGGCGGACTTGGGGATATTTACCTGCTTTGACGACAGGGTTACGCAGGGGATGCGAGATACGGCGGCAAGCACGGGCAGGTTCATGACAGCTCCGATAGTACAGATATACACGGTCGAGGATTACTTCGTGGGGCGCATACCTACTCTACCAGTAGCAGCCTGACTTGGCAACTATTCCATATAATTCCCATTCGTAGGTAGGTGGTCACCGGGCAGCGCTGATGTGAGCTTGCGGACCGGGTAGTTGATTTCGATACCTTCTTCGTTGAAGCGCGCGTGGAGTCGCATGATGATTTCGTGCTGGATTGCGAACATTGCGACGCGGTCGGCGCCTTGAAAGATGATGCGGAAGTTGATGTTGGAGTCTGCGAATTCGAAGAAGCGGAAGAGCGGCTCGAATTCTTTGTTCGCGTCGTCGGATTCCTCGACAACTTGGCGCGCCACTTCTAGGGAGACCTGCTCGACTTTCTTCAAGTCTGAATCGTAGCTGACGCCGCACTCCACAATGCCGGTGATGGCGGGCGTGGGCGTGGTGTAGTTGGTGACGATGCTCTCGGTAATCAGGTTATTGGGGACGACGATCATGTTGTTGAACCTGCTACGAAGGACTGTGCTGCGCCATCCGATGCTCGTGACGAAGCCTGCCCTCTCTGCATCGATTTCCACATAGTCGCCTTCACTGATGTTGCCCTCGGCAACGACATAGGTTCCGGCGATGAAGCTGGCGATGGTGGGGCTGATTGCAAGGGCGACCGCCAAGCCGCCGATGCCCAGACCTGCGAGCAGCGGGGTAATCGGGATGCCGAGAATGTCGAGTACGACGAGCGTGCCCAGGGCGAAGACGAATATGGACGATATTCGGATGAGGATGGGCCAGATGGCTGTGTTTAGCGCGGTGCGGGTGTCGTGGGGGACGCGGGCGCTGTACCAGCGCATTAGCGCCCTGATAAGGCGCGATATTGCGTAACAGACCAGCGCGGCGACGGCGATGAGCCAGGCGGTATGTCCCAGTTGATCCAGATTCGATATGAAGCCGAGCGATCGTGTTGAGGCCTGGGAGAGCGAGGTAAGGGCGAGCCGCGTGCCGAAGAGGATGATTACGAGTGCGGCCGGAAAGCGGAGCGCGCCGATTATGCGAATCTCGATTGACCTGAGAGGGCTCTCGTGGCGCTTTACGAGCAGATTCAGTACCTGGCCGAGAATCAGGTTTGCGAGGAAAGCGATTGCGCAGGACGCAGCGATAACGCCGAGCGCGTACAGTAGCGCAAATGCGGCGTTTTCTGCGAAAGCTTCGGGAAGCATGGCAGGCTAAATCTCTGGTCGTGTCAAGATGGCACGTAATACCTAAAGAGCCATCGCGTAGCCTATGGAGTTTTTGGCGGATGCAGCGCCTGCGATGACGCCCTTGTCGGCGTGCCAGCGGATGCCCATGACCTTGCCGTTTGCCCAGTCTCCCGTGAGCTCGATTTCGTGGCCGCGCCGTTCGAGTTCGCGGCGCACATCTTCTGGGATTCGGGACTCTGCGACGACGCGGGCGGGGAATGCGGCGCGCGGGTAGAAGGACGATGGGAAGTGCGTGGAGTGGACGGTGGGCGCGTCAAGGGACTCCTGCAGGTTCATGCCGAATTCGATGTGGTTGAGGAAGAACTGGAGCGTCCACTGTTCCTGCGAGTCGCCGCCGGGTGTGCCGAACGCCATGTAAGGCTCGCCGTTTCGCGTGACCATTGTTGGTGTCAGGGTGGCGCGCGGGCGTTTGCGCGGCTGGAGCGCGTTGGGGCGGTCGGAGTTCAGGTAAAACATCTGGCCGCGCGTGCCTAGCGGGAAGCCAAGCCCCTTGATGACTGGGGAGGTGCCGAGCCATCCGCCGCTTGGGGTTGCCGCGACCATGTTGCCCTCGGCGTCCATCGCGTCGAGGTGTGTGGTGTCGCCGATGTGGGCGTGTCCTAGTCCGAGGTCGCGCACTTCACGGGCTGCCACGCCTAGGGCGGCGCGGTTGTCTTCGGCGACGCCGATTGCGGTGTAGTCTGGCGCTCCTCCGCCGAGGTCGCCGGGGCGAAGTTCGCGGGATGCGATTGCGCCAATCTGCCCGGCGCGTTTCTGGGCGTAGTCGTCGGAGAGCAGCAAGTCTATGGGCACTTCGTCGAAGGCGGGGTCGCCGTAGTAGGCTTCGCGGTCTGCGAATGCGAGCTTGGCGGACTCCACCCATGTATGGAGGTAGTCGGCGGAATTGTGGCCGAGGGCGCCGACGTCCATCGTATTCAGAATAGCGAGCTGCTGAAGGAAAAGGGGGCCCTGCGTCCATGTGGAGCACTTGTGGACGTCCAGGCCGTTGTATTCGAGGGATACGGGCTGCTCGACGGTGGCGTGCCACTCGGCGAAGTCTTCGGCGGTCAGCATGCCCTTGTGCGCCATGCCGCTCGCGTCCTCGACGGGGTTGTCGTTGATGAAGCGGATGATAGTCTCGGCGACCGCGCCCTTGTAGTATTCGTCGCAGGCGGCTTCGATGCCGGCGATGCGTCCCTTGCCCTGCGCCTGCTTCTCGGCGGCGCAGAGGGAGCGCAGCATCGCGCCGAAGTCTGGGTTGCGGATTAGCTCGCCCGTCTGGGGTGCGCTGCCGTTGCGGAAGTAGATCTCGCCGGTTGTGGGGTACAGCTCGGTGTACTTGGCATAGTCGGAGGCGAGGCGCTGCTGGAGGCCGTCGTAGAGGGGGAATCCGTTTTCGGCGAGGTCTATCGTGGGCTGGACTATCTCGGCGAAGCTCATGGTGCCCCAGCGAGCGAGCGCGGTCGTCCATGTGCCGACAACTGCGGGGACGCATGCGGGAAGGTAGCCGTCGCCGGGGATAAGGTCTATGCCATTCTGACGGCACCAGTCGATGGTGAACGCCTCTGCGGACCAGCCCATGCCGGATACCGAATATGTGCGGCGCTCCTTCGCGATATAAACCAGCGTGGGGACTTCGCCGCCGATTCCACAGGACTGTGGCTCAAGCAGGGTCTCGCAGATGCCCATCGCTGCCGCTGCGTCGATTGCGTTGCCGCCTCGCGCAAGCATCTGGAATCCGACAGAGGATACGAGGTAGTGGCCGGAGGTAACTACGCCCCTGGCGCTCATTACGACGGGTCGGGTGGTGAATGCTGGCATCGGTTCCTCCTGCGGTTAGTTGTGAGTAATCAGTTGTCAGCGGCGAATATGCTTGTGCAAAGCAATGCGACGAATTCACTGTGAGTGACCGAATACGTGGGTCTATGGGATGGAACGGATGATAGCAGAAAAGGCGTGCGATGACGAAAAGGGTCAGCCGGCTCTTGCCTCGATGAGATACCTGGCTGAAAAGAAGTGCAGCCCTTTACCTGATTCCAGCCTGTCTTGAAGTTCAAACAGGGGTTGAAGATGCGTTTCTACCGTGAAGTTCGGAACGAGCCATGGGACGGCCTTCAGGTAGTAGACGATCGTGCCTACGTCGGTGAATGACAGGTTGCCCTGCCAGTTCTGGGCGTCCACTATGGTCAGGCCTGCTGCTTCCAGCAATGGCAGGTACTTTTCAGGGGTGGAGTCAGGCCACTGGGGTTTGGCGTCGAAGACTGCCTGCAGGTCCCATGCTGATGTTCCGTGAACCTGCTGCGTGAGGAATGTGCCGCCAGCGGCCAGCACCCGGGCGATCTCGCTTGAATTGAAGGCAGCGTGTCGGTTCAGGATCAGGTCGAATTCGTTGTCAGCGAAGGACATCGGGGCGATGTTGGAGACCGATTCTTTGATGACGCTGGCACCGAGAGGGGAGAGCCGTTTCGTGGCAAGCTCGAAATTCGGCTGATAGTCCTCGGTCGCGATGACCTTTGCGGGCCAGTGCCGGTGCAGACCCGATAGCTTCTCACCACCGCCGGTTTCGAGATCTAGCATGGACGAGGACTGCCGCATAAGCTCAGCGGCGCGGTCGAGATATGACCATGGGACTTTTCCTTCGGTCATTCGACCGTCGAGGTAGGAGAAGTCCCAACCTGTGAAGGGTTGGCGCTCCTCGTAAAGCCATGATTCGATGAGTTCGGTGCGGTTCATTTGTGGGATAGAGGGATTGGGGATGGACAAGATAGGGAGGATGATAGCAGAAAGGGAAGGTGTGACTGAAGTGGCCCGGGTGCTTTCGTGATGGTATTTTCCCTGTCATCGTGGCTGGGCATTTGATTCTGTTTGCGTCATTCAGGCGTGGCGACGGTGCGGGAGAGTGGGAGGATGGCGAAGATGATGGCTGCTAGGGCGAAGAGGGAGGCGATGTAGTACATGGTGGCTGCCCAGCCCATTGTCTGGTAGATGCCTCCCGCGGCGACGGCGGATGTGGCGGACATGAGGAACGCGAGGCAGGTGATGACTCCTAGTCCGGTGGAGGCGACATCCCTGCCCACTACATCGAAGACGGTTGCGGTGAGGATGGGCTGGTCGGGGTAGAGGAACAGGCCGAGCAGCGCAATGACCACGGTGAGGGCTATGCCTTGGTCGAAGGCTACCAGCGCAAGAGTTGCCAGACAGGACCAGAGCAGGCCGGGAATCATGACTTGCTTGCGTCCGAAGCGGTCGGAGAGTAGCCCTGCAACGGGCTTTGCGGCTATGCCGGCGACTATCAGGAGGGCGATGTGAAATCCGCGCCATCCGGTGCTCATCCCGAGTTCGTTGCTGAGGTATAGGGTTAGTACTGTTACGAGCGAGACCATGGTCATGGCACGGAGGCCGCGCACTACGGTCAGTCCCCACAGTACGGGACTTCTGAGGAGGCGCTGGGTCAATTCGACGCGGAGCGCCATTGTTGGTGAGGTGGCGGGTTCGTCGGAATCGTCGTCGCGCCCGATGTTTCGAATTGCCCAGAGCGCGATGAATGCGAGGAAGAAGGGTGGCACGGCGTATATGCTCAGCAAGCCGCGCCAGCTTAGGAATGCAAGCAGGGCCCCGGTCGCAAGAGGGCCGGCGACGTCACCGATGCCGCCACCGACACCATGAATTGCAAGGGCCGTCCCCCTGCGATCTGAGAAGTGGTGGGAGAGCGATGCAGCAGCAGCAAGATGCCAGATGGAGTGCGAAGCGGCGACAATGCCGATGCCGAAGAGCAGCAATGCATAGACGGGGGAGACGCCCAGCGCTAGCGAGCCGATGCCGCCCAAGCCCACGCATCCGGCGAGCAATAGGCCCCAGTAGCGCTTGAGAATGTCGACTACGACGCCACCAGGCAGTGCGATCAGCCCTGAAGCGAGTTCGCGAGCGGACATAATGCCTGCTGCGCCGACGCTGCTGAGGCCGATTGCTGCTTGCACTTCGGGCAGCACCACGGCGAAGCTCTGCAAGATCCAGTGAAAAGTGGCGTGGCCAGTGGCGAGGAGTGCAGGCTCGCCGCCGATGTTCTTCGGGCGGTTCACCATTTGGGATTACCTGGACTCTGCGAGGGCCAGACGGACCATTCCGTTCGCAATAGTGCTATCTGCGAGGGGATAGCGCATTTCGGCATGAACATTACATGCGTCTCTTTCTCCATGTCCTGCGGCTGGTGTTGTACGCTACTGTTTCGCGAACGGGTTGGCTGAAGGCGTCATCTTCGGGGATGATACCATCGTACTCTCGTACGGGAGTGCTCGCCAATTCCGTTTTTCGACGACGGGGTCCGCGTCGTAGATTGGCCTGTGGAGTCGGTCAGGCATCTCACCTCTCCAGTAGTTGAGGGACACGAATCTGGTGTCGGTCTCTGCGGAAGGGGTTGGTTGGTCTTGCTTGTCAGATGCCGCGCCGGGAATATGTTGCTCGGAGGAATATGTGGTTTTTCTGGCTGGCATTGGAGTCGCTCCAATTTGCGCCAGTTTAGGAGTCAAACTATTGTCATTCCCAATACGGGGGACATGGGGTCGCACGGGAAATTTGCTGAGCTGTGTGATGTGCCTTATTCAATGTTGGCAGCTTTAGAGAGGTTATGTCTTGCGCACAGAATCCGAACATTTTCGGCCAATATACTGGTTCCACCCTTAGCGAAGGGAAAGTCGTGGTCAAAGTGGAGGTGGTCCGTTGACTGGCATATTACGCAACGGCCTCTGTCACGTTTGTATACGTCCTGTTTGATCTGCGAAGGAATCTGCCGGCTGTTCCGAATGTTCAAATCTGATGATTCGAGAGGATCGCTGGTGTCAAATTCGGCCTGCTCTAGCTTGAATCTAAAAACTCGACGCCCGTTTATCTGAGGATAGTCATAGTCTCTCAAAGCATAGAGGCCACGATCTGTCCAAATCCCCGGACGCATTTTCTCGTACACCCGGAAAATGGCAGGGTAACTCCGGCCTTCCTTCATAGAATCAACCCAAGAGGCAAATCGGCCATTTTCAGTTAGTCTGCCTTTTGCACTCTCGCGGGGTTGATCGACGGTCTTTGGGTCAGGAAATTCGCGGCTACGCGTTGCGTCGTGGCCCTCGTAGAGCAGTATACTTTCGTCTTCGTTCAGAGCATCGGAATATTGTGCGTCCTGTCGACGCGACATGAGTATGACGCCGTGGGCAGGAGGCTCTCTAAATGTCATACCTCGTTGCAGCCCCATTCCTTGGCGACTGCACATGTCCCAATAGCTCAGAATTTCATCCTTCAAAGAATACCTCCGACCTATCATTAATCTGATGTGGGAAATGTCATACGAAGAATTGGTGGTGGGCCCGCAGGGATTCGAACCCTGGACACTCGGATTAAAAGTCCGATGCTCTGCCAGGCTGAGCTACAGGCCCACAAGCGAACGAGAAACGCGTTGTACCAATTCTAAGTGGGGTTGGATGGCGATTCAAGGTTAATCGTTATGGCTGTTCAACGCTGGCTTCGGTTGGGGTGCTGAAGGGGTGCTCGGTGGGGAAGAGGCGTATCTGATGCGGGGGCCAGTAGCGCACCCACGCCCTGCCGACGATGAATTCGAGCGGGACTGTGCCCCAGTCGCGTGAGTCGTTGCTGTGCCTGCGGTTGTCTCCCAATACGAAGTAGGCGTTCGGCGGGACTTTCAGCGCTTCCATCTCGTCGAAGTCGTCAAGCTGGGCGTATTCTTCCTGGATCTGCTCGCCATTTACGAAGGTGTGGCCGTCACGAATCTCGACGGTGTCGCCGGGGATGCCGATTACGCGCTTCACGAAGTCTCGTGAGGGGTCGTTGGGGAAGTTGAAAATGACAACCTCTCCAGGCTGCGGGGGATGGAACGGGAAGATGGGGCTATCTTCGGTGAACTCGCCGCTCCTGACTGCGCCTTCGGCGCCACTGTCTATGTTCAGATGACGATAGACGATCTTGTTCACGAGCAGGTACTGGCCCGGCGACAGGGTTGGACGCATGCTTGCGCCTTCCACCTGATATGTCTGAACCGCGAACTGGATGCCGACGAACAGTAGCAGCGACAGGATTATCGTCTCGATTATCTCTCGGATTACGGCGCGCATCAGACTCCGCGACCAGTTTTCTTCGCCCGGCGATTAGACATCGTCAAAGGAATTGTCGCATCTATTATAGCGTAAGCCCCAATCCACCGAAGATATTGACACAGTGAAGATAGCGAAGACGTGGGAAGTGCTCCGTTGACTGTGGGATAATGGTTTTTTGAGGAAAGACCAACCCCAGACAAGGAGCACCAAATAGATGATAGCATCCGAGCGTCCCGACCGCATCCAGGTAGCCTTCGACGACCACCGCCTGGTGGCCAATGCCGGACTGCTGTTACCGGTCACACTGGCCCATCGTCTGGGTCTGAGCGAACTTGTGGAAAGCCACCTTGACCTGGGGGATGCGCCGGGTCGGGCGAACGCGGGAGACAAGATACTGACCCTGGTGGCGTCGGCTCTGGCAGGCGGTGATTGTATAGACGACGCGGACGCGCTGCGGTCCGGAGGCACCGGACGGGTGCTGGGCTGTACGGTCAAGGCGCCATCCACACTGGGGACATTCCTGCGCAGCTTCAGGTGGGGCCACGTGCGCCAACTGGACCGGGTGAGCCGGGAACTGCTGTTGCGAAGTTGGTCCGCGGGGGCAGGACCCGGGGACTCGCCCCTGACGATTGACCTGGACTCCACCGTCTGCGAGACCTACGGACTGGCGAAGGAGGGAGGCAGCGAGCACAACTACAACGGGCAGAGAGGCTATCATCCGCTGGTTGCCGTCGTCGCAGGAACAGGGAACGTGCTGATGGCACGACTGCGCAAGGGCCGGGCCAACACCGCCCGGGGCGCAGCCAACTTCCTGCGTGAGACGCTGAGCAGGGCACGCTACGCAGGAGCCACGGGAGCGCTCACCGTGCGGGCCGACAGCGGCTTCTACGCCCACGACATCGTCAGCGTCTGCCGCGACAACGATGTGCGCTTCTCCATCACCGTCCGACAGCATCGGAGCTTGCGCAATCTCATAGAGGATATACCCGAGACCGACTGGACGCCCATACCCTACTGGATGGAGGGCGCAGCCGACGTTGCCGAGACCACGTACGTACCCTTCGACAGCCGCCCCGACGCCGCGCCGGTGCGCCTCATCGTCCGCAGGGTCAGGCCCACGCCCGGCTCTCAACTGGCGCTGCTCGCCGACTACAGCTATCACGGCTTCATCACCGACCGGGAGGGCGACACCCTTCAACTGGAAGCCGACCACCGCCGACACGCCGAGATCGAGAACGCCATACGCGACCTGAAGTACGGTGTGGGACTGAACCACCTGCCATCGGGTCGCTTCGCCGCCAACGCAGCCTGGATGGCCGTGCAGGTGATGGCACACAACCTTGCCCGCTGGACCGCGCGCATCGGTCTGGCTGAGCAGGTGGTGACCACAAAGACCCTCAGACGACGCTTCTTCTCCCTTGTCGGACGGCTCACACGCTCGGCACGCCTTCTCACTCTGCATCTTCCGCAGGGCTGGCCCTGGGGAACACAGTTCGGACGCGCACTGACCAGACTGCGAACCATTCCATTACCGAGCTGATGGCAGCGACGACAGACCGCCATACACGCCACAACCCATCACATCCCCAGACTCTAGCCGGACCGCGAGTATCCCCTGCTGCCCACCGATTCGTCAACTTCACCCACAATCGCCACTGTGGGCCTCCACCGGCGTCCAACATCACGACCGGGGACCTTCAGAACGCTCCAGCGCCGGCGTCATACTCTCACCGCCATCTTGCCACGCTCTTAAACCACGATCCGGCAGAGATGCCACGACTCTTCGGTGGATTCGGGGTAAGAGGGTGCGGGCAAATATAATTTGATAGGCGCGAGGCGCTGGCCATAGGCGCGAGGCGCAGGAATGCGGCATTTGCAAGTTGCCGTTTTCTATGAGGATTTCGGTGCTGACTGAATGAACATAGGCGACCTGGAGCTTATCAGGCGGAGCAAAGAGGGCGACCTCGATGCGTTCAACGAGATTGTTGCGCGCTATCAGAGGCAGGTCTTCAATACCGCCGCACGCATTCTGGGCGGCACCTCGCACGCGGACGATGCCACGCAGGAGACCTTCATCTCCGCTTACCGCGCGATAGGCAGTTTCCGGGGCGTGAACCTTGCGCCGTGGCTGCTGAGAATCGCGAAGAACCAGTGCTACGATATGATTCGCTCGATGCGCCGCCGCCCCGCCGATTCGCTGGAAGAGAACCTTGCCAACCCTGCGTTTGTCCGGGCGCAGAGCGGCGGGAGCGCGGAAGACGAGACGCTGCGAAGCGAATTGGTGGCTGAGATACAGCGGGCGATACTGTCGCTGCCGGTTGATCAGCGACTGGTCGTTACGCTCATCGATGTGCAGGGCTTCAGCTACGAAGAGGCGGCCGAGGCTGCCGAGGTATCGATAGGCACGGTTAAGTCCCGTCTGAGCAGGGGAAGGGCGCGAGTGCGGGACCATCTGCGGGGGCTTGGGGAACTTTTACCGCCCGAATTTCGTCAGACTATATGACGGAGAAGTAATGACCAATGTCTGGCAGAACAGGCGACACGCCGGTGTCCGAGCGCTGCTTTCCTCGTATATAGACGGGGAAGTGAGCGCATCGGAGGCTCGCCGCGTGGAGTCGCATCTGTCCGGCTGCGATGAGTGCTCTGCCGAGCTTGAATCGCTGCACGCGACTACGATGCTGCTGGGACGGCTGCCGCAACTGGATGCGCCGAGATCGTATGCGCTGACTGCGGCCGATGTGCAGGAAGTGTCGCCGCCGAGACGCTTGCCTTCGTTCGCAGGCTTTACGGGCGGGTTGGCGACGGCAGGTGCTGCTGCGCTTGTGGTCGTGCTGGTGGTGGGCGTGGTGTTCCTGGCGCGTTTTGGGTTTACGGGGTCGTCGGCTGAATTTGCGGCTGCTCCGGCTGCTGCCCCTGCTGCTGCTGCGCCACAGGCTCCGATGGCTGCCGCGCCTGCTCCTGCTGCACCGGCACAGCCACAGCCGGCTGCTGCCGCTCCCGCGCCACGACCTCCTAGAGCGATGCCTGCGGCACCTGCGGCCGCTGCCGCGCCTGCACCTCAAGTTGCTGCGCAAGCCGCGCGTGCTGCAGCTACCGTTGCACCTGCTCCCGCAGTGGCAGATGCTCCTGCTTCTGCCACGCCTGCTGCTGCGATGATGAAGGCGGATGAAGTACCCTCGCCTACGGCTGTTCCGGCAGCGCCGGCGCCGGTCCCTGCCGCCGCTGCGCCCGCACCCGCTGCGCCGGCGGCCCCTGCTGCCACGGCGATTCCGCGAGCTGTGCAGGAGAGCGAAGTGGTCAAGGAAGTGGAGTCGGAAACTGAGGCTGACGCTGCTGCTGATGCCACGTCGACTGCGGAGGCGAAGTCCGCAGAGGGTACGGGGACGGCAGAGGCACGGCTGGAGGCGACCGCAACCGCTGAGGCAGAGATGTCGGCACAGGCAACCTATGAGGCGCAGGCTGCGGCAACAACGACGGCGTTGCAAGCGGGGGTGTTGGAGGAACACGCGACTGTACTGGCGCAGTGGGAGAAGGACGAGGCAGCGCGGGCACAAGAACTAGCTGAGCAGCGTCGTGCAACTGAAGCAACCTATGAGGCTCAACTTGCGGACTCGTATGCTACTTCAACGGCACACGCCCAGGAACGGGCAATGCAGGCAACAGCGCAGGCAGAATTGGATGAGACTCAAAGTGCCAGGGATATTGAGGAGAGCGGGGATGCTATTCCGATATGGGTGTTCGTGGTTATGGGCGCTGCCGCGCTAGTGGCGGTCACGGCGATTGCGGCGCATCTGAGGCGGAGGCGTTCTGAGAGTTGATGCGGAATTTGGACGGACTGAAGCGGAACAAAACGGACAGCTGCGGCGTTATATATCATGAGCAGGCTAACAACTGCTGAGAGTGAAATAGAAAACAGGATAGAAAGGAATAGGAGGAAGTCGATGAATTGGACAAGGAAAACTGCTGCAATTCTGATTGCGGTGGTGGCTGTAATCGCCACATTTGCGGTGGTGTCAATGGACAGGAGCGAGGCGGCGGCATCGCCTGAAGTGGGGATGGACACTGCCAAGCAGAGCGCTCCCGCTGCATACGGAAGCGACGGCACGGGAATATGGGTGTCGGGACAGGGGACGCTCTCGCTGCCGCCGGACCTTGCGAGGCTGGACTTCGGCGTTGAGGTTAGCGCGCCTACGGTATCGGAGGCGAATAGCCAGGCATCGACCGCGATGGATGCCGTTGTCGAGGTGCTGAAGGAGAGGGGCGTCAAGGACGAGGATATACAGACGAGCCGCTATAGCGTATATCCGCGCTACAACTATGTGGAAGAGGAAAAGGACGGGATCCGCAGCGGCAAGGAAGTCCTGACGGGCTACCGCGTGAATAACAGGGCTACCGTCAAGCTGCGTGACCTTGAGTCAATCGGTGAGGTCATAGACGAGGTCGTCGAGGCGGGCGGCGATGTCGTGCGGATAAGCAATATCAGCTTCACGCTGGAAGACCCGAAGCCGAAGATGGCTGAACTGCGCGAGATGGCTGTCGCCGACGCGAAGGCGAAAGCCACACATCTTGCGGAGTTGTCGGATGTGACGGTCGGTCGGCTGATTTACATCAGCGAGGGCGGAGTGTCGCCGTCGGTGAGAGGATTTGCCAGGGAGAGCCTTGACTTTGCCTTTGCGGCTCCCGCTGCTGCTTCGGTCGCACCGAGCGTGAGTGGGGGAGAGGTTACTCTTTCACTGAGTGTGCAGGCAGGATTCGCAATTTACTAATGGGAACCTACTGAGGTTGAATCATGCGGGCGTCCAGTACAAGGGCGCCCGCTCTCTTTTGAAATGCGCATTTCATCGTCATAAATCGTGGCAATGGATATATATATATACGCTCTTTAAGTTGCTAGAATGTGTTCCCAACATCTTGAAACTCAGTGGCGGCAAATTCGCCACGCGATGGAGGGGCGGAAGGAATGACGGTACTCAGCGACCATACGATCAAGACGCTGATTGCGGAGGGCAGGATTGTCGTTGATCCGCTTGGCGATGGCTGCATACAGCCTGCGAGCGTGGATGTGCATCTGGACAAGCACATTCTGGTGTTCCGCAACTCGCGTCGGCCGTTCATAGATGTGCGCCAGGACTTGAGCGATCTTACCGAGATGGAGGAGATCGGCGATCAGCCTTTCATGCTGCATCCGGGGGAATTCGTGCTTGGCAGCACATTGGAGAGCATCGAGATTCCGGACGACCTTGTTGCGAGGCTGGAGGGCAAGAGTTCGCTTGGGCGCATTGGCCTGCTTATTCACTCGACCGCGGGGTATGTCGATCCGGGCTGGAAGGGGAACCTGACATTGGAACTGAGCAATGTTGCGAACCTGCCCATCACGCTGTATCACGGTATGAAGATCGGGCAGCTTTCGTTCCTGCAGTTATCCACGCCTGCGGATGTCCCATACGGGTCGCCGGAACTGGGCAGCAAGTACCAGGGGCAGACCGTGCCGACAGCCAGCCGCGCGTATCGAGACTTTCGTGAGGGCGGCGCATAGGCATGGTCGCTATTCACGTCTCTGAAAGTCGTCCATAAAGCACTGGAATCCTGCATCCGCAGGAATGACGGGTGAGAGTAAGGGATGCGACAGCACATGCAGCGCGCTCTGGAGCTGGGATGGGGGGCGTTGGGAACGACCAGCCCCAATCCTGCCGTGGGGTGCGTCATCGTGCGGGATGGCGAAGTGATTGGCGAGGGCTGGACGCATCCGCCGGGACAGCAGCATGCGGAGGCGGCGGCACTGGCGCAGGCGGGTGAGCAGGCGCGGGGCGCGACCCTGTACACAACCCTCGAACCTTGCAACCACTATGGACGGACGCCGCCATGCTCGGAGGCGATAATTGCTGCGGGTGTTGAGGAAGTTCGTATCGCTGCGCTTGACCCGAATCCGAATGTCACTGGCGGCGGCGTTGCGCGCCTCAATGAAGCAGGTATCGGGACTCATACCGGTGAGTGCGCGGCCGAAGGTGCGCGGCTGATAGAGGCATTTGCCAAGCACAGCGGGACTGGGATGCCGTTTGTGACGGCGAAGTACGCGATGAGCCTTGATGGGAAGATTGCGGCGCGGTCGGGCGATTCCAAGTGGATCAGCGGCGGGGAGTCACGCGAGTTCGCGCACATGCTCAGGGCGCAGTCGGACGCCATCATGGTTGGAATCAACACCGTGCTGGCGGATGACCCGCAGCTTACGGCGCGAGACGCCGATGGCAACGCGAATGAGCGGCAGCCGCTGCGCGTGGTGCTGGACAGCCATGGCAGGATGCCGCAGGACGCGCAGATGTTGAGCGCACCGGGCGACACGGTTGTGGTGGTTGCAGATGACTTCGAGGGGCGGGAGTGCGATGGCGCTGATACTGTCAGAATTCCCGAAGGCAGGGGCGGCGTTGACTTGCGCGTACTGCTCGGAGCGCTTGGCGCGCGCGATATAACGAGCGTCCTGGTAGAGGGAGGCGGCGCGACAATAGGGGCATTGTTCGACCTGAAACTCGTCGATAAGGTTGTGGCTTTCGTTGCACCCGTTATAATAGGCGGCAATGAAGCCATATCTCCGGTTGGTGGCGTGGGAATCACCGAAATGGAAGAGGCGCTCCGATTGCGCGATGTCGAAATGAAGCGATTCGGCGAGGATGTGGCGGTCATTGGGTATATTTGATTACATGTTGGCACCAGGATACCGGCACTAGTTTGCTGGCGCAGAAGTAGGGAGAAGCGGCGATGTTCACAGGGATAGTCGAGGAGGTTGGCTCGGTCAGGGCTGCGGGAGACGGCAAGCTTGTCGTCGAGGCGTCCGAGGTACTGGGCGATGTTAAAGTCGGGGACAGCATCTCGGTAAACGGGGCGTGCCTGACGGTTACTACGCACGACGAGTCGACATTCAGCGTGGATGTCGTGCCTGAGACGCTGAGGCGCACTGACCTTGGGGAACTCGAAGCTGGCTCGCCCGTAAATCTCGAACGCTCTATGCCGGCAGACGGTCGCTTCGGCGGCCACATGGTGCAGGGGCACATAGACGGCACCGCCACGATACGTTCCATCGACAGTGATGGAGACGCGCAGATGGTGGTCTTCGATGCTCCTGCCGTGGTGATGCGGTATGTGGTGGAAAAAGGCTTTATCGCTGTGGACGGGGCAAGCCTCACCATTGTAAACTGTGATAACTTTTCGTTCAGCGTGACGATAATCCCTCACACGAGGGAGAATACGGTCTTCAAGAGCAAGAAGGTCGGAGACAGCGTGAACCTGGAAGTGGATATCATGGCGAAATACGTGGAGCGCCTAGCGTATGCGGCGCGTGTGCCGGTGGATTCGGCGGACGAGCTTTAGCAGGAGCAGGGCTACTCAGGAGGCATGCAATGCCGCTATCCAGTATAGACGATGCAATTAGGGACATCAGAGCCGGGAAGATCATCATAATCGTGGACGACGAGGACCGCGAGAATGAGGGCGACCTGGCGATGGCTGCAGAACTGATAACCCCCGAGGCCGTTAACTTCATGGCGACGGAGGGGCGGGGGCTAATCTGCACACCGATGATGTCGCAGCGTCTTGACCAACTCCGTATTCCGATGATGGTGTATGAGAACACGGCGCGCCTGAGCACCGCGTTCACCGTTTCGGTCGATGTGCTGGACGGAGCCACTACGGGCATCTCGGCCCATGACCGCGCCGCGACAATAAAGGCTCTGATAGACCCGCAAACGAGGCCGGAAGACCTTGCGCGGCCCGGGCACATATTCCCTCTTCGCTACATGGAGGGCGGCGTTCTGAAGCGCGCGGGGCAGACTGAGGCGGTCGTCGATCTGGCGCGTCTCGCGGGCTTGCAGCCTGCGGGCGTCATTTGCGAGATCATGGCCGACGATGGCTCGATGGCGCGGTTACCCCAGCTGGAGGGTTTCGCCGAGAAGCACGACCTGAAGATCGTGAGCGTGGCGGACATAATCGCGTACAGGCGTGAGCACGAGCGGCTCATCGAGCGTGTGGCGGAGGCGAGAGTGCCCACGCCGTATGGCGAATTCACCGCCGTGTCGTACAGAAGCCTCGTTGACAGGGACGAGCATGTCGCGCTGGTCAAGGGAAGCATAGACGCAGAGGAGCCGATTCTCGTGCGTGTGCATAGCGAGTGCCTGACCGGGGATGTGTTCGGGAGCATACGCTGCGACTGCGGCGACCAGAGGGACCTCGCCCTCAAAGCAATAGGGGATGAGGAGTCTGGGGTGTTCCTGTACATGCGGCAGGAGGGGCGTGGGATCGGCATACACAACAAACTCAGGGCATACGCGCTGCAGGACGAGGGCCTGGACACGGTTGACGCCAACATCAAGCTTGGGTTCGACCCAGACCCCCGGCAGTACGGAGTCGGGGCGCAGATTCTGGTTGACCTCGGTGTGCGAAAGATGCGCTTCCTGACGAACAATCCTAAGAAGCGTGTGGGCATAGAGAGCTTCGGGCTGGAACTTGTGGAAGAGGTACCGCTTCTCGCGCCTGTGAACGAAGAGAACCGGCGCTACCTGGAAACGAAAGTGCAGCGAATGGGACATACGCTAGATATCGACTTTGCGGCAGGTGATGATCAATGAGCGTGGAATTGCAGGGCGGTATAGACGGCGAGGGGCTCCGCATCGCGATAGTGGTTGCGACATTCAACGACTTCATCACGTCGAAGTTGCGGGATGGGGCGCAGGCGGCGCTCGCGCGGCACGGCGTACGCGATGACGATGTGAGCTTGGTGTCAGTGCCCGGCTCATTCGAGCTACCGCTGGTTGCCAAGAAGCTGGTGGAATCCGGACGGCATGATGCGGTGATATGCCTGGGCGCGGTGATACGCGGCGAAACCGACCACTACGAGCATGTTGCAGGCGAGGCGGCGAAGGGGATTGCCAATGCGGGGTTGGGCAGCGGAGTGCCGGTGATATTCGGCGTGCTGACAACGGACACGCTTGAGCAGGCGATCAACCGCGCGGGCGGCAAGCAGGGCAACAACGGCTATGGAGCGGGGCTTGCCGCGATAGAAATGGCGAACCTGATGCGCGCTCTGGACACGCAATAGGCCGTCGAGAACAGATTCAGTTCTTCGCAGACGGGATCTTCTTTAAGATTAGTCGGATAAGCAATGAGGGCAGGTTATATACCTGCCCTCTTTCTTTTGATGTAGCGGGGAGTCGGCGGTCAGAATCTTAACGCATTGTTAGGCTCTTCTTGCGGCCTGGCTCTCGAACTCCAGATGACCGACGTGGTGGAACTCTTCTGGCCGGCAGGCTGCCACGGACCGCTCCAACTGTATGGTTGCGTGTCCGATGCCGTGACTGTGGACGATTCGCTTGATCTCCTCGAGTGAACCCTGGTTATCCTCATGGTACGAGGGGTCCATAAGCACATGGGCAGTGAACGCCTCGTTGCCCTGGTTGATCGTCCAGACATGGACATCGTGGATGAGGGTTACGCCTTCGACTTCCTCGATCTGGTAGCACAGCTCGAACACGTCGATGTGCTCCGGCGCTCCCTCAAGCAGCACGTTGGTGATTCTGATAATCAGATGGCGGGTGTTCCACACGATCAGCAGCGCGATGATAACGCTGAGAATCGGGTCAACGATGAATATCCTGCTCCCGAGAGTATCCTCGAGTGTGAGGATGAGTATCGCCGAGATAACAACAGCGACAGAACCCAGCATGTCGGCAATAACATGTTGGAGCGCGCCTTCGACGTTGACGCTGTGTTCGGACGAAGCGTGAAGTATCCAGGCGGCTGCGATGTTGATCAGCAGCCCGCCAAAGCCAACTATCAGCACGGGCCAGCCGTCGATACTCGGCACCTCTACGAAAGCGCGGTGGTAGGCTTCGAAGATTATCCAGCCGGCGATAATCCAAAGCGAGAAAGTGTTGGCAAGCGCAGCCAGGATTTCGGTGCGATGGTAGCCGAAAGTGCGCTCGACGGATGCGGGCCTCTGAGCGATCCAGATTGCGATGAGCGCCATGACGATTGCCGCGGCGTCCGTGAGCATGTGCCCGGCGTCCGCGAGGAGAGCGAGGCTGCCGGAGAGCAAGCCTCCAATCACTTCGGCGACCATATAGGTCGTTATGAGTGCGAGGGCTATGAGCAGGCTACGACGGCTGGCCTCTCGGAAGTCGTGGCTGTGGCCGCTGTGATCGTGGCCGGCATGACCATGGTCGTCATGGTCGTCGTGGTCGTGGCCCTCGTGGTCGTCATGGCCGTGATCGTCGTGATCGCTGTGGTCGTGGCCCTCGTGGTCGTCATGGCCATGATCGTCGTGATCATCGTGGTCATGTCCTTCGTGGTCGTCATGGCCGTGATCGTCGTGATCGCTGTGGTCGTGGCCCTCGTGGTGGTCGTGTTCGCCAGGTCGATGGTTGGATGTCGTCATAGAGGTGGTCCCAAGCCTTTCAATTAGTGTAGCCGTAGCAGACTAATGAAATGGTGGATAGCGCTGATCCGGCAGCGCGCATTGGTTTCGTCAGTCTCAATTTAGTCCAAGAATATAGTAAGACGCCCAGAATATATCACGAATTATCAAGTTAGACAAAGTTTGACAGGCGTCTTTTATTGCGCCCGCAAAGTAAATGCGTGGCTGCAGGGACATCAAGCGCATTACGACAAAGCACCCGGCGCCACCTCAGGAGTGATGGTGTGTGCCGGGTGCGGATGCTCAGATTAAGACTTTGCCACAGTCGTGATTGATCCTGGGATCAACCAAGGGTGGGAGCCGTTTCCTAGTGGGCGTGGTGCTCGTGGTCGTCGCACTCGTGCGGGTCGTGAACATGAGCGTGATGCTCGTGCTCATCGCACTCGTGGGTGTCATGCACGTGGCCGGTCTCGTCGCCGTGGTGCTCGTGGTCGTCACACTCGTGGACGTCGTGAACGTGAGCGTGGTGCTCGTGGTCGTCGCACTCGTGCGCGTCATGACCGTCAGCGTGGCCGTGACCGTGGTGTTCGTGGTCGTCGCACTCGTGCGCGTCATGCACATGAGCGTGATGCTCGTGCTCATCGCACTCGTGGGTGTCATGCACGTGGCCGGGCTCGTCGCCGTGGTGCTCGTGGTCGTCGCACTCGTGGACGTCGTGAACGTGAGCGTGATGCTCGTGGTCGTCACATTCGTGGATGTCGTGGGCTGCTACCATAATATATTACATCCTCCTTGCTAAAGTTGTCCGCCCATCAGTTACGGGCAAAATCGTCCGTCCAAGGGATGTTATAAGTGATACCTTGGAGTGTCAACAATAGTTGATACCGTGTAGCATGTGTTTTGAAAATGATACGCTGTTTCGCTAATTGCCAACGCGGGCATAGGTGTGCTGTGCGAGATACCGCGCAGGAGAGCCAAGGAAGACGGACGGATAGCCCAGAGTTTATGAATGCCGCCATACTTGACGCCTGTGTCCAGCCCAGCGCCAAGGTGATACTGGCAAGTATCAATACGAAGTATCGTTAAGAAGGTCGTGGACCTGAAAACAAGAGGCATGTAGCCGTGTGGATGGGAGGTTTCTAGTGCATAAATAGCGTGCCAACCTTGCTATCACTTTTTCGTCCTGCTAAAATTGAGGTTCAGGTTGGGGATTCGTCTAGTGGTAGGACGACAGACTCTGGATCTGTAAGCCGAGGTTCGAATCCTCGATCCCCAGCCAGTATGAGCGTTGCGTGGCGCATTCGTCTAGCGGCCAAGGACACCACCCTCTCAAGGTGGAGACCACGGGTTCGAATCCCGTATGCGCTACCAACCATCCCCTATCATCCGACCCCCTCTGATGCAACCACATTCCTTGACGCACGCGGTGCGCCAAGCCCGGGCTTGTGTCGCGCCGTATGGTTGTGTTTACCCGATCCCCTGGCGCAGATAGCGCCCCAGGAACTCGCCTCCGATAACATGCAGGTGGGCATGAGGCTGGCTTTGCATCCCGTCGCGTCCGAAGTTGGATAGGATGCGGAAGCCGTTGGGGCAGTGCTTTTCTCCCATCTGGGTCGCCAGGTCTCCCATGTGCGCCAGCAGGTCGCCGCTGCGCCAGAGTTCGGATTGCGACATGTGCGCCGCCGGAACGACGAGGATCTGCACGGGCACCCAGTCGAGCTGGTTATCGAAGATTATGACGCGCTCGTCCTCGTAGTGAATGGTGGCAGGTTCGGCGCGAGCGACGATGTTGCAGAAAACGCAGTGTGTGGTGGTCATGAGTGTATGTCGGTGGGGTGTTGGCTAGGATTTGCGGTTGGCGTCAGGTAGACTTCAGTCACGTTGCTCCCTACCCTCGCGGACGATGCGAACAATCTCGTTCGTGGTAACGTCAAGCTTTACAGGTTCCACATCGAGTGGGGAGCCTTCTCGGATTTCCGGTCGCAGGACGAAGGATGTGCCGTCCTTGCGGCGGATTACTACGGCACCGTCTCTCTGGGCGATTTCCAGTAGTGAGGCTAGGTTTTGCCTTGCCTCGGAGTATGTGAAAACTCTCATGGGTTAGCGTGGTGCTCTGATTCGGTAGTCGTCGACAGTGATACGGATGAGCTTGCCTACTTTGAAATCTCGAATACGTGAAACAATAGGCGTGGGAAGTACAACCAATTCCTGCTTTTCAGGTGAATCTTGTCTCTCTCTGGGAGACGGACGACGTGTAGGCGGATTGTTAAAGTCCACCCTACTGGTTATCACCGTGGGCAGGCGATTATTATGACGATGCACGAAAATCTGGTAGAGTTTCTCCTCCGCCCATGGACTGTTGTGCTCACTCCCAAGGTCGTCCAGGACTAGCAACGGCGTACTTTTGACCTCTTCGAAAATGCTCTCCATCGTTACGCGGCTCTGAGGGTCAAAAGTATAGCGGAAATAGTCTAGTAGTTCCGGGACGAATGCGAAGAATACTGAACCCCCATCTTCTATCTGGTCATTGGCAATCGCGACCGCCAAGTGTGTCTTGCCGACACCAGTGTTGCCGAACAGCGTTAGCCAGCCGGTGGGACTTCTGGAATATCTTTCGGCGGCAAGTGCGGCGTCCTGAAGGCTTGCCCGTTTATCGGCGCGAAGGTTGTTGCCGCGCACATCAAAAGTCTCAAATGTCATGCTGCGCTGCATTTCAGCCGGTATGCGTCCGAGGCCGTGAGTCTTTCGACGACCATACTCTCCGGTCTGCGCGACTCTACTCAGCCCTCCGGTTTCAAGACGACTGCGGATATATGGATCAAGTTGGGTGAGGTCGTTCGCAGTGGTTACTATTGTGGGCAGTTCTGCGTTGAAACGGTGGTTGATAACCTGCTGCAATTTCTCTTCTGCCCAAGGCGTGGAGCTGTGTGCGCCCAAGCTGTCTAGGATGAGCAGCGGAGCTTCCACCACTTGAGCGTACAAGTCGCTATATGTAACCTCGCTGCTGGGCGCGTAAGCAGCACGCAGGTCATCGAGCAAATCCGGCACGTGCATGAAGAAAACAACCTGCTCGGACTTGATACAGTGGTTGGCGATGGCAGCGGCCAAGTGCGTCTTGCCGCTACCGTTAGGACCGACCAGCACGAGCCATCCGTTAGGATTTTCGGCGAACTCGGCGGCAGCGCGGCATGCTTCGGCGAACATGCTGCGGCTATCCGCGTCGTCGGCAATGCCTTCCGGGTTGACGGTGTCGAATGTGAAGCGCGTCAGATGACCAAGGTTGCTGTATCGCAGCAGTCTGCCCAGTCGCTCGTCGGATAGGCGCTGCTGCTGACAATGGCAGGTTATCACCTGACCGAAATCAGTATGACCGACTACGACATTCGGAGTGTACCATCCCCTGCCGCTGCACACCTCGCAGGCGCTGTCTTCTTCCCACTCGTCAACGGGCGGTTCGGAAGATGCGCTGCCGGGGCTGTGCGATGCGCCGTTGGATGCCTGCCTAGTAGCGCTTAACCTCTGTAGAATATCTGCGAGATTTTCCATCGCATTCACCTATACTCTGCCTTTTACATCCCAGTTATCCAGAATGCGGGCGATATAGCGCCAATTGCGAACATTGTGAGCCGCTGCTTCTCGAAAAGCGTCCTCTATCCAATCCATTGGATAGAACTCCTCCGCTTCTTTGAGTTCGTCGGCGATCATCGGACTGAGCATGCCGATGTTCGATTCGTAGAGCGCGAAAATGTTGGGGCGCTCGACGGTGGTGTCCCAGGGTTCGGGGATTGATTCCGTCTGAGAATGTCCCACGACGAAAGCGTCTGACGCGGTCCGCGCCAGCGCGCGTCTGTCCCTTTCGGTGTTGAGTGCGTAGAGGCGTTCCTCGTCGCCTGTGCGCTCTCCATTGACAGAGATGACTGCCATGGCGAGGGTGCCGCGCCGTACGCAGGCGTCCAGCGCACCGGAGATGTCGTGCACGCTGCCTCCGATCGCGGTAGCCATTGCGCGGTCTGCCAGCGCCTCGCTGTGAGATACGAACCTGGGGTAGCCTTTCTTCTGCTGGAGCAGCCATAGAACCCGCAGCAGGCACTTGAGTTCGGCGAGGTCGTCTATCTGCTCGAGCAGGGTGCCGAACAGTGGAGCCGGCGCAGGAATACTGCGCACGCGGTCGGGGAAGCCGTTAAACTCCATATACATCAGGCTCCATGGATATCAGGGGACATCGGGCTTCATAGAAATCAGACTTCACTTGGCGCATATTCCATAGAGGGCGTGGTTTCCAGGCTCTCGAAGCGCACGAGGTCGTTGCGGAAATACAGTGGCACGGTGTTGATGGGGCCGTTGCGGTGCTTTGCAACGATTATCTCCGCGATGTTCTGCGGGTATGGCTCAGTCGGGTTGCGCTTCTCCCAGTCCTCGCGGCTGACATAGACATCCTCGCGGTGGATGAATGCGACGACATCCGCGTCCTGCTCGATGCTGCCGCTCTCGCGGAGATCGGACAGGAGCGGCCGGTGATTGGGGCGCTGCTCGATGGCGCGGCTGAGCTGGGAGCAGGCGATCACGGGGATGTCCAGGTCGCGCGCCATGCCCTTGATGGAGCGGGAGATTTCGCCCATCTCCTGCGCGCGGTTGTCGATGCGTCCGCTGCCACCGATTAGCTGGAGGTAGTCAACGATGACCAGGTCCAGCCCGCGCTCGGACTGAAGGCGGCGGGCCTTGCCGCGCATGTCCACGATGGTCTGAATCGGGGTGTCGTCGATGTAGATTGGCAGGTCGGATAGCACGCCAATGGCATCGAGCAGGCGCGATTCCTCGTCGTTGCTCAGCAGACCGATTCGGATGCGGTAGCTGTCAACATTCGCTTCGCTTGCCAGCAGACGCATTCCAATCTGGTCTCGGCTCATCTCAAGGCTGAATACACCCACACGGTTGCCGCTGTCGGCGGCGGCGCGCGCGATGTTGAACGCGAGTGTGCTCTTCCCGAGGCTTGGCCTTGCCGCTACGACAATCATGTCTGAGCGCTGCATGCCATTGCCGAGCAGGTTGTCTAGGCCGGGAAAGCCGGTAGGCACGGGCGAGATGTGCGCTGCGTCGGGCCCGTGAAGTGCGGCGCTCTCTTCCATGTAGGTGTCCAGCACCTCGCGGATGTGAACGAAGTCGCCGGAGCCACGCCCTGCGCGGATGCGGAAGAGCATGTCCTCAGCGGTGGCGAGTGCCCTGTCGGTGTCCGCGTCGCTTTCGTGGTAGCCTATCTCGGCGATGCGCCCGCCCACATCTATGAGCTGGCGCATGATTGATGTGCGCTGAACGATGCGGGCGTAGTATTCGATGTGGACCGAAGTGGGTACGACCATCACGAGATGGCTCAGATACGCGCTACCGCCGAGTTCTTCAAGCCGGTTCCGCAAGTTCAACTCATGCGCGACCGTGACCTGGTTGATGGCGTCACCGCGCTCGAACAGGGAGAGAAACGCCTCGAAACACCAGCGGTTCTTTTCGCCGTAGAAGTCCTGCGGACGCAGGAACGAGGTGATGCGGCTCAGAGACTCGCCATCGATCAGAATTGAGCCGATGACCGATTCTTCGGCGCTGGCATCTTGGGGTGGCAGGCGGTCAACGTACACGGCTCACTCCCTAGAAAGTCGTCAGGTGTCAGCAATAAGGTGTTGAGGGACAACCGTAGAGACTGTCCCACTGCCAAACAGGATATCGGTCGGCCTTGCCTGTTATGAAGCGTCGCTAGGGTTATCTTCTTCGGATTCGCCGGACTCGTTGGTAGGTTCCTCGGACGCGTCGGTGGCTTCGGCGGACTCGATTTCGGACTCGCTTTCGCCTTCCGCCGGTTCTTCGGCCTCTTCGAGTGATGCCAGCCAATCGTCCGCAGTCGTGCCGGTGGGATAGACCAGCACTTCGACCTGCGTCTGAACTTCAGGGTGAAGTCGGACATTGACGCCGAAGCTGCCAAGCTGGCGAATGGGTTCGACTATCTCGATGCCGCGGCGGTCGATCTCGCGGTCTGACATCTCGGATAGCCTGTCTGCGATGATGGCGTTGGTCACGGAGCCGTAGAGCTGTCCGCTTGCCCCCGCGCGCATCTCAACATCTATGCGCGTGCCGTTCAGCGTCTCCGACAGCTCACGCATGTCCTGCAACAGTCGCAAGCGCGTGCGCTCAGCCTGTTCCGAATATTGCCTGACGCGCTGCAACTCGTTGTGCGTCGCGGGCACGGCAAAATTCTTCGGAATCAGATAGTTGCGCGCAAAGCCGTTCTTTACCTCTTTGACATCACCGCCTTGCGCTACTCCGGCAACATCCTGCAAAAATACTACTCTCATCGTAAGTGGACCTCGGCCTATATGGTTTTTCTTCGTCAATTCGCAGATATAAGTATATCGCACTCGGGACGCGATATACAGCCCCAATCAGAACTCCAGTGCGATGTTAGTCTATCAGATTCAGACATGATTCTCAGGCAAAGAAGCGGCTGAATACTTCGTTGCCCAGCATGCGGCCGTGGTGCGTCAGCCGAAGTGCGCCATCCTGAGTACACAGCAGTTCGAGCCGTTCCAGTTCGTCGAGCGTTTCAGCATAGAATTGAGCAGGAGGCGCATCAAAGCGCTCGGTGAATGCCGCAATGCTGATTCCTTGGTCGAGGCGCAGGCCCATCATCATCGTCTCCGCCATTTCCAATGGCGCGTCGATTTGTTCGACCTCTTCTACTACGGGAACTCTGCCAATTTTGGCTTTCATTGAGCCATTGTACTCAGAGCTAATGAGCTTGGAGCCATTGTGCTGGCTGCCAGATGCTGTGCGCATGCGGCCTATGTATTCGCGAGGGGATTTGATGGTGTAGAACCGGCAGTCATCGAGGTATGAGTGGGCGCCGGGTCCGACGCCGAGATATGGCTTGTTGCGCCAGTAGGTCAGGTTGTGGCGGCTTTGCAAGCCGTCCAATGACCAGTTGGAGATTTCATAGTGACGGTAGCCCGCGCGGCGCATTTCATCCTGCGCCATCAGGTACATGTCGGCGGCGATGTCGGGATCCGGCGTGGGCATGCTGCCTTGCTCTACCCATCGCTCCATGGGCGTGCCGCCTTCGAGCGTCAGGCAGTACATGGAGATATGCGGCGGCAGCAGTTCCAGCGACCGGTCGAGCGTGCGCTGCCACTGTTCGACGCGCTGGTGTGGCAAGCCATACATCAGGTCGATGCTGATATTGTCGAAGCCTGCAGCGGTTGCCTGCCGATAGGCGTTGGCAGCGTCCGCGGCATTGTGCCGGCGTCCCAGAGTGCTGAGCAGGCTATCGTCAAAGCTCTGCACGCCGATGCTCAGACGGTTGATGCCGCAGTCCAGATATGTCCGGAGCTTGTCGTCGCTGAAGTCGCCGGGGTTTGCTTCAAGGGTTATTTCGGCATCTGAAAGCAGGTCGAAGGACGAGCGAATTGTCTCCATTGCGCCCACGATGTCTTGTGCGGGCAGGTATGACGGTGTGCCGCCGCCAAAGAAGATTGTGTGGACCCGGGGGCTGTCCAGGAGCTTGCCCCAGAGGGTGATTTCAGACCGCAGGGCATCCATGTACGCGGGCATCATCGGCTCGATTGCGGCGTATGTGTTGAAGTCGCAGTACGGGCACTTCGTCTCGCAGAACGGGATGTGTACATACAGGGATATAGGTTCGGCCAGGGAGATAGGCTCGGCTTGTGACATAGGGGACTACCTATACGTTAAACAGGACGTGCATGATGTCGCCGTCCTGGACGACATAGTTCTTGCCCTCCTGTCGCAGCACTCCGCTCTTGCGCGCCTCCGCCAGCGTGCGGCAGCTGACCATGTTGTCGTATGTGACAACCTCTCCGCGAATGAAACCGCGCTCAAGGTCGGTGTGTATCTTGCCGGCAGCCTTCACCGCAGGGGTGCCTCGTTCGATGGTCCAGGCACGCACCTCGTCCTCGCCGACCGTCATGAACGAAATTAGGTCGAGCGCCTCGTAGCTGAGGTTGACCACGCGGCTCAATCCCGATTCGCCAACGACGCCCAGAGACTCCCTAAACTCCTGCTCTTCGTCCGATTCCATCTGAGCGAGCTCCATTTCTAGCTTGCCGCAGAGGGCGGCTGTGCGGATTCTCTCGGTCTGGATTTCATTTGCGAGGCGGGATTCGATAGGCGCGATGTCGTCGAGCTGGTCCTCGCCCACATTCACGACAACGACAAGCGGCTTCGAGGTGAGCATCTGAAAGCCCGACAGGTGGCGCAGTTCGTCCTCGTTCAGCGACTGGTCGCGCACATGCACGCCGGCTTCGAGATCGTCCCTGACGCGAGTCAGGAGCGCCTGCTCTTTATTCAGCGCGTGTCGCTCCGCCGTCTTTGCGCTCTTGAAGCCCTCGGAGACTCGCTGGAGGCGACGTTCGAGGATATCCAGATCGGAAATCGTCAGCTCGAACAGCAGAGTATCTATGTCGCGGAACGCATCGATGCTGTCCGCGACATGTGGCACTGAAGGGTCTTCGAATGTGCGGGCAACCATGAGTATTGCGTCCGCTCGCTGTAGAGTGTTCAGGTACTCGCCGCCGATGCTCTGCGTCTTGCCCAGCCCCTCCGGAGCGGCGGGCAGGTCTGCATAGGTAACCTCGGCGTTCACCTTGCGCTTGGGGTTGAAAATGCCGTTCAGCATATCCAGACGCTCGTCAGGGACCTTTGCAGCGCCGAGATTCATTCTGTTGGCGAAGGTGGCGACTTGGGCAGAGCCTCTTGTCGCCGCGTTGAAAATTGTTGTTTTGCCGCTCTGTGGTAGTCCGATGATTGTGATTTCCATAAGATAGTTGGTCAGTACTCACTTAACTATTTCAGGTGGTGGGAGGCTCTATTTGTCGTCGTCGTTCACGATTCGAGCAGAGCCGTCGATAATGTTCCCGTCGCTGTCGGGTGACTGCGCCTTGCCAGTGCCGAGGTGCTCGCGCAGTATTTCGCTCGGTATGGACAGGAGGAATAGAATGAGCGTTACGCCTATAGCGACTATGTCGTCCAGCCAACCCAGAATTGGTATGATGTCTGGCAGTAAGTCGAACGGCGATATTATATAGACGAGACCGGCTGGAATTATCAACTTCGACAAGACAGGCACGCGCCGGTCAAGCATCAGCCGAAATATCAGGCGACCGATGCCGGAACGCGCCAGCATCATTAGCAGGGAAGGTCTGAGCATTGTTGTATGCCCTCCATGTGTTCCACTCCATTATAGCCTCTCGGCACGGTTAAGGTAAGCGACATTGATTTACCTGCTCTACGGTGAGGACTCGCTTTCGGTCGAAGAAATGCTTGCGTCGCTGCGCTCGGATGGGGAACCGGACGGGTTGGGCGACATCAATACAGCCACGCTCAATGGCGGGGCCGTTACTCCGGCAGAGCTTGAAGCGGCATGGAGCACGATACCGTTCCTGGCGGATAGGCGCACCGTGATCGTTCGTGGTCTGCTTGCGCGGATGGAACAGAGGCGGGGAGGCGGCGCACGCTCCGGCGCCCTGGACGGAGAGTGGGCGGACTTCGGCGAGCGCCTGGAGCATGTACCCGAATCCACCGACCTGATCTTCGTTGACGCTGCGGTGAGCCGCGGAAATCCATTGGTTCGCGTGATTCGGCCCCTGTCGCAGGTTCATGAGTTTCGATTGCCATCTGTGCGGGATATGCCGGGATGGGTGCGGCAGCGGGCGGAGAAGCTGGGCGCTGCCATCGAGCCGAGTGCCATATCCGCAATTGTGGACGCAATCGGCAACGATACGCGGCTCGTGGACATGGAGCTCCGGAAGCTCGCCTTATACCGTTCAGATGAGATGATTCGTCGCCAGGATGTGGAGGCGATGGTCTCGTATGTGCGGGAGGCAAGCATATTCGCCGCCGTGGACGCTGCGCTGGAGGGTCGGGCGGGACTTGCGCTTAGGCTGATGCACCAGTTCCTGGAGGCGGGCAGGCATCCCACATACGTGATAACGATGCTGGCGAGGCAGGTGCGCTTTCTGATTCTCGCCAAGGACCTGAAGTCGCGCGGGTTTGCGCAGGACGAGATTGGTCGTCGCATTTCCATATCCGGCTACCCGCTAACGAAGACGATGCAGCAGGAGGTGCGCTTCAGCGCGGAGCGCCTTGTGGAGATTCACCGCAGGCTTCTTGAAGCCGACCTGTCCATCAAGACCGGCGCCGCCGATGAAGAGATGGCGCTGGATACGCTAATCATCGCACTGTCAGAGGCGTCCCAGCGTTGAGCGCGCCTCGGCGGACTCACCGCTGACAACCATTTCCACCCGCCTGCGTTGTACACTACACAGGCCACTGCTGATTGGTCGTTAGTTGTCAAAGGCGGGGAAGTGCGTATTTTTCCTTGCATTCACTCGCCTGCATCCATAGGCAATGCACGGTCAGCAGGTAAGCCGGATTGAGCCGCATAACCAGACACAGGAACGACTGAAGTATGTTAAATCGTTTAATGCGACGCACGCTATACGGCGCAATCGTTTTCGCTGTCAGCATTGCCATTGTTGCTTGCGGCAACGCGACCGATGAATCGCCTGCCGCACCGCAACTGACTGCACCACAGGCGACTGCGCCGCCGCCTGCGACGGCAACCCCTGTGCCGCAGGTAGCGCCGACGGTTGCTCCCATGCCCACCGTCGTGCCGTCTCCTGAACCGACTGTTGTCGCCGACACGCCCACGCCCGTTCCCGAAAACCAGGACGCGGTTCGCTTGTCAGGGGAAGGCATGGAACTGCTCACGCGATTCACCGAGGAGTACAGCCCGCGTCAGAGTGGATCGGACGGCGAACTCGCCGCCGCCGAATACATCAAGGCGCACCTTGAAGAGTTAGGCTACGATGCCGTATTCCAGCCTGTGGAAGTGGAGCACATACCGTGGGGTGGGGACTTCGTCTCTCTCGCTGGTGATGGAAGGCCGGACTTGCGCGCGGTGCCAATGTCGAAAACAGGATTCGGAGATGTGAGCGCTCCGCTGGTGTCGGTGGGGAAGGCGTTCGAGGACGAAATACCCGAGGATGGACTGGACGGCGTCATTGCGCTCATAGAGCGGGGCGAAATCACTTTCGAGGAGAAGGTGAACCGGGTGGCGGACGCAGGCGCGGTTGCGGCGATCATCTACAACAACGAGCGGGGCAACTTCCGCGGCGCGCTGCAATCGGACGGTCCGATTCCTGCGGCGTCCCTTTCGCAAGAAGAAGGGGAAGATGTGCTGCAATTGTTGGAGGACGATCCTGAACTGGTTGCGCGTGTGAAGATTGAGACCGTCCTGCTCGACTCTCAGAATGTCATCGCAGAGTTGAATGACCAGCCAGCGGAGTGCGGCGTAGTGGTTATGGGCGGGCACTACGACAGCGTTGCGAACACGCAGGCGGCAGGCGACAACGGCACGGGAGTCGTTTCGCTGCTCCTGATGGCTGAAGAGGTGGCTGACGAATTTGCTGACGGCAATCTGCCCTTTGCCGTGCGGTTTGTATTCTTCGGCGTGGAAGAGATTGGGCTGTACGGGAGCAAGCACTATGTGGACGAACTGAGCGAGGATGAGCGTGAGGAAATCATCGCAATGCTCAACTTCGATGCCATGGGGAAGGGAAACGCCGCCGTTGAGGGAAGCGCGGCGCTTGTGGACAGGGCAACTCGGTATGCGGTCGACAACGGCATCCGGTTGGATAGCAGGCGTATCTCTGAGGGCTTCGGCAGCGACCACGCATCGTTCCTCGCCGTCGATATACCCGCGCTCTTCTTCTACGGCGACGACTTTTCTATCATCAACTCACCCGACGATGTGCTTGAGGAAGTGGACCCGTCCGTGATGGGCGCGAACATGACAGTCGGTCTGGGCGTGCTGCAAGAATTCGAGTGCAAGTCCCAGGGATAGGATGCGTCATGCGGCGGAAATTCGCCGCGTTTGGCTTGTCCCGACATCGTATGGTGAATTATACTAGGGTCTGTATGTGCGCCAATCTTGGTGTGCAATCCGCACTCACTGGCTTTGAGCTTCACCGGATAGGATGACGACAAGCAAGCAAGACTACTACGACCTGCTGGGTGTCCAACGTGCCGCTTCGGACGAGGACATCAAGAAGGCGTTTCGCAAACTGGCGATGGAGTACCATCCCGACCGCAACAAGCGGGATGGCGCCGCCGAGAAGTTCAAGGAGATTAACGAAGCCTACCAGGTCCTGTCCGATCCGCAGAAGCGTTCCGCTTATGACCGCTATGGCCATGCGGGCGTATCCGGGAACGGAGGCGCGAGAGGCTTCGAGGGTTTCGACAACTTCGCCGGCTTCGGCGACATATTCGACGCTTTCTTCGGTGGCGGCACGCGTACCCGCCCCAACGCACCCCGCCGTGGCGCGGACCTGAAGTACGCGCTCACCGTTGACCTTGAAGAGACCGCGTTCGGTGTCGAGAGGGAAGTCAGCCTTGAGCGCATTGAGGTCTGCAGCGACTGCAACGGCAGCCGCAGCACACCCGGCAGCTCGCCCAGCCTGTGCGCCAACTGCAACGGCTCCGGCGAGGTACGCCGCGCCCATGAGAGCGTGTTCGGGCAGTTCGTGCAGGTTGTGCCGTGTAACGTGTGTCGCGGTGAGGGGCAGACGATAACCAATCCGTGCGACACCTGCAGGGGCAGCGGCAGAGAGCGTCGCTCACGCACGCTGGAAGTCGCGATACCCGCCGGTATAGAGGACGGCCTCCAGATCCGGCTGCGAGGCGAGGGTGAGGCCGGACACAACGGCGGTTCTCCCGGCGACCTGTATGTGCTGATTCGCGTCAGGCAGCACGCGGTGTTCCGGCGTGAGGGTAACGACATCCTGTACACGCTGCAGATCAACATGGCTCAGGCTGCCCTGGGAGCGAAGGTAACCGTTCCCACAATAACGGATGAAATTGCGGAGCTTGATATTCCCGCGGGGACGCAGACGGGCGCCGTATTCCAGCTGAAGAACAAGGGCATCCCATATATCCGCAGCAGCCGCAAGGGCGACCAACTCGTTACTGTTGATGTGCAGACGCCGAAGAAACTCACCGAGGACCAGCGCCTGCTGTTCGAGGAGCTTGCCAGAAGCTTTGGCGACGACGCGGACGGGATCGGAATTAACGACAGGGGCTTTTTCGACAAGCTCAAGGATGCAATCTCAGGCGAGTAGCATCAGTGGTTGATTTACAGAATAGACGACGAGACAGGGCGCACGACGGTGCGTCCTTTTCATATACGCCAGATATACCGGCGGTAGGAAAGTGAGCGAGCATTGAAGTGGTTAGAGTTAAGCGTCCGCACACCGCCTGAGTTTGTGGAACCGTTATCACAGATTTTCTATCGTTACGGGCATGGTGGCGTCGCGGTGGAGCAGGAAGGCGGCTACAATCCCGATGAGGGCGAGGCTCCCTCTGGCGATGAGTGGGCGGTGGTCACGACATACCTGCCGATGAACGAGTCCCTCGACGAGCGTCGCGGGCGCATAGATGTCGGAGTGCGGCTGGTGGCGCATGTGTCGGACATTTCTCCGCTTCAGGAGCGCGAGGTGGAAGAAGAGGAGTGGCAGAACAGCTGGAAGGAGCACTTCCATGTGCTCAAGGTCAGCCGTAGGATCACGATCTGCCCGACCTGGCGCGAACATTCTCCGCAGGATGGAGAGCTTGTGATAATGCTGGACCCGGGCATGGCGTTCGGGACGGGGCATCATCCGACGACGCGAATGTGCCTGGAGCGCCTCGATGCGCTGGTAACGTCGGGAATCGATGTGCTGGATGTGGGTTGTGGCTCCGGCGTCCTTTCCATTGCGGCCGCGAGACTTGGCGCGAGGCATGTATTCGGTCTGGAGATAGACTCGGTCGCCGTGAATGTCGCCAAGCAGAATGTGCGCGACAATCGCGTGGAGCATACGGTGCGCGTTTTGCAGGGCACGCTGCCGCATACGGACGCCATGCAGTCCGCTTATGGCATCGCGGTCGCCAACATATCCGCCAAGGTCATATCTGAGATTGCGCCATATCTCGTGAGCGCGGTTCACGACGGCGGAAAGGTTATTGCGTCCGGCATTCTCCTTGAGAACAAGGATAGGGTGGTGCAGGCGCTGGAAGCGGCAGGCGCTAACCTTGAGGAAACGCTGGTTGACGGCGACTGGGTTACGCTGGTGGCTGGCGTGCAGAGGTGATGAAGTGCATCGCTTCTTCGTTTCGCCGTCGCACATAGAGGAAGACCGGGTTACGCTGCCTTCGGACGCCGCCCGCCAACTCGCTAGGGTTCTGCGCGCCCGGCCAGGGGACGGCATCATAATTCTGGACGACAGCGGGTATGAGTACACCGTAGTCCTTGATTCCGTAAGCCCGCGGCACGCTTCCGGCGTTGTCAGCGAGAGTAATGTCGGGCAGGGCGAGGCAAGCCTTTCTATAACGCTCTACCAGGGTCTGATGAAGGCTGATCGCTTCGAGTATGTGCTTCAGAAGGGCACCGAGATTGGCATATCTCGCTTTGTCCCTATGGTCAGTGAGCGCACTGTGGCTCGCAACATCATCAGCGACAACCGCCTGCAGAGGTGGGGCAAGATAATACGCGAGGCTGCCGAGCAGGCAGGTCGGAGCAGGCTGCCCGTGCTGGAGGACGCAGTTAGTTTCGCTGACGCCTGCGACTCTGTTGCTGGCCCTGCCATCATCGGATGGGAGTGTGAGCGCGATACGGGCATACGAGGGACGCTGCTGCGCCACAAGACAGCCATCGAGCAGGCGCAGACCATAGCCATCGTCATTGGCTCGGAGGGTGGCTTGACCTCTGAGGAAGTGTCCTATGCACTGAGTAGAGGCGTCACGCCAGTGTCAATGGGCAGGCGCGTTTTGAGAGCGGAAACGGCGGGTATCATCGCGGCGGCGGCAGTGCTGTACGAGATGGATGAGCTGGGATAGGCTCTCCTACTCCGGACGCGGCGCTCGCTCAAGGAGGTGGCTTACAGCGCGCTCGATGGGCACACGCTCGAAGATGACGCTGTACATCGCCTCCGCAATGGGAATCTCGACACCGAGCCGTCTTGCGACCGTGATCGCGCCCTGAATCGTGTCCACACCCTCGGCGACATTGTCCATAGAGGCGCTTATCTCCTCCGGCGAATCGCCCGAAGCCAGGCGCATGCCGAAATAGTGGTTGCGGCTCAGCGTACTCGAACAAGTGGCTATGAGGTCGCCCATGCCCGCAAGCCCCGATAGCGTGAGCGGATTCGCGCCGGCAGACTCCGCGAGACGCCCGATCTCCGCAAGCCCTCGCGTGATGACCGTCGCCTTTGCGTTGTCTCCGTAGTTCATCCCGTCGCACACTCCCGCTGCGAGAGCGATTATGTTCTTCAGTGCGCCGCCAAACTCCACGCCGGTGATGTCCTCGTTCGTATATACGCGGAACAGATTGGAGTTGATGACGCTCTGCGCTGTGCGCGCGGCATCGAAATTGGCAGAGGCAATGACCGTGGACGCGGGCTTGCCGGCGATGATCTCGCGGGAGAGGTTGGGACCCGAAAGGGCGCAGATGCCATTGTGCATGCCTGCGGGCAGTTCGTCGGCGAGCACCTCGCTCATGCGCTTTCCGGTTGTCGTCTCCAGACCTTTGGTCGCGCTGACGAGGATGGCATCGCTGCGAAGTGCGCCGCACACCTGCCGTATGTTCGCCCTGAACGTCCGCGAGGGCACGACTATAAGCACAATGTCGGCATCGGACAGCGCTTCAGTTGGTGATGCTGAGACCGACAATGACTTTGGAAATTCGACACCGGGCAGGAATCGCTCGTTCTGCCTCGCGGACTCTAGGGTTGCGGCTTCAAGCTCGGTGCGCGCCCAGATGCTCACATCGGTGCCGAGTCGCGCGATAATTATGCCGAGCGTGGTGCCCCAGCTTGTTGTACCGACAACGCCCACTTTCGGCATTTTTTGTCCTGGTAACTCTGGAGTTTATGAGTAGGGTACGACTCGCGCAAAGCAAGTCTCGCCTGCGTCAATCAGTTGGCAGCGCTGGCTGACCTAGCTTGCGCTCGGTGCCGCTGATGAGACGCTGGATATTGTCCTTGTGCAAGCCAATGACCAGCGCCGCGCCGATGACCGCGAACCAGATGTATTCCGCCGGCGCGAACCAGAATGAATCGGATGCCCCATAGACCACGAGTCCCAGCGACGCCAGGACTATCAGCGTGATTATGCCGGAGAGCGTGCCCAGTATGGAACCCAACGATACATAGCGACTGATCGCAATCGCAGACAGGCCGATGAGGGATGCTACAAGCCCAGCAAGGGGGGACAGGACGATCAGTGCAGCCCAGCCGGGCGCTGTGCCTCTGCCGCCCCTGAAGCCGACGAATACGGGCCAGTTGTGTCCCACCAGAGTGGCTATTGCCGCGCCTGCTTCAACTCCCGGAGAGTCGAAGAAGATTCTCGCAAGCACCACGGCAATTACGGCCTTGACCATATCGAGCGCGAGAACGAGCAGAGCGATGGGCACGCCGGCAGTGCGCATCACATTCGTCATGCCGGTCTTGCCACTGCCATAGTCTCGCACGTCCACGCCCTTGAAGAGCTTGCCCAGAATCAGGCCGAACGGGAGCGCTCCAAGCAGGTAGCCCAGGGGTATCATCACGAGATAGGCAATCATGGCTATGCCTCACTCTCCTCTGCCCTTGAACCGCATGCGCAGCGGGCTGCCTCGGAAGTCATACGCGCCTCTGATCGTATTTTCCAGGTAGCGCCTGTAAGAAAAGTGAACCATGTCCGAGTGATTGACATAGAAAGTGAAGCTGGGAGGGCCGGTGGCGTCCTGTGCCACGCTGTAAATCTTCAGTGAGCGTCTTCCGGAGAGCGCGGGCGGGTGCTCCGCAATGGCGCCCATTACGCGGCGGCGCAGATCGTATCTCGGCACGCCCTTCGTCCATTCCTGGTAGACCTGCCTAGCGGTGTCCAGCAGGTTTGTGATGCCCGTGCCGTTCAGTGCGGATGTGAAGCATACCGGCGCGTACGATGCGAAGCGGAAGCGTTCCCGTACCTGCACCGTAGCCCTGGACTGCGTCAAGCCCGCCTCGCCTGCGAGGTCCCACTTGTTGACGCCAAGTATGATTCCCTTGAAGTCGTCGAGAATATACTTGGCGATGTGGGTGTCCTGCGCGCTTGCAAGCTCGCTGGCGTCCATTAACAGTATGGCGACATCCGCCCGGTCGATGGCGCGTATTGCGCGAAGCACGCTGTATCGCTCGATGCCGCTCTCGATGCGACCGCGCCGTCGTATGCCCGCAGTATCGATGAGCAGCACAGACCAGTCATCGAACTGCATCAGGCTGTCCAGCGAGTCGCGCGTTGTGCCGGGAATGTCGCTGACGATTGCGCGCTTCTCTCCGGCGATGGCGTTCAGCAGCATGGATTTGCCCACATTCGGGCGTCCCACGATTGCCAGCTTCAGGTCGGCTTCCGGTTCGAGGAACGCCGGGGCGCCGGGGAAGCTCTTGACAACCTCGCTCATCAGGTCGTCAACGCCGCGATTGTGGAACGCGCTCACGGGAATGGGTTCGCCCATGCCAAGCTCGTAGAACTCGGCGGATGCGGTAGCCAGCCGGTCGTTGTCCGCCTTGTTCGCAGTGAGCACGATTGGCCTTTCGGTGCGCCTGAGCGCGTCCGCTACATCCACATCGGCAGGCGTTACGCCGGTAGTGGAGTCCACGGCGAATACGATGACGTCGGCGTCGCTGATTGCAAGCTCAATCTGGCCTTTGACCTGCTGCCAAATATCCGTCTCCGGGAACAGGTCCAGACCGCCCGTATCCACCAGGATGAATGCATGCTCCGCCCAGACCGTCTCAAGCATGACACGGTCGCGCGTCGTCCCGGCAATGTCGGAGACGATGGCAGTGGGTCTGCCTATGAGCCTGTTGAACAGCGTGGACTTGCCCACGTTGGGACGCCCAACAATGGCAACTAGGGGCTTGGCGGTTGTGGTCATGGAAATCTGCCAGTCTGTCAGTGCTATCCGCTCGTGGTGAGCTTGTCGAACCACGCGCCCCAGAGTATGTGCCCGTCGACAGGCTCAGGGCGAACGGGTTTGGCGTTCAAAGTAAGAGCCACTACTCGAAAATCGCCGCGAGTACGGCTTTCTGGGCATGCATTCGATTTTCCGCCTGGTCGAAAACGACCGAATTCGGGTGGTCTATCATGCCTTCCGATAGCTCCTGCCCCCTATACGCAGGCATATCGTGCATGAAGAGGAAGTCAGACTTTGCAGCCTTCGCCAGCTCTTCGTCTATCTTGTACTTGCCGAAAATGGCGATGCGCTCCGCCTTCTCGTCTTCCTGCCCCATGCTAATCCAGGTATCAGTGTAGAGGACATCCGCGTCCTGTGCGGCTTCATTGGGCTCCGAAACCCAGTCGATGCGGGATTCGCTCCTTGCCGCCCTGCTCTTCGCCTCGTCCAGTACAGGTGTGGGGATCTGGTAGTCCACCGGCGATGCAAGCGTGAAGTTCGCGCCGACGGACGCGCATGCGAGCGCAAGGCTGGCGGCGACATTGTTGCCGTCTCCCACGAATGCGACATTCAGATCGGACAGCCTGCCCTTGTGCTCCTGTATCGTCAGCAGGTCGCCCATCGCCTGGCAGGGATGCTCAAGGTCGGATAGCGCATTCACAACCGGAATGTCGCAGTACTCCGCGAGCAGTTCAAGGCTGCGGTGCGAGAATACGCGCGCAACTATGCCGTCCACCCACCGGTCCAGCACGCGCGCGATATCCGCTTCGGGCTCTCGCACGCCAAGTCCGACATCCTGCTGGCTGAGGTATGTGCAGGTGCCTCCGAGCTGGCGAATGCCAACCTCGAAGCTGACGCGCGTTCGCAGCGACGGCTTTTCGAACAGGAGCGCGAACTCCTTGCCTTCCAGTGGTCGCTCGCCCTTCCCTCGCTTCATCTTGTAGGCGCGCTCGACGAGCTGCGACACGCCCTCTGATGACAGGTCGGCGACCGACAGGAAGTCCTTGCCCTTCATACACATCTCCTTACTTGAATGGCGATATTATATAACCTGTGCCGACATAAGCAAGACATAAGTGTGTGCGGTATTCTCCAAGAATGCGGATATCGGGCCACTATCTTCGAGCTCATGCTTGGATACGAAACTAACGTGGATGGACAATATGGCGTTCTTTGCTGGATAATCATGTTCATCTTGTATTCGATGTGAATAATTCCAATGGGGAGAGCGTATGAAGTTCTTGATAACGCTTGAAGAGGACGAGGACGGGTTCATCGTCGCGAGTTGTCCGACTCTACCGGGATGCCATTCGCAGGGGCGGGACAGAATAGAAGCCGTCGCCAACATAACGGAGGCTGTACAGGCGTATATAGAGAGCATGGTGAAGCATGGGGAGCCTGTACCGGGCTACTCCGAATTTCAAGAAATCGAAGTAGCCATATAGCATGGCACGCCTTCCCGTCATTTCAGGTGACGAATTTGTGCGGGTGATGAGGCGGATAGGCTACACGCTTGACCACACGCGGGGCAGCCATATGATTTTGGTGCATCCTCTTCGACGAAGGTTGTCAGTGCCGAGGCATCGAGAACTCGGACGAGGCATGCTCAGGCGTCTGTTGCGGGACGCGGACGTGTCGCGGGACGAATTCGCAAGGCTGATTAACTGACGCCACTAAATTTGTAATTCGCCATCTCGCTTGACCACGCTGCCCTGTGCGACGATGGTATTCACGTTGTGCAATGCTTTGATGTCGGTCGTAGGGTCACCGTCCACGATGACGACATCCGCCGCCTTGCCGACTTCAAGGGTGCCGGTCTCGCCCTCGATGCCGAGGCACTCTGCGGAGGTCTGAGTGGCGCAGACGATCGCCTCCATCGGGGTGATGTCCATCTCTTCGACCATCACCTGCGGGATGTACGCGAAGTCGTCGAAGCGAGCGTTTGTCATGCCTGAGTCCATGCCGGTTACGAACTTCACGCCCCGATCCCACATGTCGCGCAGAATCTCGAAGCGGCGGCTTGGGTCGCTCATTGCCGAGCCACCCGTTCTCCTGCCGCGCAGCCTGTTGAGACGGTGAAGCGCAAGCGTGGGATCAACCCATAAGCCCTTTTCAGCCATCAGGTCCGCGACATCCGGATCGTAGTCATACATCTGCGCCTCGTCCTCTGCGAGCCAAGAGCAGTGGATGAGGTTGTGGACGCCCGCCTCCACGCAGTTTCGCACTCCCGCGCTGGCGTGACAGTGCGCCGCGATTCGCAGACCCAGACGCTCAGCGTCCTGCACGGCTGCCTTGAGCGTGGATGCAGGATACTGTGGTGCGCGCGTGTTCGTGCCGGGGGTGAACCCGCCGCCGGTGGACATAATCTTGATGTAGCCCGCGCCAAGCTTGAACTGCTGCCGCACTGCCTGAACTACCTCGTCGGCAGTATTCGCTTCCGTGCCGAACATGTTGCAGTGCCCGCCCGTCGTTGTTATTGGAGTGCCCGCCACGATGAGCCGCGGCCCCGGTATTATGCCGTCTTCGATTGCCTGCTTGATGGGGAATGCGACCTGGTTGCGCGCGCCGAGGTCCCGCATCGTTGTTACGCCAGAGGAGAGTGCCGACCGCACAGCGCCGACTGCGCGCATCAGGAACACCTCGTCAGACTCGGTCATGATGTGCGCGTATGCGTCCTCCTGTGCGCTGCAGTGTATGTGAGAGTGCATCTCGATGAAGCCCGGCATGATGCTGCCGCCATTCACCTCGATTACATCCGCTTCTGCGCCCGGCTCCAACTGCAGGTTGTCCTGTATTGTAACCTCGGTTATCTCGCCGTCCTGCACTACTATCGCGCCGTTGGGCACGGAATCAGCGCCCGTGCCATCGATTAGTCGGTCTGCCTTCAGCACCAGTTTCATTTCCGCCCTCACACTGTTCGACATCTTGGATTTGCGGCACATTATAGCACGGCAGGCGCTGCATCCCGCCGCACTAGACCGCCGCCCCATATCTGGATATAATCCAGCCAAATTTCGGCGGGGCTACTGCCTTCGCCATCTGACACTCATTCAATCCCTGAATCGCGGGAGGGAGGCACGCCCATGACAACCTATTCGGACCTTAACAGAGACTCGCTGCTGTGGATGTACGAGAAGATGGTGACCATACGCCGTTTTGAGGAGCAGTCGAGGCGAGAAGCGGACGCCGGGAAGCTGCGCGGCATGCACTCGTCAATCGGGCAGGAGGCGGTGCCCACCGGCATCTGCGCTCACCTGCGCGACGACGACTATGTGCTTGGCACCCACCGAAGTCACCACCACTGCATCGCCAAGGGCGTTGACCTCAACGAGATGATGGCGGAGCTGCTCGGCAAGGCGACCGGCACCAATAAGGGCAAGGGCGGCACGATGCACATCGCCGACATCAACAAGGGAATGCTGGGCGCCAACGGCGTCGTCGGCTCCAACATTCCCGTTGCGACCGGCGTTGCCCTCAGCGCGAAGGTGCGGGGCAGCGACCAGGTAAGCGTCGTATTCTTCGGCGACGGCGCGTCCAGCCAGGGCAGCCTGCACGAGTCCATGAATATCGCCAGCATCTGGAAGCTGCCTGTGCTGTTCGTGTGCGAGAACAACCGCTATGCCGAGTCAACACCGTTCGAGTATGCGGTCGCAGGCGGCTCCATCGCCAACCGCGCAGCCGGCTACGATATGCCCGGCGTGCTCGTGGATGGCCAGTCGGCGCTCGATATGTTTGAGGTCGGCAAGGAAGCGGTGGCGCGCGCAAGGGCGGGGGAGGGCCCCACGCTCATCGAGGCGCAGACATATCGCTACCAGGGGCACTTCGGCGCAGACGACCCTCTGGGCTATCGGACGCAGGAGGAAGAGGACTACTACGAAGCGCGCGACTGCATCGTGACGCTGAAAGCGCACATCACCGACGGCGGCTACGCTACTGAGGGTGACATAGACGAAATTGAAGCGCGCGCATTGACGGCGGTTGTGCAGGCTACCACTTTTGCTGACGAAAGCCCATTCCCGGACCCGTCGGAACTGACGACAGATGTCTATGTGAGTTACAGGTAGCTCAGTCCCCTTGTCAATCGGTGTTTACAGAAAGGGTCATGTGTCTTGCTGAAACACCGGTTGATGACGGACACACCTGCTGACCAACCAATGAACTTATCAGGAGAACACAATGGTGCAGACACAGACGCGGCGACTTTCATACATACAGGCGGTGAACGAGGCGCTGAGGCAGGAGCTTGAGCGCGACGAGTCCGTCATCATCATGGGCGAGGACATCGCGGGCGGAGGCGAGCGCGATCAGTTCCAGGATGCCTGGGGCGGACCGATGCGCCTGACCAAGGGGCTGGTCGGCGACTTTGGCCGGCAGCGCATCCGGGACACACCCATCGCGGAATCCGGATTCGTCGGGGCGGGCGTTGGTGCTGCGGCAACAGGTCTGCGTCCTGTCGTGGATCTGATGTATGTCGGCTTCCTCGGCGTGTGCGGCGACCAGATTCTGAACAACGCTGCCAAGATTCACTACATGTTCGGCGGCAAGGTCAAGGTGCCGCTGACTATCATGACCGGCATCGGCGCAGGCACGAACTCCGCCGCGCAGCACTCCGAGACCGTGTACTCCGTGTTCGCGCACTACCCCGGCCTGAAGGTAGTCGCGCCATCAAATCCGTACAACGCCAAAGGACTGTACGCTGCATCCATTCGCGACGACGACCCGGTGATTATCTGCAACAACCGCCAGCTCATGGGCATCCGCTTCGATGTGGATGTACCGGAGGAATCCTACGAAGTCCCGCTCGGTCAGGCGGATGTTGCGCGTGAAGGCACGGATGTGACGCTGCTGGGCATCAGTTACATGACGCAGATTTGCCTGCAGGCGGCGGATGACCTTGCGGCGCGGGGTTATTCCGCAGAGGTCATTGACCTGCTGTCCCTGTCTCCCATGGACGACGAGGCAATCCTGGAGTCCGTGCGCAAGACGCGCCGTATCGTAATCGTGGATGAGGACTACCCGCGATGCAGCATGGCGGGGGACATCGCCGCGCTGGTCGCCGAGGAAGCGTTCGACTATCTTGATGCTCCGCCGAAGCGCGTAACGCCGCCGCACACCTCCGTGCCTTACAGCCGCCCGCTGGAGGCGCTCTTCGTTCCCACGAAGGAGCAGGTAGTGGCAGCTGCGCTGGAGACGCTCGAGTAGCCCGATCCTCTTTACCTATCACATCGACATTTCATATCGACATATTGGGAAAGCGAGAGCCTTAGTACAATGGCAGTCCAAATCGTGATGCCCAGGCTGGGCGACTTCATGACCGAGGGAATCGTGGCAAGGTGGGCGAAAGGGCAGGGAGATGCCGTCTCGCAGGGAGAGCTTATAGCGGAGATCGAATCCGAGAAGCTGAACTACGAGCTTGAAGCCACTTCGGACGGCATACTTCACCACGCGGTCGATGAGGGCGCTACCGCCGGGGTGGACGATGTAATCGGCTACTTGCTCGCCGAGGGAGAGGAACCACCGCAAGTCCAGCAGCCCGCAGCGCCTGCCGCAGCATCGCCGTCACCCGCAGCCGCGCCACAGAGACGCGCAGCGCTGCGAGGAGCGGGTGATGTGGTGCCATCGACACCGGGCGCGCGGCGTCTTGCCGCAAGTCTTGGCGTGGATATATCGCAGGTTACACCGACTGGGCCACGCGGACGCGTAGTCGATGCCGATGTGCGAGCATATCTTGAGGCGCAGCAGCCAAAGGCGCCCCCTGGAATGCCAGAGCCGTCGAAGATTGAACCGCTGAGCGGCATGAGGCGCGCAATCGCGCAGAACATGCAAAGCAGCCTCAGCGAAACGGCACAGCTCTCGTATTTCCTTGAAGTTGATGTTACCGATGCGCAGAGCATGCGCCGTGAAGCGGCAAGAGAAAGCGACGCGACTATCACCATGGCCAGTGTGCTAATCAAGGCATGCGCCGAGTCGCTAAAGCGAGTGCCCACATTGAACTCCATTCTAGTCGGCGACAATGTGATGTACTTCGACGAGGTGAACATGGGTGTCGCGGTTGCGCTGGAGGACGGGCTTATCGTGCCGGTGCTGAAGGATGTTCAGGATATGAGCATACCTGACATTGCTGGTGGCGTACGGGAACTGTCTGAGAAGGCGCGTTCGGGCCAGCTATCGTCGTCCGAGATCGGCGGCGGGACATTCACGATTAGCGTGCTTGGCGTCGTGGACGGATTCACGCCGATCCTAAACCCGCCGCAGAACGCCATTCTCGGAGTTGGTCGCAGTGTACAGAAGCCGGTTGCGCGTAGGGGAGAAGTTGTTATTCGCGAGATGATGACGCTCAGCCTCACAGGGGATCATCAGGTCATAGACGGGGCAATTGCGGCAAGCTTCTTCCGTCGCCTTCAGCAGCTAGTGGAGCGACCGGCGGCGCTGTTCGACTAGCTGACTCGCCTGAAAGCAAAATAGGACATCCGAGGGAACCTGACGCAGTGCGCGTTCTTCGGGGTTCCCTCTGATGGGCGTGGATTGAAGGTGGCCATGGACTTGGCACGCGGAACAGCGTGCCAAACCTTGCGGGCTTACTCTTCGGTAGGGTCGGATTCGGCCTGATCAGTGTTGATCTGCTGCACGGCCCACAGGATCGTTTCCAGTCCCTTTACGACGGCTTCTACCTGTTCCCGATTCAGCACATCCACAATCTGTTGGATACGGTCGGCACCAATGCGCCAGAACTGGTCAATTGTGGCTCGGCCTTCGTCGGTCAATTCGCAGAGCACAACTCTTCTGTCGTCCGGATATGAGACGCGACCAACCAATTCCTTTTCCACCAGGCGGTCCACGACGGTGGTTGTGGCTGAAAGCGCCCTTCCCAGATGCGTTGAGATGCTACCCATACGCATAGGCCCCACTCGCTCCAGCAGGACGAGGGTTCTCAATTGTGGAATCGTCAGTCCCAGATCTTCCCATGCGTCAAGGCGATGAAGGTGCGTCTGACGATTCAGATACTCAGCAACCGCTAAGAATCTATCCGTCAACTCCTGGTTGTTTGTATCGTTCATAGCTCCTATGCCATCCAGACTTTGCAGTAGTTACAGTAGAGCGTCCGCATTTCCGACAGTAAGAGTCCAATTGAAACAGGATTCGATTCTATGTCTGATCACATTCTGTCAGACATTGCGAAGTGTCATTTGGCTTGCCTTTTACACCTTGGTATCCTTTCGTAAGTTAGGCACGTCTGACATCATGCCCATCTGATCACCGAGTATATGAATATTCTCCCCACTCTGGTCCCTCGCTCCGGAGTCGCCAATCCGAAGCCACCAGATCCGTTCGCGGTTTGGGATCTGAACTCAATCCGCAGTCATTGACCGAACCCCTGCAGAGGCGACTAGTCAAAGACCCCGGGTCAGAGCTGTTCACTATGTCCAACCTTGTTGCATATTATCAGACCTATATTCATATACAAACATTATTATGCCTTTTCGGCACACAAAAAATGCCGATTACTGTTGCAAGGAAATAGTTTACCTTAAAAACATTATCAATCCAATAGCAAACCGTCATTTCTGAACTAAATTGTTGGGACGCGATTGGAAGGCACACAGTTTGTGCGCCAAACTCTCGCGAAATTCCTGACATGTGGGTGAGGCCTGCCCGGGTGGGCTGGAAAAATGCGCAGTGTAAATCGATTGAGACGCTATGTCTGTCGATTCCCTTGACTGTGCCGATCTTTATCGAGCATTCCTGCCGTCTTGTCTATTCCTGCGGCGGTAAATCAAACTCACAGAATCACTTGGGCTGTCGGCGGGCGATCATAGACTCTGAGACCTTGGAGCAGTGCAATGGCGGAAATTCTCTATGAGATCAAACCACCAGACAACTCGTTCAAACTCACATAATGTGAGAGGTGGTCTCTCTTTAGCCTGTCCACCTCACAGAATGCGCAGTCTATAAGGACGTCTACCCAGCCTCCATTTCAATTCTACTCACGCAATTTGCACTGATGTTACCACAACAGAGCGAGATTTATGCTACATGGCGATATATTAAGACTCAGTATCAAGTTCATAAGCACTTAACCCGGATGGCTTGACTTAGAAATTCGAATGCCAGCCTGTCTGCCAGACGATACTGTTCTGCTGCAGGGCAAGACAAAGGTCACACCAGACATAGTATGGATGTGTTATTCTTTTCACAAAAAATGATCGAGTGAATGGAATTGGGACGATCGAAGCATCGGTGACCCGGAAGGAAGTAAATCAATGACAGACAACGAATCTCCCGCATCCTCCAACTTCATACAGCAGGCAATAATCGCCGACAACGAATCCGGCAGGTTCGACAGGCGCGTACATACACGCTTTCCCCCTGAGCCAAACGGCTACCTGCATATCGGGCATGCCAAGTCCATCTGCCTGAACTTCGGGCTGGCACGGGAGTTTGGCGGGCTGTGCAACCTTCGATTCGACGACACCAACCCCACCAAGGAGAGCGTGGAGTATGTCGAATCTCAGAAGGAGGACGTGCGCTGGCTCGGCTTCGACTGGCATGACAGGGAGCTATACGCGTCCGACTACTTCGGAGAGTTGTACGAGTTCGCAAGGCAGCTCGTGCTTGATGGCAAGGCGTATGTGGATGACCTCAGCCAGGAGGAGATTCGCGAGTATCGCGGTACTCTGACCGAACCGGGCAGGGAAAGCCCGTACCGTGAGCGCTCTGCGGAAGAGAACCTGGAACTTCTGGAGCGCATGAGGGCCGGAGACTTTCCTGATGGCGCGCGCGTGCTTCGGGCGAAAGTCGACATGTCGTCGCCCAACCTGAACATGCGCGATCCCGTGATGTACCGCATACTGCACACCGAGCACCATCGCACCGGCGACGACTGGTGCATTTACCCCATGTACGATTTTGCGCACGGGCAGTCTGACTCCGTAGAAGGTATCACGCACTCAATCTGCACGATGGAATATGAGGACCACCGCCCATTGTACGACTGGTTCCTGCAGGAACTTGAAATGTACCAGCCGCGCCAGATCGAATTCGCTCGACTGAACCTCAGCCACACCGTACTCAGCAAGCGCAGGTTGCTGCGCCTCGTTGAAGGTGAATATGTGAATGGCTGGGACGACCCCCGCATGCCGACAATCGCGGGCTTTCGCAGGCGGGGCTACACTCCGGAGGCAATCCGCAACTTCTGCGACAGGATTGGCGTAGCAAAGAACGCCGCCATTATCGACATCGCCTTGCTGGAACACAGCCTGCGCGACCATCTCAACAGGACAGCACAGCGGGCAATGGCGGTGATGCGTCCACTCAAGGTTGTCATCACGAACTTCCCGGAGGGTGAGACCGACTGGCTGGACGCTGTGAACAATCCGGAGGACGAATCAGCTGGTACCCGCAAGGTGCCATTCTCGCGTGAGTTGTACATCGAGCGCGACGATTTCATGGAAGACCCGCCGCGCAGGTTCTATCGTCTCGCTCCCGGCCGCGAGGTTCGCCTGCGTTACGGCTATTTCATCAAGTGCGAGGAAGTGATCAAAGACGAGAGTGGCGAGGTGGTGGAGCTGCGCTGCACCTACGACCCGGAGACTCGCGGCGGCAGCGCACCTGACGGACGCCGCGTGCGCGCAACGCTTCACTGGGTGTCGGCGGAGCATGCGCTTGATGCTGAAGTGCGGCTGTACGATCATCTCTTCACACGCTGGAACCCTGACGAAGACGATGAGGACGGCGCGGACTGGCTGTCCTTCCTGAACCCCGAGTCGCTTGTTACCGTCAGTGACGCCAAGTTGGAACCGGGACTTGCGGAGGCGACTCCCGGCAGCCGTTTCCAGTTCGAGCGGCAAGGATACTTCTGCGTGGACACCAGGGACTCCACGCCTGAACGCATCGTGTTCAACCGCACCACGACCTTACGAGACACCTGGGCGCGCGTGCAGCAGCGAGGCCGGTAACCAGCATCCCGGTACGAGAAGGATAAGCAAGGGGCGGCTCGTTCGAGCCGCCCCTCATCTGTGAATCAGATTATCCTGCCAAGGCTATGCTTATTCCTTGGGGTCCACCTCGCGGTACTCGCCCTCGACTGTGGCATCGTCCTGCGGCATGTCGCCAGGTGCGGCATCCGGCTGCCCGGGGGCTCCCGCCTGAGCGTACACTGCCTGCCCAAGCTGCTGCATTGCCTCCTGCAACTCGTTTGTCGCCGTAGTGATTGCCGCGATGTCGCCGCCCTGGAGCGCCGAGCGCACGGCTGCGATCTTAGCCTCGGCTTGCGACTTCAGCTCGTCCGGCAGATTGTCAGCGTTGTCCTGGATCAGCTTCTCCGCGCTGTACGCCAGATTCTCAGCGTTGTTGCGCGTGGTGGTCTCTTCGCGCCTGCGCTCGTCCTCATCGGCATGCATTTCGGCGTCGCGCACCATGCGGTCGATTTCGTCCTGTGCCAGTCCGCTGCTCGCCGTGATGGTGATGCGCTGCTCCTTGCCCGTGCCTTTGTCCTGTGCTGACACGTTCAAGATGCCATTCGCGTCGATGTCGAAGGTAACCTCAATCTGCGGAATGCCCCTTGGCGCGGGCAGGATGCCGTCTAGAATGAATCTGCCAATGCTCTTATTCTCCTGTGCCATGCTGCGCTCGCCCTGGACCACATGCACCTCAACGCTGGGCTGGTTGTCCGCTGCCGTGGTGAAGGTCTCGCTCTTGGCGGTTGGAATCGTGGTGTTACGCGCGATGAGATTGGTGGCAACCCCGCCGAGCGTCTCAATGCCCAGGCTGAGCGGCGTGACATCCAGCAGGAGGATGTCCTGTACCTCGCCCTGAAGCACTCCCGCCTGAATCGCCGCGCCTACCGCCACCACTTCGTCCGGGTTGACGCCCTGGTGCGGCTCCTTGCCGAACAGGTCGGTTACGATTTCCTGCACGGCGGGCATCCGCGTCATTCCGCCAACAAGAATTACTTCGTCAATCTCGTTCACGTTCACGCCAGCGTCAGCGATCGCCTTCTTGCACGGTTCGACGGTCCGCTGCACAAGTTGCGCGACCAGCTGCTCCAGCTTGGACCGGGACAGGCTCATGACAAGGTGCTTCGGCCCCGATGCGTCCGCCGTAATGAACGGCAGGTTGACTTCCGACTGCATAAGGGTGGAAAGCTCGATCTTCGCGCGCTCCGCAGCCTCGCGCAGGCGCTGGAGCGCCATGGCGTCTTGCTTCAGGTCGATGCCCTGCTCGCGCCGGAACTCGTCCACAATCCAGTCCACTATTCGCTCGTCGAAGTCGTCGCCGCCAAGGTGCGTATCGCCATTTGTCGCCTTTACCTCGAATACGCCGTCACCGATCTGCAGCACAGTAATGTCGAATGTGCCGCCGCCGAGGTCGTACACGGCTATCGTCTCGTCGGTCTTCTTGTCCAGGCCATAGGCGAGTGACGCGGCGGTCGGCTCGTTGATGATCCGCAGCACCTCAAGCCCCGCTATTCGTCCTGCGTCCTTGGTGGCATTGCGCTGGCTGTCGTTGAAGTATGCCGGCACCGTAATGACCGCCTGATTTATGGTCTCGCCAAGTTTAGCCTCGGCGTCCTGCTTCAACTTCTGCAGAACCATAGCCGAGATCTCCGGTGGCGCGTGGTTTTTGCCGCCCATGACAACATAGGCGTCGTTGTTGGTGTTCTGCACCACCTTGTACGGCAGAAGTTCCAGGTCGCGCTGCACGCTGTCGTCCTCGAAGCGGCGCCCCATAAGACGCTTGACCGAATACACTGTATTCTCGGGATTCGTTACTGCCTGTCGCTTCGCGGTAGTGCCTACATATCGCTCATTGGAGCGAGTATTGAGCCCCACGACTGATGGCGTCGTGCGACCGCCTTCAGCATTCTCTACAACGCGTGGCTCCCCCGCTTCAATCACTGCCATGCACGAGTTTGTCGTCCCTAGGTCGATTCCGAGTATGTTTGCCATTCCTGTCTCCTGTTAAATATATGTCTGATAATGATTTAACTGCCTATGGTCTGAAAAATGATCTATGAGTATTAGGCGTCTGAATCCGCCTGTCCGTCCTCCGGAGCCTTCGCCACGATGACCTGAGACGCTCTTAACACCTTGTCGTGCAGACGGTACCCGTCTCTGAACACCTGGATTATGGCACCGTCTTCCGCTTCCTCTGTCTCCATGTAGTGGACCGCTTCATGTTCCCATGGGTCGAAGGGCTTGCCGGTAGCTTCGATCTTGCTGACGCCCTCGGACCCCAGCAGATTGTCCAGATTGCGCTTGACCAGCATCAACCCTTCCTGCCATCCGGCTGCTGCCGCGTCTTCCGGCAGCATATCAATGGCGCGCTCGAAGTCGTCCACGACGCCAAGAAACTTGGTCAGCAGATTGGCGTTCGCATTCCGCTGAAGTTCCTGGCGCTCTTCGTCAACGCGACGCCTGTAATTCACCAGGTCTGCCTGCGATCGCTGCGCCAATGCCTTGAACTGGTCGCGCTCTCGCTCCAGGTCCTCCATCGGATCCGGAAGTGGCTCTATCTCTGAAAGCGCCTGCCGCAAGAGTTCGTCACCTTCACTTGAAGCGGGAGCATCGTCATCTTGCTTGTCTTCACTAGTCAATCTTGTCCTCCACCTATGTAGTGTAATTTCGTTTACCGGGGCGCGGTATGCAATATGCCCAGCATCTCGTCAACGCTCTGATCCAGCGATGACCTTAGCTCATCGCCTTGAAGGCTTCGTATCTGGCTCTTCATTTGCAGGAGCCTGTTGAAGAGGCGCAATGCGAGCTGCACACCGGCGAGATTCAGTCCCATGTCGCCTACGAGGTGCTTGATGAGCCTGAGCCGCGCTACATCCTCGTCGGAGTAAAGGCGCAGCATGCCGACAGTGCGAGACGGGCGCACAAGACCAATCCGCTCGTACTTGCGCAGCGTCTGCGGGTGCATCTCCAGGATGCGCGCTGCCACGCTGATGATGTACACGCCTTCCAGCTGTTCGCTGCCCTGTCGGTGTCTGTTCATGGTCCCTCCGGGCGCTCCGGAACCGCGCGTATTGGCGCGCTTGATCCGCTAACCTGTCGCCATTCAACTCGTTATATTATACGCAACGCCTGCTGCAAATTGCAGATATTTTCTTGGATGTCTGAGACGTTGCTGCTATAGGGGCTTAGAAACTACTGAATATAAATTCACTACTCAATTCATATTTTAATACTTGACACGGTGCGTGTCAATCGTTTATGATGGGTGCAGTTAGCAATAAGTGTAGGTTATAGATGTGCAGTCGCGGCGGTAACCAATCCGACCCACGCGCATCAAATTGAATGAGACAAGGAAGTTTGGAAGCAGCAAATTGATGCTGTAACTCAGGGGAGGTGGATAAAATGACTGTGTACCTGAAGTCTTGCAACCGTTGCGGCGGAGATATGAACTCCAACCGTGACATCTATGGGGAGTACCGAATTTGCATGCAGTGCGGCAACATGATCGACATCCCGAAGGAGTCGCATCTGTTCTCGCTGCAGACCAGCTCGGACAATTCCGACCGGAAGAGAGCTGCATAGCTGCTGCACGGACGGCAACTAGCGAAATAGGAAAAAGCCCCTCTCATATATGAGAGGGGTTTTTCAGTGTGCAGGTCGATTTCAACTACGACAGGCTCTTGCCACTTACGAGGCCAAATATCACACCCGCGGATGCCTTAAGAAGAGAATCTACTGTTGTCGTCAAGGTGTCCTGTACTTCAGAAAGTTGCCCTGTAAATGTCAAAGCCATCCACATCAGAGTTGCCAATAGCACTAAAAACATCGGCACGGAGACGCCGAGCGCTAACTTAAACGAACTCCCGTGGACGTTTTCCATGCTGACAGCCGATCTCCGCTAACTTGACAACTTCTTGCCGTCGCGGGCGATCACCTTACCAGTTCGCATGTCCAACGTGCTAGTTACCGTCGGATGTAGAAGTGCTTCCTTGAATGTGTTAAAGACGTAAGTGGAGATTGCAACGGGTCGATTTGGAGTGCCAAGGCGGCGCACACGTTGGGCTTTCGCGTCCGGTGTAGTTTGCATAACTATCCCCCTTCGGCGAATTATATCATATATGTGAAGAAAAAGCCTTCAACTCCATCTAAGCCACTTCGGATGTTTCGCTCGACACATCGCCCATCCGATGGACAGTACTTACATCAACTCGTCCCAGAATCGCTGCTCCTTCCAGGGGTCGCCTTCCATGTGGTAGCCGCGTACCTCCCAGAAGCCGGGGCGGTCCTCCGTCATGAATTCCAGGCCGTTCACCCACTTCGCGCTCTTCCATCCGTAGCGCTTTGGAACAACCAGGCGCAGCGGTCCGCCGTGTGCCTCTGCGAGCGGGGCGCCGTCATGCGCCCAGGCGAATAGCACATCATCGTCCGTGATAACATCCAGTGCCAGATTCGTGGAGTAGCCGCCGTAGCAGTGCGCCATGACATGCGTGACATCAGAGCTTGGCTTCACGAGCTTTATCACATCGTTGAATGCCACGCCTTCCCAGGTGTTCTGCAGCTTGCTCCACTGTGTCACGCAGTGAAACTCCGCATCCAGCGTCAGCTTTGGAAGCGCGGTGAACTCCTGCCAGTTGAGCGTAACTTCCTCTTCGACGTGCCCGAACACCCTGAACTGCCATGTGTCCAGACTGATTCGAGGAGTTGACCCGTATGTCAGTATGGGGAACTTCTCGGTGACGAACTGTCCCGGGGGTGCGTCCTGCTCATAGTTAGGCATTCGCCTGCGGTTGATTCGTCCCAGCTTTTTCAGCATGCTCCATCCTCCACATAAAATCTCATTCACTTTATGAGATGCTTTTTCGGGCTTTAAGGTGCGTAATCCGACATATGCGTATGCGCAACTCGTAATAGTGTACACTAATTTCCGGCTTCAATCGCTGAGCCATCTTGTTAAGAATATTGCATTCCGGAGCAGCAATGAACGAGCAGATTGAAGAGATTCTGCGCGGCGCGTATGACCTACATGTCCATGCCGCGCCCGACGGCAGCCAGCAGCGCCGAATGGACGCGCTTGAAGTGGCACGATGCGCTTACGAAGCCGAGATGGGCGGCTTTGCGCTCAAGTCGCACGACTATAACACTGCGCCGCTGACCTACGCGCTCAACCAGATGTATCCGGGCTTAAATGTGCTTGGCGCGATAACGCTGAACCGCTCCGTCGGCGGCATCAATCCCGACGCAGTTCAGGTCGCCGCCGACCTGGGCGCGCAGTTAGTTTGGATGCCAACGTTCACCGCTGACTTTCGGATGCGCGACAGCGGGGCTGGCGAAGGCATACGAGTGGCGGACGACGACGGCAATCTGACCGCTGGCGTCCACGAGGTCCTGGAAGTCATCGCCGACAACGATATGACCCTCGCATCGGGGCACATATCCCCGGCTGAAGCCATCGCGCTCTTTGAGGCGGCGCGCGCGCAAGGCGTGAGCCGAATGATCGCAACGCATCCCGATGGAGTGGCGACTCCGCAAGAGCAGCGCCGCATGGTCGCGCTCGGCGCTCACCCGGAGTACACCTTCCTGACGTGCATGCCCTTACGCGGCCAAAGGACACCGCAGCAGTTCGTGGAGATGATACGCAACCTCGGCGCCGATAACTGCATCGTGACCACCGACTTCGGTCAATGGCAGAATCCGCCTCCCGCCGAAGGCATGCGAATGGCAATCGCCATGCTCCTCGACGCAGGTATGACGCCGGAAGAAGTGACGAAACTCGTGAAGAGCAACCCGGCTAATCTGGTCGGCTTGGTCTAGAGACGGGCGCACTGTCCCGTCCGGCTCAGGTGAGGGCAGGGGATTGGGCGCAGCTACGGCAGATTGGGCAGTACGTCCTCACTCATCAGCGTCAGGCAGTCCAACCACTTCTGCCGGTCATCCTCCCAGTCATGGCACAGCATCAGCAGCGTGCCGAACCCGCCAACATCGTCGTGCAACTTCTTCAGCTGATGCGTAACCTCGTCAGGGTCTCCCACAACCCACAGATTCTCCATCATATATTCAGGAGTCAGCTCCTCGTCGGACATGCTCTCGTCCGTCTTTAGACCCGCCAACCCTCTGCCGCTGCCAAGCAAGGGAATCCAGTAGTCCACGAAAAATCGCCCGAAAGTATTCATCGCCTCTTCGCGCGCCTTGTCGCCGTCCTCGGCTACAAATACCTCGCGCGAGATGCGCCAGTCCTTGCGTGAAGCCTTGATGTTGCTCTTCGCGGCGCCCTTCGTCACCACCTGCCAGTGGCTCGGCAGGAATGTTTCATGGAGGAAGCATGTGCTCAATGGCATCCAGCCGCGCTCTCCCACGATCTCCAGCGTGCCCGAAAATGGGCTGCTCCCTGCGACCGCGATGGGCGGGTGCGGCTTCTGGTACGGCAACATGTGGAATCCCAGCCTGCGCTCCGGCACATCCTCCGGAAGCCTGCCCTCGTAGAACCTGCTGTCGTACTCGAACGGCTGGCCTTCCCAGATCTTCAGGATGAGGTCAACAGCCTCATATAGCCGCTCCCTGGGCTCGCCTAGTTCGGTGTCCAACCCGAACAGCTCAGTGTCCGTCGAGGGTCCTCCGGAGCCGATGCCCAGGTAAATCCGGCCCTTCGCCATGTGGTCGAGCATCGCAATTCGGTGCGCCACATGCGCCGGGTGATGGTAGTGCAGCAGCGATACCCCTGTGCCGAACTTCATCTGATCCGTAACGCCGAGCGCCCTGGCGATGAACAGTTCAGGCGACGGCATGTTCTCCCATGGCAGCGTAAAATGCTCGCCAATCCACGCCTCGTTGAAGCCCAAGCTGTCGGCGTGCGCCATCAGCTGGAGGTCTTCCTCGTATGTCTCATAATGCGGGCGGTGAGGGTAGTGGAGCGGCATCAAGAATAGGCCAAGATCCATGGCTGACCTCGCTATCAGGTAGGGGGTGAACTTTGATGCGGGTTCATTGTTAGGCGTTACGGAGATGCCTGAAATTGACGGCAGTAATTTCCCGGGTATTCTGTGACAGTGCCGCCAGATACAATCTCAGGTCCACGGTTAACAGCGGCGTGTCCTCTGTGGCAGCAGCTAGAAGCGCGGAATCGGTTAATCCAAGCCGAATAAAATCTGCGTTAGACGATGCAGTCTTGCTAGAAACAATAACTTCTTCGCTTTCTTCAATTATGAGCCGAAGTGTCTCAAAAAGGCGTGAACGCTCGGGTTCACCATGCTGATTGAGCAGATTCGAAGCCTCGGTAAGTGTGTTCGGGATTACGATCACACTTTCAACTTGTTCCACTGCTTCAAGAAGCAGATCGTAATCTTCCGGTGTATATCCTTGGAGACGGCGATGTTTGGGTATAATCTCGCGTCCAGCCCTACCTACCACTAGCAAAACGAGCAGATTTGCATCAATGAAATACCCGGATAGAGGCATGACTTTAATCGGTGTGAACTGGAATGCGATCGACCAGAATTCTATCCTTCAGGGACACGATCTGCCCATTCGTGTCGGTGATGCAAACCATTTTGTACGAACGTGGACGACGAGCGTCCGAAATTGGAATATGTGTGGACTTCGTATGGTCCCATGGCCGCGAGAAGCCTATCGTAACGCGCCACTCGTCGGAAAGCTCATTGAATTCCACTTCTTCCAGCCCTACATTTGTGATCTCTTCTTCGTCATACAAGCTGACGACATAGTCTTTGGCTGTCTTGACCGCTTGCTTCACATCCATGATTGACCTCCACCTGCAAATCTTAACATGGATAGGCTGGTCTAAGTTGAAGCAGAATCATCTACTCTGTTGGTCACGTATCGTGATTGCCCTCTGTGTTATAGTCTTTGCGGAATAACTGTCTAAATCGCGTTAAGGAATAGCATGACAGAGGGTATGCTCCACGGCGTAAGAGTGCTCGAACTCGGTGAAGGAGTTTCCGCACCATATTGCGGCAAAACCCTTGCGAACCTTGGCGCCGAGGTCATCAAGGTTGAGTCGCCGGAGGGCGACATCTCCCGCGCCATGGGACCCTTTCCCGGTGACATTCCCCACCAGGAGAAGAGTGGCGTCTTCCTAGCTCTCAATGCCAACAAGTACGGAGTAACGCTGGACGTCGAAACTGAAGAAGGCGCGGAGGCCTTTCGTCATCTTGCCCGCACAGCGGACATCATCGTCGAAAGCATGCCCGTCGGCTGGCTCGACGAAAGACGACTCGGATACGCCAACCTCACCGACGGCAATCCTTCGCTCACGATGACGTCGCTTTCGCCGTTCGGTACCTGGGGACCATACGTCGGTTACAAGCTTACCGACCTCACGCTGTTCCACATGAGCGGCCAGGCGCACAGCCTCTTAGGTCCCGTCTCCGATCCTGACAGCCAGCCGCCCATACGAGCCGGCGGTCACCAGGCGGAACTCGTAGCGGGGATGTCCGCCGCGACTGCCACTCTGATGGCTCTATTCCGTACTCGCATCACCGGCAAGGGCAGTCACATCGAGGCATCGGCGTACGAGGCGATGGCGACTCAGCTTGTCAGCGCACTCGCAAGCTGTGCCTTCGACCGTAAGCCGCCATCGCGCTCCCTGTCGGAAGTCCAGGAAGCTGCGACGGGGGGCGTCGTCTCCGCGGTCGGAGGTATACTGCCCTGCAACGATGGCTATGTGGCTATATCGCCGCGTGAAGATGCCCAGTGGCAGCGCTGGGTGGAGCTTACGGGCAATCCACAGTGGGCGAGTGAAGACCGCTTCCTGACCCGTGACGGCAGAGAGAGCAACTTCACCGAACTGTGGGACCTCGTAGGCGAGTGGACAAGACACCGCTCCAAGCACGACATCGCCCGAATGGGGCAGGAGAGGCGCATACCATGCTTTCCGGTCAACACCGTTCACGACCTTTTCAACGACCCGCACCTGAAGGAGCGCGATTTCTTCACGACCATTGAGCATCCGATAGCGGGCGCGCTCCAGTATCCGGGCGTCCCGTATCGCTTCTCAAACACGCCGCTGCACCTCGCGGAACGCCCCGCCCCGATGCTCGGGCAGCACAACGACATTTACCTGCGTGAGGTTTCCCGGCTATGAGTGAAGATTCAACCGGCCTGCCCCTTGAAGGCGTGCGCGTCCTCGATCTCAGTTGGATAATCGCGGGGCCGACAGCAACGCGTTTCCTCGCGATGATGGGTGCGGAGGTCATCAAGGTGGGAAGCGCGCGCCGACCTGACCCGTCCACTCGCGGTGCTCCCTTTCAGGCCTACAATCAGTCCAAGCTCTACGCTGCCCTGAACATCTCCCGTCCCGAAGGATTGGAGCTTGCGATGCGCCTCGTATCGGTCTCAGACATAGTAATCGAGAACTTCGCGGCGGGCGTAATCGAGCGGCTTGGGCTCGGCTACGACGCGCTGAGGCAGGCGAAGCCCGACATCATCATGCTCTCATCGTCCGGCACAGGACACTCCGGTCCCGACAGGGACTATGTCGCCTACGGCAGCCTGCTTCAGTACTACACCGGCTGGAACGCCATATCGGGCAACCCGAACTCCGAGCCTATCAAGGGCGGCCTGTGGGCTGACCCCTGGGTCGGTATGGAACTCGCGATGGTCGCGGCTGCCGCGCTCAATCACCGTGCCGTCAGCGGCGAAGGCAACTATGCGGACTTCTCGATGGCGGAAGCTCTCACAGCCAGCATTCCTGAGGCACTTCTCGACTACCAGATGAACGATCGCGTCCCCGAACCGATGGGCAACGCCGACCGGCACCACGCACCTCACAATGTCTATCGCTGCAAGGGCAGTGACTGCTGGCTCGCCATCGCTGTCACCGGCAACGAGGAGTGGCAGGCGCTTTGCGATGCTATCGGCAGGCAAGACCTCTCGGACGAAAAGTCTCTCGCCGACCCGAATGGCAGGCTCAATCAGCAGCAAAGGATTGATGCCGCAATCACCGAGTGGACGCAGCAGCACGAAGACTACGAGGCGATGCGAATTCTGCAGGCCGCCGGCGTATCCGCCACACCTTATCTCAGTCCTGAGCGCGTCTTCACCGACCCGCAACTGCGCGAGGGCGGCTATTTCACCACGCGCACCGCAAGCGACGGAAATCGGCGCGACCTGCCTGCGCTTGGCTGGCGTTTCGAGGGTGGCCCCAAACCACGCATTACGGCTGCTCCCGTTTTGGGGCAGCACAACGATTATGTGTACAGTGAACTTCTGGGGTTGTCCAGTGAAGAAGTGGCGAAGTACATTGACGACCAGATCATCTACTAGGAAATAACATAAGCGTCCCGCATATCCTGTAACCGAACATCCTGTAATAACTATGAGGTGGAATGATGGCAGTGCAATACGAGAAGAGACGCAATATCGCCTACGTAACCATCGACAACCCGCAGAAGGCGAACATCTTGGACCGACCGACTTCGGACGAGATCGCTGAGGTCTGGAAGGAGATCTGGGATGACTGGGATGTGCGCGTGACAATCCTGACGGGCAAGGGCGACCGTCACTTTTGCGCCGGACACAACCTCGCAACGCGCCCGGACATAACGCCTGAAGAGCGCGAGCGCATCCGCTCCGAGGCGATATTCTGGCCGCCGTCCGGCACGGTGAACGGCGCCGCCAAGATCGGCGCAGATGGGCGGCTCGGCGATCACTACCCGCAGATCTGGAAGCCCGTCGTCGGTGCCATAAACGGCTGGGCAGCAGGTGCTGGCTTCTACCTGATGCTCACATCCACCGACATCCGCATCGCGAGCGCGGAGAACGCGCGCTTCAAGTTCGCGCTGCTCAGCCAGGGCTGGGTGGGCAACGGGCCCGGCGCAACCTACCTGATGAAGCAAATCGCTTACGCTGATGTAATGCGTATCCTGCTGACGGATGAGCCATTCGACGCGAATGAGGCACTTCGCATGAACCTCATCAACGAGGTTGTTCCGCACGACTCCCTGATGACCCGCGCCGAGGAAGTTGCAAATCACATAGCGGGCTTACCGCCGCTCGCCGTGCGGATGATGAAGGAGTTCGTGATAAGATTCCGCGACACGCCCGTAACCGAGGCATGGCGAGTGCAGACACTCATGAATACTCTGCTCACGCAGCTCAGCGCGGATGGCGATGAGGGAAGACAGGCATTCATCGAAAAGCGTCCGCCGGAATTCACCGGCAGCATCCGTCAGAAGGGCGAGCCCTACCCGGATGTTGACGAAGAACAGCGCGCCCGCCTGGACGAAGTGCGCCGCGAACTGCTTGGTTAGCGGCCGGAACTTGTCTTTACTGTTGAATCTATAGCCATGACAAGCACGAGCGACTCTGTATGCGTCTCCTGCGGTTTTCAGAACCGCGTGGGCGCAAATTTCTGCGGCAATTGCGGCGAATCTCTGGCGACGGCAATCTTGTGCCCGAACTGCGGCGCGACCCTTGAAGGGACGCACAATTTCTGTGGTATCTGTGGCAACCGTGTTGGCGACGCATCCGATGCGGCAACGGCAGGCGAGCGCGATGCAGTCCCGTCAGACCTGACACGCCTGCGCCTTCCCAGCATCTCCGTACCCACGACACTATTTTCAATTCCGGCGCGGCTCAGGAGTCGCGTGGCGCCGATGTCCACTCCTCTGCTGATTGCAGGGGCGCTGCTCGTCACCCTTGCCCAGGCGTATCTGGCATTCGCCTATGAACCCGGCAGGATCGCGCCCTCACTTGGCGTGTCTGCGCTAATCGCTGGCTTTGCACTGTTCACTGTTGGCGCATTCGGGAGAACCGCCAATGACAATACGCCTGACCCATTGGGTGCGCTGAACATACCACCCCTGCGCACCGTTCTTGGCGGGATTGGCGCTGCCAAAGCAATAGTGGTAGGACTCGGCGGCTTACTGGTAATTGTGCTGATATTCCGCCTGCTTGCCGGATCGGAGTCCGGGTTGGACTTGCTGCTTTGGCTCGTAGCTGTGTGCGCTCTCGCGATCCCGTTCATTCGCCGACTGAATCTCTCACTGAAGCGTCTGGTCCTTCCAAGAGAGCGTTTACCTGACTTCGTGATTGTGCTTGCGCTTGTCGGGATATTCGTCGCGCTCAACACACACGACCTGACGGACTGGTACTACTCCGCCATAGGAGACGAATACGCGCACTACAATTACGCAAGGGAGCTGGCCGAGGACGGTCTCCGGCGTCCCTTCGACCTGGACGGCGTGTACAGCGAGATCAATCCTGTCATGGCCTCCATCTACCCGGCGATGGTGATGAAGATGCTGGGCGTCGGCAACTTCGCCTGGAAGTTCAGTCTGATATTCAGCATCGCCATCACTATTCCTGCTATGTACATACTGGGGTATGTGCTCGCGGGTCGAATTGCCGCAGTCGTCTCGGCTTCGATTCTCGCCTTCAGCCACTACATCTTTGCCTTCATGCACACCGGCTATCCGAACACGGATGTGATGCCGCTGATCGTCTGGTCGATAGCGCTGTTCGTACTGGGTGTCAGGCGCGGCAACTCATTTCTGATATACGCTTCTGGGCTGCTGGCAGGATTTGGGCTGCTCTTCAACATTGTTGCCCGCGCGGCGGTCGCCATAATCCTTCTGTACGCCTTAAGCCATCCTGATGTTCGCAGGCGCCTCGCAAGTCTCTGGCCCTGGGCGTTGGGAGTATCGCTTACGGTGGTGCCCCTGATATTCGCAAATGGCGATGAAGTGCTATCAACGGCGCTGGTGAAGATAGTTGGTCCAGGTTCACAGCATGCCTCCGAGTACGATGGCATACTCACTCAGGTAGTATCCAATGCCGTGCGGAACCTTCTTGCGTTTAACTACAACTCGCAAACAAGTCACTATGTGTCGGGAGCGCTATTAGACCCAATCAGCGCGGTTCTGGCACTACTGGGGCTTGGATACTGCCTGGGAACGATGCACAAGCCATCATCCAGGCTTCTACTCATACTATTCGCGATTATCGCCACGGGCACCGCGCTGCTGTCACCGTACCCGTATGTGCCCATCACACGCATGTCCAGCATGCTCATTCCGCTCGCCCTGATGGCTGGAATTGCCGCTGTCTATCTAATCAAGGTAGGTATTCCCTCTTTCGGTGGCGAGAAGCAGAGTCTCCCAGCAATCCCTACCGTGACTATCCTTTCGCTGCTCGGCGCGGTGGTGCTCGCGCTCAACGCCTGGCAATTCTGGTACGCGACACCACGCGTCTTTCATCACACGCAGGAAGCCGTAGCCATAGGCGCGATGCGTTCTGAGGCGTGCGAAGGTGAGCCTGATAGCCTGATTATGGTGGGCAGAAGCACAATCCCCCTGCTCAAGCCTGCGCTAGAGTCCTACCACCCCGATGGCGCACTGCCGCACCTCCTGGACCACTCGGATGCCAAATCAGGCGGACCTTTGCCGGCGGATCCACCCCGGTGCGTCATCTTCCTAAATCCGGAAGATGCAGAGATACAGGCATTCAAGCAGAACCTGGCTGCTCGATACTCGCAGGGAGAGTTCAGCATCTTCAGTAATCCTTCAGGAAAGACATCGGTCGAAGTTTTTTCGTCCATTGACGGCTGACCCACGCCGTAGGAGCGGTCTATCTGAATACGGCCAAGTGAGAGACAGCCAACAAGCGCTCAGGCTTGCTGATATACTGACCACTGAAAACTGACGACTACGGAGGACGACAATGTTTGAGAGACTTGCGATAGTAGGCACGGGAGCAATCGGCAGCGTCATAGGCGGCTATCTGTCGAGGGCGGGACGCGACATCACACTCATCGACACATGGGCAGAGCACGTAGATACGATGAACGCTGACGGCCTGCATGTAACAGCCGAGAACGGTGAATTCACCACAAGCGTCAACGCGACGCACCTCGGTGATGTCAACAGGGTAGGGGAGCCGTTCGATGCGATTTTCCTTGCCGTGAAGTCTTATGACACCGTCTGGGCGACGCACTTCGCAATGCGCTACCTGACGCCTACCGGCATCATTATCTCGGCGCAGAACGGCATTAACGACGAGGTCATCGCTCCGATTATCGGCTACTCCCGCGAAATCGCCTGCGTCATTACGCTTGGAGCGGGACTGTACGAGCCTGCGAAGGCGATACACACCGGCGACCCGCAGAAGCTGTCATTCACTCTTGGCGAGCTGAATGGTCTGCCCACAGACCGCGTTGATGCGCTCGCAGAGGTGATGAACGACATCGGCCCCACGAAGGTCAGCCGCAACATCTGGGGCGAGCGCTGGGCGAAGCTGGCAGTCAACAGCATGGCGAACCCCATCGCGGCGTCCACGGGGCTTGGCTCTGCAGCCGTCAGGAGCACGCCCGGTGTTAACGACGTCTCCATCAACATCGCTGCGGAGGTCGTCACGGTGGCGCAGTCGCTCGGCATTCAAGTCGAGCCAATCAGCGGCATCCCGGCGGACGACTACCTTCCGACCAACAATGCCGAGGCGATGGAAGACCTGAAGTCGCGGCTCGCCGAGGGCGCAAGCAACCTGGGCGCGGGACGTCCCTCGATGCTTCAGGACGTGATGAAGGGCCGCAAGACGGAGATCGACTACCTGAACGGCTTTGTGGCGTCGCGAGGAGACCTGGTGGGCGTGGATACGCCATTCTGCGACGGTATCGTGGACATCGTCAGGCGCGTGGAGCGCGGCGAAATGCCCTACGAGGAGTCAAACATAGACCCGCTGCGGGCGATGGTGTAGGGATTACACATAGCGCACAGGATGGGAAGGACAAGGAACGACTTACTGCTACCATTCCTGTGCGTCGATTTGGAGTAAAAGTTACTGCGTTGAATCTATTTCGAGAAGGTCATCCAGGACAATCACTGGCAACCCTTCAACGCGTCGGAAGTCGTTATCGTTTGTAATGAAGAGCGTGCATCCTGCGTACAGAGCCGTTGCCGCGTGGAGCGCGTCAGGAGTCTTCAGATTCGTCCTTGCGCGGATGTTGGCGGCATCTTCGAACATCTGATAAGAGGCGTCGAGTAGTTTCACTGCGCCAGACGCAAACAACTCCCGGTACTGCAATTCAATCTCTGTATTGCCATCGCGTAGCGGCTTTACGAGGGCCTCCAGCGCAATGAGAGGACTGCTGACTATTGTGAGGTCTCCGTCTTGCGCCTTCTGCCACATCGCTTCCAATATCGTGCGATACGGCTCCACTCTTTCAACGCTGTATATGAGACTGCTGGCATCGATATAAATGCGTCCGGCTAGGGGAAGGGTCAGAGGTCCCATGAGGACTTCTCATCCTCCAGATACGCCTTCACTTCATCTGCGGTTCGGAACAGCCGTCGTTCCGGCCCGCTGTTGAGTATCTCCATAATGGAGCGGCTCACTGGGGCAGATGAATGGCGCACTACTACATCGACTGTCTGTCCCACCGGAAGTTCATCGTCCACGATTTCAATCTTGCCTCCAGGGAGTACCGTCGTCCTTATGTGCAGCGCCTTCTGCATGGGTTCGTCTCCTTGAGGCACACAAAATCTTGGTCATCTGATATGACGGGATTTAGACTGCCGAACTACCGCTTCGTGTACTGCTGTGCCTTGCGTGCCTTCTTCAGGCCGTACTTGCGGCGCTCCTTGACGCGAGAATCGCGGGTGAGCATGCCAGCCCGCTTGAGGGGAGTCCTTAGAGACGGGTCGGCCTCTATCAGCGCGCGCGATATGCCATGCCTCAGCGCGCCGGCCTGTCCCGTTATTCCGCCGCCAGTGACCTTCGCCACCACGCGGAACTGACCGCCGGAGTGCGTGATCCTGAACGGCTCCATTATCTCGCGCCGCCAGTTGTCCCAGGGGAACGCCTCTTCGATAGGCTTGCCGTTGACAATGACAGGCCCCGTCTCCATGTACAGGCGGACCTGCGCGATTGCCGACTTGCGCCTACCGGTAGCGTAGTAATACTGCTGCTGTATCGTGGTCACTTAGGAATCCTCCCCTTGGGTTGAAGTAGCGGCTGCACTCGAAGCCAGCTGCGCCTGATGTGGGTGGTCCGGTCCGGCATATACCTTCATGCGAGCAAGCATATGCCTGCCCAGAGCGTTCTTGGGCAGCATGCCTTTGACCGCCTGCGTAATTACGCGCGTCGGCGTCTTATCTAGCATCTGTCCGAGTGTGCGCTCAGTCAGACCGCCGTGATAGCCGCTGTGCCGGTAGTACATCTTCTGTTCCAGCTTGTTGCCGGTAACACGAATCTTCTCGGCGTTCACGACAACCACATAGTCGCCGGTGTTCAGGTGCGGCACATATATGGGCTTGTGCTTACCCATAAGCAGCACGGAAATCTCCGACGATAGCCTGCCGAGCGTCTTGTCGGCAGCGTCAATGACGTGCCACTCCGGACTTAGCTCTGCCGCCGTCGTCTGGTAAGGCTTGTTACCTCTAGGCATTTGAGTTCACCAACTCTCCGCTTGTATTGTCTATCATTCCATGGTTGGGACGGGAACTGCCAATTCTTGAAGTCCCGTCTGTTCCTGTTCATATCTGTCATTCTGTACATAGGGTGCGAGGCGGATAATCCGCGTATTCCACTCGCACTAGGCACAGCCCTTGCGCCGGCATCGAGTGCGCCGCCTTGTCGGTCTGTTCGTTGTCTATCATCGCTTGCAGGTCGTCCGCCGACAACTTGCCTCGTCCGACATCTACGAGCGCTCCGGCCATACGTCTCACCTGGTGCTGCAGGAAGGCATTGCCGACAACTCCGATGGCAATGGCGCTGCCAGATTGCTCCACGGACGCATTATAGACGGCTCTTACGCTGCTCGTCCTGTCCGCCGGGAGCGGCGCCGCGAACCTGCGAAAGTCGTGCGTACCGAGGAACAGACTCGCCGCTTCTCGCATCCGCTCCACATTCAGGGTTTCCCGTATGTGGCAGGTGAACCGCCTCGCCATTGGCGATGGTGTCCTCCTGTTCAGGATGCTGTAACGGTAAGTGCGGCTTCGCGCCTCTCTCCGCGGATCGAAGTCCGGCTTGACGTTGTGCGCCTCCCTGACCGCGATGTCCGACGGAAGGTAGTGGTTCAGCGCGCTCACGAAAGTATCCGTTGAGTGCGCCGATGCCGTGTCGAATGCTACGACCTGCGCTTCTGCATGCACGCCGGCGTCGGTTCGTCCCGCGCCCTTCACACGTACTCGCTCGCCCGTTAGGCGTTCGATCGCCTGCTCTAGCTCGGCTTGAATCGATGGCGCATCCACCTGAATCTGGAAGCCGTGATAGCGCGTACCCTCATATTCGATTGTTAACGCAAGTCGCATCAAGCGGCCTGCTTCCGTTTCTGATTTACAACTCTGTTCGGCTATTAGACAAGCTCGATCACTGCCATAGGCGCGGCATCACCCTTGCGCGGTCCAAGCTTCGTGAGCCTGGTGTATCCGCCGGGCCTGCCCTCATACCTGTCGGCAAGCTCGTCGAAGACCTTCCGCAGCACATCGCCGTCCGTCAGAAACGCGGCTGCCTGCCTGCGGTCGTGCAGCGAGCCATGCTTGCCGCGAGTTATGACCTTCTCGGCGAGCGGGCGCACTTCACGCGCTTTCGCTTCCGTGGTCCTGATGCTCTCGTACCTGAGCAGGTCCGTTACCATTCCGCGCAGCATCAGCATTCGGTGCGCGGTCGGCCGGTTCAATTTTCTTCCCGAGAGGCGGTGTCTCATGGTCGTCCTCTCTCACTCCTTGATTACTCTTCAATAGCCGCCACGGCACTCTTTTCCGCGGCGTCGATATTCTTGGGGTCAAGATTTGCGGGCAGCAGATCCATAGCGCGCAACTGGTCGAACAGCTCAGTGTAGGACTTCTCGCCGAAATTGCGGATGGCGATCAGATCTTCCTTGCTCTTCTCCAGCACCTCGCCCACCTTGTCGATTCCGGCGCGCTTCAGGCAATTCAATGTTCTCGACGAAAGGTCAAGCTTCTCCACAACGATGTTGTACTTCTCAGGAGAAATACTCGGAATGAGTACCGGGCTGCCTGCCTCTGATGAGTCCATCTGCACCTTGGCAAACAGGAAGAACTTGTTCATCAGTAATTCGCCGGACTGCCGGAGCGCCTCGATGGGCTCCACGGACCCGTCCGTCCAAACTTCGATGACAAGCCGCTCATAGTCTGTTCGCTGTCCAACGCGCGTAGGCTCCACGCGGTAGTTGACTTTGCGGATCGGTGTGAACACCGCATCTACGGGCAGCGTTCCGATTGCCTGGTCGTTGCCGCTGGTGGCTTCCTTGTACCCGACGCCCTGTTCAACATTGAACTCGACGGCAAGCTTCGCCTCCGCCGAGTCGAGCGTGGCAAGGTGAAGCTCCGGGTTGACCACTTCGAAGTTGGAAGACGCCATAATATCGGCGGCGCATACCTCACCCTCGCCTGCGACTTCAAGCCGCAGCTTGCCGGGCCTGTCAGTCTCTGAGCGCAGGCGTATGCCCTTGACGTTCAGCAGAAACTCCGATACCTCTTCCTTCATGTGCGAGATGGTCCCGTACTCGTGCAGCACGCCTTCCACCTTTATCCAGGTAACGGCGGTGCCTGTGAGCGAGCCATAAAGCACGCGGCGCAGCGGATTGCCCAGCGTCATACCATAACCCGGCTCCAGAGGCTCGATGGCGAACTTACCGTACCTGTCCGCGAACTCAAGCTGCGTGATTTCGGGACTGATTACAATCTCTTCTTCTTCTTCTATGTCGGAAAGTGTGAATGCCGGGTAATCCAAGACCATATTGCGCATCTCCTATCCGCACTTGGGGCGTTGCCGACTGTGGCCGTCTTAACTCTCGTCGTCCTAAAGTAATTCCGCGAAAGAGCGGCGCTACTTCGAGTAGAACTCCACAATCAGGCGTACATCTATATTGGTATCAATCTCGGTCGCGTCCGGAAGCGCCACCATCTCGCCGGCGCGCCTGCCTGAGTCCAGCCTAAGCCAGATGGGCACGGTGCGCTTGGGCGGTCCCTCCGTAATGTCCTGAATGAACTGCGGCACGCTTCCGTTGTTGCCGCCCCTCTTCCAGGCGACGACATCGCCCGGCTTCACCAGGTACGACGGAATGTCCATGCGTCTGCCGTTCACCGTGAAGTGGCTGTGGTTCACGAGCTGCCGCGCGTGCTGCCGGGACTCGGCGAATGAAAGGCGGAACACAACATTGTCCAGCCGCGTCTCAAGGAGCTGCAACAGGTTGTCGCCCGTAACGCCGGGAATGTCCCGCGCCATCTCAAAGTACTTCTTGAACTGCTTCTCGAGGACGCCGTAGGTGAAGCGCGCCTTCTGCTTCTCGCGGAGCTGAAGCGCCCAGTCGGAAGAGCGCCTGCGCCGCGGAATACTGTTTCCGGGCGGCTTCCTGCGCCGTTCCACCGCGCATCGGGGCGTGTAGCAACGCTCGCCCTTGAGGAATAGTTTCTCCCCTATTCGGCGGCACTGTCGGCATACTGCATCAGTGTATCTTGCCATCTCTTCTACTCTTCACCCTCCAAAGGTGGTCTGTCTGCGATTGCGTATCGTTCGTCTATTGCGTATTCAATCCAGGATCTTCGAAGCGAGGTTCGTACCCCATCTCCTGGGACAGCATTTCAATGTTATATTCTTCGTCGCGTGCCCTGAGATCGAGATATATGAGCGTCCCGACCGTTGCGGCTATCGGCATAATTATTGCGTTGGTCAACATTCCTAAGAGCGAGTTTGCCACCTGCATCATCGTTCCCGAAAGGCCATCATCTCCTAGTAGCGCCAGCGGTGCTGAAAGCAGCAACGTCAGAATAATCGTCACTCCGACAGATGTCAGTAGCATCAGCAGAATCGCCGAGAAAGTCCTCCACCAGTTGCCTCGTACCAGTTCAAAGCTGCGCTTCAATGCCGAAAGCGGTTTGTATCCTTCTATCACTACCGCCGGCACATCCACAGACCAGTAGATTATCAGCACTATGATGACTATGCCGGGCACGATGAATAGGGCAAAGCCCGCAATCATCAGCACGAATAAGCCAAACAGCACTAACCCTAATATGACGAGTGAAAGCACTCGCCACCAAGCCCTGCCATAGCACCCGCCTACGTCAATCTGTCCGGTTGCATACTGCATCGCAACCGCTACAGCGATCACTCCGCTTGCGAAAGTCTGCAAAATCAGCGTTACGATGAACAGACTCGCCACCGAAATCCCAAATCCGACAATCTCATCACTTGACAGCGCTTCGGGCAGTTCCGGTGACTCTATCGATTGCTCCGCGCTCTCCGGAAACGCCGCTCGTGGATCGCCTATGATGCTGACTTGCAGCCTCTGCAAATCCTCAGCCCCGGGCAGTCTATCGCCTAACGCAAATCCAAATACTGCCAGAGGCACCTGGACAATCAGCGCAATCAGAATGAGTTTCCGAAAGTGCCTGCCGTAGATGCTGAAGCACTCCCCAAGAATCTCGAAAGGACTGCGTCTGAAGGTCTGCTTTGGCTGTTCCTCCACCTGCATCACCTCGCAAGCCGTGGTGCCACAGCAGTTAGACTCGGCGTCGCTTGCGTGGTCGTGCGCCGTTGTGCGGAATTGGCGTAACGTCGCGAATGCTCGTTACCAACAGACCCTGCGCCTGCAGAGTTCTAATTGCTGCCTCCCTGCCGGCTCCCGGACCTCTGACGAATACTTCGATCTGCCTCAGGCCGTTCTCTCTGGCTTTGCGCGCGGCATCCTCGGCGGCGCGCTGTGCGGCGAATGCCGTTGACTTGCGCGACCCCCTGAAGCCTGCGGTGCCTGAGCTTCCCCAGCAGATGACATTGCCTTCCGGGTCCACCAGCGTGATTATTGTGTTGTTAAATGTTGACTGTATGTATGCCTTCCCAATTGGGATGGACCTGCGCTCCCTGCGCCTTGTTCGCGGTCTTCGCGGCATTCTTTCGCCTTTCCGTCCTCTCTAGCTCAGTCGGGGTCAGACGCGACCCACTCTCGATGGAAGTATAAATTTGCTACTTGGTAGTAGATCTCTGGCCGCGTCCGGCTACGGTCTGGCGCCTGCCGCGCTTCGTTCGGGCATTCGTGCGTGTGCGCTGTCCGCGCGACGGCAGCCCTCTGCGGTGGCGAAGACCCCGGTATGCGCCCACATCCATGAGACGGCGGATATTCATATCCACCTCGCGTCGCAAGTCACCCTCGACCATCTTCTCTCGGTCCACAATCTCCCTGATGCGGGTCAGGTCGGTCTCGTCAAGTTCTCGAACGCGCGGATTGCCCATTATGCCGGCCTTATCGACGATATCCTTCGCCTGATGAGGCCCAATGCCGTATATGCTGCGCAGGGAAATCTCCACACGCTTGTTATCGGGAATGTTTACGCCGGATACGATCGCCATGTTTCCCTCCTAGCCTTGCCTCTGCTTATGCTTCGGGTTCTCGCAGATAATCAGGACCCTGCCGTGGCGTCTGATGACACGGCACTTGGCGCATCTGACTTTGACCGATGCGGATACTTTCATTGTGATTGCCTTTCTTTCTGCCGTCGCCCTTCCGTCTCGTGTAACTCAATCTGCCCACCCTAATGGAGGCAGCCCTACACGAAAGTCGGCTGTCTTGTCCTGCCGAAACGGTGTCTGTTGAAACGCTGAAAGGTGCCCTACCATGCAATTCGCATGGCTGCTCGGCATCTCCATACGTCCGACAGTGCCTATTTAAAGCGGTAGGTTATCCTGCCCCTTGCGAGATCGTAGGGTGACAGTTCTACGAGAACCTTGTCACCCGGCAGCACTCGAATGAAGTTTATGCGTATCTTGCCGGATACGTATGCCATAACCTCGTGCCCGTTTGCCAACTCCACGCGGAAGCTGGCGTTGGGCAGAGACTCCGTTACTGTGCCTTCAACCTCGATGGTTTCCCTTTTTGCCATGCACTCTCCCTCGAGTGTTCATCTCAATCCAAGCTATTGCGTATGCTCGGATTTCGGCTCTATTCGCATCTGAAGTGGAGCCGAACTAAAAGTAGTAGCCGTCCGGAGTGGTCAGAATCTCCGCTCCGTCGGCAGTTATCGCTATTGTATCCTCGAAGTGCGCCGAAAGTTCGCTGTCGGCGGTTACCACGGTCCAGCCGTCATCGAGCTGCACCGTCTCGTGTGTGCCGATGTTCAGCATTGGCTCTATCGCGAGCGTCATGCCTTTCTTGATCAGCACTCCGCGCCCGGGCCGGCCATAGTTTGGCACCTGCGGATCTTCGTGCAGTGCGCGTCCTATACCGTGTCCCACGTACTTCCGCACTACGGAGTATCCCTGGGATTCCGCGTACTGCTGCACTGCGTTCCCGATGTCTCCGATGCGCGCTCCTGAGTTCGCTTGCTCTATCCCGAATTTCAGCGACTCCCGCGTTGCGTCTATCAGTCGCTGAGCTTCGTCCGAGATGTCGCCTACGCCTACCGTGAATGCGCTGTCGCCATGAAAGCCCTTGACGATTGCGCCCACATCGACGCTGAATATGTCCCCGTCCTTCAGCTTTCTGCTACCCGGAATGCCATGCACTATCTCTTCGTTTATCGAAGCGCAGATTGTTCCTGTAAACGGAATTGGTCCGCCTGCCGCATAGCCCTTGAAGGATGGGACCGCTCCCATCTTACGAATGACATCTTCGGCTATGCTGTCCAGTTCACCGGTTGTTGTGCCGGGCTTCACTGCCTCCTTGACATGAAACTTTGCCTCAGCGACGACCTTGCCCGCCTGACGCATTAGCTCAAGCTCACGCTCAGACTTGATTGTTATGCCGCCTGTCCTTCGTCGCAAAGTTGTCATCTTCCTGCGTGATGTTGCACCCGAACATTTATTATAGCAAATTAAGCTGATGCGATTAACTAATTCTGAATCACTGAAGCGCTTCTACGAGTAGATCGCCAACAGCCTCGACCGTACCCTCGCCGTCAATTTCTCGCAGAACGCCTGAACTGCGGTAGTGTCCCACAAGCGGCTCGGTCTCATCGAAATAGACTTTTAGCCTGTTCATGACCACTTCTGCCTTGTCGTCGTCGCGTTGGTACAGCTCGCCGTCGCACTCGTCGCACTTGCCCTCTGTCTTGGGAGGCGATGTAATCTGGTGATAGGGAGTCTGGCAGATTCTGCAGATGAATCGCCCCGCGAGCCGCCGGACCAGTTCGTCCTCAGGCACATTCACATACAGCACGCGGTCGAGTCCGCCATTCGGTCCCAGTGCGCCGTCGAGCGCTTCTGCTTGCGGCAGCGTGCGAGGGAATCCGTCTAGCACGAATCCGCCATCCTGCTCCGGCGCCGAAATCCAGGACATCACCAGTCGGATCGTGACATCGTCAGGAACCAGTGCGCCCTTGTCCATGTAAGACTTGGCGAGCAGTCCTAATTCTGTCTCGTTGCGCAGGTTCTCACGGAAAAGGTCGCCTGACGCCGCCCGCGTAACGCCGAGCTCGTCGGCAACGCGTGCCGCCTGCGTTCCCTTTCCTGCGCCCGGTGGTCCGAGAAGTATGACTTTCACCTATGCCTGAATCCTTATTACCGTAATTCTATGCCGTTGTCTGTTTGTGCTGACCAATTAAGCCAAGCGTCCGAGAACCCGCAGTTACTCTATGAAAACATGCGGAACTTACCTGATAAATCCTTCGTAGTTGCGCATCAGTAGCTGCGCTTCCAACTGCCGCATTGTATCCAGGGCAACGCCCACCATAATGAGAAGGCTGGTGCTGCTCAGCGTAAGCGAGCGCACATCCGTTGCGTAGGTCACGAAGAACGGCAGTATCGCAACTATACCCAGGAACAGCGCGCCACCCCATGTAATTCGCACGAGCACGCGCGTCAAGTAGCTTTGCGTTGGCTGACCCGGCCGTATGCCCGGAATGAAGCCGCCGTTGCGCTGCAGATTGCCTGCAAGGTCCTGTTGCTGGAAAGTGACGAGCGTATAGAAGAAGGTGAATATCACCACCAGAACGAAGACGAGCGCCCAGTAAGGGAAGGCAGACGGATCAAGGCTGTCCGCAAAGAATTGGGCGATCCTGGACCCGAAGTTGTCGCTCAGCGGGTTTCTGAAGTAGCTTGCGATCGTGCCCGGCAATATGACGATTGAGAACGCGAAAATCAGCGGGATCATGCCTGCGGAGTTAACGCGCAGTGGCAGGAAAGTGGAGCCTGACTGTCGCTGCATCCTGCCGCCGCGGAACACGCTGCGACCGTACTGAACGGGAACGCGCCTCTGCGCCTCGGTGAACAGCACGATGGAGTAGATGACAATGAACGTAAACACCGCCAGCAGTAGGAGTCCGGCGCCCTGCTGGCTCTCCAGCAGTCCCTGTCCTACCACCTGCGGGAAGCTCGCCACAATGCCGCCAAAAATGATGAGCGACACGCCGTTGCCAAGTCCGCGCTCGGTGATCAGTTCACCCAGCCACACCAGGAACATAGTACCGGCGATCATCGACACGACCATGGCCATTGTCGGCAGGTTGAATCCGAAGTCAATGAAGGGCAGCACGCCTGCCTGTCGCAGCAGCGTAAGCTGACCCCACGCCTGAAGCGCCGCAATCGGCACCGCGAGGTAATGGGTGAACTGGTTGATCTTCTGTCGCCCGTACTCGCCTTCCTGAGAAAGCGCCTTCAGGTTGGGAATGACAGGTACCAGTATCTGCATCACGATGGACGCCGTAATGTACGGGTACACGCCCAGTGCGGCGACGCTGAGATTTGCGAGTGCGCCTCCACTGAACAGGTTCAGGAATCCAAGCAGCGCCTGTGACTCGAACGCCTGTGACAGTGCCTGCGGATCCACGCCCGGAACCGGCACATGCGCCACAAAGCGGAATATCACGAGCATCGCAAGTGTGAACAAAATCTTGCCACGCAGGTCCGGAACCCGCATGGCGTCTATCATCGACTGGATAAGCTGCGGCCTGGAGACCTCCTGCTGCCGCGCTCCAACCGGCTGGCGCATCATCAGCGTGTCTCCGTCACTGTTCCGCCGGCGGCTTCGATCTTCTGACGTGCGGACGCTGAGACCTTGTCTGCCGTTACCGTCAGTGGAATGTCGATTTCGCCGCGCCCCAGAATCTTCACAGGCTTGTTGAGGCTTCGCAGGATGCCCGTGTCTCGCAGGACCTGCGGGTTGATCTCGCTGTTCGCCTCAAATTCCGAGAGCTTATCGACATTCACCACGTTGTATTCCACGCGGAAAATGTTCGTGAAGCCGCGAACGAACGGCAACTTCTTGGAGAGCGGAAGCTGACCGCCCTCGAAGCCCGGTCGCACGCCGCCACCGCTGCGGGAGTTCTGGCCCTTCATGCCTCTTCCGGCGAAGCTGCCGTAGCCGCTGCTGTCGCCTCGGCCGCGCCGTCGCCGCGCCTTTTTGGCACCTGCAGGCGGCTTAAAGTCTTGTTGTTGCATCTTTCTGTCCTAGTACGGTATTTCCGTCAGTTAAGAATCGTAGAGAAATCTAGCGGGAACTTCGTGGACTGGCTCGCAGCCGACTAAAGCTCGTTCACTTCAACGAGGTGGCGCACCTTGAACACCATCCCTCTGATCGAGGGCGTATCGTCATGCACAACCGTCTGGTTGAGTTTGCGCAGTCCCAGCGCCTCGATTGTGCGGCGCTGGTCCCTCTTATAGCCTATCCCGCTGACCTTCCAGGTTACCGATAGTTTATTTGCCATGATAATCCACTTTCGGAAAGAGTTATGCCGTTGCCGGGGGAGCGGCAGGCGCTGCCGGAGCCGCCGGTGCTACTGGAGCCGCCGGTGCTGCCTGAGCTGCTGCCGCTGCAGCGGCTTGTTGGCGCTCCAGGGCTGCGGCTTGCTGTGCCGCGCGCCGGGCTTGGCGCTGTCGCTGTCGTTCTGCGCGCTCACGCTCGCGCTGCCTGCCATAATCGTAGAGTTTTCTGCGATTGGCAAACTCCTGCTCCGGGTTCTTTAGCTGCTGCAAGCCGTTGAACGTAGCCTTGACTACATTCACAGGATTGGTGCTGCGCCGTACCTTCGTCATAATGTCCTGGATGCCCGCAAGCTCCACGACTGAGCGCACTGCTGCGCCCGCTATAACACCCGTGCCGGGCTGCGCAGGCTTCAGCATCACGACCGAGCCGATGTACTTTGAAAGCACCTCGTGCGGAATCGTGCTGCCCTGGCGCGGCACTTCGATAATGTTCTTTCGAGCCGCAGTCGCGCCTTTGCGGACAGCGTCGGGCACGGCGTCTGCCTTGCCCATGCCGATGCCCACATGCCCATCCATGTCGCCAACCACCACGACTGCATTGAAGCTCAGGTGCCGCCCGCCCTTGACCACCTTGGCGACCCGAGAAATCCTGACCACTCTTTCGGTCAGTGGAAATTCGTCGTCTTCGTTACCGCGGTCGCGATCACGGTTGCGGTTCCTGTCTCTATCCCTGTCCCTGTTTCTGTCTCGCTGCATCGCCATTTAAAACACCAGTCCTCCCTTACGGGCTGCGTCCGCCAGCGCCTTCACGCGGCCGTGATATCTGTAGCCGCCCCTGTCGAATACGACCTGGCTGATACCCTGCCCGGTTGCGCGTTCGCTGAGCAATCCACCGACAAGCCCGGCGACATCCACCTTGCTCTTGCCGTTGGTCTGCGTCTTGACCGCGCTCTCCAGGCTTGACGCCGAGGCAAGCGTAACGCCCTGGCTGTCGTCAATTACCTGTACATACACATGGTTCAGGCTGCGATACACCGACAATCTTGGTCGGTCCGATGTGCCGCTTATCTTGCGGCGCACGCGGGCATGCCGCATCACCCTTCTCGCCTTGTTCGTGCGCATCTTCGTCATCCCTACGCCCTCCTGGCGCTCTTGCCGGGCTTCAGGCGGACCTGTTCGCCAAGATAGCGAATGCCCTTGCCCGTATAGACATTCGGCGGTCGCACTTTGCGAATCTGTGCCGCCAGCTGTCCGACTTTCTGCTTATCAATGCCCCGCACATGAATGCGGTTGTTGCCTTCTACTTCGATAGTGATGCCGTCCGGCGGCTGAATTTCTACCGGATGGCTGTACATCACACTCAGCGTGATTCCCTTGCCGCTCTGCTGCACCCTGTATCCTACGCCCACCAGTTCCAGGCTCTTGCCGAAGCCCTCGCTCACACCGGTAACCATATTGGCGAGCAGGCTGCGCGTCAGACCGTGCAGCGCGCGATGATGCCCCTCGTCTGACGGGCGTTTCACCACGACTGTACCGTTGTTGCGCTCTATCGCCATGTCGGGATGGAATGTGTAGGACAGCACGCCCTGCGCGCCCTTGACCGTAACATCGGTCCCTTTTATATCCACGTCAACGCCCGATGGCAGAGTGACGGGCATGTTGCCTATTCTGGACATATCGGCTCCTTACCACACATAGCAGAGAAGCTCTCCGCCGATGTTCTCTTTCCATGCCTGCCGTCCCGTCATCACTCCGCTTGAAGTGGACAGAATGGCGACGCCCAGACCTCCGAACGGACGTGGAATCTCGCCCTTCTTCACATACACTCGCAGACCGGGCTTGCTGACGCGCTTCAGCCCGCTGATGGCAGGCTCCTCCCTGTCTCGGTAGTGCAGGTAAACGCGAATGTTGGCTTGCGGCGTGCCCCTTCGATGAATGCTGTACCCCTCGATGAATCCTTCATTCTTAAGGATTTCGGCGAGCGATTCCTTCATCTTGGAAAGCGGCACCGGCACTGAATCGTGCCCCGCCATAATCGCATTTCGGATACGGGTCAGCATATCCGATATCGGATCTGTTACTGGCATCTGATTTTCCTTGTCAGTTCCCTGGAATTCACCCGTCAGCCATCAGCGTTTCTATGCCGATGCTGCCGGCTATCTTTACCAACTAGCTTTTCGCACTCCGGGCAGCAGTCCCTTCAGTGCCATCTCGCGGAATGTAATGCGAGACAGTCCAAAGTGCCTGATATAGCCGCGCGGTCTTCCGGTCGTCAGGTCGCGATTCCGCACGCGATTTGGATTGGCGTCACGCGGCAGCAGTGCAAGTTCATCTCGGGCCTGCGCCCGTTCCTGCTGCGGTCTGCTCAGGTCCCGCGCGATTGCGCGCAACTCCGAGCGCTTGGCGGCATATCGTGCCACGGTCAGCTTGCGGCGTTCATTCTTAGCTTTGGAGGATTCTTTAGCCAATTTTCCCCTGCCTTCGTCTCGTAAATCCTTCGGCAACCGGCATCTGCCGCAGCCTTATGCTACTCGCTGCTGCGAGTCGGGCCGCGTGAACGGCATGCCCATCAATTCGAGCAATCGCAGCCCCTCGGGGTCCGAGGGCGCTGTAGTCACAATGACTATCTGGAGCCCGCGAATTCGGTCGATGTTGTTGTAATCGATTTCAGGGAATATGACCTGCTCCCGTATGCCCAGGGAGTAGTTCCCTCTACCGTCGAATGCGTTCCGCGACACTCCCTGGAAGTCGCGTATTCTAGGCAGCGACGAGCTCAGCAGGCGGTCAACGAATTCGTACATTCGCCTTCCGCGCAGCGTCACGGTCACACCGATAGGCATTCCCTCGCGAATCTTGAAGCCCGCGATGGACTTCTTCGCGCGAGTCGTTACCGGCTTCTGCCCGCTGATGGCGGTCAGGTCACGCGTTGCATTCTCCAGCGCACGAGCATTCGTCAGCGCCTCACCCAGGCCGATGTTCAAATTAACCTTGCTCAGGCGCGGCACCTGCATAGGGCTCGTGTAGCTGAACTCCTGGATCATCACGGGTGCGATCTCGTTGCGTATCTTGTCCAGCATGCGCGGCGCCTCTTTGGGTGGGGCCGCTCCGTTTTCGTTCTGCGTAGTCACTCGCCGTCCCTCTTATTCAATAATCTCGCCGCTCTTCTTGGAGACCCTAGCCTTCGTTCCGTCGGCAAGTCGCGTGTATCCCACTCGCGTGGGTTCGTTCGTGGACGGGCATATCAGCATCACATTGCTGATTCGCACCGGCATCTCCTTCTGGATGATGCCCCCTTGCCTGACTCCCTGCGTCGGCTTCGTGTGGCGCAGGGCGACGTTGACACCCTCCACCAGCACCTTGCCATCACCTGGGAATACCTGCTGAACGCGCCCGGTCTTGCCGCGGTCGCGCCCTTTGGTAACGATTACCATGTCATCAGGTCGCAGTCGTCCGGAATTCATAGTTAAAGCACCTCCGGCGCGAGCGATACGATGCGCATGAAGTTCTTGTCGCGCAGCTCACGCGCCACCGGTCCGAAAATACGCGTCCCGCGGGGCAGCTGGTCTTCGTTGACCAGCACAGCCGCGTTATCGTCGAAGCGTATATGCGAACCGTCCGGCCTGCGATGGCTCTTCGTGGTGCGAACAATTACCGCCCTGACGACCTCACCCTTGCGCACGTTGGACGCTGGCGCGGCTTCCTTGACGGAAGCAACTATGATGTCGCCAAGCCAGGCATATTTCCTGCCGCTGCCACCGGGTACGCCGATGCAACTTATCGTCTTTGCGCCCGAGTTGTCTGCAACTCGCAGGCGCGAGTATTGCTGAATCATTCCTGCTCTGCCTCCGCTCCGTCATTCGCGGAATCGTCCTCGTATGCAACTTTGGCGCTCACATCGACGGCTGGCTGCGCTTCCGCAAGGATATCGCTCTCATCAGACGCGGTTAGCTCGTCGGGTAGCACCTCCGCTATGTCCTCGCGCTGCAGGATGTCAACTATCCGCCAGCGCTTCGTCTTGGACATCGGGCGTCCCTCGCGAATTCTCACGGTGTCACCCAGCTTGCAATTGTTCTCAGGATCGTGCGCCACGAAGCGCGTCTCACGCCTGACCGGCTTCTTATAGACACGATGCGGGCGTCGCCATTCCACGGCCACAACGACTGTCTTGTCCATCTTGTCGCTGACTACCTTGCCAATTCTGATCTTGCGTCTCTCGTAACTCATACTATGCCTGCGGCGAGCTCCCTTTCTCGTATCACGGTCTTGATGCGCGCGATACGCTTGCGCGCCCTGCCGACTTCGTTCATGTCCGCCAACTGCATAGTCGCGGCTCGAAATCTCAAATTCATGAGCGCCCTGTGCGTCTCTTCGAGCTCTTCATCAAGCTCGTCATCGGACAGTGCCCTGATGTCGTCTATTTCCATTTCAATCCTGCCACTCGCCGCTATCTTCTATTGATAGCAGGCTGCTCTAGAAATCTTAAATGCTCTGCCGAGAAACAATGGTCGTGCCCATCGGCAGCTTGGAAGACGCCAGTCGCAGCGCTTCCTTCGCCGTATCTTCCGGCACGCCAGCAATCTCGAACAGGACTCTGCCCGGCTTCACCACTGCTACCCAGTGGTCAACCGCGCCCTTGCCGCTCCCCATCCGAGTCTCGGCAGCGCGCGCCGTTACCGTCTTGTCCGGGAATATGCGAATCCATATCTTCCCGCCTCTTCGAGCGTAGCGCGTCATCGCGCGCCTCGCGGCTTCAATCTGGCGAGAGGTAACCCAGGCGGCCTCGGTCGCCTTGATGCCGAACTCACCGTAGTTCATGGTACTACCGGTCACGGCAAGGCCCTTGCGCCTTCCCCTGTGGTGATTGCGATATTTAACTCTCTTCGGTTGGAGCATTTGGTACCTCTGCTGTTGGTTCGACCACAGGTGCCTCGGGCGATTCCGCAGGTGGTGCTGCGGGTGCCGGTGCGGGTGGTGCCGCAGGTGTTGCCTCGGGTGGAGCTGCCGCAGGTGCCGCCGCTGCCTCGGGTGCCGGCGCGGGTGGTGCTGCAGGAGCTGCCGGTGCCGGTGGTGCCGCCGGTGGTGCTACCGCGGGTGCTGGTGCTGCAGGAGCTGCAGGAGCTGCCGGTGCCGGTGCTGTTGGTGCCGCAGGCGCTGTTGCCCCTGGTGCAGTCGCGGCTGCTTCTGCCTCTCCAGTCCCGCTGACCCTTACTTCGATCGGCGCGATATCCTCGGGAGTAGGTTCCTCCTGCGGTCTCTGCCGTGGTTCGGGAATGATGTCTCCCTTGTAAATCCACACCTTGATGCCGATAACTCCGAATTCGGTCGCAGCCTCGGCGATCGCATAGTCTATGTCCGCGCGCAGCGTGTGCAGCGGCACGCGTCCCTCCATGGCTTTCTCGCGCCTCGCTATGTCCGCGCCGCCCAGTCTGCCGGAAATCAGCACCTTGATGCCAAGTGCGCCGGCCTGGGTGGTACGCATGACCGTCTGTCGTATTGCCCGCCGGAACGCCACGCGACGCTCAAGCTGCTCTGCGATGTTTCGGCCCACGAGATACGCGTCCAATTCGGGCTGCCGTATCTCCTGCACATTCAGCCGGGCGCGCCTCGATGACTTTTGCTCAAGCTCCTTGCGAAGCTCCTCAACGCGCTGTCCGCCTCTGCCGATGACGATTCCCGGCCGCGCCGTGTGAATCGTTATCACAACATCGTTGCCGCGCTCGATCTCCACCCTGGAGATGCCTGCGTCCGGGTAGCGGGACAAGATAATGTCTCGCACCTCTACATCCTGCTTGACGAGGTCGCGGTACTCTTCGGGCTTCGAAGCGAACCAGCGAGACTGCCAGTCCTTGCTGATGCCCAGTCTGAACCCTATGGGGTGCGTCTTCTGACCCAACTTAGGAGACCTCCTCGTCAACTATTACGGTGATGTGACTGTTGCGCCGGATGATGCGGGTTATTCGGCCTCTGGCGCGCGCCCTGAATCTCTTCGTGCGCGGGCCCTCGTTTGCGTATATCTCTGTGATACGCAGGTCGGACGTCCGAGCCGTTAGCTCGTTCTCCGCGTTCGCCGCCGCAGACTGCACCACCTTCGCAACTCTTGCTGCGATAGGGGAGGGCAGGAAGCGCAGCGCATTCAACGCCTCTTCCACATTCATGCCCCGAATCATATCTATGATGGGCTTTATCTTTTTTACGGAGTAACCCGTATTTGTCGCTACTGCTCGGACCGGCATTTCTCAGACTCGCTATCGTTTGCTTATTTACACCTTCTGCCGTTCTTGTCCCGCGATTCCTGCGAAGGCAGGAGTCCGGTGCTGTAATACAGCAGAGGTATTGCTAGAAAAGGGCGTTACCTCGCTCGCGTGGCGCGCTCCGACCGGGATATATGTCCCCTGAAAGTGCGCGTGGGCGCGAATTCGCCAAGTTTGTGCCCGACCATGTTCTCTGTTATGAACAGCGGAACATGACGTCTCCCGTCATGTATCGCTATCGTCAGCCCGAGCATGTCAGGCATTATCGTGGACGCCCGCGACCAAGTGCGAATTACGGTGCGGCTGCGGCTGTTCTGAGCGGCAGTCACCTTCTTCGCCAGCTTCGGATCCACATACGGTCCCTTTTTGGTTGACCTAGACATGTTTATTCCCTTGCCTAATCTCGTCAGTATTCTCGACTAATGTGACCCTGATGGATTCCCCTTTGGGGCTGATCAGTCGCCGAATCGGAATACTGACAATTAAATCTCTATCGCTGACCCCTGCGCCGAACGATGAACTTGTCGGACGGCTTCTTCCTCTTGCGCGTTCGATATCCGAGTGCGGGCTTGCCCCAGGGGGTTTTCGGACCCGGCATTCCGATGGGAGAACGGCCTTCGCCGCCGCCGTGCGGATGGTCGCGCGGGGACATTACTGAACCGCGCACCTCAGGACGCCAGCCCATATTGCGCTTTCGTCCTGCCTTGCCCAGCTTGACATTCTTATGATCGAGGTTGCTCACCTGGCCGATAGTCGCCATGCACGCGGTTAGCACATTCCGCATCTCGCCTGACGGCAGTCGCAGGAGTGCATACCTGCCTTCCTTCGCGAGTAGCTGCGCCGAGCCGCCTGCGCTTCGCACCATCTGGCCGCCTCTGCCCACTTTCATCTCGATGTTGTGGACCTGCGAGCCTTCGCGGATGGAGCGCAGCGGGAGCGCATTGCCCACCCGCTGTTCTGCGTTTTCGCCCGACTCGATCTTGTCGCCGACGGTCAGGCCATCCGGCGCCAGTATGTACCGCCAGTCGCCGTCCGGATACTTGATGAGCGCGATTCGGGCAGACCTGTTCGGGTCGTACTCAATCGATGTGACCTCGCCCGGTATGCCGTGCTTGTCGCGCTTGAAGTCGATGATCCTGTAACGGCGCTTGTGTCCGCCTCCGCGGTGCCGCACCGTAATCCGACCTGATGAGTTGCGCCCGGCGTTCTTCTTCATCGGGCGAACCAGCGCCTTCTTGGGCTTGCGCGTGGTTATGTCGTCGGAAGTGGTCAGTACCGCGCCGCGCTGCCCTGGTGTTCGTGGCTTTAGTGCTCTTAGTGGCATTTTAAACGCCCCCGCCTATACGCCTTCAAATATTGTTATCGTGTCACCGGGCGCGAGCGTTACAATCGCCTTCTTGATCGCCTTCTTCTGCACAAGGCGTGGCCCGTATCGCTTCGTCTTGCCCTTTCTGTTCATCGTATTCACCTTCGTGACTGTTACGCCGAAGGCTTCCTGCACTGCCCATTTGATCTGGTGCTTTGTCGCAGATTTCGCCACCTCGAATACATACCGGCCATCGTCCTGAAGGTCGGTGCTCTTCTCAGTGATAATGGGCTTCCTCAATATCTCGAAGGGATGTAAGTCCATTACTCTTCCTCCCCTTCATCTGCCGAAACCGCGGCTGCTGCCTGGCGCTTGATGCGAACATACTCGCCGCCCCAAAGCTCCTCGGCTTGTCTCACCGCGCCGACAGTCATTACGACCTTCCTCGCGTTGAGCACGTCCACCGCGTTCAACTGCGACACCGGCAGCGTTCGAATCCTCGGAATGTTTCGCGCCGCGCGCACCACATCCTCGCCTATTACATCCCCGACCAGCAGCGCGGAAGAATCAACTTCCAGCGCCCTGAGCGCCTGCGCCATCTGCTTAGTCTTAGCATCTGACAGTTGGAGCTCGTCAACCACAACCAACTGCTGCTCCCTCGCCTTGTCCGAGAGAACCATCTTGATTGCCTCGCGCTTCATGCGCTTTGGCGTCCTTTGCCTGTAGCTTCGGGGTGTCGGTCCGAATACAACGCCTCCGCCGCGCCACTGCGGTGACCGGATAGAACCCTGCCGCGAGCGCCCGGTGTACTTCTGCGGTCGTGGCTTTGCGCCGCCTCCCGCAACTTCTGAGCGCGTCTTCACCTTGGCGGTGCCCTGGCGCTTATTCGCCAGCTGTCCCACCATGACCTGGTGAACGAGCGCAGAGTTCATCGTTGCGTCGAACACATCGTCCTGCACCTCGACGCTGTCGATCACAGCGCCACTCATGTTCCTCACGTCTAGCTTCACGACTTCTTCCTTTTGCCCGCTTTTCTCACTATCACAAGCCCGTTGCGCGCACCCGGAACGGTGCCCCTCACGAGCAGCAGATTGCGCTCGGCATCTGCCAGCACGACCTCGAGTCCCCTGGAGGTAACCCTCTCGTCGCCCATGTGTCCTGCCATCCGCAGGCCCTTGATGACCCGCCCCGGCGTGCTGCCCGCACCAACCGAGCCCGGCGCCCTGTGCCTGTCGGACTGACCGTGCGTCTTCGGACCGCCGCGGAAGTTGTACCTCCGCACGCCGCCCGCAAAGCCGCGCCCCTTGGATTTGCCCGTCACTTCGATGGCCTCTCCTGCCTCGAATACGCTGGCGTCCAGGGTCTGCCCCACCTCGATTTCACTCACATCGTCCGCACCCACTTCGCGCAGGTGTCGGAACACCTGCTGTCCGCTCCGCTTCAGATGGCCGGAACGAGGCTTGTTCAGCTTCTTAACAGGCTCGAAGCCGAGCTGGACGCTCTCGTAGCCGTCGTTGTCGGAGGTCTTGACCTGCGTAACCGTGCATGGTCCCACTTCAATAGCGGTAACACAGTCGGCGCGCCCATCCTCGTGAAAGACCTGGGTAGTGCCAATCTTTTTGCCAATTAGTCCATGAACCGTCATAACCGTACTCTTTATCTGGGAGTAGAAAATCTCTCCCATCCTGTTCAGCGATGCCTGCTATAACCTGACGCCATAGCGTTACTTCTAGAGCTTGATCGATATGTCCACACCCGCCGGCACATTCAGCCGGGTCAGCGAGTCGATCGTCTTCGATGTCGGCTCCAGGATGTCTATGAGCCTGTTGTGTGTCCGCAGTTCGAAGTGCTCTCGCGAGTTCTTGTCGATGTGCGGCCCGCGAATCACGCAGAAGCGTTTGATGGCAGTCGGCAGCGGCACCGGCCCCGTAACGCGGGCGCCCGTGCGCTCGGCAGCCTCAACTATCTGTCCCGCAGACTGGTCTAGCAGTCTGTGGTCGAAGGCTTTCAATATGATGCGTATCTTTTGGCTGTTGGCTGTAACCATATTTCGCTTCTACCAACTCCCGTTTAGGCTAGTGCGTCTGCTTATGAACATATTCGAAATGCTGCGGTGAAACTAGACCGTGAGCATTCCCTCCGGAGCGGCCTCGTAATTGTCGAATTCCATATTGTAGCTGGCGCGTCCCTGCGTGAGCGACCTTATCGCACTCGCGTATCCGAAACTCTCGCCCAGCGGTATTGATGCCTTAACGACCTGAATCTCGCCTTGTCCCTCGATATTGCGAATTGCGGCTCGCCGCCGTCCCAGATCTCCCAGGACTTCGCCCAAAAATTCGCCCGGAGTAACTACCTCCAGGCTCATAATGGGTTCCAGCAGCAGTGGCCGCGCCTTGCTGACAGCATCCTTCGCAGCCATCGAGCCGGCAATCTGGAAGGCGACCTGCGATGAGTCAACCTCGTGGAAACTGCCGTCAACCATCGTCACTTTAATGTCGATCATCTGGAAGCCTGAAAGCGGTCCCGTGTTCAGCGCCTCGCGTATGCCGTTCTGCGCTGAAGGAATGAACTCGCGTGGGATGGCTCCACCGGAAATCTTGTCCTCGATGACGATGCCCGAGCCACTCTCGCCGGGTTCCATCTCCAGGACTACATGGCCGAACTGACCATGTCCACCCGTCTGCCTTACGAATCGTCCCACGCCGCGAGCGGCCTTCCTGACCGTCTCACGGTAGGCAACGCGCGGCTGTCCGACATTGCCCTCGACGCTGAATTCACGCTTCATCCTGTCAACAAGTATCTCAAGGTGAAGCTCACCCATGCCAGACATTATAGTCTGCCCGGTCTCGTTGTCGTAATTTATCTTGAAAGTCGGGTCCTCGTCAGACAATTTCACCAATGCGTCCGAGAGCTTATCCTGGTCTGCCCGTGAGCGGGGCTCGATGGCGACCGATATCACCGGCTCAGGGAAGCTGATTGTCTCCAGGACAATGGGATTGTCCTGCGTGCATATCGTGTCGCCCGTTGCAGTGAACTTCAAGCCCACGGCTGCGGCAATCTGACCGGCATGCACCTCTTCCATGTCTTCGCGGTGCTGCGCGTGCATCTGAACGATGCGGCCCAGCCGCTCGCGTCTGCGATTAGTCGAGTTATACACAGAAGATCCGGATGCCGCAGTGCCAGAGTAAACTCTGAAATACACGAGACGGCCAATGTAAGGATCGGAAACCGTCTTGAACGCCAGTGCGGAGAACGGCTCTTCCGGGTCGGGGGCGCGCAGAAGCTCATCATCGGAGGTCGGAGCTTTGCCGGTTACGGGGGGAACATCGAGAGGGGAGGGGAGGTATTCGCAGATGGCATCTACAAGGGGCTGAATGCCCTTCGTTCGCAACGCTGTGCCGCAAAAGACGGGAACGATACTGTATCCAATCGTCGCCTTCCGTAGCGCATCCTTGATTTCCTGGTTCGTTATTTCTTCGTCTTCAAGGAACTTGAGTAGGAGCTCATCGTCCGTTTCAGCTATCTTCTCTATCATCAAACTGCGATAGTTCATATAGTCTTCGATAAACTCTTCCGGAACAGGTCCCTCTTTGGGTATGTCAACGCCTTCTTCGGCCCAGGTCCACGACTTGCCCTCAATGAGGTCGATGACTCCCAGGAATGCATCCTCTTGCCCGATTGGAATCTGCACCGCTACGGGGTTCGCCTGTAGCCGGTGAGATATTGAGTCTATCGTGCGGTTGAAGTCCGCGCCGACGCGGTCCATCTTGTTCACGAAGCATATACGCGGAACATGGTACTTGTCCGCTTGCCGCCATACCGTCTCAGACTGCGGCTGCACGCCGGCGACCGCATCGAATACAACCACGCCACCGTCCAGGATACGCAGGCTGCGCTCCACCTCTGCGGTGAAATCGACATGGCCCGGCGTATCTATGATGTTGATTGTGTAGTCGTCCCACTCTGCCGTGGTCGCCGCGGATGTAATCGTAATTCCGCGCTCGCGCTCTTGCGCCATCCAGTCCATCGCAGTCGTGCCGTCGTCCACGCCACCGATCTTGCGGATTCGGCCGGTGAAATACAGCACGCGTTCCGTTACCGTCGTCTTGCCGGCGTCGATGTGCGCGATGAACCCTATGTTTCTCGTCTTTTCCAGACTCTGCAAAGTTGCAGGCATTCTCTATCTATTCCTATTCGCCCCATTGGGCTAAGCACATCGCGCTTCTCTTGTGACAGCTCACTCGGAGAACCCGTTCGTCGTGAGCTAGTCGAAGGACGACTGCCATGCTTGTGATCAGGTTAAACGGCCTGTTACAACCTGTCTTGCTACCACCTGTAATGGGCAAAGGCGCGATTTGCCTCTGCCATCCTGTGCGCCTCTTCACGCCGCCGCACAGCCGGCCCCTGATTGCGCGCCGCCTCTAGCAGTTGCCCTGCGAGGCTCTCGTGCATGGGCCTGCTGCCGCGTGCGCGTGCTGCCATAATAATCCAGCGCATGGCAAGTGCCATGCGCCGTGATGGTCGTACTTCTGTCGGGACCTGGTAGGTCGCTCCGCCGACTCGACGAGACTTGACCTCGAGCATCGGCATCGTATTACGAAGCGCCTGCTCGAAAACCTCCAGTCCCGGGCGGTTCGCCTCTTGTTCAACAAGGTCCAGCGCCCCATACACGATGCGCTGTGCGGTGGTCTTCTTGCCACTCCACATAACTCTGTTGATGAACTGGCTCAGTTCCACGCTGCCATACTTAATGTCAGGCGGTGGAACGCGAACCTCGGCCCTTCTTCGACGCGCCATATCTAAATCTCTCTTATCTCAGTCTCACTTCGCGATACCTGTTTAGGCAGGTATCCGCCGTGATAATGGATGCAACGAATTTCTAGTTCCTCTTGCTGCCGTACTTGCTGCGCCCGCGCTTGCGATCCTCAACGCCGGATGTGTCCAGAGCGCCCCGCACGATGTGATAGCGCACGCCGGGCAGGTCCTTCACGCGTCCGCCGCGGATCAGCACAACCGAGTGCTCCTGCAGGTTGTGGCCTTCTCCCGGAATGTATGCCGTAACTTCCATTCCATTTGTCAGCCGCACCCTCGCCACCTTGCGCAGCGCCGAATTCGGCTTCTTGGGCGTCTGTGTTCGCACCTGGGTGCATACGCCGCGCTTCTGCGGCGACCCCGAATCGCGCTTTCCCCTGTTTTTCAGTGAATTGAACGAAAACCGCAGCGCAGGAGCCTTGTCCTTCTTTCGCTTGGCCTTTCGGCCCTTCCTGACCAACTGGTTCACAGTAGGCATGTTTTTACCCCATTCACTAAAAGTTAAGTGGAATTGCCAAACGCAAAATCGGCACGAACAAAAAGGTCGTACAAACGGGTATTTTACATACACAATTGAACGAATGTCAACCTTTGTTACCCCGAAATCGCGCTGTTTCGGCTGCCCCGCAGCGCTATGTAACCCAGTTCACAGTGAGCCCTGCGGGCACCCGCCGGGGACGCCAAGAATCCCCGCCGAAATCTCCTCCGGATAATGCTGAACCTCACATTCGCCGCCCCTGGCGTTATATCATAGTCCTATGCGTATAACTCTAATCGCCATCCTCCCGATCCTGTTGATAACGCTCATAGCATGCGGCTCCGAGGTCGAGCAACTTCCGCCGCCAACACCGGCGCCCACAGCCACGCATCCGCCCTCGCCTACACCGCCGCCAACTGCGACACCGCCTCCGCCGACCGCAACCCCCGCACCCACAGCGCCGCCTGCTCCGCCCGTTCCATTGAATACGCCCACGACGAACATCGCCACGCCAGCCGCTCAAGATGATAGCGAAGCCGCTATCATCGAAAGGTCGATCGAAGCTATGCGACAGGTCGAGTCATTTCACGCTGAGGTTGACGCCGCTTTCACGGTCGTCCAGACGGAGGCAAGCTTCAGGATGGACGAGGAGTCCTTTGGCACAGAGTTCCCCATCCGCTTCATCGGCGACTTCCAGTTGCCCGACCGGGCCTCTGGCAAGTTGCAGCTTGCGCTAGGTCTGGTGCTGTTGGAACTGGACATCGTCAAGATAGGCGAAATAGCCTACATAACCAACCCCGAAACAGGAACCTGGGAGCAATATCCTCTTTTCCTGACGGGCTTGCCCGATCCGTACGACCTCGTGCTGCCGCCCTCCGAACCCTTACGATACTCTAACTTCGAGGTCATCAAGGAGGAGACAATTGACGGAGTGCCAACTCGTCACATCAGAGCGGACCTGCGCGCCAGCTTCCTCGGCAGCACCTTCGACAACCTATTCGTCGAGATGTGGATAGGCAAGGAAGACAACCTCCTGTACCGTCTGACCATGGCAGGAGAGGTCTCCGTTGACGAGGCGGACACGGCTGGCTTGGCATCAGGCGCGCTCGGCGCAGCCGACATCGGCGGCGATGCCGAATTCACCATGACCATCACCTTCTCCAACTTCAACCAGCCCATAGTCATCGAGCCGCCAATCCCGTAGAGCGCTTTGAAGTTAGTCGATTAGACGATGAAGGGGCGGCCTAGAGACCGCCCCCACTTATCCTATCTATCCTGTCGATCGATGTTGGTTACATCGGCGAAATCGGACTCGCAGGCGGCTTTAGCCCGCGCCCGCCGCCATATATCACGCGCGGCCTGAACAATCTGTTGTCGTCGTGCTGCTCCAGCACATGCGCCACATTCCCCGCAGTCCGCGAAGCAAGGAAAATCGGCGTGTAAAGCGGAATCGGTATCCCCAGCAGGTAGTAGAGCAGACCGATAGGGTAGTCCGTATTCGGATAAAGTCCCTTCTCCCTGTACATCACATTCTCGACCGTCGAATATATGGACGACAGGTCCGGCCCCTCCGTTATGCGCTCCGCCAGCTTCGGAATGTAGTCCATCAGGAAGCGCGCCCGTGGGTCGTACTTCCGCATATAAACGCGGTGCCCGAATCCCATAATTCGCTCGCGCCGCTCCAGCTTGCCCATCGTGTAGTCCTCGGCATGATCGGGTCCGCCCGTGCCGTTGATGTCCATCAGGAACTCGATCGCCGCCTCGTTCGCGCCACCGTGCAGCGGCCCCTTCAGCGACGCCACCGCGCCAACCATCGCACCGTACATGTCAGACAGCGTGGAAGCGATAACCCGCGCCGCGAATGTCGAGTTCGGCATCTCATGCTCGATGTAGCACATGTGAATCCGGTCGAACGCATCCAGCGACTCCGCATCAGGCCGCTCGCCGCGCAGCATATACAGGAAGTTCTCCATGTACGGCAGGTTAGGATCGGGACGCACGATGGGCATGTCGTTCAGGGCGCGATACGAATTGACCACCAGTGTCGGTGTCTGCGCTAGCAGCTTTATGCCCTTCTCCAGGTTTGCCTCATGCGAGTTGTCGTGCAACAACTCCGGGTCCTCATACCCGGCTAGGAACGACAGCCCCGTCCGCAGCGCATCCATCGCCACTGTGGACTTCGGCATCAGTTCGAAGAGGCGATAAATCTCATCCGGTACTTCCGCCTCTGCCGCAAGCCTGTCGCAGAACGCCTTAGCCTGCTCCGGCGTCGGCAGCTCCCCATATATGACCAGGTACGCCACATCCGTGTAGCACAGATTCTGCGCCAGCTCGATCAGGTCATAGCCCCTCACCAGAATCTGCTCGATGTCCACATCGAGATAGGAGACCGAAGTCTCCGTGGCAATCACGCCCTCAAGTCCGGGGCTGTAATCAGGTGTCGTCATTGTTGTTCTCCCCTAAAAGTTAATTCAGTCTTCATTATTGACCGCCGATCCTGCGGCAGTAGAAAGTCGCTCAGAGATTACCTCACCCTTCAAGTAAGGCAGCAGCAATTCTGGGGCACTATCTAGTGTGAAGCCTGCCGCATCGCCATCCGCATCGTAATGCGCCGTAAGATGCTCTGCGACTTCCTCCGAATATTCCACAGATTGAGCATTGCTGAAAATCAGCGTCCCATTCTTCATCTGTAAAGTGTACGGGTATTGGTCCGGGTATGAATCGCCTTCCGTGTAACCATAATCGACTCTTATAGACAGAAGATTCACAAGCAAATGACCAGCATGCTCCAAAGTGAAGCCAACTACCTTGCCTACTACATCATAGTCTGCAATCAGGTCTCTTGTAACATCGCCCCCCTCACTTGCGGGCATCCCGTTCCATAGCGAAAGAGTGTCAGTATCGTTAAAGTAGGAGATCCTCAGCTTCATGGCGTTCCCCATCTCCTCAAAGCCTGCCTATCGAAGAAGCGGTTATGCAACTTGCCATTTTCGACTATCACTCGAACCCACTTACCCGCTTCTTCTATGTAGCCATAGTACCGTATTCTACCATCGGACTGAGTCTCGGTATGATATGGGTTAGCTACAACTCGCTCAACCCACTCATCCATGATCTCAGGGTGCTTTTCCCTGACCTGATCTTCATAATATTCAGTAGTTTCCATCTACGGATTAGTTCGTCGCCTCCCTGTTAATCCCCTCTATCCATATACGCCCTATCGCTCCCCAGCGCCAGCGCCTCATCTACCTCTGCGTAGGCATCATACTCAATCAATTCGTACAGTTCGGCTCGCGTCTGCATCTTCGACAGCCATTCCTTCTGAGTGCCCGTCCGCTTCAAGTCGGTCAGCAGTTCTTCAGTAGCCTTCGTCGCTACCCGCATGGCGCTCGCTGGGAATATCACGATGTTGTAGCCCAGTGCCGCGAACTCGTCCACGCTCAGATAGGGCGACCTGCCGAACTCCGTCATATTTGCCAGTAGGTCTCCACCTACCGCGTCCGCGTACATCCTGAACTCGTCCAGAGATTGCATCGCCTCTGGGAATATGATGTCGGCGCCCGCCTCTTTGCACAGCCGCCCGCGCTCGATTGCCGCTTCCATCCCGTCAATAGCGCGTACATCGGTGCGCGCGACAATCAGCATGTCCTTACGGCTCTGTGCGGCAGCGGCTATCTTCTCCACGAAGGCATCCGTAGATATAACAGTCTTGCCGTCCAGATGTCCGCAGCGCTTAGGCAACACCTGATCTTCAATTTGTATCGCCGCCGCGCCCGCAGCCTCTAGCTCCCTCACGGTGCGAATCACATTGATGGCCTCGCCGAAGCCTGTATCGGCGTCCACAATGAACGGCATCCCTGAAGCGCGCACCATCCAGCGCACCGCGTCCGTCAGCTCATCCAGAGTGAATAGGCCTATGTCCGGTATTCCCAAACTTGCCGAGAACGCTGCGCCGGAAAAATACAGCGCGTCGAAGCCCACCTTGCGTGCGATAAGCGCCGTCAACGGATTGAATACGCCCGGCACGCTCAACGCCTCGCCCGAGTCCAGTAGTTCGCGCAGTCTCAGAGGGTGGCTCTGCTCCGGTGCGCGCTCAAGCATCCAGGTCATATCCGCATCGCCTCCATAAAGTCATCGAGAGAATTACAAAAGTCCCTTCCCCCCTGATGGGGGAAGGTTAGGATGGGGGTGAAATCGCCATTCCACCACTCAAATGGAATCGCTGCCACCTAAATCCTCATCGCAGTCATTAGCTCAGAAAGACTGGGCTGCTCGTCGATATGCCACACAAGATCGATAACACGCCGCGCCTGCCCCTCGGTCCACACATCCTCAACATTCAGCAGGAACTTCTGCTCCACTTCGGCATCGCTCATCTTGTTCATCGCATGCCCGCGCGGGAAGCTCACCTCGCGCGACAGCGTGCCGCCGTCCTTCGTCTTGATCGTGATGCGGTTCGGTATGCCCTCCGGATAGCCTTCCGTCAGAGCATCGTCCTCTTCGAGCGTAGTCTTGCCCAGCAGCGACTTGATGTCCGCGCTGTCCAGCATCTGCTGCGAGAACGAATGCTTCGTCACCGTCCCATCCAGCAGTGCAGCCGCCACGATGTACATCAGCGAGTGGTCGGCAGTCTCGCGAGTCTTCGGCGCCCACTTCTCCGGGTCCTTTGCGATAATCTCGTACGACACCTTGAATGTGTCGAGGTGAATGGAGTCAATCAGATTGATGTCGCCCCCCAGTTCGTCCCGAAGCTCGACCGCAGCGTCAACCGCGCTCTGCGCGTGGTACTCCACCGGCCACTTCTTGATGTATGTGTCCTGAATCCGCGTTGGAGCAGCCCCATCCGCGACCGACTTCAGTGCGTCCTCGGCAAACGGCACGCCACCCAGCAACTGAGCGAAAAATCCCATCTCGCCCGCGAACGGCTGATAAGGCCCCGTCAGCCCGCGCTGCGACACAAGGCTCGCGAACACCGCATTACGCACCGAGTTCGCCGCAGCCGCGCCCTTCCACATAGAAAGCTCGCCCGCGCGCGTCTGGCGCATGGAAGCATGTGGCACGCTCGCAATCGAGATCGTATGCTCGATCTGTTCCGCTGTCTGCCCCAGCAGCCTGCCCGCACCGCACGCCGCGCCGATGCCCGTATAGACAACATGGTCCCACTGGTGCGCGCGCACGCTCGCCGCATCGCACAGATTCACCGACACCTCATAGGCAGCCGCCGTTGCCGTGAAAATGTCCCGCACAGGCTTGCTGCCCCACTCGCACAGCGCCATAATCCCCGGGATCATGTCGCTCGGATGCAGCGGCTCCAGCGACAGGTAAGTGTCATTGAAATCCAGGTAGCGCGTCATCAGCCCGTTTGCGAATGTCGCCGCCTCAGGAGTAACCCGTACCGGTGCCCCCCAGACCGTAGCCCCGCGCGCCTGCTCGAAATCATAAGCATAGGTGCGCGCCGCCTTCGGAGCATCCTCCGAGAACGCCGCCATGCTGACCCCGATGCTATCCAGAATCCGCCGCTTCACCTCATGCGACGACTCTGGCGGCACATCCTCATACCGCAGCCCCTCCGAATACTCCGCGAACATCCGACTAAACTTATCTGACATTTTTCGTCCTTTACCTGAATCTAGGTGCTTCCAAGCAGCCCAATCATATAGACGCCATACCGCAGTTTCAACCGTGTTTTAGTTCAACACGCTGCGCCGCTTCCGTTTGACCCAGAACTTTGCTCTTGGTCCAGACTCGGAATCGGTACTTCCCGAAACTCGCCGGGGTGTATGTTATCCAGCGTATCCTGGACTGATTCAACGCGTAGTTGGATGCGAGGCCAAGAGTTTGACAGCAATAGCAAAATGCCTATCCGCCTACCCAGAATATTCTGCTGGTATCGGATACTTTGGTCTGTGGTAAGCAGTATCTCGTAGCCGTGCTGTTCTGCAAGGTCAAGAAGCACACCGTTCCGTCGCGTCTCCCAACCAAGTTTGTATGCTGTATCAATTGAATGGCCTGTGAGATGACGGCGCAGCGGCGCAGGAGTGCAGTGGTCAAACAAGACCTTCATGAATTGCCCGACCGCTCCAAATCCATAACCTCATGCTCCAAAACCGCACGCACCTGCCAATCCTCAACCCCCGGAAACCACTCCAAGAACTCTCTAACCGAAGCGCCATCCTTGATGTTCTCAAACAACGCGGATACAGGCACCCGCGTGCCTCGAAATATCAAGGCCCCGCCCAACTTCTCAGGATGGCTCTCCACCGCTTCGCAAGACGCCCATCTAGTCATTTCTATAGCTCAATCCTATCTCATCAATGTCAGCCCGACTGACACAACAGCTTACTGAAAAACTGACAATCTACACCAACCCATCCCGCAATATGCTCCGCGCGATCACCAGCCGCTGTATCTCCGATGTCCCCTCGTATATCTCCGTCACCTTCGCATCCCGGTAGTAGCGCTCCGCAGGCGTAGGCGCGAGGTAGCCCGACCCGCCGTGCATTTGCACCGACTTGTCCGCCGCCTCCACCGCCACACGCGACGCGAACAGCTTCGCCATCGAAGCCTCCTTCACATATTCCATCCCCTCGTCGCGCATCGACGCTACCCGCATCACCAGCAGCCGCGCCGCGTCAATCTGCGTCGCCATGTCCGCGATCATCCACTGAATCGCCTGCAACTCCGCAAGCTTCCCTCCGAAAGCCTCGCGCTGCTTCACATGGCTCACGGCAGCCTCGTAAGCCGCCTGCGCGATCCCGACGCACTGCGCCGCGATCGATATCCGGCTGGAGTTCAGCACATGCATCGTCTCCCTGAATCCCTCGCCCTCAGCGCCCATGCGGTTCTCCTCCGACACTGCGCAGTCCTCGAACACCACCTCCGCGATGGATGACGCCCGCATTCCCATCTTGCCCTTCAGCGGATTCACGCTCAGGCCCTTGCTGTCCCCCTCCATTATCAGTGCATTGATTCCCCGAGTCTTCAGGCTGAGATCGTGAGATGCCAGCACCACGAACACAGACGCCTCTGGAGCGTTCGTGATGAAGGTCTTGCTGCCGTTCAGCAAGTAGCCCCCATTCGACCGCTTGGCCAGTGTCCGCATCGCGCCCGCGTCGCTTCCCGACCCCGGCTCCGTCAGTGCGAAAGCCCCGATATGCTCGCCGCTCGCCAGGGCAGGCAGGAATTGCCGCTTCTGCCCCTCAGTCCCCCACATGTTGATGAACTGCGCGCACAGCGACAGGTGCGCGATGTACGATGTGCTGGTTGCCGCGCACGCCCGCGCGATCTCCTCCACCGCAATCGCCAGTTGCCGGAATGTGCCGCCGCTCCCTCCATACTCCTCGTCAATCGTCATCCCCAGCAGCCCTAGCTGTCCCAGCCCCTTGAAGTTGTCATACGGAAAGTCGCCGCTCTCGTCATACCCGGCGGCCCGAGGAGCAATCTCGTTGTCCGCGAAATCCCGCACCGTATTCTTCAGCAGCAGTTCGTCCTCGCTCAGAAAATACCCTGACATTTCTCTCACCCCTGTAATTTCAATCCTGCTCATCCTGTGTATCGATGTTAGTTGATTTCCCTGTTAGCCATGATCGCCATACCCACCGCAGCCATCGCATCCTCCAGCGACAGCCGGTCCTCCGATGCACCCTCGCCCTTGTATCCGCCGAACACGGCATACCCCGCATGCAGCCAGAAGCAGTCAACGCCTTGGAAGCCCGCATCCTGGAGCCACGCCAGCTGATGCGACAGCGGAGATAGCATTTCACTCGGCTCCGGATGCCTGAATATGTTCCACTTCTCTTTGACGAACCGGTCGAAAAGGGCAGTATTGCCGCCGCGGTCGACAGACTGCTGCCTGCTGATGCTGTCGTATGCCTCCGCGAACAGCCTGACTCCCTCGTTGCGCTGCGGCTGAACACAGTCTATCAGCATCAGCGCTCCTGATTCGCCCATACGTTGATGCGCTTCGAGAAACAGCCGCCGCTTGCCCTCGTCCGTCAGGTGATGCACCACGAGCGAAGAGACCACGCCGTCCACGCCGTCTAATTCATCCCGCCACTCGTCAGATTCGAGCGAAAATGGCCGTACTTCCACCCGCTCGCCAAACGGCTTTAGCAGTCTGGTGGCATGCTCCCTCATTGAATCCGACCCATCCAGCGCAGTAACCCTTGCGTTAGGGAATGCGCTCAGTAGCGCATACTCCAGCACTCCCTCGCCGCAACCCAAGTCCACTATGTGAAACGAATCATCCCTGCTGAACGGCAGCAGGCACAGCAATGTCGCAAGCTGCTCCTTCCGTCGCGGCACCGCAACCTCTGCCAGCATACGATATATCGCAGATGTGCCTTCATCCCAGCCCACCACTTCGTCCCGGTTATCCGGCAAATCCATGTCAGCCCCCAACCCTGAGCCGCACCGAAAGCACCGGCGGAATATCCTTGTACCTCATCCATCCGAATCCGTCATCACCCGGCACGTCCTTCGGAAAAACCGGCTCCTCGATCGCATCCACAACAAACCCAGCGTTGAAGAACACGCCAAGCAGCGCGCTCAATGGCCTGTGGAAGTAGTTCTGCGGCACAGGCTGACCTCCCATAGCTAGCCCCTTGTGCGTATGCGGCTCGATGTACCGCGTAACTCGCACAGTCAGACGCTCCACCAATTCGCCGCCTGTCTCGTCGCGCTCCATTATCTGCGCGAACCCTTCCGTCGAGTTGAAGCACGGGTGCATTATTGAAAACACCATCCGCCCAGTCGGTTTTAGAAGTCGACTCACCACTCTGGCAATAGGCTCGATGCTCGCTACATCCATCAGCACCATCGTGGCGACCGCCGCATCGAAGCCAGATTCTCCAAGCGCAAGCATCGCCCCCTCATCGCTCGCGTCAATCACGTTGTAGCGCAGACGCTCGGCATAGTCGGCGTCCGCAGGCGTTCTACCCCGCGCGTTCTCTATCATCCTCGGCGCGGCATCCACCGCCATGACATCCGCGCCCAGGGACGCCATCTTGCGCGCGAACTGCCCGTTCCCGCACCCAATGTCCAGCACTCGCTCTCCCGCCTGCAGTGACAGCAACTTCAGCTGGGTCGGCTCAATCAGTATCTTGTGGAAGGCATTCCCTTCGCCCATCTGTTCATCCCAGAAGTCGGCATTCCGGTCCCAAATATCCACCGTCTCCTGGCTCAGCGCCGCAAAGTCAACCATCGGCAACCTCCATCGACAAATTATACTGCAACGCCCCCACGCAAGGCTTGTTGACATATCATGCCGTCGCTCACTACAATGAACACCAGTTCTGTGAAAGTAATCGGCTAGTATCTATCCTGTGTATTGATGGTTGTTTCAACACTTTCTCAAATTGAGTGCAGTGATTACCGTGACTTCCTGCAGTCGCTCGGCAAAAACTCCGTTGATCTCGTGCTTACCGACCCGCCTTACGCCGTAAGCAAAAAGACCGGCTTCTCCAGCGTCAAGAACGGTGTGCAGCGCTTCGCCGTATCCATGGATTTCGGCGAGTGGGACCACCAGCAGATAGACCTTGCCGCATTTGCCCGTGAAGCCTATCGAGTGCTTCGGCGCGGCGGCACCGCGATAGTCTGGTACGACTTTTGGAAAATCAGCGATCTGTATAACGCGCTCGCGGAAGCGGGTTTCAAGATGCTGCGGCTCATAGTCTGGAACAAGACCAACCCCGTGCCTCTGAACAGCAAGTGCATCTACCTGTCCAACAGCCGCGAAATGGCAGTTGTCGGCGTCAAGGGCGGCAGCCCCACCTTCAACAGCGCGTACGACAGCGGCGACTACTCATATCCCATCCCGCGACACGGCGGCAAGCGTATCCATCCCACGCAGAAACCGCTCGACCTCTTCCGGGAACTCGTCTGCAAGCACAGCAACCCTGACGATCTCGTTATCGATCCTTTCCTAGGCAGCGGCACAACAGCAGTCGCCGCAATCCAGGAGGGCAGGGCATTCGCCGGCTGCGACATCGACCAATCCTATGTTGAAGCAGCAGAAACCCGCCTGCGCCAACTCGCCTGACATGATAGCCTCACATGGTAGATTAATTGCCAATTCGATATCCTGTATATCCTGCTAGTTTGAACCATGACACAACGCATCGTCTCAGGCGCGCCCCACGAATTCGACCACTCGCTGGACACCAGCCTGCGACCGCGCCGCATTGTTGACTACATCGGGCAGAACGCCGTCAAGAATCTGCTCGCCATCAGTATCCAGGCGGCACAGCTGCGCAGCGAGCCACTTGACCATGTTCTGCTTTACGGTCCCCCGGGTCTCGGCAAGACCACGCTCGCCAACATCATGGCATTCGAGATGGGCGTCAACATCAAGACCACCTCCGGCCCCGCCATCGAGCGTCCCGGAGACATGGTAGCCACGCTCACGCAGATGCAGGAAGGCGACATCCTCTTCATTGACGAAATCCACCGCCTCAGCCGCGTCGTGGAAGAAGTGCTATATCCTGCTATGGAGGACTACTTCGTATCCTGGGTCATCGACAAGGGCCTCAAGGCACGCAGCATGAACCTCTCCATCAAGCCGTTCACGCTCATCGGCGCGACCACTCGCTACGGCATGCTCAGTCCGCCCCTGCGCGACCGCTTCGGCAACATCCACCGCCTCGACTTCTACGACGAAGACGCAATGGCGACCATCGTGGAGCGTTCAGCGCGCATCCTCGAAATCGAAGCGGAGCCCGAAGGCGTAACCGAGATAGCCCGCCGCGCGCGCGGAACGCCCCGCATTGCCAACCGTCTGCTCCGCCGCGTCCGCGACTACGCGCAGGTAATCGGAGACGGCATCATAACGGCAAAGCTCGCGCGGGAGGCATTGAAGCAGCTCGAAGTTGACGAGCGCGGCCTCGATGGCACAGACCGGCGCATGATGCTCTCCATTATCGAGAAGTTCGCGGGCGGTCCAGTCGGCTTGGACACCATCGCCGCGTCCATCAGCGAAGACAGCGACACCATCGAGGACGTGTACGAGCCATTTCTGCTGCAGCTAGGCTTCCTCGACAAGACCCCACGAGGCCGGGTAGCCACCCGCCGCGCCTACGACCACCTGGGCTACGACTACACCAAGGACAACCCTAACTCACCGCAGGCACCTTTGTTCCAGTGATCGGAAAACCCAACTCCGATACGGCAAGTGTAGGGTAGGGAGCAGGAAATCGATGACCCGCACCAGATTCTCCCTCACCGCCGCCAGCAATTGAGTCCTTCCGAGCGGCAACAAAGACGTAGAACTTCCTGCCGCGACGAAGAAGAATCTTAAAGGTCCAGTTTCCCTTGCGAATCTCCCAAGTCCTCCTCACCAGTCAAGGTCCCATCCCTCCTGATGTGCAGCATTCCTATCTCCCGTGCCGCCAGCGCTGCCCCAATCAGCAGCCTTCTGTGACACTCCGCCGGATCCCCCTCAGAGCACATCATCACCGTCACCGCTTCCTCCGCAAGACCTACTAGCTGCTCCAGCCCACTCTGAAATGTCTCCGACACCGCCATCTTCCGATAATCGGGCTTTCCATTCTCGTCGTAGAGTGACGGGTCGTCAGGTCTGCCGCCCAGAGAATCTCCCATGAACTTGTAGCCGATTCCAATCTCTTTCAGCAGGTCGGGCAACCTGCTCTTGTTGGAAAAAGGCGCGAATCGGCTCACAGGTCTGGACCGCACATCTACCAGTATCTCGATGCCACCAATTACAAGCAACTCCGAGAATGTCTCCCACTTATGGTTGCTATGTCCGATCGTGTATATGTACAAGTTTCAATCCCTTCCGCAGCCGGTCCCTGAAAGGTGAAGCAGGTCTTAACATTGGGGCAGGGTGGAGGCATCACGATTATGCCCAACGAAATAGGGGGCGGTCTCAAAACCGCCCCCTCAATGTCTCGTTTTATCTTCGCACTCGCGCTCGCCTAAGTCCCAGCAGCCTCCCCAGCCTCAGCCGTCTCCTCTTCTTCCATAGAGGCATAGTTCATGCTGTACAGGTGCGCATAAAGCCCGTCCTGCTCCATCAGCGATTCGTGCGTGCCTACTTCCACGATCTCGCCCTGGTTCAGCACCACTATCTTGTCAGCGCCGCGTATCGTGGACAGCCTGTGTGCTATCACGATCGCAGTCCGGTCCCTCAGAAGCCGCTGGAGTGCCTGCTGGATCAGCATCTCCGTGTAGCTGTCGATATTCGCCGTCGCCTCGTCCAGTATAAGGATGCGCGGATCGGCGACAATCGCTCGTGCGAAACTCAGTAGCTGCCGCTGCCCGAGGCTCAGGTTCACGCCACGCTCAGCAAGATAGGTGTCATACCCCTCGTCCAGCTGCATTATGATGTCGTGTACGCCCACCGCCTTCGACGCCTCGACCATGTGCTCGTCGCTCGCGCCGGGGTGGTTGTACTTGATGTTATCCCGCACCGTGCCGGAGAACAGGAAGGGCTCCTGCAGAACCATGCTCATCTGTCCCGCCAGCGAGCTGCGCGTTACATCGCGGATGTCGTAGCCGTCCACCAGTATCGCGCCCTTCTCGCGCGGCACATCGTAGAATCTCGATATCAGCGACACCAGCGTCGTCTTGCCCGCTCCTGTCGGACCGACCACCGCTACCGTCTCGCCCGGGTCTATGTGCAGCGACAGGTGCTTCAGCACATCGGGCACTTCGCTCGCGGTGCCATTCCGGCCATTTCGCGAGTCGTCTTCCCTGTCCAGACCCACGATGTCAGCGCTCGCGGAGTAGCTGAAGCTCAGGTCCTTGAGATCGAGGCCGCCTCGCAGCTTCGGAAGGTTGTTCGCGTTCGGCCTGTCCACCAGGTCCGGTTCAACATCCAACAACTCGAATATCCGCGCCCCGGACGCCATCGACCGCTGCAACTGCGTGTACTGCATCGTCAGGTTGCGGATCGGGTCGAAGAACCGCTGTATGTACATGATGAACGCTATCAGTACACCGATCGCAATCTCGTTGCCCTGCACCATGCCGGAGCCGAAGTAAATCGCCAGCACAATCGCCAGCGCCGTCAGGATGTCCACCGCCGGCAGCAGGCTCGAAGACAGCTTGCCCGCCCACAGGTTCGCCCGCAGGTGTTCAGTGTTCTTCTCGTCGAACTCTCTCAGGTTGCGCGGCTGCCGGTTAAGCGCCTGCACCACGCGCACGCCTGTTATGTTCTCGTTCAGCGCGCCGTTAACAATGGAAATCGCCGTCCGGATTCGCAGGAACGCCTTCACCGCGAACGGCTGCCAGATTCCCATCGTAAGCCCCAGTATTGGCAGCACCGCCAAAGTTATCAGTCCGAGCTTCAGGTTCAGAATGAGCAGCATCACGATGATGCCGCCCAGGCTCAGAAGGTCCGCCGCCGTCATGATGACCACGGTCATGAGCTCCTGCAACTGCCATACATCGCCCTGCACGCGCGACATTATCCGCCCCACTTCCGTCTTGTCGTAGTACGAAAGCGAAAGCTTCTGCAGATGGCCGAACATCGCCCGCCGCAGGTCGTACAGCATCCCCAGGCCGACTTTCGCCATGAACATCTGCTGGAAGTAGTTAGCCGCCATGCCTCCCAGCGCAACCACAACGAACACGCCGCCCACCATAAGTAGTTCCCGGAATTCGCCCTTATCTATGGGGCCGTCGATGCCGTACTTCAGCAGGTAAGGGATAGCGATCTGCGATCCCACATAGACCAGCATCGATATGAACGCCAGTATCGCGAAAAACTTGTACGGGCGTACATACGGCATCAGCCGAACTATCACTCTTTTGTCATAGACGCGCCCGAACGTGTCACCATCGACTTCACGTGAACTGCTTCGTCCGCTGAACGCGCCACCGCTCATCATCATATTGTCACGGCCTCCTTTGCGCTCGCGGCCTGGTCCGTGCTGCTGAATTCGTCGCCCACATCGATGTCTCGCATGACATCCTCCTGCGGTCTCAGTTGCAGCTCGTATATCTCTCTGTACTTGCCGCCCAGCGCCAGGAGTTCCTGGTGCGTTCCACGCTCCACTATCTCGCCCCTGTCCATCACGATAATCTCGTCGGCTCTATGCACCGTGCTGAGCCTGTGCGCTATGATGATCGTCGTCCGCCCCTTCATTACCTCTTCCATCGCTCGGCGAATCAAGTCTTCCGTATTCGCGTCCACGCTGGAGGTAGAGTCGTCCAGCACCAGAATCGGCGGGTCCAGAAGCACTGCGCGGGCGATGGACATTCGCTGTCTCTGTCCGCCCGACAGGTTTACTCCTCGCTCCCCGACCTCGGTGTCGTAAGCGCCGTCCAGCGCCGATATGAAGTCGTGCAACTGGGCTATCTTCGCGGCTCGCATCACATCCTCGAGTGGCGCGTCCTCACGCCCGTATGCGATGTTCTCCCGCAGTCCGGCGCCAAACAGGAACACATCCTGCTGCACTATTCCGATGTTGTGTCGCAACGACTTCAGCGACGCATCGCGTATATCCTCGTCATCGATTGTTATACGCCCCGAACCCACATCATAGAAACGCGGCAGCAGGTTCGCCACCGAGCTTTTGCCGCTCCCCGGAGGGCCAAGCAGCGCGACCACCTTGCCCGGTTCGGCCTCGAAGTTGATGTTCTTGAGAACGGTCTTGCCTTCTTCGTAGCTGAAGCTCACATCCTCGAACCGCACATGCCCTTTGACGCGGCCTAGTTCCTTGGCGTCCGCCTTCTCAACCACATCAGATTCGGTGTCCAGTATCTCGAACAGCCGCTGTCCACCGGACGCCGCCCTCGCGTAAGCATTCACCAGGAAGCCGGACATCCGCACCGGCATCGCCAGAATCTGCATGTAGAATACGAATGCCGCCAGGTCGCCGATGCTGAGAGCGCCGCTCAAGACGCGCCAGCCGCCGAACAGCAGAATTATCGCAAGACCCATCTGGAACGAAAACAGCGTGAACGCGTTGTTGGCCGCTCGCAGCTTCTCCGCGCTCATAAACGACTCGGAGACTTCCATGCTCTTGTCGTTGTACTTCTGGTTCTCGAAATCCTCGGACGCGAATGCCTTCACCACCCGCTGCCCCGTCAGGTTCTCCTGCAGCACGGTGTTAAGATCGGCCATCATGTCCTGTATCTTCAGCCACGCCTCCCGCAGCCTCAGCCGCACCACGCCCGACACCACCATCACCAGCGGCACGAACCCGATGCTCGCAAGTCCGAGCTGCCAGTCCATCCTGACCAGGATGATTGAAACGACCACGAACAAAGACAGGAAGTATGGCGTCCGCACGATGCCCATGTTCACGAACATCCGGATGTTCTCCACATCCGTGATCGCGCGCGACATCACCTGTCCTGTGTGATTCTTGTCGTGAAACCCGAAGCTCAGGTGCTGCACATGGTCATACAGCTTGTTCCGCAGGTCGTATGACACATACTGCGAGACCGCCTCGCCGAAGTAGTTCTGAAAGTACGAAAGTCCACCGCGCACAATGCTCAGACCGACTATGGCCCCGACTATCACCAATAGGCTCTGCAGGGGAATGCCTCCCACCCTCAGCATCGAGTCTATCTGGTCGATTGCCCTTCCGAACAGATGCGGAAGGAACAGGTACGCCGTAGTCGCGCCAATCATAGAGATATACGCTAAGGTCATCTCCCGCCTGCGACTGAAGGCCATCTTGATTATTCGCCATATAACTTCCATACGCGATCCAGTCCCTCCTCTGGTTCGAAGGCCCTCCATCACACGGCGTCACAGCACGCCCACACCCATTTTCGGCCCTTCAACTAGCCATTGTACCACTAGTCGTATCAATTATGGTAACTAATTATGCCCTCCATTTTACGTATGTAAAGTACAGATCAACAGTAGACGCGAGAAAGCCCCTACCCATTAAGATGGTAGAGGCTTTCCAGAGCCCGCAATTCCCGTCACTCCCGCCTGAGCAGGAATTCGGCGAGGCATCAACACGGTGTCTCAAGGTATTCAGAGTTTTCGGCAAGCATCACTCCCGGCAGCTCCCGCTCTAATAATGCACGGTATAGTCCCGCTTGAATATCTGCCTGTGCATCCCGGAACACACGAACACCACAACAGCCGGCAGGTACACCGCCGTGTTCATGACCGCGTGGAATACCACACCGTCGAAGTTAGCCCCAAGCAGCCCAGGCGTGCCCTGCAATCCTGTGTTCAAAAACTGAATCAACCGCGCCGAGTGCTCAACCATGTGATAGCCCTGCACCGCGACAGTCGCAATCAGCATCGCGCCCAGCATCTTCTCGTGCCGGCACACTCGCCTCCCAAAGCTTAGCCACCCCAGAGTCACATATATGAGAGCGCCGAGGTACAGCAGGTTGAATGTGAAATGCACCTGCTCCAAGTCAAATGAGCCTACTAGCCCGTGCGCGTAAGAATAGTCCAGCACGAACTTCTGGAAAACCTGCGCCACATGCTCGACCATGTGTAGCGTCTGTATCACTACAGTCGCCACGAACATGTACACGAACTGCTTGAACGGGCTAGCCCTCAACTCCGAAATCGGCGACATTTCCTCTATCCTGGATGCAATTCTCCCAAACTAATTTACACCATGCTGTCAAGGAAAACTTGCCGCCTCTATGACTTTCGGATTCGTTCATCATTGAGTGCCGAAACTATTTGACGCCTGCACATTAACTGGTCATAATATCTGCATTGAAATTAGGCGCAGTTTATGTCGTCTTATAGGAGGCAGTTCAACCCATGAGACCAAAATTCGCAATCATTGCCCTGGCGCTGATTGGCGCAATCACATTCGCTGCAATCGCAAGTCTATTACCATCCGGGACCACGCCTGCGAGCGGCTACGAATCGCAAATCCATTCACAGAAATCCGTAGCCAACCAGCAGACCACCACCGATCAACTCGAAGCAACAAAAGCCTATGTAGATGAAGCCATAAGAAGGTATCGCGAAGATCCCGAAGCTGCAAAGGAATACTACCGATCCACGGAAAGCTTCGTAAACGATCCCCCGGGTCTGTATCTTCTCTTGCTCGAGGGCAACAACATCGTCGTCAATGGTGCATTCCCGGCAGCTGAGGGAACCGATATTTCCTGGCGCGACGATCCTCTCGGCAATATGTATGGGGCAAGGCTCGCCGCGGCAGACGAAGCTGGCGAAGTAGTCGAGTATCTCATTCCTGTCTCCAGCCAGGACTACACTTACCGCAAGAAGACCGCCTGGGCGATTCGTGCGGACGGCCTCGTATTTTCGGCGGGCTGGCTGGACTTGCAAACGGATGTCGAATCCTCGTTCACTGAAGCGCAGGCAGCCGTAGGAGCCGTTATAGAAGCCAGGGCGCGCGTCCAGGCAGAAACGGCGATTCCAACCCTCAACCATTACAAGAGCACCGATAGCATAGACGGCGAGTTCTACGTCTGGCTGGCATACCCAACAGGTCGAATTGCCGCAGACGCCACAATGCCCGAATTGGAAGGAACAAATATAATCGACGCCTACCCTGAAGTGGGCGAGGAAATATTGGCGGTAGAGTCACTAAACGCGCGCTGGATAAGCCACATGTGGCCGAACCCGGCGACAGGTCAGGTGGAGCAGAAACACTCATATGTGACCAGATTCTTCGGCTTCTACATCGTCTCCGGATACTATGGCGAAAATCCTCCTGTGGTCGGTCCCAGGGCGGCGGCACAGGCGTATGTCGAAGAGGCTATCAGAGCATATCGCGAAGACCCCGATGCCGCTAAGGAATACTACCAGTCCGAGGCAAGCGTCGACAGAAATACCGACCTCTACCTCTTCATCATCGACGGCACCGAAATTATCGTCAACGGAGGCTTCGCCGGTGTGGTAGGTGAGGACATCACGAGCCGCATTGGTATAGACGCTATCGGCAAGGAGTACGGGAAGGAAATCGCTGCAGCCGACGAAAACGGTACTTTCGTGGACTACCTCATCCCGGATCCGCTCCATAACTTCACGCTTTATAGGAAGCACACCTGGGCGATCAAGGCTGAAGGCTTCATATTCGCGGCCGGCTCCTGGGACAAGACAGAGGACGTCGAGTCCACCCTCGAGCCCCATCAGGAAGTCGTCGCCTTCATTTACAAGGCTGGCGCGCGCCTGCTCGCGTTCGGCGGCGACGTTTCTGCGCTTGGCCGCATCATTGCGTATTACAACACTCCGGGAAGCATTGAGGGCGAACTCTATGTCTTCCTCGTCACTCCCGATGGTACCATCGTCGCGGACGCTGCGATGCCCGCCTTGCGAGGAACCAATATCTCCGACCTTCAGGCAAACGACAACCCTAATCTCGGCCAAGAGATAGCCGCGGTGCAGGAAGGCGAGTCCTTGTGGTTCAGCCACATGTGGCCCAATCCCGCAACCGGCCAGGAAGAGCGAAAGTACACCTATGCAACGAGGTTCCAGGGCATCATATTCGGCTCCGGGTACTACGGCGGCGCGCCGCCTCCCGGCCTGCAGGACCCGTGCTTTACCGCGATCGACGGCAGCGGCACCTACACAGGAAGTTGGGACGACACCTGCCTCTCCGAAAACAGGCCCGACGGCGATGGCGGCGACTACTACGCGCGCTTCTTCACCTTCACGTTGGACGAAAGCACGAGCGTAACGATAGACCTCACCTCAGATGCGGACACATTCCTGTACCTTATGGAAGGTTCTGACAAGGACGGAGCGATAGAGACGGAGAATGACGACATCTCTGACGGTAACCGCAACTCTCGCATAGAGGACCAGATGCTGAGTGCAGGCACTTACACCATCGAGGCGACGACTTATGACGCCAAGGAATCAGGCGACTTCACGCTCGTCGTGGAGATAGAGGAAGTAGATGAGCCGACAGTACCAGACGCGAAGTACACAGCCATAAGCAGCGGCGCGAACCATGTATGCGCGATAGCGACCGATGGCTCCATAATGTGCTGGGGCGACGACGACTACGGTCAGGTCTCAGACAGTCCCACAAGCGGAAGCTTCACCGAGATAAGCAGCGGTGACAACCACACCTGCGCCCTGCGCGACGACGGCGCCGTCATCTGCTGGGGCAGTTTCGATGTTCCGTAAGTAGCCGAAATAACCGATAAGCTGGGCGCGGGCAACAGCCGGCGCTCAGGCAACGAGTAACCAACAGGCGGAGGATATTGTGTCCTCCGCCTGTTTCGTTTTGACTCCCTATAACGCGCCGAACATCCCTCCACACGCTCACCGCTGTCCCTATCCTGCATCCTCCCCAGCAGGCTGACCCACAAGCGAGCAATCATCGAAATGCTCTGGCATCCCACGCGCCAGCCAGCACTCTCCCTCTGAGCATCCAGCTCGCCTTCGTGAGCAATGATTGCTATGTATAAATGTTTGCTTATAAATACTTGAAGAAATTAATATTTGACAGGTATCAATAAGTATATACTATAATACCTGTCGATGGATAACTTACATTTATATCTCTTTATGGAGGCATTGACATACGATGAGTAGAAAAATCGGTATCCTAGCCCTCACGCTGCTCGGTGCATTCGCACTCGCGGCGATCGTAGGGATCTTGCCAGCAGGCATCCCCTCGATAACCAACTTCGCAAGCGTCGAAGCAAGCAACCACAAACCGCAATCCGAAACCCAGAAATCAGTATCGAATCAGCAGGCTATATCCGACGCCATCGCGGCACACGGCGCCGACAAGTGGCACGAAGCCGGCTTCACCGGCGCAGGAGTCAAGATCGGCGTCATCGAACTCGGTTTTGACGGCATTCAAGGCAAACTCGGAACAGAGGTGCCGGAGCCAGCAGGCGTTCGGTGCTACTCAGAATTCACTGCTTTTACCACCAATATCGAAGACTGCGATAATTCACACTTGCATGGCGCATCAGTGCTCGAAGCTGTCTATGACATCGCTCCTGATGCCGAGTTCTATATCGCATCCCTTACCCACTCAACCTTTTATCAAGGCGAGTTAACGGACATCGTACTATGGATGAGCGGCGAAGGAGTTGATGTCATAGTGTTTTCGCATGTTGGGGGATGGTCCGGTTCCGGCGATGGCACATCAGTTTACAGCTTCAGCGAGCTCAATATATTGGACAACGCTGTCAGCAACGGAATCACCTGGATCAGTGCCGCGGGAAACCGTGCGCAAGACACCTGGTCCGGTGAATTTGCGGACGAAGACGGCGACAGCTACCATGAGTTCGCGCCTGGAGACGAATGCAACGCCATAAATCTGGAAGAAACTGAGCATCCGTATGAGGCGCAGATTCGATGGAATGACCCTTGGGGTGCGGCAACTAGGGATCTTGAGCTGGATATCATCGTTGCCGACACCGTGGATTCGGAAACTCCGGATGTCAAGGCTACAAGCCAGAGGGCCAACATCGAACTGACCAGTGACCCCAATGAACTGGTTCAATTCACCACTGCTGAGACGGAGACCTCATATTGCCTGCGCGTAAAGCTGGAGACGCCAACCGACGAGCCGCTATCGTTCGACCTGCAGTCGTACCACCGGCATGAGTTGGAGCACGCCACGCCATTCCGCAGCATCACAAGCCCGGCTGAAAGCACCAATCCCGGCATGCTCGCAGTCGGTGCCGCACCTTGGCAAGATACTAGCGAAATCCGCCCGTTCAGCAGCCGTGGTCCCATGAAAGACGGCACAACCAAGCCCGACCTCGTAGGAGCGGATGGAACATACTCCGCCGTGCTTGGCAGGACCTGGCAGGGCACTGACCTGGCGGCAGCGCATGTCGCGGGTCTCGCGGCACTCGTAAAGCAACGCTACCAGGACTACACACCTGAGCAGGTCGCCAGTTACCTGAAAGACAAGGCTGAATCACGACCGGCATACGAGGGTGACCCCAGTCCCGGCTCGGACCCCAATAACACCTGGGGACACGGCTTCGCAATGCTTCCCGACGATGTGGAAGGCGCCATGCCCCCGATGATGGACACCTGCCTCCAGACGATCGCCGGTAGCGGTACCTACACAGGAAGTTGGGACGACACCTGCCTCTCCGAGAACAGGCCCGACGGCGATGGCGGCGACGCCGATAGCGACTACTACGCGCGCTTCTTTACCTTCACGCTCGACGAAGACTCGAGGGTCACCATAGACCTGACATCTGATGTGGACACATTCCTGTACCTCATGGAAGGTTCGGCGAGAGACGGTGCGATAGAGACGGAGAACGACGACATCCCGTCAGGGTCAGGCAACCTCAACTCACGCATAGAGGACCAGATGCTGAGTGCAGGCACCTACACCATTGAGGCGACGACTTATGACGCCGAGGAATCAGGTGACTTCACGCTCGTCGTGGAAATTGAGGAAGTTGATGAGCCGCCCACGCCCGAGCCCGGCATGCGATACACAGCAATAAGCAGCGGAGCGAACCATGTGTGCGCGATAGCTACCGACGGCTCGATAATGTGCTGGGGCGACGACGACTATGGGCAGGTCTCAGACCGTCCCACAAGCGGAAGCTTCACGGAGATAAGCAGCGGTGACAACCACACCTGCGCCCTGCGCAGCGACGGCGCCGTAATCTGCTGGGGCAGCATCGATGTTCCGTAAGTAACCTAAATAACCGATAAGCTGGGCACTAGCAACCGCTAGCGCTCAGCCCATGAAACAAGTGCGGGCGCAGGAAGAAATCTCCTGCGCCCGCATCACTTTCCGCCCACAGGCGATTCAATTATTGGGCATCTCTAATGCCTACCCCCAACCAAGATCGACTGTGACCACCGGACGCTCCGACCTTGGCACACTCGCATCTAGTACGCCGCACCCTATGGACACACCACGAACCGCAACATACGGACTCCCGCCGAAAGTAGCAAAGCCAGGCACTGCACATCGCCTTAATGAGCCTTGAGGTGAGCACGAAAAGCAGGCAGCACTCCGGTTTAATAGGCATCCGCAGCGCGGGAAACCAGCATCGCAGGGAAGCCACAGATTACACCGATTTACGGAGTTACTTTCGCCGAAAGCCCTGCCTGCGACGAAATCGCAAGCGGCAACGGCGCAACCCGATCAATTCCGTCCCGGCGCTCTGTTGGCAATCACCACGCCGTAATACCCCATCACCGTCGGCTGACGATCAGAGTCCAGCGCGACAATGACGACCTTGTAGCCCAGGTCCGACTTGTGCATCAGCCTCAGCACTCGCCTCTTGTGCGGCTCAGGCACCTGTTCCACCGCCGATGTCAGCTGGCCCTTCACATACGCCTCGTCGTGGCTCAGGCGTTGGCGCAGAGCCGCCGCGTTCTTCTGCCTGCTGTGATGGGCGGACACCTTCGGCATCTCGATGAAGTGCGTTGACACCACCACACCCATCCGGTTAGCCGACTCGTTCAGATGCCGGTGAAGCCGAAATCCCACCGCCTCCGCCTCATATATGCGCCCCCTCACGATGAGTTCGCGCATCTCCCTGCCGCGCTCACGAGCAAGCTTAGCGTGAACCCGCGCCTTGTGCTCATCCGAGCGCGCGATCCGCTCCTCCACGCTCTCCCGAATGCTCTTCACCGGGTACAGCGGCTCTCCCGGAATGCTGTCAGTTGATGCCACCATCGTCCCGCCCGCCGCAACAATCGCCAGAAACACCACCGCGAACGCCGCAGCGATTGGCGTCGTGATGGGACGCCACCGGAATCTCGGAATCTGCCACCGCCTGCCGCGACGCTGCCGGTTCTCCGCGAGCGCCGCCTGCATCCGCGCCATCCCCCTCGCCCGGCCCTCCGCGCTCGGCTCACCACTCCGCGACACCCGCATTGTCGCCTGTCCCATCTGCAGCAACGGCGCAAGTTCGTCCGCGTGCTCCGGATACCGTGCAAGGCACTCGGCAACACTCTCGCCTGCAGCCAGCCGCTCCAGGCAATCATTCAGTGCATTGTCAAACTTAGCGTTGCTCATCTCAACCCGCTGACATCCCGGTCAAGTTATCCATCTCTACCATCTTCGCTGGCATCACCTCTAGCCCTCCGAGCACCACAGTGCCATCGAAGGACGGTCTTCCGCCTCCGAACATAGCGCTCGCCGCAATTTCTTCAGCCCGGCGTGTTGCAGCGCTTTCACCGCATTGTCCTTCTTGCCCATCGCCCGCGCAGTCTCCGCCACCGATAGCCCGGCCGCAAACCGCAGCGTGATCGCCTCCCGCTGCAAGTCCGTCAGGTCCTCCATCGCCCGCCGCACATCACCCATCCTTAGCTCGAGGTCCATCCGCGCATCCGCGTCCACGACGCCTTCCTCCATGATCGGCGGCGCGTTCTCCAGCGACACGATCCGCCGCCTGCCCTTCTTTCGGTAGAAGTCCACCACCAGGTTGTGCGCAATCCGAAACAGCCACGAGCTGAACGGGTATCCCTGCCACTTGAATCGGTGAATGGACTCTATCATCCGCACGAACACTTCCGCCGTGATGTCCTCCGCCTCCGCGGTGTTTCCTGTGCGGAACGACACATAGCGAAATATCGAGTCATAGTAATGCTCGTACAGCTCCGAGAACGCCGCAGCGCCCCCTGACTGCGCCTGTCTTACCAGTGCAGTGACATCCACCTGGCTCTGTATTTCCGCCTGCATATCCACCCTTCTTCTCGCGCAGATTGCACTTCGCTAACCATTATAACGCGCGTCTCAAATTAAGGTTAGCGCCCTCAATCGCAGTCCTAAAATATACCAGATTCGATGCAAACTACCTTGTCATATCTCAATCTTGTCACAGCTCAATTATGGTGTCAGGCGCCTTCCCACCCTTCAGGCGCCTTCCCACCCTTATGTTAAAATTGCGCCACGCCAAAGGAGAGGCAATAGTAGGAGAGGCAATGGCAGCCACCCACAGACCGCCCAACACCAATAAGATGCCATACGCACTGCGTCCGATGCAGGAAGGCGATCTCGCGCAGGCTGCGGAAGTCGAGCGAGACGCATTCCCCACGCTCTTCCCGCCCACAGCATTCCGCCGCGAGCTCAAGAACCGCCTCGCTCGTTACCTCGTAGCCTGGAGACATGAGGCCCCTCCCGAAATCGCCGCGCAGCACGATGTTGCCACGCCGGGCATCAGTCGCCGCCTCCTGCACCGCGCCGCAAGCATGCTGCGAGGCCGTCCCTCCGCTTGGCAGCCCGGACAGCAGTACATCGTAGGCTTCCTCGGCACCTGGTATATGCCGGACGATGCGCACATCATATCCGTCGGCGTCCGCAACGGATTCCGCGGTTACGGCATTGGCGAGCTGCTGATCATTGGCGCAATCGAGCAGGCACAGCAGCGCAGAATGCCGGCAGTAACCCTCGAAGTCCGCATCTCCAACCACATCGCGCAGAACCTGTACAAGAAGTACGGATTCGAGGCGATGGGCGTGCGCAAGGGATACTACTCCGACAACCGCGAAGACGCGCTTATCATGACCGCTCACAGCATCCGCAATCAGGCATACCGCGACGAATTCCAGCGCCTCACAGAATTGCACCACCAGCGCTGGGGGAGCGCCGAGCGCACAGTATTATAGATACTCTCCCGCACCCGTCTCAGCAATGTGTGCATCAAATCCAACAATAGGGAGTCCCCGTTATAGTAGGGAGCGCATCCCATCCACCCTGAAAATCCCGTGAGTTGAAACGCAATATGCCGCTATTAGCCAAAATCGGTGTCTTCTTTGTCGCAATCCTTCTCGTCGTCAGCCTCTTGGCGCCCCTTCTCGCGCCATTCTTCGAGGAGCAGGTCATCCCACGCATCGGCGGCAGGTCGCCCAACGAGCCTGTCGCGATCAACGGCGATGAAACATGGAAGCCCGAGATAACCGAGCCGCGCTACGACATCATGACTGTGCTCGGCTACGACGCCATACCCGCGATCCTAGACCCCGAATTCGCGACAGTAGCCGAAGCCCAGGATTGGATGGCGCCCAGCGAGCAGGTCATCGGCCTGTCCCTCAACGGCGAACACCGCGCCTACTCCATTCCCTTGCTCAGCCGCCACGAAATCGTCAACGACACAGTCGGCGGAAAGCCTGTCGCGGTAACATGGTGACCGCTCTGCTTTTCGGCCATAGTCTATGGCCGCGAAATCAACGGCACAGAGCACACTTTCGGCGTGTCCGGCAAGCTCATCATGAACGCCCTCGTGATGTACGACCACCAGACCAACACCCTTTGGAGCCAGTTCCTCAGCAAGGGCGTTGAAGGCCCCCTCAAAGACACCGATCTTGAACTCGTTCCCGCGACTCAGACCACATGGGAGGCATGGCAGCAACTCCACCCCGACACGAAAGTGCTGAACAAGACCAGCAGCGTAAGCACCGACTCCTATGTCAACTACTATGAGAGCAGCAGGGCAGGGATACATGGGCAATTCAACCCCGACGACCGCCTCTATGTGAAAGAATTGGTGCTAGGCGTCAACCTCGACGGCAACGCCAAGGCATACCCATTCAACGCGCTGAACAGGGAGCAGGTCGTCAACGACACCTACGCCGGCGAAGACGTGATGATCTTCTTCGACACCGCCACCGGCACCGCTCTCGCATTCGACCGCAGCCCCGGAGACACGCCGCTCACATTCAGCATCGAAGGCGAACCGAATGGCACCGCCACCGTTCTCGTTGATGAGGAGACAGGGAGCAAGTGGACAGCCTTCACAGGCAGCGCAATAGAAGGCGAGCTCAAAGGCAGCAGGCTTGAGCGCATCCCCTCGCACCTGTCCTTCTGGTTCGCCTGGAGCGACTGGAACCCCCAGACCGAAATCTACTCCAACTAGCCCCGCGCAAAAGTCCCCTCTCCCCGAGGGAGAGGGCTAGGGTGAGGGGAGCTGATAACACCCCTTCCCCCTGGACGGGGGAAGGCTGGGATGGGGGTGAGCAGGACAAGAATCCTCCCCATCCTCCCCATCGATGTCAGACTTGTCCTACTGCGGCAGCCTCGTCGACTGCCACGCTACCAGCTGCCATCCCTTGTCACCGTTCACATACACTTCCGTGAACTCCAGCGAAAAGGTCAGGTCATTCCCGCTTGAAGTAACCTCCACATCAGCCTGCCCCCTCAGCACCGCCGAATCACCGTAGTCCCGCACCTTAACATCCCGCGGCGCCATCTTCTTGTAACTCAGCCTGCCGCTGCGGATGCCATCCATAATGCTCGCCTTGGTGTCGATCGCCGCGCTCGTATGCACGTATGTCAGGTCTTCCGCAAGAATGCGATCCAGGGTATCTAGATCCCCCGAAACCACCGCCGCCATCCGCTCCGCGTCCAGCGCTTTGATCATTTCCCTCGTGTCACTGCTCACAACCATATCGTTCTCCTCTCCTACTTCTATTGTCCTGGATTTCTTTGTCCGGACCAAGTCCATTCCTCACAGAATACGACTCGCCGCCACGAGCAGCACAACCGCCACCGCCGCAGCAATTACCCACCACGGCACGCCCCCACTCGGACGTTCCCTTATTCTGCGCTGTGCTCGCCGCCGTCTTCGTCTATTCACCGTCCCACCATTTCGCGATTCGGCAACATTATATCCCATCCTTCGCAGACTTCCCTTAAGGCGAACAAAACTCGGCAATCAGCCTTATTGATAGGACTGTGCTCACCGGATTGCGTTAACTGAATTGTACATGGCCTTCCTGCCCGTATGGGTTCTCTATCAGAAATTCCTCGCCAGTCTCGAATCGGCGCTAGCGACGTCTCTTAGGCAGGAGCATCGAATATGCCGTCAGTGGACAGCACCCCTTCAATGGATTACCGTAACGGCAGATATATCCGCAAAAATGGCTTGTGAGCGTGGCCGCTATGTGCGACAGAAAAACACCTGCCGAATCACGTAATTGGGTACGGCGAATCATGCCGTGGCTCGACAACGCCCCGGGCGACGTCATACCCCAGCGTACCCGGATGCCTCTCCTCATGGAGAAAATCTGGCTCAGAATGAAGTCGCGCAGCGTCTGCTGCGGATATCCATCCCACCCCGCCTGTTGACGGACCTAATGCCTGCCAGCGTGTCTGGCTGCAGCGACCCGTTCAAACAATAGTTCATTCTGGCAACCCCAGAAATCGCCCTGCGATGACTTTCCCCTTGACAGCCCAAACATGTGTGCGTATCATGGGCAGTATTAAGCACAAAAGTTCTGTGATATTTGTGCCTATTTTATGGCTGTGAAACCGAAAAGCAAAGACTGAAAACCCACATGTGCGTCACCAACAACCTGCAACGACACATTCGCAACCTCACCGGAGACGGCGAAGTCGTTGCGCGCTTCCTCGTAGACACTGTCGAGGGCAAGCACTCAGACGCCAAGTACCACCATAGACTCGAAGCCATGAAATATCTCGTCCGCTACGGCAACACCGGCGGCGACCAATCCCACGCCGGCCATACCCACGACGAACAATCCCAATTCTGGGGCCTAATCCCCACACCCGAAGAACTCGCCACAGCAAAGCGCGAAGAACGGGAACAAAGTCCCCACTCTCCTCAAATTACCCGTCATTCCTGCGAAAGCAGGAATCCAGATCCCCTCTCCCCGCTGGAGAGGGTTAGGGTGAGGGGAGCCGATAACACCCCTTCCCCCTCGACGGGGGAAGGCTGGGATGGGGGTGAAGATTCCTCGAATCCTGTTAGTTTCGCCGACATCCTAAACTACGACATAGCACACCTCATCAGGCAGGAGACAGCCGAAGGCCACACCATCGCCGAGTTCTTCTCCCACGTAATGACCCGAAGGGACAAGCCCTTCACACCCAAGAAACTCCGCATCCGCCACACAGACCGAATGGCGGCAGCCAGAGAAATCCTGAGGCGAGGCCACGGACACTGGGGCAGAAAGCCCAAACTCAAAGTCTATGCCGACGACGCGGAAGACAGCAACGACTACGACACCCTGCACACAGACCTCGCCAAGAGAATGCGAGAGTACAACGAACACGGCACAGACGCCATCCGCTTCCTATTGGACGTAATGAACGACACCAGCCTAGACCCCGAGGAAGGCTACACCTGGCACCACAAGATGTCCGCAGCCCATGAGATCATCCGCCGAGGCTGGGACACCAACTACGACAAAATCACCCTGGAAATGCTGCAAACCTACTGGCAAGATCAGCAGTCCACCCGCCTCAGCGTAGGCCAGAAAAAACAACTAGCCGGCCTCCCCACATTCCTCGACGAATACGACCACTACGACAACGAGGATTATGAGGCCATAGCCCAAGAACTTCGCGACCAAGAAGACCGCGAAGCCTTCGCCCTTTCTCGTCACTCCCGTGAAAACGGGAATCCAGCGGCGTCAAGAAATCCCCTCTCCCCAGGGGAGAGGGCTAGTACCAAGTCCAGTTGATGATGACACGTTGGATGTTTTTGAAGTTCATAGCTTTGGCTTGGGATAGACGCGATTGAGTTTGACGCGCGCATCCTGAGATCGAAAGCGCCAGTCTATGGTCACGCCAGCGACATTGCGCTCCCTCTCAAGCGCCCATATATTTCGCCTGAGCGTCTCCTCATCCCCAAGACGACCCTTCAGGCACTGCTTGCTGAAGACGCTCAGTTCTATCTCCGCCATATTCAGCCAACTCCCGTGCTTTGGCGTGTGATGGAACTCCAGTCGTCGCGCTATACGCCGCGCCTCCACAGGCTCGTACGCCTCATACAGTGAGCCGAGCTTATGAGTATTCAGATTGTCCAGAACCACCCTGACCACCTTCGCGTCCGGATAAGCCTCATTCACCAGCCACCTCATCTGCGCAGCAAAGTCCACAGCTGTGCGCCGCTCCGTAACCTCCACGTGTCTCCAACCTCCCTTCGGCTCGCAGAACACGAACAGGTTGCGCGTTCCGTTGCGCCTGTACTCGTAGTCTATGCGTTCCAATCTCCCAGGCTCGGCTTCAATCGGCGTTCTCGTGTGTGCGATCAACTGCTTGGATGTCTCATCGAAGCAGACCACAGGTCGCTCGGCGTCGTACTCTTCCTCATACAGGTCCAGGACATCTTCCATCCTTGCCACGAACTCCCCACTCAGTTCCGGGATGCACCACGCCTTGTTCCTCCAGGGCTTGAGTTCGTTTTTTTCAAGCTCTGACGCACCGTCTCCCGCGCTATACTCTCCACATAGCCCAACTCCACAGCCTTGTCCGCAAGCAGCCTCAGCGTCCAGTGCGTATGACCCGCAGGAGGGTCGCTGCATGCTATGGCTACAATGTGCGCCTCGGCACGCTCATCCAACTTGCGCTGCTGACCGGGTCGCGCTCGCTCGACCAACGCGCTCTCAAGCCCCTCTTCACAGAAGCGCTTGCGTATCCTGACGACCGTGCGTCTGCTTATGAACAACGCATCTGCTATTCGGTTATCAATCTGTCCTTCGTCGGCCTTGAGCAGCGCCAGCGCTCGCTTTACCGTGCGCGCCTGCGATCTGCCACGGTGGGCGACTTCACTCAGCCGGCGCTTCTGGGAATCGGTCAACTCAACCCTGTACTTGCTTGCGGTCATATTCGGCTACATCCTCGCTGTAAGATGTGCCCGAATCTAACTTATTTCTTATACTTGTGCCAATATCAGATGGACTTGGTACTAGGGTGAGGGGAAACGCCCCTGCATCAAGCCCTCCCCGGAACAACGAAGCCATCGCCAATCGTCATTCCTGCGAAAGCAGGAATCCAGCGGGGCATGGCGCGGGCACGGAAACTACCAACCCGTTCGTCCTGAGCCTGTCGAAGGACGAGTCCGCCAGCTCTCCCGACAACACCGAGGACAACACATCCTCCCCATCCTCTACATCAATGTCAATTCCCACCGATGACGACCTAGACTGCTACTACGAACCCCTAACCCCCGAAGACCAGGCAATCTTCAACTACAACTCCCTCATCGAATCCGGCGAATTCGAAGAAGACGAAATCACCTTCGTGCCACCCTCAGAGGCAGCCCACCGCGACTACGCCATCGCCCTAAAGCAAATCAGGGAAGCCGCCGCAGCCGAAGGCATCCCCCTCCTCCCCAACCCCCTAGCCGGCACCCTCCATCACCCCAACATCCGCAGCCCATAACTCCCGACTATCCCGTCAGCCCTCCGCCCTGACTTGCCCCGCTCCACTGTCGCCGATTATACTTCCGCGCATCATCAGATTGTTCAGGAGGTGGCTGACATGCCAAAAGCTCCGGTCAACGGCATCGAACTCTACTACGAATCAACAGGCGAAGGATTCCCACTCGTCCTCGCGCACGAATTCGCGGGCGACTTCCGCTCCTGGGAACCGCAAGTGCGCTACTTCTCGCGTAACTACCGCGTCTTCACCTACAACGCCAGGGGATACCCGCCCTCCGACGTGCCCGCCGACGAGGACGCCTACTCGCAGGAAATGGCTGTGGAAGACCTGCGCGGACTGCTTGAGCATCTCGGCATTGACAAGGCGCACATCGGCGGCCTGTCTATGGGCGGCTCGCTCGCCCTAAACTTTGGGCTGACCCATCCCCAGATGGCGAAATCCCTCATCATAGCAGCGGCAGGCAGCGGCTCCACCAATGTGGACGCCTGGCGCGACAACGTCTTCGAGAGCTCACGGGCGATGGAGGAGCACGGCATGTCGGCAATGACCGATTACTCCCGTGGCGAGGCGCGCGTCCAACTGCGCCGCAAGGACCCGCGCGGCTACGAAGAGTTCTCCACCCAGTTCCTCTCGCACTCAGGCCTCGGCTCCGCGCTCACATTCCGTGGCGTGCAGGGCAAGCGCCCACCCATATTCGCCCTGGAAGAGCAGATGCGCGCGCTCACCATCCCCACCCTCATTATGCTCGGCGACGAAGACGACCCATGCGTCGAACCAAGCATCTTCATGAAGCGCTGCATCCCCACATCAGGACTGGTGATGTTCCCGCAAGCGGGCCACGCCATCAACCTCGAAGACCCCGACCTCTTCAACCGAAGCGTCCAGGACTTTCTGACCGCCGTGGAATTAGGCAAATTTGCGCACCGCGAGACATAGTTCAAGCAGGTACTGCGGAATGGCAACGAAACAAGAACATTCGACGTCAGCGTCAGGTGGAAAGCTCCCCACTCCGACGGGAAACGAGAACAGGTAGAGGAGACCGATCGCCGACTAATTCAGTGTGGCAACGCTGAACACAACATGGAACGGCCTGCAATAGATGACAACGCTACCGTAGCCTGAGCCATCCTCGCCATCGGGAAGGAAGTAATTCTGGTTGCCGATATTGCCCTTCAGCTTGCCCAACCCAAGGTAGCCTTCCACATCGTCGCGGCTCTCTGGGTTCGCATTCGGCACAAGCAACACATGGAGTTCTGGCCCGTTAGTAACCCTGAAATCTTCCAGTCGCAGCAGGTTCTTGCCGTCCGAGCTGCGGTATATCGTCGCCGTGCCGCTGCCCTTGTGGAAGCTATCCGCATCCCGGAAATTGCCCGATCTGCCTTTGACCACCGACGAGTCCATCTTGGCAGGGTCGTCCGCCATTGCCATCTCAGTTGGGATCCGCTCGTCGTAATTGTTGAATTTGCTTGCCGCCTCCACCATCATCTGCTCGGCTTCAGCCATCGACATGTCGGCTGGAATGACCGCATTGGCAGCCAGAGGAAACTCCTCATCAACCGTAGTGCTGATGAACAAAGGGGACAGCAGCCACCACGCCAACGCAATCGCGGGGATACCTATAATGACTATGGCCGCAATGATTATCCGCTTACGAGTGAACATCCGCACCTCCCAGCTACCCAATGTGTGTTACAACGACCGCCCCTTAGACCTTGGAGTATTTTGGCGTCGCTGTCTTCGAACCATCCGGCAGCGTCTCCATAGTGAAGTCGCCGAACAGTAGCGGCGCTTCGGCCTGCAGGGCTTCTAACACCATTATAGCAAGTCGGCGAATCTCCACATCGGCGAAGGCACTGCCCCGCATCTCGATGAAGTGCCGCCAGGCCCGCACATTCGCCGTAACGAAAATCTTGGTCTCGGTGGCGTTCGGCAACACGGCGCGCGCCGCCTGCCGGATCGCCTTGCGATGGTCGGTCGCATATTCGAACTGATCGCGGGGAATCGCCGTCTCCAAAGTCTTGACCAGCGCGGCGTAACTCTCGGATGCGCTCTCAATCGCAGCGTTGAACGCAGCCTGCACTTCGTCGCCGACGGTGTCTTGAAGCACCGGCGGTGCTACGAATCTGCCGCCGGTCTCGTCCACATACCGCTGGCTTCGCTGACTGAACGCGAATCCGGCGCGGTGTCGCACCAGTTCATGTGTCAGCGAGCGCGATACCCCTGTGAACACGAAGCCATAGTTGATGTGCTCGAAGACGCTTCCGTCCTTATGGCGCAGCAGGTTGTTAATGAAGTCCGATATGTCGCGCCTTCCCCTGCCGTAGCTCATGTAGCACAGCCGCGCCGAGATCTCCGCTATTGCAGCGGATTCATCCTCTCCCGCGCGGATGCTATCGGGGATGCCCGGCACACCCTCATCATCAAGGAACGCGGCGACCTGCTCCCAGTCAACGGATGGCTTACTTACCAGAAATGCCTTGGGCTGGACAATGTTTGCGCTCAATCTATTGACATCCTTCTATAGGCGTTAATACTCGAATGCTATGGGTCGGCGAGGATTCTTTAGTAGCGTACTGAAGGTCAAAAAATAACGAAAAGCCGACAGGCGGACGATGCCACCTGTCGGCAAATGGGCAAGTACCTGAACTAATTGCTAAAGAATAAGGCTCAGGGGGCTTTCCAGAGACTCCTTCACATCTATGAGGAACTGCGCGCCCTCTGCTCCGTCAACGACGCGATGATCTGCCGAAATAGTCGCGTTCATTGTTTGTCGAATTACAATTTCATCGTCCCTGACGACCGGACGCTTGGCGACGGTGCCGACAGCAAGAATTGCCGATTGCGGCGGCTGGATGATCGCTACGAAAGTGCTCACATCAAACATCCCCAGATTGCTGATGCCGAATGTGCCTCCCGTGTACTCATCCGGGCGCAGCGCACCATTTTGCGCGCGGTCCGCGAGGTCCTTGCTCGCCAGAGCGAGCGATTTAAGTGTCATTGACTCGCAGCCCATGATGGCGGGCATCAGCAAGCCTTCCTCGACTGCCATGGCAATGCCGATATTGATACTGTCGTTGGGGCGAATCACATCGCCATCGAGGAACGCATTGAATTTTGGATGCCTCTTGAGCGCGTCCGCGCACGCCTTGATAATCAGGTCGTTGATAGTAACGCGCACTCCCTCGCTCTCCAGCGATCTGTTTATCTGCTGGCGGAGGTTCATCGCCTCAGTCATATCGACTTCAGAAGTTACATAGAAGTGCGGCTTTTCCTGCTTGCTGCGCACCGTAACCCTGGCAATCTGCTGGCGCATCCGAGACAACGGCATTCCGTCCGCAGGGGATGCTATCGGTTCGGGTTCAGGCTCAGGTTCGAGTTCGGCAGCTGGCTCTTCTTCAACAGCTTCAGGCTCAACTTCTGCTGCCTCTTCCACTTCGGGAGCCGCTTCAACTTCTGCAACAGGCTCCTCAATTGCCGGCTCGGGCTCCTCGACGACTTCAGGTTCTTCAATTACAGGCTCTTCGTAGGAAAGGACGTCGTCCTTGACGATGCGGCCTCCGGGGCCAGTGCCCTGCACATTGCTGATGTCTATACCGCGCTCTTCGGCGATGCGCCGAGCAATAGGCGACGCCCGCAGGGGTATAGACGGCGGGGCAGGCTGCTCATCTTCCTGCACAGGTTCGGGCGACGGCTCTTCCTCAACCGGCGCGGAACTTGCAGGGGGCATGGGAATCGCCGCACTCTGCACAGTTTCTGGCTCATCACCGACTTCAGCCTCGCCTTCATCCGGCGAATCGTCTGCTATATCATCGTCGGGTTCGTCAGCAGCTACGATGTAGTCATCCTGCGCGCCGACGACTGCGATGGGCTCGCCCACCGGCACAGTCGTTCCGGCGGGAACAATGATTCTGTGAAGTACACCGTCGGCGTAAGACTCGAACTCAACGACGGCCTTGTCCGTCTCTATCTCGGCGATCGGTTCGCCATTCGCCACTGCATCGCCCTCTCCCTTGAGCCAGCGCAGGACGGTACCCTCCTGCATGTCATAGCCCATCTGTGGCATAGTCAGTTCGGTTGCCAATCGAAAACCCCCTGTTGCAAATAACTCACATTAATGAAATTAAAGCGATGCTGGATAATGTCGCAAGGTAAATTGAGCCACACTTCGGTGCCTGAGTGGAAATAGGCGAGACGACCCCATAGCCTGTAAGCTCGCCAGGAAGCAGTCATCTCTGATCGCCAATAGCTAGTGTCAAAGGACTAGTCCGTCGCGTCCTAGATGCCGTAGTTGTCCTCTAGCGCTTTGATTACCCTCTCCGCACTTGGAATCGTCGCAGCTTCCAGCGTCCCGTTGTACGGTGCCGGCACATCTATCCCGCCCACTCGCGCTACAGGCCCATCCAGGTCGTCAAATGCCTCTTCCTGAATGGTGCTGGCAATTTCGCCGCTGAAACCGCCGGTCTTCCACGTCTCCTCCACTATGACGATCCTGTTCGTCTTGCGAACCGACTGCAACACCGTTTCCTTGTCCCATGGCCGCAGAGTCCGGAGATCGACTATTTCCGCTTGTCTGCCCTTCTCCTCGAGAATCTCTGCTGCCTGTAAAGCGACATGCGTCATCCGTGAGTACGCGACGATCGTTACATCGTCTCCCTCGCGTTTGATGTCGGCCTTGCCGAACGGGATTTCGTACCAGTCGTCCGGCACGTCACCACGAGTGCCATAGAGCAAAGAGTGCTCTGCGAAGACAATGGGGTTATCATCCTTGATGGCCGCTCGGAACAGGCCAAGCGCATCGTATGGAGTTGCAGGAACGGCAACTTTCAGGCCCGGCACTGAGGCGTACCAGTTTTCGAAGCTCTGCGAATGAGTGGCGGCAAGCTGTCCTCCTCCTCCCGTAACCGTGCGAATTACGAGGGGAACGGTAAACTGCCCGTCTGACATATATCGAAGCTTCGCTGCGTGGTTTACGATTTGATCAATCGCTACAAGGCTGAAGTTAATTGTCATTAGCTCAACAATCGGCTTCAGGCCGGCCAGCGCAGAGCCAACTCCGGCGCCCACAATTACGGACTCGGAGATAGGCGTATCCATAATTCGCTCAGGGCCGAACTCGTCGAGAAAGCCACGCGTCACGGCGTAGGCTCCGCCATAGGCGCCAATGTCCTCGCCCATGATGAACACGCGGTCGTCTTCCAAGGCTTCTCGGAGCCCTTTGGCGACGGCCTCCCTGAGAATCATCTCACCCATATCCTACTCCAAACCTATGCGTAAACGTTGGTGTACATCGCGTCCATCGCGGGAGCTGGACTTTCCTCGGCAAACTGCACCGCATCGCTGACTTCCTCCTCCACCCTGGAAGCGATACTTGCAAGTTCGCCTTCATCGACGATTTCGAACTGAAGCATGAAGTTCTTCAGGCTGTCAATCGGGTCCTTGATGCCAAGTTCCTCGGCCTCATTTCGTTCGCGGTACATAGTAGGGTCGGCCATCGAGTGCCCTCGGTAACGGTAGCACATCGCTTCTATGAATCTCGGGCCCCCATCTCTCCGCATGGACTTGACTGTTTCCGAAACGCACTCGTTTACGCCAAGCACATCCATGCCGTCTATCTGAACACCGGGGATGTCATATGCGCTAGCGGCTTCGTATATGTGCCGCCCGCCCGCTCGAGACCGATCAACATGAGTGCCCATGCCATACAAGTTGTTCTCAAGGAGGAATAGAACCGGCAGCCGCCACACCGACGCCAGATTCAGCGTCTCATGGAATTCCCCCTGGTTGACAGCTCCGTCTCCGAAGAAGCAAACGGTAATGCGGTCTTCCTTCCTGTATTTGCTGGCAAGTGCGAGGCCCGCAGCGATCGGCATCTGTCCTCCGACAATGGCGTGGCCACCCATGAAGTTCTTTTCAAGGTCGAACAGGTGCATTGAGCCGCCCTTGCCACCGCTGCTGCCGGTCGCCTTGCCGCAAAGTTCAGCCATAGCGATTTTGGGGTCCATTCCCTTGGCGATTGCGTGACCGTGGTCGCGATAATGACCGATGACATAATCGTCTGGGCGAAGCGCCGACATAGTACCGACCGCGATGGCTTCTTCGCCGATATAGAGGTGCAGGAAACCGCGGATCTTGCCTTGCATGTAGAGTCGTCCGCAGGCTTCCTCGAATCGTCTAATCAGCAGCATCTGCCTGTAGAATTCGGCCAACTGCTGCTTGTTCAATTTCGATTCCACTTTGGCAATTCACCTCTAATCTTGTTCGTCCGAGCGGCGCTTCCGTCTATATGTGAATGGCTTCGCCTTCGACAGCGAGCGCAGCTTCCTTTATCGTCTCCGAAATAGTGGGATGTGGATGCACCAGCCAGCCCAGTTCAGTAGTTGTGCCCTCCAGGAGTCGCGACAGACCGACCTCGCCGAGCAGTTCCGTTGCCTCGGGGCCTATCATATGCGCGCCCAGCAGTTCTCCAACCTCGTCATCCACGACCAATTTAACCATGCCATTCGACTCTCCCATGGCCAACGCTTTGCCGCTCGCAGCCATCGGGAACCTGCCAATCTTGAAGGAGTATCCGGCATCTGCAGCTTGCTGTTCGGTCAAGCCGAAACTGGCAATCTGAGGCCTGCAATATGTCGCGCGCGGCATAAGAGTGTAGTCCAGCGCCATTGGATTCAGGCCTGCGATTGCTTCGGCAGCTGTAACGCCCTGCGCCGACGCGACATGCGCGAGTGGAAGCTTTCCGGTCACATCGCCGATAGCATACACGCCCGGTACATTGGTGCGCATCTCATCGTCCACCGGAATGAACCCGCGCTCGGTATTCACGCCGGCAGCCTCCAGTCCGATGTCCTCAGAATTGCCTTGCACGCCAATTGCCACCAGCACCTTGTCGCACTCTATTTCGCTTTCATTTCCATCGGCATCTGCGACCGTAACTGAGGTGTCACCATCGCCGACGACAACGTTCTTGACGAGGGTTTCCGTCCTATATTCAATGCCGCGCCGACGGAAGACACGCTCAAGATGCTGACTGATTTCCTCGTCCTCCAGCGGGACTAACCGAGGAAGCATCTCGACAATAACAACTTCGGCTCCGTACGAATGGTAGATGTCCGCAAACTCGACGCCTATAGCGCCTCCGCCAACTATGACAACCCGGCTGGGCACCTCTCGAAGTACGATTGCCTCACGAGAGGTCAGCACAGTCTCGCCGTCAACCGGAATGCCTGGAATCTGCCGCGCACGCGCGCCTGTTGCAATGATAATGTTGTCGGAGGTAATCGCACGCTCAGAGCCTTCGATGGTTATGGTGTTTGCGTCGCGAAGCGTGGCGCGTCCGCTGATGTGCTCCACGCCGTTCTTCCTCAGAAGTGCTCCGACCCCGCCCGTCAAGCGCCTTACGACATGGCGGCTTCGGTCAATCGCCTTGTTATAGTCGAAGCTTACTTCTCCGACGCTAATTCCGTAATCGTCTGCGTGCTTGATTATGTCGAGAACTTCGGCGTTTCGCAGCAGAGACTTGCTGGGAATACAGCCCCAATTCAGACACACACCACCGAGATTATCGTCTTCAATGATCGCAGTGCTCATGCCGAGTTGAGCCGTGCGAATCGCCGCAACATACCCGCCGGGGCCAGCCCCAATCACAACCACATCGTAATCTGCCAATCAAACACCTCAGCAGAGAGACGCCTCTATCCGGCGGCAATCAATATGCGCGCATTCACCCGAACTGGCGAACCTCTCAATTCTCAATCAAGTGTCTATTCTACACTATACTCAGCGCTTCAATAAAGCGGTCGCTCGCTTCCCGCTGCGCCCTGTTCTCAGGCGCATTCTCCGAGGGAAGACACAGGGGTGACGAGGCAAGTAAGGAATGCCGCTAGAGGGCAGGGGACGAGCGTTGTTCAACTTGACACTGCACAAAGCTGTTATTAACATGGATGGGCGCGCCGAGGTAGCTCAGTAGGTAGAGCACAGCACTGAAAATGCTGGTGTCGTCAGTTCGATTCTGACCCTCGGCACCACGAAGTACGCGGAAGTAGCTCAGTTGGTAGAGCACATCCTTGCCAAGGATGAGGTCGCGGGTTCGAGCCCCGTCTTCCGCTCCAATACCGCGCGGAGAGGAAAGGTGAGCAAAAAATGGGCAAAAGTAACGTTGTCGTACCTAAAATCCAGTTATTTCCGCTCGAATTTGCGGTCTTATGCCTAGTTGTTGGCGCCGTCTGGACTACACTGATGCTCACGGCTGGCGTTTCGTTCGTCTCATTTATTGAGACTACTGCTAACTCTCAGTCCATCATTTCTCCGGTTCTCGCCGCTTACCTGTTCGCCTCGTTGTCGCTGCTTGTATGCGTTGCTGTCGCTGGCTTTATGTGGTGGAAGATCTCTCTGAGCTTGCACATCGGAGCCGCGCTGACTTGGATAAGAGGCGTGTGAGACGTGAATGAAAATTAGAACAAACTTGGATGCGGAGGTCCTGCGCGGTCGTGTTTGTGATACTGAGGGAACTTTGAAAAGTGCCGTCACAAGAGACGTGCTGGCACAACTACGGTGACGTGGTGTCACGTGATGTTATGACGGCACTTACATGTATGAAAACCATGGGAATAAACCAATAGAAGATGCCTGCCGGCAGGCCGCATCTCATCTTCGCGGAAATCGGAGATATTAGTTTGGCGACTGGGGCGGGACTAAGAAGGGATTGTTCTAAAAGTCATACAGAAGCCGTCTCTTTGAGAGTCGGCAAATCATAATTGTGGGCAGCCCTGGCAGATCCATTGTCATGGAGACCTCAGAGGTTTTAGAGTTGGCGCTATAACTCCTCTTCTGTCGGGGCCCCAACCCCTAGTACCAGATTTAGCAGAGCGTATCCGTATGGATGCGCTTTTTTCGTTGGCTAGGGGGGTTGACATCCAAATTTGAGCCGTTGTAGTCTTTGACTCGCCAACTCTAAAATCGAAGAGGAACGACCATGACGGCTCAACTAGCTGGGCCTGCAGGCGTAGCGTTACGCCAGAATGCAGGCGACCCGGCTTCTGAAGTCTTACATCCTGCGGAATGGGCCGCCCTTCAGACAGGGATAAGCCTGGGCCAACGGGATGCTCTCCACGCCCTTGTAGCCGCGTATTCGGGTTTCCAGCGTAAGAACAACGAGTTCTATATCCTGGAGAGCCGCATGTGCCGGTATCTCCGCACTTCTTTCTCCACTTTCCGCAACTACCTGACTGCCCTGCATAAGCTCGGCCTGGTGGAACTCCTGTCGCGCAGCCCCAACCAGTGGGGCCCGCGCAGCACATGGAGGATGCGCCTTGACGTCATCATCAGCAACGGGCAGCTTGCGCTTCCGCTCGACGTCGAAGAGGACGAGGCGGGAGAGCTGAAGGATGAGGCGGAGCTGCCGGAGCCGTCAGCAGGCTCGACTGAGGAGCTGGGCGCCAAGACAGACGCATCAGTCAATGATGCGGCAGAGGCTCCATCAACCAGTCCCACGCGGACCGCCGTCTCGCCGGAAGCTCTCGCGGAGGCGCGGGAGGCGGTGGAGGCGCTCAAGGCGGGTGATAACCCGGATGTACTTAGCATCCTTGCCGAACTCAGCCGCGACAGCCGGATAGTAGATCCGGAGTGGAGGGCTGGCGTTTTCTCCTTGCTGGACGCTGACCTGCAAAGCCTGCACAGCAGGATGCAGACAACATCTACGGCTCTTGAGCTCTTTGGCGAGGGGGAAGTTGAGCGGGTCCTTGCGCTGATGGCCGAGATGGTGGTCGTAGAAAAGGACAATGCGGCGCTAAAGGAGAGACCTGAAGGCGCGAGAAGGGCGGTTGTGGAGGCTGTCAAGCTCGTGGGCGACATTGATGCGGTTTTGGACAAGTGGGGAGAGGCGCTTCTCCGTCCGGAGGAGCGAAAGCGAGCCGGTGAGATTGAAGCCCAGTGGAGACTGGCGCACCCGCACCGTGACATCCCCAAAGACGCGATCCGTTACGCCGCAGAGGAAACACTCGCCAATGCCACCAAGAGCAGGTCGGGATACATGCTCGGGGTGCTGGGCGCGATGGTCGAAGAAGACCGAATACCGGAAGAAGGAACACCATTGGGTCGGGGGAAGCGCGAGCGCGTTTCCAAGTCAAGGTATTAAGCCAGGGGGTAACAAATGGTGTTAGGTCAACAAGAGAAGGATCACTGGGTGCCGGAGGAGGACCCACAGGTCGCGATGATGCGGATCGCCAAGGAGACGAGCCAATGGTTCTCCAAGTACCGGATACCAACGCCCGGCGATCCCAATATGTCCTATGAGGCTATTCTGAGCATACTGCAAAGGTGCTGGGACCTAGTCCACTCAGATGATTTCAAGAACGGACCGGAGGAGCTGAAGGGCATCATCCAGCAGCGAGTGGACTGGGTGAAGCTCTGTTGCAACGGAGCCAATCCCGTCGCTGCGCTGGTCTGGGTTGAGATGGTCCCTCGAATCAGGGAAGCGTTCCCTGGGAGCGATTGGCTGTTAGAAGTCGTAAGTCCCATCGACCTTGACCTGGAATACGGGGTCTGCATCTACGGAGTCGATTCCATGGAAATTGCCGAGAAGGTCTGGAAGAACCACGTCCAGATTCTCCGGTGGGGGCTGAAAGAGATCCTTCCGTTCCGCAGCCAGGGCTTACGGCTTGAGGTATGGGACAGGGATATGAACGTGTGGGGTGATGGGGGCGGCGAAGCCGCGTAGAACACGCGACATTTCAGTCGCGTGATTGGTGCGTTCGTGAGGAGGCTTTCTGATGAACGCAGGCAAGCCTGACAGTGTGCAGGTCTTTTATAGGCAGCGGTCTGTGGTCAAAGGGACCGGACCGCTAAAGAACGGACACTCTCCGTCAGTTCCGGCAATCGGGCCGGCGCGACACTTCGCGCTGCCGCCCGGTCCGCTGGAAACTGGCGGTTTTTTGCGTTTCAGGGAAACGGGTACAAAAACTGGAGACAGGTTAGCCCAGAACCACCCTGAAAGGCGAGCCTGTGCGCCTCTGAAGGATGCCGCTGCCATAAGCGATTCCGAAGGAGAGGCACATGACGATAACTGCTTTGGAAGCGTGTTCTCGATGTGGTGGAGACATGAAGCTGGTGCAGATGGGAGGAGAGGAGCGTACGTGTATTCAGTGTGGTTTCGTGCTTTACCAGGAATATCTGACAGATTTGCTAGGCGACCGGCTCTGTCTAATACGTCCTCCTTACTTGGGGAGGGAGGACGGGGAAGTCCGCAAGCAACAGGTCGCAGTGGAAATCGTGTCGGGGGAGGTTGTCCTGACGGTGAGAGTGATCTGTCCCTTCTGCCGACCGGGGTTCATTCTCATGGAAAGGATCCAGCACGCGCGAGCGCGCTGGAGGTGCAGGATGGGACATTCCCTCAAGTTCCTATCCGAAGGTCGAGAATACATCGGGTGGGCGTAGGTAAGCATGAAGAGTTCGGGGACTGTTCAGCATGAGGATGCTCTACTCTCGGGGCATTGTGCAAAAAGGATTCAGGACGGTCGCCCTGCTGGCGTTGCTGTTGGTCGTTTATCTTGCTTTTTCGTCCGCGGTGATGGCGCAAGCTCCGCCTCCTGAGCCACCGGAAGACATCGGGATCGAAACACCGCCGACAGATGCCGGGCTGGGGCCTTGCGACGCAGACATGATCGTCGGGGTGCTGAACGACGACTGGAACACACTGCCCGAAGATCTCGTCAAGAGGAGCGGGAACGGTGGTTTCGAGGCGCTCATAGTGACCAACTGCATACCTGTAACCATCAACTGGTACATCACCGACAGGTACGGGAACATCACGGCCGGAGCAGAGGGAAGGGTGGATGTCAGGGATAAGTTCGATGACGTCGAATGGGTATTCCTGGGAGACATCGAGTATGAGAGGCATGCCGCCGATGTGTACGAGGGCGGCGAACTCAAAGCGCGCGCCGGAGACCCGGTTCTTGACCACAATGGCAATGCCATTCCCATAGATGACGCGACCGAGTCCGTCACCGCCTACAGATACACGCTTGAATACAAGAACGACAAGGAGTTGATCGGCGGCGAAGAAGTGCGCCCGATGGTCGCCGAGCAGGACTATTCCCTGATCTTCCAGGTGACGCCGTTCGATGGTGCGCCGCCCAACCTGATTCATGAGTTCACGTTTGAGGTCATAGCGAAAATCGGCGGGCAATGGTGGGACAAACTGCTTCGCGTACTCACTCCGACTTACTGGATCGACAAGGCGGTCACGTATGTCACGGAGGGCGGAGCGCAGGGCATCCAGGCGGCGATGTGCATAGTCACGCTCAGAATGATGACTCCCGACCAGTACGAGGCACTCGATGGTTACGACTCCAATGGCGACGGACGAATAACTGCCGATGACGACAGGGTGATAAACGCGGCCGATCCAACCAAACCCAATGCCAACGGCAACTGCAAGCGGCCGGACATGACTCCTGAAGAGGAACTCGAAGCAATCGAGACTGCGGCCTACTTGGAGGTGAACGAAAACAGGGCACTCGCGGGACTGCCCCCTATCAGCCCACGAGATAAGAACGAAAGCTACGTGAGGCAGGTGTTCGACGGCCGCGACATGAGTGACCTGGAGGGCGCGGAGGGGGCCAGTGTGGCTTACGGGCTGGACCACATCACTCTCGCCCCCAGAATTGGACTGAACCTCACGGGTCTTTCAAGACCGCCGATGATAGGCGGCGGCGGTATCACGACATTCACCGGAATGCTGACTGGTACGCCACCTGAGCTTACCTACGAGAGAGCGATTGTCAGGCTGGGTTGGTCGGCGATGATGAACGTGATGGTCGCGTTCATCGTTCTGATAATCGCTTGGTCTGCCTTCAGCCAGGTCATCAGGAGCTTCGTGGGCAATCAGCGAGGCATGGCGGATTGGAGGGAACTCACGCCACGTCTTGTTCTCGCCATTCTCGCGGCAATTACCTCTTACTGGTGGTGCAGTTTGCTCGTGGACGTTGCGGACGGGCTGTCGAGGTACGTGGCGGCGGCCATGAGGGTTACGCCTGCGGATATAACTCTCACTCTTGGACAGGCCGTTCTGGCAATCATCATTAAGAGCGGCTCCGGTTTCCTGCTTTCATTTGTGCCGCTGGGTGGCATCTTGGCACTTGCGCTGAAGTTGATGACGAACTTCCTGATCATGGTCCTGATGATTGTGTACGCGTTGATGCTGCTTACGATGATCGGCCAGTTTGTGCTTCGCATCGTGATGATAAACCTGCTCATCATCATCTCCCCGCTGGCGATGGTCGCGTGGGCACTGCCTGAGACATCAGGGTGGGGGCGCAGGTGGGTGCAGATGTTCGGTGTGACCTTGGCGACGCAGGCGATCCAATTGATTTGCTTCGCCATGTCGACGTGGTTCATCAGAGAGGCGACGCCTGTGGGGATCGTCTTCGATACGGGGTCATTCCCTAGCGCGCTGCAGGCTTTACTCCCAACTCAGATGATTTGGGCACTTGCGTTGGGAGCTATGACGGCTTACCTGACGACGAAAATTCCGAGCATGCTGGGCGCGGGAGGGGTGTACGAGGGTTTCCAGAGCATATTCGCGATGGCTGCGCTCAGCGCAGTTGCGCTGACTATGGGACCCGGGGGCGGGGGAAAATTGATGGGGTTCTTCGGTGGCGTCGGTGGCGGCGGTATGGGCGGCATAGGTGGTGGCGGTGGCGTCGGCGCAAACCTTCCGGGCGGAGTTCGAGGCGTTATGGCGGCGGTATCGGGGGCGGACTCGGTAACATCGGGACTGATGCGGGGAGTGGTGCAGGGTGGTAGGGCCTTTATGAATCCGGTTGGCAGCAATACGGGTACTGGAGTGAGCCAGGTTGCAGGGCGGGGAGCGGCGCAGGCGATGGGTAGAGAATCTGCCGGCTCACAGCAGGGAGGACCGGGTGCCGTCGAGACAAGCACAGGGCAGGGCGGCGAGGGGCCTGAAGGTGGTACTGGAGTCCCGATTGGCGGAGCGCCGCCACCGCCGCCACCGCCGTCACCAGGGGGAACACCGGGAGGGACGCCAGGCGCTTCCGCGCCCGGTTCTTCCAGTCAGTCACGCAGCTCGATGATGGAAGAGCGCAGGACTGAAAGGCGAGAGCGCATAAGCGAGTCTCTTGGCGAGAATTATGTCAGCAACGCGCAGAACAACGGAGTCCGCGCGATCAACGAAAACACGGTTATGGAAAACGGCCAGATGAGGCCGGCCACGGATTCCGAGCGAAGTCTGATAGAGGAGATGGGGGCCAAGGGGTTCAATTCGGCGCTGGGCACTGCGGCGATGCAGGTGGGATCGGGAATGTTCAGGGGCTTTGGAGGGTCGAGTGGGGCGTCACAGGCGCAGGCTCAGGGAGCCGTGGAGGCCGCAGGCGGGCGTGGGCAGCATGTGGAACGCGCGATGCCATCCGAAGCTCTTGACCGTTACGCGGACGCTGGACAGATGCGGATGGTGATGGGGGACGGGCAGTTCGAGCGTGGTAAGGTGGCCAACTTGAGAGCCATTTCCCCTGATTCAGTCAGCGAGAACGGGATAATGCGCCCAACGACCGACCTCGAGAGAAGCTTGGTTAACGATATAGGCGTTGACCGCTTCAACGCTGTGATGGAGAACCCTGAGGTGAGATCCATCAACCCGGCGTACATGAGAGAGAACGGCGCGGAGCGCCCCACGACGCAAGAGGAACGTGAGTTGATCGACAGGGTGGGCATGCCGGCGTTCAATCGCTACATGGACGCTCGTGCCGATAGCTCTTCCCAGCAGCTCTCGTCAGAGCAGCCGGCGCCACAGCAGGCAACTTTCGCGGACTCGCAGCGCGCTATCGCCCACCTTGGATACGAAGGCTATGTAAACGCAGGTGCTGGCAACGTGCAGACGTATGGTCCGTATCAGGTCATGGATGGCGGCAACACCAGGATGGCGACGCCGGGGGAGAGAGAGTTGATTCGCGAGATTGGACCAGAGCGTTTCAACAATATGTTCGCGCCACCACGGAGTAGTGCAGGCACCCCAGACGACATAGCCGCAGAAGCAGAGCGTGAGGCACGGGCAGGCACGGGTGGTATGGGTGAGCTCGGAAAAGAAGCGCAGAGGTTGGAAGCGGCGCAGGGGCCGAGCTTTGGCACGAGAATTCGTGCGTTCGGCTCGGAGGCTACGGAGGGCTTCCGGTCCCAGATGTTTGGTGACGAGGGCGCGATCCGCCGGACAGTGCGGGATGTCAACACTGGTGAGGTTTCTGCTGAGACGGCCGATGGCATGACCGCAAGGGACGTTCTCGGAGCGGAGGAGTATGCGGAGTCTGCGGGTAGGTCGATTAAGTACGAGGGCACCGGGTCATGGGCGGTTGAGGACGGCAAGTTTGTGACGCTGAATGACGGGGAGCGAGAGGTCCGGTCTGCTATGGGTGACGACGCGCAGTTTGCACAGACTATGCGCTCGGACATAAGGCTCGGGGACTCGATAGACAGGGAGACGGGTGTTCCGTGGGTGATAGCCGACCAGACCGAGGACAACTCGGGAGTCAGGCATGCGACGGAGGGGGAAGCGGCGGCGATAAGAACGGTGGGCACCGATAGGTTCGCGGAGGTTATGGGCAAGAGCAAGGAGTTCCACGGGGACGGGATGCTTGTTAGGGACGAGGGTACAAGGCGGATGGCGACGGAGGGGGAGACGCGGTTGTACGACACGCTGGGCGAGCGCAAGTTCAGTGATGTGATGGGAAGAACGACGGAGGACTGGGGATATGTCCACCAGAGCCAGGAGCCGTCTGTTGAGCAAGTGCTGAGTCAGTCGGGAAGAGAAGTGGTTGACCTGGGGCGTAGGGCGCAGAGAGGCGTGTCGGCGGCGAGTGAGAACATCAGGGAGCGTTTGAGCAGCCAGGAACCAGGTAATGGCGGGAACACCAATCCGGGCGGGCCGGGGAACAGGGGGCCAGATTTGAGGAGCCAGAAGTAAGTCGTGGATGTGGGTTTTGAACGGTCGAGACTAGTACAAGGAGAAATGAAGTGATTGACGGACTGATTGGCGTAGAGCAGTTACAGCTCGGCCAGCAAGTAGTAAACGGGCTCTTGGTGCCTGTGGAAGAGGCGGTGCGCGAACCCGTCAACCAGGCGGGGGAGACGGGCCTGGAGACACTCTTCAACATCATCGAGATCTTCAGGTGGACATTGCTGGGGCTTGTGATCGCGGCGGCGGGTTGTTACGCGCTATACGGGTGCTGGCTCCTGATGAGGGCGCCAGGCAACCCTCAAATGATGGATCGCGCCAAGACCCAGATAGGAATATCGTTCCTTGCCGCTGCTATTGCCACCGGTGTCTTTCTCGGTATTGGCGCGGGTATCGACCTGCTGTCCAGCGCGTCGGGCGGGACGACCTTCGACGTCGGTGATGTAAGCAGGGTTAACAACTCGGGTCGTGAGGTGCCTATCGGCACATTCCTCGGCATCTACGGCGGTTCGGCTGTTCTTTGTCCAGGTTCGGACCCTGGTACTGCTTGGACAACTGGTGCCACTGAAGGCTCAGTAGGCGAGTCATGGATATACGTCCCGGCCGACACTACTACCGGGACGCCGGCGTTTTGTAGAAGCCAATAGTTAAAACGTCGCCTTGACGTGCGTCAGCGTTGGCGGGTCTTCACTGAAGACCCGCCAACGGCAAGAACAGGAGTGCATAGATTGAAGCGTGTAGCCACAGCAGCATATTGGACTGGCGCGGTTCCATCGACGGTGGATGGTGGGGGTGTAGTTGTTCGTTATGCGCGGAACTGGTGCCAGATGACGCAGGTAGGCAAACCTGAAGTTTCATACCAGGTGGAGTAGTCGGATGGGCTTGTTCGGAGTGATTCACATATTCGGGGTTAAGCTGCGGCGCCTCGTGTTGCTTCTCACCTTCGTAAGCCTCTTTGGGCCGGCGCTGTTGACGCTCTTGGCGAAGGCTGAAAGCGCCGACGTCTTCATCGAAAGAATAGGTTCGGCTTATCTGATCACGCTCGCTTTTGCCATCGCGGCTTCGCTTTACCAGTGCGGTGTCGTGATGCGGAAAGCGGGTAATCTTTCTGACTCGCCGCGTGTGGCGGATGGAGAGGTCAGGAGGCTCCTGTATCTGGCTGCGGCGCTACTCTCGGTATTCCTCGGACTTGTTCTGACGAAGGCTATGTAGAGACGGAGGAAGGTCGTGCTGATAGCGAGACTGATTATGGACAAGCCGTGTCCTCGCTGTGGAGGGCCGGCAAGCGAAAGCATAGCCCGGTGGCCGGAGAAGGCTGGATGCCTGCCGTGCGGCTGGCGGGAATATGTTCCCTGGCGCGGTAGGGTCTGGTCCGGGAAGGGGATGCTTGTGAGGCTGCCGTACCGTGGCGGGGTAGCCAAGCCCCGGGCCGAGGCTGGGGCCATGAAGGTCTGGATCAAGCCTTCGAAGATGGATGCCCTTGTCTCTGACATGCCTCTTGAGGTGCAGTGCCCGATCTGCAGGTCGGAGAACAGGTACGGGATAGACATGGAGCTGGAGTGTCCCCGGCAAGAGTTCTGGAAATGTGAGCGGGGGCATCGCGTGAGGGTCTGGCGGAAGAAAAAGGGTGAATTGATTGGATGGAGCTAGGACATGAGAGACAGGGAAAAGCCCGACAGACCGGAATATGCGGAGGAAATGCTCAAGGAGCAGATCGCGGCGCAGCAGAACTACGATAGAGCCGTCAGGGCTCGGTTCGGCGAGGAGCCTTCTTTTGCGGCGAAGTCGGCCCTGAGACTGAAGGGCTGGTTCAACAGCACAAAGCGGAAGGTCATCTTTTCAGGAAAGATGATCGCGATAATCATCGGTGTGGCGGCGATCTGGTTCGTGGCTCTGTATGCGGGAATCACCAGTGGCGTTGGGCCGCTTGGCAGGCTTATCAGAAGTGTCTTCGGCATAGGTGGGTAGGGAATAAGAAAGGTCTGATCTTGGCATTCGATCCAACCATCGTTGAGACGCTGCACACCGTACATAACCAGGCGGAATTCTTCGGGGACGAGGAGATTCGAGCCGCGCTGGGCATAAGTCGTTTCGTGGCGCGGTTTTTCATCCTGATCTGTGTCTCGCTCGTGTCGGTCTATACGCTTTATGGCCTGATTCTGATGATTATGGCCGGTGGGGACAACAGCAAGATGGAGCGGAGCCGCGAGATGCTGAAGAACGTCTTTATCGGGCTCGGCGTGTCCATCGGTTCCTATGTCATCATCACGACGGTGATTTTCTTCTCTCTCCAGGTCGTCGGCACACCGAACACGGTTCTCTTCTGGCAAAGTGACGTCTTCGAAGGTGAGTTCGGCTTGGATGACCTCACGGACCTACCCGGGGGCGGGGAGTATGCCCTGCAGGGAGAGATCCTTATGTTTGTCGGGACGCAGGTAGTTGTCTGCAATAGCTCTTTGCCAGCGGAGGCGGACGCCGCAGGATGGAGCTGGCAACCCAACTTGGATGCAACGGATCTGGGTGGATGCGTAAAACCGTAACCAGGAGCATTTGTGATGCGTAAGCTAGCTGAGATATTGGGATGCTCTCCCGAGAGGGCGAAGCTGCTGGTGGTCGGCTTCGTGTTGCTGCTGGCCGTGGGAATTTACTTTGCCGCGGTTGCCGCTGTTCAACTGAAGGATGAGTACCTTGGCGGTAACAATATTGAGGAAATTGGCGAGGATGTCGAAGATAGTATTCTCCAGCGTCGCCGTGAACTGAAGGAACGGGCGAATCTCCCAACACTTCTTGATGAAGGAACCGTAGTACCTGATGCGCCGCTGCGGCCGGATGGCACTTTTCTGAGGTGCGGTCCGGAGCTTGCCGGGCGGTCGGGGCTGCTCAGGGGTTGGGTGTGGAATCCCGAGGAGGAAGGATGCAGGAGAGTAGCGATTGGAATAGGGGAGATACGACAGGACGCCAATTGATGGTTGCCGTCCACTGGGAAAGTCTCGGACTGGAAGCTAGGCAAATCAAGGAGCTGAATGACGCTGTCGTTCGATTTACGGGTGAAACCTTTGGCGTCGGATGGCAGAAGGAGATGTACTGGATCTACGTCTCCAGAACGGACGCGGAGGTCGATTCATGGCTCGTCACTCTGAGGTCCGCGGGTGCTGTCGAGAAGTGGGCGAGGCCGAGGCATCGTGGAAGGGAAGCCCCGACAGAGTGGGACTCCAGGATCAGAAAAGAGGTGCTTGACTGGTGCGTCCATGACCCGCAGGCGAGTCCTGAAACGACCACCCTGGTGCTTGTTTCAAATAGCGGCCGGTTCGCGAGTATGGCGCATGGGCTTAACAGGGCCGGAGTGAGAATACATCTGCTTTCGACAGGGCCACCTGACCAGGATCTCATCGACTTGTTTGGTGCGGACCTGTGTAACAGGTTGGAAGTTGAGGTCTCGGATGTATGGGAACTTACGGGGTAGAACGGGTCGTTGTTTTGTTGGACATGAGAACGATGAGCGTGGCGCGCGGGTGCTCGGCAAGGATGTTTGACAGGGAGATCATGAGAATAATCGGAGACTGGATGGGCAGGCGGTTATCTGCTGAGCGCAGAAGGGTCGTCAAGAGGGTTTACGCTCCGCCGTCCGGTCTGAGGACTGCGCTTCGTTTGAGCAGAGGTGGCAGGCGCTGGCGGCAGGGTGGCAGCGGCAGGGAGTCGGATATTTCTGAGTACATGAGGAACGACGCGAAGGCGTTCTGCCTGGAGCGTCCGGGAGAATCTGCGCTTGTCGTCTGCTCGCGAGATTGTGAGTTGAAGGAAACCATAGAGGAACTTGTCGATACCGGTGTCTGCGTATTCCTATGCAGGGCGCGGCAGGAGAGTAAGAGCTGCCTTGCCTATGGCATGCGGGCAAGGAACGTGAGGGTTCTGCGAACCCTGGCGTAGATACGGTCAATACAGGAGAGACCGACACAATGGTAAGTCAATATCTTCTACGGACAACTGGATTTGCGGTGCTGGCGGCCTTCGCGGTCGCCTGTGGCGGTAACGATGCGTTGCCGGAACCATCTACGACGGCCACTCTCGACGGCACTCCCGTGCCGCAAGTTGCTGCTCCGCGTGGGCCTTCGCCGACTCCCTACTCCATTAGATTGCCCTTTCCTATTGTGATCACGCCTACGCCGGATGTTGAGGTCGTAGAGACGGCCCCCGTGCCCTTGTTGGAAGTGACTGTGGCGCCTGCTGGCGCGAATGCCACTCCGGTGCCGGAGCCGCCCGTAAATGAGGCGAGGAATATCAATTGCGGGGACTTCGATAGCAGGCAGGAAGCGCAGGAGTTCTTCGAGAATTCCGGAGGACCGCTGGTTGACCAGTACGACATTGACGTCAACAGGGATGGCGTGGCATGCAATGCCGCCGAAGACTCGGGAATCGAGTTGGCGCGGTATTCGGACTTCTACCAGGAGTCCGGGACGGCGACTCCCGTGCCCACTGCCACCCCTTCGGTCCCGGACAAGGATTGTGATTCCTTTGACAACTGGGAAGAGGTCTATGAGTTCTTCATAAGCGAGGGCGGACCCGAGTCCGATCCTCACAGGCTTGACCCCGACAAGGACGGCGTTCCTTGCACTGCGCTGAAGAACGAGGAGTCCTACACTCCCACTCCGACGCCTGAGTTCGTGATGCCGGCAGGAGAGGTGTGGCAGACACCCGAGCGTACCGAGGAGCTGAACAGTGTGGACTGGCACGCTTTCAACAGGGATGAATACGGCTTCGGTGTCTATATTGCCGGACAGGGAGAGAAGCTGACGCTGCGTACAAGGACTGATGTCGGGGAGCTTGTGCTGGTCGATGTGGAATGCAGCTCGGCAATAGGTAACCGGCTCGATGATGGAAACCCGACGTATGACGAGATGAGCCATCTGGTTTTCATCTGGGTGCAGCCGATACATGGCGCCGATCCCTTCTGCGCCCAGGTTGACCGCTATCGACGGTGGTTGCCTGACAACGTGCCGGTGCCGTGGGTGAACAACCTTGCGATCAGGCGTATGCCGGCTGGCATACGAGGACAGGACATGGAGTTCACGGCGCCCGGCGACACCGAGCGCAGGCATACGCGGCTACCCGCGAATCCCTTTGATCTCGACATGTTGGCTGAGGGTGGCACTTGGAACTTCGAGGGCCAGGGACTTATGTGTTCGCCCAGAACGCTGCCGGTCGCAGTCTGGACTGACCATGACGGCTTTCAGCAACTGGGAACGGATGAGGAGGAGCTGCTTGCGTCATATTCACTCAACGGTTCCAAGCCCGGGGAGTACGACGAGGACTTCTACGCAAGCTACGATTGGGCCTCAAAGGAACACTGGCGGGGGCTCGGCTGGTATTTCGTGCTCTATGGCTGGGACTACGACACGGTGGTAGATGACCACTGGAAGAATGATGTTCGGTACATCTACCCGAGTGGATTGAGGGCTGGGTGCTGGGGAGTGCCGAACGTGGAAGACATACCTGGGCCCCGATACTGCCTAGAGTGTGAGCGAAGGGAACGGATGGCGGCGATAGCCGAAGCTTCCGAATAAAGGAGACCTAACAAGATGGCAAGTCAAGAGAGGGACCCCAACGCGTGGCGCAGGCATGAAGTCCCGACGTACATCGACACGCCGGACACCTTCATGTTCGGTCTGCCTTTCGCCAGGCTGGCCGCTATCGGCATCAGTTGCGTCGTAGGTGGCGGAGGGGCCTATGGATTACTCTACTTTCTGCCGTGGTACTACAAGGCGCTCGCGGCGTTGTTGGTCACATTGTTCTGCGTGATCTTCATTGCTGTCAGGCCGGGTAACAGGAGCCTTCTGACAGTTTTGATTCAGCTCGTGACGTTTAGCCTGAGAACGAAGCATTACTCGGAGGAAGTCAGAAGTGTGTTGGCCGCCAGCCCTGAAGACCAGTTCAGCCCGCGGACGCGGCGGAAGTGGAAGGAAATCGCAATCCCGATTCCGCTGCCGAACAACACTCTCTATCTGAGATTGAGGATCCCATTGGGGAAGGCGGTTGTGGTCCTGCTTGCAGGTGGCGTGATGTTCTCGTCGGTCTATGGGTGCGGATTGTCCAGCTCCGCGAGCGCGCAATCAACCGGGCACTACACGGGAAAGCGCGTATATCTGCAGTCCATAGTGGTGGATTTATCCTCTCCTGTCACCGATGGTGGACAGGCGGCGGTTGTGAGGCTCAAAAGCGCGTCCAAGTTGCGTCTCGCAGAAGCCAGGCTCAATGAGTCCGTGCAATCCGTGACTGAGCGCAGGGCGCACGGCACGGCAGTTCAGCCCGCGGTGAGATTCGGCATGCTAGGCCCTTACGGGCTTGGAGGCATCCCAATTGCGCCCGTATATGGGATAGGGACCGGAGAGGAATTCGCCTTTGAAAGCGTGTATCTGCGGGATGCGCGCCAGATCAGGCCCTTTTGCGACATAGGACTCGCCAACGGGCAATTTATCAACCGTGACGGTGCAGAGGGGTATTTCTTCAGACACCACACGAATCAGTGCAGGCTCGTGTCGGCTGTTGATTTGGGTCTGACCACGGACGGGATCACCAACGAATTCAGCATCACGAAACCTGACATGTCGATCCAGTGGCAGGACATAAAGAGGAATCAGGGGGCGCTGGATATAAGTGGCGCCATGCTGCCCTATCCCGGTCCTTCGCTATACAGCTTGGAGCAGGAGCTTGAGGACCTGGGCGCTGAACTACTGAACTGGCAGGAGATATGTGACGCGCGCGACTTCTCAGTGATGAGCATGGGCGTTCAGACAGACCATCCCGATGATCCCGGGCCGGACGATTACTTCGAGGGACGAGGGGGACAGCGAGTGGCCGGAGTGGTGAAGATCTGCGACCTGGAGGATGGAGCGCGGATGGGTAAGATCGGGTTGCCGCAGATGGTGGTGTTTGCCCAGGGGAACGCTGATTACGAAATAGCCGTGAGAGCGATCGTCACGACCCTGGAGCCCGAAAACGTGGTTAACAGGGCGCGGCTTTTCGTGCTGGACAAGAACGGCTCTGAAGTCGCGAATTACCAGGTGCCGCTGTCCTCGGACGGGGACTACGACCCCGACAACCCAAACACGGTCAAATTCAATGTGGCTATGCCTGCGGGTGTGTACGAGGACAAGGTTCTGGGAACGGAGCTTGATTCGGTACGGTTCCAGCTTAAGCCCGAATCCACCGAAGAGTCGTGGCATCTCTGCCGGATCGTGGTTTAAGAGCGTGGCAAGATGGCGGTGAGAGTATGACGCCGGCGCTGGAGCGTTCTGAAGGTCCCCGGTCGTGATGTTGGACGCCGGTGGAGGCCCACAGTGGCGATTGTGGGTGAAGTTGACGAATCGGTGGGCAGCAGGGGATACTCGCGGTCCGGCTAGAGTCTGGGGATGTGATGGGTTGTGGCGTGTATGGCGGTCTGTCGTCGCTGCCATCAGCTCGGTAATGGAATGGTTCGCAGTCTGGTCAGTGCGCGTCCGAACTGTGTTCCCCAGGGCCAGCCCTGCGGAAGATGCAGAGTGAGAAGGCGTGCCGAGCGTGTGAGCCGTCCGACAAGGGAGAAGAAGCGTCGTCTGAGGGTCTTTGTGGTCACCACCTGCTCAGCCAGACCGATGCGCGCGGTCCAGCGGGCAAGGTTGTGTGCCATCACCTGCACGGCCATCCAGGCTGCGTTGGCGGCGAAGCGACCCGATGGCAGGTGGTTCAGTCCCACACCGTACTTCAGGTCGCGTATGGCGTTCTCGATCTCGGCGTGTCGGCGGTGGTCGGCTTCCAGTTGAAGGGTGTCGCCCTCCCGGTCGGTGATGAAGCCGTGATAGCTGTAGTCGGCGAGCAGCGCCAGTTGAGAGCCGGGCGTGGGCCTGACCCTGCGGACGATGAGGCGCACCGGCGCGGCGTCGGGGCGGCTGTCGAAGGGTACGTACGTGGTCTCGGCAACGTCGGCTGCGCCCTCCATCCAGTAGGGTATGGGCGTCCAGTCGGTCTCGGGTATATCCTCTATGAGATTGCGCAAGCTCCGATGCTGTCGGACGGTGATGGAGAAGCGCACATCGTTGTCGCGGCAGACGCTGACGATGTCGTGGGCGTAGAAGCCGCTGTCGGCCCGCACGGTGAGCGCTCCCGTGGCTCCTGCGTAGCGTGCCCTGCTCAGCGTCTCACGCAGGAAGTTGGCTGCGCCCCGGGCGGTGTTGGCCCGGCCCTTGCGCAGTCGTGCCATCAGCACGTTCCCTGTTCCTGCGACGACGGCAACCAGCGGATGATAGCCTCTCTGCCCGTTGTAGTTGTGCTCGCTGCCTCCCTCCTTCGCCAGTCCGTAGGTCTCGCAGACGGTGGAGTCCAGGTCAATCGTCAGGGGCGAGTCCCCGGGTCCTGCCCCCGCGGACCAACTTCGCAACAGCAGTTCCCGGCTCACCCGGTCCAGTTGGCGCACGTGGCCCCACCTGAAGCTGCGCAGGAATGTCCCCAGTGTGGATGGCGCCTTGACCGTACAGCCCAGCACCCGTCCGGTGCCTCCGGACCGCAGCGCGTCCGCGTCGTCTATACAATCACCGCCTGCCAGAGCCGACGCCACCAGGGTCAGTATCTTGTCTCCCGCGTTCGCCCGACCCGGCGCATCCCCCAGGTCAAGGTGGCTTTCCACAAGTTCGCTCAGACCCAGACGATGGGCCAGTGTGACCGGTAACAGCAGTCCGGCATTGGCCACCAGGCGGTGGTCGTCGAAGGCTACCTGGATGCGGTCGGGACGCTCGGATGCTATCATCTATTTGGTGCTCCTTGTCTGGGGTTGGTCTTTCCTCAAAAAACCATTATCCCACAGTCAACGGAGCACTTCCCACGTCTTCGCTATCTTCACTGTGTCAATATCTTCGGTGGATTGGGGTTAAGGTCGAAGTTGACCACGCCATTACGGTGAAGCGGCCGGTGTACCAGCCGATTGATTACTACGCAGAAAGGATCGAGACGCATATCAGCGCGTGTGGGTGTTCCTCGTCGGGAGGCAGTTGAGGTGCAGGTGGGAGCTGCAGTTGCAGTTGTAACACGAGAAGAAGCTACGCGGACTACGAATACTATCCGGAGCATTACAGGGTCGAAGATACCTCCAGAGCGTTCGAGCCGGTCGATCCGTCTTCGGACGTTGTTTACGTGTTTACGCAGACTTACTATTTCGAGCCGACGCTTGTGGCCTTCGATAAGCCGTATGAGGAACTGATCTACGTGGAGCCCACTCCGCGACCTGGCCGCGAGGGGGAGCCTGACTACTATAACGAGGGTGACATCGTAGGACATGTAGGTGGCTTCAAGACTGGAACGGAAGTTGTATGCGGGCCGGGTGTGGAACTGGTGGACGGACAGCCCACAGGCTGGCTCTGGCTGCCTCCGGGTGTCAACAGCCTGGGCGAGCCATACGGCGGATGCAGGCAGGACTTTGCCTGCCGATTGAATGTACCGGAGCGGGAAGAGATATTCGGACCGAGCGGCCTGCCTACGGAGGATGATTATGAATGTCTGGACTACGACCATGATTCGGAGTAGGTGGTTTCAGATCGGCCTGCGCGGTGGCGTCGGTGGCTTGCTGCTCGCCATGACGATTCTTGCCAGTTCGCCGGCGACGGCGGCGGCGCAGGAGGGGGTTGACGGGCCGTGGCTCGACATCCACCAGATATTTTGGTTCACGGACCCGGACTTCGGCGGGACGGACCCTGGAGAGACGCACACGTCCAATTTCACGCAACGATTCGATTACGGGGTCGATAGGCACCCGAAATGCTATTACCACGAGCCTGACGGGCCTGACGCCCACCAGGTTAATGCCCTGTACAGGATGATGAGCTGCAGAGTTGGAATAGTTGTCGGGGCGCTGGTCTGGGTTGGTGTTGCGATAACCCTCGTCGCGCTGGCATGGGGCGGAATCATGTGGGTTGTGGACTCCGGCAGCGGCGGGGACAGGATGGCGGCTCTGAAGAACATGCTGACAGGGCCCGTTGTAGCCCTGATCATCCTGTTCTGCGTGTACCCGATTTCAAGGGCGATATATGTTCTCGTGAGCTACAACTTCCAACGGTACATATTGGGAGAAGGTTACTGGAATTAGTCAAAGAGGTGAGAGATTCTATGGTTGTTACTCAAAAGCCTGAAGAAACCATTGGGCTTGAAGAAGAGAAGGAGATCCTCTGGGATATGCCGGAGGATGAGGATGAACCTGCGAAGCCCGGGGTCATGTCGCGTCTTCTCGACAAAGTGCTCTTTCGTCCTAAAGACCAGGACGTAGTGGAGGGCTTGGATGTGCATATGGACATCGAGGAAGAGGAGAGAAAAGAGCGTGAGCTGCTGGAGCAGGAATGGCCGGTCGACAACATAGAATCTCTGCCGAGCCTGAGACGCTTTTTCAACCTTTCCCACATATCGGAGGGGAACAGGCTTGTCAGGGGCGACAGCAAGAGGATGCTCGTCTTTGAATCCGAGGGCAAGGAATACACGGAGGCGAACGTCGCGGGTTTCGCCGGCGCCCTCAACTCACTGCAATGTCCCGTCCAGTTCCTCATCCGGCAGCACCCGCCGCGCCTGAACGACTTCAGGATTCAGATGAGGTCTGAGAGAGCCGAGAAACTGTCGGACCTCCTGGTCGAAGCGGCCGATGACTTGGATTCGCTTCTGGCGAGCATCGAGGAGCGACCGGGCACGATGGACCGTCGTTTCTACATCATCTGTGACGAAGATGACATGCGAGATGTCGCAGCGGCGATGAGCAGGGTCGGATTGCGTGCGGGATACCTTGTTGATGATGCGCTGCGAAACCTTGTCCTGTCGATTAATTACGGATTGTCCCCGGATGACCTCAAAACATCGGGACGTATCCACCTGCGAGAGAACGCCGGCGTGGTGAAGTGCGATAACGGGATTTACAGGAAGACCATCTGGATAAAGAAGTTCCCCCGGATTATGACAGCGGGATTCATACAGTCCATTCTCACGCTCGGCATCCCGTTGGATTTTTCGGTGACTGTTCGGCCGATCCCGGCAGACCAGGCAATATCGAATCTGCAATCGCAGTTGACCACGATTCAGTCCAACGCCAACAGGCAATACCGCAATACGGGACAGACGGGCGGCGCGGAGCAGATAGCCCTGCAGGACATCCTGTTTCTCAGGGATGCCGTGATGAGAGGCTCGGAGCGTCTATTCAACGCGAGCGTGGCAATCACCATCAGTGGGGACGACGAGGATAAGCTCCAGGAAAACGTGACGTCTCTGCGGTCGATTTTCACGGCGGTGTTCGCTGAGATTGACGAGCTGGGATTCTACCAGCGTGAAGGTATGCGGACGACAGCCCCTCTCTGTTCAAACGACGTTTCACAGTGGGTTCGGCTGGACACCTCGACATTGGCGTTGATGTTCCCGTTCAGCCCGAGGGACCTGGACACCCGGCGCGGGACTTACGTCGGCAACGACGTCCGCGCCAGAAGCATCGTGACATTCGATGTCTTCAATGCCCCTGGCGCTCCCAATATGAACATGGCCATCCTTGCTACGAGTGGCGCTGGCAAGTCATTCGGGGCGAAGTTGCTTGGGGCGCTCAGGCCCGTGACCAGGGGTGTGATGGTTTACATCATCGACCCCGAAGGTGAATACGTGGACACCTGCCGGGCTGCAGGCGGCAGGGTGCTGACTCCCGGTAGGGAGGGGCAAGGAATGAATCCCTTCGTCGTTACGGAGACCGGCGAGGAGCTTAACGAGCGAATCGACAACCTCTGCATTCTCCTGCAGGTCATGATCGGCACAAATCTGGATCCGACCCAATACGCCCATCTAAACAGAGCGATGGTGACCTACTACGAGAAAGCCACCAGCGGAGCGGAGATAGCGGGAAACTGGAGCGGTCTCTATCAACACATGAAGACGATGGCGCCGGAGATCGCGACTATGGTTGAACCTTTTGCCAGTGGATCCAAGCGCTTCCTGCTATCCGATGAGGGTAGTGACATGTTGTCGGAGGAAGCGCCAATGACGGTTTTCAACCTTGAGATGCTGGATGAAACCATGCGACCTGCGGCTGGAATGGTCTGTGCTGAGGCGGTGTGGGCCATGGCAGCTCGGGATCCGAGATACCGGATACTGCTTGTTGACGAGGTCTGGCAAATGCTCAAGTCAGGCATCGGCGGCAGCTTCATGATGAATACCGCAAAGCGCGCCAGAAAGCACCATCTCGGACTCATCAGCATCACTCAGGACGTACAGGACCTCCTGGCTGTCAACTCCAGCGAGGGCGTCGCCGGCAACAGCGGCCGCGCATTGATCCAGAACGCGAGCTGGAAGCTGCTTCTCAGGCAGGATGCAGCGTCGATAGACATGATCATGGATACCTTCGACCTTCCAAGAGAGGAGGCGGAGCAGTTGCCGTCGTATCCGACCGGACGTTCATTACTGATCTCGCCCGATGGGTATTTCACAGTGGATATTGAGGCGTCGAGGGTGGAGGAAGCAATCATTGACTGGCGGCCAGGCAGACACTAGGCGAGGGTTAATTGTGATGAAAGACGACCTCTATGAAAAGTGCATACACCTGAGGGACGCCAAGTCATGTGATTGGTGCGAGAACAGTCTTCGCAGGTTGTATCTGAAGCTCTCGATAGGAGTTGGGGTCATGGCGGCGGCTATCACGACGGTCGTTTATGGGTTTTTGTGGTGATGATATGGAACAACCAATCGAAATCAGTGTCCCTCAGCAGCTCCTGCTGCTTGTTCTTTCGTTGGATGGCACGCTGGATAAGATGCCGGCGACAGCGTTGGGCTACGCAATTGCATGCTCAGTGCTGATGGAGCTTGAGCGGCTTCAGTACATCGACTCGGACATCGAGAACATCATGGCGATCAGAAGTGATAGTCCTGCGCCCAAGCACCTGGCCATGGTGCATGGCGAGATAGTCCGAAAGGGGACCAGGCAGATCCGCGCATGGCTGGATAGCGTGGCGGAGCTTGCGCCGGCGCTGCGCGACTCGATCATGAACAATCTGGTTGAGGCTGGGATAGTGGAGGTGGAGGAACGCAAGGTGTTCTTCCTGTGGAGCAGGACTGAATACAAGCTGCGGGAGAGTGAGCTTGCAGAGAGGATGCTGGAGAGGTTGAGGACCATACTATATTCGCCTGAGGTCCCGAGCGTGGAGGAGGTCAGGCTGGTTTGCATAGCGGACGCTGCGGGACTTCTTCCTTCCATAGTCGGACAGTCTGAAATACGTCGACTGAAGCCCAGAATAGACATCCTGCGGCGTATGGACCTCGTTGGTCAGGTGATGGCCGCTGCGATCGAGACTGTGGACTTTTCAATAGGCATATCAGTGAGGGGAAAGTAAAGATGCTTCTATCGGGTGTGAAGGAGACAACTGGTGTTGACGAGATGGCCTCGGAAATAGCGCTGGTGAAGGTGCTGCCTCCGAAGTACGGGGACTTCAACTTGCAGAGCTTCATGAATGTGCTTGAGGCGATGGATGTTGTTGGGGAGAGCATAAGTCTTGAGATTGCGACCGTGCAGGGTCAGGTGGAAATGTATCTGCGCTCGGCGCGCGCGGACCATGTGATTACAACCCTGATGTCGCACTATCCGTACATGACCTTTGAGGCTGTCGCGCTGGAGGACGACCCGCTGTATGTGGATTACGAGGAGGAAAACTGCTGGCGGCAGGTTCTCTGGCCTGCCGGCGACGAGTGGCTGCCCTTCCAGGTGTACGACGAGAAGGGGCTGTTGCAGTACAGCAGCGACCCCTTCATAGACATGATTGGTGGGATGTCCAGCGAGATTCAGCCCGAAGCGAGAGTGGTCTCCCGGTTGGTGCTCAGCCAGAAGGATCACGATTGGTCTGAGACATGGCGCAATCGTGCCATCAGGGGGACGGGCGGCGAGAACCAGAATCAGGTCGATGAGATGCGAAAGAACGAGCGCAGCGCGGTAGGTGGGGACTTCGAGTTGAGCATGCAGATGCAACCGCTATACATGCTGGCTGCCGCCGTGGGATTCGCGCTATTTGCATACTTCGTGTACGACTGGCTGTGGCCGCTCTGGCAGCAGGGACTGAAGGGCACGGTCATGTTCTACGGCAGCATCATGGGTGTCGGATTAGTCGTACTGATCTGTTTCGCTCTGTGGGTGCTGTGGAAAATTGGCTATTTCAGCAAGAAGCCGGAGACTAAGTTCTACGATCCAGACCTGGTGAAACTGCGCGTCGAGGGAGCTGCCTTCCGGATGGAAGTCCATGTATATGCAATCCTGAACGAAGATAAATCCGAGGGCGAGGCGATCGAGAGGCTTCTGCGGCCTACGATTGCCGCTTATCGCAGCTTTGATAACCCGCTAGGCTGCAGATTTGAGGCCAGCAAGATTGTGATGCTGGATGGATTTGACCCCAGAGTCGATGACTTGGGCTTCCTTGGAGGTGAAGAGCAGGAAAAGACGGTAATCAAGAGTATGGGCCGAATAGGTGAGGGTGTTGTTGGCACGCGTGAGGCTGCTGGATTCTGGCATGTACCCGGTGAAACCGCGACCGTGCCGGGGTTGTTGAGGGCGGGAAGCAGGCGCGTAGGCACTCCGCAGGAGCTCTTTGTTCTGCCCGATAGCGGGCATGATGGGTCTGTCCTAATCGGCTCCGAGCCGTACAGGGACGGCGGCGAGCGAGACGTTTACATGCCCGCTGAGATTCTGGACCGTCACCAGTTGTATGTTGCGAAGACCGGGTCCGGCAAAAGCACTCTGATGGTTCACGTGGCCGTGGGCATCCTTATGAATAAGGCTTCAGGGCTAACTGATGCGACGTTGGTTGTAGTCGATCCCCATTCCGACCTGGTGGTTGACATTGTGAACCGCGTGCCCGCTGACGTCGCCCACGATGTCAGATTGATCGATATGGGAGACAAGGAAAGGGCTTGCGGCATAAACCTGCTGGATGCGCGCGCATTTCCGGAGAGAGACCTCACGATCCCAACGATCATCTCGATCGCAAAGACTTCCTCGGTGAACTGGGGCGACAGGATGGAAGCGATCATGCAGTGGACGTTCACGGCGCTGTACGAGGCGAACAGGAATCGCGAGGAACATGAGCAGTACACCATATTCGACGGTGTCGAATTCCTGACCGACTTGAACATGAGGAAGGCTGTCATTGAAGAAGGGCGTAGTGTGGATGTGGCGAAGTGGTGGGAATCGATCTTCCCGTCGATGGTGCCTGATAACGACAATAGCGCGCTGGCGCCTGTGTTGCGGAAGATCGGGGAGTATGCTGCGTCCGAAAGTGCGGTGAGGGTCCTCGGGCAGCCTCGCTGCACCCTCGACCTGGAGGAGATAATTTACTCGGGGAAGATCCTGCTTGTCAACACGGCAAGAGCGGAGACGGGGCCGGAAGTCTCGGCGATAATCGGCGCCGCGATCCTTAACCTCACTGAGTACATCATCCGTAAACAGAGCAAGCTACCACCGGAGGAACGGCAGAAAGTGAACGTGGTTGTGGATGAAATACAGACGTTCCCCGGAGTTGACTTCGACAGCAAGCTGGCGGAGCTCAACAAGTATAACGGTCGGCTGGTCATGGCAACGCAGAATCTTGACCGTCTGAACGAAATGACAGAGAGCGGCAAGATGCGTGAAACGATTCTGTCCAATATCGGTTGCCTGATCGCATCACAGGTTAATGCCAGTGACGCAAAGATTCTAAGTGAAGAGTTCAGCCACGACATGCTCGATGAGCGGGACATCATGGGCCTGCCCCGGCACCACTGCTACGGGCGCATGAACCTGGATAGCGGGACTGAGCTATTCTCAATGGAAGTTATGCGACCTTTCCCGGCGAACGAGGGTATGAACAAGATTATCAGGGAGGCTTCGTCCGCGTACACAACTCCCGTCGAGGTTCTGGACGCAAGACGCGCGGCCAGCGTGGCTGAAATGCTGGAACAACTCTTCAATAAAGAAGATGACGGTCTCGAATTTGATCAGCAGAAGCTAGAAGACTAATCGGGACGTTGAAGAATGCAGCCAGATGACCCTACCGACTTGGTCCTCGCCGGCCTCGCGCGCACACCCTTCACCAACGTGAGCGAGCTTTCTGCCTTCTTGGGAATCGGGATGGTGGATGGCAATCTCGCTCTGCGCCATCTAGCGAGACAAGGCTTGGCGAATAATCTGGAGATGGCGAGCCTTGTAAATGAGTTTGACTTCCGCTGGCACCTGACGGCAGACGGGATGGACAGCCTGTCGTCCGACACAGACGCAATGCTGAAGAAGTACGCCGTGTCGGAACAGTGGGAGCGCCGGCTGGTTCGGCGAATCGATGCGGTGGAAGTGTTGTACAGGGTGGGAGCTTTGCTGGCGACCGAATGCGGCGCATTGCGGGAGTGGTACTGGTATTCAAGAGGCGCTTTTGATGCCTTTGTGAAACTCCGTAACGGCAGGGAGTTCGTCCTGATGCGTCTCGGGGCGACACTCTCTTGGAAAGCTCAGAGAAGCCGGCTGGGCACGATGCTGAATTCCCAGAGAAGGCGTGAGACGCCGCCTGCGCTTCTAGTGGTTCAGAGTACGGTCGATGAGCAGAGGATCGCGACTGATTTAAGGAATCACATAAGCAGAGTACACATGACAACCGAGGAGGCCTTGCTCGCGACGACGAGCCCGGATACTCCGCTCTGGCGAGATAGTGGCAGCGCGAAGAGAAAGACGCTGACTGAGTTACTTGAAGATGAGCCCGCGCGACGGGGGCTTGGAAAGAGGACGGTGCAAGGTGGCGAAAGGCCAAGACGGTCTGCGCTGACAAGCGGTAGGCGGTTGAGGTTGTCGGAGAGGCAGACGTTGGCGCTTGCTGGACCGGCGAGAAGGCTTCTCTGGACGATTTACGATTGGCCGCTCATGAGACATGAGCAGTTTAGCAGCCTCCTTGGAATGTCCAGCGGAAGGCTGAAAGAGTGGCGAGCGCACCTGACTAAAAGTGATTTGATCTGTCAGATCCGAATAGGCGAGTCGCCTGAAAAAAGACAAGAGAATGGCACGAGACTCTGCGTGGGGACAGAGGGATTGCGATACCTGGCAAGAATCGACAGGCGACGCTTGACTGAACTGGCCCGGCACTGGAGTGTTGACAAGGACGACGGCGGCACGCCCGAGCTGGGCGTCCAGCGGCATGACGTAAAAGGTACAAAGATCCGAGTGCTGGTCAGGGAGCTGCAGCACACGGATGGCATAAACGAATTTGTCTCGACGCTGGCGGCGGAGTGCAGACAAGATGAAGATTGGCGCGTCGCGCATGCCCTCCCGCCTCACAGGTGGGAGAGGTGGTTCTTCTTCAACAGGCGCAGGGTCAGCATCGTCCCGGACGCCACCTTCGACCTGAGATTCAGGGGACTCTCGGGCTATTTCACGCTGGAGTATGAGGTGCGGGCTGACAGGCCATCCCGCATGGACGAAAAACTCTCACGTTACGAGAGGTATTACGACGGGATGGCGACGAGGTTCGACTTCTATGGAAGGCGACCGGTCGTGTTGATGGTCTTCAAGGATGCGGGAACCGTGAGCCGTTTCCTGACATACGTGAATCGTGTCAGGTATGAGTTGCCTATGCTGGTGTCCAGCATGGATGTACTCAGGGAATCCGGCATCACCGGAATGTCATGGCGAAGTCCGTGGCATATGGACAGAGGTGATGTTTCGCTTCGCGTTGGCGTCAGGGGTTGACCGTTCGGGCAGCGTAAACATGGCCGTGTTTACGGCGACTGTTTACGCAATTTCAGGAGCGAATGGTATGAGCGCCTATGTTCTGATAAACCAAGCACAAATGTTTGGTGTTGCAAGAATTTTTTGCAACACCCTCCCACCCTGTACAGGATATATAGAGAGTGTTGCAAGAGTTTAGGCGGCCCCTGCCGCCCTGTACCGCGCTCTGCGCGGGGTGTTGCAAAAGGGTGTTGCAAGCCAGAATTTTGGTTCGGAGGGGTGTTGCAAGAATTTCAGGAACGGAAGTCAGGGAAAGTTGATGTACGGAGCAATGTTTACGGCGTGATTTATGACCCTGAAAGGCTTGCGCCGTTTGAGCAGGGAAGACAGGGATAGTTGATATTCGGGGAAAGAGGAGACGCGCTGAGCGGGGGAGCGGGAAGCCTCACGGCGTATGAGTGCCAGGAGTTGCGGCAATGGATATGGAGCAACATGACAGTGAACAGCCGAACACGGAACAGCCTGACGATGAACAACCTGACAGGGAACAGGAATGGTTGGACGGGCGTGCAGCCAAAGGTGACTCTGCGCGGGCGATAGCGGCGAAGCTCAGGCGTCCGGCGTCCACGGTCACGCGTGGAAGAGACGGTGACGGGAAGGTGGTCACGCGTGCGTTGCGTGAGGCGATCGCAGAGTACCTGGACAAGCTCGCGCCGGGTCAGGATGAGGACGCAGCAGGCGAGGGTGACTCACGCGGGGATGCGGGCGATGTCGCTGATGCGGTTGCTGGTGATGTAAGTGATGCATCTGAGAGCGATGCGTCGGGCGATGATGTGTCTGCCGATGATGTATCGGGGCGGTCTGATGATGTGAACGCTGTGGCGGGTGAGGTTCCTGCGGCTCGCGCGCAGCGCGGGGGAAAAGAGGGAGAGCCGTCAACTGGGGATACTGAGGACGCGGACGGCAGTGGAGACGATAGCCCCTCGGCGAGTGAGAGCCCAGCGGGGCGAGACAGAGATGTGCCGACTGGTGAGGTCGACGATGCGCCCGATGATGTGGACGGCAACCGTCAGGAGCAGTCAGGGGGACGGCGCCGCCGCAGGCGCAGGCGCAGGACACGTCCGCAGGCTCGTCGGCAGGCTGAGCTGCAGGAGATAGCGGAGCGTAAGGCAGACGAGGCCCCTGAGCGGCGGGTGGCATTGCTGGAGTTGCTCCTATCGGCAACGACGCTGCGGGAGATACGCGCGGTTTCCGCTCGCATTCGGTCGTTGCAGCTCTACCTGAACGAGCGCCCGTTGCACTATCCGGCGTGGCATAAGGGAAACCAGGGGGCGCTGTCGGTGGAAGAGGCGCGAAACGAAGCCTTGGCGCAGTTGCTTGGCGCGAGCGTTGCGCCGTGGTTGCCGGAGGCGTGGTTGCGTAAGCTGCTTGAGGTGCGTCGTGTCGGTTGGTTCGACCTGTTGAGCATGCCTGAGGGCATACAAGGCGACGCACGGGAGTTGATCGTCACGAAGGCGTCGGTGAGCTATGCCGACGAGGGCGCGCTCCAGCTCGCCTTCTCCCCTGGTCAGAAGCGGTTCGAATGTGGCTGGACGGCGGCGGAGTTGCGAGAGGGCGGAGTGTTGGCGGGGGACAGGATGCTTCGTTACGTGTGTGCCGGACATGATGACAGGCCTGAGCGTATCGGTTACCGGAGGGCGAACGTCATACCTGCGCGGCCCTACCCTGACGAGGACTGGTTCTTCGGCTCTGAGGGCTTCGTGGACGACAGGGGGATATGGCAGCATGGTCGGGCGGAATTGGTAGCGATGTGGCGGCACGTGGAGGCTATGCACCTGTCGTGGGGCGCTGCCGAGCGGCAGAGTGTCTGGCACATCGAGCTGTACCGAGAGAGGGCGGAGCTTGAGATACGCCTGATGAGCGAGCGGTACGGCATGACCTTTGACCAGCGCATACTCGGCAGGGCTCGCTGGCCCGTATCGACGCGTTCGGGCAACCAGACGCAACGTCGGGTCATACAGTTGGCAGCCAACGAGGAGCTGAAGGCGCGGTATCAGGCGCGGCGCCGGCCCAGGGCGCTCGTGAGGGGCTTGATGTTCGGCTGGACGGTCGCGTTACTGGGTCGTGTGTTTTACGCGTTGAGGCGTGACCTTGCCGTGTATGAGCGGCGCCCGTCTGGAAACAGGCTGCGCTGGTGGCTCAAGGAGCCGCTGAGGAACCTGAGGGTGCTGCGGCGTATCGGGTTGCGGCCGTCGCGCATACGGAGCCGCAGGAGGGCGCGCAGGCGCTGGAGGTCCTCGGGGTTCGCCGCGCGGCGCAAGGTGCGGGACAGGTTGATGCCCGCCTTCTTCGATGACGTCGAGCGGCAGCGTTGGTTGACGAGGGCGTTCTCCTGGTTGCTGTACCGTCGCCACTCCGCGCTGGACGGCAGCGTGAGCGGCAGTGCTGACTGGGTGGCGCTGGATCCGCCGTTGACTGACAGGTTCGCGACTCCGCATCCGCGCACCGGGTACGTGGTATCCGGTGCGTACCTGCGCCGCTTCAGGGCGCACACGTTGGAGCCTGGCTACGTGGCGCCGGTGCCGGTCGAGGAAGAGGCCGTGGTCAGGCGCATACCTGCGCTGCGTCCCGCGATGGCGCTGACGCCCGTCACGTTCGTGGCCGGCGCGTTGGTTTCGGGTCTGAGGTGGATGGTAACCAGGAGGTCGGTCAGGCGGGAGCAGGAGGTCGTTCTGATCCGGCAGACTGACCAGGTGGTAGTGACACAGAGTACGGACGACTGAGGAGAGGTATATGCGTGAGACGAACGACGGCAGCTTTCAGGGCTATGCCGACGCGTACGAGTTGGACGTCAGCCTGCCGCCTGTGCTGGCGGAGCAGCGTTTCCGGATGACGTGCGCGACCATCTTCGAGGCGTGGGACTGTTACACGAGGCTGACGGAGATAGACGGCTTCAGGCAGTTGAAATCCGAAGCCTTGCAGCGTGAGCGATACGGGATGGGGCTCATCTACCTGGAGCAGCTGCACACGACGATCCTGATGCACATGTCCGACGTGAAGCGGCGCCGTCATCAGAGTCTTTCGGTCTGCAAGCTCATCAGCGCCGTGGCCAACGCAAACTTGCTGCCGGTCGTTAAGAGATGGCACAAGAGGGAGCTGGCCGGCCTGACCTTTGACGAGCGCGTCGCGTTCGTGGGCGAATACGAGACGCTATGCGGCCGGATCGACGCGCTGCTCGCGATGCTGCGCGACCTCGTCAGGGACACATATCTGCAAGAGAAGGCGGAGTAGCCTGGAGAACAGGAGGGCACGATGAGATCGGGAACGATGATGGAGCTGACACGAAAGGAGCTGGTGGTGCTGGAGGCCTTCAGGGCGTTGCGCGCCAACGACCTGAAGGTCGTCACGTCACAGAACGTCTGGACGCTGTTCAGGGTGATGCCATGCCTCACGCTGATGAGGCACGACCCATGCTTGCTGGGGGACGCTGAGTTCTGGGCCGACACTGTGAGGAAATTCAGGTCGATGGGTCTGCTTGACGGGCAGGTTGACGAGCTTATTGACGCGCTTGCCAGCCCGGTCGAGGAGTCCAGCGACGTATCCGTCCTAGCGCGCAGGCTTCAGTTCTCCGCGTCGAGGCTGCGTGAGATGACATCTGAGCAGGTGTACGACCTGCTGGACTTCGAGTTGGTGTATCACATCATTCAGCATAGCAGCCGTCCGTTGCCGTACATCAGCAAGATATACACGGACTCGGGCGATCGCGTCGTGGACGTGGCCAGGCGTCTGAGGCATCACGATCCGGAGGCGGCGCACCGAGGGGCGCGTGGCGCGTGCGGCGTACGAGCAGTGGCTGGAAGAGAGCCGCGACTATGGCGACAGGCAGGAAGAGGAGGACACCGATGGAGAGTAGCATACTCGCGAAGGACAGCTTTGCGGCCCTGAAGGTGGAGTTGAGGCCCGGAGAGGCTGTGAAGGCGGAGCCGGGCGCCATGCTTGCGTACTCCAACGTGACGATGACGACAGGGATGCCGCACAGGCGCCGTGACGGCGGTGGAATCCTGCCGGGCTGGTTGAGACGGCTGATGAGTGGTGTGGGCCGCATGATCGCGTCGGAGTCGTTCTTCGTGAACGCGTTCAGGGCGGAGAGCGGCGCCGGCTACGTGATGCTTGCGCCGGCTGCGCCGGGGGAGATCAAGGACCTGCGCCTGGAGCCGAACACCGAGGTGTACCTGCAGGGCGGCGCGTTTCTAGCGTGCTCAGAGCAGGTCGAGGTGGACCCGAGCTACCAGGGGCTGCGCGGGTTGTTCACGCGGGAGGGGTTGTTCTTCCTGAAAGTGACGCCGGGTCGCACGGCGGGACATGTCTTCTTTCACACGTACGGCGCGATCGTCGAGGTGGACATTCACGAGGGGGAGCCGCTCACGGTGGACAACGGCTACCTCGTGGCGTTCAGTGAGGGCGTGCGTTACTCGCTGAGGTGGGTGACCGGCCTGAAGCCGCTGATCCTGGGCGGAGAGGGTCTGGTGCTGCGCTTCGAGGGCGAGGGCAAGGTCTGGCTGCAGACGAGGGAGCTGCCTAGCTTCGCGGGGTTGCTGGCGCCGTTGCTGCCCACTCAGAAGAGCGGCTAGCGACATCGCTGGAGACGGGCCGGATGATGCGCGGAGGGTTTCTGAGGTCTCCCGTGCCTGTACTCGGCTCCTGGGGCGTCTCAGTGAGGCTGTGGGACATCAGACGCCGCAAGCCGCTGAGATCGTCCATTACCTCTTGGACCGCCAGCAGGTCGAAGCTGCGGCAGACATTAGCAAGGAACTCCCAGGTGTCCGGGCTACGGCTGCGCGACGACCCCAACTTGCGGATATTGAAAGACCCCAGCAGCGTCGAGCCGTACTCCCTTTGGGGGAGACCGTACCGCTCCGGGTCGGCCTCGAGCCGGGCGTTGATGATGTCCCACTCCGCCGAAGTGAACTGCCTTGCCATGTCGCCTCCCTTTCAAGTTGTACCGAACTGATGCCGGCGCGCGCCCGACATATACCACTACATCATAAGTCGATACGGCAACCGGTTAGTCCGACTCGGAAACAAGGCGGATGTCAGGAGCGGCATCATGACCGGGAAAAACCGCTTCTTCTTACTGACGCAGGAGAGGATAAGAGAGTGGAATGTCGAGCCAACATACCTGCGACCCGTAATGACCAGTGCGCTGGAGTTGCGGAGCATCGCGATTGACCCGGATTTCCTGCCTAACCGGCTTTTCGTGTGCCACGATGACACCAGCGACCTGTCAGGAACGGGTGTGCTGGATTACATACACTTAGGGGAGGACCAAGGCTACCACCTGAAGCCCAGCGCGAAGTCCCGCCCCCGGTGGTACGACTTGGGCAGGAAGGACTTGGTTCACCTGGCTATAGGCAAGTTAGCCGATAAAGTCGCCAGAAGCTATTTCTCTCCGTCAGGCCTGCTCTTCATCGACAACTTTCAGGTATTCACTGTTCGAGGTAACGTGTCAGCCATTTCCCTCTGTGCCGCACTTAATTCGACGCTATTCCAGTTGATGTTCTCCACCGAGGCGAGAGCGAACTACACTGAAGGCGTACGGTCAATCCAGACTCGCAACGCCGCTAACCTGCTCGTGGTGAATTTGTCGCTGTTGCATGATTTGGATACTGCGCTATTAGCTTCGTCTAACTGGGATGTCTTGAATCCATCATATGAGCGGTTGGCGATAGACGTGTGCGTGTTCGATGCGCTGGCACTGACACAGGACGAGCGGGATGCCGTGTATGAAGGTATGTCGGAGTTGGTCGGGGACCGATAGGCGCGGCAGGTCACGTACACCCGCTTCAGTTCGCTTGGTTAGCACCTACGTCCCTTAGTCGTCCTACTTATTCCGCCTCTATAAACGTCACGCCTGAAATCTCTATGTCTCGTCGCTTATCCTTAAGCCACACTGGTGTCGCGGTAAGGCTAGTTCTTTCCATGCTGACGTTGTATTCACTGTGAGACAAATGGGCTGCTAGAATGGATTTGAAGGACTAAGGCGAGAGTTACTGAGATTGGCGGCCACTAGGTAGGTGAGAGGATGCCATTTGTAGTATCTAGCTTTTTCTACAGGTGTGATGATGGGGACCATTGTCATGGTGTTCATTTCAGATTGGAAGAAGCCGTCGGGTGCCTAGATGAACTTAAGCGTCTTCGTGACGGGGAGATTCCCATTCATCCGATTTCGGGCAAATACATGCAAGCGATAATTGCTGTCGATAGGGAGGGTAATCAAAGGGACTTCACAAGGGCGGAAAAGAAACTGGCGAATTGTCTGGGATTGGACTCCAAATCCGTCTATATGGTGAAGCCGGGCATTACTACCTTTTACAACCTTGCAAAAATGTACATTGAAGCCTTGCGACTCCTTCCCATGCTCAGCGTTGACCTTGAAGGCTTGTTTGATTATCAAGACGCCAAGAGGCACTTCTGGAATACCGTTGCCGGCAAGGGACAGGCTATCGCCTACACTCAACAAGCCATATTCACTTTGGAATTGTCGTTGAAGGCAATCTTGGAAGTACGTGGGAAGATTGCGAAGTACCTCTCTGAAAATAAACGCGACTGGCGAACTCACGACCTTGCACAACTTTTTAGTCTCCTGCCGGAAGAAGTGAGGGGACTGGTTGAGGGAAGATGGAATTCTCTCCCTGTATCAAGGCGTCAGTTCCACGGGACTTTCTCCGATTTTCTGACCGGCATAGGTAGTTCCTATACCGATTGGAGATATATTCCTGAATTAAAGTCTTCAAATTTTACTGTGGAAATAAGCTCTCTATTAGTGGCCTCTACCCTTGCAATAGATGTCGCATCAATCTCACTTCGAAAGCGCTCACCGTATGAAGTTACGTCCTCGGGGTTCAAAGTTATCAAGAACGGCGATACGGAAGCTCCTGAAATGCGTGAAGTTTATGTCGAAGGCCTCGTCGTTTCCGTAAAAGTACCTGAGAGCCTTGATCCCTTCAGCAAGGTCGAGGTGGTCATCGAGTCAGATCATCACAAGCACGATATAACGGCACTCTTCTACAAACGCGATGTAGAGCAGTATTATCGGCTGAAAGGCGAAAGAGTGTTTATTTCTGGCTATTCTAGCGACGCCGAGCCGCATTTGCTGGAACACTCATATCGGCACAATAGGGAAGACCTCCTTCAGTATCCAATCTATGAGTCGGAACATCTCTCATTGAGAGGGTCTGTTTATAACGTCACGACATCCTCCAAAGGAGATCACCAGACTATAACGACTTTGACTTTATGGGATACGACATATTTCACGGAAGTTAGCTGTATCCTTTCAACGGACGAGGAACGCAATCGTCTCGCTGGATTGCAACTCGGAGACGAAATAATGATTGGTGGGCTTGTCACATTGAAAAATGGCAGGCCCCTTGTGCTAGCAGGCGCCGACTTTATCGAGAGGGTAGAGGAAGAATCTACCAAATGAAGTTCCCCCTGCGACGACTGTCGATATTCCATTCTGGGGTTCACTTATTGATGTACCCACTGCGCCTTTTCAGTCGTTCGGTCAGTAATGCACTGCGAAGCCCCCTTTGAATACAGGCTTCCTTATCGGCTGCTCCGCAAAAGGGTTGTTATAAACTCTGAGAGAACCAGGCCTATCTGAATGGCAAAATAGACATAATTGAACGTAATGGCAGCTTTGCGCATAAGCCCCATGCGAACATGGAGTCGGACTTGCAGATTAGCGGCCGACGCCGTGCATTGCGGCTTCAGTCCGTAACAAAGTGGCGATGATGTGTCAGATTAGATGATAAGATGAGCACAATACTTGGATAGGAAAGCTGAGGTTGTGCTGTGCCGATTGTTAATACGACAGACGCTGGTGAAGTTCGAGATGAGCTTGCTAAAATTCTCCGCGCAGGCGATGCGAAAGAGCGTGTAGGGAACATTCGCTCCTTGTTCGTTGAAACTCTCGACTGGCAGTATGCGGACGGACTGATCCCACTACACAGCGCCCGCAACGACAACCTCCCTTCAGACGCCCGCCTGATTGCGAGCAGAGACGGAACGAGCGCGGTCTATGTGGCATTGACCAACGCCGATACGGACAGGGTGACCGCTGCCGCGGTGAACGTTGCTGCCCGCTCCTTAAGCGAGATCCTGTCTGATGACCTGCTGCTACTCCTCACAAACCGTTCTGTCGACCAGTTTCACATTATCCGGCCTGATTTGACCCATGGCCGTCCGCGCTTGCAGCGCATGGTCGCTCGCCGTGGTGAGCACCACCGCACCGTCGTGCAGCAGCTCGCCAATATGTGGGACGACTACGGGCGCAACGGCAAGACCGTCCACGAGGCGATAGTCAATGCGTTTAGCGTCGAACCTGTAACTGCTGACTTCTTCCGCGAGTATCGCCGCAACTTCGCAGAAGCCAAGGAAGGCATCAAAGGCTTCACCGACGAGCGCGAACTGCACCTGTTCACTCAAACGCTCTTCAACCGCCTGATGTTCGTCTATTTCATTTCCCGCAAAGGCTGGCTCAGATTCAACGGCAATACCGATTACTTGAACGCCTTATGGCGGGACTACGAAAGCCGCAGAGTAAGTGATTCCAACTTCTATTGGGACAGGCTGCGTCTCCTCTTCTTCGCCGGACTGAACAACGACAAGTCCGAAGACCTCACAGAATACCCAGACGCCCGTCGGCTCATCGGCAGCGTGCCGTTCCTCAACGGCGGGTTGTTCGAGATGGGCGACACGGACGCGCGCTCCGACATCTATGTTCCCGACGACGCAATAAAGTCAATCCTGACCGACCTATTCGACCGCTTCAACTTCACGGTCATGGAGTCCACGCCCTACGACACCGAAGTCGCCGTTGACCCGGAGATGATGGGCAAAGTGTTCGAGGAACTGGTGAACGAGCGCCACGAGTCCGGCGCGTACTACACGCCGCGCCCTGTGGTCTCGTTCATGTGCCGCGAGGCGCTGAAGGGATTCTTGGCGAACGCGGTAACGGGGCTAACGGGTAAAGCAATCGCTGAGTTCGTGGACGACAAGAAAGCAACTACCCTGCATCGCTCAGTCAAGCCCGCAATCGCTCAGGCATTAGACACGGTAACGACCGTTGACCTCGCATGCGGTTCAGGTGCGTACTTGCTAGGCATGATGCAAGAAATTATCGCGCTGCGGGATGCACTGTTTAACGAGAGTGGAGAAGCAGACCCGCGTGATGAGTATCAACGCAAACTGCACATCATCGGCCGCAATCTGTACGGCGCGGACATCGATGAGTTCGCGGTGAACATCGCCATGCTGCGACTATGGCTCTCACTTGCAATCGACTACGATGGCGACGACCCACCGCCGCTGCCCAACTTGGACTTCAAAGTAGCGGTCGGCGATACCCTGCTTGCGCCCAGCCCGGAGCGACTTGACCAGGACAGAATGTTTATCGAGCAGTCCGGCATAGGGGAGTTGAAAGACCAATTTATGCGAGCGCACGGGGCAGGAAAAGAAAGGCTGCGCGAACAAGTGGAACATGCCAAGGAATATCTTCGCAGAAACATTCCCGAATCGGCGCACGAAGGCACGATAGTTGATTGGCGGGTGGACTTTGCGGAAGTCATAGGCAAGGGAGGCTTCGACATCGTTGTCGCCAATCCTCCGTATGTGCGGCAGGAAAATATACAGCCTGCGACGTACAAAAATGCGATCGTAGGACTATACAGCGATGCCGTCACCAAGCGGTCGGACCTGTATTGCCACTTCTACGCGCGCGCTGCAACTGATGCGGGACAGCGGCATGCATGTGTTCGTCTGCTCCAACAGCTGGCTGGATGTGGGCTACGGCGCGAAATTGCAAGAGCATCTGCTGAACGAGGCGAGCGTTGACGCGATATACGAAAGCGCCGTTGAACGTCAGTTCTCCACGGCGCAGATAAACACCTTGATCAGCGTTATCAGAAAAGGCGTGGAGGATGATAATCACGAGACACGTTTCGTGTCGCTGCGGGATGAATTCGACCACGCGATTTCCGATGCCGACTCAAGGCGAGAGATGACCCGTAGCCGCACCCAACTGATGGAAGCTGGTCTTGGTAGCGCGGACAGTCGAGGTCGTAAGAAGTACATGGGCGACAAGTGGGGCGGCAAGTACCTGCGGGCGCCAGACATTTACCATCATATTTTGAACAAGTGCGCCGACCGGCTGGTTCGGCTTGGCGACATCGCAACCGTAAAGCGCGGTGTGACGACGGGTGCGAACGACTTCTTCTTCTTAGACCGTGATGACGCAACTCGATGGGAGATTGAGGATGAGTATCTGCACCCTGTAATGACTAGCCCTCGAGAAAGCCGCAGCATCGCCGTTCATACGGCTACCCTGCCCAAGCGGTTGTTCATGTGCCACTGCGACAAGGACGAACTGGAGGGCACGGGTGCCTTAGAGTACATTGAGTGGGGCGAGAGCCAGAGTTTTCACCAGCGTTCCAGTGTGAAATCAAGACGACGGTGGTACGACTTGGGGCAGCGTAATATGCCGCGGATGGCGATGAACTATCTGATTAACACCACTGCCCACACATACTTTATTGACTCCGGCATGTACTTCGGGGACAACCTGCAAGAGCTTTACGGTGGTAATGAAACGTCGGCACCTCGGCTATGCGTGGCGATGAACTCTACCCTCTCTCAGATGCTGTTTAACATATCGGGCCGGGCTAATTTTGGCGGCGGACTGATGAAGATTCAGACCTTTGAAATAGATGCTCTGTCGATAGTGAATCCTGCACTGCTGTCCGAGCCTGATGTCGGGATATTTACTTCCACAGACTGGGATGTACTCACACCTTCCGTGGAGCGTTTGCAGATAGATGCTGCGGTGTTCGACGCGCTTGGACTGACGCAAGGCGAGCGGGATGCGGTGTACGCGGGCGTGTCCGAGCTGGTGGGCAATCGGCTGAGGCGCGCGCGCAGCGTGTGATAGATGGGGAAATGTCTCGAATATTGCTTAAAGTCGTACATGTAACCGGATAGTTTGTGCTACGATTGATAGCGTAAGACCCGTTCAATAATCGGCAACACGGTATGCATAGGAACCTAATATGTCCTATAGAGATAAAACAATTCGAGACCTTAGTAAGCCCGAACTTGATTATGTCATCAAGACATTTGTGCAAGGAATTGGCGCAAATGCTGTACTCAATAGTCCCCGCAATGAATTACGAGTGTTCTCGCCTAAAGAGTTCATAAACGCTCTAGCAATCAGTGAATGGCCCAAGTGTGGGTCAGGCTCAGAGGACTGGACGTCCAAAGTCATCGGCGATGACGAATTTAAGACTCTGAATGGATATTCTGTTTCCTGGCAGATATGTGGAAACTCGCCGAAAGTATGGATAGGGCGCAGTGCTATAAAACCAAAAGATGACAGGGAGTGTATTGTCGGTGCAAAGCTGATTGCCCATATATGCGCCATCTATAATGTAGCTTTAAACGAAACACATTGGTGGGCGATTGCTAAGTGGAGGCTAAAGGTAAGTCTTTTGTCATCCTGCGGTCCGTTGATTGGTTTAATCCCGATGTTCATTTTGAGCCTACTCTTATTTGGTATGAGCAACACTTTCGTCTCAATAATGGGAGCACAAGTTTTTGTGTTAGTGGGGTTTATGCACATTAGAGACTGGCTTATGAAGAGATATGGCTTATACTCATCCTTAATGACTATCGGCTATCCTCCTATTATTGTCGTCATATTTTTATTGTGGCTAATTGAGTCAATATCAATTGACATTGCCATAGTTGTTAGTGCTTCAGTTTTCGGACTTTATGTTTCTATGATGAAGTATCCATATTCGGGGAGACAATTCGACACCCTTTCAAGAAAGAAGAAACTGTCTAGCCTTTATGAAATGTATGTGAAGACGCCTGCAAAGATAGGTGTATTCACATACGCAGGGGTTCAAATGGTGAAAATCGCCATTTATGACTCACATTCCACATATTTTATCCCTGCAATTGCACTAGGTTTAATGATAATCATAGTAATAGCTGATTTTGCCCTAGATGAATATAGAGCCGATTCATGGTTACCTAAAGAAGACATGGTTGAACATCCTCCCTTACACGACGGAGTGCTGTAGAGCGCAAGCAGGCCGATCTGCCCACTGAGGTGGACCCACCTAAAACGAACAGTGGTAAGTGTGAGCAAGACAGACATCGCGGCGAGCAATCGTCCGCAGCGTGCGACCCCGCTAGTGCTCCGATTCCGGCGGCGCCCGCTTCTCCGCCGCTACGCCGTTCACCCCGCCACGCAGATGAACGAGGGATTGCGCGCCGCGCTCGTAGCGTGTGATAAACTGAACCGCACCCTAACCCATAGCGAGGGCGATATGGACGAAGAACGCGCTATCATCAACAAGATACTGTCGGCTGGCAGTCCTCTATCCGACTGGAAGGTAATAGTCCACTGCGGCATAGGCGCGGAGTATCGCAAGACCTTCGTCATGGACGACGCATCGGACGACGGCAAGTATGTCTGCGCCGTGCTGAATTCCACACTGGCACGCTGGTTCGCGCTGCATACGCCATACGCCGAATGCTCCAAAACACTGAGCATTGAAGACATGCCGATACCGAAAATCGGCTTAGTGGCGCAGCGTGAGATTGTCGATTTTGTGGACGAAATCCTAGCCGATAAGACGGCTGACCCGCAGGCGGACACCTTCTATTTGGAGATTGCAATCAACGACCGCGTGTACGAGATGTACGGCTTGACAGAAGAAGAGGATACGATGATAGAACGCAGCCTGGGGTTGATACACCAGACTGACGAAGAGGAAGATGCCGCGCTTCTTCGCGCTATGGAAGAAGTCGCTGACGAAGAAACTGTTGGCTTTGAAGAAGTCGAAAAGATACTGAGTGAGTGGGATGAAGATAGAGACGAAGTCAGGCTTCATCCGAGACATGAGGCGAATAAGAAATGCGAATACACGGCGCAGAGTGGAACGCAAACTTACGGAACTGAGAAATGCGTCGAACATCAGTGAAGTGTCAGAGGTCAGCAGAGTCAGGGAGGAGCGTGGACGATACTATCGCATCAGAATAGGTGACTATCGTCTGGGCTTCATGCTGCAAGGCGATGTGGTCGTGCTGCACAGACTTCTGCCCCGAGACGAGATATACCGCCGCTTTCCGTAACAAACACAGTAATATACGCAGCATTGTTCTGCTAACGACAATCCACCATGAACATCCTCCACGCTACGACTGATCCCGACCTACTCACGCGTCTGAAGCAGATGCTCGACAGCGCTGCTCGCGCTGACATAGCGGTAGGCTACTTCTTCGTATCCGGCTTCGGCGCAGTCGCTGACGAGCTCTCTCGCCTCGGCAAGATACGAATCCTGGTGGGCCGTACCGACAGAGAGACGCTTGAGGCGGTCGCGCTGGGTCTCCAGCAGCAAGACGCACTCCGCGCCAGACTGGCAGTCGATGCGACGGTTCAACGCAGCCAGCGTGAAGCCTTTTCGCAAGGAGCAGTTAGCAGCATAGCTGCCGGCGTCTCCACCTTGCCTCAGACTGACGATTCCCAGAGTTCAATTGCGAAACTACAGGAATTGATTGGCGCGGGCTTCCTTGAGATACGTGCCTACCCAAAGGGACTGCTACACGCCAAAGCATACCTATGCTGGTACGACAATCATGCCGAACCGGGATCTGCGATTGTCGGCTCCTCCAATTTCACATTGGCTGGGTTCACCGGCAACACCGAACTCAATGTGCGCGTCACAGGGGACGCGGAGATGTCGGAACTCTCGCGTTGGTTCGATGCGCTCTGGGCGGACTCTGTGGACATCACTGAAGCACTTACGGTCGAACTAGACCGCTCGTGGGCGATAGCACGAACACCGCCCTACCACGTCTATCTCAAGGCTCTGTACGAACTCTACGGTAGTGGAGTATCGGATGCTCCGGAGCTGCCACTGCCCACAGGTCCCGTCGATCTCGCCAATTTCCAAATTGACGCCGTTCGCTGGGGTCTGAACACGATAGACCGTTACGGCGGCTGTTACATTGGCGATGTCGTTGGATTGGGCAAGACATACATTGGCGCGGAACTACTTCGCCAGCTAAAGCAGAGCTACCCGCGTGACGGCAATCCCCTGATTATCTGTCCGGCCGGACTTATCCCGATGTGGGAGCGGGTGAACGAGATCTATCAGCTTGGCGCGGCAGTCGTTTCTCAGAGCGTAATTGCGCCTCCTGCGGGCGCGGAGTTCGATGAGGAACTGGAACAATACGTTGACGTCGATGCAGACATACGAGGCGTGGTACTCGCTGAAGAATACCCATATCGTGGTGCGGTGTTGGTTGACGAGGCGCACAATTTCCGCAACATCAATCGTCGTTCCGAAGGACTGAGGAACTATCTGGAACATGGCGACCACAAGGTTGTGCTAATGAGCGCCACACCGCAAAACTTGGGGCCGCGTGACATCTACCGTCAATTGCGCTTGTTTCTCGATGAGACCCAACACGGGTTGAACATAGAGCCTATAAGACTGGAAGATTACTTCCGATCAGCCGAACTCTGGCATGGTTACAGGATGGAGCAGGAAGCTTACAGGGCGCAGCGTTCTCAATGGCGTAGAGAAGGCGGGCAGGGCCCCGAGCCGCAGCGACCCACACCACCACACTCGCCACAAGCGAGCGTGGAAAATGTGCTGACACCCGTTTTCATACGCCGCCGCCGCCGCGATTTACGCGAACTGTACGGAGATACGGCGACCGTAAATGGTCAGCCTGTGCGCTTTCCTAAACCGGTACTGAGCAACCTCGAATACAAGCTCGACCGCGTGTACGCAAAGGCGGGACCGTTCGATAAATTGCAGACTCTCCTTCGCAATCATCAAGCCTCTCGTTATCGTGCCACCGACTACCTGACGGAAGAGGCAGCTCGCAAGGATGAATACAGGGATTTGCTACGAGCCAAAGGGCGAATCGCCGGGCTGATACGAGCGCTTGTACTGAAGCGTCTGGAGTCTAGTGTTGAGGCATTCCGCTCCACGGTGAACGCGCTGATCGGCAGCAATCGAAACTTCAAAGAGGCGCTTGAAGCGGGATATGTCCCCATTGGGAACACTGCGACGAGAATGCTAGCCGGTTCTCAGTTCGACGCAGACGAACTTCTCGATGTGCTGCAACAGGAAGAGCAGCGCCGACAGGATCGCGGGCAACGACGAGCGACGCTTGTTCATTCAACCGGAGACTTCAAGACGGACCAGTGGCTTGACGACCTCGACGAAGACTATGAAACACTCAGCGAGATTAAAGACCGAATAAAGGGCATCGGCCCTGACGATGACGACAAGCTCCATAGCCTTCAGGGCTTTCTGGAGAGACAAGATGTGGCGCAGGGCAAGGTGCTTATTTTCTCGGAGTCCGAGACCACCGTCAACTATCTATTCGAGCAACTAAATCCGGGTGGGAAGCAGGCTGATATAGCCAGACTGTCCGGAAGTGTCAGCAGAGAGGGCGCTGTGAACATCGTGAGAAGGTTCTCGCCCGTCTCTAATCTGGCATCGCCTGGAAATGAAATCCGGATACTTCTGGCGACCGATGTGGTGTCCGAGGGTCAGAACCTCCAGGATTGCGCCCGTGTTCTCAACTACGGTCTGCACTGGAATCCGGTACGCTTGATTCAGCGCTTCGGGCGTGTTGACAGAATCGGTTCCACGCACTCCGAAATCTACCTACACAACATGTGGCCCGATCTCGAAGTGGACGAGGAACTGGCACTCACAGACAGGCTATACAACCGCATCCAGATGTTCCATGACCTGATAGGCTTGGATAATCGCCTGCTGTCGGATGCGGAGCGGGTCAACGAGGCGATCATGTACCGCATCTATGAAGGCAAGGAACTCCCCGACTTCAATGACGAACTCGATGAAGTTGCAGCCGGACAGAGAGCGCAGTCGCTGTTACAGCGTATTCAGCGAGACGATCCTGAACTGTGGCAGACGGTGCTCGGACTACCGGATGGCATACGTTCGGCCTTGAAAGTTAATACGACGCCCGATGATTTTGAATCCAACGAAGACCATGACTTCATTCAGGCCCCAATGGAGATGGAAGGAGCGCAGATGCCGATGACGCCTGCGGATGGCGCTGCGCCTTCTCCATTCGACCCTCCTAGCGTGGGTGAGACGCTGGTCCTGCTCGCGGCAGGAGATGTGAAGAGCTGTTACGCCGTTGGGAGCGATCTGAATCCCCGGCAGATAACTTCCGCGCAGTTCGTGGCGGCAGCGGAATGTGAGGCGGACACTCAAACAGAGCCTATTCCGGGCGATACGAATCAGCGAGTAATGGCAGCCTTCCAGGAGTTTCAGAGAGATGCCGCGCGACGTCTGGGCAGTCTCCGCCGCAGGAGCGACACCAGGAACAGGCGCTATCTGTCTCGGCAACTGAACTGGGCGATAGAAGAAGCCATAACGGAAAATGGCAACGCCCAGAGCATAGAAACCCTTAGAACCATATTCCTGGGCGACTTGCCGTCTGCCGTTGAAAGCCAGCTCACGGAAATCAGGACCATGCAGATTACAGGGGCGGCGCTTCTGACTCGATTGAGCGCACTGCGCGAACGCTTTCGCCTCAATCCTCCTGACCAGACCGGTAACGTAGCGCCTATGCCGCAAGTCGTCCGTATCGTGTGCTCAGATGGCCTCGTTGGGTGATGGTTCGTAGCGTTCACATTGGGTGCGGTAGCGCCTACGCCGGTACTTTAATCTGCGTAGAGTTCGGACGTGAGCTTAATGGGAGTTGAGAGCAATCAATTCCAAGATGGTGCACTCCACTTAGGTGTGACGTTGCAATCCAGAATCAAGTTCTACTGCTATCGTTTCCCAGGAAGAAAACGGCTCTAAATCTCTATTTATTGAGATTGGCTTGCTCTCACTTCTTTTCATTTCTTCCTGTTTCTTGAGTCAAAGCAGGTTGCTTTGTGAATTACACCCAACCCTAATTGCAACGTTGATGTTCTGCTACTCTTTTGTGACATAAGTAAAGCGAATTGGTATTACGTGTACCTTCGTGCTGAATCCGCCTCGGCTTCTCCCAAGAGCCTGCGACCGTTGTCCCCCTTTTTATGCGGCGCTCCCGCCGCACAGGGGTGCGCGCGCACTGTCGTGCTGTCTATTATCAGATGCTCCATATCCGGATCATCAGCGAAGTGCCAGTGCATCTTCTCCCATATGCCTTGCTCGGTCCATCTGGCAAAGCGTTTGTACACGCTGTACCACTTGCCGTATTCTGTTGGAAGCATCCTCCACGGCGCTCCCGACCTGCTCATCCACAGAACGGCTTCTATGAATCGCTTGCACTCCTGCTCAGACTTGACATAGACCCCAGTCTTATCTTTTAGGAAATCGAGTATATTTGACCATCGTTCCGGAGTTAGTTTAACTGCTGACATGCTCTAAGTTTAATCCAATTGTCAACACGCCCTAGGATCCGACCGGAGGCAAGAACATCACTCAATCCACCTTCGAGTCCATGAAGACATCCTGGGCCACCTTCTCGGACGACCGCCTCTATCGCTACGACCTCCATCGTGTGGTCGGAGAGGGGCGGTCAGTCGTGACGTTCGTGATGCTCAACCCATCGACCGCCGACGAGACCAGCAACGATCCGACCGTGAAAACTTGCATACGCTACGCGCAAAGATGGAACTACGGCAGGCTTATCGTCGTCAACATCTTCGCCTACCGGTCCACCGACCCAAGAGAACTATACGAACTGGATGACCCGATAGGGGAGGCCAACGACCGTGCCATCAGAGCTGCGGCGCGAGTCGCCGATCTTGTCGTATGCGACTGGGGCACTCACGGAAAACTGCTCGACAGAGGGGAGTCCGTCCGGCAGATGCTCGATGAAATCTGCGAGCCGCATGTGCTGGAACTGACGAAGGAAGGGCACCCGCATCACCCGCTTTACCTGGAGGAAAACAGGACGCCGATTGCGTGGAATAAATAGCGGCAAGTTGCAGCCGGAGGTCTTTGCCCGGCGTCGTCAAAAGCGGTGCCATGCCCCGCCGCCGTCACCGAGTTTCCATCCCGCGTCAATCTCAATAAGGCCGTCTTCAGGTCTTCCGCGCAATCCCCGGCACCCGCCTGACGGATGCCGCTCCTCCGACCCGGCCAATCCCGCAACGACTCACTCGGCAAGCCAGCCATGCGGCGTCTCACGCGAGATCCGCGACAAGACAATCTCCGACCGGCGACCGCCGAGTCGCTTGCCCTGCATCCCCCTCGACACCCGCAGGAATGTTGCGATACGCCGCCCAGGGACTTGCGGTAAACGAGCTGATAGGACGCCAGGGCGCCGCGGGACTCAGGATGACAGGAACGGCCGTGCGACGGGTGGACGGCAGAGGATGTAAGTATGGTATTTACGAAAAACGGCGTGAATTAGTGAAAATAGGGTTGCAACAGCACTATATATGGCAATCATTGACCAATTGTGGGCAATTTAGGTTAGTTTTCAGGTCATTGCTATTGACTTGGTTAAATCCCGTGAGATAATAATAGTGTATCTATCTACCCCCACCCTTTTAGAACGGCTGCAGCTTTCTGAGTAGTCGTCGCCGAAACAGTCGGAATCTTCTCTGGCTACGGGTAATTCGGGATTGAGACGCAGTGGGCAACCGCTTTCCTCATCCGTGACCTACGCTTTCGGCCCCTGATGTACGCTGGTTGATCCTCTCCGGGTCCCGCAATCATAATTCAAAAGCCTCTGACTCATCGCAGTTTTCGCAGAAGCGAATCCCAGCGATGGGTCTTTTGGCGTCCAGCGCCATTCCCCTCCGATACCCCTTCCAGCAGTCCATAGACTGATTTGCAACACCCACGGCGATTTTGCAACACCCTTGCAACACCCCACGCCAAACCCTTGCAACACCCGACCCTCCATACTTCCCCACAGCAGTATCTCCATTCGTGATAACACAACCCTGATGGTTTGTCTCTTCACGTCCGCGCTTAGTTCCATTTACTATCAATCCCACACCGCCATGAAAGGAGACCACCTATGGCACCGAGCAACGCAACCCTTAACGGACACAACCCCTCACAGGCTCAGGCGCTCAACGACATCGACCTCGATGAGATTCCCGACAGCCCCGACTGGACACTCGAAGACGAAGAGCATCAACTGCCGGTCACCGAGGACACTGCCCGCGAGAGCGTTCTTGAAGCAGTCTCAAAAACAGACGAGGAAGCCACCGAGGTCACTCCCGCAGAAACAGAGAACGACGAGGACACTAACCTTGAGATCGTTCTTGAAACAGTCTTTAAGACCGACAGCGAAGCCACCGAGTCCACACCCGAAAAGACAGAGAACGAAGAGGAAATCCTGGCTATCGCCTACACCTACTTCGATGTTTCCGAAGGGATCGCTCCAGTCTGCCGGCACAACCACAAGTCCATCGAAGATGCCGTTGACTGCACAGGTCTTCTCGACAAGAGAACAGGTGAGGTCAGGCATAGGGAGAACATCGAACTTGTGGAATACAGGGGAATCTTCATACAACTCCACTCGAACGATCAGTACTTCAGAAATAGCGATGAGAAACTGATCGTGCCATCGATAAACATCCTTGACAAGACGACAGCAGTCATCTTCCAGGGCGACGAGTGGAGGGTTGTACCCGAAGGAGAAGTCAGGATCGCCTATGGTTATGCCGTACGCATCCGTGAGCTTGAGGCTCAGCTTGCTTCTCTCAAGAACGGCTAGCATTGAATACGGAAGAGAGTCGCCGCACGCGGCACTCTCTTCCACAGCCATGAAAGGAGAAAACCCATGGCTACCGACAGACTTAGAGACGTCGCACGCAGCCGTTTCCTCGATGAGGTCGTGGAGAGCTACGGCGTGAAACTCAACGGCAGACCCGGGCAGAGAGTCCGCCAGGGTCTGTGCGTAAAGCACGAAGAGGCGGACGGAAGTTTCACCGTTTACGCTGACAGCCAGCGATTCTACTGCTTCGGCTGCGGCTGGTGGGGCGACTCCCTGGACTTTATCACATTCATGGACAACCTCTCACTGAGGGAGGCGTCGGCGAAGGTGCAGAATCTGCCCGACCCGTCTCCGACCTCGCGAGCCAGACGCCCGAAGAGATACCGCCCTCCGAGGCGCGACGGCGTACTCGTGGAGCATGCCCGGCAGTACTACGCAAACTGCCTCTTCAAGCAGGAATCGGGAGAACCCGGAAGGCGATACCTGCAGGGGCGCAACATCAAGCAGGAATCGGCTCGCATCCTCTCTATCGGTTACTGCTCCGGTGACGGACTGGCGAACCACTTCAACCAACTCGGCTTCAATGTAAAGCGACAGATGAGGTCCGGACTGTTCACCAAGTATCCGCGGGAGCGTTTCGAGGGAATGGTCGTTGTTCCTGAGATGAGAAGGGGGCGACCTATCTGGCTCACAGGCCGAAGGGTTAACGATGACGTCAAGCCGAAATACCAGACGATACCGGGCGCAAAAGTGCTGCTCGGACTCGGGACCATCAAGAAGGACAGGCCGGCAGGCGAGCTCCTGATCACCGAGGGCGTCTTCGACTACATCGTCCTGCGACAGTGGGGCATGAACATGTCGGTCGCTCTCGCCGGAAACGGCAAGGTCGAGAGAATACTCTACGAGACCAAGAAGTCCGGAGTGTCCTCTGTGGCCTTCGCGCTCGACGCGGACAGCAAGTCGGACGGACTGCTTGAGAGCATACTCGCCGAGCTCGCCATTCCCGCACGGGTGGCGGAACTGCCTGAAGGGAAGGACGTCGCGGACCTCGCGATGATCCCGGACGGCAGGGAGCGATTCGAGATCGCCCTGTTGGAAGCGCGCCCCGGAGAGCACGTACTGAAGGAACTGGTCAGCAAACGAGAGGAATCCGGTGAACTGGACCGCAAGGAAAAGGCGCTGGCCCGATAACGAAACCGAAACCGAATCTGAAACCCCGCCAGGCATTCGTCTTGGCGGGGTTTTTCTTTGCCTGAAAAGGAGGCACTTAAATGCTGAAGAAGGTACTGGACATCATCCGCCAGCATGACGAGACGAAGGGCACCGAGAGCGAGCCGTTGAACACCAGGCACCATGGCCTGCCCTGCTCCGTTTGCGGCGACCGCCGCCCTGACCGCCACTGCCACTCCGCCGAGGAGCGCAGCGCGGCCATCAAGGCCAAAGGCGGCTTCGACTGGATGCAGGCGACCTCCCAGTAGAACTGGTAACGAACGACAAATATAGACCCGCAGCGCGAACCGCCTGCGGGTTTTCTTTGCCTGAAAAGGAGGCACTTTAAATGATCAAGATGCTTATCACAATCGCCATCCTGACGCTCACCCTCACCGCTACCGGAACGGCCAGCGCCTTCGACCCCGTCGATTCCGACGAGGGCAACACCATCGTCGAGCTGCTGCCCTGGCTCCCCTCCGAGTCTCCCCGCTCCTGGGGCGACGCCGGCATCTTCCGCTTCGACGACAACTACGTCGGGCTGATGATCGTCGCGGTCAACAAGATCGAGCCCATCGCATTGCCTCAACAAAAAGGTTACCTAACTCAAGCTATTGCCTCACGTAGATGTTACCGAAATCGGGTCATTGCCTCACAATGGATGTTACCAAGACTGAGGAGGCAAGAGATGGCTGGAGAGATTAGCCTGGCGACGAGGACCGAAGTACTCGGAGCCATTCGCAGTAGGTACAGAGAGGCACCGAAGAAGGATAAGAGTCGGATGCTGGATGAGTTCGTAGCCATGACGGGTTGCCACCGAAAGCACGCGGTCAGGCTTCTGAAACAGGGTGAAGACGCATCGACCAGGGAAGCCCCCCGGGGCCGGCGGATATACGACGAGGCGGTGAGAGAAGCGTTGACCGTGGTGTGGGAAGCATCGGACAGAATATGCGGGAAGAGGCTCAAGGCAGCACTGCCGAGTATGGTGGAGTCGCTGGAGAGACACGGGCATCTCGACCTGGACCCTGACGTGCGACAGCGACTGTTCGCTGCCAGCGCCGCGACCATAGACAGACTACTTAAGCCCATCAGACAGCAGGCAGGCAGTCGCAGGAAGCGAAGGCAGAAGAGGAAGATGGCTGGCCGCATCCCGGTGCGCACCTTCAATGACTGGAATGAACCCGAACCCGGATATCTGGAGATAGACCTGGTAGCACACTGCGGCGAGTCCGTGGCAGGCTCGTTCATCAGCAGTCTCGTGGTGACTGACGTCTGCTCGGGCTGGACGGAAGCGATCCCACTGCTGGCGCGCGAGCAGTCCCTGGTGGTCGAAGGACTGGAAGCCATCTCGCGCATGTTCCCCGTCCCGATCCGCGGCATAGACTCCGACAACGACAGCGTGTTCATCAACGAGACTCTGGTGAGCTACTGCGAAGCGCAGGGCATAGAGTTCACTCGTTCGCGTGCGCATCGCAAAAACGACCAGGCTTGGATAGAGCAGAAAAACGGTTCCGTCATACGGCGCTTCGCCGGTCACAGCCGCTACTCGGGACCGATAGCAGGTCAGGCTCTGGCACACCTGTACGGCGCTATGCGTCTGTATGTGAACCACTTCCAGCCCTCATTCAAGCTACTGGACAAGAGCCGGAATGGTGGCACCGTCAGGAAGCGGTATGAGAAGCCTGCTACTCCCTGCGACCGCCTACTTAGGCGTGACGACGTCAGCGAGGCGGCGAAGCAGAGACTGAGAAACAGTCGAGTAGAACTCGACCCCGTATCTTTGCTGCACACGATACGGGAAGCGCAGTCGGCGCTTGCTTCGATCAAGGACTCCGCCCCTGTGAGCGCATCGACTAGTGAGAGTCTTGAGCAGTTCCTCGGCAGGCTGCCCGATCTGTGGAGACAGGGCGAAGTGCGTGCGACGCACGAGGCAGAAGCGCAAAAGGCGAGAAAGCCTCGCACGTGGCGGACGCATCCTGATCCATTCGAAGGAGTGTGGTGCGAAATACTGGACTGGCTTCAGCGCAAGCCGGACGCCACGGCCAGGGAGTTGCTGGATCGGTTGATATGCCGTCATCCAGAGCGTTTCAGCAGGAGTCACCTTCGCACGCTGCAACGCCGAGTGCGACAATGGCGCAGGGTTATGGCGAGAGATCTGGTGTATGCTTCTGGCGAACGGAGTGAAATGATTGAGGCTGACCAAAGGAATATCAGACCTGTGGGCGTCAATTAGAAGCTGAGAAAATTTCGGTAACATATTCCGTTGAGGCAACAGGAGCGGCCAGAATAATTGTCGTTGACCAGTCCTGACGACACTGGCCGTAATTGTGGGGAGGACAGTAGGTCTATTTGAGGTTGTCCCTGGTATGACCGCAACTGTTTGGTTTCTCACCTCCGGCTTCTCTCTCCTCTTTTCCCTCGACCAACGTGAAAGCGGCAAAGTACTGCTTCGAGCGAAGATAAGAACTGTGCTTGCACCTTCCGCCTTCTTCGCCGCGCTCTTCAACGTCGCAATCCTACCATTCTGGTGGGAAGTTACACTGCTACCTGTCATAACGGCATTGGTTTACGCTACGATTGTTCGCTCCTCAATCTCTGCCAACTTGAGCTTGCTGATCTATGCGGCTGGATTAACGCTCGTCGCCATCGTGGATTTGGTTGAAGACCCAGCGTCTTGGAAGATACTAATGCAAGCAATCCTTTTTCCGATGTGGCTCACACTAGGTTCGACCCCGTACCTGTTCTTGTTGACGAGAGCTGAAAAATACAGATTTGAAAGTGGTGTGAGGAGCAAGTATGTGAGCGCCAAGTACTACGGCACAGAATGGCCTCTGACTGTCAATTCGGCCAAACTGTGCTGCATCCACCAAGCAATATGGGTAGAAGTTGATGGGAAGAAGTATGGTGTAAATGGTACTTCAAGAGGACTCTTGAGCAATTACGGGTATGAAAGTCATGATCTCAAAGAAATCCGGAGACCCAACCCAGTACTTAAAGGCGTTTATGTGTCCAGTCACCGACTGATTAAAGACGGCTTCTCATTGTGTCGAGATGAGTGACCGCGCGAACATGTGCGTGCATTTCATAGCTGCCAACTCTGCGTATAGCTTTCTGAAGAAAAAGTCCGTAAGTTCACGGATTGCGGACATCGAGTTGCTGCCGGACGGCAAGGGTCGAATCGTCGTGCAGCACCCTCAGTCAGGCGCGGTGGACAGCAGCCGGTGCTAGCTCCTTTACCATGAGGGCGCTTGAGTTAGTGGAGCGCTCCGGCGATCTGGTGCTGAATCTGCGGCCCAACCGCACAGCCATGTGCTCAACATCCGCGGTGAAAGCTACAGATTCAAGGACAAGCGTCAGGCTGGGCTGCTCACATCGTAACGGCTGCTGACGTCGACACCGGAAGAGACACAAATGGGAGGCTAAAAGGACCAGGATGGGACACTTCTAACTTGGCGAAAATGGCAAACTTCCAGCTTGGCTTTGATATTTCAGGTGTACCAAATCTGCGTTGACACTCACCATTGGTATCCATAGGCTAGTCCACAGATATGTACAGGCTCGAACATCAGCGCAGGAGGCTGTCGGAATTGACAAAACATCGCAGAGTGAATCCGTGGAATCCGCCCAGACCTGCCGAGGTCACTCCTGCTGAGTATGAAGCCCAGGTATGCTCTTGGTTGTCTCAATCAGAAGACTTCCCCTGCATAAACTGGATTAACCGAGAAGTCATTTCAGGACGCGGCGGCGACTACGAAATCGACGTCCTTGGAGAGATGACCCTTCTTGGCGGTGCCCTGTTCAGAATTCTGGTCGAGTGCAAGCGTTGGAGCAGGCCTGTGGGTCGGGATGTTGTGCTGGCTCATGCCATGAAGCTGCAAAATACAGCTGCACACAAGGGCATGTGTAAACGGCGGAGTAATAATGTGCCATGTAGGCGGCTCGACAGCCTGATTTCGGCGGAGTAAAACTGTACCGTCTGCCACTTTCCGATAGAGTCTTGCGAGACTCGAAGGAAGGTGAGATGGATGTACATCGTGGATCTGTATTTTCGCGTTCGCAAGGCCTGCCTGGTAGAGGGGATGAGCGTCAGGGAAGCGTCCCGGGTGTTCGGTGTGCACAGGAACACCGTGGACAAGATGCTCGCCAACCCCGTGCCTCCCGGATACCGCAGGAAGCGCCCACCCCGTCGTCCCAAGCTCGAGCCCTACACGGGCGTCATAGACCGCATACTCGAAGACGACCAGAGTGCGCCGAGGAAGCAGCGCCACACGGCCAAGCGCATCTTCGATCGACTGCGAGACGAGCACGGGTTCGATGGCGGCTACACCATAGTCAAGGACTACGTTCGAGAGCGCCGGCGTGTGGTGCGCGAGATGTTCGTGCCGCTGGAACACCCTCCCGGACACGCGCAGTGCGACTTCGGACAGGCGTGGGCATTTATAGGTGGTGAGAAGCGCAGGATCTACTACTTCGTGATGTCGCTGCCGCACAGCGACGGCATCTTCATCAAGGCATATCCGGCTGAGACCACGGAGGCGTTCTGCGATGGCCACGTGTCAGCGTTCCGCTACCTGGGCGGAGTGCCGCAGAGCATACTGTACGACAACACCAAGATCGCGGTGGCGAAGATACTGGGAGGAGGTCGTCGCAAGCGCACGAGAGCGTTCACGGAGCTGCAGTCGCACTACCTGTTCAGTGACAGGTTCGGCAGAGTCGGCAAGGGCAACGACAAGGGCATTGTCGAGGGCATGGTGGGATACGGCAGAAGGAACTTCCTGGTGCCGATCCCGAGAGTGGAGGACTTGGATGAGCTCAACGCTCACCTGGAGCGTGAGTGCCTGGAGCGTCTGGACGCCATGCTCAGGGGGCACACCGAGAGCATCGGCGAGCGCATGGAGCGTGACCTCGGGGCGCTGTTGCCCCTGCCCGTCGCTCCCTACGATGCGAGCGACAAGCACGCCACCCGGGTGAACTCGCAGTCACTGGTGCGCTACCGAACCAACGACTACTCGGTGCCCGTTGCATTCGGACACAGGGACGTGCTGGTGAGGGGCTACGTCGACGAGGTGGTCATAAGCTGCGGCACCGAGGTGATAGCGCGTCACCGCAGATCGTACGAACACGACGACTTCGTCTTCGACCCGCTGCACTACCTGCCGCTGCTGGAGCGGAAGACAGGCGCCCTGGACCAGGCGGCCCCGCTCGCCGGCTGGGAGTTGCCCGAGGAGTACGGCAAGCTGCGGCGGCTTCAGGAGTCGAGGATGGGTAAGCCCGGCAAGCGCGAGTTCGTGCGGGTGCTCAGGCTGCTTGAGACCTTCCCCGATGACGAGGTGCATGCTGCTGTGCGCGATGCTGTCGAGAGGGGCGCGACCGGCTACGACGTCGTGAAGCACCTGCTGCTGTGCAGGATCGAGGGACGGCCGCCTAGACTCGATCTCGAGCTGCACCCCCATCTGCCCAACGTGAGCGTCAGCACGACATCGGCGCAAGACTACATGAAGCTGCTGAACGGGAGGGCATCGTGAGCGACAGACCGACACTGCTGCTGGAACATCACCTGAAGGAGTTGAAGCTGCCGACCTTCCTGCGGGAGTACGGCAAGATCGCGGCGCAGTGCGCCACGGAGGGAGTGGATCATCCGGACTACCTGCTCAGACTTGCGGAGCTTGAACTCATAGACCGCCATCATCGTATGGTGGCGCGCAGGATCAAGGCCGCTCGCTTCCCCGCGGTCAAGAGCCTCGACACCTTCGACTTCCCGGCGATACCATCGGTGAACAGGCAGCTGGTGACGCAGCTCGCTCGCTGCGAGTACATCGAGAGTCGCGAGAACGTCATCGCCATAGGCAACAGCGGGACCGGCAAGACGCACATCGCGCTGGGACTGGGACTCGCCGCCTGCCAGAAAGGACTGACGGTGGGCTTCACCACCGCGTCGGCCCTTGTGAACGAGCTTATGGAGGCAAGGGACGAGATGAGGCTGCTGAACCTGCAGAAGAGGCTTGCCCGCCTGAAGCTGCTGATCATCGACGAGTTGGGCTTCGTGCCGCTGTCACCCACCGGTGCGGAGCTTCTCTTCGAGGTCTTCAGCCAGCGCTACGAGCGTGGGTCGATCCTCGTGACAACGAACCTGCCGTTCGACGAGTGGACCGAGATGTTCGGGTCGGAGAGGCTGACCGGCGCTCTGCTGGACAGGCTCACTCACCACGTTCACATCATCGAGATGAACGGCGACAGCTACCGCCTCAGACAGAGTACCAGAGCAACCGCACCATCGTCCTGAAGTAGAACCACGACCTCAAGCCGATCCTTGCAGAAGAGGACATAATCCCTTCGCAATTAGCACTGACATTGTATCTTTGACATGTATGGGATAATCCTCTAACGAAGCGGTTCCGAGTGCGGCAGACCGACCTGACATTGGTCGTAGGAGGCCGGCATAAAGCGAGGGTCGTCGCACTCATTCCAGAAGAGCCCGAACGGTTGCCCGGGCTAACCAAGCCCGTATCTGCAAGGCAGGGTCAGTATGAAGGAGGCGAATATGTCTCAGGAACCAACTTATGTCGGCATCGATGTATCCAAGGAGCAGGTAGATGTCGCGGTACGCCCCACTGGTAGAAGCTGGAGCGTATCCTACAACGGAGCCAGCGTCGATGATCTGGTTACACAACTTAAGGACCTCAAGCCGGCGGGAGTGATTACTGAGTCCACCGGCGGTCTGGAGCTTCCCTTGGTGGCAGCTCTGGCGGCGGCATCGCTGCCAGTTGCAGTCGTCAATCCCCGCCAGGTGCGCGACTTCGCCAAGTCCACCGGGCAGTTGGCGAAGACTGACCGGCTGGATGCACATGTGCTGGCGCACTTCGGTGAAGCAGTACGACCGGCGATCCGTCCACTGAGGGATGCTGATACTCGGGCGCTCGGGGCAATGCTGGCGCGCAGGCGGCAGGTATCGGGCATCTTGATTGCTGAGAAGAACCGTCTTGGCCGCGCTACTCCAGAAGTTCGCCCTCGCCTAGAAGCCCATATCAGCTGGCTGCAGCAGGAGCTAGACGACCTGGACACCGACCTGCGACAGAGGATACAGCACAGTCCTGTATGGCGTGAGAAGGATGATCTTCTGCGCAGCGTTCCCGGCGTGGGACCGCAGGTGTCACTGACACTACTCGCGTATCTACCGGAACTGGGCAAGCTGAACCGCAAGCAGATCGCTGCCCTGGTCGGTGTGGCACCCTTCAGTAGAGACAGCGGTCCACATAGAGGTAAGCGTTCCGTGTGGGGCGGTCGAGCTACGGTGCGCTCTACGCTGTATATGGGCGCACTGGTGGCCAGTCGTCGCAACCCTGTACTGCGTGAGTTCTACCAACGGCTGCTGGAAGCCGGTAAACCGAAGAAGGTAGCCCTCACCGCGTGCATGAGGAAGCTGTTGACCATACTCAACAGCATGGTGAGGACAGGTCAGAAATGGGATCCGATCATCCCAAAATCTTGACAGCTAAGACGGTTGCTTTATGCTGAACAATTACCCCAGGTGGTACACTTTTACTCCGCCCCAGTGGCATGTTTTCCCGCCGCCCTTGACAGGCATGATTTTTGCGACGTCAGGGTTTCAGAAAGGAGCGATTGAGGCCGCTACGGAACACGGTGTCGCAACTATAACCTTTGAAGACGGCAACGCCAGGTACAGGACAAGGTCTATGGAACTCACTCACGAGCCTCCGGATTGGATCCCATTTCCAAAATACGCTGCCTATCTCCTATTGGCGACGGGTGCCAATACCATTTCGATAAGCCGTGTATCTTCTGACGATGTAGGTCCGCTCACGAAATGGCTGCGAGACGAAATGCCTCCTTATTCCGTGCCGAGTTGAATCTGTACGTCTTTGAAAATGTCGATGAACACGTTGAACGGAATAATAAGCTCCTGAATCGCCCCCTCTCCACTCCGTTTGATCGCGTCAACAGGAACGCAGTACGTTTCACAACCCGCAATTTTGCGTTTACAGGGATTGAACAAAGCCCAAGTCCAAGTCTTTCCGTAACCAGCTACAAAATCCTGAGTAGTCTGATAACCTTCGAATTTTTCTACTCCTTCACCGAAGAGATCTTTGTAGCACTCTATTGGGGATGGCTTTATTTCAACCTTACCAGCACGTACGAGAGCTAGGACTAAATTCCAAGAGTCGGCGATTAAACCAGCATTAAGGCGCATAAGGTAATGAACTTCCCGACGCAGCACAGACACTGAGGGGACTTTTCTGACGAGGAAGCGTGTCCGGCTGGCGACGGACGAGAGGGATGCGTCCTATTCGCCGCGCAGGCGTCGAAGTTCTTCTTGCAGTTCTGCCATACGAGCCTCGGCGGTCTCGGCGCGAGCCTGAGCAGCCAGGCGAGCCGTCTCTTCCTCTCTGGCGCGAGATTCCGCAGTTTCGGCGCGAGTCTCGGCAGTTCCGCGAGCTGCCGCTTCCTCATGAGTACGAGCCTCGGCAGCTTCACGTGCCGCGCGCTCTGCCAACCTGTCGGACGCCAGCTCCTCGGGCGTCAGCAGAAATTGCCCGCTCTCAGGGTCTCGGAAGCGCAGAGTACTTTCCTCCCACCAGAGTTCCAGCTCCAATATCTCGCTGTATCCCCAATGCCTTCCATCTGACTCGGCGACAACCTCTACGGGGACGTACTCGCCATCGATCAGCGCGTCACCGGCAAGGGGCCTGTCGTGATATTCGCCACCGGACGGGTCGAAGCGCCAGTATTCCCGAATGCCGAGAGCGGCGTAACCCTCGCGCTTTACGGTATAGTCGCGCCTGCCCGTGCTGCGCGAACCTACCTCTAACACCAGATCGGGCGGCTTGCCCACCTCGCTTATCACGTATCCGTTGCGCCGGATGACCCTCTCGGGGTCACTGACCTGCCTTGCGAAGATGAAGTCGGGAGCCAGTTCCCTCGCGTCCTCCTCATCGATGCGCACATAGATCTCTCCGGTGAGCAGAACGTCGTCGAATGCGGCGAAGTGAGGACCCAGCGTGCCGTCGAGTGTGGAGAGACTTTTGCGCTGCACCATATCAGGTTCCCGCGGCGGGTCGGGGAGCGGCTCTATGTGCGAATAGTCTTCTGAGTGCGGCTGCGCCAGAGTGGTTTGAGTCGTCATAACTGGACTCTCCGTGATCGGACTCTCCGTGATGCTCGCTCACTGAAATCCTCAATGGGGTGAAGTGGTTCACTCGATTATATCACCGTCGGCCAATGGAGTTGGCAGAATGCTGGCATTCTCTACGGACGCTGAAGCACTCTCCTTGCCAACACCGACTGAAGGGGGCCGGGCATGAGCAAGATAGTCGCGGCCACGGCGACTGGACCGAAGTGACGCGCCTTGCATCAGATTGCGGTATTTCCTTGCATCCAACGTAATTGAGGAGCACGGTGCGTAGGGAACGGTGATCTGTTTTTGGAAGAATACGATAGTCTTATCCAACAGGCACGGCTTACAGGATACGGAACTCGATAGTGAGGTTCGCTCCCTGACCTGACGGAGGGGAGTAGATGTATCGCACGATTTCCACACGGCACATCTCGTGAAATTGCCTGCCCTTAAGCACTTGGCATACGTTTGGCATCCGATTCTCCAAGTCAAGGGCCGTGTGAACGTCCCCAGCTCGAAATGCAACGGTGCTGTCGCCCTTCTCTCGTGCCAAATCGACCTGATCACCTAGGTACAGGCGAATCCTCTGGGCGTCTCCCTTAGCCCCGATCCACCGAAATAGAGGTTATCGGAGGTCCTCATAAGGGATGAAAAGGTGCTCCCGCATATCTGGGATAATGGTTTATGGAGTCAGAACCAACCAGATACGAGGAGCACCCATTAGATGATAGCATCCGAGCGTCCTGACCGCATCCAAGTAACCTTCGACGACCACCGCCTGGTGGCCAATGCCGGACTGATGTTGCCAGTCATGCTCGCCGGGCGTCTGGGTCTGAGCGAACTTGTGGACAGCCACCTTGACCTGGGGGATGCGCCTGGTCGGGCGAATGCGGGAGACAAGATACTGACCCTGGCGGCATCGGCGCTGGCAGGGGGCGATTGCATAGACGACGCGGACGCGCTGCGGTCCGGGGGCACCGAACGGGTGCTGGGCTGCGCGGTCAAGGCTCCGTCCACACTGGGGACATTCCTGCGCAGCTTCCGCTGGGGACACGTGCGACAACTGGACCGTGTGAGCCGGGAGTTGCTGGCGCGAGCCTGGTCCGCGGGGGCAGGACCCGGGGACTCGCCTCTGACGATCGACCTGGACTCCACCGTCTGCGAGACCTACGGACTGGCAAAGGAGGGAGCCAGCGAGCACAACTACGCCGGTCAGAGAGGCTATCACCCGCTGCTTGCCGTCGCCGCAGGAACAGGAGACGTGCTGATGGCAAGACTGCGCAAGGGCCGGGCCAACACCGTACGGGGTGCAGCCAACTTCCTGCGTGAGACGCTGAGCAGAGTGCGCTACTCAGGAGCCACCGGAGCGCTCACCGTGAGGGCCGACAGTGGCTTCTACACCCACGACATCGTCAGCGTCTGCCGCGACAACGATGTGCGCTTCTCCATCACCGTCCGACAGCATCGGAGCTTGCGCAATCTCATAGAGGACATACCCGAGGCTGACTGGACGCCCATACCCTACTGGATGGAGGGCGCAGCCGACGTTGCCGAGACGACCTACACTCCCTTCGGAGGTGAGCCTGACGCAGCGCCGGTGCGACTGATCGTCCGCAGGGTCAGGCCCACGCCCGGTTCCCAGTTGGCGCTGTTTGCCAGCTACAGCTATCACGCCTTCATCACCGACCGACAGGGCGACACTCTCCAACTGGAAGCCGATCACCGCAGACACGCCGAGATCGAGAACGCCATACGCGACCTCAAGTACGGTGTGGGACTGAACCACCTGCCATCGGGTCGCTTCGCAGCCAACGCTGCCTGGATGGCCGTGCAAGTGATGGCACACAACCTTGCCCGCTGGACCGCGCGCATCGGTCTGGCTGAGCAGGTGGTGACCACAAAGACCCTCAGACGACGCTTCTTCTCCCTGGCCGGACGGCTCACACGCTCGGCACGCCGCCTCACTCTGCATCTACCCCGGGGCTGGCCCTGGGGGACACAGTTCGGCGAAGCCCTGGAGCGACTGCGCTCCCTGCCACACCCTGTCTGACGGCGGCTACCGCTCCTTCCGACCCATCCTCATCCGCCAGCCAGTCCCTGGTCTGCTCAACTCGCTTCGGACGGACCGGCAAGGGTCCCCTGATGCCTCCGAACACTCCATATGCGCCTCTTCACCGCTGACGGAGGCTTGCTGGCAGACCGCCAGTGGCACCATCTAGCCCAAATCCGTCTTTACGATCTCATCCCCGGTTCACATGTCCCTTTACTGCGCCACCATAGCGAACTTCGGTGGATTCGGGCTTAGACAAGCTCTCTCTCGCTCCATAACTGCCTTTAACACACCCCGCCCACGCAAGTTGCCTCTATCCGTGATGAAGAAGCTAACGAGCCGATAACCTGACCTCGCTAGCTCATTCATCGTGTGTTCGATGTCAGCTTGCGTCTTGCTCTCGACGATTTTGTACTCATACTTTGCCATCTGTCTGGCTTTAGCTGGGCTTGGTCTTGGAAAGGCTGATCTCCCGGCACTCACTCTACTACCCGTTGGGGCGCAACAAACCAAGGTAATTATAACGTAATTGTCTGGAGTCTAGATCTGTTGCCGACAAGCAACAAGAGACAGTATTTCCTTGCATCCGGCAACCGGCGTTCTGGCCGTTGTAGGATTCGTGGCGGGACGACGAGGGTTCGAGTCTCTCCGGGTGGGCCAAGGCGTACTGATTTGCGAACTTTTCGGTGGGTGGTCCTACTGTAAGAAGTTGGACAGCAGCTACCCGCGAGCCGCCGCCAGGTCAGGGCCAGCTACCGGGAGACGGACACCGGCGTTCGCCCGGCCCGCTGTCGCACCGAGGTCGAGGTGGGCGTCCGTCAGTTCACGCAGGCCGAGCCGGTCGGCGAGCATGGTGGGGAGCAGCAGCCCCGCGTGGTCCACAAGGCGGTCGCCGTCGAAGGCGATTTGTATCTGGTCGGGGCTGCTCGGTGTTAGCATCGAATGGGCGCTCCCTGTTTCTGGTCTCTGGATTCGTCCAAAACCCATTGTCCCGGATACAGCGGAGCACCCTTCTCAACTACTCACGCGCCCTCCTTCAGTGGATCGGGGCTAGGGGGTGTAGGTGAGGCTGGCCAGAAGGCCTTCTCAATCCACCTGGGAGTACGCATTGATGGTGTACTCGGTGCCGTCGCTGTCGCTCAGTTTGATCCTGATGTTGACGTTGCCGTTTGGGGCGCTCTTTCTCCCAAAGGACCTCCAGGCCGGCGCCGGACGCTCCCTGCACCGGATCGTCCGGGCTCGGATCGGGCGGGCCGCGGTCGATCACCCACAGCAGACGGTGGCTGGTGCTGGACAGGCCATGCGAATCGGTGACGGTCAACGAGACTCCGTAGTAGGTCGTCTCGCTCACATAGGGGATGACCAGTTTGGGGTTGACGATGTGGGGGTCGCTCAGACCGATGTCGGGGTGCACGTTCCACTCATAGGTCAGCGGGTAGCCGTCGGGGTCGTGGCTGCCGAAGCCGTTGAGGCGCCAGTGGGTATCGCCCTCAAACACCGACAGCTCCGGCCCGGCATCGGCGATGGGCCGGGCGTTGGTTCTCAGCACCTCAGACAGCGCGTAGTAGCGCGGGGACGAGGAATTGCTGATATTGACATCGTGGATCTCGGCGGTGGGCGTCGTCGGGTCGCCGACGGTCACCGTGGCGGCGTCGAGCAGATGACCTTCATTGCCGGAGCCGTCGGACAGGCTGCCGGTGGCCACCAGACCCGAAGTCGCGTCGCCGTCCTGGTTCGTGGGTGCGTGCGACGCCCACGACCCGTCGTAGAAGTCCCTGTAGCTGTCGGCTACCCGCTCGCCCCCGTACCAGTAGATGGCCGCGTCGTCGGCCTTGCCCAGGTCGTGGCACTGGTAGGAGAACCAGTGGGTTCGAGTGTTGCAGATGGCGTCCCAGTGCTCAGTGGAGCCCAGCGCCTTGAAATCAACACCGTCGAACAGCCCGTGGTCCGTGCCGCCGCCGCCGTCGCGCACGAACATTAAATTATCGCGCATCTAACAATAACACATTTTGGGCGCTTGCCAGTACATTTTTTCGGCTCGGTTGTTTTGTTGAATATGTCATCTGTCTTGTCTGGTGATGTTTTACTTCCCCAATCTTTTGAAACCCGAGACTTCTTAACTGCTTCGGCAACCAACACTGTCCGAATACGAGCACACTTCCGACTCACTCGAAAACACAGACGCATCCCACAGACGCTAACACCTTGTCTTTCATCCCGGGTTCGCGCAGGTCCAGGACCGACATGTCGCGACACGTAAAAATCACGTTTCCCCCAAGATTCGCATTCCCAAACATCAGTCGGCCAAAATCCGCATCGAACATATCCATGTCGTCAACAACAACACACATACCGCGTACCCCGGCAGCTTGGTCAGGCTCATGTACCATCGAAGTCAACAGGGCCAGAACGACATTAGTAACGAGCTTCGAAGCCACAGCGCCCATCTCCTCGTCACTTGCACATACCAAGACTACGCCGCCAGCCTCGATCGTCTCGCGAATGTCCGGCATGCATCTGGATGACATAAGCACCCCGAATCCATGAAGAGTGGTGATGTGCTTCTCCAGGAAGCCCAGAACCGTATCATTGAGCCTGTTTCGCTCACCGGACGCCACTTTCATATAAACGCTTTCCCACCAATTCCGAAGATCCGCATCCTCCACACGTTCCAACACACTTTCCCTGAACCCATCCTCCGACAGCAGGGAGAGAAGACCCTCTAGCGTATGTTGGGATTCTCTATCCAGATTCTTGTTGCATTCATAGAGACTTCGCAGCGACTGGGCTAGTAGATGCTGCTCCCTGATCTTCCACTCAGCTCCCGCCAAGTCCCAGGAGCGTACTATCGCCCCCGTGACGACCTCTCTGTCACGGAATACATGCACGTCAAGTGGATTGATAACCGGAATCTGGTCAGGGTCAGCAAAGTCAACGAGCCTCACCGCCCGCACCAGCTCCATCGGGGTATTCCTCAATATATTCGACATCACGGCCCGGTCCGGCTCGATCACCACCACGGCGCCATCCCAACGGCCGTCAGCCTTCTCTTGAAGAACATATCTCAAAGAGTGTCCAGCCAACGTGGACCTTCCAGTGCCTTCACCACCTACATACAGATGGTCCCGCCGCATCAACGAATCACTGAAAGCTACAAACTCACCCGAACCGTCATCGGACATATTTCTCTTCACAACCATCTCCCGTTCTCTCCTCTCCTGCGGCATATCCTCAAACCAGCTCGCCGCATCACTCGTCCCTACATAGCAAAGGACTTCTCACCCAACATCTCAATTATTTCCTCAATGAAGACCTCCTTTCGCCAGTTCGCTCTCCACTTGAGGATCTCGTGCTGGATAGATGGTATGGCGGCTTCCAACACGGAGCACTCCCTCATCCTGGCCTCGTAGTCGACAACAACCATGTCGTCAACCTCAATCAAATGTTGATCTTCGCACTTGGAGCAATCCATGTAGATCCGTACTTCCATAATCCTTTTATCCTTTCATTCATCAGGGCAGCGCCCTCTTCACGGTTATGCACATAAGTTATCTCCCTCCGGTGTCAATGACGGTCAACCCGCGTCCATCGTCAGTTGACCGTCCCGTTGCTTGTCCCGCCACCCGTTCGCCTCAAACTCCTGCCAAGGAACAATCTCGTAGTATCGGCGGATCGCCCACCGGGCGAAGCGTCGCAGTTCGGGCTGGCGCCATCTCTCATAGACCATTGGAAACGGCCTGCACCCCGCCTCGACCAACTGAGTGAACCTGTAAAGGACATCATCCATCGTCTCGCTGGGGCGGTAGCCAACCAGCATGTAAACCATCACGTGGGTGGACGGGATTCCCGCATCATTGAGCATCTGCAGCCCGGCAAAGAAACGCTTCTCGTCGCCTAGGTTGTCCCATGCGGTGTAAAGCCTTCTCTTTTTGAATCCATCGTCCATGTAGCGCACCGACGCCAGCGCATCAGCTACCTCCGGTGTTATCATCCTGATATTGATACCCTGATTGAAGCTCACCTGAAAGCCGCCGTCGCGTATCTCTTCGATGCGCTCACGCCACTCATTCTGCCCGAAGAAATCATTGTCGAGGAGCAGCACAGACCTAGGAGAGTCCTTCCGCCAGATGTCCTCAATCGTGTTGACCGCCCGTGGCTTGCCTTCTTTCTGCGGAACGACACAGAAGCCGCAGGATAACCGGCAACCTCGCTGGGTGAAGCCCAGGCTGAAAGGATAGTCAGGGTAAATCGAGTAGTCATAGTGTTCGTACTCCGACCCGATCCACTGCTCGACCGTGTGGGCTTCCTCTGTTCCGGTTCCCCCTATGACCGCATCGGGGAACGCCAGCTTCAACCGCCTGACCACCGGCAGGCTCCACCCGAAAATCGCACTGGCGTACACCTTGTCGTATGCCGGCTCGAATAAAGACGGCGAAGGAGTCCTCTCCAGGACTACTTCATCCCCCAACGACCGATGCCAATGCGCGAGCTTCATCAGTGCGAGATTCGGCAACTTACCGTCCAGTTGAGTGAGTCGAATAAGGTCGGGCATGAGCTATCCTTCAATCCATATCTCCGACTTTCCTACTCGCCAGGAGACTGCTCCAACCGGGTATCGAACCACTGAACGCACACCGAAAGTCCGGGTAGGCCACCATGATCGAGACAGCCCACACTGAAATAAGGAGCAGTAGGTAAAAGATCCCCAAAACCTTCTCATTCTTCAACAATTTACCCATAAGACCTGCCTCCATCTTTACGTTACCTACTCGCTAGTCCGTGAGATGCACTTATCCTGACCGCATTCATGCATTGCGGCTGCGGTCCGCAGCCCAGTCCACCTATCCACATTCAAACCCTACCTCAAGGTATGAACATCGGTCTGCCACCCGGCAGAATAATCAGTCCCGGGGAATCGGCCTTTTTCAAGTCCATTCCACGCGCCACATAGTTGACTTCGTCAATCCTCTCGACTCTTACCAGCACAACTGCGTCATCTACCGAGTAGAGCGGCTGCATACCGAGCGGTACATCGATTCCGACATCAAGACGCACGACACCCTTGCCACGATTTAGCACGTCGTACCCGATTGACCCTGACACAACCCCCTCCACCCGTGCCTGCACGAGAAAGTATTGGTATGCGTCACTCATGCTCTCCCAGGACTTCTCCGTATCGGAATCTTCAAATAATGGAATCAAGACCTCGAAGAGCTCTTCCGGCTTCGAGGCCACATACCCCAACGCCGCGCCCTGCGCGTTGGCCCTTCTCAGCCCCATCAGTTGCTCATATTCAGACAGACCTCCAGAGTCTCCCCCGCAGCTCACGGACCCCCCAATAATGACCAGTGCGGTGATAGCAAAGAGCGCCGCATTCCATTTACCCATCTATCCACCTCCTGCTCGGATATGTCTGGTGAGTACCAACGACGTCGGCCTACTCAACTGACTGGAGATACATTCCCAGGTCGCACTCATGCGGCTCCTTATCTTCAAGAAGTATGATCAGCAGTGAACACCTCACGCAGATCACTTCTGAATCTTCATCTTCTGTCAGCTCGATTTCATGAGTCCATAACCAATTGACGCATGGAAAGCGTTGCTTGAACTTCTCGCAAAACACGACCGCGCACATCCTCAGACCCCTTCTCGCTTCAAGTCCTTCTCTCTTTCCACCATCAGTAAAGATCAACGCCCCGAATATAAGCAACGGCCACCACGTACCCTGCTAACTCCACCGCTTTCATGGTGAATACCAGTAGTGGCACCATGACCGTCCGCCTCAGCCAACCCTCACGCTCCTCCACCTGCCGGCATGTTCCACAGCGACAGTCCCGCATATCAGTCCCGCCTCCCTACTCACTCCAGTTCGATCAAAATCTTGCGGTCCGAGCCGTCTGCCCAACCCGGCCAGTCGCTACTATCTCTCAGTTCCTCAAGCCTCTCCTCTGCCCTCTCAAGCGACAGCTTGTTGCTACCAAAATCATCCAGAGGCACCCAACGACCAAAGAAGAGTTGCGGGTAGTAGTAGTTCTTGCACGCGTCCCAATCAGCATTCCATGCTCCCTCAATGCCCCACCATTCAATATCGTCAGCCGCAGCCGCAACGCGGTCAATCTGCTCCAACTCACCCACCAACACCGCGATAAACAGACAGTACACACCACACAGCACCGCAACTCCCGTGGACGCTCCCGACAGGCCCATGAAGAAGCTGACCATCGAGATCACCATGAGCAGCGGCGCGCTAACAATGGCGGCAAAGCCGACCGACCGACCGAACCCTTCCCTCCAGTTCGCCCGGCAGCTCAGAAGGGCAGCGCCCAGCATCATCGCAGCACATACGAGTACCCCCCGGCCCAACCCCTCCGGCAACCCAATTCACACCAACGGAAACAATCGCAAGCAGCCCCGGTAGCGCCGTAATCGTCTTGGCATAAACTCCGACCTTATTCGTCATTTCAGACCTCCTGTGTCTTTCCTTCGCCCGCTCCGCATCCTCGTCGCGTAGTACATCTATGATGTAACCCCGCCCGTCCTCAGGCTTCCTCTTGAATATCTTCAACTTCCTTGCTCGAAGCCATGTGCTTCAGGACCCCGAGCGCCATTCGAGTGTCGGCCAGAGCCGAGTGCGCCTCGCCGTTCCATTCGAGTCCGCACTGTCGGCGGGCCACATCAAGGTTGACAAAGCCGTAATTCCGGTCGTACTCCGACCAGTTACCGATAAACGCCGCGTAAGCCTTCATGATGCAGCCCACGGAGCGATACATCACTTCCATTCTTCCTCGCACCCGCGCCGGCGTCTTGAGCGCGAGCATCGACTGCCGAAGCATCCGTATGTCGTAAGCCGCGTTGTAGATTCCAACCTTCGCATCGCAGATTCGATCAAGGATGTCTTCTGTCAGCACTTCATTGAGGGTTGGCGCGTCAGCGACATCTTCGTCGCCAATCCCGTGGATCGCTGTCGCCTCTTCGGGAATACTCACTGTCGGCTTCACCCGCGCATCGAGCACGACACCCCCATCGGAGTTGATTAAGGCGATCTCGCATATCTGTGCCCGTCTGCCCAGCCCGGTTGTCTCGGTGTCGAGAATGAGCGGGTTCGCATCAAGCAGAAGCCGAGCGTTGCGCACCGCCCTGGCTCTGTCCCGCCTGAACATCTCTTGTCTTTCTACGTCCTCGAATTCCGGCCACATATCACCGTTCATCGTCTTCCCCCTTCCAATCCTTCAATTGAGCCAACTTGCAATCCGGGCATGTTCCCGCTACCTACCAGCCGTATCGAATCTTTTTACAGTCCTTGCATTGCGCCTTGTCGCCATTCACATCGATTGTCTTATGCTTGCACCTACTCAAAGACGTACCTCTTCTGTCATTTAGTCTGTTCCAACTCTCCATTTCGTAGCGCGCCGGCCCATAGTTTCACAAGTGTCGGCACGCTGCAGAAAACTCCGAAAGCCACCGCTCCTATGTAGAGCAGAACCACGACTGCGTGAACATCCTCCACCTCGGTCGTGTCACGGACAACCATTTGCACCGACACCGCTGCGAGAAAGCAAAGCGACACTGTCGTGACCACCGCCAGGAACACCCTCTTAACCCTCGGCCACCCGTGCTTGTCCTTGTACCAGGCAAGCAGCCTCTCGCCCGCCAAGTTCAGGGCCACCCCGCAATACGAGGCGAATATGACGGCTTTCAAGAGTATTTTCGAGACCCCATCCGGCTGCAGTTGCATCGGTCCGAGCGGCAGGAGAACCAGGACCATAACGGTCAGGATCACACCCATAAATTTGTCGTGCTCCGCCCATCTATCTTTCATAAAGACATCCTCCGCTCAGATTGGTCAGCCACTCCACAATCACGTCTATGTCGGGTGTGATGCAGTCGGCCATCTTGTACATCAACTCCGGCTCGTACGTGTCGCCCTCAATGAGTATTCCTGTCGGGATTCCACGCCCTATTGCCCATCCCGCCTCTATGTGCGCCGACCGTCCACTGGGGAGAGCGAGGACAAACGCATTCGCCCACTGCATTGCGCTGAAGTCATTGTTGAAACCGCGAACGGCGAGCTCGTGTCCCAGGGCAGCACTGAATGCCCCAGCGTCCCACCTCTCGTAGTCCGGATCGATGTCCGACCATGCGAAGTGATCTTCGTTGTCTCTGAAATCATTCACTTCGTGCCCTTCTTCTCGCAGCCTCCTGACCACTGCCGGCTGCCGGTCGTTACGCCAGCTCGACGCCAGGTAAATCTTTCGCCCGCGCCTACCCGTAACCCTTCCGCTACTCATCCCTAACCTCCGCGTATTTCAGTGGAAAATCCCGCATGAACGCATGGATCCTGAACTTGTCCTTGCTGTGACCGATATGGAGATGCGCCCCGAACGGGCACTTATAAGGATGCAGTCCACCCAGCGAGATACGATTCCTCTCGTATGTCTCGATCTCCGCCATTGCGGACGTAGCCGTCCTGAAGGTCTTCTTGCCTATACAACTGCTTACACGTAGAGCCTTTCGTCGTGAAACCATGAATTATCCCTCAACTCTCACCGTTCCCTGCAGCGGCCAATTCCATTTCGAGAACGTGCGTCAGCTTGCCTTCCATCTGCCAGCGGCTCAAGACGTCGAAGCTCGTGCCGGCCAAGTCATAGAAGATGCTGGAGCCGTCCCCGAAGACGAGCAGATGGCGCTCTCCGTCCGGGAGTGTTAGATTGAGAACGCCACACCCGAGGAGGTCCAGATCCTCCAGGTCATGGCCTTTTCGGAATTCGAGGAAGCTCTGTCCGCCTTCTGAGTAGGCTTCACAGTGCTCGTGAATGAACCGCTCTGCGAGCGATGCAGGTGACATCGTCATGGTGACTTCTTTGGCTTAGAGTTGGCGCTCTAACTACATTTTACATCAATTCTTCTATAATTACCGCTTTCCATACTTATGTTTTTCGGTTATTATGGGGGAAAGAGTTTAGGGAAAGGCGGGTAGATGATAGTAGCAGTGATAGGGCAGAAGGGTGGCACCGGGAAGACAACGGTCTCGGTGCATCTCGCCGGCTGGCGGACGCTCGCGGACAGAGAGGTTATCCTCCTGGACGTGGACCGGCAGCAGACCTCCCTGAACTGGGTTGACCGTCGCAATGAGCTTGGTTTCAAAGCTCCCCTCTGCGTACAGCAGCTGGGTCGTAGCCTCAAACTTGCGGCGGTCGATCTCTCCGGCAAGTACAGCGATGTCATTGTCGACGTCGGCGCAGGCGACGAGCTGGCCATCGAGGCTATCCTCCGTGTCGCGAATATAGCAGTCCTGCCCCTCCAGCCGAACGAGTTCGACATCTGGTCACTCGACTATCTTCAGGAAGCGGTCCTTGACGCTCTTGCTCTTAACGAAGAGCTTCGCGTCGTAGCCGTACTCAACCGGACTCCGCCTCACCACACCGGAGTTGACGCGAGGGCAGCATCGGACGCACTGTCCCAGTGCCAAGGCATTGAGACCTCGGGCCTGATCGTGAAAGAGCGTGGGGCAATACGACGAGCGACCCCAACGGGCAGGCTCATCAATGAATGGCAACCCCGCGACAAGCGGGCAATCGAAGAACTCGGCGCAGTTTACAGCTATGTATTCGGGGAGCCGGCCCCTTTGGGTTCGGTAGCCGCAGCATCAAAGGCAAGGTAAAGGAGCTTCGCTTTGACTACGGACGGGGAACGCATGAGGATACCGAACAGCCGCCGCTCGGCTCCGGACGTTACCCCCAATAGGGGTAGGGGTGGCAGGCGTCGCACGTTCGACGTTGATAAGGACGACAACTACATTCCGCTCTCCATTATGCTGTCGGCTAAGCTGGACAAGCGGATAGCGTTGGCGATGGCGCTCACAGGAGAGAAGGTCAAGACTACGTTCGTTGTGCAGCACATCGCTCCCGTAGTCGACTCAATACTTGAACAGCACGGATATGGAAAGGAATGGCCTGGCTAGATGAGGTGATATGGATATGATCGAAGATCAGGACTACAAGAGATACGCTGAGCAGATGGGCTTCGAGTTCTACGTGCCGAAGTACAAGGAAGCACCAGGTTCTAACCTGAACTGGGGTTCCCCCAACCCCCCTGCCATCGGCGATCATCCGACCCAGGGCCCGGCGTTCTCCGAAGAGCAGGTCGACATGGTCGTGAGAATCCTGCTTTTCCCCGTCGCCATCCTTATGGCCACCGTCTATATCCCGTACATCGTGATGAAGGAACAGCCCCCTCGCATCGCCACGAAGATGAATGCGAAGTTCGGCACTCCAATCTGGCTTGACAAGGTATTCTTTGCCGCCTGCATCTACCTTACATTCGAACTCGGCTGCATCATTTTTCTGGACTTGAATCCGTTCAGTTCCTTGTTGATGGACATCTGGGCCTTCACGGTTTCATCCATCCAGTCACTTGTCCTTGGTGCGTGGCATCTCCTCACCGGGCTGGTATCAGGGTAATGGCTGCCGAATCGCTGAAAGATATTCTGGAGCGCATCCAGGCGCATGCTGGCGCTCGGCGCAAGAACCTTGGCGACGTCGCTGCTCCCGAGAGCGACGGTGCCGAGAAACCCCCTTGCTCCATTTGCAAGGGCAGGGGAGTTCTGAGTGCCAATGTTCCAGTAGGCCACCCCCGTTTCGGCACGTACTCTCACTGCGAATGCCGGCAGGACTTCCTGACTTCGGACCGCGTGCGGCGCCTGCGGGTGTACAGCAACCTTGGCCACCTGAATCGCTTCACCTTCGCCACTCTCGACCTAGACCGAGTCCGAGGCGAAGACGCCACTTTGTTCGGCGACGCGCTCATCACTGCCGGCAAGTATGCAACGGACCCTGCCGGCTGGCTGGTGATTACCGGGCCTCCCGGCTCAGGTAAGACACACATTGCGGCCGCTATCGCCAACTCGCTACTCTCAGACGGCCGCGTCGTTCTCTTTGTCACAGCCTCCGATTTTCTTGACGAGCTGAGGACCGGCTATTCACCTGACAATCCTATACCTTTCAGTGAGATCTACCAGCGAGTTTCCGACGTCGAGGTACTCTTCCTTGATGCACTTGGAGCAACCAGCGCGTCTCCCTGGGCACTTGAGAAACTTCAGCAGCTTATAAATCACAGGTTCAATGCCAAACTGCCAACAGTCGTCACCGTGGGTTGCGCGATAGAAGACCTCGACCCTCACCTCGGGGTACGTCTCCGGGACCCCGAGGTATCGACGGTACTGCAGACAGCAATAACAGGAACTGCCAGTGACCTCACCAGCCTCCCGTCCCCGGCGCTTCTCAACCGGATGACGTTCCCCGCCTTCAAGGTACATAAGGACATTGACGGGTGTTCCTACCGCGACGTCGCGAAGCGAGCGGTCATGTCCTTTGCCACATCACCAGCCGGATGGCTCTTGCTCTGGGGGCCCACAGGCGTGGGAAAGACCCATCTGGCCGTTGCCGCCACATCCATTCTCATGAAGCGTAACAGAGTGTATTACACCAGGGTAAATCGCCTGATGCACTATCTGCAGTCCGGATACAGCCCGGGGGCTTCCAGCGATTTCGCCAGACGCTTTGATGTAGCATCCTCGGCTGATGTGTTGGTGCTGGACGATCTGGGCAAGGAGACGACCTCCAACTGGGTGTCTGCCAACCTCTACGAGCTTCTGGCCCAGCGCCATGACGAGAGATTGCCCACGATCATCACGACGTCCTATGACATTTCGCAAGAGACCGGGGCAATCGCATCTCGGCTGTGTGATACCTCACTAAGCCATGTATATTACCTTGGGGCTGCCGACTACCGAAGGCGTCTCAACACTCCTTAGAACCTGTTCACGATCTTTTCAGAATTAGCGCAATGAAGGCAAGAACTACCATTTGCAAGCTGGTATCGAGCTTTCCTTCGCAATTCTTCCAGAGTCGGCGGCACTTCTCCAGCCAGGCGAATGACCTCTCCACCACCCATCTCTTCGGCAGCACCACGAAGGTGTGCAGTTCGTTGCGTTTCACCACTTCCACCGTGGCTCCCAGCCGGCTTTGCACCGCCGCGGCAAATGGCTTTCCAGTGTATCCTCCATCCACCAGCACGCCCTGCACCCGACTGAGACCGTCCCGATGCCGCTCAAACATCACCAAGGCCCCGTCTCGGTCTGTGGCGTTGGCCGTGGTGATGTGGATAGCATGAGGCAATCCCTCCGTGTCCACCGCGATGTGGCGCTTGATTCCGGACACCTTCTTGCCTGCGTCATAGCCCTTGCTCCTGGCGCTGTCGGTGTTCTTGACACTCTGGGAGTCCACGATGCAGAAGCTGGTCCGCTCTCTCCGTCCATTGCTTTTGCGGGCCTCGCCAACCGATTTTTTTTAAGACCCGCTCCAGAATGGTTTCTGCATCCGGGCAGGGACGCTCGCTCCATTGCCGGAAATACTTGTAGCAGGTGCGCCAGTCGGGGAAGTCCGCCGGGAGCATCCGCCACTGGCAGCCGCTTTTGAGGAGGTAGAGCACCCCGCAGAAAACGTCGTACAGGTCCACCGTGCGAGGCTTGGTGCGACGGCGGGCCGTTTCCAGTATGGGAAGAATCCGGGCGAATTGCTCCCGACTGATGTCGCTGGGATAGGAATGAGACATGCTTACCACCTCCTTTGGTAATAGTCTCAACTTAACATGTCTCAAAGATCGTCAACAGGCTCTTAAGGGAACTTTCGGAGCGCGCCGTCCGTGTAGCAGTTGTCGCTCACTCTCCCGTCAGGGCAGGTGGTGTGCCTCCACTTCGCATGCTGCACCCCCGAGACATCATCGAAGTCCGCGCCAATGAGGTTGGCTCGACTGAAGTCCGTTTCTCGCAGCTCCGCGCCATTCAGCAAGGCTTCTTCCAGCCTTGCCTCCGTGAAGTCCACTTCTCGCAAGTCAGCGTTCCGAAAAGTCACGTCGCTCGTCCGTGCATTCGTGAACATAGCCTTGTACATATCGGCGTTGTCGAACATCACTTCATCGAGCGTCGTATCTTTGAAATTCGCCTTCCGCAAGCACGCCTGGCTGAAATCAATCCTCCTGAGCGTCATGCCCGTGAAGGAAGTCTCCCGCAGGTCCGCGAGCGTGAAATCCGTCTCCTCGTTGAATACGACCCTGACCATCAATGTGTCGCCCAGCAACGCTTCAGTCAGATTCGCGCCGGACAGGTCCGCATCATTCATTCGGGCATGCTCGAAATTCACCCGGCGCATCGACGCCCCGTTGAAATTGACCCTGTAAAGCTCGGCGCTGATGAATGTCGCTCCGTCAAATACCGTATCCTCTCCAAACGTGCTCCTGGACAAGTCCGTCCGGTCGAAGGTCACGTTGAGGAATGTTCCCCCTACCGGCCATGACGTGTTCTGCATGACCGCCTTGTTGAACGACCTTATACGCGAGAGGTCGGTCTCGCTCAGGTCCACATTGGAGAACACCGCCTCCTCCACCAGCGCACCGGACAAGGAGGCGTCCTTCAGGATCGCCCCGCGCAGATTGGCACCGCGCAGGTCGGCATTGGCCAGATTCGCGCCTGTCAGGTCTATGTTTCTCAAGTCCCTGCCGGCTAGGTCGCATCCCGCCAGGTTTCCACCCGGCAGTATCGAGCAAGGCACGGGAGTATTAGTCGGTGTCGCGGTCGCTGTTGCGGTCGCTGTTGCCGTCGCTGTCGCTGTCGCTGTCGCCGTTGCGGTCGCGGTTGGCAGCGGCGTGGCGGTCGGTGTTGCGGTTCTTGTAGCTGTGGGTGTGGCAGTCGCCGTAGGAGTTGCCGTCGCGGTCGCGGTCGGCGTGCCGGTTGCAGTCGCCGTTCCCGTCGCGGTCGGAGTGGGAGTCGCGGTTCCGGTAGCGGTGGGAGTTGCCGTGCTGGTAGGTGTATTTGTCCTCGTAGCCAGAATGATTCCGAATGCCGTGGCCGTGGGAATTGGCGGGAAGGTAGCCGTCACGGTGGGAGTTGGAGTCTCGGTCGCCGTCGCTGTCGGCGCCTCTGCCGTAACGACAACATCGACCTCATCCTCACCCCCGAAACAACCCAGCACGCCAAACAACGCCAATCCCGCCATTATCGGGGCAAACGTTACTGGTCTGGTTGCTCTTGGCAGCCTGCTGATCCAATGCATACCTACTCCCCTTCCACTAGCCTCGCATGGCAGAAACTGAACGCCATCCCTATGTATGCCTCAAAGCTGCTGTACTGCCCTGACTCCAATGCTTCCCACATTCTTTCCTCGGTTTCCTTGACCTCCCGCTGGACCACCTCCCTGGGAAGCTCAGGGTTCAGATACGTCTTGGCGGCGCAGTCCGCCATCCACTCGACTATCTCGATCTCATTGTCGCTCGCCTCACTCCTCTCCAGGCTGTAAAGAGGCGAAGCGATGTAAGCGGTCGTACTCACGACTTCTCCATTTTCTTCCGAGACCTCCACCACGACCGATTGCTGCCCTTCGTCCTTCGCAAACTCCTGCGCGATGAACTGCTGCAGCCCGGTCAGTTGCGCCTCCATATTCTCCATCCTCTGTTCAGGGCTGAGTTGCCCTTCTTCATCGTCCCCGCCGCAGCCGACCAACAGCCCGCACAGCAGGACTAACGGCAATACAACACTAGCTCTCCATTTCATTCGCATAAGACTCCTCCGATAGACCAAGATTCGGTTCTTCATAGATATAGGAAATTTCTTCGTTAACCCGTCGAACGTCCATACCCATGCTCCTCAATTCGGCGCAAAGGAGATTGAAGCTGTCGGGCACATTGGGCAGGATGCGTGTCGTCTTGGCGAGCCCAGTACCGCCGCCGGCCATAATTGCGTCCAGCGTCATGCGCCTGCCTTCGACGTCGTCAGACTTCAGCGTCAGCATTTCCTGCAGGATGTAGGCCGCGCTATACCCCTCCAGCGCCCACACTTCCATCTCCCCAACTCTCTGTCCGCCTCCCGCCGACTTACCCCTGAGCGGCTGTTGAGTGATGGATGAGTACGTTCCGGTAGACCGAGCATGCATCTTGTCCTCTACCATGTGCCCGAGCTTAATCATGTACTTGTACCCAACCATCACGGGCTTTCCCATTCGCTCCCCAGTCCTCCCATCCCGCAAAACCTGCTTACCCATAATCGGCCCTGCCTTGTCTTCCAGCCTGTCGATCTCGATCACCCTTGCTCTCAGCTGCTCATACGTCAGTCCCGCAGGTACATCGAGCCCTTCGTCTTCAAGCCAGAGAGATAGGCAAACTCGGCCCGGCTCTGTGCCCCGGGTTGCGGCTTCTCCAAATAACCGATCAAAGGAATGACCCTCCTTCTTGCACCAGTGTTTCACCTGACTCCAATCGACGCTATGCATGTCGTCCTCGGCGATTCGGTTGCCGATACCCCCCGCTCTTCCCGCGAGCCACGCCTGCGCCATGCACTGCTCAACCTCATCCCACGTCGCACTGTCGAAAACGGAAGTGCGAGCTCGAAAACCCAGCCTGTGCGCCGCCCAACCCAGGTGTACCTCCATCAGTTGTCCGAGGTTCATGCGAGAAGGGACCCCGAGCGGGGAGAGCATCACGTCAATCGGAGTTCCATCCGGCAGGAAGGGCATATCCTCCTGCGGCACGACGATGCTCACGCAACCCTTGTTGCCGTGTCTTCCGCTCATCTTGTCGCCTGGCTGCACGGAACGCGTGCCGGCAACCTCCACCTCGACCCTTGTATGACACCCGGGAGGGAGCTGCTTCGAAGCCTCTGAATCGTCATCCTTGCGGATGACGTTCACCCGCACCACGCGCCCCTGCTGCCCCTTCGGGAGTAAAAGGGACTTATCGCTGTATCGCACCTGGTCCGCCGTCTCGCCGAAGATCGCAAAGAGCAACTTCTGCTCTCCGGGCATCTCTCTACCCTGCAGATCCGCGGGAGTGGGTTTTGGAGACGCCCTGCCCACGAGGATCTGTCCGGGCTTCACGTATGTCCCGACAGGCACTATTCCGTCTTCTCCGAGGAGTTTCTTGCGCCACTCCGCGACATCGGGTACATCACGCGTTATCCGCTCCCGGACCTTTCTGATGTGGTCCTTGCCGTCCTCGTCATGCTCAACGAGCGACACGTCAACCGCATCCAGGCGGAACCGCTTCAGGATGCGCGACCTGAATTTGCCGTCCCTGACAACGCGATCGGACAGGATGATCGCGTCCTCGTAGTTGTACCCGTCCCAGCTCATGTACGCCACAAGCACACGCTGTCCCAGCGCAAGCTCCCCTTCCCGCGATGCATGTCCATCCGCCAAAACGTCCCCTTCGCCGACCCTCTGCCACCTGTTCACTGCCGGAGTCTGGCTGATCCAAGTGAAAGCGTTCGACCTTCTCGCCTTCAGAAGCTCGTAGGTATCCACAACCCCGTCCTCTCTCATCACATCAATGCGGTCAGCCGACACGGCCGTCACCACACCACCGCTCTCCGCCCTGACCTGATAGCCGCTATCCCGGGCGACATCGACCTCCATGCCGGTTGTAACCAGCGCAGTCTGTGGTTTCAAGAGCGGCACCGCCTGTCGCTGCATGTTGCATCCCATAAGAGCGCGGTTCGCATCGTCGTGCTCAAGGAAGGGAATCATCGATGTCGATGCGCTGACCACCTGCCTCGGCATCAGCTCCACATAGTCAACATCCCCCGGCATCACCTTCAGCCATCGCTCCCCATGCCGCGCCTCGATCCAGTCATCCTCAAGCTGGCCCTTCTCGTCCATACCAGCGTTGCACTGCGCGATTACGAGGTCCATCTCCCGGTAGGCGTTTACCCTTTCCACGTCCTCAAGCGTGTTCGCCACGAAGGGAATAACCCCCACATCCCGCTCGGGCATTCCACGCAGCACCGCGTATACCTCTGCCGTGACCCGTTGGCCCAACCTCTCCAGTACAGCGCCGTCCAGCACAATATCCTCGCGGAGGGTGCGCCCGCAGATGTCATCAGAGTGGCTGGATAGACTTTTCCTCACGGGGCGTACCGGCGTCGTGAGCAGTCCGTGTTCATCCACGTCAGCAGCGATCGCAAGTGTGCATAGCAGCCCGATATTTTTACCCTCCGGCGTCTCTATCGGACATATCTTCCCGTAATGAGTGTGATGGACGTCCCGCGGGTCCACGCCGGCGTTCTGCCTGTTGAGTCCTCCGGGCCCAAGCGAGGTGATTCTTCGCTTGTGCGTCAGCTCCGCGATCGGATTCGTCTCGTCGGTAACCTGGCACAATTTGGACCCGTTGAAGAACCCGGCGATCCGCTTCACCAGTGCCAGCGACTTCAGGCAGTCACGGGGCCTCGACGGCTCGTACTCCGCAAGTTGCAGCGCCTCGGTCGTCGCTTTCACCATGTCGAAAAGCCCGGCAGCAAACTCCTCCTGCACAAGCTCACCGGCCGTTCTGACGCGACGGTTAGCCAGATGGTCGATGTCGTCATCTTCGGCGTCGCCGTTGGAAACATCGATCAGGTGCCTGACGATGTTCTCAATGTCCTCGGGCGTCAGCAGAAGATCTTCGCTATCACCACCGAAACGCCTGTTGAGCATGTAGCGGCCGGGTGCGGAGAGCGAATAGAGCTGGCGGTCGAAGAAAAGTCTCTCGACACGTTCCTCTGCGGTATCCAGGTTGGGCGGCGCGCCCGGTGAAACCTCATCGTAAATCTGCAACAGCGCTTCTTCTCTGCTATCGCAGTCTCCAAGCAGCATCGAGTTAAGGACATACTGCCTCTTGCCACGTCCCTCCATGTCCTTGAAGCACTCCAGCAAACGGTCGTCATCGAAGCCGTAGATTCTGAGCACGGCCAAGCCGCTCAGGGAGTTGCCGCCATTCAGGCGAACCCTCAGTTCATCTCGTTCGTTCGTCTCGAACCCGATCCACGGACCGCGGGCCGGGCTAACCCGCCCCTTGCCGATCCTGACACCACTGAAACTGTCGGTCTCGGAGGAAAACCAGACGCCCGGCGCCCGAATGATCTGGTGTATCACGACCCTTCTCACCCCGCTGACCACGAAGCCGCCGCCAGCATCCATCAGCGGCAGCCTGCAAAGCAGCAGCCTCTGTTCCGTCACCTCTCCGTTCTCCGTCCTTAGCCTGGCCAACGCGGTGAGCGGCGCATCATACGTCCGCCCTGCCTCGATGCACTCTCGCACCGTCATTTCCGCCTCACCCAGCTCCGGCTCCGAGAGGCTCAGTGACAGCTTCCAGGGCATGTCTATCTCGATGTGTTTCAGGTCCTGAAGCGCCTCTGCGACACCACGCTCAAGAAACCGCCTGTAACTTTCCAGACGCAGGTCGAGCAACCCCTGCTCCAGCACAGGGGCGTGCATCCTCCCGAATTTCCTGATCGTGCCGTTGGAACGGCTGTTTCTTGCACTCATCGGTAAACGATAATTATCCCTTTTTCTTCAAGTCAACGACTGGTGTAGTGTATTATGTTCTAATTTCCCCGCTGTCCTTCTGGTCGGACACCGTGACCTGAATCTCGTAGTGATCTCAGCTATACTGCCCGAACTCATACGGCACGCTGCCGCTCAGCAGCTCAAGGAATACGCCATCCGGCGTCGTGCGCCTTGTGTTCACACCGAATACCGCATCCGTTCCCTCTCCAGGGTTGGCCGTAACGCTTACGTCGAACCGCAGGTCCTCCACCGGGTCGTCCGGGTCACTGACGGGAATCACGCCAACCGTGTAATCAGCGAGCGTGGCGCCGGCCCGATGCGACGGGCGACCAATAAACAGGGTGTTGTCCTTGACGCTGCCGAATGCAGGCTGTTCGTTCGTAGGAGTGATCTGCTGTGAAGGGATCGCCACGGCTCCCGCGTCACCCACAGGTAGCGCCAGGGCGCTGTCGTTCGCCGGAAGCGCAAGCACACTCGCCGCGACCAACGCCACGGCGCTAATACGCAGCAGTCTTTCAGGCCATGTCCGTCCGATTAGACCTATCTTTTTCATGCTCTTCTCCTGGTTGGCAGATGCTTCCCGTCCACGCGTCCCATTCCCTTCAAGCCGAACATTCTGCATGAAAAAAGAGCCCTATTCTCGCGCGCTAGAAGTGCAAACCAGAAAGGCTCTTTTACTAATCGTACAGCGATAAATCGTTTCAAAACGAAAAACGCCTGTTGCAATTTAGGGTTTCCTAATATCCTTGCCTCCTCTCGCTCATATCGGATGCCCTTCGTGCCTCTGTTCCTGCCGCCACAGCCTCGTTAGATGGCGGCTCCGGCCGCACCTGCCGCCTCGGGCCATTCCAGGTGGCGCCGGCTGTCCAGCACAGCCCGTTCCCCTCCGCGCTTGTCTTTCTGTCCCCCCAACTGCTTCAGGAAGAAGGCTACGCCATACTCGTCGCACTCGTCGCGCAGCACCCGGGCCCAGTCAAGATTCATCGGTCGCGCGCCCCTTCCGCTCTCCCCGCCAGCGATCACCCACTTCACGGCGGAGCGTTCCAGATAGGTCTTTAGTGACACCTCCGCAAGCAGCGGTTCAGCGGAGACGAAACGCACCGCCGCAGGTATGCTCTCGATTACTCCTATCCTGCCGGCGTATTCCTGACTCTCCACCGACACGCCCATCCACACATTCGCCGGCCACTCCGGAGAATGCCTTCTGCGCCAGCGCCAGAACATGGCCGCTCGCTCAGGGCGCTTCGTCAGGATTTGGAATACGTGCTGGGGCACTCCCTCCATCTCCGCGAATAGCCTCTCGATGTAATCGAATGGGACATCCTCGTGGAACATGTCCGACATTGAGTTGACGAAGACCATCATCGGCTTTCGCCGCGCCCACTTCCTGGGATGCTCCAGTCGGTCCTCGACGAGCTGCACGGTGTCCGGTTCCTTGTCGTATCCCGGAACATTCATCCCCCGCAGCCACGGGTATTGCCTGAACATGTAGCAATTGGCGCATCCCGGAGACACCCTTGTACAGCCAGTGACAGGGTTCCAGACGATAGTTGTCCACTCGATAGCCGTCATATTGCATCACCTTCCCGCAGCGATCCTCACCGGATTGCTGTCCAACCAATTAGTATCTCCGCGTCAGCAGTTTGAGCACATGGATGTGACCATTTGCTTCGTGTGCGCCGATGAGCGCGTCGCGGAACTTGGCGCGGAAGGGGGTAGTTAATCTGTGTCAACCTGTTGTTCAGACTGAGGTTGTGTCTTGCCCCTAATTCGGCATCGATTTGCCTTCGACCTCGTCGGCATAACCCACATGCCCTGGGAGCAATTCCGCAAGTTCCCTATCCAGCCCACCCACTTCCTATTCCAATTGCGTGTGTCGAGTTTCTGACTTGTCAGACTGAGGTGTAGTATCGCCCTTCCGGGGCCGCCAGTGTCTGCTTGCTCTGGTGCTCCAGCAGTCGAGATGATAACTCCAGCCGGAGGGCATCCGCGTACAGGCATTACCAACGCCAATTTTTGCTAGGCACAACCGGCAGACGACGTCCGCCTGCCAATTAACTACCGTCTCAGTCATACTTTCGATCCTCTGGCACGCAGGCGATTATTAAGATGATTGCGTCTGGAGTCAATGTCCAGGAGCGCCAATAGATTCTCATCTCCGGTTCTCCCGTCCCTTTGCTGCACCGGCACAACGCTTTTCAGTGGAATAGGGCTTAGCGAACCATCCTCTGAACCCGCGCACAGCATCGATAATCGGTCCCCTGTACCAATCCCGCGGCATTTCTCATAGCCACCCTAACACTGCTGACATTTGGTGTCAGCAAGCCGTCCAGCAAATTACTGTGGCGAAGGGAATGATGGGAGTTGCTAATTCCAAGCGATTGTCACGATAATGTAAAAGGCATACCTTACTCTTTACCTGTCCACGCAAGACAGCACACAGCAAGACTCATACAATCAGGAAACGCACTGGAGCTTCACAATGTCCAACCTGATACCTTTTGACCAAGCCTGCCCACCTCGACCTCTGGAGCAGCAGTCGGAAAGCTACGCCGAGAATCTGCACCACTCTCTGGAGAATGAAATATCCACCCCAGAGGGCGCGGCTCAGTTCCTTGAGGCAACCTACCCTACTGAGGCTATGTTGGACGCGGCGGGTACGATTTTCGACCGTCTTAATCGTGGCAACGCCTCCCAATCATCAAGTGTATATCGCTTCAATTCCCAGTTCGGAGGCGGAAAGACGCACACGCTAATTGCATTGGCGGCAATGGCCCAGCATCCGCAAGCTGCGGGGATGAGCACCTCAGAGTTCAGGGACATTAATGTGCCGGACGGAATAGAGCTGGTGACTTTCAGTGGAGACGAGGCCAATCCTATCAGTGGACAGAACTTTCCGGAAACGACACTTACCGCACGCTCTCTAACTGGCGTACTGGCATATCGTCTTGGGGGCGTCAGCCTTTTGGAGCGCTACCAACAAGAGGATGCAAGGCTATCTAGCGCCGGCGCTCAGGCGTACAGGGAGATGCTAGGAGATAAGCCGGTTCTGATACTAATAGACGAACTTGCTAACTATGTCGCAAAAGCCGTCTCCGCCCGAGAAGACAGCGTAAGTAATATCCGCAGCCTGCTGTTTGATCTGATAGAAGCGGTTGAAGCGTGCCCGAAAGCCGTACTTGTCATTACATCGCCGGACCCTAACGCCGACGCCTTCAGGGACGCCACAGGCATTGTGATTGCGATCATCGACGAGGTGCAAAAGATTGTTGGGCGCAGCGTGCAAGATATAACGCCAACTGCGCCCGACGATCTGGCCCCGATCCTTCGCCAACGTCTGTTCCAAAGCACCGACGAGGATGCGAAACAGAATACCACGGGCGCATACCGTGAACTGTACGCGCTTCACTATCCTGCTCAATCTCTTGAACTGACCCAACGGGTTGCCGAGTCTTACCCGTTCCACCCACTCTTGCTGGAACTAATCAATACAAGGCTCGCGGAAAACGACAGATTTCAGAAGGTGCGTGGCACTCTCAGGCTGCTTGCTTCGATGATAGCCGCGAACTCCGGCGGTGGAATGCTTCTGCTGCATCCGCATCACATAGACCCCGGCGCTTCATACTTCACAAACGAGCTGAACAGCCGCCTAGAACAGGGCGGTTTCACGGCGGCTATACAAACCGACATCACAGGCGATGACGCCACCGTTGGCGACAGTTCCCAAAATCCCATGCCGAAATATGTAGCCACGACCGTTCTGCTCGGTAGCCTCGCGCCCAGCGCCAGTAGGGGCTTAACCGAAGATTTCGTTACCCGCTCCATACTGTCGCCCCACAATTCTGACCCCGGTACGGTTAGAGACGCCATCACATCCATCCGCTCTCGCGCCATATACATCAACACGGATGCCAATGACCTTCAGTTCAGCACTGTGCCTAACATTCGTAACGAGGTGGCCCAGAGGAAGCGCGAGGTACAGCGCGACAGTGACCGAGTTGAGGAGTTCGTCAAGCAGCGCCTTCAGGTGCATTTCGCCCCCAATAGCGCAAACAGCCCCATGGGTGTTCTCGTATTCCCAAGCGCAGGCGACATACCCGACTCGGCGCATCAGGCTCAGTTAGCCGTCATCAATCCGCGTTTTTGCAATCAGCAGTCGCCGACGCGCATAGACGACCTGAGAAATCTCTATACGAGCAGCGACAGCCTCGCGCCCAATTCTACACGTCGGTACAGGAACAACATTGTCATATTGCTGGCTAAGAGCAACAACTGGCCGAACCTTCAGGACCAAGTTGTAACCCATATTGCGGCGAATGCGATTAAGGATAGCCCCCCAGCGGGAATGTCTGAAGCTAACCTCACCGAACTCCGCGACATAATCGACCGCAGCGAGACATACATAGCGCAGGAGATACGCACACACTGGTCCGAACTCTATTTCCCAAGCGTGCTTGAACAAGTGGCGGATAGACTGCCTCTCAAGCATGTATCGATGCCGCCGGGCACCGTCAACCGAGACGGACAACAAGATGTGATTGACCACCTGACGACAAGCAACAAGATACCGAATCCTGCCGTTCCCATGGTAGCGTCGGATTACTGGGCAAGCCTGGCCGTTTTGCGCGATGCTTCCAATCCACCTACTCTGAGGCAAGTGCAGGAGGAAATCGCACGAACGCCAAAGCTGCTAATGGCGTTGAACAGCAATGCGCTCAAAGAGATAGTAGGTCTTGCAGCGCAGCGTGGTGAGCTTGTTCTTCACACCGCGCAGGGCATGTTGATAGCTGATGCGGCGTTGATGAAGGAGGACGCTGTAATATACATCGCGGGCAACGAGCCAAGCGTTCCGACGCCAGATCTTCCGCCGGAACCAGACGATGGCGATGACCCCATTGTGCCCCCGACTCCTAATGGCCCAGTACCAGATGCACAGCGCGAAACCGGCTTCATTGAAACCGGCGCCCGCGCCAATCAAGCGGTGGCTAACCTTGACAGTTTCATGGCGAGGCACAACTATGCCGCCGCCGACATCGAGGACATCACGATCACCGCAGTTGGCGAACCCGCGCTCAACTACCTTGCGGGAGTGTTCACAGGAGTCGATGCCGAGTTCATTTACCGCTCAACGGGAAAGGGTTATGAAGTGCAAGTTTCGGCTACGGATTCCGACTACAAACGCGACAGAAACCACTGGGCGCGCTTCAGTCGCATCACAGGCGATCCAGGCGAATCCACCATGCGGGTGCGCCCCGACAGTCCGGAGCGCGCAGACACGCTTCAAGCGCGGTTGCGACTGTTGGAAGGAGAGCATATTATCGACTTGAAAGTCAACTTCCGCGCGGAGGCGTAGCTCCAATCCCGAAAGGAAGAGACAATGAGTCCAAAAGCCGCCGTGAGACCACCTAACCACGGGCTGCTCCTGCATACCGACAAGGACGGCATTCGCTGCATATCTCTGACGCAAGCCAGCAAGCGCAGCAGACGTAAGCCGGGGCGCTACATTACCACGCTCAAAGGGCTGCACAGGGACATAGCGTATCCGCACATCGCCACGATTCTCCGCAACGAGGAAGACATAAACCTGAGCGGTGAACGGCATCAGTACAGGCTGATAGATGAGACGACCGCGGCTCAGGTGAGGCTTGCGATGCTTGCCGTCAGAAAGACTTCCGACACCGAGCAGGCGCAGAAGCTCGGCAAGATAGTCGCCGATATGCACAACGCAGAGGCTCGCTGGTGGCATGCTCACTTGCGCGACCGCAACCGCCCGGCGAATATCGTGAAGGCGATGGCGCTCGTGTGGGCGTAGGGTAAACTGAGTTCTGATACATGACCGATTCTGTGAGGCAAGCTATAGGCAAGGTAGTAGGAAGCAGGATGCCGAGAATTGCGCTCGGAATGTTCGCTGTGTTACTTGGACTAACGGCCGTAATCGGGTTGGCTCAGATGGCGTATGCGTGGACTGGCAGTGCACCGCCCGGCGCAATTGCCTCGCTTGATGTGTGGAAGTTGGGCATGGTAGTTGGAACCGCCGGGACATCGGCGACGCTTCTTATTACGCTTTACATAGCGGAAAGAGATTACTTTCGGAGCAGAAAGCATATACCCAGTTTGAGCCTTGAATTGCGTATAGAAAGAGTTTCAGTTAGCCAGTCTTACGACGCAATTGTACTGATACTCAAAGCTGAAAATACGGGCACTGGACTTTGTGTAATAAGAGAAGTTTCTTGGGAGCTAGATGCTCTGTCACCTTATGAAGACGAAGAAGTTGAAGAAATGCTCGAAGAATATGATAATCCCGAGGACGATGAGGACTTCCTATTCCCCTGGCGCACTCTTGGAGAAGAGATAACTCCTGATGCCATTCAGATAGAACCCGGTGAGCGACAGTTAATTACGCATGACTTCATCATACCCTCTGTAGTTGGTGCTGTTACAGCAAGTGCATGGATAGAGAATGTGCAGGATACGGACTTCGGCTGGCATTCGAGGGGAATACATACACAAGAAGGGTGAGGACACATGGCAAGAATAAAAATCTCAGCCAAACCGAAATACAGAGGAAAAGTCACCAGGGGCCCTGGTGGGACGCGGAAGAAGCCTCGAACTTCATCGATTCCGTGGAAGCCTCCCACGAAGAGAACCCTGTCAGACAGAAAGAAATAGCAGTCCACTGTACATCAATGGCCTCGATGGGCGTTGGCGTGTAGGCTGTCCGCGCTGGTGGCACGCGCACTTACGCGACCCCAACCGCCCGGCGAACATCGTCAAGGCAATGGCACTGGTGTGGGGTTGAAGTATCCACTTCGGATCATTTAGCACACATGCTTGCGTTAGAGGGGATCAGCCCAGAGTTATGTCATTGCAAGAGATTAACAGGAGCGAGTCAGACCTAGTGGTCTTTATCAGCAGTCGTCAGACTCCTGATATGGAAAAACCTAGGCAAGAAGTTCAGAGCGCGGTTGAAAGCTTCCCAAACTGTCGCGTATGGGCATTTGAAAATATGCCGGCTAGTTCGGAAAATGCCCGTGACCGCTATGTGCAGAGTGTCGCTGGGTCGGACTTCGTTATCTGGTTGGTTGGCGAAGAGACGACACAGCCCATTCTTGATGAGATACATACATGCATCAGCACCGAAGGTAGGCTCTTGGCATTCATCCTGCCAAACAAGGCATGCGATGCCCAAACTCAGTCTCTGATACAAGCGGCTGAAGAATATGCAACATGGCATGAAGTCGATGACTTGGACGACTTGTATGAGATTGTCAAAGCGGCCTTGTCAGACGAAATAAATCGTCGAATCCATAACCCTGTTCCTCGTGGGCGGGAGCAAAAGTTAAGGGAATTGCGACGAGAGAGTATCGCTAGATGCAGGCGGTATTTTGCAACTTTGGGCGTGTCCGATTCGATAGCCGAAGGAATGGCAGCAAGTCAGGAAATCGGTTACTTGCCTCCAATCCCTGAAGCCGGAGTGGTGAAAATTGTCGGCGTTCAGGGCGTGGGGAAGACTCTCGCTGCGGAGCGCGTTCTTCAGGATGCTATCGATAAAGCAATAGGTGACAGTTCTCAGCCATTCCCCGTATTCGTGCGCGCACGAGACTTAAATAGCAGACCTCTAAGCGAGTTCTTAGAGTCTGCCATAAGAGACTACGCTGTTCCGTCCATTCAAGGGGCGTTAGTCGTCATAGACGGACTGGATGAAGTAGGTATTACCTCTGCCAATGGTATTCTTGATGACGCCGCCGTTTACACGACAGCCAATCCAAAGGCAGTCGTAGTCGTTACCACCAGACAAATGCCGGGATTGAAACAAGATGTTGGATCTGACGCCATAGTACCACGACTGGATGATTCAGATGCTCTAGCTCTCATTTCAAGAGTTGCGGGACGGAGTGTCGGGCAAGGCCATCTATCTTGGCTAGACGAGCCTCTTCGGGAGATCGCAACACTGCCGCTGTTCGCAATAATGATCGGTAGTGAGTTTGCGAAGAATTCCAATTTCGTATATCCAACTCAGACGCACCTCGTAGCCCAAGTTGCCAGGCAAGCATTGCAGGGGATGGACGACCGAACAGAGGACATTGAAGAATTGTTGCAGCGACTAGCCATTAAGGTCATTAACAACAAAGGCGGCATCGCCAAAACCGAGGTGGACCGTAGGGCAGCCGTGCGTGACAAATTGCTTAACACTCGCCTGATTGTAGAAGAGAACAACAAAATAGACTTCACGCTATCTATCTTTAGAGAGTGGTTCGGTGCCCGAGCGATAGTAGAACGTGAACTTTCAGTCGACCAACTTAAGCCTGATCTTGAGCAATGGGTCATTCCCATCACCATTGCAATGCGTTCTGAGGACGAAGATTTAGGCATATCACTAATGAGCAGTCTGGCTTCTACGGACCCAGGAACAGCGAGTAAAGTCCTAGATGAACTCAAAGGCAACAGATTTATTTCGGTAGGAGAGATTCCTCCAATAGACAAAACGAGCCAAGAACTTGGGCTGGCGATTCGTAAATCGATGGAAGATTGGGGAGTTGGGCTAGGAAGCAAACTCATGCGAAAAATTGGACCCGTTGATGAAAACGGTGATCTTTACCCTCTCGGAATAAGTGTAGATTCGCATAGGGTAAACATCAGTTGGTATAGGGGAACTAAGAACTTAGAACCGATAGTGGAAGCCCCAGATTTCGACAGATATAGCAGTGATCGAAATATCGATCCTGGCTGGCGATCAGTATTCTGGACTACGGTCAATCCTACCGAGTATTGGCCCTGGGTTCTGACGAAGGACAGGCTGGTGGATTCTCTGAAAAAAGAAATCGAATCTATGCGTCTATCCCTAATCTCAATCGACGCAGTGCGCGAACTGTCCTATGACTTCGCCAGAAAATTTCGCCGTCGAAAATATAAGAGACACGAAGAGATTCCTATTAGGGAGATTCTTGCCTTCATACAAGAGAATCTGCATGGCACAGTATATCTTTCAGCAGGTAGCTACCCTTACGGTAACGAAGAGTTGCAAGCCATAGCCTCTAACTTCGCAAGGATGCAAACCTACGGCGAGACATTCATCAGCGATCCGTGGCCAGGTCCAGATAAGACTTTACCTGCTGGCAAGACTACTTGGCGGCGGTTCGAGGATTACACCGATGGCCGTTTGCTTGAGCGTGTAATTGCCGTATATGAGGCTGCGCTACGCATTTACACTGATATGACAGCAACCTATTTCAAGAATCTCGGAACAGGCTCTAGGAGGAGAACTATCCTGCAAGCGAAGTTGGAAGGGAGACTGACCATCCCATCATCCTACGATTCGTATAGGGATAGCCCCGTTTTGACTTACTGGCCTCGTTCCGTCGACGAGAATGATCAATCGAGGATTGACTTTCAACTGGCGTATGAAGAAGATGATGCCCGCAACAGAATCCGGCGAATGAGAGAAGTTGCAAGTGCTGAAAACCTTGAAAGGTTTGGCACGTCGTTTACACATTCTACGATGCTCCCATTAGGGCAAAATATGGAAAGGCCAGCAACCGAATTAGTCTATGAATGGCTCAATGACGACCTGCAAGATGTTGGATGGGCGAGATGACCCTACACGCGCCTAGTTGGTACACTTGAGGCTATGAGCCAAGAGACATCTTTTGTAATGATTGTAGCAGAGCACGACATAATAATTCTAAATGCAGAAGGATGGCGCCAATGCCCACCAATTCACCACTCATCGAACACTACCTGCCCATTGATGCCATTAGCGTGGAGGCTATTCGGGAAGGCGGAGCGCTTGCTGGACATCCGCCCGTCAACCAGCTCCATGTGTGGTGGGCGCGTCGCCCTCTTATCACCTCTCGTGCTGCCGTTGCGGCATCAGTGATAGACGCTTCCGCGGACAAGGAAGATTTCACTCAGGCACTTGGTACATCGAGTCAGATAGTCCAGGACCGCGCTGACATGGATGCCATGAAAGCTAGAGGTGAGTGGTCTGACGTAAAGTTCTCTGGAGACCGGGCATTCAAGTACAACCCACTCTCAAAGCACTCCGAGTTCTTTAGCCCGAATCCACCGAAGTTCGCTATGGTGGCGCAGTAAAGGGACATGTGAACCGGGGATGAGATCGTAAAGACGGATTTGGGCTAGATGGTGCCACTGGCGGTCTGCCAGCAAGCCTCCGTCAGCGGTGAAGAGGCGCATATGGAGTGTTCGGAGGCATCAGGGGACCCTTGCCGGTCCGTCCGAAGCGAGTTGAGCAGACCAGGGACTGGCTGGCGGATGAGGATGGGTCGGAAGGAGCGGTAGCCGCCGTCAGACAGGGTGTGGCAGGGAGCGCAGTCGCTCCAGGGCTTCGCCGAACTGTGTCCCCCAGGGCCAGCCCCGGGGTAGATGCAGAGTGAGGCGGCGTGCCGAGCGTGTGAGCCGTCCGGCCAGGGAGAAGAAGCGTCGTCTGAGGGTCTTTGTGGTCACCACCTGCTCAGCCAGACCGATGCGCGCGGTCCAGCGGGCAAGGTTGTGTGCCATCACTTGCACGGCCATCCAGGCAGCGTTGGCTGCGAAGCGACCCGATGGCAGGTGGTTCAGTCCCACACCGTACTTGAGGTCGCGTATGGCGTTCTCGATCTCGGCGTGTCTGCGGTGATCGGCTTCCAGTTGGAGAGTGTCGCCCTGTCGGTCGGTGATGAAGGCGTGATAGCTGTAGCTGGCAAACAGCGCCAACTGGGAACCGGGCGTGGGCCTGACCCTGCGGACGATCAGTCGCACCGGCGCTGCGTCAGGCTCACCTCCGAAGGGAGTGTAGGTCGTCTCGGCAACGTCGGCTGCGCCCTCCATCCAGTAGGGTATGGGCGTCCAGTCAGCCTCGGGTATGTCCTCTATGAGATTGCGCAAGCTCCGATGCTGTCGGACGGTGATGGAGAAGCGCACATCGTTGTCGCGGCAGACGCTGACGATGTCGTGGGTGTAGAAGCCACTGTCGGCCCTCACGGTGAGCGCTCCGGTGGCTCCTGAGTAGCGCACTCTGCTCAGCGTCTCACGCAGGAAGTTGGCTGCACCCCGTACGGTGTTGGCCCGGCCCTTGCGCAGTCTTGCCATCAGCACGTCTCCTGTTCCTGCGGCGACGGCAAGCAGCGGGTGATAGCCTCTCTGACCGGCGTAGTTGTGCTCGCTGGCTCCCTCCTTTGCCAGTCCGTAGGTCTCGCAGACGGTGGAGTCCAGGTCGATCGTCAGAGGCGAGTCCCCGGGTCCTGCCCCCGCGGACCAGGCTCGCGCCAGCAACTCCCGGCTCACACGGTCCAGTTGTCGCACGTGTCCCCAGCGGAAGCTGCGCAGGAATGTCCCCAGTGTGGACGGAGCCTTGACCGCGCAGCCCAGCACCCGTTCGGTGCCCCCGGACCGCAGCGCGTCCGCGTCGTCTATGCAATCGCCCCCTGCCAGCGCCGATGCCGCCAGGGTCAGTATCTTGTCTCCCGCATTCGCCCGACCAGGCGCATCCCCCAGGTCAAGGTGGCTGTCCACAAGTTCGCTCAGACCCAGACGCCCGGCGAGCATGACTGGCAACATCAGTCCGGCATTGGCCACCAGGCGGTGGTCGTCGAAGGTTACTTGGATGCGGTCAGGACGCTCGGATGCTATCATCTAATGGGTGCTCCTCGTATCTGGTTGGTTCTGACTCCATAAACCATTATCCCAGATATGCGGGAGCACCTTTTCATCCCTTATGAGGACCTCCGATAACCTCTATTTCGGTGGATCGGGGTTTAGCGAGCATTCTCTTTACGATGGCTACGTCCCCACTGTCCTCGATGTAACGGCAGGCGGCGGCAGCATCCCGTTTGAGGCGGGAAGGCTGGGCCTGAATACCATTGCCAACGAACTCAACCCAGTCGCCGCGTTCATCCTGCGCGCCACCTGCGAATGGCCCCAGCGATACGGTGACGAACTTCGCAGACAGTACGGGCGCGAACTCGGCATCGGCAAGTATGACGGCATCATGGAGCGTTATCTGAAGCGTGTCCGTGAACTGCTCGAAGGTGTCTATCCTGATGTTGGACAGCCCGAATGGATGTCGGAATGGAACGAAAAATACAAGGCTGAAATCGAGAGTGGCCAAATCGCTCGCGCGAAAAGATATGACCAAACATATCTTTTCGCGCGAGCGATTTCATGCCCTTCATGCGATGGTAAGATTCCATTGTCACCTAACTGGCGACTGGCATCCGACGGCACGGGCATTCGCGTAATCCCCAACACCGACACCCGAACCTGCGACTTCGAGATAGTGAGTACAGCCACGGAGCAGTCGCCCGGCACCGTAAGCCGCGCCATAGCCACCTGTCCTTATCCCGACTGCGGCGCGACAACTCCAAAAGGCTACATCGCGCAAGAAGCGCAGGCGGAACGGCTCGGTCAGCAGCTCTATGCCATCATCTACCGCGACCAGTGGCAAGAGTTCACCAAGACGGGCAGGCCCAAGAAACGTCTGACGACTAAGCGCGGCTACCGCACCGCCACACTGCGGGACGACAACACCGCCGTTATTCTGCAAATGCTTGCAGATAACGCTGTGGCGTGGGAACGAGATAACGTTCAGCCAACTGAATCGCTGCAATTAGGCGATAAGACATCAACGCCGATAGATTATGGCATGCCCCGCTGGGTTGACATGTTCTCCCCTCGTCAGCGGTTAGCACACGGGCTGTGCGTGCAGGCCTTCCGCGAACTGGTGAATGAAGACAAGGCAAATGGCGACTTCAACGATGGACGCAGAGTAGCATGGTGTTATGTCGCGCTTGCCCTGGACAAGCTGATTAACAGGAACAGCCTATTGGCAAGATGGGCTGTCAGCACAGTGGTAGGCACTTTTGACAGTCATGATTTCGGAATGGTTTGGTCTTATGGAGAGATGGCAGTTGGCATCGAAGGGTTGGGGTTGGAATGGGCACTGAAGGATATAGGCGACTGCATTGATGCGCTGGTAACGATGAGCGGATACCACGCCGTTCCTGATGGCGAAATGGACATGGGCGACCGTGAACTTGCGCCCATCGCTCCATCTACACAGGTAGTCACCGGCCCCGCTCAATTCATCGTGGATATAGACGACGCCTCGATAGACTGCATCGTGTTCGATCCGCCCTATCACAACAATGTGAACTATGGCGAGCTTTCTGACTTCTTCTATGTGTGGCTTAAGCGAACCGCGGGCTATATCTTTCCGGAGTATTTCACTGAGCACCTATCGGATAAGTCGAACGAGGCAATCGCCTCGCCAGCACGATTCAGAGAACAGGCAGTCAAAGCGAAAGCTGCCAACAGGAAAGCCAAAGTCTCTGCGTCAAAGCTCGCCACCGCCGATTACCTCGCCAAGATGCGCGAGATATTCGACGAGTGCCGCCGCGTCATAAAGCCCGCTGATGACGGCGGCATAATGACCGTGATGTTCACCCACAAAGACCTGTCGGCTTGGGACGCGCTCATCACCCCGCTGATAGAGGCTGGGTTCAACATCACGCGCGTCTGGCCGATTAAGACTGAGGCGGAGTCGAGCCTGCACATCAGGGACAAGGCGGCTGCGCGCTCCACCTTGCTCATCGTCTGCCGCCCGCGGGTAGAGGGCGCAGTGAACAGCCCTCCGCGCCCTTGGCACGAGGTCGAGGCTGAAATCAGAGGCGCAGTGCAGGAGGACATTCCCACGCTCGCCGGTTACAACTTCAAGCCGGTGGACATCTACAATGCTGCCTATGGTCCGGCGCTGCGCGTAATCTCAGAGAACTGGGGGGCGCGGCGCATTACGCCGCATCCGGACAGGATACACGATGAAGACCCATTCCGTGTTACTCCTACGGACGCTCTCGAAGTGACACGCCGCGAAGTGACGCGCTGGCGTACGGAGCAAATCTCGAATGAATGGGCGAATTCGCATCCGGATCCCATCACCGCTTGGTACGTTCTCACGCAGGATGGCGTGGGCGCGACCGTAGTTCCGTTCGATGAGGCGAACCTCTTCGCCAAAGCCATCGGGATGGATATGGAACAGAGTTCCGCCCAGCGTGTCTATACTAAGCGCAGTGGCAGGATCACGCTGGTCTCCGCAAAACAGCGGCTCGCGCGTGGTGACATAGGCGAGGATAGGGCGACAGATACAATGCTTGATCTCGCACACACTGCAATCGCGCTCACCGAACGTGCCGGCAATTCCGAGAATGGCGAGCAGTGGCTCAAATGGCGAGGTGTCAATACGGATGAACCGGCATTCAAGGGGACGCTGGAATCGCTGCTTACCGTCCTGAAACCCGGACACGAAGACCACGAGTGGGGGAACGCTCTCTATCGCAAGTTGTATGGTGAAGAGCATCAGCCGCCTATCGTGTCCCAGCCGAGCATGAACCTCGATGTATAGCCGCGATAGAAGCGGGACAGAAGAGATATTCGGCGATGGCGCTTACCGACCTTGCCCTCAAAACGCGATACCATCCTGACAACTGCGACGACATAATCGCGGAGTTCTACCGCCCCGCGCTCGCTCAAGCCGTCAGTTATGATCGCACAACTTATGAGTTCAGCCCCCACGCCCTTGCCGCCGTCGGGCGTGGTCTGGAATCATTCCTGCTTGCCGATGGACATATCCGCCTGATATGCAACTGCGATCTTTCCCCTGATGTCTATCAAGCTATAAAAGACGGGCTGAAGCAGGCGCAAGATGTTCTGCGCGAAGTTGCGCCGCCAGAGTCGCTGATTGAATCTTCGGGTTTGCCTCATGAAGAAGCCAAGCGCGCGTTCGACCTATTGACTTGGCTGGTGGCGCAGAGGCGCATAGACATAAAGGTTGCCTTCGTGCAGGAAGGTCGCCGCCTCTTTCACGAAAAGGAAGGGATTCTTACCGACGCCGGGGGCAACCGCATAGCGTTCTCAGGCTCCGCCAACGAGACACGCGCAGCGTGGCTTGAGAACTATGAGCGCACAATGGTGTTCACGGACTGGAAGGAACCTGATCGCGTTGACGACGCGCAGCGTGACTTCGATACGCTGTGGGAGGGCAAGTCTAAAACCGCCGTCATCACGCCAATATCCGAAACGCACATCGACGCTCTCAAGCGGATAGCGCCACGCCATTGCCCCGTGCGTCCGCCAAATGCGAACGCACGACGATACTGGACTCATGTGAACAACACAGTGCGCCACAACCCCGCTACTTCGGTCGCCACTGTGCCCACTTCGCTCTGGCCGCATCAACAGGCGTTCTTCCACAAGCACGCGCAAGATAGCAACAGCCCCGCCAGGAAACTCATAGCGGACGAGGTGGGACTGGGGAAGACGCTGCAAGCGGCGTCTCTGCTCAAGTGGCGCATCAATCAGGGCAAGGCGAGTCGGTTTCTCATACTCACGCCCGCCAGCAGCAGACATCAATGGCAGGAGGAACTGCACGATAGGCTGAATATCAGTGTGCCCATAATGGAACGTCGGCAGAACCGCGTGATGCTGACCCATCCCGGTGGTAGTGAGGAATTCGCGCCTCATGACTACTGGGCGCAGCCGCAGGCAATAGCATCGTACCACTGGGCGAGACGAGACGCGCTCGCGCTTATGGAGGTGGCGCAGCGAGCAAACTATGACTTCATCATCGTTGACGAAGCTCATCACGCTCGGTACAGCGAGCCTGAAAACGCTAGGCGTCGTCAGCCAAACCAATATCTGCGACTACTTACGAACTTGTCCGAATGCACGCGAGACCTGCTGCTTCTCACGGCGACGCCGATGCAGATGGCTGCGATAGACCTTTGGGCGCTGCTAAACCTGCTCGATCAAACTACATGGGCGCTACCAGACTTCGAGCGTTTATACGACCCCCAGTTGGCAGGGAATCGAGACTCTTGGCATTTCGCCAGGCAGGCGTATTGCAGATACAATTCTCGCCCTGAGAGATTGCGTGATGAGGCTGAGCGCATAGTCTGGTCAGACAATGAATCTTGGGTGAACAGCCGACTGAACAGGCAGACTATGCGAGATACCGTCAGGTACATGCGCCGCAACGGTCCTGTATCAAGTCTTATGTCTCGCCACACCAGAACGCTGCTCCGAGAGTATCAGAAGCAAGGGTATGACACTGCAATTCCTGACCGCCGCGTCAAGGACGAAAACATCACTATGAGCAACTTGGAGCGGGAACTATACGATGAAATTAAGCCGCTCGTAGCGTCCATTTACGGCAATCGCCCCGGAGTCAATCGCCCCGCGCTCGGCTTCATTACTACGATATTTCACACCCGACTGGGTTCGTCGCCCCACGCATACGCATGCAGCTTGCAAAATATACTGAACAGGCATTTCGAGCAAGATAACTCTGCTGAAGGGGAGGATGTATATGACTGGGAAGCGCTGGGCGACATAACAGAGGATGAGGTTGACGACCGCTTGGAGACGGAGGACGACGCGCCGCCCGTATCGCTTGACGCTCGCCAAATTCACAGGCTGCAACAGAACATCGAGATAGCCCAGTCACTTGCCGACACCGACAGCAAGTTTGCGGCACTTGTTGATACGCTTGATGACCTGCAATCTAAAGGGCACCGTCTGATCATAATTTTCACTCAGTTTCGAGATACGCAGGCTTGGTTGGAATTTAAACTATCCGAACAGTGGAATCTGACTTGTCTGCACGGTGACGATAAGAGTCAGTACGAAGAGAGTCGCGCAAAGCGACTGGAATGGCTTCAACTGCAGGACAGAGGACTACTGCTATGCACCGAGAGTGCCTCCGAGTCGCTTAACCTGCAATTCTGCTCGGGGCTCGTAAATTACGACATTCCCTGGAATCCCATGCGACTCGAACAGCGAATAGGTAGAATCGACCGAATAGGGCAGGCGAAGGCAAGTGTGGATGTTGTAAATCTGTACTATGAAGACACGGCGCAATGGAAAGCGTATCAAGCCATAGAGCGCAGACTCAAGGCAATCAGAAGCAGCGTAGGACCTTATCGCCCCATACTGGAATCCAATATGCCGAGCATAATCAAATCCCTTGTCAAAGGTGACTTGAGCGACGCCGACATTGACCAAGAAATTGAGCGGCTCAGCAGGTCACCCGCGCCGGACATCGACGCTTACCACGAAACCGCTGTTACTGGAGTCTCAGATCAGGCGGAAGTGGATTCTGAATATCTGCACAGGCTTGTAGCCAACCAATCGGTAATGCCTGACGGCTGGAAAACCGAGGCGTTCGGGGTTGAGCACTATAAAGTGACGATGCCCAACGGCAAGTATGTTGAGACAACAGCCATTGGCGCAAGATATGACCCCGATACAGCTACGTGGTTTGGGCCGGGAAGTACAGTCTTTGAAGCGATTTTAGCCAACTATAAGACATCTTAGATGGCCTGCATGCGGAAAGAGTATCTGCACGCGTAACTGACGCCGTACTGCGTCTCGATATAGTCCCTGACATCCATCAACTTGCTTCAATGCGACGGGTTACGAAACTGCACCAATGCCTCAGTAATTTGGCACACAAAGGCTTCGAATTGGCTCACTCCTGAATATATGGTACGGATTATGCAAAACAGGCCAAACGGCCCGACTTGTGGGCTTTTGGCACTTGGGAAAGGCGATTTTAAGGCCTAAAACCTTGAATGTCAACACGCCTTAGTCTTCACTTATATTCCAAAGGAATTATGTCAGTCTTAATCGGTTCCCTGACATATCCCTACAGGCACACCAAGAGCACCTTCGCCAGCGTACTCCCCAGGGGCCCAAAAGTCGTAGCCACCGCATCGCAAGCCTCAGAGTTTACCAATTGCGCCGCCACTGCATAAGTGCCCAGAGCAAGCACGATACCAAGCGTCTTCGCTACAATTAACATTTTGGACCTCACCTCTGTTATCGAGTGGCAGCCTTACGCTGCATCAGCACAACTGAGTGTCAAGAGCGCACTGAGACAGCTCAACTTCGTCATGTCTCTCTGCCATAATCACTCCTTGCCGAACGCAAGCACGGAGCCTGCTGCGACCATGAGTGCGAGCACCCACACTACGAGCAACACAGCATTAGCAGCAGCCGGCGGCTACCCTGATGCACCTACCAGCGCCGCAGTTGCAGCCATACCACAAGTTGCTGCAACTGTTCTGGCTTCATTTCTATCCCCCTGTCTGTGTACTCGCCGGATTGATTCAGTCAGCATGCCGTTCCGCAGGCTCCAGCGCCGCCACGAACTTCAAGCCCTCACGACGGACGTGCGGATATACGGCGCGGACGTGCCGGTAGAAATAACAGGGCAAACGCATCTTAATTGGCAAGGACCATCAGTAGGTAGTCGTTGTCCCAGGCGGCATCTTTTCGCTTGCCGGCGAGGCTGCGGTTGGTGGACGTTTCGGCTTTGAGTAGGTTTAGGGCCATGCGGCGCAGTACAGAGAAGTTCTCAGCCCCGTTCCCGCTACGCACCCGGCTTCCGTCCTCATTGAACGTCACATCCAACGACCAGTGCAACTGGTTCTCTATGCTCCAGTGGCTGCGCACCGCGTTGAGCAAGGCGCTCGCATCGTTCGGCAAGCTCGATATGTAGTAGCGCGACTCCACCGTCGTCTTGTCCCCCACGCGGCGCTTGCCTTCCACCTTCACCAGCGTATTCAGCCCCGGCCACTGACTGTACTCATCGACGTATCTGACGTTGCCAAGGTCAGATACCGTCCAGCAGCGGCGTGTCTCGATTCGTCCGTGGCCCGCATCCACCGTCTCGTGGTAGTCGTACTCTATGTCGTCGAAGCCGGAGTTGCCGATGAGGTCGAAGACGTCTGCCACGCCCTCGTGTAGGTGCCTTTGGTTCCCCTTGACCGCCAGCACGTAATCGGCTCCCTCCTCCAATATCTTCGATGCAATCTCCCTCTGGCAGCCCATGGCGTCGATCGTCACGATGCATCCCTCGACCTCAAGCAGCTCAAGCAACCGCGGTATCGCCGTTATCTCGTTGGAGCGTCGGTCCACGCCGGTCTGCCCCAGCGTCACGCCGCTCTCACAGGCCCAGGCGCTAACCATGTGGATAGCGCCTTTTCCTGCGTATCTATCGTGCGAGCGCCGCACAGTTTTGCCGTCTATCGCCACCACATCACCTTGCAGAACCTCACTGATTGCCAGTACCCACTCGGTGAAACAGCGCTCGAACTGCTCAGCGTCCAGCCTGGCAAACACCCTGCCGAAGGTGTCGTGCGATGGAATGCCGTTGGGCAACTCCAGCATCTTGCGCAACCATTCCTCCTTGCATCTGCCGAACGCTTCCACGTCTACCCAACTGTCCGCTCCCGCTATCGCACCACAGAGCGCAATTGTGAGGATTTCGATCAGTTCGTGGCGCTTGGTGCGGTCTATACGAGGGTCCTTGAGGCTGCTGAAATGTTCCGTAAGCGAAGCAGGATTACTACTCTCCATAAGCCACTCTCCTTATGAGATTGACCCCCTATTTTATACTCCGCCTATAATAAATTTAGATGCGATTGCCCTGGTAGAAATAACGGGGGAAGGTTGCGTCTGCCGTCATCAGAGGCTCTTCAGGTTAGGTTTCGAGTTGGCGCTCGTTAGATGTATCTTACTACAATTCTTATAGAGTTACATCTTTCTATATTTCCATTCTTGCCGAGTTATCAAGTTTCAGAAGTCGGCAGGCGCACGAATTTATAGGGATTCCCTGTATATGTGAAGAGAATGCGACTCCACCAGCTATCATAGACTGACGTGGAGCCGATCGGATAACCTTGTGGAGTCTCTTGACAACCGAATGAGGGCGCTCGGAGGCGAGTCACCTTGCCGTCAGTCCTTGACGACTATCGTTCCCAGCAGCTTGTCGTGGAGAGTCTGTCTCTTTTTTGCGCGGTCCCACAGTGGCCAGAGGTAGTCAATAAACCCTGCGATGCCGACTGTTGTTTGTACCAAGGACCCGACCAGCAGTCCTTTGATGACGAACTCTCGCAGAAATGTGTATCTCCAGCCACTTGGGATGCCATCATCCTTGATCACTCTGATGCCCGTGAGCCGCTTGCCGGGCGTCTGGCCGTTTCTGAGAGTCACAAGCCACCATGCAACGTATCCCATCCACGTCAGCCACATCACAACACTGACGACCAGGAATGCGGATTTGACCACGCCGGTGACTCCGGTCCAGATCACCAGGGTAAAGATACACAGGAAAATGGTTACGAAGAACCCGAACGTATCAATTGCCCATGCCCCGACACGCCTGCGATAGCTTGCCAGTCTCCAGGTGCCTTGTATCGCTTCGTCTGTCAATTGCCGCACCACCCATCGCCCACGTCCTTGAACGACACATCATCTCCGATGTCGATCGCAAATCTCTCTATGTCGCCGGCGTTCACTTCCAGCACATACGCGGTGGGTTTAAGTGATGCGTATCGCCGAAGCTCATTATCGTCAGCACCCGGGGGTGGAATAGGTACATTCTCGATGTAGTCCACCACTTCGCAGTTCGCGCCGATCCAGATGAAATCAAGCGGGAAGCGCATACCCTTCATCCAGAACTCCCCCAGCCATCTGCGGTCAGGGATGAACAACATGCCGGTGGACGGGGGCAGGTGCGAGCGTCCCGACAACCCCTTTCGCCTCTCCCGCTCGCTGTCCGCCACCTCTACCTTGAACTCAGCATCCCCCACCTCAACCACCGGCTGCACCACATGCTTCACCCATGGGAATGAGATCTCCAGGTTGATGCAGCCCGAAGCCAGCATCAGCAGTGTCGCGGCAGCAAGTATTCGCATCCGTCAGCTCCGTATGCCCGCCGTCCTTTGCGCTTCAAGGCTGCAGGGCATCATGAATGCCTGGGCCCACGCGCCATGCCTTTGAACTATGCGCTTTGCCGTGTGCCAGTCGATGTCGCAAGCACTGAGGAACTTTGCGAGTCGTCGGTCCTGTCTCGTCTTTCCGCGATGACAGTCCTGGCAGAGCCATCGAAGGTTGCCCGGGCTGAACGCTCTCAGCATAGCGCCCCGCCCCAGAGTTCTCGCGACCACAATCGACAGGCGGTGGTCTAGTTCCGTAGCCATGTTGCCGCATATCTCGCAGAGCGTGTGCTGGATCTCATCGGGCTTCTGTCCCGAGGCAATCCAGTAGGCGGTGAGGCAGTAGCTGTGCCAGCGTCTCTTAAGAGTCGCGGTATTCTCATAGCACCAGCGGCAACGTCCATCAACAGGCGGTTCACCCCAGCTTGCGGTCCTATTAACCAGGCGTCTCGGATGCGTGGCCCTGTGGCTGCGTTCGTGCAGCAGGAGACCTCTTACCTGTCGTCGGAATTTTGGAGTCTGGAGAACGGTCATAGCCTATCCAGAAGGGATCGAATAATGAAGATTAAAAGCAGGATGAGCACGAAGACCATGCCACCGGCTACAAGAAGCACGCGCACCACGCTGAAACGTCCAAGAACCTTGCTGCCCGCGCGCTCTCGGAACTTCCACGGCCTCTCTCCACCCTCGCCGTCGCCTTGCCAAAGCCCTCGGCGAGATGCCCTGGCGTCCTGCTCCGCGTTCCTCAGCCCGATTTCACTGCCGCCGAATCTCGTGAATGCGTAGGCCTGTCCGTTTCTTACCATGCGCAAGTTTACTGAGTCTTCGCTCTTGCCCAAGTACCTGTACAGCAACCCTATGAGCCGCCCGTAATGGTCTTTGTCCTTGACCTCCATCATCAGGGGTTCGTACTGGTTCAGTATCACGGACAGAGCGTCCGCCGCTTCCGGGCCGTAAGGCTGCTTCAGTTCCGGGGCGTCGATGCCGTACAGGCGTACCCGCACCTGACGCCCCTTGAAGTCACATTCTATCGAGTCCCCGTCAACCACCCTGACGGCGCTCACCGGGCCGCTCTGGTTGACTCTGAAGGGTGATCTCGCTCTACTGCCGTTCACCATGCACGCTCTCCTGCATAGCCTTGCCCGCGGAGAATACGATGCGGTGTCCTTCAGGCACGTCTATCATGTTGCCGGCGTTCTTGCCGGCGATGGCCCTGACCTTGCGCGCCGCTCGCTTTCTTACCTCGAAGGTCCCGAAGCCAACCAGGGTTATTCGGTCGTTGCCCTTCAGTCCCTCCGAAATGCTGTCCAGCACGGCATTCAACGAGTCGGCTGCTGCTGACCTCGTGCAGCCCATCTTATCCGCAACCAAGTCGATAACTTCAGCCTTGTGTATTCCTGTCGCCATTACGCCTCCTTTTAGCGCCATGTGTACCAGAACCCGGTCCACTCAATACTCGCCTCTATGTACGCTCAGGGCGCCTCAGCGCACCCTTTTACAGCATATATCATCCGCCAACTATTCCAACAACTTTGTTCTATTCCGTCAATTGAGGCTGAAGGGCCACTCTTCAACGATTCCGAACTCCACAACTATGCGCTCAGGCACAGTCTCTCCCTCCATCTGAAGCTCTATGCCCATCTCCCCGTCTGAGGTTACGAATGTAACCATGTCACCTTCGCACTTTCCGTACCACAACTCCACGAACCGCGTGCTACGCACCCAGAACCCTTCTGGGACTTCCCACTCCGCGCTCGTCAGTGGCGTGCGTTCCACATCCGCGGGCAACGTCCGTATTACGAAGTCCTGAGACCTGCCGTATCCGCCGCTCGCTCTTCCCATCACTCTTACATCATATAGACCCATTACATCTCCTCTTGGCGCGTCTCTTTGGGTTCGACCACGAGGCTAAAAAGAAGAGAGAGGCATTGCGCCTCTCTACTATCTTACATTCTACTTTGCCCGAAAAACGATTAAGTGTCATTCGGATTTTGCCATCGGTCAAGATGGTCATGGCTGTCAAACTGCCACCGGCATTTCCTCCTTATCGAAGTGCCGAAGACAGACCGCCGCACCGTCGTCATTCTCCCTTACGGCCTCAGCGCCGCATTCCGCGCAGACGGCCATGATCCAGTGCTCGCCCTTGTAGCAGACCCTCAGTGCCGGCAGGTCACCTGCTCCCGCATTGGGGAGGATCTCATGCTGGCAGGCCCAGCAAAGCATCCGGGGAGCCGTCCTGAGCGGCACTTCGTCCCATCCGTCGTTGAGAAGCGCCTGGCGCCTGATCCTGCCATACTCGCATTTTCCCTCGGCGCATATCACCACGCGCCCCTTGACCGGATGCGCCATCCAGAGAGTCTCCGGGCATCCGCAACCGTGGTTGGCTTCCTTGATGTGCTTGCATCGCCCGCCCCTGTATAGATTGGCAGGACACTGACAGGAATAAAGGGTTGTCCCATAGAAGCCGATGCGCTCGTGCGTGACGTCGCTTTCGACGGTCGGACCCGAGATGTCGTATCTCACGGCACACCTCCTGAACATTTATTCCTATTAGTATATCAGTTTTGTTTTCTTCCCGGCTTTGCACGAATAGTCCCGGTCGTCACTTAAAGCAGCTTTATCGTCATAGAAGGTTTGCGCTGTACGGACCGCGCTGCCTCCGCCCATCATACATGGTTGACGGCAGATTCAGCATGCACAAAAAGCCCGAGGCTCACAGAATGCCAGGTGCGGAGAGAGGCGACAAAATGCTCCTTCGCGTTATCACATAAAGGCGCCAACGGACACATAGGGCGGCGCGGGAATGGGTAGGTAGGTGAACTCACGCCTAGACTTTGAAGAGTTTCATCTCCTCAATTATTCTGTAATCTGGCTCGATGCTATCGATTGCTCAGGGTGTGTTGAAGCACCAGGCATTCTGGGGGCACGACGGCGACAGCGCAAGAACGATGAGGGTGAGGGCCGAGACTCCGATATGGATGCGCCCCAAGGAAATTGACAGCGCCCACGTATGCTGGGAGCGCGGCAGCAGGCTGCTGCTGCCGGAGCAGCCGTATCTGCCGAGTGTCGGTGCGATGGCGGTCAGACTTGACGAGACCACGGTGGGGTCCATGTGGACGAATTTCAGCATCAGGAGGAACCATCGCCAGCCAGAGGAGTACGAGAAGGATTGGTCGATTGCATACGCGGGCACCTCGTCCGCGAGCCGTCCGTAACGGGGAAGCGCTATCAGACAGAGGAAAGGCAGTTGTCACTCTTTTGACTGGCTCTGAAGGGGTGGCTTTTGGACTGAGGCAGCGGCAGGAAATCGTACGTGGACGGAGACCAGATGACTCTCTTGGGTGGGAAGTGGAATCGGGCTGCCTTGGCACGGCGAAGGATGTCAGGAACTATATCGAGACGCAGTGCAGCGTAAGATACACGATGCCGGGAGTGTGCAGTCTGTTAAAGCGACTGAACAGCCTCTAGCGCTCTTGCGTTACGCGGGCAGGGTAACTCTTTCCGCACGCATCCCCCTTTTCACCGCAAATTGCTGGACATCGTTCGCCTTGGGGAAGGCAAAATTCATCGCGGACTGACGTAGTTCTGATTGTCAACCAGCCCTCACGTTAATATAATCTGTGCCATCAGCACTGTGCCAGACAAAACCAGCAGTGCATTTCCCCGACCAGCCTAGAATGCAAATGCGGTAGCACAATAGCCTAAATCCACTCAAAGTAAGAGAGCGCCTGAGCCTATGACACATTCCAAGTGGCAATTTGAGCAGAACCAGAATGATGTATCAGAAGGCCCCAATAATGCGGGTATTGCGAGTTTCACAGGAGACCGCGCAGGTAGTCTTGTGAGAGAGATGCTCCAAAACTCAATCGACGCTCGTGATTCCCATTCAGATCCTGTCGAAGTGAAATTCGACTTCATAGACCTGCCTACTGACGCTTTTGACATTGACAAGCTGTACGATGCTCTCGGAGCGTCCATTAAGTCGGAAGATAATGACGATAGGCATCGCAAACAATTCAAACGAGGCTTACGCCTACTCCAAAAGGCCAAGAAGGATAAGAGCCTGCCTACACTGATCATTTCCGACTCCAACACCGTCGGCGCTACGGACATTGACGGGAAGAGGGATAAGTGGCACAGCCTTACGAAGTCTGAAGGCAAGAGCCAGAAGGACGCGAGGGATGCTGGCGGGTCGTTCGGTATCGGTAAACATGCCGCCTTTGCAGCGACTGACATTCGCACGGTGCTTTACTCCACCGCTTTCAAAAATAACGGACGCCTCGAACGAAGGTTCAGGGGGCGTTCAATACTCGTTTCTCACGAACGTAACGGTCGAGCATTCAAGTCAAGGGGTTATCTTGAAAGCAAGAGTAGCATTGTACCGGATGCCTTGAGATTAGATGCTCCCGGAACCACGGTTGCCGTACTGGGGTTCAATGTCAACAAGAGAACCAAAGAATCTTGGTTGAGAGAGGCGCGTGAAGCGGTTGAGGCGCACTTCTTCCATGCCATTATTCACGGCAACTTGATCATCCGCCTTGAAGACGAAATCATAGATTGCGCCAACTTTGAGAAGTCGATGAGCAAGCGAGACGACGGCGATAAGCTCAGACGCCTCGCAAGTGTATCGGCTGGCAAAATCCAAAGCGAAACTTCGATTGAAGGAATAGGCTCTGTCCGGCTCAGGATAGAAGTCGAGCCAGAAGGAAGCGGTCGTGGCAAAATACTTGCCCTTGTCCGAGATTCAGGAATGATGATAACTGACACGCTTGCTCAGATGAAAGTGTCGCCCTCACAGCAGATGGTAAGATTCCCGGCTTCTTGGAAGGGATTCACTGCAATCGTGGAATGTCTATCTATGGGTGAACGATCTTTACTTCGAGAAGCGGAAGGTCCGCGCCATGACCAGATTTCTCCGGATAATGCTGATGAATCAGAGCGTCTGGAAATCAGAAATGCGCTAAGAGAGCTGGGCAGATGGATCAGGCAAGAAATTGAGAGCGTGGCAAAACCCCCTGAACCTGCCAGTGAAGCGAACGCTACCGAGATGGCGATGTATCTGTCCCTGCCAGGTGATGACACTCGGTCCACGAATGAGGGAAATGGCAAAGGATTCGAGGCAACCGAGCCAGTGCAAACCCCAAAGCCCCCGGCTGGGCTTGGAATACCGGGCGGCGGTAGGAGATCGGGCAGTGGTTCAAAGCCCGGACCAGGTGTCGAACAAGGTCGGGGTCGTGGCAAGAAAAAGGGCAAAGGCAGTGCAAAACCGCGGCGTTACCAAGAGTTATCCACTGTGTTCAGCAATATGAGAAGACTTCCAAGTGCTCTGAATCAGTGGCCAACGCACTCGGCTGCTTTCACTTTCGATAAACCTGACACCACCCCAAAGCGAATAGAACTCTTCGGTGTTGGCGAGGATGGCAGGGCCGATAGGATGCCGATAGAGCGGGCATACTATCCAGATGGGCGCAGGATGAAGGTTGATAAAGGTGCAATCGTGGATATTAACGAGAAGCTAATGGGCGGAAGTAGGGCGCGCATCGATATTAAATCCTTACGCCCTGTCGCTGACAGAAGGATAGAGTTGAGATCGGTTGTATGAAATACAACAGCAATTCGTACACGGAATATCCGATGCTCAGGCCGTATTCGGACGACTACCCGAATGGCAGCATACGCACAGACCTGAGTCAAGAGATACGGAACGAGTCGGTCGTCATCGAGTGCAAATTCGATGTAGCCGAACCTGCGGTGTACGAGAAGATAAAAGAAGGTTCTGCAGTATGTTGTCTTCTCGTTTACTGTGCAGCCACATGTTACACGGAGATGTTTAGAGCAATTTCTGGAGACGGTACTGCGAGCGCATCCATTCCCTGCGGGGCGCTCAATGGCAGGGTAGAAGTTCATCCATCGGTGATAACTCTTCGAGATATCGTACTTCCCACTTCCACCGCTCACCCTGAATACGGGGGAAATCTCATTCCCATAGAGCGATATAGGCAGATAGCGTCAAGCGAGCCGTGGGTCTTCCAGGTGAAGCCGTCTGTCAGGCTGGAGAGCGTGTTCAAGTTGGATTCCGATGCGTCCGACATTCTCGGAGATTGGGAGTTCGACTTCGAATCTGACCCGTCCGAAAGATATATCATCATCAGGGCAAACCAAAAGACTTACAAGCAATTTGGAGAGTTTCGTCACAAAACCGACACCACGCGCGCTACGGTATTTCTAACCGCCCTGACTCAAGCTCTTCACTTTGTGGAACCCGAACCGAGTGATGACGAACCGCCGGTTGGTTGGGCATCTACCGTGCGCGATAAATTACAGGAGACGAAACTAGTACCAAGTCCAGTTGATGATGACACGTTGGATGTTTTTGAAGTTCATAGCTTTGGCTTGGGATAGACGCGATTGAGTTTGACGCGCGCATCCTGAGATCGAAAGCGCCAGTCTATGGTCACGCCAGCGGCATTGCGCTCCCTCTCAAGCGCCCATATATTTCGCCTGAGCGTCTCCTCATCCCCAAGACGACCCTTCAGGCACTGCTTGCTGAAGACGCTCAGTTCTATCTCCGCCATATTCAGCCAACTCCCGTGCTTTGGCGTGTGATGGAACTCCAGTCGTCGCGCTATACGCCGCGCCTCCACAGGCTCGTACGCCTCATACAGTGAGCCGAGCTTATGAGTATTCAGATTGTCCAGAACCACCCTGACCACCTTCGCGTCCGGATAAGCCTCATTCACCAGCCACCTCATCTGCGCAGCAAAGTCCACAGCTGTGCGCCGCTCCGTAACCTCCACGTGTCTCCAACCTCCCTTCGGCTCGCAGAACACGAACAGGTTGCGCGTTCCGTTGCGCCTGTACTCGTAGTCTATGCGTTCCAATCTCCCAGGCTCGGCTTCAATCGGCGTTCTCGTGTGTGCGATCAACTGCTTGGATGTCTCATCGAAGCAGACCACAGGTCGCTCGGCGTCGTACTCTTCCTCATACAGGTCCAGGACATCTTCCATCCTTGCCACGAACTCCCCACTCAGTTCCGGGATGCACCACGCCTTGTTCCTCCAGGGCTTGAGTTCGTTTTTTTCAAGCTCTGACGCACCGTCTCCCGCGCTATACTCTCCACATAGCCCAACTCCACAGCCTTGTCCGCAAGCAGCCTCAGCGTCCAGTGCGTATGACCCGCAGGAGGGTCGCTGCATGCTATGGCTACAATGTGCGCCTCGGCACGCTCATCCAACTTGCGCTGCTGACCGGGTCGCGCTCGCTCGACCAACGCGCTCTCAAGCCCCTCTTCACAGAAGCGCTTGCGTATCCTGACGACCGTGCGTCTGCTTATGAACAACGCATCTGCTATTCGGTTATCAATCTGTCCTTCGTCGGCCTTGAGCAGCGCCAGCGCTCGCTTTACCGTGCGCGCCTGCGATCTGCCACGGTGGGCGACTTCACTCAGCCGGCGCTTCTGGGAATCGGTCAACTCAACCCTGTACTTGCTTGCGGTCATATTCGGCTACATCCTCGCTGTAAGATGTGCCCGAATCTAACTTATTTCTTATACTTGTGCCAATATCAGATGGACTTGGTACTAGACATTTGGAATAACCACTCATGCGGACTCGCGGCTCAGAGACTTCTAGGAGAGCCGCTGACTCTATTAGCGGGACCAACAGAAAGCGATGGTGAACCACTTGGACGATCCTAAGCTGCTCAACGATGATGGCATTTACGCTTTGAAGCATCTTGCACGAACCAGACCGAGCGTCTTCATAGAAGGCGATTCGGATGACCTACAATCCGAAATGCTGCGAATTGCGGATACTGAAGATCTGTGGCACGGAGATGTCGGCCTCAAGTATGACATATCAGAGATGAATTCTCTTGACAAGTCGGGACCCTCGTCCGACGCGGCATTTGTACCCTTGGTGAGACAGGCTCTTGGTCATTTACCTCCGTCCGAAGGATTGAACGACTACCGTTGGGCTACTATCAACTGTTTCATTACTCACGGGTATGTTCAGATGCGCTGGAGCAACGCCCTCCCAAAAGAGAAACAAAGACTGCCGGCGTATATAGAACGACACTGGTTTTCAGGACACAAGTCGGAGGCCAGGCAAGACAACGCCATAGCTCGACTCTGGTGGCTGGGAGAATTGTCCCATCGCGCCGCGGACCACTCAGAACGCTATACGGAAGATGACATATTGAACGCAATGGCGGGCAATGTGAATTTCTATCACCAGTTGCTGTACAGACCTAATCTGCTATCCAGGCCTAAATTTGTGGCGGCCCTGTACGAGGTGTTTCTCGAAGACGGCAACGTCTACCTTAACGCCACCAAGTATTGCAATGAAATGTTTCGCGCCTTAAATTACCGAGCTGCGGATGTATCTTTGGACATGATGACTCCATCCGAATTGAGGGATGTGGTGGAGGACTGTCAACCCCCAAAAGAACGGTAGGCCGCCGCCAGCGGAGGAAGCCAGTTTCTCCGACGCAGAGGGTCATCAGCCTTGGCGGCGGCGTGCAAAGCACAGCGCTGTGTCTGATGGCAGAAAAAGGTCTGTTGGGAGCGAAGCCGGATTATGCGGTGTTCGCCGACACGGGCTGGGAACCCAAGTCCGTTTATCAAACTCTGAATCGCCTTGAACAGGAAGTCTCCTTCCCGATTATACGCACGAGCAACGGACGAAGTTTGAGGGAGGACGTAATAAACGGTGTGAACGCGCAGGGGCAGCCTTGGATGACGCTGCCAGTCTTTCTGCGAGACAAGGATGGGAAAGAAGCCGGCATTAACTGGAGACAATGTACCAAGAACTACAAGATCGACCCCATCCGAAAGGCGGTGCAAGAACAGCTCGGGGTACGCGCACGCGAGGTTTTGCCCTACGACGTATCCGTGGAGATGTGGCTTGGCATCACCATGGACGAGATGATGCGGATGAAGCCCAGTCGCAACTGGTGGATAAAGCACCGCTTTCCGCTTATCGACGACGTTCCCATGACCCGCGACGATTGTAAGGCATGGGTTGCCGATAAATACCCTGACTGGGAATTAAGTCGAAGCGCGTGCATCGGCTGCCCCTTCCGCAACTCCTCAAGTTGGCTGGATGTGATGGAGAACGAACCGGACCTGTTCCAAGAGGCCGTGGAGATAGACGAAAGTCTGAGAAACGGTAAGCACAACGCGGTGCAAATGTTTCGGAAGGAAGCATTCCTGCATCATCGACGGATTCCTCTTGCTGCGGCGGTATCGCATGACCAAGCACAGGATGATGTAAACGGCTTCAACAACGAGTGCGAGGGACACTGTGGACTATGATCCATTCGTGAAGTCCATTGCGCCTCGTTACGGGCTGTATCCTTATCAGCGTCAGGTACTTAGGGACACGTTGGCCATACTGAAACCAGCGGCGAGGGATGTACTGCCGCGCAAGAGGCGCGTGATAGCACACATGCCTACGGGCGCGGGAAAGACGCGCATGGCCTGCCGAGCCGCCGTTGAAATGCTCGTCAACGCGAAGTCGGAGAACGACCTCGTCGTCTGGCTAGCGTCAACGGAAGAACTCTGCGCCCAAGCTGCGGAAGCCCTCGAAACGGCTTGGGCTTATTTGGGTGATAGGGATGTGTCCTTTCAAAGATTTTGGGGCGATTCGACACTGAAAATCAATGAGGTCTCCGGAGGTTTTCTGATAGCCGGCCTGCAAAAGGTTTGGGCTGCGACGTCAAGCAGTCCGGGGATGATTACGGAGTTGTCCCGGCGCGTGGCAGGTGTCGTTTTCGATGAAGCCCATCAATCGGTAGCGCGAACTTATCAATATGTAGCTGAAGGTTTGATAGCGCATAATCCGCCTCTGCTGGGCCTCACTGCCACACCGGGGAGAACTTACGAGGTTGGTGACGACGATTATCGGCTCTCGGAAATGTTTATGGGTAATCGGGTCTCCATCGATCCCAGGGGACACCCAACAGCCCTTCACTACCTGATTTCGGACGAGTATCTTGCATACCCCACTTTCCGACAGATAGACACTGGAACGTCGGCTGGCGTTGAGGAGACATTCTTCGGCGGCGACTATTCCAGAGGCTGCTTAACGAGTCTGGGAGAGGCATCCGAGAGGAACTTCTTGGTGGCGAATACGACAATGGAAGCGCTTGAGCGCCACAGGCGCGTCATCGTATTCTGTCCGTCAGTGCAGAGTGCAGCGACGTCATGTCAAGACATTCGTGGAGCAGGTTTCGATGCGGAATACATCGTGGCGGACACTCCAGGAGAAGAGCGAATTGCGGCGTTAAATAGGTTCAAAGGCGAAAGCAGTCAACCAATGGCTCTTTTCAACTATGGAGTTCTCACTGCGGGCTTCGATGCTCCATCCACGAGTTGCGTGGTGATTGCCAGGCCTACTCACTCTCTAGTGATGTATTCGCAGATGATGGGTAGGGCCATGCGCGGGAAAAAGTCAGGCGGGAATAGACGATGCGAGATATTCACGGTCGTAGATTCCAATCTGCCGGCATTCAGATCGATAGTGGAAGCTTTCAGGAATTGGGAGGAGCTATGGTAGAGGCAACACAGTTGGAGTTCGAGCGGTCGCTGTTTATGCCCAACATGACCGTTAGGGCGATGCGCGACAGTCGATACAAACACCCGGCTAACGCTCTGGCGGAACTAATAGACAACAGCATAGACGCCGGAGCGCGGCGGATCGAGGTGCTGGTGAGCGAGGAGCAGCAGGTCATAACAACGAGGCGGAGTTGGCGCGTCGGAGAAATAGCGGTGGTGGACGACGGTAGCGGCATGGACGCTCGCACTCTTGAGCAGGCGCTGCGCTTTGGCGGGCGTGGTGGGCAGGGACAACTAAACCGCATCGGACGGTATGGCATGGGGTTGCCTACCGCGTCAGTATCGCAGGCCCGCAGAGTAGATGTTTGGACATGGCAGAGCCGTGGTGAAGTTCTGCACTCTTACATCGACTTGGGCAAGGTTGAAAAAGGCGAACAAACCGAGGTGCCTCGCGCGAAGCACAGCGAATTGCCGGAAGAATGGCGTGATTTTATCACGCAAAATCTGACCACAACCCAGAGTGGAACTCTGGTGGTGTGGCGAAACATCGACCGCATCAAGGTCCAGGCGGACACCATGTTTAGGCAGTTGGAAAGTGAGGTGGGGCGCATCTATCGTCACTTCATCAATGACGGCGAATTGACTATAAGGATGGCGCGTCGGAGAGGCACGTTCGAGCCTGAAGACGACGCTTTCGTGCGGCCCAATGACCCGCTCTACCTGATGTCCGATAGTTCTACACCCGCCCCATGGGGTGAAAGCCCGATGTTCAAGCCCGTCGGAGATGTCATCAGGTATCCCGTGCGAATTGACGAACGTGAGGAGACGGTGGAAGTAAAGTATTCCATCGTCACCCAAGAGGCTTTGGGGCTGCAAGCGCAGCCTCCGGGCGCCCTGCCCCACGGACAGCATGCGAGGGGCAACATGGGAGTGTCCGTAGTGCGTGAAAACCGCGAGATAGTTCTTGAAGACGCCTTTGTGAGAACAGGAGGGCGTGGCGACACTCCGTTAAATCGTTGGTGGGGCTGTGAGATCAGGTTCAATCAAGGCTGCGACGACCTCTTTGGCGTGGACCACAACAAGCAGATGGTTTCTATCCTGTCCAACGCCGCTCGTGAAGTGCTGAACAGCGATGAGAGCACCGATGAGATTCTTGTAGCCTTAGATGTGGACGAGGATTTGGAAACAAAGGCGATATATCAGATTGTTGGCGACATCAAGAATGAGACCCGAAATTTGCTCAATGAAGTCAAACTGTTGTTCGATGAGCGGGGTAGGGAACGACAACGCCAGAATGCCCCCAAATCGCCGGCTTCAAACATTCAGACTCCTTCCGAGATAGCGGCCATAAACCTCATGAGCCTGGCGACTGATGACGCCATATTGCAAGGAGTCGAAAGACAGACACGTACCGACAAAGAAAGGGAAAAGACGAAGCCTGAAATTCGCGAGTCGGAAAATAAGACGTATCTCGTCGATGAGCTTGGTGAACCTGAAGACGAGGCGATGCAGGAAGCCAAGGATATTGTGGAGAGCGGCATCCGGTTCGTATTCAAGCACGTCCAGCTCGACGCCTATCTGATGTTCAATGTGCGTCCTCGTGGAGGAGTCCTCTACATAAACTTGAACATCATTCATCCTTTCTACCAGTTCTTGAAAGACATGACGGATGATGAAGTGGGACTCGAAAGTGAAGACCCGCAAATTCGCCGCGCCGCCGTCGGCGTTAGAACCCTGTTGCTCGCTTGGGCCCGAATGGAAAACAATATCGAGTTGCCCGAGGAAACTCAGCAACTTCAAGATTTTGCAGGCCGCTGGGGGCGCCACGCCCAATATGTTCTAGATCGTGTTAATCATACGTAGGGGCATGTGCCATGACTGACATTTTGACTCCGTGGCAGACGATATTGGATGCAGGGGTCGAACACGCTTCAGAAATTTTGCTGGTGGCGCCTTACATAAAGGTTGGTGCGCTACAAAAGCTGCTGCAAATTATAGGAGCGGAAGCCCATATCGTCTGCATTAGTCGCTGGACACCGGAAGATGTCATTACCGGCGCGACGGATATTGAAGTCAAGCGAACAGTCGAAGGAATAGGCGGGACATTTCGCCTGCACCCTAATCTCCACGCAAAATACTACCGATTCGATGACGGGATATTGGTCGGCTCGGCAAACTTAACTCAAGCGGCTCTAGGGTACGCGAGGGGAGCCAATCTCGAAATACTCTGTCCGCCGGGGCGGGAATTCGATGCCAGTCGCTTTGAGCAGGAGCTAGTTGCAGGATCTCGTCTGGTGAGTGATGAAGAGATGTCCACTTGGGAGGCGCTGCTTCAGTTGCCCCGGGATAAACCCTTTCACTTTGGTGCCGAGGACTCTCATTGGCGGCCACTCACAAGAGACCCCGAATACGTTTGGCTGGCATACGCCGGTACTCCAGAGCAGATTATTGACGGCGAACAGCAACCATTGGCAAACCAAGACCTAAACAGAATGAATGTGCCTGCAGGCCTGTCTAGGGAAACCTTCAATCTCTGTGTAAGGGCATGCTTGCTATCCTCACCTTTCGTCAACGCAGTATTGCAGCATAATGGTTACAGCGATGACGGAGAGGTTCGGTTACATATCGCGACTACATGGGGTATGTCTGAACGGGACGCCGCACGCGCAATAGAGACAGCAAATTTCTGGGTGATGGCATTCTTGTAGGCCAGGCACGATAAAATTCTCATTCAGATTCGACAAGTTGCGATGTGGCGGTGCGTTCTGTTCGCAAGGAATCCAGTGAGCTTAATACTCAGGGAACTGCCCAATCATATTCGCCACGGGCTGGGCATCGCCGTTCGGTAGCCTGGGCATGTCAATGCCGCCGTTCGCAAGCACCAGGTCAACGGTGCCGACCTTCATACCAAACCAACCGTCAGGAGTCAGCAGATAGGCAAATGCCGCGTGGGACGTCTTCCACCAATCACGCTCGAAGAAGGCGTGTCGCCCGGAGTCAATTCGACGGGGTAGTATTGATTGTCAGGTCCCTCGATGTACTCGATTTCCGAAAGATCGGTGCGGGACAGGATAGTCCTGACTCTTCCACCTGCGACCAGCGCCTTGACGTCTTCCATATCCTGCCAGTGCCGGAGCAGAGTGGCGCCGGTGCCGTCCGGGTACCCGTCGTGATGAACGTAGGTGGCCGCGCCATACCCGTCCCGGTCTATGTAGCCGATTATCCCATGTGTGCTCAAGGTGGCCTCCTTAAGTTTGCTTTGGATGATGATAACAGGCTAGGCCACCTGAAGCAGGCGATTGGCTGTGCGGATTGAAGGAGTTTGTACGTGTTGCTTGAAGTCACTATGTCATTCCCATGACGCGTGTATGGAGCAATCGAACTTGAATTTGACGACCTGTATCTTAACGCCATCGTCGTCGACAGGCTCGTAATCTTTGACGAATGTAGCGTAAGGGACAAACATTTGGATGGTGTGGTCGTCTTCTTGCTCCCCTGCCGCTTCCGGGCTGTCGTAACCACGAATGGGTCAAGTCCCGCCATGTGGTGTAAGAGATCGTCATCCTGTTGATGCCGGTTAAGCCGCGGCAGATTGTGTCAGTGAGACTGCGATAATGCAATTAGGCCATCTTGGCTCGTGCCTGACCCGCAGTGAGACTGGCAGATATGCCTTCCGAAGGATCTGTCGGCTCGTGTTCAAGATGGCCCCACTATACCGGAGGCCTAGATGAGCTGTGACCTTATAAGAGCCTGGCAATCAAGCCTCATCGCAGTCTTGTCCGCTCATCTGGCCGATGCACCGCCTTCCAGGAGGTAGAAATGACGGGAATCGTCGGGCACGAAGGTAGCAGACTTGATGTTCAGGTGATAATCGGAGTAGACACTCACCAAGACCAGCATGTGGCGGTCGCGATAGACCGCCAAGGTATCCGCCTCGGGGAGCGTCACCTGCCAGCAACTACGCACGGTTATAAAGAGCTCGAACGGTGGTCGCGCAACCTGGGACAGGTCCACGCGTTCGGGATCGAAGGCACAGGCTCCTACGGTGCGGGAGTCGCACGCTTCCTGACCAGTCGGAACTACACGGTCATCGAGGTCAATAGACCTGACCGATCGGTCCGCTACCGCAAGGGGAAGAGCGATCCCACAGATGCAGAGATGGCAGCACGCTCTGTGCTTGCTGGCGTAGCCGACGCCACTCCGAAGTCAGGTGAGGGCGAAGTCGAGATGATCCGTATGCTCAAGAGTACCAAGGACTCGGCTGTAAAGGCTCGCACCCAAGCCATTAACCAGATAAAGGCACTGGCTGTGACAGCTCCGTCTGAGCTTCGAGAAACACTCGATGGTCTCACTACCGCCGCCCTCATCACACGGTGCAAGAGTCTACGGCCAGGTCGCCTGGACGACCCCAAAGCGGCGGCGAAGTACGCTCTCCGATCGCTTGCCTGTCGTTACCGTCAACTCAGCAAGGAGATCCAGGACCTGAGGGAGGAGCTAGGACGACTCATCCGGACCGCAGCACCGGCGCTGGTTAGCGCTTTTGGTGTAGGACCCGACTCGGCTGCGGCCTTACTTGTCGCCGCCGGCAGCAATGCTGATCGCCTCCGCTCCGAGGCTTCCTTCGCATCGCTGTGCGGAGTCAATCCGATACCGGCATCGTCCGGCAAGACCAACCGGCATCGTCTCAACCGTGGTGGCGATCGTCAGGCCAACGCGGCGCTCTATCGCATCGTTGTGGTCAGGTTGCGTTATGAGCAGCGGACCCAAGCATACATGCAGCGTCGAACTGAAGAGGGAATGACCAAAACTGAGGTCATCCGATGCCTGAAGCGATATGTTGCTCGGGAAGTCTACTCGGCCATCCAGAGGCCCAATCGGTTACTCGATCAAGCCGCTTGAAATGTATAAGAGCATCCTCCGGCAGAGCGTCCTGCTTTGCGGCAACTCCTGGTGTCAGGTGGCGACGAGCGACTGCCCACTCATCGTTCTGCTCGGCAAGCACAGCGCCGGTCAAAAAATCAGTCTCTTTTGTGACATAAGTTAAACGAATTGGTATAAGTAGTCCTCTTCTTGTGATAGAGACGCTCGTGAAGCCTATCAGGGATGGCAACACGGAGATTGAATCGCAGTACCGAGAGCTATTCGGGTCCGGGGCGGTAAGACTCCTCGATGCCTCTTCCCAAGTGTTTGAAGGCGCCGCCGGCATTCGAGCCGAGACGGGCTTAAAAACACCCGATGCGCTTCACGCGGCTACCGCAATGCGCGCCGAGTGCGTGCTCTTCATCACCAACGACACCGACTTCCGCCGTGTCGAAGGGCTGCCTGTCGTCGTCTTGGACGACCTTCTCACATAAGATGGTTAAGTTTGTCCTTAGAAGTCGATAAGGGCGCAGCATAGTGGCGGAGAGCGGCACCAAGTGGTGCGACCTCATCCATTATGATTTAACGAGTTACGAAATCGCATCATGCCTGTGTAATTTGAGCACGCAAACGCTTCAATTTGGCTCACTCCTAAATATATGGTACGGCTTATGCAAATCAGGCCAATTGGCGCGACTTTTGGGCTTTTGGCTCTGAAATCGGCGATTTTCAGGCCCAAAAATCTGAATGTCAACTCGCCTTAGTCAAAATAGTCGATGAGTCGAAGGCGGGACCCCGGCCAATCAAGATACTGATGTCTGGCGAAGGGACATTTGACAGAGCATTTGAGAGCGCTAGAGATCGTGGTGTCGACAACATGTGGCTCAACCGCTTTAAGCGGTTCAAAGAACAGCTTCAGGAAGAAATCTTGATACAGGATATGGTGGAAATGGACGCCGCGCAGCGCAAGAAGTGCTTGTTTGAGCTTGGGAAAATCCGACAAGCAACAGAGACCGTTGAAAAGCGAGTCAACCGCTAACGATGTACGTGCCCATTGGCCCGGCACGGACCTTCAACACGCAGGTCAAGGCGTTTATAGAAAAGTGCAATTCAATACTTATTCTCACCTCAGAAATAGTGTCTCTCCAGCCTGCGAGACTGCTTCATCAACTTGCTCATCTACCTAAATTACCGACGTCTTTATGTATAGAAGGCATTCGTCGATGCATGCCTTCTATTTTCAACCACGCATGCGCTTTGGTACGCTGTAGACGAGGCTGATATACTGATGGGCGCAATCGCGGCAGCCCGCTTTCGCGCGAGTTCGCCGTGACAATCGAGGCGGTTCACATGCCGAAGCTAGTCAACGTAAAGATTGATGTCAGGATACCCGGTATTGGTGGTATCGAAGGTACTTGGGAGCCTGACGAATCCGAGATAAGAGCGGCTTGGGAACTATATGTTGAGATGGTGACGCGAACTCCGCTCGGCTCGGTTTCAAGAGACGAAGGCTCCGCCCGCGAGACTCTGGCATCCGTATATTCGCTGTTCGACAGCACTAGGAACATCCTGAAGAAATATGGTCCGTCCGTGGCGCGCCCCAAGAACGGGCGAGAGTTGTCCTTCGGATACCTCGCCGTATCAATGCTCAATCTCACGTTGCGCCCATTTCTAACCGGGTGGCACTTGAAACTTGGCGAATGGGAGAGAGAAAGTACGAATCTTCCAATTGCAGAGTGGTCGGACCGTTGCGATTTCCTGAGATCCCTCAGAGAAACCCGGGAACAACTGGTCAACGACAATTATTCTGGCCGCTTTGCGCCGATTACTTTGGCCGCTCTGGGTCAGGTGTAATTGTCGTTTGTAATTGTCGTTCTTGTGCTTCGCTGGTCCGGTAGCTCGGCAGGTCGAATTCCAGTATGGCCGAGTGATGCACGATCCTGTCTATCGCAGCAGCCGTCGCCATAGGATTGGCGAAGATCTTCTCCCATTCGGAGAAGACCAGGTTCGAAGTGATGCCGAGCGAGCGGCGCTCGTAGCGCTCGGCTATCAGGGTGAACAGCACCTCCGACTCCTCGGCACCCTGTGGCAGGTAGCCCAGGTCGTCTATGATCAGCAGATCGTAGTTGTCCAGCTTCCTGAGCATCCGCGGCAGATCGAGGTCACGCTTGGCAGCAAGCATATCCTGCACCAGGCGGTACGCCGGGATGAACAGCACGGAGCGTCCGTCCTGCACCAGCCTGTGTCCTATGGCGCACATCGCGTGAGTCTTGCCGGTGCCGGGCAGTCCGAAGGCGAGCACGTTGACGTCACGGTCCACGAAGTCGCCCTCTGCAAGCCTGACGAGCTGCTGCCTGAGCTTCACAGGAGCACGCTCGTGCTCGAAGGTGTCCCACGTCTTGCCGGCAGGGAGCTTGGATGCTCTTCTCAGCCTGTCCACCTTCCGGATCCGCCTGTCCTCAGCCTCCTGCTCCAGAACCTCCATCAGTGTCGGCAGGGCCTCAGCGTGTCCGGCTTCGCTGAAGCGGTTCACGGTCTCAGCCGCAAGCGTCGGCAGCCTGAACTGCCTGCACAGCTCCCCGATCCGCTCTTCCAACGCGCTCGGTGCATAGGTCTCAGTCGTCATCGCGCACCTCCCGCAAGCAGCCTGTCGTACACGCCCAGGTCCACCTCACCGGACAGCTCAAGTGACGGTATCTCCGGAGACACCGGTGCGGCCAACTGCTTCACCACCGCGTAGTCGAACCTCACCTGCGACTGTAGCAGCCTCTTCAGCGCCCTCTCGACCTCGCACTCCATAGTCGTCGCGGCCAGGTGCAGTATCCGCACATAGTCCACGTCGGCACGCTCTCCCTTCCAGCCCCACATCGCGTCGTACGCCAGACGGAAGGTGTGGGTCGGATACATCTGCTCCCTGAAGTGGTAGCGCGCGAACGCACCGGGCTTGCGTACCAGAGACCCTATGATGTGCCGGTAGTCTATGCGCGCCTCGCCCTTACCACGTACCCGCTCCATGCTCTCCACGAGGTGCCCCTTGTAGTACACCTCCACGTGATCGGGATACAGCCGCACGTCGACCTTCACGCCAATCAGGCGCGACGGCACCGAGTAGGTCCTGCTGTCCACCCTGATGGTGCTCCACTTGCGCACCCTGGCAGTGTAGCTTGCGTACTCGGGAACAGGAGCCGGAGGCAGCGCCCGCAGATGCGGATACTCACCTGCCAGCTTCTCCCTGACCAACCTGTTGCGCTTGTCCACGATCTGCCTGACGAACTTCGCGTACTGCTCCACCGACTCGAAGTCCGAACTGCCCCTGAGGATCAACTCCTGCGCTATGACGTCCTTCAGACGGCGGTGTCCCTGTTCCGCCACTCCGTTCTCGTGCGCGCTGTACGAGTTGGTCCTGGTAGCCTTCAGTCCGTAGTGGTCGAGTACCTCCTGGTAGCGCTCATTGAAGTCCCGGCCCTTGCTGTCCTTCAGCTTGTGCGTCGCTGCGCCCAGGTTGTCGCTCCTGACCACCTCCGGCGCTGCGCCAAGCTCCCACAGCGCTCCCTGGATGCCGCTCCTCAACGCCACAAAAGTCTCGCTGTAGCATATCTGCGCATAACGCCAGCCCGAGTGACTCAGGATGAACTCGAACACCATATGCGGAAACTCTTCTCCGCCTAGCGTCACCTTCAGACTGTCGCAGTGCGTGAAGTCCATCTGCGCCTCACGTCCTGGAGGATGCTCCTGCTCGAAGTACACCTCTCGCTCGGGACCGCTCAGCGCACGCCAGTCCCTTATCCGCCTCTGCAATGTGCGCAGGTGCGATGCGTTGAAGCGTCCGGGATGTCGCTCGTCAAGCCACTCAAGCAGCACCGTCGCCTGCAACTTCTCCTTCGCATCCCTGCGCAGCAACGGCACTATCTCCTCTTCCCACACCCCCGAGAACGCGTCCGGGCGCGTTCGCCAGCTTCGCTTCTTCTTCTCCGACGGCAATGGTCCGCTCCGCCACCTGCGAGCGCCCCTTGCGCTCATACCCGCCGCTGCCGCTGATGCCTGTTGTGTCTTGCCTTCCATAATCCTCCGCCTCAGTAGTAGTACTTGCTGATCTGTGACCATCCAGTACCTCCTGTACGAGATGGTCAAATCTACTTCATGAAGCGGTCAAAATGAATGTCGCTCAGCGGCCATTATAAATGTCGTTGTTCAAGGACTACCACGAAGAGTAGTAGTGCGGTCACGACCCCAAGCATCATTCCTTCTGAGAGTGTCCTCAGAATAGACAAAAAACTTGACCTAGTATCTGAAGAGCCGACTATGGCAGCAGTTAAGAGAGCGCTGTACCAAATGAGCGCCGCTTCGTGTCGAGCGTTCAGGTCCAAGAATTCAATCATTTTCGGACTCTAACATATCGATTCTCAATTACAGGGGAAAGCGAGACCAGCATGCGCGGGTTGCACAGCCGTCGTATCCCTTTCGCGTTGACTCCGGACGGAATAAACTTTAGCAGAGAGTTTATTCGGAGGACGTGCAATGTCAAAGCCGGGCGAATCCCAGATGACTATCTCCTGTCTTCAATGCGACTGGTCAGTCGAGACCGTGAACTCTCCGGCCCAGGATGCGCGGGATGCCGCAGCAAGGCGTGACCCGGGCATGCAGACCGGCTTTCTGGATAGGTCCCGGCGGGAGCACTGAGAGCCATCTCCATAGCCAACAGTGAAACGAGAGTTCCGGCGGCACGAATGTGTGTCTGTCTCATAAGTTTCCAGCGAAACGCGGTAGAGACGATTGATGCAGCATTGAGTTGACGATTTCCGCCAATGGTGTCATGCCATCAGGATTTTGGGAGTGGGTCACGCAGGATCGGCGTGATGGCGTTCCAGAATGAGAGATGCAAGGCTCGTCCTATTGGTCGCACTCAGACGAAGGCCGAGCGGGCTTCAGTCCTGATACGCCACACCCGCCAGAGAGTCCGTAGGTTGAACGCCGTCACGAGTAGAGTCCATTCGGCCCTGACGTTGGCAATGCCCCGCAGCTTGAATTGCTGCGCGTCAAGCTGGTTCTTGATGATCGCGAAGAGAGGTTCCACTAGCGGCAGCCGGCGCACATACAATTGCTTGGCCTCATCGGTCGCCATCCACTCCCTGTGCCGTCGCAGCGCGACGTCGTGTAGTCCGATCTCCACACTGCGCCCGTACCTCCCATTCTTCGTACAGGTTCCGAAAGCGGGACACCCTCGACAGATTGCTCCGGAAGCCACTCGATAGATGCGGCTCTTCTTCCGGTCGCTCTTCATTCCTGAGAAGGCAAGGGTCTGTCCGTGAGGACAGGTGTAACTGTCGGTCTCCTCATCGTATCTGAACTGGTCTTTGTGGTACGGATGGTCCGTTGGACGGGCCTTGTCCGGCATCACCACTTGCTGTCTCCTATGGTGCAATTCCGCCACGTGCTTGCCGGCGAAGTAACCGGCGTCAGCCAGGGTCAAAGGTACTCTAACTCCGGTTATCTCCTCAGCCTGTTCCGCCATCTGAGTCAGTCGGGCAGCGTCATTTGGCTCATCTACTACGTCAGAGGCGGTGACCAACATGCCGCCAACACCTTCAGCAGCAACTGGCGATACCATCGCTTGTGCATTGTAGCTCGGCACAATCCCCTTACGAGTTCGCATCAACCTGGCGTCCTTGTCGGTCAGGTTGATGCGCGCCGGGCGCTTGTAACGGTTCGGACGCTCCATACTCGGCAGGTCATTCATTGCCTGTCTGACGCGCAGCCGCAGCGCTCTCTGATCTGCCAACTTCTCTGGAAGATGCGCCACAACCCCCTCCTCCCCGCCTTCGTTCTGAGCCTCCAGAGCCTCTATGGCACTCTCAACCCGCTCAAGCAACTCCTGCAGTCATAGGTCCGTATCACCGCTGCGTTCGCGTACACTTTCGTTCCGTCCGCCGCCTGCACCGCCAGGTCCACCAGCTCCATCGCTACCGCCGTTCGTACCGTACGCCTGAACAGTTCTCTCATGTTCTGGCGGTGTCTCCGGTAGAACCGCCACAGGGTGTTGTGGTCAGGATGCTGCCACCCGGTCAACCACAGGTAGGGAATCTGATCCCGGCAGGCTGCTTCCAGCTTGCGGCAGGAGCGCACGTTGGTCATAAAGCCGTACAGCCACACGCTCAGCAACGCGCGGGGATGGTAGGCAGGCGCTCCCAGTGGTTCTCCATCCGGCTGCACGCCCAGCTCTGTCCAGTCCTCCCGATTCAGTGCATCCACGAACTCGGCCACGAACCGGGCGGGGTGACCCGGAGGAACCAGCTCGTCGAGTGTCGGCGGTAACAGCCAAGCCTGCTCTCGGCTCATCTCTCGAAGCGGCATCAGCTATCCTCCCAGTCCCAAGTCTTGCCGACATTCTACACCCTGACAATCAGGCCGACTTATGAGACAGACACGAATGTGTACCGGTAGCGACATATCGCTTTAGCTCTTACGTGGCGAATTTACTCAACGGAAGTGAACTGGGCGGCGCTAGGCCTGACAAGTAGTTCGTCCTTATTGAAAGGTCGCACTGCAAGTATCCCCAGTTAATGAGGTCTCGCTTTTCCTCGTCGCCAAATGAATTCAACCTGGTTCGGAATGACGACATCTGGTCGTGCCAATCATCGGGGAAACAGAATTCGTTCGCAGTATCATATTTCTCGACGGCAATCCCAAGCGCCCAGAAAGCACCTTTCCTTGTCCTGGCCGAGAGTTCGCCGACATACTTCTGCCGGCGCAGCGCTCTCGTCTGTTCAACGGCAATTTCGGTCGGCCTTATAGACCGTTGCCAGATGAATCTCAGCACGGGATTGCCCTTCTTAGCCTGCAGCAATCCACTTGCATCGGACACCAAAATCGTCCCGAAGCGTCGGATTGCATGGACCCCCAGGTTGTCGTAGGTGCCGCCGTCGGTTAGTGTGACGCTATCTTTCAAGTGAGTTTCCGTGAAGAGCCTGGCGAAATCATCAGTTGTGGCGCGCCGAAAGTCGTCGCTGTCCAGCCTTATTCGGACAGGAGGAAAGAAAGGAGGACAAGCGGATGAAGCGGCGACCACTTTGGCTATCGGTATATTCGGGAAATCGACATAGCCAATAAGATATGTGCCCATGCGAGCCTTCGTAAATGTCCAGTTACGTCCGGTCTCAAGGTGCGCTGCGTTGAAGACGAATTCGGGATGGTCCGGCAAGTCCTGAAGTGTTTTATCTTCAATGAGGTCTCGCCGGTAACGCCGTTCCAAGGGGCCTGACCCCAACACCAAGCCCAAAGCGCCTGCCTTCACATCGACGTTGAGGCCGCAGAACGCCCATATTGGCTCAATAACCACTTCCATCAGGTTAGCTGCTGTTCCATCTACAAAGTCCAGGTCGTTCCAGCGCGAGGCCAGAAGACCACTCAGAATCGAACCTCCGGATACGGCTGAGATCGAATCAATCTGCGACAATAGCCCGAGTTCATTCAACCTGATAAGTGACCCAAGATGGAATAGTGTCGCCCTAAATCCGCCACCCGAGAGCGCAAGGCCGATTCCGTCCGCTGTCGGGGCATCGGCCTGAAAGGGTTGCCTGGTGTCCGAGGCAGCTTCTTCATTCATTCCTGGATGCGAACCTCAATTTTCCCGTTGTCACCGACAACTAGGATCAGGCCCGGCTGCCCGTGAACTCGCATGCCTTCACATACCCACTTCAGAAGCTTCTTATCCTGGTTGCTTGGGATTGCCGACGACCCGGCAGGGTGCGAGTGCCATTCCCCCACGTAGTTGAGCATATTGCCGGTGACGCGGTTGGCGGACATTACATCCTCCTCCAGTCCCTGAACGCCCCTGATGTAGCTGGTTGTTCTTTCTTGACTGTCCGGAGGAGACGGCAGCGCATCGGCTATGTAGATGATCTTTCGGCCATTGTCCAGACTTCCCAACAGAACCCCACCGGTTTCGTTAGGCAACCGGTCCTTTCGGAAGTCGCTGAGTTTTCTCACCAAGGCGGAATCCAGGAGAATTTTCCATCCGCCAGCGTCTATTTGCTGAACAGACGCAGGTTCAACGTCCATCACTAGTCTGTAATTGAGCCGGTCTTCCAGCATCCAGGTGCGAATAAGGGCTTCCTCTGTGTCTTCGAGAAGGTGGACCGCCCGGCTAGCAGCACCTGCATGAATTGCAACGAAATCTTGAGCAATTTGCGCGGACACATCGCGGCAGGTTAATCCTGTCCTTGCATTGTCGGGCTGCGTGAGTAGGTCGTTCAGACTTGGGTCAGCGACTAAGTGCCTGTAAAATTGCATCTCCAGCGAGTCGAGTGGTATGCGACGACTTGTGTCTTCTGCAAGCAAGGTAAGTGCATTTCCGGAAGGGTTCAGAAACAGGGACACGCGTCTGGCATCAGAGTCTACATCTCGGGCGAGACGTCGGGACACTGGCACCGATGCAGCCATATCGAGGATCAGGTCGGCATTCTTTAGGCGAGAAGCCAGTTCGCCGGACGCATCGTAAGGAGCGAGGATATTCGCGACGACTGGCCTGAATGCGTCATCCTCTCCAATCATCGTACCCAAATAGGCGGAGAGGGCTTGCGCTTTGTAGTGCCCAACAGACTCCGCTCCAAGCGCATGTCGTCCAAGGTTATGAGGTTGCAGAGCGTCTTCGTCCACCAGCGCCCACCTTCCATAACCCGACCGAACCAGGTTGGTCACCACTTGAGAACCCAGAGCACCAACCCCAATTGCAGTTATGTCGGGTGTAGTGCCGTCTACATCAAAGCCATTCGTCTGTGCAGCCAGGTCGCGCGAGAATGCCTCTCGCACATTCAGTAGCCTTAATCCCACTCTCGCTCCTTTCCTGGCAGAGTCAGAACTTCTTGTCCGGCCTGATTGTCTCACGCCATCCCACCTGAATCCGACACTCTCGCCGACAAGTTCCAGCGAGTCTTTCGATTCAAACGCTCGCAACTCGACAGTCTCGACTGCACCTCTGTCCATCCGTCGCTTCCGTAGTCTCAGAATAATCAGCAGCTTGCCCTGCAAGAGTTTTTCCAGTTTTTCCCTTTTGAACTGCGACGGCCATCTGCTGAAATGCCGCGTCATTTCGCCAATTATGTTGATGCCAGCCGGGTGAAGAAGGTCGTGAAATTCAGCAAGTGTGTTGGGTGTGTGTCTCACAAGTCCATGAGTTGTTGGTTTGCTGGTCGCCACCAGGACGAAGCACTTATCTGGGACATCTTCAGCGACAATGTCTGTCGCCTTTGCGATTTCAAGGGAGTAAGCGCCATCCGGCCTGCGAATGCGCTCAGCGGTCGCCCAGTGTGGAATGATGGAGCTTGAGTGCTTCAGAAATTCCCGAGGAACTATCAGGTCTGAAAATGAGCCGAACAGCAGAGGTTCCAGAGGCTGGTCATCCTCGTGAAGCGCGCCATGGGCCGTTCCTTCCAGCCACCATGTGATTTTCGCTATTAGATTCGCAGGGGTCCATGAGAATTCCACTTCATGCCTGGGTTGGTTGTAGAGACAGAGACTCCGAGGGTATCCGGCTTGTCTGAGGTTGGTATGGGGGACATAAGGGAAGTCAGTTCGTAAGGACCACACGTCAACCTGAATATCTTCAGTTGGCGAGAAAATTGCCGCGACAGGCTCGACGTTCCTGATGTCGTGAACCGGGCGTTGGGGCACTGAGGCTTCCACATCGAAGATTACGATTTCAAGGTCGTCTCCTAATCGCCGACATCCGACTATGCTCGCATTTTCACAGTAGTCGGACTGGAGAAAGCGGACGAGTTTTCTGGCGTTTGAAATTGAATTGGCGTCGGGATCGCTCTCGACGCCAATTCTTGACAGGTCGTATAGGTTCATTGAATGAGTTTATCCTGCACGCTGAGACGGCTGTGTGACTATGGCTGGCGCAACTACGGAGCTTGTGGTGAGAACCGTCGCGCCGGTGCCGTACCCTTTTACTTCGATCTCAAGGGGCTTGGGAGCAGCTTTGCTTGGATATTCCATAGTCACATAGAACTTCCCGCCCTTCAGGGTCGCCACGCTTCGATAGTACGCAGCCGCCTGCTTATGGGGCGGCTGCACCGTATCCGACGATGGGATGATGTCACTCGGGGAGATGAGTATTGCTCCTCGTTGTCCGTATCCTTCAAAGAGGCGCTTTATCTCCGGCGTAGGTGTTGTAGTCGCAACTCCCTTATCGGGGCTGAGAGATCTATAGCTGCAATGATGAGACACCTTCATCACATCCCAGATGAGTCTATCCTTGTTGCCCGCCCATTCAGTGATTGCAACGATTTCACTCATCACTTCGTGGGGAGAGTCGGCGGTTAGCATCAGATTGACGTATGATTGCCCGTCTTGGAATCGTACGTGGAAGACAGAGGATGCGCCGTTGCGATCAACCGCCGGGTGCTGGTCGCTCTGGTATGAGAATGGCGAATGGATAAAGACGTCCATGTCCGAGTTGGCCATAGAGAAGCCCGGCATGAGCTTGCCAGCCGAGACAATAGAACTGGCTACATCAGAAGGGCGAATGCCTTGCTGCTTCAGCCAGTCATCAAGCTTGTCCGGGTCCGAGATTACCTTGATTCCTTTGCCCTGCCTCAGTCGTTCTCGTGCCTCAGCCTGTATAACCCTACCCTCTGGGGACTGCTCCCATTTCTTTTCAAGGATGACGGAAGCCGGAACCCACATTTCCCTTATGTGGATACGCCCCAGGGTCTGGTATTTCTTGGCGTGTGTGAGGTAGAAGAATTCGCTTGACCCCGCAAAGTGGTCCTTATCCAGGTGGCTGAAGGAAACTACATCGAGGTAATCTCTACCTGACCTTTTCAACTCGTCCTTGAGTTCCTTCGCCAGGTCGATTCGCTTGTCCGCCGCACCTTGATTGGCGGGGGCATTGAAATCAAATAGTAGCTTGTGCCCGCGGTCTGTCGTTATAAGGCAAGTATCGCCATTGCCAACCGGATAGAATTTAATCTTGCTCAACTTAGCACGTACTCCTGCTAGAAACCCTGATTGCGTACATACATTCTACCACACTCTTTGATCGACAGTCAGGCTCGGCTTACCGTCTCCTCTTCGATTTGAGCTGCCACCCATCTTCCTGCCGAGTTGCGAATGTCGTCCTGTGTGATACCATCCTGTCCACATATTGCGAATGAGGCGCTTAATTGCGACCCGCGAATTCTATTATAGACGCGGAATTGCGATATTGCAACGGCAGGAGGGCTAAAAATGGCAGAGAAGTATGGCACGTTCGACAACGAGGGCTTCTACGACGCGCTTAACGCTACCCGACAAGCAAAGAAGCTAAGCTGGAAACAGGTCGCCACAGGATCCGGTGTTAGCGCATCGACCCTAACTCGTATGGCGCAAGGAAAGCGCCCTGATGTCGATGGGTTGGCTGCCTTGCTGTCCTGGTCCGGACTGAAGGCGGACGACTTTGTGCGCTCAGAGTCGCGTGAAAGTGAGCCTGAGCCACTGGCGATGATCTCGACGTACCTCAGAGCTGACAAGAACCTCACCCCCGAAGGTGCGGCAGCGCTTGATGAAGTGGTTAGGGCGACATACGAAAGGCTCAGAATCTCAGACTAAATGGCAAAGCTGCGACGCGGATTTAAGACCGAGGCTGAAGCGCTGGCAAAGGAAGTCAGGGCTGAACTCGGATTGGCGAAACTAGATCGTCTCGATCCTCATCACCTAGCCGACCATTTGGAGATTCCGGTTGTGGGGCTGAGCGAGTTGCCGGAAGATTTACCCGGAGTGCAACACTTCCTGTCTGTTGAACGGGAGTCGTTCTCTGCTGTTACTGTATTCCGCCGCCGCCGTAGAGTGATCGTGCATAACGATTCGCACTTCCCGACACGCCAAAACAGTAACCTGACACACGAATTAGCCCATGGGCTTCTTCTTCACGAACCTGCTCCGGCACTTGATAGCTTGACAGGTTGCCGCAATTGGAATGATACGAACGAGAGTGAGGCCGCCTGGCTTGGAGGCGTGTTGCTCGTCACCAACGACATGGCGCTAGCAGTCGCCAGAGGACGTCTCACCAGAAAACAAGCTCTTGAACGATTTGGCGTGAGTGAGAGGATGCTCAACTGGCGTCTCTCCGTGACCGGCGCTTACAAGAGAGCAACACGTGAGCGTGCTTGGCGTAGTAACAGTAACCGTTGGTGAAGCCGCTCAATGTTAGATTTCGCATAGCCTACTTGGAGGTCGAGGAGATGGACTTCTGGGGGACATTTTGGCCCACGTTCCTTGCCAACGTGTCAGCATTGCTTATCTTTGCGATTCCCTGGGCACTTCTCAATCGTCGTACGAGGCGGCAATTGAAGTATATCATCAGGTCAATTTCCAGGAGTCGAAGGGGATGGGTCCTCAAAACGCGCTTTTTCCGACTGGTGTTGAAGGGTAGAAGGCGTTGGCAAGAATACGACAATTGGATATGGTCCGAGCGGGTTAGGCAGTTCTATTCTCGCGTCATTTGCGACGCCCCAGCGGCTCGTTTATACCGGAGAAGGACCATAGTGTCTGACAAATTAATCAAGGAAGCTGAAGAAAACACAGAGTGGCTGTTGTCCCCAGAGTCTGCTTTTGCCCAGTTAGTAGAAGCTAGCGGAAAGCTTACCTTTGGTGAATCCGGCAATACTCCTAGTGACTCAAGTTTTCAGTCAATGGCCCCACGCGAAAAAGCACAATTCCTAACCAATAAGTCACCTAACTTATTACTATTGTGGGCACTCCAGCTAGGCATGGAGGATCGAAGGGTTTGGTACAAATGGCTGAATTCCGAGGAATGTTTAATTCAGTTGGAGGCTGTCTTTAGCGAATCGGCAGAACAATAGAGGGGAAAGGAATCTTTTCGTAACGTTTGTAATTCAGTAGGAAGCAATTACGAAATCGCTGTTGTCGCGGCGCATACCCTTTTTAGAGAGTGCAACATTTTACCTTCATCTGTTGCCGCGCCTGGCAGGTGGTATAATGACGGCAGTCGGCAGTCGCTCAACTCACTCAGGCTCGGAGATGTCCGCGATGACCAGCAGGACGACTACACTCACACAGGGAACGGGCAAGCTCGAACGCTTCCCCGACTTCCCTCCGCGGGAAGACATGCAGAACACGTCCCATCTTCACCGTCGCTCGATTCTGACAGCGCTTGCCATACACATCGGCAATTCGGAGACGACACTGGTACATGGAGAGGTTCCTGTTGCTCCGACGCTTGACCCCTGGGGTGCTTATCGGATACCTGACCTCATCGTGGTGTACGACTGCGACATTGCACTTGTGGACGAGCAGGGTGGATATGCGATAGACCGTCAGGGGAAGGCACCTGACTTCGTGCTTGAGGTAGCGTCACGAAGTACGGGCGAGGTTGACTACACGGACAAGCGTCGGGACTACGAGCGGTTCGGCATCGCTGAATACTGGCGATTCGACCCGAGTGGCGGGGAGTACCACGATGCGGCGCTTGCGGGTGACCTGCTGGTTGACGGTGTGTATGAGCCGATAGCGATAGAGGACTTGGGAGAAGATCGTCTCCGGGGATACAGTGAGGCGCTGGGGCTGTACGTGTGCTGGGAGGACGGGATGCTGCGGTTCTTCGACCCCGGAACGGAGAGCTATCTTGACACTCACGAGGAGGAGCGGGCCGCTCGTATGGCCGCTCAGGCCCGTGCCGGTACTGCCGAGGCTCGCGCCGAGGAAGAGAGGATCGGTCGTATGGCTGCTCAGGCCCGTGCTGAAGAAGAGCGGACCAGTCGCGTGGCGGCAGAGTCGCGTCTTGCGGAGCTTGAGGCCGAGCTTCGACGTCTGCGCGGCGAATAGGACGCTACCTTCCCCCGTCCGTCGCCAGCCGGACACGCTTCCTCGTCAGAAAAGTCCCCTCAGTGTCTGTGCAAGGAAATACCCGAAACTCTTGCGACGTGGACTTCATGTCGACATCTATTCTGCCATTGCTATCGCCTGCCGCCAGATCGAACAGCCGGATAAGTACCGCACCTACCTGACCGCCGACGTAGTGACGGGCAACCTGGACGCACGGTCTGCGGGCTTGGAGATGGAACAGGATGCTCTTGAGCGGTGAACTTCAGTTCCGCTATACTGTGAATCACAGTTCCTGTGAGGGTAACCCAATGAAGAACATCACGGTATCCGTTGACGAGGAGACCCATCGAATGGCGCGCATCCGTGCGGCGGAGTTGGACACGTCGGTTTCGGCGTTGGTAAGGGAGTTCCTGCGGAGCATCGCAGCAAACAGGCCCGTCACCAGCATATCCATCGTTCCGAATCAAGAGGAAATACCCGTTGCGCTTCGTCCACGCGACTTGGACGAAGTGCTTGCGGACTTCGATGCCCGTGGTGTGGGAGTGTCGGAAAGGTTGACTCGCGATGAGCTGTACGCCGAGGTGATCGAGAGGGGCAATGCGACTCACTGACACCAACGTGCTGCTCTACGCGGTCAGCCCGTTGCCGGAAGAGGCCCACAAACGCCGACTCGCCCGTGATTTGCTCAGACGGACTGATCTGGCGGTCTCGGTGCAGGTATTTCAGGAGTTCTATTACCAGGCAACACGCCGCACACGCTTGGGTCGTCTGACCCACGATGACGCGGTGGCTTTTCTGGGAACTCTCCTGAAATTTCCTGTTCAGGATGTCACGCTTGATGTGTTCCGTGACGCCGTAGGGATCAGCAGCCGCTATCGGCTGTCCTATTGGGACGGTGCGATTCTGGCGGCAGCTCGTGCCCTGGGGTGCGATGCAGTCTATTCCGAAGACCTGAGCGCGCAGCAAGACTACGATGGCCTGCAGGTGATAAATCCTTTCCGGGAGGAAGTGGAAGTCGGATAACCACCGGCGCCGGCTACAGGTGTTGGTAAGGCTGGTCTGCGTGGCCCAGTAAGTCCTCGAGGAGTGAGGCATTCAGGAGAGGTTTTGGGTTGATTGCACGACTCCAACCGCCGCCAGATTCTCGTAGGCAAAGGCCGTATAACCGAATTTATACTGCATATAGACCTGGCGCATCATGGCGCTCCAGACACAGTGCACTGTTTACGCTCAGGCCACTCAGACTGACGAACGGCGCCGGCGAGTGGCCGATGCCGGCGAGGTACACCGGGGCGAGAAGGTGCTAGAAGCCTTGGATTTGCTCTGCCATGTGAGTGGCGATATGCACGACTGCGTTCACGCTCTGCACCGGAACACGTTCACGCTGTTCACCAACCGAGTAGGATAGGCCGCCGGGGAGTTACCCCGTGTTACCGGAGTACTTTTTCGTCGGCCCTCCCCCAAACCGGACGTGCGGCTTTAACCGCATCCAGCTTTCCAATGTCGTTTACAGAGCGGTAGTGTCTAGGAAGTGTTGCCACTCCCTAGCCTAGTCACGACCTCGGGCTCCAAGCGAAGCCGAAAGCTACGCCTACGGCGATTCCTATTGCCACGCCAATGGCTGCGCCGATTCCACCGCCGAGCGCGATTCCGAATCCGATACGGGGTCCGTTTGGTCGTTTCATTTTGTAGCTCTTTTGTTGCGTCCACTCCAGATGCCCATCGCTGGGTATTCTACTAGAGTGGGACGCTGGCCGACTAAGGTCAGCCGATGCTGTGGACACTACCAACTTTGTGCTTACGCGGATTACTTGCGCCCGTGGTGGACGTCCATGTGACACGTCCGGCAGACCGCAAGGGTCTTTCGTTTCCGCTCCGCCATGATTTGTCCCATTTGGGCCTTTCACGTTGGCCTTTCAAGTTCAGGTCGCGAAGTGGCGGATATGGTGATTTTCCACTTTCACCGTTGACCGCACACCTCGCATTTGTCCGCTGGGTGCCGTTTGATAAGTTCGTTGCGGCCGCTCCTGTACCGTTGGGGCTGTTGGTCTACTAGGACGGCCTGCCGTTGCCGTTTACTGTGTAAGTCGAGTCTGTATGGATACCTTCACTCGGTCAACCCGTCACCTCACACCGATGATAGCATCGCTGTGAGAGGTGCGTGTGGGTATAGGGCGAAAATATCGGCTTCAGCTGAAAACGGAATTATCATATGGTCCAACCTAAGTAGTGCGCTATACTACTTGATGGTAGGTCGGACTTATTGAGCTAGCACGATCGATGCAGGCATTACCTGAATGTCTGGAATAGATGTATCTGAGTGTCAAGGGCGGCGGGAAAACATGCCACTGGGGCGGAGTAAAAGTGTACCACCTGGGGTAATTGTTCAGCATAAATGTCCGTGCTAATTGCTAAGGGAATATGTCCTCTTCTGCGAGGATCGGCTTGAGGTCGTGGTTCTACTTCAGGACGATGGTGCGGTTGCTCTGGTACTCTGTCTGAGGCGGTAGCTGTCGCCGTTCATCTCGATGATGTGAACGTGGTGAGTGAGCCTGTCCAGCAGAGCGCCGGTCAGCCTCTCCGACCCGAACATCTCGGTCCACTCGTCGAACGGCAGGTTCGTTGTCACGAGGATCGACCCACGCTCGTAGCGCTGGCTGAAGACCTCGAAGAGAAGCTCCGCACCGGTGGGTGACAGCGGCACGAAGCCCAACTCGTCGATGATCAGCAGCTTCAGGCGGGCAAGCCTCTTCTGCAGGTTCAGCAGCCTCATCTCGTCCCTTGCCTCCATAAGCTCGTTCACAAGGGCCGACGCGGTGGTGAAGCCCACCGTCAGTCCTTTCTGGCAGGCGGCGAGTCCCAGTCCCAGCGCGATGTGCGTCTTGCCGGTCCCGCTGTTGCCTATGGCGATGACGTTCTCGCGACTCTCGATGTACTCGCAGCGAGCGAGCTGCGTCACCAGCTGCCTGTTCACCGATGGTATCGCCGGGAAGTCGAAGGTGTCGAGGCTCTTGACCGCGGGGAAGCGAGCGGCCTTGATCCTGCGCGCCACCATACGATGATGGCGGTCTATGAGTTCAAGCTCCGCAAGTCTGAGCAGGTAGTCCGGATGATCCACTCCCTCCGTGGCGCACTGCGCCGCGATCTTGCCGTACTCCCGCAGGAAGGTCGGCAGCTTCAACTCCTTCAGGTGATGTTCCAGCAGCAGTGTCGGTCTGTCGCTCACGATGCCCTCCCGTTCAGCAGCTTCATGTAGTCTTGCGCCGATGTCGTGCTGACGCTCACGTTGGGCAGATGGGGGTGCAGCTCGAGATCGAGTCTAGGCGGCCGTCCCTCGATCCTGCACAGCAGCAGGTGCTTCACGACGTCGTAGCCGGTCGCGCCCCTCTCGACAGCATCGCGCACAGCAGCATGCACCTCGTCATCGGGGAAGGTCTCAAGCAGCCTGAGCACCCGCACGAACTCGCGCTTGCCGGGCTTACCCATCCTCGACTCCTGAAGCCGCCGCAGCTTGCCGTACTCCTCGGGCAACTCCCAGCCGGCGAGCGGGGCCGCCTGGTCCAGGGCGCCTGTCTTCCGCTCCAGCAGCGGCAGGTAGTGCAGCGGGTCGAAGACGAAGTCGTCGTGTTCGTACGATCTGCGGTGACGCGCTATCACCTCGGTGCCGCAGCTTATGACCACCTCGTCGACGTAGCCCCTCACCAGCACGTCCCTGTGTCCGAATGCAACGGGCACCGAGTAGTCGTTGGTTCGGTAGCGCACCAGTGACTGCGAGTTCACCCGGGTGGCGTGCTTGTCGCTCGCATCGTAGGGAGCGACGGGCAGGGGCAACAGCGCCCCGAGGTCACGCTCCATGCGCTCGCCGATGCTCTCGGTGTGCCCCCTGAGCATGGCGTCCAGACGCTCCAGGCACTCACGCTCCAGGTGAGCGTTGAGCTCATCCAAGTCCTCCACTCTCGGGATCGGCACCAGGAAGTTCCTTCTGCCGTATCCCACCATGCCCTCGACAATGCCCTTGTCGTTGCCCTTGCCGACTCTGCCGAACCTGTCACTGAACAGGTAGTGCGACTGCAGCTCCGTGAACGCTCTCGTGCGCTTGCGACGACCTCCTCCCAGTATCTTCGCCACCGCGATCTTGGTGTTGTCGTACAGTATGCTCTGCGGCACTCCGCCCAGGTAGCGGAACGCTGACACGTGGCCATCGCAGAACGCCTCCGTGGTCTCAGCCGGATATGCCTTGATGAAGATGCCGTCGCTGTGCGGCAGCGACATCACGAAGTAGTAGATCCTGCGCTTCTCACCACCTATAAATGCCCACGCCTGTCCGAAGTCGCACTGCGCGTGTCCGGGAGGGTGTTCCAGCGGCACGAACATCTCGCGCACCACACGCCGGCGCTCTCGAACGTAGTCCTTGACTATGGTGTAGCCGCCATCGAACCCGTGCTCGTCTCGCAGTCGATCGAAGATGCGCTTGGCCGTGTGGCGCTGCTTCCTCGGCGCACTCTGGTCGTCTTCGAGTATGCGGTCTATGACGCCCGTGTAGGGCTCGAGCTTGGGACGACGGGGTGGGCGCTTCCTGCGGTATCCGGGAGGCACGGGGTTGGCGAGCATCTTGTCCACGGTGTTCCTGTGCACACCGAACACCCGGGACGCTTCCCTGACGCTCATCCCCTCTACCAGGCAGGCCTTGCGAACGCGAAAATACAGATCCACGATGTACATCCATCTCACCTTCCTTCGAGTCTCGCAAGACTCTATCGGAAAGTGGCAGACGGTACAGTTTTACTCCGCCGAAATCAGGCTGTCGAGCCGCCTACATGGCACATTATTACTCCGCCGTTTACAATCTGAGAGATAATAGTGAGTTTTCGATTGGACCGGTATAGTTATCAGGCTGAGGCTTTGCCAACAATGTTGGTGATTGTTCCAGTAGCTATTTTCATAGCGGCGATCTTACCGGAAGGAATGTCTCTGAATGGGATACTATTAAGATTTGTCCCCTTCGTTGCCCTTGCTGCGCTTTCTTTCGTCGCAAGTCAGATCGGTGCTGACTTCGGCAGAAGGCTGGAAAAACCTTTATGGGCGAAATGGCATGGGCCTCCTACTACACGCTTTCTACGGCATAGAAACCGGGAATACAATGAAATAACCCGCCATGCCGTGCATGAAAGCATGGCTAGACTAGGTTTCAAAGTTCCGACTGCAGATGATGAATCTCACGATCCAAATTATGCCGATGAATGTTATGCAGCATTTGTCACGGAGCTTCGAAGGCTCACTCGCAACAAGAGTAAGTATCCTCTAGTACACAAACGGCTGATCGATTATGGCTTTCGAAGAAACATACTTGGCTTGAAGTGGGTGGGCCTGGGAATGGCAGTAATGATCTCACTCCTGTGCATATTGCACATATTCTGGAAGTGGGATGTAGCTGGATTGATTAACCCCGTCTTCTTTGTCGGCATAGTCAGTGTAGGTATTGCGGTCAGTTGGCTGGCTCTAGTCAATGAGAGAGTAGTTTCTCTTGGCGCAGAAAGATACGCTGATTCACTCCTTGAAGCGGGAATAGGCTTGGAGTAATCGATGGAAGCAATTCACTTCTTGAACGTCAATAATGGCGACTGCTCAATAATTGAGCATAACTCTGGGCGCGTAACTGTCATAGACGTGTGTAATGCAAAGCCCTCCAGTTCCATTGTTTCACAGATGGAAATGTTCATTGCTAAAGCCTACACCACAGGTACTCAGGGGAATTTCCAGCAGAAGGAACATCCTGTAAATCCCATTGCATATCTCCAGGACCACGGTATAAGTAGCATCTTCCGATACATTCTGACGCACCCCGACATGGATCACATGGACGGAATAAAGGCATTGTTTACAGAATTCAGCCCTTTCAATTTTTGGGACACCGGGAATCATAAGGAAATGTCTAGTTCCTCATGGGGAGAGGGAGGGTCTCAATACAGTAAGGAAGATTGGGATTTTTACAAAAGCCTACGCAACAGTGGTCCCGGAGGATTTCCGAAACGTCTCACCCTATTATCTGGCGCAACAGGAAAGTATTGGAATATGACCGAAGAAGGTACGATGGGAGGCGATGGCCTTTATATACTCGCGCCAACTCAAGAGCTTGTAGATGCTGCAAACAACAGTGATGAATACAACGACTGCTCTTACGTGCTGCTCTATTATACGAACGGTCACCGGATCGTCTTCGGGGGAGATTCTCATAACAATACTTGGGAGCACGTCTTGGATAAGTATGCAGATTGTTTAGAAGACATTGACCTTTTAATCGCTCCGCATCATGGACGCAGTTCAGGCCGTTCATACAACTTTCTCGATGTTCTCAGACCTAAGTTGACCTTCTTCGGCAATGCCCCGTCTAAATATTTAGCTTACAACGCCTGGCGGTATCGGAAATTACCCTTTGTTACCAATAATCAAGCGAATTGTATGGTTGTTGATACAAGTCAAAGGCCGATGAATTTATATGTGACGAATAAGTCGTTTGCCAACAGGGCAATCGCATCTAAATTTATTATAGGCGGAGTATAAAATAGGGGGTCAATCTCATAAGGAGAGTGGCTTATGGAGAGTAGTAATCCTGCTTCGCTTACGGAACATTTCAGCAGCCTCAAGGACCCTCGTATAGACCGCACCAAGCGCCACGAACTGATCGAAATCCTCACAATTGCGCTCTGTGGTGCGATAGCGGGAGCGGACAGTTGGGTAGACGTGGAAGCGTTCGGCAGATGCAAGGAGGAATGGTTGCGCAAGATGCTGGAGTTGCCCAACGGCATTCCATCGCACGACACCTTCGGCAGGGTGTTTGCCAGGCTGGACGCTGAGCAGTTCGAGCGCTGTTTCACCGAGTGGGTACTGGCAATCAGTGAGGTTCTGCAAGGTGATGTGGTGGCGATAGACGGCAAAACTGTGCGGCGCTCGCACGATAGATACGCAGGAAAAGGCGCTATCCACATGGTTAGCGCCTGGGCCTGTGAGAGCGGCGTGACGCTGGGGCAGACCGGCGTGGACCGACGCTCCAACGAGATAACGGCGATACCGCGGTTGCTTGAGCTGCTTGAGGTCGAGGGATGCATCGTGACGATCGACGCCATGGGCTGCCAGAGGGAGATTGCATCGAAGATATTGGAGGAGGGAGCCGATTACGTGCTGGCGGTCAAGGGGAACCAAAGGCACCTACACGAGGGCGTGGCAGACGTCTTCGACCTCATCGGCAACTCCGGCTTCGACGACATAGAGTACGACTACCACGAGACGGTGGATGCGGGCCACGGACGAATCGAGACACGCCGCTGCTGGACGGTATCTGACCTTGGCAACGTCAGATACGTCGATGAGTACAGTCAGTGGCCGGGGCTGAATACGCTGGTGAAGGTGGAAGGCAAGCGCCGCGTGGGGGACAAGACGACGGTGGAGTCGCGCTACTACATATCGAGCTTGCCGAACGATGCGAGCGCCTTGCTCAACGCGGTGCGCAGCCACTGGAGCATAGAGAACCAGTTGCACTGGTCGTTGGATGTGACGTTCAATGAGGACGGAAGCCGGGTGCGTAGCGGGAACGGGGCTGAGAACTTCTCTGTACTGCGCCGCATGGCCCTAAACCTACTCAAAGCCGAAACGTCCACCAACCGCAGCCTCGCCGGCAAGCGAAAAGATGCCGCCTGGGACAACGACTACCTACTGATGGTCCTTGCCAATTAAGATGCGTTTGCCCTGCGTTTGCCAAGAAAATTAACGCTTCCAGCCCCTACGATGAAAACTTCAAGGCGTGGTTCATCTGTCCCATCAGCAAATAGAAGTGTGATCCCTGCCGGTAGTGGAGAGATCAAATTCAGTGCCGTTGGTTGAACACTTTTACAGACGCTGTGAAATGTGCAGCCTTTTAATTAGGTCGTACTACCGACCGGAAAGATACCGTCTGAGAAGTTGCAGTATAAAGACTTGGCGTTCAGCGATCCTCCCAACCGAGCGGTGTGACAGGAAGTTTGGATGATTCGATTGAAGGCTCATAATATTTTGGGCTTGAATTCAATGAGTTGAACGTAGCTAGTTGCCTATAGCAGGAGAGACCCCGTGAGCACCATCGTGCATTTTATCGACGTCGGGCAAGGCAATATGGTCTTGCTCGAATGTGCAAATGGCACCAATCTGGTTGTGGATTGCAATATCACTGAAGACAACAAAGATAGTGTCCTCAATTACGTTGCCAATCAAATCGGCGAGCAAGGCCGATTGCGAGCCTTCGTCTGTACGCACCGGGATGCTGATCATATGCGAGGTGTGCGAACCCTGCACGACAACTTTCCGATCCAAGAAATCTGGGACAGCAATTACCCAGGCACGACAACGGATTCAGATGAGTATAGGGCTTACATGCGACTTCGGAGGTCAGTAGGCGCATACGTCGTAGAAAAACAAAAATACCGGAGTTTTGGGCGCACTCGGTTACGGTTCCTGAGCGCAAGAGACAGAAGGTTGCCTGAGGACGCCAATGACCAAGGAATAGTGATCAAGGTCGAACAACGTAACGTGGACGGATCCGCGGTCCGAAGCAGCACAATCTTGACAGGAGACGGCAGTTTTGCCACATGGAAGGACGGAATTCTCGAAGATTATCTTGCCCAAGAGCTGTCGAGCGACATCTTAATGGCTGCACATCATGGGTCCCTTGACTTCTTTGATGACCCAAGTAGTAACCAATACTTCGTTAGGCACATGGAGGCCATCAAGCCCGCCATGACCCTGGTTTCAGTAGGGTCGAATTCTTACGGTCATCCTGATGAAACCGCGTTGAGGCTGTATAGGCGACATTCAAGTGGCTCGAACAAAGGTAACAAAGTGTACCGGACAGACCGTCAGCACACAATGAAACTGACGCTCAAAACTGGAGGTGGTTGGAACCTGGTTACAAATCAATAGTCAGTTGGCGTAACGCCAATTACTGTGGCCCATACAAAAGAGACTTAGAGAGCTCCCAACACGATTCCAAATCGACTCTGAATATCGCCAGGAAGAGACCCCTTAGAATGAAGTCCCCATCATCACAGCCATTGCAAAATAGTGCTTGCCATTGGTCGTAGTATTCGAATGCAACTGCGATGATATACACAGGTCATCTGGGATCGGGTCTGACTCTCAGTGCAACTGGCCCAGGTGCCTTGATTTTGATCTGTCGACCCGTTCCCGGATTGGCCATGAGTCTCTAACGGCTGAGGCGAGCAGTGACTTCATAGCAACTGTGTTCGAAGTCAACAGGTATTGTGGGTTTTCTTCAGAGTCACGTCATACCAGGGCGAGCGGTGCTTGAGGATGGAGTTGAGGGTCACGAGCAGTTTTCGCATGCAGGCTGTTAGGGCAACTTTCTTCGGCTTGCCGGCTGCCAGCAGTCGCTGGTAGAAGTCCCTGATGACGGGATTGCAACGGCTGGCCGTCAGCGCTCCCATGTACAGGGAAGCACGAACCCTCGCACGCCCACCCCACACAGTTCGCTTGCCCCTCAGCGTGCCGCTGTCGCGGTTGAAGGGAGCCACTCCGACGAGCGCCGCGATCTGGCGGTGGCCCAGCGTGCCCAGCTCAGGCAGGTGAGATAGCAGAGTGAGGGATACTTGCTCTCCGATTCCAGGGACAGTGCGCAGGAGATCATCCTTCTCCCTCCATACGGGGCTGCGTCTAATGATCTGTTGTAAGTTCCCGCCTAAGTCGTCCAGTTCCCGCTCCAGCCAATCGATGTGGGTCTCGATGCTGGGGCGCACGGCGTCGGTGCTGGCGGTGCTCAGGCGGTTCTTCTCCGAGACTAGCATGGTCACCAGCTGGTGTCTGCGAGCGACCAGCGAGCTGAGCAACTGGGTTTCTGCGTCTCGCAGAGGGCGCACCGGTGGCCGGACCGCTTCGCCGAAGTGGGCCAACACTACCGCGTCCAGAGTGTCGGTCTTTGCCAGTTTCCCAGTTGCCCTGGCGAAGTCACGTACCTGGCGCGGGTTGACGACGACGACCGGCAACTCCTCGACCGCCAGAGCCGCCACAAGGGGCAGTTCCAAGCCTCCGGATGCCTCCAATAAAACGAGGGCAGGTTCAAGATCCTTTAACTGAGCTACAAGATCATCGACGCCGTCGCTGTCGTAAGACACGCTCCAGCTCGTACCAGTGGGTCGTGCGGCAATGTCTATCCGTTCTTTGGACACATCGAGGCCGACATAAGTTGGTTCCTGAGACATTCTCGCCTCCTTCATACTGACCCTGCCTTGCAGATACGGGCTTGGTTAGCCCAGGCAACCGTTCGGGTTCTTCTGGAATGAGTGCGACGACCCTCGCTATAGTACGGTCTTCGATGACCAAGAAGCATTCGGTCTGCTGCACTCGGAACCTGTTTCGATAGTGATTATCCCCTACATGTCAAGATACAAGGAGCGTCAATTTCCGATGAGGCAACAGGCCGGCAAAAATGGTTGACGCGAAACAGGCGGGCAGATGTTGCAAGATTTCAAACAGGGCTGTGGCTAGGCCGACAGAGATCGAAGGTGCTTCCGAGATGTCGGGATCTCAGCCATTGGAGAGAACCTGTGATGTTGCTGCGCAACAAGGTCAATGGACATGGCAGCGTAGATCATAGTTGTCTGCACCTTCCGGTGACCGAGGATTGTCTGCAACGATGAGTAGTCGCCACCGTTCATGAGGTACTGGACCGCGAAGGTATGTCTGAGCGTGTGTGGCCCTATCTTTGGGATCTCGAAACCGGCTTTGATCATTGTGCGGCGAACTACTTGCTGAAGTCCCGATGATGTCATAGGTCCTTTCTTGCCGTTGTTGGCCTTCCATACGGCGTCTCCGTGGCCTTGCTGCTTCAATAGTTGCAAGATTGGGACGGAGACAGGAATGATACGGTCGCCGGTCTTACCCGACACCAAGACCCCAAGTGGAGTGAAAGAGTGACGGCGCATGGAGGCGAGTTCGCCAACCCTCATGCCTGTATCGAGCAATGTTATAAGAATGGCGTAGTCACGCGAACTGCCTGCACAAGACAGAAGCCGCTGAACTTCCTCATGGCTGAATGACCTGGGTATTCTGTCCTTAACCCCGATCCACCGAAATAGAGGTTATCGGAGGTCCTCATAAGGGATGAAAAGGTGCTCCCGCATATCTGGGATAATGGTTTATGGAGTCAGAACCAACCAGATACGAGGAGCACCCATTAGATGATAGCATCCGAGCGTCCTGACCGCATCCAAGTAACCTTCGACGACCACCGCCTGGTGGCCAATGCCGGACTGATGTTGCCAGTCATGCTCGCCGGGCGTCTGGGTCTGAGCGAACTTGTGGACAGCCACCTTGACCTGGGGGATGCGCCTGGTCGGGCGAATGCGGGAGACAAGATACTGACCCTGGCGGCATCGGCGCTGGCAGGGGGCGATTGCATAGACGACGCGGACGCGCTGCGGTCCGGGGGCACCGAACGGGTGCTGGGCTGCGCGGTCAAGGCTCCGTCCACACTGGGGACATTCCTGCGCAGCTTCCGCTGGGGACACGTGCGACAACTGGACCGTGTGAGCCGGGAGTTGCTGGCGCGAGCCTGGTCCGCGGGGGCAGGACCCGGGGACTCGCCTCTGACGATCGACCTGGACTCCACCGTCTGCGAGACCTACGGACTGGCAAAGGAGGGAGCCAGCGAGCACAACTACGCCGGTCAGAGAGGCTATCACCCGCTGCTTGCCGTCGCCGCAGGAACAGGAGACGTGCTGATGGCAAGACTGCGCAAGGGCCGGGCCAACACCGTACGGGGTGCAGCCAACTTCCTGCGTGAGACGCTGAGCAGAGTGCGCTACTCAGGAGCCACCGGAGCGCTCACCGTGAGGGCCGACAGTGGCTTCTACACCCACGACATCGTCAGCGTCTGCCGCGACAACGATGTGCGCTTCTCCATCACCGTCCGACAGCATCGGAGCTTGCGCAATCTCATAGAGGACATACCCGAGGCTGACTGGACGCCCATACCCTACTGGATGGAGGGCGCAGCCGACGTTGCCGAGACGACCTACACTCCCTTCGGAGGTGAGCCTGACGCAGCGCCGGTGCGACTGATCGTCCGCAGGGTCAGGCCCACGCCCGGTTCCCAGTTGGCGCTGTTTGCCAGCTACAGCTATCACGCCTTCATCACCGACCGACAGGGCGACACTCTCCAACTGGAAGCCGATCACCGCAGACACGCCGAGATCGAGAACGCCATACGCGACCTCAAGTACGGTGTGGGACTGAACCACCTGCCATCGGGTCGCTTCGCAGCCAACGCTGCCTGGATGGCCGTGCAAGTGATGGCACACAACCTTGCCCGCTGGACCGCGCGCATCGGTCTGGCTGAGCAGGTGGTGACCACAAAGACCCTCAGACGACGCTTCTTCTCCCTGGCCGGACGGCTCACACGCTCGGCACGCCGCCTCACTCTGCATCTACCCCGGGGCTGGCCCTGGGGGACACAGTTCGGCGAAGCCCTGGAGCGACTGCGCTCCCTGCCACACCCTGTCTGACGGCGGCTACCGCTCCTTCCGACCCATCCTCATCCGCCAGCCAGTCCCTGGTCTGCTCAACTCGCTTCGGACGGACCGGCAAGGGTCCCCTGATGCCTCCGAACACTCCATATGCGCCTCTTCACCGCTGACGGAGGCTTGCTGGCAGACCGCCAGTGGCACCATCTAGCCCAAATCCGTCTTTACGATCTCATCCCCGGTTCACATGTCCCTTTACTGCGCCACCATAGCGAACTTCGGTGGATTCGGGCTTAAGAGGTGGCGCGGGGATGCGCCGCATGACATTAGCCCCGATGCCTTCTTCCTCAAGCCATATATAGAACGTGCGTAGCTTTCGCCACATGCCGTGAAGCGAGGCGGGGGCGTAATCGGAATTATGAAGGAACAGGTCATGGATCTGGTACGTTTCTACCGGCAAGGTATCCGGATATAGCTCTCGCAATTTACCAAGCGCCCATTCATAGCCCTGCAAGGTGTTATATGTGAGCTGCCTGGAGAGACGAGTCTTGAGGAATAAGGCAATTGCTTCATCTGTTTTCATTGAGAATTCCTGCGAATCTTTCCCTTTATCTTTATTACCGACAAACGTGCTTGTGTTGGATTGGCGCCCTGTTGCTGGAAGACAATTGTCCGGGTCCAAGTACCTTACCTGCTGTTTCTGTCACCGCCGAATACTCGACGGCGTGATAGAACGCCCGGAGACAAGGTGGAGTGCAGCGGGTAAGAAGAGGGGATACCCCATGAATGGAGGTGCCCCTTCGTGAACTGGCAAGGTGCAGTGCGAACGTCACGCTTAACACAGATCCACTCAGGGGCATGGGTGCGCACCCTGCCATGAGCCCACACCTAGAAAGGGGTGAATCTCTGTGTATTGAGTGACGTTCGCAGTGCGATATTAGCACGATGGGGTTCCCAGTGAAAGAGAAAAATGCGCCTTGATTTACAAAAAATTGCCGAAAGGAAAGATTGAAAGGAAAACGAAAAAGAACTAAATGGATTTATACACTACGGTTATTGAGACCTGACCACCGGTGTTAGGGGAAGATCTGGCATGCCGTAGTGTGGTGGGATGAGGTAAAAGCACAAATGCTCTAAATCGTGTCCATTAAGACAAGATTGGAAATTTTACTTGCCAAGGATGAGGTCGCGGGTTCGAGCCCCGTCTTCCGCTCCAGATTCCCCTCCTCGCCATTTCGTGGAATGCCGTTCATTCCCGAGAGTCTTATGCTCGTCCCCTCCGCTATCCAGGAAGATTGACGCCGCGTAGGTGTGCTGTGTCATTTATGCAGACGGGAAACCAGCCTTCCCGATTGAACCTGAAGCGACATATTGATGTGTTCTCCAATACCGTCTTCCAGATGAACTGCTCGTCGAAGCCGAGTATGTAGTGTAGGATGCAGCGCGTAGCGATGCCATGTCCGATGATGGCTAGCCGAAGAGATTGTGGGGCACTGGTGAGGTCGGCGTTGTAAAGAATTTCGTCCTCAAGCCAGTTGGCGTAGCGGCGCTGCACCATTCGGTACGACTCGCCCTGCGGTGGGACAAAGTGACTGGCCTTCGTCCGCATATACGCTAGCAGCTCAGGCGTCAGCAAGTCCTCCGTACGCAAACCTCTCCAGCCCGTTGTCCTCTGCTCGACAATAGCCTCCACGCGGGCAAATGCCTTGTTTGCCTCACCCATCGCGTCCAGCATGGTCTGGGTTGTCTGAACGGTACGGAGAAGGCTGGAGGAATACACCTTGTCGAAGGTGATACCATCCTGCTTAAGCCTCTCTCCGAGAAAACGTGCCTGAGCGAAACCTCTGGGTGTAAGCGAAGAATCCGGGTTCAAGGATGTTCGGTCCGGCAGGGCGTTCGACTCAGATTCGCCGTGTCTTATGAGATAGAATTCGTACTCGAAGTTTTCGTGTATCAACCTGTCACTCCTTCTCTCAATTGAGGCAGTAGGCTTGCCGTTCCATGAGCCTATTGACTCCGATGTAATCGATTGTGAGAAACTTTTCAAACATGCTCCGATAGGTTATCATGTGGCGCGCAGTTCAGACTGCAACAAACGGTCAAGCTGCACTAACGCTTCATTAAGAAATAAACATCTGTTTTGCTCTGCGAGCGGATACAAATGTTAAGTCTGCGGCTTCATTGAGTTACCAAAAGGAACCAGACCCTAACCAAATACGGAGGTGTATTACATGGGAAACCGCTTAGAAGGCAAAACAGCGGTTGTGACTGGCGCGGGACGCGGAATCGGCAGAGCGACTGCACTGCTGCTCGCCGAAGAAGGTGCGTCCGTAGTAGTCAACGACCTTGGTTGCGATGTTGACGGCAGTGGTTCGTCAAATGATCCTGCTGACGGTACTGTCGAGGCGATCAAGTCAGCGGGCGGCAATGCTGTTGCCAACTACGACAATGTAGCAACTATGGAGGGCGGCGAAGCGGTAATTCGTTCTGCCGTTGACAACTTTGGCCAGGTTGATGTGCTCGTCAACAGTGTTGGCGTATTACAAGACCGGATGATTTATCGCATGAGTCCTGATGAGTGGGACCGTGTTATCAGATACAACGTGAAAGGGACTTTCACACCCACTAAATTCGCTGCGATCCTGTTCCGGCAGCAGCGCAGTGGGCGCGTTGTCAACTTCACTTCTGACGCAGGCCTTGGCGACATTGGACGCTCAAATTATGCGGCAGCGTCGGAAGCAATTATCGGGCTGACTCGAACTATCGGTAGAGACCTCGGACGGTACGGCGTAACGTGCAACGCAATCTCGCCTCTGGTGGAAACCAGGCTTTTCCCCGGTGCAGTCGATGAGTTCCGTGTTGCTCAGGGCCCTTCTCCGTCACCCGCAGAGCGGGCAGGAATTGGGCAGTCACCGCCGGTTTCTGACTGGGAGGGCGAAGGCAGCGAGGACGATCCTGCCAATGTCGCGCCTCTGGCAGTGTTTCTCTCCACTTACGCTGCGCCGAATGTGAACTGCAATGTGTTCGGCGTGCGTGGCGGCAGCATTTACCTATACTCCAACCCGGAGATTGCCAACGCCATCCACAAGTGGGGCACCTTCACGATGGCCGAGATGGATGAGTTGTTCCCCAAGATTTTCGGCAAGGGCCTCTAAGCCCACCGCTCAACCATTTCACATTCGCAAGCATAGAAAGGAAACAAGCATGGGCAAGAGACTGGAAGGGCGAGTAGCAATCGTTACTGGTGCCGGCCGTGGTATAGGCCGGAGCGTAGCCATTCTGCTGGCTGACGAAGGCGCCTCCGTAGTGGTCAACGACCTCGGCGGCGGCGTTGACGGCGTGGGCGGCTCGGACGCGCCGGCATCGCAAGTTGTGGCGGAAATCGAGTCTCGCGGCGGCACGGCAGTCGCCAACTTCGACTCGGTGGCAGACTATGACTCGGCTGGCAAGATAATTCAGGCCGCTATCGACAACTATGGCCGACTCGATGTTGTCAACCATGTCGCGGGCATTCTCCGCGACCGCATGGTGTTCAATATGACAGAGGAAGAATGGGACGGCGTGCTGCAGGTTCACCTTTATGGTGCATACAACATGGTGCGCCATGCCGTACCGCACATGATTAACCAAGGGTATGGCAGACTGGTGCTGTTCTCATCGGGCTCAGGCATGGGCGCTTCAGGGCAGGCGAACTACGCGGCAGCTAAAGAGGGCATGGTCGGATTTACGCGGGCGCTGTCTCGTGAGCTAAACGAGCACGGCATCCTGGTTAACGCGGTGTACCCGGGCGGCGCAACCCGTATGACTGAGACCATCCCTGAGAGCACTCAGCAGCTCAGGCAGACACAGCGTCAGGCGGCGGCCGCTTCAGTAGGCGCTACCCAGACGACACAAGGCGCTCCCATTATGGGACCGCCCGAGGCGCGCGCACCGGAGAATAACGCACCGAAGGCAGTGTACCTGTCATCAGAGAACTGCCAGATCACTGGGCAGGTCATCGGTACAAGCGGCTGGCCGGCAACGCTGTACTCTCCGCGCCACGTCATTCGCAGCATCCACAAGAACAGCCGCTGGACGCTGGACGAACTCGACGAGTTGCTCCCGATTTCCCTGGGGAATGGCCTCGTAAACCCGGTCCCCGCACAGCAACCACGATAGTAAAATAAGGGCTGATTGAAAATCAGAACGGGAGCAGCGAATTAATCGGTGCTCCCGTTCTGCTTATTGGCGAAATGTTGGGGTGCTGACGGCCTGATGTAACAGTAGGCAGCATCCTATGCTAAAATCGTGACTGATGAATTGGCTGGATATTGTACTTATTGGGCTTGTTGCAATTGGCGCGTTACGCGGGTTTCGGATTGGTCTGCTTGGCGCGGCCGTCAACGCGCTCGCGCTGATAATGGGGTGGCTGTTCGCGAGCCAGATTGCTTTTGCGCTGGGACTGGCGGGCGGGTACGTCGAGTGGAGCAGCACGAGCATCATTGTTGCTGTCTATGTGATAGTGATCGCTCTTACCGTAGCTGCCGTCCAGTTCGCCTGGAAGATCATTGGAAGGTCGCTCGGCATCGCAACTCTTGGGGCGTCTTCGCTGATTGATCGCGTTGGCGGTGTGCTGCTGGGAGTCGTTCTTGGTGGCGTATTGGCCGGGGCTTTGGTGTTGGCTCTCGCGAGATTTACTTACGATATGCCATTGGAAAGCACGAACATATCCAGCGCCAGTGGCGATGTGCGCGAAGGCTTGGAGGATGCGCTCTCCGAGTCGGTAGTGGTGAGGATCTTTATCGAGCAGACCGACGGACTGCCACTTAACTCATTCGGATTCATATCACCGGGCTTTGCTGAATCATTGGAGATGGTAGGGAGAAGGACCTAAGAGCGAGCGGACGATTTAAGACCACGAATTCGGAGCAGGGCTGATAATGTCGATAAACAAGCCTGTTCTGGTGCTGAACCAGAATTACCAACCTCTGAATGTGTGCAACGCACGGCGAGCAATAGTGCTGCTCGGGCGGGGCAAGGCGGAGACCCTCATAGACGGGGACGAGCACATTGCCACCGTAACGCAGCGCGTGCCTATCCCGTCCGTCATACGGCTCATCTACATGGTCAAGCGTCCTGTGGTGCGCCGTAGAATGTCGAGGCGGGCCGTTTTCTACCGTGATGGATTCCGCTGCCAGTACTGCGGCATGGAGTCGAAGAACCTGACCCTGGACCACATTATACCGCGCTCGCGTAAGGGGCCTCATGTATGGGAGAACGTTGTGAGCGCGTGCATTCCCTGTAACCACCGCAAGGCGGGCTTCACGCCGCGCGAAGCCAATATGAGACTGCTGACCAAGCCTGCCGCACCGCGACCAAATCCTTATTACATCTTCCACCACCGGCACATCCAGGACGAGTGGCGGCAGTTCATGCCATGGCTGGAGTAACGCGGCGAGTCTAGCTGTACACGATGGGGTTGTAGCAGGCGAGGCGGTGGTTGGGTTCGACCTCCACGAGCGGGGGTACGGGCATGGTGCGGCACTGGGTGGTGGCTTTGCTGCAACGCTGAAGGAAGGGGCACCTGTCCGGAGCGTCAACCATCTTGGGCGGAGCGCCGCGAATCGGATTCAGCGCCTGCTGGCCGGTGTCGAGGCGAGGTATCGCCTGGAACAGTCCCCAAGTGTAAGGATGCAGCGGCTTTGCGAAAAGCGACTTCGTGTCGGTGTACTCCATTATGGATCCGCCGTACATCACCGCGACCGTCTGCGTCATTTGTGCAACGACGCCGAGGTCGTGGGTGATGAGCATAATGGCAGAGTGGTTCTCTTCTTGGAGCTGGCTGAGGCGGTGGAGAATCTCGGCTTGCAGGGTAACGTCCAGATTTGAGGTGGGCTCGTCGGCGATCAGCACTTTGGGCTTCAGGGCGACGCCGATTGCCATCAAGACGCGCTGTGCCATGCCGCCGCTAAGCTGGAACGGGTAGCGGCTGAGCATGTTCTTCGCGTCGGGGATGCCCATCTGTCCGAGCAGGTCTATCGCGAGATTGCGGGCCCGCCTGCGTCCTATGTCCGTGTGCTCGAGGACTATTTCTTCGACCTGCTTCCCGATGGGGATTACGGGATTGAGCGCTGCGCCCGCGTCCTGAAAGATGAGTGAGATTTCCTTGCCTCGGATATGCCGAATCTCTTCCGCCGGCATCGTCAGGAGTTCCCGGCCGTTGTAGGAGATGCTGCCCTTGACTATCTCGCCGGGGAATGGCACTAGCTGAAGGACGGAGAGGGCGGTAACGGTCTTGCCGGAGCCGCTTTCGCCCACGACGCCGAGAATGGAGTCTTCTTCGAGCGTTAGGGTTACACCGTTGACGGCCTTGTTTACGCCTTCCTTCGTGATGAAGTAGGTGTGCAGGTCCTTTATCTCAAGTAGAGGGGCTGGCATGGCATATAGTCCGGCGGCTGGGGTTGGCTTACGCTCGGGCGAGTGCTGCGGCGGACTCGCGCAAGGAGAAGGGGCGGAACCTGCCTGCCTTCAGCTCGGCGATGAAGTCGTCGAGGTCGTGGACGGGCTGCTGGAATCGGGTGGCGTAGGTGCCGACCTGCTCAAGGCTGTGGGCGTCGCTGGCGCCGGTGGCACTGAGGCCGAAGCGGTCGGCGAGGTCGCCCGCGAAATGATTTTCTTCGTCGGAGCCACGACCATTGAAGATTTCGACGGCATCTATGAAACCGAAGACCTTATTGCGTGATGCCCTGGTGAGCATTTCCTCGTAGGCTTCTTCGCTGGTGTGCGCCTGCTTGCGGTAGAAGCGACGGTATGGGTGCGCTACGACCATCGCGCCGCCAGCGTCGTCTACCAGTTCCTTGACATAGGATGCCTTGTGCATGCCGAAGATGTACTCTCGCAGTCCATAGACTAGCAGGTGGCCTTCCTCGGTGGTGACTTCGCAGCCGGGCAGTACGAGGTAGTCGTGCTTGCGGGACAGCGCGTGGATGTCCTGAGGGTCCCAGAAGCGGTCATGGTCAGTGATGCAGACACCGTCCAGCCCGATGCGCTTTGCCTTGGCAATCAGTTCCTCGGGGGTCAGGGTGCTGTCGTCGGAAGTGGGGTAGGTGTGGGTGTGAATGTCGATAATCATCTGGTATCAGGGCAAGGGGGCAAGGGGTTTGTCCGCAGGGGCGATGTGGGGTCAGAGCAGAAATGTCTGCCCTAGTCTGCCACTGGCCTTGTGTAAAGTCAAGACGAATCCAGTGCCGGCGATGATGCGCCAGCGTTTATCCAGAGCTTACGACTATGTGCCTGAGAGTTAGGACCTCGCCTTTGCCTGATCGTCGTGCTTCAGTCCCACTGGCTTCCTACCTTCGCAGGAATGACGGTCTGTTATGGGCGGCTAGGGGCTGCGAATGGTGGGATGGCTGAGGGTGCCGGCTAGGGGGTTGGGTAGGAGGGGGATGCCTTCGGCTTCGGCGGCCTCCTTGATCTGCTTGAGGGCGATGGCGTAGTCGCGGTGGGCTGCCTCTGATGGGGGCACGAAGGTGATTTCGCCTTCTTCGAATTCGCCGGATTCGATTAGGGAGTTGTAGTTGAAGATTGCCTGGTCTTCGGGGGTTAGGGGTTCGTAGTAGCAGTCGAGGTCGTCGGGGAGAACTGACATCGATGTACAGGATGGGGAGGATGTGTTTTCCTCAGTATTGTGGGGAGAACTGGCGGACTCGTCCTTCGACAGGCCCTTCGACTGGCTCAGGACGGGGCTCAGGACGAACGGGTTGGTGGTTTCCGCGCCCGCGCCCTGCCCCGCTGGATTCCTGCTTTCGCAGGAATGACGATTAGGGAGGGCTTCGTTGTTCTCGGACGGGCTTGATGCAGGGGTGTTTCCCCTCACCCTAGCCCTCTCCCGCGGGGAGAGGGGACTTTTTCCGGGGGGAGAGGCATCTTCGCGGTCTTCTTGGTCGCGGATGGCGTCGGCTATGGCTTGGTAGTCCTCGTTGTCGTAGCGGTCGTAGTCGTCCAGGAATGTGGGGAGGCCGGCTAGTTGTTTTTTCTGGCCGATGCTGAGGCGGGTGGATTGCTGGTTTTGCCAGTAGGCTTGCAGCATTTCCGGGGTGATTTTGTCGTAGTTTGTGTCCCAGCCGCGACGGATTATCTCGTGGGCTGCGGACATCTTGTGATGCCAGGTGTAGCCCTCCTCGGGGTCTAGGCTGGTGTCGCTCATTACTTCCAACAGGAAGCGGATGGCGTCTGTGCCGTGTTCGTTGTACTCTCGCATTCGCTTGGCGAGGTCGGTGTGGAGGGTGTCGTAGTCGTTGGTGTCCTCCACATCGTCCGCACAAACCTTGAGTTTGGGCTTTCTGCCCCAGTGTCCGTGGCCTCGTCGCAGGATTTCTCTGGCTGCTGCCATGCGGTCTGTGTGCTTGATGCGGAGTTTCTTCGGTGTGAAGGGTTGATCCCTTCGGGTCATTACGTGGGATAGGAACTCTGCGATGGTGTGGCCTTCGGCTGTTTCCTGCCTGATGAGGTGTGCGATGTCGTAGTTTAGGATGTCGAGGTGGGTGACGGGTGAGTTTTCAGTTGTGAGTTCTGAGTTGTCAGTGTCTCCGCCCTGCCCCTCTGGATTCCTGCTTTCGCAGGAATGACGAGAAGAGGATAGTGCTAGTTCTTCGGGTGTGGGGATTAGGCCCCAGAATTGGGATTCTTCTGACTCCGGTTGATCGGAGCCGTAACGGGCTAGGAGTTTTGCGGCTTCTAGTTTGTGGTGGTATTTGGCGTCTGAGTGCTTGCCCTGCAGCGTTTCGGTTAGGAAGCGGGCTATCTCTTCACCGTCGTTGGTGAATTTAGCGATATGGCGTTGTAGGGCGTTCCGGTTGCACATATACGTTAGTTCTCGGCTTGATAGCCACAAAGGGCACAAAACGCAGGTTCTGGGTGATGGCCCTTGGTCTGCAAACAAATGTACTTATTGGTAGGTCTATGATACGGACGGATGTTTGAGTTGTCAAGGGAGATGTGGCGAAATAAAGGGAATGATTTTTTCAACTCAAGGGGGATTTTGGGACTGCAGATATGGTGTGGCGGCGGAGATTAGTGGTGTTGGGTGTGTGGTACAATTCGCCAACAGTGGGGATGGAGGCGTGCGAATCGCAAGCTGGAGGGATGCCGAGACATGACCACTAAGGTAGGAAATGAGGACCCTTTTGACGAGGTAGAACGCGGGATTGACTGGCTGGAGCGTCTTGAAAATATGCGGGCGCGCCAAGACCGGGAATCCGCAATTTTGGAGACAGTCGAGTATGTGGAAATGCTGCGAAAAGTCATAAAGAACTTGTCTGCAGATGCTACCGCAGAGAGTCTGTCAACGGCGCACGGGCAGGAGATCGCGGACTTCATAGCTGTCATTGGGGAGCCTGGAACTAAGGACCCATGGGAAGCGATTCTGAAGCCTGCACTCTTGGAGCGTTAGCGATCTGAGAAAACGGCGACACTTGGGGTGCCCGGTCGCAACTTCGTGGTCTCGCGTGCCATTGTCGGGCTTCATCAATAGGTCGCGGGCTTTCATAGGGTGAATTTTCACTCACTGTTCTTGGACAGGAGTAGGCTCACGGAAATGGCAGATCAAGAGACATCGAATGCCGAGGAGACGATGAATTGGTTAGAAGCGTAGATATTCACGCACACATTTCTCCGGAAGGATTTATCCGCGCCGCTGAGAAGGGCGAGGACTGGTACGGGACGATGGCGGATGCCGGCGGGATGGTCAACTACAATCCGAAGACGGCGTGGACGCCCGAGGAACGGCTAGCGGACATGGACTCCATCGGCGTGGATGTGCATGTGCTGTCGACGAACGCTTACTTCTACAACTACGACAAGGATGCCAAGACCGTGACTGCGATGTCGCGCGAGGCGAATGATTATGTGTCGCAGTTGACGAAGGACCATCCCACACGCTTTGCAGGTCTGGCGAACCTGCCGATGCAGGATGTAAAGGCGTCGGTTGTGGAGCTGGAGCGGTCGGTGACGGAGCTGGGGCTGAAGGGTGCGATGATAGGCGACCATGTTAATGGCAAGACCTACGATGATCCGGAATTCGCGCCACTGTGGGCTGCTGCGGAGCAGCTTGGCGCGGTGCTGCTGATACACCAAGGGGGGCCGACAATCGTCAGTCCACGCTCGTCGAAGTACCATCTTCCGAATACTATCGGCAATCTCGCAGACCGTACCGTAACATTCGCGTCGTTCGTGTACGGGGGCGTGATGGACAGGCATCCTGATTTGCGGATATGCCTGTCGCATGCGGGCGGGTATGTCTGCTATGGGATCGGCAGGATGGACAGGGGCTGGCAGGTGCGGTCGGAGGCGCGGGAGCATATTGACAGGCCGCCGAGCGAATACCTGAGCAGCTTTTACTATGACTGCCTGACTCACGATGAATTGGCGCTGCGGGTGCTGATAGACCTCGTGGGCGTGGAGCGGGTGCTATTCGGTACGGACTGGCCTTTCGACATGGCGATAGACTGGCCGGTGTCGTGGCTAATGGGCTTGGAGAGCCTTACTACGGACGAGAAGGAAGCGATTCTGTATAAGAATGTTGAGGCACTCCTGGGGATTTAGGGACGGGAGCTAACAGGAGATACATAATGGATAGGATTGGGGCATCTTCACCCCCATCCTAACCTTCCCCCATCGAGGGCTGACAGGGGTATGTAAGGGTTATTACGAGGGCGCATGATGAGTGACCTCCAGGTTGTGCTTGGGTTGTGGCCAGGGTTCGGGCAGCAGCCAGACTCGGCGCCAGAGGCGTCCTTTGAGCAGCATGCGCCTGAGCCAGTCGAAGCCGTGGCGGAACACGCTGACGGTGCGCGGCAGCCGGCTACGAGTGTCCCGATGATTGGCAGCCAGCGTCTTTGGCGGCGTACGGAGATTGCTTGGTGCGATGCCACGATCGAGGGCGTCCTCCACTCTGGTGCCATAGGCCAGGGCCAGCAAGGTGGCCACCGACAGCACCAGCCAGTGGCGGGAGACGCGGGTCGGGTCGGTGCGCCGGGTCTTGTCCCATTTCCAGCCCAGGCTCTTGATGGCCTTGAAGCCCAGTTCGATCCAGAAGCGCAGCGCGTACCAGCTGATCCCGACCTCCTCAGGCGGCAGGTCGGTGAGGATGATCCAGGGCTCGTCCTGCTCGGCGTACCAGACGGCCAGCAGGGTGCAACGGCGCTTTGCGGTGGGTGGGCCGAAGGCGGTGCCGCGACCGATCCAGGCGGTATCGGGACCGGGAAGGAAGGCGCGCGCGGGCAGACGCCTTCCACCCTGGGCGCAGAAGGTGATGTTGTTCCGATAGCGCATGTACGGGTGCCAGCCCTGGGCACGGATCTGTTTCCACAGCTTGGGGCTGGAGATGCCCCGGTCACAGAGCACGATGACGGTCATTTCGCATGGAACGGCCGGAGCCAGTTCCCGGAGCAGTTCCACTATCGAGTCCATCCAGGAGCCTTTCTGGGTGGCGTGGTGGATGCGCCAGGCCACGGGAATGGCGCAACTGCGGTAGAGGACGCTGATGACGATGGCGGTGGTCTGGTCGCCCTTGAGAGTGGGGTCGATGGCCAGTGCCAGATGGCCGGAGCGCCACCAGACCAGGACCCACCGGAGCAGGGGCGCGAAGCAGAGCGTGACGTCCAGTCGAGTCTGGCAGGGACGGGCCCGGTCGCTGCCGTCATAGAGCCACTCCCTCAGATACTGGCGCAGACTGTTCCATTTGCCCCAGGGAGAGAGGGCCGAGGCCACGGCGTTCTGACAGGCGCTGCCGGCGAGAATAGCTCCGCATACCCACAGAACCAGGCCGGTCAATTGTGGCTGAGATAGGTGAGGTAAATGCATTTCAATAGTCTGCTGAATCTGATAGGTTTCTCTGGGAAGGCGCATCGAGGGTCTCCTTCATCTGGATGTGTGACGAACACCAGAATACCGGAAGCCGATGCGCCTTTCCAAGTTAATTTCAGCCGTTACATACCCCTGTCAGCCCATCGAGGGGGAAGGGACTATAGGAGTTCGGCGATACGATGATTTCGAAAGAGCGGGATACCGAGTATTACATAGACAAGGCGCGGGAGCTTGCGGCGCTGGTGGCGGAGAATACGGGCCGCATAAACGAGCAGCGCAAGATACCGACGGATGTCTCTAACGAGATTGCGGATGCGGGGTTCTTCCGCCTGCTGATGCCGCGCAATCTTGGGGGCGCGCAGCTCGATCATCCTGACTTTTTGCGGATTGTGCAGATATTCGCCGAGGCCGATGGCAGCGTGGGTTGGTCGATGAACCAGAACAATGTCTTTGCCACTTATTCCACCCGGATGAACGACAAGACGAGGGAGGAGATATATAGCAATCCTCGTGCGGTTATTACGAACGGGCCGCCGGTGGCGCGTTCGAGAGCGATCGAGGTTGACGGTGGATACAGCCTGAGCGGCCGGTGGAACTTCAGCAGTGGGAGCGACCATGCGACATGGATCGCCGCGCTGACTCCGGTTCAGGACACCGGAGACAACGGGGCGAGTCAGGCCGAAATGGTGTCCAGAGATGATATGTGGATACTGCTGATTCCCAAAGACGAAGTGGAGATGGTGAACAACTGGCAGGTGAACGGCCTGCGTGGGACTGCTAGCTGGGGATTCGAGGCGGACGGGCTGTTCGTTCCGAAGCATCGGACTTATCACCCTCTGTCCCCTCCTCGCGAGGATGGCGGCGTCTATCGGATACCGATTTCGCTGCTGTTTGCTTCGGGATTCGGGACGGTGGCACTGGGAGCGGCGCGGGCTGCGCTGGATGCGGCGAAGGAACTCGCGAATCGCAAGGTGCCGGGGAACATGAACCCCAATACGCCGTTGCTGCGAGACTGGTCAACGACTCAGCGGCAGGTGGGCGAGGCGGAGGCTATCTGGCATTCGGCGCGGGCGTTTGTGCGGGAGGCTGCGGGTGCCGTATGGAAGACGGTTGCTGCGGGAGAGCCACTGACATTGAGCCAGCGGATTCACATGCGGCTTGCCAGCACGCATGCGAATCGGAAGGCTGCGGATGTGGTGGACATCGCATATACGCTGTGCGGGTCGTCGGCGATATTCGAGACCAATCCGGTGCAGCGGCGGTTCCAGGATGTGCATGTGATCAACCAGCAGGTGCAGGGTCGTTTGACGCACTATGATACGGCGGGTCAATTCTTCCTGGGAATGGATGTGGGTGACGGGCAGTTTTAGAGAGTCTATCAGTCAGTGCGTCAGACGGTCAGTAAGTCGTGCTGACGCAGGGGCATATTTACTATAATGGTATATTCGCCGCGAATCATTCAAAGACAGCCTTCGGAGGTCGAGCGCAGCCTATGGCAAAGATCAGGGTGATGTACTGGAAGGAGATCCCGGTGCAGGTGCAGGCGCAGGAAGACGGGGCGCCGCCGGTTGGAGTGCCGCTGGATGCGCGGTTTCAGCAGGGCGTGGACGCGATCGCTATGTTCGATGGGAGCATGGGGAGCGACGACTATCTGATGGCGTGGGAATGGCACGATTACGGTGATGTTGATGGGGCGGCGCAGTCGGCTGCTGAGTCTGTGGCTGCGCGGTTCAACGAGGGGTTTCCGGCGGACTTCGTGGCGCGGATTCGGGACATGCAGAATGCGGGGGAGCGGGATGCGTCGCCGGGTGCAGTGGATCACTGGATTGACGAAGATTAATAGCAAGCTGATTTAGGGAATGTAAGGACATAGAACGATATGGGATCACCTACGATACTGGAGCGACTGGCGCTGGGCGAGCGGATTATCTCGGACGGCGCGACGGGGAGCTACCTGCAGGCGTACGGTCTGGGGGACGGCGATCCGGAAGAGTGGAACGTGAGCCATCCGGAGGTTGTCCAGGGGATGGCGAAGGCGTACTTCGACGCGGGTTCGCAGATGGTGCTGACGAATACATTCGGGGGGACGAGGCTGCGGCAGAAGCACTACGGGTTCCAGGACAGGGCGGCGGAGTTCAACCGGCTTGCTGCTGAGCACGCGAGAAGCCAGGCGCCGGAGGGGTGTTTCGTGGTTGGGTCCGTGGGACCGACAGGCGAGGTGCTGAATGATCCGCTGCGGGATGAGCCGCTGACGGAATCGCAGGCTTATGACGCGTTCGCGGAGCAGATCACGGCGCTTGCGGAGGGCGGCGTGGATGCGGTGGACATCGAGACGATGATTGACATCGAGGAGGCGGTGATCGCGGTGCGGGCGGCGAAGGAGAACACGGACCTGACGGTGATTTCGACGATGTTCTTCGACAAGGGGCCACGCGGGTTCTTCACGATGATGGGTACGCCACCGGCGGAGTCTGTGAGCAGGCTGCATGAGGCGGGCGCGGACGTCGTGGGCGCGAACTGCGGGAACGGCATTGATGTGATGCTGGAGCTGGCGCGGGAGCTGCGGGCTGCGACGGACGGGTACCTGCTGATTCACTCGAACGCGGGGATTCCGGCGCCGGTCGGGGGCGAGATCGTGTATCCGGAGACGCCGGAGTACATGGCGGAGCGGTTCAAGGCGATGGCGCACGATGTGGGCGTAAACATCATCGGCGGGTGCTGCGGGACGACGCCGGCGCATATCAGGGCGCTGGTGAGCGCGGTCAATCAGTAGTTTTCAGCTAACAGTCGTCAGTCATGCGTAATCAGATATTGACCTGCGAGTCCAGTGAAAACTGATTACTGGGAACTGACAACTAGCAACTTATAGGGGTGCTTGATTATGGTTGATATGGGAACGCAGGTGCGGGCGGTGGATGTGATTGAGAAGTACGGGAATTGTCTTGAGCTTGTGTCGATGGACCCGAACTTCGAGAACATCAGCGTGGGGCTGTATGTGAAGGACGGGGTTTGTACCGTGTGGACATTCAGCCGCAAGGCGGGCGTGGAAGGGCGTATCGAGCAGATTCGGGACCAGCTTGTTGCGCTTGGAGGGATGGAGGCGGTCGAGGGTGTGACGAACCAGGTGCGCTTTGCGTGCGGGGGGCTGCACGAGCGGGCGATCAAGTTTCTGATGAGCCAGGCCGTGGGGAAGGCGCCGGACTTTGCGCCGCCGCAGGGTGAGATGTCGATCAGGGACTCGCGGTCGCCGCTGACGATCAAGGTGGCGGGGAGCCAGCGGGATGACGCGTATGTGTACGCGGTGTCGGTGGAGGGGGAGGCGCCCAATCCGGCTGTGCGGCTGCGGATGGTGGTGGCGGGGTTCCTGCGGTATGGCGAGATGAACAAAGTGGGGGATACCGAGGTTGCGTTCCCCTGTGGGCAGCGACATGATGCGCTGATGCGGCTGCTGATGCCGTACTCGCGGAACATATCGAGCGTGGAGGGCATGATGGCTGCTGAGGCGTTGCGCGGGCAGATGACGACGGGGACGCTGGGGTTCACGCCGCCGACGTAGGAGTTTTGAGTTAACAGTTTTCAGTACTGCACATCCCCAATATGCGCCTAAGACGGGGAGTAACGAGATCAAGGGATAGTGACGGGGGGTAACAGGATTTACAGGATGGATAGGATATAGGGTTGAAATGACGACAGCGCTTGGTTTGGGGTCAATTGAAAGGGTTGATATCCGGGAGGTTTGGCCTACTGAGGACGATCACTTTACGCCCTGGCTTGGCGAGAATCTGGACAAGCTAGGTGCTGAGTTGGGGCTAGATTTGGAAGTCGCGGAAACCGAGGCTCAAGTTGGTACGTTCAAGTTGGATGTGAGAGCGAATGACGCGAACACCAAAGGCGAAGTGGTAATAGAGAATCAGTTTGGCCAGACAGACCATTCCCATCTTGGACAGCTTCTTACGTATGCGGGCGGATTTGATGCCCAAGCGGTTGTCTGGATTGCCGAGAGATTTAGAGATGAGCATAGAGAGGCCCTGGACTTCTTGAATCATCGAACCGGAGAGGAAACCCAATTCTTCGGTGTTGAAATCGAGTTATGGAGAATCGGTAGCTCGGCTGCCGCACCACACTTCAACGTCATAGCCACTCCGAATGAATGGAGAAAACAGACAGTCAGAGCTGTAAGGTCGGGCCAAGTTTCTGACAGAAGAGAACGGTACAGGGAATTCTTCCAGCCCCTCATGGACACACTAAGGGAGAGTCATAGATTCACCAATGCTCGAACAGCCCAACCTCAGAACTGGTACTATTTTTCGGCGGGGCATGCCCAGCGAGTAAGGTTTGAAGCTACGCTTGCTTCTGGTGGAAGGGCACGGATTGCCCTGTACGTCGACGATACCGACAGAGAGTGGAACAAGATCCTATTCGACAATCTGGAAGAGCAGAAAGCCGCTGTTGAAGCAGAGATAGGAGAAGCTCTTTCATGGGAAAGGCTAGACGAACGCCGAGCATCTCGAATTGCTGCATACACCGAAGGCTCGATTGATGATCCAGTGGAAAGATGGTCCTTTACTCGACAGTGGATGGTCGAGCGGCTGTTGAAGTTTAAGGAAGTGTTTGGGCCAAGGTTGGCGGAGTTGGTGGACTAAGAGATGTGCGAGGATTGAGTTGACCTTGGACATTGGTGACGCGTACTTAGTAAATCGCAGGCGCTTACGACTATCATCCCCATCGTAACCTTTCCCCATCGAGGGGGAGGGACTCTGGATTCCTGCTTTCGCAGGAATGACGGATTACAAGGACAATCGGATATTTAGACTCCATATATTTGAGGAGGCGCATTATGGCAATGGTTGAGAGTATGACGCCGCGGGAGCGGGTGATGAATGCGCTGGCGGGGTTGCCGGTGGACCGGACGCCGGTGGCGAATCCGACTAATGTGGCGACGGTGGAGCTTATGGATATGGTGGATGCACCGTTTCCGGATGCTTGCCGCGACCCGGAGCTTGCTGCGCGGCTTGCTGCCACGGGGCATACGGAGCTTGGGTTCGATGCGATTATGCCGTATTTCACGATTATCCAGGAGTCTGCTGCTCTTGGCTGCGAGATGCAGTGGGAGGAGAAGGACAACTGGCCCACTGTGCGGATGGCGAATCCGATCTGGAAGGGCGTTGAAGACATTCACATTCCGCCGGGGTTCCTGGAGCATCCGGACAATATCACGATAACGCGGTCTATCAGCTTGCTGAAGGAAGAGTTCGGCGACGATGTGGCGATTATCGGCAAGACGATGGGGCCGTGGACGCTGGCGTACCATGTGTTCGGCGTGGAGACCTTCCTGCTGATGACGGTTGACGACCCGGATATGACGATGCGCTGTCTCGACGAGCTGAAGGAAATCTCGGTGCTGTTTGGTCAGGCGCAGATTGACGCGGGCGCAGATGCGCTGACTTTCCCTGACCACGCGACGGGGGACCTGGTGAGCGGGGAGTACTACAGGCGGTTCCTGCTGGAGATTCACAAGGAGATGGAATCACGGCTGGATGTGCCGCTGATCCTGCATATCTGCGGGAATACGCTGGACAGGATGCCATACATCGCGCAGACGGGGATGGCTGCTTTCCACTTTGACTCCAAGAACGACCCGCAGGCGGCGATGGACGCGGTGGATGGCGGTATTCAGCTTGTGGGGAACATCAACAACCCGGAGACGCTGTATGCTCGGGGACCTGCCGAGGTGCGCGAAGAGGTATGGAAGTGCCTGGATGCGGGTGTGCAGCTTGTTGCGCCGGAGTGCGCGATACCGCTTGCGACGAAACTGGAGAACCTGCTGGAGATTCCGCGGGCGGTGAAGGAGTGGCATGCGGAGCATGACTAACTGAGGTTGATAGGATTGGGTTGACTGGCAGGTCTAGCACCTGCCTGATAAACTTCATAGGTTGAATGCAGGCGAATTGTCAGAGAGGTGTTGAGCGATGCCGATACATAACGAGGGCTTGGAGCAGGAACTGCAGTGGGTTACCAAGCCATTCGAGGTGAAGCATATACGGGGGCTGTTCGAGGAGACGACTCCGTTGATGCACGACATCGCGTACAACCTGATTACGGGAGCGCATTTCGAGGTTGACAGGCTGGTGCAGCAGGCGCTTGCCGAGGGGTATACGGCGAACGACGTGCTGGATGACGGGCTAATATCGGGGATGGCGGTTGTGGGTATCAAGTTCCGCGACAATATCATCTTTGTGCCGGAGGTGCTGGTGGCGGCGCGGGCTATGAAGGCTGGGATGGTTTATATCGAGCCGATCCTGTCGGCGTCGGGCATTGAGCCGATCGGCACGGTAGTTATGGGTACGGTGAAGGGCGACCTGCACGATATTGGCAAGAACCTGTGCATTATGATGCTGCGCGGCGCCGGGTTCATCGTTCACGACCTTGGTGTGGATACTAAGCCTGACGAGTTCATAGACGCGGTGATGGAGCATGAAGCACAGGTGCTGGGGATGTCGGCGCTGCTGACTACGACGATGCCGAACATGGGCAGGACAATCGAGGCGTTCGAGGAGTACGGACTGCGGGACACGGTGAACATCATGGTTGGCGGTGCGCCGGTGCGACAGGAGTTCGCGGACGATATGGGCGCGGACGGGTATGGCGAGAACGCGATGGCTTGCGTTGATATGGCGAAGCGGTTCATGGGCGCGGGAGAGGTTGAGGAAGTGGAGTCTGTTCCTGTGGCTGGGTCGGATTAGAATAGGGGATTGCAGTCATAATCTCTTGAAGTTTCTTGAAACGGTTGGCAGCGCTCTGGGGATAGATTTCGAGCGGGCAGACACGCCTACTCAAAACTTTTACAGATTAGCCATAGCTTTACTGATTGTGGTAGTTATCGAGTTTATCGTGATTGACGCTCTATTGCTGACAGTGGCTGTCAATTTATCGAGATAGTGTAGAATCGGCATCACATTGATATGGCAGATGAGCAAAGCGTAGATAAGGCGCGTTACAGGGCGAGTATGTCGCGGCTGGATGCGATATTTCGTGACATGTCGGACACGGTGACGGAGGTGTCGCAGTGGCGGTGTCCGTATAAGAACGCGCAGGATCGATGCACGGCGAAGTTTGGGTGCCGGAATCAGGATAGGACGGTACCTGCGGGCGAGTTGTTTATCTGCACGGGTGATGACAAGCTGGACTATCGAAGCGCGTGGGAGATTTAAGAGCCTGAGCACCCCACCTCGCACTGGATTCCTGCTTTCGCAGGAATGACGTATGAACGGAGGCGCGGTCGTTCTTTACCACCATTGCTCGTATTGTAGGCGTTCCTCTGGGACGCCTATTTCTTTGAGGGCGACTAGCATCGCCTGGATCATTTCGGGCGGGCCGCAGATGTAGCAGAGATGGTTGGGGGTGATGCCGGCGGTGCGGAGTGTGGTGGTGGTGATTCTTCCGGTGTTGCCGTTCCATTGTTCGCTGTGAGGTCGGGTGACTGTGAAGTGGGTGCGGAAGTTGGGTTTGCTAGAAGACTTGGCCTCAAACTCTCTTTGGAATAGCAGTTCAGAGGGGGCGCTTGCGCTGTATATGAGGGTTGTGGGGACTTGGAAGTCGGACTGGGCGATGTAGCGGACGATGCTGGCGATGGGGGTGATGCCGATTCCGCCTGCAATGAGGGCGAGTGGGTGTGGGTCGTTGCCGGTGTAGTGGAAGTCGCCTGAGCCGCCTTCGACCATGAGGGTGTCGCCGACTTTGGCGTGGTCGTGGAGGTAGTCGGTTACGGGATTGTCCCCGACGCGTTTGACTGCTATGGAGAACCAGCCTTGTTCGGTGGGGGATGAGGTCATGGAGTAGCCTGCGACTTCGGTGAGGCCGTCGATTTCGATGAAGCAGTCGATCCACTGGCCGGGCAGGAAGGTGAATGGCTTGCCGTCGAGCGCCAGGGTGAACGACTTGACGGTGGGCGAGACTTTCTCGATGGCGGCTATCCTGACAGGGACTTTCATTAGCTCATTGCCTGCTGCGCGAATTCGGGTCGGACGAGGCGGTCGTAGGGGTGGTGTGCTTTAACCACACCGCCTGCGATGAGGACCTGGCACATTGAGTCGTAGCCGTCTATGCCAATCGCCGGATTGTCGGGCCAGATTTCGAGGGACTTGTAGCGGGTGATGGAGGCTTGCATCACGGAGTCGGGGACGCCGGGGAAGAAGGGTTTGACGCGATCTGCGACCGTTGCGGGGTCGGCTGCGACGAGCCACTGCTGTGCCTTGTGGAAGCCGCGAACGAAGCGGTGGATGATGTCCGGGTTCTGGTCGATGAATGCGGGTGTTGCGGCGAATGAGCTGTAGCATAGGTAGCCGTGTTCGCTGGCGAGGGATGCGGCGAGGTGGCCTGAGCCGTCTTCAATCAGAGATTGCGCTTGTGGGTTGGGCATGTGGATGTAGTCGGCGTCGCCGTTGCGAAAGGCTGCGAGTGCGTCTTCGGCAGGGAGGCCTTTGAGCATGGTGATGCTGTCGATGTTGACGGCGTGCTTACGGAGTGCGGCCGTGAGGGATGTGAGCGGGACGGGTGTGAAGCCGATGGGGATTACGGTTGAGCCTTCCAGGTCGCTCCACTGCCAGTTGTCGGTGGGGGTTCGGCTGACGAGGAAGAAGCCGTCGCGCTGGTTGATTTCGGCGATGTGGAGCGGGGCTTCTTCGTCGCCGTCGTCGAGCGCCATGAGGCTGCGGCTGATGCCGGTCTGGATGATGTCGACTTCGTCCTGCTTCAGCATTTCGAGCGGAGGCCGGTCGGAGGGGACGGTGCTGAACATTACGTCGAGGCCTTCGGCGTATAGGAAACCGCCCGCGACCGCCGTGTATATGGGCGTGTAGAAGAGGTTACGGTAGGTGTCCATGAGGCGGAGGCGTTGGGGACGGTCTGTGCTTTGCGTGCTCAAGTGACTCCTCTGCTTGCAGATGCGTTGCTCTTCTGGTTGCCTGCTGGTTACGAGCTAATCTGGGCGCCTTCGTAGTCGATGGGGACTACGGGGATGCCGAGTTCGTTGAGGTTGGGGGTGACGGTTGCGGCGTCTCCAGCGACTACGATCTTGAGGGCGGCTGCCTTGATGTGCTTCTCGGCTACTCTGTGAATGTCTGCGAGTGTTAGCTTGCTGATTTCGGCGGCGTAGGTGGTGAAGTAGTCGTCGGGGAGATCGAAGGCGACGAGGCGCACTAGCTGGCTGAGCACCTGACCGTGGGTCTCGAACTGGTTGGGGAGGCCGCGCAGGATGCCGTTTACTGCGTCGTCGAACTCTTCCTGAGTTACGGGGCGGGCGCTGCGGATTTCCTCGAACTCCTTGATGGTCTCGGCGACGGACTCTTTAGTTACTTCGGTCTGGACGGAGCCGCCTGCGGTGAGCGCGGAGGGGCCGGTGAGCCAGTCGATGCTGGACATGTAGCCGTAGCTGTAGCCCTTGTCCTGGCGGAGGTTCATGTTTAGGCGGGCGGAGAACTGGCCGCCGAGAATGTAGTTCAGCACGTTTAGCGCGAGGTAGTCGGAGTGATGGCGCGGCACGGTTAGGTAGCCTGAGCGAATGACTGACTGGGGCGCGCCGGGCTTGTCGGCGAGGTAGATGGTGGTTGTGCCGTCGTCCGGGACGCTGTCTGCGTCGCTGTCGGAAGCGGACTCGGTGCTGGCCTTCCAGCTGCCGAATGACTCTTCTGCCTGCTGGACGGCGTCGTCTCGGCTGATGTCGCCGACGAGAATCAAGGTGGCGGCTTCAGGTGCGTAGTGGGCAGCGTGATGTGCTGCGAGGTCGTCGCGGGTGAATGACTTGACGGATGCTTCGGTGCCGGAGACGGGATGGCCGTAGCGCGTGCCCTTGCCGAACAGGAGCGCCTGAGTTGCGCGTCCGGCGATTGCCTGTGGGCTGTCAGGGATGCGGCTGAGGTCTGTGAGGCGTTCGCTGCGCACGCGGTCGAACTCATTCTCCGGGAAGGTTGGGTTCTGCACGACATCTGCCATGATTTCTAGGGCGTGCTGCCAGTGCGATGTGAGTGTTTCCGCAGAGAGGGTTGCGAATTCGCGGGATGCGCTGGCGCGAAGCTGCGCTCCCAGGAACTCCATATCGTCGGAGATCTGGCGGCTGGTGCGCGTGGCAGTGCCTTCAGCGAGCATCGAGGCGGTGAGGCTTGCGATGCCGGGTTTGTCTGCGGGGTCGGTGATGCCGCCTGCGCGGACTAGGAGACCCTGCGCGACAACAGGGAGGCCGGGCTTTTCGATGACCACGAGGTTCATGCCATTTGACAGGGTGGCTCGCGATGGGGTCGGCGGTGTGAAATCGCTTGCCGGGGCGGCGTCAGGCATTGCGGTACGGTCGAGCGCGGCGGTGGCAGCAGAAAGCTGCTGTTCGGGCAGGACTGTGAGGCGGACCATGTTTTCGCCGAGCACGCTCTTGGCGGCGCGGCGCACTTCGTCCGTTGTTACCGCGAGGTAGCGGTCAAGGTCGGAGTTGATGCGCGACGGGTCGCCGGTGTAGGTGTTGTAGTAGTTGAGCTGGTCTGCTCTGCCGCCGAAGCCGCCGACTCGTTCAAGCTGGCGGACGTGCTGGCTTTCGATGCGGTTCTTGGCGCGCTGCAACTCTTGGTCTTCGGGACCGGACTGGCGCAGGGTTTCCAACTCTTCCTGCACGATCGCTTCGATCTCTTCAAGGCTCTGACCGGCGTTCGCGGTTACCTGAATGAAGAACTCGCCGGCGATCTCCTGGCCGTGCTGGAACACGCCGACATCGCGGGCGATCTGGCGATCATAGACCAGGCTGCGGTAGAGGCGGCTGCTTTTGCCATCGCCGAGGATCGTGCCCAGCATTTCGAGCGGGGCTTCCTGATCGTCGAAGGCGGGCGCGGTGGGCCAGACGAGATAGAGCCTTGGAAGCTGCACGCGGTCGCGCAAGACGAGGGATATGCTGCCGTTTAGCTCTGAGTCCATGCGACGGATGCGGTTGATGGGGGGGCCAGGGGGCAGGTCGCCGAAGTAGCGTTCGAGCAGGCGGCGCGTGTTGTCAGGGTCAATGTCGCCGGCGACTGCGATGCTGGCGTTGGATGGGGCGTAGAACTGGCGGAAGAAGTTCTTGATGTCGTCTAATTCTGCTGCGTCGAGGTCCGCCTGTGAGCCGATTGTGGGCCAGTTGTAGGGGTGTGGCGCGGGGAAGACGTTTGGCTGCAGTGTCAGGTATGCCATGCCGTAGGGCCTGTTCTCGTAGCTCTGGCGGCGCTCGTTTTTCACGACATCGCGCTGGACATCGAATGCCTTCTGGTCGAGGGCATCCAAGAGGAAGCCCATCCTGTCGGATTCGAGCCAGAGTGCGAGTTCGAGGTAGTTTGAGGGGACATTCTCCCAGTAGTTGGTCCTGTCCGGCGTGGTGGAGCCGTTGAGATTCGCGCCGACCTTTTGAAGCGGCTCGAAGAAGCTCGCCTTGTGGTGCTTGGAGCCTTCGAACATGACATGCTCGAAGAGGTGCGCGAATCCGGTGCGTCCCGGCTCCTCGTTCTTGGAGCCGACGTGGTACCAGACGTTGACTGCCGCGACGGGTAGGGAGTGGTCCTCGTGCAGGATCACATCCAAGCCGTTAGGGAGCGTGAATTTTTCGTAAGAGATGGATACCATTGAGTGTGCTCCGATTTCGTTTAGGGAGTTGGTTTATCTTGATTTTGGAATGGTTGCAGTTGATTGACGCCAATTGCGCCTGATTATATCATCACAGACACGGACGGCTTAATTCTGCCCTTCTGCCGTTGGAGGCCCAGAATGTGAGAAAGGCGATACGCGATGGAACTTTCCTTATCTGAACAGGCTCAGGCGCATATCGTCAAGAAAGGCGGGCGTGTCGCAGTTGACCTTGTGTGCGTGTCGACCTGATCCGCGCGATATATGGAGGTGTCAGTTGACACCTATATCGGCAGGCGCAACACGGCGAAGTACCAGAAGCTCGCGCAAGAGGGCGTTGAGGTGCTGATTTCGCAGGCTCTCGCCCCGTATGTCGAGAACATCGAGATTGACTGCAGGAAGTTCCTGTTCGTTAACAGGATGCGCGCGCTTCTTCAGTTGAACAACGGGTATGTTATCGAGGCGTGACGGGCCCGCGAATTGCCAGCTTTTACTTCCAGATTCTCCTATTCAGCACCAAGGTTATCCTCAAGAAATGCGCAGAAGCCAAGACTTCGGCACCTCCCAGGCACTGCGACTCTGGATTCCCGCCTTCGCGGGAATGACGGGTGTAAGCGTCGCAGGAGTTTCTTGTCCTCTCACCCCCACCATCCGCAGGGGCAGGCTCTAACCCTCTTCAATGGGCAAAGGCGATTCTTATCCCTGAAGGTGCTTGCCAAGAAGGTCGAATGCTGCTTGCGCTGCGGCGCGCTTGTTTTCGTCGCGATCGGTGATGCCGGTCTCGATGCGTTCAGCGACTTCCAATCCGTCGGGCCCTGCGAGTCCGATGTAGAAGGTGCCAATTGGCAGGTCTGAACGTCCTCCCGTAGGACCCGCGACGCCGGTTACGGATATGGCGTAGTCGGTCGATGTGAGGTCGCGCGCGCCTGCTGCCATTCCAATCGCTACTTCGGGGCTGACGCTGCCCTTATTTTCATAGACTTCGTCCGGGACGCCCAATACGGACTGCTTCAGCCCGCCGGTGTATGCGATGACTCCGCCGGGGAACCAGCGAGAGCTGCCGGGTACCGTGCTGAGCAGGTATCCCATGAGTCCGCAGGTGTCGGCCTCAGCTACGGAAACGCGCTTGTCCTGGGCTGTCAGAAGTTCTGCTATCTGTTCGACTTGCATAGTTATTCCTCCGTTTTCTCTTTCATTGAGTTGGGCAGATGTTAGAGGGAAGGATGTGTGATGTCAAAGGAACGGGACTGAATTGGATGCGAAGGATGCACGGGAGACGAATTTCAAGATTGCGAAAATTGGGCCGAAATTGGGCCGAAATCGGGGAACAAAAGCAAAGACTGTGTCGTTGTAGGGGTATATCGGCAAGTTTCTGACTTGTGAAAACAGCGATGCGGAGGTTGATAGATATGAGAAAGAAGTTGAGGAATCTGACGGCGATTGCGCTGCCATTAGCACTGGCAATGGCGCTTGGATTGGCGGTTGTGGGGTGTGGCGGTTCGGCTATGGAGGCACCCGCCGCCGCGCCGGCTGCTCCACAAGCACCTGCTGCCCCACAGGCATCCCAGCCTGCCGCGGCTGCACCGGCACCTGCGCCTGCCATGGCAGCACCTGCGTCTGCGCCTACTTCGGCACCAGCCGCGCAGCGCGCACCAGTGCAGGCGATGTCCGCGCAGCCTGCAGGAGCGCCGATGTCACAGGCGCAACAGGCTGCTACGGCAGCACCGGTACCGGCTGCTGCCCCTGCCCCTGCCGCGCCCGCCGCGCCGGCGATGCAGGTGCAACTGCATTCGAGGCAAGCTTCCGGGCCAGGTTCGGGCGGACAGGCTGCGCAGTCGCAGTCGGGAGTTGGGCCGCGTGGCGGACAGCCGGGCGCGACTACATTCGAGGACTATGAGCGCATTGGATTTGAACATACGTCTGAGGACAGGGTGTCGACGTTCAGCCTGGACACGGACCGCACTTCGTACCATCTGGCGCTGAACTGGGCGCGCGAAGGGTACGATGTGGAGCCGGACTCGGTGCGAGCGGAAGAATGGATAAACGCTTTCAATTACGGGTACGCGCAGCCTTCGCGAGATGACAGCTTTGCCGTCCATACTGCTGTGATGCCGCATCCACTGGACGATAGCCTCGCGCTGGCACGGATAGCGTTCCAGGCGCCTGAACTGCGCGATGACGGCAGGCCGCTGAATGTGACGCTGGTGCTGGATGCTTCGGGTTCGATGGCAGACGGTGACAGGGTAGGCATTGCGCGCGCTGCGGCGGAGGCGATACGAGAGAGCTTGCGCCGGGATGATCGCATTGCAGTGGTACATTTCACGGATGGAGTTATAGATAACCTGACTGTGGAGCATCAGAAGCCCGACAGCAGGAAGGTGAGCAGGTCGATTGACAAGCTGGAACCGCATGGTTCGACGAATGTGCAGGCGGGGCTGGACCTTGGTGTTCGGCTGGCGCACGAGGCACGGCGTGAGCGTCCGGATTCGCATAACTATGTGATCCTGATGTCGGACGGTGTGGCGAATGTTGATGCTACGAATCCTTTCGCGATTCTCGAATCTGCCGGGGACTACGACAACAGGAACCCGCTGCGGCTGATCACTATTGGCGTGGGCATTCAGAACTACAACGACTACCTGCTAGAGCAACTGGCGCAGCACGGGAACGGTTGGTACCGATACCTGAACGATAAGGGGCAGGCGCGGGCGACATTCAGCCGCGAGAACTGGCTGGCACTGTCGATACCGTTTGCGGACCAGACGCGGGCGCAGGTTACATGGAATCCGGACGTGGTGGATTCGTGGAGGATCGTTGGCTACGAGAATCGAGTTACGGCGGACGAGAACTTTGCCCAGGCTCGTAAGGAGTTCGCGGAGATTCCATCGGGAGCGGCGACGACGGTTTTCTATGAGCTGGAGCTGGTGGACTATGCGTCGCGTGGGGAAGTGCTGAATCTTGGGGATGTGGAGGTGCGCTGGGTTACGCCGGTGGCGAACGAGTCCAACCGTCAGCACGCGCAGATTCTGGCGCAGTACGACGATGCGCCGAACAACAGGGACGGCGCGCTGCTGGAACTGGGCGCGCTGGTGGCGCTGGCATCGGACAGGTACAGCAGCCTGCCGTACCCTGACGCGCAGTATGAGGTACACGACGAACTTTCGACGCTGAAGGAAGACCTTCGCCGCCTGGACAGGCAAATAGGAGAGCTTGCTGCATATCGCGACTTCGCATTCCTGATGGAGCATATCGCTAAGGACATTCCAAGGCAGGCATCGGGGTATAGCCGTTAGGACAGAAACTGACAAGAACTGCTTGATGGGCAGGATATATGGTGAGGGAGTCGCCATTGTCCTGCCCATTGGTTTTGGTTGAATGCGCGTTAGTGGCTTTGCTACACTTGCGGGTGGTGTTTTGCGGGCGGAGCGGCGGCGGCAATCGTGAAGGAAGGGATTCAGATTGATGGCAGAGAGTACGCGGCTTACCACTGAAGAGGTGCGGCATATCGCGCTGCTGGCGCGGGTTGGGATGACGGATGAAGAGGTGGAGGAGATGCGGGGGCAGCTTTCGGACATACTTGAGCAGTTCGAGGCGCTGAGTCGTGTGGACACGGGCGACCTGGAGCCGACAGGGCACTCGGTGGACTTGCTATCGGTGATGCGCGAGGATGTGGCGCGGCCGTCGTTCGATCGCGAGGAGACGCTTGCGAATGCGCCGAACCGCGAGGGCGAGCTTGTGCGGGTTAAGGCTGTGCTGGAGTAGAAAGCTAGAATCGACACAGATGATGGATGGGATTTTCTCACCCCCATCCTAGCCTTCCCCCATCAAGGGGGAAGGGAATTATTGACAGGATGGACAGGATGAACCTGGCAGGGCTAACGGCGCACGAGGCGCGGACACTTCTGGATAGCGGAGATGTAACGTCGGTCGAGCTTACGACTGCGGTGCTGGAACGGGTCGGGCAGGTCGAGGGGAGCGTGAAGGCGTTCGTGACCGTTACCGATGAGCTTGCGATGCAGCAGGCTGAGGCGGCGGATGCGCGGATTGCTGCCGGGGATGTAGAGCCGCTGACGGGCGTGCCGATGGTGCTCAAGGACAATATGATCACGAAGGGCGTGCGGACTACATGCTCTTCGCGGATGCTGGAGAATTTTGTGCCTCCGTACGATGCGACTGTTACGGAGAAGCTGTACGGGCAGGGCGCGGTGCTGGTGGGGAAGGGCAACTTGGACGAGTTTGCTATGGGGTCGTCGAACGAGAATTCGGCGTTCCATCCGACGCACAACCCGTGGGCGCTGGACCGAGTGCCGGGCGGGAGCAGCGGCGGTCCTGCTGCAGCGGTGGCGGCAGATGAGTGCATGTTCGCGCTGGGGTCGGATACGGGGGGCAGCATACGGCAGCCTGCTTCGCTGTGCGGAATCGTGGGGATGAAGCCGACATACGGTCTTGTGAGCAGATTCGGGCTGGTGGCGTTCGCGAGCTCGCTGGACCAGATCGGGCCACTAACGAAGGATGTGCGGGACTGTGCGATTACGCTGAATGCTATTGCGGGGAATGACCCGAATGATTCGACTTCGCTGAGCATGGATTTGCCGGACTATACGCAGGCGCTGGTGGATGACCTGAAGGGGATGAGGATTGGCGTGCCGGTGGAGTATTTCGGCGAAGGGCTGGAGCCGGGCGTGGAGGGCGCGGTTCGGGAGGCGATCGAGGTGATGCGCTCGCTGGGGGCTGAGGTGGAGGAGACTTCGCTGCCGAGCACGCCGCACGCGCTGGCGGTGTACTACATTATCGCGCCTTCCGAGGCGTCTGCGAACCTGGCGCGGTATGACGGCGTGAAGTACGGACTTTCGGTGCAGGACGCGGACGGCGTGTGGGACGCGCTGGAGAAGACTCGGCAGTATGGCTTCGGGCCGGAGGTGAAGCGGCGGATAATGCTGGGTACTTACGCGCTGTCGGCGGGTTACTATGATGCGTACTACCTGCAGGCGCAGCGAGTGAGGACGCTTATACGGCGCGAGTTCGAGGACGTGTTCACGCGGTTCGACGCTGTGGTGATGCCGACTTCACCGACGGTTGCATTCAAGTTGGGGGAGAAGACGGCGGACCCGCTGCAGATGTACCTGAACGACATTCTGACGATTCCCACGAATATTGCGGGGATACCGGGGATGTCGATTCCGGCGGGTATGTCGGATGGTCTGCCGGTGGGGCTGCAGATTATGGGGCCGACGCTGAGCGAAGAGACGCTGCTGCGGGTCGCGCATGCTTATGAGCAGGCGACGGATTTTCGCGGGAAGTATGGGGCGCCGACGCTGTCAGGCTAGCGGGTGGCTAGCTGCTTGAGGGCGTCTTCGTCGAATTCGACGCCGAGGCCGGGACCGGTGGGCACGGCGAGATAGCCGTCTTTGACTTGGAGCGGCTCTTTCAGCACTGAAATCTCGTCGCGGAGTGATATGGGCTCGATGTTGTATTCCTGCGAGTATGGGACGATGTCGGCGTAGGCGGCGCAGAAGTGCAGGTGAGCGACTGTGCTCAGGATTGGCTGGGTGTTGTGGACGGTGATGGGCTTGCCGAATGCCCTGCATAGCTCGGCGATCTTCACGAATTCGGTGAAGCCGGGCGCCTTCACGATGTCGGGCTGGATTATGTCCACCTTGCCCCTGAGGATGAGGTCGCGGTACTCGTACTGGGTGTAGATCATCTCGCCGGATGCGATGGGGATGTCGAGGGCGTCTGCGATGGTGGCGAGGCCGTCGAGGTCGTAGTGCGGGCGCGGCTCCTCGAAGTGGAATACGCCGAGCGATTCGAGCGCCTTGCCGATATCCATTGCGTGATGGACGGAGTATGCGCCGTTGACATCGACGAGGATGTCTATGTCGTCGCCGACTGCTGCGCGGACTTCGGTTACGGTGGCGATTGTGTAATCTCGTGGATCGTCCATCGCGCCGGGTACCGCACTGTGCAGCTTGTAGCCTGAGTAGCCTTGCTCGACGAAGGATGCCGCTCGCTGTCCTTCTTCGAGCGGGGTCATGTCGCGGCGCATGGAGCTTGCGTACATGCGGATTTTGTCGAGCTTCATGCCTCCGAGCAGGTTTGCGATGGGCTGGCCGAGCGCCTTCCCCTTGATGTCCCAGAGGGCGATGTCCAAGCCGGCGATGGCGCACCAGACCGCGCCGCCCAACTCGTAGCCGCTTGCTGCGCGCTGCATGTCGTCGAAGCGTACTGCTGTTTCTGTTGGGTCTTTGCCAACGAGGGCGGGCTTGAGCAGGTCGTCAATCAGCGTCTTGATGACCGTGGGCTGGCGGCGGAAGCATTCGCCAATGCCTACAATGCCCTCGTCCGTATAGATGCGGACGAAGGGGAAACTGCGGTCGAGTATTAGGCATTCGACGTCGGTGATTTTCATTGCAGGCACTCCCTAATAAAGACAGGATAGGCGGGATGGGAGGGATTCTCCCGTCACCCTAACCCTCTCCCCAGGGAGAGGGGATATAGAATGACATTAGACGGCGGCGTCTCCGCGCTCGCCTGTGCGAACCCGAATGGTGTCATCGATCGGATAGACGAATATCTTGCCGTCGCCGATCTCGCCGGTGCGGGCGGACTCGACGATGATGTCGACGACCTGATCCACATCCGAGTCGCTCACGACCAGTTCCAGCTTGATCTTGGGCAGCATGTCCACGGTGATTGCCTGGCCGGAGCGGCCAGTATGCACAATGCCGCGCTGCCCGCCGCGCCCGGTGACTTGAGTGGCGTTCAGCCCGTAGAAACCTGCCTCGCCCAGCGAATACTTCACGATGGTGAGTTTCTCAGGTCTAATGATTGCTTCGATTTTCTTCATGGCTCACCTCCCCATGCCAAAAGGGTAAGAACTTTCTATGAGGTAATAGGTGTCCTCATTGTAACCCTTCCCCCGAGAGAGGGAAGGGAATTGAACTACTGATTGCGCAGTGGATATTGAGTAGAGTGGATGTAGAGTCCGAATTACTGGAATCTGTAAGCGGGTTCTTCGTGCTCCGCCATGTCGAGGCCGATAGCCTCGCTGTTCTCGGTGACGCGCAAGCCGATGGTGTACTTCAGTGCAAGCAGGATTATCGCGGTTACGACGAAAGCCCAGCCCCAAGTTGCTGCGATTGAAATTACCTGGATTCCGATTTGCTGAATGCGAGGGATCTCCAGAGCGCCATATCCGAATCCGACGAACAGGCCGGTAGCGATTCCGCCCCAGGTGCCGCCGATGCCGTGAACGCCCCAGACTGAGAGAGCGTCATCCAACTTGAGGTTGATCAGGAAGCGGGCAGCTACGGCGCAGAGAATACCGCCGACGAGCCCGATTATGATTGCAGGCATTGGGCCGACGAATCCAGCCGCCGGGGTTATTGCCACGAGGCCTGCGACTGCGCCGGATGCCGCGCCTATGACAGAGGGTTTGCCGTCCTTAATCCAGGTGAATGCCGCCCAGCCGATTGCGCCGGCTGCTGCTGCCGTGTTAGTGACGACGAATGCGTTGACCGCGGTACTGTCGGCTGCGAGCGCAGAGCCAGCGTTGAAGCCGAACCAGCCAAACCAGAGCATGCCCGTTCCAAGCACGACCATTGGCACATTGTGGGACTCCATAGGCTCGATGCCGAAGCCCATACGCCTGCCAACGATAAGCGCTGCCGCGAGTGCGCCGACGCCAGAAGTGATATGAACGACGTTACCGCCCGCGAAGTCGAGCGCGCCCAGTTCAAATATCCAGCCGCCTTCGGCCCAGACCCAGTGAGCGACGGGAGCATAGACCAGGGTTACCCAGAGAATCATGAAGAGCACGTAGGCGCTAAACTTCATACGCTCGGCGAAGGCTCCGGTCAGTATGGCGGGGGCGATGATGGCGAACATGCCCTGAAACACCATGAAGAGCATCGGTGGGATGCCGCCGTCTGCGCCTACTTCGGAGCTTACGCCGGTCAGCCCGAACAGGCTGAAGTCCCCGAACAGTCCTCCGATGGATGGACCGAAGGCTATGGTGTAGCCCCAGAGTACCCAGACTACGCCGATAATCCCCATACTCATGAGGCTGTGCATGATTGTGGTAGATGCGTTCTTACTTCGCGCCAAGCCTGCGTAGAATAACGCGAGGCCGGGGGTCATAAAGAGTACCAGCGCGGAGGATACCAGCATCCATGCTATATTTCCCTGCTCCAAGGTCGCTCCCTCCATGGTGAGATATAACGGGTGAGATGTAACGTCTGAGTCACGTAGCTCTAAACCGAGTGAGTATAAACAAGAAGCGTCTCAATTGTCCATCCCGCAGAATTGGAATTTGTCCATCATGTTAGTATGTTTCTTGTGAAATGAAAATCGGAACTGGAGGATGAAATCTATCATGAGCAGCGAAAATGTGAATAGCGAAGAGAGGGTGCAGTGGGTCTATGCATCCGAGAATAACCGTCAACTGGAAGAGCGTTACGACCAGTGGGCGAATGAGTATGACGAAAACCTGACGGATGATTTCGGCTATGTAATGCCGCGCATGGCAGCGGAGACATTCGCGCGATTCGTTCCGAAGGATGGAAAGGTGCTGGACGCGGGCGCCGGGACGGGGCTGGTAGGCGTCGAGCTAAACAGGCTGGGATACTCGGACATAGAGGCGATGGACTTGTCGCGTGGGATGCTGGAGGTGGCGGGGGCGAAGAATGTATATGGGGCGCTACATCAGAAGGTTATGGGTGAGCCGCTTGGTTTTGAGAGCGGGACATTCGACGCAATCATTGGCGTGGGAGTGCTGACGCTTGGGCATGCGCCGGCGCATTCACTGGATGAATTGGTGCGGGTCACTAAGCCGGGTGGCGTGGTCGCGTTCACGCTGCGACCGGACGTGTATGCGGAGAACGGATTTCGAGAGAAGCAGGAACAGCTTGTGTCTGAAGGGAAATGGGAACTAGCGGAGGTTTCGGACAGTTTCTATGGGATGCCGAAGGGTGAGCCTGATGTTCAGTTCCAGGTGTGGGTGTACAGGGTCAAGGCGTGATGAGCGACGCCGCGACCGAGGTTTCTGCCAGCCCGGACTACGAGGATGAGCGGCTGCGGTTTTCATGGGATGACCTGCCAGCGGCGAGCGCGCACCTGCCGGGGACGGGTGGAGCGTTGCGAGCCAGGGTAGAGGACTTCGCGGTCGAAGAGATACCGAGTTACCTGCCGAGTGGGGCGGGGGCGCATGCATACGCGTTCGTTGAGAAGCGCAGTCTGAATACGGCTGATGTGGTGTCTGCGCTCTCTGAGATGGGTGTTCCACGCGGTGCGGTTGGATTCGCCGGACAGAAGGACAAGCACGCGGTTGCCCGGCAGTGGTTGAGCATACCTGCTGAGCATGCGGCGGTGTTCGAAGCGCTCGATGGGGTGGATGGCGTTAGCGTCCTGGAGACTTCGCTGCATCGCAATAAGCTGGGGTTGGGACATCTGCGTGGGAATCGATTCAAGGTGCGGGTGCGGGAGCCGCGGAATGATTGGGAAGCAGTCACAGAGGCGGTGCTGGGGCAACTGCGGGTGGTGGGTGTGCCGAATTACTTCGGGCCGCAGCGATTCGGAAGTTTCAACACGAATATTGCGGACGGGATGCGTCTAGTACGAGGCGAGAGGATGCGGATTGATCGCAGGATACGGCGGTTCTACCAGTCCGCGCTGCAGTCGCACCTGTTCAACTGGCTGCTGAAGATGCGTATGGAGCGCGGGTTTTATGATGTGGTGCTGACGGGGGAAAGGGCGCAACGGCACGACAGCGGCGGCATGTTCGTGGTGGATGACGGGGAGGCGGAGTCTGAGCGGGCTAGGAAGTTGGAGATCAGCGCGACGCTGCCGTTGTTCGGCAAGAAGGCGCGTGTCAGTGAAGGTGTTGCCGGTGAGATGGAGGGCGAGGTGCTGTCGGAGTTCGGGTTGGAGTACGGACAGTTTAGGGGCATTCCTGGGGCGCGGCGGATCTGTCGGATACGGATGGATGATGCCGTGGTGACGGGCGATGATGACGGGTATGTGGTGGAGTTTTCGCTTCCGAAGGGGGCGTATGCGACGAGCGTGATGCGGGAGTTTATGAAGGACGGGGAACTGCGTTGAACTTGCGCAAGGGCGTTTTGTTGTGTAAGATGATATAGTTCATAGATACATGACTTTTATGCAAGAGGCGGGTATGGTTGTGGAAGAGAGAGTTAGCAGGCTGGAAGGCGAACAGTCGGGGATGAGCGCGCGGCTTGATGACCTCAGGTCGGATATGAACTTCCGATTCAATGTTGTTTTCGGCCTTCTGGTGGTCATCATTGGTGTCGGCGTCACGATTCTATTGCGACTATAAGATCTGCACGTTCTAGAGCAAGGCTTCGTTGAGGGTGACGCCGAAGCCGGGCCTGTCAGATGGTGAGATGTAGCCTTCGATGGGGGCGGGCTCGTCGAGCCAGAGGATGTCGCGTTCGTCGCGAATGTGGTCGGAGTGGTACTCGGCGAGGTCGGCGCAGGCGGAACCGGCGATCAGGTGCAAGCCCCAGACTTCTCCTCCGCGGTGCGGGGCGACCGGAATTCCGTATTCTTCAGCTATTTCTACTATTCGCACGCCCTCGGTGATGCCGCCGCACCATGTGATGTCGGGCTGCCAGAGGTCCATTGCGCCGGCGCGGGCGATGGCATCGAAGCCGTGTCGTGTGAACTCGTGCTCGCCGCCGGCGATGAGAGTAGGCTTCACTTCGTCTATCAGAGCCGCCTGCCCGTCGAGGTCGTCGGGGGTGAGGATGTCCTCGAACCAGTAGAGGTTGTAGTCGGCGAGGCGGTTGGACATTTCGAGGGTGACCTCGGCGTCCCAGGACATGTACACGTCGACCATGGCGAGGGCGTCATCGCCGAAGACTTCGCGGACATGCTCCGCCGAACGCACGGCGGTATCGTAGTCGGCGTCGCTGCCTGTCCAGCGGTGGCCGAACTTGTTGGCGGTGTAACCGAGGTCGCGGTATTGCTGGGCGTCTTCGCCGGTGGCGTAGGCGCGGATGCCCTGCTTGGGAGTGTCGCTGAGAAGGGCGCAGACGGGGAGATCGCGCGCCTTGCCGAGGAGGTCGTAGAGGGCGAGGTCAATTCCGGAGAGCGCCATAACGCCAAGTCCTTTGCGTCCGTAGGGCAGCGATTCCATGTACAGCATGTCGTAGGTCGCCTGGATGTCGGCGACGCTTTCGATTTCGCGGCCGATGAGGTGGTCGCGGAGGTGGCCGTTGACCACGGTGACTCCCGCAACACCGCCACCACCGTAGCCATAGCCGGTTACACCCGTGTCGGTGTCGATTCGGACGACAATCTGCCAGAAGTGGGTGCGCCATGATGGAGCGAGGTGCCGGTACTTGGGATAGACTGCTTTGACATCGGTGATATTCATTTGGCGTCCTTATTGAAGGGGTCGGGGAGATCAGTTGATGCTAGGGCGCTATGTTATCATAAGGGGTGTTCAGGAAGAGTTTCAGGAGGATATTCGAGTGGCGCACGAGCAGATATTGACCGAGGTGCGGGGGCGCGTGGGGATCATCACGCTTAACCGGCCTGAGAGGCTGAATGCGTTCACGGGCGTCATGCAGTCAGAGATTCAGTCGCAGGTGCGGGCGTGGAACGCGGATGATGAGATTGGCGCGATCGTGCTGACGGGTGCGGGGCGGGCGTTCTCGGCGGGGGCTGATGTTGGAGGCTTCGAGGATTTCGTGAGCGGCGAAGGTGAGGCACGGCAAGCGCCTGCGAGACCAGCGGACATTAGCTGGGTTGACCTTGCCCGCGAGTCAAAGCCTATCGTGTGTGCGCTGAACGGGGTTGCGGTGGGGCTTGGCATTACGCTGCCGCTGTCGTGTGATGTGCGGCTTGCGGCGGAGGATGCGCGCATATCATTCCGTTTCCTGCGGATTGGGGTTACACCCGAATATGGCAGTACGCACTTTCTTGTGAATCTTGTCGGGCTGGGGCGGGCGCTGGAGTATATGCTGACGGGCAAGTTCATCACGGCGCAAGAGGCTAAGGATGCGGGGTTCGTGAACCATGTTTGCCCGGCTGAGACGCTGGTGGACGATGCAGTTGCGCTGGCGCAGGAGATTGCGGACAACCCGGCATGGCACCTGGCGAAGGTGAAGCGGCTTATCCATGAGAACTACATGGAGAAGGACCTTGCACAGGTGCTGCGGCGGGAGTCGGAGACGCTGAGGGCGTCGCGATTTACGGATGCGCACAAGGAGGCCCTGACGGCGTTTCGCGAGCGGAGGGAGCCGAACTTCCATGGGCAGGCGGCGGACTAGGAATGGCCGGGGGTGAGCGCAGCTACTATGATGTTCTAGGTGTGGCTGCTGACGCCAGACAGGAGGACATCAAGAGGGCATACCGCGCGCTGGCGAAGGCGTACCATCCGGATGTGAACAGGGAGCCGGGCGCCGATGTCCGCTTCAAGGAGATAAACGAAGCTAACCAGGTGCTGTCGTCCCCGAGGAAGCGTGCTCGCTATGACCGTGATGTGCTACGGGCTGCTATGCACAGGGAGCATGAGCAGGAGAAAAGCGCGAGCGGTATGCAGAGTGGAGGGAAGCGCAGCCGGGTAGCGTGGTGCAGAGCGCGAACCGCATGAAGAATCGCATCCAGAGAAACATAAGATGGAGTGGCGCCAACAGGATGAAGAACCGCCTGCGCCGCTTCCTGAAGTAAGATGAACTTGGCAACTAATCCACCAACGATAGGCATACTGGCGTCGGCGGACGAGAACGCCCGCGCGTGCGCTGCCTCGATAGAGAGGCTTGGCGGGCGTGCGTTGCGTGTCGATGCTGATGACGGCGCGAAGCCCGATGTCTTGCTGCGGCTTACCGACGCGCTGGTGTGCTGTGATGGTGCGGGTGGAAGCGATGGTGCGATTGAGCTGGTGCGCGCCGCGCTCGATGACGACATGCCCATCTATGCATTGGGAGATGGCATGCATCTCCTGAATGCCGCGTTCGGCGGGAAATCAGCCGAGATTGTTGCTGAACACATTGGTGAGGATGAAGACGGGGGCACGGCATCGGCATTCCATCACATTTACATTGCGCCGGGGAGCAGGCTGGCGGCGGTGGTTGGGTCCGGCGGGTTTGTGCGCGTGAACAGCCGTCATGACGAGGGGTTAAGGGAGGCACAGAAGTCGCCGTGGCTGCTCGCATCGGCGTATTCGTTGGAGGATGGGGTGATTGAGGCGCTGGAAAGCTCACGGCACCGATGGGTGATCGGAGTGCAGTTCCGGCCTGAGCGCAGGATGGAATTGCCGCCGCACTTTGACCGCCTGTTTCAGTCGCTGCTCGAAAGAGCCGTGGAGCGCATGAACAGGGCTGAAATTCGGCAATAAATCGCTACTTCCCGTGTTATAATAAACACAGTAATTGCTGTTAAGGTTAGGTTAGGCATATACCCTCCAATTATGCTATCTAATCAAGTTGATTCTCGCTGTCCGGGCACCACTTTGTCACGACTTTGGGTCGTCCACTGCGAGCGCTGCCGTGAACCATAGGAGACATCAATGACCACACTGAAGACTGACTACGGCTTCATCAAGTCCACACAGATCGAAGATGAGATGCGGACGTCGTACCTCGACTACGCGATGAGCGTAATCGTGTCGCGCGCGCTGCCGGATGTTCGGGACGGGCTGAAGCCGGTGCAGAGGCGCATCCTGTACGCGATGGACGAGCTGGGGATGCGGCCGACACAGGGTTACAAAAAGAGCGCGCGTCTCGTAGGCGAGGTTCTGGGCAAGTATCATCCGCACAATAACGACTCCGTGTACGAGGCGATGGTGCGGATGGCGCAGGACTTTACCATGCGCCTGCCTCTGGTTGACGGACAAGGAAACTTCGGCAGCGTGGACAACGACCCGCCAGCCGCGATGCGCTATACAGAGGCACGTCTGCAGGCGGTTGCCGAAGAGATGTTGATCAACATAGACGAGAACACAGTTGACTTCATCGACAACTTCGACGGAACGCTGCGGGAGCCGGTGGTGCTGCCCTCGCGACTGCCGAACCTGATGATAAATGGAGCATCCGGTATCGCGGTGGGAATGGCGACGAATATACCGCCGCACAATCCGACTGAAATATGCAACGCGGTCATTCATCTTGTGGACCATCCGAATGCGACGGCGGAAGACCTGATGAAGCATGTGACCGGTCCGGATTTTCCGACCGGTGCGACGATTATGGGACGCGAAGGCATTCGTAACGCGTATACGACGGGGCGCGGGCAGATAATCGTGAGGGCGAAGGCAGAAATTCAGCCTATGCGCCGCTCCAACAGGATGCAGATTATCGTCTCCGAGCTGCCGTACCAGGTGAACAAGGCGGCGCTGGTTGAGAAGATCGCGAGCCTGACCAAGGACAAGCGGCTGCAGGGGATCTCCGAAGTTCGCGATGAGTCGGACCGCGAGGGAATGCGGGTCGTCATAGAGCTTCGGACGGGCACTCAGCCGATGGTGGTGCTGAACAACCTGTATAAGCTGACGGCGATGCAGAGTTCGTTCTCGGCGAACATGCTGGCGCTGGTCGAAGGCATGCCGCGCGTGATAACGCTGAAGGTCGCGCTGCAGGCGTTCATTGACTTCCGGCGTGACGTTGTGCGGCGGCGGGCGGAGTTCCAGCTCGAGAAGGCGAGGCAGCGAGCGCATATTCTTGCCGGACTGCGGATTGCTGTGGGCAACCTAGACGAGGTAATCGCCCTGATCAGGGGCGCGGCGGATACCGCTTCGGCGCGGGACGCTCTGATGACGCGGTTCAGCCTGGACGAACCACAGGCGCAGGCGATTCTGGATATGCAGCTGCGGCGCATCTCTGCTCTGGAGCGCGAGCGTCTGGAAGAGGAGTACACGCAGATCCAGGCGACTATACAGGGCCTTGAGGAGCTGCTGGGCGACGAGAAGAAGATACTGGTCGAGATTAAGAAGGAGACGCGGGCGCTCAGGAAGAAGTTCGGCGAGGACAGGAAGACAGATATCAGCCTGGACGCGCACGACATCAGCCGGGCGGAGCTCGAGGCGCACGAGCAGGTTGTGGTCACGCTGAGCCAAGGGGGGTATATCAAGCGCATACCGGCGAACACTTACAGGAACCAGCACCGGGGTGGTAAGGGCGTGGTGAGCATGAACACGCGCGAAGATGACCCGGTGAAGCACCTGCTGGTGGCGGACACGCACGACACCTTGCTTTTCTTCACGAATCGAGGGCGGGTTCACAAGCTAACGGTCTTCGAGTTGCGACCGGATACTTCGCGAAACACGCGAGGCGTACCTGTGGTGAATGTGGTCCAGCTAGGCGCTAACGAGACGGTGAGCGCAGTGGTTGCGGTGGACAGTCTTGACCACGACGATACTTTCCTGATGTTGGGTACGCGCAATGGCAAAATCAAGCGCATAGCATTGAGCAGCATCGGCAATATCCGCCCATCGGGTCTGATCATAATGAACATGAACAGCGGACCTGCCGACGAATTGGTGGGAGCGTGCCTTGCGAAGGCGGAAGACGATGTGGTGATGGTGTCGGAGCAAGGGATGTCCATAAGATATGCGGTGAATGAAGCGCCACAGAGACAGCGAAATGCAGGTGGCGTAATAGGGATGCGGCTGCAGAAGAAGGGCAGCGAACTCGGAAAAAGGTCGTTGAGTCAAGATGACCGCGTTGTTGGCATGGCCATTATCACGCACAATAGCGACAGCCGCTTGCTGGTAATCAGCAGGAAGGGCTTTGGCAAGCTTACGCCGGTCGGCAAGTACAGACGTCAAGGTAGGGGTGGCAAGGGCGTATTGACCTTTGACATTCAGCCGCGTAAGACTGGGCCGGTTGCGGTAGCCGAGGTAGTGGACGACAGCAAGGAACTCTACCTGGTGTCCGAACAGGCGCAGGTGCAGCGTACAAACCTATCTGAAATTTCGACCACTATTGGCAGGAAGACCAGTGGGGTCATCATTATGCGTCTCGCAAAGGGTGACTCCGTATCGTCAATTGCGTGTGTCAGTGATCTTGACAGCGGCACAACGAGCGAGACGGACAAGTCGAACGGCAAGGGTAAGAGTGAGGATTCCAAGCCTGCTACGGGGAGCAAGAATGGTACAGCAAAGGCGCAGAGGAACGGAGCCGCAAGTACCGAAGAGGATGCCGACGAAACTTCCGTTGATCTGCAGTTGCCGCTCGACGAGATGACGGAGGAAGGCGACGAAACGGATAGCGACGATTAAGAATACAGGGTCTTGAAGTAGGCCAGTATTGGAAGTCAGCCCTCTCATTGATTGAAGTGAGAGGGCTGACTTACGTTATGCGGAGGGCGCTTTGCGCAGGATGGGGTTCAGGGGGCCGCGCAAGTCGGAGCGCAGCACCTGCTCGGGGGCGATGACGATTACGGCTTCCTGTTCGCCGTCCCAGGTCTCCACGATTACGCGGTCTCCCACGGAGAGGTTGATGCCGTTGGCATCGAAGTACTGAACCTTATCCGATGGCGTGAACTGCACGCCTGCCAGCATTGTCATTCGGAGTCTCCTATTCGGGCGTCTGACTGCGGGGCTTCGAGCTGCGGCATGCGGAGCATCATGCCTTCGATGCACATGCGCGGGTTTACGTTGCCTTCCAGCATAGAGGTCGTCTCCTGAATTGCGTGAATGGCTTCGACTACCTGCGCGGATGTGCATTGATTTGCCGTTGTCCGCAGCGTGTCGAGTCGCGAGATGTTGACAGCAAGGTCGTCGTTGCCTTCGCGGACGACTAGCACATCGCGCCACCAGCCAAGCCAGAGCTGCAACTCGTCGTAAACTGAGATACGGCTACGTCCGAATACCGCTGCGAGCTTTTCAGCGTACTCGAATTTCTCATCGAGGGCGCCGGTGAGAGTGGTTTCAATCTCGGTGAGCCTGTCGCCGCGCCGCGAGAGCGCCTTGGGATCGGCGGCTATTTCGAGCGCCCAGCCGAGTCTGCCTGCGGACAGGCGCGCGACTTCGGTCATATAGTCAGGGGAGATGTCGAAACGGCTCCGGAGTTCGTTCTGCACAGTGGAGATTGGAATTGGGCGTAGTTCGAGCACCTGGCAGCGAGATAGGATCGTGGGCAAGATGCCGCCGACCTGCGGTACGGCTTCCAGAAGGGCGGCTATGCGGTCCTGTTCGCGTTCTGGCGAGTAGGTGATGTAGCCTGCGGACTCGTCCGCGGTGTTTTCGCGGACTTCGGAGGCGAGAAGGACGAAGAGCACGTATTCTGGCGGTTCTTCGAGCATCTTCAGGAGGGCGTTTGCGGCTTCCTGAGTGAAGTTCTCGGCGTCTTCGATGATGAAGACGCGGTAACGGCCTTCGTAGGGCTTGAGGACTGCCTCGCGCTGGAGTTCACGGATCTGCTCAACGCTGATGGCAGTGCGGCGTGTCGTTCCGCCTGAAGAGCCGCCCTGTGAAATGACGCGGACGTCGGCGTGCAGCGAGTTGGTGATGCGGTGGCACTGGCGGCATTCGCTGCATGGTCTGTTGGCGATATCGTCATCGGTGCAGTTCACGAGGCGCGCGAGGTCGAGGGCAAGGGTCATCTTGCCGACATGCTGGTGACCGGCGAACAGCCACGCGTGCGCCATCCGGCCGTTCTGCGCGCTGCGTGCCAGTGTGCTGACGGCCTTGTCGTGTCCTATGGTCTGCCAGTGTGCGGTCATTGTGATGGGAGGATGCCAAGCGTTGTGTGTGTGGCGCTCATGGTAGCAGGTGCGCGCCACGCGAGATATGCCTTTATGTATAATGTAAACAGGATCCCTCAGGAGGATGATATGAGACAAAGGAACTACGGGCGAGACTTTGAGTTGACGTTCCGTATGGGCTTCACGATGATGATGCTCGCGGTAGTGTATGTGCTATTTCTCGGGCTACTGATGTTCGCCGGAATACCCTGGGAGATGGTGCTGATAATCGCAATTGCGATGGCATTCTTCCAGTATTTCATGTCCGACAAGCTGGTGCTGGCAACTACCGGGGCGAAGGAGGTTACGGCGGAGCAAGAGCCGCGCCTACATGGAATGATCGAGCGACTAGCGGCGATTGCCGACATGCCGAAGCCGAAGAAGATAGCGATTATGGAGACGCATGTGCCCAATGCGTTCGCAACCGGGCGCAACCCTAAGAATTCGGTTATCGCGGTTACGCGGGGGTTGATGAGCAGGCTAAATGAGCGCGAACTGGAGGCGGTGCTGGGGCACGAACTGGCGCATGTGAAGAATCGGGATGTGATGGTGCTGACATGGGCGAGCATCATCGTGATTGCGGCGGGCTTCCTGCTGCAGATGCTGTTCTGGCTAACGCTGTTTGGCGGATTTGGTGGTGGTGGAATGGGCGGCGGCCGGCGTGAGGGCGCAGGCCAGCTTATGATAATCATGCTAGCTGTGTATGTGGGAACGATAATCGTTTACTTTGTGAGCCAGATGCTGATTATGTCGCTGTCGCGCTATCGCGAACTTGCGGCGGACAGAGGCGGAGCGATGATCACAGGCGCGCCGTTGCAGCTTGCGTCCGCGCTGCAGAAGATCAGCAATGACATGTACCGCATACCGGAGAAGGACCTGCGGCAGGTGGAGCATGCGAGCGCGTTCTTCATCATTCCGGCGCTGAAGGGCAACGCGATTGCGACGCTGTTCTCCAGCCACCCAGCCGTGGAGGACCGCATCGAGCGGCTGCAGGATATGCAGCGGAGCATGGAGCGGAGCTAACAGGAAATATGCTTTGATGGAGGGGATGGAACGGATTCCTACCCCATCCTAACTTTCCCATAGAGGGATGCACTGAGTTGGAGGCGCGGTCTTGGGTCTATTCACAATGTTGTTCGGGCGTAACAAGCTCAAGAAGCCGGACCGGGAGAGTTTCTTCTCGGTGATCACGGCGGAGGTTGCCCTGAGCGGCAGGATGGACCTTCACAGCACGCACAAGGCGGGCATCGTATTCAATCCGGTGGAGTCGTCGTTTTTCGAGAATCTTGATGACGAAATCAGGTCGCTGCTTGCGGTGAGCGAGACATCTACGGGCACGAGCTTCCGGGTTATGGACGATACCTACGGTACGCGGTGGGCATCCCTGGAGGACAGGGACTTCGAGGACCTGGTATCGACGATCCACCTGATAAGCGAGACCGTGATCGAGCATGGCTTTGCGGACAGACTGCTTGCCGCGGTGTTCGGCGTGGAGTACGAGGGCAGGAAGGCGTACTGGATATACAACTACAAGCGCGGGAACTTCTACCCGATGGTGCTTTCCGCGCCGCAGACGCGCGACAATGCCCTGGAGATGCGGTTGAGTGCGGTGATGGAAGAGGAGAAAATCCCCGTAGAGCGCAGTCTTGAGAACTGGTATGCGCTCTGGGGGATTCCGTTTTAAGAAGTCTTGGAGTAGGTGTAGGTACTAGTACTACCCCGGCATAAGGCCTTCGCCGACGAACATCTCCTCTGCTTCAAGAAGGGTGATGTCGGGTTCGGGCAATACCAGGTCGGACTCGACGAGTTCGTCGATGGGTAAAGGGCTGCCATTTTCGCGCACTAGATCGAGCATTTTCTTGAGCACACTTCCGAAGGCTTCCTCGTCCTCGGCTGCAACCACATCAACAAGCTCGTTGTCGATGGCGTTCAGGTCGTCGATGTAGGCGCCGGGCAGGTCGTACTGTCCTTCGGTGAGAATTCGTACAATCATAGGGCGTCACCTTTCGTTGTTAGGCGTCATCCTGCTTGCTGCGCAGTGCGGCGAGTTCGGCATCAACAGCCGAATCACTCGATGAGGATTCGGGGAGCGCCTGTTTTTCTGCCGACGGAAGTTCGCCTTTCAGCGCCGCAAGCTCGTCTTCTACGTTCTGTTCTGCCATCAGCTGAGAAAGCTCCCTGCTGAGGGGGTCTCCGCTGGTTCCGGTCATGTCGTCCAGGACACCAAGTTCTGCCAGTTCGTCGATTGCGCCGGCGCGGGCGCGCATGGTTTCGGTCTTGGTCTCTGCGCGCTCGATGGCGAGAGAGACATCGCCCATCTCTTCGGAAATGCCGGAGAGAGCGGAACCGATGCGGACCTGTGCCTGTGCGGCGTTGTACTGCGCCTTGACGACTTCCTTGCGTGTGCGGAATGCCGCGACCTTCGCCTGCATCCGCTGCTCTGCCTGAGTGAGCTTTTCCTGCTCCAACTCAAGGTCGGCTATCTGAGTGTCCAGGCCTTCAAGCTCCACGAGGGATGCCTGCTTGCGCTGGAGGGCGAGGCGGGCGAGGTCTTCGCGACCTGCTGACATAGCCTGCCGAGCCTGGCCGTCGAGCTTTACGACGCTGTCCTTGACCTTGGAAGCTTGGAGCTCAAGACGACGCTTGGCGGTGACCATTTCAACCACGCCACGCTTCACGTCGCGTAGAGTCTCCATCTGCTTTTCGTAGGCGTAGTCGAGGGTCTCGTTGGGATTTTCCGCATTGTCGAGGATGCGATTCATCTTGGATTTTACGACTGTTGACATTCGGGAGAGTATGCCCATGCTTCACCTCGTTTTCTCGCTCGCCTGTCTGTCTCTTACCAACCCTAATATACCATCATTGACTGCTAACTTCACTATGCTTGTCGCGCGAAAATGCCATCACGAAGCCGACTATGCAGACCACCAAGCCTGCGATTATCAGGATGGCGTTGCCCAGGAATCCCAGAAAGCTCAGGAAACTCCAGTAACTTATCGAGCTTAATGCCCCGCATAGGGCGATGAGCAGTGCGCCTCCCCAGAAGAATGCTATGCCCCCGAGGAATATCCTGAGATTCTGAAGGCTGCGATCTTCGTCTTTGAAGGCTTTCCAGATTGCGAGCGCCAGACAGACAAAGCCCGCTATTCCGAAGATATTGCCGAGCGTGTCGAACCAGGAGAAAGAGGCGAAGATGACCACCAGGACGCCTATTCCTATGAGAATGGCGGGAATGGGTAGCGAGTCGTTTTCTTCGGAGGTGTCTGAATCGGAGGCCTGGGTCTCTTCATAATCCAGACCAAGTTCCAGGTGGTCGAGCCGTTCGTGCTCCTGCAGCAGTAATTCCTCTTCCTCGGCTAACCTGCGCTCTTCTTCCTCGAGCTGAACTTCCTGCTGGTAGAGGTTCTTCCGCTCGTCGAGTGCCTTGCGGCGGGCGTCTTGTTCCTTGCGCCTTTCGGCTAGGTCGTGTCGCCTGTGCTCTAGCTCTTCTCTTCTGTTCTGCATTGCGCGGCTGCCATTCAGCTTGTCTCAGAACTGTTACCCAAGGGGAGGATTGGCTAAAGACAGTCCTATCAGTAACCTCGATTGTTGCCTTTGATCATACCGACTAGGCCGATGACGCCTACGACAACGCCTCCGATGATGGCTATCCATCCGACTACCGTAAGCAGTGCCTGTAGGATGCCTGTCAATAGGAGAAGTCCAATGACAACGAGGAGAACCCCTGCGCCAACCAAGCTACCGCCACTCATGATCGCCTCCGTTCTTGCTTAGTACAAACTAAATTAAATGTCGTTTAATTTTAGCATAAGCAATCTGATACGTCCCTACGTCCCCGGTCACCGACTACAACTGTGAGAAACTAGGTGTTGCTGCGTCGCCAAGCGATGGAGGGCGCAGGCTCCCCGGGTAGTCATGGTATTGTTGTTCAACAAACTGGTCTGATATACTATCGGCGTTTGTGGGAGTATGCTCAACTTCATGCGAGAAACACTTAGATTTCGAGCAAAATCAAGAAAGGAGGTGGGATATTGCACTGGATAGATTTCGCCAGTCCCCACTCGGTTAGAGAGGCAGTTGAACTGCTAAATGAGGCGAACGGAAGCGCCCGAGTTTTGGCAGGAGGAACAGACCTCCTGGTACAGCTCAGAGGCGGCAGGTTCGATAATGTAAATGTCGTAGTGGACGGCAAGAATATACCCGAGCTGAACGAGATTACTTACGACCCTGAGGGGGGTCTGACTCTCGGAGCGGCTGTTCCTTGCTACAGGCTTTATGGCAATGCGGCGATAGCGCGCGCATACCCGGGCCTGATAGATGCGGCTTCCCTTATTGGCGGCACGCAGATACAGGGCAGGGCGTCCTTCGGCGGCAACCTTTGTAACTCCACGCCTAGCGGAGACTCCATACCAGCGATGATCGCGCACGGCGCGACCGCGCACATAGAGGGGCCCGATGGTCACCGGCATGTGGCGGTAGAGGACTTTTGCACCGGACCCGGCAGCAATGTGCTCGGTCGAGGCGAGATGCTGGTTTCCATCAGCTTCCCGGCGCCGTCGAGCGGATTCGGCGCGAACTACATGCGCTTCATTCCCCGGAACGAAATGGATATCGCGGTAGCCGGCGCGGGCACTTCGGTAGTGCTGGAGAACGGCACCATCAAGTCGGCGCGCGTGGCTCTGGCCGCTGTTGCACCGACGCCTCTTTATGTGTCGGCAATCGGCGACGCCATCGCAGGCAAGCCTGCCAACGAAGAGACGCTGGCAGAGGCCGGACAGATGGCTAAGGACGCTGCGCGTCCCATCACGGACATGCGCGGCACCGTCGAATACAGAAAGCACCTGTGCGATGTGCTCACGAGGCGCTCGCTTCAGATAGCAATAGACCGAGCTAAGGAGAATGCTTAATGCCCGGAAAGACTTATGTACAGACGAGAATAAACGGCGAACACGTGGACTTCCTCGCGGAGCCGCGGCAGAGCCTGCTCGAATGCCTGCGTGATGTCATCGGCCTGACCGGCTCCAAGGAGGGCTGCAACGACGGTAACTGCGGCGCATGCACGGTCGAGATGGACGGCAGAATCGTCACATCCTGCCTCGTGCTGGGCGTAGAGGCCGAGGGCAGCGACATTACGACTATCGAAGGCATTGCGGAGGGCAGTGAGTTGCACCCCGTTCAGCAGGCTTTCCTTGAGAATGCTGCGCTGCAGTGCGGCATCTGCACACCCGGTTTCATAGTGGCGACTAAGGCGCTGCTTGACCACAACCCCGACCCGACTGAACACGAAATTCGCTTCTGGCTGGCGAACAATCTCTGTCGCTGCACGGGATACGACAAGATTGTGCGCGCAGTACAGGATGCGGCTGCACGTTTGCAGGAGGTGAGCGCATGACGACTACCGAATACGAAAGCAATGTAATACTGTCCAGTGTTGACTACAATGTAGTCGGCACTCGACCAGTTCGACACGACGGCGCGGACAAGGTGACGGGCCGAGCGCTGTATGGTGCGGACTTTGACACGGCAGGTCTGCTTCACGGCAAGATTCTGCGAAGCCCCCATGCACACGCGAATATCGTATCCATCGACGCGAGCAAGGCAGAGGCATTGGCCGGCGTACTCGCCGTGGTGACTTTCGCCGACTTCCCTCAGGTATCAGATGGCGCCGTGGACTTTGGCGAGGAAATCACGACCGTTCACGACCTGCAGTCCAACATACTGGCGCGGCACAAGGTTCTTTACAAGGGCCATGCGGTCGCGGCGGTCGCGGCGACGAACCCGCACATTGCGGAAGAAGCCGTAAAGCTCATAGAGGTGGAGTACGAAGTGCTTCCATCGGCGATGACGGTGCAGGATGCGATGGCTGACGGTGCGCCGATCCTGCATGAGAGCATGCGGACGAACGAACTCGGCGAGACCATCGAGGATACGCCGAGCAATGTGGCGCAGCACTTCCAGCATGTGAAGGGCGACGTCTCAGATGGATTCGCCGATGCCGATGTTGTCATCGAGCGCGAGTTCAACACGGTTACGGTACACCAGGGGTACATCGAGCCACACGCGGCGAGTGCTGTCTGGAACCCGGATGGCAGGCTGCATATCTGGTGCAGCACTCAGGGGGCGTTCCCCGCTCGCGATGCTACGGCCGAAGTGCTGCGTTTGCCTGTTTCACAGGTGCGCGTAACGCCGATGGAGATCGGCGGCGGATTCGGCGGCAAGATTCCGATTTACCTTGAGCCGGTCGCTGCAATGCTCTCCAAGAAGAGCGGCAGGGCGGTCAAGCTGGTTATGAGCCGCGCGGATGTGTTCGAGGCTTCGGGCCCGACTTGCGGCTGCAACATGAAGGTCAAAGTCGGCGCGAAGAACGACGGTACAATCACAGCAATGCAGGCGTATCTCGCATTTGAGGCGGGCGCGTATGCAGGTTCCCCGGTGGGCGCGGGCGCGATGTGCGTTTTCGCGGCCTACGATGTGGAGAACGCGGTGATCGACGGCTACGATGTCGTTGTCAATAAGCCGAAGACGGCTGCATACCGGGCGCCTGGCGCGCCGAACGCTGCGTTCGCCGCCGAGCAGGTGGTTGACGAGGTCGCGCAGGCGATTGGGATGGACCCGCTTGACTTCCGAATGAAGAATGCTTCTACGGAAGGCACGCGCAGGCCGGACGGCACGGTATTCCCGCGCATTGGCTGCGTTGAGGTGCTGGAGGCGATGAAGAACCATCCGCACTACAGCGCACCTCTTGGCGAGAATGAGGGCCGCGGCGTTGCGATCGGCTACTGGTTCAATGTGGGCTTCGAGTCCGCAGTGAACATCGCTGTTAACGGCGACGGCACGATTACGCTGGTTGAAGGTTCGACTGACATCGGCGGCAGCAGGGCATCCATCGCTATGCAGGCGGCGGAAGTTCTTGGCATCGCTGCAGAGAGCGTGCGACCGTCAGTGGTTGACACCGACTCGGTTGGCTTCACCGCCGTAACGGGCGGAAGCCGCACGACATACGCGACAGGCTGGGCGGCTTATGATGCAGCCCAGGATGTCAAGGCGAAGATGATTCAGCGCGCTGCGACGATATGGGATGTTGATGCCGACTCCATAGAGCTTAAGGACGGCGTATTCCAGTCTTCATCTGATCCGGAGCTTAATATGAGCTTCCAGGATCTGGCAGGACAGCTTGCGGGTACGGGCGGACCAATCGTCGGCACGGCAAGCCGCAACGCAGGCGGCATGGGCGTCGGCGGTGGCTCGTTCGCGGGTAACATCGTGGACGTGAAGGTTGATCCCCTGACGGGTAAGACCGATGTGACTCGGTTCACCTGCGTGCAGGATGCCGGCAAGGCGATCCACCCGAGCTATGTCGAAGGACAGATGCAGGGCGGCAGCGTGCAGGGTATCGGCTGGGCGCTGAACGAAGAGTATTACATGAACGACGACGGCGTCATGGCGAATTCGACGCTGCTGGACTATCGTATGCCCACCAGCCTGGACCTGCCGATGATTGACACGGTCATTGTGGAAGTGGCGAGCGACCATCCCTTTGGAGTGCGTGGAGTGGGCGAGGCGAACATCGTACCGCCGACACCGGCGATCGCGAACGCAGTCCAGAGCGCGACGGGCATTCGAATGGACCGGCTTCCGATGAGCCCCGTGGCGATTATGGAGGAGTCCTGGAAGCAGAGCTAGAGCAATGGCAACTGTATTCATACCCTCTCTTATGCAGAATCTGACCGGCGGTGAGAAGCAGGTGCGCGTGGATGGATCCACTGTGCGCCAGATCATCAACAATCTGGACGGTATGTATCCCGGCGTTAAGGCGCGGCTTGTCGAAGATGACCGCGTGAAGCCGAACATATCCGTGGCAGTAGATGGTGAAGTTACGCCGCTGGGAATGCTGGAGAAGGTGAACGAGAGCAGCGAGGTACATTTCTTGCCCGCCATCGGAGGCGGGGCCTAGCACCGCTTGTTGCTGTGAGCCAAGGAAGATATGGACGGGCCGATGACACCGAGATATGGTGCGTCGGCCCGTTCTGCATAGACGTGAATAGCGAGATTGCGAGGATATTGAAATGGCAGAGAAGGAAATCAAAGGCGTCATAGTTCCAATACTGACACCGCTGAAGTCGGACGAGACGGTAGATGTGGCGTCGCTGCGGCGGCTGGTGAACTATCTTATCGACAACGGCGTGCATGGGATATGGGTGTCCGGGACGACAGGGGAGTTCGCGAACCTGTCGGACAAGGAGCGGCTGGTCAGCATGGATGCTGTCGTTGACGAGGTGAATGGGCGGGTGCCGATTATCGGCAATGTGTCTGGGGCGAGCACGCAGTTATCCATCAATATGGCGCTGGAAGTGCAGGAGATGGGGATGGACGGGGTTGCCGTTACACCGCCATACTACTATCCGAACGCGCAGGATGAAGTGCTCGATCACTACCGGCATATCAGCGCGCGGGTTGGGACTCCGCTGTGGGTGTACAACATCCCGCAGACGGTCAAGACGGCGGTCGCGCCGGGCACAATTGCCACTCTTGCGGGCGAGGGTGCGGTTGTGGGCGTGAAGGACAGCTCGGGCGCGGGTGAGTTGCTTGCACAGCTCAATGTTCTCTGCGAGCAGGGCGAGATTTCGTTGCTGCGATTCCTTGGCACGGCGTTCCGAATTACGACGGCGGGATCGGTTGGCGTGCAGGGTGTTATTCCGGGTATTGCGAACCTGATACCCGCGGCGGCATCGCAGGGCTGGGAGGCCGGCGAAGCAGGGGACGCTGATACCGTGCGCAAGAGCAATGCGACCATCATGGCGGCAGGGAAGATTGCAGGTCTGGCGAAGGGCGGCGGCGCGAATGCTGCGAGCTTTGCTGGAATGAAGTCGGCATTGAAGCACATGGGCGTCATAGACGACGATACGGTGTCGCGGCCGTTGCGCCCGCTGACGGATGACGAGAAGGAAGGGATTCCGGCGATACTTGAGGAGTTGGATCTGGCGTAATTCGGTTCCCTGTTCCGGAAAAAGCGGATAGCGTCAAGAACTCGTGCAGGATTTATGAGAGACAGGTTGCAAGAACCGACTAGCCAATATGTAAAGGTTCGTGACATCCGTTTGCGCTATGTTGACTGGGGCGGAGACGGACCTGTGCTGCTGCTGTTTCACGGGGATATGCGGACGAGTCGAAGCTGGGATGCGGTAGCACGCAGACTGGCGGACGACTACCGTGTGATTGCGCTGGATGCGCGCGGGCACGGCGACAGCGACTGGACGCCGCGGGGGTATCGCTTTGCGGAGCGGGTGGACGATCTTGCGGGGTTCTGTGAGGCGCTGGGACTGCGTCAGGTCATCGGCGTGGCGCACTCGACGGGGGGCGTGGTGATGGCGCTTTGCGCTCAGAAGCGTTCTGGGATGTTCTCGCGGCTCGCGCTTATGGAGCCGATGGTGGTTGTGGACGACCGCTTTCACAAGATGGTTGCGGGCAGGGAGCACGCGGAGCGGAGTACGTGGGAGAGCCGCGATGAGCTGGATCGCTACTTGAAGCAGCATCCTGCGACATCGAAATGGCATCCTGAAGTGCTGCGAGATGTGGTGGCGCATGAGGCGTACAAGCGCGAGGACGGGCTTTATGACATGAAATGGTCGTCTTTCACATTCAATTGGAAGGACCGAGACGGCGACCACGTTGACCTGAAGCCGGTTTTTGCGGAGTTGGGACTGCCCACCCTGTTCATTCGGAGCAGCGGACATCAGACGCGCATCAAGGAATTGAACGAGGTGCAGGATGGCATACCGGACTTTCACCGGCTAACCATCGAGAATACGGGACACAATATGTATATGGAGCGGCCGGATGCGATTGCGGATTCGCTAAAGAAATTCGTAGTGGGAGAGGCGTTGCCTGACACCGTGTAATCTGAATACAACCCCCTTGATGAAAACAATTGCCACCTGTTAGAAGGAGAGAAAATTGAAAGTTACTGGTATCGAAGTATTCCCCGTAAAGTCGCTGGGCAGGCCCTGGCTGTACTGCGCGGTGCGGACAGACGAAGGAATCACAGGCTACTCGGAGTTCGGCGTTGGCGATCTTGCCAAGGGGCTGACGGGGCTTGTGGATGACCTTTCGCGGCACATTATCGGCAAGGACCCGCGAAGTGTGGAGCAGCATTATACGAACATGGTGCGCTCGTCGCGGTCGGCTTTCGGCGGGGCGACCTGGATGGCGATTGCGGGAATTGAGCTGGCGCTGTGGGATGTGAAGGGCAAGGCGATGGGTGTGCCGGTGCATGAGCTGGTCGGAGGGCCGACGCGGACGGAGCAGAAGGTTTACTGGTCGCACCTCGTGTCCTTCCAGTCCACCAACTACAAGGCGCTGGGCAGAGAGCCGCTTCGGAACTATGACGACATCAAGGCGCTGGTGCGCATGGCGATTGACGCCGGATACGACACGATGAAGACTAACATCCAGATTCCGGGGGAGCCGTTCCGAACGATAAGTCAGGGTACCGTGGGACCGCACGACCAGGTTATGGAGCGCGCGCTGCGGAAGGCGGCTGTCGATCAGATTTCGGCGATGCGCGAGGAAGCAGGGCCGGATGCAAATATCTGTCTCGATGTGAATGTGAACTTCAAGGCGGAGTCGCAGATACGGCTAGGGCAGGCGCTAGAGCCGTACGACCTGATGTGGATGGAGATCGACAACCTGGACGCAGAGAGCCTGCGGATGGTGAAGGACGCCACGCGCACACCGATCTGCTCGGGTGAGCAGAAACTGGGGCCGCTGAACTACCTCGAGCTGCTGCAGAACCGCTCGATGGACTTCATGAAGCTGGACGTGCAGTGGCAGGGGTTCATACCGGCGCGCAGGGCGGCGAATATGGCGGAGCTTTTCGACATCAACGTCGCGCCACACAACTACAACAGCCACCTGTCGAACTTCCAGACGATGAACATGTGCGCCACGATCAACAATGTGCGTATCAGCGAGAGCGATCCGGTGCAGGCGCCGTGGCGGGAGGAGCTTTTCACCGTGTTGCCGGAGGTCAACAACGGCATGATGAAGATACCGACGGGGCCGGGCTGGGGTACTGATCTTCGGGAGGATATGGCTAAGAAGTATGCGTGGACGGGGTAGGTGTTGAGGTTCTCTGGATTCACCCGGAATTGATTTCCCGCTGGCTAATTGGCATTCGGTAGCAGGGGAGCCATATCGAACACCACCATTTTAGCTTAATAATTCATAATTCATAACCTTGCCATCTCTGCGAAGTTTCTCTAGTATGTTTGTACATCTGGAGGAGCGAGAATACATGACAACGATTGAAGAGCGAGTGTCGGTGATAGAGGGGACAATCCCTCATCTGGCAACCAAGGCGGATCTCAAAGATTTGGAAGTTCGCCTGACCCGGATGATGTATGCGCTCGGGTTTGGTCTTGCGATTACATTCTTTGGCGTGGTAGTCAACATTTTAATTTCCATTCTCAATTAGGCGAGCAACAGGTATGTGAAAGGGCGTCCATTATGGACGCCCTTTTCCATTTCACAGGAATGGTTGGCTATGAATAACGCTTACCTTGCCGGGACTTTGTAGCCTTGGGTCTGGACTTCGGAGAGGGAGTTTTCGTCCCAGGGGTGGGCGAGGGCTACTTCTTCGTTGATGTCGGCGCCCCAGCCGGGAGCGGTGGGGACGGTCATGTAGCCGTCGATGATTTCGGGCTGCGTGGTGGTTAGCTCGTCTTTCCAGGGGATGTCGTCTATGTCGATTTCCATGATGCGCACGTTCGGCAATGTGGCGCAGAGGCTCGCGCTGATGAAGCTGGAGAGGTGGCTGTAGTAGTTGTGGGGCGCGACGTTGTGCTGGTAAACCTCGGCGAGGTCGCCGATTTTCTTGGACTGGCTGAAGCCGTTCCACGGCACGTCGATCATGAACATGTCGGCGGAGTGGTTCTCGAAGTAGGGGATGAAGTCGCGCATGTAGAAGAGATTCTCGCCGGTGCAGATGCGCGTGGTGGTGGAGTCCTTAATCTGGCGCAGGCTCGTCGGCTCGTACATGTCGATCTCCAGCCAGAGCATGTCGAACTGCTCCAGCACCTTGGCGATGCGGAGCGCGCCCTCAGTCTTGAAGTGGAAGTTGAGGTCCAGGTTGATGTCGATGTCGTCGCCGACGGCGTCGCGGAATGTGCCTATGAGCTTCTCGATGTGCGGCATGAGCCACTTGGGAGCGATCTGGTCGGTGGAGCCGATGCCGCCACTGAAGCCGCCGCCGAATGTGGCACTCTGGCCGGGCAGGATGATGTTGGTCTTCAGCGCTGTGAAGCCGCGATCCCTGACCTCGTGACCGAGGTCGGTGATGGACTGCCATGAATCTATCGGGGGCACGCCGAGGATGTCGTGATGGCGGACGCGGGAGCTGCCACAGTGGGACCAGTACACGCGCACCTTCTCGCGGGTGGGGCCGCCGAAGAGCTCGGCAACGGATATGCCGAGCGCCTTTGCCTTGATGTCGATGAAGGCGCAGTCTAGGCCGGCGATTGCCTTCGCTGCGATGCCGCCGGGACTCTGACGCGTGATGCGGTACATGTCCTGGAAGCGCATTTCGAAGGCGCGCGGGTCCTTGCCGATTAACAGTGGCTTCATGTCGCGGATAGTGCCTTCGATGCCATGTGGGGAGCGTCCGTCGCTGCACTCGCCCCAGCCGGTGATGCCCTCGTCGGTTTCCACCTTGACGAACATCCAGGGTCGCCATCCTGCATCCACTATGAAGGTCTCGATATTGGTGATTTTCATTGTCACTTGTCCTCTCTCGTGAGTGTTGACTATTGCGTACCGATTTCAGCGCGGATAATACCATAAAACATGGTCATGAACATGGAGGACAGGACAAACGATATGCCGATAGGATGTAGGCACTTTGCTGAGAAGAGAGGTGTCAGATGGCAAATCCGGTTGTATATTTTGAGATAGGCGGCAGGGGTGCCGAGGGACTGAGTGAGTTCTACAGCGACCTGTTCGGCTGGAACATTAACGAAATGGGCGCGGCATCGGCGGCGGGCAGCCCGTACAGGTTCATCGAAGGGGAAGAGGGCGGAATACCCGGTGGGATTATTCAGACGAACGAGAATATGCCGCCGAACTACGTGATGTTCTATGTGCAGGCGGACGACCTGCAGGCGACGCTGGACAAGGTTGTGAGCCTGGGAGGGCAGGCTGTTGTGCCGCCAACCGACGTACCGGGCGGCACGGGGCAGATCGCTGTCTTTATGGACCCGGAGAACAACGTAATCGGGTTGCACAAGTGGAGCGGCGAGGTACCTGATCAGGGTTGATCTGATGTCTCAATGCCGATAATACTGAGTGGGATGCGATGGAACTGGAAGGAATTAGGGAAGTGGATCTAGGCAATTTTTCGATAAGCCTGTCGGTCAAGGACGTGGAGCAGTCCATGGACTTCTATGCGAAGTTTGGTTTCAAGGTGATTGACGGCGGCTACCAGAACGAGGAGTATGCAGATACAGAGACTGAGAAGTGGCGTATTCTGCAGAACGGCGGCGCGACTATCGGGCTGTTTCAGGGGATGTTCGACATGAACATCCTGACCTTCAATCCGACGGACCTACGTCCCATTCAGGCGAGCCTGAAGGAACAGAGTGTTGAGTTTGATTACGAGGCCGATATGACGACGTCCGGGCCTTGCAGCGCCTCGTTGAAAGACCCGGACGGCAACGTGATTCTGCTTGACCAGCATTACTAGAAAGAGTTTCTACGGCGCCAAGATAGAAAGGCCAAACCATGCCGAGTATCGATGACAACCTTGCCTTTGCGCCTGCATCGGAACTGAGGGAAATGATTGGGGAGAAGCAGGTGTCGCCTGTGGAACTGACCGCTCTGTATTACGAGCGCATCGACAGGCTTGATCCGCAGCTTCACGCGTATCTTACGCTGTGCCGAGACGAGGCGATGCAGGCTGCCAGGGATGCCGAGAATGCTGTGATGCGCGGCGATGACCTGGGCGCACTACACGGTGTGCCAATCTCCATCAAGGACCTTGAGTTGACGAAGGGTGTGCGCACGACGAGCGGTAGCCTGGTGTTCAAGGACAGGATCCCGGATGAGGACTCGATCGTTGTGGAGCGCGTGAAGGCGTCGGGGGCGATCGTACTGGGCAAGACGAACACGCCGGAGTTCGGGCACAGGGGCACGACTGAGAATAAACTTGGCGACGCCTGCCGTAACCCGTGGAATACGGAGCGTACTCCGGGCGGTTCAAGCGGTGGTGCGGCTGCCGCGCTGGCGGCGGGGCTGTGCGCTATTTCGACTGGAAGCGACGGCGGCGGATCGGTTCGAATACCTGCGAGTTTCTGCGGGCTGTACGGCATCAAGCCGACGCAGGGGCGTGTGCCACGATATGGTGGTCGCGCTGCCCCTGCCGTTGCGAACCAACTGAGCCAGTCGGGGCCGATTACGCGTACGGTTAAGGATTCGGCAATTTTACTCCAGGCACTGGCCGGGCCGGACGCACGGGATGCGGGCTCTCTGCGGGATACGCCTGCCGACTACCTGGCGGCGCTGGACAGCGATGTCAGCGGTCTGCGAATCGGGTGGAGTCCCGACTTTGGGTATGCGGCTGTCGATCCGGATGTTGTCGATGTGTGTGGGGAGGCTGCGCAGGTGTTCGGGGAGTTGGGCTGCAAGGTCAGTGACAGCGGATTCGCCCTCGACGCACCACAGGAGGCGTTCCGCGTACTTTTCGCGGTGAATACTTACGCATCATCGGGCTATCTGCTGCACGAGCACGGTGACGACCTGACGGCATATTTCCGCGCCAATATGGAGTACGCGGCAACCCTGACTGCGGCGGATTATGCCAGGGCACTCGGCGAACTGGATGCCGTGAAGGCGCAGTTCGACAAGTACTTCGACGACTTCGACCTTCTGCTGTCGCCGACGATGGCGGTGCCCGCATTCGAGATCGAGCAGCATCCGACCAGCATTGGCGGACAGGAAGTGGACCCGTTCTTCGGGTATCTGCCGTTCACGTATCCGATCAATGCGATAGGGCATACTGCGGCGAGCTTACCGTGCGGTTTTTCGTCGGATGGCATGCCCATCGGATTGCACATTGTCGGACGTCACGGTGACGAAGAGACTGTGCTTGCTGCGTCGGCAGCATTCGAGCGGGCGATGCCCTGGGCAGAGAACAGGCCACCGGTGTCTTAACCGCAGCGACTTTATGGGGTAAGATAGCGCGAGAAAGTCTAATGGTTATCATCCTTTCAGCTATCAACCATAAAGGAGTTGCCCGATGCCGAACCTCGACGAAAACCTCGCCTTTGCTGCTTCACACGAGCTTGCCGCGCTGATTGCCAACAAGCAGGTGTCGCCTGTAGAAATAACGCAGCTCTACTACGACCGAATAGAGCGACTGGACTCGCGGCTGAACTCGTACCTGACGCTGACGCAGGACATGGCGATGGAATCCGCGCGAGCTGCGGAAGATGCAGTGATGCGCGGCGATGAGCTTGGATCGCTGCACGGCGTTCCGATTTCCATCAAGGACCTGCAGATGACAGCAGGCGTCCGCACTACACTGGGTTCTCTTGCATATAAGGACCAGGTGCCTACTGCGGACTCGGCGGTTGTGGAGCGCGTGAAGGCGACGGGCGCTGTGATACTGGGCAAGACGAACACTCCTGAGTTCGGCTTGCTGGGCGCTAACGAGAACCGGCTGGGCGACGACTGCCGTAATCCGTGGAATACGGAGCGCACATCGGGAGCGTCGAGCGGTGGGGCTGGAGCGGCGGTTGCTGCCGGGCTGTGTTCGCTGGGCACGGGCGGCGACGGTGGTGGGTCGATCCGCATTCCGGCGAGCTTCTGCGGCATCTATGGCATCAAGCCGACACAGGGGCGCGTTTCTAGCTTCGGCGGTGTTCCGCCGGCGGCACAAATCCTGAACATCACGAGCCAGCAGGGGCCGATGTCCCGCACGGTCAGGGACTCGGCGATACTGCTGCAGGCGCTTGCGGGTTACGATCCGCGTGATTCGTCATCGCTGCGGGAGCCGGTGCCGGACTTCGTGGGTGCGGTGGACAAGGACATCAGTGGGTTGCGAATCGCATGGAGTCCGGACTACGGATATGCGGGCGTTGATGCGGAGGTCGTCGAGGTTTCGGCGAGCGCGGCGCGAGCGTTCGAGGGGATGGGCTGCACGGTCGAGGAGAGCGACCTAGCGCTGGATGATCCATTCGGCACTTGGTGGGTCTTCTTCGCTGCCAATGTGTTCGTGACGCAAGGGCATCTGCTGGACGACCCTGATGATCCGCTGTCGTGGTACGGACGCATGGCTATAGAGGATGGCAGCAAATTCAGCGCTGGCGACTTCATAAAGGCGATGGGCGGGCGCGACCGGATGATGAACCAGTTCGCCGATGTGTTCGACGACTACGACCTGCTGCTGTCGCCGACGATGCCTGTAACGGCGTTCCCGGTGCAGGAGTATCCGCATGTGATAGGCGGCAAGGAGAATGCCAATAGGAAGGGCTGGAGCTTTGTGCCGTTTACGCATCCGATCAATACTATCGGGCATCCCGCGGCGAGCGTGCCTTGTGGCTTCTCGTCGGACGGCATGCCAGTCGGACTGCACATTGTCGGGCGGAAGGGCGATGAGGAGACGGTGCTAGCCGCATCGGCAGCGTTTGAGCGCGCGATGCCGTGGGCGGACAAGAGGCCGGTGGTGTCTTAAACGCAGCGCGCGACTGGCGTATTATAGCCGCGACATTCAATCAGCGATAAAGGAGCCTCCCAATGCCGACCATCGACGGGAATCTCGCATTTGCGCCATCACATGAGCTTGCCGCGCTGATTGCGGACAAGCAGGTGTCGCCTGTTGAAGTCACGCAGCTCTACTTTGACCGGATAGAGCGGCTGGACTCGCAGCTGAACTCATACCTGACGCTGACACCCGAACTGGCAATGGAGGCGGCGCGCGCTGCGGAAGATGCTGTGGTGCGCGGCGATGAGCTTGCCCCGCTGCACGGCGTGCCGATTTCGATAAAAGACCTGGTGATGACGAAGGGTGTGCGGACTACCTCGGGTTCGCTTGCATATAAGGACCATGTACCGAAGGCGGATTCGGCGGTTGCAGAGCGGGTAAAGGCGAGTGGGGCGATCCTGCTGGGGAAGACCAATACGCCGGAGTTCGGGTCACTGGGCGCGAATGAGAACAGACTTGGCGACGATTGTCGCAACCCGTGGAATACGGAACGCACTTCGGGCGCATCGAGCGGCGGCGCGGGTGCTGCGGTGGCTGCGGGGCTGTGCTCGCTCGGCACTGGCAGCGACGGAGGCGGTTCGATACGGATTCCGGCCAGTTTCTGCGGCATATACGGAATTAAGCCAACCCAGGGACGCGTATCCGGGTTCAGCGGAGTACCACAGGATGTTCCGCTGGTGAACTTCCTGGGTCAGAATGGGCCTATGACTCGCACAGTCAGGGACTCGGCGATTCTGCTGCAGGCGCTGTCAGGTTACGACTCGCGTGATGCCTCGTCCCTGCATGCGCCGGTGCCCGACTTCGTGGCGGCGGTGGACAGGGACATCAGCAGACTGCGTATGGCTTGGAGTGCGGACTTCGGCTATGCGGGGGTTGATGCGGAGGTGGTGGAGGTGTGTGCTGCGGGAGCGCGAGTATTCGAGGGGCTTGGGTGTTCCATCGAGGAGAGCGACCTTACGCTGGACGCGCCGCTCGAAATCTGGTGGGTTATTTCCGGACTGACTTCTTACATTACGCAGGGACACCTGCTTGATGATCCGTCAGATCCGCTGACCTGGTACGGTCGGATGCTCGTAGATGATGGTAAGGAATTCACCGCTGCCGACTATGTGAGGGCGCTTGGCCGGCGAGACAAGATGATAAACCAGTTCAACGATGTGTTCGAGGAGCATGACTTGCTGCTGTCACCTACGATGGCGACAACAGCGTTCCCGGTGGGTGAGTATCCTGAAGAGATCGCGGGCAAGCGCAATGCACATGTGAAGGGTTGGGGCTTTTTGCCGTTTACGCATCCGATCAATATGATAGGTCATCCTGCAGCGACCGTGCCGTGCGGGTTCTCGGCGGACGGCTTGCCGATTGGCTTGCACATCGTGGGACGCAAAGGGGACGAGGAGACGGTGCTGGCGGCATCGGCAGCATTTGAGCGCGCTATGCCGTGGGCGGATAAGAGGCCGGTGGTTTCTTAAGCCATTCTCGTACCGCAATTCTAATGAGGCAAAGCAAAGGGGCTGCCTGCACATTTGCAGGCAGCCCCCTATTTTTGCTATGTCGAGAAGCGCTTACTTCGAGACGAAGTCGAACTGCTCGTACTGGCCGTTGGTGGTGGTGACAGGGTCGATGCCCAGCCAGCGCTCGGCGATGGTGGAATAGGTGCTGCGGAAGTCATTGCTGAAGTGCAGGTCGCCTTCCAGCTGCTTGTCGTCGTCGAGCGAGGGGAAGTCGCCGTACATGCCACCGTTGACATCGCCGCCGATTACGAAGGCTACGCCTCCGGAGCCGTGGTCGGTGCCCGCGCCGTTGTCCTTGATGCGCCTGCCGAACTCGGAGAAGAGAAGCACTACGACATCCTTATCCATGTCGTGCTCTCTCATGTCGTCCATGAAGTCACCGACTGCGCCGGAAACATCCTGCCAGAGTTTGGCATGACTTGTCAGCTCGGATGCGTGGGTGTCGAAGCTGCCGTGCTGGGTGTAATAGACGCGCGTGCCGAGGCCGGCGGTCATCACCTGCGCGATGGACTTCATGTTCTCGGCGATGGGATTGTCGGCGTACTCCACGCTCGAGGAGTAACGCTGCGGGGCAACTCGCAGGACATCGGCGCCCTTGAGCGCGTCAGTGCCGGTCTGCGAGATGAAGTTGGCGATTACATCGCGCCCGCTGCCGCCGTACATCTGGGTGAAGGCTTCTAGCGCAAGGTTGCGCGCTGCCTCATCCTTGATGTCGGGGAACAGTCCGTAGGTCTCAAGGTTGCCGACCGATGCGACCGGCACCCCCTTGGCGTACAGTGCGCGAGGGAGGCCACGACCGAAATTGACGCCGGTGAGGACGTTCTCAGCCTGCGGGTCGAGCTGGCGGATTGCCCTGCCGAGCCAGCCGTCTTCGCCGACCTGCTCACTCTCGGCGGTGTGCCATACATCCATCGAGCGGAAGTGCGAGCGATTGGGGCTCGGATAGCCGACGCCATTGATGAGCGCGACATTGCCCTCGTCCCAAAGCGACTTTATTGGCGCCAGCGCAGGATTGAGGCCGAGCTTGTCGTCAAGCTTCAAGACCTTGTCCTGCGGGATGTTGACGAAGGGCCTGTTGTCGTAGTATTGCCCGTCATTGTACGGAATGACCGTGTTCAGGGCATCGTTGCCGCCGGAAAGCTGCAAGACTACCACCGTCTTCTCGTGATGACCGTTGCCGTTAGTCCCCATGTTACTTCTCCTATTAGGATATAGATGCCCTGCTCTTTTACATTGCTCGTATAATCGCTTAAATCTGGGGTTTCGTCAACCCATGCGGACCGAAATTCGGAATTTCGCTGCCGGATGGTGAATGCTAATCTTCCTAGTTCTCTAATTCGTCGATAGCCTTTTGCATGCGTCGGTTGAAGACCTCTTTGAACTTGGGTAGATAGTGGAACATCCATCGTCTAATATCTTCAAGTTCTTCTTCGGAATCGTATGTGGAGCCGTATCGCCAGATTCCGATATTTCCCGCTCTAGTGTTCCAATCTATTTCTGTTTTGGCATCACCTGCCAATTTCAGTTCGCTTTCTATCGCCTCCCTCTCGGCACGCGGCTTTCTGAAAATCTGACTCTTGCTCCCTTGTGGCGCGGAAATGTAAACCCAAACTGAATTTCCGCCTTCGAAGCTTGCATGGTAATTTACCCCGGGCAGCCCGGATGGGAATGACTGGTCGCGCTTTGTCACAATCTTCTGGTCATCCATGAAGCCTTTGCCGCTCAGGTCTGCGACGAGTGCTTGGAAGAAGTCCCGCAAAATGACACTCTCGATTTTCCTTATCTGTCCGTTTTCTCCACAATTTGACCATGATGCGGGAGCAACTACGGGAACGAATTTCAGATTGGCGTCGGCATCATTCTCTTTTGCGCTGCGTATTTCCACGCCGTAGATTTCGATTTCGGCGGGCGTCCAGCGATTGAGCCAGTCGAGCGCAGCGCGATGTTCCTCACGGAAATAATCCGATATCCAAATCAGGATGCGCGCATCGTAATTTTCAGCGCAGGCGAGAACCTGGCCTAACTGGTAGTGGTATGTCTCGTCCGAATGGTGTTCGATGACGATTGCTGCATCATTTCTTTTGTCGTCCGCAAGAATGTCGCCGTCATAATGGCCTATCCACGCTTCTTGCTCCACCAGTTCAAACTTCAGGTAAAGCGCGTCGCTCAGTTGCGACAGATTTTCCGCGAGCCCAGGATTTGAATCGGGAGTTTCATTGACGATCCAAACCTTCCTCAGTGGCGAGCTCTCTCCCTTAGAGGTTTCTTCTGTTCCCATAAATGTCTTTCTGGAATCGATGCCGATGTTCTTTCTCTCAATGAATTGAAGCTAATCGGATTCTTCCGCCTCACCCCGTCGCTTTACTATCTCTTCAATGCGCGGATTGAAGACTTCTTTGAACTTGAGCAGATAGTGAAACATCCACTGCCTTAACTCTTCAAGTTCTACTTCGGAGTCGTCTATCGAACCGTCTCGCCACGCGCCAATGGTGCCTGTTCTCGGTACATTCCATTCGATGTGCGTTTTCGAATCGCTTCCCAGGCCGAGTTTCCTTTCGATGCTTTCTCGGTCTGCGCGAAGCTTATCAAAAATCGGTTGCTTAAAATCCTTGGGCCACCCAGGCATATACACCCAAACTTTGCTCCCGCCTTCAAGACTTGCAACATAATCGATGTCCGAGATGCCGGAAGGGAATGGATGTCCAACGCCGGCCAGAGCCTCTTGCTTGTCAGTGAATCTTGCCTTGCGTAACCTGTCAACCAATGGCTGAAAGAAATTTTGCCTTTTGAAGGCATCCAGTTGCAGTCCACTTGCTTTGGCTTTCTCCTTGATTAACCATGTGCTGGGAAAAACCACCGGCTCAAAAACGGGGGCAGGTTTTGAATAGCCGACTCTTAAGGTGCTCACTTCCACGCCGTAGACTTCAATCTCTTCGGGCGTCCAGCGGTTTAACCATTCAAGCGCGTCGCGATGCCGCTGCGTAAAGTGGGGCGCTACCCATATCAGGATGCGCGCGTCGTGCCAGCCCGCATAGGTGAGGGTCTGACCCAGATGGCCGTCGTTTGTCCATTCCAACTGGTTTTCAATGGCCACCAAAGCGCCGCTTTTGGCATCTTCGGCGAGAATGTCGACAAAAAAGGCTCCGACCTGCGCTTCTTGCTGAATCTCCTTTAGGTCCAAATGAAGAACTTCTCCCAACAGGTCGAGGTTTGCCGCAAGCCAAGGCGTGAAGTCATATGGTTCACTAGGCCAGACTTGCTTCACGTCCACATTTTCGATCTTTCCGGTTAGGGATTTGTCATTTGCTTTCGCCCCGCTGTTGTATTCGCTAGGCTTGATGTCGAATACGCTGTCAATGTCATCATTCCGCCTGCCGTCGTCGCCGTCCTTTATGAAGAAGTCGCGGCGGTCGCGGTAAATTAGGGCGCGGTTGAGGACGTAGTCGTCCTTGTTGAGGTCTATCTTGTCGCACGGGGTCATCAGCCAGTATTTGTAGTCGCCGATGAAAAGGTACTTGCTCTTCATTCTGAAGAATCGACCGTCAACGCCCTCGCCGGCGCAGAAGCGTTTGCACACTTCGTTGAACAAGTCTTCCTGCTTGTCCTTCTTGATGACGACATACTCGTGAGGCCATGTTTCGCGGTATGTTACGGCCACACGCCATGGAGCGGCTTCGATAAGATTGGTCAGTTCTGTCATACGATACCCTTACGATGCTACCCGATAGACTTGGACGCGGTGGCGGTTGCTTTCGGTTACGAATAGCCTGCCTTTGCCGTCGAGCTTGACGGACATTGGGGACCAGAAGTATTTCTCGATGTGGGAGGAGACTTCGTGCGGGTCGTCCGGGTCGAAGAAGTCTATGTTGCGCTCGAGGTCTGCGCGGGAGCGGGCCTCGCCTTCCTCGCGGTTTATGCTCAGGAAGTTGACTGCCCAGGGGGAGAGCGTTGCCTCGCCGCGCAGAAGTTGGACGAAATTGCCGTCTGCGCCGAATGCCTGCACGCGCTCGTTGCCCCAGTCTGCCACATAGATGCTGCCTGCCGTGTCAACTGCGACGCTGGAGGGTTTGACGAGTTGGCCTTCGCCGCGACCAGGCTCGCCGTAGGCTGTCACGAACTCGCCGTCGGGCGTGAAGCGGGCGATGCGGTCGTTGCCCCAGTCTGCGGCGTAGATATGGCCGCTGGGGGCGACGGTAATGCCCCAGGGCATGGAGAGTATGCCTTCGCCAATTGAGGCGAGATGCACGCCGCCTGCCGTGAACTTCTGAATGCGGTTGTTGTAGGTGTCGCTGACATATAGGTTGTCAGTGGCGTCGAAGGCGATTCCACAGGGGCCGTCGAGTTGTCCGTCGCCGCTGCCATGCGTTCCCCAGACCTGCAGGAAGTTGCCGTCAGCGTCGAACGCCGTCACGCGGTGTAGGTACTCGTCGGTCAGGTATATGTCCCCGCGGCTGTTTTTCGCGCCGGAGGTCAGCCAGACGAACTGACCGTCGCCTTCGCCATACGCGCCGAATGTGCCGTAGTACTCGCTTTCTAAGTCGCAGACGGTGACGCGAACGCCCCTGTCCACGCTTTCGAGCGAGCGATTTACGACGTACAGGCGTCCGTTGTCGCCGACCACGGTGTCGGCAGGGTAGTAGAAGCCGCGCCCTTCCATGACGGACATGCCGAGCGTGCGGTCGTAGCTGAGGAGTTGGGTTGTGGTAGTGGTCATGGCAATACCTCGTCTGTTGTCAGCCTGCATCCGGAATAAAGTGAAGGGCAGAGTCGCATTTGCAAATCTGCCCTTCGACAAGCTCAGGGTGAACGGTCGATGGGGACCGATTTACTTAACTAGCTTCGCTGGAACTCGTGGGTGGCGGTAGCGAGGCGCAGGAGGTTGGCGACCTTGTCAGGGGTGCGCTCTCCGCCTGTCTGCTCGGCGAACCGTTCCAGCACTTCGCGTGTCTCGTCGGAGACTTCGATGACGCCAAGCTGGTCCAGACAAGCTTCGACGAGGCGCGCCGGGGAAGTGGCGTACTCGTCCCCCATCACGCTGTCGATCATCGCTCTGACGCCGGGCTTATTTGCATCGCCAAACTGCTCTGATGCGAAGTTGATGCGCTCAACAAGAGTGCCTGTATCGACCCACTCCGCGCCCTGGTGCCATCCCTCGACGCTGGGCGGATTGTTGAGCATCTGGCCCATGAAGGTCATCTGGCGCGCCCTGTCCTGGATTTCGCGGCGCGGCCTGTCGAACTCGCCCGTTAGGCGGAGGATGCCAGCGACGAGCTCGGCGGGGCTCTTCACCTTGTCGTAGCGGATGCTCTCGTCTTTGAAAAAGTCGGATGTGAACAGGGTCCGGAGCATCGCCTTTATGTCGTAGCCGTTGTCGAAGTAGGCGTCAACCAAAACCTCAATGGCGTCCGGGTCTCGTGGCGGTGTGTAGGGCCATGCGGGTACGGGAGGCTCATCGGCGACGAAGAAGTGATACATGTGGCGGGCGACGAACTGTGCCGTCGAATGCTGCTGGCAGATTATATCGACGATGTCCTCGCCGTTGAAGTTGCCGGTCTGCCCGAGAAATGTCTTCTCGCCTTGGTCGTGGTCTTCCGGGCGATAGTCGAAGTGCCAAGAGATTCTGCCGTAGGGCCAGTCGGAGTCGCGCTCGGAGCGCAGTACCATGTACTCGGTGTTGCCGATGGTCCAGCCGGTGAATGCACGCGAGGCTTCCTTGATGTCTTCCTCGGAGTAGTGACCCACGCCCATGCTGAAGAGTTCGAGCAGCTCGCGCCCGTAGTTCTCATTGATCGCGCCGTCATGATTGTCGTAGTTGTCTAGCCACACAATCATCGCGGGGTCTTTTGACAGTTCGATGAGCATGTCCTTGAAGTTACCGAGGCCGTGCTTGCGGAACATCCGAATCTGGTTCCAGAGCACCTTGCCGTGAATGACTTTCGGGTAGCCGGTAGCGAAGATGCTATGCCAGAACAGGCACATCTTTTCCTGCAGCTGGGCTTCCGAAGTGACCATGCGGTAGAGCCAGTTCTCGCCGGATGCCCATGGGCCCATCATGCCGGACTGCTCGTGGTGGAATCGGCGGATCATGTGGTCGCCCATCCACGTCGCATTCTCGGGGGCGTCGATCAGGTCATCGACAACGGCGTCGTAGCCTTTTGCTTCAAGTGCCTCAATCTGGGAACGGGTTGCGCCGAACCCTGCGCGTCGCATCAGATGCGCCAGCAGTTCCAGGTCTTTCTTTGTCGCAGTAACCATCCGAGTCCTCCTTAGTGAACTGCCCGCCTTTGTCCGGCTGGGGTGGGGAATGATGTGGTGCCGGAAATTTGCCTAGAGTATATCACGGCGCTGGCGACTACTCACTAGACCTGGAAAAGTCGCCGCTGCCGCCGCGAAACGATCAATTGTTGCTCTTGGGCATGAAAGGAAGCAGCTTGCTCACGAGGGATTCCAGATTACGCGTCTGTATCCAGACATGGCCATCGCCCTTGAACTTCATGACCAGACCCTCGCCGCCTGCGACAAGGGAACGGATGCCGCCGACCTTGCCTATTGAGTATTCAACATCATCGGTAAACGCGACCAGATGGCCGGTGTCCACGACAAGCTCTTCTCCTGGCGTGACTGGGACTTTCTTGATGGCGCCGTACGCGTTGTAGAATACGGTGCCTTCTCCGCGCTCCGAGTATGCCCTGAGGAAGAACATGCTCTCGCCGCTGAAGAATCCCCTGAAGCCTTGAAACTTGGAATCAGTTTCCACATTCTCGCTGCATGCGAGGAATGATCCGCTCTGGAGAAAGATATTCTGTCCTGGAAGAATATCGAAGGTGAGGATGTCGCCGGGAGTCGAAGGCGCGAGGCTGACCCAGCCGCCGTGGCGGTCGGCGGTGAAGGTGTTCAAGGCGAATGACTCACCGCTGACCATGCGCGAGATGCCGCCAAAGAAACCGCCGCTTGCGCCGGTGCTCATGCTGACGCCCTGCTGCGCTACCATCGCGCCCGTCTCTGCCTTAATTGCCTCACCTGCATCAAGCTCGACATTGAGCATTGCATAGCTTGGACTGAATTCCACTGATGTTCGCAAATTAAGAGCCTCCCTGAATCTGCCGATAAGTGTTTAGCATTCAATGTGGTACCTTGGCTTTTGGTGTAGTATAGCATCGGCCTAACGGAGGTTGACAGTGCCTAATGTAGGGATGCCAAGAGGTCAATGAACGCAAAAGAGAAGGGTGCCGGCGTTAGGAAAGGGCTGTACTATGGCTGGGTCATAGTGGCAGTGATGGCGACCGCGGGCGCGGTCAGCATGGCGATGGGGTCGCTGAACTTCGGGCTGTTCATCAAGCCAATGGGCGACACGCTTGGAATAGGGCGAGCGTGGTTCGGTTGGGCGCAGACGGTGAGGCAGGTCTCCAGCGCGGTAACGAGCCCACCAGTTGGCTGGCTGATCGACCGTTATGGCTCGCGTGTGATGCTACCTGTCGCCGCAATCGTAACGGCTTCCGCGATGGTCGCGCTTTCGTTCCTGAATGATGCGAGTGACGCGTGGTTGATGGTGGCGATGTTCGCGCTGATGGGCCTCGTGGGTATGAGCGGGCCGGGCGCGTTGGTAACATCGGTGCCGGTGTTGAAGTGGTTCGTGCGGAAGAGGGGACAGGCGATTTCCTTCATGGCGCTGGGCATTCCCGTAGGCGCGATGGTCTTTGTTCCGCTGACTCAGATGTTCATCGACTGGTGGGGATGGGAGCGCGCGTGGATAATCCTGGCTGCGATAGGCGTGATCGTGATTGCGCCGCTCGCCGCGATCTTCGTCAGGCGTCAGCCGGAAGACATGGGACTGCTGCCGGACGGCGATGAAATGCATGTGTCAGAGGGTGTGGCTGAAGGCGAAACACGGCGCGACCAATACGTTGAAGAGGTTTCGTGGACGGTGCGGGAGGCGACACGCTCGCCAATATTCTGGAGCCTCGTGGCAATGTTCAGCATGGTATCGCTTGCGACGAGCACGGTGGCACTGCATCGCATTCCGGACTTCGCAGACAGGGGCTTCGACACAACGATAATAGCATGGGCGACCGCGTTCGACGCAGTGTGCGCGGGAGCAGCATCCTTCTCCTTCGGCATACTGGTCAGCCGAGTTCCGGGCAGACTGCTGGGCGCGCTTGGCTTCTCGTTTTTGGCGATAGCGAGCGTGATGACGATATACGCTGCGGACGAATTTACTATGTTCAGTTCGATGGCGATATTTGGACTGGGCATAGGTGGGATGATGTTCCTGCAGAACTTCATCTGGGCGGACTATTTCGGGCGTGGGCATGTGGGGGCGATTCGGGGATTCTCCATGCCAATAAATCTGATACTTGGCGCGGCCGGAGCGCCGATTGCCGGCTATGTGTTCGACTATACGGGAAGTTACACGGAGGTGTGGTGGGTAGGTGTGGGGCTGATGGTCTGCTCGGCGCTGCTGGCGCTGATCACTCCGCCGCCAAAGAAGCCGTCTCTGGAGATGGCTGAGGTTGAGGAGAGCGCACCGGATGGGCGATAATGCGGGAGCAGCATTGACTGACTTCCGCAGATGATGAAAGGGTTGGATCTAATGAACGGCGTTCACGACATGGGTGGGATGCATGGTTTCGGGCCGATTGACCTTGAGGCCGACGAGCCCATTTTTCACGATGAGTGGGAAGGGCGGGTGTATGGCATGGTGACCAGCATCCGCGAAGAGCACGATGTCTATGGGCCGTATGGTTCGCGCCACTACATCGAGAATATTCCGCCGGCACAGTACCTGGCGTCGAGCTACTACGAGAAATGGATGCTTGCGCTGGAGACGGCGCTGGTGTCCAAGGGTCTGCTGACGGCCGAGGAACTAGATGCCAGGACTCGCCAGTTAGGCGACGATCCGTCCGCCGAAGTTGCGAGGCGCGACGACCCGGACCTTGCGGAGCGAGTGCGCCAGCGGATTTACAAGCCGCAGCCACTTGAGCAGCGTGCTTCGACCGAGCCTCTATTTTCTGTCGGGGATGAAATAGTGGTACGAAATATCCATCCCATGGGCCACACCCGGCTGCCGAGGTATGTGCGGGGGAAACGTGGCGTAATTGCCAGAATCTACGGCGCGCAGGGGTTTCAGGACGAGCCGACGGTAGCGGACAGCAGCCCGCAGCATGTTTACAGCGTAGTGTTCGAGGCGAGTGAACTCTGGGGCGGAAATGCGGAGCCGAATCAGCTTCTATACATTGACATGTGGGAATGCTGGATGGAAGCGTCAGATTAGCCAGATTACGGGGAGCACAACTAATGAGTGGTAACCACGACCATAGAGGCGAACATCATCCTGAGCCGATTTCGTACGCGGAGGCGCGCACCAAAGCGATAGAGTCGTTGCTGATCGAAAAGGGCCTGCTGTCCACTGATGCCATAGATGCGCGGGTGCAGGCTTATGAGCAGGATATAGGGCCGCTGAACGGCGCGAAGGTGGTTGCGAGGGCGTGGACGGATTCGTCATATAGAGAGCGACTTCTTGAGGACGGCACATCGGCGATCGGCGAGATGGGCTTCTTCGGCGCACAGGGCGCGGAGATCGTTGTATTGGAGAACACGCCCGATGTGCATAATATGGTGGTATGCACGCTTTGCTCGTGCTATCCGTGGCCTGTGCTTGGCCTGCCGCCGCGTTGGTACAAGTCGGACGCTTACAGGGCGCGAGCGGTGATCGAGCCGCGCGCGGTTCTGCAGGAGTTCAGTCTGACTCTGGACGAATCAGTTGAGGTGCGCGTGTGGGACAGCAACTCTGATATCCGTTATATGGTGCTGCCTGAGCGACCCGATGGGACGGACGATCTGTGCGAGGAAGACCTGGTGCCACTCGTTACGCGGGACAGCATGATTGGCGTAGCCAAAGTTAAGTCGCCTGCGGCCGTAATGTGAAGCAAGAAGCATGAGTACGGAGCCTGACGGACAGATCACGGAAATGGCCGGAGAGTTGGCGCTGCCACGCAGCAATGGGGAGCTCGTGTTTGCGGCTCCCTGGGAGGGTCGCGCGTTTGGGATTGCGGTTGCGCTGAACGAGGGCGGCGCGTATGAGTGGGGAGAGTTTCAGCGCAGGCTAGCGGAGGAGATCGCCGCGGAGCCGTCGGATGACGAGGGTTCGGAGTACTACGAGCGCTGGCTGGCGTCTCTGGAGAGGCTGCTGCTTGATAATAGCTTGGTGACTCGCGAGGAGCTGGACGAACGCATTGCGGCATACGAATCGGGCGAGCTTGATGATTAGCGAAACGAGAGTCCTGAGATGAGCGCGGGAAAGATTTTTCTCATCGGGCTGGGACCGGGTGATCGCGATCTTTTGACGCCCGCTGCTCGTGAGGTGTTGTCGGTTTGTGACGCCATCATTGGCTACGATGGCTATCTGGCGCAGGTGGGCGATCTGGTCGGCGAGAAGCAGGTGGTGTCCTTGCCGCTTGGCAAGGAGATGGAGCGCGCAGCCAAGGCAGCCGAACTCGCGAACGAAGGTTTGGCCGTCGCGGTTATATCGTCCGGCGACATCGGTGTTTATGGCATGGCCGGGCCTGTCTTCGAGCATCTTGCCGCCATTGGGTGGAATGGCGATCAGCCCGAAGTTGAGGTAGTGCCTGCCGTGTCGGCTGCGCAGGCGGCGGCATCCGTACTGGGTGCGCCGCTGATGCAGGACTTCTGTGCGATCAGCCTGAGCGATCTGATGACGCCGTGGGATACGATACGCAAGCGGCTGGACGCTGCTGCTTATGGCGACTTTGTGATTGCGCTTTACAACCCGCGCAGCAGCCGGAGGCACAAGCAGATTGTGGAGGCGCGTGACATCGTGCTGAAGCACCGCAGGGGCGAAACTCCCGTCGGTGTTGTGCGCAATGCGAGCCGACCTGATGAGGACTCCTTGCTGACTACGCTTGGCGAGCTTGATAGTCACTTCGAGCGCATCGATATGTTCACGACGCTGATTATCGGAAACTCGACGACATATATACACGGTGGGCGTATGGTTACGCCGCGCGGGTATATGAACTCGCGAATGTAGGCAGTGCAGTTAGCATGAGGGAACAGCCATGAACCCTGCTTTTGTGCTTGCCGGCACGCGCAGCGGTGTGGGCAAGACTACAATCTCCACCGGAATTATGGGGGCGCTGGCGCGGCGAGGACTGCGCGTTCAGCCTTTCAAGTGCGGGCCCGACTACATTGACCCATCCTATCATCTGATGGCTTGTGGAGTGCCAAGCCGCAATCTCGACACCTGGCTGCTGTCGCACGACACGGTGCTGGAGTTCTACGGCCGGGCGGCGCAGTCCTCGGATGTCGCCGTGGTCGAGGGTGTGATGGGGTTGTATGACGGGCACGCGAATCTGACCGAGCAGGGATCGACTGCGGAGGTCGCGAAGTTGCTGCGCGCGCCAGTGGTGCTGATTGCCAGTGCCGCAAGGGTTGCACGCAGCGTTGCTGCTGAAGTGCTGGGCTTCCAGAAGTTCGACCCGTCGGTGAACATCGCAGGCGTCATTCTGAACGGTGTGGGCAGCCCGCGCCACCTGGAATTCTGCAAGCCTCCGATAGAGGACGCGACGGGCCTGCCTGTGCTTGGATATATGCCGCGTCGCGATGACCTGCGCGTGCCGGAGCGCCATCTCGGACTTATTCCGACCGTCGAGGGCGTCGTGGTCGAGGAGTGGTTCGACAAGCTGACGGCGCAGGTGGAGGAGACGATAGACCTCGATCGCCTGCTGGAAGTAGCAACACAGGCAGACACACCAATCGTCGAACCGTCTATATTCCCGGCGCAGTCGCAGCCGCGAAGGGCGCGGATAGCGGTGGCACAGGACAAGGCGTTCAATTTCTACTACCAGGACTCGCTCGATCTGCTTGAGGCGTGGGGCGCGGAAATTGTGCCGTTCAGCCCGCTTGACGATGCGAAGCTACCGGATGATGTCGGCGGAGTGTATATCGGTGGTGGCTTCCCCGAACTCTTTGCTGGGGAACTTGCAGAAAACGCATCGATGAAGCGGTCAATCAGCGGCGCACACGCAGCGGGACGAAAGATATACGCCGAGTGCGGCGGACTGATGTATCTTGGCGAGACACTGACGGACTTCGAGGGTGAGGCGCATGAGATGGTTGGGCTGATTCCTGCGAAATCGTCAATGAGCAAGGGGCGGCTGACGCTCGGCTATCGCGAGGTCGAATCGTTGGCCGAGGGCGCGCTACTGTCGAAGGGGGAGCGCGTGCGCGGGCATGAGTTCCACTGGTCGGTTGCGGACAGCCCGGAGTCAGCGGAGCAGGCGACATACGCGGTTCGCAGCCAGGACGGGCGCATCGAGGGGTTCCGCGACGGCAGTCTGTGGGCATCGTACATCCATGTGCATATGGGGAGCCGGCCGGGGATGGCGAGGCGGTTTGTGGGGGAGTGTGCCAGAGGTCAGAGACTAGACTGATCCGAATTGACAACGCCTTTCACAGCGTCTAGTCTGTTATCTGGTCAGATTGTGGATTAATAGGTATGCTGCAATGAGAAGATGGCAAGTGCAGGAAGCCAAGGCGAAGTTCAGCGAGATGCTTGAGGCAAGTCTCGCGGAAGGGCCACAGATCGTGACGAAGAGGGGTGTGGAGACTGCCGTGCTTCTGCCGATGGATCAGTGGAAGCGATTGCAGGCGAAGGCTAAGCCAAGCCTGAAGGATCTGTTGCTCGCCTCTGATGCACGCACGGAGTCACTTGTCCCACCAAGAACGGCGCATCGGCGACGCGCACCGGAGGCCTTCGAATAGCCAATGTATCTGTTGGACACAAATGTCGTTTCAGAGTTAAGGCGCCCAAGACCTCATCCATCAGTGCTGTCGTGGGTTTCGGACGCGCCAGAAGAGCAGCTATTCATTTCTGCGGTAACCGTTGGAGAGATTCAGGCGGGTATAGAGATAACACGCGAACAGGACGTGGCAAAGGCAGTCGAACTGGAAGCCTGGCTCGGTGAAGTAACCGATGCTTTCGGTGTGCTGCCAATGGACGCCCTCGCGTTCAGGTATTGGGCTCGCCTGATGCACAGGCGCTCGGACACGATGATCGAGGATGCCATGATTGCCGCCACTGCTGCAGTTCACCGCCTAACTGTGGTCACGAGGAATGTGCGGCACTTCAGGGAGTTCGATTTGCCGTTGTACAATCCATTCGAAGAAGATTAACCACCGAGACAGGACTCAGAATATAAGAAATCAATACTGTAGGGAGAAATCACATTGAAAGTAACAGACTTTCGGACGATGGTCGTGGAAAACGAGCCGCCGTATATTGGCGGGCGGTACTTACTGTGGCTGGAGTTGCAGACGGATGAGGGGCTTACGGGGCTGGGCGAGCGCATAACCGGCAGCACTTACTCTCGCAGGTTGGGCGACCTGCAGTCGCAGATCAGCCTAATCGAGGAGATGGTGCGGCAGTATGTCGTCGGCGAGAATCCGTTCAACATCGAGAAGATTTGGGACAGGATGTATGCCTCGCGGCACGACTACCGCCATCCGAGCCTTCATGCGACGCCGGTGCTGAGCGCGATAGACATGGCATTGTGGGACATTGCGGGCAAGGCGGCGGGACAGCCAATCTACAACCTGCTGGGTGGCAAGTACCACGAAACGCTGCGCGCTTACGCCTATATGCCGGGCGGGTCGTTCAAGGATAACCCGGAGGCTGCGGGCGAGGTTGCGGCACAGTTGTTGGAAGAGGGCAATTCGGCTTGCAAGATCGACCCTTTCATGCCGACATATCCCATACCGCGCGATATCTCGCTGCCTGAGATCGAGCACGCGGTGAAGATATTCGAGAGCATCCGCAAGGCGGTAGGCAACAAGCTGGAGGTGGGAATCGGTACGCACGGGCAGTTGACCACCTACAGCGCGATTCGTGTTGCTCATATTTTGGAGCCATACCATCCGTTCTGGTTCGAGGAACCGGTGCCTCCGGAGAACATCGACGAGATGGCGCGCGTGGCTGCGCATACGAGCATTCCCATCGCGAGCGGGGAGCGGCTGGTCACGAAGTACGAGTTTTCGCAGCTCATTGAGAAGAAGGCTGCCCAGATCATCCAGCTTGATGTCGGACAGTGCGGCGGAATATTGGAGGCGAAGAAGATAGCGGCAATCGCGGAGGCGCACTATGCGATGATTGCGCCGCATATGTACTGCGGGCCGATTGCTGCTGCTGCTGCTGTGCAGATTGACACCTGCTCGCCGAACTTCCTGATACAGGAGGCGAATCAGGGACCTCTGCACAAGATTATATTCAAAGAGCCAATAGTATTCGAGAATGGGGCGATCATCCCACCGACGGGACCGGGGCTGGGTATCGAGCTCGATGAGGATGTGTTGAAGGGGCGGATTGTAGAGTAAGGACTGGACGGAGCTTACAGGAATGACGGGATACGGGAATTGGAGTAGTTGATGACTAAGTTTGGGGCGCAGGTGAGTTGCTACTTGACGACATGGGATGACATTCGCGCAGTGGTCGAGACGATGGAGGCGGGTCGGTGGTACAGCGTTTACCATGCGGACCATTTCGTGCCGCCGAACAGGCCGGGCGCAAGCGAGTCCGAAACAGCATTCGAGGGCTACTCGACTATGGCGGCGGTCGCGGCCATCACAGACCGGCTGCGACTGGGGCACCTAGTCTTGGGGAACACCTACCGCAATCCGGGGCTTGTGGCGAAAATGGCCGGCAGCATCGACCACATTTCGCACGGCCGATTTACTCTGAGTATCGGCGCAGGGTGGTTCGAGCGGGAGCACAGGGCTTATGGCTGGGAGTACCCGTCACTGCGGGAGCGGTCTGACAGGCTGGAGGAAGCCTGCGCGCTGCTGCGGGCGCTTTTCACATCCGACGAACCCGTGGACTTCAAGGGGCGCTACTACCAGCTCGATAATGCGGTGCTGTCGCCCGGATCTTATCAGAAGCCTCACATACCGATTCTGGTGGGCGGAACCGGCGAGAGGCGAACGCTGCGCACGCTCGCAAAGTACGGCGATGTGTTCAACCTCGACGGCTTTGCAGCGAGACGATCCGGCGGGATGTCACTGGAACTGTTCAATCACAAGATTGGTGTGCTACACCGGCACTGCGAGGCTGTGGGACGCGATCCTGCTGAGATTCGACTGACTGCGCTTGTTCCCACGATGCTGACGGACAACAAGGCAGATGCGGATTCGTTCATCGAAGCGATAGGGCCGGGCACAGTTGCGGGGAGCGCAGAATACATCATCGAGCGTGTGGGGGAGTTGGTTGATGCGGGTGTGGATGAGGTGATGTTTGGGCGACTGCCGAACGAGCCGGAGGAGTTTCAACGGTTCGAGGAGCACGTTATCGCGGCGTTCGATTAAGGTTCTGTTAACGATGGCAAATCTGATATGTAAACTATTGACACCGTTAATTCTGGTATGTGATACTCAGAAAATCATGACAAGTGCAAGTTCCCTTTGGTTTTACGGTTATTATTACTTTATCGATGTAAACAAAGTCGGCAGAGGTGACGCGTCCTAGTTGAAACCTGACGCAGAGCGTAAGAACTCCAAACACACTCGAACCCCAGCCGATGAAGGACTGGGGTTTTTGTTTGCAAGAGCGAATTGCCTAGTAAAGGCAGAGGCGCAGAGATTCATGAATTTAGAGTAATTGCGAGATAAGTTTAGCTAAAAGCAAGCGTCGAAGAATTGAAGGAGAGGCGACCAAAATGCAACCATCACCAGCGAGGGACGTAAACGTGGCAAGTATAGAACCTCTTATTAGCCCTGTGGGCTTAGTCGAAGAACTTCCGCTGACTCCAGATGTCGAGGATGTGGTAATCGAGGGCAGGCGACAGATCCAGGCGATACTGCGAGGCGAGGATTCGCGCTTCCTGGTCATAACGGGGCCCTGTTCAGTACATGACGAAGCTGCAGGCATCGAATATGCCGAGAGGCTGAAAGTACTTCAGGAAGAGCTTGCCGACCGCATGCTCATCGTGATGCGCGTGTACTTCGAGAAGCCGCGAACAACCGTCGGCTGGAAGGGTATGATCTATGACCCCAACCTGGACGACACTTTCGATATAGGAGAGGGTCTGCGCCGTGCCAGGAGGCTGCTGATTAGGATTGGCGAGATGGGCATGTACACTGCCACCGAGTTCCTGGACCCCATCGTGCCGCAGTACCTTGACGGCTTGATTTCGTGGGCGGCAATTGGCGCGCGAACTACGGAGAGCCAGACGCACCGGCAGATGGCGAGCGGACTCAGCATGCCCGTCGGTTTCAAGAACGGGACTGATGGCGATGCGCAGATTGCGGTTGACGCGATGATTTCGGCGCGGTCTCCGCATGCATTTCTCGGCATAGACCACTTCGGTCAGACGTGCGTAGTGCACACTAACGGCAACCCTTACGGTCACCTGGTACTACGTGGTGGCAAGAGCGGCCCGAACTTCAGCCCGGAGGCCGTTGGGGCAGCGCAGGAACAGCTAAATGGAGCTGGCGTTCCATCCCAACTACTGGTGGACTGCAGTCACGGCAACTCGAACAAGGACCATACGAGGCAGAACATCGCGCTTGAGTCCATTATCGAGCAGCGCGTGTCAGGAAATGCAGACATCATTGGCTGCATGTTGGAGAGCAACCTGAACCCGGGCAGCCAGAGCCTAAATGGTTCGCTGGAGGAATTGGAGTATGGCGTGTCAGTAACGGATGCGTGCATTGGCTGGGACGAGACCGAGGAGCTTCTCCGCGATGCCTATGAGAATCTGGCGGATGCCGTTAAGCAGCCCGTGGCATAAGTGGAGTTCGGTGGTCGAAACGGCCGACTAATTCCGGCAAGTGCCGGAAACTGAAAGCTGAAATTGGAGTGAAGCCCTGGCATATCGTCGGGGCTTCGCTGTTTCTGGAGGGGTGCAGTGCAGCAGACAGAGCGCACGAGAATACGCAATCACCCGGAGCGCGCCGTACCGGAGCAGGCGGCAGAGATACTGACGCAGGGAGTAGTGGCACATGTGGGGTTCGTCGAAGACGGGATTCCATATGTGATCCCGTTGTCTTACCACTACGACGAGGGCGCGCCGGAGTCGATCTATCTGCATGGTTCAATACGGAGCCGTGCAATGGAGATACTCGGGAGCGGAGAACCGGTGTGCGTTACGGTTACGCTAACGGATGGGCTGGTGTATTCGCGCAAGGCGATGAATCACTCGATGAACTATCGCAGCGTTGTGCTGTTCGGGAAGGGCAGCGAGGTTACTGACGAAAGAGAGAAGTTCGACCTGTTCGATGCGATGGTGCAACGCTACTTCCCGGGCCGCATGGTAGGGACAGACTACAACACGCCGCCGCCGGCAGACCTTGGTGTCACCGCGCTAGTGAAGGTTGCGATCGAGGAATGGAACGGCAAGCGGCGCGTGGGGCCGCCTACCGGGCCTGACGACGATGATCCAAATGCGCTGGGGAGCGCGGGAGTTCTGGACCTGCGAGAAGTGTAGTGGGGAAGGTCTCGTAGAGACGGGGGCTCGCTACTTTCCTCGCTATTGAGAAATGCACCGACTCAATGCCAGCTAAGAATGCGGCGTTCTGTGTTATCTCAGTAGGGGTTAGACTCTTCGGCGTGAGCATGGTCGGGGAGGCGGTAGGAGAGGCCGGACTCGGCGAATGCCGATGCCTCGAGCAGCGTCGCAAAACTCTTTGGGCCTTCCTTTAGAAGCCGCGCTCTCAACTTCAGATAGTACTGGTCAAGTCGGTATAAGAGCAACACGAAGCGACGCCCGTTCGCAGGAAAGTTTAGTTGGTCCGCAAGTTCGTCCCCTAATAGGGCGCGAGAAATAGGGTAGATGACACTATCCACTAGCTTCTTTCGTTCTTCCGCGTCCTCAATGCCAGCGACCAGCGGGGCCGAGTTGATTAGCGCGTTCGTCATGATAATCGCGTCCGGTGTAGGTGGAGGCTCACATATAGAGCCAATCCGATATATGTGGAGGGCGTGACTCTCGTCGGTGAAGAGGATGGATTCAGGGATGCCCATAAGATAACCGGCGTAGCGCCAGACATCGTGGAAACTGGCCCGCTCCTCCGTGCTGTAACGAGCGCCCAGAGATTCGGAGTGCTGACGGTGCGCGCGGCGAAACAGGCAACGGCATAGCCCAAGTGCGCGGCGCTGATAGGCACGCCCCAGGCATCGTGTTCCCATTCTTCTGTTTGTCCCAGCAGTCGCCGAACCTGAGCATGCACGAAACGGATGCGGACGGATAGTTTCCAGCCGTCGCCATACCTTCTCAGCCCGCCGGGGAAGAATATCTCCATCTGATGACGGTTATTCTGCTTGAGCCTCCAGACGCCGTTATCGAAAATGCGCCCGGTTTGCACGAACGACTTGCTTATGAGCGTCGAAAAGCCGTCTAGCAGCACGCCGGCGACGAAAGCTGAAAGGACTTGGACTGAGTTCCTCTGAAAGGCGCGAATTCCCGGGTCGAAGACATCGTAGTCAAGCCAGTCCGGTTCAGGCTGTGGCGCGTCAATGAAGAAGTCCCGCAACAATTGCGGCGCGTTTCGCAGACCCTCGCGGTTCTCATCCATCCCGGCCTGGATGAACTGGTGAACCTGAGGCTGAGGCACCGATGCAAGTTCTTCGACTATCGCATCCATAACCGGGTCCCCGATGTTGGTATGGGCGATGTAGTTGTCCGCCATTTCAGGATCGACAGCGCGAGCCTTTTCGTAGCCTTGGAGGTAATCGGATGGAATCTTCATACGTCTAATCGTCTATTTCCGCAGAATTCAGACTCCGCCTTGTTGTGTGGAACACCACTAGGGACGCCATTGCCAATGTGCTAGAAGCTTGCCAGCTGAAAATCTCAACAACCTTAAACTAATTGTAGCCTGAAAAACAGTACGCTGGTAGTGAATTTCAGGCTACAAAATCTATCTTATTCGGTTGTGAGACGGAGAAGTTAGCCGGCAGTGAGCACAGGGACTCCGCAGAATGCTTCGTAGTCTATGAGGTCCGTGATGGTCGGCTCGTCGCCGCAGAGGGGACAATTGGGATTGCGCCGAATCTTAACGGTGCGGAAGGACATGTCCAGTGCGTCGATGAGGAGGAGCCTACCGGTCAGGTTCTCCCCCACGCCGAGAATCAGCTTTGCCGTTTCTGCTGCCTGGATGCTGCCGACGAGGCCGGGGAGCATGCCAAGCACGCCTGCTTCGGCGCAGCTCGGAACCTCGCCCGGAGGCGGAGGCGTCGGGAAGAGGCAGCGGTAGCAACCCTGTCCTGGTATGTATGTCGTTGCCTGCCCGTCGAAGAGCAGAATGCTGCCGTCAACGAGTGGCTTGTTGCTGAGGTAGGCGGCGTCGTTTACCAGGTAACGGGCTGGGAAGTTGTCCGCGCCGTTAATGATGACGTCGTACTCGGGGATGATGTCGAAGGCGTTCTCTGAGGTGATCGGCTCTTCGTGGACCTGCACGTTGACGTCAGGGTTGTATGCCTTCAGCGTCTCGTAGGCGGATTCTGCCTTGGGTCTGCCGATGTCGTCGTTCTGGTGGAGAATCTGGCGCTGGAGGTTCGTAACATCGACCGTATCGAAATCGACGATGCCGACCGTGCCGACGCCCGCGAGTGTGAGGTAGATAGAAATGGGAGAGCCAAGCCCGCCCGCGCCGATAATGAGGACCTTAGAGTTGAGCATCTTGCGCTGGCCGACGCTGCCGACCTGCGGCATGATGATGTGCCTGCTGTAGCGCTGCACCTGATATGGCGTAAGGACTTGGGTTCGTTCTTGCGTTTGCGTCATCTGCGGGCGTTCCTCCATCCTGAATTACTTGCATCGCGTGTTTTAGTGGTCGCGCTGAGTGATTGTGGATATTGTGTCTGACTATGTTTCTGGGCTGGCTGAATTATAGCATTGGGCAGTAGGGGCTTCAACTTGGTGGATAGCGCGCAGCCGTGATGTCAGCGAGCGCGACGCTGCTGCAGGATGCTGCGAAGGTGGGCGTTTTCATTTGTCAGGCGTTCCACATCGGCCTCGGACTCGCTGAGCCTGTCTAGCAGCCGCAGGATGACCTCGACACCGGCTAAGTTGACGCCGAGGTCGTCCATGAATCCTCGGATGCGCCGGACGCGCTCTATGTCGGCTCGGGAAAACACGCGCTGGTTGCCACCGGTTCGCGCCGGTTCGATGAGTCCCAGCCGTTCGTAGTAGCGTAGGGTCTGCGTCTGCACGCCGAGCATCCTCGCCGCAACGCTGATGATGAATACGGGTTCGTCGTGACCGAGTGTCAGTTCGTTCTGCTGCATGGCGAAAGCCTCTCTCCGGTTAACTGCGCTTGCCGTTCGCTATCCGCAAGCGTCTGAACTCTTCGAGCGCCTGCTCCTCGTCGGGCGATAGCACGCTGGGAATCTGCGGCTTCACCTTCAGGAACAGGTCGCCGCTGGCTGACGGGGACTCGCGTCTGGGCATGCCGTGGCCCTGGATGCGGATGCGCTTGCCCTCGCCGCTGCCGGGCGGGACTTTCAGGGCGAGCCTGCCTTTCAGCGATGTGAACTCGACCTCGCCGCCAAGCAGGGCATCTTCGAATGGCACCGCAATGTCGGCGTATAGACTGTCGCCGTCGCGCTTAAAGCGGGTGTGGGGCGATACGCTGACGACGAGGAACACCTGGATGCCGTCGTCCAGCGATATATGCACGCGCGAACCGTCGTCCACAGCCGCGGGGATGCTGACTTCGATACGGCGACTGCCGCCGTCCTTGGTCGGTACGTTGACCATGCGCTTCGTGCCGCGAAACGCCTCTTCAAGCGTGACCGTTACCGGAACATCGTGGTGGTTCGGGCGTCCCGGTCGGCTGCGCCGTCTTGTGTCGGTGCGCGGGCCGGCTCCGTAGCCTGAAGCCCCGCCGAACCCTCGTAGAAGGTCATCCATGTCACCGAAATCGCCGAAGTCGTACTCCACGCGTGTGCCGCGTCCAAAGCCGCCGCCGAATGTCGAGCCTGTTCGCGCCTGTTCGTCGAGGCGGTCGGCGTGCATCCAGTTGTCTCCATAGCGGTTGTACTTGGCGCGTCTGTCGGCGTCTGAGAGTACCTCGTTCGCCTCGTTGATCTCCTTGAATTTGCGCTCCGCCGCTTCGTCGCCCGGGTTGAGGTCGGGGTGATACTGGCGTGCTAGCTTTCTGAAGGCGCTGCGTATATCCTTCTCGTCTGCGCTGCGCGACACGCCCAGCACTTCATAGTAGTCTCTTGCCATGAGAATATCCCTCGTTGAATGGTGAGTTCCTTGCTTGTATTTTAACATAGTTGCAGTATATGTAAAGTGAAACTTGAAGTGAATCACATAAGTCTATTGACACAAGAGCGCATAAATCTTATGCTGTATATATTAACTGGAGTTGAGTCGATATGACTAACTGTCGTATTTAGGAGATGAGGCATGATTGATAGATATTCAGGCAATATACGGGGCTTTGGCAGGCGTCGGGTCGGATTCGATTCCTACCTGGCTAATGTGCAGACAGCGAAGTGCACAAGCTGCCCCAATTCTGACGAAGCGCGAAAGGACTACAACGGCAGGCTTCGCAGTGAGGTTCGCGGTCTTCTTGGATAGGGAGGCACGGCGAGAATACTAAGCGAGGCTATCATCAACAGTGAGTCAATTCGACTGGCGGATGGTTAGGCAGAAATATTAGAAAAGGAGGTATTGTGGCTATGGTAATGCAGAGGATTGATCCGTTCAGGGAGTTCAGGAAATTGGACGAAATGTTGAGTCGTGCCTGGCAGGGCGAGGGCGACGGGCATGTCGAGCGGCGCTGGGCGATCCCGATTGACCTGACGCAGGACGGCGACGATGTTGTGCTGCGGGCGACGATTCCTGGCGTGGCTCCGGAGGACATGGATGTCACTGTCGAGGACGGCGTGCTGACCATCAATGCGGAGACGCCAAACGACAGTGACGCTTCGTTCATTATCAGAGAGCGCAGGGCGGGCAAGTTGTATCGCGCGCTGCGCCTGCCGAACACTCTCGATGTGGGCAAGGCGGAGTCTGACTACAGGCATGGAGTTCTTACGCTGACCTTCCCGAAGGTGGAAGCGGTCAAGGCGCGACGCTTGGAGATAAAGGGCGCGTAACCACTCGCTTCCAAAGGGTGGGCCCTCAGGGGTAGGCGCGGGCCGGGCACACGGTGATCATTCGCCGGGTGTCCGGCTTTTTCTGTGTAAGCGGAATGGCAATACTGATATAATGCGCTCGTGTCAGCCTTCACGAATGGGAGACGCAAGCATGACGATGAAAATCTATACGAAGTCGGGCGATGCGGGCGAGACCGGCCTGCTATTCGGCGGGCGGGTGCCGAAGAACGACCCGCGCTGCGTTGCCTACGGCGAAGCCGATTTCGCCACCTCCGCGATGGGGCTTGCGCGCGCGCTGTCGCAGGACACGCGTGTGAAGGAGATACTGCTGCAGGTGCAGCGCGAGATGTTCACATTGAGCGGCGAGCTTGCTACGGATGTGGAGAACTACGAGCATTACAAGACAAACTTCCACGCGATAACCGCCGAGAATGTGGACGCGCTTGAAACGCTGATAGACGAGCTGAGCGCGCAGGTGGAATTGCCACCGAAATTCATCATTCCGGGGGCGTCCGCGGCGTCAGGGGCGCTGGACCTTGCGAGGAGTTCGCTGAGGGCCGCCGAACGAAGCATAGTCGGCTTGCAGCAGCAAGAACTTTTGCCGAACGGTGAACTGCTGCGTTATGTAAACCGTCTCGCCGATCTGCTGTTTATGCTGGCGCGCTTCGAGGACAGGGCCCTACCGATGGACATTGTAACGGGCACACGGTTGGACGAGGTGTAGCTGGGATGCAGCCAAGTATAGCGATCATAGACTATGACGCGGGCAACATTCGCAGCGTGCAGAAGGCGCTGGAGGAAAGCGGCGCATCTGCGCACATCACAGCGGACGCCGACGATATTATCGCAGCGGATGGTGTGGTCTTCCCGGGGCAGGGCGCGTGTGACTCGTCAATGCAGAGCATCAGGGAGCGTGGCCTGTTCGAGGTCATCAGGCGCTCGATTGACAGCGGTAAGCCTTTCTTAGGCGTGTGCCTCGGTCTCCAACTGCTGCTGGAATCGTCCGAAGAGGGCGACGAGCCGTGCCTAGGGATACTGAAGGGCAGCACCAAGCGCCTGCCACCGGAAAAGACCGACCAAGTTGGCCTGAAGATACCGCACATGGGCTGGAATAGCGTTTCATTGTCGGTGCAGCATCCGGTTTTCGAGGGGATTCCGGACGAATCGTACTTCTACTTCGTGCATAGCTACTATGCCGATCCTGAAGACAAGGAAAGGGTCGCGGGCCTGACGAACTACGGGATAGACTTCTGCAGCGCGGTGGCATGGGACAATGTGGCAGCGGTGCAGTTCCACCCGGAGAAGAGCGGCGCGGTTGGCCTGCGGATTTATCGCAATTTCCTGTCGCTGGTCGAAGCCGGCAGAGAGGCGGCCTGATGGAGGTAATCCCGGCGATAGACCTGCGGGGCGGCAAGTGCGTCCGCCTGTACCAGGGCGACTATGCACAGGAGACTGTCTATTCCGACGATCCTCTGGAGACTGCCTTGCGATGGGTGGATATGGGCGCAACAAGGCTTCATATCGTTGATTTAGACGGCGCGAGGGACGGCAAGCCCGCCAACCTCGGGGCGGTCGAGCGGATTGCTTCGGCGGTCGATGTTCCGCTGCACCTGGGCGGCGGCATACGCGATATGGATACGGCGCGCGCCGCGATCGATGCCGGAGTCAGCCGTATAATGCTTGGCACGGCAGCGGTTGAGGACTCAGACCTGATAGGCGCATTGCTTGGCGGGTTCGGGGCGGAGAGCGTCATCGTAAGCATTGACGCCAAGGACGGCATGGTCGCCCTGCGCGGCTGGACTGAGGGCAGCAGCGCGCTAGCGACGGACCTAGTCGCTGATATGGCGGCGCTGGGCGTAGTGCGCTTTCTGTACACGGACATATCGCGGGATGGCACGCTTACCGAGCCGAACTTCGAGGGCGTGAGCGCGCTGGTCAGCCAAGGTGACATTCGGCTGATTGCGGCGGGCGGCATAGCGACAGTGGCTCACTTGACGCGGCTTGCAGAGATTGGCGCGGAGGCGGGAATTGTCGGCAGGGCGATATACACGGGCGATATAGACTTGCGCGAGGCGATAGAGACGATTGACGGGATGGAAAGGGAATGCTAACCAAGCGGATAATTCCGTGCCTGGACATCGACAAGGGCAGGGTGGTCAAGGGCGTAAGCTTCGTGAATATACGGGATGCGGGCGACCCTGCTGATCTGGCGCGCTTCTACGACACGCAGGGGGCTGACGAGCTTGTGTTTCTCGACATTACGGCGAGTTCGGATGACAGGGACATTATCGTTGATGTTGTGAAGCAAGTGTCGGAAGAAGTATTCATACCTCTGACGGTCGGCGGCGGGTTGCGGAATGTGACGGATGTAAGGCGGATGCTGGAGGCAGGGGCGGACAAGGCTTCGCTAAACACTGCGGCGGTAGCCAGTCCCTCACTTGTCGCGGACGCTTCCGATTTCTTCGGGTCACAGTGCATTGTTGTTGCTATTGACGCCAAGCGCGTTACGCCCGAAGACGAGATAGGCGAGGTGAACTTTAAGGTCGCAAGCGGACTGTCAGAAGATGTTGCCGAAGAAATCGCACTAGACGAAAGTTCCGGCTGGCAAGTCTATGTGTATGGCGGTCGCACACCAATGGGCATCGACGCGGTGAAGTGGGCGCAGAAAGCCGCGGAGCTTGGCGCGGGCGAACTGCTTGTCACGAGCATGGACACGGACGGGCAACAGACTGGATACGACCTGGAACTGCTGCGCGCCATATCAGAATCGGTGACGATACCTCTGATCGCAAGCGGGGGCGCGGGCGAGCCGCAACATCTGTACGACGCACTTGCAGAGGGCAAAGCGGATGCCGTCCTTGCCGCTAGCATATTCCATTATGGTACGTACCCGATACCCGTGGTCAAGGACTTCCTGTCGGACAAGGGCGTGCCGATACGACCAAGCGTAGTTGTGAACCAATAGTCAGGTCAGGTGAGAGCATGGCAGAAGTTAAGCTGGACGAGAAGGGTCTGGTGCCCGCAATCGCGCAGAATGTGGATACCGGCGAAGTGCTGATGCTGGGGTATATGAACCCCGGCTCGCTGAAGCGCACGCTGGAGGGTGGCGAGGTCTGGTTCTTCAGTCGCAGCCGCTCGGACCTGTGGCACAAGGGCGAGGTGTCTGGCAACTATATGCGCGTGAAGTCGGCGGCTGTTGACTGCGATGGTGACACCCTGATTTTGCAGGTCGAACCTGACGGCCCCATCTGTCATACCGGGGAGTCCAACTGCTTCTTTACGCCCATAGACGAATTCCCGGAGTTCTACCGCGACGAAACGGGTCCCGGCGTGCTGGAAGACCTGTTCGCCGTGATACAGGACCGCAAGCGCGAGATGCCCGAGGGAAGCTACACGACAGACCTGTTCGAAGGCGGCGTGCCCCGTATCGCACAGAAGGTCATCGAGGAGGCCGGAGAGGTCGCGATTGCAGGCGTCAGGGATGATGCTGAGCAGGTTGCCGAGGAGATGGCGGACCTGCTGTACCATGCGCTGGTGTTGCTGTCGGCGTCTGGTGCGAGGCCGGAAGATGTGTGGGAAGTGCTGAGGGAACGCGCGGGGTAGGGGAGTCTATCCCATCGCCGTCTGCTCATCAGCAATTGCGACGCTGTCCGCCGCCTGCGCCTCCTCCATCGCCCGTATCGCAATCTCGATTTGGTCGTCGTCGGGCTGGCGCGTGGTAAGCGACTGGAGGGCGAGGCTGGGCGCGGTGATCAGATTGACCAACGGGTTGTCGGCATGGCGGCCACTGAAGCGTATGACCTCGTAGCTGACTGCCGCGATGAGCGGAACCAGCACAATCCTGGACGTAATCAGCCACCAGAATGGTTCGCGCCCAACGAATATGAATGCGATGATCGCCACAACCATCACCACGAGCAAGAACGCCGTGCCGCAGCGCGGATGTGCCGTCGGATACTTGCGAATGTGTTCTACTTCGAGCGGGTCACCGCGCTCTTGCGCGTGTACGGTCATGTGCTCCGCCCCGTGATACATGAAGACTCGGCGAATGTCGTCCATTCGGCTTATTAACAGGATGTAACCGAGGAACAACAGCAGCCGGATGATCCCCTCTGCGATGTTCGCCAGCAGCTCCGAGTCCAGCAGGGTCTCAAGCCAGTCGCTCGCGAAGACGGGAATCAGGAAGAAGATGCCGATTGCGAGTGTAAGCGACACCAGCATCATACCGGCCATCGAGCCTTTGCTGATCTCCTCGCCCTCAGCTTCTGCGGCGACATTTGCGGAGTAGCTCAGGGCGCGCATGCCTAGTGTCAGCGTTTCAGCCATCGCAATGACTCCACGAATGAGCGGAATGCGGCGCAGTTTGCCGGTATAGATGGAAGTGAGGGGATGGCGCATAGTGGCGACGCTGCCGTCGGGTCGGCGGCAAGCGACGGCGATGTTGCTCTGTCCGCGAATCATTACGCCTTCGATGACCGCCTGGCCACCGTAAATGGGCGTCTGCTCTGCGCTCATGCCTGCCTCGTGAAAACGGATTCTCTTATATCTGCTGACGCAAAACAGGGGTGAGCGTACCCACCCCTGCGATTGATCTTTGCCGTTAGGCTTTGCCTGCTACTGCTGCTGCAAATTGAAGCGTCGCATCAGGCGCTCAACGCGGCCCTCCGTGTCGATGATGCGCTGCTCGCCCGTGAAGAACGGGTGGCACTGGTTGCAGATCTCCACACGGAACTCAGGCATAGTCGAGCCTGTAGAGTAAACGGAGCCGCAAGAACAGATCGCGGTAGCTTCAGGATAGTATGTCGGATGGATGTCGGGTTTCATTTCGGTGTTTCCTCCACGAGAGGGTTTGACGTTATGGATACACGCTGGCGCGCTTCTTGTCGCGGGTCTTGTGCTCGAACTTGACCTTGCCGTCGATGAGCGCAAAGAGCGTATGATCCCTGCCCAGACCGACATTGGTGCCGGGATGGATGCGAGTGCCGCGCTGCCGCACGATAATAGAGCCTGCGGTTACGAATTCCGTGTCGTAGCACTTGACGCCGAGCCTTTTGGAGTTGCTGTCTCGGCCGTTTCGCGTGCTGCCGCCACCTTTCTTATGTGCCATTGTCTCACCCCTTAGCTCTGGGTTAATCCTTGTCGTAGGAGATGTCGGTTACGCGCAACTCGGTGAAGTTCTGGCGGTGACCATTCTTCCTTCGGTAGCGCGTCTTCGCCTTGTACTTGAAGATGATGACCTTCTTGCCGCGCCCCTGCTGCACCACTTCGGCCGTAACCTTCGCGCCCTCGACGATTGGCGCTCCAACTGTTACTTCGCCATCGTCGTTGGAGAAGAGGCGCACATCTTCCAGTTCAATCAGGTCGCCCTGATCGCCGGGCAGGTATTCTACGCGGACAGTGTCTCCGGGCTGGACCCGATACTGCTTGCCGCCTGTGTTCACTATTGCGTACATGTCACTCTCACGGGTGATTTCTTCTGTGAAAAGTCTTTTGGGTTACAAATAGATATTGTATGGGGGAGCATTCGCCTGGTCAAGTGTTAGACGACGCCTGCGGGCTCGGGGTAGTTTAGTGCGAAGACCTTTTCGGGGCGCCATTGGCGGAGATTGTCGTCGAATGCTACGGTCGCCAGAAATCGTCCGTCCGTAGAATAGGCACGGCATCGCTCGGCCGTTGCGGGCAGGAGGGAGCCGCCGCTCAGATCGAAAGCGCGGCCGTTGCGGATCATTTTTTCGACCCGATTGCCGACTATGAGGGCGCGCAGGTCCCGGAGCGCAATATCCGGGGAGTGGACTGCTTCGCGCCAATTTCCGGTGGCGAAGCGATCTTCGGCTTCGTCTAGGGATAGCGCGTCTGCAACGGTGAATGCACCAGTTCTCAGGCGGGCGAGTGTTTTCAGGTGTCCGCCGCACCCCAGCGATTGCCCGATGTCGTGAGCGAGGGAGCGCATGTAAAAGCCCTTGCCGCAGTCAACTTCCAGAGTAATGACTGTCGGAGTCCAGTCGCGCAGTTGGATAGCGTGTACGGTGACGGGACGAGCTTCGAGTTCGATTTCGATGCCGGCGCGTGCGAGGTCGTAAAGGCGCTTGCCTTCTCGCTTGAGAGCGCTGTACATCGGTGGAACCTGCAGGATGTCTCCGGTAAATGCGGAAATGGCAACTTCGATGTCGTTAAGCGAAATACCTGACGGATCGTGCTGTTCGGTAACCTCGCCGAGAGCGTCGTATGTGTTGGTGGTTGTGCCAAGTTCGATGGAGGCGAGGTATGTCTTCGAGTTTCCTACCACATCCTCCATGAGACGCGTCGCAAGTCCCATGCATATGGGGATTACGCCGGTGGCTATGGGATCGAGCGTGCCGCCATGACCCACCCGGCGCTGTCCTGAGGCCCGCTTGATGCGGCGCACTACGTCCATCGAGGTTATGCCGTAGGGCTTGTCGATGTTGAGGATGCCGTCTATTCTCGGCTCTCTGGATTTTGCCATCAGGTAGTCTCTTCGTCTAAGTCTCTGGGCGCGTTCCGACTGATCAGGTCGAGCATGTCAGTGCCTTGCTCGATGGACTCGTCAAGTTCGAATGAGAGCACCGGGGCGAACTTGAGCTTGAGGTTGCGCTTCATAGTGCGATGAATGTATCCGCCGGCGTTTTCCAGGGCGATGAGCGCTTTCTTCTTCGTATCGTCGTCACCGAATACGCTGAAATAGACCCTGGCGTTTCGAAGATCGCGCGATGTTTGAACTTCGGTGATGCTGATCAGAGACGAGAGGCGCGGATCATTCATCTCAACCGACAGGATGCGGCTGATTTCCTGACGCACGAGCATGTTGACGCGGTCTATTCGTCGGTTCATGAGGGGTCCTCAATAGTGGATGTATGCAATTGAAATGACCAAGCTTACTTGTAAAGCATGGCAAACGGGCACGGCGGACTTTTGCTGTCCGCCGTGAAAGTCGGGAACTAAGGACTTAGGTTAACGGACACGCTCGGAGCTGTGGGCTTCAAGGATGTCGCCTTCCTGGTAGTCGTTGAAGCCGTCGAGCGTCATGCCGCCCTCGAAGCCGACATTGACCTCACGCACGTCATCCCTGAAGTGCTTGAGGCTGGCGATGTTTCCTTCGAAGAGTTTCTGACCGCCGCGAAGAACGTGGACCGTAGAGCCCCGACTTATCTGGCCGTCGTTCACATAGAAACCAGCGACTCTCATTCTCCTGCCCACGCCGAAGACGGCTCGCACGGTGGCGTGCCCATCGGTAACGTCCCTGTAAACAGGCTCCAGCAATCCTGTCAATGCGCGTTCTACATCCTCAAGGAGGTGGTAGATGATGTTGTAGTGGCGAATCTCAACACCTTCTTGATTTGCGAGTGCCGTCGCGCCCTGCCCCGGTTCGGTGTTGAAGCCGATGATAATCGCCTGGGACGCCAAACCGAGGAGCACATCGCTTTCGGTAATTGCGCCACTCGCGATGTGAACGATGTTGACCCTGGTCTGATCGGTGTTCAGGCCGTTGAGAGCACCTTTGACGGCTTCGACGGTGCCCTGTACATCGGTCTTGATGATGAGGTTGAGCGCCTTGACTTCGCCGGCGGCGATGCGCGTGTGAACATCCTCAAGTGTGGGACCGGCGGCGCGCTGCCTCTCGGACTGGCGAATGCGCTGCTCGGCAAGTTGCCGGGCGGCCTTTTCGTCTTCAGTAACTTCCAGAATGTCGCCGGCTTCAGGCACTCCGGCGATTCCGAGAATTTCGACCGGCTGGGAAGGAGTAGCGACTTCAACTGGCTGTCCGCTGTCGGTGAGCATTGCCCTGATTCGCCCGCGCAGGTTGCCGATGACAATATTGTCGCCCACACTCAGGGTTCCGGTCTGCACCAGAACTGTGGCGACAGTACCGCGGCTGCGGTCTATCCGCGCCTCGACGACGACAGCCCTGGCGGTCTTGCCGACGTTTGCCTTGAATTCGCTGACTTCGGCGACGATTGCGAGGTTGTCTAATAGGTTGTCCACACCGTCACCGGTAAGCGCGGAAACAGGCAGTGCGATTACATCACCACCCCATTCTTCAATGAGAAGGTCGCGTTCTGCAAGTTGGCGCTTTACGCGCTCAGGGTCGGCTTCGGGCCGATCGACCTTGTTTATTGCGACAACGATGGGAACGCCCGCAGCCTTGACATGGCTGATTGCCTCTTCTGTCTGGGGCATTATGCCGTCGTCGGCGGCAACAACAAGGACTGCGATGTCGGTTACCTGTGCCCCCCTTGCCCGCATCGCCGTGAATGCCTCGTGGCCTGGGGTGTCAAGGAATGTAATCTGCCTGTCGTCGTAATTGACCTGATAGGCGCCAATGTGCTGAGTGATGCCTCCGGCTTCGCCATCGACCACGTTTGTCTTTCTGATAGTGTCGAGCAGTGTGGTTTTTCCATGGTCAACATGCCCGAGGATTGTAACGACTGGAGGACGGTCTTCGAGCATTTCGGGGTCGTCGTCGTCGGTTGAGGGTACGATTGAGACAGCATCGGATTCTTCCTCCAAGGGGAGGACTTCAAAGCCGAATGATGGCGCAATCTGAGCGACGAGGTCGTGTTGAACAACCTCGTTGATGGGGAACATGTACCCATTACGCATGAACTCTTTGATGACCTCCACAGGAGTCGTCTCCATGAGTTCAGCGAGGTCGTATATGGCTATTGCGATGGGAACTTCGAGTGGTTCGAGCTCATAGTCGTCGTCGTACTCGTAGTAGTCATCGTAGCCGCCTTCTGCAGCACCGTTGTACTGGTCTTGCCGTTCCAAGTCGGTTCTGTTCGTCATAGGCATCTCCCATCATGCGCCTGCTGCGCGTGGCACTTGCGCTTTCTTAGCCTATCGGTGCTTTCACTTGTGCTTTCAGGACCGCCGCCACCTCTTGCCATTGAGCGTCTGCGATTCCTGTGCGCAGCGTGTGCTCCAACCGACCCTTCCTGATATTATCCGCGTCGCCCGCGCAAGTGGAACACAGGTAAGCACCTCTTCCGGAAAGCTTTCCACCGGAGTCAAAGGCTATACCACCGTCCTGCAGGGCAACTATGCGAAGTAGCTCGCGTTTTGCAGTCTTATTCCTGCAAGCTATGCAGCTCCGCAGCGGGACGTGTCGTTTCCTTACATTCAATATTTAGCGCCGCCTTCGTGATGGCCTGCGCCGCCTGCCGCTATCGGGACCCTGCTGATCGGGTCGCCTTCGGTTGCGCGATGCGGTAACGCCACCGCGCAAGCCCTGGATGTCTTCCGCAAAGCGAATGCGGCCGGGGCCGTCGTCGTCGGAGCGAACTGGCCTGCGTACGCGAGGACGCCGCACCTGCCATACATCATCGGGCACGTCGCGCAGCGAAGTGCTCTGCTCTGCCGCGGGGTCGGGCGCCGGTTCTTCAACCACGGGTTCAGCGACTGGCAGAGACTCAACCGCTTCAGCGGGCGCCTCCGGTGCAAGTGTTGCTTCCGGCTGTTCAATAGTCTCGGGAATCTCCGCTGCCACTGGCTCTGCGGGCGCGGCTGCATCCACAGTTACCAATTCGGCTGCGGCGGGTTCCGCGACTTCCATTACTTCGGCCGGTTGGGCAGTTTCCAAGTCTTCCGGCGTAGCTACTACTGCGATTGGTTCCGCGACGGCGGTTTCCGCAGTATCAACGAGTTCGGCCGCGATTGGAGCGGGTTCCGCTTCCACCTCGACGGCTTCCTCAGCCGCAACTTCGATTTCAACCGGAATTTCGTCAGCTGCAACGGCGTCAATCACAGGCTCCTCTGCCCGTAGCGCCTCCTGCAGTTCGGCCTCTGCGGCTGCGATGGCCGCTGCCGCTGCCTGTTCTTCGGCCGCGACTCTGGCGCGCTCCTGCAGCTCGACCTGGTAGTCGACATCGCTCTTGATGTCCACCTTCCATCCGGTGAGTCGGGCGGCGAGCCTGGCGTTCTGTCCTTCTCGACCTATTGCGAGGGAGAGTTGCCTTTCGGGCACTACCGCCATCGCCGTCTCGTCGTCGTGATTCAATTCGACTTTCATTACCTGCGCCGGACCGAGGGCGTTGGCGATGAAAATAGGGACTTCCTTGTTCCACTCCACGACATCAATCTTCTCGCCGTGCAGTTCGTTGACAATGTTCTGAATGCGGACGCCGCGCAGCCCGACGCAGGAGCCTACCGGGTCCACGCCGTCCTGCCGGGCACGCACGGCAACCTTGCTGCGTGAGCCGGCTTCTCTGGCGATAGCTTCTATTTCTACGGCGCCGCTGAATATCTCAGGAACTTCCATCTCGAAGAGTCGCCTGAGCAGCAGACTGTCTGCGCGCGAGACTATCAGTTCAGGGCCCCTGAGGGTGCGCTCGACGGACTTGAGCAGGACGCGCATCTTTGTGTTGCTGCGGTATCGCTCGGTGGAAACCTGCTCGCCCATGGGCATAATGGCTTCGGAGCGTCCAAGATCAACGGTAATGTGGCGCGGCTCAATCTTCTGCAGCGTAACGAGGAAGACCTCGCCTTCTTTGTCTTCGAACTGCTTGAAGACTATCTCGCGCTCTGCGTCGCGGAGACGCTGCATTACGACTTGTTTAGCCGTCTGCGCGGCGATGCGGCCCGGGATGTGCGGCATGCTCTCGGTGGTTATTATTTCACCTACTTGAGCATCACTGACAATCTTTCGAGCGTCAGGCAGAGTGATCTCCGCCTTGTCGTTAATGACATCGTCCACGACGGTCTTAAGAATATGCACCGTTACATCGCCTGAGCCGGGATCGAGCTTCACGCTGATATTCTGGCCTTCGGCGATGGTGTCCTTCCTGTAGGCGGACACAAGGGCATCTTCGATCGCGGAAAGCACAGTTTCCTTAGGAAGGCCGCGCTCTGCGGCGAGTTGTGTTAAAGCGACAATGAAATCGCTCTTCATTCCTCAGCCACCTCCTGTTACAGGTTTTCGTCAGTCCCATTTAACAAAGAAAGTGGGACTAGCCCACTTCCCTAAAAGGACGATTTCCGCGCAAGTCGAGGCGCAAAGGCTCGACAAGTCTATCGATAAGCAGTATAGCATTTGACTTCCGTATAGACAACCTCGTCGCTTTCGGATGCGAGGCTTCTCTTCCAGCACGTTTCCTTATTCATAATCAACCGCTCATGTGGAGCCTCTGCCCTGCCGCGTCTGCGCCGCTCGCCCGGCGAGCGTATCGTGATAATATATCCGCATGTCGCCATTGAATTACGACGGACGAATCCTGGACTCTCTAGTCGGCAAGAGCATATTCGACTATGCCGACGCGCTGAGCGTGCGCGTACCCACGTCTTGCGGAAGAACGGGCGAGTGCCACGAGTGCATAGTGGAGATCAAACGCGGTATGGATGCACTCTCTCCTCACACTGATGCTGAGGGTTTCCTGCGCGAAGACTATCGCCTGGCATGCCAAGCGGCGATAGTCGACGATAACGCGGAAGTAGAGTTCGCGGTGCTGCGGCGTCAGCCACGAATACTCACGCGATCGGTGCGCCGCGCAATAGAGATAGAGCCCGTCACAAGGCGCATCGGTGACGGCGTTTTCTTCCGCGAAACCCGCATCGACGATTACCGTGGGCAGATGTATGGCATCTCCATAGATGTAGGCACAACGACGGTGGTGCTGAATGTCGCCGACCTTGAGTCGGGCGAGATTTTAGACACGGCGTCGTTTGAGAACCCGCAGCGCTTCGGCGGCAGCGACATCATGCACCGAATCTCCTACGATGGAGGTGACTTCCCGGGTGAACTTCAGCAGGTTATGTTATCGGCGATCAACTTCGAGATAGGCGAACTAAGCCGTCGGCACAGCTTTCACCGCAGGCGCATCTATGAGGTGGTGGTGGTTGGAAACTCGACCATGCGCGACATCTTTTTCGGATTCGATGTGCAGCCAATAGGCGAGCGACCGTACAAGTCGATAACCGAGCTTGAAATGCTGGAGGGCAAGCGCCAGACGACTGCGCTGAATGTGAAGGCGTCCGAGATCGGGTTGCGTGTATTTCCCGATGCCAATGTGTATGGGGGGCCGCTTATAGGATCGCATGTAGGCGCGGATCTTGCTGCTGACATGCTTGCCGTTGCGATGGACGAAGAAGATGATGTGGTGATGCTGGTAGATGTGGGGACGAACACGGAGGTTGTGCTAGGGAACCGGCACAGACTGATGTCGGCGTCCTGTCCGGCGGGACCCGCATTCGAGGGTGGTCAGGTCCGCCACGGCATGCCTGGCTATGACGGCGCGGTCGAGAGCGTAACGCTAAACGGGGATGGAGTCGCCATTCGCACTATCGGGGATGCACTGCCGCAGGGGATATGTGGGTCCGGGTTGGTGGACCTGCTTGCCGAGCTGCGCCGAACGGGCAAGATGAGCGAACTCGGCGTGTTCGAGAACGGAGAGCGTGAATTCGCTTTCGTGCCTGAAACGGGGATGTCTCTGTCTCGCGCCGATATCAGCGCGCTGGCACAGGCAAAGTCCGCGAACTACTCGGGGCAGTACATCGTGCTGCGTAACTACGGCGTGGACGCTGAAGGAATTTCGAAGCTGTATCTTGCAGGTGGGTTCGCGAACTATATCAATGTGCCAAACGCAGTTGACATTGGCTTTGTGGCGAATCTGCCGGAGGAGCGCATCGCCAAGGTGGGAAACGCGTCGCTGGAAGGCGCGACTATAATGCTGCTTTCAGGCAAGTTGCGCGCCCGAATAGAGCAGCTTGTGCAGACGATACAGCATATTGAGCTTGAGACTACGCCCGACTTCTTCGACATATTCGTCGAAGGGTGCATGTTCAACCCGATGCAGATGGATACAGCGCATATATAGCCCAGGAGAGTAAGCATGAGTTTCAAGGTACTGGTAACCGATTATGTCTGGCCCTCGGTGGAGCCGGAGCGTGCTGTCCTTGCCAAGATTGGCGCAGAACTTGTGGTGGCACCCGACGGCGAGGAGGACACGCTTGCCGCGCTCGCGAAGGATGTGGACGGTATCCTGACCTGCTTCGCGCAGGTTACGGACAAGGTCGTGCGTGCTGCCGAGAAGTGCATCGTGATCGGACGCTACGGAGTCGGCGTTGACAACATCGCCGTGGACACCGCTTCTGAGCTTGGGATTGCCGTTACTTATGTGCCGGACTACTGCGTGGACGAGGTGTCCGATCATGTGATGGGGCTGCTGCTGGACTGGAATCGCCGCATATCTCTCTTCGACAATTCGGTCAAGGGAGCGGGTTGGGGCAGCGTGCCGCTGACGATGCGCATCATGCGACTTCGCGGGAAGAAGCTGGGCGTAGTAGGCTTTGGAAGGATAGGCAGAGCAGTGTGCACAAAGGCACTTGCGTTCGGCTTTGAGGTGCTGGAATACGATCCATTTGTGTCTGCGGAGCAGGCGGCGGAAGCGGGAGCGGTGTCGGTGGACATGGAGACGCTGCTGCGCGAATCAGATTTCGTTACGCTTCACTCGCCTCTGACGCCTGATACTGAAAACCTCATCGGTGCGGAGGAACTCGGGCTGATGAAAGAGGACGCCTTCCTGATTAACTGCGCGCGCGGGCCGTTGATTGACGAGGCAGCACTTTACGATGCCCTGCAATCCGGCAGTATCGGCGGTGCGGGTCTGGATGTGCTGGTGGAAGCCCACCCATCGCCTGACTACGAACTGCTGAAGCTCGACAATGTTGTTGTTACACCGCATGTGGCATTCTTCTCGCAGGAGGCAGTGCTGGAACTAGAGGAACGCGCCGCGGGCGAGGTAGCTTCCGTCCTGCAGGGGCAGATGCCGGACAACCTGGTAAACACATCCGTCCTCGGCCATCCAAGTCCGAGGCATAGTCTTTCCAGCTAGCGTCGCGCAGGCGATATTGCTTTGCTCTAACGCTTCACGATAACTGTCTCAAATATCGGCACTATTATCGCATTAATTGGTTGTGAAATCGCCAATTGATGCGATATTCTATTTATGCTGTGAGTAATGCTCATTAGCAACTAATTAATGTTTACTTTATGACAAGAGGAGTGGAATGGATAAGATACTTATGGCGAATCGGAGAGTGCGTCCGATTGCGTTTGTCGCCTTGATGATTGCAATCGTGATGGCAATGGCGGCATGTAGTGACAGCGGCAACGCGGATGCGATTAGTGGAATAGAGGCGAGTGTGTCGGCACAGAGCGCAGAGATCGAGGCGCTATCAGCTCAGATTGGTGACCTGCAGGCAGAGCTTGCTGATTCCCAGAAGATGGAAGCCGATGAAGTTGCTGAATTGCGATCTGGCATCGAGGAACTGCGTGGCCAGGACATGATGGCTGCTGAGTTCGACGACAGTGCGTTGAAGTCAGACATCGGTGACATTCGTTCGATGGTTGCCGAGCTTCGGAGCCGAATGGACGAAGATGACGATGATGATGAGCGCATCGACAGCTCACATCTGGATAGCCTTGACGCACAGCTGATGGGACTCGGTGACACTCTCGCCGAATTGAAGGCTTCGATGTCCGGCGATGAAGGGTCAATGGATGAGCTCGCCATGGAAATTGGCGCGCTTCGAACCGATGTGATGGCACTCCGAGACGAGTCCGCTTCGATGGAAATCGCCGACCTACTTGCGCGGCTGGACTGGCTGGAAAGCGCGCTTGGGCCTGCTTACACTCAGGCTTACGTCGAGCAGGCTATACGCCGCTATAACGCCGACGGGCGTCAGGCGACCCTCGACTACTACAACACGTTGGAGAGCGTCAGCGGAGACCTGTATCTCTTCGTACTGGACGAGAATTACAAGCTCATTGTTCATCCCACAGTCCCAACCACTATCGGGATGGATATAAGAGGACCGCTAGGGACGGACATTACGGGCAAGAACTACGGCGCTGAGTCTGTCACAGTGGACGAGCAGGGCAAGTGGGTTGACTACGTGTACCTGAATCCCGCAAATGATTTTGACTACGAGCGCAAGCACTCCTGGGTCGTTCGCCGCGACAACCTGCTTTTCGGTTCAGGTTGGTACGAGCGCGATGTTTCGCTCAACAGCACGCCGTCGGCATATGCGCGCGCGCTTGTGGAGCAGGCTGTGGCGCGATATGACGCGAATGGCCGGGAAGCGACGCTTGCGCGTTATAACGATTCCGCAAGCGTGGATGGTCAGTACTATGTGTTCGTCGTGGATTCCGCGGATCTTCGGGCGGTTGCCAACGGTGCGCGCCCTGACCTTGTGGGGACGATTCCAGATCGCATAGATCCTACCGGTTACGACTACGGGAAAGACATTTCTGCTGCGACGGAGGAGGGCGGCTGGATCTCCTATGTCATCCTGAATCCCGATACGGGTGAGCAGCAGAGGAAGCATAGCTGGATTACCCTGCACGATGGCCTTGTATTCGGGTCCGGCTGGTACGAGCCAGTAATCGCTGCCAGGGACGATCCTCCCACATACACGCAGGCATTCGTGGAGCAGGCAATCGCTCGCTATGAATCGGATGGGCACGATGCGACTATCGAGTATTACAACTCGCCTGAGAGCATAGACGGCCAGTGGTATGTGTTCATTGGCGATGAGAGCGATGTAATGATCGCGCACGCCGCGGTGCCGGCGAATGTGGGCTTGCACTTCGACGAAGTTATCAGCCCAACGGACAGCTACCCCGCAGGCGCGCAGGTCGCTGCTGCTGCAATAGATGGCGGCGCGTGGACGACCTATACATATCTGAATGCCGCCACCGGCAATGTGGAAACCAAACACTCGTGGGTTACGCGCCACAACGGGATGATTTTCGGCTCGGGCTGGTATGAGGAAGGTCCGGCGAAGTCCGACCCTGCGGCGTATACTCAGGCATTCGTGAAGCGTGCCGTAAACTTGTACAACGATCTCGGACGTGAGGGCACGGTTGCTTATTACAACTCAGCCGAGAGCATGGACGGGCAGTGGTATGTGTTCATTGTCGATTCGGATGACCTGTTCCTTTCGCATGCACCTTCGCCTACTCTCCTTGGAACAGACTTGAAGGACGTAGTTGGCTCGGACGGATATGAACTGGGCAAGGAGATAGCCAAGGCGACTGAAGATGGTCACTGGGTTGAATACCTGTGGCCGAACCCGGCGACTGATACGGAAGAGACGAAGCGGTCGTGGGTCATAAGGCACGACGGCCTTGTTTTCGGTTCCGGCTATTACGGGGAGTCGGGCAACTAGGCAAGCATTCGCTCGTCGGATCAAATTTCGAAATAAGTCCCCGCTCTGCTCGACATTCGAGTGGACGGGGATTTTCTTTGCGTTCAGAATGGAGAGGTTCTTTACTTTAGGTTTTCCCGCTGTTCTCGAATGCTCTTGGTGCATTTCCATAGCGGCATTTCCGCGCGTACGCTAAAATGCTGCTTATGAAGCACAAACGCCTCGTTGTCGTAAAGTTCCATGAGCCCGCGCTGAAGGGCAAGAACCGCCCGATGTTCCTGCGCCGGCTGGCAAGCAATCTGCGCCGTGCTATCAAGGGCACAGGCGTCGAGCGTGTCTGGCAGTCGCACCTAATGATTAGCCTTGCGCTGCGCGATGACGCCGACTGGGACGCGATACGACAGCGCGTCGGCGACTGCATGGGGGTCGCCAAGTATTACCTCGCCATTCAGGTCCCGCCTGATCTGCATGCCGTAAAGGAATATCTGAGCTCTGAACTTGCTACGCAGCAGTTTGATACATTCCGCATCACGGCGCATCGCACAAACAAGTGCTTTCCAGTGAGATCAGGCGACATCAACCGCGAGATGGGTGCCTATGTAGAGGAGTTGACGGGTGCCGGGGTCCGGTTGAAAGGCGCTGACCTGGAGATCTTCATAGATGTACTGAACGACGGCATGCTGGTCTATTTCGACCCGATACAGGGCTACGGCGGCATGCCCGTGGACACGAGCGGCGATACGATGGCGCTGATGTCGGGGGGGATTGACTCTCCGGTGGCAGCGTGGCAGATGATGCGCCGTGGTAGCCGCGTCAAGCTCGTGCATTTCCATAGCCACCCTCTCGTGGACAGTTCGTCTATTGAGAAGGCAACCGAACTCAGCGAGATTCTCACGCGCTACCAGTACGACGCGGAGCTGTTCCTCGTGCCTTTCGCCGGAGTGCAGCAGCGCATAATCGTGGACGTGCCACCGCCGTACAGGGTGCTGCTGTACAGGCGATTCATGGTGCGAATTGCCGAGGCGCTGGCAAGACAGCAGGGGATCGCTGCGCTTGTTACGGGCGAGAGTCTTGCGCAGGTGGCGTCTCAGACGCTGGAGAACATAGCCATAGTGGATGCTGCGGCGCAAATACCGATTTTGCGTCCGCTGATCGGCTCCAACAAGAATGACATCGTTGACATCGCCCGTCAGATCGGCACATTCCCCGTGTCCATCATTCCCGACCAGGACTGCTGCTCGCTGTTTGTTCCGCGTCACCCCGTAACGAAGGGAAGCGCAAAGATCGTGGAACAGCTCGAAGCTTCGCTGCCGGTGGATGAGCTTGTGGAGCAGGCGGTGGGGCAGGTTGAGACGCGTCGGTTTGCCTACTCACGCAACTAGGCACGCCGCCTTGTGCGCTGAGGACGTACCGGAGCCCTCATCATCATCACAAGTCCAAGCGATACCAGTGTCGCTGCGCCAAACCCCATGAATGCCCATTCGTAGCTGCCGGTGGTGTCGAAGACATACCCCGAAATCAAGGGGCCTATGATGATGCCGACCATCTGAATCGTGCTGCGGAAGCCCTGTATGGTGGCGTATGCCCTGCGACCGAAGTACTCGGCGATGAGCGACTGCGGTATGACGGATATTCCACCCTGCGCAGCCGAGTACAGGATAAGGAACGGAATCACCTGAGTTACGCTGTCCGCGCGCGCCATGAAGACGATAGCTATGGACATCAGAAACAGCGATACTGCCATCACGTAGCGGCGGTTGAGGTAGTCACTGACTGCGCTGAGACCGAACCTACCTGGTATGCTCATCACCCCCACAGAGCCTGCAAGCACCGCGGCGAACACATCGGACGCGCCAAGGTCAACGAAGTAAGGGACAAGGTGCAGTCCAACGCCGCCGCTGACCAGGGATCGCGCTGCAATCGAGAGCGTTAGATACCAGAAGCTAGAAGTCATCAGGGCTTCTCTGGCGGTGAAGTCCTGCGAAAGGTCGGGCTGCCCCCGCCTCCCGGAAGCACCCGGCTCATCAGACGGCTCCGGCTCGACTCCGTCGGGCATGTAGCCGTAGGGTTCGGGCCTGTGCCGCATCAAGGCGGCAATCGGTACGCCCATAACTATCGTGAACACGCCGATTATGATGGATGCGATGCGCCAGTCGTAAGCCGCGATAAGCCAGCCTATCGCGGGTACGAAGAGGCCGCCAAGCCCCACGCCCGACCACATTATTCCGAAGGCGAGCCCCCGCTTCCTGTTGAACCAGTTGGCGACTGCAGCCGCCATTGGCGTGCTCATTCCGAGGCTGTTTCCGAGCGTGATGGCGAAGATGTACACCAGGAAGAATGCGGCAAGGGAGTTGACGCGGCTCATCATTATGTAGCCAATGCCCATCAGTGGGACGCCGACCAGCATCAGGCGGCGAGGTCCCACACGGTCAACGAGCCAGCCCTCCAGCGGGCCGAGCAGGCCGGACTCCATGCGAGCGAGTGAAAAGACGCCGGAAATGGTCGTGCGATTCCAGCCGAATTCGTTGGTGAGCGGGATAATGAAGTTGCCGAAGCCGTGGAAGTTGATGCCCGCAGTGATGGACATGCCGAGTCCGCCGGCGATTACAATCCACCAGCCGTAGAAGAAGCCGCGCCTTTGTCCTGACGAGCCTTCGGGTGTGCTCACTCTGCTAATTCCATATCATCTTTGGTCTCGGAAGGAAGAATGCCGGGATCTCTCAATGAAATGATGCCCAAGAGTGTATCATTCTGCACTTGCGAATGCCGTCGCAGCGATGCAACTGCTATGTCGAAAATATATTTTTGTATATCTAATCGATTAGTGCATATATGGAAGTTCAAGTGAGAAGATTTAGGACAGGCAATGCCCAATCAAAGTTGCCGCACAGGCAATTGTGAGGATGTTGCAAGTTCTGCGATGCTTTATGTCGCAGATGCCGCCAATTCGTTATTGCAACTAATTGACATTTGCAATTCACCGACACTAAAATCGTTGGACAGATGACATATACCTGTATTAGCGAGTGAGATTAAAGATGACATTGAGCATTAATCTGCCCCTGATAGATGGCAACGCACCGCTGCCCCTGCACGCTCCCGACGGGTTCTTCAGCCTGCCGGTTGCAATTGCAGGATATGTGCTTGCCGCCTTGTTCATTGGGATTGCGATCAGGCAGACGAACAAGAGCTTGAATGAGCGCATCGTGCCGATGATGGGAGTGATGGCGGCGTTCATCTTCGCCGCACAGATGCTCAATTTCCCGGTCGCCGGCGGGACCTCCGGTCATCTTGTAGGAGGAGCGCTCGCCGCGATTGTGCTCGGCCCCTGGGCTGCGATACTCGTAATGACGGCTGTTGTGGGATTGCAGGCTTTGCTGTTCCAGGACGGCGGACTCGTAGTGCTGGGCATTAATCTGCTGAACATGTCCATAGTGAGCGTGCTCGCCGGCTATGGAGCGTACTGGGTTTCCCGCAAGCTTGGCACAACCTTCAAGCACCTGTTGATTGGCGCGTTCATCGCTGCCTGGCTGTCGGTCGTATTTTCGGCCGCCACTACCGCGCTGATGCTCGGAATGAGCGGCACTACACCACTCGCGCTCGCTCTGCCGGCAATGATCGGCGTACACATGCTCATTGGCATCGGCGAGGCGCTGATAACCGTGTTCGCGCTGTCGTTCATTCGCGCGGCGCGTCCGGCACTGCTGCAGATGCCCGCGAAAGGTGATGTTGAAGTGGTCACCGCTAGGGCCGTGCCCGCCGAGGGACGCATGGGCGTGCGCTGGTGGGTGGTAGGGTATTTCGTAGCTGTTGCCGTTACGCTGCTCGCGCCACTGGCATCCGGGTCGCCCGATGGGTTGGAGCGCGTCGCGGAGGACGCCGGCTTCATCGAGCGAGCTCAGGACGCTCCTTACGCGATTATTGCCGACTATGTGGTTCCGGGCATTCAGAATGAAGGCGTTGCTACGATTTTGGCGGGCGTCATCGGCGTAACGATTATCTACGCCCTGGTTGCGGGCGCGATGTATGGCTTGTACACGCTGTACAGAAGGCGCAGCACGACCCTCGCTCACGAATAGATGCCCGAATGACGACTGCCGCCGGATTTCTCGACCGCTATCTCGAAGGCGGAAGCTGGTTTCACAGGATGGACGCCCGCATCAAGCTGGTGATGGCGCTCGGCTTCATATTCGCCACAACTTCGATTCCCCCCGGCAAGTGGACCGGCTTTGCCGCAATGCTGATCCTGGTCTGGTTCGCAGCAGGCGTATCGCGTGTGGGGTTGCCGCGAGTATTTCTGCGTTCACTCGTGGCGATACCTTTCATTCTGATTGCGCTGCCCACCGTGTTCACGAAGCCCGGCGCTCCTCTGTTCGAGCTTGACCTCGCCCTCTTCGCGCTCACAGGCACGAGGGAAGGGCTGGATTTCTTTTTCAGCGTGTTACTGAAGTCCTGGGCGTCGGTTACTGCTGCCGTTGTTCTAACCGCCACTACGCCACCGCTGCGGCTGCTCGAAGCGCTGCGCGCGCTTCGCATTCCGGCAGTGCTGGTCGCGATCGTCATGCTGATGTATCGCTACCTGTTCGTGCTGGTTGAAGAGGCGCAGAGCATGATGCGCGCACGCGCTGCGCGAAGCGCCGCCATTGGCCCCAAAGCCGGAGGATCGATAGTGTGGCGCGCCAAGTCCGCCGGAGGCATGGCTGGGTCACTCTTCATTCGCACTCTGGACCGAAGCGAGCGCATTTACATGGCAATGGTCGCCAGGGGCTATGATGGTACGCTCCGGCAGGCGGACGCGATTCCGCTGAGACGTGGCGCGATGGTTACGCTTGCGCTGCTGCTATGTTTGTTTGCCTCTGTAGCCGTTGCCGCAAGGATGGTGCTCTAAATGGCAAGCCAGAATGGACACAGCCCTGCCGTATCTGTAAACAATCTGGAGTTCTCATACCCGGATGGCCGTCCTGCTCTGCGCGGTGTGGAGCTTTCTATAGGGCCCGGCGAGAAGGTCGCGATCCTCGGACCGAACGGAGCAGGTAAGTCAACGCTGTTGCTGCACCTCAACGGCCTGCTGCACGCACGAAGCGGAAATGTCGCCATTATGGGGCGCGAGGTGCAGGAAGGGGACAAACGTGGCTTGCAGGAGATACGCGCACTGGTTGGCGTAGTCTTCCAGGACCCTGACGATCAGCTCTTTTCTCCAAGCGTCCATGACGATGTCGCCTTCGGCCCTATATACATGGGGTTGCCGGGAGACGAGGTTGAGGCGCGAGTTAGCGACGCACTTTCGCAGGTCGGACTAGGAGGCTACGAAGACAGGATGCCGTTCCACCTGAGCGGCGGCGAGAAGAAGCGCGCTGCCATCGCAAGCGTGCTCTCAATGCGCCCACAGGTGCTCGCGCTTGACGAGCCGTCAGCGGGACTTGACCCTCGTGCGCGGCGCGGTCTCATTCAACTGCTTGACCGCCTTGAGCAGACCATTATCGTCACCACTCACGACATGCACATGGTCAAGGACATATTCCCGCGCGTTGTCATCATGGACGGCGGGAAGGTCGTGGCCGACGCGCCTACTCACGAAATCCTGTCCGACGAGGCGCTCCTCGAAGAGCACGGTCTGGAACTGCCGTAGCCCATTTCGGTGTCACGCTCACAGTCGCTTTAGCGCATCGCGCGCAGCCCAGTATCCGCACATTCCATGCACGCCCGCGCCCGGGGGAGTCGATGCCGAGCACAGGTATATGCCCTTGATAGGCGTTCTGTAAGGGGCAATTGCCGACACGGGGCGCGCGAAGAGCTGGCGCAGCGTGTTCGCACCGCCGCCAATGTCCCCGCCGACATAGTTTGCGTTGTAAGCTTCCACGTCCGATGGGGACATCACGCTGCGGGCAAGAATCCGCTCTCTGAAACCAGGCGCGAATCGCTCGACCTGCGCTTCTATGCGCTCCGTCATTTCGAAGTCTGAACTATTTGGCACATGGCAGTACGCCCAAGCGACATGCTTGCCTGAGGGGGCGCGGGTGTTGTCGAACATCGTTGGCTGCGCGAGCAATACGAAGGGCCGCTCAGAATGCTCGCCGCGCCAGACTGCGGCTTCGGCGTCCGCAATCTCCTCCAGCGTTCCGCCAAGATGCACCGTTCCAGCCTCGCCGCACTCCGCAGCCGTCCACGGAATCGGGGCATCCAGCGCCCAGTCGATCTTGAATACGCCTGGCCCATACCGGAAGGCGTCCAGTCTGCGCTTGTAACCTGACGGAAGTTTGTCGCCTGCGATTCCCGTTAACTCACGCGCTCCCACATCCAGCAGCACGGCGGAGGCCTGTGGCAGCTCATCAAGCGAATCCACTCTCACACCTGTAACGACCTCGCCGCCTAGGAATTGCAGGTACGAGACCATCGCGTCCGTGAGGCTCTGCGCCCCGCCGCGCGGCATCGGCCAGCCGACCGCATGCCCCGCCACCTGCAGAATAAGTCCGGCTGCCGCTGAACCCCTGAACTCCAGCGGTGTGACAGAGTGCGCCGCAATGCCTGCGAACAGTGCCCGTGCCCGCTCGGTGCGCAGCCATGAATCCGCAAGACCGCGTGCCGACCGTAGCGCCTTCAGCCCGAATCGTCCCATCGCAATCGGGTTGCGTGGCGGGCGGAGAGGGCCCATTGCTCCCGCCGCAATCCTGCTCCAGTCGCGTACGAGCGGCGACATCAGATTGCGATAGGATTCTGCATCATCGCCCAGATTCGCGGCGGTCGCGCCCACATCGCGCTCCAGCACGGCTGCGCTGCCATCGTCGAGTGGATGCGCCACTGGGTAGCGTGGGTGGATCCACTCTAGCCCGTGCTCCGCGAGCGGCAGCGTGCTGAGGTGCGGCGAACCCACAGCAAGCGGGTGCAGGGCGGAGCAGACATCGTGGCGGAATCCGGGCAGGGTTAGTTCTGCGGTGCGCGCGCCGCCGCCGGGCGTGTCTGCGGCTTCCAGCACCAGCACACTGCGTCCCGTCTGCGCGATCGTAATCGCCGCCGCAAGGCCGTTTGGGCCTGATCCCACGACAACCGCGTCGTAGCCACCGCTCTTGTAAGACATCGGCCCCTAATTGCTCCTACTGTTGCTGATTGATGATGCCAGACGCCTATGATAAATTGGTGCAATCTTACTACTGGAGTTCGCGCAATGGCTATCAATGTTGTCGTACACGGCGTCATGGGCAAAATGGGCCAGCAGGTGCTGGAGACCGTAACCAACACTCTGGGCATGCAGCCCGTCGGAGCGGCGGACATTACAGCAAGCCAGGGGACAATAGGGCTTCCAGACGTCCTGGGCGAGATTCCGATCTCCGGCTCGCTTGCCGATGTGCTGGAAGGCGCGGATGTGGTGGTTGACTTCACTGGGGCGGAAGGCGCGTTATCGGTGCTGAGGACGGCGGCTCCACGGGGGGTGAACATCGTCATCGGCTCGACGGGCATTACCGACGCCATTTACCAGGAAGCGGAGAGTCTTGCCAACGAGCACGAGGTAGGCATCATCATCGCGCCGAACTTCGCGATGGGCGCGGTGCTGATGATTGCGCTGGCAAAGCAGGCTTCGCGCTTCTTCGACTACGCCGACCTGACCGAGATGCACCACGAGGCGAAGATTGACTCGCCGTCCGGAACTGCGCTCGCCATCGCCAACGCTGCGTTAGAGGGAAAGCCGGACGGATTCATTGCGCCGCAGTCGGAGAAGGAGCTGATTGACGGAGCACGCGGGGCTACGCATCAGGGCATCAGTGTGCACAGCGCGCGAATGCCGGGGCGTGTGGCGCACCATGAGCTAGTCTTCGGCGCGCTGGGTCAAACGCTCACAATTCGCCACGATTCGGTCAACCGCGAGAGCTTCATGCCGGGAGTTACACTCGCCATCAACGAAGTCGTCAACCGCAAGGGCCTGACGGTGGGGCTGGATAAGATCATGGGGCTTTAGACCAGCAGCCCTATGTAGGGAATCCACAGGAATTTATAGATTTGGGGCAGCGCAGCGGTTATCATAGAAAGGTTGAATAACTTACTTTCTTGTCGGAGGTTGAAGTCAAAGTGGACGCTTGCAGCATCGCGGTAGTTGGCGCAACGGGCGCCGTAGGGCGCGTCTTTATGGATGTGCTCGAAGAACGCAATTTTCCCGTATCGGATATACGGCTGTGCGCCTCGGAGCGCTCGGTCGGCAAGAAGTTGAAATGCATGGGGCAGGAGATTGCGGTCGAACTGGCTACGCCTGAGCTGTTCAGCGAGGTTGACTTCGTGTTCATCTCCGCGAGCGGCGATGTCAGCCGTGCCCTCGCGCCGGTCGCGGCAGAGCAGGGCGCAGTGGTAATCGACGATAGCTCGGCATTCCGCATGAATCCCGATGTGCCGCTTGTGGTGCCGGAGGTCAACGGCGCCGACGTGAAAGACCACAAGGGAATTATCTCCATACCGAACTGCTCCACGACGCCGCTTGTGATGGTTCTCAAGCCGCTGATGGAGGTCAATCCGGTAAGGCGCGTCATCGCGGACACATATCAGTCCGTTTCTGGCACCGGCGCGGCTGCGGTCGAGGAGCTGCGTGTGCAGTCCAAGCAGCTTACGCACGACGACAGCCTGACTCATGAAGACCTCACACCGGATGCATACCCGCACCCGATTGCCTTCAATGCGCTGCCGCACATCGAGCCGTTCCTTGAAAACGGCTACACCAACGAAGAGATGAAGATGGTGAACGAGACCCGCAAGATCCTGCATGCGCCGGAGATTGCGGTGTCCGCGACCTGCGTGCGCGTTCCGGTGATGCTCAGCCATAGCGAGGCGTTGCATATTGAGTTCGAGAGCCCCATGAGTCCTGGAGAAGTACGGGAGATTCTCGTTGACTTCCCTGGCATCAAGGTTGTGGACGACCCGCTGGCAAATGTGTATCCTATGCCCATCGAGGCGGCAGGCCGCGACGAGGTGTTTGTCGGGCGGATTCGGCAGGATGTGTCGCACTCCAACGGCATCGCGATGTGGGTGGTTACCGACAACCTGCGCAAGGGCGCGGCGACCAACGCGCTGCAGATTGCCGAGGAAGTGGTCGAGCGCAACCTGCTGCCGAGGCAAGCCGCTGTAAGTTGAGAGGCTTGACACAGAATAGAAGGACCGCTGTGAAATCCCCACTCAAGGAGGCTCGACTATGGTAGAACTTGGCAGACTTATCACCGCGATGATAACGCCTTTCGATGAGGACGGCGCCGTTGACTATGACGAGGCGGGACGCCTTGCCTCAGCTCTCGTGGAATCCGGCAGCGACGGTCTTGTCATCACGGGCACGACGGGCGAAACTCCCACGCTCTCCTTCGACGAGAAACTGGGAATGTACGAGGCGACCAAGCGAGCGGTAGGCGACCGCGCCGCGATTATCGCGGGCACGACCGGCTACAATACGGCAGAAGGCGTTGCTCTGAGCAAGGAAGCCGAGGCGCTGGGCGTTGACGGCATTCTTATGACCGTTCCTTCTTACAACAAGCCGCCTCAGGAGGGGCTGTACCAGCACTTCAAGACGATTGCGGAAAGCGTCAGCCTGCCCTGCGTGCTCTACAATGTGCCGAGTCGCACAGCCCTGAATATGACCGATGTTACTACCGTGCGCCTCAGCCAGATCGACAACATTGTCGGCACGAAGGAAGCCAGCAGCGACCCGGTGCAGATTACTAAGATAATCCGCGACACCGACGATGACTTCAAGGTGTGGAGCGGCAACGACGACGAGACCTTCCCGATTATGTGTGCGGGCGGATACGGCATCGTCAGCGTAGCGTCACACATCGTGGGCAGCCAGATCAAGGCGATGATGGGCATGATTCTGGAGGGCGACATAGAGAGCGCAGCCGCCGAGCATCTGCGCCTGTTCGAGCTGTTTAAGATACTGTTTGTTGTTACCAACCCGATTCCCGTGAAGTACTGTGTGGGCAAGGCCGGCTTCAATGTCGGGCAGCCACGACTGCCGCTCATCCCGCCGGATGAGGACACGGCAGCGACCATAGACGCGGTGGTGGACAGGTACACAATTGACTTGCAGCTACCCATTCCTGTTGGTGGAGACGACTAATCGGCGCTCCCCTAAAGCAGTGATAAACAGAAACCCCGATCGCAATTGCGGTCGGGGTTTCTCTTTGTCTAAGGTCGTGAAGGAAGTGCCGTCGGCGCTCTGTGAATGCAGGCTAAGCCGACGCCACATCGATTACCGGCCGCACCATGATCGTCTCGTGACGGTGAGGCCCGGTGGAAATCAGGTCTATTCGGCAGCCGATGACCTCTTGCAGTCGTTCCACGTAGTTGCGCGCTTCCACCGGCAGCTGTTCGAAGTTGGTGATGCTGGCGGTGGGGCTGTCCCAACCGAGCATCTCCTCGTAGATGGGTTTGCAGCGTTCAAGTGCCGCCACGCCGCCAGGGAACTCGTCCACTACATTGCCGTCCAGCTCATAATGCGTACATATCCTAACGGAGTCGAAACCGTCCAGCACATCGAGCCTTGTCAGAATGGCGGAAGTGTAGCCATTCACCTCTACACTGAAGCGCGCTGCCACTCCGTCGAACCAGCCTACGCGCCTGGGCCTGCCGGTCGTCACGCCGAACTCCTGTGCAAGCTCCCGAATGGTCTCGCCCGTAACATCGAGCAGTTCCGTTGGCAGGGGGCCGCCGCCCACTCGCGTGGAGTACGCCTTGAATACGCCTGTGATTCCCGCGATGTGTATTGGTGACATCCCAAGCCCAATACATGCTCCGCCGACAGTGGGGTTCGATGAGGTCACATAGGGATATGTGCCGTGGTCTAGGTCGAGCAGCGCACCCTGCGCCCCCTCAAGGAGCACGTTCTGCTTGGCTCGCAGGGCATTGTGGATAATCTTCTCCACCGGTGCGATGTAAGGAGCAAGCCGCTCCGACCATTGCTTGCACTTGTCAAAGACTTCCTGCGGGGAAATTGGCTCACCGCCATACACTTTAGTAATGACGGCATTCGTGTGCTCGAGGATGCTCTCAAGTCGAGGCAGCAATGACTCCACATCCAGCAGGTCTGCGGCTCGGATGCCGGTGCGCGCCGCCTTGTCGGCGTATGTAGGGCCAATGCCTTTGCCGGTCGTACCGATCGCACTGTTGCCGCGTGCCTGCTCGGCAAGAACATCCAGCGCGACGTGGTAGGGCATGATGATGTGCGCACGATCACTGACAACCAGCCTGTTCTGAATGTCTATACCCTGTTCGGTCAGGCTGTCTATCTCGTCGAGAAGCACATCGGGATCGACGACCACTCCATTGCCAATCACATTCATGGTCTGGGGCCAGAAGACACCGCAAGGAATGATGTGGAAGCTGAACTCACCGTCCTCGTTGACGACGGTGTGTCCGGCGTTGTTGCCGCCGGAGAACCTCGCCACAATGTCGGCGTCACGTGCCAGCACATCAATTATCTTTCCTTTTCCTTCGTCGCCCCATTGAGCACCTAAAACGGCGTAGGCAGGCATGCCTTTTCTCCTGTATCTCACATTGGGATGTGCCCATGCACACAAAGTGAGCGGCAACAATCCGCTCTCCTGATTCCCTCCGGCCAAGGGAACTTCAGTCCGCTATCTGCGACTGTATTCCCAAAAGCGCAAAGCATCTGCGATTATATCAGAAGGGGAATGTCTGCGAAAGTCATTGGCGCACGGAAGTGGTCCCTCACATCTGGTGATTGACTTCCTCCCAGAACCCAGGGCAATCGCATCTAAATTTATTATAGGCGGAGTATAAAATAGGGGGTCAATCTCATAAGGAGAGTGGCTTATGGAGAGTAGTAATCCTGCTTCGCTTACGGAACATTTCAGCAGCCTCAAGGACCCTCGTATAGACCGCACCAAGCGCCACGAACTGATCGAAATCCTCACAATTGCGCTCTGTGGTGCGATAGCGGGAGCGGACAGTTGGGTAGACGTGGAAGCGTTCGGCAGATGCAAGGAGGAATGGTTGCGCAAGATGCTGGAGTTGCCCAACGGCATTCCATCGCACGACACCTTCGGCAGGGTGTTTGCCAGGCTGGACGCTGAGCAGTTCGAGCGCTGTTTCACCGAGTGGGTACTGGCAATCAGTGAGGTTCTGCAAGGTGATGTGGTGGCGATAGACGGCAAAACTGTGCGGCGCTCGCACGATAGATACGCAGGAAAAGGCGCTATCCACATGGTTAGCGCCTGGGCCTGTGAGAGCGGCGTGACGCTGGGGCAGACCGGCGTGGACCGACGCTCCAACGAGATAACGGCGATACCGCGGTTGCTTGAGCTGCTTGAGGTCGAGGGATGCATCGTGACGATCGACGCCATGGGCTGCCAGAGGGAGATTGCATCGAAGATATTGGAGGAGGGAGCCGATTACGTGCTGGCGGTCAAGGGGAACCAAAGGCACCTACACGAGGGCGTGGCAGACGTCTTCGACCTCATCGGCAACTCCGGCTTCGACGACATAGAGTACGACTACCACGAGACGGTGGATGCGGGCCACGGACGAATCGAGACACGCCGCTGCTGGACGGTATCTGACCTTGGCAACGTCAGATACGTCGATGAGTACAGTCAGTGGCCGGGGCTGAATACGCTGGTGAAGGTGGAAGGCAAGCGCCGCGTGGGGGACAAGACGACGGTGGAGTCGCGCTACTACATATCGAGCTTGCCGAACGATGCGAGCGCCTTGCTCAACGCGGTGCGCAGCCACTGGAGCATAGAGAACCAGTTGCACTGGTCGTTGGATGTGACGTTCAATGAGGACGGAAGCCGGGTGCGTAGCGGGAACGGGGCTGAGAACTTCTCTGTACTGCGCCGCATGGCCCTAAACCTACTCAAAGCCGAAACGTCCACCAACCGCAGCCTCGCCGGCAAGCGAAAAGATGCCGCCTGGGACAACGACTACCTACTGATGGTCCTTGCCAATTAAGATGCGTTTGCCCTGTCCCAGAACCTGCTTCTTGCCCGTGTATTAGTGCGCGTCATATAATCAGTTTATATGCCCGCCTGAAACGATATTAGGAAGAACAGCCAGTTGAAAGCGGAAAGCGACTGTACTCTCACACTAGCGATTGACGGGCCGGCGGCGTCCGGTAAGACCGTCGTTGGCAGGGAAGTTGCGCGCAGGTTGGGCATTCGCTTCCTTGACACAGGCTCGATGTATCGAGCCATTACTTGGGCAGCAATCCAGAGGGGCGTCGACGCGAATTGCGAGTCGAAGTTGTCATCGCTCGCCGGTTGCTCCAGTATCAGACTCGTCACGCAGTTGGACGAAGACCGGTTACTCTTGGACGGCACTGACATTACTGACCGGCTCAGGTTGCCGGAAGTTGACTCCAATGTATCCGCAGTGTCTGCGGTGAGCGGAGTGCGCCGGGCACTTGTGGCGCAGCAGCGCGTAATCGCGGCTGACGGTCCGATCGTCATGTGTGGCCGCGATATCGGTACGGTCGTGCTTCCTGAAGCGAATGTGAAGGTGTTCCTGACTGCGTCGGCGGAAGTGCGTGCGGAGAGACGCGCCGCTGAGAAGCAAGAACCCCACAACTTGAGGAGGGTCCTGGATGAACTCAGGCGACGTGACAGAATAGACAGCGAGAGGGATGATTCACCTCTTGCTCCTGCAGAAGATGCGACAATAATCTGCAGCGATCACATGACTGTAGAAGAAGTCGTACTCGAAATACTCTCAAGGTGCGCCAATGCTAAATGACTGGCTCTATCGCCTGTGTATCCCCATGCAGCGGCTCGTGCTGCGATTGTTCGCTGACTGGCAGGTCAACGGCATAGAGAATGTGCCTCCGATGGGCGCGCTGATTATCATCGCCAACCACCAGAGCAACTTCGACCCTCCTCTCCTGAGCGCGAGCATCCCCCGCAGAGTCTATTTCCTCGCGAAGTCAAGTCTCTTCATGGGGCATGCCATTACATGGTTCCTGAATTCGTATGGAGCGTCTCCCGTCAATCGCGAGGGCGGTGACATTCGTGCGTACAGATGGGTCATCAGCCAACTCAGGGCCGGTAAGCCAGTGGTGCTGTTTCCCGAAGGAACGCGGTCGCGCACGGGAATGACGAAAGCGAAATCCGGAATTGCCCAGATTGCCATTCAGTCGCAGGCGTCCATCCTGCCGGTTGGCATCGTGGGTACACATCGGCTGGGGACCTGGATGAGAGTCTTCAACCCGACGGGCAAGATTACGGTAAACATAGGGCAGGTATTCTCTGTGCCTGCAATTGAAGGAAGACCGAACAAGGAACTGCTGGACTCGATTTCGGATATGATCATGCAGCGCGTGGCGATGCTGGTGCCTGAGGATATTCGCGGAGTGTACGGCGAAGACGCCACGAAGAGCGCAGCTCAGCGCGGGTGATTGTATGTGCGGAATCATTGGATACATAGGCGAGAGAGCGGCGGCGCCGATTATTCTGGAAGGTCTTGGGGCGCTGGAGTATCGCGGTTATGACAGTGCGGGTATCGCAGTTCTCGACGAGGAAGGCGTTCCTCAACTCTTCAAGTCGGCAGGTAAGCTCTCAAGGCTCAGGAGCATTCTCAGGAACGGATTGCCGGACGGTAGCAGTGGCGTCGGTCACACTCGCTGGGCGACCCACGGCGGCCCAACCGACTTCAATGCTCACCCGCACACAGATTGCTCCGGGGATGTGATGGTCGTCCATAATGGCATCTTCGAGAACTATCTCGATCTGAAGCAAGAGCTTGCCGCGAAAGGACACTCATTCGACTCGCAGACGGACGCGGAGTGCATCCCGCATCTGATAGAAGCGTATATGCGGGAGGGATATTCCCTGGAAGAGGCGACGCGCGCTACTGCCGGGCGCATAGAGGGCGCAAATGCCGTTGTTGTGCTCTCACGCAAGGAACCTGACAAGATTGTCTCCTTTAAGCTCGGCAACGCGGGCGGGATCGTCATAGGCTACGGTGACGAGGAAATGCTGCTTGCCAGTGACATTGCTGCACTGCTGCCACACGTTCGCAATGTTGCCTATCTCGCGGTTGGCGAAATGGCGACGGTAACAAGGGAGCAAGTGCAGTACACCCGCATAGACGGCACGCCCGTTGAGAAGGCTACCTCGCGCGTGTCCTACGAGGCGATGACAGCGACTAAGGGCGAGTACGATCACTTCATGCTCAAGGAGATATATGAGCAGCCCGATGCCGTGCTAGATTCGCTGCGCGGCCGCGTCCAGTTCGATCCTTCTGCAATCAACCTGCCGGAATTCGCCTTTTCCGATGAGGAGGTCAAGAGCTTCAACCGGGCTATTATCATTGGAATGGGCACCAGTCTCCACGCCGGAATGGTGGGACGGATGTGGATGGAGTCGCTGGCAGGCATCGCTTGCGAAGTGGATAATTCGTCGGAGTTTCGCTATCGGGACGCCGTGATGGACGAGAACACTCTTGTAATATCGATTTCGCAGTCGGGCGAAACTGCCGACACGCTCGGGGCGATGGACGAAGCCAAGCGGCGTGGAGCGCGGCAACTAACTCTGTGCAATTACGAGGGCACCCAATCTTCGAGGATAGCCGATGCGGTGCTGCCTATTCGCGCGGGACTCGAGATCAGCGTAGCTGGCACGAAGACCTTCGTATGCTCTCTTGTGACGCTGTATGCTCTTGCTGCGTACTTAGGAGTGAAGCGAGGCAAGATTGGACAGGCGCAACTCGCGACCATCGTGCAGGAACTCGCCCACCTGCCGGAGATGATAGGACAGCTTATATCAGGGCAATCGCAATATGAGCGTCTGGCGCTGAAGTACGCCCGGCGTGCCAATTTCCTCTTTCTTGGACGCGGAAAGAACTATCCACTCGCAATGGAGGGGGCGCTCAAATTGAAGGAGATCAGCTACATCCATGCCGAAGGCTATCCGGCGGGCGAGATGAAGCACGGTCCCATTTCACTCATCGATAGAAAGATGCCGGTTGTCGCCCTTGTTCCGAAGGATGAACTGTATGAAAAGATGCTCAGCAATGTGAATGAAGTCAAGGCGCGCCGAGGCAGCGTAATAGCCGTTGCGACTGAGGGCGATGAGCACGTCTTCGAGAAGGCCGATGATGTGATCTGGATACCCAGGGCGTCCGCGAACATTACGCCGATTCTCAATGCAATCCCTATGCAGTTGCTGGCGTATCACATAGCGGTGGAACGCGGCTGCGATGTTGACAAGCCCCGCAATCTTGCGAAATCGGTTACTGTTGAGTAGTTCAGCGATCCCAGAAATAAAGGGAGGCATCCTGCAAACTCAAGACGAAAGCTTGATGCTCCCGTTCGGCGCCTAAGCCCGAATCCACCGAAGAGTCGTGGCATCTCTGCCGGATCGTGGTTTAAGAGCGTGGCAAGATGGCGGTGAGAGTATGACGCCGGCGCTGGAGCGTTCTGAAGGTCCCCGGTCGTGATGTTGGACGCCGGTGGAGGCCCACAGTGGCGATTGTGGGTGAAGTTGACGAATCGGTGGGCAGCAGGGGATACTCGCGGTCCGGCTAGAGTCTGGGGATGTGATGGGTTGTGGCGTGTATGGCGGTCTGTCGTCGCTGCCATCAGCTCGGTAATGGAATGGTTCGCAGTCTGGTCAGTGCGCGTCCGAACTGTGTTCCCCAGGGCCAGCCCTGCGGAAGATGCAGAGTGAGAAGGCGTGCCGAGCGTGTGAGCCGTCCGACAAGGGAGAAGAAGCGTCGTCTGAGGGTCTTTGTGGTCACCACCTGCTCAGCCAGACCGATGCGCGCGGTCCAGCGGGCAAGGTTGTGTGCCATCACCTGCACGGCCATCCAGGCTGCGTTGGCGGCGAAGCGACCCGATGGCAGGTGGTTCAGTCCCACACCGTACTTCAGGTCGCGTATGGCGTTCTCGATCTCGGCGTGTCGGCGGTGGTCGGCTTCCAGTTGAAGGGTGTCGCCCTCCCGGTCGGTGATGAAGCCGTGATAGCTGTAGTCGGCGAGCAGCGCCAGTTGAGAGCCGGGCGTGGGCCTGACCCTGCGGACGATGAGGCGCACCGGCGCGGCGTCGGGGCGGCTGTCGAAGGGTACGTACGTGGTCTCGGCAACGTCGGCTGCGCCCTCCATCCAGTAGGGTATGGGCGTCCAGTCGGTCTCGGGTATATCCTCTATGAGATTGCGCAAGCTCCGATGCTGTCGGACGGTGATGGAGAAGCGCACATCGTTGTCGCGGCAGACGCTGACGATGTCGTGGGCGTAGAAGCCGCTGTCGGCCCGCACGGTGAGCGCTCCCGTGGCTCCTGCGTAGCGTGCCCTGCTCAGCGTCTCACGCAGGAAGTTGGCTGCGCCCCGGGCGGTGTTGGCCCGGCCCTTGCGCAGTCGTGCCATCAGCACGTTCCCTGTTCCTGCGACGACGGCAACCAGCGGATGATAGCCTCTCTGCCCGTTGTAGTTGTGCTCGCTGCCTCCCTCCTTCGCCAGTCCGTAGGTCTCGCAGACGGTGGAGTCCAGGTCAATCGTCAGGGGCGAGTCCCCGGGTCCTGCCCCCGCGGACCAACTTCGCAACAGCAGTTCCCGGCTCACCCGGTCCAGTTGGCGCACGTGGCCCCACCTGAAGCTGCGCAGGAATGTCCCCAGTGTGGATGGCGCCTTGACCGTACAGCCCAGCACCCGTCCGGTGCCTCCGGACCGCAGCGCGTCCGCGTCGTCTATACAATCACCGCCTGCCAGAGCCGACGCCACCAGGGTCAGTATCTTGTCTCCCGCGTTCGCCCGACCCGGCGCATCCCCCAGGTCAAGGTGGCTTTCCACAAGTTCGCTCAGACCCAGACGATGGGCCAGTGTGACCGGTAACAGCAGTCCGGCATTGGCCACCAGGCGGTGGTCGTCGAAGGCTACCTGGATGCGGTCGGGACGCTCGGATGCTATCATCTATTTGGTGCTCCTTGTCTGGGGTTGGTCTTTCCTCAAAAAACCATTATCCCACAGTCAACGGAGCACTTCCCACGTCTTCGCTATCTTCACTGTGTCAATATCTTCGGTGGATTGGGGCTAAGTCGCCGTTGAAGATACACGCTTCGTATGCTAGTTTAGTGCTAATAGACAGAGGTGCAGATTGTTACCGCATATTTCCAAGTTCGGCATTTACCTCAACCCCGACGAGCACAAGGTGGTGCGAATTACTTCTCCGTACTGGTTCCCCGAGGAACCGGAGTGGGTGTATGTAACGAATGAGGTTAATGAGACTCTCCTGAATATTCGGCAGATTATTCGGAATAAAGAACTTGCTAGAGAACCTGACTCGGTTACTTGGGGGAGGATACCTCTAAAGGACTGAAATTAGCAGGTCAAGAAAGGCCGCTTTGACGCAGAGTTCACAGAATTTGGAGGCGGCTGCCTACCTCATAGACAGGGCGCGCCGTGCTGTTCCACCTGCGCTTCGCTACCCGGCATACCGCAACTACTGGTTCGGAACGCTCGCATCCGTCAGCGGCTTCCAGATGCTCACCTTCACCCTTCTGTGGGTGACTTTCGAGCTTACCAAGTCTCCGCTATTTCTAGGATATGTCGGCGCGGTAAACGCCATACCGGCGATTCTGCTGAACCTCTTCGGCGGCGTATTCGCCGATATGTTCGACAAGCGCCGTCTCATTATTGCCTGCCAGCTTGTAACGGCGGCGCTCATCTTCATCCTTGCCCTGATGACGATGTTCGACATCCTCCACATTTACTACGTTCTGCTCATAGCGTTCCTTGCCGGGGGGGTTAACGCATTCGACCAGCCCGCGCGCCAGGCGCTCTACCCACACCTCATTGACCGCTCGGCAATTATGAGCGCGGTGTCCTTGAATGCCGCGATCTGGCAGGGCACGCGCATCGTTGCGCCAGCCATCGCCGGTGGCATCATCGCTTACCTCGGGACTTCGATGTCGTTCTTCATTGCCGGTGTCGGCTTCGTCACGATGGCACTGGTGACGGTCGCGCTGAAGATACCGAAGATCGAGAGGGGCGGCAGCGGAAATCCCGCCCGCGACATGTTGGACGGCTTGAAGTTCATTATGGGCAACTCGGCCTTTTCGTTTCTAATAGCGATGACCTTCTTCAACAGTTTCTTCGGCATGGCATACATCTTCATGATGCCCGTATTCTCCGTGGATATCCTGAAAGTCGGCGCGGACGGGCAGGGCGTACTGATGGGCGTTAGCGGCGCGGGCGCGCTGGCAACGACGTTGATTCTCGGCTCGGTCGGCAACTTCCGCCAGAAGGGCTTGATGCTGATCGGAGGCGCGACGGCTTTTGGACTGACCCTGATGCTGTTCGGTCTGGTGTCACAGGCGTACCCGTCGTACTACCTCGTAATGGGCATTATGGTCTTCATCGGCATATTCAACTCGGTGTACATGATTTCCATTATGAGTTCCCTGCAGATGATGGTGCCGAACCAGATGCGCGGGCGGGTTATGGGCTTCTACGGCATGACCTGGAGCATAATGCCTCTCGGTGGAATGCAGGCGGGCTGGATCGCCAGCTACCTGGGCGCGCCGCTGGCCGTATTCATTGGCGGAGTTGCAGTTGCGGGCTTTGCGGTCGGTCCTGCGATGCTAAACAAGCAGGTGCGGAACATTGGCACGCTCGTGAACCAGGTGGAACATGCCATTACCCAGGGCAGGCAGCAGCAGCGTGCAGCCCCCGCTGGCGACTGATTCGCCGCATCCTGATTCAACCTCATTAGACTGAAACGACTTATATCGATAGGGAGACACGAATGCCTGAAAGCGACCTGCACTACCTCACTATAAGCGAGGCGGCATCCCTCATAGTATCCGGGCGGCTTTCCCCAGTCGAACTCGTCAATGCGCATCTCGATAGAATCGAGCAGACGGATGACCGGCTGAATTCCTTCGTTACTCTGCTTGCGGACCATGCCAAATCCGCAGCCTCAACGGCAGAGGCTGAAATCAAGAGTGGCAACTATCGCGGCGTCCTGCACGGCATTCCCATCGGTCTGAAAGACCTCTACTACACGAAAGGCGTCCGCACTACGGTCGGCTCGAAGATTATGGGCGATTTTGTGCCGGACTATGATGCCGCCGTCACCGAGCGATTTGCGGATGCGGGCGCAATACTGCTCGGAAAGCTGCAGATGCATGAGTTCGCACTGGGAGCGACCAGCGAAAACCCGCACCATGGGCCCGCTCACAATCCCTGGGACACCTCGCGCATCACTGGCGGATCGAGCGGCGGCTCGGGTTCAGCGGTAGCGTCAGGGCAATGCATGGCTGCGCTCGGCAGCGACACGGGTGGGTCCGTTCGAATACCTGCTTCTGCTTGCGGAATAGTGGGGCATAAGCCCACTTTCGGACGTATCAGCAGAGTCGGTGTCTTTCCACTGTCGAACAGCCTCGATACGGTGGGACCGATGACGCGCTCGGTCACGGATGCAGCAATTGTCATGAACGCCATCGCAGGATATGACGAACGGGACCAGTCGTGTGCCAATAGACCAGACGAGGACTTCACCCGCCATCTGGGTAAGGACATAGGTGGTCTGCGGATTGGCATTCCGCAGGAGTACTTCTACGATATGATCGACGAAGAAGTTCGAGCCGCCGTGCTGCAGGCCGCGAGCAAGCTCGAAGAACTCGGCGCGCGCGTCGAGGAATGCTCCATTTCCGCACTCAATGACTCCATCAGCATTTCCGGCACTATACTGCTAACCGAGGCGGCAGAGATTCACCTCGACAACCTGCGCGAGCGCGCGGACGACTTCGGCGCGGATGTGCGCGGTCGTCTGGAGGAAGGTGCGATGAATCCTGCGGTAACCTACATCGCTGCACAACGAGCACGCTCCGAGTTCAACCACGCCATCGCCGAGTCAATGAAGACCTACGACATCCTGCTCGCGCCCGCAACAGCGGCACCCGCTCCTAAGATAGGAGAGGACATCGTCGAAGTTGGAGGACAGACGGAACACAAGCTCGCTTTGATGCCGCGTCTCACCCGCCCGCACAACATCTGTGGCATTCCCACAGTCTCCGTCCCATGCGGCTTCAGTTCCGACGGGCTGCCAATTGGCCTGCAGCTTGCGGCCCGCCCGTTCGAGGACGCGCTCGCCCTGCAGGTCGCCTACGCCTACGAGCAGGCGACGGACTGGCACACGCGCCGCCCGCCTGTCTAGCATAAATGCAGATTGTGCAGGATGGGATGGATAGGATGCGGCGCGGTAGTGTATCATTTGGCGCGTTGCATCGAAATTCGCCAAGCCAACAGAAGACAATCGGAGGAACAGACCGTTGAGTACACAGTCAAGCACGCAGGGGCTATCCCTATACGACGCGGCGCGCGCAATGGGCGTGAGATTCGCCAATGAGAACGAGCCGCAGGACAAGTTCGTAAACGCCAACGGAATGCGCTTTCACTACCTCGAATGGGGCAGCGCGGACAACCCGCCAATCCTGTTGCTTCACGGCTTCGCGCAGACATGCCACTCGTGGGACTTCGTTGCGCTTGGGTTCAGCGACGATTATCGAGTTATCGTGCTTGACCAGCGGGGGCATGGAGACAGCGACTGGGCGCCCGATGGTGATTACTCGCCGGAGACACAGCAGAAGGATATCTCAGCCGTGGTGGATGCTCTGGGTCTTGAGGACTTTGTGCTGATGGGCCTTTCTATGGGTGGCCGGAACTCATTCACTTATGCTGCCAACAACGCCGGCAAGGTCAAGGCGCTTGTCGTCGTGGACGCGGCGCCGCAGAATATGCAGCAGGGAACACAGAATATCCGCAGCTTCGTGCAGCAGGATGACGAGCTTGACTCCGTCGATGCCTTTGTCGAACGGGTGTTGAAGTACAACCCGCGCCGTGACCCACAGCAGGTGCGTGGCAGCATCATGCATAACCTCAAGGAGCTGCCCAGCGGCAAGTGGACATGGAAGTACGATAGGGCGCTTCGAACGCCAGGAAGACGCATGGGCAGCGACCCCGAAACTGAAAAACGCCTGTGGGGATACATAGAGTCGCTGCAATGCCCGACTCTGCTGGTGCGCGGCGGTGCGAGCGACATCGTGGCTTTGGACACTGCCGACAGGATGCATCAAGCCATTCCCAACAGCAAGATTGCGACCATCGAAGGAGCGGGACACCTTGTGATGGGTGATAGTCCGTCCGGATTCCAGAATGCGGTCACGGACTTCATCGCCTCTCTGTAGTTTTCGTTCGGAACGAATGCCTGTGGCCACTCTAAATTCATTGCGCGGGTAAGCGCCCTATGCTAGACTTGTGGTGAGAAAAGAAGAACATCTAAAGACAGGGGAACTCCCAGGAGAAGGGATTGAATAAGGCTGAAAAGCAAGCCGTAATTGCGGAGCATCGCACCCACGAGAACGACTCAGGCTCTACTGAACTGCAGGTAGCAGTCCTGACGACTCGCATCCAGCAACTCACCGAACACCTCAGGATCCACAAGCACGACGAGTCCACACGCCGCGGCCTGTTGAAAATGGTTGGTCGCCGGCGGAGGCTGTTACGATACCTCAACAGGGAAGACGTAGGCCGTTACAGGGCGCTAATCGCCAAGCTCGGTCTGAGAAGGTAGCCAGTTATTTAGGCAGCCGACGTGGCTGCCTTTCTTCTTTCTCACGTTCCCCGTGGAGGATTTATATCTAATGCTAAACTCGTTTAAACACGACTATGAATCCGGCACGCTCGTTATGGAGAGCGGCCAACTAGCACTACAAGCCAACGGATCTATACTAGTAAAGCAGGGCGATTGCGCCTTGCTTGTCACCGCTACGATGTCCAAGCCCCGCTCTGGCATTGATTTCTTCCCGCTGACCATAGATGTGGAAGAGCGCCTGTATTCCAGGGGCAAGATTCCCGGCAGCTTCTTCCGGCGGGAGGGGCGACCAAGCACTCATGGAATCCTGATGGCGCGCCTGACCGACAGGCAGCTACGCCCACTATTCCCCAATGACTTCCGCAATGAAGTGCAGATTGTCGCCACTCCGCTCTCCATCGATATGGAGACACCATTTGAGACGCTGGTCATGACAGCTGCATCAGCGGCTCTTTCGATTTCCGATATACCCTTTGCGGGACCCATTGCGGCCACGCGCATTGGCTACATCAACGACGAACTGGTGGTAAACCCCTCTTATGCTCAGCTTGACGAGAGTGAGCTGGACCTAGTGGTATCCAGTTCACGCGACGGCGTTACGATGATGGAAGCCGGAGCGAATGAGCTTCCGGAAGAGGTCGTATTCGATGCCATCAAGCTCGCACACGAAGTCAACCTGGGATTCATTGACTTTCAGGACAGCATGGTGGAGGCCATTGGCAAGTCCAAGTCGACGGACTATGACTCCTTTGCCTACCCGTCCGAGCTTGACGACGAGATTGCGGACATCCTTGGCAGCGGCGTAACGGACGCATTCACATCATCGAACGGCAAGGTTGACCTGTACGAGAAACTGGACGAACTGCGTGCAAAGGTTGCCGCAGAGCTTGGTGAAGAGTACGAAGCCAATCACCTGCGCGACGCTTTCGAAGTGCAGCTTGAGCATGCCTTCAAGAAGAACGTGCTGTCGGGCGGCAAGCGTCCCGACGGGCGAGACAGGCGCGAAATTCGCCCCATCTCAAGCGCCGTAGGACTACTTCCTCGCGCTCACGGCAGCGGCCTCTTCAATCGTGGTGAGACGCAGATTCTCGGCGTGGCAACACTCGGCTCAGTGGGCGACGCTCAGAGGCTCGACACGCTGACGCCTGAAGAGACGAAACGATTTATGCTGCACTATAACTTCCCGCCATACTCGGTGGGTGAGGTGCGGCGCATCGGCTCACCCGGACGGCGCGAGGTCGGACACGGTGCGCTTGCAGAGCGTGCCCTCGCACCAGTGCTGCCGAGTCAGGAAGATTTTCCATACACACTGCGGATCGTGTGCGAAGCTCTCGGCTCGAACGGCAGCACATCGATGGCAAGCGTCTGCGCAGGCACCCTTGCCCTGATGGACGCAGGAGTGCCGATAAAATCGCCGGTTGCAGGCATTTCCGTAGGGCTGATTGACGGCGAGGATGGCGAATACGCCACCATCACCGACATTCAGGGTATGGAAGACCATATTGGCGACATGGACTTCAAAGTCGCGGGGACGCGCGAAGGCATCACGGCAATTCAGCTTGACATCAAGGTGAATAGTATTAGCTTCGATGTCGTGCAGGACGCTCTGCAGCAGGCGAAAGAAGCACGGCTGTTCATCCTCGACCAGATGCGCGAGACACTCAGCGACACACGTGAGGACATGAGCCCGTTTGCACCACGGATGCTGCAAATCAAGGTTCCGGTTGACAAGATAGGCACAGTGATAGGTCCGGGCGGAAAGACGATACGCGCCATCACCGAAGAGACGGGCGCGACCATCGACATACAAGATGATGGCACAGTTGTCATCGGCTCTCCTGACGGCGCCGCCGCGGAGAAGGCCGTGCAGATGGTTGACGATCTGACACGCGAGGTCAAGGTCGGCGACATTTTCACTGGAACGGTGGCGCGTATAATGGACTTCGGCGCATTCGTCACAATCCTTCCCGGGAAGGACTGTCTTGTGCATATCAGCGAGCTTGCGGATGAGCGGGTGCCATCAGTGGCAGAGACCGTGGAAATCGGACAGGAACTTACAGTAGCCGTCATTCAGATTGATGATCTTGGGCGAATCAACCTGTCTCGTCGCGCACTTCTCACCGACGAAGAGATTGACCCTGCTGGCAGGGACCCGGTAGGCGGCGGGCGACCGGCGCGCACCGGTGGATACAGGCGCGATGGCGGCAGAGGGCGCAATGACCGTGGCGGTAGGGACCGTGGTGGCAGAGACCGCGGCGGCAGGGATCGTGGTGGGCGCGATCGCGAGAGGAGCGGTGGCGGCTATCGCAGGTAATTGCCGTATAAGTGGTCCTTCCTATTGGGCCAGTTGACTGAAATAGTACTTAAGACCTCGGACAATATGTCCGAGGTCTTTCTTCTTGGGGAGGATGTGGTAAACTCCCCCAAGTTTTGCTAGAGGAGCCCCACAAATTGGCAGCGCAATCCCAGATTGCGGATTCCGGCCCGGTCCGCGAATCCGCGCGGATTTCCAGTTTAGACCTCATACGTGGCATTGCCGTGCTCGGCATCCTGCTGATGAACGCCGTGTCCTTTAAGTTCGGCCTGCCGCCCTACCTGAACCTGAGCGTGGGTGGATCGGAATCCTGGCTCGACTGGACCGTGGGTATTGCGGGAGAAATCTTCATCGACCAGAAGTTCATGGGATTGTTTTCGCTTCTGTTCGGGGCGGGTATGATTCTCTTCATAGACCGTGCCAGCGCGAGGGGTAGACGAGCGGTTACCCTGAACCTCTGGCGCAACGCTATGCTGCTGCTGATCGGCATTCTGCACTTGATGCTTTGGGACGGTGATGTGCTGATGGTCTATGCCATTTCGTCGGCTCTTCTCGTCGCGCTGCGGAAGCTGCCGGATCGGGCGCTTATTTCAGTCGGAGTCGTTGTGTTTGCATTGCCAATCCCGTGCGCCCTGCTCGCACAATACATTGCCGACACGACTGGCACATCACTCGCCGGTATCTGGACACCTGGGGAGATTGAGACTGAGGATATGGTGGGCATCCCAATACTGTTCGGCTATTTTCTTCGGGGACTGGGGATGATTCTCATTGGGGCGGGTCTATACCGCACGGGCTTCATGAATGGAGGCATGCCGGCTGCCACCTATCGCAGAATGGCTGTAGTTGGACTTGCCATTGGATTGCCGCTAGCCACACTAGGTGTCATCGTAACGGCGTTGTACGACTATTCGCGCGAGATCGCTTTCGTCGGACAGATCCCCAACACAGTTGGCACAATTCCCGCGTCTCTCGGTTACATGAGCCTCATCGTCTTGTGGAGTAATCGCGCGGACAGCGGGCTCAAGCAGCGTCTCCGGGCAGTCGGTAGGATGGCTCTGACCAACTACCTTATGCAGACGGTATTTGGCGTTCTTGTGCTAACCCTGTTGCTTGGAGATGCGGATTGGGTAAACCGCTCAGTAATTCTTGTGTTCGTCTTCGCCGTCTGGGCATTACAAATGTGGTGGTCGCAGGAATGGCTCAGTCGCTTCCTGTACGGACCCGCAGAATGGCTCTTGCGAGTTGCCACGTATCGCAGCAGACAACCCCTTCGCCGCCTATCAACCTAGTTCCTTGATCGTGCGGTGGGCCGGTTAGACTGTGCTTGCTGCTCTGTTGAGCTACTGCTCATTAGATAGTCCGATGGCAGTGAGTACAGTTTCCAGTCCTCAAATGTGATTGCCGTTCCGCCGTCGTCGTTCCCTGTATATCAGGTAGCCGAGCAGCAGAGCGCCGAGCAGCATGGGCAGTCCGATCGCAGCCAGTATGACGCCGTTCATCCCTCCCGAACCATCCAGTTCAACCGATGCCTGCATCGCAGGAGCGGAAGGCTCTACAGTGGCCGGAACCGCGGTCGCGGTCGGTGTGTGGATCGTCTCCGGAGTAGCCACAGGTTGTCCGACCGGCGCGGGCAAGGCAGTTGGGACTGCGGTCGGCACCGGTGTGGGCGGCAGCGCGGGCAGCGATGTGCGCACCGTTGCCGATGTCGCGTCGCTTATCACCGAACCGGTTGGAGTCGCCATCGCCGCAGCCGCAGGAGTGGGCATCGGTGTGGCGGGTGAGTCGTCTATCACCAGCGCGAACGCTCCCAGCCGTTCGACGTCCGCCACAGCCCATACATCGCCCGACTCGTCCGTCTCACAGCTATGCGCCTCAAGGCTCCAGTTTCTCTGCACAGAGTACAACCGCACCCTGCCTTCTGCACAGGCTACTGCGTCAGTGTGTGGTACCTGCACCCACAGCGTCACGTAGGGTAGGTAGGCGACGTCCTCGGGAGTATCACCACCCGGCGGATACGTGCTCGATTCGATCGCGACCACCACACGCTGCTGGTTTCCCGGCGGTGCGCCGTGCGCCTGCAGGTTAAGCTTCATCAGCTCTATGTCCACATCCTTCGGCGGTGACAGCGGCTGCACGACTATCTTCACGGTGCCGTCAGGTAGGATGACCGTCCCGCCCTCGTCGCGAGACACGAACTGCCTGACATAGTCCGGAGGCAGCACGTCCAGCACCACGACCACCTGGTCCGGTGATCTGCCCGATGCACTCACATCAATGCTGATTATGTCCACGTACTGTCCCGAGGCAAGTTCAGCCGAGTCCACCGAGACAGTTATCGTCACGGGGTCTGCGGGACCGCCGGAAGTGCCCGAGGTTGGCTCCTGAGACAGCCACTCCTGCTGGTTGGACAGGATGAAGTCCATCGTACCCTGCGCCCTGTTCCATACGGAGAACGTCTGGGGAGCCGGGCTTTCCCCGCCCTCTATGGCAACGAAGCGCAACATTTGCGGAGAGAAGCCAAGCAGCGGTACGGTCACCGCGCGCGCCTCCTGCACAACGACTGGTGTGTCGTCATCGTCCCTGCGCTCCTTAGTCGTGAACGTCACGGACCTGATCTCCCCATCCGGGAACGAGCTGTCCAGCGAAGCCTCAGCGATGTATTCCGTTCCCGATGACAGTCCCCTGAGGCGCAGGCTCGCAATGTCGTCCACGGAGTCCGTCTGCTGCGTGGTTCTCCAGACAATGTAGCGTGCCTGGCGGTGTCGCACATATACCGTCTGCGATTCACCTCGTGAGTCCGCTAACGTAGCAACGACGGTCGTGCCGTTCCTGCCGATGTTCTGTGCTTCTAGTGTGGCTATGCTGGGATGGCGCAGCGTGGTGAAAGTATCGTACTTCGTGCGCGCTGCGGGGAATGTGTCGTCCAGTGAAGCCTGCACATCGTACTCGGTGCCGGGTGCAAGACCTGCAAGGTCGATACTAGCGCTGTCTGTGCTGCTGGTGGTCGTTAGAGTGCCGCTCCAGTCACCCCTTGGCGTGGTCGTGCGATAGCGCAAGCTGACCGTCTGGCTGCTGCCGTCGGAGTTGGTAATGTCGATATTCGCCGTTGCGGTAGTCTGCGCGATGCCTATCACGCTCACACCGGATACCACTGGGTCAGGCGGCAGGGTCTTGAACGTGTCCGACACTGGGACCGCGAAGTCCGATGTCAGCGACGCCTGCACCTCGTACTCGGTATCGGTGACAAGTCCTGTCAACATAATTGACGCGTCTGCTTTAGTGCTTGTGGTCTTCTGTACGTTACTCCAACTGCCCTGGGGCGTCGTAGTGCGATAGCGCAGGTGAACCATCTGATTGCTGCCGTCGGGGTCGGCGATGTCGATCTCCGCCGTGGCGGTAGTCTTCGTGATGTCGGTGACGTCGATATCCGAGAGACTGGGATAGCGCAGTGTCTTGAACGTCGTGGAAGCGAAGGCGGCGAACGAGCCATCAAGAGATACCTGCACTTCGTAGTCCGTGTCTGGAGTGAGTCCTGTCAGGTCTATGGACAAGCTCGCTCCGTAGGTGGTTGCGGTCAGCGCGGGACCGCTCCACTCGCCGGTGCCCTCGACCCTGTAACGCAGGTGGACCGTCTTCTGCGCCTCGCCCGCGTCCGCGATGGCAATGGTCGCGACGGCGGAGACCTGCCTGATGCTGCCGATGCTCAAAGCAGACACGCTGGGGTCGGGAACAAGGGTGGTGAATGTGGCGGTCTTTGATTCTGTGAAGTCCCTGCTCAGCGATGCCTCGACCTCGTACTTAGTCTGCGGCTCAAGGCCGGTGAGATCAAATTGTGCACTGGAGCCACTCGTAGTCTCGGTCTGCGCCGTGCCCCACTCGGTCTCGCCGAACACACGGTGGCGCAGGTGCACGGTCTTCTGCGAGCTGCCCGCGTATGCGATGCCGACGCTGGCAACGGCTGAAGTGTCGGTGATGTCGCTCACGCTGACGGACGACACGCTTGGGTCTGGCGTCGATGTGGTGAACATAACCGACCTTGAAGCGGAGAAGTCGTTCGCGAGTGACGCCTGAACCTCGTAGGTCGTCCTGGGACTCAGCGCCGTGAGACTGAACTGCGCGCTCGATCCCGTCGTGCGCTTCGTCTGTACCGAGCCCCACTCGGTCTCGCCGAACACGCGGTAGCGCAGGTGCACAGTCTTCTGCGCCGTGCCAGGACTCGCGATGTTGACCGTGGCCACGGCGGATGTGTTCGTGATGTCGCTTATGCCGATGCCGGACACGCTCGGATCGGACGCCAGCGTGGTGAATGAACAAGTCAGCATTCCATCGAAATCGTTCGTCAGCGCGACAGCCACCTCGTAGGTAGTTCCCACCTGCAGTCCCGTCAGGTTGATGAAGGTGCTATCTGTGTACGTGACGGAAGGTGATGGAAGCATAGTCCAGCTATCCACCCCGTCCATGCTGTGCTTGAGATAGATCTCTTTCATATCCGTGCCGGCGTTCGCGATCTTCACCATAGCTGTAGCAAACGTCTGCCCGACGTTCTCGCACTCAAGAGCCGAAATGCTCGGCTCAGAGACCACCTCGACAAGCGTGGTGAACTCGTAGATCTGCGTGCCGGAAGGCGGCGAGTTGGTGGTGAGCCAGGCCTGCACCTCGTAAGTCGTGCCCGCAGTCAGTCCTGTCAAGGATATGGTCGTGCTCGCGCCGTTTGTCTTATTGGCGGGGACGGTCGTCCATCTTGTGGTGCCGTCCTCGCGGTAGCGCAGGCGCACTGTCTTCTGCGAGCTGCCCGCGTCGCTCAGGCTCACCGTGGCGTCTGCTGCCGTCTGACTGATGTTCGCGAATGTCACGCCAGATACGCTGGGAACAGGCGTCCGCTGTTGTGGCGGATTGATGTTCGCCGGCGGATTCGGCTGCTGAGGTGGGTCTGGTTGCTGAGGCGGTTGCGGCGGGTTCGCTGCTGCGGCAGGGGTCCCGGTTCCAGCTTCCCAGTTATAGTTCTCTTCGTCTGGCACCGTCACCGTATTGTCTGCCCTGACCCTGAGTGTGTGCAGTACGTCATTGGTGAGTCCGCGTATGACGTATGACCGATTGGAGGTCGTGTCCTGGCGATCGGTGTTATTGTACTCTTGGACGCCTGACTTCCACTGCACGACGTACTGGTTGATGTTCAGTCCGCCTGTTTCAGCCGGCGTATCCCATGTCAGCGAAAGCTGACTGTCACCCGCCGTCACACTGAGGCTCCTCGGCTCGCTCGGGATTGTTCTCGGCGTGCCCGTTGTGTTCCCCCACTGGAAGGTCTGCCCTTCAACGTTGTTGTCCGCCCTGACGCGAATGTCATACATCTCGCCGTTGAGCAGGCCCGTTATGGTATCCGTCAGGACGGTTTCGTCCGTTGTGGTGTGTTCATTCTGTGACGGCCAATTGCTGGCAGTTTCCAACTTCCACTGGATGACATAGCGCTCTATCTCAACGCCTTCGCCGCCGGTTTCTTCCGGAGCTACCCATGTTACCTTGAGCTGCTCGTCGCCCTCCTCGACATCGAGACCGGTCGGTGCGCCCGGCACGGACATTGGAGTTCCCGTCTCCTCTACCCAGTTGTAAATATCTGCGGTCTCGCCGTTGTCCGCCCTGACACGAATGGAGTAGAGAATCCCGTTGCTAAGCGGTTCCAGCACCTTGGACACATCAGTCGTCGTGGTGTGACGGTCGCTGCTGGGGTCGTATTCCTCGTTGCCCGACTTCCACTGCAGCACGTACCCTTTGACCGCGGCACCGCCGTTATTTTCAACCGTAGGCGCAACCCATGACACAGTGAGTTCCTCGTCACCTGATATTATCCCCAGGCCGGTTACAAAACCCGGGATCCTCCGAGGGATCTCTGAATCCTCACCCCACTCGTAGCCCTCCTCGTCATCGAGCGTCACGGAGTTGACTGCCCTGACGCGCACGTCGTAAAGCACGCCATTGTCCAGCCCGGTGATATCCGTGGTCGTTTTGTCTGCATCCGGCCTCGAGTGTTCGCCCCAGGTCTTATCCGCTGCCTTCTTGTACTGCACGACGAACCCGGTTATGTCGGCGCCCCGCTTGTCGGGCTTGTCCCACGTTACCTTGAGCTGATTCTTCCCGTGCACGAGGTTTACTGAAGGAGCGGCTGGGAATGTTCTGGGTATGTCAGACGCTTTGCCCCAGTTATAGACCTTTCCGGCATCGGGCTCCGCGGTATTTACAGCCCTGACCCTCACCGTGTACTCGTGCCCGTTGTCCAGCCCGGAAATGGTCGTCTCGTAGGCTGTTATTTCTGTCTGAGAATCCGTCTCCTCACTGATGGACGCACTAATCGGCGTCCAGTCGGTGTCCGTATTCTTCATATATTGCACGACGTGATCGGTAATAGCGTCTCCACCATCGCCTGGCTCAGTCCACTTCACGTTCAGTTCGCCATCGCCAGGGGTAAGTGTCAATACCGGTGCATCCGGTATGGTCTTTGGCGTGCGTTCCACCGGATCGGATGCAGGTCCCGTGCCGGCGGCGTTGTGCGCCTTCACCTCTACCCTGTACTTTGTGCCGTTCGTCAGGCCGGCGATTTCAGAAGGAGAGCCATTAGTGTCTTCTTGACTTCCAGAGGACTGCCAGGTGGTTGTGGCTTCTATCCACTTTTCCCACTCAAGGATGTACTTCGTTGGGTCGGCTCCGCCGTTGTCAGTTGGCGGCGTCCAAGCCACCGTCAGAGTGCCGTTCCCCGCGGTTACCGCTGTGATATCCGGCTTCCCGGGTATAGTCCTGGGTTTGCCGGTAGTCGTCCCGGAAGGTTCACTGGTATCCCCTTCGGAATTATGAGCCTTGACCCGAATCGTGTAGAGTTTGCCGTTTTCGAGCCCGTCCAGCGTCAAATTTGTCGAAGCATCGGTTGTCTGCTCGGGCTTAAAGCTGTTTTCACCGTCTTTCTTGTACTCCACAATGTAATAGTCGATGGTGATGTTGACGCCGCCTGTTTCGGTCGGAGCAGTCCAGGTCAGGGCAAGCTCCGTGTCTCCTTCCGTGGCCTCCAGATCGTCGGGAGAATTCGGCGTTGTCCTGGGTTTGCCCTCAACGTGCACAGACGGCGTTCCGCGGCCGTTCCTGTTCTTGGCAATCACGCGCGCCTCGTAGCTTACGCCGTTGCCAAGGTCAGTACTTAAGTGCTGAGTGAAGGTGTGCGAGAATTTGTCAGCAGCTATTGTGTCATCCTCAGTTGTCGAAGTGGCTTCCCAGTTGGCTATGCCCTTGGCCCTCCACTGCACGACATAACCGCTGATGTCGTCTCCGCCTGTTGTGACGGGCGCGTCCCACTTGACCGTCAGCTCCTTGTCGCCCTGGTTGCTAATGCGAACTTTTTCCGGTGCGTCCGGCGTCGTGCTGGGGGTCTCTTCACCATCTCTCCAGTTGTAGTCCCCTTCGTCATCAAGCTCCACGGTATTGATGGCTCTGACTCGCACAGAGTAGGTCGTGCCATTGGCCAGAGACTGACCGGAGTGCTGGCTGAAAGTCAGTGTCAGCGTGTCAATCCCGGTTACAAGCTGGGACGAGCGGGAAGACCACCCCGTCGAAGTCTTCTCCTTCCACTGCACCTCATATCCGGTAATCGTGTCGCCGCCATTACTGCCGGTGCCGGTAGGCTGAGTCCAGGTGGCGGTCAGCTGCTGGTTGCCGTGTGTGACGGTCAGGCTGTCAGGCACGTTGGGGATGGTTCTGGGCTTGCCTGAGTTTTCACCCCAGTTGTAGTTCTCTTCGTCATCAAGCTCTACTGTGTTGACGGCTCTGACACGCACCGTGTACATCTCTCCATTCTCTAGGCTGGAGATAGTGGTCGATGTTGCGTCTTTCCCCGGCGTTGAATGGTCCGACCAGCCCGTGTCCGTGTCCTTCATGTACTGCACGACGAAGCCGGTGATGTCGTCACCGCCGTTGGCTGGCTTGTTCCAGGTCACTACTAGCTGCGCGTTGCCTGGCGTAACGCCGACCACCGGTTCTTCGGGAATCGTCCTCGGCTTGCCGGAGCCTTTACCCCACTCATAGTCGCCATCGTCATCGAGCATGACCACGTTAACGGCTCTCACTCGAACATCGTACAGTGTGCCGTTTTCCAAGCTGATGATGGTGGTCTCGTAACTTGTAACTTCTGTGTCGGTATCAGTCTCGGCGGCGATTGTCGCGGTGCTCGTCTCCCAGCCGTCGTCCGTGTTCTCCTTGTACTGCACCACATGTCCGGTGATGTCGCTGCCGCCGTTGTCAGGCTCGTCCCAGCTGACAACCAGCACCGTGTCTCCGGGCGCGACGGTAATCTCAGGCTCCGCGGGAATAGTTCGCGGCGTCCCGTAGTGCTCACCCCAGTTGAATACGCCTGGGGTATCAGGCACCGCGTTGTTCTTGGCTCTTACCTGGACAAAGTACTTTGTACCGTTTTCCAGGTTGGGGATGGTTGTCTCGAAGGTGTTGGAGCCTGGCTCTCCGTGCGACTTCCAGGTCGCTTTATCGTCGTCGCTGTACTCCACGACATATCCGCTGATGGCATTGCCGCCATCGGCAGGTTCGTTCCACTCAACATGGAGCTTCGCATTGTCGGGTGTCACGGTTACGGTTGGCGCAGCAGGAATCGTCCTAGGCGTACCGCCGCCAAAAACCCAGTTATAGCTCTTGCCGGGAATTTTCGGCGCAAGGTTGTCTGCCCGGACCCTGACGGCATACCTGGTGCCGTTCGTCAGGCCCGTGATCTCGTACTCCTCGTCCGTTATTGTGACATCACCCTGTGGTGAATCCCAGTCCTGGGTGTCATACTCGTCCCACTGAATCACATAATGTGTTACGGTTGCCCCGCCGTCTTCGGTGGGTGGGTCCCATTCCAAATTGATGATTGTGTTTCCGGGCGTGACTGCAGTGTTGGTTGGCACGCCCGGTGGCACGGCGCCCGTTGTGAAGGTCGCGGATCCCTTCGTACCGGGCGTCACCGCAAGCCACGCCTCCACCAGGTGCTCGGTATTGCCCTCCAGGTCGGACAGCTCGAAGTCAACGCTCGTGTCGGTCGATGACACAGTCTTGGTCGGCTCATACGTCCACGGACTGCCAGAGGTGTTGATGCGGTGTCCCAAGTGTACCGTCTGGCTCTCGCCTGTCTTGTTGTCTATGGCAACCGCTGCCGTCGCCCCCGTCTGCGTAATGCTGGCATCTGCCACAGTCACGTCCGTTACGGTCGGCTCTGGCCTCGGTGTTCCGGGCAATTCGTTTGACTCTACGCCGTCGCCGTTCTTGTTCGACGCGATGACCCGGACATCGTAGGTCGTCCCGTTCGTCAGACCGGTGATTTCGTGCGACAGGACACTAGCGCCCACGCTTGCCTCTGACACCCCCGTCTGCGCATCCCAGTCGGTGACGGTGTCTGCCTTCCACTGCACCTTGTATCCTTCAATTGCTGCTCCGCCGGTATCGGTTGGTTCGGTCCATTCAGCTGTCAGCTTTTCGGGGCCGGCCGTAACGGTGTCGAGCGTTGGAGCGCCGGGCGTAGTGCTTGGAGTGCCTTCGTCCTTTGACCAGCCGTAGTCATCTTCATCGTCGAACACCACATCGTTGACCGCTCTGACGCGGACCGAATACTCGGTGCCGTTCTCCAGGCTGCCAATGGTGTAGGTAAGCTCATCGTCAGCGAGCAACTGAGACCCTAGCGGAGACGCCCAATCGGCAGTGGTGCTCAGCTTCCACTGCAGGCGGTAGCCAGTAATGGCAGAACCGTCATTGTCAGGTTCTTCCCACGTTATCTCGATCTCGGTGTCGCCCTCAACTATGTCAAAACTCTTGGGAACCCCCGGAATGGCGTCGGGCGTGCTGTCGTCATCCGTCGCCCAGTTGTAACCCTCATCATCATCGAGCGTGGCTATGTTGACGGCTCTGACTCTCACAGAGTAGCGAACATCATTCTCCAGGCTGCTAATGGTTTTTTCCAATGTGGACGCACTAAGAGCCGAGAGTGAACTCCAGCTCGAATCGGCAGTCTTCTTGTACTGCACGGCGTAGCCGGTGATGATGAGGCTGCCGCTGTCGGCAGGCGCCTCCCAGCTCAGTGTGAGCTGCTCGTCGCCAGGCACAACTTCGAAATTAACGGGGCTGCCCGGTATCGTCTGGCCGTCGCCTATCGCCCAGTTATAGCCCTCCTCATCCTGCAGCGTAACGCCGTTATCTGCCCTGACCCGCAGGTCGTAGTCGGTGCTGTGGTCCAGGCCCGTGATGGTGTTGCTGTAAGTGGTGACGCTGGTCTCGGAATCCGTGCTCTCCTCGTTGGCCGCGCTGCTCGTGGACCAACCTGTATCTGAGGTCTTCCTATACTGCACGACATAATCGGAGATGGTGACGCTGCCGAGATCTGCCGGCTCTTTCCACGATAGTGTGAGCCGCTGGTTGCCCGGTTCCGATTTGAGCTCAGTGGGTACGTCGGGGAGGGTGGTGCCTGTACTCGTCGCCCAGTTATAGTCTTCTTCGTCTGTCTTTGTGATGGAGTTTTTCGCCCTCACGCGGACTTCGTACTTTGTGCTGAAGTCCAGGCTTGATATGGTAGTGCTATATGTCGTGACGTTGGTTAGAGCATCTGTATCCGAAGCGATAGTCGCACTGCTTATTGCCCACACTGCGGTCGAGTCGTCGGCTTTCTTGTACTGCACGGCGTATCCGGTGATGCTGAGGCTGCCGCTGTTTGCAGGCGCCTCCCATGTAAGTGTGAGTTGCTCGTCGCCAGGCACTACTTGGAGATTACCGGGGCTGCCCGGTATCGTCTGGCCGTCGAATACAGCCCAGTTATAGCCCTCCCCATCCTGCAGCGTAACATCGTTGTCCGCCCTGACGCGCAGATCGTAGTCGGTGCTGTGGTCCAGGCCCGTGATGGTGTTGCTGTATGTGGTGACGCTGGTCTGGGAATCCGTGCTCTCCTCGTTGGCCGCGCTACTTGGGGTCCAGCCCGTCTCCGAGGTCTTCCTGTACTGCACGACATAATTGGAGATGGCGACGGTACCGAGATTTGTCGGCTCTTCCCACGATAGTGTGAGCCGCTGGTTGCCCGGTTCCGATTTGAGCTCAGTGGGTACGTCGGGGAGGGTGGTGCCTGTACTCGTCGCCCAGTTATAGTCTTCTTCGTCTGTCTCTGTGATGGAGTTTTTCGCCCTCACGCGGACATCGTACTTTGTGCTGAAGTCCAGGCCGGTTATGGTCGTGCTATATGTCGTGACGTTGGACTGAGCATCTGTTTCCGAAGCGACAGTTGCACTGCTTGTTGCCCACACAGCGCTCGAGTCGTCGGCTTCTTTGTACTGCACTTCGTAGCCGGTGATGACTCCGCCGAGTTCGTCAGGCTCTTGCCAGGACAAGGTGAGCTGCTTGTTTCCAGGAGTCACGCTCAGGTTTTTTGGTGCGCTAGGTAGGCCGGCGGGCGTGGCGTATGCGTAATCTGAGTCTGCATGGCCTGAGTTGTTGCTTGCCGTAACACGCACGCCATATTCTGTGCCGTTCGTCAGGCCGGTTATCTCGTAGGTCGTGTCGGTCACGGCGATGGCGGACGAGAAGGACGGCGAGCCGGTGCCGGCGTCAATATCGGCCTTCGCTTGCCACTCGACGGTGTAGAAGTTGATGGCGTCGCCACCGGCGGGCTTGGTCCACGAGACATCAAGCTTCTCGTCATCGGGGGCAAGGGTCACTCCCGTCGGCTTGCCAGGTACGGTTGGAAATTCCTTCCTCTCGGTGTGATGTGTCGGGAAGGCTGACGATAGCGACGCCTTCACCTTGTAATCGGTCCCTGCAGTCAGATTCGACAGATCGAAGGTAGTGGTATAGTCAACTGTTTTCTGTGGCGTCGGTTTGACCTGCAAACTGCTCAGTTTTGAGTCTTGCTCATCCTCCATCTTGTAGTAAACAAGATGGACGTCCCGTTCACCATGATCCTGTTCGTCTGTAGGTAGGGATACCTTGACCTTCGCCGTTGTCTGTTCGATGTCATTGACTTCGATGATCAGTCTGGGGCCCAGCGTGTAAGTACCAGTGCCCGAAGTGCTAGCCCCAAAATCAGGGTCCGGGTTGACGCTGAAGTCATAATATGTACCAGGCATCAGACCGGTTTCTATTATCCAGGCTTGTCTCCCGCCGCCGCCATCGTTATAGACATAGGCGCTGCGTGTCTCGTCAATGCCGCCGCCATCGATGTTATACTACAGGCACCTACCCGAGTTGACGGGAGCGAATGTATAACCGACAGAGACTTTCAAAGTGATTGAAGTCCGCGTTACTCGATCGAAACTGAATGGATAATTGCCATGCCAATTCGTCATGGTCGCCGAATTATCATGAGCAACGCACTCGCTCTTGGTGTCAAATTCGTCGGTGGCTGTCTCAACTTTTCTGTAATTTGGGTTAGAGTACGAGAGGGTTGCTTCTACCACATGGGTCTGGCCCGGCCACAGGCTGTTTGTTGGATTGCTGTTGTAGTAATCCGCCAGGTTAACTGTGGCTGTGTACTCTCCGGTCGTGCCTGTTGCTGTAAAAGTGAAATCACCACTAGTGACTCCGGGCCCTCCATCTTTCGTATGTGTTATGGTTTCTCCGGTTGACTTCACTTTGGTCTTATAGGTTACATACCAGTTTTCCGGATGGCTGTCGTCATGGTCGTCATACTTGTCGAAGAGTTCATGGGCGCCAGTCACAGTGATTGTGGCGGTTGCCGTCTCGTAATCTATGCTGTCCTCATTGACCTCGATGGTGATTGAGGCGTTATGTGCGTCGTGTGGATCATCCGCCCAAACCGTACGATGCATTGGAGCGGCGAACGCAAGCACAGCGAACAGCGCGGCAACAGCCCACATTCCCCATGCGGACCGATGCCCTATTTTTTCTACAACTCGCAATCCTGCGGACGGCAATAGGTTGAATGGATGCATACTTTTCATAGACACTTTTCGGAATAACCGTTTTGTCTAATTGACAGTAAATACCCAATTGCATCTCATTCAAGGAGTTTCTAGTAGTATTTTGGACTTTGTGAAGTATCTTTAGGTACACAGGTTATCCGAGTGAATCATCGGAATAAATGATCGTACTGACTCACGCGCTGCTGATAGGGGCGAAGTGTCTGTGTGGGAGCTGCGAGCTAACAGGCAGTCTAACGGCGAAGACTCCGGCGGAATAAGCACGCGCGACGACCTTGCAGGTGTGGCTGTATGCCACTAGCAGGATGCCCGGCCTATCTGGCACCGCAAGGCGGCTGCACCTGATCATGGGGTGATGGAGCGGGTATGCAAGGAATGTGTGCACTGCGTAAAATGACGGACAGGAAAAAGGTATGAAGTGAGCCTGGCGCACTGACTTAAGGCAGGCAAGAGCAACTATGCAGAGGAGGGGAGAGCCGTCAAGGCGATTCGGCTGATCTGCCCGATGCGGCGCAACCGGACATGGTGCGAACGAGAGGCCAGCCTGTTAATCGAACGGAGGGGAAGTGCAGATCGGAATGGTATAAGCGTCCTAAATATTGCCGATACCGATTGCGACGAATATAATGGTACCAATCAATAGTTGAGACGTGCAGCAATGGGACTGGCAACTGTCAGCGCGTTGGACGCACAGTCTGTCACACTGAATTGCTTTAACCATATTTGGCTCACGGGCACCGATGTCAGAGACGATCAGTGATCGATCGAATCGCGGAGCGCCGGTCAGTCACAGAAGACGAAGTGGAATGCCCGACGACAGCCGTTTCAACTATTTGAGGAAACATCACCGGGCGGTTGTCCCGGTGTTCTAATCATGCCGGCGCAGCTGTGCTCGGGATTTTCCAGAGAGCATCAGTCGTTTTGTCACCCGCGCCGGCTCCCCCTCTATCGTTGCCACGAAGCTTCTCTGATTGCATTCACAGGCGATGTATCGGACAAAATGCCACATGGGACACACCCGTCAATCCCGTAGAGCGATGGTTCCCGCTTGCCTGCCTGACCTTGCGGCGGTTAGAAGTTCTGACTGTCCGTCGTGTAGTCGTCGAGAAGGCCGTTACGCACAGCCCACACAACGATCTCCTGCTTTGTATTGACTCCCAGCTTTCTTTCGATTCTGTATATTGTGTTCCTGATTGTCACGGGGCTATTCCCCTTGACCTCGCCAATTTGAGCATACGAGAGGCCTTGGGAGAACAATGTGAGCACTTCGCTTTCTCTTGCAGATAGCCCCGCCAGGTCCTGCTCATTCGACGGCTCCGTCTGGCCGCGTATTCCGGAGAACACTCGCTTCACCACTGAGGCCGGCACGCGCAGTTCTCCCGCAGCTACATCGCGAATCGTCGCTAGTAGCTGGTCTCTGCCTGAGAACTTCTGCAAATAACCGGTTGCCCCAGCAGCCACCGCCTCGATTACGGCGTCCTCATTCGTGGACGCGGTCAGGATGAGGACCCTGGTGTCTGGGAGCGTCTCCATTACCTCGCGGCAGGCATCGACGCCGTCCTTCTTGGGCATCATTACATCCATTATGATGACGTCAGGATTGAGCTTGGGCGCTATTTTCACGGCCTCCACACCGTCTCCTGCCTGGCCGATCACCTTGAACTCTCCGGCCTGCTCGAGCAGGGCTTGAAGACCGTCCCTTGTAATGGAGTGGTCGTCCACGATCATTACTTGTATCTTGCTATCAGATGAATTATGAGATGACAATTCGACCCCCTTCTCTGCTCCGACCATAATCTACCTCGCAGGTTACTGTAGTTCCGCAAATCTCACTGCCGGATTCAACCGAAAACTCTCCGCCCAGTCGCTCTGCGTCCGCTTTCATATTCTCGAAGCCGTGACCCCGTTCTGCGTAGTCTGACGGCAGACCCATGCCGTCGTCAGACACGGTTAGGCGCAGCGCGTTTTCGTCAAAGAAGAGATCAACGTTGACATTGGTGGCTTTGGCGTGGCGGTATGCGTTCGTCAAGGCGTTATGGGCAATGGAGAACAGCATACGCTTCGCGTCGGTGGAAAGTAGCGGCTCCTGTCCTTTCTGGGTAATCTCTGCCGGAACTGAGGTGATAGTAGTGAAAGTCTCGACATGCGACCTCAGCGCTCTCCCAAGTTCTCGGCCCTCGAATACTCGACCAATGTCTATGGGATGCCTGAGGTCCCACATTGCAGTCCGGGACAGGTGCGAAGTCGCCTTGAGCGTGGAAATAAGCTCCTTGTTTGAGTTACCTGCGATATGCATCGCGGTGTCGATTCCCAGCCCCATCATGTATGCCGACTGCGCCATTGTGTCGTGAATGGATTGCGATAGGTCGATTCGTTCGCGTTGGAGAGTGCGTTCCCGCTCAATAGCCTGTCTCCACCTTGTCCGTTCGAACCCCGACACCAGATTCACGGAGGCACTGACGACGTACATCATGGCGATTCTCGTTATCAAAGCCTTATCGTGCCTCGCGTCAAGGTCAATGCCACCTTCCGAGGTAACGCATATGACTGTGTAGGTAAATGATACAAGTGTCACCCACGCAAGATTGAGTCTGAACGATGTGAACAGGAGCGCAAACATCGCGAGCGCGGGATAGTAGAGCATGAAGAAGAGAAAATGTTGAAATCCACTGACGCCGACCCCGACTGAAATCAGGATCACATCGACTACACTGAGCGCTAACACCCACTGCAGGGTCATCGTCTTCTTCGACGCAAGTCGATAGTGTATGTAGCCATTCGATGCCAACAGGATCAGCAAGAGAATGAAATAAGCGGTGTATGTTGACGTTTCGAAAAGGGGCCGGTAGACCAGCAAGAATACGCAGACCGCACTGACGAACCAACGTCCCCAGACCGATACCATGGCAAGGTATCTCAGGCCATCCGGGTCCAGCCTGTTCTGGGTCCATTCGTTCAGACGAAAAAAATTGTTCACTGCAACCAGTAGCATGTGTCGAGCTCGCGTACGGTCTTCCACACCTGTTCAATCCTAGATGCACCTGGCAAGTGGGAACAGTGCCAATGCGGTCATCTGCCTGCCCCAGAGACTAATGTATTCACTTGACCAGTCGCCCGCAAGATTGATGTGTACTCGCCTGCACACCAGTAGTGACCACCCCTTTCCAGTATGAAAGGGCATCAGAAGTTCCTGCTCACTTGGCCTCATTCCGCGATCTCAGTCGGTGCTGGCTGGGCGCCCAGTGTGTATGCGCCTTCGCAGTTCGTCATTGCGATGGTCGATGAAGTCCCTGGATAAGTCGCAATCGCAATGCCTCGCCAGCGCTTCACACTGACTCCTGTCGGTATGGAGAGACATGCAGGTATGGTCTTCTATCTTCCAGTTGTAATGAACCGCCAGCGTTTCATTCCCTGCTAAGTCTGCCGCGCGGTTTTCCCGGCTGCAGAGCGTGGAATGCCCCGCAGCGCGTATTGCGGCTTCAGGCAACTCGAGCTGAAGAACACAGAAAGTCCGATGGCGAGAACCGCCAATGCAATACATTCCGAAAGGTTTCTTGGCGCAATCTTCGCGAATTGTGATACCAAAATACCTATGCGAGATAGTTGAGAGGCGGATTATCGTTGATGAAAAGGTTTCCTAATCGGTATCTTTGCGAGATAAAACGTTGCAGTGTGTTGAATTCCCGCAACTGTCCGATTTGGACCAGCCGAAGGGCGCTGGAAGATGTACATGAATGCGAATAGTGACCAGATTAGCGCGAACTTCTGGGCAGTGTCCCCGAATCTGTTGCCTTCAAGAGGCTGCACTGCAAGAGCAAGATCGGGTCACCAACAGGAAGTCGACTGCCGATCATAGCCCGAGAAAGATATACCCGCCGCAACAGTTGAATAGGAGCATACGGTGATTATGGGACTCTTTGGCAAGCCGCTATTCAGACTGGTGGGAGCGCTCCTCGCAGCCGCTATCTTGCTCGCCATCCCATTCGGAACTCAGCGTGGGCCGTCGCCTGTCTTCGCACAGACCCCGACCCCCGCCACAATTACAGGCATAGGCGGCAGTGCTACCGGTGCTACCTCGGCAACGGTGACGGTCCACTTGAACAACCCCGACACCCAGACCGTCACAGTTTATCTCCAGTATGGTGTGGGTGGCAGTTACGATAAGGAGGATTCGGGGCCAACGAGTGGCACGCAGATCCAGTTTACTTTGACGGGCCTTAGCGAAGGCACCGTTTATGGCATAAGAGCTGCCTTGGAGGATGAGGACCCATTTGACGCCGACGCTACCGGCACGGTCACGACGGAGACTCCCTCCATCTCAACCGTTACGCACAGCGAAGTAGATGACGACAGCGCCAAGATCACGGTCACAGTCGCCAATCCCAACGGCAACACCGTCAACATGCGATACAAGAAAACCGCCGATCCCGATCCCGTCAACGTAGGTGACACAGACCCATACCAAACTGTCCCCGCTCAGACTACAACGGAAACGGACGATTCCCAAGCCCTGGTATTCTCCCTCAGCAGCTTGGACGACAACACAGGCTATACCGTGCAGGCGAAGCTGGACAGTAGCGACTTCAGTACGGGGACCATCGTCACCAACACCTTCACGATCGCCGCCACACCGCCCGCCATCACAACCGTTGCGGAAAGCGCAGTCGATCACAACAGCGCCAAGATTACGGTCACCGTCTCCGATCCCAACAGTACGTCGGTCTATCTGCGGCACAAGAAGACCCCGGAGGGTGTTTCAACATACAGCACTCCAACGCTGAAGACTACAACTACTACAGGGGAATCAGAGGATGTGGTGTTCGAACTCGACAGCTTGACCCATAGCACAGGCTATACCGTGCAGGCGAAACTAGTCGATAATGACTTCACTTCGGGGACCATCGTCTCCGACACCTTCATGACCGACCCCCCACCGCCCGCCATCTCGGGCATAGCAGTTCCCGACGCCAATCGACTGCATAACAGCGCGAAGATAGAAATCTCTGTTAACAATGTTGCCAGCGGCGGCACGACGGTCTATTACCAGCACAAGAAAAACAGCGAAACGACATGGCCAACCGGCACGCCGCCTTCGGTGAACGCCACTACGACCGACTCATCGCCGGAAGCCACGCTCATCGGACTCGCTGCCAACACCCTGTACAACGTGCGCGCCACGCTGGTCAGCGACTTGTCGAGCGGTTTTGTGACGCAGAATTTCACCACACGCGAGACCCCGTCGGTCACTGGCGTTTCTGTGGGCACGATCACGCACGGTACCGCAAAGGCGACCGTCTCCCTGTCGAACGCCTTCAACACGACCGTATATGCGCGCCACAAGGTCAAGTCCGCGGGCGATGACACGTATCCTGATCCTGCGCCATCCGATAAAACTTCTGCTAGTACCAAGTCCAGTTGATGATGACACGTTGGATGTTTTTGAAGTTCATAGCTTTGGCTTGGGATAGACGCGATTGAGTTTGACGCGCGCATCCTGAGATCGAAAGCGCCAGTCTATGGTCACGCCAGCGACATTGCGCTCCCTCTCAAGCGCCCATATATTTCGCCTGAGCGTCTCCTCATCCCCAAGACGACCCTTCAGGCACTGCTTGCTGAAGACGCTCAGTTCTATCTCCGCCATATTCAGCCAACTCCCGTGCTTTGGCGTGTGATGGAACTCCAGTCGTCGCGCTATACGCCGCGCCTCCACAGGCTCGTACGCCTCATACAGTGAGCCGAGCTTATGAGTATTCAGATTGTCCAGAACCACCCTGACCACCTTCGCGTCCGGATAAGCCTCATTCACCAGCCACCTCATCTGCGCAGCAAAGTCCACAGCTGTGCGCCGCTCCGTAACCTCCACGTGTCTCCAACCTCCCTTCGGCTCGCAGAACACGAACAGGTTGCGCGTTCCGTTGCGCCTGTACTCGTAGTCTATGCGTTCCAATCTCCCAGGCTCGGCTTCAATCGGCGTTCTCGTGTGTGCGATCAACTGCTTGGATGTCTCATCGAAGCAGACCACAGGTCGCTCGGCGTCGTACTCTTCCTCATACAGGTCCAGGACATCTTCCATCCTTGCCACGAACTCCCCACTCAGTTCCGGGATGCACCACGCCTTGTTCCTCCAGGGCTTGAGTTCGTTTTTTTCAAGCTCTGACGCACCGTCTCCCGCGCTATACTCTCCACATAGCCCAACTCCACAGCCTTGTCCGCAAGCAGCCTCAGCGTCCAGTGCGTATGACCCGCAGGAGGGTCGCTGCATGCTATGGCTACAATGTGCGCCTCGGCACGCTCATCCAACTTGCGCTGCTGACCGGGTCGCGCTCGCTCGACCAACGCGCTCTCAAGCCCCTCTTCACAGAAGCGCTTGCGTATCCTGACGACCGTGCGTCTGCTTATGAACAACGCATCTGCTATTCGGTTATCAATCTGTCCTTCGTCGGCCTTGAGCAGCGCCAGCGCTCGCTTTACCGTGCGCGCCTGCGATCTGCCACGGTGGGCGACTTCACTCAGCCGGCGCTTCTGGGAATCGGTCAACTCAACCCTGTACTTGCTTGCGGTCATATTCGGCTACATCCTCGCTGTAAGATGTGCCCGAATCTAACTTATTTCTTATACTTGTGCCAATATCAGATGGACTTGGTACTAGCAGCATCGACTTCAATCTCGGCAGCCTGTCTCCCGGCGTCGAATACACGGTACAGGCATCGCTCGCCGACGATTTCAGTTCGGGCGTGCAGACTGTCGATTTCACCACGCCGAGCATCGACAACGTGACGATAAGCGGCGAGACTCACAAGGGCGCAACGGCAACCGTCGCCGTCGACGATATGACGAGCGCCACCAGCAGCGCCGCCATATACCTGCAATATAAGGCGTCCGACGAAATGAGCTGGACGTCCGGAACCGGGACCGCTAGCTATTCAGCAACTGATCCCGTTCCGGCATCCAGTCCCACGTTCACCCTTTCCGGCCTGACGCCCGGCAAGACCTACACGGTTGAGGCGGCATTCGACAGCAGCTTCGCCATCGGCAAGCAGTCCACAACCTTCACCACACCCGCCATTTACAGCATCACGGCGGACAGCATCACCCCCAACAACGCGACCGTCTCGGTAACCATTTCAAATCCGAACAGCACCGCCATCTATCTGCAGTACAAGCAGGACGATGAGTCATCTTGGATCACCCACAGCGGTACACCGCCTACGGCAACCGACTCCGACGCGACGGTCGAGTTCGCGCTAACCGGCCTATACCGCTTCACCGACTTCGACGTGCGCGCGTCCTTCGAGAGCACCTTCCCTTCAGGTGACTTCACCGAGGACAAGGACAAGCTCTTCAAGACGCTCAGCACCATACCGAACGCACCCACCGGCCTCACGCTGACGACGACGGCCAGAGGCGCATTCACGGCAAGCTGGACCGCGCCGGGTGACAACGGCGGCAATGCCATCGATGGGTACAGGATTCAGTGGAAGTCCGGCACTGACGACTACAACACGTCGGACCGGCAGGCGTCATCCACCAGCACATCCCATACGCAGTCGGGCCTGACCAGGGGTGTCGAATACACCGTGCAGGTTACCGCGTTCAACGACCATAACAGCGGCGCTGCCGACGGCGGCAACCCCTCGACTTCAGCAGACATCATTCTGATCAACGTGCCAAACGCGCCTGCAAGTGTGGGCGTGGCCAGGCGCAACGTGGACGACGGCGCCGACAGCGGAAAGCTGGCGGTCACGTGGTCCGCGCCGACAACAATTACTAACCTGCTTCCCGTCCACTCTTATGTCGTGCGCTGGAAGTGCGGCACTGACGAATACACCGCCAACACTCCGCATGAGACCGCAAACGCCACGACGACGACTTACACCATCGCAGGCCTGACCAACGGCGATGAATGTACCGTCAAGGTGAATGCCAAGAACTACGTTGACAGCACAGCCAAGACTCTCGGTGAAGAGGGCGCGGATTCCAGTGAACCAACGAAGACGCCGGGCGACGAGCCCAGCCCCGCGCAGAACCTCGCCATAACGGAGCATCACGACGAACTGGTGGTTGACTGGGATGCGCCGGACGATTTGGGCGGGTTCCCGATATTGGGCTACACCGTGCAGTGGACGACTGGCGGCACGACTCAGACGGCGGAAGTCGCCGCAAGCACAACCGAGTACGACATAACGGGGCTGAATAGCAATACCTCTTACACCGTACTTGTCATTTCCACCAACATCATCGGTAGTGACCTCGACGACCTGGGCGGGGCGTCGAAAGCTGAGCAGACCGTCACCACACGCATGGCGCCTGTCATATCCTCCGTCTCCGTCCCCGATGGCGGCGATATTGTTGCACTGCGCACCGATGCAACGGCAACCGTCACGCTCTCGCACGGCGACACCCGGGTAGCGAATGAGGTCTTCTTCCGTTACAGCGTGGACAGCACGCCCGACGGTGCGACTGCGACCCCGGGCACTTGGACCAGTCTCTCCAGCCAGGACCTGACCGTCGATTCGGACCTGGCAGCCGACGACACAATCACGTTCAGCATGATGGACCTCCTGACCGGCAACACGCACTACGTTGTGCAATCGTCGCTCGTTAGCACATTCACGGCAGCTGTCACCGCAGAAGACAGGTTCCGCACGGCCAGCGTGGAGCCGGGAGCGCCGACAGGAGTTGAGGTGGTTCCAAGCGGACTTAAGAAGCTCACGGTGCGCTGGGATGCACCTGACGACGGTGGAACTCCGATCACCAAGTACGAAGTCCACTGGAGACATACCGAAAACCATGATTTGACTGGTACCGCTGATGAGGCCGATACCCCTCCCGCCCTTGAGCATGAATTCGAAGCTTTAAGCGACATGGCAAGCTACGATGCCTGGGTGTTTGCCTACAACCTGCACGGCGCTGGACCACAGTCTGCCGTCGCCACGGGAATGGCAAGTCAGGCGCCCGGTGAACCGGTTGTTATTCAGCTAAGTCCTCGGAATAAAAGTATAGATGTAACTTGGGGAGACGCTACCCGGCGTGGCAGTGACGTAGTTGACTACGTCATCCAGTGGGGACTGAGCACAGATACAGCTGTCGTCAATGATCTGAGACAGGCCAATGCGAAAAAAATAGGCGGCGCGATCATATTTTTATACGACATCGGGCACCCGGATAATAACAACGAGGCTAATGACTATCCGCCCCTTGTGAACGGACTCTCGTATTCTGTCCGAGTGTGGGGGGTAGATGCCATTGGTAGAGATGGAACTGCCACTCGCTGGCATAAAGCCATTCCGTTCGGGCCAATAGGTGTGCCTCAGAATGTAGCGGTGACAGCGGGCGTCGGCACGATTTCTGTCGTGTGGCAGCCGCCACCGGCCTCCGCGGGTGATACCCCGACCGGCTACACCGTCCAGTGGAAGCGCAGCACCGACAACGACACCCAGTGGCAAAGAGCCACGGGAGCGACCTCCCCCCACGAAATATCGGGGCTGGAGAACGGCACCACGTACAATGTTCGCGTGCGCGCGGTCGTACATCTCAATAGCGGCAGGCCCTCGACACCTGTTGATGCAATACCGAATACGATCCCTGATGTACCGGCAAATGTCAGGGTCACCCCTGCAAATGAAAGCCTGCGCGTGAGTTGGCCTGCGCCGTTCGACGGCGGCTCGCCAATCACGGAGTACACGGTGCAATGGACCGACAGAGGGGGCACGTTCGGCACGAATGAGGGCACAACAACCAGCCCTTCATTCACCATTACGGGTCTTACCAACGGAGACGAGTACGATGTGCGCGTAATCGCTACGAACATCAATGGGTCGAGCGAGCCTTCGGCCGTTGTGAGCGGTATACCCGCAGTCGTCATTGCCCCACCACCCAGTCTGCAGACCCCCAGCGCGCCAACCAGTGTTGTCGTAACTGCCGGCAACGAGGAACTGCTGGTAACCTGGGGTGTGCCATCGAATAACGGCGGCGCGACGGTTACAAGCTACGTGGTGCAGTGGACAGAGAGCGGCGGCAGCTTCACGGACGAAGCCACTGTGACCGGCCTGCAGCACACAATTACAGGTCTGACCAATGACACCGTATACGATGTGCGTGTAATCGCGGTCAACTCCGAAGGGCGCGGCACGCCGTCCGCGGCAGAGAGCGAGTCCCCAACCGCCGATGTCGTACCATCAATATCTGCGGCTACAGTTCCGGAAGCCAATATCACCGAATCAGGGGCAACCATAACGGTAAGCATCGCCAACTCCGACGGAACATCTCTGGATGTGTACGTGCGCTACCGCACGACCACGCCAGAAGGCGCATGGAGCGATACACAGGATGAATCAACGGATACCGCAAGCGTAGACTTCACACTAACAGAACTGGATGCCAACACTGAGTACGAGGTTCAGGCATCCCTGGATTCAACATTCGCTGATGATGCGACCGTCTCAGTTACCTTCACGACGGCAAGCACGGTGCCGGGCGCGCCGCAGAACGTCTCAGTTACGGAGGGACGCGGCGAGCTAATGGTCACCTGGGAAGCGCCCGAAGACGATGGCGGTTCCCCCATTTCCGGCTACGCTGTCCAGTGGAAGTCGGGCGACGAAGAGTTCGACTCAGCCCGCGAGGCTCAGGTGGATAGCGAAACCCTGACCTACACAATCGCAGACCTGAGCAACGAGGTCGAGTACACGGTCCAGGTGCTGGCTGTCAATGACAACGGCCAGAGCGAGCCGTCGGACACGGCAACCGGCATGCCTTCGGCAACTATCTCAGGCATGATCCAGTCAGTAACCGTTGAAAGCGAAAGTGCGACCACCGCTATGGTTACGGTTGTAGTTTCGGGCGCGGACGAAGACCATCCGGTCACTGTCCACATGCGCTATCGGGAAAAGCCTGAATCGGAAGACGACGACGGCAATAACGGGGGCGCTCCCGCCATTGAGCAGGTATCGTCAGCCCAGCAGGAAACTGACGACGAGTGGAGCGAAGTCCAGTCGGTCGAGACCACGGACGGCGTCGCCGAGTTTACGCTCACCGACCTCGTTGCCGACACCGAGTATGAAATCCAGGTCTCGCTGGATGAGACATTCGCGGACGACGTTCCGATCAGCGAAACTGACTTCACGCTGGCAAGCGTGCCGGCCGCTCCAACCGACATCGTGCTCACACCGGGCGACGCCGAAATCACGGTCAAGTGGGATGCACCCGCAGACGACGGAGGCTTCCCGATCACCGGGTATATTGTACGGTGGCAGCTGGCGCAGGCTTCTTCCGACCCGCCGAAACAGGCGCAGGTCGAAGCAGCGGACGTGATGTACACGATTGGAGGTCTGGAGAACGACACCGAATACGAAGTGCAAGTAGTGGCGGTCAACGTCATCGGTGAGAGCGATCCCTCCGAGGTTGCGACCACGACGCCCACGGCCGCCGCCGTTACCACTGTCGGCCTGGTCAGGATACTGGATGTGTTGCAGACGACCGCTACCGTTGAAGTTACCCTGTTGAACAGGGACGGCAGCGCTGTGACCACCGTGTACCTGCGCTATCGCGCAACGACTGGCCAGCAGTCGTGGAACTCGGCTGCATCGATTGATGCGACAGCCGATACGGTGGAGTTCTCCCTCAGCGGGCTCTCCGCCGGGACCGGCTACGAGGTGCAGGCGTCCCTTTATAACGCCTTCCCGGCAGACGCCGTCGTCAGCGCCTCATTCACGACCCTTGCCGCGCCTCAGCCGCCGGTCATCACGAGCGCAAGCGCGTTCACCGTGAACGAGGGCGAGACGAGAGTGGCGACGCTCACCGCGTCCGATGCCGACACGCCCGCGTCACAGCTGGTGTGGACGATTCTGTCGGGCAGCCCTGACGGGAGCAAGTTCATGCTGAGCGCTGGAGGATCGCTGTTCTTCCGCGCCGCCAAGGACTTCGAGAACCCGGACGACGCCGATGCCGACGGTACGTACGAACTTACGGTGCGGGTCAGCGATGGCGCGCTCACCGATTCGGCTGCGATTCGCGTCACTCTGCGCGATGTCGTGGAGGATGTAACTCCTACACCTACGCCAGTTCCGACGCCTTCGCCAACGCCGGTGCCTACTCCGATGCCGACACCCACTCCGGGAATTGCCGCGAGCTATGAGGCGTCTGCGTATTCTGTCACCGAAGGCGGCAATGTGTCCGTTTCAGTCGCGCTGTCGTCCTCGAGTAGCAAACAGGTTTCGATTCCTATACAGATCATATCCGGCGGTACCGCAGAGAGAGGAGATTACACATTCATTGGCTTGAGCAACAACATCCTCACCATTCCTCGGGGTCAGCTATCGAGGTCATTCACGGTCGCCACAAACGAAGACAGTGACACAGATAACGAGACGCTCCGTCTTGGCTTCGGTGTACTGCCGCAGGGAATTTCTATTGGAAACGTTCGCCTGACGACAGTCACGATCATAGACGATGATGTAGCCACTGATTCCGGTGGCAGCAGCAGTCGGCGCTCAAGTGCGCGTAATAGTCCGCCTAGGTTCGTAGAAAGCCATAACGCTGTACGGTCGGTCGCGGAGAACGTACCACCGGGTTCCGCAGTAGGCGAGCCCGTCGCAGCAACCGACGCCAACCGACGCGACCAGTCTTCGCTGACCTATTCACTGGCAGGCGTGGACGCTGAAAGTTTCGCGATAGACAGTGCAACCGGGCAGATCCTGGTAAAGGCCGCGCTCGACTTCGAGGAGAGAGCAAACTACAGAGTCGTGGTACTTGTAAGGGACGGCAGAGGGGGCAGCGACATTATCAGCTTGTCCATTGTAGTGACTGACATTGACGAACCTCCCCATATATCTGGATTGGAGAATATCGAGTATGCAGAGAACTCAACCGGTGTTGTGATTAGCTTCAGCGCAACTGACCCAGAAGGAATGGTCAGCCTCACTTGGTCGCTGTCTGGCGAGGATAGTGAAGCGCTCACAATAGGAGAGGACGGCGCACTTCGCTTCAAGGTATCTCCTGATTACGAGAATCCTGCAGACGCGAATAGAGACAACACTTACCTCGTGACAATTGGAGCATCTGATGGGCAAAACACTGGCACATTTGAGTCGTCAGTGGAAGTTGCTGACGCTGATGACGTGGGGGCACTCGTTCTTCCCGACGAGGCTCCCCATACTGGAGCTGTGCTGTCTGCTCAGCTGACTGACCAGGACGCGGGAATCGCCGACGCCGTCTGGACTTGGGAACGATCTACTGACAATAGTGACTGGCAAGTCATTCCAGGAGCCGAATTTAGCGAATACACTCCCATTGCAGACGACAGAGGTGGCTACCTGCGGGCGACAGTCAGTTACTCAGATGTACATGGTTCGGGCAAGAGCGCGCAGGCTTCGACAACCAGTCAGGTTAAGGCCGGACGTCAGGCTACGCCGACTGCCGTGCCTACACCGACACCGACCGCCGTGGCTACTGCGACGCCAACAGCTAAACCAACAGTTACATCTACGCCGACTGCAATATCAACTGCGCCACAACTGAGGACGCCAACGCCGACAGCGGTTATTTCCATCGTTCGTACGCCTATGCCAGCCGCCGCTCCTACGGTTACGCCAACGTCTGAGCCAACGGCAACAGTGACTGCTGTACCTGTGGTGACTGCTGTCGTGGCGTCTCCTATGGCGACACACACCGCGACGTCTGTTGTCCTGGAGGAAACGACGCAAGAAGAAACCATTGAAGATTCCGGGGCGTCAAACGGTATATTGTTGGCGGCAGTAATAGGCACTCTTGCGGTCATTGCGATTGTTGCGTCCGCAATCTGGGTGAGAAGGAGAAGTCACAGTTAGCACGCAGAACTAAGCGACGGCCCCTGCTTCAATATGCAAGCAGGGGCCGTTTTGCCGTCTGTGGCATGGGCGATTGGGAAGGCGACCTCGGATTGCGAGGTACTTTGTCCGGGCCAGTAGAATTATGAGGCGTGGAGCATTACCACTGCACGAACATTGGCATTACGACGTGAATGTAGTCATCGCCTTCGACGGGCTTAAGCACGCCGGGGCTTGAGGGCGATGATACTTCCATGGCAACGTCCCCGTTGAGCACATCTAGCACGTCCGTGAGGTACTTGGAGTTGAAAGCTATTTTGGCGTCATCGCCCTCGACAGATGCTCCAAGTTGGCCTTCGTTGTCTCCGACTTCTTCGGCCCGTGATGACACGGTGAGGTGTCCGGGCGCGTCTTCTTCGCCGCTCGCCATCTGAAGGCGAATAATGCCGCTGCCGTCCCGTGCGAATATGGCCGCAGTCCGAGTGGCTCGCAGGAAATCATCCGAATTCAGCACGACACGGGTCGTGTAGCTCTGCGGTATAAGCTGATTGTAGTTGGGGAAGTTTCCCGCGATGAGAGAGGATACTATCTCCACATCCTCTACACGGAAGAGCGCCTGATTGCTTGAGGGCGTTACCATGAACTCCACTGCCTTCTGCTGTGTCCCAAGAAGGCGGTTGATCTCGTTCAGCACGCGCGCCGGTATGAGGAATTCGATGTCCTCGCTGGGCGGCTCCGCAAGCTTGCCGCTGAACACTGCTAGTCTGAAGCCGTCGGCCGCAGCGAACTTAAACTCGTCACCACTGATTTCGGTCTTGACACCCGTCAGCACCGGACGTGAATCCTCGGTAGCTGCCGCGAAAGATACACGATTTATGGCTTCTCGCAGGACATCAGGCTCTATCTTTGCGGCAAGCCCGTCTTCGACTGCGGGGATAGGCGGAAAGTCGTCTGCGGCGGTACCACTGATGTTGGACTCGAAGCTTACGCATTTGACGTTCAGTCCAATGGGCTGTGAGATTGCCTCAATGTCTATGCGTTCCGGTGGCAGGGAGTTGACAAAGTCGGAGAGTAGCCGTGCCGGTACGGTGATGGCACCCTCTTCTTCGACCTGTGCGCCAATCCATGTGGTCATGGCCATGTTCAGGTCAGTCGCCGAGATCTTCAGCATGGATTTCTCGGTGCTGAGGAGGACATTCTGAGTTATTGGCAATGTGGACCTTGTCGCGACGGCCCTCCCCACGATTGAGAGGCCTCGCGCAAGATTCTCTTGTAAGCAGGATAACCTCATTCTTCATGCCCTCCGATTGAGTTGTTTCTACGATCCCGCGATATATCGGGCAATTCTAACCTATCAGCCGCGGCGTTTTCTACGTGCCCAATGACAGATAAGAGTGAAAATGCGTCCCCCATCTTTGGAAATGGAGAACGCATTATGTGTTTATCGAGAGAGTGGCTAGGCTAGTTCACAACAATCGTGCCTATCATACCCTGCGCGTTGTGCGGAGTGCATACGAGCTCGTATGTACCGGCATTGTCGAATGTGAACGTGTAAGTCGCTGTGTCCCCAGCGTCCACTTCGATATATATGTCAAGATCGTCCACCTCGAAGGTATGGAACTCCGTCTCAGATGTGAGAGTGAAGGTTACCGTCTCGCCGGCGCTGAATGCCAGTTCGGAGGGGCTGTATGCGTACTCACCACTACCGCCTATGTCCTGCATTGCCACGCTGATGGGCGTGCCACCTCCGGCACCTTGCCCCGATGAGCCGTTCTGCCTTGCCACCGGAACGGTTGGCGCAGCCTGAGGCGGTGGTGGTGATATTCGCGGCACCGTAGTGGGCGGCGGCGGTTCAGGCGTAGGCTGACCACAGGCAATTACACCAAGCATCATGATGGCACACACGCTCGCAAGCGCCAATAGACTTCGCTTCTGCAACATAACCTCCTGCAATTCTGTTCTACCCCCAGCCTTCTGCGTATATCTTAGCTGCGTGGGGACATTCGCTATTGGTCCAATTCAGTACTTGTAGAAATGATTCCTGATTTCAAACTCGTCATTTTGCTGCGAGAATATCTCCCAATCGGCGCGCCTGATGGCAATGTATGAGTCTGCCAGCATTGTCCCCAGCGCTTCGGTCAGAACCGTATCGCTCTCCAACTCTTGAGTTGCCTCGAGCAAGGAGGTGGGCAGCCGATGGATGCCTCGCTCCGCAAGCTCTTCCTCGGTTAGTCGTGTGGGATCTACATCAATCCACTGCGTTTTGCTAGGTTGAAGTTCTCGCTCCACGCCATCAAGGCCGGCTGCGATCACTCCACCCAGGGCAATGTATGGATTTGCGCTGGAGTCCGATGGCCTGAATTCTAAGTTCGTTGAAGCCATCTCCGATCCCCAGAAGTTAGACGGTATTCGCAGCGCTGCCTCCCTGTTATCCGGTCCGTAGCATGTGTATGCGGTACTCCACGATCCGGGGGAAAGCCGTCTGTAACTATTCATGCTCGGACATGTCAGCGCCACTAACGCCGGTAAGTGTTCCATGATGCCTCCGATGAACTGGTACGCTAGCTCGCTTATGCTGTACTCGTCATCGGAGTCGAAGAATAGGTTTGTTTGCTCGTCATCGTCCCAGGCGCTGAAGTGAATGTGGTTGCCGTTGCCAGCCTGATTCGGAAATGGCTTCGGTGCAAACGATGCGTACATACCATGGCGGTACGCAATATTACGCACAGTTTCTCGGTAAATCAGGTGATTGTCGGCTGCCTTAAGCGCGGGAGCGTGCCGGATGCTCAACTCGTGCTGACCGTGCCCGACTTCGGTGTGATACTGCTCAATCCCGATTCCCTGAGCTTCCAGAGCCTCGATTATATCGTCAACCACGTCCTGCGCGAATGTAATACCGACGCTGGAATTGTCCAGGCTTTCGTCGCACGGCACGAACTCATCGCCGTCCTTAATGGTCAAGTACCACTCGGGCTCCATCGCCACCTGAAATTTCAATCCAATAGTTTCAGCTTTGGCAAGTACGCGCTTCAAGAAATCTCTGGGACAGGCTTCCCACGGCTCGCGCGACCTCGACATAAGGTCAGACAACATCAGGGCTCGCTTAGGGGCGTAGGGTAAGACCGAAAATGTATCCGGGTCAGGCATCAATCTGAACTCGCCGGCCGGACCCATCCCCTCGACAACCTGTAACTCGTCCATATCGCCCATCGCCTGCATGGCTTTGGTTACGCCGATTCCTGAACTAAGGCGTGTCTCTAAGCCGGTGATATGCGTGGACTTGCCGCGGATAATGCCACCGTTATCGCACCAGAAGAATGATACTAGATGTACGCCGGCGTCCATGGCTTTGCGAACGACTTCAGCGCGTTCTATTTCCCTCACGGCTGGCTAGAACTCCGTTGTTTTGCGATAACTTAGTGAACATTTTCACTTTATCATTCGGTAAGTGTGCAGTCAAGAAACGTAGGACTCTCGGGTATCCTGTCATCGTTGTGTACTACTGGGCTGCCTGCTACAATTTCGGCGCCATCCGTTGGCCAAAACGTGCATCCTGTTGGTGTATGACCTCGCCCCATTTTTGGGATGACCGGCAATTTCTATCGATGCCCCGACGCTGAGGAGACCTATTAATTGGCTGATTCAACTCTACGTTATTCCACAGGCACTCCATGGGAAGCGGTCGCAGGCTACAGCAGGGCGGTACGCAACGGAGACATGATATTTGTCTCCGGCACAACCGCGAGCAGCGAGGCAGGTGCGATGGGCTTGGAGGACGCAGGCGAGCAAGCAAGGGCGGTGCTGGAAATTATCAGAAGCGCCGTTGAAGAGCTTGGGGGTAGTCTCTCTGATGTCGTTCGGACTCGAATATATTTGAAGGACATTTCGCACTGGGAGGCCGTGGCCCGTGTTCACGGCGAGTTCTTTTCAGAGATTCGCCCCGCATGCACTCTTATCGAGGCGCGGCTTGTGGATGACTCCTTGCTCGTAGAGATCGAGGCTGAGGCTGTGGTCACGAAGCCGTCTGCGGAGACGCACGATGCGCTTTAGCCTGCGGCTGAATAATGACCTATTAGTGCCGCATTATGTTGAGTTGGCGCAGCGAGCCGAAGCACTGGACTTTGACCAGTTCTGGGTTAGCAATGACCTATTCCTCCGAAGCGCTGGAGTGATTCTCACGGCCACGGCCATGAACACCAAACGCATTAGTATTGGCACCTGCATCCTGAACCCCTATACGATGAACGCGGCAGAAGTCGCTATGCTCGCGGCAACCCTTGACGAACTGTCAGACGGCAGATTCTTGCTCGGCATATCGGCAGGCGCGGCGGAATTCTTGGGCTGGGTGGGCATACGGCACGGAAGGCCGCTGACCGCGACCCGTGAATCGGTTGCGGCTATCAGGCGACTTCTGGGAAACCGGAGCGCGGAGTATAGTGGTGAGTTCCTGTCCTGGGGTAGTGAGGCATACATGCGCTTCCCGGTCGAGCGCCAGGTTCCTATCTATGTTGGTGGCATGGGTCCCAGAATGCTGGAACTTGCAGGCGAAATTGGCGATGGGGCGCTGCCACTGCTCTTCCCACCTGAGCGTTACTACGCCGCGCGCCGGCATGTAGAGGAAGGGCAGGATTCCAGCGAGAATCCCAAGGCAGACTATGATTTTGCTACCTGTATCTGGGTCTCTGCATCCCAGGACCGAACTCAGGCTCGTAGAGTACTGGCGCAGAAAGTCGCATACTACGGCAACGCCATGAACGAAACTGTCCTGTCCGACTTGGGTCTTGCGAAGGCGGACTTCGAACCAATCAGCAGGGCGATAACCGAGGACAAGAACGAAGAACGTGCCATTGACCTGGTAACTGACGACATGCTCAGAATCGGCGTAGTAGGCGATGCCAGCCAGATAATCGAGCGACTGGAACCGTTGGTTGCAGACGGCGCGAGGCACCTCAGCTTCGGTCCACCACTTGGCCCTGATTTCGGCGAAGCGCTTAACATACTTGGACAGGTCGTCCAACACTTCATGAGGGATTGAACGAAGAGGAACTATGACCGCAATGGGAAGTTACATCCGAGTTCTTATCGTGGCGCAGGGCGAGCGGCGCATAGACGAGCTCACCGAAATCCTCGAACGTAATAGCTGCCTCGTGACCGCGACGACAAGCGTCACCACTGCGCTGGATATATCCGGATACTCGGAGTTCGACGCACTGGTGATGGCTGAGGACATCCCACCCTCCGAGCGTGCCTATCTGCGCACACAAGTCGCGAACAATCAGCCATCGGCCGTTATCGTGTCCAACCGTGCGTCACGGTCGGTGATGATTCAGCTCGGGCAGGCATTCAAAGAGGCTGGCGGAGCAGGGACACAGTAGCCCACAGAAGTTCAATTCCCTCACTGACTGCTCATTGTTCAGATACTTGATGAATGGCAGGCGAAGTGCTCCGCCGAATGCGTTGGAGTCGAGATCTGTTCATTGCCTCCTAAAGCGACATTAATGCTTCGTTAATGCTCTGTTCACATGTACGGCTTATCGTGAAGCTAGTCTGATTTCATGTCTCGAACAGACACGCGAAGGCCATTACGAATTGAGGAGGTAAGACTCAAATAGCTATGCCTGATTTAAGAATCCTTTCACGGATGCGCGGCGCACTTGGCGTCGCCCTAATGCTAGCCTTAGTGCTTTCGATTGCAGCGTTCGCTTGCGGTGGCGCAGAGGAAACACCGACGACGGCGCCCACACAAGCCGCATCTGGACAAACTACTGCACCTTCACAAGCTGCATCTGGACAGACCACTGCGCCTGTAGCGATGGAGTTGAGAGGCACGATCGAGATTGACGGCTCCAGTACCGTATTCCCGGTGTCTGAGGCGGTCGCTGAGGAGTTTGGCAAATTACATCGCGATGTCCGCGTCAACGTTGGCGTCTCCGGCACGGGTGGCGGCTTCAAGCGCTTCACCGTCGGCGAGATAGACATCTCCGACGCTTCCAGGCCCATCAAGGATGCAGAAGCGCAGGTGGCCTCAGAAAACGGCATCGAGTACTATCCGCTTCGCGTTGCGATGGATGGCCTGTCCGTGATGGTCAGCCCGGACAACGACTTCGTGGAGTGTCTGACAACCGAACAGCTAAAGATGATCTGGGAGCCGGGCAGCACAGTTTCCAAATGGAGCGACGTTGACCCAAGCTGGCCTGACAACGATATTGCCCTGTATGGCCCTGACACCGACTCTGGTACGTTTGACTACTTCACCGAAGAAATCATGGGTGAGGCGCAGTTGAGCCGCGCAGACTACACGGCAAGCGCGGACGACAATGTGCTCGTGCAGGGCATCGCCGGTGGCAGATACTCGCTCGGTTACTTCGGATTCTCCTATTACCAGGAGAATCAGGATAAGCTGAAATTGGTCGCTGTTGACTCGGGCAATGGCTGCATCAATCCGACTTCCGAAAACATCGAAGATGGCACATACTCTCCTCTGTCACGCCCGCTGTTTATCTATGTTAGCGCGAAGAGTATAGAGCGTCCTGAGGTAAAGGCTTTCGTTGAGTTCTACCTCGACAACGCTGCTGACCTGGCGGAGGAAGTCGGCTACATCAAGCTTAGCGACTCCGAATACGCATCGAACCGTGAGGCAATCAAGCAGTCGCCGGCACCGGCACCACAGTCACAAGCTCCTACAAACGCAGCACCTGTAGCAATGGAGTTGAGCGGCACGATCGAGATTGACGGCTCCAGCACCGTGTTCCCGGTGTCTGAGGCGGTTGCTGAGGAGTTTGGCAAATTACATCGCGATGTTCGTGTCAATGTGGGCGTCTCTGGCACGGGTGGCGGCTTCAAGCGATTCACGGTTGGCGAAATCGACATCAGCGATGCTTCCCGGCCTATTAAAGAGGCAGAAGCGCAGACAGCGGCAGACAACGGCATTGAATACTACCCGCTTCGCGTTGCGATGGATGGCCTGTCCGTGATGGTCAGTCCGGACAACGACTTCGTAGAGTGCCTGACCACCGACCAGCTCAAGATGATCTGGGAGCCGAGCAGCACGGTAGAAAAGTGGAGTGATGTCGATCCCAGCTGGCCTGACAACGATATTGACCTTTATGGCCCTGACACCGACTCTGGTACGTTTGACTACTTCACCGAGGAAATCATGGGTGAGGCGCAGTTGAGCCGCCCGGACTACACGGCAAGCGCGGACGACAATGTGCTCGTGCAGGGCATCGCCGGTGGCAGACATTCGCTCGGCTACTTCGGATTTGCCTACTACCAGGAGAACCAGGACAAGCTCAAGCTGGTCGCTGTTGACTCCGGCAATGGCTGCGTCCTTCCGACATCCGAATCCATTGAGAACGGCACCTATTCACCGCTCTCTCGCCCGCTGTTCATATATGTGAGCAGGCAGAGCATGGAGCGTCCTGAAGTCAAGGCTTTCGTTGAGTTCTACCTCGACAACGCTGCTGACCTGGCGGAGGAAGTCGGCTACATCAAGCTTAGCGACTCCGAATACGCATCGAACCGTGAGGCGATTAAGCAGTAGCCTATAAACTTGGCGAGTTCCTTTCCCGAAATGGCGCATACGAAATTCCCTCCTTCGTATGCGTCATTGGTTGTCCACAGCGGCATATGTATTAAGAACAGACACACCCCCGAAGTGGGGGTGTGTTTGAGTCGGCAGTGTGTGTTTAGCTAAGGGCTCGGCAGCGGGGCAGAGTCCCCTGATTCCAGTTGCCAAATTCGAAGGCGGGCAGACATGTCGATTATGCGGTCGCGCTGTGCCGGATCGCCGTATAGGTTGTTCAACTCATGGGGATCGTTATTCAGGTCGAACAGTTCACCTTCATCGCCAGCGCACAATGCGAGTTTCCACCTGTCCGGTGTGATGATGCAGCGTCTCGGTAGCGCGTTCATGCGATTTATGGCCGCGCTCCCCAGAAAGCGGTCAGGCAGTTCCTCGCTGTTGCCGTTCCACTGGACCACGACTTCGTTGTCGCTCAGGTCCTTTTCGCCGCGAATTACAGGCGCGAGACTCTTGCCTTGCAGATGGTCTGGCTGCTCCTGTCCCAGCAGGTCTAGTAACGTGGGCACGAGGTCGATGTGGCCGGCGCTGCCTTCTAGCATCGTCTGCTCGCGGCTTAGCCATGGGACTCGCATTGTGAGGGGAACGCGTGCGGCTTCCTCGTAGAACGATCGCTTCTCCAGCATCCCGTGGTCGCCTGCCATTTCGCCGTGCTCGCTTGTGAATACAACCACCGTGTTGTCGGAGACGCCGGCCTTGTCGAGAGCGTCAGTGATTTTCTTAACCATGCGGTCAACCAGCGTGACATTGGCGAGATAGTGGGCACGCAAAGTTCGCCAGCCCAGTTCGGTCGTCACGTCGTGGCCGGACGTCGCGTTCCCAGACATATAAGGGTCCTCTGACTGTTCCCCGCCCTCGTACATGTACTGCGTGTAGTAGTCTCCGCGCACCTTGTTGTAGAGCGATGTGCCGTCCGGTCGCTGTAGGAATGCGGGACCGACAGGAATCTGCGCCGGGTCGTACATATCGTTTAGCGGCCCGTTGTAAGGAGGATGAGGCTCGAACGTACTCACATACAGAACGAATGGCTTGTCACTATTGCGCTCGATGAAATCCGCCGCACGGTCCCCAAGGAATGAAGCCATCTGGTGTTCTTCAGGCAGTCGAGAGCGGAGCCTCGGCGAGAAGATGAACTTGCCCGGCGCACGCTCCATGTCCGGTTCGTAGCCGTTGTCCACCAGATAATGCCAGTAAGTGCTGTACACATTGCGGTACTCGCGCTGCGTATATTCCGGTATGTGGCCGTCCTCCGTGCTGATCCACTCGTCGAAGCCGTGCTGCCTTATCACGTCGTCGCCCAGATGCCACTTGCCGTAGTAGCCGCAGTAATATTCGTCGGGCAGCATCTCCGCGATGACCGGCGTCTCACGCGACAGGACGAGCTGGTTGACGATAGGTCCCGCTGCGTGCGGGTACAATCCCGTCATTATGGATGCCCGCGCCGGAGTGCATACCGGCTGCGTCACATAGGCGTTCTGGAATACGAAGCTCTGGTCTGCAAGCGCATTCAGGTTTGGCACGTTTAGCCAGTCATTGCCGTAACACGCCATCGTGTCAGCACGCTGCTGGTCGCTGAATATGAAAACCAGGTTCGGTCTTTCTGCCATCTCAATCTCCCTTGCTTGAAATCCGCTTGTCGTACTCTATCGAAGCCATCAATCTACCTTAAATGCTCGGATGACTCGACCGTTCAGCGGCTGAATCTCCCTGTTGTTTGTGCCGCTCCCGGTCAGCGCGGCAATTTCTCTCACTTGCTCCTCCGAAACCTCGAGGACATCGGACATCACAAACCAGTGAACTCCTTCCGTGAACGGTGGAGTCGTGAGTGAGCCCATATACGCATAGTACCCGTGGCTTTCCGGCAGGAAGCTAGCCATTTTGAGAGGCGAAGACGGTTTGACATCACCCTCTCCCTGACTCGGCGCGGAGTCGATTATCTGCTGGATTGCCGCGTTCTCACTGCCTAGGCGATACAGCAGACCCACGACCGCGATCTCGTCAGGCTGTCGAGAAAATACCATGTGCGTCTCCAAGGCAAATTGCTCGCCTTCAACTGTGTGTTCGCTGGGATTATGCACATGTATCTCGGTCAGCTGATATTCTTCGCGTCCTTCACCTACTAGGATCCCCCCTCCACCATCGTACTCGACCTTCACAAAGTCGCCAGTGTTTGTAATATGGTCTGCGCCGATGTCGTTGAAACCGAAGAACAGCGTAGGAACGCCATCCGTATATCCAGTTATGTCCACGGGAGACTGCTGCATCATCTCATCACTACACGCTGTTATCGCAACCAAGATCAGGAGCAGAAGAACTAAATCTGCCCGGCCGCAGCGCAAACCGATCTCTGGTCGCAGTCGGCGCCAAGGTGCCAATTGCATCAGCGCAGCCTACCGTACGTTCCGCAGCCTGGGATCGAGTACATCGCGCAGTGAGTCGCCGAACAGGTTGATTGCCAGTACCACAATGGTTATTGCCAATCCGGGGGCTATGGCGATGTGCGGAGCGAAATCGAAGTTCTGCTGCGCGCGAGTGAGCATATTGCCCCAAGACGGTATGGGTGGCTGTATGCCTATGCCCAGGAAGCTCAGGGCAGCCTCTGCCGTGATTGCCGCTCCGACGCTCACAGCAATCAGCACCATTGAGACGGGCAGCGAATTCGGTACGAGGTGGCGGAAGATGATGCGGATATCTGAGCTTCCAATCGCGCGGGCCGCCTCAACATACTGCATGTTGCTAAGCGTCAGCGCGCGCGACCTCACTACGCGCACCGAGCTTGCGCTATAGCTCACCGCGAGCGCGGCAATTACCACCGGCACCGTAAAACCGAATGCGACGGTGATCGTCATGGCAACCACAATTCCGGGAAGAATTAGCACCGTATCAACCAGGCGCTGCACCAGCAAATCGAACAGCTTTCCAAAGTACGCGCTCGCTATACCCAGCACGGTACCGAAAGCTACGCCAATCAGAGGCGCCATGATGCCTACGAACATAGAGACCCGACCACCGTATAGCAGTCGGCTGATCATATCGCGACCGAGTTCGTCGGTGCCGAGCCAGAGATTTCCTTCTTCCAGCGTCGCCTGCGATAGCGGCGGCAACAGTTGGCGGGCGACCGTCCTGTCTGGTCTGAATGGAGAAATGACGTCCGCCAATGCCACCAGCAAGATAATCGTACACAAGATTATCCCGCCAATCGCTCCAGTAGGGTGGCTGCGTCCAAAGTCCAACAGGCCGCTTCGAATTCGGGTAGCCCTGGTTATAGAGACGTTTTCTTCGATTACCCCCTGTGGAGTGGCTTGCTGCACTGTTGATCCGCCTTCCGGTCTCTACTCGTAGCGTATGCGTGGGTCGATCCATGCGTAAAGCAGATCTATCAGCAATATCCAAAGCATCATGAAAAGGGCGAGTATTAGGACTATGCCCTGCACCATGACGAAATCGCGCGCGCTGGTGGCATCGACAATCTGCTGTCCCAAACCGGGCAGTGTGAATATGCGCTCGATGATGACCGCGCCGTCCATAAGCGCAGCCACGAGCAGTCCCGCCATAGTCAGAACGGGTATGATCGCATTGGCTAGCGCATGTCTCATCGTTACTACCCATGGGCCGAGGCCCTTCGCGTATGCCGTGCGAATGTAGTCGTCTCCTACCACTTCCAGCATTGTAGAGCGCGTCATCCTGCTGATCGTGGACGCCGACCTGAATCCTATCACCATCGCCGGGAATATCAGGCGCTTGAGCGCCGTCAACGGCTCTTCGAAGAAACTCACATGCTGCACGGGCGGAATCCAGTTAAAAAACTTGACGAGGAAAAGGAGCATCAGGATGGCAATCCAGAAGTTGGGCATTGCAATGCCAGCTGCGGTGATGACGCGGATAGTCTGGTCCACCCAGCTCCCGCGCCACATCGCAGATATTACTCCCAAAGGTATAGACCACGCGATAGCAATAACAACCGATAGAAACGCCAGTGTCGCCGTAACTTCTATCTTGCTCGCAAGAGCGTCCACAACCGGCCGGTCCGCATACCGCGAGTAGCCCAAGTCACCCCGCAGCAAGTCTTTGAGCCAGCGCCAGTATTGCACATATAGTGGATCGTTAAGTCCCCATGCCTCCCTCAGGGCTTCTATGTCTTCGATGGACGCCACCGACTCCTCGCCCGACGTGATGAACAGCGCCTGATCTCCCGGAAGCACACGCAACATGAAGAACAGTATCGTGCCGAGTAGGAAGAGGGTCGGGATTATGAGTAATATCCGTCGGACGGTGTATTTCCACACGCTGGACCTACCTAAAGTGGCACCTTGATTGACTCGCCGCTAAACCACAGGAATCGGTACCTTGGAGAGACAGAGGAACAGTGGCAGCCGGGGCTCTCACCACCGACTGCCGTCTATTGAAGTATGACTACCTTTGAGGCGAGTCCTCGCTCAACCACACATCATAAAGCCGCGTTTGGATGAACTTCATGGCAGGAATGGCATCCCAATTGTTTACATAACTCCATGCTAGCTTGTACTCATTGAAGCGCAGAGTAGGCACCTTTGGAATCCACTGTTCGCGCATAATTGTGTCGAGTTCCTTAAACTGCTGATTGCGCTCAGGACCTGGGAATGTCTTCTTGATTTCGGCGACCTTGTCAAGGAATTCCTGAGGGGGCGGAGCATTATGGTAGAAGGCCCCCGCGCCAGGCAGGTAGAACAGGTCTACGAAATTCACAGGGTTTGACATTGCCACCGCGTGGCTGTCGAACATTACTGTGTAATTGCCGTCCTGGCCGAGCGCCCTGAGAGGCGCAGTCTCATAAGTTTCAATGTTCATCTTGATGCCGATATCTTCGAGCTGCTGAACGATAATCTGCGCGCTGTCGTTGTTCGCGCCGGTGATTCCAGCATTTGCGGTAAATTCGGTGACTCCCACCTCGGCGAACAGCCTCTTTGCCTCCTCTAATGCTTCATCCCTTGTAGCGGGATCGTAGCCGTAATAGCCGAGTACGTCGCTCAGGTTCGGGTCTGCGGAGCCGAGGTAACTGACCTGTATAAAGTTCGCCGGCAACTCGGGGATCGGAGTTGACAGCGTTGCTTGTATCGGCGCGCGGTGAACGGCGAGATAAAGTGCCTTGCGGGCACGGATATCATCGAATGGAGGCTGTTCGCCGTTCATTGAGATGTACATTGCGCCTGGGCTGAACGCCGATTCGAAGTCCACCTTGTCGCCTAGCGACTCCTTGACGCCCCAGCCTTTCGCAAGGTCCATTGGCGCGGCGAGGTCGACGCGGTTAGTCGCAACAGCCGCTGCCTCCGTGTCCCAGTCCGTGAATTGAATTGTAGTTACCATATCCAGATATGGGTATGGCGAGCCGTCAGGCGCATCTCTGAAGTATTCTGGATTCGCCTCAGACAGAACGAAACTGTCGCGCTCGGTATCCAGTACGCGGAAGGGTCCCGTTCCAATCAGTCTGTCAGGTGAGTTGATGCCGCCCTCAAGTTCCACGACGTGCTTGGGCAGCATTATGTGCCAACCATCCGCAAGGTCAAGCAGGAAGTCAGCACTTGGCGCTTTCAGAGATACCTTGAAAGTCTTGTCGTCAATCTTCTCTGTTCCTGCGATATTCTTGAAGCCTCCCACGCGAGGCTGTGGAATGCCCTCCGGAGGGTTCGCCCAGCGGTTCAGCGTGTATTCGATGTCCTCTACTGTGAGGGAGTTGCCGTCATGCCAGGTCACGCCCTCAGTAAGATTCACCGTGATCTCGTCAACTGTAGGTGCGAACTCCCAACTCTCGCCTAGGTCGGGGAGCACATCAATACCGTTCCGTGGGTTGAACTGCAATATACCGCTATAGTGACGATTGAAGTGCTCGGTGAAGTGCCAAACGCCCGATTGCGTCATGTCCCACTTGGGCGGGAACGCTCGAGGCCCCACAGCCCAGATAAGATGACCTCCGCGCCTCACATCCCCGGAACTTGCCATCGCCTCCGGCGCCGTGCTGCGTCCGGCCGGCTGAGTTGGCTGCGCTATGGGTTGCGCGGGCGCTGGGACGACCTGCGACTGGAATGCGGGCTGAGCGGGCGCAGCAGGAGCGGGAGCCGCTGGCGCCTGGGGTTGCTGGGCGGGCTGAGCGGGCGCAGGAGCCGCTGCAGGTGCCGCAGCGGGCGCTTGCTGTGGAGCAGGTGCTGCCACTTCGGCAGGCGCCGAACTGCAGGCGAGCGCAGTGATCGTCAGAACAATTACTAAGGCAATAGTCGTTCTCAGTACCATCAACTAAGTCCTTTCCAGTGTGAGTTTCTTGATCCCACACTCTTGCCGCGAAGATTTATCAATAACCAAGGAATACGGCTTGGCGTTCGTTGCACTTTGTCAAGGAATCCGCCAAGAATTGCGTGAACTTTAAGCGAAGCCCAATATCAAAGTCAAGACTTGCGCCGGGTCTGTATAGAAAGGACATGTCGGCATACTTGGGATTTGGGATAGCTCAGAAATGGCTGCCATTGGATATCTAGTGACAGACTTTTCAAAACGAATTTTCGCAAAGGGCTTGACACGCCCGTTCTAACCACTGTAAACTGCGAACATGCGTACTTTACCAATCCGAAATACAATCCTTAGCTTAGGAAGGGAGTTGAAATGACTACAACCAAAAAATTATCCGAACGACAAAGCAGAATACTTGAGTACATCAAGCAATTCATGAGTGAGCACCAGTTTCCACCGACGGTCCGAGACATTCAGGCTGGCTGCGAAATAAGCTCAACATCGGTGGTTGACTATAATCTGCACATCCTGCAGCGTCATGGCTACCTGCGCCGGTTGCCTGAAGTTTCCCGCGGAATAGAATTGCTGGGAGAACATGCCGCAGCGCGTTCCAATGTGGCGACAATTCCCATTTACGGGAGCATAGCCGCTGGCGAGCCTCTCCACATACCGTCAGTCGCATCGCGGCACTCCGATGAATTCGAATCCTATGACGTGCCGCTCTCAATGGTCAGTGGGCGAGAGAACGCCTACGGCCTGCGGGTGAAGGGCGACTCTATGATTGACGCCTTTATCGCTGACGGCGATCTGGTAATCATGCAGCCCATAGATGCGCCCAACACTGGCGATATGGTTGCCGCGGAATTGAGGGACGGCGATGAGGTAACTCTCAAGCGCTTTTTCCTTGAAGGCAGCACTGTACGCCTGCAGCCGGAGAACGCGACGATGGAGCCAATTCGCGTTCCCGCGGAGAATGTAAAGGTGCGCGGGCGAGTCATCGGAGTCATCCGCTCGTTCTAAATTATCTGCCTTACTTGACTCAACTTGAGCTAGACCTATGTGTCTAACCGGTTCCTATGCGTCATCGAGGTAAGTGGCGCGTGGGCGTCTTAAGTGCGATAATCAACGTAGGCTGGGCGATCACAGAAGGACTGCGGCTAATTTCAACCGCAGTCTGACTTCGCGCATAGCCCATGTAGATCTTTCCGCCTACATAGTTTGCAGTCAAAGTTAACTCCATGGCTCTTGACACTCGAGACCGCATCACTGTGCCGATCACCGGCATGACTTGCGCCGCATGCGTAAGTCATGTCGCGCATGCCCTTGAAGAAGTATCTGCCGTTACAGACGTAAGTGTCAGTCTCGCATCGGAGAAGGCGTCGATTGGTCTCCACGAAGGATCATTGAGGGTTGATGAACTTCTGAGCGCTGTCGAAGATGCAGGCTATGGTATCGCCGCCGAGAAGATCACCCTCGCTGTAGGTGGCATGACCTGCGCTGCCTGCGTAAGCCACATCGAACACGCGCTCGATAATGTTGAGGGCGTTCTGACTGCTGGTGTGAACCTTGCAACTGAGCGCGCTTCGGTCGAGTATGTGCCCGGCGTAGCTGCTGTGTCGGATATGAGACACGCAGTTGAGGACGCGGGTTACTCATTGATCGGGGTCGTTGGCGAAGAGGACGATGCTGCCACTCCTCGCGATGTAACAGTGCTTCGCCGCAAGTTGACTTTCAGTGCGGTCGTCGCTGCGGTCACTATGGCATTGATGTTCATTCCTGGCGTTCATGGCGCACTGCCATTGGAGATGGACTATCTATTGCTAGTGCTTGCGACTCCGGTGCAGTTCTGGGGGGGAAGGCAGTTCTATCACGGTGCCTGGGGCGCGCTCAAGCATCGCACGAGCAATATGAACACCCTCATTGCTGTGGGTACTTCTGTTGCTTATTTCTACAGCGTTGCCGTGACGCTCTTCGGGCAGGCGGCATTCTTCGCCTCCATTGATGCTGCCACATTTTTCGACACATCCACTGCGATCATCGCGCTTGTGCTGCTTGGAAAGTATCTGGAGGCGCAGGCGAAGGATCGCGCCTCGCGTGCAATACGCAATCTTATGAACTTGCAGCCTCGGACCGCACACACTATTAGGGATGGGGTAGAGGTGCAGGTTGGCATAGACGATCTGCAGATTGGCGACGTTGTGTTGGTGCGTCCAGGAGAGCGTATCCCCATTGATGGCGAATTGATTGAAGGAACCTCATCCGTGGACGAGTCAATGCTCACGGGTGAGAGTGTGCCGGTCGATAAGGTGGCGGGAGATGAGGTCTTTGGGGGTACGATAAACGCGACGGGTAGTTTCAGATATCAGGTTAACAAAGTCGGCAGGGATACGATGCTGGCGCAGATAGTCAGTCTCGTTGAGGAGGCGCAGGCATCTAAGGCTCCGGTGCAGCGCCTGGCGGATACGGTTGCCGCATACTTTGTGCCTGCAGTAATAGCTGTGGCGGCGCTTACATTCGCCTTCTGGCTGGTTCTCGGCCCATCGCCAAGCTACATTCACGCCACTCTGACTGCTGTTGCGGTGCTGATTATCGCCTGCCCCTGCGCGCTGGGCTTGGCGACCCCGGCCGCAATAATGGTCGGCACAGGCAAGGGCGCCGAATTCGGCATCCTGATAAGGAGTGCCGAGTCCCTGGAGCGGGCGCACAAGATACACACTGTTGCGCTGGACAAGACCGGCACCATCACCATGGGCAAACCCTCAGTTGTCGAGATCTATGACGGAGGTTCCGAAGCGGACGAAGTCCTGGCACTCGCAGCATCGGCAGAGCAGGGTTCGGAGCACCCGTTGGGAAGGGCAATAGTTGACGCTGCTGGACTACGCGGTTTGGCGCTGACCCCTGTCGAGGACTTTCGAGCATTGCCCGGATTTGGAGTCTCGGCGACTCTGGATGACGATGAATTACTGCTCGGCAACATGGCGCTCATGCGAAGCGAAGGAGTTCTGACGGATGGATATGAAGCGAGAGCAGATGCCATGGCAGAGCGAGGCAGGACTCCTGTGTTTGTTGCCCGTAATGGCGAGTTGATTGGACTGATTGCCATTGCCGACACGATACGGCCGGAGGCGGGTAGCGCCATCAGGCGGCTCAAGCGCGATGGGGTAGGGGTGGTAATGCTAACGGGCGACAACGGGAGAGCCGCCGAAGAGGTGGCGAGGCAAGTGGGCATTGAACGGGTATTTTCTGAAGTGCTGCCAGGAGACAAGGCGTCAGTAATAAGCGAACTCCAGCAGGGAGGGCAGGTTGTTGCCATGGTTGGCGACGGCATCAATGACGCCCCAGCACTGGCACAGGCGGACGTGAGTTTTGCAATTGGAGCCGGGGCCGACGTCGCCGCTGAAGCGGCGGACATTACGATTGTGGGTACCGACCTGCATGCTATTTCGAGAGCAATACGCCTGAGTAAGGCAACGATGCGCTCCATTCGGCAGAATCTGTTCTGGGCGTTTGCGTACAATGTGGCGCTAATCCCTGTGGCAGCCGGAATACTATACCCGTTCTTCTCAGGTAGTGGCGTCCCCGCAGAATTGGCTCCGGTGCTGGGAGAGCATGGCTTCCTCAATCCCATACTCGCGGCAGCAGCCATGGCAGTTAGCTCAGTAACGGTGCTCGCTAACTCACTGCGACTCAGGCGCTTCAGGTAAAGTGAAGAATTCATCCTGTCTAGCGGTAGTGCAGCAACGATGCGAGAGAGCGAATTCTCCAGAAGGAGTCAAGAACATGATTCGAATAAATCTATTCAACAGAAGTCCGGATATGGCGACCGACCCAGTCTGCGATATGCAGGTGGACATGAAGAAGCCCAACGGTGGCACCTATGAACATGATGGTGACACCTACTATTTCTGCGGTCCGGGTTGCAATCGGGCATTCCAGAAAGAGCCTGCAGCGTATCTTTCTGGCGAGAAGAAGATAGAGATGTAGTCATTTCGTTGACCTCATCGCTGCCATACATAATAATTGACTCTGTGACCTGTGTGCCGAAGTGGCGGAATGGTAGACGCGACGGTCTCAAAAACCGTTGGGAGCAATCCCGTGTCGGTTCGACTCCGACCTTCGGCACCACCCAATATTTACCTCACCTCTTGGTCGGTTCCACAAGCCCTACCTGCATTCTCAGCGGCACTTCACCTCGGGTCCCCCTTCGGGCAATTGCATTCAGCCGTACTTCCGGTAGCCTTCGCGGCCAATTGGCAGTTCTTCCTTCATAATGCTGTAGCTTCTACTTGGCTTGTCCTGAATTTAGGGTTGAAGCCCCCTAATGCCTGCGCCACTTACGCAATGCCTCAGTGTCGTGTATTCTAAGGCTCTGTCTGGAGCACCGCGCAGTACATTAGATGAGTAGGAGGGCGCCACATGGCATACGCTATTAACCACGTACATATAAGAGCTGCGGACCCGCACGCTTCCGCCGCGTGGTACGAAGAACACTTTGGTGCGAAAGTGCTGTCGGCACGCGAAGTTATGCCCGGTACGATAACTGTCAGCATGGATGCCGGAGGGCCGGTCAGGCTCAACATTTCCTCCAAGCCTGAAGGGTCATCAGACGAGCGTTCCGCCGCGGAATTGAACCGGCTGGGTCTCGAGCATTTCGGTTTCGATGTTGACGACATCGATGCGGATATGGCAAGGCTTGAGGGGGCAGGAGTACGCGTCGTCCTACCGATCACCGAAGTTGCGGGCGGCGGTCGCTTATCTTATATCGAAGGGCCGGACGATGTCCTCATTGAGCTGGTACAGCGGAGGGGCTGACCGAGCCATACGGTAGTTGGAATCTGCGGTATGACGGTGAATTGGTCTTGAAGGAGAGCGCGAATGAGTGATGACGTAGTGCGCTGGCCACGGGTACAGGAAATTCTGGCAGATATCATGCAGCGTTGGGAGAGGCGGGAGAAACGGAGGGGGCTGCCGGGTATTCACGGCTACTATTGGGATACACCGCAGGAGCTTGCCGAAGACGAGGCAATGGGGATGAAGTTCATAGAATCAGGTGTTCCGGGCTCCGAGACGGCTTTAGTCATCTCTCTTCGGCGAGGTCTGGGATCAATTCCAAAGATGCCGATGGGCGGACCGTTCCTGAAAGAGGAAGAGATTCAGGAGATTGAGCGGTGGATAGATGCCGGGATGCCCGAGTGACACTTTAGAGAAGGGCTTGAATTGCGGGTTCACCGGGGTCAATTGAGGTAAGGAAACCGAAATGGCGGATAGACCGAGCAGCAGCGTGCAACTGGGATGGAATGGCGGCTTCAGGTTCACATCCGAAGATACGCATGGGCATACGCTGACTGTGGATGCGCCAGCCAATGACGGCGATCCGTTCGATGGAGTGATGCCGGGCGATCTCCTCCTGTCTAGCCTCGGCTGCTGTAGTGGTATCGATGTTGTGAATATCCTCCGCCGACAGCGGCAGGATGTGACCGGGCTGGAGATAAGCGTAACTGGCGAGCAGTTGCCGGACGCTCCATGGACCTGGGTCGCAATCAGGCTGGCGTACACAGTGCGAGGACGCGGGCTGCGAGAGTCAGCGGTGCGGCGGGCAATAGAACTATCGGAGGAGCGTTACTGCTCCATCGGAGCCACGGTCGGGGGACGGGCGGAAGTCAGCAGTAGCTTCACGATTGTCGAAGAGTGATCGACCTGTGCGATTCGCAGATGCCCTGTGGTATGATTTGTACCGTTCAAACTGCCTTTATGGGGCGATTCAATGACACTTATGACATATCAGGAGGTTACTTGTGCCTAATTTGAGTGCAGAGCAGTTGGAAGAACTAAGACAGATTCCGACCTGCTCCGTTGCCAACGCCATCGAAACATTCGACGTGATGCCGCGCACGGAAGGCTTCATGCTGCCCGCGGTCAAGTCGATATTTCCAGAGATGGGTCACATGATCGGTTACGCCGTTACCGGTGTAATCACTGCAGATTTGCCTCCGAGCGGAAATATGAACGTGTCTCGGCTGGACTGGGTGGACGCGATACTCAGTGTCCCAGAGCCTCGTGTTCTAGTGCTAAAGGACATAGATTATCCCAATGTCATCGGCTCTTTCTGGGGCGAGGTGCAGGCGAACATACACGGCGCGCTGGGCTGCGTGGGAACCGTAACGGATGGCGGCGTGCGCGACCTCGATGAGATGCGTGAGCTGGGCTTTAACGCTTTTGCTACCGATGTGCTGGTCTCCCATGCATATGTGCATCTTATTGATGTGGGCGTGCCGGTCACAATTGGAGGCCTAGATGTCAACATGGGCGACATCATACTCGGTGACCAACACGGGGTTATGAGCATCCCCCATGACATCGCGGCTGACGTGCCTGCTGCCGTCAAGAGAGTCGAGGACAGGGAACGCGAGATGATCAGCCTCTGTCAGGCGGAAGACTTCACTGTGGACAAGCTGAAGGACCAGCTTCGCAAGATGTACGGCGGCTAGAGTAAGCCCCGGACTTCTACAAACCCCTGTCTTCAACGAAATCTTATTTAAAGGCCCATCAACGAGCAAGATCGAAAAAGTCGAGGGTGCGAGATGCCTGGTGCGAAAGTAGCGTTCATACATGGGCTGTCCGCGGAAATTGTGGATGTCATTACCTCGCACAATCCCGATGGGTGGACTACTAATGTGGTCCCCAGGGATACGCCGCCCGATGAGCAGGAAGCGCTGGTAAACGACGCGGACTTTCTGATGGTGTACGGTGCGCCATTACACGATGATGTTTTGCGGGCTGCCGAGAAGGCCCGACTCGTACAGCTACTGGCGGCCGGATACGACAGAATGAACCTTCGTCTGATGGCGGCTCTTGAGGTGCCTTGCTCGAACAACGGCGGAGCAAATTCGATTGCAGTCGCTGACCACGCTGTTATGTTGATGCTGGCGTTGTATAAGCAGCAAATGCACACTGATCCTGCCACGCGCACCGGTCAATGGAGCGCGCCAATAACCGGCACGAACACCTTTGAAATGGCCGATAAACTGGTAGGCGTGCTTGGCTTGGGGAACATCGGTCGCAGGGTTGCGAGGCGAGTGCAGGGCTTCGAAGCTCGTGTGCAGTATTTCGATGTAATGCCACTCAGCGAAGATGAAGAGCGTGATTTGGGATTTACTCACGTATCGCTTGATGAACTATTCCGAACTTCTGATATTGTAACTTGTCATACGCCTCTCACGCCTCAAACACGCCACATTGTGAACCGTGAGCGTCTGGCGCTCATGAAGCCGACTTCGGTGCTGATCAATACGAGCCGAGGTCCCGTTGTTGACGAGTCTGCCCTTATAGAGGCGCTGCAAGAAGGCAAAATTGCGGGCGCGGGAGTCGACGTATTCGAGAAGGAACCTGTGGACCAGGACAACCCGCTGCTGAAGATGGACAATGTCGTCGTTACACCACATGTTGCGGGAACGACCTGGGATACCTGGTTCCGGCGCGCTGCTTTCGCCTACGAGAATATGCAGAGAGTATGGAATGGCGATGCGCCCCTTGCAACTGTGCAAGAGTATTGAGGAACCGTTAGTGGTCATTCCGCCCATCAATGACAAGCGGGTACGGACTACAAGCAAATACAGAAATATAGGACTGAGGCTATTGAAAGTGAGGAAGAAATGGAACCTGTCATCAAGAACTATGAAGGTCTGACCAACCCTATTCTGGGCCCGGAAGACGGCGTACCGAACTATGTGATGCTTTACGTGCAGCACCCTCCGGGAGGGACAAGCCCAGATCACATCCATGAGTGGGAACACCAGGCTTTCATCACCGAGGGTGAGGGCATCCTCTGGGTCGAAGGAAAGGAATATCCCATCAGGAAGGGTGATGCGGTACTGGTACCGCCCAATGTGAATCACCAGTTCCGCAATACGGGCAGCACCACTCTCAGTAGGGTAACGGTCAATCCCCTGAACTCCGTAGAGTAAACCCGCCCGAACAGGAGGTTCAACATGCCACAGATGAGCGGCGCACAGGCGCTGGCATACCAGCTTCGTTCTGAAGGTGTGGACACTGTGTTTACGCTCCCGGGCGTGCAGATAATGGCGGCCTTCGATGCACTGCATGAGGTGCAGAACGACGTTCGGCTGATACAAACTCGCCACGAGCAGGCGACAACATACATGGCTGACGGGTATGCTAAGGCTACGGGCAAAGTGGGTGTGGCGATGGTTGTGCCGGGTCCCGGTGCACTCAATGCCACCGCAGGGCTGGGTACTGCTTTCGCCAGCTCCTCCCCAGTGTTGCTCATCTCCGGGCAGATTGCCAGCGGTGCGCTTGGCAAGAGGCAAGGGCAATTGCACGAGGTGGAGGACCAGCTTGATGTTTTCAAGCCCATAACGAAATGGAACCACCGTGTCACCCAGGTCGGCGAAATTCCAGAAGCCGTGCATGAAGCCTTCAGGCAGTTGAATACGGGACGTCCCAGGCCCGTGGAACTTGAAGTGCCTCCGGATACGCTTGCCGCAATTGGCGACGCGGACGTCATCGAGCCAGAAATGTACCCGCCCCCGGTGGCGGATGCGGCCGATATTGATAGGGCAGCGGAAATTCTAGCCCGCGCCAAGAGGCCGGCGATCATAGCTGGCGGTGGCACCATCATCTCTGGGGCATCTGATGAACTGCGAGATGTGGCGGAGTTCTTGCAGGCTGCCGTGCTGACAACGCAGCAGGGTAAGGGCATACTTCCCGCCGACCACGAACTGCTGGTGGGCGTGAACTACGCGATGGTGGAGCCCGTCAAGAATGTGCTGCCCGAATGTGACGCTTTGCTTGCTGTGGGGACCCGCTTACTTTTCAGGGTATTTGAGCCGGACAGTGTGCCTCCGATAATACACATTGATGCCGACCCGTCGGAAATCGGGAAGAATCTGCCGACTGAAGTGGGCATTGTAGGAGACGCTAAACAAGCCCTGCGTCAGCTGCTGGAAAGGTTGCGAGCCATTTCCTCCCCTAAGGAATCGCGGCAGCAGGAAGTTGCAGCGCTCAGGAACACCGCTGACAACGAACTCAATGAACTCGCCTCTGACCAGTTGCAGATGATTCAAGACATTCGCGGTGTACTGGATGATGACGATATCGTGGTCAGCGGCATGACGAACATCGGGTATTGGAGTCATGTGGCGTTCCCCGTGAATGTGCCGCGCACATATATAACATCCTCCTACTTTGGAACATTGGGATATGCGTACCCAACCGCTCTTGGCGCTCAGGTTGGTAAGCCCGACAAGCGCGTTGTGGCGCTCTGCGGTGACGGTGGCTTCATGTACAACATACAGGAGCTCTCAACCGCGGGGAGGTATGGCATAAATGCAGTCGCGGTCGTATTCAACAACCATGCCTATGGCGCTTCCATGTGGGACCAGACACATCAGTACGGTGGCAGGTTTATTGGCACGGACCTGAATAACCCTGACTTTGTTAAGGTTGCGGAAGCCTTCGGAGTGGTGGGAATGAAGGCGGAGCCGGACGGCATCGGCGACGCACTTCAGCAGGCGTTTGCGGCAGGCGCCCCTGTTCTGCTGGAGGTAGAATTGCCGAACATGATGCCACCATTCCAGATAGTGCGTTAGGACTCGATTCTTCTCATAACTACACTTGAACAAAGCCGCGGAATACAAGCAGTTCTGAAGAAATAGCCGAAAGAGCGAAAGGCGCCGGTGATTCAAGTCACCCGCGCCTTTCTAGTTCCCTGCAGGGAAATATAGGCTAGAAGGCGTCTTCCTCCTCCGCAATGCGCTCGAAGTCTTCGTGCGTGTAAGTGCCCAGGCTGCGGAAGTTAAGCTCGGTGTAGTTCTTGATCCAGCGCAATGAGACCTTGTAGGCCTTCCTGTAGCGCTCTTCCTGTTCGTGATAGGCGGCATGTGCGGCTTCGTCCCCGGCCGGAACAGCCGCCTTTCGGTGCTTCAAGATGTCGTCAAGCTCGGCCTGCATGATTTGCTTGGCGAGCGCAAGGTCATGCGCCTGCTCGGTGTCCTCTGCGACCGCGCCGTGGATTATGCGCTGTGCCATCTGTGCGACAGATATGCGACCCGTTGCGAGATCCTCCATCAGGGCGGGATGAACCCCTGGCTTGCCCTCAAGGCTATCGATGCCCTTCGCACCACGACCGGTTAGCCAGCCTTCGACGTACTCGATTATCATTCGGGCGTTGCGGTGAGAGCCTTCTGCCGTGATGGGCCCCTCGGGCTTCTCGATGCTCACGGGATAATTGCCTGGATCGGTCATATCATCGCTGGGATGCCAGTCTGCCGTGATGTACTCTTTGAACGGGTCACTTGCGGTCTTCATATGAAAGATGTGTGCGACCCACCCTCTTAGGAAGCCCTGCTGCGCTTCCCAGACCTTGTCGGCGCGAATTGATGCCGCCGCGACTTCGTTCACCTCGTTATCCCGGCTGGGGAGCGCCGTCGCCATGCCTCCGATCGGAACCGCGCCACGTTTCAGGCACACCGCTACAAGTCGCCTGAAGATATTCGCGATGAAGTCGGTCGTCTTGATGTCCACGCCGAACCTGTCCGGCCAGACGAGGTCGGGATCATTCATTATGTACTCGAGAATGCTTGCCTTCAGGTCCCAGCGCGCGGCGTTCAGGCCAGCGGCATAAGGCCCCAATTCGTACAGCAAGTCTTCCATGATGTACACGGCAGGCAGTGACTCAACAAGGAAGATGCCCCGTATTACCGCGTCATCAGGATAGCCGAGTCGTTCGCGGCTGAAGTCGAAGAAGTCGCGGTATAGCGCGGCTTCCTCCACGACCTCAACCTTCGGTAGGTAGAAGTATAAGCCCTCTCCACGCTCGACTTGAGCCTTGCCACCATAGGCGAAGGTAAGTGCCATTCCGAGCAGTGTTGCAGATATTGGCTTTCCGTCTACTTTGAAGTCGGCTTCGTCCAGGTGCCAACCTCGCTCACGGTGCATGAAGAAAGGAATGTCGCCGTCCGCGATGGCGTATGTGCGGTTTCGCGCAGCGTTATGAAAGGAAAGCGTGCGCTCCGTGATGCCGAGCCTGTTGCGCGCCGCGCTCAGCGTATCCACAAGGCGATGGCCACCTGAGTCCTCGTCATCGTCGAGGTAGCCGGCGGCTCGCTCACCTTCCGGACCCGGGTTAACGGCATTGATTGCCATATTGGTGATAGATACTGGTCCGGAAATTTCGATTCCAGGCTCGCGCAGTTCGTTCGGGACTTCGGGTACCTGCCAGTCATCCCCGGATCTGGTGTCAGGTAGTGATGAGGGCATTATGCCTTCGTCCAGCGCTTTGCGGAGCAGCGCCTCGCGCCTGTCTCGAACATCTTGCACACGATCCGCGAACTTGTCGTAGGCTTCAACGACATACTCCAAAAACTCAGGTGATAGCAGGTCTTCGGCACCCTCCGCGTTGGAGTAACTAACTCTGCTTGCTGTGCTTACCATTGGATTCTCCTCTAATGGACAGATTTGCCCGCCCGTTGGGGCAGGTTATTGGCTTTGCTGCGAGATTTCCTGCTGCCAGGCGTCGCCGACAGCCTTGGCGACCGCCGGCACGACATCAGTGTTCAATGCGTATGGAATAATTTCGTCGGGAGTAGGTTCGGGAATCAGGTCTGAAATTGCGAATCCGGCGGCGACCTTCATGCTGGTCGTTATCCGCTCGGCGCGCACGTCAAGAGCTCCCCGAAGTATGCCGGGGAACGCGAGCACATTGTTTATCTGGTTGGGCAGGTCGCTCCTACCCGTTCCAACGACCGCCGCTCCACCTCGGAATGCTTCTTCTGGCATTATCTCAGGGTCGGGATTCGCCATAGGAAGCACTATGGCATCGCTGCTCATTTTCCTGATATCGTCAGCAGTGAGTAGATTGGCGATAGAAAGCCCAATGAATACATCCGCCCCTTCGATGGCGTCATGCACATCGCCCTTGATGCCTTCCGGATTGGTGATGATCGCCATCTCCTCCTTTGCAGGTGTCAGGTTGTCGCGGCCTTCATAGATTATGCCGCGCGTGTCCACCAGAATGATATTCTCCACTCCCATTACCTGTAGTATCTTGCAGCAGGCGATGCCGCTTGCGCCTGCTCCGCTAAAGACAACCTTCACATCAGAGAACTCTTTGTTCACCACGCGCAGGGCATTCACCATAGCGGCAAGTACGACAACTGCAGTGCCGTGCTGGTCGTCATGAAAGACCGGGATGCCCAGATCCTGGAGGCCATCTTCAACCTCAAAGCACTTGGGCGCTGCAATGTCCTCCAGGTTTATCCCGCCGAAAGTCGGGGATATAGCGCGAACTATGGCAATAATCTCGTTGGACTCATGAGCGTCAATACAGATTGGAAATGCGTCAATGTCTGCGAGTTCTTTGAACAGAAGCGCCTTGCCTTCCATAACCGGCATGGAACCCTCGGCCCCGATGTTGCCCAGTCCCAGGACGGCAGAACCATCGCTAACGACGGCGACCATATTCCCCTTGCTGGTGAGATCGTAGACTCTGCTGGGATCGCGCACTATCTCTCTGCAGACGGCGGCAACACCAGGACTGTACGCTGTTGACATATCGTCAACTGTCTTCAGCTCTACCTTTGAGTGGACACCGAGCTTGCCCCGACTTCGGGCGTGAAGCTCCAGCGCCATTTCATCGTAGTTCATGCACACTCCTTGGCCGGCCCACTCGAACCCGGCGGAATTAGTTTATTCTTGGTGCTTGACTTTAGTCAAATATTCTAAGTCCTGCGAATTGACCATCTTGCGGATGACCAGATTCTAGAATATGGCGATTGGATTGACTGGACTACCCGTGACGTTGCGGAGTACGAGAGGCCCCAGATTAAGCATGAATTCGTACCGGTTGTGGCGACGGCAAGCATCGGCGAGCTGCTCGAGGTTTGCATTATCAATGAGCCACAGACCCAAAGTTACGAGGCACAATGTGTGCAGGGGAGAGCCGATGTTGGGGTACTGGCTCGGACGCACATCGTTGGACGTGTCGGTTCCCAGCATCGCGACACCATGCTCCTTGAACCAGGGAGCACATGCTGCTTGGCAAGCAGGTGTTGGCTCGCCGCCGGGCAGGGCGCCCTCCAACAGACGCCGCCGGTAGTAGCCGGTGCGAACCAGCAGTATGTCACCCTCCTCAACACGAACGCCATGCAATTCTTCTGCCGCTTCCAGGTCTTCAGGCATCACGGGTGCGTCGGGCTGCAGCCAGTCCACGCCTCGTACCTGCGGAATGTCCAGCAGGATGCCGCGCGAGACTATGCCGTCGGACGCCGGCTCGATGGAATGGCTCTGTGCGCCCTCGCGAGATGTCACCACGCTGGCAGGCACTCCGTTGTACATCTTGCCTTCCCACGAGTAGTGCGACATCGCGTCGATGTGAGTGACGCTTTGCCCGTGAAAGACCATGCCGATAAATTCTGCGGCCCCCCGACGGGAGACCTTTCTCTCAGGAGGATCGGTGTCCCTGCCTTCACCACTGTCCACCATGAAGCGCTGTACCTGATAGCGTATGTCGGGCGCGGTGTCCGTCGTCACGGGACGCGAGCAGCTTACTGTTTCGCCGAGTTGAACGAGAGACGCTGCTTGTCTTCGCTTTGCGGGCGTGATCAGATTCAAACAACCCTTTTCGTCGTCATCGCCCCACCTGCCCCAGTTGCTGAGTGAGGTCATCCAATCGAGAACTTGCTCTTGGGTGGGGTACCGATGTGCAGCCATAATTCCCTCATGTCGCTCAATCTCGCGTCGAGAATAACCTACAATGAAAGCCCATCGATGAATTGAGCGCCGGGGATTTTGGAGATTTCCTCCGGAGCTATCATTATCTTCGATGAACGGCTGCCCGAACCGAGTATTATCGATTCCTGCTCCAGCAGCTTCTGATCGGCATAGACCGGCATATCTCCCGGGAGCGCGAACGCGGTCACCCCACCAATCAACATTCCCGTGAGTTCCATCGTCTCTTCCGCTGAGGCGAATGACGCTCTTGATACGCCCATTAGCTTCTTGACCGTCTTATTGACATCGAGGCGCGCCGAGCCCTGTACGATGCAGGCGCAGTACTTCTTCGCGCCACGCTTGGAGGCAACGATGATGGTGTTGCCGCTTCCTTCAAGCGTGTACCCGTACTTCTCGCAAAACTCTGAGGTATCTGCGAAGTCGGGATCGATCTGAATTAGGTCGTGCTCAATGCCAAGGTCATTCAACGTGGAAACGACTCGTGCTTCAATGGCGGCGTCTGTAGATGTCATGCTCTGGAACCTCCTAAGATTGAGTCATTAATATAGCGTCAGGCCGCTCTAGGTGCAACGGCTCAGCGACCGCGCGGATGGTAGAATGGTGGATGCTTTGGCTAGTTACGCCTTGGATAACACTAAACTGAGCGAGTCCCATCCTGCAGAAGATTCATGCCTGGCATCCACGTCCACGTTTCTACTATGGCTGGTTAGTTCTTGGAACGGCCGCGCTTGGCGCATTTATTGCGACTGGAGTTGCGCAGACGGTATTGGGTGGTGTGCAAGACCTGATTGCACAGGACATGGGATGGGATCGGACCACGATCGCATTCGCTGCAACAGCGGCGACTTGGACTTCCGGGCTTACGATGCCGTTCGTAGGCAAGCTGGTGGACCGCTATGGGCCGCGCCACCTGATGCTGGTAGCTGCTCTGATCGTGAGTGCTTGTTTCTTTGCACTGGGCGGCGTCAATTCAGTCTGGCAATTCTATGCAGCTTATATAATCTCTCGATCATTCGCTGGACCAAACCTGCAAAATGTTGTGCCACGCACGGTTGCCGTCAATTTCTTCCGGCGAAAGCGGAACCTTGCTCTCGGGATCACGGCGCTAAATCGAATCGCCGGGGAATCGCTGAATGTGCTGATAATAACGCTGATTGCAGGCGCATTCAGTTGGCGGGTGGCATATCGAACGCTGGGCATCATTGCATTACCTCTGTCGATTCCGCTGTTTCTGATTATGCGGAAGCGGCCGGAGGACATCGGCCTGTTGCCTGACGGCGACAGCGCACCACGCACGGCGGGGTCGTCTGGTAGCGCCGTGCGCTGGCCGCCGGGTGAGTTCGACTGGAGGCTGCGGGAGGTGGTATTCGTACCGTCTTTCTGGTTTATCGTCTGGGCTGAGTTTCTGGCGGTCTCCACGACGGCGGCGGTAACATTTCAGCTCGTACCATTCCTCACTGATAACGGTATGTCTCATTCCCTTGCAGCTAGTGCCCTGATGTTGAGTATCCTGCTTGGGGGTTTATCCGTGCCGCTCTGGGGACATCTGTCGGACAAGTTCACCGTCAGGCGGCTGACCATCGCGGTATTGATTGCCACAAGCGCCCCCACATTGGCGTTTGCATTCATTGATGTGCAGGACGCTGGCTTCTATGTCTCCGTAGCCTGGGGGATAGCGTCCGGCGGCATTCCTGTAGTCGGGAGCATGATGATTGGAGACTATTTCGGCAGGAGGTCGTTCGGCGCGCTAACAGGCCTAACCGGGCCGTTCCGCACTGCGGCAATGGGACTGGGGCCGGCGCTCGGAGCGCTGCTCGTCAACGCGACGGGTGACTACAAGGTGATATTTGTGGTGGCAGTCGCGTCGTATGTCATCGCAATTCTGCTGAACTACAGCGTGCGCCAGCCAAGATTACCGAGCAGGGCCAACGCCGCCTGATACCGAATCATCCGTCTTCGTTCAAACACTCTTCCAGCAGCGCAAAGGCGGCCTCTGCGAATGCCCACATATTGCCTTCGCGATCGCTCTCTCCGGTTTCTATGGTGATTGAGCGTTCGACTGGTCCTGATACCGCGATGCATGCGTGACCGGCGTCATCCCCATAGCGATTGCCAGTTGGACCGCTCGCCCCAGTCTCGCTGAGAGCCCAGGTCGTGCCGAGTATCTCACGCAGCGTGCGCGCGTTGAGTTCGGCATAATATTCTGTGCTGGCGCGCTGACCTTCCATCGCCTCGTCCGGGACGCGCAACAGACCCTCTTGCGCGGCGCGTGTATATATGATCGAGCCGCCGCGATAGTATGCTGACGCGCCGGATATCGCGACAAGGGCCGCGGAGAGCAGACCTCCGCACGAAGATTCGGAGACTGCAATGGTGTCACCTCGCTGTTTCAGAAGAACGGCGACGGTTGCTGCGATGTTGCTGAGTTCGGTCATAGTTGTCTCCGTGTCTCCTTCTGTGCCCCTCGGTCAGATTGCCTCAGGCGGTGCGAATCCATGCCTACATCTTATACAAGGTGCAGGTGCTCCAGCACTTGCGGATTGACCAGATTTCGGGGCCTCTTCCCATCAAGCACGGCGGCTACTTCTTCGCCGTAACGTCCGGTTCTAAGCTGCAAGGACAGTACCGATGTGTGTCCGGAGTGTGGCGAGAGCACTACGTTGTCCATAGCGAGCAGGGGGTTGTCGCTGTCGGGCGGCTCCTTTTCGAGAACGTCCAGGCCGGCTCCCGCAATCCAGCTCTCCTGCAGCGCCTTAATCAGCGCGGCTTCCTGCACGACGGGCCCCCGCGACGTATTGATGAGATAAGCGTTTGGCTTCATCAGGCGCAAAGCATTCTCGTTAATGATGTGCCTCGTCTCCTCGGTGAGAGGGGTGTGCAGTGAAATGTAGTCGGACTGGGCCATCATTTCATCGAATGAAACTCGCGTCACGCCGCGCTCGGCAAAAACCTCGTCGGAGATGTAGGGATCGTAAGCGATGACATTTAGCTCGAAGCCCTTTGCTCGCTGCGCCATCGCGCTACCGATTCGCCCAAGCCCCAGTATGCCGATTGTCTCGCCGTGGAGTGCCCCAACATCGTATGGAGGACGCGGTGTCCAGGTGCTGGAGCGAATGTCTGAGTGCAAATTCACGACGCGTCGGTTCAGCGCCAGAAGAAGAGACATAGCCTGGTTGGCAACCTCTCGCGTCCAGAGGTCAGGAATGTTGACGACCGCGATGCCCTGCTCTGTGGCCGCCTCTACATCGATGACGTCATAGCCCACGCCGGTCCGCAGTACAACTTTGCATTGCGTCAGCGATTCTAGAACCTTGCGCGTCATAGGTGACTCAGAGGTGATAATGCCGTCCGCGTCCCTTACATGCGCAATGATCTCGTCCTCATCGTGCATGGAATTTAGCAGTTCAAGGTTCGCACCAACCTGCTCAAGGGCAGCGCGTGTATCGCTCAGGTTTTCGCTCTGCCAGCGACCCATATAATAGACGGTGAATCTGTGCTCGCTCAATGCATCCCCCTTCGTTGACCTTCCGGAGAGAAATTGGATTGCCGCCAAGTATACCACGCGCGAAGCGGCAAGCATGGGAGGAGCAGACATAGTCGGGTGCTTGCTCACAGGTCTGGGGTAGTGCAGAATGCTTTGGTACGATGCGGCTGGCATCGAAACTCCGTGCATTCTCTGCTCGCTTGGCCTAAGTCGGGCCAATGACAACCGAGTTTGGCATGGATAAACTGGAGAGGGGGAATGGTGGCAACGGGTGGGTTCGAACCACCGACCTAACGCTTATGAAGCGTCCGCTCTGCCCCTGAGCTACGTTGCCGTCCAATGCAACAGGCTGGCTCATTATACGGCAAATCTGGAATCAGATAAAGAGATAATGCATTTAACAGGAACGATGAAATGGACGATACTCCGGTTGATCCACTGATAAAACGCGCCGTCGCGAATGCTGTAATGGAGCGCGCATCGATTGAACTCAACAAGCTCCTGGTCGAACTGGCTGAAGCGCTGGACCCATTCCCCAATTTCCTCGGTATAGGCTCTATCCAGGCGGTCGAGGTCGAACCGTCGGGCGTTTCAAACCCTGACAATGGCTGCGTTGTCGTGTGCCCCGACGGAGAGCTACGCGAACTCGTTTTGCGAATGATCCCCGGACCATTCGACATGGGCGGCGTGGAGCAGACTGACGAAATGGCTGAACTTGACCTCCCGCCAGGCGAATACGTCGCCTACGCGTATGCTGCAGTCCAGGAACTGCTTGAGCTCCTTGAGGCGCAACAGGCTCGTCAATAATCTTCCGCGCTCAGTCGCTGATGATGCAGCAGCCTCGACGGTAGGCGCTTAAAGAAGAACTCTCTCCAGGTTGGAAGCTGAGGCTTCCTTTCCATGAGGGTGCGAAACTGCTTAGACGCGCCGCCGACCAAGGGTGTGCCGTGCCCGCCGCAGAGTATATCGAAGTCTATAGATGTAAGACGTTCTAGCGATTCACGATAGCGAACCGGATCGCTGCCGGGAAATGGCATGGAACGGCTGACACGTCCGTGCTCACTGAATATCGTGTCTCCGCTGAAGAGCAAGCCCTCCCGCTCCATCAAGAAACAGACGCTACCCGGCGTATGCCCGGGAGTGTGCAGAACTCGAATGCCACCTGCAACAGGTATGATTTCGTTCTCACTGAGTAAGTCGTTAACAGCGGTCCGCTTAAGAGCCTGTTGACGATCTTTGAGACATGTTAAGTTGAGACTATTACCAAAGGAGGTGGTAAGCATGTCTCATTCCTATCCCAGCGACATCAGTCGGGAGCAATTCGCCCGGATTCTTCCCATACTGGAAACGGCCCGCCGTCGCACCAAGCCTCGCACGGTGGACCTGTACGACGTTTTCTGCGGGGTGCTCTACCTCCTCAAAAGCGGCTGCCAGTGGCGGATGCTCCCGGCGGACTTCCCCGACTGGCGCACCTGCTACAAGTATTTCCGGCAATGGAGCGAGCGTCCCTGCCCGGATGCAGAAACCATTCTGGAGCGGGTCTTAAAAAAAATCGGTTGGCGAGGCCCGCAAAAGCAATGGACGGAGAGAGCGGACCAGTTTCTGCATCGTGGACTCCCAGAGTGTCAAGAACACCGACAGCGCCAGGAGCAAGGGCTATGACGCAGGCAAGAAGGTGTCCGGAATCAAGCGCCACATCGCGGTGGACACGGAGGGATTGCCTCATGCTATCCACATCACCACGGCCAACGCCACAGACCGAGACGGGGCCTTGGTGATGTTTGAGCGGCATCGGGACGGTCTCAGTCGGGTGCAGGGCGTGCTGGTGGATGGAGGATACACTGGAAAGCCATTTGCCGCGGCGGTGCAAAGCCGGCTGGGAGCCACGGTGGAAGTGGTGAAACGCAACGAACTGCACACCTTCGTGGTGCTGCCGAAGAGATGGGTGGTGGAGAGGTCATTCGCCTGGCTGGAGAAGTGCCGCCGACTCTGGAAGAATTGCGAAGGAAAGCTCGATACCAGCTTGCAAATGGTAGTTCTTGCCTTCATTGCGCTAATTCTGAAAAGATCGTGAACAGGTTCTAAGGAACGGGATCGGTACATCCAATGAGGCGAACACACCCATGTAGCTCAGTGTGTGGGTATCCTGAAGGCTGGGGTGCGTGTCGTCGCGGTGAGCGATAATCTGAGCGCTGCTATGACTGACGATACTGGGAGCGCCGCCCGCATGATCGGGGTGGCTGTGCGTCATCAGGATGCGACGCACTTCGCCAGGCTGTCTGCCGATGCGCTGTATGTATGTGAGCACGCGACGTGCGCTCCACGGCAGACCTGTGTCGATCAGCGTGAGGTCGTCGCCCTCAATCAGGTATATGCGCGAAAGGCTTGTTCCTGGTATGGCATGTATGCCTTGAATAATCTCCAACTGACCTGCTCCCTGAGAAAGTCCTGTCGGGTTACCCTTCCAGTGATTCTAACGCATTCTGGCACGATTGCCGAGTGGGTTAGTGGAATACGCGGTTTGGATGTGCGTATAATGGGCGAAAATTCAAGGAGGAACTCTCGAATGGACATTGGAATATCTACCTTTCCCACCGACTATTCGGCTGACATAGCAATCATTGCCAGGCGCGCTGAGGAACTCGGTTTCGATTCGCTCTGGGTGCCGGAGCATCCAATTCTTCCCGTCAATGCCGCCTCTCCCTGGCCTGGATCGGCTGATGGCGTGATTCCTAAAGTTTATGCTGACATCGTTGACCCCTTCATCGCCCTCGGCAGGGCATCAGCGGTCACCAGTACGATTAAACTAGGGACGGGTATCTGCCTCGTTCCGGAGCGCAACCCGCTCCTGCTCGCTAAAGAGGTGGCGACGCTGGACATGTACTCTGGAGGTAGGTTCCTGTTCGGCATAGGTGCTGGCTGGCATCGTGAGGAAACCGAGATAATGGGCGGAGACTTTGCCCATCGCTGGACGCAGACACGCGAGGCAATTCTGGCCATGAAAGAGTTGTGGACGAAAGTTGAGAGTGAATATCACGGCAAGTATTACGACTTCCCGCCGGTATATTCATTCCCACGCCCAACACAACGACCCCATCCACCTGTGTTTCTAGGTGGGATGGCGCGCAATGTATTCCGCCGCGTGGTTGACTATGGCGACGGCTGGATGCCCAATCGCGTGACGCCGGAGCAGGTCAAGCAGGGGCGGGCGACAATCGACGAGCTTGCGGATGGTGCGGGCAGGGACCCGTCTTCCATCAGTGTGTCAGTATTCGGCCAGGCTCCCGATCGCGACCTGATAGAGCAATTGCAGGACGCAGGCGCGGATCGCGTAATGATACGACTGGAAACCTTGCCGGAAGAAGAGACAATCGCCAGCATCGAGAGCATCGCCGAGGCTGTCCTGTAGGTCTGTTGGCTAGGGATGCCATGTCGAAGGGGGCTATCTGCCCCGCAGGGTCGGCAGCACCTTCTCGCCGAAGAGCTTCAACGAAGCTTGCGCCTTCCGCGGGTCCATCTGACCGGTGTTGAACTTCAGCATCAAGTTACGCACGCCGGCGTCTTGGAATGAAGCAAGTTGGTCGGCGACCTGACTCGGCGTTCCCATGATGAACGACATTTCAAGGTTTTCCCTCGCTGACGATGTGCCGCTCCCTTGTTGGGGCGGCCCGCCGCCGGGATTGAACAGTCGTCGCGCTTCTCCAAAATGCCTTCGCTCGCGTGCGAATCCTCGCTCAGCAGCCTCTTGCGCCTCTTCGTAGGTGTCTGCGACGAACACATTTCTTGACGCCCAGCACTGTTCAAGAGTGTCCTCGGTAGCCTGCTCGTCATAGCCCGTAGCAAGCATTGTGTCGCGGAAGGCGGTGAGGCGGTCAGCAAGCGCCTCTAGTGGCAATATGCCCAGCATAATGGGCCTACCGATTTTCGCCATCGCAGTGGTTGACGCTTCGCTGATGCACGCGCGCACGAGCGGCGGGTGAGGCTTTTGGTATGGACGCGGTCGCAGCATCGGAAATTCTATCTGCCAGTGCTCGCCACTGTGTTTCATGTGAGTCGATGTCCACGCCTTTACAAGGAGTTCCTCTGATTCGTCCAGGCGCGCTATGCCGTCTTCCATGTCTATTCCATAACCGATGTATTCGTAGTGGTTGAAGGCAGACCCTCTCCCTGTTCCTACAATGAGCCTGCCGTGGCTCAGGTTGTCGAGGGTGGATGTCTGAGTCGCCAGTCGAATCGGATGGTGTAGTGCGAGTTCAACCACGGCAAAACCGATTTTCATGTGCTCTGTTCGAGCTGCAACCGCGGCGCCAAACACCAAAGGATCGGCATACGCGACGGCGCCATCGAAGTGGTGCTCAGTAAGCCACACAGCATCCAATCCGATGTGCTCAGCCAGCTCGATTTCTTCGAGCGTGCTGTCTATCACCGCGCTGTCGCCGTGAGGATGGTGGCTCACCGGGAATATGAATGAACCGAGTCTCATTTATGCCTCCGCTTCAAAAGTAGTCAACCCGTCCAGTATATCGCACCTGCGCCTTGCCTTGCCCGAAGGCGCGGAGTACACTTGGGGCAATCTGACGGAGCCCCTGTAAGGAGCGATAGAGATGACTACTGCAATATCCGATAACGAAGCCCTGCGTAGAGCTTCATTGCGGTATCTGTGGATGCACAACCGCGATTGGACGCAGATGGCAGAGGAAGGCGAGCCGCAAATCATAGAGAGCGGTCAAGGAGTGCGCGTCGTCGATTCTGAAGGCAAGTCGTGGATTGATGTGAACGGCGGATATAATTCCGTCAACGCTGGGTATGGGCGAACGGAAATCGCTGACGCTGCCTACGAGCAGATGGTCAATCTGCATTATTTCCCACAGGGCACGACAACCGTCCCAATGGCGAGGCTCGCTGCAAAACTTGCGGAGATAACACCGGGCAGCCTATCCCGCGTGTTCCCCGTTAGCGGTGGCTCAGAGGCAAACGAGACCGCCTTGAAGATTGCAAGAGCCTATCACAAGCGCACAGGCGAACCCGGGCGATACAAGGTAATTAGCCGAATAGGCTCATATCATGGCATGACGGCAGGCGTTCTCTGGCTGGGTGGCAGCCCGTATCAGCCCCGCCACGACTACGAACCGATCTACCCGGGGATGTTGCATGCCCCGCAGCCGAATCCCTACCGACCGAGTTGCGGCGGTGAGACGCCATCTGAATGTGCCGTTCGCTGCGCAGAGGCAGTGGAGAGATTGATCGAATTCCACGGCCCGCAGACTGTCGCGGCTTTAATCGCCGAACCGGTAGCAATACCACAGGGCGCGGTCGTACCGGGCGACGAATACTGGCCGATGCTGCGCCAGGTCTGTGACAAGTACGGAGTTCTGCTCATAGCCGACGAGGTAATTTGTGGCTTCGGACGTACCGGTAAGATGTTCGCACTTGAGCATTGGGGTGTAGTGCCTGACATCATGACTGTTGCGAAAGGTATCGTCAGCAGCTACCTGCCGATGGCTGCAGCCGTCGTGAAGCAGGAGGTCGCAGACGCATTCGCCGGTGAGCGAAATATCCTGCGGCATGTATTCACAGCGGCTGGACACCCTGTTGCGGCGGCGGCGTCTCTTAAGAACATCGAGATTATCGATGGAGACAGTCTGGTTGAGAATTCTGCAAACGTCGGCGCTTACTTCAAGCAGCAACTTGAAGGACTTGCGATTGACCACCCGTTAGTTGGAGATGTCCGCGGCATCGGATTACTGCTTGCGGTAGAGCTCGTAAGCGACCGGAATACTAAAGCGGGATTTTCGACAAGCGACCGTGTACCGGAGCGGCTCAACGAGAAGTTCAAGCAGCGCGGCCTGATTTTCCGAATCAACAGCAACATTCTTAACATCGGGCCGCCTCTGTGCATCACTCGCGACGAAGTTGACGAAATCGTGCATGCCATTGACCTTTCGCTGTGGGAGTTGGAAGGCGAAATGGGAATATCTAGGATGACCTAGCCGGCCAATTGCAGATGTAGAACCACGGCAAGGGCATAGCGTACGGAGAGCTTTATATGACAATCACAAGCGACATAGATTCCGTCAGGCAGTCGGCTCTCGATCATCTGTGGATGCATAATGCAGACTGGACGACCATGGCTGAAGAAGGCGGACCGCCGATAATGGTCAGCGGCGACGGCGTGCGAGTTACTGATTCGGAGGGTAATGTCTGGATTGACGCGCACGGCGGCTACGCATCCGTCAACGCGGGCTACGGGCATGCGGCAATTGCGGACGCCATGCTTGACCAGATGCAGCGGCTCACTTACTTCCCGCAGGGTACGACCACCGTTCCGTTGATTCGGCTTGTCGAGAAATTAGGCGAACTTGCGCCCAATAGCCTTGAGCGAGTCTGGCCAGTCAGCGGTGGGTCTGAGGCAAACGAGACCGCTGTAAAGATTGCCAGAGCGTATCACAAACGGCGTGGTGACAGCGGCCGATACAAGGTCATCAGCAGGCGCGGTTCGTACCATGGCGCGACTGGCGGCGTTATGTGGATGGGAGCGAGTTCAGGTCTCAGCGACTTCGAACCCGCGATGCCGGGAATGTTGTACGCTCCTCAGCCGAACTATTACCGTTGCGAATTCAATAGCGACACTCCTTCTGAGTGCGCCGAGCGCTCTGCTAAGGCTGTCGAAGAGCTGATCCTGCTGCACAATCCCGATACGGTAGCGGCGTTCATTGGGGAGCCGATCGCATCGGGTCTGGCACCGCCTGCGGAAGAATACTGGCAGATGGTGCGCGAGATCTGCGACCGTTACGGCGTCGTGCTTATAGCGGACGAAGTTGTAACTGGTTTTGGACGCACGGGCAAGATGTTTGCGATGGAACACTTCGGCGTCGTCCCCGATATTATGACCGTCGCTAAGGGGATTACGAGCAGCTACCTGCCACTTGCTGCCACGATCTCATCTACCCACATCGCAGATGCGTTCGCAGGCGAGGACAACATCTTCCGACAGGCGCTCACATTCGGAGGACATCCGGTCACTGCCGCGGTTGCCCTCAAAAACATAGAGATAATCGAGCATAATGAGCTGGTGGGCAATTCAGAAAAGATGGGCACTTACTTCCTGGACCAACTGAATGAGATGAAGGAAAGGCACCCTGCAATCGGTGATGTTCGTGGCGTTGGTTTGCTATTAGGATTGGATCTGGTAAGCGACCGGGAAAGTAAAGCGCCGTTCGATGATGGCCTGCAGGTGAGCAGGCGCCTTACGGAGAAAATGCGTGATCGCGGCGTCATTATGCGCTTCAGTGCCGACAAGGTGACTCTAGGTCCGCCACTCTGCATCACCTCGGATGACATAGACGAGGTCGTCCTGGCTATGGATGGCGCAATAGGTGAACTGGAATCTGAACTCTCTCTTCGCTGAAATGAGCTAGCGTGATGGAGGGAACTGCCTCATCTCACGGTATCCGGCCGTGGCAGGTGTGCCGGTCCAGCGTGTTCGGTTGTCTTTCAGATTGTGATTTCCTATACTAATAGGCAGTTACGGTGCCCTTTATACCAAGCTCTGAAAGAAACCTATGACACTACAAGAGGCCACAGACTACGAAATAGTCATCGGGTTGGAAGTCCATTCGCAGCTCTTGACTGAAAGCAAGATGTTCTGCGCCTGCAGCGCAGCGTATCAGGATGCTCCGCCAAATACGACCGTCTGTCCCGTGTGCTTAGGATTGCCGGGCGCGATGCCTGTCATGAATCAGAAAGCTGTCGATTATGTGATTCGTACCGGTCTCGCTCTGGGCTGCGAGATTTCGGGCTTCACAAAGTTCGACCGCAAGAATTATCCATATCCAGACCTCATGAAGGGCTACCAGATTTCCCAGTACGATCAGCCGATAGCGCACGGCGGTTGCCTAAATATAGAGACCGAATTCGGCGAAAAGCCTATTGGCGTCACTAGAGTCCATCTGGAAGAAGATGTAGCCAAGCTGTTCCACAGGTCCGACGATTTTGGAGAGAGTTACAGTCTGCTCGACATCAATCGCGCCGGTGTCCCGCTGATGGAAATCGTCAGCGAGCCCGATATGCGTAGCCCGGATGAGGCAAGAAGTTATCTGATTCAACTGCAGTCTATATTACGCTACATAGGCGTCAGCAGCGCCAATATGGAAGAGGGCAACTTCAGATGTGACGCTAACATCAGCGTTCGCCCACGTGGCAGTTCTGAGTTAGGCGCAAAGGTCGAGATAAAGAACATGAACAGCTTCCGCGGCGTACATGGCGCGCTGGAGTACGAAGCCGAACGCCAGGTGCGAGCCATCAAAGAGGGCGAACTGATTGTTCAGGAGACGCGAGGTTGGGATGAATCAGACGCCACGACGTTCACTCAACGCACTAAGGAATACGCTCACGATTATCGATATTTCCCGGAGCCGGACCTGCCCCCACTCGTAGTCGCTGAGGACTGGGTACAGGATGTTCGTGCAGTATTGCCGGAGCTTCCCGCAGCCCGAAAGCGGCGATTTATTGAGCTATACGGCCTATCCGAATATGATGCCAATCTACTCACCATCGGCAAAGCCACCGCCGATTACTACGAGTCAGTCGTGACTCAGAAGAAACTGTCGGGAGATGCAGAAGAGCAATTCGCGAAGCAAGTGAGTAACTGGATTCTTGGGGAACTTGGCAGGCTCCTCAACGAGACGAATGGCGATATTGCCGACCTACGAATTTCACCTAAGGATTTCGCCGATTTGCTGGACATGGTAGCTAGCGGCGATCTCAGCAACAATATGGGGAAATCTGTCTTTGAGCAGATGTTCAACAATGGCAAAGCGCCTTCGCAGATTGCTGAAGAGCAAGGACTGGTTCAGATCAGCGACTCAGACGCATTGAGCGATGCTGTCAGAGAGGCGATTTCCTCCAATCCAAAGCCCGTCTCTGAATATCTGGACGGCAAAGAACAGGCAGTCCGCTTCCTCGTGGGACAGGTCATGAAGGTAACGAGGGGCAAGGCAAATCCGCAGCTCGCAACTCAGCTTCTGAAAGAGCGCCTAGACGATATCAGGCAGTCCGCATGAACGGAACTTTCAGGCGCAGCGAGAGGCTCTACTCCGTCAACGGGCACAAGCGGAGGGCGCCGTGGCTGGATATCCTGAAACTTGCCACTCCCGGCATAGGCCTCAAACGCTGGATGCTCCTCGGCGCTTTCGGCATGCTTATGTGCCTTCTGGGCTTGGCGTATGTGTTTGTGGAACTGGTCACCTTGCGCCCACCGGACATGCTGCCGCTCTATCTAGAAGGCGTTCTGTTGCTATGCGGTGGCGGGCTGGTGATTTACCTTGCATTATTCGGACTCTATCGTTCTGTTGGCCCACTGATTCTGGACTCCCCCGCTATTAACAGCATCGCCAATACAATCTATACCCGCCGATCGCTGGCAAGGGGACCGCGGATAGTCGCCATAGGTGGCGGTACCGGTCTGTCGGTGCTGTTGCGAGGGCTGAAGGAATACACCGACAACATCACTGCAATTGTAACCGTAGGTGACGACGGAGGAAGTTCAGGGCGATTGAGAGAAGAGTTGGGAGTACTTCCCCCTGGGGACTTTCGTAACTGCCTCGTAGCGATGTCCGATGCGGAGTCACTTGTTGGTGAACTGTTTCAGTACAGATTCGACGAGGGAGATTGCCTGAAAGGCCACAGCTTTGGAAACCTGTTCATAGCTGCAATGACGGGCGTAACACAGAGTTTCGACAGGGCGCTCGTAGAGTCGAGCAGGGTGCTCGCGGTGCATGGCAGAATTGTCCCGGCAACAATGGCAAATCTGCGCCTTTCCGTAAAGCTGAAGAGTGGACAGGTAATCCACGGCGAGTCGAAGGTCGTTGAGGCGCAGGGTGGAATCGAGCGCCTGATGATCGACCCACCTGAAGCTGAAGCGCATCCCATGGCAATAGAAGCGCTCAAAGAGGCTCAGCTGATAGTCGTGGGCCCCGGCAGCCTATATACGAGCATACTGCCCAATCTGATGGTGAAGGGCATAACAGAGGCGATCCGGTCGTCTTCTGCGACTAAGGTGTATGTTTCCAACATTGCCACGCAGGAAGGCGAAACAGAAGGTTATTCAGTGATCGATCATCACGACGCGCTTACGAGACACACCTTCCCCGGCATCGTTGACAATATGCTTGCCAACGACAACCCTAGAGAACTGGGACCAAAATTCTTTGGCACGCCTGTGCGCTATAACGGCGAGCCTCTTAACGGCACCAGCCTTCATATGCAGGACCTCATAGACTCCGCCCATCCTGTGAGGCACGATTCTCACAAGTTGGCGAGGTCTATAATGGAGGTGTATCATGAAAGCAATAAGCCGAGATCACTCATCAGGCTGGCGATGAACTAGATCTTTCACGCACATCGCTTGGGCATCGAAGAAGGGATACAATGGCCTGGCTAAACATAGTTCAAATTGCGATCTCTGTAATTCTTGTAGTGATTATCCTCCTGCAAGTCAGAGGACAAGGCACTGGTCTATTTGGAGCGGCGGAAGGCTCGTTTCGTACACGACGCGGAGTCGAGCGCGTTCTGTTCCAGTTCACAATATTCATGGTTGTCGTATTTATTGCGGTATCGATCCTGAGCGTGAGATTCGCATAAAGGGCCCCTGCGACTTCACCCTCACGCATTTCCGGGTGCCCACTCACCTAACCCAGAAGCTTTCCTGGATTGAGAATGTAACCGGGGTCCACGCTGCGCTTCAGCCGTCGCATAACTTGCAGACCATTGCCGTGTTCCGCTTCTGCCAGATGCGATAGCTTCAAGCCGACTCCATGGCAATACTCCATCGAACCGCCTAACTGGTGCGCCATCGAAAGCACATCATCAACCACTAAAGCCATCTCCTGAGTCGTGCCGCTTTTATCGTCTTGCTCCTGCGCGATGAGGAAAGAGAAGAATTCCGGTCGTGCCCAGATTGACCATTCCCGAACCACTATGCCTCTGTCTTTGAACAGCTTCATGCATCGCCGTCGGTAATCCAGCACGCTGGATACCGGCAGAGCGACGTGCAAGTAGTCCATGCGAGACCAGGCTCTTTCTCTCCGTGCCTTCGCGGGGTCGTCGCTCTCAAGCACATTTCGCTTATATCGCTCTCCCGGCGAATGCCTTGTCTTCCAGAAGTTCTCTGCTTCTTCCCTAGACCCTTCTCGCCCCTCGTATCGGCTGCAGATATCAATTGTCCTCTTCCATTGCAGCTCAGTATCTTCCTTGAATCCCTCGAATGAAATATACAGAGTGGCTTCTTCATCGCTCTCCGTATCTGGAACGGAGTTGGATTCGGTGCCATAGTCAATCATTGCCGGGCGAACGCCTTCCGCTTGCAGACAACAGATTGCGTGGAATCCTGCCTCAAAAGTCGGGAAGATTACCTCGCCAATAAGACGTTTCTCCGGCAGTGGAAAGACGCGCAATGTGGTTTCTGTGACTATGCCAAATGTGCCTTCCATTCCGATGAGCAGGCTATCCAGGGAAAGGCCATTTGTCGGTTTCGCGCTGGCGCGCGTTCGGATTACTTCTCCGTCGGCTAGCACAGCCTCCACGCCAAGCACCTGCTCGCCCATAGAGCCGTAGCGAGCGGCAGTATAACCAACTCCATCGGTCGAGATTGCGCCTCCGACGGTAGCGATTGGACGACTCCAGGGATCATGTCCCAGGAGCAGTTTTGCGCTGCCCAAGGCAGAGGCGGCATCATCGAGGACCACGCCCGGCTGAAGGCACGCCGTGAAATCCTGTGCAGACACGCCAAGAACGGCGTTCATTCGGTCCAGACTCAAGACGATTCCATCGCCGATCGGTGCGGCCGCTCCGGCTACACCACTCCCACCACCGTACGGGACTACGGAGACTTGGAATCGCTGCGCATAGCGTAGTATCTCGGAAACTTGCTTGGTATTCCCGGGCCAGACTACGGCTTTCGGTGTTGCGTTTAGGCGGGATGCTGCTCGAAAGGCGCGAAATGAACCAACTGCATCTCCGATGAATCGGCTCATCTTGGCGGGGTCGTCGGTTGCGCCCTTTGCACCGACAATACTTATGAGATCCGCGAGGATGCCGTTCGCCATCAGCTGTGTTCACCTGAGTGGGATGGCTAATTGCCTCTGATACGCCACTCCGTACCTTGGCTGGAGTCTTCAATGCTGACTCCCAGCTCTCCGAGTTCATCGCGGATTCGGTCGGCGAGTGCGAATTGTCTGGCCCCTCGAAGTTCGGTGCGAATATTCACGAGAAGATCTACGAATGGAGCAATATCACCGTCAGAGTCTGAACTCTGGCTTTCGAGATCTATACCAAGAATGCCTACCAACTCCCGCAGCGTATCCTGGGAGGCTGTCACATCCTTGCCTTGCTCAGATGCACGATTAATCTCTCTCGACAAATCGAACACGGCAGCAAGCGCCCTCGGCGTATTGAGATCGTCGTCCATCGCGTCGATGAAAGTGCGCTCGAAGTCCGATGCATCAAGGACTTCGCCATTAGTATGCTGGGATCTGTTAGTGGCAGCGTTCCTGATGCGTTCAATGGCGCGCTCTTGGGCCCGGATGTTCTGATCACTGAAAACAAGTGGATTTCTGTAGTGGGAACTAAGGAAGAAAAGGCGCAAGGCGAGAGGAGAAAAGCGTTCTAACGCCTCGCCAACTGTTATCACATTACCGATAGACTTGCTCATCTTGTCTTCGTTAATGCTCAGCAAGCCATTGTGCAGCCAGAATCTAGCGAATGGTTTCTGCTGACTATAAGACTCGCTCTGGGCTATTTCGTTCTCGTGGTGAGGAAAGATAAGATCTTGTCCTCCTCCATGAATATCGACGCCTTCGTTGAGGTACCGCATTGACATGGCGCTGCATTCTATGTGCCAGCCGGGTCTTCCTGCACCCCAGGGACTGCCCCACGCAGGTTCGTCGGGCTTCTGCGACTTCCACAGCGCAAAGTCCCGCGGGTCCTCTTTCAACTCGTCAACTTCGACTCGCGCTCCCGCCAGGAGGTCCTCCTGGGTGCGACCGCTGAGCTTGCCGTAGTCGGCATTGCGGCCCACGCGGAAATACACATCGCCGTTCACATTGTAGGCGTATCCCTGTTTCTCCAGCGACTCGATCATGTTTACTATCGCTGGTATCTCAGTTGTGGCTCTGGGATAGGTGTGTGCGCGGAGAACATTTAGGGCGTCCATCTCTTCAAGATACTGGCGAATGTTGGTCTCGGCCAGTTCGTCGGTTGAAATGCCGATGTCGTTGGCAGCCTGGATGATCTTGTCATCAACGTCCGTAAAATTCTGGATATGGACTACGGCGTACCCCTTAAACTCCAGGTACCGTCTCACCACATCAAAGACGACAGACATCATTGCGTGTCCGATGTGAGACGGAGCATAGGGGGTGATGCCGCACACATACATGCGCACATTGCCGTCGGAGGTCGTGAACTCCTCCTTACGGCCGGAGAGGGTATTGTAGAGTTTCATGCTATCCGTTCGATCGTTGCTATTGCCAGTGTTCCTATACCTTCACCGCGTCCTGTGAATCCCAAGCCGTCGGTGGTGGTTGCCTTGACGCTGACGCTCTCGGTGGGAAGTTGCAACCAAGTAGAAAGCGACTGGCGAATGCAGGCCATATGTGGATTCAGAAGTGGGCGCTCGGCGATTATTGTAGCATCAACAAAGGTAGCGCGCCAACGATTGTGACGCAGCAACTCAATGGTGTCTGAGAGCATTTTTCCACTCTCAATGTCACGGAATCGATCGTCGCCCGGCGGAAAATGCGTCCCAATGTCTCCTAGTGCGGCAGCTCCCAGAAGAGCATCGATTACGGCATGAATCAGTCCGTCGCCATCACTGTGTCCAGCCAGGCCCAGTTCATACGGAATAGTTACGCCCCCGAGGATAAGTGGCCGACCCTCAACGAGGGGATGAACGTCGAAGCCGATTCCAGATCGGAAGGTCATTGCATACTTCTCGCATCGCCGTTCCTGAGTGTGACTATTGCGTTGGCAATTGTCAGATCCTCCGGCGTGGTAACTTTGATGTTGTAGTATGAGCCCAGAAATAGTCTGACCGGATGTCCAATCGCTTCAACCATAGAGGCGTCGTCCGTAACCATTTCACTCACTTGGCGATGCGCATCCTCAAGAAGTGAGGTCTTGAATACCTGAGGGGTCTGCACAGACCAAAGCCTGTCGCGCGGTATCGTCCGCGTAACCATGTCTTCGCTATCCGACATTTTGATGGTGTCCTTAACCGGAACAGCTGCGATAGCCGCACCATCCTGAAGAGCGACCAATATTCCCCTGTCCAACAGCTCGGGGCTAATGAACGGGCGCGCGCCGTCATGCACAACGACCAACTCACAGTCATCGAGATTATCCAACCCCAGGAGTACTGAATCCTGCCTTCGTTCTCCGCCTTCACGGACGGTAACGTTGCCTGCGGAAGACTGACATGCCACCAGTTCCTCGGCCCTCGCAATGTTTTCTTTCGAGGTCACTAGTACGATGTCACTGATAGAAGGATGCTCCAGCAGGGCAGTGATGCTATGCCAGACAAGCGGCATTCCATCGAGTGGGTAGAAAATCTTATCGACACCCTGCATGCGCTGGCTCATTCCAGCGGCAACAACCACAGCGCCAACGCGTTTATCGCTCAACTGTACTTCGTCAGGTGGTCCCATCGGTGGTATCCTTGTTAATAGCCAATATTCCGTAAGAATAGCACTCGCATTATCATGAAGTCTATCTTGTCGCACACCTCGAGATCGCCTCGCTTAATCAAGGCGTGCGCCATGATCTCCTCCATCATTTTGACAGCCTTCGTCCTGTCTTGGACTCCGCAGGTCAAGGCGACAGGTCGATCCTTGGGTTTTGTCGCGCAGGTACTCCCCACGGTCCCCATCAAGCCGGCTGAGTGGGTCACTTCGATGCCCGAAAGGCGAGAAATCACATACCCGCTTAGCAATGGAGGCATGGGCGTCGCCGACTTATATGTGCCAGCAGGTCGCGGAAAGCACAGCGCCGTCCTGTTCTTCCTAGGTGTCAATCCTGCTGGCAAAGACGATGAACGCGTCGTGAACCTCGGCAATGCCGTGGCAAGAACTGGAATTGTCGTGATGATACCGTGGTCCGAGCGCATGGCTCAGAGGCGCATCACCGACCAGGAAGTCGATGATCTTGTCCGTGGGTTTGAGCACCTGCGTTCCCTCGAAATGGTGGACAGTGAAAAAGTGGGAATGGCGGGCTTCTGCGTCGGTGCATCACTCATGATGGTGGCGGCGCAGGATAAACGCGTCAGAGATGATGTCGAGGTGGTGAACTCGTTCGCCGGATACTATGAAGCCCGAGACCTCATTGCCTCTGTAGTATCAGGGCGACGCTTCTATGGGGAAGATAGCAGCCCATGGGAGCCCGACAAGCTCAGCATCGAGGTGGTCAGAACACACCTCCTGGAATCGATAGACGATGCTGATGAACGGGCAAAGGTCTCTGAAGCCCTTGAGAACGGGGCTGAGCTGCCGGCCGATCTGTCGGCAGAAGCTAGACTCGTTGTCGACATTCTGAACGCATCGGAGTTAGATGAGGCAAACCAGCTGATTGACCAACTGCCGACAGACTCACTAGACACGCTACGCCGCATATCTCCAAGCACCAATATCGAAAATCTCAATGCCAAGATGCTTGTGATGCACGATAGACAGGACAGTCTCGTCCCTTCTGAGGAATCTCGCCGCCTCGTGGACGCACTACAGCCCCGCGGAGATGTCCACTACACCGAGTTCTCCTTCTTTGAGCATCTCGACCCATCTAGCAGGGTCGGAAAGCTGGAGCTCGCGAAGGAAGGCGCCAAACTGTTCTCGCATATTTACAGGATTATGCGAGAACTTGACTGAGTCCAGGACTAAATTGATGCTGCCCCTTACCTATCCTACGGTCCGACGCGGCCCATCCGTATTTGTCTGTCAGACATGGTAATATAGTTTCATACATCAAGGGTCACGGAGATTGACTTCGATATGGGCAGAAACTACTGGATGATCTCGACCACACTGGACGACTTTCAGATAACGAAGGATAGGGGATACAGCATCTTCGGCATGGGGTCGAAGTATCGTCGAAGAGCGCAGAGAATGCAGCCCGACGACAGGATGCTGATGTACGTGAGGCAGCTGCGAAAGTGGACGGGCGTGGTCAGCGTTACTTCGGAATATTTTGAGGATCGCACTCCCATCTGGAATGTAGGGTCACGCGGCGAAAATTACCCGTATCGAGTGAAAATCAGGCCGGAAATTGTGCTTAAGGAAGAAGACTACATAGACGCCCTGCTGATTGCACCCAGGATGGAGTATCTAAAGCGCTGGCTACCCGAAACCTGGCCTCTGGCGTTTTTTGATACGCTGCATCTCATTCCGCAGAAGGACTTCAGTCTCATCGAAGGCGAAATGAAGCGCATTGTTGCCTCCAACAACAAGCGTCGCAATAGGGGCAGACCTCACTTTAGAACCCGCGCTATTCACAGCAGAATAGCTTCCGCGCCGGCGGGCACAGCAGACGAAGACCCTGGTGCCATTGCCGCCGAGTCAGAAGAGGCGCAGTCTGGAAGCCGCCCACGGCGAAACGACTAGCATCCCGGATTTGGTTTCAAGTACTTACCTGAACACGGAAGCGCACGTCGTCGATCGGACCCGCCTTTTGCTCTTCAGCGAAGGAATAGGTTCAGCCGCTAGTCCGCCACTGATTCTGCAGGCTGTTCCACTAAGAAGTTCTCATCGTAAAGGTCGCTCAAGCGGTCCAAGAATTCCTGTGGGATGTCTTCTTCCTCCGATGCTGCGGCAAACTCTTCCAGCTGAGGCAAATTGGTGATATTTGGAAGCACCGACGCCACCATGCCACCAGACAGCGCAAACTTGATGGCGATCTGCCCAATCGTGGCGTCCAGGCTTTCCTTCAAGAAGTCAAGATGGGCGATCTTGGCAAGCGAGGTATTCAGCCACTCCTGACGCCGATGACTGCGATGGTCGCTCGCATCGAAGACCGTATTCTTCGTGTATGTGCCATCCAGCATTCCCGAAGCGTGTGGCACGCGCGTTATCAGGCCTGTCTGCTGCTCCTTAGCTAGGGGAAACCAGACACGTGCTGGATCCTGTTCAAGAATGCTGTAAATGATCTGCATTGCTATCGCTTCACGGTGCTCGATGGCAGCGATACCCTCTTCTTCCCATCCAATGTCCGGGCCTATGGCAAAGCCGTAGTTCAGAATCTTGCCCTCCGCCACGAGTTCATCAAGTGTGCCAAACAACTCGTCGTCTTCTATCGCGTCCATTTTGGGGTTGTGGAGCTGATACAGGTCGATGTAGTCGGTATCGAGGCGCCGCAGGCTTTGCTCGCAGGCATATCGCACAAAGCCGGGCGTCCACTTCTGAGGGCGTTCCTGATGACCTTCGCGCGCTAAGTTCGCGTAGAAGTCGTAGCCGAACTTTGTTCCGATCACGATGTCGTGGCGTTCCGTCTTTAACGCCTTGGCAAGTATTTCCTCGCCGTAACCTTCGCCGTATGTGTCGCCGGTATCGAAAAAGGTGATGCCAAGATCAAATGCCTGCCGAAGCAAATTAATGCCCTGCGGCTCTTCGATCTTGCCCCACCAGCTTGTACCGACTGTCCATACGCCAAAACCTACTTCAGATAGATTGAGGTCGGTCTTTCCGAGCTGTCTGTACTTCAATGGTAGTTGCCTCTGTTCTGATGAATAGGATGGATATAACGTGTCGGCGCAGGCCTCCGTACCAGAGTAGTCCAGCGTTACAGTGCAGGTGCTCTAGTACGCAGAGCCTGACGGATGAGTTCTGCCTTTGCCTCGTATGCTTCGTTGCTCAGCACCGGTCTCATATCTCCAAGGTGAATGTCCTGTGCCAATTCCACCCAAGATTTGCAGCCGCCGTATTCATCAAGCGCACTGAGAGACTGAGGACTTTCTATTGAGTACATTCGCAGGAGGGCAATTGTCAGTGGCTGCTTTGGGCGCCAGCGCAGGCGTTGATTCGCGTAGTCTGATGTCCATATGTGATATGGAGCGATGTCGTCGAGAACTTCCTGTTCGCTTACCTCAAACTTATCGGTTACTTCGCACCAATAGCCGAACTCTATTTCATTAGGACTTTCATTCTCATTCAGACTTTGCGCTAGGTCGTGGTGGCTGTCAGCCTTCACAAGGTCGCGCCGCTGGTGCTCGAAAGTAGGATACAGCAGAAACTCCGGATGAACTACGCGAAATTCCTTGTCTGCCCTGTGTATCCCGCCCTTACGTAGGATGAGTATCTGCGTTCCCTTAGAGAGTGCTTTCACTGCGACAGCCCACTCTTTGAGGGCAAGTCGGGATGTGGTAGGCAAAGTCATCTCTTGGGCACCTCCTAATTCAGGAGTAAAATTGCGAGACAATTATAGCGCAAATTAGGAGTGCTTGACTGGAATGTGCCCTTCCCAATTCCGATCTAACGACCTTCGGAAACGGCACCTTCCTCTGATACAGGGTCAGACTGTATTCCGAAGTCAGAAGTGTCCGTGCGCAAAAAGTCCAGGAAGGCGTTCTGGGCAGCCGAAAGGTATTTATCGTCACGATAGAACACGGAGAGCTGCCTGTTGCAGTCCCACTGTTTGACCGGAACCACCTCGATCAGTCCCGCTGCGACATCAGGAGTGATGGCGAACTCTGACAGGACTCCCAGCCCCAATCCGGCTGCGACTGCTCTTTTGATGGCCTCGTTGCTTCCCAATTCCATCGTGACGCGGGGTTCCACTCTGCGGGCGCTAAGGAGTCCCTCTGCGGTCTTACGCGTAGCGGATCCAGGTTCGCGCATGATGAAGTCGTACTTCCTCAAGTCTCTGATGGTGACTCCATCCTGTTGAGCCAGAGGATGATTGGGCGCAGCAATGACCACGATTCTGTCCAGCACATACGGGAATGATGCAAGACCTTTGACGTTTACCGGAGATCCTGCCATTCCGATGTCGAGTTCATGGGCATATATCTGGTCGATTACCCCCTGAGTATTCGCGATTGTCAGGGAGACCTGAATGCCGGAGTGCTGCTGCCTGAACTTGCCTATGAGCCACGGAAGTATGTACTCTCCCGGCGTGGTTGAAGAACCGATGGTCAGTCTGCCGGAGTGCAGCCCCTGAATGTCCCGTACGACGCTATGCATCTCATCGGCTAGTGCGAATATACGCTGAGTGTAACTGAGAACCGCCTCGCCGGTTTCCGTCAGCCGCAACTCTCGTCGCATTCGATGCAGTAAGGAAGTGCCTAGCGAGTTCTCCAGTTCGCGGACCTGAATTGACACGGCTGGCTGACTAATGGAAAGTTCTTGCGCCGCTTTGGAGAAGCTTTGCAGACGAGCCACCATGTAAAAGATGTAGAGCTGGTGAAAATTGGTTGAATTCATAAGGCAAAGGTTATAAAGTTCATAAGCTCCTATGTACAGTATTATACACGAAGTTCACGCATTCCGCATTGGACGATTTCGCTACGGGAAGCACCGACATCATGATTTTATGTCATGTTGCTCAACAATTCCACCCCTTCGAATAAACGAAGCCATCAGCATGAAAATCGTTTATATTATTTTCCCTAGATTGGATGCTATGCTGGATCTGTGCGACTTAGGAGAATGAAGCCATAAATCAGGCGGTTCCAATCATGCGGCTCAATCACTCATTTGTGATGCGGATACCTCGCTCCGGACGATACATAGTTCGATCTAACGATCCTATCGATGCTTGTTCTCACCATCAGGTAGTACAGAAGAGAGTACAAATTGGTAAATAGAGCGCTGCGGGCGGCACTACTAAATGGTGGGCTTTACAGAGAACTGTCCGATGAACCCCAGGAGATCTTCTATGCATTGGGAATCGTAGTGATTTCAGGGCTTGCGCTTGGCTTGGGCCTGCAAAGTCAGCCGCCTATCACATTAGAAGGGTCACCTCCTTGGTTGGTCGTTCTGTTCTCGGCATACACCCGCCTCGCAGGCTGGTTTATGTGGGCAGGCATTGTCTATATAGTAGGTTCCAAACTCCTGGGCGGTAAAGCCGGTTTTCGCCAGTTGCTCAGAAGCCTGGGCCTGTCATTTGGACCTGGTGTATTAGCGGTCTTCGCAGGAATTCCGGTGGTTGGTATTTTCTTTCTATCAATGTCGGCATTGTGGATGTTTCCTGCGGGATGGGTCGCGATCAAGGAGACTCAGCAATTCGACTGGGTGAGGGCTTTCATCTGTGCTGCCCTTGGCTGGCTCTTCGGCATTTTCGGATTGATGGTGCTATTTCTCCCGATTCAGCCCAGCATATAGTACTACCAGTCAGGTATCAATATACGTCTTGACCACTTCCCACTTCGCGCCAAGCAACTTCTGGATATTGGCGGACGTGACGAATTCCACTTCTTCTACGGGCTTGGACTGCAATTCAGCAAGCCGTTCAGCTATGGTCCGAGTATGTCGAGGTTCTGTCCAGTTTTCACGCTTTGCTTTGAAGGGTTGCGGGGCGGCGTCCGTTTCCAGGACGATATTGTCGAGTGGAACCGCGGCCGCGACCTCCTGTAAATAGGTATAGCGGAGCAACGGTCGCGCCAGAGATATGTAAAAGCCCAAGTCAATGGCGCTCCTGGCGGCACGAAGGTCGCCCTGGAAGTAGTGCATAACCCCGCCCACTTCGTATGCGCGTTCTTCTCGGAGCAGTCGAAACACCTCGTCGTGCGCCTCCCTGCTATGGAATACGATTGGGTAGCCAAGGTCGCGGGCAAGCCTGATCTGCTCACGAAATGCCGTGTATTGGATCGCCCTGTCGGGAGCGCCTTCCATGAAATCCAAGCCAATTTCGCTGACGACAAGCACCTTATCGCTTGAGGTTGCGAGACGATGAAGATGCTCGTAGGTGCAGTCGTCAAACGGGCTTCTGATGTCCATAGGATGTATGCCGACGCCTGAGAAGAAGTCAGGAAACTTGGCTGAAAGCTCAATGGATCGTTCAGATGAGGGGATGGTGGTGCCAGCGGAGATCACAAATGCCACGCCTACATTGCGCCCGCGCTCAAGAACTTCTGATACTTCCTCATCTTGGTACGAATCAAGATGAACGTGGCAGTCGATTAGCATCTCTTAACTTTCACTTATTTCCGCGCAAATAATGTGTTAGCCTCACAAACGACATCATTATACAAGACCCTTTCCTTGGTGACTCGACGTTGTCTGTGCCTGTGAGAATATATTGAAGCTGCCAATAAGCGCCCTCATACGGTTTCTGCCAGTTCTGCTCGGCGTAATTTTGGCGGTATCAACCATGGCATGCTCGGATGGCAATAACGAACGGCAGACAAATCCCGCTCCAAGTCCGACCGGAACTAATCCTACGACAAGTCCTCAGGATACTCTAGTTCCGACTCGATTCGCTGCCGCGACTCCCAATTTGACCCCAGGCGAGAGCCGGCCGATGTCCACGGCTACCGCTACACCTACGCCTGCGGTGGCGATTCCTGCCCAAGCTACTCCAACTGCGATTTCGCCGACGGCATCTCCTTCAGAACCTGAGTCCACTGCTAGTGCGGCGGATGATGGTCAAGGCGGTACTCTGAACCTGGTGAGTCGTCAAGTGGCACCACATTCAGATGTGCATATGGAAGTGTCGGCTGCACTGGCGGCATGGGGACCGGGGATAGCGTATGGCAGGCTGATGCGGTTCCGTAGCGGGGATGATGTTACGCTACCGAGCCTCAGTGTGGAGTGCGAGGTCTGCATCGGCTGGGAGATGACCGACGGCACCACTTTTGAGTTTAGGCTTCGTGACGATGTGATGTGGCAGGACTTGCAGCCTGTCAATGGCCGTCGATTGGTGGCGGAGGATATAGCTTACAGCTACGAGCGGCAGCGGTCCGAAGGGATGCCGAATGGCGTGCTGTTAAATATTGTGGATGCGGTGGAAGTTGAATCCCAAGGCTTGCTGCGAATCAATATCTTCGCGCCAGACGCCGACTTTCTGGGCGCTCTCGCTGACGGGCACTCGAAGATTGTGGCGCGGGAGGCGGTAGAGCTTTCCGGCGACCTGCGGAACGGGCCTACCGTCGGCACCGGCGCGTGGGTCTTAGAAGAAGCGCGAGAGGATATGACATTCACATTCCGGCGCAACGAGGACTACTTCCTGGATGGGATGCCGATGCTGGACAGACTTCGCATCCATACAATCACTGACGACGACACGGCCTACGCGGCATTCCGCGTGAACAACGTGGATGTGCATCGGCTGCGGCAGGAGGAGTGGGAGGAATTCAGACTGCAGAAGCCCGATGCGACGATGCTGAAGTTCAAGGAGACTGGGATTGGGCTGGAAGTTGCGTTCAAGACTACGAGACAACCATTTGACGATGTGCGGGTGCGGCGTGCGGCGATGCTGGCGATGCGCCAGGACCGTGCGATAGGGGATATCTGGCAAGGGGCGGCGTACCAGACTCAGGGCGTCCCCCTGGGTAGGGCGGACTGGTGGCTGGGCGAGGAGCAACTAGGCATGTATTTTGATGATCACCCTAGGGCTACTGCGCTGCTTTCGGAGGCGGTAGGCGCGCTGCCGGTGCCTGTGGTGGTCAGGGCGGGGGATTTTGGGGCGGAGTATCTGGAGCATGCGGAGCGGATTGCCGGCGAAATGCGGAGCGTGGGATTCGCGCCGGACCTGGAGATTGTGGACAGGCGGCGGTTCGGGGAGGAGGTGTGGCTGGGTGGAGACTACCAGATGTTCGTGGGGCCGATGGCGCCGGTGGCATCGCCGAACGGCTATATGCTGGCTGTGCTGAGCAGCGGAGGTGCGTGGAACACCACGGGGCACAGTGACGAGGCTCTGGATGTGCTGATACTGGCGCAGGCAGGCGAGTATGATGCGGAGGAGCGGCGCAGGCTGGTGATGGAGATCCAGCGACATGCAATGGAACAGGCGTACCGGTTTATGCCGGCGGCGGCGGTGTCGCTGTGGGCGTGGTGGCCGCATGTGCGGGGGCTGGAGCCGAACTTCGTGGGGTCGGAGTACTCGCACTGGGAGCGGGTGTGGCTGGAGGAGTAGGGAGAGTTCGGGCTAGGCGTCGGATTCGTCGCCGCCCGGGTTCTGGCTTCGGAGGAAGTTTTCGAGTTCTTCTACCATGGTCTCGGGGCTGGGGATTTCTTCGGTGGCGGTGCGGGCTTCGTCGTAGCGGCGTTCGAGGCGGCGGACGTAGCTGCTAACGTCGGGCTGCTTGGCGATGACCTTGTCGACTTCTTCCTGATAGGTGTTGCCTGCGATGTAGAGTTCTTCGAGGTCAACGTCGATGTCTATGAGGCTGCGTAGGCGCGTCAAGAGGGCGTGGCTGACCTTGGGGTCTGGAGAGGTGTTGACGTAGTGCGGGCAGTGGCCCCAAATGCTGGCCTGCGCCAATCCAATCTCTGTACAGGCGTCGGCGAATGCGGTGTGAATGCCGGTTGGTCCCTGGTAACCGGAGTTCTTGATGCCGAGCCACTCGGCTTTCTGGGTGAGCTCGATGGAGCTTGCCCTGCCGGTTACTCGGGGTTCACGGGTGTGGGGCACGGCGTCAAGCAGCGCGCCGAGCGATACGATTAGTCGGACGTCGTGCCGCTGCGCGACACTTGTCAGAATGTTGGAGTATGTGCGCCATTTGAGGTTTGGCTCGGTGCCGACGAATAGTAGAAGTGAGCGGGAGTCATCGTCGGACGCGTGGTAGTAGAGGTCATTCTGCGGCCAGCGGGTAGAGCGCTCGCCGCGACGATTGACCCGTGATTGCGGTCTGACATGGGTGAAGTCGTAAAACTCTTCGGGGTCGATCTCGGCGAATTTCTTTGCGTGGAGCTTGCGGACGAGGAAGCGCATTGCCCTGGTTGCCGCCTCTGCTGCGTCGGGCCAGCCTGCGAATGCGACGAGCATCGTGGGCAGGTTGCCCTGCGGAATCTCGTGTTCTATCAAGCCGTCCATAGCGAAGTCCTTGCGTTTGATAGCTTGTATCTTACATTAAATGAGGGGGTGTGCCAAACGGGTGGGAATGGCTTCGCTGTTCGCAGGCGCCCTTTTTCGAGCCTCGCCCTCCCCACGCTCCGCCGCCGAATTCCTGTTTCCAGAACGGGGTTGGGGACATGCTTCGCAGGAGGGACGCATGAATGAGGCAGGCACGATGAATTGGCTAGGGGCCGCGGATGGTTGGGTGGCGTAGAGTGCCGGCTAGGGGGTTGGGGAGAAGGGGGATGCCTTCAGATTCCGCTGCTTCTTTGATTTGCTTGAGGGCGATGACGTAGTCGCGGTGGGCTGCCTCTGAAGGGGGCACGAAGGTGATTTCGCCTTCTTCGAATTCGCCGGATTCTATGAGCGAGTTGTAGTTGAAGATTGCCTGGTCTTCGGGGGTTAGGGGTTCGTAGTAGCAATCGAGGTCGTTGTCGGTGGGAATTGACATTGATGTAGAGGATGGGGAGGATGTGTTGTCCTCGGTGTTGTCGGGAGAGCTGGCGGGCTCGTCCTTCGACTGGCTCAGGACGGGGCTCAGGACGAACGGATTGATGGTTTCCGTGCCCGCTCCCTGCCCCGCTGGATTCCTGCTTTCGCAGGAATGACGGGTGGCAATGGCTTCGTTGTTCTCGGACGGGCTTGATGCAGGGGCGTTTCCCCTCACCCTAACCCTCTCCCTCGGGGAGAGGGGACTTTTCCCTGGGGCAGAGGCAGCTTTGAAGTCTGCGGCTTCTTCGCGGTCTTCCTGGTCGCGGATGGCGTCGGCTATGGCTTGGTAGTCGGTGTTGTCGTACTGGTCGTACTCGTCGGTGAATGTGGGGAGGCCAGCTAGTTGTTTTTTCTGGCCAACACTGAGGCGGGTGGATTGCTGGTCTTGCCAGTAGGACTGGAGCATCTCGGGGGTGATGTTGTCGTAGTTGGTGTCCCAGCCGCGACGGATGATCTCATGGGCTGCTGACATTTTGTGGTGCCAGGTGTAGCCTTCCTCGGGGTCGAGGCTGGTGTCGTTGATTATGTCCAGCAGGAAGCGGATGGCGTCCGTGCCGTGCTCGTTGTACTCGCGCATTCGCTTGGCGAGGTCTGTGTGCAGGGTGTCGTAGTCGTTGGTGTCATCGTCGTAGTCGTCAACGACTAGCTTGCGCCTGCGTCCGAAGTGTCCGTGGCCGCGTCTCAAGATCTCTCTGGCTGCTGCCATTCGGTCTGTGTGCTTGATGCGGAGTTTCTTGGGGGTGAAGGGTTGGTCCCTTCGGGTCATTACGTGGGATAGGAACTCGGCGATGGTGTGGCCTTCGGCTGTTTCCTGCCTGATTAGGTGGGCGATGTCGTAGTTTAGGATGTCGAGGTGGGTGACGGGATTAGGGGAATCATCACCCCCATCCCAGCCTTCCCCCGTCGAGGGGGAAGGGGTGTCTTTCACCCCACTGCCCGGCCCCTCTGGATTCCTGCTTTCGCAGGAATGACGGGAAGAATCGGCTGCGAGTTCTTCGGGGGTGGGGATGAGGCTCCAGAATTGGGATTCTTCTGATTCCGGTTGGTCGGAGCCGTAGCGGGCTAGGAGTTTTGGGGCTTCTAGTTTGTGGTGGTATTTGGCGTCTGGATACTTGCCCTCGATTGTGTCGGCGAGGAAGTTGGCGATTAGGTCGCCGTTGCCTGTGCGCTTTTGGATTTTGTGCTGTAATGGGGTCGTTTTGCACATAATTTTTCTACTTACATCGATATACAGGATGGGAGGGATTTATCACCCCCATCCTAACCTTCCCCCGTCGAGGGGGAAGGGACTATTAGCGAACCGTTGTACTTATTGCTATTCATAATACGCACGAATGTTTGAGTTGTCAAGGGGGATCTGACATTGATGAATTGGATAGAGATGGGTGGGTGTGCTAGAAAGTATGGTGAGTCACACGTTCACTTCGTGCCTGAAAACTGGAGTTCCTAGGGTGGCAGAAAGGGATTCGCTCTTCCGATAACTTGAACCTTGCGCCTACGTTCAGGAAGTTGAGGACATATACTGATTCGCAGTAGGGGTCAGTAAGGAGTTCTTGACTTTGATTATGATATTGTGTCGGCAGTTGGCAAGCCTTCCTCGCCACCAATTATTTGGCTCCGTCATCATATTAATCCTTACCACTCTCGTTTATTCTTTCCTGGCGCAATGGGTGTCCGATGTTTGGTGTGGACAGAAATGTCGAATGATGGGTCCTTTTCCTGTCGTTGACCTTGCTTTTTTCGTCCTGCTGCTATTGATAGTCCTGCTCCTTACAGCTTGGGTTAGGAATGCAGATCGGTCAAAGGCGAGAAATTACGTAGATGTGAATGTCAATAACCTGTCAAAGAAGATCGAATCTCAGGAAGAAGAGCTTCGGCGAGCAATAAGTGGTCACAGGTACAGAATTGATGATCTCCGTGACTGGGTGATTGCTTTAAGGGATTCCATAGAGGAGCAATCGGAAATGAAACTTCCCGGCCCCCAAGTTAGGCTGCGCGCTGCTATTCGCACTGGGGTACCAACGATGAGTGCAAGTTTAACTGTTATTGATCCCCCGGACAGGATGGTTCGCCTTCGTCTGTGGCTTAAACGCAAGGCACTTTCGTCCTGGAGTTGGACTCGCAAGTGGGTCTGGGATGCTGACTACGACAAAGCGAACCGTAACAAATGAGAAAACAGATCTTTCCATTAGGTGAAGCTAGACCGTCCTGCTAGGAGTTATAAAGGGCATTATTGGCTAAGTGAATGCTGAATGGTGGCAGATTCTGAGCGCCATAGGCAACGGGAACATCGTTAGTCCAAGTTATTGAGCGAGTGAGGTGCCCAGCGAGATGAACAAAGAAAAGAAAAAAGACCTTGTCTGGTTGTTCATCAGAAACGCTTAAGTGCAGCGTCTGATTGCGGTCCCACATATATGTTGCTTCAACGTAGCCCTCATCCTCTCTCTTGATCGAGTACCAAGCAGAGCCTTGATCAAGTACACAGAGCTCATTTACCATTTCTTGCCTATTTAGGCACCCATTGATGTTGCCGAAACGGAGAGCCACATCACGAAATGTGATCCCTTCTTGCAGCCTTGTTGCAATGATGGATGTATGCAGCGGATTCAGAATGTGACCTTCTCTATCTAGGAACCCTAGATGCTGATTTTCGGTGATGTGTCCATACTTCTGATCGGGACGTGTCAGTCTCGAAAGCTTCACAAGCTTCTCCATGGCATCATCGAGCTCTCGGTATCCTAAGGTTTGCTTGACTTCAATTGCCGAATATATGCTTTCGATTGGGAAATGAAATCGGCGTGACTCCGGAGTCGCTCCCAATTTGGTTGCCGCTGTCCACATTGCATTCCTAATTAGAACCTCGTAGTCACCAGCAGTTTGACCGTCTCGGTCATTAACGACACCTGCTTCAACTGAGTACCTGAGCGGGAGCATTTGAGAAAGTTCACGACGCACAATATCCTCTAAACCTGGCCCTGAGTCAAAATTGTCGATGTTAAAGCGTCTCTCGATTTTGCTTTCGCTTATGATTCTAGACTGAATGGCTTGGCAAGTGATGAGGAGACCATTGCTTAGAGTTACGCTCCTGTGTGATCGGGGTTGCCATCTGCTCACGTCTGGCAGATTGTCATTCGGCTCCATTTACTTCTCCTGTCGATAGAATTCCCCCATGTGCGTTCAATGCGTATGTGGGTTCAGATAGATAATACTTGCAGGGGTGCGACTCCATGAGGGTTCTTTCTGGGAGCCGCCGTGGTTCGGGTGGAATGTATATTACTGGTGCCGTGCTATAATCGCATCGGCGCGCTTTGCGCGTTTGTTCTTATGAATATTGTAGCAATCATCAGGATTGAGGGGTTCGCAGTAATGAGTGAGAAGATTGTTGGCGTTGCGATTCCGGCTCCGGATGCTCAGTCGATCATAGACTCGGTGGTGGAAGCGGAGAGCGTTGGTGTGAAGGCTGCGTGGCTGACTTCGGGCGGCGATGCGGGTGACGCTCTGACGGCACTGGCGGTTGCTGGCGCGCGAACGGATTCGATAAAGTTGGGCACTTCGATTATGCAGACGTGGTCGCGGCATCCGATAACGGCGGCTCGACAGGCGCAGACGATCGACGCGGTTGCGCCAGGGCGACTGCGGCTTGGCGTGGGGCCCGGGCATCTGCAGGCGATGCAGGAGACTTTTGGTGCCGGATTCGAGGCGCCTCTGGGTCATCTGACCGAGTATGTGAAAGTGCTGAAGGGGCTGCTGGAGACGGGTGAAATTGATTTTCAGGGTGAGCAGATCGTAGCGAAGGCGTCGCTGCCAGGGCCGACGGGTGTTGCCGTGATGGCGTCCGCGCTTAGGCCGCGCTCGTTCGAGATGTGCGGCGCGGAGGGGATCGGCGCGATAAGCTGGGTGTGCCCGCACCCGTATGTGCGAGACACCGCGCTGCCGGCTATGCAAGCGGCTGCCGAGGGTGCGGATGGTGAGATGCCGCCGCTGGTGGTGCATGCGGCGGTGTGCGTGACAGAGGATCTGGCGGGTGCGCGGGATGCCGTGAGGGAGCAACTGGGGTATTTCCCACATATACCATTCTATGCGCGGATGTTTGCTGCTTCCGGATTCCCGGGGTCGGAGGAGAGCGGGTGGACGGACGAGATGCTGGACTCGGTGCTGCTTGCGGGGGATGAGGAGACGGTTGCGCTGAAGGTTCGAGAGATACTCGAATGGGGAGCTGACGAGGTTCTGGCGAGCGTTGTGACGGTTGGCGATGCGGATGAATCGCGACTGCGCACGATGCGGCTGCTTGCGGAGGCCTGAGATGCGGGTTAATTTCACCCCCATCCTAACCCCTGCCTTCGCAGAGGCAGGCTCTTCCCCCTTGATGGGGGAAGGGACTTTTTTGAGGAGATGCCAGCTTGAGTGAAAATCTGAAGATTGACAGGATACGGTTTGCGGAGGTTGTGGCGTCGGAGGCGACGACATGGACTCTCGTGGAGGCGTTTGACGGGGAAGGGAATGTCGCGACCGCCGAGCTAACTTGCGGTGCGAATACGGCGGAGACGGTGCGGCTGACGGCTGAGCTTGTGGGAAGGCTGCGAGGGCGGGAGATCGCGGGCGAGGGGGACCTGGAGGGGATGCTGGGGCTTGCGGTGGCGGAAATGCAGGGGAACATGGCGCTGGCGACGGCACTAAGCGGACTGCGGACTGCGGTGAGCGAGCTGGCGGCGCGGCGGCGCGGCGTGACGCTGACCGAGGAGCTTGGGGGCGAGCCGCAGGAGAGCGTCCTGCTTTACGCGAATATCAACCGGCACCTGCTGACGCGGGACAGGTCGCCGGCGTCGTTTGGCAGGGCTGCGGAGTATGCGGTGTCGCAGGGGTTCGGGATCGTGAAGTGCGCGCCGTTCGACGGGGTGGGGCCGCCTTCGACGCGAGAGGAGATTCTTGGTGCGGCGGGGATGGGGATCGAGCGCGTGGCTGCGGTGAGGTCGGCGGTGGGGCCGGATATTACGGTGCTGGTGGACTGCCACAGCAGGTTCGAGCGGCATACGGCGGGTCTGGTCGCGGAGCAGCTTGCGAAGTCTAATATCGGGTGGTTTGAGGAGCCTGTGGAGCCGACGAGGGATGCAGAGGAGCTGGCGGAGATTGCGCAGGAGGTGTCGATGATAACGGCTGGGGGTGAGTCAGGGTATGGGCGCGAGTTCTTCCGGTCGGTGGTGGCATCGGGCGCGCTGAATGTGGTGATGCCGGATGTGAAGCATTGCGGCGGGCTTGCGGAGGCGCGAGCGTCGGGGTTGGCGGCAATGGAGGCAGGCGGCGATGTGTCGCTGCATAGTCCGACTGGGCCTGTGTCGCTGATTGGCGGCGGGCATGCGACGGCGGCGATGCCGGGGGCGATACACCTGGAGCATGCGGTGTATGAGGCGGACTGGCGGGCGGAGCTGGTGGAGCCGTATGAGCGCGTGGAGGGTGGCAGGCTGTGGATGCCGGATGGCGTAGGACTTGGGGCGGTGCTGAATGAGGCTGTGGTGGAGCGGTATGGGCGGTACTGGGAGGGGAACTAACATCGATAGACGGGTTGGAGAGGATGATGTGTCGAGGGGTAGGCCTCTGCGCGGGAGAAGGCAATGAATGTTGGGTTTATCGGGCTGGGGAACATCGGGAAGCCGATGGCGATGAATGTGGTGAATGCGGGGCATGTGACCAAGGTTCACGACGTCAGGCCGGAGGCGGCGACGGACCTGCTGGAAGCGGGGGCGGTGTGGGCGGAGACGCCGGCTGATGCGGCGCGGGGCAGCGATGTGGTGATGGGGTCGCTGCCGGGGCCGCTGGAGGTGGAGGCGGTGGTGAGCGGAGAGCAGGGTGTGCTGGAGGGGGCTGCGGCGGGCGCGGTGTACCTCGATCTTGCGACTAATTCACCGAGCATGGTGCGGAAGCTGCACCGAATCTGCACGGAGAGGGGCGTGGCGTATATCGACGCGCCGGTGAGCAAGGGGTCGGGGTCGGATTCTGCGGACAGGGGTGTGCTGACGGTGATGGCGGGGGGCGATGCCGATGTGCTGGAACGAGTGCGGTCTGTGCTGGAGGCGATTGCGGATCCGGAGTTGATCTTTCACTGCGGGCCTGTGGGGGCGGGAGCGACTGTCAAGCTGTGCAACAATCTTGTGGCTCATACGACTTTCAGCGTGGTGGCGGAGGCGCTCACGATTGGGTTGAAGGCGGGCGTGGAGCTGGAGACGCTTGCGGCGGTGATGGCTGTGGGGTCTGCGTCGAGTCCGAAGATCGGCAGGTATGAGTCGGTGTTCGACCGGGACTTCGATCCGGCAGGGTTTGCGTTCGTGAGATCGGATGCGAAGGATGTCCGGCTGGCGACTGAGCTTGCGCGGGAGGTGGATGTGCCGGCCGATATTGCGGCTGCTGTGGATCAGAAGTATGTGGCGGCGGTTGCTGCTGGGATCGGGCATTTGGGCGGGTCGGCCATCGTGCAGGTGCAGGAGGAGCGGGCGCGGGTGGAGTTGCGGCGGGAGAGTGGGGGCGTGTCCGGGCGCTAGGACGACAACACGAGGACAGCGGCAGCGACTGGCTCTCGGCGTGGTGGTTACAGCAATGGTGCGCTCGATGGTTCTTCCCGTTTGACTGCATCGTGCGCCTGAAGTACCATCCAACCCGAACACTTACCACATTTCAAGATTACAAGGAGGCGCTGGCATGGGCGCGATAATCGGTGAAGGCGACTTCAGGTACGAGCACATAATTGACTGGCACAAGATGCCGGAGGGCGCGAGGCTTATCGAGACGCCGGGCGTGGCGGTGGACTCGCAGGACGATGTTTACGCATTCAGTCGGAATCCGGACTACCCGGTTATGGTATTCGGACAGGACGGCGGCTTCGTCCGCGGATTCGGGAAGGGCATATTCGGCAACCGCACGCACGGCATATACGTCGGTCCCGAGGACACCATCTACTGCGTGGACGACGGCATACACACTATCACCAAATTCACCCGCGAGGGCGAACTGCTAATGACCATCGGCACGTCGGGCGTGTCCTCCGAAATATGGAAGGGAGAGCCGTTTAACAGGCCCACTCACGCCGCGGTGTCCAGGAAGACCGGCCACATATACATTTCGGACGGGTACGGCAACTTCAACGTCCACAAGTACACGGGCGAAGGCGAGTATGTCAAAAGCTGGGGCGGCCCCGGCATCGATCCGGGCGAGTTCCTGCGCCCACACAATATCGCGGTGGACAACGATGACCGCGTGCTGGTCGCGGACCGCGAGGCGCACCGGATACAGGTCTTCGACGCAGACGGAAACGTACTGGACGTCTGGAACAATATACATATGCCTAACGGCATGACCATCGGGCCGGACGACAATATATACGTGGGTGAACTACCTGGCGCGACCCAGGCCGACCCGACGCCGCCTCGACATGGACATCGCGTGACTATCTACGATAACAGCGGCAGACGACTTGCACTGCTGGGCGCGGACGACGAAGGCGAGGAGTCCGGTGCGTTCATAGCTCCGCACGGCATGGGAGTTGACAGCCACGGCAACATATACGTCGGCGAGGTCTCCTTCACCATCCGCGGCAGCCGCATGGACCCGCCCAAAGAACTCCGCAGCTTCACCAAGCTCGCCAAGGTCAGTTAGGCAAGCATCTAACCGGCCGCCTAAATACGGTGGTTCTCGTGGCAAGCGGGGCTTTTGCCGCGGTCGGTGTTCGTCATCCTATTATCCTTGAACGCGTGTAAGTCGTAGCGAGAAGTTGCCTGCATTCGGATTGATGAGTCGAGCTGCGTCGACCACGCTGGCGAGTACCCGTCCCGCCGCGCTCGGCGTCCACTCCGGCAGAGTGACGAACACGCCCGTTTCCGAGTGTGGAGCAATAGGGTGGTATCGTCTCGTCTCCACGGGTATGCTCACCATGAGTTTCCCAGATGCAGGGGCGAATGTGCATTCTACCCTCATAGATGACAGTGCAAGTGTCGGAGGTCGGACTGTGATGAACCGCACTGAACTTGAGGAACTCCCAGGACGTAATCTGGGCATACGACGTGTTGGGCTGCTTGGCGGAAAGTTTGGGTAGACGTAGGGGCAGGTGTAGTCTGCTCCCTCTTTGCGCCAATTGAAGGTTGCGTGTTGCCAGAACCGTCGCTGGTCGGGCAGCGTGAATTTTAGATTCTTCACTCCGCTGCGCTGCGTTCAGAATGACAGTGGGTAGAGACGCTATGTCAGGAAGAAAATGCGCAGAAACGTTGTGATTAGCGCTTCCTGGATTCCCGCCTGCGCGGGAATGACGGGATTGGTGAATGGCTCTTAGTCAATTTTTCTCCCAAGACCTCGATGGCAAGGGCTGGATTTATTTTCTTGCCGCTGATTAGGCTTGCTGATGCCGATGGACTCGTCGGTGCCGTGGGCGCGGCTTAGTATGACAGGGCTTTCTTTATCTCCGCCGTCAATTCGATATGAATGAAGCATGTGGCCGGAAATAGGTAGTCTTCAGAAGATTCGTCAATTACGCGGATCAGCTTGCGCTTTGTGGCTACGGCGTCGGGCAGGGTTCGATAGATTTTGCCAACTTCGAGAGATGCGGGGTAGTCTTCGTTTTTGACACAAACGACGTGTTTCATTGGCGCTGTCATATCTGCACCCCCATCCTAACCTTCCCCCGTTGAGGGGGAAGGGACTTTTGCAAGCGTCTTTTACTTGCCGTTGAGGATGTCGATGGCTAAGGCTAGCATTATCTTGGTGCCGCTGATCAGGCTGCTGATGCCGATGGACTCGTCGGTGCCGTGGGCGCGGCTTAGCATGGGGTCGTCGTCGGGGTGGGAGCCGTTGAAGCCGTATGTTACGGTGCCGAGGGGACGGGTGAAGCGTGAGTCGGTGAAGCCGGTGCTGATAGCGGGGACCCATTGAATGTCGTCGATGCCGAGCGCGGCTGCTGTGGCTCTCTGAACGCTCCTACCCAAGTCTGTGTCGAATGACGAGGAGTTGGGGACTGCCATGTAGTCGATCTCGTAGGTGGTGTTGGGGATGCCTTCCAGGATGGAATCCAACTGCTCTCGGAGATAGTCGTCGCTCTGGTGGGGGAGCGTTCTGACATCGCAGGTGAGGCGGATGGATTCGGGGACGCTGTTGGACTTGATGCCTCCGGTAATCATTGTGGGAGTCAGGGTCATGCGAGACAGCGCGCGCATCATGGAGGCGAAGCGCGGGTTCTCCGGCTCTGTTTCGGCGATTATTTCGTCGACGTTTTCCGCGGAGGGCTTGTGCTCGATGGCGAAGGCGGATAGGTGGTCGAAAAGGCTTGTCTCGGTGTCGCGCTCGGGCTCGTATGCCTCGATTCGCTGGAGTACGCGCTGCAGGGTGTAGAGTGCGTTGGTGCCCTGCCAGGGGACGGATGCGTGAGAGCTGACGCCTTTGACTTCGATTTCGACCTGGAGGCGCCCCTTTTCACCAGTGCCGAGTAAGTATGTGAGGCCGCTGGGGGAGTCAATAGGAGTGCCGCCGCCTTCGTTGACCGCGAAGGGGGCGCGAATCTTGTCGGCGTGATTATCCGCCAGCCAGCCGAAGCCGTAGCGTCCGCCATGCTCTTCGTCGGCGCCGGAGCAGAGGATCAGGCTGTCTTCGAGCTGGATGCCGTTGCGAACGAGGAGGCGCATGGCGTAGAGCTGCGCGGTGAGCAAGCCCTTGCAGTCTGATGCGCCGCGTCCGTAGATGCGTCCGTCGGCGATGGTTGCGCTGAATGGAGGGAAGCGCCACTTTTCCTCTTCCTCGACGGGGACGACGTCTGTGTGGGACATGAACATCAGGCCGGCGTCGGAGTTGGTGCCCTCGATGCGGGCGATGATGTTGCCGCGCTCGGGGGTGCGCCCGAGGATTTCGGACCGGATGCCGTCCTCGGCGAGCCAGTCGCGGATGTATTCGCAGACGGGGGTTTCGTCGCCGGTGGGCATGAATCCTGAGTTGACGGACGGGATGCGGACGAGCGCTTGCTCAAGTGCGATGATTTCTTCTCGCTGTGCGTCAACTTGTGCGAATAGTGCTTCGAGAGATGGCATGTGGTTCCTCCGGGAAGTTTTCTGCGTGTAAGCTGATTGGTGTCTTGATGCGTCAGTTTACCAGTATGTCGAGAGGTTTCAAAGGCGCGACGCAGCGAATGAGGGCGTGTAACGGCACAGCAGTTAAGGCATGGGGATTTTGGCCCTGGCGGGAGTGGCTATTGAGCGGATGATGTGGTTAGGCGTCGAAGATGCAGGTTGCCATGAGGAGGACTGCGATGCTCTTGGCGTCCTGGATTTCGCCGAGGCGAATGAGTTGCTGGATGCGGGAGAGGGGTATTTTCTCTACCTGGATGTCTTCGTCGTCATCTGCCTGCAGGCTGCGGGGGATGAGGTCTTTGGCGAGGTATGCGTACATGAACTCGGTGCAGAATCCCGGTGATGACCAGAAACCGCCGAGGATTCGGAGGTTGCGGGATGCGTGGCCAATCTCTTCGGCGAGTTCGCGCTGGGCGCAGTCGTCGGGGTCTTCGCCTTCCTCGACGAGACCTGCGGGGCATTCCAGAAGGGTCTCCTTTGCGGCGTAGCGGAACTGGCGGACTAGGTGTACATTGCCATCGTCGTCTATGGGGCAGATTACGACTGCGTTTGCGTGGTCAACGACCTCGCGGACGGTTGTGTTGCCGTTTCGCATCAGGATGTCGTCAACGCGGACGTTGATGATTCTCCCTTCGTATATTTCGCGGGAGGATATCTGCTCTTCGGGCTGCATTCGGCTTACCTTTCGGAATCGGGGGCATTTGAACCGGGCGGCGGGCTGTACGAGGGCGTGTCCATGCCGAGAGTGCGCCGTGTAAGCGCGGCGTAGAACGCGGTGGGCGCGTGACGGCGCAGGAAGCGAGTGGAGTAGGCGCTCTTGCGGATGGATACGCGGTCTTCGCCGTGGAGCATGGTGTCCCTGAAGCCGTCAACGCTCAGCAATGCCTCGTGCTTGTCGCTTGCCTGAAGCTCGAGCTCGGTGTTGTCGGGGAGGATCAAGCCGCTTCGGAGGCCCGTGTGGGCGGCTACGGGTTGGATGAGCAATGCCATCGTTTCGGGGGACATTATGGGGCCGCCTGCCGAGAGCGCGTAGCCTGTGCTGCCGGTCGCGGTGGATACGATGACCGCGTCGGAGCGGTAGCTGGTGAGGATGACGCCGTCTATGGTTGCCAGGATGTCGAGCAGTCTTGCCGAGCCGCCCCTGCCGACAACGACATCGTTTAGGGCGTGGAGTGTCAGATAGGGTTCCTGTTCGTCGGCGTGCCTGACGCTCACTTCGAGCATCATGCGCTCTTCGAGGCGGGCGCTGCTGTTGAGGTAGGCGGGGAGCTCCTCCATCGCCTCGTGGACCTGCAGTTCTGCCATGAAGCCGACCCTGCCCATGTTGATGCCGACGAGAGGGACGCCGTATTCGAAGATGGTACGGACGACTCGTAGGATGGTGCCGTCGCCGCCCGCAACGACGATGAAGCGTGTGTCGTGCATGCGGGGGCGCATGTCGTCGAGGTTTTCTGCGGCGACCATCCAGCAGTTTTCACCGAGATCGAGGGAATTCATGACGGCTTCGGTCATCTGCAACGCCGTGGGGTGCTGGGCGTTGTACACGAAGCCGATTTGACTGGGTGTGGTCATTTTATCGAACCTGACATGGCCGGACAGGATGGGGATTTACGAATCTTGCCTATCCTCATGCTAACCTTCACCCGCTTCGAGGGAAAGGGATAAATGGCGCTAGTTATGACAGCAGGACGCCAGCGGCGGACCGTGCGAGGTTGAGGAGGGGCGTGGGGTATATGCCGAATAGGAGAGTGCCGATGAAGCCTATTGCTACCGCGAGCTGCATGGGCAAGGGGAAGGCAACGCGCTCGTCCGAGGCGGGTTCGGAGAGGAACATCGCCTTGACGACGCGCAGGTAGTAGTAGGCTGAGACGACGCTGTTGATTACGCCGATGACGACTAGCCATTCGAGGTTTGCCTCGACTGCCGCGCCGAAGAGGTAGATTTTCGCCCAGAAGCCTACCGCGGGCGGGATGCCGGTGAGCGAGATCATAGACAGGGCGAGGACGGTGGCTAGGATGGGCGCGCGGCGCACCATACCTGCATAGTCGTCAATCTGGTCGCTGTTGATGCGGTTGGAGATGGCGATGATGACGGAGAACGCCGCGAGGTTGGTTGCCGCGAAGCCGCCGAGGTAGAAGAGAACGCCGGACGGGCCGATGCTGCCATCCGCGCCGGGTGTGCGGGCGGCGACAGCGGCGAGTCCGACAAGGATGTAACCGGCGTGAGCGATGGTGCTATAGCCCATCATGCGCTTGATGTTGTCCTGGCGGATGGCAACGAGGTTGCCGATGGTCATCGAGAGCGCGCTGAGTACGGCGAAGGTGGCACTCCAGTCGAGGCTGAGAGTGTCGGCGGGGAAGGCGATGTAGAAGACGCGGAGGATTACGGCGAAGCCTGCCGCCTTGCTTGCCACGGACAGGAACTGCGTTATGGGCGTGGGAGCACCTTCGTACACGTCGGGCGCCCACATCTGGAAGGGGACGCTTGCAACCTTGAAGCCGAAGCCGGCGATCATCAGGACGATGCCGAACATGAGGGCGCTACTGCCGAAGGGGGTGCCGGCGCTGAGGTCGAGGCTGCCGATTTGCTGCGCGATCTCGGGTAGGGAAGTGCTGCCGGTGAAGCCGTACACGATGACCATGCCGTAGAGCAGGACTGCGGAGCTGATGGCGCTGAGGATAAGGAACTTCATGCCGGACTCGGTGGAGCGGGCGTCCCTCATGAATGCCGCCAGTGCCGCTATGGGCAGGGCGGTAAGTTCGAGCGAGATGTAGATTGTGATGAGCTCGGTGGTGGATGCGAGGAGCATCATGCCTGTCGTGGCGAATAGAACGAGGGCGTAGTATTCTGCCTGGAATCGGGCGAACTTCTTCACATAGTCGGTGGACGAGAGCACGACCACGCCTGCAGAGGCGATTAGCAGGAACTTGAAGAAGAGGCTGAACTTGTCGACGACGAGGGTGTTAAAGAGGCCGTGCATCTGCATCGAGTCGCTGCCGGACAGCTCGAACCAGAGCATCAGACTGAAGATCAAGGGTACTGCTAGTCCCAGCACCGCCAGGATGGGCAGCACGGTCTTGTTTCGGACGACCAGATCCACCAGCACCAGCAGGGCCGCGAGTGCCACGAGGCTTAGCTCGGGGGCTAGCAGATATAGGTCATTTACTGACATCCGGTACTCCGATAGTTCTTAACTCGGTTCAGGGCAGACGCGCCTGTGCCACTTGCTCCAGCGATTGGGCTATTGGGTCGACGCCGCTGGAGAAGACGTCGGAAATGATCGTCGGGAAGATGCCCACGGCGATAATGGCGAATACCAGCAGGGCGATGGGCACCAACTGTATGCCCGAGACATCGGTGATGTCGGCGAAGCGTTCCTTGATGGGGCCGAACATCACGCGCTGGATCGTCCAGAGGACGTATCCGGCGGCGAGGACAACGCCGAATGCGGCAATTGCCGTCGGGATTGCCATAGGCTTGAATGCGCCAAGGAAAATGAGAATTTCGGCGACGAAGCCGCTTGTGCCGGGCAAGCCCAGCGAGGCGAGTCCGGCTACGAGAAGGGCTACGGCGAGGAAGGGCATTCGTTTTGCCAGACCGCCGAGGTCCGGGATGTAGCGGGTGTGAGCCTTGTCGTACACCATGCCTACGAGAAGGAAGAGCAAGCCGGTGATGGTGCCATGCGTGAACATCTGCATTGCCGCGCCGGTGAGACCGAGAGGAGACACAGTTCCGCCCACGCCGACCACGGACGCCAGACCAATCATGACGAATCCCATGTGGCTGACACTGCTGAATGCGATGAGGCGCTTGAGGTCGGTCTGGCGCATAACAACAATCGCGCCGTAGATGACATTAATGACGCCAGCGGCGGCGAAAATCCAAGCGGCGTCCTGTGCTACTTCGGGGAACATGCTGACGGATACGCGGAACATGCCGTAGCCGCCCATCTTTAGCAGGACGCCCGCGAGTATGACGCTGCCGGCTGTGGGCGCGTCGGTGTGGGCGTCGGGGAGCCATGTGTGAAGTGGCCAGAGCGGGAGCTTGACCGCGAATCCGACGAAAAGCAGAGCAAAGACTACACCGGCCGGGAGCAGAAGGTTTGCGCCGCGGATGGCATCGGGGAGCTTGGTCATGTCGAAGGTGCCAGTGGAGAAGAAGAGCACCAGAATGCCGACGAGCATGAACGCGCTGCCGAGGATGGTGAATATGAGGAACTTCATCGCCGAGTATTCGCGTTTGCTCTTGGGGTCGCTGCCCCAGATGGCGATGAGGAAGAACATCGGAATCAGCTCAAGCTCCCAGAAGAGGAAGAAGAGCAGGAAGTCGAGTGAGGTGAAGACGCCCATAACGCCCGTCTGGAGGGCGAGCAGCCAGATGAAGTACTCGCGGACGCGGAGCTGGATGTGCCACGAGGCGAGGACGGCGACGAGGCCGAGCAAGCCTGTGAGGAGGACTAGCGGCGCGCTGAGGCCGTCGATGCCGAGCAGGTATTGAACGGCGAATCCGTCGTCGCCTAGTCCCGGAATCCAGTTGGCGAAGCGGTCAACGAGCTGTATGCCGCCGGCGCCGATGTCGTAGATTGCAAAGGCGATGATTGCCAGAACGAAGTCAACGACCGCGATGGCAGCCGCAAAGATGCGTGCCTGCGCGTAGTTTCTGATGAGAAGGGCGATAATGATTGCTCCTGCGATTGGCAGGAACACTATCGCGCTTAACAAGCCTGTGAACTCCAAACTTTACCTCTGGTTTTCAGACATTCGATTGTGTCAGGGGGTCTTCCGCCCCCACCCTAATATATCCCCGTCAAGTGGAAGGGAATAATTGATGTTTAGCCCAAGAATAGGAATATGGCGAAAATAATTAGTATGCCGACCGAGATGCCCATGCCGTAGGCCTGAAGCTGGCCGGTCTGTGCTTGTCGTATGGCGGTGCCGGTATTGGCTCCGAGCCATCCGCAGAAATTGGCGACTTTGTCAACGACGGACTTGTCCACCCAGTCCAGCGCGTATGAAATGCCGCGATAGAATACCAGCTTTACGATGACGTCCTCATAGAGTTCGTCAAGGAAATACTTGCGAGAGAGGAGAGTGTGAACGGGGCGGAAAGCGCGTCCCATGCCTTCGGGGGAGATGGAGCGTGAGATGTACATCAGGTAGGCGAGGCCGATGCCTGCGAGCGCGACTACTGTCGAGATCGCGGCGATCAGGATGTTGAACTTCGCAGTCTCGACATGAACCGCCGGGTTGTAGTCGAGGAAGTGAGACATCCAGTGTGCCGGGATGATTCCCAAGTCGAAGATGGAATTGGCAAGGATACCCGCGCCAACTGCCGGCACTGCGAGAATTATCAGGGGCCAGACCATAGTGCCCGGAGACTCATGGACATCTACGGGATGCTCGGCGTGGGCTTCGGGGTCTCTTTCCGCTCCGCCCTTGAAGTTGCCGTGGAAGGTCATGAAAACGGCGCGGAACATGTAGAACGCCGTCATGAAGGCTGCTATTAGGGCGAGTGCGAATACGATGGAGCTGACGGTATCGCCGCCGCCGAAGGCGTGGCTGAGGATTTCGTCCTTGCTCCAGAATCCAGCAAGGGGGACTATCCCCGCGAGGCTGAGGCTGCCGATGATGAATGTCACATAGGTCTTGGGCATCGACACCCTGAGGCCGCCCATGTACCGCATGTCGAAGGTTCCGGTGGCGTGGTTGACGCTGCCGGAGCCGAGGAACAGAAGCGCCTTAAAGAAGGCATGTGTGAACAGGTGGAAGATGGCGGGGCCGTACGCGCCTATACCGAGTGCGAGCATCATGTAACCGAGCTGGCTCACGGTGGAGTAGGCGAGGACGCGCTTGATGTCGTTCATCACGAGGCCCATGGATGCCGCGAAGATTGCTGTGATGCCGCCGATTATTGCTACGGTGTTCATCGCCGGTATCGAAAGCTCGAACACGGGGAAGAAGCGGGCTACCAGGAATACTCCGGCTGCGACCATCGTGGCGGCGTGGATTAGCGCGCTGACGGGCGTGGGGCCTTCCATTGCGTCGGGAAGCCAGGTGTGGAGCGGGAACTGCGCGGACTTGCCCATTGCGCCGGCGAAGATGCCGAGGGCGATCCACTGGGCGGCAACGGCTCCGAGCAGTCCCATCTCAATGCCCTGATAGATGTCGGTTACAACGAAGACATTCAGGCCCTGTGCCGAGAATGCATCGCCGTTATAGAACAGGTAGAGGATGCCGAGCAGGAATCCGAAGTCGGCGAAGCGGGTGATAATGAACGCTTTCTTCGCGGCTGCCGCTGCTGCTGGGCGGTCGAACCAGAAGCCTATGAGCAGGTATGAACCGAGGCCAACGAGCTCCCAGAAGACGAACATCTGGATGAGGTTGTTTGCGAGCACAAGGCCGAGCATGGCGCATGTGAACAGCGACATGTAGGCGAAGTATCGGGCGTAACCGGGGTCGCCGTGCATGTAGCCGACCGAGTATATCTGCACCATGAGGCTGACGCCGGTAACGACGACGAGCATGATGGCTGTGAGCGGGTCCATGAGGATGCCCACGGCGAAGTCGAACTCGCCGGCACTGATCCAGGAGTGGACGGGGTAGTGGAGCTCGCCGTGTGATGCTGCCGAGGCAATCAGCGCCCATAGCGACAAGACGAAGGAGAGTCCCACTGCCGCAATGGTAATATGGCCTGCCGACTGCGATTGCGCGCCGACGAACGGTCGTATGACGAGCGAAATCAGCGCGAAGGACGCGAGAGGCAGGAACAGGATCAGCCAGGCGGCTAATTCGGGCATTGGTTAAAGTTTCCTCAGTATTTCGTCCGCGACGTGTTCGCGGCCTTTGGGAACGAGCACGCGGAATGTGGAGCGCTCGCTCCAGGTCTGAATGTCGCCGTCGGGGAGGATCTTCGTGGGAAGGCCATCGCCTTCCAGCACGTCTTTCCACATCTCGGCGCTCATCAGGTTTGATGCTTTTTTGTAGTCAGTCCACATGGTTAGCCCTTATTAGTTCTTCAGCTCGGCGGCATCGGAGACGAAGATGCTTGCGCGCTGCCTGAAGATGGATAGCACGATAGCCAGCCCGAGCGCGACTTCCGCTGCCGCGACCGTGATGATAAATACGGTGAAGACCTGGCCCGTGAGCAGGAACTGTACGGCTAGGTCTGCCGCTGCCGGGTCTTGAGAAATGGAAGCAGGCACGATGTAGCGGGACATGGCGACCGCGCTGATGTTGACCGCGTTGAACATCAGCTCGATGGACATCAGGACTGTGATGGCGTTGTTCTTGGTTATCGCGCCGTAGAGTCCGATGGCGAAGATAATCGCCGCCACTATCAGAAAGTTTTCCAGGCTCAAGTAATATGACCTTTCGGTAATTCTGTCGCTATCTAGCGCTCGCGAATCAAGGCGAGAGCGCCGATCAGGGCTGCCAGCAGGACGACGGATGCTACCTCGAATGCGAGCACGAAGTCGCGCAGGAGGAGATGTCCGATCGTCGGGATAGTGTTGGAATACACTCCCTTGACTTTCTCAAGCGCGTCGCCTGAGATTGCGCCGCTGGCGATTGACGCTTCCAGCGTGTTCCAGTTGGTGCTGAGCGCGACATAGATTGCCACTGCCGCGAACAGGACCGAGAAAATCGCCATAGGCAGGCGGAACCGATTTGACGGGCTGCCTTCCTCCACGTCTCGCGTCATCAGGATGGCGAAGATAATCAGCACGGAAATAGCGCCGACATATACCAGCACCTGAACCACCGCGAGGAACTCGGCGCGGAGCAGGACGAACATTCCGGCTACGCCGAGGAAGGATACTATCAGAAACAGGGCTGCCCTGAACAGGTCTTTGAGAATGACGACAGCCAGCGCCGCCACGATGCTCGAGATGGCGATGACCCAGAAGACGATGTCAGCAAGCAGGCTTGCTTCAGTGCCCTGACCCAGCATTAGCGTTCAGTCCACCTTTCTTCCTGCTGCTCCACTGTCGGCCGCTCGTGGCGTCCGGCTTCTTGCCAGGGGATGTCGTCGTGCCTATGAGGGTGGTAGCCCTTGTCCTCGATCTGGGGACGGAACCAGAGGCTGGGTTTCTTTGGCGACTCGTTCAGCATCTGCTTGCTGATGACGAGGTCCTTGCGCTGGTACTTGCCTTCCTCGAAGCCGCTGCCCATGTGGAGCGCGTCGTAGGGGCATGCTTCGACGCAGAGGCCGCAGAACATGCACCTGCCGATGTCGATGTCGAATACGTCTATGGCGTAGCTGTCGCCTTCCGGGACCTGCTGACCGCTTGGGTGGGTTACGATACGGATGATTCCGAGCGGGCAGTACTTGGCGCAGCTTGCGCAGCCGGTGCAGCGTTGCTCGTACCAGCTGAACTCTTCGCCCCGGAAGCGTCCGTGCTGAGGCATGCGATCGGGAACGCTGACCATGCCGACGAGCGACTTGATCGCGGTGCCAGGCTCTTTGAGCGCGAATGAGAATGGACTGGCGTCGTTCATTTTCGCGAGCTCGATGAGGCTGACCTTGCGGTCGGGGTACTGGTTGAGGGTGAACATACGGCTCGGCATGACCAAGTTTTTCATGGTGATGCCCAAGCCCTTTATCATTCCAATTCCATACATGGCTAGTCCAATCTGTCCCGTGCTAGTCCGAGGACGCATACATGTTTGCAAGGGGTGAAGGCTGGGGGGCAGGGCGTTCCTGACGCCTTCCGCCGAGCACATTGGTCATGACGACAATGGCGACAACGGTAATGACCCAGTTGACGGCAGCCATAGTCCACATTCCACGGGTCGAGATATGTCCTTCGCCATTCTGGAAGAGCATGACTTCAATGGCAATGACGAAGATGTTGATGAGTGCGAGTGCGAAGAGTCCCTTCCACGCGAAAGCCATGATCTGGTCGATGCGCAGGCGGGGCCAGGTTGCTCGAACCCAGAGCAAGCCGAACAGAACGATGACGACCTTGATGGCGAACCAGACCTGTCCGGGGATCGGGTCGAAGCCGCGCGTGCCGCCGAAGAAGATGGCTACCGCAATGATGCTGGTGACGATGGGAGCCATGAATTCGGCGAGCTGGAAGATGGCGAATTTCATGCCGCTGTACTCGGTGTGGTATCCGGCACCCAGCTCGGATTCGGCTTCGATCTGGTCGAAGGGCGTGCGGCTCATCTCGGCTGAGGCGGCTGCCATGAACACGAGGAAGCCGAGCGGCTGTACGAGCAGGAAGGGAACGCTCTGCGCCTGCACTATGTCGTACAGGGAGAGGGAGTTCGCGATGAGCACGACTCCAACGAGCGAGAGCGCCATCGGGACTTCGTAGCTGCAGAGCATCGCCACGCCGCGCATGGAGCCGATCATGGCGTACTTGTTGCGGGATGCGAAGCCTGCCGCGAGGACGGCGATTGTATTGAGCGAGGTTACGCCGATCAGGAAGAGGATGCCGACGTTGAGCCTGCCGAGGAACGTGTTTTCGCCGAATGGGATGACGGCAATTGTCAGAACCGTCGGGGCGAAGAGGACGATCGGCGATATCGCGAATACTATCTTGTCGGCTGTCGCGGGTGTGGTGTCTTCCTTGACAATTAGCTTGATGACATCGGCGAAAGGCTGGAGGAGGCCGAAGGGACCCCAGCGGTTGGGTCCGAGCCTTGACTGAAACCTGCCGATGGTGCGGCGCTCGAACCAGACGTAGAGCGCGGTGGATAGGACCATCGCGTTGATGACGATGAATGCCAGCACTCCGCAGGTTGCGGCATAGGCAAGCCAGCCCGGCAGGAACAGATCGAAGATGCTGTAAATGCCGTGGAAGCTCAGGATGCCTGTTGCGGAGAAATCTATCATCTACTCGCCTTTATCTGTCCACCTCGCCCAGCACGATGTCGATCGAACCGAAGATGATGATAAGGTCGCTCATCTTCCAGCCGAGCAGCATTTCGCGCAGGGGCGTGATATTTATAAAGGATGGGGCGCGTACATGGCAACGGTATGGCGAGATTCCGCCGTCGCTAACGAGGTAGAAGCCGAGTTCGCCCTTGGGTGATTCGACCGCGGCGTAGGAGTCGCCCACGGGGGGCCTGATGAAGAAAGGCGCTTCAGTCCTGATGGAGCCTTCCGGGATAGTATCTACGCACTGTCTGATGATGCGGATGCTCTCGCGCATCTCCTGAATGCGTACGATATAGCGGTCGAAGGTATCGCCGAGCGCGCCGATGGGTATATCGAACTCCAAGCGGTCGTAGATCTCGTATGGGTCGGCTTTTCGGAGGTCCCACTCGACGCCTGAGGCGCGGAGCATGGGGCCGGATATGGAGAAGTCCACTGCGTCAACATCGTTGAGTATGCCAACCTCGCGGGTGCGAGTCAGGACGATTTCATTGCCGGAGATCAGTCGCTCCAACTCGTCGATATAGTTAGGCATTGCGTTGGTGAATTCTTCGAGCGCGGGCCAGAAGTCGTCCGGCGCGTCCTGGAAGACGCCGCCGGGCCGCATGTAGCTGAGTGTTATGCGCGCTCCGCAGAGCATTTCGAAGAGATCGAGGATGCGCTCGCGCTCGCGGAAGCAGTACATCAGGGGAGTCGCGAGGGCGCCGAGGTCGTTGAGCAGGAAGCCTGTCGCCATCAGGTGACTTGCGATGCGCTGAAGTTCGGCGCTAATGACCCGGATGTACTGGGCGCGTTCCGGGACCTCTATGCCGGCAAGCTTCTCGACTGATCGGACGTATGCCAGATTGTTGGACATGCTGGCGACGTAGTCCATGCGGTCTGTCAGCGTGACAATCTGGACATAGGTGCGGCCTTCTGCGAGCTTTTCGGAGCCGCGATGCAGGTAGCCGAGTACAGGCTCGACGTCGACGATTACTTCGCCGTCGAAGGTTACGCGCAGCCTGAACACCCCGTGAGTGCTGGGGTGCTGTGGGCCCAGATTGATGGTGACCGGCTCGGTCTTGAGGGTCATCTGTTGTTGTTCTTTCTGCGGCTTTAGAGATCAGAGTTGTCGGAGGTTCAGAGGACTTCACCCCCATCCTAGCCTTCCCCCTTCTAGGGGGAAGGGACTTATGCTTATGGGTCTTGCCCCAGGAAGTCCTTGCGGAGCGGGTGCCCGGGGAAGCCTTCCCAGAGCAGGATACGCTTGAGGTTTGGGTGTCCTTCGAACTGTATGCCGAATAGGTCCCAGACTTCGCGTTCCTGAAAGTCCGCGCCGCGCCAGATGCTGCACACTGATGGAGCTGTCAGCTCGTCTCTGCCGTAACAGTGCGCCTTGAGCACGACGCTCTGGTTCAGTTTCAGGGAAGTGAGATGATATACGAGTTCGAAGTATTCTACATAGTCAACGGCGGTTACCGATGACAGGAAGGAGAACTCCAGCCCTTCAGTGTCTTTCATATAGCGGGCGACTTTGGCTATTGAAGCGAGTTCGATCAGGACATCGCCGTCACGGGAGTTTATGACGGAACCGGGTAGTTCTGCGTTAATTCGCCGCGCGACATCCGCCCCTGCAAGAGTTCTGGTCATAAGCAGTCTATTCTCACTTCTGTTGGGAGATCGAGTACCGCTTGATCTTTTCGTGCAACTGCATGATGCCGTAGAGCAGCGCGTCGGGTCTGGGCGGGCAGCCGGGGACATAGACGTCCACGGGGATGATGTGATTCACGCCGGGCACTACGCTGTAGCTACCGTAGTATGGGCCGCCACTGGTGGCGCATACGCCCATCGAGATCACCCATTTAGGCTCTGCCATCTGCTCGTAAACGCGTTGGATTGCGGGAGCCATTTTCCAGGTGACGGTTCCCGCGATGATAATCAGGTCGGCTTGTCGTGGTGACGGCCTGAAGGCTTCCATGCCGAAGCGTGCCAGGTCAAAGCGAGACATAGCGCTGGCAATCATCTCGAAGGCGCAACAGGCAAGACCGAATGTGAGAGGCCAGACCGCAGATTTCCTGCCCCAATTGACCAGCGCGTCAACGGAGGTTACCGCGACGTTGCGCTCCAAATCGTCCGGCACATCGATAACAGGCTCTCTCAGCATAGATGTGTGGGTCGCTTTAAGGTGGTTGATGACCCCACCCTCGTCTCTATCCACATCCCAAGTCTGCTGGAACAGTGGAATGGTGAGACCCTGGCTTTCCTGCACGGTATTGTCTGTCATTCTAACTCCACTCAAGAGCGCCCTTGCGCCACGCGTACAGCCAACCGACGACCAGGATTGCGATGAAGACGAGCATTTCGAGCAAGATGAATACACCGAAGTGCCTGCTCATGAAGCCGTAGCTCGCCGCCCACGGGAACAGAAAGATTACTTCTACATCGAAGATCACGAAGAGCAGAGCGAAGCCGTAAAACCTGAAGTTGAATTGGCTCCATCTTCCGGTCAGAGTCTCGAAGCCGCACTCGTATATGCTCTCCTTGATGGCGCTGGGCATCTGAGGACGAATGTTAAAGAGCGACAGCGCCCAGGACATCAAAAGCATGCCTACTGGGACGGCGACCGCGATCGCGGTAAAAATGGCAATAAAGCCATACTGTCGGAAGTAGTCGTCAAGCATATTTCGGCTTTGTGGAAACCTTCGCTTTCTCGCCGTGAATATAGCATAGCGCACAAGCCCAATGCAAGCGAAATCGTTCCCGCACGCCTATGTGCAATCGCCGCGGAATGAGGCCTTTCGCAGATGGTTCAGCGCACGGCTCATTGACATAGAGTAGGGTGAATGCTACTCTGAAATTCGTTAATCCACACTGTCTTTTTTAGGCGCTCCTGGCGCCGACAGCGCGCGAGCACAAATCCCTGCGGAGCCCATTATGACCTATTCCTCTTCCGCAGACACTGCAGAAATATTGCGTCCCGAATTGCCCGGCATGTTCACCGAGTATCGTGACGAGATCGGGCATGCACTGCGAGAGACACTGCGGGGCGATGACACGGTCTATAATCTGCTGCGGTATTACATGGGCTGGGTCGATCCTGAGGGAAACCCTGCGACGGGCACTGAGGGCAAGTACCTGCGCCCCACGCTTTGTCTCTTCGCCTGCGAGGCCGTTGGAGGCAAGCGCGAACTGGCAATGCCTGCCGCTGCCGCGCTTGAGCTCATTCACAACTTTTCCCTGATTCACGACGACATACAGGACCGCGACGAGACACGACACCATCGCAAGACGCTGTGGGCGATTTGGGGAATCCCGAAGGCTATGGTGGCGGGGAATGTGCTGAGGATAGTTGCCGACAGCACTTTGGATGACCTTCAGTCGAATGGAGTGCCGCCTGCCCGCGTTATTGCGGTAGTGAACCAACTGACGCAGGCGTACCTCGAAATGATCGAGGGTCAGTACCTGGACATCTGGTTCGAGGGGCAGAGTGAGATCAGACTTCAGCAGTACCTGGACATGATTGCGCGCAAGACGGGGGCGCTCATACGCTGCTCATTCACGATGGGGGCGCTGATTGGTTCGCCGGACGCGAAGGTCGCGGATTCTTTCCGGGAAAGCGGCAGGGCGCTAGGTTTCATTTTCCAAGTGCGGGACGACATCCTTGGCATTTGGGGAGATGAGAGCAGCACGGGAAAGCCTGTGGGCGCAGACATACGGCGGAAGAAGAACTCGTTTCCCGCCGTTTACGCGATGTCGGAGGCGAAGGGCGAGGATAAGCGACATCTTCTCAGCATTTACGGCAAGGAAGAACTCAGCGACGGCAATGTCGAGGATGTGCTGCACATTATGGATGGGCTGAAGGTGCGGGAGCACGCGCATGCGATGGCGGTGGAGGAGGGTGGAATCGCGGTGGATGCGCTTGCCGCGGTTGAAATGGGTGAGTGGGCGCAGCAAGAGTATCAGAACCTAGTGGAGTTCCTGCTGTTCAGGGAGCATTGAGAGCCCTGCTGCGGAGCGGTCTTTTCTTCCTCAAGGCGACTTGACAGCTCAATACAAGCAGTTGATTGATAGGGACTGCGCGAACGATAGAGGTTGGGCAACGATGGCGACTGATCTGGAGATTGCGTATAGCCACTGCCAGCGCGTTACGAAGGAGAATGCGCGGAACTTCTATTACACTTTTCGCCCGATGCCTGCTGAGAAGAGGCGGGCGATGTATGCGGTGTATGCATATTGCCGGCTGTGCGATGATGTTGCTGACGGCGAGCTTCCCATCGATGAGAAGTATCGCGGCTTCGAGGAGATAAGGCGCAATCTGCACGCGAGCGAGCCGACGGGTGAGGATGCGCCTATGTTTCGCGCTCTGCATGACGCCGCTTGGCGATTCGAGATTCCGTACAGGTACTTCGAGGAAATACTCCAGGGCGTTGAGATGGACATGGTGAAAAGCCGCTTTGCCAGTTTCGAAGAGTTGCGCGAATACTGCTACAAAGTGGCTTCTGTGGTGGGGTTGGTGTGCATCAGGATATTCGGATACGACGATCCGAAGGCGGAGGAGCATGCGGTTGATATGGGGATCGCGATGCAATTGACGAATATCCTTCGCGATGTGAAGGAGGATGCAGAGCGCGACCGCATATACATTCCGCAGGACGAGATGGAACGGTACGAGTACACGGAGGCGGAGTTGGCGCGGGGTGCGCTGACGGAAGGGTTCCGCTCTCTTATGGCGCACCAGGCTGGTCGGGCGCGCGGATATTTTGAGAGCAGCCGCGCGTTGTTCCCGATGATTTCGGCGGATGCACGGACGTGTCCGAAGCTGATGCATGCGACATACAGCGGCATTCTGGGGCGGATTGAGCAGGCGGACTACGATGTGTTCGAGCGGCGAATCGGAATCAGCACGGGAACGAAACTGCTTCTGTTGGCGAGGCTGTGGACGGGGAGCCTGTTTCCGAATGCCTTCGGCAGGAATTAGCCGGTCTTCGATAGTACGGTTCGCAATATGCATGCGCTGATTCTGTGCCCGTTTGAAGCTGAGAGTATTGGATTGCTTCGGCAGTCTATGCGCGTCAGTCACGAGAGCTGGACGGAGACGCAGAGGCTGTATCACCCATTGGAACTTGCCGAGCGAATCAACGGAGATTCGGTCACGGCGCTGGTCGTGGAGTCAGACTTTGTGTTCGAGGATACGCTAGAACTGACGCCGGGCTTGCGTTTTGTCGGGGTCTGCCGGGCTGCTGTCAACCATGTGGATGTGGAGTATGCCACGGCGCAGGGCATTGTCGTAGTGAACACTCCCGGGCGCAATGCGAATGCTGTCGCCGAGCATACGCTTGGGCTGATGCTTGCGCTGGCGCGGAGGATACCGGAGGCGCACACGTATGTGCAGGCAGGGGAGTGGCAAGCGCCGACGGAGCCGTACATCGCCTTTCAGGGAGTGGAGCTGCGAGGGCGAACGGCTGGAATTGTTGGGCTAGGTGCGATTGGGCGGAGGGTGGCTGAGATGTGCGTGGCGCTGGGTATGAAGGTGCTGGCGTACGACCCTTACGCTGAAGGCTTGTGCGATGGTGTGGAGTCGGTCTCGCTGGAAAGGCTAATGAGTTCTTCGGACTTCGTGTGCGTGCATGCGCCGCTGACCGGGGAGACTGAGGGGATGCTGGATGCGCGTATGCTGGGGCTGATGCAGCGGCGGGCGTACCTGGTGAGTACGTCGGATGCGGCGGTGCTCGATCAGCACGCGCTTGCGGATGCGCTGAAGGAGCGCCGCATTGCGGGGGCTGCGCTGGATGTGTTCGAGTCGCATCCGGTGTCGCCGCAGAACCCACTCCTTGCACTGGACAATGTCATTCTCAGCCCGCACATTGGCGGCGCGACTGAGGAGACGGTCCGGCGGCATTCGCAGATGATGACATCGGACTTGCTACGGTTCGGGCGCGGTGAGATGCCGAAGAATATCGTCAATCGTGATGCCTGGTCTCGTTCGCGGGCTTGATGGGCGAGCGCGACTTGAATAGACGGTACACGGTGGTGCTGGACGCCGGAACGAGCTGCGCGAAGTGCTTTGTGTACGATGCTGAGGGGCGGGTTGTCGGATCAGGCAGCCGGGCGTGGGAGTTTGTGGAGTCGGGCGAGGCATATTCGCTGGCGAGAGAGTGGGAGCCTGAGGCGCTCTGGCGGATGATCTGCGATCTCATCAAGGAGACCGTGTGCGACAGTGACATTGATCGCGGGAACATTGGCGCGGTTGCGGTTACGAGTCAGAGGCAGGCGGTGGCGTTTCTGGATGGGGAAGGCAATACACTTTACGCGGGGCCGAATCTCGATCTGAGGGCGTTCTTCGAGGGGTCTGAGATTGACGATGCTTTCAGGGACCTGGTGTATTGGACTACGGGTCATCTGCCTTCCTTTCTGTTCGTCCCGGCGAAACTGAAGTGGTTCGCTCGCCACCAGCCAGAGGTGTATGAGCGTGTGTCCAGGGTGTTGGCGCTTGGCGACTGGCTGGCTTACCGGCTTACGGGCGAGATTGCGAACGAGCGGACGCTTGCGGGGGAAGCGGGACTGCTTGACATTGGCAGTGGGGACTGGTGTCATTCGCTGTTGTCAGAGCTTGGTGTGATGTTTGACACCGGGCGACTGGTTGACGCGGGGAGCGTGGTGGGGAGGTTGAGTTCGACTGCGGCGGGGGAAGCAATTCTCCCTGAGGGGATACCTGTGGTTGCCGCCGGAGCGGATACGCAGTGCGGATTGCTGGGGATTGGGGTCCATGAGAGGGGCGAAGTCGGGGTTGTGGCTGGCTGGAGCGTGCCCGTGCAGATGATAACGGAAGTGCCGGTGTATTCGATGGATGCGAGCTCGTGGATCGGGCGCTTTCCTGTGCCGGGCAGGTGGGTTGCGGAGAGCAGCGCGGGAGATCTGGGTAACGCATACTCGTGGCTGGTGAAGTTGCTGTGTGGCGATGCGACTGATGGATTCGAGGCGATGGATGCGGCTGCGGGCAGAGTTTCAGCGGGCAGCGAAGGCGTGCAGGCGATTATGGGAAGCGCGACGACGCAGTACAGCAGTCCTAGAATGAGGGCAGGTGGGTTTGTCTTTCCGGTGCCTATGACTTTGAGCGAATTGGGGAGAGGCAATTTTGCGCGGGCTGCGCTTGAATCGGTGGCTTACGGTATCAGGGCGAACCTGGATGCTCTTGAATCGATTGGCGGTAGGACGGCGGTGTCTGTGGCGCTGGGCGGAGGGATGACACGGAGCCGGACGCTCGCGCCGATTGTTGCGGATGTCCTGGGGAGGGAGATCCGGATGCCGCAGTCGCCTGATGCGAGTGGGCTGGGGGCATGGCTTTGCGCGGAGACTGCACGCGGCGAGTTCGCAACGCTGGATGAGGCTGCGGATTGGGCGAAGGAGCGGACGAGCGTGGTTGAGCCGAATCCGCATGTTTCGGCGGAGTATCAGCTTTTCTACCGACAATGGCTTGAGTTGGCGGAACGGATGGACAAGGTCAGCTTGTAAGGCGTATGTGATGAGATTGAACTGGCAGGAAGAGCGCAGTGCGGTGCTGGCGGCTGCGCAAAGGATGGCAGCTCTGGGGCTTGTCGTGGGCACGAGCGGGAATGTGAGCATGCGGGTCGATGCGAACTCCGATGAAAGGGAGTTGATGGCCATTACGCCATCGGGTATCGAGTACAGCATTTTGAACACTGTGGACATTCTGGTTACCGACATGGATATTGAGCCTGTGGAGGGCGATGGTGTGCCTTCGAGCGAGGCGATGCTGCACGCGGAGATATACAGGCATAGGAGGGATGTGAGCGCGGTGATGCACACTCACTCGGCGTTTGCGACGGCGGTGGCGGTGGCAGGGCTAGATATACCGCCAATAATTGACGAGATGGTCCTGACTGTCGGCGGTGAGATCAAAGTTGCGAAATACGCATTTCCGAGCAGCGAGGCGCTTGCGACGAATGTGCGGGAGGCGCTGGGCGGGCGGAATGCTGCGCTGATGCGCAATCACGGCATAGTGGGTGTGGGCGCGGACCTGCGAGAGGCGCTGAAGGTGTGTGAGCTGGTGGAGCATGCAGCGCGGGTGATGGTGTACGCTGGCATGCTTGGCGGCGCGACATCTCTGCCTTCGGATGTCATAGAGGCGGAAGTGGCGCTGTTTGAGATGCGGCGAAAGAGTCTTGAAAGATAGGTTGCCGATATGGATGGAGGCTATTGCTGAATGGTAAGTGTGCCGGGGTTTCTGCTGAGACGCCTGTATCAGAGGGGCAGCCTTAAGAATACTGAGACGGGCTTTGAGTTTCTCCTTGCCAACCGGCTGGGGTCGGGGTATGCGCATGGGATGCTGCCGCTTGTCGTTGACGGGGACGAGGTGTCGCCGGGGGATACGGCATTCGTGCTCGATGGGGTTGTTTCGCCATTCGATGCCGTCAGCAGAGACAGTACATTCACGCTGGCGATGAACAAGACAATCACTGTGAAAGTGGAGGGGACAGTTCTATCGGCGGGAACGCACACCATCGGGATGGGATTTGAAGTGCCGGGTCTTGGGACGCTGAAGTTTGATTTCACCGATGTTGTCGAGTAGTGGGGACGGTGCGGACGGCTCGACGCGTGGCGGTGACGGGTGCTTCGGGGTATCTTGGGCGGCTGCTCGTGAGGAGGCTTGCGCAGTGCGAGGGTATGGAACGGGTACTCAGAATTGATGTCCGACCGATGCCGGGAGAACTTCCTCGGGATGTGGCATTTGTCGAGCGCGATATAACGACTGACATCACCGACATTCTTGCGGACAACGGTATAGATGCTATGGCTCATCTGGCGTTCGTGATTCAGCCGGACCGAAATGCCGGGCGAGCGCGCAGGGTGAATGTGGACGGCGCTTCGAATGTGATGAGCGCGTGCGCGGCGGTGGGTGTTCAGAACGTTCTGTACATGAGCAGCGCGACGGTCTATGGAGCGCATGCAGATAACCCCACAGTGCTGACCGAGGACTTCCCACTACGCCCGGTGCCCGGCTTTCAGTATGGTGAGGCAAAGGTTGAGGTTGAGGCGATACTGCGGCAGATTGAGCGACGGCATAACAATCTGAACATATGCATACTGAGGGCATGCCCTGTGCTTGGCGCGGAAGCGGACAATTTTGTGGCCCGAAACCTGGCGAGTCGGGTGCTGGTGTCTGTCGCCGGCTATGACCCACCGATGCAGTTTCTGCATGAGGATGACGCGGCTGAAATTATGACGCACTGCCTGCTGAATGGCGTCGAGGGGACTTACAATCTGGGCGGCCGCGATTGCATACGGATGAGTGAGATGGCGCGCATTGCCGGGAGCAGGCTGGTGCAGGTTCCGGCGCCCTTGCTGTACGGAGCTACGGAATTGTCCTGGAGGCTGGGGCTGCAGAGCAGCACGCCGGCGTGCGGGCTGGACTTCATCAGATACCCCTGGGTAGTCGGCGGCGAGAAGTTAAAGAGGGAGCATGGTCTTGGGGCGCGGCGCAGTTCTGAGGAAGCGTGGAAGGCGTTTGTATCTCGCAGAGGCGATACAAGATAATAGGCTGGCTGAATTATTCTGATCGAGATGGAAGGACAATCAATTCATGAAGTGCATAATCGACACTGACCCAGGAGCGGACGATGTACTGGCGCTGATAATGGCGCTGAATAGCACTGAGCTTGAAATATTGGGGCTGACCACCGTGGAGGGGAACGCGCTGCTGGAGCATACTACCGCGAATGCGCTGCGGCTGCTGGATTACATGGGGCGCACGGAGATTCCAGTGTATGCCGGCTCTTCGACGCCTCTGGAAGGGGAGTTTCATCATGCGTACCAGGTGCATGGAGAAGAGGGGCTGACGGTGCGGCTGCCGGACACGGACGTGCGACCCGCAGATGGAAATGCCGTGGACTTTATCATCGAGACCGCGCTGGCGATGCCGGGCGAACTGGCGCTGTTTGCAGTCGGACCGCTGACGAATGTGGCGCGGGCGTTGAACAAGGAAGGGCGACTGAAGGACGCATTGCAGCGCGTGTACATTATGGGCGGACAGGGGGATGGCTCGGGGAATGTGACGCCATACGCTGAGTTCAACATCTGGGATGATCCATACGCGGCGAATGTGGTGTTTGGGTCGGGCGTGCCGGTTACGATGCTAGGACTGAATATATCGCGACAGACATCCGTGGCACGGGATGACGAGTCGTGGATGAGTGGCGAGACGCCCGGAGAGCGGCTGGCGGCGCAGGTCCTTGAGAAGTGGTTCGATCTGGACGAGGAGGAGCACAGGGCAAGGTTCAGCCTGCACGATCCGGTGACGGTGATGGCGGCGCTGCGGCCTGACCTGATAGAAACGCGAGCGGCGACTCTGACGGTGCGGACGGAAGGGGAGCGCGTGGGTGAGATTGTCGCAGACTATGAGAGTGGTGGGAGCGTGGATGTGGCAGTGGGAGTGGAGGTTGCGGAGGCGCTGGCAGTTATGCGGGGGTTGTTGAGGGGGTAGGTTCGATGGAAGCGGAATTGTGTCGGCCTTTTCGCCAACCTAGCCTTTCAGGATGATAGCTGCTATTAGTCCAATTAGTGCGATTATTATGCCGCCGCCCGCGCCGAGTATTGCGAAGAAAAGCCTGTCAATCCGGTTGGTCAGGCGCGTTTCTACTGCGTTTATATGCGTCAGCCAGTCTGAAGCGGCAGGTGCGCTCGCCTGCTGCTGTTGACCTTCTTGCAACTGTGCCTGCATCGCCATTTCGCTGATTCCTCAATTGTTGTGTGCCTCGAGTACATGCACTTATCGTCTTTAATATATTTATGAGTCGCTGTTATTTCAAGTATGTGAAGTGAGCATTGCAAAGTAGAAATGCAAATGTGGGAGTTGCAGGCGTGCAGGCAATGACGTGCAGGCCATGAGCTGAGTACGAGGAATAACGGATGGGCCAATTCAGTCTTGAATTCGGCGTAACGTGGTAATTTATTGACCTCAAGTGGTGGAATTGTTATATTGCTAATGCTATTGTTGACTTAATCAATCAACAAACTGAGACTGAAGATAGGGGAACTTCACCCCCTTCCTAGCCTTCCCCCATCGAGGGGGAAGGGATGTTTAAGAAGGAAAGGCAGCGACTATGACGACACAGCAGGTCATCTCGCGCGAGACTGGGGTAGAGGAACAGGCGTATAAGTGGGGGTTCGATTTCGATATCGAGTCGGACATAGCGCCGCGCGGATTGAGCGAGGATATTGTCAGGCTTATCTCGATGAAGAAGGGTGAGCCGGACTGGATGCTGGAGTGGCGGCTGAAGGCGTATCGTCACTGGCTTACGCTCAACAATGAAGAGCCGAAGTGGGCGAATATCGAATACCCGCCTATCGACTTTCAGGACATCATCTACTATGCCGCGCCGAAGTCCCAGGCGGATGCGCCGCAGAGCCTGGATGACGTCGACCCAGAAATAAGGGAAGCCTTCGACAAGCTGGGAATACCACTCCTAGAGCAGAAGCGGCTGACGGGTGTTGCGATAGATGCGGTGCTGGACAGCGCATCGGTTGCTACGACATATCGCAAGATGCTCGAGGAAGCGGGCGTCATATTCTGCTCGGTGAGCGAGGCGGTGAAGACGCATCCGGAGATCGTGAAGAAGTATCTCGGGTCGGTTGTGCCTTATACCGACAATTTCTATGCGGCGCTCAATGCGGCTGTCTTCAGCGACGGGTCGTTTGTGTATGTGCCGCCTGGAGTGCGCTGCCCAATTGAGCTGATGACCTACTTCCGCATCAACGAGCTGGACACCGGGCAGTTTGAGCGGACGCTCATCATCGCGGACAAGGACGCGTATGTGAGCTACCTTGAAGGCTGCACTGCTCCGATGCGCAAGACGCACCAGTTGCATGCGGCGGTCGTCGAGCTGGTTACGCTTGATGACGCGGAGATCAAGTACTCGACGCTGCAGAACTGGTATCCGGGCGACAAGGAAGGCAACGGCGGCGTCTATAACTTCGTGACGAAGCGGGGCGCTGCGCGAGGCAAGAACTCGAAGATTTCTTGGACGCAGGTGGAGACCGGGTCGGCTATCACATGGAAGTATCCGAGCGTGATCTTGCAGGGCGACAACTCAGTCGGCGAGTTTTATTCGGTGGCGCTGGTGAACAATTATCAGCAGGCGGACACCGGCACGAAGATGATTCACATCGGGAAGAATACGAAGAGCACGATCATTGCCAAGGGCATATCGGCGGGTAAGGCGCAGAATACGTACAGGGGGCAGGTGAAGATAATGCCGTCTGCGCGGAATGCGCGGAACTTTACGCAGTGCGACTCGCTGCTCATCGGCGACGACTGCGGCGCGCATACGGTGCCGTATATCGAGGTGCGAAATCCGACGGCGCAGATGGCGCACGAGGCCACTACATCGAAGGTTGACGACAGCCAGCTGTTTTACTTGCAGCAGCGCGGCATCGGCCTTGAAGAGGCTAACTACATGATAATCAACGGCTTCTGCCGGGGTATTTTTAAGGAATTGCCCTTTGAGTTTGCTGCGGAGGCGTCGCAGTTGCTGAGGGTCAATCTGGAGGGCACGGTAGGTTAGGAATGACACAGGCAAACGGTAACGAAACACCGCTTTTGGAAGTTCGGAATCTGGAAGTTTCCATTGAGGATACGCAGATTCTGAAGGGGATAAGCCTTTCCGTGAATATCGGAGAGGTGCATGCAATTATGGGGCCGAATGGCTCGGGCAAGAGCACGCTGGCGAATGTGCTGGCTGGCAGGCCGGAATACAAGATCACGGGCGGCGAGGTCCTATACAAGGGACGGGACCTCCTGGCGATGGACCCGGAGACACGGGCGCGTGAAGGCGTGTTTCTGGCTTTCCAGTATCCTGTGGAGTTGCCGGGAGTGCGCTCGTGGCAGTTTCTGAAATCCTCGGTTGATGCGATACGGCAGCACCGCGGAGAGAAGGAGCTTCGAGTCAGAGAGTTCGACCGGATGCTCGAGGCGGCGATGGAGACGGTGGAGATCGAGGGTGACCTCGTGAGGCGCTCGGTCAACGAGGGGTTCTCCGGCGGCGAGAAGAAGCGCAACGAGATACTTCAGCTTGCGCTGCTGGAGCCGACGCTTGCACTGCTAGACGAGACGGATTCGGGACTGGACATTGATGCACTTCGGATCGTGTCCAACGGGGTGAACCAGTATAGGTCGGCGGAACGCGCGATCGTGATGGTGACGCACTACCAGCGGATTTTGAACTACATCACGCCGGACTATGTGCATGTGCTTGTTGACGGCAACATCGCGATGTCGGGTGGGCGCGAGCTTGCGCTAGAGCTTGAGGAGAAGGGGTACGAGTGGTTGCGGGAGGTGGTGCCTGCCTAACAGGTGTTGCCAAAGTTGAGCATGGACACGCGTTGAGATAATAGTGATGCGCGAATTTTCTGTTCTCTGAAGGCTTGAACACGGAAGACCTGGCAGGTGGACAAACTCTTATGACACAAACACTTACACGATACGAACAGTACACATCGGACTATAACTATCTGGATGGCGCGGACCAGCCGGGATGGCTGCGTGAAATACGCGCGGCGGCATGGGAGCGCTTTCAAGAGGTTGGGCTGCCCACGGCGCGACGTGGCAACGAGCCTTACAAGTACACGAATGTGGCGCCGATTGCAGATGCCGAACTTGCTTTGGCGACGGATGGGGTCGGCGATTTCAGCGCTGAGGAACTTGGCGAGATTGACCCTTTGCGAGAGGGCAGTGCGCGGCTTGTCTTTATCGACGGACTTCTTTCGGATGAGCTTTCGGATACGGAGAGCGCCGGAAGCGGTGTAACTATTTGCAGCCTTGCCGAGGCGGTCGAGTCTGGCAATGGGACGGTCTCTTCATATCTGGGGCAGTTTGCTGATATCGAAGAGGATGGCTTCATCGCTCTGAACACAGCGTTCATCAATGATGGGGCGGTTGTCGAGATTGCCGACGGTGCGTCGGCGGAGTCTCCGCTGAATCTGGTTTTCGTGTCGAAGGATGGGGAGCGGACGGTATCACATCCTCGGGTTCTGGTTTCAGTGGGGCGCGGCAGCAGCGCGACAATCGTGGAGAGTTATATCGGCGTCCAGGGCAACGAGTGCCTTACGAATTCTGTTGCTGAGATTGTCTTGGAAGATGATGCTACGCTTGAGCATTACAGGCTGCTGATGGAGGGTGAGGACGCGTACCACGTGGGCGTGACGCGGGTGAAGCAGGGGTCGGGCAGCGCGTATAACTCGAAGGTGTTCGAGCGACAGGTTGGGCTGGGCAGGTTTGACCTGTACACCAGCATCGACGGCGAGAATGCTTCGTGCGACCTGAAGGGGCTGTACTTCACATCCGGCAGGCAGCACATGGACAACTACATCAACATCAACCACGAGAAGCCGTTCTGCACGAGCCGTCTGCTGTATAAGGGCATTCTGGACGGCAGGTCGCGGGCGGTCTTCGGCGGCACGGTGTATGTGCAGCCGGGCGCCATCAAGACGGACTCGCACCAAGAGGACAAGAACCTCGTTCTGTCGCCGGATGCCGAGGTTGACAGCAAGCCTTCGCTGTTCATTTGGGCGGATGATGTGAAGTGCGGGCACGGCGCGACGGCGGGGAATATAGACCTGGACACCGTGTTCTATATGCGGAGCCGTGGCATTGACCTTGAGACGGCGAGCCGTCTGCTGATATACGGCTTCGCCAGCGAGATCATTGATACCGTTGAAGACGACGACCTGCGGGGTTATCTTGAGCGGCTCTTCCTTGATTCATTACCAAGCTACAAGTTCGAGTTCTAGGGCTGAAATGTACGATCTGGATGACCTATATCAAGAAGTGATAATGGACCACAATCGGAGACCGCGGAACTTTCGGAAGCCGAGCGATGCGAACCGAGAGGCCGAGGGGTTCAATCCGCTGTGTGGTGATCAGATTACGCTGTACCTCGCTGTGGAAGACGACATGATTGCTGATGTGGGCTTCCAGGCGATGGGGTGCGCGATATCCAAGGCATCGGCATCGATGATGACCGAGAGCGTAAAAGGGCTGTCTCTGGAGGATGCCGAGAAGGTGTTCAATGAGTTTCGCAGCATGATCACGCAGGAGGACTTTGATCCTGATGTGCTTGGGGATGCTGAACTGTTAGAGGGCGTGTCGAGGTATCCGGCGAGGATAAAGTGCGCCGCATTGTCGTGGCACGCGCTCAATTCCGTTCTTGGCGAAGGCGAAGGGGCGACCGTTACTACCGAATAGGGGCGTCGGCGAAAAGGCGGCCAGGAGAGTGGCCAATGTATATTCCAATTAAGGTTGATTACGGCGTTCGCGCGCTAGTTGACCTTGCGCTGAATGGGTCAGGTGGCCCGGTTCGGGCCAGTGAGATAGCCAAGCGCACGGTCATACCGGAACAGTATCTTGCGCAGGTTTTGCATTCGCTGAACAAGAGCGGTTTCACGGGGAGCCAGCGGGGACCGCGGGGCGGTCATTTCCTCGCGATGGAGCCTTCTGAAATCAGACTAAGCAATGTGATGATGAGCCTAGGCGCTACGGAGTCGCCGGTTGCGTGCCTTGCGGACAACACAATCTGCATACATTCGCCTGCGTGCGCGCAGCGTGAAGTGTGGCGGACGGTGGCTGAGGCGGTGTTCAACATACTGGACTCGACAACGATCGAGGACCTGGTGAACAGCACACCGATTCTGCCGGAGCACGATGATAAGGGTGTCCTGCCCATCACACTGAAAACAGCAGTTTAGGAATAGTTTCAAGACTATTTTTGTAGGATTTTGAGCCAAACATTTTTGGGAGGAATAGAATGGCTTTTCAGAGAGTTGCGAACGCTAGCGACATTCCGCCTGGCGTGACGAAGGTGTTCGAGGTAGGCGACAAGGCGGTTGCGGTTTGCAATGTGGGCGGTGACCTGTATGCCATCGAGGATGTTTGCACGCACGACGGCGCGTCATTCGAACAGGGCGAACTGGACGGCTGCGAGATCGAGTGCCCAAGGCACGGCGCGCGCTTCGATGTGCGAGACGGATCGGCAACTGAACTGCCTGCCGTTGTGCCGGTTGACACCTACCCTGTGCGGGTAGAGGGCGACGCTATCGAGGTTGATGTTTAATCTTGCGCCAATCATTGGCGCACTCTCTGGAGTGGATTGCTGAGGCGCTCTGCCCATCGACAAGCTTAGGACGAATGAGAGTTACTTTACCCATCATTTCCGGTAAATGCAGCTTAATCCGCGCGGAGAGGCACTACAGGTAACGATATGCTAGATGTGATGAAGATCCGAGAGGACTTTCCGATCCTCTCCAAGAAGGTCTATGACGGCAAGCCGCTGGTATGGCTTGATTCGGCAGCGACCACTCAAAAGCCGCGCCAGGTCATTGAGGCGCTTGTTGACTACTATGAGGGTTACAACGCGAATGTTCATCGCGGGGTGCATGCTCTCAGCGTGGAGTCCACGGGGCGGTATGAAGAGGCGCGGCAGAAGGTCGCGGACTTCGTTAACGCGGAGAGCGCCAAGAGTCTGATATGGACGCGCAACACGACCGAGGGGATCAATCTTGTAGCCAATAGCTGGGCGATGGACAACATCAAGCCCGGCGACGAGATTGTCGTAACCGCGATGGAGCATCACAGCAACCTGGTGCCATGGCAGCAGGTCGCGATGAAGAAGGATGCGAAGCTGCGAATCCTGCCGCTAGAGGATGACCACACTCTGGACATGGAGGCGGTCGATCGAATAATTGGGCCGCGAACCCGATTGCTGGCGATGTCTCACGAGTCGAACGCAGTGGGAACCATAAATCCGGTCAAGGAACTTGCGGCGAAGGCTCGCTCTGTCGGCGCTGCCGTGCTTGTTGACGGAGCGCAGAGCGTTCCTCACATGCCGGTTGATGTGCAGGACATAGACTGTGACTTCCTCGCGTTTTCGGGGCATAAGATGCTGGGACCCACCGGCATAGGTGGATTGTATGTCAAGCTGGATGTGCTGGAACGGATGACGCCATTCCTCACTGGTGGGGAGATGGTGCTTTCGGTGTCCTATGAAGACGCGACCTGGGATGACCTTCCGATGCGCTTCGAGGCGGGCACACCGAACATAGCGGATGCCATCGGTCTTGGCGCGGCAGTGGACTATTTGCAGGCGCTTGGGATGGAGAATGTGCGCGGGCATGAGATCACACTGACGAAATATGCGCTGGACGCTTTCAAGGAACTGGAAGAAGAGCTGGATGTTTACGGGCCGAAGGATGCCGAGAAGCAGGGCGGCATAGTGTCGTTCCATCATCCGGACGTGCATCCTCACGACCTAGGGACTGTGCTGGACAGGCGCGGCATCGCGATACGCACGGGCCATCATTGCGCGATGCCGATGGTTCGCAGCCTCGGGGTGCCGGCAACCGCCCGGGCGAGCATGTACCTGTATAACACAGAGGAAGAGGTTGACGAGTTGGTGGACGCGCTCAAAGAGGCGCTGAGGTATTTTCGAGCGTGATGGACTCCGGCTTGCAGGAAGAGCGCCTTGAGTTCACGCGCAAGACTGACTTTGTGAGCAGGGCAGCAAATGGAGCTAAATAGGCTTGACGGCCTGTACCGAGACGCGATACTCGACCACCGTCGCAGCCCGAGAAATCACGAACCCCTGAGCGCTCCCGACATAGCGGGAGATGCGATAAATCCGTTTTGCGGCGACGAGATCCATTTGCAGATTCGCCTTGATGATGAGCAGCGAATCAGCGGCGTGGGGCTGCAGGGTGAGGGATGCTCAATCAACCTGGCAGCGGGCTCGATGCTGACGGAAGCGATACGGGGCAAAGCCCTGGATGAGGTGGACTCGCTTGTGCAGCTGATTCGCAGGATGATGCGGGGCGATGACGAAGCGGAGGCAATGCTGCACGCCGAGGGTGACCTAACCAATCTCGCGGGTGTGCGTGACTACCCTGTCAGAATCAAGTGCGCGCTACTGCCACTTTCTGCATTGACGCAAGGCATCGAGAGCTACAAGTCGTCAACCGGGCAGTTATAACAGCCTGGAGGTCATAGCAGTCTGGCGGTGTGCGCCAGTTCCACATGAGCATGACCATTGGTGTTCGGCGCGCTAATCAGCCTGCTTAGTTCGGCATCAGATAGCGTGACGCTGCTCTCACTTACGACAGGAGATTCGGGCTCAACATTGGTGCCGATGCCTGTGCCAATCAGCGTGATGCCGACCCGCTTTTTCATCTGTCGTTCCTGGACCACGCCGAAGATAACATTTGCGTCGGATCTTGCCGCCTTGCGGATAATCTCCGCGACTTCGTGAACCTGTCCGAGCGTAAGGTCTCTTCCACCGGTTACATTGAACAGTATGCCTGTTGCGCCCTGTAGGGGCGAGTTGAAGAGCGGATTCGCAAGGGCGGAGCGTGCCGCTTCCATTGCTGCCCATCTGCCCTTGCCTTCACCGTATGCCATAAATGCGGGGCCGCCGTTGCCCATGACAGAGCGCACGTCGGCAAAGTCCACGTTGATCATGCCGGGGACGGTAATAATATCGGAGATTCCCTTGACGCCCTGCCGGAGTACCTCGTCGGCCGCCTCGAATGCGCGGTCGAGGGATATTTTGCCGTTGAGTGATGGGAGCAGCCTATCGTTCTCCACAACGACCAGCGTATCGACCTTCTGGCTGAGGCTGCGAAGACCCTGCTCGGCGACTTCGCGTCGTCGTGCGCCTTCGAAGGAGAACGGCAATGTGACGACGCCAACGGTCAAGGCGCCTTTCTTGCGCGCCAGGTCGGCGACTGTGGCGGAAGCTCCGGTGCCGGTGCCGCCGCCCATTCCCGCGGTAATGAAGACCATGTCCGAGCCGTCAAGCATTTCGGCAATGTGCGCCTGGCTTTCCCTGACTGCGCGGCGACCTACCTCCGGGCGTCCACCGGAGCCCATTCCTTTGACTGTCTGAGGGCCAATTGCGTAAGACGGGATGGATTTCAACGCTGCCAGCGCCTGAATGTCCGTATTGAGAACGAGGGTGTCAACCTGTGTTAGTCCTGTCCTGACCATGCGGGAGACGGCATTTCCGCCTGCACCTCCAACACCGATTACTTTCACCTTGATGTCTGAGGATTCGTAACGCGCGGCGGGTTGGTTTTCTGGATTACGTCCGAAAGCGATAGACTTGATGATGTCCTGCAACATTAGGATGACCTCGTTCTGAATGAGTGATTGGCGCCGATGGGGTGTGCTGGTTCTAAGGGCGGAGTTATGCGGCCTGAGGGAGTGTCAGAAAATGGTACGGAATGTTCCAAATGCCGGACACGCCCATGTCCACGACAGCCTTGCGCTGGAGCGCTTCTGTTACTACGCCGCTGCTGCCGAATCTGGGGCCGCCGCTGATGCTTCCCATATAGACGACATGCTGGCCGACGTGGATGCTGCAGCAGTTTGCGGATCTTGGTTCTGCGCGGTGTGTGCGCATGCCGGGCAGTCGGAGCTGGATGATGTTGGAATCGTTCTTCGCGCTTTCCATTTCGCGCACCTCCGAAGATGTTATAGAACATATCTCTTATAGAACATAATAGAACAGAACGATCGTTCCTGTCAACACCACTCTGCGAAATTGGGAAAATTGCGAGCTGACTGCCTGAGTTTCATCCTGTTGAGTACGGATGGTGTGAATTAGAAGCCATCTTGAAATGTCGATTGATGGTGCGCATGAGGACGGTGATTCTTCGTTCCGATGATGACGCATCTTGAATACTCTGCTTTGTCTTGTATTAGCATAAGTGTTAAAATCCTGCTTACTTAAATGGATGGGAGGCGGATTGGGTGTGGTCGGCTTTATAGAATGTCTATGCACAATGCCCGTAAACCAGGAGAGATAGAGTTATGAGACTTGAAGGCAAAGTGGCTCTGATAAGCGGAGGGGCGCGAGGGCAGGGTGCCACGGAGGCGAAGCTTTTCGCGCAGGAGGGGGCCGCGGTCGTCATTGCGGATATCCTTCAGGATGAGGGCAAGCAGGTGGAGGCGGAGATCAACGAGGCAGGCGGCAGGGCGCTGTTCGTTGACCTCGATGTCACGAAAGCCAGCGACTGGCAGACTGCGGTGGACAAGACCGTCGAGACCTTCGGCAAGCTGGACATACTCGTGAACAACGCGGCGATATACAGCCGTGTGCCGATTGAGCATGCTTCTGAAGAGGAGTGGGACGGCATCATTGACATCAACCTGAAGGGCGTGTTTCTGGGCACCAAGCATTCGATAGCGGCGATGCGCGAGGCTGGAGGCGGGTCCATCATCAACATATCGTCCACGGCGGGTCTGGTCGGCAGTCCCAGGGGTGGGGCGTACTCGGCGTCCAAGGGCGGTGTACGGCTTTTTACGAAGAACACGGCGATTCAGCTGGCTCCAGACGGCATTCGGGCGAATTCAATTCATCCGGGGCCGATCGACACCGAGATGATTGCGGACAACATCGGGACTCCTGAAGGACTGGCGGCGTCTGTGGAGCGCGTTCCGCTGAATAGAATCGGAACTGTGGATGATGTGGCTTATGGGGCGTTGTTCCTGGCGTCTGATGAGGCTTCCTTTATGACCGGTTCAGAACTGGTAATAGATGGGGGCGTTACGGCACAGTAGGGGAAGTGGGGTTGCAATTTGTTAGATTTTACGGCGCAGATTGAACTGGATGTGAATGGCGAGGTCAGCACAATCGAGGTTCGGCATCACTGGACGCTGCTGCGCGTGCTGCGTGAATCTCTGCAGCTGACGGGGGCGAAGCGCGGCTGCGACAGAGGCGAGTGCGGCGCGTGTACGGTGCTGCTTGATGGCAGTCCTGCTTATGCTTGCCAGATGCTGGCGCTTCAGGCGGTGGGGCGTACTATCACGACCGTCGAGGCGCTGGGCGACAGTGACAAATTGCATCCGGTCCAACAGGCGTTTCTCGATAATGACGGCGGGCAGTGTGGCTACTGCACTCCGGGATTTTTGCTGAGCGCCAAGGCACTTCTGGACGAAACCCCCGATCCGACGGAGGAGGAGATTCGACAGGCGCTGTCGGGCAATCTATGCAGGTGCAATGCGTACGGACGCATAATCGAGTCGGTGAAGCCGGCTGCGGTGGAGCGCTGATGGTGAATTCGGTAATAGGGACATCGGTCGCGCGGCATGACTTGCCTGAGAAACTTACGGGTGAGGCGAAGTATGCGAGCGACATTCAATTGCCGGGAATGCTGCATGGCAAGATTGTCCGCAGTCCGCATCCGCATGCCCGGATAACCAGCATTGACGCCTCGTCTGCAGAGAATCTGGACGGGGTGCATGCCGTTCTGACGCCGTTCGATGTGCCGGGCGGCAGGCTCGCGCCTGATCTGCCGATTCTTGACCAAGAAGTGCGTTATGTGGGCGACGAAGTTGCGGCCGTGGCGGCGGATGACGAGGACCTTGCGGAGTACGCCGCGAGCCTGCTTGAAGTGCGTTATGAGCAGTTGCCGTTCGTGACAACGGCGCGCCAGGCTTTGGAGTCGTGGGATGCGCCCGTACATCCCGGGGGCAATCTGGTGGGCGGAGAGCCCCTTGCGCTTACGAGGGGAGATGTCGATGAGGGCTTCGAAGAGGCTGACCGCATTTTCAGCATGTCATTCAGTACTCCGGCACACTCACCTGCTCCACTTGAGCCGAGGGCTGCCGTGGCGATGTGGGAGGGTGGAAAGCTGACGGTGTGGAAGACTTCGCGCGGAGTGCATGCGGACAGGCTGAGTCTTGCCTCGGCGCTCAGAGTTCATCGCGATGATGTGAGGGTGATTGGCGCGACACTTGGCGCGGGGTTTGGCGGCAAGGACGAGTCTCGTCTGTCCGTTATCGCGGCGGAACTTGCACGCAGGGCGGGGAGGCCGGTGAAGCTCGAGGCGACGCGAGAGGAAGAGTTTGTCGCGGGCAGGAAGCGCCACTCTACGGAGACGACGGTGAAGGTGGGCGTGAAGAATGACGGCACGGTAACTTCCATACACGCGACTACGCTGATGGACACGGGCGCGTACCTGGCTTCGGGGCCCGGAGTCGTGAGGCGGGCAGGGCAGGCGGCTTTGTACCTGTACCGCTGTGCGAATGTCCGGTACGATGGCCACCTTGTTTATACGAACCAGCCTTCGGCGGCGTCTTATCGCGCGCTTGGAGCGCCGCAGGGGCACTTTGCGCTCGAAGTCACGATGAACCATATCGCTGATGAGCTTGGCATCGATCCGCTGGAGTTCCGAATGCGTAACCACGTGGGAATCGAGGGGCAAGCCGGAGAGAGGGTGACTCCTGCTAATGAGATTATTGACACGCAGCCTGTTGAGGGCGGTATACCGTTCTCGTCGAACGGGCTAAGGGAGTGCCTTGAAAGGGGTGCGGAAGCGTTTGGGTGGAAGGACAGAGAGGCAGCCAAGCGAGAGTCACAATCACAACAACAGTCACAGTCACAGTCCGAAGGAAGATTGAAGACCGGCAGCGGGATGAGCATGCTGATTTATCGAGGAGGGCCGGGCGGGCGATCTGCGGCGCGCGTCAGACTCAATAGAGACGGCAGCGTGCAGGTAATCGCCGGTCTGATGGATGTGGGCGAGGGCAGCACGACGGTCATCGCGCAGATTGTGGCGGAAGCTGTTGGTGTGCCGTATGAGAGCGTTCGCGTTACATTCGGGGATACTGCCGATACGCCTGAAGCGCCGATCACTGCGGGCTCTACTGCGACCTTCTCTACAGGCACTGCGGCGAAACAGGCGGCAGAAGAACTGAGAGCGAAGATCCTCGGCGCTGTCGCCACTCATTTGGATGATGATGTGAGCGGACTAAGCGTTGTCGATGGAGCCGTTTTGTCAGAGGATGGCAATGTTCGGCTGGCGCTTGAGGATATTGCGGCGATTGCCGGCGCGGATGAGTTGGAGGCTACGGCGTCGGTGATGCCGGGGAGCCGGGACCATATCGTCAATTCGTTCGGGGCGCACTTTGCAGAGGTTGAGGTGGACACGGAGACGGGCAATGTAAGAGTGCTGCGCTATGTGGCGGCGCACGATTCAGGGCGCATTCTGAACCCTCGACTTGCTACGAATCAGGTTGAAGGCGGAGTGTCGCAGATGCTCGGATTCACGCTGTCGGAGGAGATGCTGACCGATTCAGAGAGCGGAGTTACCCTGAATGCCAGTTTCCTCGAACACAAGAGTCCGACGATCCAGGAGTATCCGCCGATTGAGGTGATATTCGCGGATGTGGTCGATCCGATTGGGCCGTATGGGGCTAAGGCACTGGGTGAACCACCGAGCGTTGGTGTTGCGCCTGCCGTGATAAATGCTATCTACGACGCTGTGGGTGTTCGCATAACCGACCTACCTGCGACTCCTGACAAGGTGTTGGAAGCTCTGCGCGAACAAGAAGGGGTGCAGGAGGATGCATAGATTTGAGTTCGTAAGCGCGCCAGACGTTGAACAGGCAAGCGAATTGCTGAACGGAAACGGCGCGACCGTCCGAGTCATCTCAGGCGGGACCGACCTGTTAGGCGAGATCAAGCAGCGGACGGTGTTGCCGGACAGACTGGTGAGCCTTCAAGGAATTGATGACCTTCGAGGCGTTAGAATCTATGACGAAGGCGCACTCATCGGGGCCATGACCACGATTGGGGATATTGGGGCGAATTCAGAGATAAGAGCGCAGTATGCGGCACTCGCGGAAGCCTGTGATTCGGTTGCGACTCCACAGATTCGCAATGTGGGGACGATTGGAGGCAATCTCTGCCAGAGGCCGCGCTGTTGGTATTATCGTAGTCCTCTATTCGACTGCCGTAAGAAGGGCGGGGAGAATTGTTTCGCGTTTGAAGGCGCTAATAAGTTTCATGCGATCTTCGATACGGGGAGCTGTCCCGCAGTGCATCCGTCTGATACGGCGGTGGCGCTTGAAGCCCTCGACGCGCGCGTATTGCTGTTAACTTGGGATGGCGCGCGGATGCTGCCGATCGAGGACTTTTTTGTAGCACCCTCCGTAGATGTTACAAAGGAGAATGTGCTGGAGGAAGGGGAAATACTGGGTCAGGTTGTGATTCCTTCGGCATCTCCGAACGCCCGCAGCCTATTTCTGAAGGCAAAGGAGAGGCAGGCGATGGACTTCGCGCTCGCGAGCGTTGCGGTGTCGCTGGAAGTGGATGGGGACTCAGTTAAGGATGCGCGCGTTGTGCTGGGTGGAGTGGCGCCAGTACCACGCAGGGTACGGGATGCTGAGAATGCTCTGATTGGAATAGGAATCGGGGACATCGATCCGGAGCAGGTTGGGCGGATTGCGGTGGAGGGGGCTTCACCACTTTCCGACAACGGTTATAAGGTGCGCCTCGCCACCGGCTTGGTTTCACGCGCTGTGAGGAATCTCCTGCATGACAGCGCGTCGGACGCATCTCAGTGAGCCGATCGGTCGAAATTCCGCCAAATCTGCTGGCAAAGTTCGAAGTTGCGACAGAGGGTCTGACGCTGGAGAATCTTGGCCTTGTGCTGGATTTCGACGGCACGATGTCGGAGTTTGTGCCTGTCCTCGAAAACGCTGTAATCTTCCCCGACATTGTTCCATCGTTGCGACGTCTTGCTAAACGGTTGGCGCTGGTCGCCGTGATGTCCGGAAGAGCGGCGCGGGATGTGGAGCGGCGGGTAGGCATCGAGGGGATCGTTTATGTCGGCAATCACGGCGCAGAGTTCATCTCGGATGGAGCGGTATGCGCGGCGGAGAATGTATCCGATGCCGAACAGGAGCTGCAAGCCTGGCTAGAGACGCTCGCGAGGGCTGCCAACGATCCCGGACTTGTGCTTGAGAACAAGAGGTTCAGCGCATCGTTGCATTTCCGCCAGGCGACAGACGAAGTGGGAGTTGTCGAGCGCTTAAAACAAGCCCTGGAATCAATGCCTGATATGGGAGATTTCGAAGTCTTCTGGGGCAACAAGATCCTGGAGATTAGGCGCAGGGATGGCGTTGACAAGGGCGTTGCTCTGGACAGGCTGATAGGCGACTGGTGCCCGAGCAGTGTGATATTCCTGGGCGACGACACAACAGACGCGGATGCACTTAGAGTGCTTCGGGAGCGGAGGGATGCCGGCAAAATCAGCGGCCTGGGAATCGCGGTCGTGCAGGACGGCACACCAGAAAGCGTACTGGAGTACGCCGATTACAGTCTTGACGGCGTGCCGGAAGTTGCTGCGTTCCTCAGCCGACTTGATGAAGCAGCCGGCTGAGGCAAATAGCAGACTATCTAGAAGATCGCGATTGGGTTGACGGGCGAGCCGGTGGTGTTGGACAGGCGCAGAGGATTGATGGTTATCATGAACTCCCACCTGTTGCGTTCCCGACAAGCTGCCGCCAAGTCTTCGAGATTGGGGTTGTCGAGTATCCAGAGTCCCATTGCTACGATGCCAACCTGATGGATGGGGTTGGACATGCTCTCGTACTGGCTAGGCATGACATCGTTGCCGGTGTCGCTGCCGAGAACGGCGATGCCGCGCTCGTGGAAGAGTGGCAGGCATGCTGCCTGGCATGCGGGAGAGCCCTCCTCGCGGGGATTGACGGGACCCTCGACATTGCGGCGGTGCAGGTTGCCGGTGCGGACGAGAAGTACGTCGCCCTCTTCGATGGTGAAGCCGCATCGTTCTTCGGCTGCGAGGATGTCCTCGGGCATAACTCCTTCGCCGCGCTCTATCCAATCGACGCCGCGAATCATTGGCGCGTCAACAAGGACGCCGCGCGTTGCAACACCTTCACCAGCCAGCTCGATTGACTCTACGGTAGCTCCCAAGCCGGTGGATACGAGATGTGTCGGGCGACCGTTGTACATTTTGCCTTGCCAGAAGAAGTGGGCGAGGCTGTCCATGTGGGTGATATGGTACCCGTGGAAAGCCATGCCGAAGAAGTCGGTTGAAGCCTGGCTTGGGCGATTCGTCACCTTGTCGCCGCTTGCCCAGCCTTCGCCGCTCTCAAGCATGAAATGCAGCGGAGTGGACATGTGGTCGGCTTCCGGTGTCCAAGTGACGGTGCGTGAGCAGGAAACCGTGGTTCCTTCCTGCACCAGTGATACGGCTTGCTTCGTCTTCTCTTGCGTGAGGAAGTTGAGCGTGCCGTGCTGGTCGTCTTCGCCCCAGCGTCCCCAGTTGGACATTGTGTCAAAGTAGCTCAGGACTTCTTCTTCGGTGGGAATCTGTGCTGGCATGTGTGATCTCCTTCGTGCTGCTGACCGGTAGCGCCAGTTTTCAGCCTAGTTCGTGGGCGGCCGAGTCTCAATTAAGTCGCGGGTAAGTATATCGCCATTCAGTCCTGATGTCATTTGCACGAACAAGATGGAGGCCCACAGGGGATTCAGGTGGTCGCGTGGCCTCTGCGAAGGGCGCGTCCTGGCAGTGCGCCGGTGTTCTCGCCGCTGTCGATGACGACTTTGCCGTTGACGATGACGTAGTCGATTCCAATGGGGTAGTGGTGCGGGTCTTCGCGGGTGGCGGTGGTCTTGACGGTTGCCGGGTCGAATACCACGATGTCCGCCCTGAAGCCGTCTCGCAGGATGCCACGGTCGGGCAGGCCGAGGCGCTGGGCTGGGAACGAGGTCATCTTGCGGATCGCTTCTGGGAGGCGGAGGTGCTTTTCGGCGCGAACGAACTCAGCGAGTACGATTGGGAAGCAGCCGTATGTGCGCGGATTCGGGTATTCGCCGAACAGTATGGCGTCGGAAGCTATCATGCCTGCTGGGTGGGAGACGAAGGCGTGGAGTGTATGCGGGTTGGTGCCCAGCCCGACGGTTGATATGCCTAGATTCTCCTCAAGTAGCAGGTCGAACAGAGCTTCCGCAGGTTCCTGCTGGCGCATCTCGGCAATGTCGGTTATGAGCCTGCCTTCGTACTGCTTGTTCTGCGGCTGGGTGAAGTTCGTGAGCCAGTTGTCTCGAAGCCTATCGGGGGAGACTTCGGCTGCCATCCGCTTCCGGTCGTTGGGGTCGCGGAGTGCCGCCATCAGTCTTTCGGGGCCTCCATCCTTTGCCCAGTGGGGCAGGCCGATGGTGATGGTTGTGCCTGAGTATGGATAGGTGTAGCAGTCGAAAGTTACATCCATGCCATTGGCGCGGGCGTCTTCCACTAGGCCAAGGTAGTCCAAGTGACTGCCAGCGCCCTGCTCGCTCTGACGATAGTGGGTCAGGTGGATGGGGATGCCGGACCGCTGACCAATGTCGATAGCCTCTTCCCACGGAGCGAGCAGTCCTTGAGTGCGTAAACTGGCGCGGGTGTGCGTGTGGTAGAAGCCGCCCATGCTTGCCACTGTGTCGGACAGCTCGACAAGCTCGCCGGTGGATGCGTATGCGCCGGGCGGATAGTCGAGGCCGGTGGACAGACCCCAGGCACCCTCTTCCATTGCCTCGCGTGTGACTGCCTTCATGTCTGCCATCTCAGAGTCGGTGGGTGGCCTGTCGTTCCAGCCGACGGACCAGATTCGGACGGGGGAGTTGCCGAGGATGTAGGCGACGTTGATGGCCACGGTGTTGTCGAACCTGCCGAGGTAGTCGGCGACTGACAGCCAGTCCGCAGGCATCGGCGGGTAGCCGTTGAGCCCGGAGTCCAGCCAGATGTAGCGGTGAAGCTCGTCCTGAGTCTTAAACGGTGCGTGCGAGATGCCGTCAATGCCAACGAGTTCGGTGGTTACACCCTGACGCACCTTTGGGTCGTGATGCGGCGCGCCAAGCATGGTAAGCCCTGCGTGGGAATGCAGGTCGATGAAGCCGGGGCAGACTACATGTCCTGTCGCGTCGATAGTTCTCGCGGCTTCGATGTGGGATGTGTCGCCCCTGTGGATGGAGACGGCATCGCCTTCAATGCCTACCGCGGCGTAGTAACCCGCGCTTCCAGTCCCATCTATTACCTGGCCGTTAGCAATCAGAATGTCCAGCATAATTATCTCCATTCCCGAGCGAGGGTTATCGTCAGTTGTGGATGATAGCAGGCTTTTGGATTGTGCGGGAGTTGCATTATTCGGTCTGCTACAATAGGCGCGCTTTCAGGGCAGACAAGGGTTGCCCTGCCTTCAGCAAGTCAATCAGGCATAGGGCGGAGATACGAGATGAAGATAACCGATGTGAAGATAGAGGTCGTGCGGCGCACGCTGCCGGATACGGGGCTGGATTCAGACCTGGGACGGTTCCACGGGGAAGTAGAGCAGGGCGTACTACGAATCATGACTGATGAGGGAATCGAGGGGAACTGCTTTGTCGGAGATTTCAGAGGAGGTGGGGGCGGACAGTTCGGGCCGATTCTGAATGTGCTGAAGCCGGAGATCCTGGGGCAGGACGCCTTCGGGCGGGAGCGGCTGTGGAGCCGGCTGCCGATACTGAGCGGCCGGCGGGGGCTGAACATGAACGCATGGGCGCCGGTGGATGTGGCACTGTGGGACATCGCGGGGAAGGCGGCGGGAGTGCCAGTTTACAGACTGCTCGGCGCGAATCGGGACGAGACTGAGGTCTATGCCACCTATCCTCCACGGCATGAGTCGGCGGAGGGCTATTTCGAGGAGGCGCAGCAGTTGATGGATGCCGGGTTCCGGGCATACAAGATACACCCGGGCGTTATGAGTACTTCTGATGTGTTCGAGATGATGGCGGGTGTCAGAGATATTGTTGGGGACGAAGTGGAGCTGATGCTCGATCCGAATAACGGGTACGACTTCCGCAAGGCACTGGATGTGGGAAGCGCTGCGGACGACCTTGGATTCTACTGGTTCGAGGACCCGATACCCGCTCACGAGTACGATAATATCGCTGAACTCAGCAGGCGTCTGCTTACGCCAATCTGCATGAGCGACAAGCCAGAGAACCAGTTTCAGACGGGTTACCACTACATCAGCATGGGTGCGCTCCGGCTGGTGCGTGGCACTGCGCGGAAACTGGGGATTACAGGACTGAAGAAGCTGTGCTCGATGGCGGAAGGTTTTGGCATGAATTGCGAGATCGGCACGGCGGGGAACTCTCTGCTGAACATAGCGAACGTGCATGTAATCTGCTCGGTGTCGAACTGCGCTTACTACGAGTACTGGCTGCCGACGGAGGCGCACCAGTTCGGGGTGGTTGAGGACATCGCTCCGAACAGGGGTATTCTGAAAGCGCCAAGCGCTCCCGGCCTTGGGTTGGAGCTGGACTGGGATTGGATAAACGCGCACCGCGTGACGACGCTTGAGTGATCGGCGTGGCTACGGTCATAGTTGCGCCTTCAGACTAAGTGGCGGCGCATCTCAAATCGTGTGCCAGATGCAGTGTGAGATGTCCTGTATTCTCACCGTGTCCATGTTACAATTTGCGGCATCTTTTGACCCAAATGAGATCCGCTATGTGGGCGGTGAATCTCCACCTGGCGAGTACAGACAGAAGCGATGGGACTGAGGAAAATGCCCGGAGCGCTTGACGGAATCACAGTACTAGACCTTACAAGGGACAGGCCCGGCGCATTGGCAGGCATGTTTCTTTGCGACAATGGCGCGCGCGTAATTCGCATTGAATCGCCGGACGATGCCAATGACCGGACGCAGCCAATCTACATGGTCTGGGATCGTGGGAAGGAGAGCGTTGAGCTTGATCTTTCTGCCGAGCAGGAAGCTTTCAGGAAACTGGTGGCTAATGCCGATGTGATCATCGAGGACTTCGCGCCAAACTCGCCGCTTCAGGCGATAGTTGACTATGGCGGGTTGCGCCGGATTAATCCTCGCTTGGTGCATTGCTCGATCACTGCATACGGCAAGCGAGGCCCGATGCGAGATGAACCGGGAGACGAGCATCTGGTGATGGCGCGCATGGGTATTCTGGCGTCGCAGCCCGGATTCCGGAAGGGGCCAGTGCATGTTGTGCATCCCGTGGTCAATCTAGGGACTGCGGTGCTGGCGGCACAGGGCATAACGGCATCGCTGTATGCGAGAGAAAAGACTGGGTATGGTCGGAAAGTGGACACCTCGGTGATGGCGGGAGCCATGATGTTTGCACCGAAGGTGATAGGCGAGCGCCTGGAGCAGCGGCCGTTCCAGTTGACTACTGCCGGCGGTGGACCCTTTTACAGCGTGTTTGAGTGCGCCGACGGTAACTGGATTCAGATCGGCTGCATACACGGGGGCTTCGTTGACATTGCCGCGACCGTGATGGGCATCGCCGACCTGCTGGCGAATCCGCGCTATGGCGATGGCAGGCGTCCGGAGAGCGAAGAGGCGCGGGCGGAGCTGTTCGACATTGTTGCGAATGTACTGAAGACTAAGCCCTGCGCCGAGTGGGAGCGCATTTTCGAGGACGCCGATGTGCCATACGCGCGGGCCAGCTCCACGGACGAATCTATGACCAACCCGCAGGTTATTGCCAACGATATGCTGTTCGAAATGCATGACCCGATTGTTGGCGAAGTTATGCAGATTGGCAATCCACTCAAGTTTACCCAGACGCCCGGAGAGATTCGAGGGCCGCGTCCAATGCGCGGGCAGCATACGGAGCGTGTACTTTCCGAGATTGCCGATGTACAGTTGCCTGAGCCGAAGGAGCCAGTGGCCAGGGATGACTCGCCACCGCTCGAGGGCGTGCGCGTGATGGAGATGACGAATGTAATCGCGGGGCCTGCGGCTGGGAAGTGTCTTGGTGACCTTGGTGCGGACATTATCAAGTTTGAGCCGCCCTATGGGGATATTTCGAGGCCGGCGGGGATGCAGTACTTCCTCTATCTGAATTCCAACAAGCGCTCGGTGTCCGCGAACACGAAGACGGAAGCGGGGCAGGAGATAGCGCAGCGGATTGCGACCGAGGCGGACATCATGCTGGCGAACATGCGGCCCGGCGCAACCGACCGCATGGGTCTCAGCGCAGAAGCTTTGGAGTCGCTCAATCCAGGGCTGATAGAGGCGCATACGACGGCATTTGGGTGGTCTGGGCCATATGCGCATCGTCCGGGAGTTGACCCGCTGGCACAGGCGTGGATGGGCTTGCAGTTCGCTCAGGGTGGGCGCGGGAATCCTCCGGTGTTCCTTGCGCAACTCGCGCCGACCGATTTTTCGTCTGGCGGCATGGTTGCGCTGGCAGCGATAATGGCGCTTTATGCAAGGGAGCGCACTGGTGTGGGGCAGAAGGTTGACTGCAACCTGCTGAACGCGGGAGCAGTGCTGAGGGAGGATGACTTTCTGAGGTACGAGGGCAAGACCTCCCCGCCCATTGCCGATGGCGGACAGTACGGTCTGAGCGCGCTGCACAGGCTGTTTGAGACGAAAGAGGGTTGGCTGTATCTCATTGCTGAGAGCCAGCAAGAGTGGGAGAATCTGTGTGCAGTGATGGATCGCGACGACCTTCTTGAAGATGCGCGGTTCGCGACGGCGTCCAAGCGTGTCGAGAATGACGAGGGGCTATGGGGACTCCTCACCGAAGTGTTCGCGCACGAGACGGCGAGTGATTGCGTGCGCCGGTTGAGAGAGGCAGGCGTACGCTGTGCAGATGTTACGGAGCAGTACAACGTGGGCTTCTTCGAAGATGAGCACGTCCTTGCTACCGGCATGACCGTGGAACATGAGCATGCTACTTATGGCAAAATGCACTACTGCGCGAACTGCATCAGTTTCGGGGAGACGCGCGCCATCGATAGCAGGCCGACCCCGCTGCTAGGCGAGCACAACCGCGAGAAGCTTGTTTCGCTTGGATATTCGCCTGTGGAGATTGATGAGCTTTACGAGACGGGCGTACTTACCACGGAAGACCCGCCCGTAGTTTAGCGTTCCTCATCGCGATGACCAACCACTCCGATTCCACATCTAAAATCTGTGAAGCATGTGGAGTTCAGAACCCCAGAAGCCACGGGATCTGCGCTGTCTGCGGAAACAACTTGCGTGGTGACGGCGATATGCCGGAGTCGATGCAATCCGTTGAGGAGCCGTCTGATTCAATTTCCTCGCATGTAGTCTGTGGACCGTGCGGGGCACAGAATCCAGAAGGGTATAGGTTCTGTGAGAATTGCGGACGCGTGCTGCATGCTGACCCACAGCCAAGTGAACCAGTGAGCGAGGGCCCGGCACCTGTAGCGTCCATCTCCCAAGCGCCGATGTCTAATAGGGTTCAGTTGCGGTTAGTGCTGCTGGCATCTGCGCTGATACTGTTTACGGCTGCGCTTTTCTCCTATTCTCTGTTCGGTGTCGCGTGGGCGGTCGCTCCTTCTACGGTTGGCCTGCTGGCGTGCATTGTTGCGATTGGCGGGATGTCGGGAAGGTCGCTGTCGCTCTTCTGGTTCGACCTGCGTACAGCATTTGGCGGCTCGTTCCCTCCAACTGAAGAATCTACTTTCGCGGCAGTGCAGGCGAGGGGGCAGTCAGCGCAGGCAATTGTTGCTCAGCCCGCCGCGATTCCTGGCGCCGCCATTTCACAGCCACCGGTGCCCGCATTCGACCAGAGCGAGAGATCTGCGAGTATCACACCTAGCGGACCAGTTTCGATACTTGGCATTTCGGAGTGGCATGCCGGTTTCGTGATGGTGATTGCGGGGCTTCTAGCGGCGGCGCTCAGCCTGTATATGTTCCCCAAAGGACCTCCTTACTCAGCGGCGTGGTGGAGCTATGGGCTGTCGGTTGTGCTAATGCTGGGCGCCATGCCAGCCTTCGAGGGCGGCTGGTCTGCGTTCTTCGCAAGATTCCGGCGCGGTTATCAGGTCACTTTCGAACCCCGCGCGATGTTACCGTGGGCTGCGCTTGCATTCATACTTCTGTTTGCACTGGCCATTCGGCTGTACAACCTGGACGGCTTTCCGCCGGGCCTGTGGTTCGACGAGGCTGACAACCTCGACCAGGCGAGACGACTGGCCGATGACCTGGGCTATCTGCCGGTGTTTGTCCCATTCACGGAGCTGCCGAGCCTCTTCCTTCTGCCGATAGCAGTTGTGATCAAGTTCGCTGGAATATCCATAACCACTGGCAGGCTAGTTGCCGTCGTATTTGGACTTGCGGGCGTGGTTGCGATGTTCCTGATGATGCGGCATATGCTGGGATCAGCAATGGGACTGGTTGCGGCGTTCCTGACGGCTGTCATGCGCTGGGACGTAATCTGGAGCCGCACGGGGATGCATGGGATAACCGCGCCATTTTTCGCGGCGCTTACCGCCTGGCTCACATATCGCGCTGTGCGCAACGGAGGCAGAGCGGATTTCGCGGTGGCGGGTGCTGCTTTGGGACTAGGGATGTGGTATTACGCGGCCTATCGGCTGTTTCCACTGGTGATCGGATTTGTGCTCGTTCATGGACTGATCACGGCGGGAAAGCAGCGTGGGCGGCTGGTGCAGAATATCGGCATCATGGCGGTGTTTGCTGCGATGGTCGTTCTTCCCCTGGCGCAATTCGTGCTAACGCAGCCGGGAGAGTTCTTTGATCGAACGGCGGTTACTTCAGTATTCTCAGTTGCCGACGAGGGAGATACGGCGCGGGTTATAAGAGAAAGCTTGATCCGTCATCTGGGGATGTTCCACTTCGAGGGCGATCCAAACGGTCGGCACAATTTGCCCGGTGCGCCGATGCTGGATGTCTTCTCGGGTCTGCTTATGCTGCTGGGGCTGGTGGTTGCCGTGTGGCGGTGGCGAATCGCCGCGTTTCTGGTACTACCTGTCTGGATACTCGTAATGATTATGCCCGGCGTGTTGACGATACCGTGGGAAGCGCCGCAGTCGCTGCGTACCATCACGGTCATTCCTGCAGTTATAGCGTTGGTAACGGTGGCAATCGGCTTCATCTGGGAGTTGGGGCGTTCGGCGCAAATGCCTGTGCTGCGAACGGGGACCGCAGCACTGATTGCGATACTACTTGCGGTCATCGCCTATGCGAACTTAACCGCTTACTTCGGGGCGCAGGCGAATGACCCTGAAGTGTATGCCTCTTACTCGACGGACGATACCCTGATGGCAAGGGATATGTCCGACCAGGCTGAGAGAGGATACAGTCCGATGGTGTCGCGGCAATTCCGGCACAGCCTCGTGGCGAGCCTGTTCGGACATCGCTATCCTCGCCAGACGATCGCTGCGCCCACGAATATTCCACTCGATCCGAAGATGGTGTGGCAGGGCGCGGCTATATATCTGGAACCGCGGGAGTCGGGATTCTACGATACCTTGAAGGCGTACTATCCGACCGCAGACTTTCGCGAGATAAGGCCGCCAATGGGCGGCAACGTGTTGTACTACTCCGCGAGTGTGGGGCGCGAGGAGCTGGAGGCGGCGCAAGGACTTGTTTCGCGCAGAACCATGGCAGGTGGGGAAGTTGTCGAGGAAATACTGCGAAGCACGGAGAGTGTCTGGGGGCTAGAGGCTAATGCCTTAAACGTGCCCTTTGATCTGGAGTGGAAGGGCACACTGCACGTAACGCATCCCGGCGAGTATGTCTTCAGGCTCGAGGGCGGCACTTCATCGGAAGTACTGCTGAATGGCACGCCGATACTGTCGGATAGCGAGCGGGTTGTTGTGATCGAGCCGGCGGTAGGACTGCATGAGCTTGAAGTGAGGTCGCGCGTAGAGGATACGGATGGCGTCTTGCGTCTACTTTGGCGTCAGCCTCCGATTCCCCTCAATGACGGCAATCAGCCACCTGAACAGGAAAGTGTCAGTGAACTGCCTCTGGTGCCAATTTCCGCTAGCAATCTTTATCACGGCGATGTTCGCCCTGTGGGACTGGTGGGGCGATTCTTCAGGGGAATTGAGGATCCCAGAGAGACAGATCGCATCCTGCCCGATGCTCTGCGCGTTACGCCGGGAATTGGCGGCGCGTTCTGGTATAACTCGACTGTTGAAGGCACGCATCTTGCAATCTGGGATGGGACGCTAAATGTACCGGAGGCGGGTTCTTACAGGCTCAGGCTGAACGAAGTTCACGGCGAAATGAAGTTGATATTGGATGGCGAGACGATAATCGATTCGCGGAATGACAGGGAGACCGACTTGGACTTGTCGGCAGGGAGGCATCGCATTCGGCTGGAATACCTGACGAGTGCGGGGTCGCCGCGATTTGAAGTGCTGTGGACGCCGCCGGGACAAGCGGAATCTCGCATTGCGCCGGAGAATCTGTCTCCTGCCCGCGAGTATATGTTCAGGGTGGTGGAGTAGGGTTGACGCTGCCTGAAGAGCGTATAGGTCCGTACCCGATAATGGAGTGAATGGGCGTCGAGTGCGGCGCGAACGTACCGAGGGCTGCGCTTGAGACCGGCTGTGTTATACTGCGCGCTGTTGGCGTTGAATTCAGTGGAAGGCGACAGTTAATGTTTGATGTTGTAATTCTTGGCGGGAGCGTTGTCGACGGTACCGGCGCGCCGGCCTATCGAGCGGATGTTGGCATTGTGGGCGAGACAATAGCCGAGATAGGTGACCTGTCTCACGCCGATGCGCGCCGTGTCATAAACGCCACCGGACTGACGGTTTCGCCAGGCTTCATTGATACGCACGCTCATTCCGACGGCATACTGCTGATTGACCCGCAGCATGCGGACGGCCTGCGACAAGGCATAACTACCGAAATCCTGGGGCAGGATGGGCTGTCGTATGCGCCGCTTTCTCCTGAAAACTACCGAATGAACCGACGTTATCTTGCCGGCATACTGGGCGAACCGCCGGAAGACTTGGATATGAGTAGTGTGGCGGCGTTTCGTTCGCACTATCACAAGAAGACAGCCATCAACACCGCGTACTGCATCGCCCATGGCGCCATCCGACTAGAGACGGTCGGTTTCTACGACAAGCCACTTGTGGGTGACGCGCTGGAGAAGGGGAAGCAACTGATCCGCGAGGGCATGGAGCAGGGCGCGGTCGGGCTCGCGACCGGGATGTCGTACTTCCCGAACGCTTGGAGCGACACGGACGAGCTGGTGGAGTTGTGCAAGGTTGTCGCGGAGTACGGTGGAGTATATGTAACGCACCTGCGCGATGTGAATACCGAGCGCGGATTCGGCGGTGGTGGCGTGCCGGAAGCTCTGGAAATCGGCAGGCGTTCGGGCGTGAAGGTGCATTTCTCGCACTACCGCACGCATCCTGAGAGTGCCGGGCAGGTTGCCGAAAGAGTGAGGCTCATCGATGAGGCGAAGGCTGAGGGTGTGGACTGCACGCTGGAGCTTTACCCGTATCCTACCGGCAGCAGCTATCCGATCCGTTATCTACCAAGCGAGGTGAACAACGGGGGCCCTGAAGCGCTGATGGAGCGGCTGCGTGATCCCGAGGAGCGACAGCGAATGCTGGAGTATATGCAGGCGGGTTCAAACGACCCGTCGTCCGCCGTGTTCACATATCTGCCGAAGAACAACCATCTGGAAGGCATGAGCTTGCGGGACATCGCGGACGCTCGCGGAGAATCGATGGAGGAGACGATGATGTGGCTCCTCGAGGATGAGGAGTTGCAAGTCGGGTATCGCGGTGCGCCGCCGGACAGTGTGAAGGTGTGGCAGCAAGTGAGTAAGGATTGCGTGGAGCTGCTCTCGCGCCCTGACTACATGGTGGGCAGCGATTCGATCCATGTGGGCAGCATGCCGCACCCGCGCGCTTACGGCTGCTTCCCGCGCTTCCTAGGTCGTCTGAGGCGCAGTTTCGGAATGCTCACACTGGAACAGATGGTGCAGCGCATGACGGACAATGCGGCGCAGCGGTTTGGTCTGACGGGACGGGGCCGCATTGAGGAAGGCGCATTTGCCGATATCGTCGTATTCGACGCCGATCGAATAAACGACAACGCGACTTACGATGACCCTTGCCAATTCCCAACAGGGATCCCGTATGTGCTGGTGAATGGTGAGGTTGCGGTGGACAGCGAGCGCTGCACGGGCGTGTTTGCCGGTCAGGCGGTGCCTTAATGCTGCGGACGCCGTAGGTTTCGCGGCGATTGGACACGCTTTCGGTCGAGCAGGCTCTGGTTGTTGCCGCGATCGTATTTGGCGGGGCGCTCGTTTTCTGCACGGTCGGGTTTGGTATCGGAGTCGCATCGTTTCCTCTGCTCCTGTTGCTGCTGGATCCGCAGACAGCGGTCGTTGTAATCAACTCAGTCTCGCTGCTGATGTTCTCGCTGGTGATATGGCAGACGCGGCGACACATTCCTGTACGCCAAGTGCTGCCCGTAGCAGGCGCGGGACTCGTGGGCGTTCCCGTGGGAATTTTCATTCTGCGGGATGCGGACACAGGCTTTCTTCGTATAGCCATAGTTGCGCTAATCATCGCGCTCACACTGCTTGCCACAATAAACATTCGATGGGCACTGCCGAAGTCGACGCCGGTGGAGTTGGGCGTGGGCTTCGTGGTGAGCGTGATGCTGAACGCGTTTGGCGTTGGTGGCGCGCTGATGGTGCTCGCATGGTTGTCCCACAGGATGTCAAGCCATGCGCTGCGAGGGTCGCTGTCACTGTACTTTCTCGCGGTTGAGGGAGCGGGTGTCGTTGGATACGGCGCGTCTGGGCTGCTGACGGCCGAGCGCGTCCTTCTCATTGGGGTCGCGGTGTTGCCAATTGTGGTGGGCTGGGGTCTAGCGCTGCTGATTCTGCGGCGAATCAATGAGGTGATGTTCAGGAGACTGGTGATAGTGGCGATAGTTGTAACGAGCATGACCGTGCTGGTGCGGGAAGTTGTCAGCCTGTAATGAGTACCATTCAGCTTGGTGTGGCTGCCTTCATGCTGTTCCTGGGCTGCACGGCGCTCAGCGCCACGGGCTTCGGGATTGGTGTGGTAGCAATGCCGGGCCTGCTGTTCGTGCTGGAGCCGCAGACTGCGGTAGTGGTTCTGAACACGATCGCGCTTGCACTGGAGGCGTGGATAGTTCTACAGGCTCGAAAAGACATACCCTTCAGGGAGGTATTGCCAATTGCCGCTGCAGGTGCGCTGGGCGTGCCAATTGCGGTGTACATTCTGAAATTTGCAGACCCGAGTATAATGCGGATCGGCATATCCGTACTCGTTCTGGTATTGGCAGCGACCGCGACCTTCCGCATCCAGAGGGAGTTTCCTTACTCGAAAGTAGTCGGCGTGCTTGCCGGATTTACGGTCGGGGTCGTGCTTCCCGCGTTTGGTGTTGGCGGTCCGCTGGTGACTCTCTATCTCCTGACCCGGAACTGGCAACGAGAATCCGTCAGAGCGGCAATGGCATTCTTTCTGCTGGTGCTGGACGTGTTCAGCGTAGCAGGCTATGCTGTCGCAGGGCTTTACACTGAGGAAAGGCTGATCCTGATAGCGCTCATGGTGGTACCTATGCTGTCCGGGTTGGGGCTTGGCGCACTGATTCTCAAGTTAATGAGCGAACGAGTATTTCGGTACGCGGTCCTGACGATAATCGTATCGTCCAGCGTTGTCATTTTGGCTAGAGAGGCGGGAAGTTTTTGATGGAATTGGGATGGCTTGAAGCAGTCGTCGTCGTATTTGCGATGTTATTGGCTTCTACGGTCTTCAGTGCAACGGGCTTCGGGATAGGCATGATCTCCACGCCTCTTATGCTGCTCGTTTATGAACCGCAAACCGTTATCGTGGTAGCAGGGACGGCTGGGCTGGGGATAGGCGTATGGATAATCTCGAAGTCATGGCGGGATGTGCCCTTCAAGGAGGTACTGCCGATAACCATTGCTGCCCTGTGTGGCGCACCTATCGCCGTGTTCATACTGACGACGGCAGATTCGAGCATTCTCAGCATCGGGATCGCTGTATTGATAATTCTCTTTGCGATTGGGTCGTTCGTGAAGGTTGAGCGAGAGATCCCCTACTCGACGCCAGTGGGAATCGCGGCTGGTTTCATAGTTGGCGTGCTGCTGCCGACATCGGGCGTTGCCGGCTCACTGGTGATGCTGTTTCTCATGACTAAGAAGTGGGAGCGACAGACCGTCAGGGCGGCAATGGCGTTCTTCCTGTTGGCGTTGATGAGTTTTTCCATAATACTCTTTGCGCTCAATGGGTTGTATACACCGCTGCGCCTTACACTCATCGGCGTCATCATAATTCCGTCTGTGGTGGGAATAGCTATTGGGAGTTTCCTGATGAGGCGCCTGAATGAGCGAGTCTTCAATATGTCGGTCATCGGAATCATCATCGTGTCCAGCGTCTTGGTTCTGGCTAAAGAAGCCAGCAAGTACCTGTAATGGAACTGACACTTGGGCTGACCGGTGTAGCAATCCTGGCGCTTGCACTATTTCTCGGATGCACGGTGTATAGCGCGACCGGATTCGGTATTGCCATGACCGCAATGCCCATTTCACTACTCGCAATTAGTGATCCTCAGACGGCTGTAATAGTCGTCAACACAGGCGGGGTCAGCGCCGGGATTCTGATAGCCATTCAGGCGAGGAAGGATATTCCTTATCGGGAGGTAGTCCCGATTGTGGCGGCGGGCGTGCTCGGAGTGCCATTCGGAGTGGCAATATTGAAGTTTGCCGACCCCACTCTAATTCGCATAGGCATTGTCGTGCTGATTCTGCTGCTTGCTGCCCTGTCGTTGAAGGAATACAAAGGAGAAATACCTTACGCCATTGTGCTAGGTGTTTTGGCGGGTTTTGTCGTGGGAGCCACCCTGACGGCGTTTGCCGTTGGCGGTCCGTTGATCGTTCTCTTTCTGCTGGCGAGGAACTTGGGACGGCGGTCTGTGCGAGGGGCGATGGCGCTATACCTCCTTGTTATTGCGGGGATCGGGGTGGTCGCTTATGCCACCACTGGTCTGTACAGCGTGGAGCGGTTGACCCTGGTCGGCATAGTTCTGATTCCTGCATTTGTCGGGTTCGGGGCGGGCGCGCTGCTGATTCAACGCATGAATGAGCAGATATTCAGGTATGTTGTCCTAGGCATTATCGGGCTGTCGAGCATGGCGGTTCTTGTGCCGGAGGTCTTAAAGGTTCTGCGGGCCGGGTGACATAAACAGCTAGGGCAAGGTTCGGTTGCGAGTGCCCAGTGAGCGTGTGGTAGCATAACTCAATCATTTCTGCGAGGAGAAGCTATGAAAATAACATCCGTTGAAACTTACCCAGTTGACAGGTATCTGTTCGTCAAAGTGCATACTGACGAGGGAATTACGGGCTATGGCGAGGCGGGCGCATGGGGGCACCTGGAGGCGACCGAAGCTGCGATCCGCCTGAAGTTCGCGCCGTATCTAGTCGGCAAGGACCCGCTGCTCATCGAGCACCACTGGCAGACGATGTACCGTACCGGGCACTTCCGGGGCGCGGCGATAATGGCGGGCATCAGCGCGATTGACATTGCGCTCTGGGACATTATGGGCAAGCATTTCGGCGTGCCAGTCTATCAGCTTCTTGGTGGCAAAGTGCGCGACAAGGCACGTGTCTATTACCATGTATTCGGCTCCACCCGCGAGGAGCTTGTAACGGGTGTGAAGGCGGCCAAGGAAGCGGGGTTCACAGCCGTCGGGCATCTGACGCCGTTCCTCGATGAGGACCGCTCGGTGCCGTACTACAAGTCGCATTCCGACAAGATGGCGGATGCTATTGACGCCGTGCGGATGTATCGCGAGGCGGCGGGCAACGAAGTTGACCTGTGCATCGAGATTCACCGCAGGCTGATGCCTGCCGAAGCGGTCGTGCTGGCACAAGGAATCGCGGAGTTCCACCCGATGTTCTATGAAGACCCCATCCTGCCGGAGCACTATGACGCGATGGAGCTTGTGGCGAACCAGATTACCGTGCCGATCGCCACTGGTGAGCGATTCCAGACTATACACGAATTCGACATGCTGCTGAGGCGCGGCGCGGTGCAGTATATTCGCCCGGATGTGTGCCTGGCGGGTGGGATCACGCACACAAAGAAGATCGCGGCGCTTGCCGAAGCGAGCTATGTGGGCGTCGTGCCGCATAACCCGTTGGGGCCGATAAGCACTGCGGCATGCTTGCAGATCGCGGCATGCGCGCCTAACTTCGCCATACAAGAATACCCGACGGGTGAGCACGAATTCCCAAAGAATGTGATGGTGAAGGAGCCGATTGCGGTTGAGGACGGCTTCCTGATTATTCCGGATGCGCCGGGCATTGGTATCGAAATCGCCGATGACGCGCAGGAGAAAGCGCCGCCGCGGACCTACGGGCAGATAAATGTACGGCTGCACAGGGACGGCTCGGTGTTTGATCAGTAGGCAATGTGTGCGACCTGAGTAGGTCCAAGAGCAACGGGCACGTCCTGATATTGACCGCTTAAGCTGCATGAGGATGATGTAGTGGAGGTTGAATGCAATCAGAAATCGAACTCAGGTTTATCGGCGAGGACGAATTTCGACCGTATCTGAATGTCATGGGGCGCGGTTTTGGGGACTGGCCTCTCGACGACAAGATGTACGAGGCGATGAAGCCTCCGCTACATAGGGGATACGCGCTGGCAGCCTGCGACAAGAGTGGCATTGTGGGCACATTCGTCTCCAATCCGATGAAAATGATTGTGCCGGAATGCCAGCTTGTTCCAGTATCCGCTATTTCGGGCGTCGCCGTCCTGCCCACGCACAGGAGGCGCGGCATTCTGACCCGGATGATGGAGTGTCAACTGCGCAGGGCGTATGAAGAAGGTCACGCCTTGGCAATTCTGGAGGCGTCCGAGTCGATAATCTATGGACGATACGGCTTTGGTGTCGCCACGCACTCGGAGATGTGGGCGATCGACAGACACCAGACTGCCCTGGTGATTTCGACGGACATACAAGGTAGCGTACGCTATATCGAAAAGGATGAGGTACTTCCACTGTTGCCGCCTGTGGTCAGGAGGAGTTATGGCACGCGCCCTGGCTTCGTGCAAGTGTGGCCTGAGCATTGGGCAGAGTTGCTTGCGGACTTAGAGCTCAATAGGGGTGGTGCAGGACAGCTCAACTTTGCAGTTTATGAAGAAAACGGGCATATCGACGGCTATATCATCTACCGGTTACGGGACGGCACTGTCGTAGTAGGTGACCTTATGGCCGCAACGAGTGACGCATACATCGCGCTGTGGCAACTCGCGTTTGGCATCGATCTAAGAACGCGGATAGAGGCGATGAATCGCCCGGTGGACGACCCTCTTCCTTGGATGCTTGCCGATAGGCGGCGTCTTGAGCGGCGAAGAACGGATAGCATGTGGCTTCGTATTTTGGATGTAGAGAAGGCGCTGGAGGCGCGTGACTACCATGCACATGCAGACGGGCGAATCGTCCTGGAAGTGCGAGATGAATTCTGCCCTTGGAATGAAGGGCGGTACGAACTGGAAGTCGGAAAAGACGGCGCACGCTGCAGGCGCACTAATGCGGCAGCTGATGTCGTCTTGCCCTCGGACGCGATGGCATCGATGTATCTCGGCGACACGCGGCTGAGCACGCTCATTCGCGGAATGAGAGCGGAAGCGACTAGGCCGGAGGTCGTCGGGCTGGCGGACACTATGTTTCGTTCGAGTCAGATACCGTTCTGGCCGCACCCGCTATGATGCCAATGAAGAAGCGATAAATCGAGGCGCAGAGCCAGTTTTCTTACTGGCTACGACTTGATGGGGACCGGTGTAAACGAATCTTAATGATCTGCGGAGTTGAATTGTGACGGGCAGATAAATGTGCGGCTGCACAGGGACGGCTCGGTGTTTGACCAGTAGGGCAGAGACTAACAGGATATACAGGGCGTATAGGATGGATATAGACTTACGCTACATTACGGAAGAGCATTACATTCCGTTTATCAAGGCAATCAGGCGTGGGTTCGGAGGCCATTCCAGCGAAGAGACCATCGTTTCGTTCTCACGAATGCTGAAACATGGCAGGTCATTAGCCGCGTTCGACGGCAAGGATATAGTGGGCGGTTCCATCGTCTATCCTCGTCAGATGAACACTCCCGAGGACGGGGAAGTGCTGACCGCCGTCGTGTCCGACGTTGCGGTGCAGCCCACACATCGCAGGCGCGGGATTCTAACCCGAATGATGGAGGCGCATCTCAGGGAATCTTACGATAGGGGAGAATCGGTAGCGATTCTTGGCGCTTCCGAAAGCGTGATATACGGACGCTACGGCTTCGGCACAGCGTCCCACGACGAGCGATGGACGATCGACAGGCGTCATGCCGCCTTCGCGCACTCGCCGCCCTTTTTGGGTCGACTTCGCTTCGTCGAAAGGGACGATACGAAGGATGCGTTTCCCGAGATAGCTGCCCGAGCATGCACGAGGAGGCCCGGCTTTGTATCTATCAGAGGCGTCTTCTGGGACGAGCTTCTGGCGGACAAGGAAAGGCAATCGGGTAGCAGTGCGCCGTTCTTCGTAACATACGAGGAAGAGGGCAGGACTGACGGCTATGTGATCTACCGAATTCAGGGCAGGACTGTTATCGTGCTCGACTTCATGTCAGTATCCGAAGCTGCACACGCCGCGCTGTGGCAGTTCGTATTCGGCATCGACCTGAGAACCACAATCGAGTCGGAAAAGCGACCTGTGGACGACCCATTGCCCTGGATGCTTGCCGACCCGCGCAGACTGGAGCGCACACCGCTCGACGGTATGTGGCTGCGCGTGCTGAACGTACCCGAGGCGCTGGAGGCGCGCACCTACGCGGTCGAGGGGCGCATCGTGTTCGAGGTGCTGGATGAGTTCTGCCCATGGAACGCAGGGCGCTACGAATTGGAGGCAGGCTCCGACGGGGCGCGCTGCAAGCCAACGACCGCGCCACCACATATCACGCTGCCGGCCGCTTCGCTCGCGTCCATCTACCTGGGCGGCGTAGAATTGAGCGCGCTGGCTCTCGCATCACGAGCGCAGGCAACGACAAGGGAAGCGATGTATTTGGCGGATGACATGTTTCGCACACGCCTGAAGCCCTGGTGGCCGCACGAATTCTAAGTTCTGTTGACATCAGGGAGCAGGCTATCATTATCTGTTATTTCGAGTGAAGCGAGAAATCTGAAGTCAAAAACAAGCTTACTGCAACGATTTGAGATGCCTACTGCGTTCGGAATGACATTGATTTGTGTGTCTAGGATGACAGAAGGGCGCTCGAAGTGCCGATCAGAGATAGTTCTTTCGTGGATACAACATGTGGATTCAACGTAATGGAGATCAGTGTATAGGAACCCTAGTAGCTTACGGAGTTGATTCATGGCTGGTATAGACTTGCGTTTTATGGGAGAGATTGAGCGTCCTGCCTTCCTCCGGACGATGGCGATCGGCTTCGGGGCAACGATGACTGACGACGATGTGAAGATCAGTGCGCGACCGCTGAGAATCGCGAGGTCGCTTGCGGCACTCGATGGCGACGAGATCGTGGGTACTGCGGTCGTGTACCCGATGCAGATGAATATCCCAGAGGGCAGGAGCGCGCCGACGGCGGTGGTGGCGGGCGTTACGGTGCTGCCGACGCATCGTAGGCGTGGAATCCTGACGCGAATGATGGATATGCATCTGCGGGAGGCGCACGAGAATGACGAAACCTTCGCGATGCTGGGCGCGTCGGAGAGCATTATATACGGGCGTTATGGCTATGGGATCGCATCGATAATTGAGAGCTGGAGCATTGACAGGCGACACACTGAGCTGGCGTACGCACCTGAATCGCCGGGCCGACTTCGCTTCATCGACAAGGACGATGCCGCGGAGCTGCTGCCTGCGGTTGCCGTGCGAGTCTGCGCAGACAGACCCGCGTTTGTAGCACTGCATCCTGATCACTGGTCCGAGTTTCTGGCGGACTTCGAACACGAAAGAAGGGGAGGTAGCGCGTTCCACTTCGTGGTGTATGAGGAGGATGGGGAGATAGACGGCTATGTGGTTTACAGGCTGCAAGGTCAGACCGTTAAGGTGATCGACCTAATGGCAGGAACCGATGCGGCGCACGCGGCGCTGTGGAGATTCTGCTTTGGCATTGACCTCAGAACGACCATTGAGTGCGATGACCGCCCGGTGGATGATCCGCTGCCCTGGATGCTGGCTGACCCGCGCAGGTTGCAGCGCACTCTTCGCGATGGGATGTGGCTCCGCGTTCTGGATGTGCGGAAGGCGCTCGAAGCGCGCACCTATGCCAGAGAGGGACGCATCGTGCTTGAAGTGCGGGACGATTTTTGTCCGTGGAACGAGGGGCGATACGAACTGGAGGGAGGCGCGGAGGGCGCGCGCTGTGCAGAGACAACCGCCACTCCGGACATCACGCTTTCGGCGGCGGACCTGGGAGCGGCATACCTTGACGGCGTATCGTTCAGCACGTTGGAACACGCTTCGCGTGCGGAGGTTGCCTCGCCTGAGGCAGTGCAGCTTGCCGATGCGATGTTCAGGACGCGGCGAAAGCCATGGTGGGCGCACCAACTTTAGAATCTCAGATCGACAAGGAGAATCAAATACAATGACAACAAGCATCACAAGCATAGTTGGCAATGGCGAACAAGGTTTTGGCGGAGATGGCGGGCCTGCGGCTCTTGCAACTATGGACAATCCGTTTCATGTGGAGTTCGACCCGTCATATCGCTGGCTATACATCGCGGACTGCTTCAACTATGCGATACGCAGGTTGGATATGCAGACCAGCGAGTTGACGACATTCGCTGGGACGGGAGAATCAGGGCATACCGGGGATGACGGTCCTGCGGTCGAAGCGAAGATTGACGAGATATATGCCATACAGGTGGACGACAACGGGGATGTGTATATCTTGCAGAGGTTCAACCCGTCGATACGCAAGATTGACATTGCGACGGGCGTCATAAGCACGGTGGCGGGCGATACGACTGTCGGGTATCGGGGAGACGGTGGACCTGCGATACAGGCGCAGATGCGCGAGCCGAATGACTGCATCCTGGATGGCAATGGCGGCCTGCTTATTGCAGACATACAGGACCAGCGAATTCGGCGGCTGGACATCGCGAGCGGCATGATAAGCACTTTCGCGGGGACTGGTGAAAAAGAACATACCGGCAATGGTGGACTGGCGATAGAGGCTGGAATATTTGGCGCGCGCGCCGTGTGTGTGGACGGTGAAGGCAATACCTATGTCTGCGAGCGCGAGGGCAATACGCTGCGGCGCATTGACGCGGACGGCATTATAACCAGAGTAGCGGGTACTGGGGTCACGGGCTATTCTGGGGATGGTGGACCAGCGATCGACTGTGAGTTCAACGGGCCGAAGGCGATACGCTGCGATGCTGAAGGTAATGTGCTGATTGTGGACACGGAGAACCACGCGATACGGAAGTACCACGCCGACAGCGGTATAATCACGACCGTTGCAGGTGGGCATGAAGGGCCAGACGGTGATGGCGGGCCTGCGGTGGGAGCCGGGTTGGCGAGGCCTCACGGCGTGGTAGTGGATGGTGATGGGGCGATGTATATCGCGGACAGCGAGAACCACCGCATTCGTGTGGTGCGCTGACCGAGCCGATTTCAAGGAAACACAAAACGGGCGAGTTATATGCGTAAAGATTAACTCGCCCGTTTCAGTTCGATACTGGGTTACGCTATGATCGCCTTTTCGAGTTCGGCTTCGTCGAAGTCCAGGCCAAATCCGGGACGATCCGGGAGCTTGATTACGCCGTTTTCGGGGATGATAGGGTCGACGAACAGCGCGGCAATTCGCTCAGCGGGGCCGGTGAACTCCTCAGAGAATTCGTGCGGGCGGACTGCGTTGGTGACGGTGCTGTAGGCGTGCAGGCTTGCCACCGAGTTAACGCCGACGCTTGGGCTGTGCGGCATTATGACCTTGTTGTCGGACACTGCCATCTCATAGACCCTGACCATCTCGGATAGTCCTCCCACGTTGAGGATGTCCGGCTGCAGGATGTCGGGGTTTGACAGGTCTATGAGGTCGCGGAAGCGCCATGCGGATGTCTCCTGCTCACCCGTGGAAACGGCGCAATCGAGGGCGTCCACGACCTGCCGCAGTCCGCGAAGGTCGTACTGCGGAAGCGGCTCCTCAAAGTGCGCCACGCCTACCTCTTCCAGCTTCCTGCCCTGCTGGATCGCCGTTGGGACAGAATAGCCGTTGTTGGCGTCGAAACCGACGGGAATGTCGTCAGGCAACCATTCTTTAACTGCCTTGAAAATTTCGAAGTCGTTTCGCGGGTTGCCGTCCTGCCGGTAGTCGCGCCAGTCCATGCGGACCTTGAAGGCGCGGAAGCCCTTCTCGTAGCCTTCCTGAACCTCTTCCAGCATTTCGCCGGGGGATTTCCGCCAGCCGTTGCCGCGACTCCAGTACAGGGGGATTTCGGTGCGGTGCGCGCCACCGAGCATCGCATAGACCGGCAGCCCTGCTGCTTTGCCCATGATGTCCCAGCAGCAGATGTCGATTGCGCCGGCGATCTGTGGTGGGATGCGGGTTGCCTGCTGGCCTGTGCCGAGCGCGAGCTTTTCCCAGATCTGGCGGGCCTGCAACGGATTTTCGCCGACGAGCAGGGGCTTGATCATGCTGTCAATGTATGCCTGGAAGATGTCCAGCCCTCGTGAGCCTTCAGCAATGCCGGTAATCCCTTCGTCGGTATAGACGCGCACGATGAGGCGACCGCCCTGACCCACGAACGAGTGCTCATCGGGCGTCAAGAAGCTGCGTAGCTGGTTGACCTTGATGTCGGTAATTTTCATATTTCACCTCGACTATTGGGCTTGTAATCGATTCGGTTGGTTGGCTAGTCAGTCTATCCCATCATATTTGTTCTGTACATCCTGTTAGACTCGTCCGAGTTCCTTCAGGGTGTTGAGGGCGCCTTCGACGACCCAAGGCCCGTCGCCGCCTGCCGTGAGGAACAGGCCGCCCTGCTCGGCGCGACGGAGAGCTTCGGCTGCGCTTGGCGTGTAGATGCCAGGTATCTTGCCGGCGCGCTTGGTCGCCTCGAATATCTGCACGATGAGGTCGTCGTGCGCCTTCCAGCCGGCGGGTTCGGATAGATCCACCCCCATTGAGTACATCAGGTCACCTGGGCCAACCCAGCAACCGTCGATGCCCTCGACGGATAAGATGGCTTCAGCGTTCTCTGCAGCCCTCACCGATTCAAGCTGCACTGCCAAGAATATTTCGTCATTGGCCCATTCCATATAATTGCCGCCGAGGAATCCAGTGCCGAAAGCTCCGGCTGAGCGCCCGCCAATCGGCAGGTAGCGGACGGCTTCAACTGCTGCTTCCGCTTCCTCTACGGTGTTGACCATCGGCACGACGATTCCCATTGCGCCGCGGTCGAGCAGCCTTCCGATTGCGCCGAATTCGTTGCGGCGGACGCGCGCCATGGGCATCGCCGAACCGAGTCCGATGCTGCGGAATGCGCCCATCGAGGTTGTGTCGTCCCAGGCGCCGTGCTGGTTGTCCACCAATATGAAGTCAAAGCCAAGCGGCGACAGAAGTTCGGCGGACAGGTATGAGCCGAGGTTCACTTCCGCGCCGAATGCGGGTTCGCCTTGTAGCATTTTCCGTTTTGCGGTGTTGACTGACATTAGCCTTCTCCTAGTAATTTGTCGGAAATTTCTATTCTGTCAGTCCCATGTGCTTTTGCAGCAGTGGGATGACCTCATTGGGTCTCTCAATATGAGGCAGATGGCCCGCGCCCGCGATAATTTCAAGGCGGGCCTCTGGCATTGCGTCAGCTATGCGCTCTCCCACACTGACGGGTACGATGCGGTCGTTGTCGCCCCACAAAATAAGTGTGGGGACATTCACGCGAGGCAGAAGATGGATGAGACTCGGGCTGTGCATGTATGGCTTCCAGCAGAGGCGGGTGGTCATCTCGCGTCCGCGCAGGCGGACGAAGGGGTCTTCCGGCTCAGTCGCTGTCGTGAGTAGGTCGGGGTCACCGATTGAGAGGCTCGTGGTCTGCTCGTCGCCGAGCAGGAATATGTCCGCGATCTCTCCCTCACTTGGGCGTACACCGGCGGTGCCAATTAGCGTGAGGCTCTGCAGGATATGCGGGTCCATCACTGCCATTTCCGCCGCAACCCAGCCGCCCATGAATCCGCCCATGAGATGGACTTTATCCAGTTCAAGGTCCTGGAGCATCCACAGGTAGAAGCGCGCTAGGTCTGCGATAGTCTCTAACCAGTCTGGCCGCTCTGATGAGCCGAAGCCAGGATGCGTCGGCGCGTACACGCAGGCGGACTGCGATAGGGCGCCGAGATAGGGCAGAAGACCCAAGTTGCCTTCGATGCTGTGCAGTGATAGGACTGGGTCGCCACTGCCGGACTTCAGCATGTGGATTTTCGCGCCCGCGACTTCGACAGGATGTCCGGATTTATTGGTGTCTGACATGCTTTCCTCATAGCGTGACTATGTTCGCTTCGCCATCTCTTTAGTCGATGCCTGCGATTTACGGGTCAACCTCGAATGGTCCGGGAAGTTCAAGTTCCTTGCCAAGCTCGCGCAGGGCAGGCAGCACTTCATCCTTCATCAGGCGAAGGCAGCGCATTGTGTCTTCATGGCTGATGCTGCCGTCATTTGTCCAGACTGCAAGAATACCGGGGCGGACCACCGACAAGACCTCGCGTAGTTTCTTGATCACCGTGTCGGGGCTGCCGACGACGATGCGGTTGAGCTGCACAACGCGATCGTAACCAGCGGAGTCAACGCCGCCGACTAAGCGGTCGGGGCGCAGGTTGATATTGGCGAGCCTTCTGCGGCCCTCAATTGAGCTGTACCCCGGCGGGCTCATGTACTCCATCGGCATTGGGACGCGACCGACTCCGGCGTTACCGGAGAGGAAGCCTTTGCCGACTTCGTAAGCCTTCTCGTCCGTGTCCTGTACATGAACGCGGAACAGGTAGCCGAAATTCTGCGGTCCAGGCTCATAGCCGACTTCATTGGCAGCGTCGGCGTAGATGCGCTTTGCGTCGCCGACTACATCGGGGTCGGCTTCGAGGAAAACGTAGGGATAGTGGCGCTGTGCGGCCCATATCATCGTCTCGGGGCTTGCGCTGCCGGGCACCCAGACTGGCGGATGCGGCTCCTGCAGCGGGCGCACGAATGGGTTCACCACGCGGAACTCGTAGTGCTTGCCTTCCCAGCGAAATGGGCCGGGTGTCGTCCATGTCTTGATAATGAGGTCGTGAGCTTCCTGAAAGCGGTCGCGGTTGTGGACAGGGTTGGTGTTCGTTGCCCATGATTCGACGCCGGTGCCCCGCACGAAGCCGGATACGAGCCTGCCTTTAGAGATAAGGTCGATCTCGGCAAGCTCCTCCGCCATTCTTATGGGGTTTTCCTGTATGGGGAGGGGATTGCCGAGCAGCACGATCTTCGGCTTCTTGGTTGTGCGGGCTAGAATTGCGGCTTCGAGGTTCATCGCCGCACCCATGCATGTTGGCGTGTTGTGATGCTCGTTGAGCATGAGGCCGTCGAAGCCGACCTCTTCCGAGTATTCGTACTCGTCGAGATAGTAGTTGTACATGTGGGAGGCTTTGGCAGTGTCAAAGTGCGAGTTAGGGAAGGTGAGCCTGACGGCGCTGCGGTAGCTGTTGCGCACGTCCTCTTCTGTATAGTGATAGTACGCGCGCTCGGTGAATCGCATTAAGAACATTGTCAGCCCTCCTCGTTGCGGCGCGAAATGAAGCAATTGCGAATATGCCCCGTTAGATTAGGCGCAATGAGGCAATCTGACAAGGGGGTGCGCGAGGTGAGGAGGAGTCTCAGGTGCCAGTGAAAAGGATGCACCAGTGAGGTAGGGGAGTGGTGACTCGCCTCGGACTTGAACCGAGAACCTACTGATTAAGAGTCAGTTGCTCTGCCAAATTGAGCTAGCGAGCCACTTTGAGATGCGATCTCTGGGAACCTGCACGGTACTTTTCAGTCGTGCCGTAGAGATTATTCTAGCCCCGCGCCGTAAACTGCGTCAAGGTTGATTGACGGTGATTAGGGCGTGTGCTATATTCATTCGTGAATTGCATTCGTGAAAAGATGCACATTCTTGTGCATAGGTTTGCGAAGCATCGAGTACCTCACTAAACCGTTGAGACGGGTGGTAAGTAGAGCGAAATAGCGTCAATGTCCCTGACTCGAAAGCCTGACAAGGGAGGACGTACTTTATTTCGCGTGTTGGCGGTGGCTTCACTTGTTGCCGCTTTCGCGCAGGTTACGCTGGGCGGCATCGTGCGCGTAACCGGGTCGGGCCTAGGGTGCCCGGACTGGCCTCTCTGCCACGGACAGCTTATCCCACCATTTGAGTTTGCCACGCTCATCGAGTATAGCCACAGGCTTTCGGCATCCTTGCTGGGTGTGCTGGTTCTGGCTACGGTAATAGTTGTGTTGCTGCGCTACAAGCGTAATCGCTGGGGCAAGAACTCGGCACTGATATCACTGGCCCTTGTGCTGGTTGCAGCGGTACTGGGTGGGGCGACGGTACTGACCGAACTGGCATGGTGGCTGCGACTGTTGCACCTTGGGATTGCAGAGGGTGTTGTCGCCGCCCTGGTTGTTGCGGTGATTGTCAGTTGGCGTGTTGGCAGGGAAGAATCTGCCGATGCTCCGAATAGAGGGGAAATGGGAAAGAGCAGGCTCACGACAGCGGCGCTGATCGGAGTATTTCTTCTGATCCTGTCCGGGTCATATATAGTGGGCGCGGGATATGGGTCTTCTTGCGGGACCTGGCCGCTCTGCAATGGCAGCCTCTTCCCTGAGGGAAGGGCCTACATCGAGCACATGGCACATCGGTACTTTGCAGTAATAGTTGGTCTCTTGGTGCTGGCAGTCGCATACACAGCCTGGCAGAAGAGGCTTCACATTCCGAGTTCAGGGTTGAGCGGACTGCTGTTGTTCGCTGCCTTCTCGGCTCAGATTCTAGTAGGCGCCCTGACTGTCTGGATGGGCTTTACTCCTGAGATAAAGGCGATACACCTCAGCATGGCAACTCTTGTATGGATTGCGCTTGCATTCGTTGCTGCACTTGAGTGGGTGCCTTCAAGATTTGACAGTGGCCTCGATGCTCCTGAGTTGGGAGATACTGCGCAGATGGAGGGCTTGCGGGCTTGACCACACAGACGAACTCACAGATTGCTGCTCCCACACAGAGTCTCCTGAAGGCATATGTGGATCTGACGAAGCCGCGCATTATATCGCTGCTTCTGTTTACGGCGCTTGGGGGAATGTTCCTTGCCGCGCAGGGGACCCCTGATGTGCTCGTCGTACTTGTCGTGCTCACTGCCGGGACGCTGGCTTCGGCAGGAGCGAATGCGCTGAACCAGTGGTTTGATAGAGACATCGACGAGGCGATGAGCCGGACTCGAAAGCGACCTGTGGTAGTGGGGACGATTCCCAATAGCCACGCAATCGCTTTTGGCATCCTGACGAATGTTGTCGCCTTTGCGATGCTCAGCTCGATGGTAAACCTGCTGAGCGCAGTTCTGACGCTCTGCGCGACGCTGTTCTATGTGCTCGTGTACACGATGGCGCTGAAACGCACATCCACTCAGAATATTGTGATTGGCGGCGCCGCAGGCGCGATTCCGCCCGCGGTGGGATGGGTTGCCGTAACCGGCTCTCTGGACCTGCCAGCGATATATTTGTTCGCGATAGTGTTCTTCTGGACACCGCCACACTTCTGGGCGCTGTCTTTGCTTTTGAAGGACGATTACGCAAGCGCGAATGTGCCGATGCTGCCTGTGGTTGCAGGCGTGGATGTTACAAAGAAGTCCATACTTCTGTACACATTTTTGATGCTTGCGCTGACGACTATGTTCGCATTGACCGGCGCTGTCGGGATGATATATCTGGCTACTTCCGCTGTGTTGGGGGTGCTGTTCATTTACTATGCGTGGCGGCTGATGCGGCGTCCTGGGATCGAGGGGGCAAAGCCGCTTTATCTGTATTCGCTGCTCTACCTTGCGGCACTTTTTATGGTGATTATTGCAGATAGCCTATACAAGGTTGCGTGGTATTCGTGGATATAGCTCGAATGACAGATTGGGCGCATATAATCTTGACTGAGTCTAATCGCTCTGATAGATTTTCTACTCGGTGCGCTGGTGAATGATAGGCGCACTGAGAGGCGGGCGGCAAGGGCATATTTCAGCCAATTGGCGGTTCGTCGAAGCGAGTTGAAGTAGGCAACTAACGAGAGGGCATAAGTAACGATATGCTGAAAAGCGCAGTGAGCTTGAAAAGACTGCTGAGCGCGGCGTTGCTGAGCGCGTTGGCCGCTCTGCTTACGGGCTGTAATGTAGTTACGCCAGATCATTCTCAATCTACTTTCGACACCCTTGGTCCGGTCGCGGAAAACCAGTTGTTCATCTTCTGGGTTATTTTCTGGGCTGGCCTAGTCGTTTTTATCGCTGTCGAAGGCGCGCTGCTCTACATGGTCTTCAAGTTCAAGCGCAGAGACGACCGAGATCCGACGCAAACACATGGAAATACGCGCGTCGAGATCGCGTGGACCATTGCTCCGGTCATCGTGCTGATTGTAGCTGCCGTCCCGACGATTGATGGAATATTTTATGCTGACGCCGGCAGATTTATTGACTCCAACGGCGCTTCGCAGGAATTACAGGTAGATGTGATTGGCCACCAGTGGTGGTTCGAGTTCCGCTATCCGCACCCGGTTAATCCGGGCGAGCAGATTGCAGTCGCCAACGAGATGTATGTTCCTGTTGGCGAGCCGGTTATCTTCCTGCTTGATTCGGTAGACGTCATCCATAGCTTCTGGGTCCCGAAACTCGCGGGGAAGGTTGACATGATTCCGAATAACGACAACAAGATGTGGTTTGAGGCGTACGTGCCGGGCGAATTCTTCGGGCAGTGCGCTGAGTTCTGCGGCGTGTCACACGCGAATATGCGCTTCAAGGTCGTGGCCGTGCCGCGCGAGGAGTTCGATGCGTGGCTGTTGCACCAGGCCAATCCTGCGCCGGAGCCTTCGGGTGCGCTGGCGGCGCAGGGCAAGAAGCTCTTCCGAGACGAAGGATGCTCGGGCTGCCATGCCGACAGCAGCAGTATTATCAAATTGCGAGAAGACGGCGGGAGGATTGCAGGTAGAACCGGACCGATCCTGACGCATGTCGCGACGCGCCTGAACCACCTTGGCATATATCGCAATTCGGATGTTGATTTTGAGGACGCGAGCGGTTCCCGGCAACTATATGTAAACTCGCAGGGCATACCGATGAACCTGAACACCGGGGCGCCGTTCGTCAACGAAGCGTTGCTTCAGAACAACTTAAAAGTCTGGATAACGGATCCGGAGTCTCTGAAGCCAGGCAACTTGATGTCAAGGGACGGAGAGCCGTACATCGACCCGGCCAACACGCTGACGGAGCAAGAGATAGATGCGCTGGTCGCGTATCTGATGACACTGAAATAGTGATGACAACGATATTATTGGACGAGCAGCTAAAGCGCCGTCCTGACCGACGGAACAGAATGGGAGGCGAGGGATGACAACACTGGCGTTCCCCATACCCAGGCCAACACACCCAACAGGTATCTGGAACTGGATCACGACTATCGACCACAAGAAGATAGGCATCCTGTATGGCGTCACGGCGTTCATTCTGTTCCTTACAGGCGGCATCGAGGCTCTGCTGATGCGTATTCAGCTTGCGGGGCCGGAGCAGGACATAGTTAGCGCTGAGGTATTCAATCAGCTCTTTACGATGCACGGGACGACAATGATCTTCCTAGCGATCATGCCGCTGAGTGCAGCCTTCTTTAACTACGTCATTCCGTTGCAGATCGGCGCAAGGGATGTGGCATTCCCTCGACTGAATGCATTTAGCTACTGGACCTTCCTCGCCGGCGCGATAATCCTGAAGATTAGCTGGTTTACCGGCGGCGCGACCAATGCAGGCTGGTTCGGCTATGCTCCGCTCACCAGCGTGCAGCAGAACCCTGGCACCGGAATCGACTTCTGGATCGTGAGCCTGCAGGTGCTCGGTATTGCGTCTCTGGCTGCGTCTTTCAACTTCATGGTCACCATTATCAATATGAGGGCGCCCGGAATGTCCTTCATGCGGCTTCCGCTGTTCACTTGGATGACCTTCATCACGAACATCCTGATTGTTCTCGCGTTCCCGGTAATAACGGTGGCGCTAATCGAGTTGTACTTCGACCGCGGCTTTGGGATGAACTTCTTCAATACCGCGCGAGGTGGTGACCCTGTCCTCTGGCAGCATCTCTTCTGGGTCTTTGGCCACCCGGAGGTGTACATTCTCATTCTGCCGGCGATGGGCATCGTATCGGAGATACTGCCCACCTTCTCCAAGAAACCGCTTTTCGGCTACCCGGCGATTGTGCTGGCGGGCGCCATCATCGCCTTCATGGGTTGGATGGTGTGGAGTCACCACATGTTCACGGTTGGGCTTGGTCCCATCCCGATTACGGTGTTCACAATCACGACGATGGCGATTGCCGTGCCCACGGGCATAAAGGTGTTCAACTGGATGGGCACCATGTGGGGCGGAGCGATGGACTTCAAGACGCCTATGTTATATGCCGTAGGCTTTGTTGCGATGTTCACTATTGGTGGAATTAGTGGCGTCATGCACTCCATGGCCTCGTCGGACGCGCAGCAACAGGACACCTACTTTATCGTGGCGCATATTCACTATGTGCTCTTCGGCGGGGCGATTTTCGCGATTTTCGCCGGCATTTTCTACTGGTTCCCGAAGATAACGGGACGCATGTACAAAGAGGTGTCGGGCAAAATCAGCTTCTGGATTGTCTTTGCCGGGTTCAACATAGCCTTCTTCCCTCAGCACTTCCTCGGGCTAGACGGAATGCCACGCAGGATATATACATACGACGCGAGCATGGGCTGGAACCTATGGAACGGCGTATCCACCTTCGGCGCAGTTGTTCTGGCGGTGGGAATACTGATTATGATGCACAACCTCGCTATGAGTTGGCGTAAAGGCGAACCTGCCGACGGCGATCCGTGGGACGGAAGGACGCTGGAGTGGTCTATACCTTCTCCGCCTCCGGAGTACAACTTCGAAGAGATTCCGACCGTTTATGACAGGGACGACTGGTGGGCGCGCAAGCGTCGAGAGGTGAGGCGCGCTGTGCCCGTTGCCGGGGGATCCGGCGATGAGGAGGGACACGGGATACACCTGCCGCAGCCGTCATATTGGCCGCTTGTGGTGGCTATTGGCATCCTGATTGGCGGCTTTGGACTGGTTTACCCCGTGGGATACTATTCGATTGCAATATTGGGTGTCTTTATCGGGATGGTTGGGGTGTACTCCTGGTCCTTCGAGCCGGTGAATGACCCTGAAGAAGGCGAAGAGCAGGCGGCTCACTAACCCCGGAGGCTAATTTAAGTGGCACAAGCAACGGCGCACCACGACGAACACGAGCCGACGACAACCGGCCTGAACCACAGGAAGATGCTCATGTGGGCGTTCCTGGGGTCGGACTGCATGTTCTTCGGTTCGCTGATCGCGACCTATCTGGTGTACAAGAACCGCAGTATTGCGGGCCCCCTGCCGGTGGATGTATTCGACATCCCCGTAACGACCGTCAGCACTTTCGTCCTGCTGATGAGCAGTATGAGCATGGTGCTGGCTTATGCCGCGCTAAGGCGCAATAGCATGAAGGCATTCCGCATCTGGTTGGCATCAACCTGTATGTTGGGGGCTACCTTCATCGCGTTTCAGGTGTACGAGTTCTACACCTTCGTTAACTATGAGCACAAGGTCTATTGCGCCGAGGTGGGGGATATCAGCGAACTCTCGCCTGTCAAACAGCAACTTGCTATGAAGTGTGGCACTGAAGCCGAACATAACGGCGTCGTCGAAGAGGTCGTGGGCTTGACGCCGAAGACCAATCTGTTTGGCTCGACCTTTTACACGCTTACGGGCTTCCACGGCGCTCACGTGACGTTGGGCATTGTGTGGCTGCTGTCGCTGTTCTTCTTGTCTTTTAAGAAGGGGATGGTTACGCCGGAAAGGGACCTGGACCTCGACTTAGCCGCCCTTTACTGGCACTTTGTTGATGTCGTGTGGATCGTCATTTTCACCGTAGTGTATCTATTTGGAGTATTCCCCGGATTCTAGCTATTCGGATAGCACTGATTTCACCACCTTGAGGTAACGCGAATAATGCAAGAACAACAAGTCGCAGGAGAACATGTGGAGGAAGAAGCCCATACCGGGCATCCAACTCCTCTCACATACTTTAAGGTAGCCATTACGCTGTCGGTGCTTACGGCGTTTGAGTTCGGCCTCTTTTATCTGGAATGGCTGAGCTACGCCATTATACCTATCATGGGATTTCTATCCGCCGCGAAGTTCGTGCTGGTTGCGATGTTCTACATGCACCTCAGATATGACAGGGTCGGTATCGCCATCTTTGGCAGGGACGTCCCCATATTCTCACTGATGTTCGTGGCAGGGCTCGTGGTGGCTGCCGGCGTCGTATTCGCGCTAATGGGGTTATTCGCCTTCTTTACAGGCGGTAGTTGATTGCTAATAGTTCGCGGAGTTCCCTATCGGAGAACGCGACCAGCATCATTCGACATTACAGACAGTTCCCAAATGCCCCTGAGGACACACTAGGAGCATAGCTTGAACGAGATTGCTGGTTCGCTCTGGCTCCAATGGGAGGCGCACTGGGACGCGATGGCGGGTCTTGCCCTGCTGTTAGGCGCATATCTCTATGGCGTCGGCCCCCTAAGGGAGCGATACCGGCTTGCCGATTACGCTGAGCCCCGTCAGATAGCGACCTTCTGTGCCGGCGTCGTGGTCATATTCTTCGCACTTGCGTCGCCTCTGCACATATTGAGTGAGCGCTTCCTGTTCAGCATGCACATGTCGCAGCATGTCCTGCTCACCTTGGTCGCTCCTCCCCTGCTCATTCTCGGCACGCCGGACTGGCTCTTGAGGCCTCTGCTTCGGCCGAACTGGTCCTTTCGCATCGCACGCGTGCTGACTCATCCGGTGACCGCGTTCGCTGCGTTCAATGTGGTGTTCTCCATCTGGCATATCCCGGCCCTTTACAACTCTTCCCTCCACAGCGAAGTCGTTCACGCCGTCGAGCACGTTATGATGGTCTCAACTGCGGTTTTGATGTGGTGGCCGCTGACCAGCAACCTTTCGGAACTGCCACGCCTTGACTACCCATTCCAGATGGGCTACCTATTCATCCTGTCCATAGCCCAGATAATCGTATTTGCTATAATTACATTCGCCGAGGAGCCAATCTACGAGTTCTATGTACAGGCTCCCAGAATTTGGAGCCTGTCGCCCCTGCTTGATCAGCAGCTCGGCGGCATTATAATGAAGGTCGGCAGCGGCGTTTACTTCGTCACACTGATGATAATAATCTTCTTCAAATGGTTTAACCAAGAAGAAGCCATTAGGAAGTTGGATTCAGAAGAACATTACGGTAAGAAGGAAGACGACGGCTGGGCGGACGGCCCTGCCTTGGAGGACAGTTACAGATGATGCAGCGATTTCTTTTGGCAATAGCAATTCCAATCCTCTCGCTGGTGGTGATTGCCGCGTATGCCGGCACGGTTGGTTTTACTTTCGTTCGCGTCCATCACGCGATGCATAATCCTTGGGGCGTCGTAATACTCGGCATGATGCTGGTTGTCGGGGTGCCGCTTGTGGCATTTCTGGCACAGAATGCGGTTGAGAAGGAGAACTAGCCGATTCCAAAGTCGCGTCGATATTGGGCGGAAATTAGTACGGTGAACCTCGGCTGTTTCGCTGCAATGCGCGCATACCTGATGTCTCATTCTTGCCGTTCCGCTCATGCATGCAGATGCGTAGGCTAATCGATGTTCCGGACAATCGATTGAACTCCAGCATTCCGCTAACCCTCACCTTGCCAGTCTTCGTACTGGTCGCACTCCTGTTTTCCTGCTCGTATCTTCAGACACGGGAGGACTTCAAGGGAACGGTGTTCAAGGACGAAAGGCAAGCGCAAGGCTTTGAACTGACCGATCAGTTCGGAGTGACGAGGTCGCTGCATGGGGACTATGCCGGTGAGGTTGTAGTGCTGACATTCTTGTACACGGAGTGTCCGGATGTGTGCCCGATTGTGGCGAATCACCTGCGCGATGTTTCCGCAGCACTGGAGGAAGAAGGCACTGAAGCACAGATCGTCGTGGTCAGCGTGGACCCGGAGGGCGATACGGTTGACAGCGTGCTCGAATACTCGAACCGCTGGAAGATGACCGATAGATGGACTTACCTGGTAGGGGAAGAGGCTGAGCTCAAAGAGGTATGGAGGGCGTACTACATCGATCCTTATGTGCACGGACCTGGCAGGGCAGTGGAGACTGCGGTGCCGTCTGCTAATAGACCATCAGGTGGTGTCAGTGCGCTGGTTGAGCAATCCGGGCGCGTCATTCACTCGGCCCCGATCTACATCATTGACGGTGAAGGGTTGATGCGGTCCGCGTTCACACTGCCTCTTGAATGGCAGGATGTCATCCACGACGTCAAGCTGGTCGGCGGTTGAGCGGCGGCGAGGGATTCCAGAAGTACGGCTATTGAGCCGGCTCGAGATGCGACTTTGCCTGTTCGGCAATCTTGGTGAATGCTTCAGGGTCGCGGATCGCGATGTCGGCCAGCATCTTCCTGTTAATGTCGATGCCAGCAAGCTTGAGGCCATGAATTAGCCGGCTATAGCTTGTGCCATTCGCGCGCGCGGCAGCATTGATGCGGATATTCCAGAGCTTCCGCATGTCGCCCTTCTTCTCCTTGCGGTGGGCGTAGGAGTAGGCGAGTGCGTGAATGATCGACTCATGGGCGCGGCGATATAGAGTATGCCGTACGCCCTGATGTCCTTTGGTCGCCTTAAGTAGTTTCTTGTGTCGGCGGCGCTTGTTGGTGCCGCGTTTTATCCTGGTCACCGGTTCATTTCTCCTTTGAACATACGAACCAGGCGACTAATGCAGTACGCCTGGTTCGTTAATTATATCCTGTTTTCGCGGAAGAACGCCACTCTTTGTTTGTGGCTTTGAGGCTATGCCACTCCGTAGGGCAGCAGCTTCTTGATGCGTGGCGCATCCGCCGGGCTTACGTCTATCTTGCCGTTAAACTGACGCTTGACCTTGTTGGACTTCTTCCGGCGTAGATGGCTCCGGTGTCCCTTCATGCGTACGAGTTTCCCGGTAGAGGTTACGCGAAACCTGGCGCGCGCGCCTTTGTGAGTCTTAAGCTTGGGCAACTTCTTTCTCCTGGGTCGTTTCTTCGTCTTTTTCTTTATTTGGGTTAGGCACAAGTGTCATGGCAAGGAAGCGTCCCTCAAATGCGGGAGGACGCTCGAGAAGTGCCTCGTCCACCAAGTCGTTCGCCACGGTGCGCAGCAACTGCATGCCCAGTTCCGGGTGAGCAATTTCGCGACCTCGGAACATGACGGATACTTTGACCTTGGCTCCGCTGTTCAGCAGCCGCTTTGCCAGCCGAGTCTTAGAATCTAAGTCATGCTGCCCGATACGGGTCTTCATTCGGACTTCCCGCAGTTCCTGCATTGCCTTGGCTTTACGCGCCTTGCGCGCCTCGCGTTCCTTGCGGGTGTTGTCGTACTTGAACTTGCCGTAGTCCATGATGCGACACACGGGTGGCCTTGCTGTGGGCGCGACTTCAACAAGGTCAAGACCTCGTTCATCGGCAATTTCTATTGCCTGACGCGTCTCCATAACGCCCAACTGCTCTCCGCGGTCGTCCACAAGCCGGACTTCCGGCACTCGGATACGATGATTTACTCGGTAATCTCTTGGTGGGATTCTGCTCACCTCTCCATATAATTTATGACCTGATTAGTCCTGATATCATCAGAATATAGCATAAGGAATATGACTAGGCAATAGGCAGGGAGGCGGTCTTGTGGCCCGTGCCGCCCTGTCCAATAGGGAAGTCACGCTCGTGTCTGTGTTTCGCTAGCAATGCGCTGGACAATATCCGCCACAGGCAGCGCCCCCAGATTTTCGCCTGAGCGGAGGCGTACAGCCGCGGCTTCTGCCGTTGCCTCACGGTCGCCAACGACGAGCATGTAAGGTATTTTCTGCAGCTGAGCCTCGCGGATCTTGGCGTTCATACGCTCATTGTGGCCGTCCGTGTGCGCGCGAATTCCGGCAGCTTCCAACTGTGCCAGCACGGAATCGGCGTATTCGATGTGGCGGTCCGCGATGGGAATTACAACCGCTTGGACCGGGGCGAGCCACACGGGGAAGGCGCCGCCGTAATGCTCGATGAGCGTTCCTATGAAGCGTTCAAGCGAGCCTAGCAGCGCGCGGTGGACCATATACGGCCGGTGTTCTTGTCCATCCTCCCCTATGTATGTCAGACCGAAGCGCTCCGGCAGGTTGAAGTCGAATTGCACGGTGGTACATTGCCAGAGCCTGCCGATGGCATCTCGGATGTGGACGTCTATCTTGGGGCCGTAGAACGCGCCGCCACCCTCATCGACCTCGAAGGGTATGCCGCGCTGTTCCAGCGTCTGCCGCAGTGAATCGGTCGCGAGTGCCCACTGCTCAGGCGCGCCGACAGCTTTCTCCGGGCGTGTGGACAGCATCACATCGAAATCGCTGAACCCCAGCGCCTCCAGGAGGTGAAAGTTGAGATCCAGTACGCCGTTGACCTCATCGACCACCTGGTCGGGGCGGCAGAAGATGTGGGCGTCATCCTGGGTCATACCGCGCACACGAAGCAGGCCGTGCAGCACACCGCCACGTTCGTAGCGATAGACCGACCCAAGCTCGCCGACGCGCATCGGCAGGTCGCGGTAACTTCGCATTGCCGTGCCGTAGTACATGATGTGGAAGGGACAGTTCATGGGCTTGAGGTAATAGTCCTGACCGTCCATGTCCATAGCGGCGTACATGTTCTCCTGGTAGAAGTCGAGATGACCGCTAGTCTCCCAGAGGGTCGAGCGCCCGATATGCGGCGTGTACACGAGGTCGTAGCCGGCGTTGTAGTGTTCCTGCTTCCAGAAGTCTTCGATTATGCCGCGCAGCCGAGCGCCCTTTGGATGCCAGATGATCAAGCCGGGCCCTGTTTCGTCGTGCATCGAGAACAGGTCGAGCTCTCTTCCAAGCAGCCGGTGGTCCCGTCGCCTCGCCTCTTCGAGGCGGTGTAGGTGTTCGTCGAGCGCGTCTTGCGTCTCGAAAGCGGTGCCGTAGATTCGCTGGAGCATCGGTCGCTTTTCGTCGCCGCGCCAGTACGCGCCAGCGACGCTGAGCAACTTGAACGCCGGTATTTTGCCGGTGGACTCCACATGAGGCCCCGCGCACAGGTCTTCGAACGCTCCATGCTTATAGGTCGAGATGGCCTCGTCGTCCGGAATCTCTTTGATGATTTCCAGTTTCAGTGGTTCGTCGGCATTCAACTCCAATGCCTGATCTCGCGGGTACTCGCTGTACTCGAATGTGAAGTCATCAGCGATTACAGCCCTCATTCGCTCTTCTATCTTTTCCAGATCCTCGTCGCGGAATGGTTCGGGCGCGAGGAAGTCATAGTAGAAGCCGTCCTCAGTGGGCGGTCCGATGGCGAGCTTGATGTCTGGGTACAGCTGCGTTACGACATCCGCCATTACGTGGGCCGCTGAATGGCGAATGCGCTCCCGCAAGTCTGCGAGATCGGAATCCTGTTTAAGGGTCATTTCGTTGTCCTCCAAAGCCTGTTGAGAGAGTCGGCTATCTTGCAGCGTAAGCCGTGCCTTCGCTCTGATACGATTCTAGACGGAGTGAACTATGGTCAATTTCGCAGTTCAAACAGAAGCCTCCCGCGTTGCGCCGAGGGCAACGGGAGGCTGCGTAGTCAAGTGATGGTCTTGATATGAGCGTACTATACGGTTCCCAAGGGTGAACTCTCACTGCTGTCTGGTGGTTGTCGCTTTCTGCATTTTAGCGAGGGTCGCCGTGCGCGGTCAAGAATATGGTTCGTCTCAGCTTGAATAACGCGGGTCAGGACGCCTCAGTAGTTGAAGGCGTCACTATGCGAGTGTTCGTTCGTTAGTAACTGCGTGACTATGTGAGCTGACGCAGACGAGGATCGAGCTTATCGCGAAGCCAGTCCCCTATGAAATTCAGAGCCATAACGGTGAGGAAGATGGCCACTCCCGGGAAGAAAGAAATCCACCAAGCGTCGCGCAGATAATTGCGACCGTCGGCGATCATCGATCCCCATGTTGGAGTGGGCGGGGGAATGCCCGCGCCAAGGAAGCTCAGGAATGATTCCGCCAATATCAGCTGCCCCGAGCGAAGCGTGGCGATGACTAGCACTGTGTTTATGACACCCGGTAGGATGTGCATCATTAGTATGCGTGGAAGGGATGCGCCTGCAATGCGCGCAAGCGCCACATAGTCACGTTCCCTGAGCGATAAGACTTCACCCCGCACATTTCGCACAAATCCTGCCCAGGTGAGTACGGCGAGTACGATAATCATGGTCGTCAGACTTGTTCCAAGCACAAGCGCGAGCACCATGGCGACGAGAACAAAGGGCAGTCCGAGAAAGATGTCAACAAGGCGCATAATGACTTCGTCGATGAATCCGCCGAAGTAGCCAGCGATCAAGCCTAGTGCCGTGCCGATTATTGTGCCGAACACCAGAGAGAATGCCATCACCATCAGGGATATACGAGCGCCATAGAACAGTCGGCTGAGGAGGTCGCGCCCGATAGTGTCCGCCCCGAGCATGTAAGTCCAAGTGCCATCCGGGTACCAGACCGGCGGTGTATTTCGGCTGCGGAGGTTGCTGAAGAGAGGATCGTGTGGCGATACGAGGGGAGCTAGCACCGCGACGAAGACCATTACGGCCAAGATAAAGATCGGCAGTATCGGCCAATTTCTGATGAACAGAAGCACGCGGAGGAACAAGTTTGAGTTTCGGGCGGCCAGCCTGACCTCGAAGTCCTGTTGCGTCTGTACCTGCGCCATTCTTCAGACTTCTCCTTATGAGTATCGAATTCGAGGGTCAATGAAGGCGTACAAGATATCCACAAGGAAGTTTGTTGCAATGAATGCGGCGGTGAACATCAAGGTAACAACTGCCAGCACTGTGAAGTTGTTTGTCCAGACGGCTTCAACGGCAAACCTTGCAAGTCCGGGCCACGCAAACACCACCTCGACTGAAATCGAACCAGTGATAAATCCGGCAAGCAGAACGCCGGAATATGTAAGTGGTGCTATAGAAGCATTCTTAAATGCGTGCTTCCAGATAACCGAGTTATACTTGACACCTTTTGCTCGTGCCAGCTTTATGAACTCAGAGTCGAGGACTTCAAGCATTGCCGAACGCACCAGCCGCACATAGCCCGCTGCTGCGAACCAAGCCAATGTCGAAGTGGGCAAGACGTAGTGCTTCAGCGAAAAGCCTTCACCCATTGTGCCGCTTGGAAGCCAGTTCAACCAGACCGCGAATATGAGGATGCTCAGAATTGCGATCCAGAAGACCGGCAGAGTCTGCCCCAGGAGGGCAAATGTACGTCCGATGTAATCTGGGATACTTCCGCGCTTGACGGCTGATAAGACCCCAAGTGGGATACCTATCAGTGTGGCGAGTATCCAAGCAGATACGGCGAGTTTCAGGGTTGGCGCGATCTTAACTGGAATCTTGTCGGCAATCTTATGACGGTCGGTAAGATCTCTTCCCAGATCGCCCCGCATCAGGTCCCAGACCCATAGCGCGTACTGGACCGGTATGGGCTTATCGAGGTTAAGCTGCCGAGACAGTTCCTCCCAGGTCTCTTCCGTTATGCCATAGGCATCGTCAGGTAGCAAGAGTACGCGTGGGTCTCCCAACAGGCGCGAGACGCTGAAGATTATGAGGGTTGCCCCGACGAGGGCAAGGAGTGATGTGAAGAATCTTCGAACGATGAAGCTAGCCATAAGTCTGCACCAGTCGTAGGGGACTTTTGAGGTGTACCAGGACTGCGGTCGCGCGGTCGCAGTCCTGGTAGTTGCTATTTCAAACTAGAGCTTTAAATTCTGTTACTTCAGCTTGATCCATTCGATCTCGCTGATGCCGCCGTTGCGGAACTGTAGCATCGGGCGCATTCCCTGTGCCCAGGTTTCTCCGTCAATCTTGTTTACGTTGTAAAGCGCGTTTGAAGGCGCTTCGATGATGGCAGGCATAAGCGCCCACTCATGGAAGTACTTTCGCATCTCCACGGTCGCCTGATACAGGGCATCCTGGTCAGCAGTTTCGTTCTTAATCTTGTTGACCTCGGCTGCCTTCGGCAATTCAATACCGTGGTTGTAGCCGTTGCGTCCGTAGCTGCTCCAAATCTGTTCGAGCGGCCAAGTCGAGGGGCCACCGCAGCAAGGGTGCATCCTCAAAACCGGGAAGGTACGGGTCACAAGTCCCGGCCTGATGGTGCTGTATGTACGACGGTCGTGGACGGCAGAAATGTTGAAGTTGTTCAGCCAGTCTGCCGCGATGGCGTCCGATAGTTCAACGTCTTCGTTGCTGAGACCGGCCCAGAATGTAACTTCGAAGCCGTCGCCGTAGCCTGCCTCGGCGAGTAGTGCCTTTGCACCCTCTACGTCGTATGGCAGCGCCCACTCGTCGCCGAACTCGAGCATCACCGGATCGTTGAGGGTCTGTCCTGCGAGATATGCGGGCTGTCCGAGACTGCCGAGAATGACTTCATTGAGCACTTCGCGGTCAATCGCCATGCTGAGAGCTTTACGCACTTTGAGAGAACTCTGCATGGAAGGGGTGTCAGGGTTAAACTGGTCGCCACCATCTTCAAATGGGTCACCTACCCAAGGGAGCTGCGTTTCACGGACGGTTTCCAGCTTGTCGCCAGTCACTGCGTGGTAGTACTCCCAGAAGTTGCCACCGAACGGGAATGCGTGGGTGTTCGCAATGCCCTCAGGAGCCAGGGCGAACTCACCGGTATCCAGCATCGCCTTCCAGTCTTTGAGCGCGAGCTCAGAGATGTGAGCTTCGCCAGTTTCTAGCTGAGCGCGACGCACGGATGGCTCTGGTACTTCAATTGCTCGCACATTCTCGACGAAGGGAGTCTTCTCCCAGTGGTCGATAACCGCGCTCATGAACATTCCATTCTGTGCAACCCAGCCGTCCATAACGAGGGGACCGGTGCCTACGATGTTGGTCCTCATCCACTCATGGGCTTCCTCTTCGGTAGAAAAGCCGTTGACTTCCATAATGGTCTCAACGTGGGGGAAAATGCCCGTGCCTTCGCTGATGTCGGTCATAATCTGAGCAAGCGTGTGCCCGGCGAAGCTGTCCCAAGTGATGCGGAGGTTATAGTCGTCCAGAGGCTCAAGGTCTCCGATTGCGATGTCAATGCTGCCTGAAGTGTCGTGCCTGGCTTCAGGAGTAAACGATGGCAATAGGGCTTTGTATGTCCACTCGATGTCTTTGGCTGTCATTTCCCCATGCCCCTTGTGGAACATGACGCCCTGGTTCAATTCAAAGTCAGTATATGAGAGATCAGGGGCTGTCTCCCAGGCTCTCGCCAGCCAAGGCGCTGCAGTCAGCGCGCCACTTTCGGTGCGGACTGCCTTGAGCAGAGATTCCTGGTTATTTACGTAGGTAAGAGTTGAGCACCAGAGGCAGTCTGTAGGGAAGCCACTGGGTGTATGCACGCTCACAGTTGATGTAATCAGCGTACCTACGGGCTTGGCGACATCCTCTGCGGCCTGTCGAACGATTGGCGCGGCAGTTGCGGCGGGAACCGCTGTCGCTGCCGCGGGAGGCGGCTGGATTGCGGCTGCTGGCGCTGCCGGCGCTGCCGGGGCTGGAGCCGCTGGAGCTGCTGGTGCCGCCGGCGCTGCTGCTGGCGCCGCCGGTGCTGCTGCTGGTGCTGCTGGTGCCGCTGCTGGCGCCTGCTGAGCTGGCGCTGCCGGAGCCGCTGCGCCGCCACACGCGGCAATCAGCAAGGCTAACGCTCCCAGCGCGCCCAGTATAAAGGTGATTTTCCAGTTCATCCTACTCCTCCTAAATGCAATCCACTTAGTGGCAGATTGACGACTCTGTCCCAACACTCTTCACCAGAAGGAATGAGTGCCTTATGGGGCATACTTATAATGGAAATGATGGTCTAAGTCAAGCCATGTTGGAATCAGAGGGCGCGTCGTTCGTGGACGAGCAGTGTGTATAATGCTCTGCGATAGAGGGCTTTTATTTGTCGGAGAGGGCTATGCGTTACGACACAGTTATTATCGGGGCAGGTTCCGCGGGCAGTACGCTGGCGAGCAGGTTGTCGGAAGACGTTGGTCGGTCAGTGCTGCTGCTTGAAGCCGGGCCTGACTATCCTGACTTTGAGCGACTGCCGGACCATATTAAGTACGGTGTTCAGCCTTGGTACAATCAGGCTGTTGCCGACGCTCACACTTGGGGCTATGAGGCGCAGGCAACACCGGACAGGCCGGCCTTTCGTCTGCCGAGAGGCAAGGTCACTGGCGGTTCAAGCGCTATCAATGGTCAGGTGTTCTTCAGGGGGATTCCGGAAGACTACGACGACTGGGCGACTGAGGGCAACGATGAGTGGTCCTTCGTGAAGCTGCTCCCGTTCTTTCGTAAGATGGAAGACGATCTCGATTTTCACGGTGACGACTTTCATGGATCCGATGGTCCCATACCGGTGCGACGGTACAGCCAAGATGAGCTGCTGCCTGTCCCCAAAGCGTTCCTGGAGGCGACGCAGACGGCGGGGTTCCCGTTCACACATGACATGAACCATCCGGAGTCCACAGGCGTAGGTCATTTTGCGCTCAACCGCGTCGATGGCATCCGCATGAGCACTGCACTGACATACCTACAGATGGCGCGTCACCGCCTCAATCTGACTATCAGGGCAGATGTGCTGGTACGGCGTATCATCTTCGACGGCGTAAGAGCAGTTGGTGTCGAAGCGGAGAGTGGCGGAGAGGTCTTCAAGATAGAAGCGGGAGAGGTCGTACTGTCGGGCGGCGCTATCAACTCTCCCCAGCTTCTGATGCTGTCGGGTGTGGGGCCCAGTGAGCACCTGGCAGAAGTCGGGGTGCCTCTGGTTCACCACCTGCCCGGAGTAGGGCAGAATCTGCGCGATCATCCCGCAGTGTTCATGCTTTATGAGAGCGCATATCCCATTCCACAGGATTCACCGGCCCTGCAGATCGGCATGCGTTACACCACACCCGGTTCGCCCTACCGGAATGATATGCAGATGCGTCCGCTTCATGTCAGGACGGAGCACATGCCTATCAACTTCGACCTTACGAGCGACATTACGCCTACCGGGTTCAGCATTGCGTTGCAGAAAGCACTGTCTTCTGGGGAACTCAAGCTGAACTCGTCCGATCCGCACGAGCAACCGTATGTCAATTATCGCTATCTCACAGAGCCTTTCGACAGGGAGCGGTTGCGTGGAGCGTTGCGGCTTTGCGCTGAACTGTCGGCGAGCAGCGCATTCGCCGATGTGGGCCTGACACGGATTACTCCGACTGACGATGATCTGGCGACCGATGACGCGCTTGACCGCTGGCTGCTGACCAATGTGCTGACGCAGCACCACTCTTCTGGCACATGCAAGATGGGGCCTACATCAGACGAGATGGCAGTTGTCAACCAGTACGGCGAGTTACATGGTCTGGCCGGTGTACGAGTCGTGGACGCATCAATAATGCCAGATGTCATACGCGCCAATACGAATGTGACGACGATAATGATTGCTGAGCGTATTGCGGATTGGATGAGACAGGGTTAGAGGACGAAGCGGTGCCTGAATTCTAAGAGCGAGTGGATGGACGCCTAATGAGTGAATTAAATCCTCCGGTGAAGACACTTAATCCTATTGAAGCAGTGAAGGAATGGTTTGCCCTGATGGAGCATTACTGCGCCGCTGTTGACTACGATGGCGCGGAGTGTATCTTCGCGGAAGATGTCGTTTCTTTCGGAACCACTATGGACATTGTGCGCGGACGGAAGGCGCTGCGGGAAGGGCAGTGGGAGAGCATCTGGGGGAATATAAGCAACTTCAAGATGGACCTCAACAATATCCATGCGGAGGGCGGCGAGGATCGTGCCTGGGGCGTGGTTACTTGGACCTCCATTGGCTTTGACGGCAATCACGATCCGTTTTATCGTCCGGGGCGTGCAACAGTTGCGTTAGAACGGCGTGATGAAATCTGGCTTGCCGTGCATACGCATTTCTCCCTCTTTCCGGGTACTCCACAACGGACATTCGGCAAGGGCGAGGATTCACAATAGATTCCCGGACCTGATGAAGATGCAAGCTTGGCACTCTCTTGATGAAAACACTTGCTTGGACATAGGAGGAGCTGAATGCAGTTGCAAGATAGAGTGGCATTGGTAACGGGTGGCGCAAGTGGCTTGGGTAGGGGAATCGCTATGGTATTGGCAGAGCGCGGCGCGGATGTTGCGGTCTGTGACATCAATCTCGACGGGGCCGGTCAGACTTCACAGGATATCAAGAGCATCGGGCGCAATACGACAGCACATCTGGTTGATGTTACCAGTCAGGAACAGCTGCGGGAGACGGTAGGTGCAGTCCTGTCCGAGTTCGGGCGAGTAGATATATTGGTGAATGCTGCCGGTGTGATTGGAGCGGAAGGGTTCGAGGACACTGTTGGCTCGCGTGAAGAGGACTGGGACATTACCTTCGATGTGAATGTTAAGGGCACGGCACTAACTTCGGATGCGGTCAGCCCCTATATGAAGGAGCGACGATTCGGAAAGATAGTGAACATTGCGTCTCACGCCGGGCGCGGAGGCGGTGGAGGTGGTGGTGCTTACGGAGCGTCAAAGGCAGCTGTTATACATCTGACGCAGTCGTATGCGCTGGATCTGGCTCCATTCAGTGTCAATGTGAATGTGGTCTGCCCGGGCACTATCTGGACACCGATGTGGGAGCGCATCGCCAACCGTGCGAGGCGCAATAATCCAAATCAGCAGGATCTGTCGCCGCGTGAGATTTTTGACGCCGCGATTCGAGAGCGCTGCCCACTTGGTCGGGAGCAGACGCCTGAAGACATTGGCAAGGCCGTTGCGCTCTTCGCCTCTGACGATGCTTCAAACATCACGGGACAGTCGCTGAACGTCAATGGCGGCACACGCATGAACTGAGTTCGACTTACCCTGTGTAAGCATCGAGGAACATCTGCAGCAACTCGTCATCATGGTATTCGCCGTTGATAACGATAGCGCGCCTCTCCAAGCCGTAGGACTGGAATCCAAGTGATGTGTACAGGCTACGGGCAGACTCGTTGCCGCTGATAACTCCCAGGCTGATCTGCTCAAGACCGGGTATTAGTGACGCCCGCCTGATGGCTTCTTGCATCAGCGTTCTTCCTAATCCCTGCCCCTGAGCCTCGGATGCAATGTACATTCCCCAGATGCTGCCTTTGTGCTGCACCCTCTGGTAGCGTTCTCGTCGAAAGCCCACCATCCCGATGAGGGTTTCATCCAGAAACATCCCAAGGATGAAATCGTGCGGTGATTCATCTGCCTCCTTAAGGCGAAGCGTCACGTCGCTTATCGCCGTCGACGCCTGCGATTCATAGGGCTGCGCAAAGGCGGAGGGGTGCTCCTTGAGCGCTCGCAAACGCAACTCCTGATATAGATAAGCGTCACCTTCTCCCAATGGCCGTATCTTCGATGTCATAGTTGCCTTCAGTTGCTCCTTAGCCCGAATCCACCGAAGAGTCGTGGCATCTCTGCCGGATCGTGGTTTAAGAGCGTGGCAAGATGGCGGTGAGAGTATGACGCCGGCGCTGGAGCGTTCTGAAGGTCCCCGGTCGTGATGTTGGACGCCGGTGGAGGCCCACAGTGGCGATTGTGGGTGAAGTTGACGAATCGGTGGGCAGCAGGGGATACTCGCGGTCCGGCTAGAGTCTGGGGATGTGATGGGTTGTGGCGTGTATGGCGGTCTGTCGTCGCTGCCATCAGCTCGGTAATGGAATGGTTCGCAGTCTGGTCAGTGCGCGTCCGAACTGTGTTCCCCAGGGCCAGCCCTGCGGAAGATGCAGAGTGAGAAGGCGTGCCGAGCGTGTGAGCCGTCCGACAAGGGAGAAGAAGCGTCGTCTGAGGGTCTTTGTGGTCACCACCTGCTCAGCCAGACCGATGCGCGCGGTCCAGCGGGCAAGGTTGTGTGCCATCACCTGCACGGCCATCCAGGCTGCGTTGGCGGCGAAGCGACCCGATGGCAGGTGGTTCAGTCCCACACCGTACTTCAGGTCGCGTATGGCGTTCTCGATCTCGGCGTGTCGGCGGTGGTCGGCTTCCAGTTGAAGGGTGTCGCCCTCCCGGTCGGTGATGAAGCCGTGATAGCTGTAGTCGGCGAGCAGCGCCAGTTGAGAGCCGGGCGTGGGCCTGACCCTGCGGACGATGAGGCGCACCGGCGCGGCGTCGGGGCGGCTGTCGAAGGGTACGTACGTGGTCTCGGCAACGTCGGCTGCGCCCTCCATCCAGTAGGGTATGGGCGTCCAGTCGGTCTCGGGTATATCCTCTATGAGATTGCGCAAGCTCCGATGCTGTCGGACGGTGATGGAGAAGCGCACATCGTTGTCGCGGCAGACGCTGACGATGTCGTGGGCGTAGAAGCCGCTGTCGGCCCGCACGGTGAGCGCTCCCGTGGCTCCTGCGTAGCGTGCCCTGCTCAGCGTCTCACGCAGGAAGTTGGCTGCGCCCCGGGCGGTGTTGGCCCGGCCCTTGCGCAGTCGTGCCATCAGCACGTTCCCTGTTCCTGCGACGACGGCAACCAGCGGATGATAGCCTCTCTGCCCGTTGTAGTTGTGCTCGCTGCCTCCCTCCTTCGCCAGTCCGTAGGTCTCGCAGACGGTGGAGTCCAGGTCAATCGTCAGGGGCGAGTCCCCGGGTCCTGCCCCCGCGGACCAACTTCGCAACAGCAGTTCCCGGCTCACCCGGTCCAGTTGGCGCACGTGGCCCCACCTGAAGCTGCGCAGGAATGTCCCCAGTGTGGATGGCGCCTTGACCGTACAGCCCAGCACCCGTCCGGTGCCTCCGGACCGCAGCGCGTCCGCGTCGTCTATACAATCACCGCCTGCCAGAGCCGACGCCACCAGGGTCAGTATCTTGTCTCCCGCGTTCGCCCGACCCGGCGCATCCCCCAGGTCAAGGTGGCTTTCCACAAGTTCGCTCAGACCCAGACGATGGGCCAGTGTGACCGGTAACAGCAGTCCGGCATTGGCCACCAGGCGGTGGTCGTCGAAGGCTACCTGGATGCGGTCGGGACGCTCGGATGCTATCATCTATTTGGTGCTCCTTGTCTGGGGTTGGTCTTTCCTCAAAAAACCATTATCCCACAGTCAACGGAGCACTTCCCACGTCTTCGCTATCTTCACTGTGTCAATATCTTCGGTGGATTGGGGCTTAGTCTTTGGGTCCCGGATTTCGTTATATTGCTGCGCTCTCTATATTCTGTAGTTATGGTTCATTTGCAGTATGTTGACAAAGTGCGGGAACACCTTTATATTCCGCAGTTGCAAAATACTTGATTTATGAAGAGTATTGGGATTGCGAAAATTATATGCGTTTTGGCCTACTGCGTATTATAGCAATTGTGTTCGCGATGGCACTCCTTGGGGCGGCGTGGACGAATTTCGCGGTTGAGGCTACACCCGAGCTTCAATCTCGAACGGACGCGGCTGCCGTCAACCTGACAGTTACTCCTGCAGACATGGAACTTGATGCCGCCTGGGAACTTATAGGCATTTCTGATTTCAAGTACATGTCCATTCAGTGGCGTGAGGATTCCTCAGGAGATTGGGGGCGATATGAAAATACCCCGCGCGAGAATCTCCTCAACTACCCAGACGGGAAGAACATACGTGAGTTTACTATTGACTTCATGTTTCAGGCAGACTATGAAAGAGTGCCCTTGATCAACGGCGCAGATTATCAAGTGAGAGTCTGGATAGAGTTTAGCGACAGGACCTACGTTATTTCAAATGTGGTTGTGGTCAGTCCGGGAGAGGAGATGCCCACACCAACGGCAACATTGACACCCACTGCAACCCCTACAAGTACCGCGACGGCAACCTCAACTCGCACTTCCACGCCAACACCTACGCCAACTCATACGGCTACACAGACACCTACGACAACGTCCACTCCAACGCTAACACCAACTATAACCAAGACTCCGACAGCAACATCGACTGCAACTGAAACACCAACTGCGACGAATACACCTGAACCTGCAATTGAATTAGAGATTGCGCCTGGGGACAAGCGCCTTGAAGCAGAGTGGACACTTGCAGGTATTTCCACTTTCTTGCACATGTCAATAATACAGTGGCGTGATCGTTCCGATGCAGACTGGCATCTGACGGATGACCCTCCGAGGGTATCATTTACTGATCAGAGTACGCGTGCATTCGAAATTGATTTCGCCCACAGGAAGGACGAGTCTGGCAAACTGCAAACCGTATCGTTGGTAAATGGCAAAGAGTATCAGGCGAGGGTCTGGGTGGAGAAAGGAATCGGCGATTATGTTATCTCGAATATAGTCGTTTCAAGCCCGAATGGGCCGACGCCCACACCTACTTCAACATCAACCGCTACAACTACCAGCACTCCCACTCCGACTCCCACCACCACACATACACCTACCGCCACAAGAACTCCTACTCCAACTTTTACCTCCACGCCGACACTGACACAGACTCCCACATCGACCGCAACTCAGACCCCTACGAGCACCTCCACGCCGACGCCAAGCAGCACACCTACACCAACTTTCACTCCCACTCCCACGCCTACTACGACCATGACTCCCACTGTCACTCCAACAGTCAAACCTGACAGCACACCGACTCCTACGGCAACGATCACCTCTACTCCGACGCCTTCCCCTACAGGCACCCCTACTCCGACACAGACTCATACCGGAACACCAACCGCCACTGCATCGCCTACACCGACTCTTACTGCTACATCTAGCGCCACCTCAACACCTTCGATGACGCCAACACCTACCACAACCCCGCTGATGCCTCGACCACCAATCCCCTATACTTCGGCATCCGATGAAATTGTCAGTGTCAGACTTGCGGGACCGGTTCCTTCTGGCGACGGTGAGATTGTCTTTCATGTGAGGGACGGAGGGCTGAGCACGATTCATTCGTGCATTGCCACTTGGGATGGCGTTCGTTCCAACTATGAAGGACTCGACGCGGACTCTTTCGACCTCAGAACCGGCGCCCCTGAATCAGATGTGTTTTCAACCAGCAGCAACTGTTCATTCGACGGGTACTCGAAGATGGTGGCAGTTCCCGGGCCGGAAGCATTCGTGGACGGTGTCGCGACGCTAGTCAGTTACGACCCTGTGAACTTTTCTCAGACGAATGAGATTCAGCTCCATTCCGATTTGGAGGCAGGCAGCCGTTTCGAGGTCAGGTACTACTTCAATGTCGTCGATGCCTACAACACCAGCGCGAGCCGGGCACATATTTCGACAAAATCCGATACGGAGGGAGAGTGGGCCGCCCTTAAGGAGGTGTTAAGCGAAACGGATTCAGGGTCCTCGGCAACTTCAAACCTGTTCATGGGAACGGTAAAAGTGAGCGGCAATCCAGAAGCGAAAGGTGAGGGTGATGGTTCGGTCTGGATGCCGAGTGGAGATTTGCCAACAGTGGCATATCTCGACAAAGACGGAGATGTGAAGGCGACATCCGACACATCGCCTCCACCAAGCGCGACTCCTGCGGTTAATCCCTCGCCTACGAATGTACCGGGGCTAAGCGGCGATCCATACCCGACATCGACAAGGACCCCTGGCCCACCCCCGAGGAAAGTTTCGGTGAAATTCGCCGATACACCTTCCCGTAGTGGCGAAACTGCCGTCTTCTTCGTCATGGACAGCCGACTTGGTACGAGTAAGCAGTGTACGGTTGTGTGGACTGATATTCCTAATAACGTGCCAAAGGCGGCGATTGAGAACAGCAATCGCCTTACGGCATGGGATGTTGTTTCGGGCGATCCCGTTCCAAGCTCGGTTTCTCGTGAGGGGTGTGAATATGACGGTAATGCACCGATCAGAAAGCCCCTAACCGCCACACTTGATGGCGATGAGGTTAGCCCATCTATTGAAGGGTCGGACTCTGATGGGCGTCCCCAATTCGGGTTGGTGGCGATAAGTACAGAAGCTCCCCAAGGTAGCACAGTCAGAATCGATTTCCACTACGAAGTGGTTGATGCGTTTCCGCCTGAGGCACGCCGCGCTAGGGTGTACAGCAGCTCGGACAAGGAGGGTGAATGGGTCGCAATCAGAGAGATTGTGAGCGAGACGAATGGCTCACCTGCCACGGCGTCGAGTCTCTATAGGGGCGAAATTGAGATAAGCGAGGATCAGGCAAGTCTGACGCCCAATGACGGGCGAGTTCGAGTTAGAAGCCGAAGCAGGCTGAGCGTCGCGTACTATGACAGTGATGACCCGGGCGATCCGAAGTTCAAGACATCGGTCGGGCTTGACCTGCCTACCGCCACGCCAAGACCCGAGCCAACGTCAACACCTTTGCCGACTCCGACTCCAATACCCGCCATAAGCCCGCTGCTTCTGGCGCTTGCAGTCGTATTCGGCGCCGTGGCTTTGCTCTTAGGCGGTAGATGGCGTTTCCCGCCCCGGCGCTAGGGCAGTTGCGGCATGTCCGAGGATGGGCTGACTTCGAATGCGTTAAGGGCGCATGCAAGCATGCCGTAGTACCCATAGGTTGCGGTAAGTTCGGTCACGCCTTGCTCGCCGAACTGACTCTTAGCCGCCGCAAATGTGTCCTCAGAGACTCGATGGTCTCTCAGTATCTCCCGTCCGTAGCCGACGATGAGAGCTTCGTCCTCTGTGAGATCGCTGAGTTCTCCTCCGTTGGCGATGATTTCGATTGCGGACTCTCGCACGCCTGCATCGCGTGCAAGTGTTGCGTGCGCCGCCCATTCGTAGGCGCAGTCGAATTCGCGCGCGGTCGTAATAATCGCAAGTTCGCGCTGATCAGGCGTGAGCGTGGATTCGAAGCGGATATATGCACCCAGATGCGCAGCGCGGCCTGCCACCTCCGGGCTGTTAAGTAGGACCGAGAATGGTCCGCTGACGCGCCCCCGGCTCGTGGCTATCGAATCGAAGATGTGCTGCTTGTCGTCATCTACCTGATTGCGTTCTGTGATCTGCGTTATGCGTGCCATTAAGTGACTCTCCTGATTGGTATCTTCCTTATGAAGTGCATTGTATCGCAGAATCTGCATAATTTCCCCGCTCTGTTAGACGAGAGTTCAGGTAGGGCAGACTTGGGTAATCGATAGCCTGGTGCGAAAAGGGACGCAACATTTCCCAGAGCACTGACTGTCTTGCATCACCTGGATACCTGCTGAAGAGCGAGCCCGAAGATGGTTTGTGTTGACGACGGGCTTGATGAGGGCTATCATCATTCCGATGCTTGGAAATTGAAATGAATGGAATATGGAGGGTCAGCGTGCCGTTCGCAAGAGGGATTGGACCTTTAGAACTTATACTTATCCTCGTAATCGTAATGTTGATATTTGGCGTCGGTAAGCTGCCACAGGTCGGACAGGCGGTTGGCAAGGCGGTACGGCAGTTCAAGCAAAGCCAGGAAGCCAGCCTGGACGGTGATGACGCAGAAGAAGATAAGACAAAGACTGGGAAGGCCGCTTAGCGACTTCTTCAGTCAGACCAGTAACTTAGAAAATGCGCGAGCCTGAGGCATATAGTCTCAGGCTCTGCCTTTTGTGCCAGATTTGTCTCGATTACCCTTCGCTGCCGTCTAATCCGAGTTCTCTGGCGCGCTGGCGGTTTCGCTGCCTTGCGCCGAATTTGGCGAGCCAGATGCCGACTTCGTACAGGACTATGATGGGCAGGGCGACGAGGGTCTGGTTGATCGGATCGAAAGTGGGCGTGATGAGCGCGCCTAGTATGAATGCTACTACCACTGCGTAGCGGCGCTGCCGGCCGAGCTGCTGAGGCGTCACGATGCCGATACGAGACAGAAAGAACAGGACGATGGGAGTCTCGAATACTACGCCCATCCACAGGAGCAGAGAGATCATCAGGCTGACATAGTTGCCAATTCGAATGTATGGCGTGGCGATGTCGCTTCCAAAACTGAGAAGGAAGTGTATGGCCGGCGGGAATAGTACGCGGTAGCCGAATGCCGCTCCGAGAATGAAAGCGATTATTACCGCTGGAATTAGGCCATAGAGATAGCGGCGCTCAGAGGGGCTGAGGCCGGGCGAAACGAACATGACCATCTGGAAAAGAACGAAAGGCAAGGCGGCAAACAGGCCGACAAGTAGCGATGCTTTCATGGCGGTACTGATGAACTCAGTCAGGTCTGTGTAGATGGGCTTACCGCTGGGGATGTTGGTAAAACCCTGAGCAGGCTGCATCAGCAGCGAAAGAACCTGCTCGTGGAAGACGAAGGCGATTATTGTGGTGACGAGTACCGCGATCGACGAGTACATCACCCGGCGCCTAAGTTCAGTTATGTGATCCTGGAATGACATTCCGCTTTCGGAACTCATTGGCTGTCCTCGCTGCGTGGGGAAGGAGCTGCATCGCGCGAAGGTTGTTCGGTATCGGTGGACTTACCTCTGAACCCAACAGGGGCGTCCGCCGGGTGATCCTGGTCGAGAGGCTGGGATGCAGCGTTTCTGCTCTTGGAGTCCTGAGTCTGGTCGTAACGCGTGGAAAGCGGCGAACCCACGTTAGTGATGTCGTCCATCTCCGCCTGCATTGTTGAACCCATGCGGCGCAGTTCCCCAGTCCACTTGCCGAGTGTCCTGGCTGCGTCAATCATTCGCTCCGGGCCCAGGAAAATAAATGCGACGAGAAGGATGATAATGATCTCAACCGTTCCCATCCCTAGAAAGCTCATTGGCGATTCGTCTCCTCTATCTCCGCGGTCACGCCCTTCCAGTAGTCGCAGTCGCTGCAGCCGCTAGGAACTTGCCATCCTCGCCTGAAGACAGTGGGGACACCTATGCGTTCCAATAGGGTGAGTACATCGCATATTGGCAGCCCGACTACATTAGCGTAGCAGCCTTCGATGCCGCTAGCAGGTCTGAAAGTCTCGTCCTGCGCGGCATAAGCGCCTGCCTTGTCGAACGGCTCGCCGGACTCTACATACGCCGCGATCTCCTCATTGGAGTAGTCACGCATATAAACCTTGCTTGTCTTGACGGCTGTGGAGCAGATATTTGTTGCGGAATCCAGAAGTGCAATACCGGTGATGACCTCGTGTGGGCGACCTCGCAGTCGCTCAAGCATCTGGACTGCCTCCTCGCTGTCCGAGGGCTTACCCAGTATGTCATTATCGATAACCACTGAAGTGTCGGCGCCGAGCACCAGGTCGTCTCTTGTCAGATTCAGGGCATGGTTTGCCTTGTGGACTGCCAGTCGCTGGACATAGAAATTCGGCGATTCGTCTTTGCCTGGATCAGGCTCGTCATCGCCGCTTCCCACTATGCGTATGGGTATGTCGATCGCCTTTATGAGACGGCGACGTCTTGGCGAGCCGGACGCAAGTATTAGACGCCTGCGGCGCGCATTGTAGCCCTTACGAGTGTAGTTCACTGGCATGCGCCTATTTTACACCATAGTAATCCTGCGGTAATCAGTTTCCGCTCGGAGGGCCGTCAGTTGGTACGATCGTCGCAATGCATTCGGTGTGATAGGTCTGAGGGAACATGTCCATAGGCTCGACAGAGGTTATGGAAAAGCCGCCTGAAGCCAGGTAAGCAAGGTCCCGCGCCAGGGAGTCTGGATCGCATGAGACATAGACAGTTCGTTTCGGCTTCCTGCGTATTAGCGCATCGAGGGTCGCTGCGTGGCAGCCTACTCGCGGGGGATCAAGGATAACTGCATCCGGTGGCTCGGCGAGGGAATCGAGGTAGTCCTCCGTCCTACTGCAGACGAAATCAAGGTTGTCGATTCCTTCGATGTTGACAGCTGCGTCATCCACCGCTGCGGATGACTCTTCGATTGCGATGACGTGGCGGGCCGATTCGGCGAGGAGTATGGCAAATGTGCCAACTCCCGCGTAGGCGTCAACGAGCAGCTCGCTACCGCTCAGCCCTAGGCGCTCCTCGACGATTGTGGCAAGGCTCTCTGCCTGCGGCGTATTGACCTGGGCGAAGGATGGGGAAGCAATGCGAAGACGGCGCTCGTGCATCCGCTCCCAGTAGTGCGTCTGTCCGGTTGGCAGGGATAGGTCGGGGTTGCGGAGTGTTGGCTGGATCAGCCGGTCGCCGGTATTTACGCCGTATCGAACTGAGAGTTGAGTTGTCTCAACGGCTTTTCCCTGCAGGGCGGTTAGTGCCCGGTTGATCCCAGGGTGCATCAGAGCGCACTCTTCGATTCTCACGAAGCGGCGAGTGAGGCGGTTGATGAAGCCGAGAGTGCCAGATTTTCGGACTGTGAAGCGCGCATGATTGCGATATCTGAACACTTGGGAGCTTGGCAGAGTGGAGGAAACGGCAATGCCGCGAAGGTTCTCGTAATCGGCGAGTGCCCGAATCACGCGTTCGCGCTTCAGTTCGAGCTGATGCTCGTAGGCAATGTGCTGCCACTGGCATCCAGTACATTCACCGAAGTACTTACAGGGAGGCTCGATTCGGTGAGGCGAAGGGTGGATAACCTCGGTTACTATGGCGGATATGTGCTGGCGACGCCTGCGCCGATAGCGAATGATCCTTGCCTTCACCTGCTCTCCCGCGATGCCACCGAAGACATTGATGACTCCGCCTTCGAAATGTGCGAGCGTGTCACCGAGATCGCCCCAGGCGTGTAGGTCAAGCGTGGTGATTTCAGACTGTGCTTCTGAAATCGGAGAACGCGTATGGACTCTGGCATCGCCTTGCGAATGTTCGTTTGACATGCAGCAATCGTAACGCGAATGCGAATTTAAGACAAATCTTGACGGAATCGACTCCGAGTGGTTTGCAACCGGACTTTGTGAAATCTATGGCAAAGTTTATGTGAAAAATAGCACTATGTTGACACGCTTTGTGTCAACTGTTAAATTCGAATTGTACACTCTAGAAGGAGGTGGTTCTTATGGTAGAAGCAGCGATTCTTGAGCGGCAGAAGCAGGCAGCCTTGAGGGAAGAACTCAATTCGAAGGCTGCGGAGGAAATCGAGGCATTACTGGAGAAATCCGAGCGTGCCCCGAGTGACAGGAAAACCGGCCATGGTGGGTGGTACTTCAGAATGGTTGCGCCGGGAGTGAAGTACTATTCGTTCTGATATGTAGATTCCAACGACTGAAAATACGGCCCCCACGAGTAATGATGAGACTCGTGGGGGCTTCTCCATTGCCGATGAAAGTAGCAATCTTCAATATACTTGATGTGTCAGGCCTGTTCGGCAACGAATACCGGGATAGTTCGGGATGTGCGGTTCCGGTAGTCTTCGTAGGGCGGAAAGGCGGCGACGCAGATGTCCCAGAGTCTGGACCGTTCCTCGGCGTCTTCCACTTCTCGAACACGCATTTTATAGACGGAGGTCTCGTCGCGGATCTCTACGTCGGCGTGCGCCCGGAGATTGTACACCCATACCGGATTCGTGGGTGCACCGCCCCGCGACCCAACGAGGATGTAGTTGTTGCCGTCCTTGACGCGCATCAAAGGCGTCTTGCGGATGGCGCCGGTGCGGTTACCCTTGTTTGTCACGATTATTACGGGCAGTCCCGTCTCACGCAAGGTCGTGCCCTCCGTGCCGCCGCTTCCTTCGTACAGTTCGACCTGTTCGCGGACCCAGTCTGATGGTGAGGGAATGTATTCTGCCATAGCTCGTTCTAACCTCCCGATGTTACATGATTTCGCCATATCATAACGCGAGGCGCGGGAATCATCTACTCCCGTTCGGTTTACCTTGCGGAGTAATATGCCGTAGGAGTATGAAGGATTCGCACGGTTTCCGCCGTTCATAGCTTTCAGACCGAGGTTAACGAGCGAAATGGGCTGACACTCACGGAATGCGAGAGGCTCCTGGCTCAATCTTTGCGGATTCTGCTAGGCGATTTCTCGCTTGCAAATCCTTTGGCACGAAGTCTGAGTTAAGGCGATTTCCGAATATTGCCAAGACTTTCGGTATTTTCAGTCCCTTAAGATAGTAGAGACCATGTTAAGATTACTGGTACACTATATGTGAATGATTCAACCATTGCGGTTGTTCAGTCTCGTAAGATGGTTAATTTTGGTTTGGTGACTGAGGTCAATACGGCTCTGTCGGGGAAATGAATCCTAGGGCGGCAACTGCGCCTATCGGCGATTCCTAGAACAAGCCGTATTCTAATATCACCACTTGGACTCTACGGTGTATAAATCTATGAATGATTCACGAGAAGATACAGGCCAGAGTAGGCCCCGGCGCGAGCAGGTGCCGCTTCATAGCCTGGGGCAATGTGCAGCGGCATTGCTTAATGCCGTCTCAAGAGGGGCTAATAGGGAAGTGGCATCCCATGGACTCACTTCGATGGAATTCGCCTTGATAAGACTTTTCCTCACCGACGAGGAATGGACCGCCACCGAACTTTCGCAGGTGCTGCCAGTTGAAGTTTCGGCCATTAGTAGAATGGTAAACAAGTTGGTCGAACGAGGCTTGCTGTCGAGGCGTCGCCCGAAAAATGACCGGCGCATTGTGCTGCTAAGGCTGACACAAGAGGGGATCGAACTGGGACTTGAACTTCACCAGCGGGTGCATGAATATGAGACCAGGCTCACAGCGGGGATAGACGATGAAGAGATAGACGCATTGCAGTCTATCGTCAGAAGAATACTTATTAACTCCTCTGCTATTGGTCGGTCTTAGCCGATTAGCTTGCTTGCATTCTCTGCGCGGGCGTGGCATTGCGCCGGCGAATATTTGTAATCTGCTTGCCAGTGAATCCTCTTGATCATTCAGTCTTCTACTGTCTGATTCAGCCGTAATGTATGCATTCCTTCTCCTCCCCATTTCATGTACTGACTTAGCGCCAGTGCAATCTGGTATCATGGCGGCACACCTGACTTGGAGGGAATATGGCTACGGCGAGAAGGCTTCCGGAGTGGCTGAAGGTAAAGGCGCCTGGCAGCGCAGGCTACCTCGAACTAAGGCAGCTGGTTCGATCAGAGGGGCTGAATACAGTCTGTGAGGAGGCGCGCTGTCCGAACATCGGCGAATGCTGGGATCGCGGTACTGCGACCTTCATGGTTCTAGGGGACATCTGTACTCGTGCATGCTCGTACTGCGCCGTGAATACGGGAATGCCTACTACTCTTGACCTGCAGGAACCGGTGAGACTGGCGGAGACGGTCGAGCGACTGGGACTGCGATACGCTGTCATCACCTCGGTGGACAGAGATGACCTTCCCGATGGCGGCGCATTCATTTTCGCGCAGTGCATTCGGCAGATACGCAAGCGGATCCCTTCGTGCAAAGTGGAAGTGCTGATCCCGGATTTTCAGGGAGACGTGGACGCGCTTGCGAAAGTCATGGATGCAAGGCCGGACACGCTGAACCATAACATCGAGACTGTGCGACGGGTGTTCGGAAGGGTGCGTCCTAAAGGTGACTACGACATGTCCCTCGAATTACTGTCAAATGCAAAGCGACTGGACGGTGACGCAGTTACGAAGTCCGGTATGATGGTGGGTCTTGGGGAGACCTGGGACGAAATCATTGAGACGATGCGCGACTTGAGATCAGTGGACTGCGACCTGCTTACGATAGGACAATACCTGCGACCTTCTTCTAAACACGTGCCGCTGGCTAGGTGGTACACGCCGGGCGAGTTCGATGAGTTGCGGCGTGAAGGTGAGGCTCTGGGGTTCCGTCATGTGGCGTCTGGCCCGCTTGTGCGAAGTTCGTATCACGCCGACGAACAGCATGCGGCGGCGAGTGGGATCTTCGCAGGCTGAAGCCTTTTCGATAAAGGATAATATTGGGTGCGGAACTGTTTACTTGGCGGGCGGCGGACCCGTATCTGACAGTCAGATGAAAGTTTGAAGATTCTTGCAAATAAAGGTAGAATATTCCGATAGCCGAGCGGTGTGGGTACAGGTTTTGTCCCAAGATTGCTCAGGATCAAAATTATTCCGAGGCGAGGTATAGAAGGAATGATTAAGGCTGGAACAAGATATGTTACCCCGACAGGTGCCGAGCTTGTCGTTACAAAGGGCGGCGACGGCGTTCTCACCGACGGGGATGTGCCGCTACAAGAAAAGGATTCGAGCAACGGGTTTGACGGCGCTGCCACGAGCTTGGATGCGATGACCATCAATCTTGGTCGGCGTTACCAGTCGGATGACGAAGGTGTCACGGTGCTGGTAACTAAAGCAGGGCAGTGCGACTTGCGATACAACGGAGCGCCCATGGAGGTGCAGCAACCGCGCAAGCTACCGTCGTCCGATTAAGGTCTGCTTGAGCAGATATTCAGAATACAGTTCATGTGCGTGGGCCGCCCTGATGGGCGGCTTTTCGTTTGGCGGTGAACGGGGATTCGGATTCTGTTCCACCGAAGTCCAGAAGTGCTACATCACCGTTCCTTGTAGCGGTCGAGGACGGATTGGGCAGCCTGATAGTCTCGCGCGCCGCCGGGGAGTATGGGCGGCATCAGGTAGAAGGTCGTGATGTCCGAGGCAAGAAAACGGTCTATGGCTCTTGATGCGATGTCAGCGGGAGCAATCCCTTCGTTCAGGTCGTCCCGGACGGACTTGGGAATCGGGCTAAATGACCTGCCGCCGGGAGATATCATCTGAATGCCGAAGAATATAGGCACAGATGGGGGATGCCCGTATCTTTGCTCGTAAGTCTGGAGGAATCGAAGCGGTCCCACTGGTGAGTAACCGGGCTGCGTGATGAAGAAGTTCGCACCGCCCTCAATTTTGCGGTGGGTAAGTGCAACTTCTAAGTCAAGGCTGCGGTTGGTGTCTATCGTCGCGCCAATGCAGAAGTCGGTGGGAGTACTCAGTTGTCTCCCTCTGAAATCCGTGCCATTGTTCATTTTGGCAATTGAGCGGATCAAGGCCGTTGGCGCCCGATCATGTACCGGCTTTGTGCGTCGTATCTCACTTGCTGTAAAGTCGTCGCCGCGCACAACGATGACATTTTCCAGTCCAAGAAGCGCGGCGCCGAGAAGCAGGCTCTGGATTGCCAGTATGTTCATGTCTCTGCTGGCAATGGTGAAGGCGACTTCTCTGCCAGTGTAGGATCGTATGGAGTGAGCCGCGATTACTGAGCTGGCGTATACAGACTTTCCCGGATTGTAGGGAACGGAAAGGCAATGCGCGTCAACCGGGCTGGCCAATCGAAGTTCGTCATAGGCGGCGCCCCTGGGCGGCGAAAAGTCGCAGATGAACAGAGGGCCGCTGAAATGTCGGGCATGAATGTCGGCTATCTTGGTCATTTCCCAGGGTCCAACCAACCTCGCCACTTGAAGTCGCGAGATAGGAGTGGACTGCCCGCGGAGACCTGATATTGCTCAAGATCGACGAGGGCAGCCCGGTGATTAAATGGGAATGGCGTTATTTCCAGCCGAGCGAACCGTTCCTCGAAGGTATCAGGGATATCCGGTGGCCCGCCTCACACTTGTAGCGCTCTTCGCGGACTTCCCTGCGCTTGCCGGAGAGAGACGACTGCGTCATCTCCTGGTGGCAGAAAGGGCAACTGACGAGGTAAATTGCTCTGTTTCGGAATCGTCGCAGCTGCACATGGGTCAGCGTGTCAGAGAGAATATCCGACGCGCCTGTGTAACGGAGTACATACTGAGTGCCTTTGCTCATCAGGCTCCTCTTTCTCTTGTGAGCATTGGGCGGAGTGTACGTGTAGTCCACATAACCGCATTGCAGGCATTGGGGTTCGTCGTAGTTAATGCGAAGCTGCGAGTCACAACGAGGGCAAATCAACTCGCGCATCGGAGTGGCAACCTGGACAACCGGCTGTTTAGTCGCGACCTCCGTGGAAACCTCTGGCTTGAAATTATCGTACTCGTGAGCCTGAACGACCATCACATCCTCCTCAATCCGCCTAACGGCATACTCTGACCTGTGGCATTGTCTTGCCTGAGCTACCCGCCTGAAAATGGCGCAAAAACTCCCCTTGACAAGACGCCATCTTGAAATTTCTGCTTACCTTTTTGGTAAGCTCGCACCCATAGATAACAGCCAATTGCTCGGCTTGTCGGAGGTGGTCAGAAGTCCCTTAACTTCTTGTGAGGAGGGCCCGGAGGGTCTCTTCCCAACGCATTTCAGTTCTTCAACCGTCAGCGCAAATCTCACGCATCCACACATCGACTAGATTTTCTATTAGAAGTGTCTTAAACAAAGGTTAAAACTTTGCAAAATAGACTGTCAAGGTGAAATCGCAGATTTTTCGACGAATTTATGCAGACTTTCTGCACGCCTGTAATTCGGTATGCAGAGTAATTCACCAGTAGATACAGGCATTCAGAGCGGTTGAATTGTACGAAGCTAAATGAGACTGAGCATTCGTTGCTTATCTTCTGGAATTAAGCGGATTCATGGGGCTCTAAGACCCAATATTCAGTCCCAATTTTCAGTGCTTTGCGATGAATTTCACACACTATGCGCACATTCAATCTACGAAGAAATACTAATGCTGAGGAGGCATTGCATAAATAGTTTTAATGCAATGAAAGGTGTGAAATTCGTTTCAGTAATATGGAATTATGGACGAAAATGACCCTGCTGTTTCGGCTCGCAGTCCGTCGCTCTCAGATCAGGGTTAGTCTGGCAAAATTGACTGCAGAGGTCGCCAAATATCAGGCGTTCCAAGCTCAACGCTTTATTTGACACTCAACCCACAGGCTAATAACATTTGTATTGGCTGGGTGGAACATCATGAAGACTCTTAAAGATGACCGCTGCAGTACGCGTGGCTGCACTGAGGCAGTAGGTGGAGAATAAGCGTATGAACATCATATGGATTACCGCCGACACCTTCCGCCAAGACCACATGGGCGCGTATGGTCATAAGACGATCAGGACCCCCACTCTGGACGCCCTGGCAGCGAAGGGAACGCGCTTCGACAGCCACTATGCGGGCGGTTTTCCAACGATGCCTACAAGAGCAGACCACGCAACCGGTCGCTGGACCATGTCGTATATGGGTTGGGAACCATTGCCGGAGGACGAAGTCACCCTGGCGCAGATACTTTCGGAGAACGGTTATCACACTGCAGCAGCTGTTGATACGCCATTCTACATTCGCGGCGGGATGAACTATGATCGGGGTTTCCAGACTTTCTTCTTCCATCCTGGTCAGGAGGGCTCGCCGACTAGAGTGCAGCAGGTGGGCAATCACGAGTCGCGGGACTTGCGCGACCGTTGGCGGCTGGAGTCCGATCACAACGCACCTCAGACTTTCATCAACGCGATGAATTGGCTGGAGGGTCACTACAAGGAGGACTTCTTCCTCTATATAGATACATGGGACCCGCACGAGCCCTGGGAGGCACCGCCGTACTACTCAGAGCTGTACTGGCCAGACTTTGACGGCGAGATAATCCAGCCAATCTACGGGCACTGGCAAGATGAGCCGGGATTCTCTGCCGAGAGAGTCAGGAAAGCGAATGCGACTTACTGCGGCGAAATCACGATGGTGGACACTTGGATCGGCTACTTTCTGAAGCGGGTTGAAAATATGGGTCTGATGGAAAACACAGCGATTGTGTTCACATCGGATCACGGTTTCTATTTCGGCGAGCATGGCGGGAAATTCGGAAAGATGACCTTCGACACGCGCGACGGTGGAGGGTTGTACAGATTCGGGGACGATGATGCCCGCTGGGCACATTCGCCCCTCTACGAAGAATTGGTAAGGATTCCACTCCTTGTGTATGTGCCTGGTGTGGATCCTGGCTTTTACTCTGGCAAGACCTCTGTGGTTGATGTCATGCCGACCGTGCTGGACATCGCAGGAGTGGGCGTGCCTGACACCGTTCATGGGACTTCGCTGTTGCATAGGATGCAGGACGGCAATGCCGCTGGGCGAGAGTTTGTAGTCAGTACCATTCCCTTTGCCAATCCGGGCGAAGAAGTGCGCTCAGTTGACAGCATCAGGCGCCACCTTGTTAATTCGCAGGTCACGACTATTACTGCGGGCGACTGGTCACTGCTCTACAGCATGGACGAAGGCATGTCGGAGCTGTATAACATCGCAAAGGACCCCGGACAACAGGACAACATCATTTCCGATAATCTGGAAGTGGCGAAAGATGTTCATCAGTATCTGTTGAAATTCATGCGGGAAACAGGAGTTTCGGACCATCTGCTGAAGCCACGACAGGAGTTCAGGCTATAGCTTTGGTGACCATCAACATTTGATTTGAACAGGATAGAGAGACGGTATGGCGATAAACATTATAGTGTGCGTGAAGCAGGTCATGGATCCTGAGACGCCTGCCTCTGCATTCAATATAGATTCAGGCACAAATAGAGTCGTGCCCGCCGCGGGAATCCCGCCGGTAGTTAATGGGTTCGACGAAAACGCAGTTGAAGCGGCACTGCGTCTCAAGGACAGCGGGGATGCGGCGAAAGTTACGGTCATCTCGATGGGCAACGGCTTCGTCATGGATGTGATGAAGAAGCCACTGTCTATGGGCGCCGACGAGCTGATACTCATTGATGATGAGGAGTTAGACGACCTTGACCCTTACGCCACTGCGACGGTGTTGACAGAGGCAATACGGAAGGTCGGGGAGTATGACCTCGTGCTTTGTGGCCGGCAGGCATCTGACTGGGATCAGGCGCATGTGCCGCTGGGAGTGGCGGAAATGCTGGGCCTGCCTTGTGTTACTCTCGCGCAGAAAATTGAGGTTGCGGACGAAGGAATCGTAATTCAGCGTGCGCTGTCGGACGGGTACGAGGTTGTGGAAGCGCCTCTGCCAGCCCTTGTGACGGTTACTAACGAACTGGGCGAACCGCGCTATCCCACTCTGAGGGGCATCATGCAGGCGAGCCGCAAGCAGCCGACCAGTTGGAGCACGGCGGATGTTGGTCTTGATGCTGAGTCTCTTGAGCCTAAGGTTACGCTTACCGAGTTGTACATTCCGGTCAGCGACAATCAAGTTGAAGTGATCGAGGGTGAGGATGACGCAGATGCGGGCAGGAAGCTAGCGCTGCGACTACGCGAGGAGAAATTGATTTAGACAGGAGTTGCAATGGGGCAGAAATGGCGAGATTGTGACTTCCCAGATCATCCCCTCATGGGGGACCATTGAAATACTGGAGAATTGATATATGGCCGGCGTACTTGTAGTAGGTGAACTCGATGGTGATGTGCTTCAGAGCATCACGGGCGAACTGCTCGCGGCAGCGCGGGGAATTAGCGATGTAACGGGTGATGAAGTGGGCGTGGCACTGTTGAACGGCAGTGAGGCGGCGGGTCAGGCGGCGATTGCGCTCGGAGCCGACAAGGCGTACCTGGTGCAGGATGATGTTCTCTCAGACTTACAGTTGGATGCACAGGTCGCGGCGCTGGCACATGTGTGTTCAGAGGTGGCTCCATCCGCCGTTCTCATTGGAAGGACGCTTGCGGGTCGAGATGTGGGACCGAGACTCGCGTTCAGGATGGGCGTGGGACTGGCGCAGGACTGCCTGCAGGTAAGTGCGGACGCGGACAGCGGACGAATCGTCGCAGTTCGGCCCGTATATGGCGGGAACGCCTTGGCGAAGGTAACCTTCCCGGATGCGAATCCCCAGATGGTCGTCCTGCGAGGGAAGGCTTATGAACCGCTGGAGGCGGACGGTTCCCGTGCCGGTGAAACCGTTGTCATCAACCCGTCTCTTGATGCCTCAGTCGTGAAAGCCCGGCTGGTAGAAACGGTAACGCAGGAATCCGAGGGAGTGCGTCTGGAAGACGCGAATGTAGTCGTGGGCGGCGGACGAGGGCTGGGTGGCCCGGAGCCATTCGACCAGCTAGAGGACCTGGCAAGGCTGTTAGGCGGTGCGGTGGGTGCGTCACGCGCGGTTTGCGACGCGGGCTGGCTGGACCACAGCTACCAGGTGGGATTGACCGGCAAGACGATCACGCCTGATCTGTACATCACGGTCGGTATATCCGGCGCAAGCCAGCACATGGCCGGCTGCTCGGCATCTAAGAGCATCGTTGCCATCAACCGCGACGCCGATGCCAATATCTTCAAGAGCGCAAGCTATGGCGTAGTCGGAGACTGGAAAAACGTGCTGCCCTCATTCATTGAGACTGTTCGGGAACTTGTTGACTCTTAGGTCAATTTGCCGCGAAGTATGGGATTTGAATTGTAGGGCAGGATTATTTGTTGAAGTTTCAGGTTGGACTTTTTCACAGGAAATGCCACTGTTGGTCTGCTGAGCAAGGAGTCTTACTATGAACAGCGATTTCATGTTCGATATTGAAGGGATGATAAAGTCGATCGATAGTGCGGATGTCGTTTCAATATTCTTTCCGTCTTTCCGCAAGGCGTTGGTAGTGGACCCAAGGAGTAATGAGAGGCACAGCGCGATGGTGCAGATAGCGCCAATGGCCTCGTCGCCTCAAGAGCGTCTGCGCCTGATTAGGCGGCAGCGATCCGGACTGCCGAGAGTGAGAAACCTGGCGGTAATCCCGTGGACCAGGTATGTGGACAGCCTGATTAGATTGGGACTATGGGATAAGCTCATTGAGAGGCTGGAGAGTGAGGGTGAGGACGAGGCTGTCGAGGAGTGCGAAAGGGCTTTGACCGAGTTGAGGCAAATGGAACGCGAGGAACTTGTTAATGCCATCGCGGGAAGGAACTACCACACTATCTGGTCTGCGGAGCGGGATTAACCTGTCAGATTCCACGAATTAGAGAAACCTGAACTTCAAGGGGCGGTTTATCAGTAAACCGCCCCTTTCTTTGACTCTGCATCAATTTCTACTGGCTAAGCGCGGGCCGCTTCCTGTTCCCTGAGTTGGTCCACCAGGCGGTCCACTAAGTGTGCCGGAACCTCCTCATAGTGGTCGAACTCCATTGTGAAATTGCCCTGCCCCTGTGTCATTGAGCGCAACTCGGTGGCGTAGCGCAGCATTTCTGCCTGCGGGGTCTCGCCTTCAATCATCGTGCTGTTGTTGCCCTGTGGGGACATACCGTGGATTCTGCCGCGCCTGGAGTTCATATCGCCTATTATGTCGCCCGTGTACTCGTCGGGAACGGTAATTTGTACGTGCATAATCGGCTCTAGCAAAGTGGGCGATGCCAACTGCACTCCCTTGGTGAGCGCCTGCCCGCCGGCAATCTCGAAGCAGATGCCGGACGAGTCAACAGTGTGGTAGCTACCGTCGAATAGGGTCGCCTTGACGTCAACGATAGGGTAACCCGCGATAGCGCCGTCTCCCATCGCCTTGGAAACGCCCTTTTCCACAGAAGGGATGTATTCACGCGGCACGTTGCCTCCAACCACGGTTTCGGCGAACTGGAATCCTTCACCTCTGGGCAGCGGCTCGAGTTCGAGCCAGACATGGCCGAATTGACCGTGACCGCCGGACTGTTTCTTGTGACGATATTCCACCCTTGTCCTGCCGCTTATGGTCTCCTTATATGCAACCTTCGGAACCTGAAGTATCATCTCCGCTCCGAACTTGTTCTTCATCTTTTCGATGGCGAGATCCACATGAGTGTCGCCTAGCCCGCCCAACAGAACCTGGAGCGTGTCAGGCTCGCGAGTAACCGTCAAGCTTGGGTCTTCTTCGGTGATGCGGGAAAGTGAACTGGTCATCTTGTCAACGTCGGCCTGCGACTTGGGGGAGACGGCCATCAAGTACACTGAACTGGGGAAGTCCATGCCTTCCAGCGTGAACTGATTGTCGCGTGTGCTGATCGTGTGACCGGTAAGCACGGAGTTGAGCTTCGGGGTTGCGCCGATGTCGCCGCATGCGAATTCGGGAATCGCCGTCTGCTCCTTGCCGCGCACCTCAAATACCTGGCCAACACGCTCTTGCTGTCCCTCGTTAGTGTTCCAGAGCTGGTTGTCGCTGCTGAATGTCCCACTGTACACCCTGAAGTATGACAGCTTGCCTACGAATGGGTCTGCAGAAGTCTTGAATACCAACGCCGCGAGCGGACCGCTGCTGTCCGGGCTCATCGAGACTGTGCCATCAGCAGTATTTGCCTCGACATTGCCGACATCAGCGGGCGAGGGGAGGAAGTCCACGATGGCATCCATCAGCTCTCGCGTACCAATCTGGGATGTGGACGCCCCAACCATGACCGGAATAATCAGGCCTTCTGCGATGCCTTGCTTCAGACCGGCAGTCATCTCGGCCTGCGTGATTTCTTCACCTTCGAGGTACTTGTCGGCTAGCTCGTCGTCAGCTTCGGCTACGGCTTCGATAAGGCGTTCCCGAGCATCTTCAACTGCATCAGCGACATCGTCTGGAACATCGGCGTCAGGGTCGAGCAGATTTACCACTCCCGAGAACGCCGCCTCGGCGCCAATGGGAATCTGTACCGGCACGCACTCCCTACCGAAGCGGTCGGTGATTTCACTCATTACGCGATCAAAGTCAGCGTTTTCACGATCCATCTTATTGATGAATACGACTCGGGGGAGATTGCGTTCGTTGGCGAGAATCCACATCTGGTTCGTGCCGACCTCGACACCCGCTGCGGCTGAGACGACTATGATCGCAGCGTCGGCGACACGGGAGGCGGAAATGACTTCGCCACGGAAGTCAGCGTACCCGGGCGTATCTAATATGTTGATTTTGCAGTCGCGCCACGGGCAGGCGAGTACCGCCATCTGGGAACTGGATTGGCGGCGAATTTCTTCCGGCTCAAAGTCTGAGAGAGTGGTACCATCCTCCACTCTGCCGAACCGCGTTGTGTGACCGGCTGTGTGCAGCATAGCCTCCGCGATTATAGTCTTGCCTGCGCCCCCGTGTGACAGCAGGACTACATTGCGCAATTTTTCAGTCGTGAATTTGGGCATACTGCTTTACCTCCGGTTAGAATTCTGTACCCCAATTCTATTCAAAGGTTCAAATTCGTGCAACAGGCAAGTCTCGACTACATATGCCGTGCCATAAATGGCCTTTCGTTTCCCAATCTTCGATGGTTTCCGCTGCAGAATCTGGTAGGCAAGGCTGATCCGCTCCGCTGCGGTCACCTGTGCGGGGTGCATTCTTTGCACTGCGCTTGGTCTGCGTCTATAATCAGAAGTTGAACATATTTCCGTTTGTCTTCGAATTGAAATGGTCTTTGAGGTCACACGAGAGACTAATCAAGTATTACGAGGCTTGAAGTTGGCAGTCCGCGAAATCCTGCAAATTCCGCATCCTGTGCTTCGGCAGAGGGCGCGTAAAGTGCGCGCCATAGATGACGACATACTGCGGATCGCGTATGACATGGTTGATACGATGCGGAATGCCAGTGGCGTCGGACTGGCTGCCAATCAGGTCGGAGAGCTATTGCGAGTAATCGTAATTCAGCTGCCGGAAGAGGAAGAGGCGCGCATTTACATCAATCCTGAGATTACGCTGAGGGAGGGTGAACGAAGGGTCGAAGAAGGTTGCCTGAGCATTGCCGGATACAAGGGAATGGTGACGCGCTCGCTCTGGATCAGATTTCGCGCATTGGACCACACTTCCAAGGTCGTAAAGCTGAGAGCTGAGGAAACCCTCTCACAGGCTTTGGAGCACGAGGTTGACCACCTGAACGGCATACTGTACACAGACCATATGGAAGCCCACGAGAAGCTAGTGAAGGTCGAACCAGAAGGCGAAGACCCCGCTGATCTCGATGAAGGTGACGATTCGCACACTGACAACATCGAGGATCAGCCTCATACTTCCCATAATCCAGAAAGCGACCTATGGCTTCCCGAAGACGACCCACGCAACACTCCCGCAACACTGAAGCTCAAATGACATTGAGCGTGATTGACGCACATGCATAACTTGCTATTCTATTTCTTGATTGCGTCAATTTCTCCACGCTGAACTCATGAACGAAGCACCAACTAATACTCCCTATACAGCCTTGTCTCGCACCATGCGCTTTCCGTCGCTCGTCAAAGAACTTGCAGATTTCTTCCGCAGCAGGAGTGGCGAAGCATACCTTGTGGGAGGCGCGGTCAGGGATGCGCTCCTGGGGCACGAGCCCGAGGACATCGACCTCGCCGTGTCCGAGGATGCATACACCGTCGCATGTTCAATTGCTGACACGCTTGGGGGGCACTGTTTTCGTTTACATGAGGACCCGCAAATAGCCCGTGCTGTGTTGAGTGGTGGCGAATGGAGTGGCAATGTGGACATTGTGACCATTCGGGATGGCATAGAGCGGGACATGCTGAGACGGGACTTCACCGTCAATGCAATGGCGCTGCCAATTGATGCGGCATCTTCTGCTGATATTGATGCCCATATTCTGGATGGATGCGGTGGACTAGCGGATCTCAGGAGTGGCATCATTCGGATGGTCTCGATCGAAGCGCTCGACGAGGACTGCGTTCGTCTCATGCGGGGCGCGCGATTGGCTGTGCAATTCGGGTTTTCGCTGGAATCCGAGACGGCTGCTGCCATCAGCGCCCGGTCTTCACTTATTACGAACGCCTCTCAGGAGAGAGTGCGCGACGAACTGATGCGAATCTTGCGTATGCCTGACGCCCGCGCGGGGATACGTCTTCTGGATGAATTGGGGCTTCTCTGCCACATACTGCCAGAGTTGGCAGAGGCGAAAGGAATCACGCAGCCGAAGGAACATTACTGGGACGTCTTCGATCATCTGGTGGAGGCTGTCGGCTGGGTTGATGCGATGTTTCACGACGATGCCGATGAGAGTGTCTTAAGTATGATGCCTCGGTTCGAAGGATTGTCCGATTACTATGGTGGCGAAGTAGGCGTCGGATTCGACAGGCTCACATACCTAAAGTTAGCGGCGCTACTGCACGACATCGCAAAGCCTGCAACTAAGACCATCGAAGCTTCCGGCAGGATTCGATTCCTTGGACACCACACTGAGGGTGAGGTCATTGCCCGAGAAATCATGAAGAGGCTGCGGTTTGGTAAGAGGGGTGTTGATCATGTCGCAGGCATGGTGCGGCACCACCTGCGACCTAGGCAAATGGCGCAGAAGGGCAAGCTGCCGTCTAAGCGGGCCTTATACAGGTACTATCGTGATGTTGGCGATGTCGCTCTGGACACCCTCTATCTCAACACTGCCGACTACCTGGCAGCGCGGGGGCCGATGCTGGAACAGGAAGATTGGGAACGTCACTGCGACCTGATCAGGCATATTCTGGAAGCGGGAAATGCTACCGGAAGCAGGAATTCGCGCGATTCTGTGAAATCTCTTCCTAAGTTGGTAAGTGGATACGATATAATAGACAGGTTCGCGCTTGCGCCGGGACGAACAATCGGCTTATTGCTGGAAGAAGTGAAAGAGGCGCAGGCGAGCGGAGAAGTCAGTACAAGAGAGCAGGCGCTGGAGCTGGTGAGGACCAGCCTTGAGCGTGGAGGTAACGGTGCGTAGGAACGCAAGAGCGTTAATTGCGATTTTGCTGTTGATCGTGGGAGCCGGCTTGGTGCTTGGATTCCCGACGATCAAGATAGTCGATTTCGTTAGGGGCAACGACACAACCTTCCTGGGTCTGAGTCTTGGTTTGGACCTGCAAGGAGGTAGCCACCTTGTATATCGTGCCGAGCCGATAGCGGAAGATGGTGGCGAGCCAGAGGCACCTGACGCTGACGATATGGAAAGCCTGAAGCGCATTATCGAGCGGCGCGTGAACTCCTCCGGCTTGGGTGAACCAATTGTCCAGATTCTTGGCGATGATAGGCTTCTGATACAGCTTCCGGGTGTAGGCGACGCTGAGCGTGCGGAGTCAATTATTGGCGAGACCGCGCGCCTGGAGTTCAAGCACCGCAGCATTAGCCCTCCACGCAACCTGGCTACTGAGGGAGTCATCACGGATGAGGACGTTGTCAGTGTAACGGCGGAGCCGATACCAGAGCAATTGCTGCCCGAAAGTGAAGAGCCTTCGGAAGCGACCGAAGAGGCTGAGGTTGAAGAAGAACCGATACCGGTGATAATTGTTGAATTGACGCCGAATGGCGCCGCGAAGTTCGACGAGGTACTTGCCAGGTTGACCCGGGACTTTCAGGTAGCGGCTGCGACGGCGAACATATTCGCATTTCAGAGTCAACTTCAATCTGGAATACTGCCGGGGCTGAATGTCAACATCAGTGGCAACGAGTCGATCACTGGCGTAGTGGCGCCGCCCGCGGTCACCAAGCTTGCAGGTACTAACAGGTACGTGTTCCCATATCCTCAGCCTGAGCCGCCCGCTCCTGCGCAGCCCGGTGAGACTCCGGTTGCAGTAGAACCGCACGATGTCGCCGCGGCGCAGAACAGGGTTGGTGATAGCGCAACCGTTACTTTCATAGAGCAGCCTGGAAGAGTTGACGAGGATTTTGGCCTCGGAGGGGATAATCTGTCCAGGTCTTATGCGAGCCTTCATGCGACGAGCGACCAGCCCATCATCAACCTGGAGTTCGACTCGCTTGGAACGCGGCTTTTTGGTGAAAAGACAACTGAAATCGCAGGCAGCCCCACTGACTCCATCGCAATATTCCTCGATGACGAGGAGTTGATTGCGCCAGTGGTGAGGCAACCAATTACCACCGGAACGGCAATCATCGAAGGTGGCTTTACACTGGAGCGCGCGCAGGATGTTTCCTTGCTGCTGGAAGGCGGTCGCCTGCCTTTCCCAATCACACTTCTACAGCGCCGGAGCGTTGACGCCATACTTGGCGCCGACTCGCTTGCCAAGAGCGTTGTGGCGGGCGGAGTGGGGCTTGCACTGGTCTTCCTATTCATGACGCTATACTATCGCGTTCCGGGGCTTGTGGCGTCGGTCGCACTTCTGATTTACACGGCGTTGGTGCTTGCGATATTCAAGCTGCTGCCGGTTACTCTGACACTATCGGGCGTGGCGGCGACTATACTTTCGGTTGGTATGGCGGTTGACGCGAATGTGCTGATATTCGAGCGTATGAAGGACGAGCTGCGGAACGGTCGCACGCTCATCAGCGCCATCAATATCGGCTTCAACCGTGCGTGGCCCGCAATACGGGACAGCAATGTATCCACACTGATTACCTGCGCCATCCTGTACTACTTCTCGAATCAGCTCGGCACCACGATAGTCCAGGGATTCGCGGCGACTCTGGCAATTGGCGTCATGATCAGCATGTTCTCGGCGATTGTCGTGAGCCGGACAATTCTGCGGGTTATTGCCTCCACGGGACTTTCGAGGCTATTGGGCGCATTCGTGCCGACGGGCGGATCCGAGTTGCCGCAGCAGCCGCAGTCGGCAGCAGTTCAGAGGAGCTGACACAGAAGATTAATCACCGGCAGGTCGAACCTTGCCGATATGAACTCGATTGGTACTGTCCTTCAGGAGCAATAAATTGGACTTCGTAGGCAAGAGAAACTGGTTTTTCCTCTTTTCGTTCTTAGTAATACTCCCGGGCGTGGTGTTTCTCATCATCAACCCCGGACTTCGCACAGGAATTGACTTCAAGGGCGGTTCCACTATGACGGTCGCCTTTTCGACCCCTGTCACACAGGAGGAACTGAGGAGCCAGCTAGCGAGTTTGGGCCAGGTTGACGCCACTGTGCAGAATTTTGGCGACAACACTTACTTCCTCAGGACGCGCCAGCTTTCTGATGCGGATAGGGATGCCATCCTGAATTCCTTTGAAGCTACACTGTCTCAAGATGGAGTGGATGTACTGTCGTCCGATCTGGTATCGCCGGTTGTAGCTCGCGAAACGATACTAAACGGCATATATGCGGTCGTAGCAGCATCGGTAGGCATATTCATCTACCTATGGTGGGCATTCCGCAGCGTCCCACGTCCTTTCCGCTATGGCTTGGCCGCGATTGTGGCGCTGGTGCATGACCTTGTCATTGTGGTGGGGATATTCGCGATACTGGGCAACCTATTGGGGCTGGAAGTCAATACGATGTTCCTTGTCGCAGTGCTGACCGTCATTGGCTACAGCGTGAACGACACCATCGTCGTGTTCGACCGTTTGCGTGAAAATGTTACTAACTACGGTAACCGTGGTTTCGCTCAAAATGTGAACGTGAGCATATCCGAGACAATCGGGCGCTCTCTGAACACTAGCCTCACATTGTTGATAGTTCTGATGTCGCTCCTGCTATTCGGAGGTGCGACGATACGCACGTTCCTCCTGGTTCTGATAATTGGTGTAGTAGCAGGAACTTACAGCTCGATCGCGGTCGCGAGCCAGGTACTCGTTGTATGGGAGAGTGGAGCCTTGGGAAGGATCCTGCCATTCCGCCGTTCCGCCACAGCCTAGTTGGAATTGGGCGAAGGCGAAGTGCGGTAGGTAGGCAGGCGGGTCTGAATCGCTATTGTGGCGGAATGAGGGCTACACGGGCAAAGGTGTTGGCAGCTTGCATCTGGCGAATAGCCTCGTCCGCCTCGTCAAAGGTGAACTCCTGCGAGACGATGGGCTGAACTGCGCCGCTGGCAACCATATCTATCGCCCTGCGTATGTGTCGCGGCGATGCGCCGGTCGCACCAACAACGGCGGCGTCGCGAAATAGCAATTCTGCGAGATTGATGCGCGCCGACCGCCCGGCAATCTCGCCGTGCACCACCATCCTGCCATATTGTGCCAGACTGGCAAGACACGATCCGAAGAGCGCAGACCCGACGGGATTCAGCACCACATCCGCGCCGTTGTCTTCCGTCAACGCGAGGATGATTTCTGAGAAGTCCAGCTCGCTGTCTGCGAGTATCGCGTCCACGTCCTGGAGGGACTCTATAGCGGTGAGCTTCTCCATTGAGGTGGTGACCGCGAATACGCGCGCGCCCATTGCAGCCGCAACTTGAGCGAGATGAACCCCAAGCCCGCCTCCTGCGCCGACAACTAACGCCGTTTCGCCGGGCTGCAATCTGGCTGCATCTTCCAGGGCGCTGATTGCCACCCCAACAGGACAGGCGAGCAGAGCGCCTTGAACTAAGTCGAAGTCGTCGGGCAGGGGAATTGTGCTGGATGCCGGTGCCGTCAGGTACTGAGCGAATCCGCCGTCAAGTGAGTGCCCGAATCCCTGGCCTCGCAGGCACCGATACTCGTTTCCTGCATTGCAGCGTTCGCATTCCCCGCAGAATGTCGTGAGTGTGGTGACAACTCTGTCACCATGTTGAACTGTAGTTACGCCGTCGCCTGTCGCCTCCACAATGCCGGAGACTTCGTGTCCCAGAATGACCTCCGGCTTGACGCCGCGGCGCAGGGTTCCTTCAGCGACAGCAACATCGTGGTAGCAGACGCCACACGCCGCAACCCGAATCAATACCTCGCCTGTACCTGGAGGATGTCTTGCGACCTCTCGCTGTTCGAGCAGGGGCGCGGCGCCGTCCGAATTAAGCACGAGAGCCTTCATGCGCGCTCCCTGAATCTCATCTGCCCACGAGGGTTAGAAGATCGAAAGTCCCGCTAATCAGCCGCCTGTCCATCGGCTGAAATCTGTGGGCGAAGCAATTCAACGAGAGCGCGTATGGTGTCGCTTGTAGGTCTGCTCTTATCAGCATCCTCTGGTGACTCGCTTGCGTATGGAGTCCTGCTCAGCAGGCGGTACATTTCAGCCGCGCCCTTGTGGAATGATGGGGTCACTCCGAGATGCTCGAAGGTCGAGGCGATTTCCTCCATCTCCCCGATCCAGCGATGCGCGTTTGGTGGAAGGCGCGAAATGCCCTTGCTCATCTGCTTCAGTGCGGCCGGCTGGCTGAACTCAAACTCGGCGATAAGCTCGTCGGTTAGATTCATCGACTCTGCGGCAGACAGCAGCGCGGCCTGAAGGGTCGATGTGCCCTTGGTGAGAGCGGCGTAGCACATCTTGATTCCTGAAGCTCTGCCAATCTCTTCGCCGAGGGGCTTAACAGTGATGCCCTTTCCGTCCAACTCAGCGACGGCGACGGCGTGCTCGCCAGACACATAGAACCGAGGAGGAGTACCCTGCGTGGGGGAACCGCCAATGATGCCCCCGTCTACATACTGGCCACCCGCTTCCGTGATGATGGCTTCCATCTGGCGCGTCGTCTGAGGTGACACGGCATTGCAGTCAGCGTACACGGAATGCTTTCCGGTCAGGCGCATGGCTGAGGCGACCTGGTTGGCGACCGCCATTGCCTGGTCCGGAACGAGGATTGAAAGAATCAGATCGGCCTGCTCGACCAGTAAGCCCAGGGTGGGTATGTCCCGAAAGTGCGCTTCAGCGGCGAGATGCCGCGTGCGGTCGCTCCTACCACGCAAGCAGGTTATGACATCTATCTCGTTCTGCCCAAGCGCGTATCCTACACCTGATCCCATGTCTCCAGGGCTGAGAATGGCAACTGTATTGACGGACATCGATAATGCTCCTTCATAGTAGACCTGAACTTCGTCCATCGTCTATTAGTTTTCTCAGATGAAGAATAACAGAATCGCGTGTATTTGTCCCAGAATTGGACCAAATATCACAAATGATGACGCGCTATGAGTACCACTCTCTTAGCATAGAAAAATCCTTACTCGGGATATACCCATTCTTCGAAGTTGATGTTTGCAGGCCTTCCGCTTTCGTCAACTAGGTCAGATTCATGAGAGTCGAATGTAAACCCGACGATAAGACTTTCTCCGGGCACCAGTGGCGGGTTATCAGTGTCTGCCGCATCGAAAATCAGTGTATCCGTGCCGCTTCCGCTCACATAAGGAAGACTCCATCCTCCTGTGGAAGGTTCAAGAACATACAGTCCGACTTCGCCATTGACCGTTACGGGCACGTTGAAGTAAACCTCGACATTGTCTTCAGAGTTTCTCGAAAGGGATATTATTTCTGGCGAATCGCTTGGCCCGCCGGAGCCGCCGGGTCCCGGAGGCATCATTGATGGATCGGCCTCGATGTAGTTTTCCGGTGCCGCGATTGCGAACGGCTCGTTGTGGTCACTGTACAGAAAGTCGGCGACTTCAACCGTGTCACCATCGGGAGTGGGAATCAGCAGAGCCACCGACTGCTGCAGGAAGGTGCCTGTATCTACGACCAGATGTATCTCCATTGGCGGCGCCTGCATCCCCATCTGCTCAACGGGAGCTCTGTACGAAACCAGGTAGCCCGTGCCATCAGAGTCAAGAGTGACGTCGTTCCAGACGATGTCAGGGTTCTCCAACTCCTCCACTTGTTGCTCGACCATATTTAGTGACAGCAGCATCGCGGAGAACTCGTCCTGGGATTGAGGGACCTTAAACCACTGATCCGTGGTGCCGTCTTTCACATATGTTTCTCCTTCGATGAGAATGAGACGGACAGTCTCGCCTCCCGGTCCCACCATGACTATATTGAATCGATCGGGAAATTCCCGGTCGATCTGCATCTGCATGCTTGGAACAGCCGCGTCGGGTGGCAGTTCCGCGGGCAGGAGCGCCCCTAGGTTGAATTCCAGGTCGACTCTAACGCTCTGCAGCTCATTCATCGCCGTGTTGCTGCAGGACAAGATCAGTTTAGGATCAGAGAGGCTTCCGTCAGTGAGGCATTCTGGCGGAAGTTCCTGAGTCATCGCTTCTTCGTCTTCAGTCGTATCTACTTCCTCAGCATTTGCTGCCTCGGTATCTTCGACTTCAGTAACGGCAGTTGGCGACGGGGAAGGCAGGCTTGTCATCGTTGCCGTCGGCCTGGGTGTTGGCTCCGCCGTTGGCACGGCTGTGGGCATGGGAACTGCTGTCGCCGCAGGTGGAGCGGTAGTTGGCGCAGGCTCGGGTGCTGCAGTCGGCGCAGGTTCGGACGCTGCGGGCGGCTGGACGGTTGCCGCCCCTACCGGCAGATTCGTATTCCGCTCCTCGTCGCCAATCCCACAGGCGGCGGTCGAAAAAAGCATTGCCACTAGAACCAACGCTAGTGTGAAACTGAAGAGATTGCTTGCGATCCTTGACGACAGACCCGTCATATGGCTAGCTATATTCATATAATGCTCCGTTCTCAATTGTCGTTTTGAGGGTGTCTGACCCAGTGCAGGAAATTGGTTGCCTTTTCATACTGTGATAGGAAAATAGAACGAACACCTGCTTACCTGTGGACTGAAATATTATCATAATGTCGTATATATGTAAGACTTATCATAGTAATAGTTAATTTATATATTATATCTGGGATGTTCACGATGCGTAAGTACTTCTGACGCCTTCTGCAAATGGAATTTCACTCTGCGTCAAGGAAAATTCAGAGTCAGACTTGGATAAGTGACATCAGTTCAGCATCGCTGACGACCTATAGTTGAACCAGAGTGTGTCATTGGGAATGCGTGCGAGGCCAGATAGGCAGTTGCGAATACAGAGGCTTAATATTATAGTCTGCTCAATCGCTGTCAGTTAACTCTGCCGCGGGCGGGGTTGTGTGGAGCATATGCTGAATCGGGCAGATAAACGGACGCGCCCTATTAGCCTGTGGCCTGATCCTGTAGATAGGCCATAGCCTGGACTGCAAATCTTCATGTAAACCAGGGAGGTATGTCATGAGGTACGATTACATCGTTGTAGGTGGAGGCTCCGCCGGCTGTGCTATTGCCACGCGGCTGTCAGAAGACCCAAATTGCTCGGTGCTACTCTTGGAGGCGGGACCCGATTACCCTGAATTCGATCAGCTACCGGACGACCTGAAGCTGGGCAACAATGTATGGCTGTCTGCATACGGGCGGCACAATTGGGGCTACACCGCACGCCTTACGTCCGAGCAGGAGAGTTTGGTCATCCCCAGGGGCAAAGCTACGGGAGGCTCCAGCGCCGTGAACGGCCAGGTGCTATTCAGGGGAATACCGGAGGACTACGACCGCTGGGCGGAATGGGGCAACGATGAATGGGGCTTCACCCAGGTGCTTCCGTACTTCAACAAGCTGGAGACTGACCTGGACTTTGGAGGGGACGACTTCCATGGCTCCAACGGACCCGTACCGGTGCGCCGCCCGCCTCGCAATGAGTGGATGCCGCATGCCACTGCCTTTGAGCAGGCATGCGTCGCAGAAGGCTTTCCAATAGACGAGGACCAAAATCATCCTGAATCGACCGGCGTCTCGCCGCGTGCGCGCAATAACATTGACGGCATTCGGATGAGCAACGCCATCAATTACCTCAACATGGCACGCCACCGCCTCAACCTCACTATCAGGGGCAGTGTGACAGCGAGGCGAATTCTGTTTGATGGCAAGCGCACCATCGGTCTAGAGGCTGAGAGTGGCGGCGAGGTCTTCTCGGTTGAAGCCGACGAGATTATCGTGAGCAGTGGCGCAATTGCATCGCCGCAACTTCTGATGTTGTCCGGCGTCGGCCCCGCAGAGCACCTGCGAAGTTTCGGTATTGAAATCGTACACGACTCGCCTGGCGTCGGGCAGAATCTGCGCGACCACCCCGCAGCCGCTGCGCTATACCACGCCGTAGGAGACCCACCGGATGTGCAGGCGCCGACGATCCAGGTCGGGCTACGTTATACGGTCGAAGGCTCGGACCTGCGTAACGATATGCAGCTCAGCCCGATGCTCATGACCAGTGAGCATCGCCCTGCGCATGTTGAAATCGACGAGGACTTGAACTACATCGGATTGAGCGCCAGCCTGCAGTTGGCGCTCGGCAAAGGTGAATTGAAGCTGCAGTCAACTGATCCTCATGTGCAGCCTCTTCTCAACTACAACTACTACCAAGACGAAGAGGGTGAGGACCTGCGGCGTATGCGGGAAGCGATACGGCTTGGCGTGCGCATGGCTGAAAGTTCCAGCTTCTCAGACCTCCTCCTCGATCGCATCATGCCCAGTGATGAGGAATTGCGGTCAGATGACCTGCTCGATGAGTGGCTGAGGCGAAACTCCGGGACATCTCATCATGTGTCTGGCACATGCAAAATGGGACCGGACTCGGACCCAATGGCAGTGGTTGACCAGTACCTGAAGGTGAGAGGCGTGGAGGGGCTCCGGGTCGCAGACGCCTCCGTCATGCCGGACTGCATAAGGGCGAACACGAACGCGACAACGATTATGATTGGTGAGAAGGTTGCGGACTTCATCAAGGAAGGACGCTAACTTTCCGACGACGGAGGTTGACGATGGAATTGGGGGCGCATGTATCGGCCGCAGGCGGCGTAGATAAGGCAGTCGGGCGCGCGGTGGACATCGGCGCGGAGGCAATACAGCTTTTCGCCTCGTCGCCGCGCGGCTGGAAATTCAGGCCGATTCCCGATGACAAGGCGGAAGCATACAGGGAGAAAGCTGAGGAAGCGGAAATACGCTCAACTTTCCTGCACGGGTCGTACCTTGTGAACATAGGCGGAAAACCCGATCTTGTGGAGAAGTCAATAGACTCGCTTATCAATCACATGAATGCGGCAGCTCAGATCGGCGCAAAGGGCGTTATATTCCACTCCGGCAGCCACAAGGGTGTTGGATTCGACGCCGTTTTCGAACAGGCAACGGGCGCACTTGTACAAGTGCTGGACAACACCGACGACAGTGTGCAGCTGATTATCGAGAACTGCGCCGGGATGGGCGCTCAAATTGGCGCGTCCTTCGCCGAGCTTGGCAGTCTCATCAGAGAAGTGAATTCGCCTCGCCTTGCGATTTGTCTTGACACCGAGCACGCCTTCGCCGCCGGCTACAACATCGCCGATCGGGAAGGCATTGAAAAGGCGATGTCGGAGTTTGATGCCGAAATCGGGCTGGACAAGCTGGTAGTCGTGCATGCCAACGACGCCAAGGTGGAGTTCGGCTCCGGCGTTGACCGCCACGAGAACATTGGCGAAGGTCATATCGGCATTGAGGGGTTCGAGACCATTATGGGCCATTCGGCGTTTTCGGATGTGCCATTCCTGCTTGAAGTGCCCGGTACGGACAAGAAGGGACCTGACAAGCCGAACCTAGACCGCCTCAAGGACATTCGCCGGAAACTGGCGGAGTCTGCATAGCATCCTCGATGATTCTGGCGACTCTGAGAGCACAAAGGGGAATCCTTCCTGAGCGCATTGCTGGATGAGCGTCCTTGCGATCAGCGTCGTTTATGGTGTACTCGCTGCCGTAGGATGGGGAGTGGCAGACTTCATTGCTGCTACCGCATCCAAGCGGATAGGCGTATTGCGCGCTGCGACCGGCGTGCATCTCTCCTCCTCCGTGGCTCTTGCAGGCTATTTCTTTATCGTCTACGAGCCGGGCTTACTGACCTGGGAGCACTGGGTGGTACTCGCGAGCATATCGGTCTTGGGAGTGCTCGTATATGTTGCCTTCTATCGCGCGCTCCGGGAAGGCCCCGTCGCCGTAGTCAGTCCCATAGTTTCGTCGTATGCCATTGTGGTCATCGCCCTTGCGATGGCGTTTTCCGGTGAGCGGCTCAGTGGCTGGCAGGCTATTGGAGCGGTGTGCAGCATTGGGGGCATCGTCCTCGCGTCATTCGACCCTCGAGAGTTTTCTAGCAGCAGAAGGCTTATAGGGCTTGGCGCCGCACTCGCCATCGTCACCATGCTCGGCATAGGCATTTTGAGTTACGGTATGGGCGTGCTCTCCAGGGAAATTGGATGGTTTCTTCCGGTATACATCAGCCGCACTATGACGCTCGGCCTGTTTATTCCCCTTACGATTGCAATGCGCCGGTGGACGCTGGCGGGGTTTACGCTTCCTTTGGCTGTCGGGGTTGCAGTCGCGGGCATCGTGGAGATGGGCGGCATGTTCGCCTATACGAGGGGAACTCAGATTGGCGTCATTTCAATCGTGGCGGCGGCTTCGATCGCGTACCCGCTCATACCGATGTTAGGTGGAATTGTTCTGTTTGGCGAGCGTCTGGCAATCACCCAGTGGGTGGGACTGTGCATTACTCTATCCGGTCTTTTCCTGCTTGCAATCGCCTCGTGATATACTCGGACGCGGCAATTCGCAACAGCATTTACAGCCAGATAAGGTGTAGCAAAAGAGGTGAACAATGGGTCTTCAAGGCAAGGTATGTATAGTTACCGGCGGCGGAAGCGGCATCGGGCGCAGCGCAGCGCTGATGATGGCAGAAGCCGGTGCAAAGGTCGTGCTCGTGGGAAGAACGGTTTCCAAGGTGGAGGAAGTGAAGGATGAAATTGAGGCCGCCGGGGGCAAGGCGATGGCTCTGGGCCTCGATGTCGGCGACTACGACGGCGTGATGCAAATGGCTAAGGACGTTCTCGAAGCTTATGGCCAGATTGATGTGCTGGTGAACAATGCGGGGCATAGCTCGCATCACCGCCGTCTGATGACAACTACGCCAGAAGAGTTGCGCGCCGTGCTGGACTCGAATGTGGCTGGAAGCGTCTTTTGCTCGCAGGCGGTCGTGCCACATATGCAGCAGCGAGGAGAGGGGACGATAATCAACGTGTCCTCGATGGCTGGGGTGAACGCGAGCATGCTTGCTGGCATGGCTTACAGTGCAGCGAAGGCAGCCGTCATCAATTTCACTGCGTTCCTTAATGCGGAATATAAGAACTCCGGCATCCGGTCTAGCGTGGTAATTCCCGGCGAAGTTGATACACCGATTCTGGATAACAGGCCCATCGTGCCGTCGGATGATGCAAGAGATACGATGGTCACAGCGGATGATGCAGCAGAGGCAATACTCCTGATTGCAAACCTGCCGCAAAGGGCATGTATCCCGGAACTGATAATCAGGCCCACTTACCAGAGGGACACCTCGGCGGAGGCAGGCGCGGCGTAGTAGAGTATTTCAGCTTATCAGTAGGTCAGTCAGTTTTACAGACGGGAGAATATTATGACTCAGCAGCAGGCACCACCATATATGGCGGCATTACTCGCGAATGATCCGAAGATGGCAGAAATACTGACGGCTAACAGAGATTTCATCATTCAAGATGGAGCGCTGTCGGCTAAAGTGAAGACGCTGATGACAATGATGTGTGATGCGCTCCTGGCGCACGAGGACGGCGTCAAGGCAATCGCGGACAGGGCGCGTGGGATGGGCGCAACTGAGGAGGAAATCGCGGAGACGATTCGGGTCGCATTCTGGATGGGCGGACTGCCGGCCTTGGTTACAGGGATGAATGCTTTCCGCGAAGACTAGATTGCGCCCGCGAACTACCTTTTGCCCAGAGCCTGCGGGTTGACGCAGCCCGGCATCGCCTCGCCATTCAAGGCGGCAATGATGTTGGCGGCTGACATCTGCCCCATGCGGCGCACCGTTTGGCGGCTGGCGCTGGCTATGTGCGGCGTAATCAGCAGGTTGTCGAGGGACAGCAGTGGATCGTCGAACGGTATCGGCTCTGGGTCGGTCACGTCTATCGCCGCTCCCGCAATCACTCCTCCTGCCAGTGCGTCGTAGAGTTCGCGTGGATTCACCGTGCGGCCACGCGTAGTGTTGATGAGGAACGCGGTCGGCTGCATTAGATCAAGCTCTCGTTTACCGATCATGAACTCGGTTTCTGGCGTTAGCGGCATGTGCAGGCTTACATAGTCGGCCTCTGACAGTACGGAATCCATATCGTCACGCCACTCCGCGCCCAGCTCATTCTCGACTTCGGGCTTGCGCGAGCGGGAATGATAAGTGATGCGCATGTCGAACGCCCGCGCCCTGCGCGCGACCGCCGTCCCTATAAGCCCCATCCCGATGATGCCCAAAGTCGCCCCATGCACATCCGTGCCAAGGTACGGAATCTGGTCGAAGACCTTCCACTCGCCGGCGCGGATTCTGCGTTCGCCGTAAGCGATGTTGCGCGCGAGCGATAATATCAAGCCGAATGTGAAGTCGGCGCACGACTCGTGAAGAACCCCGGGTGTGTTACCGATTAGGATGCCGTTGCGTGTGGCTGCGGGAATATCAATGTTATCCAGACCGACAGCGCGATTCGCGACCACTTTGAGATTGGCAGCTCTGTCGAGCAATTCGGCGTCGATGACGTCTGTAACTTCTGTGAGCAGCGCGTCGCACTCCTGCGCCTTTTCCAGCATCAGGGTACGCGGCGGCGGTGAGTTCTGCTGCCAAACTTCAATATCGTAAATGCCGTCGAGGTAGGCTATCGCCTCGGGTATGATGTGGCTGCGGGTAATGAATATCCTGTCGTCGGGCATAATTCACCTGGTATCGATTTCGTTGGCCTGTCGGATCGTCAGTATATCAGCACGCATCGGGACAAGGGATGTGGATGCGCGAAGGTACAGAGGGTGCTTTGGTTCGCCCGTCTTGTTGAAGCCAAGATGGAATGGTGTTGTTCGGGAAAATGCAAGCTGTCTGACTTGGCGCGACCTGTCCTTATACGAGCCGTGATTGCCCCACGCGAGCACAACCCTATCTGCAGAATTGAGTGCGCGGTCTATCCAGTCGTCGTTTTCGGGACCAACCGGGTCGTCCGCGCCGCGCAATTCCTTGACATACGAAGTCCTGAAGGCGAAGAGGTTTGCTACTTCCAATACACCGAAGTTCCACCTCTCAGCAAAGCCGATACAGCGCCTTATGGTAGGGTCGTTGTATGTCTCGTCGGCTGTGCCCGGGTTGAGCATGATGAACAGAAGACGGCGCTTCGAATCGCAGATTCGCCTGCCGAGAAGGTAGCGATATGTTCTGTCGGCGGAGAAGTGCGCCCAACTGTCGCTCACGACGCCTCCAGTTCTCCGAGGGCGTGTTCAATCTCAGCGATAACACCGGCATCAGTCTCAGCTTCTAGGGCAGATGCCAATGCAGCTCTTGACTCATTCCCGCCGATGCGTCCGAGCGCCCACGCCGCGTGACCGCGCACTATATCGCTCTCGTGTTGGAGCGAGCTTGCGAGTGAGGGCACGGCTGCCGGGTCGCCGATGTTGCCGAGCGCTACACACACATTGCGCTGGAGGCCGACTCGCTTTGCGCGCTTGATAGGACTGCGCCGGAAGCGCTCACTGAACGCAGCCTGATCCAATTCCAGTAGCGGAATGAGTGCGGGTGCGGCGAAGTCGTGGCGCTGCTGAAAGGCCGGTTCAAGGCTGCCGATTGCCTTTCGGTTCACGGGACATACATCCTGGCAGATGTCGCAGCCGAATACCCAATCGCCAATCTGCGAGCGCAGTTCTCGCGGGATCGAGCCGCGAAGCTCAATCGTGAGATAAGAAATGCAGCGCTTGTTGTCTATGACATACGGCGCGACTATTGCTCCCGTTGGGCAGGCGTCTATGCAGAGCACGCAATCGCCGCAAGTCTTCTTGAGCGGTCTATCAGGCGAGAGCGGTAAGTCGGTGATGACCTGCGCTAAGAATACCCAGGAGCCATGTGACTGCGTCAGGATGTTGGTGTTCTTGCCGAACCAGCCGATTCCTGCACGGGCCGCCGCCGCACGGTCGTTCATAGGCCCATCATCGACGAATATGCGTGTATTTACGGGTCGCCCAGCAATTTCCGGCAGCCTTGCGGCGAAATCGCGCAGCCGTCCTTTGATAACATCGTGGTAGTCGTCGCCCCAGGCGTACCGGGCTATTTTGCCGCGTGGCTTGTCATCCGGCTCCTGTGGCTCGCCGGTGTTGTAGCTTAGGGCAAGAGATATAACGGACTCGGCTCCCTCCAGCAGTTCCTGTGGACGATTGGCGCGTCGAACTCGCTCCTCCGTGTACCAGGTAAAGCCGTCCATGTGCCCGTCACGGATGCGCTCTAGGGCCGCGGCCTCGTCGCGCTTGAATGCGTCGGCGGTTGTGACACGCACGATGTCGAACCCGGAATCAATACCGAGCTGCCTGATTGAGTCTCTTAAATCGTTGCTCTGCATACTACAACTATTAGCTAACTTAATATGTACTGCAAGTGCGTCATCATGACTTGCAATATATATCATTCAGTGTGTTATGTTGACCGACTATGCTGCAGCATTATATCATCACGCGTAATATCTAATTTACCCAGAATTTACTCCGCCATTTTCGGCACCGCAGTTTTAATGCGGCGTGTACATCCTTGAATTAAGTCGTATTACTTTGCTATATTCAGGCAATCCATATTTTTGAGGGGGTCGTATTTTGGCAACTCCGCGCATCAAGGAATTACGACGAGTCTATGGATTCGATGAAGTCGCAATCGTGCCGGGAGAGGTAACAATCAACCCCGAGTTGGTCAGCACCGACTTCCCGATTGACGGCATTACACTTAAGACGCCGGTGCTTGCTTCAGCAATGGACGCTGTCGGCTCCCCTGAGTTCGCTGGAAAGATGAGCGAACTGGGCGGCCTGGGAGTAATGAACCTCGAAGGCGTGCAGGCTCGATATGACGACCCTGACGAGATTCTCAGCCAGATTGTTACAACGCCGCAGGACGAGGTAACCGGACTCCTACAAAAGCTCTACTCCGCCCCCATCAGACAGGAACTTGTGGGTGAGCGGGTAGAAGAGGCAAAGAAAAACGGCGCTGTCTGCGCCGTTTCTGTTACTCCTGCAAATACGAAGCAGTTGGCTCCTGCGGCAGCCGAAGCCGGCGCTGACATGATCGTCGTGCAGTCCACGGTTACGACCGCCAGGCATATCTCCAACAGCGCGCGCGGACTGCGGTTCCCCGAATTGCTGGAGATGCTGGATATCCCTGTGCTGGTGGGCAACTGCGTAGCATACGAGGTGGCGCTCGAACTCATGGAAACGGGCGTCCACGGCGTGCTGGTGGGTGTCGGTCCCGGAGCTGCATGCACAACCCGCGAAGTTACTGGCGTAGGTGTTCCTCAGGTAAGCTCGACGATTGACTGCGCCGCCGCGAGGGATGAATATTTTGACCGGACGGGACGCTACGTTCCTATAATCACGGATGGCGGTATTCGGACGGGCGGTGACCTGTGCAAGGCGTTCGCCTGCGGTGCAGACGCTGTAATGCTGGGTACTCCTCTGGCTCAGTCCGAAGAGGCGCCGGGCAAGGGATACAACTGGGGCATGGCGAATCCACACCCCGCTCTGCCTAGAGGCACCCGCGTCAAAGTGGGCATCAACGGCAGTCTGGAGGAAATTCTTTACGGCCCCACTTCGGTCACGGACGGTACGCAGAACCTAATGGGAGCGCTTCAGGTGTGCATGGGGATGATCGGCGCCCAGACGGTGCAGGAGATGCACAATGCCGAAGTCGTGGTCGCACCCTCGATCAAGACGGAAGGGAAGCACTACCAGTTGGGCATGGAGTAAACCAGTTCCATAGCGAATGTATTGAATTCAAAATGCAGAGGGCGGCCATAATGGTCGCCCTCTTGCTATGTGGCAACTATTACGCAGCGTGGCAAGCCCTGTAAGTCGTTGATGTGAGTGATGCTTGCCTGAGGGAAATTCTCTTGTGCGATCGATTTGAAAGAAATCAGTTGTTCCGGCGAGATTTCCACTATAAGCTGGCCACCCTCATTAAGCTTGGAGGTTGCCTGCTGAAGTAGGCGGCGAATGATCTCCAGTCCGTCCTCGCCTCCGTCAAGAGCCGTCTGGGGTTCACGCTTGACTTCCGGCGCCAGCCCTGATAGTAGGTTGGTTGCGATGTAAGGCGGATTGGAGACTATCAGGTCCACGGCTTGCGACAGTGGAGCAAGCAAGTCTCCGTGCAACAGCGTTACTCGGTCATTGACGCTGTGTCTTTGGCAATTGCGGCTCGCGACAGCCAGGGCTTCGGCAGAGCAATCGATTGCAAAGACTCGCGCTCCGGGTAAATTCGCAGCAGTCGCTACTGCAATTGCGCCACTGCCGGTGCCCACGTCGGCGATTGATATATCTTCAGACTGCCAGTTGTTGGCGAATCCGAGCGCCCCTTCAACAATCATTTCGGATTCCTGTCTCGGGATTAGCACACCGGGACTAACGAGGAAGTCGAGACCGTAGAATTCTCGGTGTCCTGTGATATAGGCGAGAGGTTCGCGGGCGATGCGGCGTTTTGTGAGTTCCTGGACGCGTTCGAGATCTTCCACGCCTATCGTATCCTGAAGTGAGGCGTAGAAGCGTGCTCGGTCGTGTTGGAGCACATGTCTGAGCAAGACTTCGGCTTCGAGCGCACTGTCAGCTATGCCGCTGCGCTTAAGGGTTGCAGCTATGTCCGAAGCGACCTGCCGGATTTGGCTGGACACGGCAATTCTTATGCGCCGAATGCCAGCGCATCCGCCTGTTCTTGCTGAATGAGAGCGTTTATGAAATCGTCCAGTTCGCCGTCGAGGACACTCTCGAGGTTATAGCTCGAAAAGTTGACTCTGTGGTCTGTGACGCGGCCCTGCGGAAAATTGTAAGTACGGACTCGCTGCGAACGATCTCCGCTGCCTACTTGGTTGCGGCGCACCTCGGATATTTCTGCATGCTGCTTCTCGATTTCCCGCGCGAGAAGTCTTGATCGCAAAACCGCCATCGCCTTTTCCCTATTCTTGTTTTGGGAGCGCTCGTCCTGGCAGGTTGCGACTATCCCAGTCGGCACATGAGTAATGCGAATGGCAGTTTCCACCTTTTGCACATTCTGGCCACCATGACCGCCCGCACGAAAGACGTCGATATCCAGATCGTCGGGCTTGATGTCGATGTCAACTTCTTCGGCTTCTGGCAGAACGGCAACTGTGGCGGCGGATGTGTGTATTCGACCGCTGGATTCCGTTACCGGTACGCGCTGGACGCGATGCCCGCCGCTCTCGTGCTTGAGCCTGCTGTAAGCGCCGTTGCCGCGAAGCTCGAACACTATCTCTTTGATGGCTCCCAAGCCCGTCTGGTTGATGTCTATGACCTCTGTATGCCAGCCGTTTCGCTGGGCGTATCGGGTGTACATACGATACAGGTCAGAGGCGAACAATCCGGCCTCGTCCCCGCCTGTGCCTGCGCGAATCTCAAGTATGACATTCTTCTCGTCATTAGGATCCTTGGGGATAAGCTCTATACGCAGGTCCGATTCAATGCGCTCGATGCTCGCAAGTAGCTCATCCTCCTCTTCTCTCGCCAACGCCATCATATCGGCGTCGGATTCCTCGCGAAGAAGGGCGCGAACTTCGTCGAGTTGTGTATTCGCGCTGCGGAATTCCCTTGAAAGCTCGACGATAGTTCGTATAGAAGACTGCTCCTTGGCAAGCTTCTGAATGTTAGTGTAGTCGACGGCGATTTCGGGATCGGCCATGAGACCTTCGAGCTCGTCGTAGCGATACTCGATGGCTTCTAGCCGCTCTTGCATGGTCATGATTCGTTGTTCTCTCTTGTTAGACTGGCATGTAGTATATCAGAAGCCTCGCAAGTCTTGAGATGATGCTGCGCTCTCACCAGTTTCACACTGTGTTAAGTCAGATGCGGGGCGATGCCACTATTCTTGACCTCAGTGAATGTACCGCATAATCTGAATGAAAGGGACGGGACGACACAGCTCAGCCGAGTCGTCCATTGGCCTTGGCAACGGTTCTGCCGGCGAGGATAGCTTTCCAACCGAGTCAGAATGTGTAAGGAGGGGTGGAGATGAAGGTACTTGTGGCGGGTTCATCGGGGTTGATTGGCACGGCGCTCCTGAGACTGCTGCTGGCTGACGGGCATGAAGTTCTGAGACTGGTGCGTCGACCGCCGGCGGCAGCCGATGAAGTGCATTGGGATCCCACCGTGGGAAGCATTGATTCTGGCGCGCTGGCAGGCGTAGAGGCGGTGGTGCATCTTGGCGGCGCGAGTATCGCCGGCAAGCGCTGGAACTCCGAATACAAGCAAGAAATTCGTGACAGTCGTGTTAATAGCACACGCCTTCTAAGCGAGGCACTAGCGACCCTGCAGCCCACGCCTTCGGTATTTCTCTGTGCCTCTGCGCTCGGCTACTACTCGGATAGATCTGACGAAATTCTCACCGAAACTTCGCCGAAGGGCGAGGGATTTCTTGCGGATGTAACCGAAGAATGGGAAGACGCCACCATAGCAGCTGTGGAGGCTGGTGTCCGCGTATGCAATATGCGCATCGGCGTGGTGATTAGTGAGAACGGCGAACTTCCTCAAAGCATGCTAACGCCATTTAAGCTCGGGCTTGGGGGGAAACTTGGAAATGGGCGGCAGCACATGAGTTGGATTCACATTGACGACGTTGCGCGCGCTTTCGTCCATGTGCTAAATACGACCTCAATGAGTGGACCTGTAAATGTCTCCGCGCCGACTTCTGTCACTAACGCAGAATTCACCAAGGCGCTCGCGCGTACTCTCTCTCGTCCCGCCCTCTTCACAGTTCCCGGATTCGCCCTACGAATTGTGATGGGAGAAATGGCGCAATTCGCACTGGGTTCTACAAGGCTGTATCCATTGAGACTGATTGAGAGCGGCTTCAAATTCGAGTGGACTGAGATCGAACCTGCGCTGCGCGACATTCTTGACAGCTAGGTCAAGTTGTCGTCATTCGATCATCTCAGGCCAAGCGTGCCGAATACCAGCCTCTGGACCGACTGAGTTCCCGCCTCGGCGAATGTTCTCGCGTCTCGCACCATGTCTGCCTGAATAGGCAACTCATCCAAGTCCCTGAGCGTGGTCACCTCATACCGTTCCGCATACTCTGTCGGGATTTCCGCCGACAGGTGCTGCTCGGACATGACTGCAAAGTCCAGCGCCCATGCCCTCGCGACGGCCTGCAGATCGTAGCCGCCACCACCGAGCGCAAGCCACTTGCCGATACCGAGTGAAGCCAGTTCTTCCACCGCAGCAGCGTGGCCCTGCACAGAGAGGGCAAGATGCGTGATCGGGTCTTTGAAGTGCGAGTCGATGCCTAGCTGCGTTACAAGGACATCCGGCTGGAATCTCTGTAGAAGCGGCATTGCCACTTCGCGCAGGGCCCACAGATAGACCTCGTCTGTAGTGTAAGGGTATAGGGGCATGTTCACGGAATATCCCCTGCCTCTGCCGGCGCCAATCTCCTGTGTGTGCCCCGTGCCCGGGAATAGAAACGCGCCAGACTCGTGAAGAGAAATCGTCATCACGGCATCCGTGTCATAGAAGGCATGCTGAACACCGTCGCCGTGGTGGCAATCAATGTCCACATAGGCAACCCTCATACCCTCTGCCACCATCCGCTTTATTCCGATTACGGGGTCATTGAACACGCAGAATCCGTAAGCGTAGGAGGGCATCGCGTGGTGTAGGCCACCAGATATGCTGAACGCCGCATCCACTTCACCTGATATCAGCAGTTCTACTGCCGTCATCGTCGCCCCCGTGGACAGAGCTGCGGCGTCATAAATTCCTGAGTATGCGGGGTTGTCGCCCGGCCCGAAGTTGAATCTTCGCTGGTCAACAATGGCATCGCTTTCGTTTAAGCGCCGCACAGCCTCGACGTATTCAGCGGAGTGATACCACATCAACTCCTCCAGCAGGGCTTCGCGTGGCGCCACAACAAACGCGTTTGACGCATCGAAGGCGCCATAGGCATCCAGTAGCTCGTATGTGTACCGGAGCCGGACCGGCTTCATGGGATGCGTCTCGCTTAGCGTGTGCCGCGTGAGCTCGTCAGCGTATATAAACGCCGTCCTTCTCGCCATTTCTAGCTCTCCAGTACCCGCAACGACTCGCGTCCAAGCTCCAGGTGCAGATCCGCGTCGGCGACGATGAAGTCCTGTCCAGACGAGTTGGAAATCTCAGCAAGTTCACTTCGCACCGCTTCCTCCCATGCCGGGTTGATGTGAGAAACGATTACTTGAGGCACCCGGTTGTGAATCGCCCTGAATCTTTCCAGTTCATCCACCAGCATATTCGGTGTCAAGTGTCCGGCGGCTCTCGCCCCCGCCTCATTTTCGTTTCCGAACGTGACTTCTGTCAGCAGCACATCGGGCTCAACATGCTCCCACACGTCGCCTAGCCCACGCCCCGTGTCGCCGGTGTAGAACAGTCTCAACTGACCATCGGAAACCTGAAATCCTGCTGCCGGAACCGAGTGAGGCACGGGCGCGGCCATCGCCTCAAATTCAAGCACTCTGAAAGGCTTGTAAAACTCCACAGCGTGCATCCTGAAAGTTGGCGCCTCAGCGCTAGGGGTACTCAGAAAATCTGGGAATAGCCTGCCGGTCATCAGCGTTTCCGTGACGGCATCAACTGTATCTTGAATGGCGTATACATCAATGGTTACTCCTGCGTTGCGGACGGCAATTCCCAGCGGAAGCAGGTCCTTTACATGGTCAAAATGCCTGTGCGACAGGATGATTGCCTGGATTCCCTGCAACTCGTCCTGCGTAAGCGAGCGCGTCAACGAGCCGGCATCCAGGGCAAGCACGCCGTCAATCAGATGGCTTTCCATCCTCGTATGACGGCTCTCCACATTGTGCGCCCCAAGCACTCTAAGTTTCATAACTTCTCCTAATTGAGCGACTAAATCAGCGGTGTGGATCCAGAGCGCAAATCGTGGCCACGCTATATCCCCACGATCCTGATCATGGAATGCGCCTTGTAGATGCGATTGATGTTCAGCAGCAGGGCAGTCAGGTCCTCGCAGTATCGCGCATTCTCCAGACCTCCACCGTCAACTCCGCGCGCACCCTTGATTGTCTCCGCCAACCCGATGACCTTGCCCTTGGCTGCCTCGTCCTCCCCGAAAACGACGATGTCTGTGTCCAATGGCCTGTCTGGGATAAGAAGCTCCTGAGCGCTCACATTGTGGAATGCCGCTGTGTGAATAGCATCGGGAACAATCTCGCGAGCCTCAAGTGCTGCCGAGCCTGCCTCCACCCTGATTGCGCTGGCAGTGCCTTTGCTGAATGTCAGTGGGGCTACAACGTTTATGATGAGCTTACCCCTCAGTTCTTCGGTAAGTGCTTCTAACGTCGGCCTCTGCGCTGAGTACGGGACTGCCACCACCACGATTTCCGAACGGCTCGCAACATCCGCATTCAGGCCACCATCAATCGAGATCGATGGCGAAATCTCGCGCACGCTGTCTGCCGCAGCCTGCGCGCGCTCCACGTCACGGGAGCCTATGAGTACATCCTCGCCAGCAAGGGCGAACCTGAGAGCCAGGCCACGCCCTTCAGGCCCCGTCCCGCCAATAAACCCTATCATTCAGTAGCACCTTTCTGATTCTAAGTCCTCACGCTAACGATGGCCTACGAGAGGTGGCGAGAAATCTCACCTGGCAAGTCAGATAACGCGACGGTGTACTCCTCGCCCGCATCCATGTCTCTGAACTTTACTTGCTCGCGCTCCAGATCTTCTGGGAGCGGAATGACCGCCAACTTGAACCCCTTGCGCGAGGCATATCTGAGCTGCCTCCCGAGACGAGTCTGCTCGAAGAATATCTCAGTGTTGACATCGGCGCCCCGTAATGAACTGGCGATTTCGATTGCTTTCGCCAGGAGACTCTCGTCCGGCGTGGTAACCAGCACCTGAGCAACGGACGCACCACCTCCCTCCACGATCCCTGCCTGCAGGAGTTGCGAGAAAAGTCGTGTCAGGCCAATGGATATGCCCACGCCCGGCATCGCTCTGCGTATGAAGTAGCTTGCCAGGTCGTCATATCTGCCGCCCGAGCAGATGCTGCCAAGTTGAGGGTGATCATCCAGGCGTGTTTCGTAGATTGTACCTGTGTAGTAGTCCAAGCCTCGGATGATTCCGATGTCCGCGGTCACATTTTCCTCGGCTATGCCAAATTCAGCGGCATGCTCGAACACGGTTGCCAGCTCACCGACACCTTGCAGGAAACGGTCTCCGCCATCAATCGCGGAGAGAATGTCCAATACCTCCGCCGGGCTGCCGCTCGTCTGCACGATTGCGAGTATGTCATCGGTCGCAGCCTTGCCGTTCTCAAGACCGTCCAATGCCTGCAAGAGAGGGCCCGTGCCCTGCCTCTCGATCTTGTCGGCCTCTCTCAGAATTATCGCCGCATCACTTTCGTCAAAGCCAAGATGTTCAAGGTATCCGGTGAGGATCTTCCGGTTGCTGATCCTGATCGTGAAGTCGCCTATGTCAAGGCTGTTAAATACATTTGATATGACTGCCGGGATTTCAGCGTCGGCCAGTAGGCTTAGCTTCCCGTCGCCGACAATATCTATGTCACACTGCGTGAATTCACGAAAGCGACCATGCTGTGGGCGCTCGCCTCGCCATACTTTCTGAATCTGGTAGCGGCGAAAGGGGAATACGAGCTCGTTATTGTGCTGGGCGACATACCTTGCAAGCGGCACAGTAAGGTCAAAGTGAAGAGAGTAGTCTCGCGCGTCTCCGCCCGACTGTGGATGCAGCCCTGTCAGGCTGTAAATCTGGCGCTCTGTCTCCTCGCCACCTTTTGCCGTAAGGACGGTGTTGCGCTCCACTGCCGGAGTTTCTATCGGCGAGAACCCAAAACGCTCAAAAGACGCGCGAATCCTGTCAATCATTTGCTGCTCGACCAGACGCTCGGCCGGGGTCCACTCAGGGAATCCGCTGATCGGTGACGGGGTCACTCTGTTGATTCGGTCAGCACACATTCGGGTTTCTGCTCCTTGTCGGCGGGTCAATGCCAGCCGCTGTTTGCGATTACGAATTGTATCATGTCCCGCTAGCGCCCAACCCACTCTGTTGCAGACCTGCGTATAAGTATGCTTTACCATTGAACCTTGCCGTTATAAACTCTTGATGAAGCAAACAATTGATTTTCGATGCACCTATAAAGGGAGTTTTGCAGGCATGGGTTCTCTTTCAAGTGTATGGCAGCGTATCGGTACTAAGCTTTATCTGGCACTGGGTTTTGCGGTGTTCCTCACGCTGGTTTCCAGCGCGGTGGGAGTTTACTACTTCGAGCGAAGCGGAGACTTGAATTTTCGCGTGCGCTCTGTATCGGTACCTGCTCTGGAAGCGTCGTGGGCTGCTGCCCGTGAATCGGAGCGGCTTCGGTCCATAGGTCTGGCGCTCCTGGCCGATACTGGCCCCGCTAGCCCTTCAGTTGAATCTGGCTCCGTCTCGGAATCTCTTGACCGGCTGGAAGTCGCGCTGAGCACGGCTTCCGGCGCGTCGGAACTGGCTTCGGATGCGCAAGCCGTTCAGGATGCCGCCTACCCAACTGAGCGGAGTCATAGACAACCTCTCGGTAAACCGAGAAGCTCTAATAGAGGCCGACAGCAGTGCCGTGGACCTGAAGAGACGCATAGACGCCATTTCTGTTGGTGATGCTTCCTCTTTGGCGGCTCTGTCGATCCTGAATCGCGCTATGCTCGCCGATGACGAGGATGACTTGCAACGCCTCTGGGAGGAGTTCGCCGTCCTTCATGCTTCGGGCATCGATCAGGCGGCGGTCTCGCTGGCTGACGGTCAGGGAGTCTTTGCATTGCGCGGTCAGCAGTTGGCGTTGCAAGAGAGAGCCGGAGAGTTATCGGCATCGTTTGCAGATTCCAACGCTGCGCTTGAAGACACGGTTTCTGAATTACTGTCGAGCGCCGGTATTCAGTCGTCATCGACACTTGGACTGGCGGTGAGCACATTCGACCAGGGGAGACTGCTGCTTACTCTTATCAGCGTGGTCAGCGTGATTGCGGCAACGCTCGCGTCATGGATCTGGGTTGGGAACGGTATGGTCCGGCGACTGTCCAGGATGTCGGAGCGCATGCGAAATATGGCAGGCGGTGACTTGGAAACGCCGGTACCCGAAGTGGGAGAGGATGAGATTGGAGAGCTTGCGAATGCCCTGGAAGTATTCAGGCAACAGGCGCTTGAAGTTCAGCGTTTGAACCTCGTCGAGCAACTGTACGGAGAACTCCGAGTAGCGAACGAAGAACTCAAGCAGATGCAAGCGCGGCTTGTCGCCCAAGAGAAGCTAGCAGCTTTGGGCGAGCTAGTCTCCGGAGTGGCGCACGAGATTAGCAACCCATTGAACTTCGTAACCAACTTCTCAGAAGGCTCTCTGGAGCTGTACGACGAGCTATCTGAAATGCTGGAGACATACAAGAGCGGGATGTCAGAGGAGGATCTGGACCTGCTGGATGAAATCAGCAATGAAATTTCTGACAGCTTGAATCGCGTCTGCGTCAACGGTGGCCGGGCACTCGCGATCGTCGAAAGAATGCGCGCAATGGGCGTCGAGGGCGGAGAGCCTATTCCGATGGAATTGAACTCGATGCTGCCTCAGATCGTCAACACCGGCTGCGAGGCGTTCGAAGCTCAATGGAGGGACATTTCAATCAAGCGCGACTTCGAGCTAGATCCGGCAATTGGCGAAGTGCCTTTGACCGAGCATGACTTCGGTGAGGCGGTTGTCAATCTTGTGTCCAATGCCTGCTATGCGATGCAAATGAAGAAGGAAGAAGTCGGCGACAGCTATCAGCCAGTGCTTCAGATTTCTAGCCGTCTATACGAAGACGATAATGCGGTTGAGGTACGTGTGCGGGACAATGGTACTGGTATCGCTGACGACGTCGTGGGACACATATTCAACCCCTTCTTCTCGACACGCGACGGAGCGCTCGGCGCTGGACTGGGATTGCCAATAGCTGCGGATGTCGCTAGGCGACTAGGTGGGCACATCACGGTAGAGACGGACTATGGCGAATACACCGAATTTATGATGACCATCCCGGCGACAGCCCCCGAACCGGCGTACGCTATGGCGGCAGGGGTGCAGCCCTAGGTCTTCTGCCTTGGCAAGCCTACGCGTCATCTACCTCTGCCGGAGCAACAGGTAAGCGAACGCTGCGAGCGCCAATAGGCTTGTAAGTGCCAGAACTATTACAAGAGTAATTCGCTGGCGGGGTGCGTTTGTGATGGTGTTCAGGGTACTGCGTATGCGGGGGGCAGCATCGCCAAGGATAGGCAAATTCGGCTGCCGCAAGAACGCCAATGTGCTTGCTGGCGCTGTCGTCGCTGTCGGAATTGGCAAGGGCGTTTCGGTGGGTGTCACGGTCGCTGTCGCGGTCGGTAGAGGCGTGGCTGTCGGCGTCGCTGTCTGAGTAGGTGTGGGTGTTGGCGTATGCGTATGCGTCGCCGTGCTTGTAACAGTTGCAGTGTGTGTTGAGGTGGGCGTCGGCGTGTGAGTCGGCGTTGGCGTGGCGGTCGGCTCAGGCGTCGGCGTGTTCGTTGCTGTTTCCGTGGGCAGGGGTGTGTCGGTGGGAGTGGGAGTCGCCGTATTTCTTCCCCTTGGAGGACGGGTCGGTTCCGGCGTATTTGTCGCTGCCTGTCTGGGTTCCTCAGTGGCCGTCGGTGCAACAGTTACTGTTGGTACAAGAGTGGCCGTCGGAATCGCGGTAGGTGAAGGAATAGGTGTCGCAGTAGGCACAGGAGTTGACGTAGGACGTGGCGTAGATGTCCTTCTCCTGCGACTTGGAGCCGAAGTCGGCTCCGAAGTTGGTGTTGAGGTGAGTGTCGCTGTCGGTGCTAACGTCGGCGTGCCGGTTGCCGTCTGAGTCGGCGATGCGGTCGGCTGAGGCGTATCTGTAGGCGTCGGAGGCACGGTAGGCGTCGAAGTGTTCGCTGGCGTTGAAGTAGGTGGCGGCGAGGTAGGAGTGGATGTCGGCACAGGCGTGCGAGTTGGAGTATAGGTTGATGTCGCCACGACAGTCACGGTGCTCGTGGGCGTCAGCGTAGCTGTTTCTGTCGCAGTTGGAGTTGCCGTCAAGGTGGGCGTGTTTGTAGCTGTAAAGGTTGCCGTGGCAATAGCGGTGCTGGTTGGAATAGCTGTGAACGTCGGTGTTGCTGGTTGGGGTTCGTCGCTGCCAAGAACTCGCACGGTTATTGCAGAGGGACTACCGACAGTGTACTCGGCGAAGACCGAGTTGACGACTATCCTTATGGTTCTTGGATCGCTCTTGTCTGGGACCGTATATCCGGCGGATCGTGCCTCAGTCTGACCGCCTCTAAATGCGAAAGCATTAAGACTCGCAGACTCTGCGTCAGTTGGATCGAAAATCATTACCCCTCCGACGAGCCTGTCCGGATCCGGTGGGTCAATGCTTACGATTATTGTAAGGTGGTCGCCCTCCTTCGCAGGGTTCGGAGAGACACTCTTCAAGCGGACCACCGGCAGATTCTCTTGCGCGGCGGGTGCATCATTGGACGATCGTTGCTGTGAGCTTTCTTGAGGTGAAATCTGCGCGTGGACCTCATTGTACTGCGATACACCCATCAGAACGGACCAAAGTGAAAGCAATAATAAAACCCCGAATAATGCGAGAGCTGAACCGAATTTCCTGCACTTTGGCAAGGAAACACTCGCGATTCTGAGGCCGTAAGAGGAGAATATTCGCAGCGCACTCAAAGGAGAAAAGTGCTTCATCGAAAGCAGATACCCTCCTTATGAGTGCGGCTAGCACGGGTCGTCAACAGTTACTTACCTTTATTCTAACGCAAATGGTATTTACTAGACACTAGTGAATAGAAGTACCGTATTGGTATGGTAGAATGCCTCACGAGAATCGGAAGCACTGGATTCTTGTGTTTAAGTTTCTAACCTATGTTACGCTCATGAAGTCGTCCACTGCCACTGATTGCGACATTGGAAAATCACCGCTTATTGAGCTTCCGCCAAGCTGACTACTCTGCAATTACAGCGGCACCCAGGTGTGAAAGGTCAACAACATTAAGTGAGTAAATCCGAAGGGGAAACGCGGCGGCCTGCTGGCCTAATCCCCAGCGGATTTGCACTCTTTGTCGCGTCACTATGGGGCGGCAACAATGTCAGCCTGAAGGCGTCTCTGGAATTCGGAGCGCCGATGCAAGTCGGCTGGATGCGCTTTATTCTCGGAGGCGCCGTAACGGTGGCTTACATGTTTGCCAGGCGTGAGCCGCTCGCACTGGCAAAGCACGAGATCAGGCCCGTTCTCATTATCGGTCTCCTGTTCTCCGTGCAGCTTGTGATAATGAACGTGGGTCAGGACCTCACATCTGCGGGACACGGCGTCGCGCTGAACTCCACCCTGCCCATCTGGACTGCCACTCTTGCACGGTTCTTCATTCCATCAGACCGGCTGACTCTCTGGAAGGCCGTCGCTTTGCTGGTCTCCTACGCAGGCATTCTGGTCGTAGTATTCGGGGATACCGGTGTTGATCAGGAGGGTGTCACTATAATCGGAGACGCACTGAGCCTGATCGCCGCCGGATTGCTCGGATTCCGCATGATCATCCTGTCGAACTTCGCGCAGAATGTCTCAGAAGCCAAGCTTATGCTTGGTCAGCTAACCATAGGCACCTTCCTGCTGCTTATTGGAAGCTATATATTCGAAAGCCCGGAGTACACCACTAACGGCAGATTCTGGCTCGCGCTCTCATATCAGGGGTTCGTCATCGCTGGATTCGGCTTCCTTGCGAATGCATGGCTTGTGAAGCGATATCTGCCTTCCTCAATTACATTCTTCTATTTCGTGCAGCCCGTTGCCGGTGTCGTACTGGCTTGGCTCATTCTCGGCGAGGACCCAGGCCGAGGGCTGATTGTCGGCGTGGGGCTGCTCTGCGCGGGCGCTCTCGCATACAGCTGGGATTCATTCGCTGTGGCGAGAAGGGCGAGCAAGCGTGGAGTCTGAGCATTTCTGTAGGTACGACTATTATTGCACCTTGAAAGAGGCCAGAGCTCCTCTCTGCCGATTGTACGACTGGGTGTGCTGGGATATACTATAAGCGGTAGCTTAATGTCCACTCAGCGCGCATCATCAATGTGAGGATCCATGGTTGACGCACTCCTCAAAAAGGCGAAATCTTATCTTCCTCCCGATAGGCTTGGCATCATCGGGCAAGCCTACACTTTCGCCGCGGACGCCCACGAAGGGCAGGTTCGACGCTCCGGTGAGCCCTTCATCGAGCACCCACTGCAGACCGCTCTGTATCTTGCCGATCTGAGGCTGGACGCAAATGCACTTGCCGCCGCGCTTCTTCACGATGTCGTTGAAGACTGCGAAGTATGCCTCGAAGAAATCGAGGACGAGTTCGGCAAGGAAATCGCCGGCATGGTCGATGGCGTGACGAAGCTGACCAAGGCGGAGGTGGATGCGGAAGAAGGTAGGCTCCGATTCCTGCAACGAGGGGCAGAAGTAGACCTGGAACAAGCTGCAAGCCTGCGCAAGATGCTGGTTTCGATGGCAGAGGACATCCGCGTTGTACTCATCAAGCTTGCGGACAGGCTTCACAACATGCGCACCCTGCACGCTCTCTCTCCGAACAGACGACGAGCGATCGCAAAGGAAACCCTTGAAATTTTCGCGCCACTTGCCCATCGCCTCGGTATCTGGGAGATAAAGTGGCGTCTCGAAGACCTGGCATTTCAGCACCTGAACAACGGGGCATACCAGGAAATTTCAAGTATGCTGAACGCCAAGAGGCAGGAACGCGAGGACTACATCGAGAGCGTTCAGTCCCTCCTTCAAACGGAATTGGACAAGGCGGGAATTGCCGCTGAGGTTACGGGTCGCCCGAAGCACATTTACAGCATTCACAAGAAGACGGAAAAATACCGACGGCAGAACCTCGGCGTGGATGACATCCACGATCTCTTTGCGCTGCGGATCCTTGTCGATTCGGAGAAGGACTGCTACCTGGCGCTGGGCATTGTGCACTCCAACTGGAGACCACTCCCGGGGCAATTCGACGACTACATCGCCAATCCCAAGGACAACCTCTACAAGTCGCTCCACACCACTGTGCTGTGCATAGACGCGCATCCCGTTGAGGTGCAGATACGCACGCAAGAGATGCACCACCTGGCCGAATATGGAGTTGCGGCGCATTGGTTGTACAAGGAAGGGAATACCTCGGACGTTGAGTTCGAGGAGAAAATGACATGGCTGCGGCAGATCCTGGATTGGCAGCGCGATGTGAGCAATCCACAGGAGTACGTCGAGTCCTTCAAGACTGACATTTTCAAAAACCAGGTCTTTGTCTATACCCCGAAAGGCGACTTGAAGGAACTGCCCGCAGGCGCTACTCCACTGGACTTTGCATTTCGTATTCACACCGATGTGGGCCATCGCTGCATCGGCGCGAAGGTGAATGGCAAGCTGGTGGCGCTCACCTACCAGCTGCAAAACGGTGACACGGTTGAAATTATGACCAGCAAGACGGTCAGGGGCCCCAGCCTAGACTGGCTCAATCCCAACCTTGGCTACCTCAGCACCAACTCAGCGCGCACAAAAGTGAGGCAGTGGTTCAACCGGCAGGAGCGCAGGGCGAACATCGACCGAGGCAAGGACATATTCCGCAGGCAGTTGCGCCGGCTGAATATGGCTATGACGGACGAAGAGCTCGCGAAAGTCCTCAACTTCAGCAGTACCGACGAATTCATGGTTGCACTCGGTGGCGGTGACATAACCGTCGAGCAGGTCGTTGACCGCATTGCTGCCCAAGAGTTGCCGCCCGATTCGGACTTCGAGAAGATATACAGCGTACCCGCCAGCAGCCCCGCGTCCGGAATCGAGGTGCTGGGAGTTGGAGACCTGCTTACCCGGATGGCGAACTGCTGCACACCGATACTTGGCGACGATATCATCGGCTATATCACGCGCACGAGGGGCGTTACCGTTCATCGGAGGAATTGCTCCAACATCGTTTCCGAGCGTGAGGTGGAGCGCCTGATTCCCGTTGGCTGGAGCAAGGCTCACGAGCTTTACCCGGTGCGCGTTCGACTTGAGGCGCAGGACCGAGTGGGCCTGTTGCGGGATATTACTTCCCTTGTTTCCGAGGAAGGTGTTAACATAGCTTCATGTGTGTCGGAGGAAGAAAAGGACGTCAGCATTATTTCTCTGACAGTCTATGTTGATGGAATCAGCCAATTGAACCGTCTATTCTCCAAAATGGAGAGTGTGCGCGGTGTAATTGGAGCAAGCAGAACCAGAGTCTAACCGCCGACGGAAGCACCCCGTCGGATTCATTTCAGGAGGGCAACAGAAGTGCCAAGCGCAAAGTCAACACGAGTATCAGTCCGGAAGCGCAGTCGCAATCTTCCCCTGCGCACCAGGGCAAAGTCGGAAATCAGGAGAGCCCGGGCGCTCATCGACGCCAGCGACATAGATGAGGCGGAGAAGGCTGTTCAATCCGCCTTCGTCGCGCTGGACAAGGCAGCTCAGAAGGGTGCGCTGCACGCCAACAACGCATCGCGCCGCAAGTCGCGAATTATGAAGGCGCTGCAAAAGGCGAAGAGCGCCAGCTAATACAAGCGCACAATATGGAAGGACTTTCAGAACAATGCTCAGGATGAGATTGAGACGGGTCGGCTCGAAAAACCAGCCGAGCTACCGCATAGTCGTCGCCGATTCAAGGGCGGCGCGAGATGGCGCATTCGTGGATTACCTAGGACACTACAATCCACGCACCGAACCGCCCACTGTTGTCATCGACGAAGAGAAGGCTCGCAAGTGGCTCAGCGTGGGCGCAAAGCCTTCCGATGCAGTGCAGCGAATAATCGACAAGATGGGCGACCCACAGGAAGCGCCCACAGCCGAGGTAGCTGAGGAAGCAGAACCCGAGGCAGAATCGGGTGACGCTGCTGATTCCGAAGCCGCCGACGAGACGGAGACAGCCAGCGCCGAATGAAAGACATAGTCGAGTACATCGCCAAGGCAATCGTCTCCCAGCCGGATGACGTCGTGGTCACTGAGGAAGAGGAAGACGACGGGCTTATCATTCTTCGCCTCGAAGTGGCGCCGCCCGACAAGGGCAAGGTGATAGGTCGGCAGGGAAGGGTGGCGCAGTCTATGCGCGCGCTGCTTCGTGTTGCCGCCGTCAAGGACGGCACGAGAGTCATCCTCAAGATTGACTGATCGCCTACCTGCTGCACTCCCATGCCCTTTACTGACCAAGCACCGATAATCGTAGGCAAGATACGCGCTGCGTGGGGAATCCGGGGTGATGTGAGCGTTGAGGTGCTGTCGGATGCCCCGAACCGCTTCGCTCCGGGTGGCGTGCTGCGGCTCAGAGGCAGGCCTGAGCGCGTTGAGCGCTCCCGCAAGGGCAAGCGTGGACTACTCGTTAAGCTGGACTCCGTCAATGACCGTACACAGGCTGAAGAGCTTGTTGGCGAAGATCTGACAGTGCTGCCTGAGCAGGTCGAACCACTACCCGACGGCTCTTACTACCATTTCCAGATTCTTGGCATGCGTGTGCTGACCGACGAAGGCGAGCACCTCGGCACCGTCGAAGAGATCATCGTAACGGGCGGAAACGACGTGTATGTTGTTCACGAGGAAGGCCGCCGCGACATCCTCATACCCGCATTGCCCGATGTCATTATTGACGTTGACTTGGAAGCTGCCGAAATGAAGGTCAGCCTCCCCGATGGGTTGGTCTAGTCTGCTGCTTCCATCGCTTCGGGTAATTTCACTTCCGCCTTGAACTCCTTGACTATCCTGTGTATTGCCGCGGCTTCCGCATCGGGCATGGCAAGCCTCGGCGGACGTGGGTCTCCAATGGGCATGCCGACTGCCGCCATCGCGCACTTGGTAGCTGACACATACCTGTCCCCGGCGATGGCATTCAGCAGGGGAATCATGCGGTTGTAGAGATTCAGCGCCTCGTCGCTCCTGCCCTCTTCCATCAGGTCGCAGACTGCCGCCGACTCCGCAGGCAGGAAATTACCGATGACCGAAACATAGCCCTTCGCGCCCGCAGCAAGCGACTCGAACGGATGGTAGCCCGCGAAAACCGAAACGCTGTCGCTGATGCGATGGATCTCCCGCACCCGCGAGATGTCGCCGCTGGACTCCTTGATGTAGCGCACATTCTCCAGTGTCCCTAGCCGCGCCACAAACTCCGGACGCAGGTCAACATTGGCAGTGTTTGGGTTGTTATAAACCATTATTGGAATGGACACAGCGTCACTGATGCGCCTGAAATGCTTGAACAACTCGTCCTCAGTCGGACTGGAATAGTATGGCGATATGATCATCAGCCCGTCCGCGCCGATAGCTTGCGCTTCCACTGAGTAGCGCACCGCCTTGTCCGTCCATTCGTCCGCCGTTCCAATGAGCACCGGAACACGCCCGTCCGCCGCTTCAACGACAGTCTCGACGATCTGAGTGCGCTCGTCGTCGCAGACCGACAGGAACTCCCCGGTGCTGCTAAGCGGTATCAGCCCGTGCGACCCGCTCTCAATCTGCCAGTCAACGAGGCGGCGCAAGGCGTTAGTATCGATGCCGCGTCCGCCGGTAGTGAATGGCGTGGCGAGTACGGTGTGGCTGCCTCGGAATTGCGTCATAGTAGTGCGTTCCTTGTGGCTGGGACGGGGGCTAACAGGATATACAGGATGGGTAGGATATTGGGATTTAGGATGGGAGGCGAACTTTGAAGTGGGAGGGGTCAAGGCCGACTTGGATGATGACTTTGCAAGTGTTCCTTACTGTCTGTGGATTCGGGTATTTGGTGTTGACCCATAGCCCTTCGACTTGTTCAGGATTCTCGAAAGATTCGCCATCCGGATGTGTAGGATAATTGGATATTATATTGCGACTTGTACCTGTAATAGGACAGTGATTCTGATTATAAGGGTCTAGGTTGTTCGTTCTTACAAGCCATCTAGTTGTCTCAATAAGTACTTCTCGCATATATTTGACAGGACAGGTAGTGCTGTCAGGGAACATTATCTCGATAGGTTTTTCGCGTGACGCTGGTCGATACTCTGATAGTGGTATCCATACCTTGTCATCTATTGAAGCAGTGCCTGAGTATCGAACACTAGGCATATCTGAGGTAGCTGTTGGACTCTGGGTTATGTTGGCAGGTTGGGATCTGGGCCCAGCATCCGGGGGTATGATTTCCTGTGGTTCAAGTTTCAACCCCAGAATGGGCGCTTCCCCAACTACGACAGTATCTTCGGCGACACTATGTTTCCAGAGCGCCAAAGCCTTCAAACATGCCGCAGCGACGGTATCTCCTCGCAAAGTAAATGAGACAACCAACATATTTATTGCTGGTTGATGAGTATCGTATATCTCCCATTGATTGCCGTCGGTCACGCCAAAGTACCTTGCTGCCCTTTCAGGGTCCATGGCGTAATTTATCGCTTGGCGTCTCCCATCGCTCACCCCCAAACCCAGCCGTTTAGCTTCAATTATCATGGAGGGACGGCCGTCTACTTGAAGTGCATAGTCCGCACGCCCTTCGCCGGACCCGTCCTCAATCACAACTTCCGATGGATCTGATATGTTCCAGCCGAGTCCGCTCAAAAGGGGATCGATCAGCGAGTAGCGTGTCCGCATCTCGTTCTGGCGGAGCGCCGCACCGTGTTCGTCTATCCGCTTCCTTAGCGTCTCAACCAGTTCAAGCAGGCCTTCAAGAGGCATTTGGCATTCCTTTCACCTACGGGCTCTCGCCGTCGGTTTCGCGGATTATAGCATGTTGCGACATCGGTTCTGTATAATCCCTCTGGACGACCGAGGCGCTGACAGACTGACCGAAAGAAAGAGAGTGTAGCCATTGAGGAAGCCACATGTGTTTGCGGGCAATCCGCTGGATAGGGGTGAGGCAGAGCGACGGGACGAGGAATGGATCGCTGCACAGACACAGGACCCGCAGAGTCAATACCTGCCGTTCAGTAATCTGAATGTGCTGCTCGGCGGTGACCCAGAACCGACGCTCGGGTGGCTGCCTACCGACTCAATTCCGTCTGACAGCACGGTGAGCACTCCCACGATGCTCGGAATGATGGACGGATCGACGCGCTTCGCAATAGAAGTGAATGAAGACGCGGCTGCATTCATCGAGGAATGGTCCGGGATGAAGTTTGAAGACTGCAGAGCGGCCGGCGAGCTTCTGCCGGTCCCGGATGGCGGCATAGTGGCTCAGGCACGGGCGCAATTGGACTGGCATCGGCGGCATCGCTACTGCTCAGTATGCGGCGAGCCCTCAGAGAAGCGGCGTGGCGGTCAAGTACGTTTCTGCCCGTCGTGCAAGGCACAGCACTTCCCGCGCACCGACCCGGTGGTGATAACGGTAGTGGAGGACAAGGCGGGCGACCGCTGCCTGCTAGGGCAGTCGCGCGGCAGGTTGCAGCGCATGCGTATGTACTCGGCACTTGCTGGCTTCATGGATCAGGGGGAAGCAATCGAGGAGGCCGTTGCCCGCGAGATTATGGAAGAGGCGGGCATTCAGGTGAAGAACGTGCGCTACCATTCCTCGCAGCCGTGGCCGTTCCCGTCATCTCTGATGATTGGTTGCATCGCGGAAGCCGCAACCACGGAAATCAACATGGACGCCGAAGAGATGACCGATGTGCAGTGGTTCAGCCGCTCCGAGGTGCTGCTTGCGCTAGAGGGAAAGAGCGAGAAGCTGACCGTTCCTGCGCCGCTTGCAATAGCCCATCACCTGATCAAGTCGTGGGCGACAGGGGAGTAGTTCGGAGGTTCCCCCTAGGCTTCCTTCACAATTTGCCCTTCCTGTATAACAAGGGCAATGCTGGCAGAATCACGCAGAATAGTGATGTCGTCTAAAGGGTCGCCACTCACAACCACGAGGTCAGCATACTTGCCCACGTCAGTGGTGCCGATGTCGTCCAACAGCCCGATGTTCTCGGCAGCGTTGCGCGTACCTGCCGCGATTGCTTCCAAAGGTGTCAGACCGTACTCCACCATCAACTCAAACTCGTGCGCGTTATCGCCGTGGAATACCAGGGGCATAGCCGCGTCGGTTCCTAGCGCGATCTTCACCCCTGCTTGCTTTGCAAGTGTGACGGTCTCTCGGGCGTAGGCTTCCATGCGCCTCATCTGCTCCTCTGAACCGGGGTATGTCCAGAGTCCTTCTTCTATGGCTTGCTGTGCCGCCGGATTGACAGACAGGGTAGGACAAAGGAACGTGCCACGCTCGGCCATCATGTCTGCGGCCTCTTCATCCAGGGGAAATCCGTGCTCTATGGAATCCACGCCGGCGCGGATGCAATTCTTGATCCCTCCCGTGTGGGAATGAGCATGCGCTGCGACCTTGATGCCCGCGCGATGTGCCTCTTTCACTCCGGGTGCAAGCTCTTCGGTTACGTATCCTTCTCTCCCGCGAAACGGGGGAGACAGCGCGGGTCGCGTGCCGCCAATGATCTTGATGGCGTCGGCGCCTGCGACAGCCTGATACCGAATTGCTCTCAGCACCTCTTCCGCACCGTCGGCCACGTGCGCCATGTCATTGCTATACTCGGTGCCGTGCCCGCCCGTGTGCGTGATGCCCTTGCCTGCAGAGAGGATGCGTGGGCCAATGTGTTCTCCGGCAGCAATGCTGTCACGCAGTGCGAAGACTTCGTTGGGCGCACCCGGGTCTCGAATTGTCGTAAAGCCGGCGTAAAGCGTCTTTCGGCATGCGTTGATTGCATCCAACAGGCTGCGACTCTTGAGGTACGCATGATCCCGTATCGGTATATTGGACAGGCTTGGAGCGAGGCGCGGGTCAGGGTTGCCCAGGATATGCACATGGCAGTCGATGAAGCCGGGCAGCAGAGTCTTGCCACTCAGGTCAATTACGTCCGCATCGACAAGTGCAGCAACGGATTCATTGGGCGCGACTTCCTCAATGCGTCCATTCCTGACAATGACGGACTGGTTCTCAGTTGGGGTGCCGCCGTTGCCGTCAATGATTCGGGCATTCTTCAAGAGCATTGTCTTTGACATGAGGCTATCCCATCCCACCCGTGATGCCTTCCGGAATGCGGCGCGCTGCTTCCTCGGTGAGCCATTTGCGGTCGATCTTGTTCGTTCCTGAAACGGGAATCTCATCAAGGAAAAAGACGCGGCGCGGGTGCGCGTAAGCCGGTCCATTGCTGAAGAAGAACTGCTTCAATTCCATCTCGTCGGTGTCTTCGTCTTTGTGGAGCACAACCCATGCGACAGGCGCTTCACCCTTGACCTGATGACTGGCTGAAACGACGCTCACATCCGCTACGGCAGGGTGCTGGAGAATGATTGTCTCCACCTCCTTGGGATAGACATTCTCGCCGCCGCAGTTGATCATGTCGTCCACGCGCCCCTGGAAGTAGATGTAGCCCTGCTCGTCGGAATAGACAAGGTCGCCAGACTTTACGAAACCGTCAGCAGTGACTTTTTCGGCAGTAACTTCGGGCTGCTTGTAGTATCCGATCAGGTTGGGTGGACCCTTGCTCCACAGTTCGCCAACCTCGCCGGGCTCACAATCGCGAGTGTCGTCCTCCGGGTCAACGATGCGAATCTCAACATCCATTACAGGCAGGCCGCAGCTTCCCAATTTCTTGATGCCCCAGCGCGGAGACAGGACATTCGCTCCCGCCTCAGTGAGTCCGTAGCTCTCGATGACCTCGCAGCCGAATACGCGGTTTATCTCCTGCATCAGTTCTTCCGGCACGGGCGCAGAACCGCAGGACAGGTATTCGAACGATGTGACGTCGTTGGCCTCCAATGCCTCGCGCTCTGAAAGCATGAGGCTGTACATCGAGGGAGTGCCCGACATGAATGTCGGCTTGTACCGGTCAATTGCTTCGATTACCGTCACGGCGGCGAAGTCGGGCAGGATTGCAGCGGAACCTCCGACATAGAGCATCGGCATCAGGCTGCCCCACAGAGCATTGGCATGATACAGTGGCCCCACGATGAGCGCGCGGTCGGACTGCACATTCATCATCGCGCGCACGCCGGAACGTGCCGTCCACCACTTGCTGGCATGGCTTAGCAGACAACCCTTCGGACGCCCAGTTGAACCCGATGTGTACATCATCATCGCGACATCGTTGTCAGCGACATCCGCCGTAGTGAACCCATCTTGTTCTGCGGCTAGCAGGGCTTCGTAGTCGTGCATGCCCTCCATGTTTCCATCCACTAGAAGTGTGTGCTCGATGTTCGCCGCTCCACTCTGAATCGCCTGTGCCTTGTCCGCCAGCTCCTCGTGGGCAATCAGGATGCGGGAGTCGCTGTGTTCGGCGATGAAGATCAAGTTGTCGTTGCCGAGTTTGATGTTCGCGGGCACGGCAACCGCGCCGATGCGGATGATGCCGAAAAGAGTCTCGACGAAGCGATAGTCATTCGTCATCAGCAGCATCACCTTGTCGTCTCTGCCGATCCCAAGTCGAGAAAGGGCAGCGGCTACCTGCTGAGTTCGTGCCTCCAAATCTGCGTAGGTCAGAGAGAGTTCGCCTTGCTCTATTACCACCTTGTCCGGGTACAGCAGGACCGGACGCCAGAATAGCTCGCTAAAGTTTCTGGATTTATGCTTTTCGACAGTCATGGCGTGATTATCACCTTTCCAAATGTCTCTCTGTCTTCCAGCAGACGGTGACCTTCGGCAGTTTCCTCCAGCGGCAGCACCGCGCCTATGACAGGAATGATACTGCCCTGGCGTACGGCGTCAAGCAGGTCGATGAGGTCTTGCCTGCGCCACCCGTCTGAGCCCAGTATGTCCATCTCTCTGCGCCAGATATAGCGTATGTCGGTCTGCGGGTCGAAACCTGCGGTCGCGCCGCAAGTAATGATGCGTCCACCATGCTTGACTGCCTTCAGGCTTCGTACCCAGCTGTCGCCGCCGGTGTAGTTCACCACCACATCCACCCCTTCACCACCTGTGAGACTGCGGACATATCGATGAAACTCCGGATGCTCGATGTAATTCACAGCGTGATCTGCGCCCAAATCCTTCAGTTGAGCAAGCTTGTCAGGGCTGCTGGCAGCGGCGAACACCTCGCAGCCGAGCATCTTGGCAATCTGCACCGCGCCCGTGCCCACGCCACCGCTTGCTCCCAGTATCAGAATGCTCTCGCCCGCCTGAACCCTGCCTCGCGTAATCAGCATTCGCCACGCCGTGCCGTAAGCGATCGGTAAGGCGGCAGCTTGCTCGTAGGTTACATCGTCGTGCAGCGGTATCGCGTTGTCCGCGGATATGGCGAAATACTCGGAAAGGCCTCCAGTGGCGCTCTCGCCGAGCGCGCCGCCGGTACCGTCCGGCATAGTGATGGCAGGGTCTATGAGCACACGTTCACCTACGCTGACTGACCGTACACCCTCGCCAAGCGCGACGACCTCCCCCGCGATGTCGCCACCCGATATACGCGGCAGGTCGATTGGCAAGCCCGGCATGCCACGGCGCACGAATATGTCAAGGTAGTTTAGACCGACGGCCCTTACTCTCAGGAGGATTTCGCCCGACGCTGGCACCGGGTCTGGGACTTCTTCCAGGATGAGCTTGTCGCGCCCACCGTGTTCGTGAATGACGACTGCCCGCATGTTGCTCCTAACTCTGCGTAAGTGTCTGTCGCTGCGGTGCGCTGTTGACCAGCGTGGAGCGCCCCACAGCCACAAGCCGGCCTTCAGATGTTCGTATTTCCACATCCGCAACGCCAACGGTCCGCCCGGTCTTCACAGCCTTACCCCGCGCGATCAGGTCGGTGTCGGGACCGACCATTCTTAGATAGTCAACCTGAAGGTTCATGTTCGGAGCGTCCTTGCCCGTGCTGCTCATCATGGCAAAGCAAGTCGTCAGGTCCGCCAGTGTAGAGATTATCCCGCCGTGAACATTCATGCGGTCGTCCGAAGCGAGGAACTCCTCTCGGAATGGCATTCGCACTTCGACCTCGCCCGCATTCGCCCGCAGCAACTCCACGCCCAGCCAGCGGTGATATGGAGCTTCTCGCATTCGCTTGTGCAGGTCCATTCAGTGCGCCTTTCGCAAAGTGTCTTACCTGTGGTGAGGCTTTCGTCAACCTTGGCAAATTTCCAAAAGCAAATTGAACGATGGCATCACGTAACTTCCTGCAAGAAGTTGTGCTTAACAAGATCCCAGTCGATTTCGTAGCCAAGTCCGGGCTCGGTCGGTGCATAAACAAGGCCCTTGTCGTCAACCTCTATGTCTTCGACGAGCGCGTACTTGTTCGCGCCAGTGCAAGGGAACACCTCATAGTAATCGCAGTTTCGGATTGCCATCGTCACATGCAGGTTGGCGACATTGTTGAGCGAGTTTCCGCCGTGGTGTACTTCGAACTTCATTCCGAATCCCTCGGCGATGTGCGCGATTTTGATGAGAGGACTTATGCCGCCCGTAACGGCAACGTCGCCGCGCAGGATGTCTGTTGCGTAACTCTGAATCCAGTGCGCCATTCCGTAGAGCCTGCCTGGCGCGAATTCGGTGGACATTATTGGTATGTCGAGCTTCTGGCGAAGTTTGACATAGCTGTAAATGTCCTCTTCGACAAGGGGGTCCTCGTACCAGAAGAAGTTCAGATCCTCAATGGCACGCCCGACTCGCACTGCGTCTTCGTAGCCGTATGCCCACATGGAATCCAGCATCAATATCATGTCATCCCCAACCGCCTCGCGCACGGCCTGGCAGATTTTGATGTCCGCAGCGGGATCGGAATGCGGGTGTATCTTGTGCGCTGTCCAGCCCAATGACTGAAAGTGCTTCGCTTCCTCGGCGTACTCCTCAGCGGTGGCGTGCCACGCCGTGCTTGAGTACGCAGGTACACTATATCGACAGGTGCCAATTAGCTCGTGGATGGGCAGCCCGGCAGCTTTACCGGCGATGTCCCAGAGGGCCACGTCTATCGCCCCGATCGCATTCGTCGTAACTCTGCGATTCTCCCTCCACATCTCCCACCATATCGCTCCTCGCTCCATCGGGTTCCTGCCAACTACGATTGGCTTGAGGAACTTCATCAGTGGCCCCACGAGGTCATCCGCGCCCTGGTGTGAAGAACCCAGGAACGCGTTGCCGCTAATTCCTTCATCAGTCTCGATGGTCAGGACTCCCATCATGACATCGCCACCAAAACTTGTGCCCTGGCCGCCTCCTATACCGGTCGTCCACGCTTCCTGCTCCCAGTTGAACATCGTTACCTTGACGTCTGTAATCTTCATTAGATGATCCTTTGATGATGCGAGATGACAATGGGGATATGTTATACAGCCCGCTTTGCGATTTCAAACCGCATCTCGTCGTAGCTTTGCGAACATGGCAGAGAATGAAAATGCGCCCAGCGGAAACTGGGCGCATCGGTTTCAGAAATAGGTGACTGGCAAGTAAGCTAGTCAGCAGCGGCGTGCTCGAACCACTCCGGTCCCTCTTCACCCGGTTCGGGCAGGACATGACCCCCCTCCATGGTCTGGGAAGCCTTGCCCTCGTAAATCTTGCCTTCGATGTCGTCAGGCGATATGCCGGTTATCTCTACAAACGCTCCGACGAGGTCGCTCAGCAGCTTCTGCTTGACCTCCTCAGGCCTTCCTGCGCGATTGCGCCCGTCCATGAAATAGGGGGTATCGCTGTCGTAGCCGGTGCTGCCGCCTTCGGGATACTCAACGAATTCGCAATGCACAAAGGTGCGTGGTGCGCCGGTGCTGCCGCAATGTATGTCGGTGAACGCCTTGGCGACTGCCTGCCTCTTTTCAAACTCTACCGAGCCTTCCGGCACGATGCACTTGTAATACGGCATTTGCTGTCCTTTCTTGCTTCTGCCTTGTTCTTCCTATGCCAGTTTACTGCCGGATGATGAGTGGTTAACGCTTACTGCGGGTCTCGTATGGAAACCAGAAACTCGTCGACCTCGCATCCTGTCTCAGCCATCCACATATTCATTATCTGCGTCATCAGGTCAACGCGCGTCTCCTGGTCAATCGCCTCGGTGAGCTGTCCGCCAACCGTAGAAGTCGTCGAAAACTCACCGCCGCGGAAGCCAAACCCGTGCCGGACTTCATGGTAGTCCAAGTCTATGCCACCTTCGGCGATGTTAAGCACCGACGCGCTGATGCGCTTGACCTCTGCCGCGAGCTTGACTCGAAGTTCGTCGGGTACGACGCCTTCCTGCACAGTGCAGGTGAAGCTGATATTCATGGGCTGTCCCGCTCCTTTTGATGCGACCTTGACGCCAAAATAGAGATTATCACAGCCACCATTATGACCGCAAATGCCTCTGAACAGCGATTTCAAGCAGCAGGTACACACATTGGAGCGTGCCTGGAAGACACATACTTGGACTGGCTGCCTGGTATAGAATACCCTGCTATATAACCAGTCACTCTCCATTCAGGTTCAGACTTTTCAGAGAGGAAGAAACCATGCTATTTCTAGCAATCAGCAGCCCCCACCCAACTCGCCCATCTGAGGTGCGTGAGACCAGAAAGAAATATTGGCCCTGGGCACAGGACAAGCTTGACAAGGGCTTGGCACGGGCATTTTATGCGCGCACGGGCAGGGGAGCGGTCGCATTATTCGATGTCGAGTCCAACGAGGAACTGCATCGCCTGCTGACGGAGTGGTCAGAGATGATTCCGGCTGAGTTCGAAATATATCCGCTGCTTGATGCTGATGCCGCCGTGCAATTCCTGAACGAAGGCTAGTTGGCATATCCCGTTAGTTCGACATACCCGCTCCCGCTGACAGGCTTCCCGTTCGCTGTGCCCTCTATCTGCACTGCGCCCTCCCAGTAGCGGACGATGGCGTCAAGTTCCTGATCGCTCACAAAGGGGGTGACTTCGAGGTCAAGGCCTTCTTCCGGAACCCGGACGCGCCAGCGTGAAGGGTAGGTGCCGCCCAGTGGGCTCTGCCAGCGGTCCAGGACTTCGAGACTGACATCTACATTCTCAAGGCTTCTGAAACTGCCGTCGGCCTCCACGATTGTACCGAGTCGAAAAGGGCTTCCGCTGACGCTGCGTGGCCGCAATTCACCATACATAATGTCACGACCGTCAGACAGTTGAAGCGCGAACCAGTCCCACCCGACATGCGCGTCCGAGAGTTGCGAGGAACTCCATTCTCTGTCCATCCAGCTCAAGCCCTGCACCGGGAATGATTGGCCATTCACCGAGACTGTGCCTTCCGTTGACATGCGCGTCAGCGAATAGTAGTGAGATGCCTGCCCCGGGCTGTCCCCCTTGCGGCTGAACCCTTCATCCCCATGAAGGGCGATTCCTTTCTCGCCGTTTAGTCTCAAATCAATTGCAATGCCCTCGGCATTCGCCCGAAGACGTAACGGAAGGAGACTGTGGCCGTCTGTTTCTGCTGACCAGTCCTCCAGCCAGACTCGGAAAGGCGTTGCGACCGCCCCTGCCAATCCAAGCGCATCACGGCTGTATCGCTCGAATGAGTGGAACTCATCGCTTTGGACATCCGTAAGCGCGAAATGAGCGGTGTACATCTGCTCCGTCGCCCATTCGGAAGTGCGGTCGAATTCTTCTGAGGTCAAGCCTATTCTGAAGAAGGTCAGCTCGTATCCGAAGTGCCTGCCGTCCGAAGTGCTGACGTTACCGGTGTAATACCACCACTCCAGGGCGTAGTCAGGGTGCGGCCCGTGGTCGTCCGGGAAGTTCAATTCACGAGGGCCGGTAACTTTCTTGAAACCCGCACCTCCTGGGTTCAGCGCGTCCGAAAGTGACAGGTTCGCTCCAACTTCAGCACTGTCCTCCGCCCGGGTAAGCCCGTAGGCAGCCCCGCCCAGCGCCCCAATTACCAGAGCTAGGACTGTAGCCACAGTCCCGACGCGTAGGAGGCTACTCCTCATGAAGAACCTCAGCGGGTGACAAGCGCGACATCTCGAATGCAGGATAGATCGACGCAAGCAGCGCGGCAGCCACGGCGATGACAACGGCCTGCGCCAGCACGAGTGGATAGACCTCCATGTCCATTGACCAGCCGAATGACCTGCGGTTTACGATATAGATTAGGACAGCGCCCTGTATGAGACCCAGCGGAAGCGCGAGAAGGCCCGCCACCAGGCGCATTAACCCTGTCTGCGAGGTGAACATCAGCCATACCTGCCTCGGCGTGAAGCCGATGGCGCGCAGCGTTCCGAATTCGGTGGAACGCTCCATCTGTATCGCCATGAGCGCGCTAAGCACGCCTACGAACGCGACGGCAATGGAAAGTGCATGCACGACCGTCGTAATGGCAAAGCTGCGCTCGAATACCTCAAGCGCCGCAGACTTCAGTTCGGCGTTAGACCGGATTCGAACTTCGGTATCACCGCCTAACGCATCCTCAATCTCTCTCTTCAGGACATCGACCCTTATACCATCAGCAGCGGTTACGCCGATTCCAGTGATCCTGTCGTCATCCCAGAAGTGATCGTAAGCGGCGCGGCTCATCATGACCTTGCCGTTGGCAGAATGGCGGTAGTCGTGATAGATCCCCGCAACACGAAAATCAACCATCCCTTCCCCTGTTAGGAGGCTAACCCTCGACCCGATGTTGGCGTTGTTGTGATAGGCGAAAGGTTCTGAAACGGCGACGGCGCCTCCGCTCTGAAGATCGTTCCATACCAGGGCGGGGTCTCCCTCCTTGAATGAATTATAGCGAACGAAGTTGTCAAGGCTCGTGTCAACAGCGAGCAGTTCCACCTCACCGCCCGGAGAATTGACTCGCGCATTGCGGACGGAGCGGATACTCTCCACTGAATCAAGTTCACGGATGCGCTCAAGAATCTGGGGCGATAACCCTGCAGTGGTTGCTTGGGAACTGAATGACGCAGGAGAGACATAAATGTCCGAGCCCAGTGAGTTGTCCAGCCACTGCACAACGGTCCCGCGAAAGCTCTGCACCATCGTGCTTATGGAGATCGTGATGGAGATGGCAACGGCGAGGGCAGCAACCGCAACTGCAGTACGGCTGATAGATGATGCCATGCCGCGGGCAGCCATGGCGCCCATCGTCCCGAAGAACCTGCCCATCACCGGCGAAATCATTTTGCCAATAACTACAATGCATACCGGCGTGAGCATCGCGTATCCAAGAACGAGCACGCCCACTCCCAGAAACGCTGGAATCAGGGACCCGGCAGGGAGAACAACGAGCGCAGCCCCAACACCTATCATGCAGGCACCGGCGGCGGACACTAGGGGGGCTGCGCCTCTGAGGCGGGTCTCAAGATGAGAGCGTGAGAGCGTGTCCCTGGCAGGAACTCCGGTGGCTTCGAGCGCGGGGACAAACGCTGCCGTCAATGTCGCGACCAACCCTAGTAGCAATCCCTTGACTAGAGACCACACAGGTATCGAAAGTTCCTGGACGGATACCACGAAGAAGAGGTCGCTAATGGTCTGCGTGATGATGTTCAACATGCCGCGCCCGACCACTACGCCGAGTAGAACGCCAATTACAGAGCTGACGACTCCGATCAGCAGCGCCTCGCTGAGGACCATTGTGAATATCTGCTGCCTCGTGACGCCGACTGCGCGCAGTGCGCCGATTACTGGCCGGCGCTGCACGACGGAGAAAGCCATGGCGTTGTAAATAAGGAACGCGCCTACAATCAGGCCCAACAGACTCACAACAAACAGATTGTCATCAAAAGACTTGGTCAGTTCGTCAATCGTGGCGGAGTGAGTTTCCGAGCTGACCACTATTGCCTCAGAAGGCAGCACGCCGTTCATTCGCTCGAGAGTGGCATCACCTCGATCGCCCTGCGGAATGATGAGGTCTATGTGGCTGAGGCGCCCCTCGAAACCAAGCAGTTCCTGCGCCGTGGAGATGTCTGTAATGACAAGGCTCTTCAGTGTCTCGCTGCTGAGACTGTTCTGCGGCGTGATCAGCCCCGCGATCTCCACTGAACGCTCGGCATCGGCAATTCGGAGGTTTATGGTATCGCCAGCCTGTATTCCCAATATGTCTGCAGTCTGGTCGGATATCAGCGCAGTGTTCGGCGTCGCGAGAAGGAAGGTCGCATTTCGCACGGGGGCGTTCGACCTAGCGATCGCGGTTCCTGCTCCCGTGTAGGGGCGGAACTGCGCATCGGCAAGAGGGTCTATGCCCAGCAATCGCAACGGGACGGAGCGCGCATCTGTGCCGTCTGTGTAAGCGTATCCCTCTACGACTGGTGCGGATGACCTGATGCCGAGATCTACCCGCAGTGCTCGATAGGTATCCTCCGGCAGTCCACCGGGGCCGCCTACAATCCGGTGTGTTGCTCTGCCATTGACCGCGTCGCTGGACAGACTGAATGCATGCTTCGCGCTCTGATTACCCAGATCGATTGCGACTACGATCGCCACGCCCAGCGTAATCCCCAATACGGATAGCGCCGACTGCCAAGGCCGGTTAAGCAGATATCGGACACTGGACAGCCAAAGCACACCGCTCAAATTCTGCGCTCCTGCGACTGACTATCCTATACGGGTTTCGGTCAAGTACGGAGCTATCAACTCGCCACTGTGCTTGCGCTCGACGAGCTTGCCGTCTTCCATTGCTAGAACGCGCTCCGCCATTTCGACCACCTCATCGCTATGTGAAACAACGATGATCGTCTTGCCGTGTCCTGCGGCGAGGCCTTTCAGCAGGGAAAGGATCACCTGACCGGTGCTGGCATCAAGATTGCCGGTGGGCTCATCGGCAAGTATCAGCAGTGGGTCGTGAACGAGGGCGCGTGCTATTGCCACGCGCTGTTGTTCACCGCCCGACAGCCTATCCGGATAGCTGCTCATGCGGTCTTCCATGCCGACCTGTTCCAGCATGTGCGCTATTCTGCTGTTGGAGTCCGCACTCGCGAATCCATTCAGCTGAAGTGGCAGCAGCAGATTCTCCTTGACGGTCAGGGTTGGAATCAGATTGAAAAATTGGAAGACGAACCCAATGTTCTTGCGCCTGAATATCGTGCGCCCCTTCTCTGACAGACCGGTAATGGCGGTTGAATCTATGAGCACATCCCCGCTTGTAGGAGTGTCGATTCCGCTGACGAGATTGAGCAGCGTTGTCTTGCCTGATCCGCTTGGCCCCGCGAGCGCGACAAACTCCCCTTCGAATATCCGGGCATCGGATCGCCTGATTACTGATCGCTCCCTGTTCTCCTCTTTGTAGCTCTTTGTGAGGGCGCGAATCTCTACCATCACCTTACGCACACACTCATCGGAATGATACGAGGTGCGATGGGTCTGCGTGTTTAACGACATTTCTGTGATAGTGCTATGTCCTCTCGTCCAGCCTGAGCCTGCGATCGGCAACGTAATTGCTCCTGCAATTATTATTGCATCTTTTTCAGGAACAGGCATAAGCAGAAGCATTCACAACGATTACTATTGTGCAGGCGGTCGAATCAAGCCCGTCTCTGCTGGCCCCAGACCGCAGCGTAGGCAAATCATCCCTCTGCCAGACCACTCGTCAACTTATCAGCCCTCGCAGTGAATTTGCGGAAATTGCCATAGTTGATGAGGCGATGAACTACGCGAATACCGTAAGGTGATGCCCTAACACCAAAGAGGTTAGGGTAGCGATTAGACAGCGGTGCATGTAAAATAGTGCCGTTGATGCGCAAATCACAACGTCATCCCATAGGGGGCTTGAAACACAATGCTGGTCAGATACTCACGTACAATTGCTTATGCGGCTATTGCCGTGCTTGCGCTTCTGGCACTGGTTGCCTGCTCTAGCGGACCCGAGCTTGGCGCACCAAAAGCGCCGACTGCTGCTCCCGCTCCTGCTCAAGCGCCGGCTCAGCCTGCACCTGCCGCTCCTGCGCCTCCCGTGCCCGCGCCGGAATCAGCCACTAAGGAGTGGGACGCACCCCCTGCAATGACGATAGACACTAGCAAGGACTATACCGCCGTAATCGAACTGGAGAAGGGCGGGGAAATCGTCATAGACCTGCTTGAAGACGGCGCGCCCATTACGGTGAACAATTTTGTCTTCCTGGCGCGCGAAGGCTTCTACGACGGAGTAACATTCCACCGCGTGCTGGAAGGCTTCATGGCACAGACAGGCGATCCAACCGGGAGCGGCGGTGGCGGGCCGGGATACCGCTTCAACAACGAGCTCAATCCCGACCTTCGCCACGACGGGCCTGGCGTGCTCTCGATGGCGAATGCGGGCATGCGGAATGGGCAGGGCACGAACGGCAGTCAGTTCTTCATTACCTTCCGAGAAACTCACTTCCTTGACGGATACAACCTCGACGGCTCGGAAAAGGACTGTGCGGCCGAGTCCTGCCACTCTGTATTCGGCAGGGTAGAGGAGGGGAGCATGGACGAGGTGATGAACATCAGCCTGAGGGATCCCAGCCGCGCGACCTCACCCGGTGATGTAATCAAGACGATCAGGATAGAAGAAAATTAATCTGATTAGGACGAATTGGAGGAATTGTGACAACTAAGCAATATAGTGCGCCGCCCGAGATGGCGCTAGATCAGAGTAAGAAATACACTGCGGTAATCGAGATGGAGAACGGCGGCGAAATCGGGATCGAACTCTTCGCCGCAGATGCCCCTGTCACGGTCAACAACTTTGTGTTCCTGGCCCGAGAAGGCTACTACGACGGGGTGACCTTCCATCGCGTTATCCCAGGTTTTATGGCGCAGGGCGGCGACCCGACAGGTTCGGGCAGCGGAGGACCTGGCTACCAGTTCGATGACGAGTTCCACCCGAATCTGCGGCACGATTCACCAGGTATGCTGTCGATGGCGAATGCAGGTGTACGAGGTGGTCGCGGAACAAACGGAAGTCAATTCTTCATCACCTTTGTCCCCACGCCGCATCTTGACGACAATCATTCCGTCTTTGGTAAAGTAGTATCCGGTATGGATGTCGTAAACGGCATTACTGTCCGAGATCCAATGCGTCAAAGGACCCCCGGAGACGCAATGAAAACCATCCGAATAGAGGAATCTGATTAGTACACTCTGAGACGGTATAGTTCTTCCCAACCACTGAGCCACAAAAAGAGAGGCGCTGGCAGCAATCACTGCCAGCGCCTCTCTTATCTTCCGCCCGTTTCTGAACGAGCTGTCTTGGTCAGTCTAATCGTCGCCCACTGCCGGCGCGATGGAAGGCTCGGTGTCTTCCTCCGGCTTCACCAGGTGCAGACTGAACAGCTTGCCCTGCGTCCCGATCCAGGACTGAAGGCCCGCACTCTGCTCCTCGCCGCTTATGAGCGGCCTGTTGTTGACGCGAATGCTAGGCTCGGTCTGCATGCTGCGAATCTCCACATCTTCCTTGCTGAAGAAGAACGACAGGCCGTGCAGCTCAGGAATACCGAGTTCCTCTCCGAGCAGCAGGTTCTTATGCGTCACCAGCGTCATGAATGGACGCTCGATGGCAGTGAAGTCCACTAGCAGTTCGCCCTCGTCATCATAGATGTAGCCGTACGGCTTTGGCCTTGTCAGTCCGTAGATTGCGTAGCCTATTCCCGCCGTCAGAAGCACAACTACTAGGCTTGCCGCCGAGATTATGGCGATCAATACCGGGAAGTCCGTACTCTCTTCGGGCGCTGGTGGTTCTACTACAACCGGCGGCGCGGGTGGCGGTGCTGGAGCGGGCTCCGGCGCTGGCGGCGGCGGCGCCTGCTGTACTATGACAGGCTGAGGCCGCGCTGGCGGTGGCGGATACGACGAAAGCACTGCCGAATCGGATGAGAACATGTAATCGCGCGCGGCGTAATCCATATTCAGGTTGAACAATACGGTGTGCAGTTCTTCATTTTCTGGCGTGAATACGATGTCAAACGCCCATGCGTGCGCCGCGTTCAGAAGCTCCTGCGGAACCAGTTCGATAGTGCCGGCACCACTCGCGGACGAAATATCCGCTGTAATCAGGTTAGTAGGGATAGCGTAAGGCTGCCCGTTGACGGTGACCTCTGCAGTACCGATTATCACGCGATCACCCGGCACCAGGGCATCTGTGTGCGCCAGGTGTACGTCTAGCACTGGGAATGCCTGCGCCGATACCGACCTGTGCGTCGAGATAGTGTGATGGTGCTGCGGCCAGTTCAGTTCCAACTCGACCTTGTGTTCACCTTCGTATGCCAGCGGCGGGATTGTCGCCGAGTAATAGGCGTCTCCTGCAACCGCATCTCCGAACTCGCCGTTGTCGTTCAGAGTGTATGTGAAAGTCTGTGCGGTGGGAGCGACGATAGTTGCGCGAAGCTCGGCATCTGGCACGGCAACGCGCTCCAGACCGTCCGATATGTACACAACGAACTCGGTGCTCTGGTCATGTGGAATCGTATCGAAGGACACGAAATGCAGGTCCAGCTTGTTCTTGGGATAGTGCCATGCTGAGATGAAGCCGTCACCGCCGCGAACGTCCACGGTCCATTCGCCGGGAGCGGGATCCGTCAGCGTCCAAATTACTACATGAGGAGTTTCCACGACGCTGGACAACGCGCGGTCACCCTCGGAAGCCTTGACGCCGGAAGGGTTATGCAGGCTGAGAGAGCCCGTAGAACCTTGCTTGAAGAACACCAGCGATGCCTCAGTCGTGCTCGGCGGTATGTTCAGCGAAGCCGTAAACACATCGTTGGGAGCGAGTTGGTCCTGTCCTACCTCGAACAGCGTACCCTTGGCGTCCTCACTCAATATCTTGTCAGCAATGACCTTTAGCTCCTGCGGCGTGGATAGCGGCAGAATGTCGCCTCCTGTCCCGCTGGAGACGGTGCGCATAAAGTCCTTCGCATACGTCGAAGAGCCCGGCAGCGAAACGCTGACGACCTGCCAACCTTCTTTGTTAAAGGCATTGATCGTCTCACCAACCGTATATTCGGCGCTTGGCGCTTCACCTTCAAGCTCACCGCCCGATATTACATACACGGTCGAGCCATCGCCGGCGCCCTCGAACCTCATGAGTTCGTGGGCGTAGGAGAGGGATGCTGACAAGTCTTCAACCGGCACGGAGGACGAGTCCTCGATACGGCTGATGACATCTCGGTAAGTACTCTTGTGCTCGGCGCTTCCGGCGAGCGCGGGGCCAATAGCCTCTTCGTCCCCGGTGGTGAGGAAGCCGATGCTCTGGTCTTCGCGAAGTTCTGAAAGCAGCCCAATGAACGAAACAGTCAGATCTCGGTTTAGCTCTGACGCCCCAGACGCATGCCTGTCGACGATGACGATGTCAACCGGCTCGTTGTTCTGAGCGCGCAGCAACCCTGTCTGGCTGGCAGTCCACGAAAGTAATAGTATTGCTGCAAAGGCAAATGCAATGTAGATTTTTTTCATCTTCCACCTCCGTACAAGTCAGAATGGCATAAGTTAAAAAAGTGATTCAACGCATTTTTAGTTCTTTTTTGGGCATCAAATTAGAAAGAGTATCGGAAATATCCGAAAATCCGACTCACCTGCACACCTGTTTCCGCAGTATTCCTCGCGCTCCATTGAAGGAATCTTGGCGCTGGTTCGCGCTGGCTGCGGTCGTCCTCACGGCATCATTTGCGCTCTCGTCCTGCGAAAATAGCAACAACGAGGCGACGGCAGAGAAGGGACTGCAGTTTGAAGAGGTCAGAGGTATGGTGCTAGAGGTAGAACCGGAGTCGCTTATATCCCTAGCGGCGCTGGAGGTTGTGGACACCGAGGGCAAGATCTGGCGCTTTGAGGGCAGGGGGAAAGTTGTGCCGGGCTTTACGCCGTCTCATCTCAATGAGCACAAGCTCTTGGGGCAGGAGGTCCTGGTGATCTACTATCGGGAGAGGGAGGAATTAGTCATCCACGACATCACTGACTAGCGTCTCTCAACCGCTGCGACCGGCGTATGCTGAATGCGACATATCCTGCGCCGCCGCAGATGGCGAGTACTACTATCGCCAGCATGAGCCGTCCTTCGAAGCTGGGAACCGTTGCGGCTTCGGCGATGTAGATTGGCGTCGATGAACTAACCTCGCCGTGTTCAGCAGTTTCTACCTTTGTCAGCAGCGACCACTGCCCGTGGGTACGGAAGATGATATTGCCCTTATAGTGAATTGGAGTCGCTGGGTCGTTCAGAGCGGGCGTCTGGTATGTTGGCTCTCCCTCCGGATTGTAGGCGACAATCAGCACCCTGGCGTCTTCGATGAGCGTCTGAGTAGCCGGATCGAATATGGTCACACCGAAATGCACAGTGCCAACTCTGGGCTTGTGCGGCTGTACGGTGATGATGTATTCGTATGGGCCTACCGGTCCGCGGTACAGCTGCAGCGGCTTGTCAAAGACCGATTCACGCTCACCCGGAGTCTGCCCCATGATTACGACGCTTAGCAGGACGAGCGCAATCATCATGTACGGCAAGCGAAAGCCGAGCAATCGGCCGAGAGTGCGAGTAGTGGTTAGGGGGGTGACTGTAAGGCGCAATTGAAGGCTGCTTGGTGGGGCCGAAATTGTGGGAGTGGGCTTGCCAGGGATCGAACCTGGGACCAATCGGTTATGAGCCGACCGCTCTGCCGCTGAGCTACAAGCCCGTGCGATGTGATTTCAGACTAACGAAAACGGATGTGGACTGTCAAGGATTGCTGTGAACAGGCAAGCGCACAGTCGTGATAGCAACTAGTCCGCATTCAGAAAGCGCCGCCAGTCTCGGTCCGCAAGCGCGGCAAGCAGGTGGTTGCGATGCTGAACGACATTCGTGCCCCCTATCAGCAGTGTCATCCCAATTGAAAGTGCAATCAGACCGAACGGCTGACCCGTGATTATTGCTAGAGCATTGAACGCAAAGAGCGTAAACCCCGCCGACCAGAATATGTGACGCGTCAACACGAACATGACCACCCCAATTCCCGCGGCAATCGCCGTTATCTGCCATAGCAACAGCGCGGACACCCCTATGGCAGTCGCCGCTCCTTTGCCGCCGCGAAACTTCAGAAACGGAGAGAAGTTATGTCCAAGCACCGCCACAAATCCCGCGCCATACACCACGGCATCGGCTGTCCCCAGAAGCTGTGCAAGGACTACGGCGGAAATACCCTTTGCGGCGTCCACTATGAATACCAGGATACCGAAAGCCATTCCGACTTCTCTGCTGACATTCCCGGCGCCGGGATTGCGGTTGCCCACGCTGCGGATGTCTTTGCCAAGACGCCACTTGCTCACCAGAAACGCGGTAGGGAAGCTGCCCAGAAGGAAGGCTGCCAAAAGGACTGCCAGAGATTCAATGCCTAGCATCTAATCAATCCATACTCATGAATCGGCGCCAGTTACCACTTGCCAGCGCAGGCAGTAATTCCGCGCGCTGTCGCCCAAAGTGAGTGCCCGCTACAAGAAGAGACAGCACGATGCAGAGAATGATCTGGCCGGTGGGCTGGCCGGTGGCGATGGTGAGGGCGTTAAGTGCCACAAATACCGCGGTCATCGCCCAGACCACATGCCGCGTTGCCCCAAGCGTCAGCAAGCCGACCGCCCCGGAGATAGCAGTGATCTGCCACAGCATCAGCATTGAAATGCCCAGTACAGTCGCACCGCCCTTGCCACCGCGGAACTTCAGGAATGGGGAGAAGTTGTGGCCAAGCACAGCCGCAAGCGCAGTGAAGTAGAGAGCCAAGACCGGCAGGCCCAATTGCTGCCCGACCACAATGGCAATCGCACCCTTAATGGCATCGACTCCGAGAACTACAATCCCCGCGGCAATGCCCACCTCTCGCCCGATGTTTGTCGCGCCCGGGTTGCCGCTCCCTGCACCACGAATGTCGATGCCCCTCCGCCATCTGCCCACAAGGTACGCCGTTGGGAAGCTTCCTAGTAGGAAGCCCAGCAGGACGACAAGAATGGACTGGATATCAGGCAATTTTACTGGTCAGCGAGCTGCTTCGCAGCCTGCAAGCCGAGATGGTACCCCACTATGCCCATGCCGGTGATCACACCCTTGCAGGCGGGGCCAATCTCAGAGACGCGCCCCCTGCTGGCAGGGTTGGACATGTGGATTTCCAGCGTCGGAATCGAGCCTTGCCGTATCGTGTCAGCGAGTCCTGGATGACCGGTCGTGTACCCGCCCGGGTTTATCAGCGCGGCATCCGCATCCGAACCCTCCAGCCTCTCTATGACCTCTGATTCTTCATTCGAATGGAATATCTCGACATCGACACCCACCTCTGAGGCATATCGGTTTATATGCTCGTCGTATTCGGGCAGGGTCATCGTGCCGAAGATTTCGATGTCAACTTTGCCTCGCAATTCCATTCCCTGACCGTGAAGAACCAAAACCTTTGTCATCGCTCCCTGTCTCCTTCTATCTGTGCATAACCGTCGCAACCGGCAACGATACCGCGTATGTTCGTAGGTTGATGAATGCTATATTTCCAGAGCCGCGAAGCAAGCGCCAATAATGCTCTCCACATCAATGCCATATTCCTCGTAAAGCTCCGTTCTGCCGCCGGACTGTCCGAAATCCGTGACTCCAAGCGGAATCGTGCTGGTGCCGAGCGCCCCACCAAGCCATGCAAGAGAGTGAGGATGAGCGTCCGCAACCGTAACCACCGGAGCGCTGCGTTCTTCAATCGGTATGATGTCTCCCATGAACGGCGCCGTCACGTTTCCGCCGACCAGAGAACGCACGCTCTCCTGGTAATTCCTGTATAGCGGGCCCGGCCCCGTTATATTAATGACATTGGCGTTCACGCCTTCGCGAAGCAATTCTTCGCTGGCACTCACCGCTTCAGGGATCATCGCGCCACACGTCATGATGTGAACGACATTCTCACCCGGCCTGTAAAGCTCCTCTGAGGTGCGATCGACAAGGCGGTAGGCGCCCTGGAGAACGCGAATACGCAGCTTCTCCAATTCCTCAGGGTCCTCGGGTAATCTGAGCAATGACTGGTCAACGCGCTTGCTTGTGAGACGAAGATAGCTTGACCGCCTGCGCTGCCGAATCTGCTCGAGGGCGCTCAGCATAATCCACTCGACCTCTTTGCCGAAGCACGGCTCATAGAAGTCCAGTTCTGGCATCTCCGTGCCTATCGAAGGTGTAGCGAACGATTGGTGCGCGCCGCCTTCAGGCGCAAGAGTGATCCCTGACGGCGTCCCCACAACGATAAACTTCGCGCCTGAATATATACTGTACACAAATGCGTCAAGGCCCCGCCTGACAAATGGGTCGTACAGTGTGCCAATGGGGAACAGCAACTCGCCGTTTGCCTCGAATGATTGCCCAAGCTGCCCAAGCATCATGAATAGATTGTTCTCGGATATTCCCAGCTCGATGTGCTGCCCCTGGGACGACTCATTCCATCTGAGCACACTGGCGTCCTCTTCCGGCAGTTGCTCGGGTTCGCTCCTCTTCCATACTCCTGATCTGTTGATCCAGCCGCCTAGCCCTGTGGAGCTTGCCACGTCCGGGCTAACCGTAACGACGCGGTCTGCCACTTCGGGAAGGTTTCGAGCAAGGTCTGTAAGCACCAGGCCGTATATCTGGAGACTTGAAATGCTTCCCTGGTACTCGTGGTGGAGGTCGGTAGGAAGTGCGGGCGTAAGCGCCGTCGGCGACCGGAGTCTGGACGGACGCAGTCGCGCTGCTATGCGTCTGCACGCCCGTCCTGCGGCAGAGTCCGGCGCGAAGTTTTTCCAGACATCTTCCTCCGGGACGCCGATGTGTTCACGCAACTCCTCCATTTGTACCGGTGAAAGCAAGTTAGAGTGGTTACGCGGGTCTCCGATTGACGGCAGCATCCATCCCTTGAAAGTGTAAGCAAAGACCACTGTTGGACCGCGCAACTCATCGGCTCGAGCAAAAGCGTCCCTGAGCATGGAAAAATCATGGCCCCCCAGGTTGCTGAACAGCCTGTGGAATTCCTCGTCATCCCATCTGCTGATAAATCGTGTGAGGTCTCTTGGATATCTGCTTGACCGGGGCAGCCACTCGCGCAGCGTGGAGGGGTCAACGCGCAGCAGCCGCTGGTAAGCCTCGTTGGACATATCGTCAATGCACATTTGCAGCAGTTCGCCGTTTGGCTCCGCGAATGCGCTCTGCAGACGCCTGCCATACTTCACATCGATGAAGTTCCAGCCGTTGGCTGCGAACATCTCCCGCCAACTCTGCACGCGAATACCCGGAATAATGCGATCTAGGCTCTGACGATTCAGGTCCACTACCCAAAGCACATTGTCAAGCTCAGCCATCTCCGACTCAGAGATTGCTTCCCAGATTGATCCTTCGTCCAACTCGGCATCACCGACGAGGCTTATGTATCGCCTTGGTGCGCGGTTGTAAGAGTGCAGGTGTGAGCGCAGGTATTCTTCCGTGAGTGCAGCGAAATTTGGAGCGACGGGCCCCAGACCCACAGAGCCGGTGGAAAAGTCCACATTGTCCGGGTCCTTGGTCTGGCTGGGATACGCCTGAAGCCCATGGAAACCGCGAAGCGTCTTCAGGTACTTGCCGTCTAAATTGCCCAGTAGGTACTGTATTGCGTGGAAAACAGGGGAGGCGTGTGGTTTAACGGATATTCGGTCGCCTGCCCTCATGTAATCGAAGTACAGCGAGGTCAATATGGTTACGACCGATGCGCTGGAAGCCTGGTGGCCCCCGACCTTGCCGTCCGGCGAGTGGCGCACATTGTTGGCGTAATGGACCATCTGCATGGCCAGCCATAGGACGCGATCTTGAATCTGCCTGAGCGTCGTGTCGTGGTCCTGGTAGGCGTCCGATTGCTCTGGAATTGCCGTTGCCATCTCTAACCTCACAGTCAGGTTTCAGGTGTCAGCAATCAATTGTCAGTTGCAGGGGCAATTGCTGGTGGACTGTTCTCAGCCCTTACAGATACGGTTCTGTCCAGCCGAGCCCTTGGTCGGTCGTCGCAGCCGGGACATACTCGCACCCGATCCACCCGTCGTAGCCGATTCCGTCAAGGTAGCTGAACAGGTAAGGATAGTTTATCTCACCAGTACCGGGTTCGTGGCGACCGGGATTATCCGCTATCTGGATGTGGCGAATGATGTCCTGATTTCGTTCGATGTTGCGCGCAAGGTCCCCCTGCATAATCTGCATGTGGTAGAGATCATTCTGCAGGAACAGGTTGTCGGAGCCGACGCGCCCTATAAGGTCCCTCGCCTGCTCAGGGTAATTGAGAATGAACCCTGGAATGTCGATTGTGTTAATAGGCTCTATGAGCAGGATAATTCCTGCAGCCTTTAGCTGTTCCGCAGCGAATCTCAAATTGCCGACTAGTGTCGCTTCCTGATCTTCGCTCGATACGCCTTCTGGCGCGATGCCAGCGAGACAATTCACTTGCGGGCAATTCAGTGCGGTTGCGTATTCTATCGCCCTCCCGACGCCCTCTTGAAATTCGCCCACGCGGTCGGGGTGACAGGCTATTCCACGCTCACCCGCTGCCCAGTCGCCGGCTGGCAGATTATGCAGGACCTGCGTTAACCCGTACTGCTCCAGCTTTTCGGCGAGCTGCGCCGGTTCATAGTCATAGGGAAACAGGTACTCTACGCCCTTGAAGCCGGCGTTCGCGGCGGCGGCGAATCGGTCGAGGAAATCGACCTCATTGAACATCATTGTCAAATTGGCTGCTAGGTTTGGCATACTTCTACTATTCCTGAAACTCAATTCTGTGGCGATATGAAAGTGACTGAGACGTCATGCTAAGTGAGGCTCGAGGGTTGCACGGGGCGCTCCTCGTCGGCTGCCTTATAGACTGACATCGCCACCTGCATTGCATGGCGCGAGAATGCGATGTCCATATCCGGCTGCTCGTCGCTTATGATGCTGTCGATGAACTGCCGCGCCGCGCCATTGAAGCTTTCGATCCAGTCCATGGGTACTTGGATGCCTGTCGTCTCCGTGCCTTTGACGATCATCACGGGTGGCAGGTCGAGCATCTCACCGGTGCAGCGGGTAACCCAGATTGCGCCCTTACTACCTTGAATCTCGAAGAATTCGTCGGCTGCGTAATACCTGCCGCGAATCTCCATCTCAGGAGCCGAGGAGTATTCGAGAACGCCGAGGCAATTCCTGTCCTTGAACTTCCAGATCGCGGCGCTCGGAGTCTCATCTAGATAATCATCTGAGCGGGTGACAATGCTCTGTACGCTTTCGATTTCGCCGATCCAGTGTATCGCGGTTGCGTACTTATGCCAGCCGTCATCGTACAGCATGCCCCCCGCGTGGAGGGTGGGATCGCGTCGCCAGACATACGCGCCGGGCATCGTTTCAATCTGCGATTGGTTCGCCAGTTTTCCACGAACCGTTCTGATGCGAACCATCGAAGGCTCTCCGATAACACCCGCATCAAGCAGTTCTTTCGCCTTCACTATGGGTGGGTAATATAGAAAATTCTCAGTTGTGCGGTACTTGGTCGTCGCGCTCTGGAGTGCGGCTTCAATGGTATCGATCTCGGCTACCGTAGAAGAGATCGGCTTTTGGCAGGAGACATGCTTTCCGGCGTTCAGCCCGTCCACAATCTGCTGCGGATGCAGGTGAGTAGGCGTCAGCAGTTCAATCGCATCCACTTCCGAGTCATTTAGCAAGTCTTCAAAAGACTCATGAATGCGCGGCGTAATTCCCCACTGGAGTGCCCTTTGCTCAGCGCGCTCCGTCTGCGGATCGAATAGCGCAGTTACCTCGCAACTATCGTGCATCAGATAGCCCGGCGCGTTCAGCTGGGAAATCGTCCCGCAGCCAACAATTGCCATCCTTACCTTGTCCAAAATCCGCCTCCAGTTCAAGTGACTCGCACCGCTTGAGTGCTAGACTCCATCGACTTGTAGGATACCATCTGGCGTGCAATTTATCACGGCTGATAGTGTGACAGCCCCCCTGTCCAGAAATGAAGGCAGTGGAAGGTGAAGTCTGCTATCTGATCTCATAAATGGCGCCGTTCTCTGAAACAAGTAGCAGCGTATCATTCTCAGTCACGGCGATTGAACTGATGGAAAAGTCCACGGATAACCGCCATTCTATTTCGCCCGTCGAGGTATTCAGACCCAAGACCTCTCCTGCCTGGGTGCCAATGACCAACGTGCCGTCCACCAATACTGTCCCACCCGCAACTGGTGCCTGCGATGTGAATTTCCAGAGTGCATCCCCGGTGTTCGCGTCCAAGCCTGTGACATTGGCGCTGTGGTCCGCATTCCTCGCCACGAAATACAGTCCGTCATCTCTCGCTGCAACCACCTGCGCCGTCAATCCGCCGATGCCCCTATGGTGCCATAAGTAGCCAACCGGATCAGGAGGGCGGGGCGCCGACTTATAGAGCCACAGCTTCGTCCACCAAAAACGAATTGCTTTCTCCATGGGAACATCCCGGGAGTGCAGATCGATGGCTTGGATGCTGCCGCGGTCACCGGATGATACGACCGTATCTCCAAGGATGACGGGTGCGCCTGCTCCACCGAACCAGAGTCGAGCAGTGCGGCGACGCTTCCCTTTGGCCGCGTCAACGAGGTTGAGGTGATTGCCTTCGCTCAACACCGCCAAAATGCCTTCGCTGAATGTGAGCGGGCTGATCGTGCGTCCTCCTTCGGTCTCGTGAGTCCAGAGCAACTCGCCAGTCACGGCGTCTAGGGCTTGAATGCCGTCTGAGGCGACATAGAGCACGCCATCTCGCACCACCGGACTTCCCAGCACAATGTCCTTCGAATTGTTCGTCCACATCTCTTGACCTGTGTGGCGGTCCAAGGCGATAGTCCTTCCGTCTCTGGAAACTGCATAGAGAAAATCCCCCGCCACGGAAGGGCGAAAGTCCGACACCCCGTTAAGCGTGTATGTCCATGCTGGCATCCATGTTTCCAAGTCCAGCGCGGTTATGCTGCCCGTCTCAGTGCGGCGTCCCGACACGATGTAAGCTGTGCTGTCCTGTATGGCAGGGGGTGCGGATATGTCTTCTCCGGCCTGAAATGTCCTTTCAATTACTCCTGACGGTGGCATGGCGAAAATTGGTATTGCGTCTGTCGCCTCCGTCAACATTGTTGACGGCGTCACCTGCTTGAGAGAAATGTCGAAGTAGTTCCACGCGCTTACGGAGCCCATCACGGCTAGAAGTCCGCAGAGCAATAATATCCCTGGAAGCAGAAATCGTCGTTTTCTGCCTCTCTGGGAAGGTGCTCCGGACTCCGGTGGCTCAAATCTCATCAGGTGCATTCAACTCCTGTCAAGCCGCTGTGCGGGAGGAGGGCCATTCTGCAATATACTGCCGCCTGACTATTTCGTCATCATACTCTCGCACTTAGTCCACCTAGCTACTTTCTTGACATAACTTAAGGCCCAGTGTAATATCGCCGCAGGTTTGCGGACCGAGCAAGCTGACGGCTAATACGATGTACACCAATCCACCTTAGTTGCCTTTCCGTGGAGGAGCAAATGAATCGTTTGTCGTTATTCTTCGTTGTCATAATCGCAATCATAACAAGCATGGCAATTGTCGCTTGCGGCTCTGCAGAACCGCAAATTGTAGAAAAAGTGGTTGAGGTTCCAGTTGACAGGGAAGTGGTGAAGGAGGTTGAAGTCGTCAAGGAAGTGGAAGTTGAGGTGGTGAAGGAAGTCCCAGTTGACAGGGAGGTGGTGAAAGAGGTTGAGGTCGTGAAGGAAGTGGAAGTTGAGGTGGTGAAGGAAGTCCAGACGGAAGTCGTCAAGGAAGTCGTCAAAGAGGTTGAGGTAATAGTCGTAGCCACTCCGGTTCGACAGGCACGGGAAGCGACATACATAATGCGCGCCCCCGAACCTAACCCAAAGCGCGGCGGCAACATGCGAACCGCCTTCGGCGTAACCATGACAAACTTCGACGTGCAGCAGGGCGCAGGCTCGCACGTGCTTGGTCACCTGTACAACAAGGTCGTGACTAAGAACCTTGCTGACGGACTGCGGACTATCGCTCCTGACCTTGCCGTGTCGTGGGAAGCTTCTCCCGACGGAATGGGTTACACGTTCAACCTAAGGGACGGGGTCACATATCACGATGGCACGCCATTCAGCGCGGACGATGTAGTCGCCAACTTTACACGCATCATAGATCCACCGTCCGGCGTCTCCAGCAGGAGCAAGGACCTGCTGCCGATGATTGATTCTATTGAGAAAATTGACGACTACACTGCGACATTTAACCTAAACTCACCCACGCCATACTTCGTCGAGTTGCTGACGAGTTCACCACTGCTGGTTTACTCGAAGAAGTCCCTGGAAGAGAACAACTACGACCTGCGCAAGATAGAAGTCGCGCCGGGCACCGGTGTCTTCAGATTCGTTGACCACCTACCAGGAGAGAAGTGGGAATTCGAGGCGAACCCGGACTACTGGAATCCGGAACTGCCCTACCTTGACGGTCTGACGATGCTGCACGTTCCCACTTGGCCCGACAGGGGAGCCGCAGTCCTAACCGGACAGGCTGACTTCTCGTGGAACATCTCGCCTGACACGCACGCTGAAGCGAAGAAGAGGCAGGATATCGGCGCCGTTACTTACGACTGCCTGAACTCTCACAACTTCGCCATAAACAACGAGCGGGCGCCGTTCGATGACCCCAGAGTACGGCGAGCGATACACCTCGCTATCAGCCGCCAGACTCAGATTGACGGGTACACCCCGGTCTGGGAGCCTACCTTCGTAACGCGCTGGATTCCCAAGCCAAGCCCATTCTCCACCGATCCCAACGCTATACTCCAGATGCCAGGCTACCGGGCAGAAAAGGAAGAGGACATCGCCGAGGCGAAGCGCCTTTTGGCAGAAGCCGGCTATCCTGACGGATTCGAAATGACCATCACGACATGGAACCTACCCACTACAGCAGAGGTCGCAGTGCCGCTGTTTGTGGACGAACTGAGAAAGACACTGAACATTCAGGCGGACATTAAGCTTGTGGAGCGCGCGCTCCAGAGCGAAATTCTGCACGATGGCAACTTCGACATGTTCAGGAACGGCGACTACGCCGGCCAGATTCTCGACCCGTTCCCCATGTGGAACATCTACCTGAGAACCGGTGGCTCGCAGAACTGGTCACGCTACGCCAACCCTGAATTCGACGCAGTGCTGGACCAGCTCGCAGGCGAACTGGACCCGTTTGCCCGTGCCGAACTGTTTAATCAGGGCATGGATATTCTCGACGCGAACCCGCCCTTCTATCACATCGGATTCTGCGGACATTCACCTGCATGGAGCAAGGATGTCAAGGGCATGTCGATGGAAACTAGACTGCATGTGCTCTGGGAGCGCCTCGACACCGCCTGGCTGGACAGGTAAGCAATCCTCGATAAGGCTGCAACAAGTAATTCTACAACTGTAATGAACCCCTCTCTCCACTCATCATGGAGAGGGGGGACAACTCCTCACAATAATTTGCCCCACTCGGGTGCGACCGTTGTTTGATGGCGCTTAGAATCAGACAACACCGCCCTGAATGCCTGCAATATCGTATGGGTTGCGTGTAACCCACAGGAAGGTCTAGGCAGCGGCTTAAGCAATGCGGAAATATCTATACCAGCGCCTCGTGTTGGCAATTCCCACACTCTTTGGCGTGACCGCGTTGATCTTCATCGCTATGCGCATCTTGCCTGGCGACCCGCTTCTCGCAATATACGGCGAGTCCGAGGGGCTGCACATTCTCACGGAAGAAGAACTTGCGGGCGCGCGCGCGAGTCTGGGGCTGGACAAGCCACTCTATCTGCAATACATGAGCTGGATCGGCGATGTCCTACGGGGCGACTTCGGAAAGTCTTTCTGGCAGGATAGGCCGATTAGAGACACTATCCTGCGGCGTGGCCCCATTACCGTGGAAATAGCCATCCTCGCAGTAGCGATGTCATGGATGATCGGGCTTCCCGTGGGACTGATTGCCGCCGCTTGGCGCAACACTTGGATCGACTACATAGTCCGCGTGGTCGTGACATTTTTCATGGCTGTCCCGAGCTTTTGGCTGGGCCTCACGTTGATTCTTGCGACTGTGCTCATCTGGCAATGGAGGCCGCCCTTAACGATAATTCACCTGTGGGACGATCCCATGGGCAATCTAACCATAGTCATTGGCCCCGCGCTCGTCATGGCAATCAACCTGGGCGCCGAACTCGCCCGTATGTGCCGGGCAACTCTCCTGGAAGTCTTCAGCGAGGATTACGTGCGCACTGCCAGAGCCAAGGGGCTTGCTGAAAGACTTGTGATAGCGCGCCACGCCCTGCGTAATGCCCTGCTTCCCGTGGTAACCATATCAGGCATTCAGTTGGCGTTCCTACTGGGCGGATCGGTTGCCGTTGAGCGAGCTTTCGCGGTGCCGGGCCTCGGCACGACTCTGGTCAATGGAATCGCAGAACGGGACTGGATGATCATACAGAACGTCGTGCTGCTGTACGGGGTCTCATTCGTGATTATAAATCTCATCGTCGATTTGCTTTATGGCATGCTGGACCCGCGCATCCGTTATCAATAAGCCAAGAAGCTGAAGCCAAGATTATACAAGGTCATACCATGAAGGAAGTCGGCAGCATACCCGGCCCGCAGCCTGAAAGAAGAACTGCCTCACGCTGGTTCGCCGCCTCGTATGGTCTGATTTCGCGATTCTGCCGCACTTCACCGATTGGCGCGGTTGCGGCAGGATTCCTTGCATTCCTCGTGCTGGTAGCAGTATTCGCAAATGTAATCTCACCAAACGACCCACTCGAAACCTTCCCTTCGTTCTTCAGAAAAGGTCCATCGCTGGAACGTCCATTGGGCAACGACCATCTTGGCAGGGATGTCTTGAGCCGCATCATTGTGGGCGCGCGAACGTCGTTGTATGTCGCAATCCTGGCAGTATCAGTCAGCAAGTTGATCGGCTTTTCGTGGGGCATTCTTACGGGCTACACGGGCGGCAAATTCGATCTGATAAGCCAGAGGTTCCTGGACATCCTCATGTCGTTCCCCGGCATTATTCTGGCAATGCTCTTGCTCGTCGGTGTAGGCTCCGGCTTGTACACAGTCATCGCCGCGATAGCTATTACGGGCGTAGCGGGAACCACCCGTGTAATTCGGTCCGTAACGCTCTCAGTACGGGAGATGGAATATGTAGAGGCCGCGCGCGCGCTGGGCGCCTCTCCATTGCGGATTATGTTTGTTCACATAACCCCACAGTGCATCGCGCCGCTCATGGTGATCGCCAGCGTTAGTCTTGGCGGCGCAATATTCGCTGAAGCCGCGCTCAGCTTCCTTGGTCTCGGAATACCGCCGCCCAATCCCAGCCTCGGTAACATGCTGGGCGGTGTGCTGGGCGACGCATTCAAGCCCCCTTGGTGGCTGGTGCTCTTCCCCGGTATGACCATAACGATCACCATACTCGCCTTCAACATCTTCGGCGACGGGTTGCGCGACCACCTGGACCCCAGGCTCAGGGGACGACTGCACTAGGCTCAAATGATATGCCTAGGATGCAATGTGTGGTGCCGCAAACGCCTGCCGCCACCTCGCGACATTCCACATATTGTCACGGCCCCAATTGACACTGCCTGCCCTATGGGGCAAAATCCAAGCGTCTTCGGGCGACGCTTCGCCCAATCTATAGATGTATGAAAGTTGGGACATGGCAGTTTCAAAAAAGATACGCGGCCTGCTTGAACAGGGCTCCTGGATACGAAGGATGTTCGAGGAGGGCATAGAACTGAAGCGGCAATTCGGCGATGAAAATGTATTCGACCTCTCACTGGGTAATCCTGTGATGCAGCCTCCTCCAGAATTCTTCGAGGAGCTCCGGCGCATCGCCAACAATCCCGCGCCGGGTATCCACCGATACATGCCCAACGCAGGATATGAAGAAACACGAGCCGCCGTAGCTGAGCAGCTTTCCAGCGAGACAGGCTTCGATTTCGGCGCCTCCGAAATCGTGATGACTTGCGGAGCGGGTGGCGCGCTAAACGTCGTACTGAAGACTCTACTCGACCCCGGGGACGAGGTCATCATCTTCTCGCCGTACTTCGTTGAGTACCACTTCTACGCCGACAATCACGGAGGCTCTTGCCGTGTAGTCCCGCCCGACGAGAACTTCCTGCCCGACATGGAGGCACTGAAGAATGCCTTCAACGAGCGGACTAGGGCTGTGCTAATCAACTCGCCAAACAACCCCACCGGCGTTCTGTACAGCGCAGCATTGCTTGACGAGATGTGCGCTGCCATCAGGGAAGCAGAGTCCGAGCACGGGCGTGAGATCTTTCTCGTGAGCGACGAACCTTATCGCCGGCTGCTTTTCGACGGGCTGGAATATCCGCACATATTCCACCACCACGAGCGCAGTATAGTCGCCACATCACACTCGAAGGACCTTGCTCTACCGGGAGAACGCATCGGATACATTGCAGTCCATCCCGATTACGACGAAAAGGCGGAGTTAATGGATGGGCTGGTATTCTGCAACAGGACGCTTGGATACGTCAACGCGCCAGCGCTCATGCAGAACATAGTCAGGGCGCTACAATCCGCGACGGTTGACATTGCGGCATACCAGCGAAAGCGTGACTTCCTATACAACAGCCTGACAGAAATGGGCTACAGCCTCGTCAAGCCTCAGGGCGCGTTCTACATGTTCCCGGCTTCTCCGACGCCCGATGATGTGGAGTTTGTCGCTACATTGCAGGAACACAAGGTGCTGGTCGTTCCTGGCAGAGGATTCGGACTGCCGGGCTACTTCCGCATCTCCTACTGCCTCGACGATCATACACTGGAAGGAGCGCTCCCCGGATTCGAAGCGGCTATCAAGGCTTATCGCTAGTCTTGACTCTCAGGAATCGCGTCCTTCAATCCGAACCCGGTCGCCGCGACAAGTATAGACTCGTCCGCCTGAATCTTTACGCCTTCGATCAGCGCTTCCACACCCGCGAATGCTGCGGCTGATGTTGGCTCAACGAATATGCCTTCACGCTGCGCCAGCAGACGCTGCCAGCGAATGATGTCCCGCTCCTCCACAGTGGCTGCCGTGCCTCCGGTGTCGCGCAGCACGCGTAGTGACTGCCTCAACCGTGGCGGATTGGCGACCGCAATGCCTCCCGCGATTGTGCTTCCTGCCGCAGGTAAAGGTTTGCTCTCGTCAATGAAGGCAGAAACCAATGGCATAATTGCTCTCGCTTGAATGGCGTGCAGTTTGGGCAGGGCTGACAAGCGCCCCATTTGTAGAAGTTCCATGAAGCCGATATACGCGCCGATTAGCAGAGACCCGTTTCCGACAGGTATGACTATGTGCTGCGGTATTTCCTCGCCGAACTGCTCGACCACCTCATAGGCAAATGTCTTGGTGCCTTCCGTGAAATAGGGACTCAGATTGTGCGAAGCATAGACCATCCCATTGCGCTCGGCGAACTCTATCGCTGCATCCGTTACAGCCGCTCGGTCTCCATCGATTCGGTGTGTCGTTGCGCCATAGACGCCAATCTGTTCCAGCTTTGCCGCAGGTGCGCTCGACGGCGCGAATATATGCGCTCGGATGCCTGCTCTGGCAGCGTAGGCGGCAACGGATGCGCCAGCGTTGCCTGACGAGTCCTCAACCACTTCTTCCACGCCTGATTCTCTGGCAACGCTCATCATCACTGCCGTGCCTCTGTCCTTGAATGACCCCGTCGGGTTCATCAATTCCAGCTTGGCGAACAGCATCCTGGCACTCAGCGCATCCCCCAGATTTCGCAGAGCGACCGATGGCGTCCCGCCTTCCCCAAGTGAAATCGCCTCCGCAGGATGATGAAGCGGCGTAGGCATACCGGATGATTGCTGCGGGTCGTCGTTATCCGCATAGGAAACATCAAGGACATTACCGCACCGTTCGCAGTGCAGCGTGAGCATATCGGCATCATAATGTGCAGAGCATTCGGAGCATTTGAGACTAATGTGGGACAAGTGAAGTCACCTCGTGCAATGGGAGTGGAAGTACAGACCGTCAATATGTTCGATGCTATTTGCAGCCCGTTTCGCTGTCAATGTATTGCGGTATCGCGTACGCTGCAGCGAGCGCGTCACAATGCAAAAGAGTCTGTCGACCTGTTGTTTGTTATAATCATGAATTGAGACTATGACAATTACCATACGAGCCAACAGCATTATCAGGCGAACCAAAACGATTGCCCGGTTTCGAACCAGGGGCATCGTCCAAAGATTTCGCCGCAACATTGTGCTCAGGCTGATTGCGCGGACCCTGCAGGAGATGTCCGACGACGACGCGACGCACATGGCTGCGGCTATCTCGTACTACACACTTATCTCTCTATTCCCGCTCATTCTGGGTCTTATCGCCATCGCGTCGTTCCTGATTGACGACGCAGTCACGCACAGGCAAATCACAGAGTGGGTGACGAGCTTCCTTCCCGGTTCCGAGGAGTTCGTCAATCAGCAGATAGAGAGCTTGCTGAGCATACGCGGCACAATAGGAGCGTTCGCCATCGTCAGCTTGCTATGGTCGGGCAGTGCGGTGTTCGGGGGAATCACGCGCTCAATTAACCGCGCTTGGGATGTGCATCAGGACAGGCCGCTTCACATCAGCAAGGCGCGTCAGTTGCTTATGGCGCTGCTGACTGGGTTCCTGTTCCTGTCATCCACAACCATTACCACATTTCTCAGGGCGTACGAACGCTTCGCAACTGAGGACTTCCCCTTTGCGAGCTTGTTCCTTGATGCCAACAGCGTAGCGATACTGCAAGCAAGTTCGTTCGCGCTTGTGTTTGCAGTGTTTCTGCTTCTGTACAAGTATGTGCCGAACACAAAAACTTACTGGCAGTACATCTGGGTTGGCGCACTTGTCGCCGCCGTGCTTTTCGAAATAACCAAGAACCTGTTCATCGTGTACCTTCATAGCTTCGCCAACTTCAGGTCATCGTACGGCGCGCTCGCCCCGGTCATCGCGTTGATGTTTTGGACGTACTTGAGCGGGCTTATCCTGATTTTGGGAGCCGAGCTGAGCTCGGAGTACGGGCGCATCAGACGCGGCGCGGGACGCGGCATGCTGCTGCATTGACACCAATCGCTTGTATTGACCGCCGCAAGGTCTGTACACTTGCGCCATGCGAATTCCCGTGAACGCCGTGCGCTCTCCCGCCGATGTTGTGGGCTTGGTGCGCGGCGTTTTCTATGGATGGTGGCTGGTCGGCATCGCCGTAGTGCTGCTCACGCTTATGGCAGTGTCCGTCTTCCAGGGACTCGGCACTTTTCTGGTGGCTCTGCAGACTGAATTCGGCTGGAGTCGCACGGTGCTCTCCGGCGCATTCTCTCTTTCCCGCGCGCAGGGAGCGGTCATCGGGCCCATCGAAGGTTGGCTCATCGACAAGGTAGGCAACCGCCGAATGATATTGTTCGGCTACCTGCTGATGGCGTTTGGTTTCCTGATGTTCTCTCAGGTAGGCAATAACGCGTTCTGGGACCTCGGGATATTCAAGCTTGAAAGTGGTGTATGGCAGTTCTATGTCGCGTTCATCACGATAAGCTTGGGATCGGGTGTCGGCGGCTGGCTGGCGCTGATGTCGCTAATGAACAACTGGTTCGTGCGCCAGCGCTCGCTAGCGATTGCGACTTCTATGTCCGGCATCCACCTCGGCGGGCTGCTTGTGCCTGTTCTCGCGCTTGGAATCGAATTGCACGGCTTCCGCTGGACGACATTCGGCATTGCCATCTTCCTTGGTGCCCTGATCCTCCCTGTGTACACCGTACTACGCGACAAGCCGGAAGACATAGGCCAGCTTCCGGACGGAGAGCGTCCAGGTACCCGGCGCTCACAGGAACGAGGTTCAGAAGCCGGCGCTACGCAAGCATCATCCTCTGCTGGCGGCGATGACGAGCAGGAGTTCACGGTGATGCAGGCCCTTAGGACCCGCGCCTTCTGGATTCTCACAATCGTCCACATGTCTTCGAGCGTTTCCATAGTAACTCTGGCATTGCACCTCGCCCCGAAGCTCACGGATATGGGCATGTCACTAAGCGGCGCAGGGACGATTGTGCTCATATATACGTTGCTTGCACTACCTACCCAGTTCGTCGCCGGGTGGCTTGCCGACAGGATGCCGAAGCCACCACTGATCTTTTTCTTCATTTTGCTTCAGGGCATAGCAATAATGCTCATAGCGGTGACGGACCAGATATTCATGGCTCTGATTTTCGCCGTACTCTACGGCATCGGCTTTGGCGGACGCATACCTCTTCTGACATCCATTCGTGGTGAATACTTCGGGCGCAAGGCGTTCGCCACCATAATGGGCATTTCCCAGATGCCGAACAATATCTGCATGATCTTCGCGCCGCTGTTCGCAGGGTTCATGTTCGACACAACTGGCACATACTTCATACCATTCGCCTTCTTCGGCCTTCTGAATGTGCTGGGAGCCTTCCTGATGCTGACCGTCAAGCGTCCGCAGGTGCAGGAGACCAGTCCCACCCCGGCACCACAGGCCGCAGACTAGGCGGCGACTGGAGAGGATATGAACATTTTAGGGCGCGAGTTACCGTCGCCATTCGACGAGTTCTGGGAGCGCTTTCGCAGCGAGATTCCGATTGCCCCTGAGCAGATCGAATCAGGGCACAGTGTAGTCTTCGGAGATCAGGGTTATGACCTGAGCGCACCTGAACTACCTACGTGGGCAGCCTTACCCGACGACGACCTCGCCTATCATGTCGCGCACGAACTCTTTCATATCGTGCAACGGCAGCGAGGCTACCCAAAGACCGTCAGGGGCCCGCAGTACCCACCGGACTCCGTGGAAGCCCGAATCGGCGCCGATCTGGAAGAGATGATATTTCACCCGCCCCTTGAGGAACTTCTGCGCGTCGAGATGGGATTCTCGAACGACTTCATCAGGCAGCGCATGCTTCGCGGCTCGCTGAGTGGAGTTGCCGGTAGTCCCGTGCCGGAGTATGGTACACCCTGGTTTACAACTTGGGCGATACGCTACTGCGAGCTGCAGATAGTACTGAATGCGAATGAATGGGCAGAATTAAAGGCAGTCTTCAGGGAGCGCAGCCCACAGGTAGCACGTCTAGGCGAAGAAATGACGGCGATAGCGAACGACATCGGCTGGGGCACGCGCGAGCAGGCTATTGAGGCGCTAGTAGGAGTGCGCGACTCCTTAGGGCTGCAAGTAAATCAGATTGTCCTCGTGATGGACCCTCAGTCCGGCGAGATTTTCTGACCGACCGGCCAAGTCCAACAGTAGCTTTCCTACCGGCAGAGACTCTCTTGAATATGGCGATGATATTCCCCGGCAACCAGCCCTGACGGAAAGACCTGTGCCTCCATTTCCTTCACTGTAAACGCCCAGTGATCAATGGTGGGCATAGCCTCTGAGGCTTCGATGCTACGCAAGATCGCCGGAATGCGAGATTTCTTGTGATCGCACATAGTCCGCACTTCCGATTCGAACACAGCGCGCGCTTCTATCTCAGAAAAGTCTGTGGAGACATTGGGGGTAAGCTCAAGACATGCAGCTACCAGAATTGGTATCAACAGAAAGGGCAGGATGGCTTTTTTCATGGCGCATATTGTATCACGGAGGTCGAGAATCTCACCAAGAATCTGCAACTCCAAATATCCTGTCCCCCCCCGTTTCCCCCTTGAGTCACACACTGGAACTTTCAGCGATAGCCGTCTGCTACAATTCCGCTGTCGAGACTCCATCCAGAATAGCCACAATGAAGACAGCGCAGGAGGATGATCAATGACACTCGAAGGTAAAGTCGCAATCGTCACAGGCTCCGGAAGAAACATAGGACGCGCAACCGCTCTGGAACTCGCCCGACGTGGCGCAACCGTTGTCGTTAATGCCCGCAGCAATCGTTCGGAGGCAGACGCAGTAGTCAGGGAGATTGAGGCACTCGGCGGCTCGGCGATTGCCACCATCGCCGATGTCGGCGTTCAGGAGCAGGTTGACGCGATGGTGTCAGACGCGCTATCGGCATTCGGCCGCGTTGACATCCTGATCAACAATGCCGGACTGCGCGCCGCCGACCCGATAACAAACATGTCCTTGGAGCAGTGGCGCAGCGTACTAGCCGTCAACCTGGATGGGCCCTTCTTCGCCTCTCAGGCTGTCATTCCGGGCATGATGGAGCGTGGCTGGGGCCGAATTGTCAATGTGTCCGGCTTGAATGCTTTCAAGGGCAGGGCGCACTGGGCGCATGTCTGTGCATCGAAAATGGGAGCGCTTGGCCTCACCCGTGCGCTCGCCGCCGAGCTGGCTGAGCACAACATCCTCGTGAACCACATCGTTCCGGGCGCGTTCGATACCACGCCGCCGCCCGAAAATCCCAACGCCTTTGCAGGGCCTCCGGACGCTCGCGCAGTTGGTATTCCGGTGGGCAGGCTGGGCTTGCCCCAGGAAATTGCGACTACTTGCGCATTTCTGGCGTCAGACGATGCATCATTCATCACGGGGCAGACCTTCCACGTAAACGGCGGCGCCCTCGCCTATTAGTTTGACGTGGATTTCAGCGTGATATAATTGATGCAATCTGCATCTGTTAGGAGGCTGTAGTCTGCGAGTCAGAATAAAGCTGTTTGCCAGCTACAAGGAGAAAGCAGGTACATCCGACCTCGAGATGAGCCTGCCCGACGCCGCAACCGTGCAGGATGCGGCGAGCGAACTGCTGCGACTGCATCCCTCGCTTTCCGGCGACTCTTCCCGCCTCATGATTGCCGTGAACGAAGAATACCAGGAGCACGACTACCCCCTGAGCGAAAATGACGAGGTCGCATTCATCCCGCCGGTAAGTGGCGGCTGACCTCGCCAAATTGCCCCCTTTCAACAGCCCGCTCTTCCCGAATACCCAGAGGTGGTGAAGCTATGATAACGATCACTAATGAAGTACTTTGCCCCGAAGCCATCACCGAATCCGTGAAGAAAGACGGGAATGGTGCCGTGGTTACCTTCTTGGGTTCTACCCGCGACTCTACTGCAGAGCGCAAAGTTCTTTACCTCGAATATGAAGCATATCGCCCGATGGCGGACAACCAACTGGCGCGAGTCGCCGATGAAATTCAAGAGAAGTGGGGCATCGCAAATGTCTCAATTGCACACCGGCTCGGCAGGCTGGAAATTGGCGATATCAGCCTCGTAGTTGCAATTGCGTCGCCGCACCGCAGAGAGGCTTTTGAGGCGAGCGCCTACGCCATCGATCGCATCAAGCAGATTGTCCCAATCTGGAAGAAGGAGTTCTTCCAGGGCGGCGAGGTCTGGGTCGGCAGCCAGGAAGACGACTGCGCCAAGCAGGCAAATGCGGTCAGCGTAAGCGGCTCGTAGCCTCCTCTGCGGAGCAATCAGGCGGTATTTCACATCTTAACCCCGCCAGAATTACGAAGCCGCACCATCGAAGATCAACTAATGCACGACAACCGACACATCCTTGAATAACCTTGCGAAAACCTGCGTTAAGTACCCCTATTGTTATGAAAATCACAATCATCATGGTTGCCAATAATGTCCGGCGTCTGTTATATTAGAGCATCAAATCGGCAAGGAGGGATCGCATAGAGGTCTAGTGCGGCCGCCTGCTAAGCGGTTAGGGTTGAAAAGGCCCTCATGGGTTCGAATCCCATTCCCTCCGCCATTTATTTATTTTTTTACCCATGCATTGAGAAAAGTTTCACAAATGGATGGATACTATATCTGGACAGTCGGCTGCCAAATGAATAAGGCAGACTCCGAACGCCTCGAAAGCGCATTGGGGCAGATGGGCTTTGAGCCACGCACATCGCCGAAAGAGGCGGATGTCATCGTGCTCAACAGTTGCGTAGTGCGACAAAGCGCCGAAGACCGCGTTGTGGGTATGATGACCAGCCTGAAGCCACTCAAGCAGCGCAATCAGGACAAAGTTCTCGCGCTAATGGGCTGCATGGTCGGCCCCAAGACGGACGAGCTGCAGAAGCGCTTCCCGTATGTCGATGTTTTCATGCAGCCGCAGCAATATCAGCCGCTGATCGACCTGATTGGCGAGCGTATGGACATCGACACCGAAGGCTGCATTGGCCCTCTGGTTGCGCGTCCCGATGTAGCGACATACATTCCCATCATTCACGGCTGCGACAAGTTCTGCACCTTCTGCATCATCCCGTACAGGCGTGGCAGGGAAGTCAGCCGGTCTGTCGCTGAGATTGTGCAAGAGGCCGAGATGCTCGTCAGGCGAGGCGTCAAAGAAGTCACGCTTCTCGGACAGAATGTTGACTCTTACGGTCACGACTTGCCAGAGGATCACGACCTCGGTGACCTGCTTGCTGCGGTGAACGATGTTTCCGGCCTTGAGCGCGTGCGCTTCCTCACCTCCCACCCGAACGACATGAGCGACCACATCATCGACTCCGTTGCGGAACTCGACAAGGTCTGCGAACACATTAACCTGCCATTTCAGGCGGGCGATGACAAAGTACTTCAGGACATGCGACGCGGCTACACCAACGACGAATATCGCCGATTGATCGACAAGATTCGATCGCGCATCCCAAACGTGTCCCTAAGCACAGACGTGATCGTGGGATTCTGCGGCGAAACCGACGCGCAATTTGAGGAAACACTCTCGCTCATTGAGGACATTAAGTTCGACAAGGTCCACGCGGCGGCGTACTCAAACAGGCCCGGGACGATCGCAGAGCGAATGCTCGTGGACGATGTGCCGCAGGACGAAAAGAAACTGCGCCTGACGGCCATTGAGATTCTGCAGGAACGAATTGCCACCGAAATAAACTCCCAGTTTCTGGGCAGCAACTTTGATGTACTTGTCGAGGGACGAAAGCGCGGCAAGTGGTTCGGACGCAATCGCAACGACAAGCTTGTATTTATAAATGACGGCGGCCCGGATGCCAACCTGGCCGGTAAGATGGTAAACGTTAGTGTAGATAAGACAGCTCCTTGGTCATTGCAGGGGACGATAGCGTCCTGACGCATTTCGGTGCGGACAGGCGCGTCTGGAGGGAATATCGTTATGGTTGTCGAGCAGCGAATTCCAACTATTCCAATCACCGAGATTGAGCAGTCCGCATTCTGCCAAACGGATGACGAACTGCGAGCCAAATCGCTTGAGGATGAATTCAGCGCTGGCGTGCGCTGGCAGAAACTTCCTGTAAGCTACATGCGCATGTCCCCTGAAGAGCTGGACGAACGCATCGCCGAAGCCAGGGCGAAACTCGGCAACAGCGCGGTGATTCTAGGCCATCACTACCAGCGCGACGAGATTATCAAGTACGCGGACTATCGGGGAGACTCGTTCAACCTGTCACAGTACGCAGCTTCCCAGAAGAACACCGAAAGCATAATCTTCTGCGGCGTCCACTTCATGGCGGAGACGGCTGACATTCTTAGCGCACCATACCAGAGCGTGATTCTCCCAAACCTGGCGGCGGGTTGCTCCATGGCAGACATGGCGCGAATTGACGACGTGCTAGACTGCTGGGACGATCTGCAGGACGAACTAGGCGACGACGGCGACATCATCCCTATCACCTACATGAACTCCACCGCCGCAATCAAGGCGCACTGCGGACGAAACGGCGGCATAGTCTGCACCTCATCCAACGCGCCTGCCACCTTCGAGTGGGCACTGGAGCGCGGTCGCCGAATCCTGTTCCTGCCAGATCAGCACCTCGGCAGGAATACCGGCCTGAAGATGGGCATCAGCCTCGATGAGATGGTCGTCTGGAACCCGTTCAAGCCTCTCGGCGGCAACAGTGTGGAAGAACTGCGAAACGCTCGACTCATTCTCTGGCAGGGCCACTGCTCAGTTCACACCCGTTTTACCGTACAGCAGATTGAACAGGCACGCGCAACGTACCCCGATGTGCATATAGTGGTGCATCCCGAATGCACGATGGAAGTAGTGCAGGCGGCGGACTCCAACGGCTCAACCGAGTACATCAAGCGTGTCGTCGCGGACGCCGCGTCCGGCAGCGTGATAGCTGTGGGAACTGAGATCAGCATGGTAAAGCGTCTCGCCGCTGAGAACCCTGACAAGACGATTTTCTGCCTCGACTCCGTAGTCTGCCCGTGCTCCACAATGTACCGAATCCACCCGGCATACCTTAGCTGGGTGCTCGATGGTCTGAACGAGGGCGTCGTCGTGAATCGCATCACAGTTGACGAGGATACGGCAGAACAGGCGCGAGTGTCGCTGGATAGGATGCTCGCAGTCGTCTAGTCCAATACGAAACTCTCAGATTGCAAATACTGGACCCATCTTGGCGATGATCGATTAAACTCCAAGATGGGTTCAATGGTAAATGAGGTAAATGCCATTTGTTTCAGATGACACTGGAAACGGAAGCTCTCATTGACAGGGCGCTTGCGGAGGACCTTTCGATTGGAGATCCAACGACGGACATACTCATTCCACAAGAACTGAATGGTAAGGCATCTTTCGTCGGCAAGGAGAAAGGCGTCTTGGCAGGGCTGGACGTCGCTTTAGCTGTATTCAAGCGATTCGACAGCTCGCTGCTGACCGAGGTTCATATTCGGGACGGGGAGTACCTCCGTTCAGGAGATCTCATTGCAACTGTGAATGGTCGAATGAACCCAATGCTTAAGGCGGAGCGGACTGCCCTAAACTTCCTTCGCAGGATGTCGGGCATCGCAAGCGAGACCTCTGCCTACGTGCGAGAAGTGGACGGGTTCGACGCAAGAATCGTTGACACGCGCAAAACCACTCCGGGCCTTCGGGCGCTGGAGAAGTACGCGGTAAGAGTAGGTGGTGGATACAATCACCGCCAGAACCTTGGTGACGGCATCCTCATCAAGGACAATCACATTGAAGCATTACGAGAAATGGGGATGAGCCTTGGCGATGTCGTCCGCAAGGCTAACAGCGAGAAGTCGCACACAATCAACGTCGAAGTGGAGGTCGAGGACCTGGCTCAAGTCGAAGAAGCACTTGAGGCCGGCGCCAAAATCCTCCTGCTCGACAACATGGGACCGGAAGACATGGCAATCGCAGTGCGGATGGCAGAGGGCAAGGCAGTAACGGAAGCTTCCGGAAACATCACCTTGCAGACAGTGCGCGCAGCGGCCGCTTCTGGCGTTGACATCATCTCCGTGGGTGCGCTGACCCACTCAGCTAAAGACCTCGACATCAGCCTGGACTTTGCATCGTGAGCGCCTGAAGTTGGCTAGGCTTTTTGTAGGAATCCTTGCCCTGGGACTCATGCTCGCATGTGCTGCGGTTGTCGCGGCTTTCCGCCCAACTTCTGATCCCGGCGTCAACCTCATTGCCTTCGTGAACGCGGACGGCGAAGTCATGACCATGACACCGGATGGGCTTCAAGCCAGGATGATAAGCCCGGCGGTCGAAGGCTTCTTCACATGGCCCACTTGGTCGCCCGACGCGAATACGATTGTATTTTCCGGCGTGGTCGAAGACGGTGGCGAGCTTCAACTCAATCTCTATGCTTCGGACAATTCAGGAACTGCCAATCGAGTCCTGTATGCAAGTGAGCCGGGCGAGGTAGGACTGCTCGCACAGGGCGTCGTTCACTATCCGCTCTGGTCCCCCGACGGGAATCATCTGGCATTTATCGCGACCACTGCTGAGGGTCTAAGCCTGTTCATGGACGACCTGCGCGACAACCCGGAGGCGCAGCGACTGCTCGATGATGGCCCTCTGTGGATGTCCTGGTCTCAGGACTCTTCCAGCCTTGCCGTGCATCGTGGAGTGGACCACTTCCTCATAGGTGGGGAGGATTTAGTCACCCCTCAGCAATTGAATATCAGGGAGATTGGTTACAGAGTCCCTGCGCTGCATCCTGTGGATGGCTCCCTCACCCTACGGACTCAGCCGGGGGCGCTGAACGCTAGCGTATCGAGCATTCGTCTCGATGGCCCCAACGTAATGTCTGTCACGCCTCTGCGCAGAGTTGAAGGAGAAGCCGCATTCTTGTGGTCCCCGACCGGCAGGCACTTGGCAGTCGCTGAGGCTACGCAGTATCTGATGTATCGGGACGCTGCGCTACGAATCTACAGCGGCATTTCGGTGCTAACCGTCGGTGAGTCACAGGATGTCATCGAGTTGGAACTGCCTGTGCTGGCATACTTCTGGTCGCCCGACGGCACGAAAATTGTCCTCGTAACATTATCGGAAAAACAGACAGCGTTGAGCTGGGCACTTTACGATGTGGAAAGTGACGAGCGGACAAGGCTGGTGGACTTTGCCCCTTCAGCCGAACAACTTACGATATTCCAGTTCTTCGACCAGTACGCCTACTCCCACACCGTATGGTCGCCCGACAGCTCCAGCATCGTGTTCGCGGGCGACCTGCTGACCGACTCAGTAACGGCTTCTCTGGGCGGGCATCCTGGGCATTCGTCATTTCACATCGTTGTGGTAGATGTGGAACCCGTGGCAGAGGCGCACGTCATTACAGAAGGCATCATGGGGTTCTGGTCGCCGCGGTAATTAACCTCAGCCTGACCCTGCGTACGCATCAAGAAACTCTGCCCTGCTGATTCCTGATTGAGTGCATATCGCTCTCAGTGTCGCGCGCTTGATTCTCAAGTGGTTAGGCATGGTCAGAGGGGTTCTTGTGCCGTCAGAGTTCTCCTTCACCATTACTATATGCTGATGCTGCCTCAAAAGGCGAAAGCCCAGCCTCTCCAGCGTTAGGATTACTCTGCGTCTAGGCGCGTCCGCAGGAAAGCGCGGCACTATACGTTCATTCCCGCCTCTGCAATGAACGCCTCAAGTATTGACGACTCTTCCAGAAACGCCTCTTCTCCAAAAGTCTCGATATGAACCTTGATTGCCGATTTCACGTCGGCCAATGCATCTTCATAGCTGTCGCCCTGGCCGACCACGACTCCATTTAATCCAAGGGGATAACCCACATATCCGTCTATGTGTTTCTCTATGATTACTTTGAATTGCCTCATGCTCTCTCCTCAACCCTTTCTCGGCCGTTGCCTGTCAGCCGAGTCAATCATTAACGTCACGGGGCCGTCGTTCTTGATGGAAACAATCATGTGTGCCTGAAATTGACCGGTCTCCACACCTAGTCCCGTCTGCTCGAACAGGCGCAGCGTGCGGTCAAAGAGTGCGGTGGCAGACTCAGGCGGCATTGCGTGGCTGAAACTTGGACGGCGTCCTCGGCGAGTGTCGCCGTAGAGGGTGAACTGGCTTATGACCAGAAGCCCTGCGCCGGTGTCCAGCGCGGAGCGGTCAAATCGGCCCGCATCGTCGCCAAAGATACGCAGGTTGACAGTCTTGTTGACGATGTATGCGGCGTCTTCCTCGTCGTCGTCTTCGTGGATTCCAACGAAAACTACCAGCCCATCATCGATGGCGCCGGCCGTCTCGCCGTCAATCTCAACCGAAGCCTGCGTTACGCGCTGTACGAGGGCGCGCAATGGTTACTCGTCCGAGTCGGATGAGCCAGCCTTAGCCTTAGCCGCTGGCTTGGATGAGGGGTCTTCGCTCTTCTCGGAGTCGGCTGAAGAGCCGTTGGTCCCTGACTTGGTGCTGGTGTAGCTGCTGCTCTTACCGTAGTCGTTCACATAAAAGCCGCTGCCCTTGAAGACGATGGGCACGGCTACGAACTGACGGCTGGATTCGCTCTCGCACTCCGGGCATGTCGCCACGGGGTCGGCGTAGAAGCTCTGGCGCTCCTCGAAGCGATGACCGCAACTGTTGCACTTGTAGTCGTATGCAGGCAATATAGATACTCCCATCTAGTAGCAGGGTTAGCAGAAGCAAGCCGCAACTGCCAGCATTACTAATTTAGCACCGCGCCCAAATCGTGTCAAATTAGAACTCGGTTTATTGGGCTCTTACCCTCATCGTTGACCGAACACGACGCACTCGTTAGTATCAGCACACTGAGCAGCCGTAAATTGACACATAGGGAGTGCAGAACGATGGCAGGATTCGTGATAATCGATGTAGAAATAACCGATGCCGAACGCTACGGCGAGTTCATGGAGAAGGTAACGGCAACGGTTGAGGCTTATGGCGGAAAGTTTACCGTGCGCGGCGGGGCGTTCGATGTGATAGAAGGTGATTGGACGCCCAATCGCCTCGCACTGCTTGAGTTCGCCACTGTCGAGGATTCAAAGGCGTGGCTGGCTTCGCCTGAATACAACGCCCTGAATGAAATCCGCACTAGCTCATCAAACATCAACATGGTCGTCGTGGAAGGCGCATAGCTGAACCAAAGCACCGCCGCAGGGCCGCCGCCTATTGCTTAATTGAGAATTGCCTGGGGCTTTACAGCGCCTCCTGCAAAGCGCTTCTCCACACGCCTTCGAGCTCTGCCACTGGCAGGTCGATCATTCCGGCAACTGTCAATCGAGAGTCCGTGACACTGCCAAGCCTGCACCAGTCCACGCCCTCCCCGGAGCAGATGCCTTCGAGGGCGCTCTGCGAATCCTCGGGCAGCGAGACAATGATGCGAGACTGCGCTTCCCCAAATAGAATTGCATCCCAGCGTTTGTCGGTCATTGCCAGTGCCGTTCCAAGAGGAGTACCCGTGCCGCACTCCGCTCCTAGCCCGCCCGCGATGCAAGACTCCGCGAGCGCGACTGCCAGCCCACCCTCAGAGCAATCATGTGCCGAGTTGATAACGCCTTCACTCACCAGTCGGCGGCATGCCCGCTGCAATGCGGCTTCTGATTGGATGTCTAGCGTTGGCTGTCCGGCAACCAACCCACCGGATACTTCGAGGTATTCACTTCCGGCCAGCGATGCCACGCTTGACTCAGGCTCACTTGCGCCAAGCAGAACGATGATGTCGCCCTGACTCTGGAAGCCCATCCCGACGCTGGCACGCACATCCTCCAGCAGTCCTAGACAGCCAATGACCGGTGTAGGATAGACCCCTTCGCCCTGAGTCTCGTTGTATAGGCTCACGTTTCCGCTAATGACTGGTACATTAAGGGCGCGGCATGCCTCAGCCATTCCCAGGATGCACTGCTCAAGCTGGAAGTAAGTCTCCGGCTTCTCAGGGTTGCCGAAGTTCAGGCAGTCCGTCAACGCAATCGGCTCCGCCCCCGTGCAGGAAACATTGCGGCACGCCTCGGCCACAGCAATCAACCCGCCGATGAACGGATCGAGATAACAGAGCCGTCCATTGCCGTCAGTTGAAAGCGCAATGCCCTTCCTCGTGCCCTTCACTCGCAACACAGCCGCATCCCCACCCGGCGGCGCCACAGTGTTCGTCTGCACCTGATGGTCGTACTGCCGGTACACCCATTCCTTGCTCGCAATGTTTGGAGAAGCAAGCAGTCTCAGCAGCACTTCCGACGGCGACTCATCCGGCAGAGGCAACGCAGACAGGTCATGCTGCTGCAATTCTGTCAGCCACTGCGCCTTTACCCCTTGCAGCCGGTACTGCGGCGCGTCCGTTAGCGTTCTGACAGGCGGTTCGCCCTGCAATTGCCCGTCGTCAAAGATGCGTGCCAAGCCGTCGTCCGTCGCTCTTCCGATGACGGTTGACTGCAAGTCCCACTTATCGAAGATTGCCTTGACTGCATCTTCATGGCCGGGCTTGATGACTACCAGCATCCGCTCCTGCGATTCCGACAGCATCACTTCATACGGCGTCATCTCGGTCTCACGGCGCGGTACCAGCGATACATCGATCTCGATACCACTCGCGCCGTTAGACGCGGCCTCCACAGACGCACTAGTCAGGCCCGCCGCGCCCAAGTCCTGTAGCCCGATTATGTGATCAGTCTTGGCGACTTCCAGGCACGCCTCGATCAGCGATTTCTCCATAAATGGATTGCCGACCTGAACAGTCGGGCGCAGTTCGCGCTCCTCTTCAAAAGTCCTCGATGCCAGCCCTGACGCGCCGTGAATGCCATCGCGTCCGGTGTCCGAGCCGACGAGCATCAGCAGGTTGCCCACGCCGCCGGTGGTGGCGCTCAACAATTCTCCTTCTTTCAGAATGCCCACGCACATGGCATTCACGAGGGGATTGCCCGAATAGGAGTCGGAGAAGCAGACCTCGCCGCCAACATTGGGTATGCCAATGCAGTTGCCATAAGCAGAGATACCCGCGACTACTCCGCCGAACAAGTACCGATTGCGCGGGTCGTCCAGCGTACCGAAGCGCAGAGAGTTCATTAGCGCTATCGGCGTTGCCCCCATCGCAAAGATGTCGCGGACGATGCCACCCACGCCGGTTGCCGCCCCCTGGTACGGCTCGATTGCGGAGGGATGGTTATGCGACTCGATCTTCATGACTACGGCAAGGCCGTCGCCGATGTCCACAACGCCCGCGTTTTCACTGCCGGGCGCAACCATCAGGCGCGGACTGTCGCTGGGGAGCAGACGCAGCAGTGGCTTGGAGTGCTTGTACCCGCAGTGTTCGCTCCAGAGCGACCCGAACAACCCCAGTTCCAGGTGGTTCGGTTCTCTGCCAAGCCGCTCTACAATCGCCTCGTATTCCGATTCGCTAATCGCCAGTTCGTCCAGCGCCTGCTTTGAAACTGCCATATTGCTTTGCAATCCTTAAGCTCTCTGATTCTCCCAGACTATTGTATGCCAAATGTTATCAGGACGACCCCGCCTATCACCATCAGTGTGCCGAGAATCGTTCGTAAGGTAACACGCTCCAGCCCGCGCAGAAATATAAGCGCCAGCAATACCGAGAACAGCGGCGATACAGCAGCGAGCGGCGCTACAAGAATCGCGGGCGCGAGTCCCAACGCCAGGAACCAGCACGTTACGCCCCAGGTCGAGGCGCATCCCGCTAGCGCAACGAAGATCCAGCCTTTTTTCGACGGACGCACCCCAAAATCAGTCCGTATCTGGCTCTGAAATATGATCGCCAGTACCAGCGTGCCTAGGATCATCGAGAATGAATTGGCAACCAGAGGAGGCGCGATGTCGGTTGCGATCTTTCGGCCCAGCACTGCGAGCGTTCCATAGCAAGCAGCGGCGCCTAACGCAGCGCAATAGCCTAAGATCAGTTCGCGCCTTGCTATTCCCGCGATCGTCATCGCTGCCCCACGATGAGGGCTATTCCCGCAATTATTGCAACGGTGCCCCCGAATATGAACATATTCATGGTCTCGCCGCCGACAGTCACGCCGAGAATTGCCGCGAACAGCGGAGACGCGCCGACTACGGGCGCGGCGCGAGCGACCCCAAGCTTTCCCACGCTGGTGAAGTTGAGCAGCCGTCCCAGCGGGAAGTTCAAAGTTCCGCTCAACAGGAACCAAGCAAAGGCAATCCCGCCGAGCGTGAGAATGTCATCGAAATGAAACACTACCGCGAGTGTGAATGTGATCGCCACACCGACCAGCAATGAGATGAAAGTTCCAGTTGTGGGCCGCACATACTGCATCCCTACGCGGGCGAACACTGCGCTTGCTCCAAAGCCGAGCGCGGCAGACAGGGCAAGCGCCGCGCCAAGCACTAGGCCAATGCTCCGTGCAGCGCACGGGCAGAAAGCGCGTCGATCATCGACTGGAAAATGACCTTGCCATCCTCGCCACCGAGAAGCGCATCACAACAACGCTCCGGATGCGGCATCATCCCCAGCACGTTGCCTCGCTCGTTGATAATACCGGCGATGTTGTTAAGCGAGCCATTGGGGTTGGCAGCAGTCGTAGTCGCGCCCTGCGAGTCGCAATACCTGAACACCACGCGATCCTGCTCTTCCAGTTGCTCGATGACCCCAGGTTCGGCGAAATAGTTGCCCTCACCATGCGAAATAGGAACGCGTAGTCTCTGCCCCGCTGACGCGGCGCTTGTAAATGCTGTCTCCGCATTATCGACGCGCAATGTCGTCCACTGGCAGCGGAACTGCAAATGGTCATTTGGCAGTAGAATGCCCGGCAGCAGTCCGGCCTCGCACAGGATCTGAAAGCCGTTGCAGATGCCAATCACCAGCTTGCCCTCTGCGGCAAAGTCTGTTACTGCCTGCATTGCCGGCGAAAAGCGCGCGATTGCTCCCGGACGCAGGTAGTCGCCATAGGAAAAACCGCCAGGCAGGATGATGCAGTCATATGGCGAAAGGTCTGTGTCCTTGTGCCAGACATAATCGACGGGCTGGTCAAACACGTCGTTAAGCACATCGAAGCAATCTACATCGCTCCAGGTGCCCGGGAAAACTACAACTCCGAACTTCATTCCTAAAGGTTCCGCAAAGTCTGGTTAACGAGCGCGCTGACTTGCTTGCCGTCCGCTCTACCGCGCACCTGTGGCATGACCTTCCCCATCACCTTGCCCATGTCCTGCGGCCCCGTGGGATTGACCTCGGAAATAGCAACCTTGACAATCTCCTCGATCTCTTCCGCGCTAAGAGGCTGCGGCAAATACTGCGTCACGATGACAAGCTCGGCCTCTTCCTTGGCCACGAGATCGGGGCGGTCACCCTTCTGGTACGCCTCAATGCTGTCCCTGCGCTGTTGAGCCTGTTTGCTCAACACCTGCAACACGGCGTCGTCCGGCAGAGAGTCGGTGCGCTTTGCCTTCTCTTCGTAGCCGATTGCCGAGAGAAGCAGGCGAATCGTGTCGCGCTTCAAGTTATCGCGCTGCCGCATCGCGTCCTTCATGTCGTTTGAGAGGGTTTCTTTTAGCGCCATTGCACTTTCCTATCCTATTCTTGACACCTCGTCGGTCGTCAGTCGAGCCTGTCGCAGGCGGTATTTATCAGGTCGAGAGTACGCTGGCGGCCCAGCGCTTCAAGCGACTCAAAAAGGGGCGGAGCGATTCGCTGCCCTGTGGTAGCAACTCGCAATGAGCCGAAGAGCTGCCCCGCCTTCACATCCAGTTCCTTGACCATGCCTCGCAGTGTCACTTCAATGCTCTCGGTGTCGAAGGAATCGAGTGTCGCAAGCCCTTCCTGTGCCGCGGTTAAGCAGAGGCGTGTGGAATCGGCATCCATCCTGCGCTGAATCAACTCCTCCGCGTCATACTCGATCTCATCCTTGAACAGGAAAGCGACAAGAGGCGCAGCATCTCTCAGAGTCTTCAAGCGCTCCTGCACCATCGGCGCGATCTTCAGCGCAACCTCCCGTGAAGGTAGGGTAGGGATCTCCTCAGGTGGATAAGCCTTCCAGAAGTCCAGCAGCGCATCTGCGAGCTCGTCCGCGCTCATCTCTCGAATGTAATGCCCGTTCATCCAGTCCAGCTTGTCGTTGTTGAATATCGCTCCCGATTTTGAGACGCGGTCTATCGTGAAGTTCTCGATCAACGACTCTGTGCTGAACAACTCCGTCTTGTCATCCAGCGACCATCCCAGCAGAGTCAGAAAGTTCACCATCGTGTGCGGCAAGTAACCCATCTCGCGGTATTCGAGCAAAGAGGTCGCCCCGTGCCGCTTGCTCAGCTTCGAGCGGTCAGGCGCTAGTATGATCGGCAAATGCGCGAACTGCGGCGGCGTCCAACCCAGCGCCTTGTAGATCTGAAGGTGGCGCGGCACGCTTGGCAGCCACTCTTCCCCGCGCAGCACATGCGTGATCTGCATCTCGTGATCGTCAATCAGGTGCGCCAGATGGTAAGTCGGGTAGCCGTCAGACTTCAGCATCACGAAGTCGTCAACAAGTCGGTTCTCGAAGGTGACTTCTCCGCGCACGAGGTCGTCTATGGTCGTCGTACCGTCGGCAGGCATCTTGAAGCGTATGACCGAAGTTTCTCCCTGCGCTTCCAGCTCCGCCTCAAGCCGGGCACGCTCTTCATCGGTGAGATTGCGACAGCGCTTGTCGTATCCACTCGCATTCTCCTGCTTCGAACGCGTCTTCCGCACCTGGTCCAGCCGCTCCTCGGAACAGAAGCACCTGTACGCGAATCCCGCCTCGATGAGTTCCTCGGCGTGCTTCGTGTACAGTTCAAGACGCTCGGACTGCTTGTAAGGAGCGTACTTGCCCCCAATATCAGGCCCCTCGTCCCATTCCAGACCCAGCCACTTCAGCGCCTCCATGATAACTTCGACGGCCCCGTCAACTGCCCGCGCGCGGTCCGTGTCCTCGACGCGGACGATAAACTCACCGCCACGCTGCTGCGCCAGCAGCCAGTCAAAGATGGCTGTGCGGATGTTGCCGACATGCGGCTCGCCAGTAGGACTGGGCGCAAATCGCACCCGAAAGTTACTGCTCATGCTGAATCTGCCCTCCGTGCTGCAATTTATTCTAACATGCAAGGCTCCAACACTTTAACCATTTGTTCTTGCAGATGCTTGGCAGGGCATATGTTGTCGCACCGGATACGCGTTTGGTAGAATTCGCGACGAAAGAGAGGGGCGACTCAGCAAGTCGCCCCTCTCTTCATTTACCCATCATCAGCACATGAAGTGCTGGCTGTTGAATCTATTCGCTGGGCCAGCCGTCGGGAACCTCGCCACCGGCAAGCGCAATGCTTATGCTCTCTGCCGCTTCAGACGTAACCCATGCACCCCAGATATCCTCGTTTGAGCTCAACCACCAAAGGGCTGTTGCGTTCGTGTCCGCGTCAGGATTTGCGTCCTGCCACTGCACCGCTCCCTTGTAGATGTCAATGTTGAAGTCCCATGCCTGCAGCATCTCGATCACATCCGGTGCCCTTGCAGGGAGGTCCGGCGCGACCGCAATGAGGATGGTTGCATCTTCATACGCGCAAGCCTTCGTCGTAAACCAGCACTGGTCGCTGTACGCGGGCTCTTCAAGCCTCACCAGGTCCAACTTCAGCGCGGGGTCGTTCGTGCCCCACTGGTATCCAAGCCACGGCTCCTGCCGCTCGTAAGCGCCATACACATCCGCGTTCAGCGCTGCGCCATCACCCGGATTAATGATCTGAACATGGTCGTCAAGTCCGTAGCCTGAAACCTGTGCGGCGTTCACGACTTCGCATGCCCAACCAATTACACAGGATACTAGGCGGGCCTTGTCGCCCGTCTCCGCCGTCTTGAACAGGTCCTTGAACTGCTGGTCCGTAAGGTCATCTACGCTGTCAAGTTCTGGGTACTGCTCCTGCAGATATCTCGGAATAACAAATGCAGACTGCCAGTCCTTACCTAGGCTAAGACCAACTGGATACACTTCGCCGGCTGCCTGCGCCTCATTCCAGGCTTCGTCCTGGTTGGGCAGCCAGATTTCCATAGTCACATGCGTGTCGCCGTTTCGCAGTCCCTGGAACAGAGGCAGAGTCGCGCCGAATACCACATCCGTTGGGTAGCCGTAGCCCTTCTCCACAAGATACTGAGCGATCCTGTTCTGTAGCTGTGCGCTCGACCAGTTCAGGTCACTGAATACGATCGTCTCGCGCGGCGGCTCTTCCATCATCGCGCGCTCTTCAAGAGCCATCGCGACGATCTCCTGCACCTTGTCAGCGGTCAACTGCTCGGCTGATGCCTCCATGACTGCTGAGGAAACCGCGGACTGCACGTCCTCGGCGGTAACGGCACTCTCCGAGGCTTCCATCACTGCCATCGAGATCGCGGACTCGACATCGTCAGCCGTGAGCGCGTCCTCGGAGGCGGCCATTACGGCGCCCTCCACCATCTTCTGGATCTCTTCGGGGCTAGCCCCTTCCATCGCGGCACCCTCGACGGCATCTTCAACCATCGCCTGGATGTCTGCCGCAGAAACCTGCGATTCGGCCATGCCCATCATGGACTTTTCGACCATCGCCGAAATCTCTTCAGCCGAAACCTGCGGTGCAGGTGCGGGCGCCGGTGCAGGCGCGGACTTTGCTACTGCGGATTCCACGATGCTTTGCAGTCGCGCTTCATCGATGGCCGGCGCCGGCTCGGGCTGGGCGCAAGCGATAGCTGCGAAAGCGACGACCGCCATCAACAACACTGCCGGAATTAACTTGCTTCTCATAAACAAGATATTCTCCTCCTTTTTCCTTTCGTTCCATCTCATCTGATTGCACTAATATCTGTATCTGCGCCGTCTTTCTCTTTAACGTGCTCACCGCTGACAAGTTAGTCTCGGCGGGCACGTTAATCTGAGCCATGCTCAGTTCAATATGTCAGTTTACGAATATCCTCCTCCTTAGCCCGCACTCATCACGGCATCCTGTCGGCCTCGCGCCACAGACTGGGTAAGCCTGTCTATGATTATCGCGAGAAGCACAATCGCCGCACCGGAGATTAAGCCCTCGCCGACCTGGTTCTTCTGCAGAGCGCGCAGCACATTGTCTCCCAATCCACCTGCCGCCACCATGCTGGCAATCGTCACCATGGCCAGCGCCATCATCGTCGTCTGGTTTATGCCCGCCATGATCGTCGGCATCGCCATCGGCACCTGCACCTTGGTCAATACCTGCCACGGCGAAGCTCCGAATGACCTCGCTGCCTCCACCGTCTCCTCTGATACCTGGCGTATTCCCAGGTTCGTCAGTCGAATCACCGGGGGAATAGCGTATATCAGTGTAGCAAAAATACCAGCGGGCGATCCCAAACCGAAGAAAAGTATACCGGGCAGCAGGTACACAAAGCTCGGCATAGTCTGCATCGCGTCCAGTATCGGGCGCATTATGTTGTCCGCAAGCTGACTGCGCGCGCCAAAGACACCCAAAGGCAGCCCAACGGCAACCGCAATCGCTACCGACACGACCATCAATGCAATCGTGTCTATCGTATTCTCCCAAAGCCCCATAAAGCCAAAGTACAGCATCGCGATTGACGTGAATGCCATCAGACCCCAACGGCCCACGGCAAACGACAGTAGCGCGAGCCCTATCACGATGGCAGGCCATGGCAGCCACTTTAGCGTGTTTTCGATGTAAAGCAGCGCGTACTGGATCCCTGACTTGACTCCGTCGAACAGCCAGTCACCATTCCTTGTCAGCCATGACGCCCAGTCGTCTATTTTCTGACCGGTAACCTGACGCAGCGATCTCTCGATCGCAATCGTATTACCGCCGGTTGTTGGCACCTCCGAGCTGGAAACTGTCGTCGGGTATTCCATTCCCGGACCCCAGATCAGCAGGCACGCGAGCATCACGATCACAACAAGCCCGGCTCCCAGCAGCCAGAAATAGATGCGAGGAATGGCGGTTACTGGAGCGCTTCCCGCTGTCTCGCGTGAAGTCGGTTGAATTTCTTCGACCTGTGCCATCCTACGCCTCCGTAGTCTCTTCCGACATCCCGGTCAGCAGCGCGCCCCGATGCACCTCCCCCAACAACTTCCCCTCTTCGCTCACTACCGCAATGGGATGCTCCGTACTGGCGGCCATCGGAATCAGTTCCTCTATGTACGCGTCAGGATCCGCAGTCATCACCTCCCCTAGCTCCACATCCCGCAGCGACTCCACCTTCTGGCGTGCGAGCCTCCCCGCGTGATCCTCCGTCAGAATGCCTTTCAGGACCTTTTGTCGGTCAAGCACCAGAAGTACATCGGTATCACCGCTGCGCATCGCGTGCAGCGCCGCCCGAGGCCCCTGCCAGTCGTTGACCACCGCGTCCGGCTCCTGCATTATCGCCTTCGCCTGTATCACCTTCGCCCGCGACACGTCCTGCACGAACGAGGTTACATAGTCATCAGCAGGCAGGGTAACGATCTCTTCCGGTGAGCCTTCCTGCACTATCTCCCCGTCGCGCATGATCGCGATTCGGTCGCCAATCTTCAGTGCTTCATTAAGGTCGTGCGTGATGAACACAATAGTCTTTTGGATGGAACTCTGCAGCGAAATCAACTCGTCCTGCATTTCGCGCCGGATCAGCGGATCCAGTCCGCTGAACGGCTCATCCATCAGCAGCACCTCGGAGTTCGCTGCAAGCGCGCGCGCCAGCCCCACTCTCTGCTGCATACCTCCGCTCATCTCACTAGGCAGATAGTCTTCCCATCCCTTGAGCCCAACAGTTTCGATGGCCTCTTGCGCGGCCTCGTAGCGCTCCTCTTTGTCCACCCCGCGAATCTCAAGCCCATAAGCGACATTGTCCAGAACCCGTCGATGAGGCAGCAGCCCGTAGTGCTGGAACACCATCGCTATCTTCTGCCGCCTGAAATCGATCAGTTGGTCTGAACTGTACTGAAGGACATCCTCGCCATCGAACAGCACTGCCCCTTGCGTCGATTCGATAAGCCTTATAAGGCACCGCACCAGCGTTGACTTACCGCTTCCCGACAGCCCCATAATTACGAATATCTGGCCCTTCTCGACTTTGAAAGATACATCGCGCAAGGCGACAACCAGCCCCAACGTCTCTTGAATCTCTGCGCGGCTTGCCGAAGCATACTGGCTCTCAAGAGCGACCGCCGGGCTCTTGCCAAACACCTTCCAAAGGTTCTTGACCTCTATCTGTGCGCTGTTCGAATTCTGGGTCAACTGTCGGCCTTTCGGCTTTTGGGCTTTTCGGATAATTGCTGTCGTCCTCGCGCAGAGCAGAATTACGCGTCACGACGCCCTAGGCTCATGTCATCTATTGATTGAGATTATCTAGTCAGAGGCGAAAGTCATGGAGTCGTAAGAGGGTAGCGTCAGAACCGAGGAGGAAATCGTGTGGTTGTTGCTGTTGCCGAAGGGATAATGAAGCCTGACTCTCCATCCTTCAAGGGTATTTGGGACATCGCAGTGCGCCCTTCCATTTGAGACTACCGAATGTCTGGGTCCTCTGCATTGTGGATGCCTGTTACCTATATTGTCCTTCGCGCTCGCATTTTCGCCACTCAGCCGCAGCAGCGTGCGCGTCGGGCGAACTTCTATACTGCGATTTTTAACACGCCAAAGACTGCGGTGTCAAATCGCAGCCGCTCCTTACGAACCCATGGACACCTGTATCATGCGGATTTTCCCAAATTGACCCCACAGTGTTAAAATCACCCCATCGCAGTGACCATACTACCATTTCAGTATCGAAAACTCGTGAAATTCGAAATAGATTCGAAGGAGGCTCCCCAGTGGCAGTCGTACAGCTTGAAATAAGCAGACGCTCCCCTTATGCAGGCGGCAAAAGCTTCGGTGATGTCGGCGCATACGAGCAGATAGATGGAACAGTTCATTACGCGGTTGACCCGCTTCACCCTGCGAATGAAGGCATAGTTGACCTGGATCTCGCCCCACGCGACTCCAAGGGCAATGTCTGGTTCTCATCCGATTTTACGCTCCTTAAGCCGGAAAGCCTGGAGAACGGCAACGGCAGCGTCCTTTTCGATGTCGTAAACCGTGGCCGCAAGACCGTGATGGGACGATTCAACGACACCGGCAAGCCCACAATGCCGTCAGACCCACTCGACGCCGGCAATGGCTTCTTGATGCGCCATGGCTATTCAGTCCTGTTCGGCGGCTGGCAGGCAGACGTGCCTCGTGGAGTTGGTCTGATTGGCTTGCAGACGCCCGAGGCCATAGATTCGGACGGCATTCCAATAGCTGGCAAGATAATGTGCCAGTTCCAGGCAACGCACTTCACCCAGTTCTTCCTGCTCGCCGACCGCCAGCACGCGCCCCATCCCGCAATAGACGAGAACGAAGAGGGAGCCACGCTTACAGTGCGGGACCATCCCAACAGCCCGGCTGAACCGATATCCCGCGACAAGTGGCGCTTCATGCGCTTCGAGGACGAGTCGGTAGAGCCTGACCCGTGCCACATCTTCATGGAAGAGGGCTTCGAGCCGGGTCGTATCTACCAGCTCGTGTACACCACGCGCGGCAGTCGGATAGTCGGCCTTGGCTTCGCCGCAATGCGCGACATAGTATCCTTCCTCAAAAACGGGTCGGAAGAACAGGGCAACCCCTGTGCCGGAGGCATCCAGCGCGCTCACGCATTCGGCGCATCGCAAAGCGGGCGTTTCCTGCGCGAGTACATACACACCGGCTTGAATACCGACGAAGACGGCAATATGGCCCTCGACGGCATCATCTCCCACGTTGCGGGCGGTATGCGAGGCGAGTTCAACCTGCGCTTCGGCCAGCCTTCCAAAGATGTCTGCTACATCATCCCCAAGCTCTTTCCATTCGCGGATACCGAGCAGTCCGATCCTGTCACAGGAGAAAGCGGCTCGTTGCTCGACCGTTTGCACGAACGTGGCCACCTACCGCGCATCATGTTCACCAACACATCCGCCGAATACTGGCGCGGCGACGCAGCCCTCATTCATACCAACTTCGCCGATATGAGCGACGCCCCGGAGGAAAGTGACTATGTGCGCCGCTACCATTTCGCTGGTTCGCCGCATGGCTCCGCTAACTCCTTCCCGCCTATCGGGACGCGCGAGGACGGCATGCGCGGTCAGCTCCCATTCAACATCATCGACTACAACCCCTTGCTGCGCGCTTCTCTTGAGAATCTGGACGAGTGGGTACGAGGCGGCAGACCCGCACCGGCAAGCAGGCATCCGCGCATATCGGACGGCACAGCAGTCGAATCGCACACCCTCGCCCGAAAGTTCCAGAGCATTCCCGGTGTCGCATTCCCAGAGAAAGTAACTCGCGCGATGCGTCTCGACTACGGCCCTGAGGCAAAGAACGGACGCACAACCACGCTCCCACCTGTCGCGGGCGAAGAGTTCCCCGCGCTGGTAGCCAACGTGGACGACGACTGCAACGAAATTGGCGGCATCCGCCTGCCGGACCTCACCGTTCCGGTTGCGACCTACACTGGCTGGAACTTGCGGCACCCCGACATTGGCGCGCCCGGACTCGTCATAGGCATCACCGGTGGTCTTGCGGGCTGGGTATTGCCATTCCCGGCGACGCCTACTCAACGCGCCGCTTCCGGTGACCCACGCGCAGCCATCAGCGATCGATATTCCTCCAGAGACGATTATGTCGGCCAGACGAAGAAGGCCGCTCAACATCTCGCGGGCGAAGGCTATATTCTTGAAGAGGATGTCGAAGACTCGATGCGCAAGGCAGCTGTGCGCTACGAATACTTCGCTGCGAACGGCAGCTAAAGTACGGTGCTTGAACTTGTAGAGCGTCACTCAACCAGCAAGGCGCGGCTGCTTCGCCTGCTTAACGAGGCAGAAACGGAAGGCTGGTGCGATCAGACGCTCTACCTAACATCGGGCTCATTAGAGGCACGCGTGCGCGATGACCGTATCCCGCGTCTGGCACGCCCCCACGATGACGTGCTGAGCGTCGTGGCGCAGTCGTTAGGTGAATCCGATACCGGACTCGCGCTATTTGTCGGGGAGGGTAGGGTGCTGGCAATATGCCCGCCTTTCCCACTCAAAGACGATATCTCCCGTGCCGGATTCGTTGCGTCGCCCCTACTGCGCCTTCTCGAAACAGAGCTAGTCATCGGAGTCGTCCTACTTCGGCTCGGACGCTATGCGGTCGGTGTCCTGCGCGGGACGGACTTAATCTCCACCAAGACCGCCGGACGCTACATGAAAAACCGCCATCGCGCCGGTGGTCAGTCGCAGCGCCGCTTTGAACGCAGCCGTGAACGCCTTATCCGTGAGTTGTACGACAAGACTTGCGAGACGGCAAGAACGATCTTCGAACCTTATTCGAAGAGCCTCGATTACATCTTGCTAGGCGGCGAGAACACCACGCTAACCGGCTTCACGGAACGCTGTCGCCTGATGCAGTCCCTGAGCGACAAGACCCTCGCACGCCGCCTAACCATCGACCACCCCAATCAGAAGGCCCTGGAGAACATCGCATTCGAAGCCTGGAAAAGCCGTGTTTACAGTTTCCAGAGCATCAGGTGAATAGCATCGGCAAACACCATGCATCGACGGCATGCTGTGTGCACAGCACTGACCTACTGAGAAACTGACAGATTCTACTGCGCCGTATATCCCCCGTCCACGATCAGCGGAGCCCCCGTAACGAACGCTGCCTCGTCCGAAGCAAGGAACAGCGCCGCGTTCGCAATGTCGTCCGGCTGACCAAGCCGCCCCATCGGATGACGACCCTTCAGAGCCTCGTAAGACTCCGGATTCTCCGTTAGCCTTCGGGTCATGTTCGTCTCCACATACCCCGGGCAGATGCAGTTTACGCGGATGTTTTTACGCGCAAGATCAATCGCAAGGTTGCGCGTGAACTGCAGCACTCCGCCCTTCGATGCATTGTACGGATTGAACCCGCCACCCATTCCCACGGGATACCCGACCAGCGCCATTATCGACGCAAGATTGATGATGGACCCGCCGCCCGCCGCCTCCATCTCAGGCACCGCATGCCACGACACAAGATATGTCCCCTTCAGGTTCACATCCATGACCATGTCCCACACTTCCTCATGCGAAACTCCCTCGACCCTGCCGCTCACACCGGCGCTGTTGACCAGCACATCAAGCTTGCCATAGGCGTCAACCGCCGCCTGCACCATCGCCTTAGCATCGTCACTGCTCACCACATCGCCTGCAACCGCAGTCGCCTCGCCGCCGGCTTCCCTGACTGCCGCTACCGTTTCCACAGCCGAGGCCTCACTAAGGTCCGAAGCCACAATGCTTGCGCCCTCTGCCGCAAACCTCAGCGCCGATGCCCTGCCGATGCCCGAACCGCCTCCGGTTATAAGCGCAACCTTGCCTTCCAGTCGCATATCAATTTCCTCGCCTGCTTCTATTGCCTACTTCTATTGGATCCTACTTGCCCTCGATCTCGAAATACTCTCCGGACCTGTAAGTCTGCCAGGTGCCGAGGCCATACAATGTGACACTGCCAGCCCCAAGCACGCGCCACCCCTCGTCTTCCCTGAAGCATCCGGTCGCTCCGTCAATGCCGATCAACGTGATCTCCTCCGGTGTCTCGACCGCCACCTCTCTCACCGTCTGGCTCTTACTCGCTCGCTCGTGGTGTGGAAGCACCGCAATTCCCGGCACGACTCCAAGCGCGCCGCCCCATTGACGGAAGCGCATCCGCTCGCCCATCACCATTGCCCCCGCGCTGGAACCCGCCAGGATCATTCCGCGCTCCAACCCCTCCATCAGACGGCGCAGCAGCAACGACCCGCGCAGCACCTCCAGCAGGTGCGCAGGATTGCCGCCCGAAAGATAAACGATCTCAGCTTGCTCTACCTGTGCCGTCAATTCGTCGTCATTAGCGTCCTCGCCGGTTAGCACCATCAGGGGCGACGCATCCGCTCCTAGCGCATCGAACTGCTGCACCCCGTGCCTTGCCGCCAACTCCGGCCTCGACATTGCCGCCGCTGTTGGCACAATCAGCACCTTCGGCCGCACATATCCCGTAGCCTCGATCAGTTCATTGTCCATCTGTCGGCAGCTAGGCAAGAATTCGTCACCACCCACCAATGCAATCTTACCCACCATCTACTTAGTCTCCTCCGGTTCGGCGAATGTAAGCGCATTCGCCGGATTGCCCACCAGGATGCTGTCAATCGCCTCCTGGCTGAAGCCCCTCGCCCTCATCCTCGGCACGATGCGCCCAAGAATATACGCATACCCGTGCCCGCCATACCGCTCAAGCCTGTTCTTCGTACAGATGTCGTGCGCCACAAGGATCTTGTGCTCGTAACCCTGCGCCGCAATCCATGCAATGTCGTCCATCCGCTTGCCGTCCCCCGGCATATCTATCGCGGGATTCGCACCATAGTACGACTCCTCCGAACCAAACAGGTCCCACTCCATATAGCACCCGCTCTCTGCAATCTTCTGCAGCGTGTCGTGCAGAAACACTGTCCGATCCAGATGCCCGATAATCGTGCGCTCCAGGTCCGCCCCCGCCTCTCTTAGCACCTCGATAATCTCAAGCGGCGCCGTCTCGTCTCTGCCCGGATGAATGAGTATCGGAGCGCCCGTAATGCGCTGCGCCCGCGCCGATGCCCGCAACGCCTTGCGCTCGTTCGGCATCAGCGGCCAGCTGCATCCTACTTCGCCAATCACGCCGGACTTGTAAGGCGTCCCATCCACTCCCTCGGTAACATCGCTAACGATCTGCCTGACAAGGTCATCCTCGCTCAAATCGTCCATGTTCGCCGGATGCGCCGCATCCACATAGTAAGACGCGCCCATGACAATTTTCACGCCCGTAGCCCTCGATATGCGAGCAAGTCCCTCCGCATCCCGCTTGATGCCGATGCTCGTCGCATCCACCAGCGACCCACCGCCGTACTGCTTGTAGATGTTGGCCTCGTCTATCGCGATGTTCACATCCGTCAGTTGCACATTATCCAGGTTTCGCACACCCCAGTGTCGAATACGCCCAACCGTCTCCAGCGAGACCGGCTCGTAGTAGAACCCTTTCGCGCCCGCCTGCTCCGGCGCCTCGAACACCGGCGACATGTCTATCAGCAGGTGCTCATGCGTCAGGGTTATGCCGAGTTCTGCAGGCGCAGCGGGCCCCAGCACCGTCTGCACCTTGCCCGCAATGTTAAAGTCCACCATGCGCACGCTCCAAGATTCTGCAGGAACCGATCATCCCTGACAGGCACAATCTGTAAGGCTCCTACTATATATTTCTAGCCGCGCCACTCGAACGCCAGCGTCGCATACCGCACGAACACCGCGCCACCCGGCCTGGCAATTGGCCCGTTGATTGCCAGCAGAGCGAGCTTATGCTTCTCACCCGGCTGTGGGTCCCCGGTCACTACCACGCGCTGCGGTATATTGAACCCCTGCACTGTGCCCTTGGACATGTCCAACTCGCCGTCAACCCAAACCTCGCCGTAGTCGTCGATGCAGGTCTCGAAAAGACAATTTGTCCCTCGCACATCCCGTCCACCGATTGTCTCCGGAATCGTAATCTCGATCCTGTACCAGATAAAAGAAAACCCGTGCGAGCGCCACTCGGCGAGGTCGTCACAGACTTCCCACCCTGAATCATCGTAGTCGGGCAGTCGGGCAGGGCTGCCCTCGCTCATTGCGACAAGCCCTTCGTTAGGCTCACCCGGCACCAGCCCAACAGCAAATCGCCACTCGCCATTCACCGCCTTCAAGTCGTCCGCATTCTGCAAGTCTAAAGACGCTCTCGGCATTTCTCGCCTCCTCGAATTTCATCACTGCAACTATATTCTATACCGCCTATCCTGTACATCCATGTTGGTGATAACATGCTCTAATCCTTAGACGAGGTTCAGAAAAATGCCAAAGACAGCGGACGCGGTAATCATCGGTGGCGGCGTTATGGGATGCAGCATCCTTTACAATCTGGCCGATCAGGGACTTACGGACACCCTCCTGCTGGAGCGCGATGTTCTGGCTTCTGGCTCCACCAGCAAGTCGCAGGCGATCCTGCGCATGCACTACTCCAACGAAGTCACTTCTAGCCTCGCATGGCAGAGCCTGGAAATCTTCAAGAACTTCGAGGAACTCACCGGTACGCCCTCCGGTTACACCCGCACAGGCTACTTCCTGATAGTGGGCAGCGAAGACAGGCAGGCAATGTACGAGAACGTCGCTATGCACCAGCGACTCGGAATCTCCAGCGAAATCGTCTCGATTGAGGACATGCGCGAACTCGCTCCCATGCTCGCTGTCGAGGGCAACGAATATTTCGCCTATGAGCCGGAATCCGGATACGCCGACCCATACTCCGTAACGCTGGGCTTCGCGACCCGTGCAAGAGAAATGGGCGCGCAAATTCAGGACGGCACCCCCGTAACCGGCATCGAAATCTCGGGCGGCAAAGTGTCGGCAGTTCTGACGGACGAAGACCGCATCGAGACCGACACCGCGGTTGTCGCCGCGGGTCCCTGGAGTGATCGCCTCCTGTCGGGAGTCGGCGTTGATGTGCCAATTCGCCCCTTGCGCCACCAGGTCGTAGTGCTGCGCCGTCCACCCGGACCTGATGCAGACCATCCCATCGTCGCCGACAACCTCAACGGCTTCTCCGCGAGGCCTGACATCGGTGGCCTTTCGATGATAGGGGCTGGCGAGGAAGAATACGTGGACGCCGACACCTTCAACCAGGGCGTGGACATGGATGTCGTTCAGCCCGCATTCGAGGGCATCGTCAGCCGAATCCCGGCAATGTCCCGCGCAGTATTTCGCGGAGGCTGGTCAGGCGCGTTCACCGTAACTCCCGACTGGCACCCCGTGCTCGACCGCATCGAGGGTATTGACGGCCTCTACTGTGCTGTGGGCTTCAGCGGACACGGCTTCAAGGAATCACCCATGATCGGCAAGGCAATGGCAGAGCTGATCACCAAGGGCAGGGCCGAATGTGTGGATATCTCGATGCTCAACCTGAAGCGCTTCGAGACGGGTGAACTGCTGCGCTCCCGCTACGCCATGCAGGTCCTCGCCTAAAGCAATTGTTAGACTAATGGCTCTCTTCTGACATCCCTTGCAGGGAATAGGTCAGAGCGTCCAAGGCACCGCGTCAGCCAGTGTCGGAACCATCTTCAATCGCGGCAATCTGCTCTTCCACATTGCCTAGCATGATGTAGTCCTCCTGGACAATGCAGTAACACCGCTGCACATAGAGCATGGTCAATCTCCGCGCGTCATCGCTGCCATGCTTTATGCCCTCCACGATGCGCTCGGTCTTGTGGTCAAATTCAAGATGCCGTGACAGCATGGCGATGTCCGTCTCAGCCTCCTTCACCAGCGCTTCCTCATTGCTATCCACGGCAAATCGCAGCTTGCTCACCAGAGAAGTCAACTCACTCAGCTTGTCGCCATCGCTCATCAGCCCGTACATCACCTCGTTGATGCCAACGATTCCTTCTTCCAGCGCACCCTCGCCCGATGAAGATTCAACTGCCGCCGGCTGGCCCACAGTTTCGTTGTACATCTCCGTATATTTCTGCACCGCCTCGCCCGCAGCCATCATGACTGAGCCTAAATCCGATGTATTGAAAGTCCCTGCGAACAGCACATCGTCATCCCGCATTTCTGCCAGTCTCTGCACCTGCTCGAAGCTATCCATCTGCTCAGGCGCTGGTGGAAATGCGAATGCCGACAGGTCCTGCATGCTCGCCTCCGGTATCTGGCTCATCAGAAATGGTGGCACATACTTCGTAACATCCACCGTAATCGGCAATATTACAATGTAGCTCGCCCACACTTCACTGGGATCCAATGAGCTCTTGAAATACACGAAAGCATGACCCTTGGGCGCATCCTCGCTACCCCTCTCGAACAATATGTCCATCTATTCGTCAGCCTCGCTTGTCAAATCAGTCTTACAAGCCAATTATACGCTAATATTACAGCGAGATTTCTACCTTGTGCAGTATGTCTAACGATGGTGCCTACTTGTTATAATTGGGACAGCCATCATTTCACTAAAGAGGATGAACATTGCTGATAATCAATCCGGATACTTACCGTACCTTCATCAAGCCCTTGCTCTTTCGGCTTTCACCGGAAACAGCTCAGTCCCTGTCGCACATAGCGTTGAAGCAGCGCCAGATCTGGCGCGCGGCAGAGCCGCTACTGAATGTGGACAACTCGCGCCTTGAGGTTGACCTAGCCGGCATGAGAATAAACAATCCTGTTGGACTTGCCGCAGGTTACGACAAGGACTGCGAGTCACTTCCATCGCTCACTTCGTTAGGATTCGGCTACCTGACCTGCGGGACAGTTACCGAATTGCCTCGTGCGGGCAACCCGTCCCCGCGCGTCCTGCGCTACGAGAGCGACGAAGCTCTGGTAAACTCACTCGGCTTTCCCAGCAAGGGCGTGGAGCACACCGCTATCCGGCTGGAACAGGCACAGCCTCTGTTGGACGGAACACCGGTCGTCGCCAGCGTATCCGGCGTCGCGCCGGACGAGATCCTTCGCTGCCATCAGCGCTTGGAACCGCTCGCGTCAGCCATCGAAGTCAACATCAGTTCCCCCAACACTCTGGGCCTGCGCATCTTCCAGCAGTCCGAAACGTTGAGACAGCTTTTGGAGGGCCTCAACGACCAGCGAAGCAAGCCGCTGTTCATCAAGCTCCCTCCATACTTGGAGACACCTTCGATCGGCAGCGAGCAGAAAGACATGGTTCTCAGTCTCGTCAACGTCTGCGTGGAGCAGGGTGTTGAGGCAATAACCGTCTCCAACACCTGGCCCGTAAGGGACTCGCGCCTTGCCGTAGGGGCGGGCGGCCTTAGTGGCAAACCCGTATTCGCCGACATGCTGCAGATGGTCGCCGATATCAGGGCAGAGACCGGCAGCAGGATGGCGATCAATGCCTGCGGAGGCATATTCAGCGGCGCCGACGCGTTAGCCGCAATTCAGGCCGGCGCAACCACAGTGCAGATTCTCACCAGCCTCGTTTACAGGGGCCCCGGCATCGTCCGCCGCATAAACGAGCAGATGCTATCCCTAATGGACCGGGAGCACATGCCCGCCCTCACTTACTAAGGTGTGTTGGCATTTCCGTTATTCCTGCGAAGGCAAGAATCCAGCGAGGGCGTAGGGATGAAGAATCCCGAAAAAAGTCCGTCGCGAACAGTGAAGCCATCCCCGCCGTCATTCCTGCGAAGGCAGGAATCCAGAGGGGCTGTGCGAGGCTGAATTGGCAAGACTCCCTTATATTTGGTACTGACTCACTGCCATATCGCGTCAAACTTCAGGATGTCAGCAGAACCTAGCCATTAGAAGTCACACTCGAATATAAGAAAGCGGACGCAGGATTGTCACACCCTGCGTCCGCTTCTTCATTCATCGTACCGCCGAAATCCAATCTATCGGTGACCCGGCGGCATGATTTCTATCAGTTACCTCTGATTGCTACTCTCCGTACGAGAAAAATCCCCAGCAGACCAGTTTGCCGTCGTCGCGCCCTATAGCGCAGCTTCCATGGTCGCCGCTGCTGACCGACTCGAACTTGCCCTTGGGCGGAATTGTCTTGCCACCCTCAGGGTCGCCAAAGCAATAAATGGACCCGCTGGCATGCAACGCACACGCGTGATTCGCGCCATAACTCACTTCTATGTAGCCGTCTGCAGGGGTTCCTATATCGACCGGCGGTCCGGACGATTCATAGCCCTCTGCGACCTCCATAGCCACGGTCAACGTGAACTCGCCAGTCGCTCCAGGACTATATGTCGTCGCTTCTATCGTGTACTGCCCCGCATCCAGGCTTTCGAATACTATCTGTGAATTTCTGTCGCCCCCTTCGTAGTCGTCGTTAAAGTCCACCACATCTCCGTCTGTTCCCCAGCCTTCCAATACATAGAGGAATGTATCGTCCACATCGGAGGATGTAAGAGTGATGGTAACCGGCCTGTCAGCAGTCGTCTCAAAGGTGTAGTAGTACGCGTTGAAGTCGCTTTGCGTTCGAGGAGCCTCTGCGTCCTGTTCAGATATGCAACTTCCGTCCCAGCTTCCTGTGTACTCGACCTCTCCCGACGAGTCGTTCTCAAACGTGTCTAGTTCGCTGTGGCATTCCGCGTTGATCACACCTTCCGGAGCGGACGCATCTGCCGCAGGCAGCACCGCCAGCCCGTGCCCCCAAGTATAGTCCGGTCCTAGCTCTCCTCGCTCCAAAGCATTCCCTTTGAGGTATTCCGCCACCTCAACCGGTCCCATACTCGGGAAGTTCTGCAGGATCAGCGCCGCCATACCCGCCACGTGCGGCGAAGCCTGGCTCGTCCCCGGAAATGGTAGTCCGTAAGCAGCCGAGAATCCCCTGTCAACCCCAACTACGTCCGGCTTGAGCCTGCCGTCAATAGTCGGTCCCAGGCTGCTGAACGGTTCGATTACTGTATTCCTGAACCACGGTGTAGCTCCCACCGCAAGCACGCCTGGATTTGCGCTAGTGGCAGGATCTGTAATGCTATACGCGCCGCCCATATTGTAGTCTATTACCTGCGTCGAAAAAGCCTGCAGCTGTATCCAGCCCGGATCCGGACCATAGAACTTTCTCACCGCTAGACAGTAGATTCCCTTGACCTCTGTCTCGAACACAAACCGTTCATAAGGGAACGGGTAATACCTCTGAAAGTTGTCAGCCCTGGCAACGATTTCCGAAGTCTCCGGATCTAAAAGGAAAATATCTAAGTCGGTATTCAGTCTGTTAAACCATATTCCTTCCCACCGAAGCTGTACAATAAACTCCTCCTCGTTGTCCAGAAGTACCGCATTGCACTCATCGCCGTCCTCGAATTCGTGAAAGTCATTACCATCAGAATCGATGAAGGGTCCGAACCACGTACTTCCTTCTCCATTCCCCGCCGAATTCACCCACAATATGCCATTCTCCGCTGCATAATCTACGGTTCTTAAAGAGCTTGTTGAAACGCGAGATGTGCTGTCACCGGGACCAGTCCAGGTCCACCCAACCGAATGATTGATCACATCCACCCCCTCGGAAACCATCCACTCCACTGTGGCTCTCAAATCTGCCAAGGTGAATGGATTTGCCACATAATAGGTAGCATTAGGTGCAATGTCGTAAATTGCTTCGGTAACGGCGGTGCCGTGAGGGCTATCGCTCGCGCAATGACTCAGTTCATTAGTTGGACTGCCTATTTCACTGAAGCAGAATGCATGCACCCTTCCCGCGGACGGCAGCCCGTTTCCAATGAGTTCCTCAAATTCCAGGAACCCAACATCGATCACGCCAATTTTCAATCCATCGCCATATAACCCCGCATCATGCCAGGCACCCGCCCCGTGCACGATTGCGCCCTCGCCACCGCCGCCGACCTGCATCGGCTGCGGTGGAGTAATGGCTGATATAGCGGTAACACCTTGTTCATTCGACAAGCTGCCCAGCAAGGTCAGCGGCACGTATGCCTCTAAATAGTCCCCGTATACGTTGGCAGGCGAAACTCCAATATCTTCAAGATACTGCTCCACGTTCCCGACAGCATCTTCTTCGAGGAAGAGTGCCACCGCCACCGATTCATCATCGCTGATCGGAGCTGAAGAAGCCGCAGAATGAGCAGTCGCAAACCCGCTCTCCACCTGCTCCACCAGATCGTTCAGCATGGAGTCCATGTTCCCGTACGTGGGCGTATTGCTCTTACCTTCAGGGGGCGTAACATCCACATCTGTGCCACTGCCTTCCGGCGTAGCAGTGGGCGCTGGCGTCGGCGTGTCCTCAGTCTGCGCCGACACTCTCGTCCCCTCGGTACCAGAAAGCACTACAAACAATAACGCTGCCGACACCGCGACAGCGAAAGTAAAGGCTACTATCTGCTTCCAACCCCTGAGCGCCGTTAAGTTTCGCAATTCACTGATCTCCATTCATTGTTCTCATCAACTATTTCACAAGGTGCAAGTCTAACAATTTGGATCATACGTCATCAACCCAAAGAGTTAAATCTCGTGCCTCGGTATAAACGCACCATGGATAAGTACATTATTCCCTGTAAGGGCCTTCAGAAGCAATACGCTACGCCCCGAAAGCCCTTTCGACACGCCACGGCGTCACCTCTAATCCCGCACTCCCAGGCAGACCAGCCAGAGACCGTTAGCCCGCGTGCCGAAGTAGCTCATCCACTTCCGCCCGATACGGCATCGCACCCTGTGCGCCCGGCTTCGTCACCGCAAGCGCACCCGCCGCCGCTCCAAACCTCAGCGCGTCATGTAGCCCGCGCCCCTCGGAAAGCGCAACCGCCAGCCCCGCTCCGAACGCATCACCCGCAGCCACGCTATCGACCGCATCCACATTCCTGGGCGGCACATAGTATTGCTCACCCCGCGTAGCGCCAAATACACCCTCATAACCCATCTTCACGATCGCCGCTCCTGCGCCCCTCGCAAGTAGTGCCTCCGCCGCCAACTGCGCGCTGCTCACATCCGTAACGCGGATGCCCGTCAACTCCGCCGCCTCCGTCTCGTTGGGAGTGAGGAAATCCGCAAGGGCAAACCCTTCTTCTGGCATATCCGCCGCGGGAGCCGGGTCCCACACAATCCGCACGCCCGCATCGCGCGCGTACCTTGCAACAGCAAGCGAAACATCCGGCGGCGTCTCCAGTTGCAGCATCAGTATGTCCGCATCCTCCATCGCAAGCTTCGCCGCCTCTATCTGCGATTCGTCACTCGCTCTGTTCGCCCCGTACACCTCGGCTATGATGTTCTGTCCTTCGTCGTCCACCATTATCACGGCGACACCCGTGCTGTTTGCAGGATCGAGCGCCACGCCTCCCATATCCACGCCCGCCGATCGCATGCTATCCAGGAGCGAACGACCAAAATCGTCGTCACCAACTCTGCCAACCATGCGCGCTTCTGCCCCAAGCCTTGCCGCCGCCAGCGCCTGGTTCGCCCCCTTGCCGCCGCCCGCCATAAAGAATCCGTCCCCATGCACCGTCTCGCCCGGTTCAGGCATTCTCTGCACTGTGGCGACTACATCCATATTGATGCCGCCCAGCACCACGATCTTCGGTTTCTCTCTTGTCTCCGGCGATGCCATATCCGCTATCCAATCAGACCTTCATCCAGCAACTCTTCGAGTACCTGCGCGACACCGTGCTCGGCAAACGATGGCGCTATCCTGTCCGCGACCTCAAGCGCCTCCGGAACCGCGTCCCCAACGGCAATGCCCAGGTCCACCCACTCAAGCATCTGTATATCGTTGTACCCATTGCCGAACGCAATCGTCTCCGAGCGCCGGATGCCAAAATGCTCACACATCCACGCCAGAGCGTCTTCCTTGCCGCCCCTGGGATGAAGTATCTCGCAGAAATACGGCAGCGACCGCGTCACCAGAACCTGCTCCGAAAGCCGCGGCTTGATGCTGCGTTCCAGATGTTCCACGGCATCGTCGTCGCCCACGACCACAAACCGTGTCAGGTCGAGTTCCGCCACTTCCCGAAGGTCCCCCACGAGTTCAACGGAAATTTCCGTTCGTTGCCCGTACGATTCAGCCCACTCGCTCATCCTGTCCACAAATATCCCACCATGGAAATATCCGACTGCCTGCAGGCCATCAGGAGTTAAATGTCCATCCATCGCATCCAGAGCTGATAGCGCCATGTCCGCAGTCAATGGACAGTGGCGAAGCACCTCACCGCTGGAAGGGTAGGCGACGTATGCCCCTTGCGAGGTGGCGATCGGAACATCAATGCCCAGCGCCTCGCAGTTGGTGGCAGCCGACCCAAACGCTCTGCCAGTCGCGAGCGTAACTGTCGCCCCGGCTTCACGCGCAGCCTCAACCGCTCTGCGTGTTCTTTCTGCGATCGGACTGCCAACACTTCGAATTGTGCCGTCAATATCCAACGCTATAAGCTTGTATCCCATTTCCCCACTTCAGATCGTGCTAGAATTGCCGAACTTCCACCGATCCCAATAGAAACCCTAGGACTAGGATTCACATGAATCTCCTGAAGCGTCTGCCCCCACGACTTATACTCTGGCTCATACTACTGCCAGTAGTGATCTTCATCCTCATCACAGCGATGCGCGACAGCAACTGATGCATCATCCTACCCATTGAGTTGGTATAAGGTGGTTCCCGGCTTACTTCAGCGGTTCCACATCGTCCAGGACGACCAATTATCAATCGCCCCTGACTTCCACCACCATCTCGATCTCCACGGGAATATCGTTGGGCAGCGAAGCCATCCCGACCGCCGACCGCGCATGCCGCCCCTTCTCACCAAACACTTCCACGAGCAGGTCTGAGCACCCATTTGCCACCTGTGGCTGCTGGTTGAACTCCGGCGTGCAGTTGACCATAGACAGCAATTTCACGATCCGCTCAACTCTATCCAGGTCCCCCAGCGAACTCTTCAGCCGTGACAGCAAGTTTATGCCAACCAGTCTAGCCGCTTCGTAGCCCTCTTCTTGTGTCAGGTCTTTGCCCACCTTGCCATTGGGCGTGCTGCCGTCCTCCCGCTCCGCAGGGCCCAGCCCTGCCACGAACAGCAGGTTGCCGGTCTGTACTGCCGGCACATAATTCGCTATTGGTTGTGGGCTTTCCGGTAGTGTGATGCCCAGTTCTTCTAGCCGCTTCTCGACTTCCGCCATAATTCAAAACCTCCATTCCTAATGCGGTCCGCATTCTATCGGACAAACCCAGCCCGCATTCTATCGGATATTGAGAGTCAAATACCAGATTGTTGGGATTTTCCTGCTAAGTAGTTTATGCTTGCGAGCGCGGGATAGGTCTCAATTTACACCTGTCATCCTTCATAAATGCACATATTTGAGTCTCAAGAAACAGAGAAAAATTGGCCTATATTGAGACTCACCATCATTAAGCGCCCTGGTTCGCTCGGTATCTTCGGTTGAGTAATTGGGACTTGACAGATGTAAATGAGCCTGAGAAAATGGTCGCTAACAGAGATTAGGTCGCAATTAGTTTTGGCAGGAAGTGAGACTGAGTATCATGACTACTGTGCTGACATCGCGCCCGGACATCATGGCAATTCTGGAAGACAGAGGCTATCGATCGACCGTGCCGAGGCGGGCGATAGTCCATGTAATAGAGGATATGCAAGAAGGGTTTACGGCGGAGGATGTGGTCAAGAAACTTCCCGGTGTTGGAAGGGCGACCGTATTCCGCACGCTGAAGCTTTTCCTGGAAACCGGAATCATTTGTAGGCTAAATCTCCTCGATGGCGCCCCCAGGTACATGCTCTCCCGCGTTGAGCATCATCACCATACGGTCTGCGTTCGATGTGGAAAGGTGGGAGAGTTCCGAGCTGCAACAGTTGAACGCCTCATGAGAATCATCGGCGACGATCTGTCTGGTGAAATCGTCGGCCATCGCATCGAGTTGTATGTCATCTGCGAACAGTGCCTAGGGGATGGCGCCATATTGCCTAACAATATACATGCGTCGCTACACTCGCACGCATAAGTGAGACTGAATATCGTTAAAGTCAATTCAATCGGCAATCGTTTTTTGAGTGAAGCGGTTACCCCGCCTCACTCCCATCAACAACAGTTCATTGGAGTATTATTGAGAATGAGTATCATCAGAGGCAGATACTTAAACGTTCTGTCAATTTGTCTGGTAGTTCTTCTATCCTTAGTCGCCTGTTCGGATGGTGCGTCCACCACTGCGCCCGAACCGGCAACCCAAGTTCCGGCACAGGCGGCACCCACAGCAGCCCCACCCGCACAGCCGGCTCCGGCTCCCACGCCTGAGGTCATGGCCGAACCGGTAAGTGTCGTAACTACCACTAACATTGTCGCGGACTGGATTGGCAATGTTGGCGGTGACAGGGTAGAAGTCCTGAGTCTTCTACCTGTCGGTGCGGACCCCCATGCATACCAGCCCGGCGCACAGGATGTCGCCGCCATCGCGGATGCGGATATTGTTCTCGCCATCGGGCTGGGCTTGGAGGAATCCTGGCTACACGAGCTGCTGGAAAATGCCGCTCGCGACGAATCCTCGATCGTGGAAGTTGCAGAAATCATCGAGCCTATTGAGTTCGGAGAAACCCACGCTGAGGATGTTGAAATCCTTGAAGAAATCAGCCACGTCGTTCACGAGGTGGAAGAAGGGGAGATCAGCGCAGAAGAAGGATTGATGGAAATTCAGGAAGCCATCGAAGCTGCTGAGGCTATGGAAGAAGAAGAGGAAGAACATCACGAAGAGGAAGAAGAAGAGGAGGAAGAGGAAGGCGAGATGCACCTTCCCGAAATGGTGATGGAATTGATCGCCCAGGTAGAAGCCGGCCAGTTTGATGCTGATGCAGCCATAGAAGAGATCGAGCATCTGACCGAAGAAGGAGAGGAAGAGCACGACGATCACGGTCACGGAACAAACGACCCGCACTTCTGGTTCGACCCGATTCGCGTCAAACTCGTGGTCAACGACTTGGCCGCTCGCCTGTCCGTTATCGACCCGGACGGAAGAGACATATATACATCAAACGCCGCGGCGTACAACGCCCAGCTCGACGAGCTCCACGCCTGGACTGAAGAACAGGTTGCCATAGTCCCCGATGATCACAGGTACCTTGTGACTTCCCACGAAAGTTTCGGATACTTTGCCGAGGTTTACGGATTTGAGGTAGTAGGTGTTATCCTGTCAACCACGACTGAGGTGGAGCCTTCACCGGCTGACCTCGTCGAATTGACCCACGAGGTAGAAGAGTATGGGGTGCCTGCGATATTTGGTGAAACCACTGTGAGTGACCGCCTTGCCGAGTCCATCGCCAGTGAGTCCGGCGCGGAACTTGTCCGCCTCTACTCTGGTTCGCTCGGTACTGAAGGCAGTGGCGCTGAAACATACCTCGATATGGTTCGCACGAATGTGGAACGAATTGTCGACGCCCTGAAGTAACCATGTTTCTTGACATGCATGGGCCGTTCGCCGCTTTCCCTCCACGGCAGCGGCCTATGTGTTCAGAACTTAGGAGGTGATGCCCGGTGACAAATAACATAGCCCAGTCAGAGGCGGCGCCCCATAATGCCGTAGGTGATAGGCTCTTTGAAGCGGGTATATCTGTCGAGGATGTGACCGTCGTGCGCGGTGGGCACACCGCGCTGACTGACGTAACTTTTTCGGTCGGCGCAGGGACGCTCCTGGGCGTTCTCGGACCCAATGGCGCAGGCAAGAGCTCGCTATTCGGCGCGATCGCCGGGACCCTGCCCTTGGCAAAGGGTAATGTAACACTCCACGGGCTCGCGGCTCTGTCCAGCGCGCTCGCCTATGTCCCGCAGAGAGACAGCATCAACTGGGTATTTCCCGCGACGGTTGTAGATGTCGTGATGATGGGCAGAAACTGGAATGTCGGCTGGTTGCGTCAGCCCGGCAAAGAAGACAGGGACATGGTCCAGTTCAGCTTGGAGCGTGTAAATCTCTGGGAACACCGCAACGACCTGGTTACCGAGCTCTCCGGCGGACAGCGTCAGAGAGTCTTCATAGCGCGCGCGTTGGCACAGGAGGCAACAATCATCCTGCTAGACGAGGCTTTCAGCGGCGTAGATGTCGGCGCCCAGGAGGGCATCGTAGAAGTTCTACGCTCACTCAGAGATGAGGGAAAGATAGTCCTCCTTGCTACACACGACCTCACCAATCTAGCCGAGCGCTTCGACAGGGTACTCTGCATCAACCACCACGTATGCGCCTATGGGCCGCCGGACGAAGCGTTCACCCCGGAGGTGCTGGAAGAGCTTTACGGTTCGCACGGAATCGAATTTGCAGCTGACCACTTCAGGCACCACCACCACGCCTAGCTGAGATCTAATACAGATTCTGGATCGGATATCAATCTTGACTGACTTACTCTTGCTCGGGGAGTGACGCCATGGTTTCCAGAATGAACTCCAGACTGAACATTGTAAATATCGCCATATTCGCTATTCCTGTCTCGGTTATCGCCTTCATGGTGCTCCTCGTACTAATACGGTCGGTAGCCGAAGCGGAATCCGAAGTAGGTGCAACTGCTTACGCCAATCTCGCATCGCCCGATGGCACGCCTGTAGGGGCAGTCACAATGGTGCAAGGACCGGAAGGCATTCTCGTTCAGGTTCAAGCCGAGAACTTGACGGTGGGCGGTCACGCTTTCATCATCCACGAGGTGGGAAAGTGTACACCGGACTTCGCCGCCGCGGGCGATCACTTCGACCCTGGTGAGTCCAGGAGCGGCTTCATTCACCCGAGTTGGAGAGGCGGAGAGCCCCTAGGGTCGCATGGCGGCGACTTGCCTAACATTTATGCGGCTGCCGATGGCACAGCGCGCGCCGACTTCTTCACAGAAGGAATCTCTCTCGACTCTGACAGCGCCCACTCAATTTTCGACTCCGATGGCTCGGCAATCATCATTTATGAGAAGCCGGACGCATACGGAGAGGAAGAAACGGACGCAGGAGAGCGAATCGCCTGCGGCGCAATATACAGAAACTGATTCACCCCACACGCGTGAATCGAAAGCACGGAGCAATTGATGTTTGACCTCATATTCGGCCCCTTTCAGTACGGCTTCATGGTGCGCGCCCTGATTGTCTCCGTGCTCGTCGGCGTCATGTGCCCCATCCTCGGCGCCTATGTCGTCACACGCGGTCGCGCCTTCATGGGAGACGCCCTCGCGCACTCCGTATTGCCCGGTATGGTCGTCGCATTCCTCCTCGGCGTCAGCCCGTTCTTCGCCGCAGTGCCGGCCGGCATCGTAATCGCCCTCCTCATGGGCACGGTCAGTAGGCGCACTGGCATCAGCGAAGACACCTCCATCGGCATCGTATTCGCCGGCATGTTCGCCCTCGGCCTTGTTATGCTGTCTAGGGCAAGCAATGTCAATGTGAACATCGAAGACCTCCTGCTCGGGCAGGTGCTCGGAGTCACACAAACCGATGTGTACGTCTCGCTCGCCCTGACGGCCCTCGTCCTGGCAGGCCTGTACGCATTTCACCGCCAGCTCGTCTATACTACCTTCGACCAGGTCGGCGCGTCAGTCGTTGGCATCAAGACAAACCTCGTTGAATATGTCCTCTTGGGCCTTCTCGCTCTGGTCATAGTCATAGGCATTCAGGCAGCAGGTATCGTACTGGTTATGGCAATGCTGATCACCCCCGCCGCGACCGCATACCTCCTCGCCAGGCGATTCGTCGGCATGATGATAGTTGGCGCCCTCGTCGGAGCGGCATCCGCAGTCGTCGGCCTCTACCTGTCCTTCTACGCCGACCTACCCTCCGGCCCCGCAATGGCGCTGCTCGCAACCCTGATGTTCGCTATTGCCGCAGTCGCCAAGGGCGTTATACCATTGAGAAGCCAGGCATAACCCGAGGTACAATACTTGTCTTCGAATCGTCCAAGCAACACCGTCCGTTACGAACCCGACGAAAACCCACCTATCCTCGTAGCCGTAGGCACAGGCATTCAAGCAGCCCTCGTTAGCCTTGGCGGAATCGTGATCGGCGCGGTCATCGTATTCCGCATCGCCGGACAGCCCGAAAGCTACATCCCTTGGGCGATATTCGCCGCGCTCATCGTCAGCGGAGTCTCCACTTTCCTGCAAGCAGTCCGTTTCTGGCGCATCGGCTCCGGTCACATACTCGTCATGGGCACTTCCGGCGCGTTCATCGCGGTCTGCGTAACCGCGCTCGTCGAGGGCGGCCCCGCGACAATGGCAAGCCTGATTGTCGTCTCGTCACTCTTCCAGTTCCTGCTGGCATCGCGCCTATCGTGGCTACGACGTATCTTCACACCCGTCGTCTCCGGCACCGTGATCATGCTGATCGCCGTCGCCGTGATGCCCATCATATTCGACACTCTCAAGAACGTCCCGGAGGACGCATCGCCGATTGCGGCGCCTCTTGCCGCCCTCTCGACCATCATCGTCATCGCCCTGCTCATTATGCGCGCGCCACCGTCATTGCGCCTTTGGTCACCCATCATTGGAATATTGGTCGGCTGCGCCGTAGCCGCCCCGTTCGGCCTCTATGATCTGAACGCCGTTCTAGAATCTGACTGGGTAGGCGTACCGTTCGGCTCATGGCCCGGCATAGAATTAACCCCCGGCATCGAGTTCTGGGCGCTACTACCCGCATTCATCGTCGTAACCCTGGTCGGTGCTATCGAGACCGTCGGAGATGGTGTAGCCATCCAGCAGGTCTCCCGCAGAAATCGCCGCGCCACCGACTTTCGCGTGGTGCAGGGCGCACTCAACTCGGACGGCCTTGGCAATCTACTCTCCGGCCTGCTCGGCACATTGCCGAACACCACCTACTCGTCCAGCGTCTCGCTAACCGAGGTAACAGGCATCGCATCTCGCCGTGTCGGCGTCGTCATTGGTATCATTTTCGCTGTCCTGGCGTTCTTCCCCAAAGCAACCGCGCTGCTCATTGCCATTCCCGCCCCCGTAGCCGCGGCCTACATCACGGTCCTACTCGCGCTCCTATTCGTGCAAGGAATGAGAATGATCATTCAGGACGGAGTTGACCACCGCAAAGCAGCGGTCGTGGGCTTGGCATTCTGGCTTGGCGTCGGCTTCCAAAGTCAGGTCATCTTCTCAGACCTGCTTGGCGGATTCTGGGGCGTGCTGCTTGGAAACGGCATGACCTCCGGCGCAATCGTCGCCATCCTCATGATGCTGTTCCTTGACTTTACCGGCCCGCGGAGCAAGCGCCTCACAACTGGCCTTTCCTCCGATACTCTGGCAGAACTCGAGCCATTCCTGCGTAAATTCGCGTCAGCCCGCAAATGGGATTCCGGCTCTACAGACCGGCTTGCGGCAGCAGGTGAGGAGACCATCGCAGTCTTGATGCAGGAGGTAGACGCCGGCGATTCCGACGGTGCCCGCCGTCTCACGGTGTCTGCACGCGGCGATGCGCAATCCGCCGAGTTGGAGTTTGCTACTACTCTGGAGGGCGAGAACATGGAGGACCAACTTGCATATCTAAGTGAGCTGCCCCCAGTGCCCGACGAGCACGAGGTCTCATACCGGCTTCTCTGGCACTACGCGTCCTCCGTGAGCCACCAGAAGTATCACAGTATTGACGTCATCACAATCAGCGTCGAAGCATCGCGATAACACGAACTCCTATTGCCCGATTCCCAGTGGTACCGGAGTTAGGTCCATCACCTCGTAGCTGTCATCTCCTTCGACTATTCTGAGATGTCTGTCCAGCGGTACATCGTCAAAGGTCTGCCGCACTCCCGACATTGGCCAGTACACCTCTAGTGACACCAAATTCTGCGCCTGCCCCAGGCCAATTTCCTGCGTCAGCGTCGATGATCCGAAACTGCTCCCGTTGCTTACTGCGCTGTGTACGCTCCTTAATGAGCCATCGCCATCCACGACTTTCACCTCGATCTGCGCTCCAATTGCCGCACGATTCGACTCGGTTCCGACTAGCTTGATCGAAAGCCAGCGATTGCCATGTCCGGGATTCTTATACAGTGCATTAACGAACCCGTCACCCGGAAAGAACCCGCCAACCTGCATGAAGATATCCTGGTCCCCATCCCTGTCCAGATCTCCGAACGACACGCCATGCCCCTTCTGCAGATGCCCGAATCCACCTGAAAAGGTAACATCCTGGAAGGTCTCGTCCGAATCATTCCTGTACGCCACATTCGGCGCAATAGCGTCGTATGACGGAGCGCCCGTTCCCAGCAGGAAGTCCGGGTAGCCATCATTATCGAAGTCGCCAAAGTTCGCTCCCATCGCAAGATGGACACGCCATAATCCGGTCTCCCGCGTCACATCCTCAAAGCCTTCTCCACCTAGATTGCGATACAATCGCGGACGCGCTCCATCGGTTTCGATCCCCATGTAGTCGGCAGCCACATCCTCGATATCCTCTCCATACCCCGCCACGAAGATGTCGAGCCAGCCATCATTGTCGTAGTCCCAAAACCATGTGGCGAAACTGTCCGCCGGCTTGATCAGCCCCATTTCCGGCGCAACATCGCTGAAAGTACCGTCGCCGTTATTCCGATACAACCGGTTTGCATCTCCGAAGTTGGATATGTAAAGGTCCGGGTGGCCGTCATTGTCGTAGTCCCCCCACGAGCTGCCCTTGCAGTATCGCCAGTTCTGCACACCCGCGCCTTGCGCCACATCCTCGAACTGCCCATTGCCGTTATTCTTGAATAGTTGGCTCGGAAACAGCAGAGCAGTGGACTCGGTGCCAGCCTCCCTCATGCTTTCGTTGCACGAGAAAAGGTCAAGGTCGCCGTCATTGTCATAGTCAGCCCAAGCCGCGCTCTGGCTGGGATAAGCAGGCTTGGCAAGCCCTACGGACTCCGTAACATCGCTGAATGTCCCATCGCCACTGGTCCCACCGTTGTTACGCAGCAGCGACATTCGCATCTGTCCACGCAACTTCATCCAGCCCCCGCGCATGACTAGGATATCTATCCACCCATCGTTGTCGTAGTCAGTTTGCGTGATGTTCAGTCCCCCAAGCTGATCGCTCAGTCCGGCTTTCGCAGTAACATCTTCGAAGGTGCCGTCCCCCTCGTTGCGATAGTAAGTTATCGGCTTACAAGGATCCCAGGTTGATGTCACCACATCCAACAGACCATCATTGTCGAAGTCTTCAATGATGCTGCCACCGGCGGTGTTCACCGCATACAGCCCCGCATAAGGTGAAATCTCCTTGAACCTGCCGGTGTCGAATGCCGGATCAAACGACTCCGGCGGAATCCTGTATTCGCCTTGAACGCCTTCCGGATACGACCCAAGCGCCATATGAGCCACATTCAGCAACCATATCGCGCGCCGTGACACGCGGTCGTCGTCCGGCTCCAACTCCAGCAGCCGTATCAGGTAACCAACTGCGCCGCTCGCCCCCTGTTTGTCCTCGTGAGCGACTGAGCTATCGAGCGGAAGCGCGCAAATCAGCCTCCCGTCAGGACTTACGCAGTTATCCAACTCCCCCATTTTCAGGCTGGCAATCGCTAGCTCCTCCAGAAGTTCCTCCTCGTGGCTCACCTCCGGCATCTCCCGCAATTCATCGTTGAGGGCTTTCTCAAGCAGTTCAATCGCCTCGCCCGCCTCTCCGAATCTTAGGTGGTCGCGTGCAAGCTCCCGCGTAATGCTCGTCCGCCACGAAAGGGTAGGGAAACTCGGATCTTCCAGTTCCCCGGTCAGCCTCTCCCGTTGCTGCGTTCCGAAGAATGGATCGCTGCTATTTCGCATTGACGTGCAGTATGCGGCAACGTCCGTATTCTCGGACACCACTTCCTTCGGCGACTGTTCCGTTCCGGGATTATCAGTGGCAGAATTGGTTAGGTCCGGCCTCTGCTGGTGCATACAGCCTAGTGCAAACACGATCAGGCAAGCCACCGCAATCGCGCCGGTCCGCCATGCATTCTGCTGTCCCCGTATCCAGTCCATCCCGTCTGTCCTCGTCGAATTCTCGAAGTCCATTGTAAGGTAGCGATGCTATAATCAGACAGCTATGTCCTCGAATAAAGTGAATATTGCAGGACCCTCTTCCCCGGCATCAAGGGAAGGCTGGAATTGGGGTGAGATTAGTTGCTCAAAGTAGCTAAGACTGCCCGACTGCAACCTCTTTCCATAAAGGCACTCGGACGCGCTTTATTCGCTGTCGCCCTCATTTCGGCAGTAATCGGGTGTGCCGAAGTCCAACGCCTTGTACAACAGCCCACGCCGTCGCCATCCCAGGCGCCAATTGAACAAGAACCTCGCTCCGCGCCCGCTGCACCTACCACGCAAGTCGTTCCGTTCACCAATGTCGCCGACACCGCCTTAAACGGGGATTTCCAGCTCTGGAACGACAGGCCCGGAGTGGTGATTTTCGACTATGACCGCGATGGCGACTTGGACTTCTATGTAACTTCTCGTGGCGGAGAGCCGAACCGCCTCTATCGCAACGCCGGCGATGCCACATTCACGGATGTTGCCGAACGGGCAGGCGTGCAAGCCACCGAAAGCCACAGTACCGGCGCAGTAGCCTGCGACATAGACAATGACGGCTTTCAGGACCTGTATGTCGGTGCCTGGGGCAACCCCGACGACGACCTTGGCTTCCGCTCACCCCAGGAAGGCAACACCGATACCTTATTCCTCAATGGAGGCAGTGGCGGCTTCATAGACATAACGGACTCTGCATTCGGCGACGCAGTCAACTCGCGCTCCGCCACAAGCATAGCCTGCGCCGATGTCAACGGCGACGGCTGGCTCGACCTCTACGTCGGCAACATACAGGACGATGATTTCCGCACCTTCTCCGACTACAACCACCCCGGCCATTACAACCTCCTTTACCTGAACAACGGTGACCTCACATTCGCGGAGATCGCCCACGATGCCGGCGTTGAAGGTCCTCAGATAAGGATGACCAACCCCGACGGCACCCCCGTAATCCACGAACACCCCGTTACCGGCAAGAAGTTCGAGGGCTACAACCCTGCCACCGTTGACGGAATGGGCAATCGGGTAGGGGAACCGACAGGCCAGACACACGCCGTCGCCTTCTTCGACTACGACGACGATGGCGACCCCGACCTATTCGTCGCAAACGACGGCGACCGAATGCACCTCTTCCGCAACGAAACCACGGCCGACAGAGTGCGCTTCTCGCCCATAGCAAGAGAGATGGGGATAGACCTCGCAGGCTCATGGATGGGTTTCGCCATAGGCGACTACGACGCCGACGCCGACCTCGACGTCTTTTCCACAAACATAGGCTTCCATCCGCTGCTGCAGGAACCCGTCGAGAAACCGCGTGGAAACTGCGAATATGTCGGCAGGTTCCGCTGGGGTACCTGCGCCCACTTCCTGCTCCGCAACGAAGGTTCCGGCGTCCTGCAGGACGTAGCATCCACAACCGATGTTACCCCAAGCCCTTGGCTGCCACCGGCATCCCTTGATGCCTCTGTGTTCGATCCCGCCCACCACGTACCCACAGGCCTCGCCGCCTACGACTTCGGTTTCGGTGCAACATTCTTCGACTACGACAACGACGGCTATCAAGACCTCTACTGGTTCGGCTCCACGCTCGGCAGGGGAGAGGGCCCGGGCGGTCAGGTTTTCCCGGCAGCCGGGCGCATGCTCAGAAGCCTCGGCAACGGCGCATTCGACGACATCACCGTCCGCGCCCGCCTACTCGACATTTCCCGCGTCAACTATGACGGCTTAGACGACGACGAAGCAGCCAAGAACGACCCCGTCCTGCTAAAGATACGCCGCATAGACCCAGCCCTCCATGAAAACGGCAAAGGCCTCGCACACGGCGACCTCAACGGCGACGGATACACCGACCTCATTGCCACCAACAGCAGCGGCCCAATCTTCTCCGGCCCCTTCGACCCCGCCACCGGAGCAGCCCCCACTCGCCCGGCGCCCGGCCCCATGTTCGTCTGGCTCAACGGCGGCGGCCCAAGCAACTGGCTCACACTTAATCTGAAAGGGCGCATGGCAATCGATCGCACCGGCAGCAACGCCGACGCAATCGGCGCCCGCGTTTACATCATGACCCGCCCCCCCGGCAGCGCCCAACCTCACATACAGGTACAGGAAGTCATCGCCGGCTCCAGCTACCTCTCCATGGACAGCGTCGCCCTCGAATTCGGCTTAGGACGCGCAACAACCGCGGACCGCATCGAAATCCACTGGCCCAGCGGTACCACGCAAGTGCTCCAGAACATCCCCGCCAACCAAGTCTTGGAAGTCATCGAGCCGCAACCCTAGAAAATCCCTTCCTCCTTGATGGAGTAAGGTTAGAGCCTGTCCTGAGCTTGCCGAAGGGATGGGGGTGAGGCGAATAAACTTTTGTGGACTTTGTGCCTTTTGTGGCTATCCGTGCCTACCCCGTCCCCCGGAGCCTCGGGTCCAGCGTATCCCGCAGCCCGTCCCCAAGCAGGTTCGCCCCAAGCACCGTCAGCGATAGGAACAGCCCCGGGAAGAATATCATCCACGGCGCAAGCTGCTTCAGCAGGTTGGCGTCCCCCATCATATTGCCCCAGCTAGGCACATCCGGCGGCACCCCCGCTCCCAGGAAGCTCAGGCCGGCCTCCACCAGTATCGCGAGCGCAAACACATAGGTCGCCTGAACCGTCAGCGGCGCAACCAGGTTCGGGAAGATGTGCGTAAACAGAATCCGCAGCGGTCTCGCGCCCACCGCGAGCGCCCCCTCCACATACTGCCGCTCCCGCAGACTCAGCACCGAGCCCCGAACAATGCGCACCACGCGCGGCGTCTCAACCACCGATAGCGCAAGCACCACGTTCTGGAAGCTCGCGCCCAGCAGCGCCACCAGTGCAATGGCAAGCAGGAATGACGGAAACGCCATCAGCCCGTCCATGAACCGCATCACCACATTATCCGCCAGCTTGTAGTAACCCGCAGTTATCCCAATCACCACGCCGCACAGGATAGTCAGGATGGTCACCGACGCGCCGATCGCCAGCGACAGTTGGCTCCCGTATATCGTCCGGGAGAACACGTCCCTGCCCACGCTGTCCGTCCCGAAGTATGCCTGTGATGAAGGAGCTTGCAGCCTGGGCTCGGTGAATAGCTCCTTCGGCTCGTCTGTGGCAATGACTGGCGCAAATGCCGCCATCAGCACGGCTAGCAGAAGTATTAACAACCCAATTGCCATATTCGGGTTGCCCCGCAGCACGTACTGTAAGGCAATCAGCCTCTCACGGTTGCGGTCCCAGAATGTCCTCTGGGCTATCGCGGAGCCGCCCATTCCCTGCTCGTCGATCGCCATCAGTACCGAATCCTCGGGTCAAGGTAGCCATAGATAAGGTCAACGACCAGGTTTATCAGCACATAGGCAACCGTAAACATCAGGATGACGCCCTGAATCACTGGGTAGTCACGCCTGTTGACCGCGTCAACGATCAGCCGTCCCACGCCAGGAATACCGAAGACCGCCTCCGTAACCACCAGCCCTGAAACAAGCCCCGCAATCCCGATCCCAATGATCGTCACCACCGGAATGGAGGCATTCTTAAACGCATGGCCAAGCAGCACAGCTTGCTCACCCAGCCCCTTTGCGCGCGCCGTCCGGACATAGTCCTCCCGCAGCACCTCCAGCATGCTCGCCCGCGTCATCCGCGCTATCAGCGCAGCCGAGATAAACCCGACCGAAATCGACGGCAGCGTTATGGATTTGATCCACGGCACGATGCCCTCGGAAATCGGAATGTAGCCAAACGCCGGGAACCAGTGCAGCTTGACGGCAAACACCCATATCAGGTTCGCGCCCAGCCAGAAGGAGGGAATCGCGAGCCCCAGCACCGCGATCACCATCACCACCCGGTCAACCCATGTATTCGCCTTCCACGCCGCCAGTATCCCCAGGGGAATAGCGATTATTATCGAAACCAGCTGCGAGAACACCGCGATGAATAGCGTCGGCTCAAGCCGCTGCGATATAAGCGTCGTAACCTTGAACTTATTGAATATCGACTCGCCGAGGTCCCCACGCAGAATGTCCGCAAAGTAAATCACCAACTGCTGGTAAATGGGCTTGTCCAGACCCATATCCTTGCGTATTGCTTCTTTCTGCTCAGGCGTCGCTTCGTCCCCTGCCATCAGAGCAACGGGATCCCCAGGAGTTATGTGGATCAGTGAAAAGGTAACGATCGCCACGACTACAAGCACCGGTACCATTGCCAGGAGTCGTTGAATCGTGTAGCGTCCCATTTTCTGACTCTATATACTCAAAAGCGGGGGTGCCGCAATCCTGCCGCACCCCCGCTCTGCTTGTCTCTTGTCAATTAATGTTAGTTAAAGCGTCGGATGAACTATGTCCCCTCCGTCGCTACCTGTCCAGCCACAGGCCCTGCATCAGGATGCGCTTGTGAGGCACATAGCCCTCCACATCTTCCTGCATCGCAACCACGAACTTGAACCAGCCGTACATTATCGTCGCCGGGTCTTCCTCGAAGTAAATCCGCTGAATCTCCTCGGTGATTGCCTTGGCCTCTTCAAGTGAGGTGGAGTTCAGGAACTCGTCCCTCAGCTCGATTATGCGCTCGTTATGGTAGCCGCCGTTCCACGTTTGCCCGATGGCAGAGTCGGTGATGGGGTCAAGCGGTCCCCCCCAGGTGTGGTAGAAGTGCCAGTCGCCCTCTTCAACCGTATCTCGGGCATTCGCGGCTTCCTTCCTCGAAATCACTGTCGCCCAGTCGCTGACCTGGAAATCGACCTCAGCCCCTAGCGATTCTAAGATCTCCTTGGTAATCAAGGCCGATGCGTAGAAGTCCGAGTAGTCCGTATTCGTCAGAAGGACCATTTTCCCTGAAAAGCCGGTCTCATCGACTGCTTCCTGCCAGAGTGCCCGCGCCTTTTCAAGGTCAACCTCGTAGTACTGTTCCGAGCCGATATCGCTGCCCCACTGTGCGCCGCACGCCCAGAGGCACGGTCCCAAGTCCCAGAGGTCAGGTCCGCCATAAGCGGCGCTCAGGTACTTCTCAGGATCGGTCGCCGCCTGGATTGCGAGGCGGGCCTTCGGGCTTGTCAGCGGTGGGTTTCGCTTGTTCGTGCCTAGCTGCGGCCTCGCCCACTGCGGAATGACCACTGCCTTGATGCCCGGCGAGTTCACGATTGTGTCGTAGAAGTCGTTCGGCAGCCCCTCGGCAAAGTCGGTCTGCTTCGTCTGAAGTGCAGCCAGCTTCGTCGCGGCGTCCGGCACTTCCAGGTTGATTACGCGGTCAACATACGCAATTCGTGCGCCTGCGTCACCGTTAGATTCGTCCGAGCGCGGGTTGTAGTTTTCGTTCTTGTCCATAACGACGCGGTTGCCGGGAATCCACTCAACATACTTGAACGGTCCCGATCCGTTGTAGTCCGTCATAATGTCCGAGATCGACAGCGGTTCGACAACTTCCTTTGGCATTACATACGTGGGCAATGAAACCCAGAAGGGAATCCACAAGCCAAATGGCTTGCCCGGGCTGAGCTTGAATGTAACCTCGTCCACCGCCTCAACAGTTGGCTCCTCAGCAAGGTCCCACATCGTCCCCGGAAGACCCGGTGTCGTCTTCCAGCGCAGGATCGAAGCCGTTACATCCTCGCTCGTCACAGGTTCGCCGTCGTGGAACTCCAGTCCCTCACGCAGCGAGAAAGTGTACTCGGTCGCCTCATCGTTGACCGACCAGGTATCCACCATCTGTTCCTGCGCGACCCTGTCCAGATTCCAGCCGAACGGGTAGTCATACCACTGGTGGACGATGGAATGTGTCACGAACGATGTCTGTCGTGTCGGGTCCAGGTTCGCCACTGATGCCTGAGGTGTCCAGCGCAGAATACCGCCCTGCTTGGGCCCGGTCTGCGGTGCCTCTTCCATCATAGCCTGTCGTACGGGCGTGGCGATGGTTCTGCCAGTCGGCGGCGCTGGGCTGAATACCTGTGCCGATGCGGCAGGTGCCGCAGGTGCGGCGGGCGCGGGCATGGCGGGCGCAGCCGGCTGCTGTGGCGCCTGAGGTGCCTGTGCCTGTGGTGCTGGCGCTGCGGCAGGAGCCGCCGCCTGTGGTGCCGGAGCCTGTTGCACAGGTGCAGGTGCCGATCCGCAAGCCATTGCCGCAAACATTAATAATATTGAGCTTATGCCCAATAGCAGTGTTATGCGTCTCATATTTCCTCCAGAAACTAGACTATAAACCCAAAATCTTTTCAGTTTTCAATCCAGTCAAATATAGCACGGCAATTCTGAATGTCAATTAAGGCGTGAAATACAATATGTGAATCACCCTGCTCATGTGTTGCATCCCCGTTACATTTATATAGAACAATTACCCTCACCTCAGTAGGGCCAAATATCAGAATCTCTCCTCGACAACCCAAACATCCGTCCGTATCATATTCAGCAATAAGGACAACCGTTCGCCAATAGTTCCTTCCCTCTCGACGGGGGAAGGTTAGGATGGGGGTGATTAATCCCTCCCATCCTATATATCGATGGATGTAAGTAAGAAAAATATGTGCAAAACGACACCCTTACAGCACAAAATCCAAAAACGCACAGGCAACGGCGACCTGATCGCCAAATTCCTCGCCGACACCATCGAGGGCAAATATTCAGACGCCAAATTCCACCACAAACTAGAAGCCGCAAAGCTCCTAGCTCGCTACGGCTCCGACCAACCGGAGTCAGAAGAATCCCAATTCTGGGGCCTAATCCCCACACCCGAAGAACTAGTAGAATCCCATTCTCGTCATTCCCGTGAAAACGGGAACCCAGGTCCCCTCTCCCCGCGGGAGAGGGTTAGGGTGAGGGGCCAAGAAAACACCCCTTCCCCCTCGACGGGGGAAGGTTGGGATGGGGGTGATGATTCTCTAAATCCAGTAACCCACCTCGACATCCTAAACTACGACATCGCCCACCTCATCAGGCAGGAAACAGCCGAAGGCCACACCATAGCCGAGTTCCTGTCCCACGTAATGAACCGAAGGGACCAACCCTTCACCCCCAAGAGACTCCGCATCAAACACACAGACCGCATGGCAGCCGCCAGAGAAATCCTGCGCCGAGGCCACGGACACTGGGGCAGAAAGCCAAATCTCAAAGTCTATGCCGACGATGTCGACGACACCAACGACTACGACACCCTGCACACCGACCTCGCCAAGAGAATGCGCGAGTACAACGAACACGGTACAGACGCCGCACGCTTCCTATTGGACGTAATGAACGACACCAGCCTAGACCCCGAGGAAGCCTACACCTGGCACCACAAGATGTCCGCCGCCTACGAGATCATCCGTCGCGGCTGGGACACCAACTACCACAAGATCACCCCCGAAATGCTGCAGGCATACTGGCAAGACCAGCAATCCACCCGCCTCAGCATAGGCCAGAAAAAGCAACTAGCCGGCCTCCCCACATTCCTCGACGAATACGACAAGTACGACCACGAGGACTATGAGGCCATCGCCCAATCCATCCGCGACCAAGAAGACGGCGAAGTCCTCAGCACAATGTCCCTTCCCCCTCGACGGGGGAAGGTTAGGATGGGGGTGAACATCCCAACCCCAAGCCATTCCGAAAGCAACGAAGCAACCACAGATTGCCATCCCGCTGTCCCCGGAAAAAGTCCCCTCTCCCCGCGGGAGAGGGCTAGGGTGAGGGGCTCCGAAGAACCCCATCACTCCCCATCCTTCAAACCAATGTCAGCCCCCACCGATGAAGAAACCAACTTCATTGATAGCGTCTCCGACGACCTAGACTGCTACTACGAACCCCTAACCCCCGAAGACCAGGCAATCTTCAACTATAACTCACTCATGGAGTCCGGCGAATTCGAAGAAGGCGAAATCACATTCGTGCCCCCATCAGAGGCGGCCCACCGCGACTACGCCATCGCCCTCAAGCAAATTAAGGAAGCCGCCGCATCCGAAGGCGTCCCCCTCCTCCCCAATCCCCTGGCCGGCACCCTACACGCCCCCACCATCCGCGGCCCCTAGTGCTTGCACCGAGACTTCTTTACATTATTGAGACTGAGCGCCCCACCGAATTCAGTAGAGAGCAGTCCTGATTTGCCCGGACACGCCGGAAACATGTCAGGTGCGTCAACAGCCCGGCTCGTTATAGTTGCCACAGCACATACTGAGCGTCCTGATCTTGATCCAGTTGTTCGTGGCGAGGCGTGCGAGCACCACCTTCCACGGCAACCCGCTGCCGGGTATGTTCGTAAACGGAGACAACGGATGCCTCTCGTCTTCTGAGCCGTTGTCATGCTTATGCTGGCACATAACAAATCCGTCCTCGCAACTATGGATGCTGAATCTATGCAGGCACTCCAGCCCCAAGTCTAGCCGATTCTGGTGGACAGCACCAACCCTTGCCGCCCGTGTTAAGATGTTCTGCGAACTCCAATCAATGGCTCAGGCAGATCAGGACTGGAAAAGGAGAGCTTCATGGTACTCGCAGACCCAGCGGTCAGGCTTACGGCAGTCAACCACCTCACATACAACGTCTTAGACAAGGAGCGGGCGACACGCTTCTGGGTGGATGTGCTTGGCGTAAAGCAGATCCCAAGCGCAGTGAACGGCGAGCACATCATCTGGCTCCAGCTCCCCAGCGGCACGATGGTCCACCTTATCGAGAACGCCGACGGCATTTCGGAGCCGTCCCACCACGGCGCATTCGAAGTCGATGACATTGACGCCGCCTACGAGCTCCTGACGGAGAAGGGCGTCAAAATCGAAAGCCCAGAGATTGGCGTTCGAAACGACGGGCAGCGCGTCTTCTTTATTTCCGACACCGAAGGCAACCGCATCGAAATCTGCACCAAGTCCGGTTTCGGCGTCCTCGTCTAGGCAAAGGTCAAGATGCTGGCAGGGTTGCCGACCGTTATCGCCTCGACAACCTCATCCGAAAAGCCCCTGCTCCGCATCCTGGGGACGATGTTCTCCAGGATGTGACCATACCCGTGCCCGCCGTAACGAACTAGCCGGTGATTCGTGCAGATGTCATGCGCAATGACCACCTTGTTCCCATACCCGGCATCCGTGACACCCTTGATCAGGTCCAGCCGCTGCGCGTCGCTCGGCATGTCCAGCTCCGCCAGCGGATAATATGAACCTTCATTGCCGAACAAGTCCCACTCAAGGTAGCAGCCCGACGCCGCGATGCTCAGCAACTGCTCTGGTTCGAAGACCGTCCTGTCAAGGTGCCCCATGATCACGCGAGATATGTCGGCCCCGTTACTGTCCAGGATATCCAGTATCTCCGCCGGCGCGTCCGGATGCCGTCCCGGATGAATGAGAATCGCCGCCCCGGTTTCGCGCTGTGCCACAGCCGCCGCTGCCAGCGATTTGCGCTCGTTGTCGGTTAGTGGCCAGGTGCAGCCCACCTCCCCGATAATGCCAGCTTTAATGCCAGTCCCGTCCACCCCGTCTCGGATGTCGGCGATGATGCGCTGCGCCAGATCGTCAACATCCCGTGCGGTCATATCATCCGGATGCACCGCGTCCACATAGAATCCCGCACCCATAATCACATGTACTCCGGCCCCCCGCGAAATCCGTGCCAGCGCCTTCGGGTCGCGCCCGATGCCCATCGAAGTCGCCTCCACGATCGCGCCTCCGCCAGCCGCTCTGTAGAGCGAGACCTCGGAAATTGCGGCATCCACGTCCATGAGCTGAAGGTTGGCGTGGTTGCTGTAGTAGTTGTACTTGACCCAGCCAAGGTTACTAAGCGTTATCGGCTCGTCCGCCATGTCCCGGGCCGAATACTGTGGCGGTCTGTACATGAATGAGAAATCGATAAAGAGGTGCTCGTGCGTCGTCGTTGCGCCAAGCTCGGCTGGCTCGATCGGACCTAGTACGGTCTGCACCAGCCCCTGAAGTTCAGTAGAGGGCATGCCCTTGCTCCTTTCGCTGATGGTACGGAAGGGTAACATGCGCCGAAGCGCTACTCAATCCTTCGAAAAGCGGGGTAGGTGAACGCGAACACCAGGACAAGAATTGACAGCAGCGCGCCGCTTATAGTCAGCGCGTTCGCCGTACCGATGTACTCCGCGATGGTGCCGAACGGGAGCGCCCCAATAGGCATCAGGCCAAATGTCATCATCATGATACTCATCACGCGTCCCCGCATCTCCGGCGCGGCGATTAACTGCGTCAGCGTCATGTTCAGTGACATATGAATCGAGCTTATCAGCCCGATTATCAACAGGAACGGCACGGCCACCGGAAAAATCATGGAGTTTGCCAAACCGACCAGCGCGATTCCCCAGACAACGCCACATCCAAGCAGCAATAGGCCACGCCTGCTGAACCTGCGAATGCCTGCCAGCCCGAGAGTGCCAATTAGCGCGCCCACACCCATCATCGTCATCAGGATTCCGAGGTCCGACGAGTTCACATTCAGTGCCTCCCGCGCCCAGACGGGTAGGAGAGCGAACAGCGTGAAACCGAACAGTGACGGAAGGAACGCCATTAGTATCAGCCCGCGCAGATTAACGTCCGCCCACGAATAGCGTAAGCCTTCGAAGATGTCCTTGCCCACGCTCTTCTTCGTGGTTCGGGCTTGCACGGTGTTGGTCCGAACCATGAACAGAGAGAGCACCGCGAAGATATAGATGATGGAAATGAGATAGAACACACCGGATGTGCCGATGAATATAATGAGAAAGCCCGCCACTGCAGGACCGATGATGCGGGTGAGGTTCATCGCCGAGTTGTTCAGCGCTACCGCATTCATCAACTTGCTTTCAGGTACGATGTCGGAGATTAGCGCCTGGCGGCTCGGCATGTTGATTGCCATCATGGAGCCGTTGGCGACTCCAATCAGAAGAACCGCGCCAAACCAGATAGTGCCGCTCGCGTCCATCATCGCCAGGATGAAAGTCATGAGCGCATTTGCGCTCTGGCTGATGATTACGAGGTTCTTCTTAGGAAACCGGTCTGCAAGCGCACCGCCCACAAGCGATACGATGGTCATCGGAGCGGCAAAGGACACCATGACCAGCACAAGCGCGAGCGGAGAGTCGTTTTCGAGACGCAGCACCAGCCACCCGCGCGTGATCATCTGCATATTCATCGCCATGAAGGACACGAACGACCCAATCCATATCCAGCGGAAATCAGCAATTTGAAACGTTTCGAATATTGGCGAAGAGAGAATTGAATCTCTTCTTCTGCGCGGATTCTCCGCTACTGGCGGTTGCGCTTCTTCGGGCTGGACCGGAGCCGCGGCGGCTGGGCTTCTAATCGCTTCTTGAGCCAAATTCCTGTGTCCTCGTTTCTGGGACAGTAGCGCACCTTCGCTTTTGCCGTAGTCTGCGATGGGCCACCGTGCGCGGTAGATTGGCTATGTATGCAAACTTATTCAGGTATTTCAGTGCAGTATAAATAGCCAAGTCAAAGACGCACAAGTATTTGCGCTCAATTATCCTGTTCGATTGCGTTGATAGTATAATTCTATTATTCAGACTAGACGCAGGTTAAATGTATGACCAAATTCTTAACATTCGGCGAGACAATGGGGCAGTACAACGCTGAATTCGTAGGGGCCTATGGCACGGAGGGCTCCTACTTGCTCGACTGCGCCGGCGCCGAGTCCAATGTGGCCGTTGGATTGCAGACGCTAGATCTGCCAGACGTTGAGGCAGTCTGGATAAGCAGATTAGGTGATGACGAGGCAGGGCAGTTTGTTCTTGACGAATTGGAGCAACGCATCACCGTACGTGCAAGGAAGCATAGAGGTGAGAAAACGGGCATTTCCTACCTGAACCACCATGAGGATGGCGAGCACTTCAAGACTTACTTCCGTAAGGGGAGCGCGGGGAGTTGCCTTACCTTCGCCGATATTGAGCCGCATCTCAGGGACGCCGACATTCTGCATGTCACAGGAATAACACCGGCCCTTAGTACAGCTTGCCACGATGCGATCATGGACTCTCTTGCATTCGCTCGGGCTAACTCCATTCCAGTGAGCTTCGACCTCAACTACCGTGAACAACTTTGGTCTCAGCCAGAGGCCGCAAGAGTATTCGAACGAATGGTGGGAAGTGTAGATATATTCAAGCTGGGACACGACGAAGCGGAAGCGATATGGCGCAAGGGTTGGACAGCAGAAGAATATGCGCGACACTTTCAAGACATGAACGCGGGTCTTGTCGTCGTGACACGGGGCATGGAAGGGGCTGTGGCATTCGATGGCGTGAATATCTTGTGGCACGACGGGTTCAGAGTCAAGGTCGTCGACCCTGTCGGCGCGGGAGATGCATTCGTCGCAGGACTGCTTGGCGGGATACTTGAACTCACCCCACTGGAACGACTTCTTTCAATGGACGCGGAAGATCGCGCCCCGATACTTGTCCACGCTCTCAAAGTCGCCAATGTGTGCGGCGCTATGACCTGTACGCGGCGCGGTGATACCGCGGCAATGCCGTCGATGGCAGAGGTGCAAGCCTTTCTTAGTGCGAATGAATGATTCGGGCGTCGTGTCCAACCAAGCGCGTCGACTCCCGGCCTCGGCAACCCTGCCGAATTGCAAACTAAGAGCAGTTGGAGAAAGGAGCGGCGACTAGCCGACCAAGTGGCTGAGGCATTGGGGAACAGCCTCTTCTGCCCGCGCCATCACCTGCTGGTCGTTCAGACTTCCCATGGGATGCCCGATAACGGCGTACTCGTAATTCGGCATCGCCAGGAGGTTCGTCATTGCCCGTGCCTGGGTGTTAAATGGCCTTGTGACCAGTACTGAGCAAGGGATGCCCAGCTTTTCGAGTGCAGCTGCGTCCTGCATACAGCAGGATGTGCAACTCCCTCACTCAGCAGTTGCGGTGATCACCACATCGCACCGGTCAGCGATGTCGGCAATCATCTCTGCTGGTGCGGGAATACGGTGACTGCCCTTGTTGGCCTCTACCACATCCTTGACAGCGTATTGCCGTCCTACTAGCTCAGCCACATCGCGGAGCAGCAGTTCGGAGTTAGGCTTATTGTTCGACAGCAACCCAATTACCAGACCATCGAGACTGCCGGGACGCGGCGCGATACCAGTATTTTCGTGCGTGCTGGTGCCGCGCGGGTCAAGTGTAACAATTTCGTTCTGTTGAGTCATAACCCCACCTCTACATATGAATCTGCTTAGTTATAGAGATAACATCGCCCCACGCGCCGATAAGCATGGCGAATGGTCCGGCATCTCCCCCAGCCCCAACAACAGTTATCTCATCCGTACTCTCAACAACAGGAATGCGCCTGTCAAGATCTTCGCCTGTGTACAATGTGATACGCCTGTGCTTCTCGTTCAACTCGCGCCCAGTACGCGTTCCACGCTCAAGGACAAAGTCCTTTATTCTCTGCTTAGTCCATCCTGCCCCACGAATGTAATTCATAAGCTCCGGGCTGAGCACGAGAACGAACTCGGAGTGTCGCTCACCGAGCACGATTGAGGCATCCGCCGCGATGCTCAGAAAGTCCTCGGGCGCGCTCTCGTTCTGCGTGTTCACCTGGACGGGCGAGTTTGCAGCGAATACTGTCACGGTGTTATCAGACTCGCCGTAACCCTTTTCGACGCGCAGAGGTTCCCATGGGATTACATCATCGTTTTCCGCGAAGCAGAACGAATACTTGCCGGGGTGCCCGAATGTGCTCTTATCCATTCCGTGCGGTAAGGAGCCATACACGTTGATCTTGATAAGGCCCATTGCGCGACCGATGGTAGCATTGGCACGAAAACCGTGTCCCATTGCCACGGTGCTTGAGTTAATTCCTATCCGTTTCGCGATGTCTCCGCTGACGATGACCAGCACGCCTACGCCATTAGTCGAAGTGCTGTTGGCATGGAAGTTGAACGGTCTTTCGGACACTGCCTGCACAGCAGCCACGATCACAGGCATGTATTCAGGTTTGCAGCCCGCCATGACCGCGTTGATTGCGACTTTCTCAGCCGTAAATCTGACGCCTCGCACTCCCTCTTCGGCGATGATGTCTGAAGGCGCGAGTCCTACGTGGTCAAGCATCGCCCAGACGCTGGCATCCGTGGGCGGCACGACGGGCAGCCCGTCCCCCATCCGTTCAGACATGTAGTATTCCTGGGCGTCAGCATAGCCCGAGTGTCGGACTCTCCCGGAGGTAAGAGTGCTCATGCGCTATCCCATCCTTCAGTGGTTAATTGCTGGGGTGTTACGCTTGGGCGACAGCCGAGCCAATCCGTTCCTTTATAAAGTCGCCCATTTGCTCCATCGCCTGCTGACCTTCCGGCAGGAATGGCGCGAACCATGGCCAGATGTGGACCATGTCATCCCAGATTTCCAGGGTGCTATCTACTCCCACCGATTCCGCATTCTCATGCAGTCTCTTGGCGTCGTCGAGCAGGACTTCAGCTGTGCCAACGATCATCAATAGCGGTGGCAGTCCGGTGAGGTCAGCGTGAAGCGGGGCAGCGAGCGGGTCGCGCCGGTCGCCATCACCCAGGAAATTCTGCGCCATATCGATCAAGCCGTCCTTTGAGACCATTGGGTCCACACCTGCTTTGGACTTCATCGAATCGCCAGTGCCTTCCATATCGACCCAGGGCGAGATACACACACCTGCCGCAGGCAATGGGTCGCCCCCGTCTCTTACGGAAAGAAGCGTTGCCACAGTCAGTCCACCGCCGGCCGAGTCACCGGCGACGATGGTCGTTGACGGTTCGGCGCCGTTGCTAAGCATCCAGCGGTAAGCGGTGTGCGCGTCCTGAACCTGAGCGGGATGCTTATTCTCTGGGGCGAGTCGATAATCGATGGTTAGCACACGGCAGCCGCTCGTCCTCGACAGATTCGCAGCCATGCCTCTGTGACTTATTACGGAACCAGTTACATATCCGCCGCCGTGCAGGTAAAGCACTGCACCATTGTTCGCGCCGGGTGCCGCCACCCACTCCGCCGGTACACCGTCCGCATCCACCGCTTCCGTGCTGATGTCGTCAAGGTTCTGGAATCTGGCGCCCATCATGTTGGCGCCCATGCGCCGCTCTTCCAGAGAGGGAGAAGTCTCAGCAAACGCCGCCGCGCGCTCGGCGAACATTTCCAATAGTTCCTGCAATTGTGGACTTGCCATTATATTACTCCTGATTATTCAGGTGGTGTTAGTCTCTTGGTAATAGGGTGCCATCGGTGCATTTGCAAGATTATATCCATAGGGACGCCGAGTGCCAAGTGAGGGCGCGCAATCTGTGGATGGCTCGGGAGTATGATATGATTTGCGCGCGTTCGGAGGCTGGCGTAACACCGACGGGAGTTTACTTTGGCGCACCGCAACTTCTCGATGATAGAGTACTTCAATCGCCGCGCCGAATCTTGGACGCCGCGACTTGCGTTTCGAGGCCAGACGGGAGCTGATTGGGAGCGGTGGAGGGGAGAGGCGCTTGAAAAGCTGCTAGAGTTGCTGGGGGATTTCCCCGAGCCCGTTGATCTCGCTCCGGAAGTTCTTTATTCCATAGAAAACGATGGACTTGTTCGAGAGCGCATTGTCTTCGACTCAGAAGAGCATATGTCCATTCCCTGCGTTGTGCTTAAGCCCGCGGACCTGCCCAACGATGGGAGCGCACCCGCTATACTGTGTAGCCACGGGCACGGGCCGTTCGGCAAGGAGCCCGTATCAGGCAATGCTTCTTCCGTCGCTTTGCGCGAGAACATGGACCGGCACAACTACAACTATGCCGAGCAGATGGCGCACAGAGGATTTCTGACCATTAGTCCGGACCTTCGCTGCTTCGGCGAACGTGCAGATGGGGCTGACCCGTATCCCGGACGCGACAGGTGCAATGTGCATTTCGTGCGTGGGGCGATATTGGGTGTGTACACGCTCACTTTGAACATCTGGGATATGATGCGCTGCATAGACTATTTGGAAGGTAGACCTGAGGTTGACCCAAACAGAATCGGCATGATGGGATTGTCGCAGGGCGGGACGATGACTACCTTCACGGCGGCGGTGGACGAGCGAATCAAGGCCGCCGATATAATGGGCTACGTGAATCCCTGGTCGGGTTTTGGAATAAGAGATGCAGACTTCTGCGGGTCTCAGATTGTGCCGGAGGTCTATCGGTACTTGGATACGCACGACATCGCTGGGCTTATCGCGCCCCGCCCGTTGCTTCTTGAGATGGGTATTCACGACACGACCTTTCCAATCGAAGACTTGCTAAAAGGCTACGATGGTGTGAAGCCTATCTATGCGGCGTCGCGGGCTTCCGATGAGTTATGGGAGGACATCCATCCAGGAGGACATGCATTTGCGTCGAGCAAGGCGTTTGACTTCTTCGAGAAATATCTGTAAGCGGATTCTAGATGCACACTGAAGTTGATTGAAGTACGGCAGGATACCGCAAGTTCCCAAGGAGATAGTTATGGATCTGGAACTAACCGGCAAGAAGGCACTCATAACAGGGGGGAGCCGTGGTATCGGCAAAGCCATTGCGCTGGAACTTGCAAGGGAGGGCGTTGAAATAGCAATCGCCGCGCGTGATCTCGATGCCCTTGGTGAGGCAGCGCGGGATATTGCGTCCGAAATGAGCCAAGACAGAGTAACATCTACGGCCTTTGGTCCGGGATTCCGAGCGCGTAGATACAATCTTTCGATGGCCGGTCGCAGACTCGTTGCCGTTCGCGCTGACACGACGAGCGACGACGACGTGCAGACTCTGGTGGGCATTGCCGCAGACGAGCTGGATGGGATAGATATTCTCGTGAACAATGCCGCTGCGCCGGGAGGACTGGTTGGTGGTGGCCTTGCCCACGCGAACACGGATGACTTGCTTGCAGACATCGACACAAAGATCGTGGGTTATCTGCGCTGCGCAAAGGCTGCTGCACCACATATGCAGCACGCCGGATGGGGCCGAATCATCAACATTGGCGGTCTTGCGGCGCGGAACGCCGGCACTTACAGCGGTCTCCGCAATCTTTCCCTTGTACATATGACGAAGACGATGTCGTCAGAGCTGGGGCAATTCGGCATTACCGTGAATGTCATCCACCCAGGAACGACAATTACAGAACGGTCAGCGCCAATGTACGAAGAGCAGGCGCAGCGGAGAGGGGTAACCCGTGAAGAGGTGGAGGCTCAAATTGCCTCAGGCATTGCCGTGGGACGTATCATAGACTCATCTGAGGTCGCCTATGTTGCGGCATTCATTGCGTCGCCCAAGGCGGGCTCCGTCACCGGTGAAGCCATCGCAGCAGGTGGAGGCGCCGGTCTGGCTGTCCACCAGTAGTGTTCGGCAGGATCACATAGACGGTGGGACGGATTCTGTTGGCAGCCTTGGTCTGCTCCCTGTATAATTGTGGTTGGTGACGAACCTGCGGTTGAAACTTGCAGGAAGCCTTGGTAGATGGGCATTTCGTCACCCCAATTCCGGAAATACAAACAGGATAATTGGCATACCAGCAAAGAGGTGTCACAGATGGCAAAGCAGTTTAGAGACCGAGAAGAAGCATGGGGGCAGCTGCTTGATGGAATAGGCACGCTGGCAAAGGCTGTAGGCGCGACTCTGGGCCCAAGCGGGCGGAATGTCGTCCTTGACAAGGAATTTGGTCCGCCACAGATTTGCAGCGATGGCGTAACTATCGCCAAAGAAATCGAGCTCGTCGAGCCTTTCGAGAACATTGGCGCGCAGTTGGTCAAAGTTGCCGCGAGCAAGACTAACGATGTGGTGGGAGATGGAACGACCACATCAACCATCCTCGCTCAGAGCATCATACAGCAGGGCTTTAAGAACATGGCGGCCGGCGCGAATCCGATGGCTCTCAAGACTGGCATCGACCTCGCGGTGAGTGCGATGAAGGATGAGATTGCCAATCTGTCAGTGCCGGTGTCCGGTCAAGAGCAGATTCAGCAGATCGCCATACTAGCTGCTCACGAAGACGAGATGGGCACGCTTATCGCAGGCGTTCTGGACAAGGTTGGGGCCCATGGAACCATCACAGTTGAAGAATCCAGAACTATGGGCTACGAGACTGAATATGTTGAGGGCATGGAGATTGACCGAGGCTACCTTTCACCTCATTTCGTAACTGATTTGGAAAAGATGGTTACAGAGATTGATGAGCCATACATCCTGTTGACTTCGGAGAAGATCTCCTCTATTTCTGACATCCTGCCGTTGCTTGAGCAACTGAACGCTGTCAGCCGCAATGTCGTCATAGTCGCCGAGGATGTTGAAGGCGAGGCTCTAGCGACCTTGGTTGTCAATAAATTGCGCGGTAACCTGAACGCCCTAGCAGTAAAGGCGCCAGGATTCGGTGAGCGCCGCAAGGCAATCCTTGACGATATGGCAATCCTGTTCGGCGCGAATGTCATCAGTTCGGAAATCGGACGAAGCCTGGAATCCGCCTCAGTTGACGATCTTGGCCGTTGCCGCAAGATTATTGCTACCAAGGATGACACTACATTCGTGGAGGGTAATGGCAATCCTCAGGACATCGAGGCTCGAATACACCAGATTCGCCAGCAGGCGGAGGACACCGCTTCTGATTACGACCGAGAGAAGCTTGAGGAGCGGGCAGCAAAGCTTTCAGGTGGTGTTGCTATACTGAAGGTTGGAGCCGCGACTGAGATTGAATTGCGAGAAAAGCGAGACCGTCTCGAAGACGCGCTCTCGGCGACGCGCGCGGCGATGGAAGAGGGCATCGTTCCCGGAGGCGGCACGACTCTCTTGCGGGCGGCGCAGTCGGGACGAAGTGCAATCGATAGTTCCGGCGATGTGCGCACAGGCGCGGAGATCACATTTGCAGCGACTGATGCACCCCTGGCGCTCATATCTGACAACGCGGGATACAGCGGTGTTGTGGTGCTTGACGACGTTCGTAAGGGCGAGGGGGACTACGGCTTTGACGCTGAGGAAGGCGTGTTCGGCAGCATGTTCGAATTGGGCATTGTGGACCCGACTAAGGTAGTCCGGTCTGCACTCGAAAATGCGGCGAGCGTGGCGGGGATGATTCTCACCACCGAATCGCTGATTACGGAACTGAACCCGCCTAAGCTACCAGCTCCATACGACGACTAAGAATATTCGACGGAACCTCACCTAGGGGCAGATCTTGTGTCTGCCCCTTCTGTTCGTGCATTCCCCATTTGCTATAATCTTAGCTGTAGTGCCAAATGATTCATCTATTGCTGGTCCACCGATTATTGGAGATGTGATTGCTATGGCGACTGCCGAGCAAACTAAGCAGCAGGATTCATCAGCCCACGGTGACACAAGCATTGAGGTTAATGGCGTCTCCAAGTTTTTTGGCGAACTGGCGGCGGTGAACGACCTCACATTCACTGTCAAGAAGGGTGAAGTCGTCGGATTTCTGGGCCCCAACGGTTCGGGCAAAACGACGACGATGCGTATGTTGACATCTTTCTACACCCCTGATGTAGGCGCAATCAACATTGACGGACTCGACACAAAGGATCACGACATCGCGACGCGGGAGCGCATTGGGTACCTGCCTGAGAACAACCCAGTGTATGCTGACCTTCTGGTCAACGAGTACCTCGACTTCGTTGCTGACCTGCGTGGTCTTACTAAAACCGGCAGGCGAGAGGACATCGCGCGGACCGTCGAAGAGACCGGCCTGCAGGACGTGTACACCAGGCCGATCGGACAGCTTTCCAAGGGCTACAAACAGCGAGTTGGTTTGGCGCAAGCGATAGTGCATCGTCCCTCAATCCTGATATTGGACGAGCCAACTGAGGGATTGGATCCTAACCAACGGCTAACCATCCGCGATCTCATACGTTCTCTGGGACAAGAGAGGACCGTAATGCTCAGCACGCATGTGATGCAGGAGGTGGAAAACACCTGCGAACGCATCCTGCTCATAAGTCGTGGACGACTGGTTGCAGACAGCACCGTGAAGGAACTTCTGGAGCGTGCCCAAGGGGTCAGGACGGTCCATATAGAAGTTGAAGGCGCCGATGTCGAGAAGTCGCTTGGCGCACTTGAAGGTGTTGCCGACATCGAGCGCAATGATCCGGTGGACGGTAGAAAACGCTACACGCTTACGGCTGACAGCCACGAGACTGACCTGCGCCCTAACATATTCCGACTTGCAAAGCAGCGCGACTGGGTGCTATGGGAATTGCGGGAAGATAGGGCACGTATGGAGGATGTCTTCTACTCTCTGACCTCATCCGGCGAACTGTCGCCAAGCTCGGAGGATAGCGAATAGCAGATGAGATCATACCTCGCGCTAATTCGAAAGGACCTGAAGGGATACTTTGACCAGCCAACCGGCTATATCCTCATTGTCGTATTCCTCGCGCTTCTGTCCTGGTCCTTCTTCCGCTCCGCATTTGTAACTTCGGAAGCATCGCTGCGTCCACTGTTTACCGTGGATTTCGCGGTCGAGAACCCCTCGATTCCATGGTTGCTGGCTCTCTTCGTGCCTGCCGCTACAATGCGCCTGCTTGCAGAGGAGCAGCGGGATGGCACTCTCGAAATCCTGCTAACGCAGCCCATACGCGGTTGGGTCATCCTGCTCGCAAAATTCACCGCAGGTTTGGCGTTTGTGACTATCGCCATCGCGTCCACAGTTGGGATTCCGTTGTCATTGATGACCGCCGGAGACCTAGACCTGGGCGCCATCGCTGCGCAGTACATTGGCAGCATCTTCCTGGCAGCTTCTCTGGTTTCAATAGGGCTGTTCACGTCTAGCCTGACTCGCAATCAGATTGTTTCTTTCATTCTGGGTCTGTTTGTTACGCTTGTCCTGATGCTATTGGGACTGGACGCTGTCAGCGTCACGCTGCCGGGTCAGTTTGCGACTCTGCTTCAGTCTCTGAGTCCGGTTACTCACTTCTCCAGTATTGCTCGCGGCGTGATTGACCTGCGGGATGTCCTTTACTTTGTCGCGCTAATCTCAACATTCCTCAGCGCCACTTTCCTTAGCATTCGCGGAAGAACCCTCAGCCATCGAACGATTCAGTATCGAAATCTACAGCTTGGCACCGCGGCTCTCATTGTATTGAGCATACTTGTCGGCTGGTTTGGGACGTCTGTCAAGGGACGCCTGGACCTCACGGCAGACAAGGTTTTCACCCTCAGTGGCGGAACGGAGCAGATACTCTCCGGTCTGGACGACCTGCTGACAATCGAACTCTTCCAATCGGCTGACCCACCAGTGCAAGTTGACCTCGTAGCTCGTGACATCAATGACTTTCTTGAGGACCTTGCCGGAGATTCCGGAGGTCAGGTGAAGCTTGTGAGACGATTCCTTGACTTCCAGGAGTTGGAAGAGGCTCAGAGGACATTGGAGAACGCGCAGGAAGCGATAGTGAACGCTGAGAACGAAGAGGTTGCTCAGGCAGCGCAGGTAGCCTTGACCTCGGCGTCCAATGCTTACAGAGACGCGCAGGATACGGCGAGAAAGGCGCAGCTGGCAGGTATTGAGCCTCAGCAGTTCAATGTGCAGACACCGAACGGGCTGGAAATCAAGAACGGCTTCCTTGGCCTTGCTATGACTTACACCGATAGGCGGGAAGTCATTCCATTTATTCGTTCATTAGATGGATTCGAATACCGGGTAGCAACTCTGGCGTACAACATGCTTCAGCAAGATGCAGAGCGAAAGACCGTGGCGTTTCTCGCCGGGCATGGCGAAAAGCCACTTCAGGAAAACTACAACGAATTGGGGAGGCTTCTTTCACAGCAATACAACCTTGCGGAACTTCCGTCTGACGGAGAAACATCTCTTGATCTAAGTGGCGTTGATGTCCTCATTGTAGCCGGACCTACGCAGCGCATGTCCGCCCAGGAGTATGAAGCGCTGAATGGCTTCCTACAAAGCGGCGGCAAGATGCTAGCGCTGGTTGATCCTGTGTTTGTCAGTCCCCAGCAGATGACTGCCTTCCCTAATCAATTCCATTTCGGCGACTTCCTCGAACCCTATGGCGTGCTTGTTGAGGACAACCTGGTATTCGATCTGAGGTCTAACGAGACGATTACTCTAGGGAGCGTGATGCTACCGTACCCTTACTGGCCTCGCGTGCCCACTGTTGATCGCAAGGTCGCGGGAGACGTTGAGTCTGTGCTAATGCCATGGTCGAGTTCCCTGGGCATCACTGACTCGCAGGTGGGCAGTGTAGAGGTGATACCGCTCATGCGTACATCTCCTTTTGCCTCCGTCGATTACGCATATGGAGATGTAACCCCCGATTCGCCTCAGTTGGATGTAACCGACCGCCAACTCTTTGAGAGCGACATCGGTGTTGCCATTGAATCAAATGAAATTCGACAGAATGGGGGCGAGGCGTCGTCATTCAGGCTCGTGGTAGTCGGTGATTCGGACTGGCTGTCGGACCCAATCGTCAACCAGGCTCAAGAAAACCTTGCCTTGGGATTGAATCTGATTGACTGGCTCGCGCAAGAGGAGAACCTCGCTGAGATTCGCTCCAAGGTTATTACTACGCGCAACCTGACATTCAGCTCACCAACACATAGGAATCTCGTACAGCTGGCGAACACGGCGGGCATACCGATCATATTCATCATACTTGGCATTGCACGATACGTTACAAGACGCAGAAAGGGTTTGAGGACTTACATTCGTGGGGAGTAAGCAGGTAGGTTATGTACTCATAGCCCTCATTGTGATTGGCGTAGCCGGACTGGTGCTGCGTTTGATTGCGGCTGGTTCCAGCGAGCTTACACTGGAGGGCATTCTTCCCGTTTCTCCCGATGTGATTGATCGGGTTACAATTGCCGCGCCTGCCGGCAACGAAGCCAGACTTGAGAAGGTTAACGACGTCTGGCAGATTGAGCGCGAGGGTGCCTTTATACCTAAGCTGAACCAGCTATGGACCGCCTCCGCGGACATAGATGGAGCGCAGCTCGTTGCCAGAAATCCGGCCAGCCATATGCGTATGGGGGTGGAGGAAGGGCAAGGCATAAACGTCGCGTTCTGGCTTGGAGAATTCAAGCAGGAAGAATTCATTGTAGGCAAGTGGACTCAGGAAGTCAGACTGTGCTACCTGCGAAAGCCCGCGAGGGACGAGGTTTACGCTATTCCATGTCCGTTTGGCAATATCTTCGATTCCAGTGCGGACGGATGGAGGGATCCGGTGGTCGCGAGCATTCCACGCGACGCCATACAGTCAATTGAGTTTGACTATCCTCACGAGCAATTTGTTCTAAATCGAGTTGACAGGGGCTGGATTGCTGAATCCGCCGACAGTTTGGAACCGGCAAACGTGTTTGCGGTGAATGCAGTTCTAGGCACCCTTGAGGGCTTCATTGCAAGTGGATTTGCTCCGGAGAGCGAGGCGGAGAACCTGGACTTCACGGGCCCGAATGGCATATCTATCAGGATCATCACTTACGAAGAATCCGAGTATCCTACGACGCGCGTGAGGCTGCTACCGAGAGACGATGTCTCTTTGTATGCTAAGACGCCAAGACGGCCCAACGTATTTCTCATTGACGCTCGCGCCGCCGCTGGTCTTATCCTGTCTCTAGAAGATTTCTACGCCACGCAGAATTAGATCTCCTGTCACTTTTCCACGCAACTGATGTAGAAATCGCAAAGTGGTACGACTCAAGCCAAACCTTGTCGGCGGAATTACGCAGGTGGTATCATGACGTGTACAATCCCCAGCGCAGGTAGTTGACTGCTCGCGCACGAATACTCCGCAGTAGCTCAGTGGTAGAGCAATCGGCTGTTAACCGATCGGTCGTAGGTTCGAATCCTACCTGCGGAGCCACACTATTCCCCCCGCTTTTCACATTCCGGCCTGCCGGGCGAGCTAATTCCTGCTGATATTGCAATTAGAGGCAGGGTGAAGTTGGCGCTACTGGGGTAGGAATCCTTAAGCTAGCGTCGCCCTGTTCTGCAGATTAGCTTTCCGACCTCAGAGTTGGTCGATTGTCACTAGTGTTGCTAGGCTGTTCCTGCCGCGGACTAATTTGTGGGGCGATGGCGGAACGATCTCTTCTAGATTGGGTAATCCCGCAGTAAAGCTCATTTGCTAGGTGAGGCGTGAAGGTGCTAGAGCGCATGTGGATGTTAGGCGTTCCTCATGCGTTGGGCAGACTCTCTAGGGTCCGTGAAATTTGTCCTAATCTGGGGAAATGCTTATCTTAATTCAGAAGTAAGAAAGAAGCATTGCGCAGGATACTTGCGCATCGTGAAAGGTGCTGCCTATAATACATTAAATCTAACGGCTGCATTTCGGATTTCAGCACGATATTGGACTCTGTCAATCGCCAGTTTCATATAGTTCCTCTTATTGTCGCGATCGTGGCGTTAGTCACCGCCGTCGCTTGTTCAGACGAAAGTCTTCCCCAGGCTCCCTCAGAACTCGTTACCGCCTCGCAGTCAGACGAGCTTTTGATGCAGCATACACCAGCCCCGTCCACTCCTCAGAAGCCAGATAGAGCGGACACAACCGGTGACAATTCTTCCGAGTGCCAAGTCGGACGAGTGCTTGAGCCTGGGAACCGCTGTACATATCCTGCCACTTTCGATGAATTCTGGGTGGATGACACAGGTGTTGGGCACTTTCTCTTCTTCACTGCGAATTCAGAAATAAACGCACAGAACGCGACGATAAATAATCAGGCCTATGACTTTGCCGCAAGAAGGCAGGAGGATGGTACCTGGAAAATCGAAATATCTGGTACACCTTCGGAGTCCGTCAGAGTCTCCGATTTGATTGCTCTTGTTGGCGAAGCACCGACGGTGACCCAAGTCCCTGTGCAGCAGCAAATTGCTGTAGCGCCTTCGCCCGCTCCTACGCCGAGAGGGCCAGTAGTATCTCCAACCCCTTCACCTGTACCTGCACTAGATGAAGTTCAACAAGCATCGCTACCGGACTCAACACCAATGCCTGAGCCCACACAAACTCGCTCCTCGAATACAGAACCCACCACTCCGCAGGTAACACCTACATCGATCGCGAATACGCCGTCAGTCTCTGCTATTCCTTCCTCAACACCCGTTGCCGAGAGCACGCCGCAACTTGTCATGACAGATGAACAGGCGCTTGCTATGGGTGGTGGCGACGTCTCAGTTCCTGTTGGGGAATCGATCACTCTGGATGCTACGCAAGCCTTCGACAATCTCCAAGGTGATAACACGGTGCGGTACAGCGCAATTTTCAGCAATTCGGCGGTTGCACGCGGGGAGATTGATCGATATACCGGGGAGCTTGATATCAGGGGTTTCAAGGAGGGTTCATCCTGGGTAGCCTTGAGGACCTGTCAACGTCTAATTTGCTCCAGACTAGGTGACGTGACAGTTCATGTGAAAGTGGTCCCTCCTCCCAATCGCCCTCCCCAGGCGGTCCGGGGTATTGAAGATATGGAAGTTCGTGTAGGAGAAGAGATCACGTCATCAGTTTCGTCTCATTTCTGGGATATTGAGGGCGATAACATAACCAACTATCGCGTTCTCTTTGACGAAGAATACCTGGCCACAGCGCTGGTTGAAGCTCCATCCGGTAACATCAGATTCCACGGGTCGCGTGTTGGCTCTACTTCCGTGTCCGTCGTTGCATGCGACAGCAATGGTTGCAGCAGCGATCAGTCGGCTCTGCGATTCACCCTCGACGTGCTGCCTCCACCTAATCAACCGCCAATCGCAACTGGTAGCATTTCTGACCAACGTCTCAATGTGGGCGATACACTCAAGCTGGACGTGTCTTCACTGTTTCGCGATCCTGAAAGCGATCCTATTCAGGAATATGGCTTCTCCCTGACTAATAGAAGCATAGCGACTGGCATAATTGAGTCAGAAACCGGTCAATTGATATTCAAAGGCGCCAGAAAGGGCACGACAACCGTTGCTGTGGATGCGAGCGATGGCCCTCTGGCGAGCATTAGGCCGGAACTGACATTCAAATTGACGGTAACTGAGCCGCCCAGGAATCCACCCAGCGTGGTAGGCACTGTTCCCGACCAGACTGTAAAACTGGGAAGATCGGTCGAACTCTCGGTTGCTAACGCCTTCAAAGCCCCGGACCCTTACCGAATTATTCGATATGATGTTTTTCTGAAGGATTCAGAAGTCAGTACCGACAGGAAAATTACAAGAGGCGGAGAACTCACACTCAAAGGAACTGAGGAAGGTAAGAGTTGGGTCTCTGTAAGAGCTTGCAGCTATGTCGGATGCAGCAACTTTTCTGAGCTGTCATTCGTTTTGATAGTGACTGATCCAGACGAGGAACTTAACAGCAGCCCCGAAGCAATAGGCGCTCTCCAGGACCGCATTATGGTAGTTGGGGAGTCAATCACCCTTGATGTGTCTGGGGCATTCAGTGATCCAGATGACGATCGCATCGTAGATTATAAGTACAGATTGTCCAGGCCGCGCACAGCAGTCGGTAGCAGTATCACCGACACCGGTATATTGAGGTTGCGAGCCGCCAGAGTGGGTACGACAACGGTTTCAGTGAGCGCCTGTGACGATGAAGATGAATGTAGCGATCCAGATGATATGTACTTTACCCTTACCGTTGAGTCCGCTTTGAGTCGGCTCCACAAAGGAACAGAAGGTCACCGAGCATCAAATTGACCTTATACAACTGAGTAGAAAAGTAATCCTCGCTTGAATTCTTGGGCGCTTGCTAAGTTAGGTTCGGCGCTAGCCAGCGATTTATATCGCTCAAAGACATACCCTTTCTCTTCGCGTAGTCTTGAGCTTGATCGTTACCAATGCGGCCGACGCCGAAATACCGGGAATCGGGATGTGCAAAATACAGGCCAGCAGTTGAAGCGGTAGGCAGGATCGCAAAGTTCTCGGTGAGTCGCGCTCCGATGCGCCTTTCGGCGTCTAGAATTCTCCAGAGCGTAGCGTTTTCAGTGTGATCGGGGCAGGCCGGATAACCGAAGGCTGGGCGTATTCCTTGATACTCCTCTTTCAGCAGGCGCTCCGTGTCTAGGTGTTCGTCGGGAGAATATCCCCAGAACTCCTTCCGAACTCGCTGATGTAGAAGTTCACTGAACGCTTCTGCCAGTCGGTCGGCAAGCGCTCTGGATAGTATCGCGTTGTAGTCGTCGTTCGCAGCTTCCAGTGAGGTTGCGTATTCGTCTCCCCCTATTCCCGCCGTTACTACGAATGCACCGATATGGTCCGCAGCACCTGACTCCTTTGGAGCGATAAAGTCCGCAAGGCAGAAGTCTTCCTGTGGGAGGTTGGCTCGCTGTCGAGATTTGTCCCATTGCTGGCGCAAGAAATGCAAGTTGGCCTGAATATCATTGCGGCTGTTATCCGCGTAAATTTCGATATCGTCGCCAACCGCATTAGCGGGAAAGAAGCCGAATACGGCTTTAGCGGTAAGCACCTTTTGGTCGATGATCTCCCGCAGCAATACATGTGCGTCTTCGAACAGCCTCCGAGCCTCGACACCGTATGTTGAGCTATCAAGGATTGCCGGATATGCGCCGCGAAGTTCCCATGCCCCGAAGAAAGGCGTCCAACTTATGTAGTTTATAAGTTCGTCCAGCGGGTAGTCTTCTAACGTCTTTATACCAATGAAGCTTGGAGTAGGAGGAATGGTAGCGGCCCAATCTACATTGAGGTGGCGTGCCCGTGCCTCGTGCAGGGGCAGCAATGTGGACTGCGCCCTACGTGCGCTTCGGTCCGCGCGAATCTCATCATATCGCTTCTCAGTTTCTGCCAGTGTATTGAGGCGTGAGTCTTCACTTACGAGAGCGTTCATCGTGGTCACCGACCGCGAAGCGTCCCTCACATGTAGAACGCCACCGGAGTATTCGGGGGCAATCTTCACGGCGGTGTGTGCGGCGGAGGTGGCCGCGCCGCCGATCAGAAGAGGAATGTCGAAGCTCTGCCGGTCCATCTCTCGCGCCACAGTGATCATCTCGTCCAGCGATGGGGTAATCAGCCCACTTAGACCGATCACATCGGCATTCAATTCTCTGGCGCTATCAAGAATGTCCTGGAATGGCGTCATCACTCCCAGGTCGATGACCTCAAAGTTGTTGCATCCCAGGACCACGCCAACAATGTTCTTGCCAATGTCATGAACATCACCCTTGACCGTCGCAATGACGATCTTTCCATTGGTGCGTAAGACTTCACCGTCTTCGTGCTCAGCATCAATATAAGGAATAAGCGCTGCCACTGCCTTTTTCATCACGCGAGCGCTCTTAACAACTTGCGGCAAGAACATGCGCCCCGAGCCGAAGAGGTCGCCAACCGTGTTCATGCCATCCATGAGAGGGCCTTCGATGACATGCAGGGCGCGTTCTGATTCCAGCCGCGCCTCTTCTACATCATCCGTTATGTATGTATCAACACCGTTCACTAAGGCATGGCGGATACGCTCGCCCACGGCATAAGAGCGCCACTCATCGACCTGAGCTAAAGTTGCTGCTGCACCCCTGCTTTCACTTGATTCGGCATTCTCAGCCAGCGCCAGGAGTCTTTCCGTGGCGTCACTCCGTCTGTTCAGTATTAGATCCTCGGATGCCGTACGAAGTTCAGGTGAAATTGTCTCGTAGATCGCCAACTGACCGGCGTTTACAATGCCCAAGTCCATTCCGGCCTGGACTGCGTGGTAAAGAAAGACGGAGTGGAGTGCTTCTCTGACCGTGTCATTTCCTCGGAACGCAAATGATACATTGCTCACCCCTCCACTGATATGAGCGAGAGGGAAACGGCGCTTCAACTCCCTTGTGGCATTGATAAATTCGACAGCGTAGTTGTTGTGTTCCTCGATACCCGTACCGACTGCGAAGATATTCGGGTCAAATATGATGTCCTGAGGGGCGTAGCCCGCTTTCACAGTTAGGATGTCATGTGACCGAGCGCAAATTTCAACTTTGCGTTGGGCGGTGTCAGCCTGTCCATCCTCGTCAAATGCCATCACCACGACCGCACCCCCGTAACGTCTAACTGTGAGCGCCTGTCTGACGAACTCGTCCTCTCCCTCCTTCAACGATATGGAATTTACGATTCCCTTGCCTTGGAGGCACTTGAGTCCGGCCTCAATGATGCTGAATTTAGAGCTGTCAATCATGACAGGTAGGCGGGTGATGTCCGGCTCGGAAGCAAGCAGTTTCAAGTAGGTTTCCATGGCTGCTTCCGAATCCAGAAGTCCCTCGTCCATGTTTATGTCCAGAATCTGCGCGCCTCCTTCAACCTGCTGGCGCGAGATGGACACGGCCTCCTCGAATCTGCCTCTCCGAATCAGCCTCCTGAAGCGAGCTGAGCCGGTGACATTTGCTCGTTCGCCGACGTTGACGAAATTGGAATCCGTCCGTAACTCAAGTGCTTCGAGTCCACTAAGAACTGTGCTTGTACTTGGCGGAAGTCTGCGGCGCGGAGTTATGCCCTTAACCGCCTCTGAGATTGCCCTCGTATGCTCCGGGGTCGAACCGCAGCAACTTCCAACTATGTTAGTGAGACTGTACTCAGCGAACTCTCGCAGGTTGGCGGCCATGTGCGCTGCCGTTTCGTCATACTCGCCAAATTCGTTCGGCAGTCCCGCGTTTGGATGGCAGGAAATGAAACTGGGAGCAGCACCCGAAATTGCCGTAAGGAAAGGCCTTATCTGGTCACTACCAAGCGAGCAGTTGATGCCGATACTGAGTAACGGGACGTGAGATACCGAAGCGCAGAACGCCTCCGGAGTCTGCCCCGACAGATTGCGACCGCTCAGATCAACGGCCGTGAAGGACACCATGACGGGGACGCGAGCGCCAATCTTCTCAAAGGTTTCCTCTATGGCATACAGCGCGGCCTTGGCGTTAAGCGTGTCAAATACGGTCTCAATCATCAGGATGTCAACGCCGCCATCGAGCAGACCCTTGACCGCCTCAGAATAAGCTTCAACCATTTCATCGAAGCTAACATCCCGGAATCCTGGGTCATTTACGTTGGGAGAGAGCGAAAGTGTCTTATTTGTAGGACCTATGCTCCCCGCGACAAATCTGGGATGTTGTGGATTTCGCAGGGTGAACTCATTGGTTACGTCTCTCGCGTGACGGGCGGCCTCCCGATTTATTTCGTAGGCGAGGTCTTCCAGTCCGAATTCTGCCAGACCGAATCGCGTTGACGTGAAGGTATTTGTCGTCAGTATATCTGCGCCTGAGTCCAGGTACTGACGTTGCACTTTGCGGATAACGTCCGGGCGTGTCAGCGAGAGTACGTCTATGCAGCCACGCAGTTCGTGCGAATGTTCGGCGAATCGCTTCCCTCTGTATTCATCCTCCGTAAACTGCATGCCCTGAAGTAATACGCCCCAGGCACCGTCCATGACCATTATTCGTTGCTCAAGAATCCGCTCAAGCTCCGATGTGCGGTCCTTAATCTCATGCTTTATCAATTCTTCACTATCCATCTACAAGTTTGTTGGAAGTCATTCGGCAGGAGTGTCTAATATTAGTACAGCGTTTCCTCTACATCTGAAAGGAAACGCTGTTAATTCGGATTGGGGACAGCTGTCTGATTACTCTACTGCAATAATGCAACTACACGATGAGCGGCGTTCCTTCTCTGTTTGCCCATTCGCCCATTGAGCCGTCGTAGTTGCGCGCCCGATCATAGCCTAGCAGCTTCAGTACAAATACACCGTGCGCCGCACGGATGCCTCCCTGTCAATAGGTTATGATTTCCTTGTCCGGTGTCGCTCCTACTTGCTCCAGCATTTCCCTTAGTTCGTCAGCCGGCTTAATCGTCTGATGGCTGTCATCTGTTATGAAATTCAACCATTCGAGATGAACTGACCCGGGAATGCGTCCTGCGCGGGAGTTGCCTCGAGAGTTGCTGCCGTCCCACTCGCCGACAGAGCGAACATCCAGGAACACAACATCGTCATTACCGACATTGGCAACTCCGTAATCGAGGGTGCAAACAAGGCTGTCATCGCCCCTTGGCGTAAATGTCACTTCTGCCGGGTTTGGCACGCTGATCGATGTTGGGCGTCCCTCGTCATACCATTTCTTCCAACCACCGTTGAGCACCTTGACGTTGGTGTGTCCGTGATGGTTCAGAACCCACCAGAACCTCGTTGACCAGAGGCCCCCGTTGCTGTCATACGCCACTACCAGGTCATCGTCGCCGATTCCCATTCGCTCCATGAGTTCCTTCATCGTGTCGGGAGGGGCAACCAGCGGATTGCCGCGAAGATCGTCATCGTAGCCCGGCTCCTTGATGTAGTGGTGAACCGGAATGCCGATGGCATTCTTGATATGAGCGCGACCGTAAGCGTCGTAGGGGTCGCAATCGACAATGCGAAGGTTGGGGTCGTCAAGCCTCGCATTGAGCCAGTCAGTTTCAACCAGAAGCTCCGGATTGACATATCCCTGGGTCGTCATTTCTGTCACCTTGTTCGTTCAGACTACAACCGAGTTTTCAGTATATCTAACTATATCAGAATTCACCCTGGCTAGGACCGGTTGCGAACTCTACGGATACCGATACTCTCGAATGCCACGTACCATCAGCCATACCATGAGCACGACAACGATTCCGATACCTCCTCCCAGAATCAGTGTGTTATCCGCGCCGATTACCTCGGACATATACCCCACCTCGAAGGTCCCGAGGTTGTTCGCAGTCATAGCAGAAACCGACGAGAAACTGACTGCTCTTCCACGCATGTTGTCCGCAGTCGTAAGCTGCACTGTTGTCTGACGAGTCGCCATGCCCACTGCGTCGGATGCTCCTAGGCCCGCCAGGATAAGAACTCCTAGCCACAGTGCAGTTGTGAAGCCGAACGCAATGAGAAGAATCGCGTATATGAAGGTGGCGTAAACTACGAGCATACCCTTAGCGCGAAACCTCGTAAGAAACAAGACGGAGAATGTGCCAAGGATGCCACCTGCGGAATTCGCTGCCGTTAGAATGCCAACTGTGGCGGGACCTCCTTTGAACAGCCTGTCAGCGAACAGTGGCAATATCTGGCGGTAGTGACTAACGATGGTGACGCCAATGTCCATAATGTACAGTCCGGGCAGGATTGGGTGTGACCGGACATAGAGGAAGCCATCCCACATGCGCCTGAGAACCGAGGCGCCCTGCTGTCGATCGGCGGGAATGCCGGATACCCTAATCATAAGGGGCAGCACGACACTTGGTATCGCGATCAGAGTTGTTATTGCGAAGATATAGACATATTGCCCTTGGAATAGCTCGATAGCGGCTGCAAATGCCAGTGGCGCGGCGACTGCACCGACTTGAAATGTGGCGGTGTTTAGTGCAACCGCGTGCATCAGGTGGGTGCGTGGCACCACGTTTGCAGTGAGGGCGGAGCGTGACGGACTTCCAAGTGTGCTAGCTACGCTCAGGACTGCGGTGACTGCGTAAATGTGCCAGGGCTTGAGACTGTCTGTAGCCGCCAGTGCTGTCATTGCGGCAATGAGTACCAGACTGACCAACTGGGCATAAGCCATTAGCTTCTTGCGGTCGATCTGATCGGCAAGAGCTCCGCCATAGAGGATAGCCGGCAACTGCATGACCAGTTGCACAACTCCAAGCAGGCCAAGCTGCAGTCCGGAACCAGTTACATCGTAAAGCCAGACGATGCTTATCAGCGTTCTCATCTGCATGGTAACCATCTGGGCAACGCCAGACAGCCACAGCATGCGATAGTCCCGGAATGCGAGCGCCGACCAAGGTCGTGGATTCTTGCCGACTGGAAGACCTTCGCCTCGGAGTTGCGAACTTTCTCTGCGCCGAGGGCCGCCTAATGCCAACGGTCTCTCGCAGAAAATAGTACAGAAATCAGTCTATTCATTGTGCAGAATTATACTTTCTCCGCGTCTATACGGCAAAAGTGTGCCCCGACCTGGCTATGAAGACTTCCTCCTGATTTTCGTCCGCCTGATATCATTGATGAAATAGTGCTTTTGGTACTGGAGCTAGCGGGATTGTATTAAGGGAGGTGCTCGGTGCCTAGTTGGGAAAGCTATGTCGCCGCTGCAATCGCGGAGCTTCGCAAGCAGGAAGTTGTGCGCAGGATATGGGATCGCGACCATTCGGTCTGGGATTCCGACCCGACCGAGATCAGCGACAGGCTTGGATGGCTCACGGTCGCGGGTGGAATGCGCCGGCAAGTTGCAGGGTTAAGAGCCTTCGCTGAAGAGATTCGGGAAGAGGGCTACGAACAGATTGTACTTCTTGGCATGGGGGGCAGTAGCCTTGGCGCACTTGCGCTGGAGATGCTTTTTGGCAGAGCAAATGGGTGCCCGAAGCTTGTCGTACTAGACTCGACTGTTCCGGATATGGTTGCTGGCGTGGGAGCGGCTAGCCGTGACACAAAGACACTGTATATTGTCGCATCCAAGTCGGGGACAACTATCGAGCCGAACATGCTCTACAGGTACTTTAGGGCGCTCGTTGAAGAGTCGGTCGGGACTGAGAATGCCGGCAGAGACTTCGTAGCCATCTGCGACGCAGGCAAGGAGCTTGAGCGCATGGCTCTAGAGCAGGGCTTTCGCGAGACTTTCATCAACCCGGCCGATATAGGCGGACGGTACTCAGTTCAATCCCTCTTCGGGTTGGTGCCAGCTTCGTTGATTGGAGTCGATATTGAGGCATTTCTGTCGCAGGTTGAGATTATGAGAGGGGAGTGCGCTGCAACCGTCGCCGTGGAGGAAAATCACGGGGCGTGGCTTGGCGCCGCGATTGCCGGATTATACAAACAGGGACGCGACAAGCTGACGCTGGTTACTACAGAATCTCTTGCCGGGTTCGGTCTATGGGTTGAACAGCTCTTGGCTGAGAGCACTGGTAAGGAGGGCAGGGGGATTATCCCTATTGTAGGAGAACCGCAGCTTGAGCCAGATGTCCTTGGCAATGACAGATTTTGTGTCTATGTGCGACTTGACGGCGACAATGCGGACGAGACTGATGCATATGTGGATGAGATCGAGGCTACCGGCGTTCCGACGATAAGATTGAGCCTCTCTGACAAGTACGAAATCGGTGCTGAGTTCTTTCGATGGGAGTTCGCTACGGCAGTTGCGGGCAGCCTGATAGGCATTCACCCATTTGACCAATCTGATGTGCAGAGCGCGAAAGATAACACCGCTCGTCTGCTGGAGGAGTACCAGACTGGAGGAGTCCGTCCATCGCTGAATCCCGTCGGCTCCCTGGCCGATCTGATTGCTCAGGTGAAGCCGGGCTGTTATCTGTCCATAACTGCCTACGTTGAGCCAAGCCCGCAGTTCGAGCAAGCAATTGCAGTCTTGCGCGCACGTATCAGCAATCAAAGCCACATACCCACGACATTCGCGTATGGTCCGCGTTACCTGCATTCCACCGGGCAGTTACACAAGGGTGGAAGCGATTCCGGGTTATTTCTCCAACTGGTCCAGACTGGAGACAGCGATGTTACAATACCGGGCGAAGCATTCACTTTCGGCGTGCTCGCCGCGGCACAGGCTAAGGGCGACTTGGATGCCCTGTCTGCAATGGTTCGTCCGGTCGCTCGCATCAGTCTTTACCAAGATGCCGGAAGAACAATATACGATCTGGCGAATGGTCTCCACTGAGTTAATACGGTATTCACCGTCCGGGGAGGTGACAATTGGAACTGGGAATGATTGGGTTGGGACGGATGGGCGGAAATATGACGCTACGCCTGCTGAGAGGCGGTCATCGGGTTGTTGTTTACGATCAGGATGCTGAGACACGCCGGTCCGCCACGAATGCGGGCGCAGTAGAGTCAAACTCCATTGCGGAACTCGTCGATGCATTGTCAGTTCCACGAGCCGTTTGGGTAATGGTTCCAGCCGGCGAGATTACCGACAACACGATAGAGAACCTAGGGGAGGTCTTGTCCCCCGGCGATACCGTGATCGACGGTGGAAATTCCAATTACAAGGAAACGATACGGCGCGCCAACGCCTTGCAGGCTAAGGGCATATCGATGCTAGATGCCGGAACAAGCGGCGGTATCTGGGGACTAGCCGAAGGGTATAGCCTCATGATTGGAGGCGACAACGGGGCGTATTCTCGACTTGAACCTATTTTCAAGACGCTGGCTCCCGGCGAAGACATCGGATATGGTCGTGTTGGGCCTTCAGGCGCTGGGCATTTCGTAAAGATGGTTCACAATGGGATCGAATACGGCATTATGCAAGCCTTTGCCGAAGGGTTCGAACTCATGGAAGCAAAGACTGACATGGCATTAGACCTCGCACAGATCGCACACATCTGGAGATATGGGAGCGTTGTGCGATCTTGGCTTCTGGATCTCACCGCGGCTGCTCTGGATGAGGATGCGAGCCTGGATAGCATTCAGGCGTATGTGGAAGACTCCGGCGAGGGCCGATGGACGCTCGAAGAATCCATTGATATGGCGGTGCCCATTCCGGTAATTGCTGCGTCGCTTCAGGCGCGCTTCAGATCGAGGCAGGACTCGCCATACGGAGCCAGGTTGCTCGCAGCGATGCGAAACCAGTTCGGTGGACACAGTGTCAGGAAGACGGACGGATGACCAGCGCAAGCACGAGCATTGTCATATTCGGCGGCACAGGCGATCTGGCACAACGGAAGCTGATTCCCGCGCTGTTTGAACTTACATACCGCAAGCGAATTCCCGATGACCTTCGGGTGGTCTGCTTTGCCAGGTCAGACTACTCCAGTGAGTCGTACCGGGAGTTCATGTGGAACAAGGTGAGTGAATTCCTTGACCTTGCGGCGCACCGGGACGCCTGGAACGAATTTGCACGGCGCATTCACTACATACGCGGAGACCTCGGTGATCCCGAAGGGCTTGGCATATTGAAGAATGGGCTTCATAAGTTGGATGGTGGCGATGATGTTCCCGCGAATTGGCTCTTCTACCTCTCCATTGCCCCTTGGCTGTTCGAGCCCGCGCTGAGAAACATGGCTGAGAAGGGGCTCGCTGATGAAACGACCGGGTGGCGAAGGGTTGTCATCGAGAAGCCGTTTGGTAACGATCTGAAGTCGGCTGTTGAGCTGGACAGTCTTGTAGGCGAGGTGTTTGACGAGAGACAGGTATTTCGCATCGACCACTATCTCGGCAAACACATGGTACAGAACTTATTGGTGTTCCGCTTTGCCAACGCCATTTTCGAGCCACTCTGGAATAGGAACTACATTGATAATGTGCGGATAACTGTCGCAGAATCGTTAACGGTGGAAGATCGAGGGAGCTACTACGACGAGTCGGGTGTCGTGCGCGATATGGTGCAGAATCATCTCTTGCAACTGCTTACGCTGGTGGCGATGGAGCCGCCGAGCAATGCAGACTCGGAGTCGCTTCGAAACAAAAAAGTCGAGGTACTGCAGGCCATTCGGAGGCAAGATGGAATTGAGATGGCCCGGAATGCCGTGCGAGGCCAATACAGAGGCTATGTTGCAGAGAATGGAGTACCTGAAGGTTCCATCACGCCGACATACGCGGCTTTGCGGCTAGATGTCGATAACTGGCGCTGGCGGGACGTGCCGTTCTATCTGAGAACGGGAAAGGCGATGGCTGAGAAGACATCCGAGATTGTCATCGAGTTTCAGAAGCCTCCTCACTCTATGTTTCCCTTTACATTCGGGGAAGAGATTCCGTCAAACTTCCTTAGGATCACTCTGCAACCAAATGAAGGAATTCACCTGGGATTCCAAACCAAGACTCCTGATACCGACATGGGATCGATGGAGCGGACTAATCTCGAGTTTCACTACAGATCCGCATTCAGAGACCTCTCCATTCCAGAGGACTATGAGCGCCTGCTTCAAGATGCACTTCTCGGCGACGCGAGTCTTTTCATTCGCAACGACCATATCGAAGAGGCCTGGAAGATAGTCGACCCTCTTATAGAGGCGTGGACTGAAGCCGGCACATCCCCTCTGCATATCTACGAGCCCGGAAGCTGGGGACCCGCGGCAGCTGACAAACTTCTCGCCAGAGACGGTAGGGAGTGGCTGCGCCGAGATTAGTCGCTGCAGACTTCTGACGATAGCGTAAGTTGGGTACATCTTTTCGTGGCGTTTCCCACAACTTTAAAGTGCGTGGGTGGAGATTCCGCATCCTTCCATTTCGTCTAGCATCTAAATTCATGACAGAGATACGGGGCTGGAGCCTGAAGAACTAAGCAATGTCCGGGTATCTAAGGGTGAACATAATCTGTTCGGTCATAGGCCATAGTTCAATTGGAGAATCACTTGCAATTCCGACTTTCACGACCATTGTCGTTAGGGATCGTCCTGACTGGAGTTTCATTTGTCTTCGCGCTTACGGTTGCCTGCAGTAGCGTGGCACCCGAACCGGAGCCCGAGCAACAGCTAACTCAATCACCGTCCGCTACTTCCAGCCAGCAGGCGCCGGCTACTCCTGTCCTGGAAGTTACGCCTCAGTCCGATGCATCAGATGCTTCGCCTGTGCCGGCGCCGACGATTGAGCCGGCGCCGCAGAGTACAATAGTCGTAGCGCCTAGTGCGACACCCATTGCCGCGACGGCAACCGTACAGTCCGCCACCGCTACATCTGTGCCCCTTACGGCTTCGGAAGTCAAGGAAGGCGGAGTTATGCCTGATGCTGACTTCGAACCCGCCCTGAATGCCGCCAGACTCAATACTCGCGGGTGGGACACTGACTTCAGGCTCCATACAGTTCCTTACAGCGAGATAAGGTTCGTCATTCCACGCGACAATATTCCCTCTATCGACTCCCCTGAATTCATCGGTACATCAGAGGCGGCGGCGTGGCTGAAAGATGTTGAGCCTGTAGTCGCACTAGAGATAGACGGCGATGCTCGTGCCTACCCGCTTCAGATTCTGACCTGGCACGAAATAGTGAATGATAGCGTCGGTGGTGTGCCTGTAGCGGTTACCTTCTGTCCCTTGTGCAATTCGGCGATTGCGTTTGACAGGCGACTGGATGGCGAGGTGCTTGAATTCGGCGTATCTGGCAACCTTCGCAACTCCGACCTGATTATGTATGACAGGCAGACGCACTCCTGGTGGCAGCAGTTCACCGGTGAGGGGATCGTCGGGCAGCACGCAGGACGAGACCTGGAGCATCTGTCGGCGTCTATTGTTTCATTTGCTGATTTCAAAGCGGCGCAACCAGACGGGAAGGTGCTGTCGCGTGACACGGGCTTTGCGCGGCAATACGGCAGGAATCCTTATGCAGGGTACGACACTGCGGACGGCAATCCGTTCCTGTTTACAGGAGACTTAGATGGCAGGCTGCTTCCGGTTGAGCGCGTTATCGCGGTGACGGTTGACGAAGTAGATGTGGCATTTCCTCTTGGCGTATTGCAGGAGGAAGGCGTTATCAATTACGAGATTGGTGATCGCCAGATTGCGGTGTTTCACAAGTTCGGAACGACTTCTGCACTCGACGCAACTGTAATCGCCGACTCGCGCGATGTAGGATCTGCTGGGGTCTTTGATGCGGTACTCGACGGCCAGCTACTTATCTTCGGTATCCAGGATGAAGGGATTGTCGATGACCAAACGGGCAGCACCTGGAACATTCTCGGCACTGCGATAGACGGACCCTTTACCGGTCAGAGTCTCGCACCGATTGTGCATGGCAACCACTTCTGGTTTGCGTGGGCGGTGTTCAAGCCCAATACAATCGTCTATATGGGCGGGGACGGAGCCTAGAGAACCGAGCGACAGCCAGCGCGTACAAAGAGGGACTGAGCGAATATGGCACTCGTGGTTTCCGAAAATGGGCGTGAATTTACCGGCCTCCTAATTGGCCGCAATATCCTCGAACAGGTCAGCCCAGCTTTCGAAGTCACCTTTGCCGAAGCCGTAGCGGTGGGTGATTTTCCCGTCGCTTCCGATTGCCACCTTGGACGCCTGCGTGTAAATTTGAAGGGTGTCCAGCATTCCTTCTTCAGCGGATGCAGTGATCCACGGCAGATCGAGGCGCTTCCTGTCAGCTTCCAGGGTCTCTAAGCTCTCGGATGGGTCTGTGCCTACGATGTAGAAAGTCACTTGATCATTATAACTGTCGCCAATATCTTCCTTTATGCGTCGCAACTCGAAGCTACACGTTCCTCACCAAGTCGCGTGAAAGTAGATGAACACCGGCTTACCTTCCTCAAGGAGTTTGGCCGATGTTACCCTGTTGCCCTCAAGCAGGCTCATTCCGAATTCAGGAACCTGCATTCCTACTTTGTAACCGACTTCGACAACTTCAGGCTCAGGCTTGATCTCCATAGCCTGCGTCAATTCTGGGGGCGATGATTCTGATTTAAGCACGTTTGCGGCAGAGGCAAACTCTGCCGGCTGGTTGGTCACCCCGGCAACCTTTGATGCAACTGAGGCTGTTTCTAATTCGGCTGTCTGAGATGCGGGTGCTGTGCCGCAGCCCAAGAGTACCACGGTGAAAGCGGCGAGCCCTAGCAACGGCAGCCTATTTCTGATTTTCATCTCTCAGCCTTGAATCTCTTGATGGCGCAACGCAATGAGCATAAACAAGCCCTTCCGCTGGTGGATGAAAGCATACTCGAAAAGTCAGTGGAGAACAAACCAATTGACCTATTCGGGGCGGGCTTGCAGCGTAACCGCTATTTCAGCTGTTTCGCCTCCGTCGCGCACGACACTGACCGAAATCGCATCTCCGGGCCGGGTGTTTTCCAACAGGTATATTATTAGTTCATTCATACCGGAAATTTCATTGCCGTCGATTGCCGTGATTACGTCACCACCGTATCTTATGCCGCCTTCGTCCGTCTGTTTCGTCTTTGTGCTCCCCGCAAGACCCGCATTGTCGGCAGGTCCGTCATCTGCAAGAGCTATTACCAGAGCGCCACGGGTGCCCTCTGGAGCGTTCATCAATTCTACTGCTTCCGGCGAGATGGTCGTACCTCGAATGCCAAGCCACGAATATGTAAATGTGCCACTACTGATTAGTTCCGGCACAACCTGTTTGGCGATGTTGACGGGTATGGCGAATCCGATTCCCGTGCTTGCCCCACCTCGGGAGATTATCTGCGCGTCAATTCCGATTACCCTTCCCTTGCGGTCAAGCAGTGGCCCGCCGGAATTGCCTGGATTCATCGAGGCGTCAGTCTGAATCACCTTCGGCAATGAGAAGTGAGAATCTCCAGTGCGAATGGTGCGGCCGATGGCACTGACGATTCCTGTTGTCGTAGAGAATTCCTGACCGAAGGGGTTTCCGATAGTTATCGCGAGCTGTCCAACACGTACTTCGTTGCTGTCCCCAAGGCTTACAGGAGTGAGAAGTTCAATGTCCTTGTCGACTTTGAGGACGGCTAGGTCCGAATCTTCGTCCATGCCGACAATCTCGGCGTCAGCATTGCTTCCGTCAGAGAACACGATTCTGATGCGCTCGGCGTCTGCAACCACATGGCGGTTTGTTACAATATGGCCTTCGTTGTCCCAGACGAATCCCGAACCCTGCCCGTTCTGGTAGTAGAAATCTCTCTGTGAATTGCCGTCAGGTGACGTGCCTTGGTTGAATGGAAATGTGAAACCCGGTAGAGTTCCGGAAATTTCAACGCGATTGAGAACGAAGATGCTAACTACGGATGGCAACACACTTTCATGAACGTCGCCGATCACCTTTTCGTAAGCGGCGACGACACTGTCAGCATCCAGTTCGGCACTGCCGGTAGGGCTTCGATCCTCTGATGTTCCCCTGTCATTTAGCGATTCAACAGAAATATGACCGCTGGCAGGCGCTTGCCACGAGGCTTCCTGAATCTCCACCGGGTCAGAATCGTGTGCGGCGGCCTCGCTCTCCCGCGAGTTGTCGTTGCTGACCGAGGTGGCTGGGGTGACAGCGCATGCTAGCATAGCCACCAATCCGACTAGCAGCCCGGCAAGTATCAGAGGCAATGAGCGTCTATGCGCATTTATCATATTGTGTCAGCACCAACTTCAGTCCGAGGCAACTACCATTCTGGAAACGCCATCCTGCGCAAGCGGATAGACGCTATTCATATAGCATATAACGAGGAACCTAGGCTCTTGGATAGCATGGGCCTACAAAAAAAGGAGAGTGCAGGTCGCTGAAGATATCAGTCTGCGTAATTCCGATTATCGTGACAAGATGTATATTGGGCGAAACTTCGGGCTAATCTGCTGGTGTCGCGATCCAGATCATATCAGTACTACCCTCGTAGAATTCTCCTCTTTCGAAGTCACCGTAGAACGCAAGTACATCGAATCCGCAGGAGCGGAGGAGGTGGTGCATCTCCCACCGAAAAATATACCGAAGGGAAAAGTCGCGGTACATTTTGCTTGACACATATCCTAAATCGTCAAGCTTCTCAATTGTAGTCCGGATGCTCATTATCTGGCTGAATGGATCGTAGCTTGCCTGGTTCCAGATAACTAGGCGTTGTCCGGTTGCCGGGTCGACCACATCCTTAAAGTGGTAAGGTACATCGCCTTCCTGCACTAACATATTAAGGTCGGGCACGAATATGTCCAGTGCCACTTTCCCGCCTGGCTCCAAGTGGCGTTTGATATTCGATAGAGTGCGTAGCTCATCTTCGACTGAGAGCAGGGAAAGAAAACTCCTGAAGGGGATTACTACTAGACTGAACTTTTCCTCCAATTCAAAGTCTCGAATGTCAGCTTGTACAAGCTTTAGGTTCGACGCGTCTGTCTCATAGGCTTTTTCGCGCGCGCGTTCAAGCATAGCTGCCGACGAATCAATGCCTATAACTCTTGCGCCGTTGAGCGCCATCGGGATTGCCACTCGCCCAGTGCCACATCCCAGTTCGAGAATGAGACCTTCCGCGTTTCTGGCTTCGTCCACATAGAAGGGGATGTCATTCACAACATACGAGAACACGCCATCGTATATGTCTGCCCACTCGTCGTATGGTGAAAAAGCCATGTCGGTAGTTAACCGACCAACTGCTGAAGTGCGAGGCGGACCTTGTCTTCTGTGGTGGGGTTGCCGTCTTTCGGCAGCGCAGATAGAGCTTCCCGTGCCTCGACGGGTGTGTAGCCCAGTGCGGTCAGGGCATCCAGAGCGTCAGCATCGAGTGTTGAAGGGCCTGCACTCCTCCAGTCAAGCTCGAGCTTACCCTTCAGTTCAAGGACGATACGACTGGCTGTCTTGCTTCCAACTCCAGGCACCGCCGTGAAGCTCTTGATGTCGCCGGCCTCAACTGCACCTGCGAGGTCTTCGGGTTTGAATATGGAGAGAATGCTCAATGCAACGCGCGGCCCGATTCCGCTGATTCCGATTAGTGTCTCAAAGGTCTGTCGAGCCTCTTCTGATTCGAAACCATACAGGCTCAGGCTGTCCTCCCTGACCTGCAGCGAGGTAAACAGCCGGACTGGACTACCGACTTGTCCCATCGCGTCAACTGAAGGGGAGGGGGCGCTCAGACGCAAAGTGATGCCTCCAATGGCGACGTCCGCCCAGTCGGGGCCCGTGCCTTCGAGTGTGCCGCGCACTGACGAAATCAGAGAGGTCATAGCTTCACAACCGTTCTTCCAGCGTAAGAGCTTGTACCCGCCTAGAGTTGATGTGGCATATTGACACAGCCAAGGCATCAGAGGCATCGAGGGACATCGGCTGCTCAACTACACCGAGCGTGAGGAAAACCATTTCCTGTACCTGTTCCTTGGAACTGTGTCCGAAGCCAGTGACGGCTAACTTGACCTCGCGTGGGGCGTATGACGCCACATTCAGACCTGAGGCAGCGGCGGCAATCATTGCTACGGCCTGTGCCTGTCCAACTGCAATTGCTGACTGAACATTGCGCGCAACGAAAGGTTCTTCTATGGCGACTTCGTCGGGTTCGTAGAGGGCGATGTACTTTAGCAACTCGGAGTACAGCTGATGAAGTCGCTCAGGGCGGGCAATGCCTCTTCGTACCTTAAGCACCTTCGCATCCACAATAGAAAGCGCATCGCGGTTCGCATTCACCACGCCTACGCCCATGTTGTAGGTGCCGGGGTCGATACCTAGTGAACGCACAGTCTGCTATTCGTCGCGGTACTGGTCCAGGACTTCGTCTGGGAAATCCGCATTGGAGTACACTTTCTGAACGTCGTCCAATTCTTCAAGCTGGTCGAGCAGGCGGAGCGTCTGATTAGCAGCCCTAGCATCGAGAGTGATCGTACTGTTGGGAATCATGGACAGCTCAGAAGATACGACAGCGGCTTCCGTTTCGGTCAGGGTTCGTCTTATATCTTCCAAATTCTCCACTGGAGAGTAGATCTGCAGGGTCGAATCGAATGTTTCGAAGTCGTCTGCGCCGGCGTCGATAGCGACTAACGCGAACTCCTCAGCGTCGTCGGGTTCCGCATTGACTACCACTATTCCCTTTGGCTCGAACTGCCATGCCACCGCGCCAGATTGTGCAAGATTTCCACCTGCCTTTGTCAAGGTAGAACGGATGTCGGATACGGTGCGATTGCGATTGTCTGTTAGTGTCTGCAGCATTATTGCAACACCGCCCGGGCCGTATCCCTCATAGGTGAACTCTACCATCTGGTCTTGCTCACCCGACTCGCCGGTGCCTCGCTTAATGGCGCGGTCGACGTTGTCGTTGGGCATGTTGGCATCCCTAGCCTTTTGCACGGCCATCCGCAGCCGGATGTTCATGCTGGCGTCGCCACCGCCTTGTCTCGCCGCGATGATTATCTCGCGCGTCAGCTTGGTGAATAACTTGCCTCTTCGCGCGTCCGTTACCGCCTTGGCGTGCTTAATCGTGGACCATTTGGAATGACCTGACATAAGGCAACCTCTACAGAGCTACAGGTATGTTAGGATGCTCCATTTTAGCACGGGCTTCATAGTCGGTCAAAACACCGGATGGGTCATCCATTGGGCGTACTTGCCCGCCTTCCTAGAGTCCGACCTTCGACAGATACTCCCTTTTGCCGCTGATGCCTAAGTTGATCTTGTATAGGCATCCGGCGCCGGGCCCCTCTCCGGTCTTATCCTGACCGCCTGCCGTAGTAACGTACATGTCCGTGTAGTCCTCGCCGCCGAATATGACACTTGACACCTTCCGGGCTGGGAACCAGATTCGATTGACCTGCTCGCCTTGGGGCGAATAGCGGACCAGTGATGAGCCGTCCCACCGGGCCGACCAAACATACCCCTCAGCGTCCACAGTCATGCCGTCTGGTATGCCATCGTTCTCCCCGGTGTTTACAAACACACGCTGATTAGAGAGTTCGCCTGTGGCAATGTCGTAATCGAAAATGTAGATGTTGTGAGTTGGCGAATCCGTGTAATACATCTGTTTGCCGTCCGGAGTGAAGCCCATTCCATTCGAAATGCCGATTCCGCCAAGGACGTGGCTTATCGACCCGTCTGTTTCAAGGCGATAAAGACTACCCAAATGGCTGTCAGAGGGCATTGTGCCGCAGAACACGCGACCCGCCGGGTCGGCGATGACATCGTTAAATCGCGTGTCGCGCTCCGATTCAATTTCGTCTATGAGACATTCGAGCTTACCTTGGCGCAGGGATGCGACCGCACCGCTCTCCATAAAGAGCAACAATGAGCCGTCATCCTGCACCGTAAATCCACCCACTTCACCGCCTTTGAAGATTAGACCGTGCTCGGTTGTTCTTGGATCGTATCGGAAAATTCTGCCTTGCGGGATGTCGGCCCAATAGACCGCATTCTCGATGGGATGCCACATAGGACCCTCGCCCACGATGCAATTGTAATCTGCTATAAGCTCAAGATTCATTTACGGCTCCTGCTGAGAAGTTGCAAACTAAGTATTTACAATTCCTTGTCGTTTGGGATATATTCATTGCATCTACAGGTGAGATGCTGTTTCAGAGTCTGTAAATCGAAGTATTAAATGGGTTGCAAGCTACGTTTCGGATGTGCTGCGGCGCGATGAATGCTAAGAAACACCACAGAAACTGGCTCAGTACGTGAGGCCCACGGTCATTATCGATAATGACTGGCACAATGACAAGGGAGGTAGGGAATAAATGGCGACCCTTAGGAAGAATGACATCTCGAGGGATGTGGCTAGAAAGTTAGGCGGCACTCATTCGCAGGGCGAGGCGGCTTTGAACGCCGTTTTGAGGAGCATTCAAGAAGCGCTTGCAGCCGGGGATCGGGTGGTGCTTACTGGCTTTGGTTCTTTCGAGTTGCGAGATGTAAAGGCTCGTAAGGTTCGGCCCATACGAGGCAGTAAGGCGGGCGACCTAATTGAAGTGCCTGCCCATAAGCGCGTTGGTTTTTCAGCTGGAGCTGAACTCAGCAAGGCTGCTCAGCAATAGTAGAGCGATCTCAATTCATCAGGGCAATTCTAAGTGGACCGGCTAGACCGGTCCACTTTCCGTTTTAAGGGCTTCAGGCAATGGGAGAGGTCTAGTAGGGACACAAGTGTTTGGAATAAACTATCTAAGAGCTCAAAAAACACCTTGACCGGCTAAGTACGACTGTTCTAATCTTTCGACATCAAATGATTCTTGGATTAGGAGGGCGTACTTAATATGCAGACAGCGAGCCACAATAGAACCATCTACCTGAAACAATGTCCGCGCTGTAATGGCGATGTGGGAATCGGTAGCGACCAGTATGGCAGGTATTTGCACTGCCTTCAGTGCGGATATATGTCCGATATCGGGCATGCAAATACAGATGAAAACCGACATTCGGACGGTCTACACGACTTCGTTGCATAGTAGCGTTCATAACTGTAGTGTCTTATGCACCGAAAAAGAGGGGCGGAGTTGAAAACTTCGCCCCTTTCGCATACAGATTTGAACCGCTCTTTCTAAGCGCCAAGCAAAATTAGATTCACTTAGTCGCCCTGTGGTACTCCCACTCCAAATTGAGCAATGGCCGCAGCGACTCCGGAACCACGAGCAACCTCGTAACCTTCCTCCGGGAGTACATTCTCGAGAGCAGAGAGTAGCGCGAGCACGTATTCTGCCTTGCTCGATTCTCCCATAAGGCCGACGCGCCAGACGTTGCCGGCCAGTTCGCCCAGCCCGCCACCAATCTCGATACCATAGCCGCGTAGAAGCCTCTGCCTGACCGGAATGTCGTCCACCCCATCGGGGATACTTACAACGGTAATCTGAGCAAGGCGGTGGTCCTCAGGCACTACGCATTCCAGACCCAGAGCCTCCAGACCAGCAGAAAGAGCCTTAGCGTTTAGCGTGTGGCGCTGGAACCTATTTGTCAGGCCCTCCGTCAGCGCATCTCGCAATCCCTGCCTCAACGCCAGTATCATGCTGACCGGCGCTGTGTGGTGATATACGCGCTGCTCCTCCCAGCCCCAGTAATTGCCCAGAAGTGCTAGGTCAAGATACCATGACGATGGTGCCTGCTTCCGGCTTCGCATGGCTTCAATCGCTCGCTGGCTCATCGCAACGGGAGAGAGGCCTGGAGGACATCCGAGGCACTTCTGTGTTGCGGAATAGGCGTAATCGGCATCCCACTCGTCGAACTCCACTCTATTGCCGCCAAGTGAAGTGACAGTGTCAACCATGAAGAGTGCGTTGTGGTCTTTAGCAATGCGAGCAAGTTCTGACATCGGCTGACGCACGCCCGTGGATGTTTCCGCATGTATGGCTGTTACCAGCTTCACATCTGTCCGGTTCTTCAGCTCAGCCTCCAACTTCTCTTCTGGGAAAGGGCGGCCCCACTGCGCGCGTATCGGCACGACATTTGCTCCGATGCGAGTAGCCATCTCCACCATTCGTTCACAGAAGAAGCCGTAAATGCACATCACAACGGTATCACCTGGTTCCAGCAGGCTGCTTAGACCGGCTTCCATTCCGGCGGAGCCTGTGCCGGAGATTGCTAAGGTGTTCGCATCGTCAGTCTCAAATACTGCCTTAAGCAACTCCCGGACTTCGTCCATGATCAACATAAAGTCGGGATCGAGGTATCCAATCATTGGCTGCATCATCGCCTGCAGGACCCTGGGACTGACGTTGCTTGGACCGGGCCCCAGCAAAATGCGAGAAGGAACGGCAGGCATTTTCGATCCGGGTACGGAACTCTGAGTCATGTATTCACCTTGATTTCATTTTCGAATTAGATATCGTCAGCAGCCCGTTAGGTTTTGTCGCCGATGTGTCGATCATACCTGTCTTCAAAACGCACAATGTCGTCTTCCTCAAGATAACTTCCCGTCTGCACTTCAACGACTTCGAGTGGAAGTGTGCCTGGATTCTCCAGCCGGTGCTCAACACCTACCGGCACGTATGTTGACTGATTCTCGGTTAGCAGGAACACTTCGTCTCCCCGGGTGACTTTGGCAGTTCCTTTGACCACAACCCAATGCTCCGCCCGGTGGTGGTGCATCTGCAGTGACAGCGCTTCCCCCGGAGAAATCGTAAGACGCTTGACTTGGAAACGATCTCCGGCATCGACTGTCTCGAACGAGCCCCACGGCCGGTTAATCTCGAGATGATTCTCCTGCTCCGGTCGCTCTTCGAGCTTAAGCTGCTCGACCAACTCTTTCACTTCCTGAACATGCTCCTTGTGAGTCGCCAATACGGCGTCTGGGGTCTCTATTATTATCACATCTTTCAAGCCAACCGCCGCGACTAGGCGCCGCTGGCTAATTACGAGTGAGTCTGACATTGACTTGGCGTAAACATCGCCCTCAATGATATTTCCTCCATTGTCCCTCGCTCTCTCTTCCCACAGCGACGACCAGGCTCCAAGGTCGGTCCAGCCTATGTCCATCGGAAGTACAAGGCACTTCGCCCCTTCATCCTCTGTTGTTTCTTTACCCATATGTTCCATTACAGCATAGTCTATTGACTCGCTAGGGCACTGTGCGAAATGTGTCGCATCCGGTCGATAGAATTCTCCATCGCGTCTTAGTTTGGAATGCGCTTGAATGCAGGCATCTTCTATGTCTGGTCGTCTGCGACGAATCTCCCCCATCCATACTGACGCCCGCATCATGAACATTCCACTATTCCAAAGGTAAGCTTCGGATTCCACCATCTGCTTGGCGACGCTCTCGCTCGGTTTCTCCGTGAACTCTGCCACTTCGAATGATGCGACGCCTTTCTTTGGCAAGTGTTGCTCACCCTTTCTGATGTACCCATATCCGGTCTTGGGTGAGTCAGGAAGAATGCCAAATGTAACTATGTTCCCTTTTCTTGCCTCCGCGGTGCCGTCCTCGACAAGCTTCTGGAATCTTGTCCTGTTCCGCACAACGTGGTCGGCAGGCAGCACAAGCATCACTGGGTCGCCACTTGCAAATTTGGCATCTTCGTCAAGCAACATGAGCGCCGCTAGCGTCAAGGCAGGAGCCGTGTTGCGCCCAACGGGTTCTAGCGCGATTGCCAGCGCTTCCTTGTCCAACTGTCGAAGGTGCTCCGCCACCAAAAAGCGATGTTCTTCGTTGCAGATTACGAGCGGAGCTGCGATGTCCTGCATCCCGTCCAGGCGACGAACTGTGTCCTGCAACAGTGAATATTCGCCCATGAGGCGCAGGAACTGCTTGGGGTGTGCCTCTCGGGAGAGCGGCCACATGCGAGTGCCAGAGCCTCCGGCCAATATTACTGGATGCAGGGGCATGTCTGGCCTCATGAATAGTTCCGAGGTGTAACCGCAGAGTTGATTGAAAGTGGATGCTATTATATGAGCCACAAAATCGACAGGTCAACGCGTGCCTCTTTTAGAGCATCGTAAGGAACTCTGCAATATCGACCATCAATTCACGAAATTGCACTTGACATATCGCTCGGTCTGACTTACCTTACACGCAATATCATTTAGAATCATTCTAATTATCATATTTTCTTGTCCTAATTGCGATCACCCAGTCATCCGAACAAGCCACAGGATCTAATATGCGGGAAAGCGGATTGGAATTGCGCCTTGCTGAGATGAAGGCCGCGCTCAGAGACAGGGGCGTGGTGGTAACGCGCAAGCGGGCCAAACTGCTCGAAGTTTTACTTGCCAGTGATCGCCATCCATCCGTGAGCGAGATTCACGAAGGCGTCAGAGCGGCATACCCCGGCACCAGTCTCGCTACAATTTACAACACTATTGAGATCTTAAAGGAAACGGGTCAGGTGTTGGAGATTGAATTCAGTGCCTCCGCCAATCGATACGACGGCAGGATACCTGTTTCCCATCCACACCTTGTTTGCTTGCAATGCGAGAAGGTAGAGGACATGGATGGAACTATGGATGGCGCGGCACAACACCACCCGTTAGACCGTGTATCGCGGGCTACCGGATACGAAATCGTCAGACTCCGCACGGATTACTATGGCACATGCCCCGAGTGCCTCACCGCATCACCTTTGCTTTCGGGCGAAAGGGGGTGCTTATAGTTCTGGCGATATCAAACCGTTTTCAATTGTCACCAGCGTTAGTATCACATGTTGCGAAAGGAGTATGCGCATGTCCAACAGAGAGGAAATTGCCCTGCTAGCCCACCTTATGAGGCGTGCCGGCTTTGGTGCGACTCGCGACGAGCTCGAGGCGATGGCAGAGCAGGGATATGAGACAACAGTCGAGCAGCTGCTTGACTACGAAAGCCAACCCCCCGTAGATGAGTACACGCTATACAGATACCATCCAATAACAGAGGTGCCCGGCGGTGCCGCCGCTCCGGGGCAGGCGAACTGGCTGTATTTCATGGTGAATACTCAGAGGCCGCTGAATGAGAAGATGGCTCTTTTCTGGCACCATGTATTCGCCACAGGCAACTCCAAGGTTGACAACTGCAACCACCTTCTCGAACAGATTCAGATGTTCCGAGATGTTGGAATGAAGAACTATCGTGACCTGCTGCTCCAACTGGCGAGCAACCCCGCCATGATCTATTGGCTGGACAACAATGAGAACCATAAAGTCGCCCCCAACGAGAACTGGGGTCGCGAACTTCTGGAGCTCTTCTCGCTAGGCGTCGGCAACTACACCGAACAGGACGTATTCGAGTGCTCGCGGGCGTTCACCGGCTGGACAATCTCGGCGAAAATGCCTCGATATCCCTATGGTAGGCATCCGTGGCGGTTCGAGTATCGGTCTGAAGACCATGACGAGACCGACAAGTCATTCTTGGGTTACACGGGAAATTTCAATGGCGAAGACATCATCGAAATTATCCTGAAGCAGCCGGCCTGCCCTAGGTTCATCGCTCGGCACCTGTATAATTTCTTCGTAGAGGATGAGCCACAGGTTCCGGCATGGAATATTGAGCAGCCGCGCAACCCTGAGGCAATTCGTCTGCTTTCCGAGACCCTCGTCGAGAACGACTACGACATTAAGCCTGTATTGCGCATTCTCTTCAACTCGGACTTCTTCAAGGATGCGATGTACAGAAAGGTCAAGAACCCGACTGAGGTTGTTGTTGGAACGTTGCGTCTCACCGGCGACCTGCAAGGTCCGGATCCGCGACTGGAGTCCGTTGCGAGGGAGCCTGGCTATATGGGGCAGGACATCCTCGATCCTCCCAGCGTGGAAGGTTGGCACACCGGTCACGAGTGGATTAACAGCGGTTCTCTTGTAAAGCGCGTCAACTTTGTAGCAGATAGGATAAGCGACACGAACCTGCCGGGAGTGAAGCGTATCGTTGAGCGAATTGCATCAGCCAACGGCCCGACCATGACACCAGAAGAACTGGTAGAGAACTGTCTAGACCAGATGGGACCGATGTCCGTGTCAGACCAGACGCTTAATGAGCTGGTTAGCCAGGCGGAGAGCGAGGGCGCTGTCAACTGGCAAGACGCTTATGACGATTCCGCGCGCCGCGCTGGAGAGATGCTTGCCCTCATCGGAGCAACCCGAGAGTATCAGTTCGGCTAGAGCCACGGCTTGTTACAGGGAATTATCCTCAGGAGGAAAAAATGGCAAATACGAACAAACCGCCGGTGTTGGTCGTACTGCAGCTCACGGGCGGCAACGACTATTTCAATACGGTGATTCCGTACACGGACGGAAACTATTACGACAGCAGGCGCTCGCTTGGCATTTCGGAGAACCGTGTGCTAAAGCTCAACGACGAGCTTGGCCTGCACCCTGCGATGGCGCCGATGAAGGGAATCTTCGAGAGCGGCGACATGGCGGTTATTCATGGCATCGGCTATGAGAACTCTCCACGTTCCCACTTCCGCTCGATGGACATCTGGCACACCTGTGAGCCAGACAAGGTCGGCACAGAAGGCTGGCTGGGACGCGCGATGAAGCAGATTGATCCCACGTCTGAAAATCCTGTAACCGGCGTCAATGTCGGGCAGGCTCTCCCTCGTGCACTGGTCGCCCCCGGCGTGTCAGTCGCGTCGGTTGCCGATGTCTCTACTTATGGCCTGCTCACGAACATCGAGCAGGAAGAGCAGCGATTGCAGGTACTTGAGCGCTTCGCCAACATGTACGGCCCTGCAGTGGGTACGGGTCAGGTGATGGAGTATCTCGGGCAGACAGGGCTGGACGCGCTCAAGGGTGCGGACATCCTGAAGATTGCACCGCAGCAGTATGAGTCCAGTGTGGAATACGGAGCAAGCCCGATTGCCCAGAAGCTCAGGGACATTGCGATGATCCACACGGCGGACGTGGGTACGCGCGTGTTCTACACTGACCATGGAAGCTTCGACACCCATGCGGCACAGGCAACGACTCATGCCCAGCTCTGGACAGACGTCTCTGAGGCGGTCGCGGACTTCTGGGATGACCTTCGAGAGCACGATGCCGATGACAACGTCATAATGTTCCTGTTCTCCGAATTCGGTCGCCGGGTACGAGACAACGGTTCCGGCACAGACCACGGCGCGGCAGGGGTTGCCTTCGCAATGGGGCCGAACGTAAATGGAGGCTTCTACAGCGAATACCCTGAGACGCGTGCAGAGGCTCTGCAACAGGGTGACCTGGTACCTAACCAGGACTTCCGTGGCGTATACTCGACTATCCTCGAGGACTGGATGAAGCTGGACGCGCCGAGTGTGGTTAACGGCCACTTCGAGCAGCCTGGATTCATACATACCAACGGCAACGGGCACTAAGCCGAAGCGTTAGAACTTATTCGCTTGCTAATTATCCCCGCAGTCCCAGACTACACTGGACTGCGGGGCAAGCAGCGTATTTCGGGATTAATCGGAAGGTGAAAAGATGCTAACGACAACTGTTTCAGGCCGGACCTGGAACTTCAGTCACGCCATCGGAAGGAATGCTGCGGCTGGAAACGGCTTCACTCAGCCGACCGATGTAGCGGTGGCTCCAGGCGGCGTACTCTACGTCCTAAGTAGAGGCCAAGAAGGTGCAGGTGGAATCCAGGCGCCGAACAAGCGAATAGGCAAGGTCACCATCGAAGAGGACTTCATCGGTGATTTCGCCCGTGAAGAGCTTGTATGGCCAATGGGAATCGCCGTTGATTCCCACGGCAACATCTACTGTGCTGACGAATTTGACAAGCAAGTAAAGGTTTACGATGCCGACGGACAGCGCGCTGGCGAGTGGGACGGCGACGGCAAGTTGGGCAGCCCCTCCGGGATCGCCTGCGATGCCGAAGACAATCTCTATGTTACTGACGCCGCCTCAAACGAAGTGCATAAGTTCACTAGCGATGGTAAGCACCTAATTTCGTTCGGCGGAGCGGGAAGCGCGCCCGGCCAACTAAACAGGCCGTGGGGCGTTGTTGTGGGCACAGATGGCTGCGTGTATGTAGCTGACTGGGGCAATAACCGCGCGCAGAAGTTCTCCGCGGACGGAGAGCACCTCGTAACTTATGGCGAAGAGACTGGTGGCCCGGCGGGCGCCCTGAACCATCCTTCGGATGTCGCCGTTGACAGCGAAGGCGACGTTTATGTCTCGGACTGGGGCAACAAGCTCGTCAAGATATACGAGAACGACGGCCCTGTTCTCACGCAGCTCGAAGGGGACGCAGTCGAGTTTTCCAAGTGGGCTAAAGAGGTGGTAGAGTCAAACCCGGACGTGGTGAAAGCCTACCGGAGAGTAAGCGACACCAGGCCGCTCGGTCTGTTTGAGCGACCGGTTGGAATTGCAGTCGACGAGGAAGACCGTCTAATTGTCACCGACAGCACACGCGGTCGCCTTCAAGTCTATGCCAAAGAGAAGGACTACATGGACCCGCAGTTCAATCTCTAGTCCGGTCTAATTCGGATATGACAGTGGAAGGGACGCATCTGATCAGATGCGTCCCTTCTGATTTTCGTCGCAGGTATTCAGGTCAAGACAACGGGATCGACGTCCACCGACCAGCTTTTGGGGACATCGGTCTTCTCAAGCAGCGTCCGGGGATTGGCGCCTCTCAGGATAATGTGCCAGCGGTAGCGTCCGCGCAGTCGAGCCGGAAACGCGGGCATTGGTCCCAATATATCTGTTTCCGTGATGTCCCACTCGGCCTGTTGCTTTCGGAGTTGTCCCGAAAGTCTTGATGCCTCAGCCTCGCACTTTGCCGGGCTAGTGTGAGTGTATATAAGGCGAATCAGACGGCTGTAAGGTGGATTTCCTTGTTGTCTGCGATATGCCATTTCACGCAGGTAGAATGCCTGGTAGTCTTGTGCCGCCGCGGCCTGTATCGCGTAGTTGTCAGGCTGATAAGTCTGTATGATGACTTTGCCCTCGCTGCTCCCTCGTCCCGCGCGCCCTGCGACCTGATGCAGTAACTGAAATGTGCGCTCGCCTGCGCGATAGTCTGGAATCGTCAGCCCGACATCGGCAGAGACTACTCCCACTAGGGACACAGATGGGAAATGTAGTCCTTTGGCAATCATCTGCGTTCCTACTAGAACCTGCGCCTCACCTGAGCGGAATCGCATAAGCAATTCCTCATGCGCCTTCGGGGATGTGGCAACATCTCTGTCCCATCGCAATACACCCACATCTGGGAAACGCGTAGCAACCTCATCTGCTACCGCCTCCGTACCGATGCCGTAATTTCGAAGGCGATATTTCATGCACTGCGGACACATTTGGGGCGGTCTGCGACGCCTACCACAGTAGTGGCACACATAGCTCCTTGATGCTGAGTGATAGGTAACACTTACATCGCAACTGCGGCAGTGCAAACTGTATCCGCAATTGAAACAGCGCAAGTGCGAGGATGTGCCGCGTCGATTAAGGAAGAGCATTGCCTGCTCATCCGCTTCAAGGCAAGCTTCCAATGATCTGCTGAGTGCCCGGCTGAACATGTCGGAATTACCGTCCCGCAGTTCCGCCTTCATGTCAACAATGTCCACTGATGGTAGAGCGCCTGAAGACTTCGGACGTTTCTCGCTGCTGACGAACCTCTTAGTGAGTCTGTGGATGCGATGCCTTCCTTGCATCCCTGCATAGTATGTGCCCACTTCGGGAGATGCGCTTCCCAGAATTACCAGAGCATCACTCAATTCAGACTGTTTCAGGGCGACCTGCCGTGCGTGGTAACGGGGTTGTGCGTCCTGTTGCTTGTAAGTCCATTCGTGCTCTTCATCGAGGACGATCAGACCGAGATCGGGAACCGGGGCGATCACCGCGCTGCGTGATCCGACAACGAGGCCGTATTGCCCTCGACTGATTTTCCACCACTGGTCGAATCGTTCGCCGTCAGTAAGTCCGCTGTGCAGAACTGCCACATTACCGGGAAACCGGGATGCGAAGCGCTCTATCGTCTGGTATGTAAGGGCAATCTCCGGGACGAGAACGATGGCTTGCTTGCCCATTTCGAGGCAGCAATTTACTGCGTCGAGATAGACTTCAGTCTTTCCACTGCCGGTTACTCCCTCTATGAGGAATGTCTTACCAAGGTTGGACGACTGCTCGAATTCGCCGTGTATGGCCGTTGCCGCCTCTGACTGCTCCGCGGTCAGGCGGAGCGGGCCAACGTCCTCAAAAATCCTACCTTCAAGCGGGTCGCGGTCTATGAGCGCGGTTCTGGTGGTCAGCCAACCTCTATCCATTATTGTTTTGACTATGCTGCCACCGAACTCCTGGCGGGCCTCAGTGATGTCGAGCGGCTTGTCAATATCGCGTAGGTGTTCGACAAATGCGGATTGTTTCTTTGCCCGGCGACCGAGAGTTAAGAGCCACCCGTTTATCTTGGAGGCGGCGTCGGGATTTATACTTATCAGTGTGCGATAGCGATGTTTGATGGCCGGGTCGGGAAGGGCGTACTCCCGAATGAGGATGTCTCTGTGTACGAGGCTTGCTATGGACGCAGCCGCGCTGTCGCCGATTGCTCGGACTAAAGCGTCCTGCGTCGCGGAGTTGCGCTTGGCGATGTAATCAACGATGCGAATTTGGAGTGGAGTGAGTGAAGTGCGGTCTGGCTTTGGCTTTGCCAGAGTGAGGTGGATGCGGGCACGGACGCGCCCCCCCGGCGGCAGCATGGGCACCGTTGCTTCGAAGAGAGAGCAGATGTAGTAATCGCTCAACCACCTGGCAAGTTGAAGCCGAACATCGTCAAGAAGTGGCTCATCGAACACAGGGCCAGCGATGTCCTTCGTTTCAGCCTCGGACACCTGAGAGTGCATGCTGAGCGAAAACACTACTCCCTGGAGAGTGCGAGCGCCGAATGGAACGCGCACCAATTGTCCGGGTAGTATATTTACTCCGGTGGGCACCCGGTAACTGAACGTCCGACCTGGAGCGGTCGGGACATCCACGGCCACTTCGGCAAATCTCATGTTGGCAGAATCGACCATTCAAGTCTCCACAGTACCATTCTGACCGACATGCTAGCGGTGTATTGCTCGCTAGTTATGGCAAGAGGGACAGACCGGTTAGTGTCTGCCCCTCACCTCAGCTATTACTTAGTTAAGCAAGAAGAATTAGCGGCGTTCTTTGATCCTGGCCGCGCGGCCTGATAGACCGCGAAGGTAATACAGGCGGGATCTTCGAACTTTGCCGCGGCGCGTGACTTTGACGGACTCCACATTGGGGGAGTGCATGAGGAAAGTGCGTTCTACGCCAATTTCGTAGCTAACGCGCCGAACGGTGAAGGAAGCCCCTGGGCCTCCGCCTCGCTTGCGAATGACAACGCCCTGAAACGCCTGCAAGCGCGTGCGCTCGCCCTCAGTAACCCTAATATCTACGCGCACCGTATCACCCGGTTGAAACTCTTCGATATTTGGGTTGGGCTCCAACTGAACTAACTGATGTGCTTCCATAAGAAGATTCCTACTTGAAATATGCATAATAGACTGAGACTTCCATTGTATCGCCATAGTCGCTTGACACGCAAGGTTTGCGATTCTCGACGCGGGCGCGTCAATCCCTAACATGGCATGAACTCACCTGTCTGTCAGTGTGGAAGACGAACACTGCGAACGAAAACCGCGGAAGCTGTGGATATGTGGCAGCAAATGCACGTACTCATGCCGTTCTTGTAGGCACCGTAGTGTGAATCCACCTTGAACTGCTCGGCTTAATGATTCCGACCTCGATCTGTCCTGCAATTCTGGCGTTACCGTCTGAGAATGAAATTAGAAGTTGCAGGGGCTCTGAAACAAAGGGTTCTCCAGCGTTGACAAGATTGCCTACTCTGAGTGTCCTCCGCCAAGTTCGGACCGCTCTGGCTTGCGTCAGTATCCTAGCCTGCATATAATCTGTGCTGCAGGCGGACAGGAATGGCTTGCGTAAGAGAGTTTGCAATCTGAAACAGGAGAGTTCAATGGCAGCGAGCGTCGCATATCTTGCACCTGATGGAGCATTATTAGAATCATTTCAAGGACACGCGCCGGAGGGTGCGGAGATAAAGTGGGTTGATTCGTCGCAATCTATAGAGCAGCAGGCGGCGGATCTAGAAGGAGTCGCAGCGGTCATCGTGTCGCCGAGCGTGTACCCGGTGGAACTCGCGCGACTGACGCCGAGTGTGAGACTCGTGCAGACCACGAGCGCGGGTACGGATATGATCGACAAGCAGACACTTGGCGAGCTTGGCATTCGAGTCGCGAACAATGGCGGCGGCAATGCAATATCAGTGGCGGAGCACACAATCACTCTGCTGGTCAGCGTGTATCGTAAGATGCAGCTGCAGTACAACACCGTGCAGGCGGGCGAATGGGCAGGGAGCATACGGCAAGACTGGTTCTCGCAAGCACACGAAATTGCCGGCAAGACTGTGGGCATTATTGGACTGGGGCGAATCGGGTCTCGCGTCGCGCGTCGGCTTCTAGGTTGGGAGTGCGAGATTATCTATTCAGATGTAATTCCCGTCGATCCCGAGCTAGAGGCGGAGCTTGGAGCGACTCGAATGTCGATGGATGAACTGCTGCAGACGGCGGACATTATCACGTTGCATGTCCCACTGGGTCGGAGTACCACGAAGCTCATCAGTGACCGCGAGTTCGACCTGATGAAGCCGAGCGCGGTATTAATCAATGCCTGTCGTGGGCCAGTTGTGGACGAGGCCGCTCTGATTCGCGCCATGGAAGCTAAGAAAATTATGGCGGCCGGACTTGATGTCCTCGAAGAGGAACCGACTTCTCCGGACAATCCGCTCTTTCAGTACGACAATGTACTGATTACGCCGCACCTTGCGTCTTTCACGCAGGAGTCGGGGGAGCGCAGCCGAGCTTTTGCAATTTACAATACGGCAAAGGTAGCGGGTGGCGAGGATCCGGAGTCCATAGTGCTGCCTGACTAAGGGTAGTCAACTCCAACTTTCTTAAGCAGCTCCAGCGGGGCGGATCGCAACAAGCGATTCGCCTCGTTGTCATCCAGGCCCGCACCACGCGCGACTTTCATGGCAAAGTCCGGGGTGAGTAGGTCTTCGGGGGCGTGGGCGTCAGAGTCAAGGACAATGCGAGCGCCTGCTTCGGCTGCGGTGCGGACTACATGGCCGTTTGCGAAGCCATGTCCCTTGCGCGCGGAGACTTCGAGGAAGATTCCCTTGTCCGCCGCAATGCGCGCCTCTTCCAGTGTGATGAGGCCGGGATGAGCGAGGACATCGACATGGTTGGAGCTAACTGCGGCGTGATTGGTGCCCGGCTCGACCGGTTCGACCACGGTCTCGCCGTGAACATTGACCATCTTTGCGCCGATGGCGCGCGCGTCCCGTGCCATCTCGTCAATGTCTTCCTTTGGCGCGTATGTAATTTCGACCCCGGGCAGGGCGAGAATGTCCCATCGCTTCGATGCTGCCGCACAGTCCTTGACCAGCGTCTTGATCACGAACTCAAGGTTGCCGGGGCCAACATGGTCGGTTACCGCCATGACACGATACCCGTTGTGGAGTGCGCGGCGAATCAACTCCGTAGGGGCGAGGACGCCATCGCTGAGGAATGTGTGTGTATGAAAGTCGTACATTCTCTATCCTTGCGATCCCGGAGGACCATCGTATTGCATCGCTTCAGGTAGGGTGTTAATCAGCCCGAGGCTTGCGAGGGTTTTCTGGACGATGTACTCGACGACATCGTCGAGGGATTGGGGCTTCAGATAGAAGGGCGGCTCAGGTGGCAGCACTGTTATGCCGAGACGTGCCAGAGCGGCCATGTTTTCGAGGTGGATGGCGCTCAGGGGCGTCTCGCGCGGTACTATGGTCAGAGGCCGGCGCTCCTTTATGCATACATCTGCGGCGCGGCGTATGAGATTGTCGGAGAAGCCGTGTGCGATCGCTGCAACCGTTGACATGCTGCAAGGAACGATTGCCATGCTATGCGTGGGAAAGCTGCCACTGGCTATGGGCGCTTGTATGTCAGCAGGCGCATAGTAGGTGAAGTCTCCCGCATCGCTCCAGTTTTCGAGAGCTTCGCCGAATGAGATGTCCATCTCCTGATGCCAGACCATGCGGGCAGCGGAAGATGCGGTGGCTACGACGGGCCGCCGCATTTCCATTAGTGCATCTATGACGCCGTTTGCAATGGCGGAACCGCTTGCGCCGCTGATGCCGACTACTACCGGTAGACTTTCGCCTGTTCGGTTCATAGCAATACCGCCAAGAGGGTCGCAACAAACATTGTGATGGATACATAAGCATTGATTCGGAAGAACGCCATTCCCAAGCTGGACAGGTCGTCGGGGGATACGAGGCGGTGCTTGTATATCAGGAAGCCGGCAGCGAGAGCGATGCCAATGTAGTAAGGCCAACTCAGCGTAAGCCAGATTCCGAGGACAATGAGGGCGACTAGCGCGAGACCGTCCATGACGCGCGCCCACCAGAATGCGCCCACTATACCGAAGCGGCTGGCAACGGAGTGTAGTCCTGCTTGCTTCTGGAAGTCGTGGTCCTGTGTGTGATAGAGTATATCGAAACTGCCCGCCCAAAGCGCGACCGCGAGCGAGAGTAACACGGGCTGCCACGTGAGGCTTCCGGTAATGCCTATCCAAGCAGCCGAAGGAGCGATGGCTAGCGCCCAACCCAGCAGCAGGTTGGATGCCCATGTGAAGCGCTTGGTGTACGGGTAGAAGATCAGGTATGCGACGGCGACAGGGGCGAGAATGAGAGCGAGCGGCTTGCTGAGCGAGTCTGTGAGCATATATGCAGCGAAAATGAATATCGCGAGTGCCGCCAATGTCAGTAAGGTCATGTCACGAACGCTTAGCTTGCCGGAGGGCAGATGGCGCGAAGCGTTGCGTGGGTTCTGGGCGTCGATGTAGCGGTCGATAATGCGGTTGGCGGCCATGCCCACGGTGCGCGCACCGATCATCGCGACACTGATCCAGATAAACTGGTAAATCGTGGGATACCAGCGCGCACCTTCGGACTCAGTCCATACTGCTAGTATCATGCCGGTGTAGGCGAAGGGGAGAGCGAAGATGCTCTCGTGGAACTTGATCGCGTCTAGGAATAGACCCATCTTGCGGACAGCGGTTACGGGAATTGCTGCTGCATTCATATCTTGTACTCCCGCCATTTCTTATCGACGAGCGCTTTGATTTCTTCGCTCATAACGATGTCGGGCGGCCATTCGCGGGTGCGCCCGTCGAGGCGACCTTTTGCGGTAGCGTCTATTCCCATCTTGGTGCCGTATCGCGGGATTGCGCTCGCGTGCTCAAGGTCGTCGAGGGGGCCTTCCGAAAACACTATGTCTGAGCCGGGATCGAGGTTGGCGGTTACGCGCCAGGCGACCTCGGACAAGTCCTGAACGTCCACATAGTGGTCAACGATGACGATGACCTTGGTGAGCATCATCAGTCCCAAGCCCCATAGAGCGTTCATTACCTTGCGGGCATGTCCCGGGTATTCCTTTCTTATTGAGACGATGACAAGGTTGTGGAATATTCCCTCGGCTGGCATGTTGATGTCCTTGACCTCGGGCAGCGCCGCCTGAAGCGCCGGGAGCATGATGCGCTCAGTTGCCTTGCCCATGAAGAAATCTTCCTTGGGAGGCACACCGACAAATGTGGTTGGGTAAATGGGGCTACGGCGATGGGTTATCGCGGTCAAGTGGAATACAGGGTAGTCCTCTGCTAATGAGTAGTAGCCCGTGTGGTCGCCGAATGGGCCCTCTGGCCGAAGCTCGCCTGGTATGACATAGCCCTCCAGCACAATCTCAGCGTGCGCCGGGACTTCCAGGTCGATCGTTTTGCACTTGACCATCTCAACGGGCTTGCCGCGAATGACGCCGGAGGCGGCAATCTCGTCCATGTCGGGTGGGAGAGGCATCGAGCCAGTCCATATCGTTGTTGGGTCACCGCCGAGTGCGACTGCCACATCAAGGCGCTCCAGGCGACGTTCTTCGCCGTCGCGGTAATGGCGCGCGCCGACCTTGTGTGACTGCCAGTGCATACCCATCGTCTTGCCGTCGTACACCTGCATCCGGTATGTGCCGACATTGCGGCGGCCGGAGGTGGGATCGCGCGAAATTACAAGCGGCAGCGTGATGTATGGTCCGGCGTCGAGAGGCCAGCACTTCAGGATAGGGAGTATGCTCACGTCAGCGTCTTCGCCCGTTAGGACGATCTCCTGGCATGGGGCGTTCTTGACAATCTTGGGCCGACTGCGCGCGAGTCCTGCGAGATCGCCGACGGTTCTGATTTTATTGACGATACCGGTGGGCGGGCCCTGCGTTAATCCAAGGAGCTTGCGAACGCGCTCGGTTATTTCCTCGACATTCTCAACTCCGAGCGCCCAGGAGACTCGCTGATGTGTGCCGAACATGTTGATGAGGACGGGAGTTTCGCCGCCGTCCACACTTTCGAACAGGAGGGCAGGGCCGCCTTCGGCTATGACGCGGCTTGCAATCTCTGTTATCTCGAGTTCGCTGCTAACGGGCGTCTTGATGCGCCTCAACTCGCCCTTACGGTCGAGAAACCTGATGAACTCGCGCAAGTCCTTGTAGCTGCTCATGGGCTGTTGCCTCGCCCCTGTCTAATCAGAGTAGAGGATAAGTCGCTGCGGAAGGCTGACTCGGGGATGGCGGTGAACATCGAGTCGAAGCCATCAGGGATGCGAATGTCCGAGAGTGTCTGAAATGTGTCGCCATCCATACGTCCTGCGACAAGGAAGCGGCAGTGCTGCTGTCGCATCCGTTCGAGGGCCAGCCACATTTGTGACTTGCTGTCTTCGTAGTAGCGTGGATCGAACAGCCTGACGGCTGTATCCACACCGATAATGAATGTGCAGCCCGGCAGCAGGTCAGCTTTCTTGTAGAAGACGGGTACCCGTGTAAGTATGATGCGTGCCTTGCCTGTGAATTGAGCCACCCTGAGGCGTACTTCGTCCTCTTGGAGCGGCGGCTTGTCCGCATTGGCTACGGACAGCTCAAACGCCACCGGCTCACCAAGGATTCGGGTTGCTGTGTCAATGAGTGCCTCGTGACCTTCATGGAGTGGGTTGAACGAGCCAGAGAGGATACCGCCGATGAACGGGCTGTCCGCGCGCATACTGCCGTCTGACTCTACGACTGTCATTTCGATATGCTCGGACATAAGCGCTTCGATGGGATCGGCGTAGCGGTGGGCGCTTGTTTGCACACTCTCCGAGGAGTCAAGGCGCAGTTCTGTGTCAAACTCTACCTTTGCACATTCGGCGATGGCACGCAGCACAAGCTTGCTTGCAATGTCATCCTCGCCGGCGCGGTCGCGCAGCCCTTTGACGAATGTCAGGTTGTAGGTTGACAGGCCTCTACCGCTCCATGCTGCAATGTGGCAGCGGTGGTCGCCTCTTTTGGCGCGGTCGGTGGCGATAGTCGCAGTGCAGGCTATGCCCACGACGGGAGCGGCGGCTTCTCGCAATTGCAGAGCGCGTCTATATGCGGACTTTGCCATTGCCGCCGCCGTTTCCTCAGACACGAATTGAGAAGGCTCAGAGCCGACAAATTCGATCAGCGAGGTCGAGGCGTAGGGGATGAGTATCTCCAGAACGGTTCGGGACGCACCAGCGACACCGAGAAGCCATGTTACGGCCGCCGTACCGGCTCCGGCGACAGACACGACCGCCATTGTATCGCTGTCATGTATGCGCTGTACCAGTGGAGTTGGCATTTCGTGGTTTGTGGTCATGTGCTGCCGTGTATCAACTGCAAATTGCGCCCGTGATTGCCAAGATGTCGCTGACTGAATTGTAGCAGATAGGGTGCGGTGGGGGCATGGCGCAAGTACGCCTTGGGCAGTCGTTTAATGTGTATCGCGGTAGTGTTCCACGACCTGAAGGACTCCTTCGTTGAGGGTGACACGCGGCTGCCAAGACAAGGCTTGCATGGCCTTGGTGAGGTCGAGGCTGACGTGCTGCGCTTCACCTGGGCGCACAGAAGCATATCGTGGTTCAATAGATGAGTCGGCCGCGCCGCGCACTGCGTCGAAGATCTCGAAGTCTGACACGCCGATGCCTCTTGCAAGGTTATAAGTCTCGTTGTCGCCAACATCTCCGATTGCTGCCAGATTGGCCGATGCGATGTCACTCACGAATATGTAGTCGCGCGTCTTGCTGCCGTCGCCGAATATTGTCGGCTGCTCTCCTCGCATGAATTGCCCTGTGAATATGGCCACGACGCCCGCCTCGCCGTGCGGATTCTGGCGTGGACCGAACACGTTGCCGTAGCGGAATATCTTGTGCTTAATCCCGTAAGTTTCTGTGTACAACCTTACGAAGTGCTCCACGCTGAGCTTGGAAACTCCATAAACGGATTTGGGCATCTTAGGATGGCTCTCTTTCATAGGAAGGTGCTGCGGCTTCGAGTACACGGCGCTGCTGGATGCGAATATGAACCGCTCCACGTCGTGCTTTACGGCGCACTGAAGCACATTCAGCGAACCAATGATGTTCACCTGAGCGTCGTTAGTGGGGTCGTACATCGAATTGCGAACGCTGATCTGAGCGGCGTGGTGGCTTACAACATCAGGCTTGGCTTCGGCGAATGCGCGCTCCAACCCTTCCGTGTCATTGATGCTTACTCTTAGAACATGAGCTTCGGGGTTAAGATTACTAGGATGCCCTTCAGAGAGGTTATCGACGACGAACACATCGTGTCCGCCTTTGACTAAACCGTCAGTGATGTGCGATCCGATGAAACCGGCGCCACCCGTTACTAGTACGCGCATTTTGCTGGACCTTTCAGTGTTAAACGGAAGTCAGTCTTCCTGTTCCAGATTCGTCAAAGATAGGACTTCAGGCACTGCCTTTTTTGGGTGTTATATTATACATTGTATAGATGGTGTAAGGGCTGCCTTTGAAGCACGAGATGATTCTTTGAAAGAGTGAGATTCCCAAGGGTGTAGCGTGCAGAACATCTGGAACAGTGGACCATCCAACGACACGGAGAATTCTCCCGGTCAGCAGTCATCCGAGTCCGTGCTGGTTACGGTTACCAACCGCAGGATGCAGTCCAGATTTGCCACAAGCCCCCTCATAATCATCTACTTCTTCGTCGCGATTATCTGCCTGGGAACCACTCTGCTGCTGCTACCTCTCTCAAGCAATATCGAAGGCTCTCCGCCCTTCACGGTAGCGCTTTTTACTGCGACCTCCGCCATTACTGTAACTGGACTGGTAGTCCAGGAAACGGCGTTCTATTGGACCCGGGTGGGCCAGGCGATGATTATGGGAATGATCTTCGTTGGCGGGCTGGGTTTCATGACCATCGCAACTTTTCTGCTTATCATCCTTGGGCAGCGAGTTACACTAACGCAGCGGCTACTGATGCGCGAAAATCTGATGCTCGATCAATTCGGAAATCTGGTCAGGCTCACTGTGGCGATAGTGGTTGTTGCGACAGGCATTCAACTGTTCGGCTTCATAGTGCTGTTCACTTATTTCTACCTGTTTATTTACCCACTGGGCGAGGCCATCTGGCAGGCGGCATTTCACGCGGTATCTGCATTTAACAATGCCGGATTCATTGCCTTCAACCATCCGAGTGGACTCGCGGTGTTTCAAACGGACAAATTTGTAATAGGAGTGATTGGAACTCTTATTTTTGTCGGAGGAATCAGCTACCTGGTCGTCATCGACCTCTTTCGTGCCAGGCGGTTTTCAAGGTTCGCGCTCAATACGAAGCTAGTAATCGTCGGAACGACTGCACTCCTGTTTCTGGGATTTGCGGCCATTTTCGTGTTGGAGTTCGATAACCCCGATACAATCGGAAATCTGCCTTTGCTGGACAAAATTACAGTATCCATATTTCAATCCATAAGCGACAGGACGGCAGGGTTCGGTATAGTTGACATAAGCAGGGCGCACGACGGCACAAATGTGCTGCAGTTGGCGCTGATGTTTATCGGTGGGGCTTCAGCATCGGTGGCGGGCGGAATCAAGGTCAATACCATGGCAGTGGTCTTCATGGCACTGGTGGCGCAGATCAGGCAGAGGAACAAGGTTGCCGCATTCGGCAGGGAACTACCCGATCGGCAGGTACAGCGCGCTTACCTCATTCTCAGCGTCTCCGCCGCGTTCGTTTTCCTCGTAGTGATGCTGCTTAGTATCACTGAAGACGGAGCGGACACCCTTGCTGTAATATTCGAAGCGGTCTCAGCATTCGGCACTTGTGGATTGAGCCTGGGAATTACATCCGCGCTGTCGCCGCTCGGACAACTTATAATCGCAATGACAATGTTCATCGGCAAATTGGGACCATTGATGATAGGCGTAACAATGTCTCAGAGCACAGAAAATGACCTGTACCGCTATGCGCAGGAAAGGGTTACAATAGGCTAATGCCTGAATCAATACATCAAGGTGGATGACAATGAAGAAACAGATTGTAGTAATAGGTCTTGGACGCTTTGGTTCTAGCGTCGCGCAGTCACTGTATAACCAGGGGCACGATGTCCTCGCTATAGATGACGATGAGTCGCAGGTGCAAGTGATGATGGGCAAGGCGACGCACACCATCACAGGGGATGCGACGAATGACCTTGTGCTGAGAGAGATCGGGATTCACGAGTTCGATGTTGCCATTGTTGCGATTGGCAGCGATCTGGTTGCCAGCGTTATGGTTACAGTGATGCTCAAGGACATGGGCATGAAGTACATCGTTGCCCGTGCCAAGGACCAGCTGCACGCTAATACCCTGGCGCGGCTTGGTGTGGACAAAGTGGTGCAGGTGGAATCTGAGATGGGCGCTCGGCTGGCACATTCACTGTTCCACCCAGATGTTCAGGAGTACATGGAGATTCTTCCCAACTTCGGCATTAGCAAGATCAGAGTGCCGAGTCGCTTTGCCGAGTTCAGCATTGATGAATTGCCGGGATTTGCCAACCCACGTGACGCCAGTCAGGCCGTTCTGGCAATCTCCCGAGGCAGGAATATAACGCTGAAGCCCGAAAGCAAGGATCGGTTGCGGGCAAACGACTGGCTTGTTCTCGCCGCCGATAATGATCTTCTAGATAATCTTGCAAGTTAGGCGTACTTCACGAATTCGAGAGAAATTTGCGATTTGTGGACTGACGCGGAGTATCCACCGATGACACGAAGGCTGGCATACTTGGGGCCCCCCGGAACCTACTCTGAAGAGGCGGCACTTCTATACGACAGCGAAGCCAGCTTGGTGCCAGCGGCTTCGCTTCCGGCCGTCATTGACTCCGTTCATTGCGGTAAAGCAGACGAGGGAATAGTTCCCGTTGAGAACAGCCTGGAAGGCGCTGTGACATTCACCGCCGATCTGCTGATCCATGAAACGCAACTGAAAATAAAGAGTGAGCTGGTGCTGCCAATTCATCACTGTCTTATGGCAAAAGCGGGGACTGACCTAGAAAGTGTCGAGATAGTGTATTCGCACCCACAGTCCCTTGGACAGTGTCGCGAATATCTGAGGCGGCGCTTTCCGAACGCAACAACAATGCCTTCTCTGAGCAATTCCGCTGCCGTGGAAGAAATGATCCGTAGCGACAGAATTGCGGTTGCGGTTGCGGGTAAGAGAGCCGCATCTATCTTCAATGTGAAAATTCTTGAAGAGGGGGTCGAAGACAACCGCAGCAATGCTACGCGGTTCATAGTGCTTTCTTCGGAAGACAGCGCTCCCACCGGTAAGGACAAGACCTCGTTATGCTTCAGCTTCGATGCTGACAGACCCGGAAGTCTAGTTGGTGTCCTTCTGGAGTTCTCGAACCGAGGTATCAACCTCAACAAGATAGAGTCGCGTCCGACACGAAGGAGCCTCGGTAGATACTTCTTCCTTGCCGACATAGACGGACACCAGGAAGACAGCGATGTTCGCAGTGCCCTTGAGGTTATTGCAGAGAAGGTGTCGATGCTGAAAGTGCTGGGTTCATATCCGCAGTACTCGCCGCCAGAATAGTTGACTGGGGAGTTCGACCAAGACTCCAAGACTCATTGATAATACTAGAGACCCCCGCCTTTCGACATGAAGGACGGGGGTCTCTCTTACGTTTCGTCCAGCATTACGCCGGAAGCACCATTAAGCCTTTTCCTGTTGAGACTCCTCTTCGGCCGCCGTGGAGTCGGCACCGTCCGCGTTATTTCGAGCCATCCGAGCGCTAACCTGCTCGACTACCGGCGTTACACGTTCGCGCATTCCTTCGTAGGCAGGCCCGATGCGCTCCCTTGCCGTAGCGACGCCAACTGCGGCCCGGTCCTGTGCCTGTGTTCTGGCCTGCGCTGCAAGTTCCTCAGCACGCGACCGCATAGCGAGGCTACGCTCCAGTAAATCGCTTCTTGTTTCCGAGCCCTTCTTTGGCGCCAGCAATAGTGCCGCCAAAGCCCCAATTGCTCCCCCAACTATGAATCCGACGGCAAATGAGCCGCCATTTTCCTTGTTTCCCATGTCTTTCACTCTTCCTTTCACTTCTTCTTAGTACCTCTGAGAAATGCAAATATTTTGCCCAATCCAAATGCAAATCCAGAGCCTGCAGAAGCAGGCCCTACGATGTTTTCGGACACCGTATTTACTATTTCCTCAGTATTGTCTAAGATGCGCCCCGCTGAGTTCAAGGCTTGTGAAACCTTTCTATAGATTGAAAAAACGACAATCAGGATGACCAGCAATATACTTAGAACCAGCAGGTCTCTGACGAATCCTACATAAAATGCTATGTCCTGCACTATCTCTGGAACCATTACGCGTTGACACTCTCCTGTACGGTAATCGTAGCACGGGCCTGCTGAATACGGCAAACGCATGGAGGGAAATTGTTGTAATAGGAAAAGGTCTGACGAGCCCTTTACAAGCACAATCTCAACCGGACCATAGCAAGTGGGCAGGTATCAATTCACAGAAACGGCGCGTAGCTCCTTAACTGAGGTACGCGCCGATTTCAAACTGTTAAGTGCCATATATTTCGGTATGAAGTTGTTACGGCTTGATCAACATCCTGATGAAGCCTGAATCGTCGTTTCGCTGGGTGAGAATGCTGTGGTTGCGCTTTTCAGCCCAGACGATCACATCGTATGTATTGAGCACGTCGGGGATAAGGACTTCTACGAATGACTCACCATCGTTGTCGATGTGTTCGGTCAAGGCGGCTATGATGCCGGCGCAAGTCTTTCCGGTGCCGTCAATGACAACCCACTCGCTGCCGCTGCTTCCGTTTGCTGTGCCATTCCCTGAATCCATAGATGCGGCACCGTCGAACACGTCCACCTCGCCGCTAAGACGCATGTCCAGCTGTCGCTTGAACTCGGCTACGGGCTCCCAGTGAACGCTGGATGTCCGGTCCTCGGACTTCTGGCATGCCGCGCCTCGTACGCCTACAATGTCGGGGTTGATTCGCGCTAGCTCATCGAGATCGCTGATGCGAAGGTGGCCGGAAAGTGCGGTGCTCATTCCCGCTTCTTTACCCTCGAACACCATATCGCGCAGTTCTTCCTCGCGAACAAAATCGAAGAGGTTTCGACCGTCTTTTGTTAGCGTGTCAATCAGCCAGCCGTCGCACTTCGTCTCCATCGCAAGCTTGTTCATGTGGTGCGGCTCGAGTCCGCCGAACAGCGCGTTGTCGGCAAATAGGGAACCAATGAGTTTCGTTTCGAAGCCGTTGAGCGCCTCGCGGCTTGCGTGAAGTGTTTCAAGCGCAAGTTCGTACTCGTGGTCCATAAAGCCGACTTTCACGGATGTCGCGTTGATGACGCCTGCCGCATATACGGCCATAGCGACAGTGCCCACCTGATGAGGCACGACCCCTAGGGTTACGCTGGCGTGACGCTCCATAGGGATAGCGTTACGCACATCTCGGACGGTGTGCGGGTGCGCGGATCCAACCAATGCCTCCTGCAAGTTCTTCACATCGATAATGTCGGCGCCGCCCTTTAGAGCTTGCAGCGCTTCTTCCATGTTCTGAACGCTCACCATTAGTATCATAGCGAGTACCTTCCTTGAATCTAAATCTGGTCGAGTGCCGCTTCCACTTCTGACTTCAGTTCGGCCTTCTCTGCATCCGACAGGTTTATGTGCGGTTGCCTGACATGCCCACCGGCCATTCCCATGACCTCTCCCCAGTACTTGCACAAAGGGGCAGGTAGGGCACCATTTGCCTTCTGAACTGTGCTTGCCCACCACTTGTCAGATACGGCTTTAATTGGGCGAACATGCCTGTCGTAGAACTCATCATCGAGGTCGCCGCGCATGGCCTTGTCAATAAACTGGTTGTAGTAATTCTTGCCGGGCCTGTCGAAGCGCCAGTCCGACGTATTGGCGAACATCACCTGCTGCTCAAAGCCCAGTTCTCTACCTTTGAACATTATCCACTCGTCAGGAGTGCTGATAATTGCGTCTCGTCCGAGGAGTTGATGCGCCTCTATCGACAGTTCTTGATTGAAGCTCGCTTCCTTGACCCCAACTACGTTAGGGATAGAGCATATCTGCCCAAGGCCTTGTGCGCTCATCACGATGCCAAATTGCGGCGAATTGTAGTACATGATAGCTAGGTTGGTGTTGTCCGCGAGCATTCGCATCCAGTCCACAACCTGCTCTTCGGTCTTGGTGACAAAATAGGGTGCCGCGCATATGAGGAGGTCGAAGCCTATCTCCTCAGCATGCTTGGCTAGAGCAATCATATCTTTGTAAGAGGTGTGCGTAACATGTGCCGCTATGGGCCACTCGCCGCCTGCCTCGTCCGCTACGACGTCAAATACACGCATCCGCTCCTCAAGGGTGAGACTCCAGAACTCTCCCATTCCCCATGTGCAACCTGCGCCTTGCGTCCCAAGCGCTCGAATATGCTGAATGTTGCTTCGCATCCCTTGTTCATCAAATTCGTCGTCGGGCGTAAACGGGGTCATAAGCGTCGTCCACTGACCACGCAGGTTTTCGCGGGCCCAGCCCATTGCTTCATTCTTCGTATATTCGGCCATGTTTGCCTCCTCGGTCGCCTGCGCCACCTGCTTAGCATTCAGCGCATTGCACAAGCTTTATCAATAATTTCGTAGTACCTATATGGATTGTCCAAGGTTCCTCAACGCTGTAGGTGGTCGGCGATCTTGCGTGATTGACCGCGTTACATTTTCGGCCCATCAAGTATATCTGATTGAAGCCAGCAAATTACAGACGGAACAGATCTTTAGCAGCGCGTATTTGTGACTTCGTCGCCCCGCTCTTCAGCGAATCGGTAGGGTCGTGCAAAATCTTGTTTACGATAGAGCGCGTAAGAGTCTCAACGACCTGTTCATTCTCAGGTGTCAAGCCATCTAGCATGCCGAACGCCCTGTCAAGCTCCCTCTGCCGGATGTCCTCAGCGTTCTGGTGAAGGGCTTTTATTGTGGACAGAACGTCGAGCGAGTCCCACCACTTCATGAATCTGGAGACCTCGTCGTCGATTATGACCTCAGCGTCTGCTGCGGAACGGCGGCGCTCAGCCATGTTCTCCTCCGCAATGGCAGAGAGGTCATCAATGTTAAACAGGCGCACAGCGCATTCCGTGGCTACTTCGGGGTCGATGTCGCGTGGAATTGCAAGGTCGAATGCAAATAGTGGTGACTCGTAAGGAGTGCGACGCAAATATTCCGCCATTTCCGGCGTGATGATGTAACTCGGTGAATCTGTTGCAGCTATCACGATATCTGCGGATTGTAGGGCGGTATCAAGATTGTCGAATGGCACGACCCTGCTGCTCAAGTAGTCGGCAAGTTCTTTTGCCTTGCTCTCGGTTCGATTGGCAATCATCAAGTCACCGATGCCGACTGTGCGAAGCGCCCTGGCGACAAGGCTGCCTGCTTCGCCGGCGCCAATCAGCAGTGCCCGCTTACTGGATAGTTCGCCGAGTACACGTTGGGCAAGTCGAACGCCTGCGTAACTTATGGAGAGTGGATTGCGTCCCACATTCGTTTCCTGCCGGATCCGCCTGCCGGTACGGAGAGCGGCATGGAACAGCCTGACAGACGCTACATTCGCAGCTTTCACTTCAGTCGCAGCGCTCAACGCACCTCGCACCTGTCCAAGTATCTGTGACTCACCAACGATCAGAGAGTCCAAGCCGCCCGCGACGCTGAACAAGTGGCGCACGGCGTCCGAACCGGCGTAACTGTACAGGTGTGGCGTTATGCTGTCGTCAGGAAGATCGTGGTATTCAGCGACGAATCTGTGGATGCGCTCCGTGTCGCCAGGGGCATTCTCGGTAACCGTATAAATCTCAGTGCGATTGCATGTTGAAAGAACTACGGCTTCGCCAAGCTCTTCCCTGAGACTGGGAAGAGCTTCCAGAATCTGCCCGCTCAGGAAAGAGACGGACTCGCGCACTTCCAGAGGCGCGGTTTTGTGGCTTAACCCAACTAGCAGAATCTCTTGCAAGATCGATTAGCCCTTCATTAGCTGCTTGTAATGCGTGCGGAGGCAGCGAGTGCAGATCCTAATTTTCTTTGTAGTGCCGTCCACTACCACCGTAGCCTTTTGGACGTTGGGTAGCCAGCGTGTGCGTGTGCGCCGCTTTGAGTGGCTGACATTGTTACCCGACTGTCCTGTCTTATGGCACACTTCACATACTGCCATGGTTCACCTTTACTAATTCCATTTGGTTGAGTAAAATCAACCCCACTAGAGTATATGCCCTAACTGCGCGAAAGCGCACAAAAATACACTCAACAATCATCTGTGAATTTGCACACAAAGATAGCATATTCGGAGTTAAACGGCAACGATAATGACCGACACACTCCAGCGAACTAATAATCCTGTTGCCTGGTCTGGAGATGCATTGCTCGGCATGTTCACGGCAGGCGCTCAGGTTCTTGAATCCCATGTGAACCTGGTCAATCGTCTGAATGTCTTCCCGGTTCAGGACGGCGACACGGGCATTAATATGCTTCTCACACTGCGCGACACCCTTGAGGAGGCACGATCGGCGGAAACCGACACCGCCGAAGCCGTGGCAAGGGCAATGTGGGATGGCGCCTGTATGGGCGCTAAGGGAAATGGCGGGTCAATTGTCTCCCAGCTATTCAAAGGCATGTCTGAAGCGTTTGACGGCAAAGCATCGGTAAGCAGCGATGACCTGGCTGCTGCACTAAGCCTTGCGAGGGGCCATGCGTACAACGCTATCGGCAACCCGGTAGAGGGCACTATGCTGACCGTGTTCACATATGCAGCAGACGCGGCGACGCAGAGCAAAGAGTCCGGCGTCCCTGCGGAAGATATGCTATCCAACATTAGTGATGCTGCTAGGGACGCGGTTATTTTGACACCATCGCTGTTGCCCAGGCTTCAGGAGGCGGGCGTGGTGGACTCCGGTGGTCTGGGGTTGTGGATGATACTGGAAGGTGTTCGACGCTGGGTTGCGGACGATGATACATCGCCCGACGAACTGGACATGCCGCTGCCCGAAGGCATAGATGTGTCTGAAACCGGGGTGTCGCTGGAGTTTCTCGACCTCACGGAGGATGAGGAATACGGCAGCTGCACCCAGTTTGTAATACGGGGCGAGAGATTGGATGTAGATTCCGTCCGCACGGAGATGGCCACTCGTGGAAGGTCGGCAGTTGTGATTGGCGATGCCTCGCTCGTCAAGGTCCACGTTCATACCGAAGTGCCTGACGAAATCCTATCTTATGCCCGCGGGCTAGGAAGCGTCAGCCGTGTCAGCGTGGAGAACATGGACGAACAGCGCGAACGCCTTGCTGCCAGGCAGCGTCAGGAAGTTGAGGACGCACTTGCGCAGGTAATACCCATTCCCGTGTTGGCAGTGGCATGGGGTGAGGGACTTGAGGCAGTATTCCGTCATGAAGGCGCCTCAGTTATGGTCGCCGGTGATACCATGAACCCGAGCGTTCGTGAAATATTAGACGCTGTTGACTCCGTGCCGTCTGAGAGCGTAATCATATTGCCAAATAACGGGAATATTCTTCCCGCTGCTCAGCAGGCCGCAGAAGCAGCCGAAAAGACAGTCAGGGTCGTATCTACCACAACCATTCCCCAAGGCGTTGCCGCAATACTGGAATTTCAGCCGTACAGAAGCATCGGCGAAAATGCCGCCGAGATGGAAAATGTGATCGGGGAAGTCCGGACTGGCGAAATCACGCGTGCGGCACGTTCGGTCACACTTGATGGCATCAGCGCTGAAGAAGGGGAGCTTATCGGGCTCTTCGAACGACATCTGGTTGCTGCTGGTAGGAGTCTTCCGGAAACGACACTTTCGATACTGAGAAGCGCGGGCGTTGGGGACGGGGACCTGGTAACCCTGTATCGAGGTGATCCGGTTTCTGAAGCCGAGGCAGATGATGTAGTCTCAGAGTTGGAATCGGAATTTCCTTCGATCGATTTGCAGCAATATTATGGCGGCCAGCCATTTTATCATTTCATAGTTTCAATAGAGTGAGTGATATGACCGTAAAAGTTGTAACTGACAGTACCTCGGATTTGCCACGCGAACTCGCGGATCGGTATGGAATCAACGTCATTCCTCAGAAGGTAATTTTTGGTACAGAGGAACTGCGGGACGGAGTTGACATCACAGGCGACGAATTCTATCGTCGGGTTTCCGGTAGCGCCGTATTGCCTACAACTTCGCAGGCGTCTCCCGGTGAGTTCCGAGAATTGTACGAGTCGATTGCCGACGGAGCAGACGGGATTGTTTCAGTGCATGTTTCCTCTGCCCTCAGTGGCACTGTCGATTCTGCTCGGTCTGGTGGCGAACAGGCAGATATTGGATGTGGCGTCGAGGTGATTGACTCGATGCAGGCTGGAATGGGTACTGGCCTCGTGGCGGTCGCTGCCGCAAGAGCGGCAATGAACGGAGGCGACTTGCAACAAGTCGTCAGCGTGGCCGAAAGCGCCGTAGATCGTTCCGAGACCTACGTGCTTCTGGACACATTAGAATATCTTCAGAAGGGTGGCAGAATAGGGAAGGCACGGGCAATGCTTGCAACCCTCCTGAGCATAAAGCCGATGATTATCCTGCGCGAGGGCATTGTTGACGAACTTGGTAAGGAGCGCACTCACAAGAAGGGTGTCGCCAGGCTTCGCCGAGTAACCGAGGATTTTGCCCCACTCGAAGAGCTGTGCGTAAACTATACGACCACGCCTGACGAGGCGCGCGCCTTCGCCGAGCAGCTTCAGCAACTACTCCCAGATGGAACGGAACCTCTGCTGGCACAGATTGGACCGGCTGTTGGCACCTACACTGGGCCAGCCGCGCTTGGGGTGTCTCTGTTGCGCGCTGAGGCCGATTAGGCTCGTCCAATATACCTCCGGTTTGCTGCATGATTCTGCGAATATGTAGACGTATGCCTCGTATCGTATCTGCCGGATGTGCGCTACAATTTTGGCATGACCTCCTCAGATGAAAGCGGCAAACTGCAGACACTTGCCAATATTCTGCGTCTCGAGATGCGCAGAGGGTTCCGTGACGATGCGGTCATCGGCGGATTGGACGCGTTCCTAACTCTATGGCGGGACGAAATCCCCTCGTCGCCTGGCACCGACGTCTCCTATGCGAAAATGTCAGCACGCCAGCGCGCTCAATGGGTTGAAGATACACTCATCAGAGCAGAGGCAGTAGTATCCCGCGCCAGCACATCCGCAGTTTCGGGCCAACCAAGACCCGCACTACAGGCAACCCCAGCAGTTCCTGATCGTCCTGTTAACAGCAATGCAATAGAGACTGACAGCGCTAGACCTGCCACGTTAACGCCCAATCGCGCTGTTCCACGCCACGCTCCCCGCGCTGGAAAGCAGCCAGTTACCAAGACGAGAATTAGTCTCAATGACGACGTCACGCGGTTGAGGGGCATCAACTCGCGCACTAAATCCAGGCTTAGTAACCTCAGCATCGAAACTGTTGAGGATCTAATATTACACTTTCCTCACAGACACGACGATTTCACGAGTGTTCGCAAGATTGCGCAAGTGGTGCCAGGAGAGACTCAGACTGTGATAGCAACAGTCTGGGAAGTCTCGGAAACGGGACGAGGGCGGTCGAAGAACGCTCAGGCTGTGTTGGGCGACGAGACCGGTAATATCAGGGTCATCTGGTTCAATCAGGCATACCTCACCAGGACATTGAAGGCCGGGTCCCGGATAGTGATCAGCGGCATGGCGAAGGTATATCGTGGACGGATTGTCTTTCAATCTCCTGATTACGACTTCTTCGATGAGCGGGACGGGTACATGCACGCTGGACGACTTGTGCCTATCTATCCCCTTACGGATGGGCTTTATCAACGGACGATAAGGAGGGCGGTCAAGCAGGCTCTCGACGCTGGATTGGATCAGATAAAGGAATATATCCCGGAAAATGCTCTTAGCCTGTACGACTTGATGGGCATAAAGGAAGCTATGTTAAGGATGCATTATCCGGATTCCCCGGAGCAGGCGGAGTCGGCGCGCCGGCGTCTTGCCTTCGACGAAATGCTGATGCTGCAGCTAGCCGTTGCCCGGCGCAGAATTGAGTGGCAATCCTCTGGCGGCGCTGTGCAACTGCACTCCGACGATGGTCGCCTAGAGTCGTTCTTAAGATCTCTTCCATATGCCCTGACAGGCGCTCAAATGCGGTCGCTGAAGGAAATAGTTGCTGACATGCAGAGAGAAATCCCGATGAGCCGACTGCTCCAGGGGGATGTAGGCAGCGGAAAGACCGTTGTTGCTACGGCGGCGCTGCTGCTTGCCGTGTTGAACGATTGTCAGGGCGCGCTGATGGCTCCAACCGAAATTCTTGCGGAACAGCACTTCTTAACGATTTCAGGTTTACTAGGCAGAGGTGAATCGTCACCCACAACCGAACCCTATTTCAATGTAGAGTTGCCCATTGACGGAATGCGAGTCACGGTATGCCTGTTGACAGGCAGTCTCACTAATAGGGCGAAAGATGAGATGCACCGGCGAATTGCGGGTGGAGAGATTGACATCGTCATTGGCACGCAGGCGCTTATTCAGGAGTCAGTCGATATTCCAAAACTCGCGCTGGTTGTTGTTGATGAGCAGCACCGCTTCGGTGTAATGCAACGTATGAATCTACGTCACAGGGGTGGCACTCCACACATGCTTGCAATGTCGGCCACGCCGATTCCACGATCAGTGCGCCTTACCATGCTAGGCGACCTGGAACTCTCCACGATTGACGAAATGCCACCCGGACGCCAGCAGATTCGAACACGCTGGATTGAACCCAACCAGCGGGACAATGCATACGCGATTGTGCGGCAAGAAGTGAAGGCAGGCAGGCAGGCATTCATCATCTGTCCGCTCATTGAAGAATCTGAAGCGATACAGGCGAGGGCGGCGACAGAGGAGTACGAAAGGCTTTCGAAGTTGGTCTTCAGCGATCTACGACTAGGCTTGCTTCACGGCAGACTGAACCAGGACGAGCGTGAGGCCGTGATGCGGGGCTTTCAGACAGGGGAAATAGATGTCCTGGTTGCGACCTCCGTTATCGAAGTCGGTATCGACATCCCTAATGCAACAGTCATGTTAATTGACGGTGCAGACAGGTTCGGGCTGGCTCAGTTGCACCAGTTCAGAGGCCGCGTCGGAAGAGGAGAGCATCCCAGCCAGTGCCTGTTGTTGTCCGACAGCCCCGGTGCAAATGCCCACGAGCGCATTCGCATTCTCGAGCGCACAATGGACGGGTTCGAGATTGCAGAGGAGGACCTGCGCATTCGAGGAGCAGGCGAATATATGGGTACGCGACAGAGCGGACTTAACGACCTGAAAGTAGCACGATTGACCGACCTTGACATTATGCGGATGGCGCGGCAGGAGGCCAACCGACTCCTGGAAGCCGACCCTGCTCTGGCTGCTCCTCAACACGCAGCGATTGCCGAACGCTTCGAGAAATATAAGGCGAGTCATCCGGTAGAGATCAGCTAGGTGGCGTTTTCTCCCTTACTCTTGCCGTGTAGAGATCGACTCGACTACCTTGGCATACCTCCCTGTGTGATTGACAATGCACTTGCGCGTTCATATATTGTCAGCATCGGATAGTTTTGAACATTAAATAGCAACAAATTTCACCAAAGAAAGATGCAGGAGGAAGGCATGGCAAAGATAAAGCACATAGCAATTTCGTCACAGGACCCTGACAAGACGGCGGCGTTCTACAAGGACGTATTGGGACTTGAGGAAGTGGGCAAGGTCAGCAGTGCCAATGCTGACGGGTACTACCTGAGCGATGGCAATGTAAACATGGCTATTCTTAAATTCAAAAATGACGCGGTTACCGGTGATGCCGGAAGCGACTACAGTGGAATTCATCACATCGGCTTCCAGGTCGATGACGCCGATGCCATGGACAGTCGCCTGAAGGAGGCGAACGCCCATCCTATGGACGTGGTCAATGAGGCCCTACACGGCGGTATGGACGCGCCCCGGCACGGACAAGGTCAGAATGTGGAAACCAAGTACGGAGGACCTGATGGCGTGATGATCGACATCTCGCAGGGCGGATGGGTTGGAACCGGGTCCGAATAGTCAGGACAGTAAACTGAGTGGCATGAAGGAAGGGGCAACCAGAAGTGATTGCCCCTTGCCGTTTGAGGGTTCCAAACTTTACTTGTGGAAAAGATTGAGGGCCGAACCGAGGCGGAACCATTCTAGCTGGGATTCGCCAAAGGTGTGATTGAGTTGCAGAGTCTCGCTTGTGCCGTCTGAGTGGGTAATCAGGCACTCTACTGACTTGCCGGGAGCTATATCCGCAAGTCCCACAAGGCTGATGTGGTCGTCCTCGCGTATCTTGTCGTAGTCTGCATTGTCCTGGAATGTGAGTGCTAGCAGGCCCTGCTTCTTAAGATTGGACTCATGGATGCGTGCGAAACTGCGCGCTATCACCGCCGCGCCACCGAGCAGCCTGGGGGACAGTGCGGCGTGTTCGCGGCTGCTGCCTTCACCGTAATTGTCGTCGCCCACCACGACCCACTTGACGCCCTGGGACTGGTAGTTGCGCGCGATGGCCGATATTGCCCTGCCTTCTTCTCCAGTGATCATATTCTTGCCGGTGCCCGGGTTGCCGGTGAAGGCATTCGTCGCACCCATGAACATATTGTCACTGAACTTATCGAGATGTCCGCGATATCGCAGCCACGGACCGGCAGGTGAGATGTGGTCGGTCGTGGTTTTACCCCTTGTCTTCATCAATATAGGCATGTCCGTGAAGTCGTTGCCGTCCCAAGCAGGCCAAGGCTGCATTAACTGGATGCGCTCGCTGTTGGGGTCAACGGCCAGCTCGATTTCGCTGCTGTCGGTGGGTGGCGGTTCATAAACGGATGCGCCGCTTGCGAAATTCTGCTCCGGCACTTCGGGGGCAGTTTCCGGCGGCTGGAACATGAAGTCGTTGCCCTCGCCGTCTGTCAAAGTGTCGGTGAGCGGATTGAATGACAGGCTGCCCGCAATCGCCATCGCCGTGACGATTTCAGGGCTTCCAATGAAATTCATCGTGGTCGGGGCGCCGTCATTGCGGCGAGGGAAATTGCGATTGTAAGAAGTTACGATGGTGTTTGGTTGAGCGTTGGATTCCTGTGAACGCCGCCATTGCCCGATGCAAGGTCCGCAGGCGTTGGCGAGAACCGTGGCGTCTATGTCAAGCAGGGAGGACATCTGACCGTCGCGCTCAATGGTAGCGCGCACCTGCTCGGAGCCGGGCGTGACCATGAACGGTACTGCCGTCGCAACTCCTCGCGCCTTTGCCTGCTCCGCGACATCGGCCGCTCGGCTCATATCTTCGTAGGATGAGTTAGTACAGCTTCCGATAAGCGCCGCCGAAATATCGTCCACGAACTCATTGGAACTGTCCGCAACCTCTGAGGCTAGATCTGAAATGGGTCGGGCGCGGTCGGGAGAATGTGGCCCAACTATGTGCGGTTCCAAGGCTGACAGATCGAGACGCACAACGCGGTCGTAATAGGATTCCGGATCCGCCTCGACTTCGGTGTCCGGCTCGAGCAAGTGCTTATTTGCCTCCGCGTGCGGCACAATCCCGCCTCGATCGGTTGCCCTTAGATACGCTGCCATATGGTCATCGTATGGGAACATTGAGGTGGTGGCGCCAATTTCGGCGCCCATGTTGGTGATGGTCGCCTTGCCGGTAGCGCTGATAGTACGTGCACCAGGCCCGATATATTCTACGATGGCGTTTGTGCCTCCCGAGACAGTAAGCTCACCCGCGACATACAGGATTATGTCCTTGGCTGCTGTCCAACCGCTCATCTCGCCCGTAAGATATACGGCTATGTGGCGCGGATAGAGAACCTCCCAGGGCAGCCCCGCCATAACCTCTACGGCGTCCGCGCCGCCGACGCCAACTGAGCAGGAGCCTAGTCCACCGCCCATTGGAGTGTGCGAGTCGGTTCCGATCATCAGCGATCCGGGGAACGCATAGTTCTCCAATGCTACCTGATGGATGATTCCTCCACCTGGCCCCCAGAATCCTGCGCCGTACTTTGCGGCCGCAGAACGCAGGAAGTTATAGACTTCGCTGTTTTCGTCGAGGGATTCGCGCAGGTCTGCTGCGCCTTCGACACGCGCCTGAATGAGATGGTCGCAATGGATCGTTGTGGGCACGGCCACAGATTCCCGCCGTGTCTGCATGAACTGAAGCATGCCAGTCTGCCCGAGCACATCCTGCAGTATCACGCGGTCGGGGCGTACGTTCAGGTAGCTCTCGCCGGGTATCATTTCCTGATTCTCAGGGTCGTCCAGGTGACCGAGCAGCACCTTGTCGGCGAGCGTGAGTGGCTTGTTCAGCCGCCGTCGTACGACTTCGAGATTCCGCTCGATAGTCCCATATACCTCCGCCGCCATTTCGGGCGTAGATTCGATGGTTACCATATTGATGCTGCCCTCCCAGTGTGAAGAAATAGGCGAATTCAGTGTCTTCGTGCGCTAATGCGAACAATGCAATGGCATTGCCGGTTTATGTGACAATGCCATTGAAGATGGTCCGGTGTTATGCCCGGCACTCGCAGTCCGCCAAGCGTATGTCAGCCAGAATGGCCGTGTGCCATCTACCGCGTCAATCCGAAGTATTCGTAATTCAGGTCGATGAAGCTGCGCCATTCTTCAGGTACGTCATCCTCGGCGAAGATCGCGACTACAGGGCACACAGGCTCGCAGGCGGCGCAGTCGATGCACTCATCGGGATGAATGAAGTACTGGTTGTCCTCATCTTCAGTGTAGATGCAGTCCACCGGACAGACGTCCACGCAGGCGCTATCCTTAAGGTCGATACAAGGCTCGGCTATGATATAGGTCATCTCTACTACATCCTCCTGCTCTATCGCTGATAATTTGCCAGCGGGCACCCCGTTGGCTGCGATTATTCCTGAATTATAAATCGCTTGTGGCTTGGCTTTCAACTAATATGGGGGCTAGTCGGCTGGTCAATCGCGCGGTGTTTCAGTACATCACACAGTTATGCCGAGCTCACGCATGCGTTGAATCTGTTCTGGAGTGTAATCATAGGACATTAGCACTTCATCCGTGTGCTCGCCAAGTGCAGGTGACGCAATTGTGGGCTCGAGAGGAGTTTCGCTCATCTTTACCATCGGGCCTACCATCTTTACCCTGCCGACGACCGAATGATCAAGCTCCAGTACAAGTCCATTGGAAATGACCTGTTCATCGTCCACGAGTTCCTCTACGAATCGCACCGGGCCCGCCGGCACTCCGGCTTGGTCTAGGAGCCGCAGCCATTCAAATACGCTCTTCTGCTTGAAAATATCCTCCATCTGCGCGTTGAGTTCTTCATAGAAGGCAATAGTTTCTTCGCTGTACTGATCAAAATCCGGCTCGAAGCGGATATCACGGAGACCGACAAGGTCTATGAGTCTCTTACGGAGCGGGTTACTGAGGCAGCCAACTGCCAGGGCTCCGTCGGCAGCCTGATATGTTCTGTAGTATATGCTGAAACCGCGCCCACGTCTTGAATCGAAATGCGCCCGGTAGTAGGCGTGAATGTCCTCGTAGGATACTCCTGCGTCCTTCATGACTTGCATGCTCTCGTAGAACTCGGCGCGGGGTGCGGTATCGATCGTTTCGACTTCCATAAAACGGGTTGACTGGGCGGCAAGGGCTGACGCCATCAAATTGGTCTCGATCTTCTGGCCTTTACCGCTGCGTTCCCTCCGGTATAGGGCGGCGCAGACTGACCACGCGGTTGCGATTCCGGTGGATACGTCGGCGACGGGAGTGGACGATACCTGTTGCGGCACTCCCTCGTGTATCTTATCTTCGGAAGCCATTAGTCCGGTCATTGCCTGCGCGATGATGTCGTAGCCGGGTCGCTGGCTATGAGGGCCTTCGCGTCCGTATGCCGTGTTTTCGCAATAGACGATGCGTGGATTGATAGCGGATAAGGTCTCATAGTCGATGCCGAGGTTGTAGGGCACGTCCGGACGGTAGTTTACGATGACGACGTCGATGTCAGGGATCAGCCTATAGACTACATCGCGTGCCTCTTGCTTCGTAAGATCGAGCGGAAGGCTGCGCTTGCCGCGATTGAGACTCATGAAGGTCTTGCTCTCACCCGGTTCTATGGGGAAGGGATGCCGCCAAGGGTCGCCCCAAGGGGGCTCGATCTTGATCACATCCGCACCCATGTCGGCAAGCAGCATGCCACCAAATGGTCCTGCGATTATCTCGGTGAACTCGAGAACCTTGATCCCGTCCAACGCACCAGGCATTTTTCTTCCCTTCCGGAGATTTGTCCAGCGGACTTTTCTTAATGTTACCCTATAATCGATCTGGCAAGTAGCCGAAACGTGCGTTAGGTTGAACGGAGAAAGGAAATCGACAAAATGATGAAGGTTCTGATTACAGGAATGAGCGGGCTTATAGGCGGGCTCTTGAAAGATCGACTGGAGGCGACGGGAGGATACGAACTCAGTGCCCTCAACCGGAGTGAAGTCGAAGGTGTTGAGTGTTACCGTGCGGATATTGCCGACTTTGAGGCGGTGAAGGAGGCATGCGAGGGCAAGGATGTGGTAGTGCATCTGGCGGCGTACCTGGGCAGCGATGACTTCGAGGGGCAACTTCGGGGAAACATCGTGGGCACTTACAATGTCTTTGAAGCGGCGCGGCTTGCAGGTGTAAAGCGAGTGGTGTTCGCAAGCAGCGGTAATACCATACGGGGTTATGAGCTGGTTGAGCCGTACAGATCGATTGCAGCCGGTGAATATGACAGCGTGCCCGATGACATTCCAATGATTACCCATGAAATGATTCGACCGGAAGGCATCTATGGCGCGGCGAAGGTGTTTGGTGAGGCACTGGGACGCTATTACTCTGACTACTATGATCTCTCAGTGCTTTGTGTGCGAATCGGCCGAGTAACGAGAGACAATGGTCTTGGCGCGGTGCGCGATCGCTCCATTTACCTGAGCCACGACGATGTGGCACAGATATTGCATCTGTGCGTGGATGCGCCGGAAGCACTCAAGTACGATGTATTTCTAGCGACTTCCAACAACAAGTGGACGTATCGTGATCTGGCACATCCCCGAGAGGTGCTGGGATATGTGCCCAAGGACTCTGCAGATGAACTGCCGCTTGGATGAAGGTGTCACACACTGGACTGCCGCATACGCCAAGACAGGCTAGCTGTCTGACAAGGGGACAGTGGCATTTCTTAGTAGATCCCTCGTGGTAGCATTATTGGATTCAACGACAACCGTAGCCTGCGCTTCCGAGGAGGATTCAGTAGATATGTTCAAGTTGACCCCATCAAGAGTGACAGGGATTGCGCTGGACGCCAGGAGAGCGGAGAGATGTGAAGTCAGTTCGCTTTCCACTGATGCGGCCGCAAACGCTTTCCTGGGAATGCTCACGACTGAGCAGCGAGCAAAGGCGATGTATGCCTTGGATGATCCGCTGCGCCCGAACTGGTCCAATCTGCCGGCGGGCATTCTAGACTTCGATCGTAACGGCATCCGCCTGGGAGAGCTAAATGACGAGCAGGTGGGCTCTGCGTTTGACTTTCTGTCGGTGGCGCTCAGCAAAGAGGGATACAGGAAAGTCGTTGATGTTGTGGGCGCTGACGAGGTGCTGTCTCATTCCGAGAGGGCAGGGCATTTCGCCTGGACGGACGAAAACTACTGGCTTGCATTCTTCGGAGAGCCGTCAACAACGGAGAAGTGGGGCTGGCAGTTTGGAGGGCATCACCTCGGCGTCAATGTAACACTCGCCGACGGCAAGCACTACTTTTCCCCAACTTTCATTGGGGTCGAGCCAGCGTCATACCTTACAGACGGTAGCACCATCGCGCCACTAGCCGCAGAATTGCAGGCAGGCATCGCACTTGTGAATTCGCTCAGCGAGGATCAGCGCTCCCGGGCGCTGGTCACAGATCGTCCGGTCGAGGTCTGGGCAGGCGCGCAACAAGACGGATTCTTGCCTGAACTCGAAGGTTCCAGAGTCGTTGACTGGAGTGGTGAGCAGAACGACATCCTGCTTAATACGATCGCAATGTGGACCAGTCTTGTGGACGAAGCAAGCGGGACGGAGAAGCTCTCCGAAATAGAGTCCGACTTGGATGAGATTTATTTTGCATGGCATGGGCCATTTGATGAGAGCGGTCCGATCTACTATCGCATACAGGGACCCAGGCTCCTGATCGAGTACTCAACACAAGGAGGTGTTGGGGCCGACACAGGGCACTATCATACGATTTACCGTGATCCGACGAACGAATATGGCGTGAATGCCGAAATGCGGTAGGCCATTTCTGTCCGGGTAGTTACTTGGACTGAGTGTAGGCGGACAAACTCTCCGGATTGAATAGAAACTTTCGCCAGTAGTCATTCTTAAGTTCTTCAAGGGCGGCCTGCCATGCCTGCCTGATGACAACGGAATCTGACAGGTCTTCGTAGCGTCTTTCCAGGAGGCGGAGATACGCCTCGAAATCGGTCCTGAATGCGAGGATGCTAGGATAATCGCGCGCCCTTATCTTGCGCAGAATGTCAAGCTCTGCTGCCCCGCACTGTTCGTCCGACCGTTCTGTGGATCTCCGAATCATGCCGTCAAGATTTTGAGTGAACAGGGGAATCGTCTCCATGCCAACCGGTAGACGGCATCCTTCCGGCTCAGACGGTGGGTCAGCGTGAGGCATGTACCACTTGAAGAGTTCGAGATAGAAGTCGTGCAGATCAAGGGGAGGCTTTCGCCCAACTGCGGGCCGTGCCCTGGTGACTCCGCAGATGTCAATGACAGTTATTTGTGCGTTCTGGGGGTCAAAGTAGATGTTCTGCGGTCGCATGTCGAGCAAGAGCGCGCCGACTCTGTCGCAAGCCTCAGCAACGTCGAGCAGATCGCGGACAACGCTGAATCTGCCGCGCTTTTGGTGCGGGATTACGGGATGTATGGCAAACAGGTTCTGCGGTGCGCCGATGGGATGGCGCTTAATGCCGTCCGTGGCGCTTCCTACCAGCGGGACACCCGTCGCGCGCTCTTCGACAACCACGCTATATTCTTTGCCGAGGGAATCGCCGAAGTAATCGTCGAACGCAGATGGCTGGGTATGTGCAACTAACCTGGCGACATGCGGGAGTTCTTCACCGAGCCGCTCGCGCAGGGCGACCGCGCTAGCGGTGCGGCGCTCGACGGTGTTGTGCTGGCCACGAACGATCAGCGTCGGGTGTGGCCGCTTGACGACTACCGGTAGGCCGGTCGCCGTGTCGATGGCTGCGAATGCTTCGGAGTCCGCGCCTTCGCCGAGTTTCCCTTGTAGTTGAAAGCGTTGCAGGTCGGTATGTGCCATCTGCATGTAGGAATGCCCTTTAGTGTGAGATGGACAGACTCAATAAGATAGGTTAGTTTGTTGCCTGCGTATAATATCACTTGGAGAATTTGGACCCAAAGGAATGACGAGATGCCCCTGATAATAGGAGTTACAGGATCCATAGCTACGGGTAAGAGCAGCGCCTGCGTCTTGATGGCGGCAGATGGCGCAGAACATCTTGACGCAGATCGATTGGTCCACCGGCTGTATGACCCGGGGAAGCCGGCATTCGACCGAATTGTTGGGATATTCGGCGAGGAGATCGTTGGAGCGGACGGCTATATCGACCGGAAGATCCTGGGCTCCAAGGTCTTCGGGAAGCCTGAGGAGATGAGCAAGCTGACGACGGCAATCGGCAACATTGCTGAAGCCGTGAAAGGCGTTGTGGATGAATGGAACATGACACTCGGCGAGAACGATGTTGCGGTACTGGAGGCTGTGAACCTCATAGAGGCGGGTTATGGGCAGTGGTGCCAGTCAGTATGGCTGTTTGCGTGTGACGAGGACACGGCGCGCAGGCGATTGATGCAGCGGAACGGGTTCACGATGGAAGAGGCTGACCAGCGTCTTGCGAGCCAGCGAGCGTGGCAGGATCGCGAACCCGCTTCTGACAGGGTGTTTCATAACAATGGAGACCTCGACGAGTTTACCGACCAAGTGGCTGCCGCATACGCGGAAACCGTCCGCCTAGCGAGAGACGGACGGCTTCCTGTGTCCAGATACTACGATTGGTGGGAGCAGAGGACTGCCCAGTCTAATTCTTGAATGCGGGCATGACATCTTCAGCGAACTGTTCGAGTTGCTCGATTATCACTGACTGCGGCGTGCCGACCGGCATTCCGACATTGATTTCCTCTAGGCCCGGGTACTGTTTCTGAATGCTCATCAGCTGCTCGGTTACCTGCTCGGGAGTTCCGATCAGCCATGAGCCGCCTTCAACTCCCTGCTCGAGCGTGGGAAGGTTTGCCGTGTAAGCCCGATCCGGGTCGCCGAGAGCTTCAATCTGGTCGTCCGTCAGGCCGCGCACGAATCCAAGCGGCGCGAACATTTTCATGTTCTCCTCGAAGAACGAGCGAGCCTCGCGTATGCCCTGATCCGTAGATTCGGCGAGATACACGGAGAAACTGATGATGAGATTGCCGCCCAGTTCCGTCTCCCTGCCGTGTTCGGCCTCGATCTTCCGCCACGCTTCGACGACGCTCTGCTGCGCGCCACCTGGGGCTGCGCCGCCTCCGATTATGCCCTTGATGCCGTGCTTTGCCATGAAGCGCAGGCCGCGCTCGCTCGCGCTCACCACCGGCTGCCAGCATTCGACAGGATAGTTCACCGGGCGCGGCACCAGGGTAATTTCCTCTAATTCGTAGCCCCGGTATGGCACACGCGGCGGGATGGTGTAATTCTTGCCCTCGTGTGAGAATGATTCGCTATTGAATGCTTTCATCATGATGTCAACCTGCTCTTCGAATAGGTCACGGTTGGCATCCGCGTCCAACATCGGGGCTCCAAACACCTCGACTTCTCTGGTGTGGTAGCCCCTGCCGACACCGAATATTGTGCGTCCCTTGGTGAGAATGTCAGCTGTGGCGAAGTCCTCAGCGAGGCGCAAAGGGTGCCACATTGGAGCAATATTGAAGCCGCAGCCAATCTTGATGTTGTCGGTGATGTGGCAGAGATGGACGGATTCCATCAACAAATTGCCGATGCACTCGTACCCCTCACGCTGGAAGTGGTGCTCTGCCATCCAGAATGTGTCATAGCCTTTCTTATCCATCGTGGTCGCGATTGCGTCCGTCTTGTCGAAAACAGAGGCAAGGCGTTCGTTGGAATAGAAGCGGTCGTTCGCCGGTGTGGCGTCGAATCCCATGTCGTCCAAGTCGATGTGGCCTGCGAACAGGCTTCCGAACCTATTAATCATAAATGCGCCTCCAAAAGCGTTTATGGCGTGATTTCCGCTTATTGTAGAGAAGTGGTGCGGAGTGTCAAGTGCGAGGCGCTGCCAGTGGCAGGAGGGATGCCCATAGACGGGCTCTGGCAATTTGGAGCAGGGCGAGTCTGCTATAATCGCGCACTATACGAACACTGGGAAGGAGAAAGTCATGCCAGTAACTGGACGGTATCTTTTCACAGCGAGCATGGATATTCCGAAGGAGCAGGAGGCGTTATTCAACGAGGTCTATGACGAGGAGCATGTGCCTCTACTGAACAAAGTTCCGGGAGTTGTGTCGGTTGCGCGCTTCAAGAGGCAGGAGTTGACGCTTGCAATTGGTGGTGAGCTTCGGACAATTGTGGTCGAGGACGAGCCAACATACAGCGCGATTTACGAAGTGGAGAGCGCGGATGTCATCACCAGCGACGCATGGATGGAGGCGTCGGAGTCGGGGCGCTGGCCTGAAGAGATTCGGCCCTATACGCATAATCGCAGGCATACGCTGAGGAAGATCCTCCTTCCCGGTGAATCTGATTAGTACACTACCTGAATGAACGTCGCCCTCGGTCCGGTCTCGAGCATAACTCGCAGCGCTAACTACAAATGGTGGGTGTTTGCGTCCGTTGCGCTCGGGCTGTTCCTGACGGTAACGGACCAGTCGGGCGTCAACATCGCGCTGCCGCGCATCGCCGAGCATTTTGGCGCGGACTTGCCATCGGCGCAGTGGATCGCTCTTGGATTCACGCTTAGCACCAGCGTGATGTTCATGCCTGTGGGCAGGCTGTCGGATATCTTTGGGCGGACCCATGTGTTCATGCTAGGGTTCGGCGTCTTCGTGGTGGCGGCTGCGATTGGGGGGACTGCGATCGCGTTCCCTGTGCTGATTGCGGCGAAGATAATCCAGGGGATCGGCGTAGCGGGAATCGAAGCCAACGGGATGGCGATGGTCGCGGACATCTTCCCTGAGAAGGAGCGCGGCAAAGCCATCGGGCTGTACATGTCAATCATAGGCGCCGGGGCGGTTGGTGGGCCCGTCATTGGCGGGACTCTGGTGAGTCTGCTTGGATGGCGGTCTATATTCGCGTCGAGCTTGTGCGTGGGCATCGTCGCTTTGGTGCTTGCTTCGCTGGTATTGCGGAGAGGCATCGGCGAGCAGACCGGGGTTATCAACAGGACTAGCTTTGACTGGACGGGGGCGGCACTCTCGGCGGTCGTGCTAGTCAGCTTCCTGCTTTCAATCACGAACGGACACAAGCTTGGCTGGGACTCGCCTGCGATTCTTGCCGGGCTTGGAGTTGCCGTGGTCGCGCTCATGGCATTCGTCTGGTGGGAGGGCAGGGCGGAGGCGCCGATGCTGGACCTGAGCTTCTTCAATAGCAAGGTGTTCACGCTGGGCGTGTCGGCGCGCTTTCTGTCGTTCCTTGCCGGGTCTGCGGTGTACTTCATTATGCCGTTCTACCTCGTGCAGGGTCTGGGTATGGAGCCAAGCCGGGCGGGGCTGCTGATGGTGCCGGGTTCCATAGCGATTGCCGTGTGGGGGCCGCTCAGTGGTAGGCTGTCCGACAGGATCGGAACGCGCTGGCTGACAGTTGCCGGTATGGTGCTGACGACCGTGGGAATGCTGATGTTTGCGGCGCTCAATGAAGACTCCTCGCAGGTTAGGGTCATGATCAGTATCGTGATTGAAGGGACGGGGATCGGTCTGTTTTCCTCGCCGAACACGAGCGCGATCATGACAGCTATAGACAGCCGAAAATTCAGCGTTGCATCGGCGTTCCTGAATCTTGTGCGGACCTCGGCCGGGCTGAGCGGGATTGCGATTTTCACCGCGATTGTAGTATTCACGATGTCTTCGCAGGGGTTCGCGCCGGACCTGTCGGCTGTGACTGAGGCGGGTGGGCACGCGGTGCGACTGGTGTTCATCGAGGGGATGAGCCGGGCATTCACCGCAGCGGCGGTGGTGATGTTCGCCGCCCTGGTGATATCGGCGCTGCGTCCTGAGAACCCCGTGACTGACATCGATGCGCAGGATGGATAGGATTGGGGGCGGTCAGAGACCGCGCTTTGCTCTTGTGAACGAATTCGCCATGCGGTCGGCATCAGGGTTATTCTGACCGGGGAAGTGGACGGGTATGTCGCGGGCGCCGACAACGGTGAATACGACAACCGTGAAGGGCTTGATACGCATGACGCTGCCGATGACCAGGTAGAAGCCCAGCAGCACGCCAGCGGCGCCGAGCAGGAACAGGACCGTCTCGACTAGCTGCGAGGGCAACAGGTCGGCGAAGATAATCTGGAGGACCGTGATGGCGGCACCGGCGGCGAGGAACTTGAGGCCGGTTTGCATGCGGCTCTCCTGCCCGCCGTTAGACATCTTGAAGCTGACTATGTCGGAGAGTTCTGCCTCGTCGGTAATCTCGGTACGATCTTTCCTGTTGAGTCCCGCGACGAGGCGCTGGTTGGTCAGTACGGCCCAGTCGGCCTCGCCGATTATCTCTTCGTCACTGCGAAGGTTGAGCTGAATGGAGGGCATTGCTTCTCACCATCAAACCTTGAATTTGCTTGTGTCATTATAACCAAGGTGTCAACGGGGCGCAGCGCGCAAGAATATTCGGCTGTCGAGGGCGAATGGAACTGGGCTTAACAGGAAGGGTCAGGGGCTGCGGGCGCGCTCGCGGTCCTGTTGTTGTTTTTCTTGCTGTTGCTGGTCGTATTGCCAGGTGTCGAAGCGGGACTCGCGGGATATGCGCTCCCGGAGTTCTCGCCTGCTTTCCTTTTCCTGCTCTCGCTTGACCTGGCGGTTCTTGCGGAGTTCTTCTCGCTCGATGCGGCGGTCGTCCATTGCATCGGGGGAGTAGAATTGCTCTAGCCGCCGCTGCTTGTTCGCCCGCATCTTGCGCTCGATCAATTCGTCGGTGCGCTTGTCCCAGATCTCCTGCTGTGCCTGTTCTTTTGCCCACTGCTCGCGCTGCTCTGCGGTTGGAGGGGTGTGCGCTTTGACTACCTCGGGATGGTCGTCGGGCAGGTCCTTGCAGGCGCAGAGGCAGTCGGGGTGGCAGGGTGCGTAGAACATCATGAATTCAGGGTCGGGCTGTGACGGGTTGTCGTAGCAGAGGCGCAGGAGTATCTGTATAGCGTCTATCCTGTCTTTGCCTCTTGTGTATGGCTCGTCGCCCTCCATGATGTCCACGAGGTTCCTGATCATGGAGGCGCCGTCGTGGGTGGCAATTCTGATCTGGCTGACGAGTCTCTTGTTGAGCCTGATGAGTTCATCGGGCATGGATGAACAGGATGGGCAGGATTCTCTTTCGACTTCTTCGCCACCATCCTGACATTCCCCCATCAAGGGGGAAGGGATGTTATCGGACCCCTCATCCCAACCTTCTCCCACGGCGAGAGGGAGCTTTTGGTCGCCTGTTGAGAGTGGCTGGGTGTCCTCTGCCGTGCGGGGACGGGACTTCTTTGACGGAGGTTCTCCTGAACCGAGCTTGTCCAGGAGCTTCGCTGCCTCGAGCTGGTGCCAGGGGGTGCAGTTGGGTGCGTTGCCTACCATGATGGAGACTACGCTTTCGATGATGCGCCTGCCGTTGTCGGTTTGCTCGATAACGTGCCGTTTCAGCGACTCCGCGAAGCTGATGTGGGTTGTCTGCTCTTTTGTAGGGTGTTCCAGTTGTGTGACCATATGTTCGTATTATAAGCACGAATGTTTGGGTTGTCAAGATGTCTTTTGAGCAAGCAGACATGTTAGGTTGCGCCTTCGAAGGGGCTGGACGCCTGGTGATATACTGGTTGCGGACTTTTTCCGAGAGGCATGTGACTTGATAGAGGCTATCGTCTTTGATTTTGATGGACTGATAATTGACACGGAAACTCCGGAGTTCGATTCGTGGCAGGAGATTTTCGAATCCCACGGCGTGAAGCTGGAGCGGCGTACGTGGGAGTATTCCATTGGGCGCTACAGCCGGGACTTTGATATTTATGGTCATCTCGCTGAGCTATCTGGGCAGGCAATCGATCGTGAGGTGGTCAGACCGCTGATGCGCCGACGTTACCTGGAGCGCATCGAGAGCAATCCCGTGCTTCCCGGTGTGGAGGGCTATCTTCATTCGGCGAAGAATATGGGGATGAAGTTGGCGGTGGCATCAAGTTCGTCTCCCGGATGGGCTGCGGGACATCTCAAGGGACGCGGCTTGTTGAGATTCTTCGAATTCGTGCTGGACGCCGGGGATGTGAAGAATGCCAAGCCGGACCCGGAGCTTTACACGATGGCTGTGGGCAGACTTGGTGTGAAGCCGTGGAACGCCCTGGCGATTGAGGATTCTGCGAATGGCCTCACTGCCGCGAAGGCTGCGGGCCTCCACTGCGTAGTCGTTCCGAACCCGATGACTAAGGGCATGGACTTTGGCGCTGCGGACATAAGGCTTAACTCTCTCCTCGATGTGCCGCTCGGAGAGTTGCTGCAACGGCTGGAGTGCAAGGCGGTACTGACAGCTGAGGGATTATCGGAAAGCAGAGTTTGAACTGTTATACCACTTTACAATGATGTTACAATCGGCTTGATGAGTATTGAGCGTCGATTGATGAATGAAGGCAAGACAGGGCAATAGACTCGAACAGGGAGGCGAATATGGCTAAGGTAAGCGGACTGGGACATGTGGGAATCTATGTTAATGACCTGATGGGTCAGCGGGACTTCTACTCACGGGTGATGGGACTGGAGATTACGGACGAGGACCTGGAACAGCGCGGGATGGTGTTCCTGAGTGCGAATCCTGATGTCGAGCATCATGAGTTCGTGCTGATGGAGGGACGCGATGTGCCATCAGATGCGAAACTGGTGCAGCAGATTTCCTTTACCGTGGAGACGATTGGTGAGTTGAAGGACTTCTATCGCACGTTCAATGCCGAGGGTGTCAATATCCAGCGCATCGTGAGCCACGGGAATGCGTTCGGGATGTATGCTGACGACCCTGAGGGCAATACGCTTGAGGTCTATTACAAGACAGGGCTGGAAGTGCCGCAGCCGCACGGTGACCACATCGAGCTGGACATGACGGATGAGGAGCTTATGTCGATCGCTGAAGCAGCGGTGCCGAACTAAGTCGCAATAGTAATCAGGAATGACAGGAAATTCTGACTGATCGCGAGGAAGGCAGTGCATTGGAATCGCGCTTGAATGATATGCGCTTGTTTGGGATGCCCGTGCAGTTTGTCGCGGTCGTCGCAATCAGCCTCGCGCTGACCATATACTTTGGCGCTTGGGCTGCCGACACGCGGATTGATGCGAGGGGAAATCCGGCGTCAGCTCAGAACGTCCAGCAGTTTGATTTTCGAACTAATACGGGCTCGTCCGTAGGCACAGGGCTGTCGGGCGGGATTGGTCAGGGCGCTGCGGGCGACGCACTACAAAACGGCAATGCTGCCGAAGAGCAGGCGTGGGAGAGGTTTTTCCTCGTAGCATGTCCATTACATTAAGGACCCAGATTTAGCCATATGGCAAGACAAACCGAGCCGTCCACGACGGGCCCGCAATTGAATTACGGGCGCGTCATTTACCCTCACTATGTCTGGGTCATCGTTACCGTTATCGCCGTGATGCAGATGGTCGGCACATCCATCCGCATGGCGTTTGGCGTGTTCATAGAGCCGCTAGAGCAGACATTTCAATGGAGCCAGGGCAGTATTACGCTCGCATACGCGATTTCGAGCGTGGTGACGGCACTGGCTTCTCCGTTTGCAGGATGGTTCGGCGACCGATTTGGCGCGCGCAAGGCGATGGTCGTCGGTACGGCAATGTTTCTCGCAGGGATGCTGCTTACCGGGTTCATAAGCACCATCTGGGAACTGTACCTGTACTTCGGTGTGCTGCTTGGCACCGCGCAGGCGATATTCCTCGTTCCGCTGATCCCCGCGGCGATGTACTGGTTCCGGCGGCACCTGGGTATTGGCATGGGCTTGATTATGGCGTCGTGGGGGCTTGGACCGGCACTTGCCGCCGTGGTCGTGAGCCTGCTGCTCGAAGGGATGGGCTGGCAGAACGGCTTCATTGCCCTAGGAATTGGGTCGGCGGCGATCATGTTCGTGCTGATCGGGTTGTTCAGAGACACCCCGGCGGACAAGGGCGTTCAGCCGTATGGGTACAGACCTGGGGACAGGGAAGTACAGAAGCGGCAGACCGATCCGACGCGTACAAAGCTCTTCAACGGCTATATGCGGAAGACCGCGGCGTTCTGGAATATGAGCTCCATTCACTTTTTGGGATGCGTGGGGCACGCGATCATTCTGGTGTACATAGTGCCGCTGGCGGTTAACGAAGGGCTTACGCTGGTGCAGGCGGCTGGCGTGCTCACGGTTCTGTCCGCGGTCAGCGTCATATCTCGGGTCTTCGTGCCGATCATGTGCGACACCATAGGCACGAGGACGGTGATGTTCATCTTCTTCGCGGCGCAGGGCATTCTTGTGCTGATGCTGTTCTGGACGCACGATCTCTGGATGTTCTACCTGTTCGCGGTGATATTCGGCATCGGATACGGCGGCGAAACTGGCGGATTCCCGATACTGAACAGGCGGTACTACGGGCATGCGCCGACGGGGTCGCCGTATGGCGTGCAGATGCTGGGCGCGGGTCTTGGGATGGCGCTGGGCGGCTGGATCGGCGGGCCGATATTCGACATATTCGGCAACTACAATGTGGCGCTGTGGATTTCGATTGCGACCAGTCTTGCCGGTGCGCTGAACATACTGGTGCTGGAGCCGACGGACAAGCTGCTGATTCCGGACTGGGAGGCTGACGAAGCCGCTCAGAGCCCCGCAGCGGGAGACTGACCGGTAGGGACGTCGTATTCAGATTGGCTTTATGCTGCCGTCTGAACTTTCCTGCATCAGGGTGGAGGGAGGCCGTTATTTCTGCTTCATGAGCCACTGCTGGTTGCGGGCGGGGCTATCCAGCCATGTTTCCACATACTTCTGGCGTTCTTCGGGCACTTCGACGCCCAAGCCGTCTGCCAGCCGGGTCATGAAGTTGAATGTGCAGGCTATCAGGCAGACCGAGAGAATCTGCTCGTCGGAGAGTCCGTGCTCGCGCAGCTTTATGACATCGGCTTCCTGCATGCTGGTCGGCTCGCGGGTGAGCTTGGTGGCGTAGTCGAGCATAGCGCGAGTCTGCGGGTCCAGGTCGGCCTTGCGGTAGTCGTGCATGACATGACTCGCCAACTCGGGATCGTCGGAGGCATGACGGAGAAACTCCCCGTGTGCCATCGTTCAGAAGCGACATTCGTTCTGGACGGAGACGGCGGTGGCTATGGCTTCCTCCTGGGTGCGGGTGAGCGCGGACGAGCCGAAGGTGATTGCGTTGTTCAGGTCGCTGACGGCCTGCATTGCCTTCGGGTTAATGGACATAATGTTTATGACATTCGCCCAGTGCAGGCGTTCATCGGCTTCACGAATCCATGGCATCTTTTGTTCCTTTCGGGGACTTGATCTCGATGGGCGGGGTTTTCACTCCCATCCTGACCTTCCCCCGTTGAGGGGGAAGGGACATAAAGCGGTTAGTATGTTGCTCTGCCGCCGCTGATGTCGAAGACACCGCCTGTGCTGAAGGAGCATTCTTCAGAGGCGAGCCAGGCGACAAGGGCGGCTATCTCGTTGATTTCGCCGGTGCGCCCGATGGGGATGCGCTCGACCATGTAGCTGACCTGCTCGGGCGTGAGCTCATCGAGGATGCGGGTGTGGACGACGGCGGGCGTTACGCAGTTGACGCGGACGCCGGTCTTGGCGAGTTCCTTGCCGACGGACTTGGTGAGGCCGATTACTGCGGCTTTGGTGGCGGAGTAGGGCACCATTCGGGGATTGCCCTCCTTGCCGGCGATGGAGGCGATGTTGACAATGCGGCCGTAGTCGCGGTCTATCATGTGCGGGATGACCGAATGGCAGAAGGCGAAGACGCCGCGCAGGTTGATACGATAGACGCGGTCCATCTCTTCCAAGGGGAGTTCCCAGATGCCGCCGTCGATGCCTGTTATGCCGGCGTTGTTCACGAGGATGTCAATGCGTCCCCATGTGTCGAGGGCGGCCTGGACGGCGGCATCGGCGGTGGACTGCTCGGAGACGTCGCCGACCACGAGGCGGGTGTCGCTGCCGCGCGCCGACATTTCGCTGGCTGATTGTTCGCCGAGGTCGCCGTCGATGTCAACCATGACGAGGCGCGCGCCCTCGGAAGCGAGGCGGCGGGCGATGCCGTAGCCTATGCCGGTGGCGGCGCCTGTTACTATTGCGACCTGTTGTTCAAAGCGCGTCATTTATGCTCCTGAATCTATTTTATCAACAATTACAGCTCGCCTTCGGCGCGGAGGTCTTTGAGGGACTGCGAGAAAGCGGCGGTTGTTCGGTCAATGACATCTTCGTCGTGGGAAGACGAGACGATGAAGGCTCTGCCGCCCATCATGTCCACGCCGTTGACGAGCATCGCACGTCGCAATGAGCGCGTCGTTTCAGCCGGCATGGTGTCGTAGATCTGCTGGTAGGGCATATTGCAGATGTCGCGGTCACAATCGCAGTCAGCGCCGAAATTGACATGAATGATCGAAGAGATGCCGTGCGCGTGGCCGGTGATTTCGTTCTGAATGAATGCCGCGTTCAGGCCGTCCTTGAGGCGTTCCGACATTGCGTCTGCCCTGGCGTTTATGCCCTCGTTGGCGATTGCCTCGAGTGCGGCGATGCCTGCTGCTGCCGTGACGGGCTGTGCATTGTATGTGCCGCCCTGAGCTACTCTGAGGTGATTGTCCCATTCGGGGTCGTTTTGGAACGCCATAAGCTCCATAATGTCTGCTCTGCCGCCGACAGCGGCGCCGGGCTGACCGCCCGCGATAATCTTCGCCATTGTCGTGAGGTCGGGTTCAAGTCCCCACCTTACCTGCGCGCCGCCGGGTGAGAGGCGGAATCCCGTTATCACCTCGTCCATTATGAACAGGACGCCATGCCGCCTGGCGAGGTCCTGCAGGTCGTGAAGGAACTGCGGGTTCTGCAGCGGGAATGTGCCGTAGTGGGCGCCGTTGCACTCGACGATCACGGCTGCGACGTCGTTGTCCCGCGAAAGGATGGCATCGACGGCTGCGATGTCCACAGGGGCTACTATCACGGTGTCGAGGACTTCCTGTGGAACGCCGCCGAGAGCCTGGCCGGACTCTGGTGTTACATAGTCGTGCCAGCCGTGGAAGTGCTCGTGGAACTTGATTATCTTGGTTTTTCCGGTGAAGGCGCGTGCTAGCCTGAGAGCGAGGTAGGTTGACTCGGTGCCGGATGCGGTGAAGCGCACACGTTCAAGAGAAGGCACGAGGCTTTTGACAGCTTCGGCGTAGCGCACTTCGTGGGTGGATGCTCCGCCGACATGGGTTCCTCTGCCAGCCTGTTCCTTGACGGCCTCAATAATCTCCGGCTTGCTGTGACCCATCAATAGGCTGCCGTTGCCCATGACATAGTCAATTATCTGATTGTCATCAACATCGTACTTGTAGGGGCCCTCAGCGTGGTCTATGTATGCGGGGAAGGGAGACGTGAAACGCGTCTGGTGGGTGATGCCGCCCGCAAACAGGGACTTGCCTCTTTCGTACCATTCAATCGACTTGCCGAACATCTCGTTATAGCGTTCTTCGATGGTTGCCATGGCTACACTCCCTTTCGCGTATGCCTGCGGGTAGGGCATCAAATGGGTTCGACTTGATGCGATTGCCAGTATTATATGCTCAATACGAGAGTGGTCAAGATGCGGAATTGATCCGTTCTTGTGCATGGGGCGGGTGGCTGTTACCATCTGGTGAGCCGATTCGAGTCGGCGCTGAATTGTTCGATTAACACCTTACAAAGGCAACACCTTACAGACGGAGGAAACGACAATGGTACTGCTGGGATCTGGCGACTGGGTTTACGAAGTTTCGGGCGAGGACTGGGGCAACCTTCCTGAGGGCGCGACCTATAAGGAAGCCACAGCCGTCGATGTGGATGCGTACGACAATGTTTACGTGTTCAATCGCGGCACGCACCCGATGATCGTATTCGACACAGAGGGGAATGTGCAGCATACCTGGGGGCATGGCATATTCACGAACCCGCACGGTGTGACTGTGGGTCCTGATGACAACCTGTGGTGCGTGGACAATGGCGACCACACGGTGCGGAAGATGTCACCGCATGGCGAAGTCCTGATGACGATAGGCACGCCGGGACAGCCGTCTCCGCCTATGAGCGGCAAGCCATTCAACGCGCCGTCGCATGTGGCGTTCGATCCGCGCAACGGCGATTTCTATGTGGGGGACGGCTACACGAACGCAGCCGTGCACAAGTATTCGCCTGACGGCAAGCATTTGTTCTCCTGGGGCGAGTCCGGGAACGACCCCGGTCAGTTCAACATCGTCCACTATGTCGGAGTTGACAGGGATGGCTGGGTTTATGTGGCAGACCGCGAGAACCATCGGATACAGATATTCAGCCCGGAAGGGAAATTCGAAACGCAGTGGACCAACATGTCGCGCGCTGCCTGCCTGTATCTTGATACTAAGGGCGACCGGGAGCTGATCTATGTCGGCGAATATTTCTCCGGCATTAATCCAAACAGGATGGGCACGCAGCTCGGGCCGAGGGTGAGCATATACGACACGCAGGGCAACCGGCTAGCGAGGCTCGGCACTCAGACTTATGGGGACGAGCCGGGAAGATTCTATTCTCCGCATGGAATCTCCGTTGACTCCAAGGGCGACATCTATGTTGCTGAAGTGTCATACGCGGACTATGGCAGCAGGATGGACCCGCCGCAGGAACTGCGGTCAATGCAGAAGCTGATAAAGCAGAGCTAACCAGAGTTGACATCGATGTACAGGATGTGAAGGATGGCTAGTGGGATGACTTCGGAGCTTGGTGTAGATAATGTGGAGCTTTCGGATGAGGGCGTCAGAATCATGTGGAAGGACGGCCATGAGAGTTTCTACACGGGGAAGTACCTTCGCGTGAACTGCGCGTGCGCGGAATGCGTGGAGGAGTGGACGCAGCGGCAAATTCTGGACCCGGCGACTGTGGACGCCAACATCAAAGCGGAGGACTATCTGCCAATCGGTCGGTATGCATTGCAATTCCTATGGAGCGACACGCATTACACTGGGATATATCCGTTCGAGATATTGCGGAAGATGTGCGACTGTGGTGAGTGTGGGGACTGACAGCACTAACTGTACGCATAGGAAATAGCGCAAGAAGAAGGCTGGCAGTCAACAACTGCCAGCCCTCTTCTTTGTCTGTATCTACCTTGCGTGGGGTTAGGCGGGCTTGAACTTGGGGAGGGTGATTTCGTCGGTTACGTCCTCGAATACGACCTCAAGGGGCATGCCGACTACGAGATTCTCGGGTGTCGGGTTGTCTATGACGATGTTCGTGGGCATTGTTGGGCCCTCGTCAAGCTCCACAATCGCGGTTACGAAGGGCACATCTCCAACGAAACCCGGATGGGGTGCGCGTTCGACGATGGCGTAGGTGTAGAGCGTCGCCTTGCCGCTAGCCTGCACCCATTCGGTGTCGCGGGAGAAGCAGCAGGGGGAGATGTCCCTGGGGTAGAAGTATGCGTTGCCGCAGGAATTGCAGCTACGCAGCCAGAGTTCGTGTTCCTTTGCCTTCTGCCAGTACACGTCGGACTCGACCTGCGGTGTCGGCAGCGGCTTGCTGTATGCTTGCGTCATTCATATTCTCCTGAGTTTTCTGCATAGGGGCGGGCAAATATCTCACCCCCATCCTAACCTTCCCCCGTCAAGGGGGAAGGAACTTTGAATCAAATATTAGTCAACGCCCAGGACGACGGTGCCTGTGGATGACAGGGAGCCGCCGGTGCCGTTGATGAGGCAGAGCTTGGGATCGTCGAGCTGTCGCTCGCCAGTCTCGCCCCGGAGTTGCCGTACTGCCTCCAGCACGAGGAACATGCCGTACATGCCAGAGTGGGTGTAGGACAGGCCGCCGCCGCTGGTGTTCATAGCGAAGTCTCCGCCGGGAGCGGTGCGCTGGTTCGCCACAAAATCGGGACCCTCGCCGGGTTCGCAGTATCCAAGGCTCTCAAGCGTCGCCAACACTGTGTAGGTGAATGAGTCGTAAATCATGGCTAGGTCGATGTCGTCATGGGTTACGCCAGCCATCTGCAGCGCTGCCGGGCCGGAGTAGCGCGCCCATGTGCGTGTCAGGTTCTTCATCTGGCTCAATATGCCGTGGTCGTGGCCTTCTGCCGCTCCGAGAACGTAAACCGGCGCTTTGGGCAGGTCGCGCGCTCTTTCGGGAGTGGTTACGACATAGGCGCCGCCTGCGTCCGTCACCAAGCAGCAGTCGGGCAGGTGGAACGGCCAGGCAATCCAGCGCGAGTTGTGATAGTCGTCGAAGGACATCGGAGTGTCCTGGAAGTATGCCTTAGGATTGAGGTTTGCCCACTTGCGCGTTGCGACTGCAACCTCTGCCATGCCCTGACGCACCCTGCGCTCGCCGTACATATGCATGTAGCGACGTGCTGCCATTGCGTAGTTGATGGGCGCGCCGATGAACCCGTAAGGGGTCTCGTACTGCGGGCCGGCGTCGGAGGCGTTGCCGCCTGCGCGAGAACGGGCGCTGCGGCCTGCCTCGCCGTGTGTTACCAGCACCGTGTCGCAGTAGCCTGCGTTGATTGCGGCTACGGCGTGCGCGATGTGAATGATGAATGACGAGCCGCCAACGGCTGTCGTGTCGGTGTATGTCGGGTTTATGCCCAGGTACTCGCCGAGGTTTATCGTTGATGTGCCGGCGGTCATAAGACCGTTCACATCGCTCATTGACAGCCCGGCATCTTCGAGGGCATTGTACGCGGCCTCAGCGTGAAGCTGAAGGTTGGACTTTTCAACTCTTCCAATTTCGTCGGATTCTGCCACTCCAACAATGGCAACCGACTTGCTCAAATCGGCCATCTTATATGGCACCTCCCGTGTGGTTTCTGCGGTGTTGCAGTCCTTAATATTGAGGCGGGCGCGATGCGCCAAACGCCGCCAAACAGGATACACCCTTGCCGTGATTTAAGGCAAGTTAATGGTGGGATAATGCGTGGTGTGGGCGAAGGAAGTCGAGGAGCTTGTGGGCAATTGGAACGGGGGAGGGCAATGAGGTTGCAGTAAGGTTACCGTGAGTCGCTAAATGCAGAGACTATCGCAGCGACTATGCCGGCGAAGATGCCGATGCCGAAAAACATGAGGGCTACCGCAGTGAACTTGCCAACCACCGTCACGGGATAGTGGTCGCCGTAGCCGACGGTTGAGACGGTAACGAGAGACCAGTAGAGGGCGTCGGGGAATGACTGGATATTTGCGCCGACCGCGTTCTGCTCGGCAGTCGTCACAATGGTAGCGGCGAGGAGGACGATGCCGATGCCGTATGCGATGAGGGTTTCGAAGGTAACCAGATGCCTCCAACGGGAGACGTCGCGAACGACGAACATGATTGCCGCGATGATTCTGAGGGGACGGAGGACTGGAATGAGAACCAGCAGGGCTTCGGGCCAGTTGCGGCGCAGATAGCTAAGTTTGCTTGGGGCTATTGCGAGCTTGATGATGAAGATGATGGCGAAGAGCGCCCAAATTGCGAATTCCAAGACCGTGTAGATGCGGGTTTCGACGGGGCTTAGGTCCCAGAAGTATAGGCCGGTGATGATGGGCATCAGGGCGAAGGATGCCAGCATCAGGGGCAGTTCGGTGCGACGTTCGATCTTCCGGAGACGGTCGGGGGATTCTGAGACAGGATTCATGGTTGTCCACCGTCTAACAATATCATCCCCCGTCCGTTCTTGGTTTCGCAGACTGGGCTACTGGAGCGGGGAGTAGTCCGTGGGGGTGAGCGTGGTGTTGAAGACCCGACTTACGATGAGGCCGTCGGCTTCGGACTCGGCGCGGACCTTCTGCCATTCAGGGTCGTTGCGGAAGGCATCCCAGGCGCGCTCGCGGTGTGCGGCGTCTTCGAAGCCGATGATGTAAATCAGGCGGTCGCTGTAGTCGCCGACGTCAGCAGTGAAGTAGCCGACGTTGGTGATGCCGTGCTTCTCGAAGATCTTCATCGTGTGGTCACGGAAGCGAGCGTTGATGTTCGGGAGTCTGCCGGGGAGCGTTTCATATACTCGGTATTCGTAGATCATGCAATCCTCCTTCTGAATGTATTTTATGCTTCAGGTTTTGTGGCGACGCTTAAATTGCGCCGACGCCGTTGGTGAGTCCGAGGGCTGCCATAACGCCGTGTGCGAGTGGCTGCAGGTCTGGGCACTTGAAGTCCGGCTCCAGCACTGCGTTGACCGCAGAGATAGCGATTCGGTTGTTGCGCACTGCGAAGATGTCGGTGTCCTCTGTTACGGGACGATTGGTCATTTTGTTGTGCTTGATCCAGTAATAGGTCCTGCGGCCGTTGTTGCCACGTTCGACGTTCTCCAGATATAGGCGTGGTCCCAGCGTGGTTACTTCCGCGCCCTTGATAGCTTCTGTGGTCGCGTTGGGCACGTTGACGTTGAGGAAGAGCGGCGGGAGGCTAGGGTCGGCTGCGATGGTCTTGACGAGCGATGCCGCGGTGGTTGCAGCCGCGTCGTACTGGAGGTTGGTAATGGATGCGACCGACATTGCGATGGAGTGCATCTGGCGGTAGTAGCCCTGTATTGCTGCGCCGACCGTGCCGGATACGAGGATGTCCATTCCGAGATTGGAGCCGTCGTTAATGCCGGAGAGCATGAAGTCGAACTTGCCGGGCGAGAGCATTTCAAGTCCAAGAATTGCGCTGTCCGCAGGTGTGCCTTCAATCGCGAATGTCTTGATGCCTTCAATGGGCGGGTTAGTCACCTCGCGGACTCTTACGACATCGAGGAGCGTTCTTGCGCTGCCTATGCCGCTCTGGTCGCGGTCGGGCGCTGCTACTACAACTTCACCGAGGCTTTTGAGCGCTCCTGCCATCTTCCAAAGCCCCGGAGCCTCAACGCCGTCGTCGTTTGTAACCAGGATTTTCAAATTCTGCCACTCCCTTGCAATTTGCTTGTGGGTTGTTTCAGCGCGAATAGGCTTGCGCCGCCTGTCATATTATCACATTGTCAATCAGGCGAGTCTTGCCGATTCGGACTGCCAGGGAAACCAGGGCAGGGCGGTCAATGCTGTCGAGTTCGTCGAGGTTTTCAGCGTCGGCGATACTGATGTAGTCGATGCTTGCCAGAGGGGATGCGGTTATGAGTTCGTGCATGCGCTGCCGGATGTGTGCTGCGTCCGTATCACCCTGACTATGCAGTTCCTTTGCGAGCCGGAGGGAACGATTCAGCGACAGTGCGGCGACTCGCTCGTCTGCGCTGAGATAGACGTTGCGGCTGCTGAGGGCGAGGCCGTCGGAGTCCCGGACGGTGGGACAGACGACTATTTCCGCGCCGAGATTCAGGTCTTCGTTCAGGCGTTGTACCACGAGGCACTGCTGTGCATCCTTCTGTCCGAAGTATGCGCGGTTGGGGCGGACGATTGTCAGAAGCTTGCATACTACTGTTGCCACTCCCTGGAAATGGCCTGTGCGGTGCTCTCCTTCAAGCCGCTCGCCGATGCGTCCGACATCTACATGTGTGTCGAATCCGGTGGGATAGACTTCATCCACCGTCGGGGCGAGTACGAGGTCAACACCTGCCTCTTCAAGCTTGGCGAGATCGGAGTCCATGTCCCGCGGGTAGGTGGCGAAGTCCTCGCTGGGCCCGAACTGAGTGGGGTTGACGAAAATGCTGACTGCGGCTGTGGCATTTTCCTCGCGGGCGCGGTGGACGAGCGCCATGTGCCCCTCGTGCAGGAAGCCCATGGTCGGCACTAGCCCAAGCGGCTTTGTAGCCGCGTCGTATGCCTGCCTGAATGCGGCGACCGATTCGATGACCTGCATCAGCGTTCGCTCTGCGAGACTATGCCGGTGTTTCCGGTCAATTCCGCGAGGACTTCGGGCGACAGGGTGAAGCTCTCGTCTTCGGATGGGAATGCCTGCGCGCGAACATCCTGGATGTATTCGGCAACCGCTGTGCCCATAACTTCGGCGAGATGCGCGTACTTGCGGGCGTGCTTGGGGGTGAAATCGGTGTAGAGGCCCATCATGTCGTGGAAGACCTGCACCTGCCCGTCGCAGTGGACGCCGGCGCCGATGCCAATAGTCGGAATTGTCAGGCGCTCCGTTACGATCGCCGCCAACTGCGACGGCACGCCTTCTAGAACAAGGGCGTATGCGCCTGCATCCTCGACAGCCTTGGCGTCTTCAATCAGGTCTATCGCCGCCTTTGTGGTCCTGCCCTGTATGCGGTAGCCACCCATCTGGTGTACTGCCTGCGGTGTCAGCCCTATGTGTGCCATTACGGGTATGCCGGACTGCACGATGCGTCGCATAGTCTTGGCGACATGCCTGCCCCCTTCGAGCTTGACGGATTGCGCACCGGCTTCCTTTAGCAGGCGACCGGCGTTGCGAATGGCGTCGGACCTGCTTGCCTGATAACTCATGAACGGCAAGTCGCCGACGATGTGAACTTTCTCGGTGCCGCGAACGACCGCACTGATGTGATGAATCATGTCGTCCATAGTGACGGGCACGGTTGAGTCGTAGCCGAGCACGACCTGACCGAGACTGTCACCTACGAGGATTATGTCAACGCCAGCGGCCTCCACGATGCGCGCGGAGGTGTAGTCGTATGCCGTAATCATCGAAATGCGCTTGCCGCGCCGCTTCATTGCCGCTATGTCACGAATTGTGGTTCTCATGGTCTCCCCTCATTCGATCAGTCGGTCGTCTTACTGGCGATCATCATACTGGCGGACATCGTTCAGGATCTGTCGAAACTCTTGCTCTCCGTCCGCGGATAAGCCCTGTTCCACGGCGAGATGCAAGCCTGCCAGGGCTAGTTCACGATAAAGAGGCAGCAGATCGGGGTGCTGTGACGCCAGAGCATCCATGTGCTTGCGCGCGGTTCCCATGTCGCCGCGAGGGTAGGGACCCGCTACTGCCGCGGGGATGCCGGATGTCTCTACGTTGTATGCGACGGCGCGCATCATAGGTATGAGAGCCTTTACACCGTCGTCACGAGTGTGTCCGATTTGCTCCCATATCTCCGCGGATATTCCGACGAGGCAGGTTAACAGGTTGCCCATCATTACGCCACTCAGGTGGTAGAGCGGCTTGTCCTCACTATTGAGGAACACGGGATTGCCGCCGATGGCGCGCGCAAGATTGCCGAGGTAACTGCGCATGTCATCATCGCCCTCAATGCCGAATGTGATGCCGGGAATGCTGCGGACCCCGTTTTTCACAGATGAAAATGCCTGAAGTGGATGGAAGGCGCCGGGTGAGGCTCCCTGTTGCGCGGCTGCCTGCAAGACATCCAGCGACGCCGCGCCAGAGCAGTGTGCTACACCCTTGCCACTTTGCCACCGGACGGACGTGGCTACCTGTGATATAGCGTCGTCCGAAGTTGATATGAACAGCATATCGCTGGAATCAACAGCATCCTGAATATCCGTGTGAGCGGCACAGCCTTCGATGCGGGCGGCAAACGCCTCGGCCGATGCGGGCGTCCGGCTTGCGACTGCGACGACCGGGAAGCCGGCGTTTGACATGGCGACCGCGAGCGAACCGCCGACCTTGCCTGCGCCGATGAAACCTATTCTTGATGACTTGTCGAGGCTAGTCATGGCTGATCAAGTCCTTAACCGAAGGGATGCCGCCAAGAGAGTCAGCTTCGGTAATGGCGTTCACGATGGCATTGCTCACGCAGACGAGGGCTGCCGCAAGGAGCTGGTTCATGTTGAAGGCAGCTTCGCATTTGCCGGTAGCGAGACCGAACATCGTGTCGCCGTCGCCCATCAGGTGGGCGGGACGCACGGCGAGTGCAATGCCGTCCTGCCCCGATGATGCGAGCTTGTTCGCCTGTGCCTTGTTCAGTGCGGCATTCGTGGCGACTACGCCGATCGTGGTGTTTGAGGCGGTTGCGGGTTGGGGTGCGGCGACCTGAGGCGAGATTGCAATTTCCATTGCGTCCTGAATGGACTTGCCGTCTTCGCTGCGGGGGCCGGCGATTATGCGTCCGGTTGCTGCCTCGTACACGCCACCGATGGCGTTGACGGCGACTATTGCGCCAACTATCAGACCGTCGCTGAGCGTTACGCTTGACGAACCGATGCCGCCCTTAATGGCGCGGTCCATGCCGAGCATCTTTCCAACGGTTGCGCCAGTGCCTGCGCCGACACTTCCTTGAGCGGGGGCATGATCGGATGAGTTCAGACAGGCTGCTTCGCCGTCCGCGTCGGTGGGACGAATATCGCCCTGAATGAGTCCCAAGTCGAAGAGGATTGCGGCAGGAACGATGGGTATTACCGCGCCGCCGAATTGAATGCCAACGCCTTTTGATTCGAGATGGCGAACGACGCCTGTCGCTGCTGCCAAGCCGAACGCGCTTCCGCCACTCAGCAGTACTGCGTGGACTTCATTGACGAGCGCCGTGGGGCGAAGGAGGTCGGTCTCGCGGGTGCCGGGCGCTGAACCGCGCACGTCAACGCCGCCGACTGCGCCGTCTTCGCACAAGATTACGGTGCAGCCTGTTGCCGCATCAGTATTGGTGTGGTGGCCGACACGGATTCCGGGAACATCGGTTATGGCGGTGTGCATTGTGTCCATATCAGACTGCACCGCCATGAGTGGCAAAGCCATGTGCATAGCCATAAATGACAAAAGACCTTCCCGCAAAGGCGCAGGGAGGCCTTTCGATACAAGCTCTGCCATTACCGTCCATTCGGACAGCTAAATTACATAGTGATTTCATTGTTAGCGCTCACCGTTCCTGTCAGGATTGGCTGCGCGAGTATATTAGCAGGAAACTTCTCCATCCTCAATATGGAAGTGCGGTCTTTTTCAGGGGATAGATTGTTAAGAGTCCCCGCCTACATGCGGCTAATGGCGATGATCAGATCCAGGTGTTTTGCTGGCGGGAAGGGAAGTGCGCCGCCTGCAGATAGCCTTCCGGGTGGCTGTCTTCTCCGGGCGGATGCTGAACCATTGCCGCTTCGTCAAGCTCGATGCCGAGTCCCACGCCTTCGGGAAGGCTGAAGTAGCCATCTTTTTGGAAGGGGAATTCGCCCTTTACGACATGCTGATACCAGGGGCCGTGTCCGCCTTCCTGGATGAGGAAGTTGGGGCAGGTGGCGTCAACATGCAGCGCTGCCATCGTATTGATGGGACCGTAAGGGTTGTGGGGGCAGAAGCCGACATAGTAGGTTTCCGCCATCGCGGCAATCTTCTTGAGCTCCAAGATGCCTCCCGCGTGGCAGATGTCGGGCTGCGCCATGTCGATGACCTGCTTTTCGAATAGCTCGCGGAATCCCCACTTCGTGTAGATGCGCTCGCCGGTGGCGATGGGGATGTTGACGCCTGCGGTCACCTTTGCCATTGCATCGATGTTTTCTGGCGGAACAGGTTCCTCGTACCAAAAGGGGCGGTATTCTTCGAGGGCATTGCCCATTCGGATTGCCTCGTGAGGGGCAAGCCTGCCGTGGACCTCGATCAGCAGCTCAACATCGTCGCCGACGGCTTCGCGCACCGCCTTGACCTTTGCCAGCGCATCACGCTCCGACTCGACAGTGGTGAACAAGCCCTGATGCGCGAATGGGTCGCCCTTGAGGGCGGTCATGCCCTGCTCCACCCAGGATAGCGCGTTCTTCACTGCGTCTTTGGGTGTGCGCCCGTCGAAGCGTCCGTATGCCCAGAAGGAGTCGCGCATTGCACCGCCGAGAAGCTCATACACCGGCACATTGAGCGCCTTGCCCTTGATGTCCCAGAGCGCGATGTCGATGCCGCTTATCGCGGCCATATGTAGCACGCCGCCGCGCACGTTGTGCCCGAAGTTGTAAAGGTTTTGCCAGTGCTCCTCGATGCGGAAGGGGTTCTTGCCGACGAGAGTGGCGCCCAGTTCTTCGACGACGGCACCGACGGAGACCGCGCCTACGGTCGCCTCACCCCATCCCACGATTCCTTCATCGGTCGAGACCCTGACGAAGACGTAGTTGCGGGTTGCTTCGGGTGGTCTGGTCGCGAATGCCTTGACTTCAGTAATCTTCATGGCGTCACCTCGATTTGCAGGGTTTGGGTGTGCGGGAATCGCGTGAAGTTTAGCACCGGGGGATTCGTATCTCAAATCGAGCGCATCCGAGCCGGATAGGCTGAATAGACTTGGTGGGTTGGTGTAATTGGCGTATCCCGACATTGTTGCAGGGCAGGGGCGGGAGCGAATTAAGGTCAGCCAAGATTGACTGGGGCAGGCGGCGAAATTACACTCTTGACAGACAATATTCAGAGAGAGCGAGAGGCTGAAAGAGCGAGAGGGAGAATTATGCGAATTGCTATAGGCGCGGACCACGCGGGCTACCCGGCGAAGGAGACCGTGAAGGAAGTGCTTGAATCGGAGGGACATGAGGTCGTTGATCTTGGGGCGCACACTTATGACGCACTCGACGACTATCCGGATTTTGCCAGAGCGGTTGCGGAGTATGTCGCAGCCGAGAACGCGAACAGGGGAGTGGTGCTGTGCGGGAGCGGAGTTGGCGCTTCGGTTGCGTCCAACAAGGTCAGGGGTGTCCGGGCGAGCGTGTGCCATGACACTTACTCGGCACATCAGGGTGTGGAGCACGACGACATGAATGTGCTGTGCATGGGGGTGCGGATAATCGGCGAGGAGCTTGTGAGGGAGATTGTGAGCGCTTTCGCCTCGGCGGAGTTCTCGGGAGAAGAGCGGCATGTTCGGCGGATGCAGAAGGTGTTCGATATGGAGAAGAATTTTTGAGGAGGAACGGGCCCTGAATTGGCGCTTCGTTAGGATAAGGCGGGAGCAGAGGGACGGGTTTTGAGCCAGCATTTCTGCGGCTGAGTGAATTTATTGCTTACGCGAATGAGAGGACTGCCGAATTCGGCAGTCCTCTCATTTCGGGGAGGCTAGGTTTTACTGGTTATAGCGCGCGACTTGTGGTTAGTGAGCGCCGTTTTTGCTTGCCTGAGCCTTCTGCGGCTTGGAATAGCGGCGCAGGAACGGCGGCAGGTCCAGCTTGCCGGTGTCGCTCGCCATCGCATCGAGAAGCATGTTGGCATAGCCCTCGTCGGTGTCCTTGATGTCGCCGGGCTGCTCGAATCCGGTGGCGATGATGGTGAGCTTGATCTCGTTCTCCATCTTCAGGTCGGTTGCCATGCCGAATATGATGTTGCACTCTGGGTCCACGACGCGCTGAATGACCTCTGCCGCTTCGTGCAGCTCGGAAAGCTTCAGGTCGCTGCCGCCCGTGATGTTGAACAGGACTCCGCGCGCGCCCTCGATCGAAACGTCGAGGAGCGGATTCGTAATTGCGGTCTGCGCGGCGCTCCTGGCGCGGTGCTCGCCCACACCCCAGCCGATGGACATCCAGGCGGGGCCGGAGTTCTGCATGATGGACTGCACGTCGGCGAAGTCAAGATTGATCTCGCCGGGCACGGTGATCAGCTCTGCGATGGACTGTACACCCATTCGAAGCACATCGTCCGCCATAAGGAAGGCGTTCTGCGCGGTAATCTCCTCCTCGCAGATGACATGAAGGCGCTCGTTGGGAATCACGAGCAGAGTGTCCACATGCTCCTTGAGTCGCTTAATTCCGTCTTCGGCGGAGTCTGCTCGCCGCTTGCCTTCAAATGCGAAGGGCCTGGTGACGACGCCGACTGTGAGCGCGCCGGTTTCGCGGGCGATTTCCGCGATAACGGGAGCTGCGCCAGTGCCTGTTCCGCCACCCATTCCTGCGGCGACAAAGACCATGTCGGCGTCACGAATTACGTCGTACAGCTCTTCGCGGCTCTCTTCTGCCGACTTCATGCCGAGCTCTGAATTGCCGCCTACGCCCTTGCCCATCGTCAGCCCGTCGCCGATGCGCATCTTCAAGGGGACGTCGCAGGTGACGAGAGCCTGAGCGTCCGTATTCACAATCATGTACTCGACGGAGGGAACGCGCTCCCGGAACATCCGCGACACGGCGTTGGAGCCGCCGCCGCCGACGCCAATGACTTTGATGCGCGCCATACCGTCCATTTCTCTTACGTATTCAAGCTCTCTGGTCGCTGTAGCCATTCTTTCCTCCCCTGTAATTCCTTCGCGATTGAAGTGTCTCGGTCGAATCCTGTGTATTGACTAGTTGTGAAATGCTATCTGCTGAAAAGGCTGAGAATGCCGCCCCTCTTATGGCTGCCATTGCCGTTGGCGCCGTTGTGTCCGTTGCTGCTGCCGTGTCCATTTGTGACCGCGACCTCTTGGCTGCCCTGCTTGCGGCGGCGCTTGTGCTGTCCAATGGCGTGAGGCTTGGGGTCGTCGTCTTGCTGTTGTGCCGCCCAAAGCAGGATTCCGGCGCCTGTGCTGCTCATTGGGGTCTGGAGTTGGCGGGGCACGCCTAGGTATCCGAGTGGCGCCCCAATCCTGACATTCGCGGAAGTTCCAACACTGAAGAGTTCGTGGAAGCCGTTGAGCCTAGACGCGCCACCTGAAAGGATGATGCGGTAGTCGGTGAGGTCGTGCAGTCCGCCCTCGCGAAGCTTCAGGATGATGAGCCGCATCAGTTCCTGGGCGCGCTCGCGTGTCAGCTGGCAGATGTCGTGAAGCGATACCTTCAGGGAAGTGTGCCCGCCAGAGATGGGAAGGGCTACTTCTTCGTGTATCTTCGCTGAGTTGGGCAGGACGCTCGCCTTAGTGATCTTGACCTCTTCTGCTGCCTCGTAAGAGGTGTTGTACACGACGCAGATGTCATTGGTGAACTGGTATCCGCCCACAGGAATGACTGAGGAGTACTGCATGGTCCCGTCCTTGAAGACCATGACGTCGGTTGTTCCACCACCCATGTCTATCAGCGCAGAACCTCTAACCTTCTCCTCCTGGGTCAGGACAGATTCGCAACTTGCCAGCGCTTCTAGCACGAGAGATTCGATTCGGATGCCAGCCCCTTCGACAGCCTGGGAAAGCCTGGAAACTTCCAGATCCGAAGCCTGAACAAGGTGCATCTCTACATCGACCTTCGAGGTGTGCATTCCCATGGGGTCTGACACGCCCATCTTGCCGTCGATGGAGTAGGTGCGGGGAATGGCGTGGATCACCTTGCGTCCGAAGTGGTGGCCGTTCGAGCCGTTTCCGGTTACGGAATCCGGCACCTTCTCCACTTCGTTGTATGTGATCACGCCGTGCTCACCGACCCAGTCGATCGTGTCGAGGCGGCGCTCGTAGGATATTCCCATGCCCGTAATGCCCACGAAGGCGGTGTCAACGTGCGCTCCGCTTTCGCTCTCGGCCTTGCTGACGGAACTCCGCACAGCAGTCTGCGTGGCATGCACATCCTCAACTACGCCCTTGCGAACACCTGCACACGGAGCGACTCCGTGCCCAAGCACTTCAACACAGCCATCGCCGGCTCTCCTACCGATGACGGTCAGCACTTTTGTCGTGCCAATGTCGATCGCCGCGATAATCCTGGAGCTGTCTGTTCCTACTCCACTCATCTTCCATTCCTTCCTGTGCCCCTAATGGTCATTCTGACAGGGACGAGATTGAGCTTGCCGGTTATAGTCGTTCGGCTATCCTGAGGCGAGCGCTGCGGCTTCTTGGGTTGGCCTGCTGCTCTTCGCGGGATGGCCTGATAACACGCCGGTTGATAATTCTGACGGTTGGCACGTGTTCGCATTGGCAATATGGTAGCGACGGTGGACATATACACTCTGATGCCATCCTTCGCACCGTGTTCTTGACGATTCGGTCTTCGAGCGAGTGATAGGCGATGACAACGAGCCGCCCATCTGCGCCAAGCGTGTCAATCGCTCCTTCAAGCCCCCGGTGTATGTTGCCCAATTCATCGTTAACTGCAATGCGCACCGCCTGAAATGTTCTTGTGGCAGGATGAATTCTGCCCCTCTGCCTACCGATCGAATTTGTAACTATCTCTGCCAGTTGTGCCGTTGTTCTTACCGGACGGTTACCGACTATTGCTCTTGCAATTCGCCTCGAACGTCTTTCTTCACCGTATTGATAGATTATGTTCGCCAGTTCTTCTTCCGAGTACTGATTGACAATCGTGTCGGCGGTCAAAGACTGCGTCGTGTCGAACCTCATATCGAGATCGGCTTCCTGCCTGAAACTGAATCCTCTATCACCCCTGTCCAATTGCAAGGACGATAGCCCTAAGTCAAGGAGCATACCGTCTGCGCCCATATAGCCGGTTTCTTCCGCAATCCTCACTACCTCCGCGTAGCTCCCGCGCCTGGTTTGGGCATTGCTGCCGTAACCTCGCATTCGCTCCTCCGCCGTCCCAAGCGCATCACCGTCCATATCAATGCTGAGAATGCTTGGAGCCGGAGTCGCAGCGTTTAGAACTGCCAGCGAGTGCCCTCCTTCTCCTGCGGTCCCGTCTATGTACTTCCCTCCAGGCTTCACCTGCAGCGCGGTGATCACTTCGTCCACCATCACCGGCGTGTGATATATAGTCACTTCCCACAATGGCACGGGCCGCGGTGAGCGGCTCGCTCAGAATTAGCCGACTGCCGAGTCATGGGATTCAGTCCCATGGAATCAGCCCCTTCTGTACGGTCTGTGGTGTGAAGCCAAGCCAACATGTTAGAATGAGTCAATTCCTTGTTACTGCGTCTTCTCTAACCGTGCAACGAGTTTCGCAAAGTGGTCTCTGATTACGCAAGGACTTTTTGTGTATATGTTTGCAACATTTCCAATACAGTTCTGAGACTTATTTCAGGTGTAGTTCAATAATGTCAAACACGTCTGACGGGAAATTCAATCTGGGAGTTCTCACAATCAGCGACACTGGAGCGAGTGGCGAGCGCGCAGTGGACGGGAGCGGCGACGCCATCTGCCAGACAATGGCTCAAGATGGATTCGCGGTTGTGGAGCGGGATGTGGTCGCTGACGAAGTATCCCTGATTTCGGCAAAGCTGAGTGAGTGGTGCGATGGCGGCAATGTCGATCTGATCCTCACGACCGGAGGAACCGGGCTGGGGCCACGCGATGTTACGCCTGAAGCGACGCGCGCCGTGCTTGACATCGAGGCGCCGGGTATTGGCGAGGCCATGCGGATGCAGACTCTCCAGTTCACCCCGTTCGCGATGCTGAGCCGGGCTACGGCGGGCGTCAGGTCAGGCTGCCTGATAGTGAACCTGCCGGGCAGCGAAAAGGCTGTGCGCGAGACGCTTGCCGTTGCGATGCCCGCACTGTCACATGGGCTTGAGATGGTCAAAGGATGGCGCACTCACGCCATTCCCTAAAGGCGCGTGCTGACACGATGCGCTTTCATGTGCTGACGATTTTCCCCGGAATGTTCGACGGTCCCTTGTCGGAGAGCATCATTGCTCGTGCCATAGAGCGGGGACTTGTGGAAGTCAATCTGCACGATATTCGGGACTTTGCCAAGGACAGGCATAGAAGTGTTGACGACTATCCATACGGCGGCGGCTACGGGATGGTGATGAAGCCGGAGCCGATTTTCGATGCCGTCAGGAGCGTCAGGACAGAAGCCAATCTCGGCGACTCCGTGCCCGTCATCCTGCTTACACCCCAGGGGACGCCGCTGACGCAGCCTATCGCAGAGCATCTGGCGACTTATGAGGACCTGGTGATGATCTGCGGGCGCTACGAGGGGGTGGATGAGCGTGTTCGTGAGCGGGTGGCAACCTGCGAATTGAGCATCGGAGACTATGTGCTGAGTGGCGGGGAACTGGCGGCTATGATAGTCATTGACGCTGTGACGCGCCTGATCCCAGGGGCGGTCGGCTCAATCGAGTCAACACAGGACGATTCCTTCTCTACGGGATTGCTGCAGTTTCCGCAATATACGCGGCCTCATGTGTATGAGGATGGCGAGGTGCCGGAGGTTCTGCTGTCTGGGAATCACGCCGAGATCGAGAGGTGGCGCAGGCGTGAATCGCTGCGCCGCACGACGGAGAGAAGGCCGGAACTTCTGACGAATGCCGACCTGACGGAAGAAGAGCGAGAATTCGTCGAAGCGCTGCGAGAAGAGCGGGATTCGACGAATTGACGTCGTGATTTTTGCGTTTAGGTTTAGTTTGCAAGGAGAGCGCATCATGGACAGGCTTGAGTTTGTTGACGCACATGTACACTTCTATGACATGCAGCATCCTGAACTGTTCTACGGTCACTGGCAGCCGGATGTCGATCCTCCCCTGATTGGCAAGCAGATGAGGAAACTGGGTGAGCGCAACTTTCTTGCTGAGGACTTCATCGAGGTAACGCGTGCGTCAAATGTTACGAAGGCGGTACATGTGCAGGCCGCAATCGGCTCCAAGGATCCTGTGAAGGAAACGGAATGGCTGATGGACGCTGCCGAGCGCACGGGCTTTCCCCATGCGATTGTGGCGTATGCAGACCTGCGCGATCCCAGCGTAGAGTCCGTGCTGGAGCGGCACTGCGAGTATTCTAGTATGAAGGGAATACGAGATTTCTCGTATGGCGACTTTCTGGTAGCGGATGACTTTCACAGAGGGTACGCGCTGCTGGAAAAGTACAATCTGCATGCGAGCATAGCGGCGCAGTGCCAGGGCATGAATAAGCTGGCGGCGCTGGCGAACAAGTTCCCAAACACAGTAATCGTTATAGACCACGCGGGCAATCCGGCGGAGCGCACCCCGGAGTACTTTGAGCTGTGGAAGCAGGGGATGGAGACGGCTGCAACCGAGGAGAATATCATCTGCAAGATTTCGGGTCTGGGAATGGGCGACCACAACTGGACGGTGGACAGCATCCGCCCCTATGTGCTGGGCTGTATCGAGGCTTTCGGGGTGGAGCGCTGCATATTAGCGACGAACTGGCCGGTTGACAGCCTGTTCAGCAGTTATGACGCTCTCATTGACGCGTACACAGAGATCGTTGCGGACTTTTCGAAGGACGAAAAGCGCGACCTGTTCGCGCGGAATACCGAGGCACTGTATGGAATATAATGGCCTAGTCTAAACTCTTGCTGGGGAAATGTGGGTAGTTGGGTGAACGCTCAAATTCTTGACACGGCCCGTTTCAGATAATAGGCTCAGAAAACAGGCGCGAGTGATTAGAACAGAGGAGGCCCTCAGTGGCAGTTAACACCGACCCAGGCGTACAGGCGATACTTGACAACATGGGGGTTATAGTCGCTTCAGAGGGCGGCTCGCTCGAATATATTGATATGAAGGGCGGGACCCTTACGGTCAAGTATCACAAGGGCGTTAACGAAGAGTGCCCGGAGTGCGTGCCGGATCACGCGCTCGTGGAGCAGATGTTTCGCGCGTCCATGGGGACTTTCGCGCCCTATGTCCGAGACGTTAATCTCCTTTAGGTCGCCTTGATCGCCGCAAGCGGACGCAGCCGCTAGCGAATCATATCGAGGTACTTCAAGCCCGAGCCCGTGTTGAGCAGCAGGATGGACTCGTCAGGTGAGAGCGTACCATCCGCCATCAGCTTGCGGAGCGCTGCCGAAAGCGCTGCTCCTTCCGGACAGACGAACATGCCCTCAAGGGATGCGACGGCACGCATATCAGACAGTATCTCCTGTTCGCTGACCGTTATCGCGCCACCACCACTCTGTCTCAGGGACTGCAATATCAGGTAATCACCGATCGCTGCCGGCACCCGAATGCCTGCCGCGAGTGTGTCGGGATTTTCCCAGGGCTCTGCGAATTCGGTGCCTTCGTTGAACGCCCGCACGATCGGCGCACAGCCCTCAGATTGGATGGCGAACATCCTGGGGCGCTTGCCGTCGATCCATCCCATCGCTTCCATCTCGTCGAACGCCTTCCACATGCCGACGATTCCGGTGCCACCGCCTGTTGGGTACAGGATTACGTCGGGCAGCGTCCAGTCCATCTGCTCGGCAATCTCGTAGCCCATCGTCTTCTTGCCCTCGACGCGGTACGGCTCGCGCAGAGTAGAAACGTCGAACAGGCCAAGTTCTGCGGCGCGCTCGCCTGAGATGCGCCCGGCGTCAGTGATATAGCCGTCAACAAGCTCCAGATTCGCTCCGGTGATTTCAACTTCCACGCGGTTTGCTTCGGGCGCGTCCTTTGGCATGAAGACGTAGGCTTCCATGCCGGCCTTAGCCGCATACGCGGTCATCGCACCCGCTGCGTTCCCGGCTGAAGGCATGGTGAGACGAGTAATGCCGAGTTCCAGAGCCTTGGAGACTGCTGCCCCCAGTCCGCGCGCCTTGAACGAGCCGGTAGGGTTGATGCCCTCGTCCTTGATGTACAGGGTAGGGCAGCCGGTGTCCGCGCCCAACCTCTCCGCCTTGAATATGGGTGTGAAGCCTTCACCAAGCGTTATTACATTTGCCTCGTCGCGGATGGGCATCAGCTCGAAGTAGCGCCACATGTTGGCGGGGCGGTTCTTGAGTTCTTCGCGATCAAGCGCTTTGCCCGCGGCTTGCAGGTCGTAGCGGGGATACAGCACCTTGCCGCAGTCCGGGCAGGTGCGGTGCGGCTCATCCGCCGAGAGTTCAATGCCGCAGTAAGTGCATTCAAGGTTTGTGAGGAAACTCTTCATGTTGACATCCATTCTGCCGATTGGCATGCGTTGCTTGTTCGTTGCATATTATACGCGCGGGGATATAATACAGACAGCCCCCGACCGGCGAGACTTTAGCACAATTGGAAGGACGACTGACATGGTATCCAGCATTGAGCAACGGTATTTTGACCTGCACACAGGCTCGGCTGACCGCTGGGCTACGGCACGGGAGATATTTCCTGACGGCGTGACGCACGACGGACGCCGTGTGTCGCCGTTTCCGCTTTATGGCACGCACGGTGAGGGTGGCGTCAAGTGGGATGTGGATGGCAACCGTATCGTTGATTTCTGGACGGGACACGGCTCGATGCTGCTGGGGCATGCGCATCCCGAAATAATCAGAGTTGTGCAGGAGCAGGTCGCTATCGGCACACACCTCAGTATGTCATCGGACCTGGAGATACGCTGGGCGCAGCTCGTTCAGCAGCTCATACCGAGTGCGGAGAAGGTGCGCTTTCACAGCTCCGGCACGGAAGCGACGATGATGGCCATTCGAATGGCGCGCGCGTACACGGGCAAGTCGAAGATCATCAAGTTCGAGGAGCACTTCCACGGCTGGAGCGATTATCTTGCGGCGGGCGGCGCAGGGCTTGGTGGCATTCCGCAGGAGACGCTGAGCACGATGATTGTGCTGCCGCCAAATGACATTGGCGCCGTGGAGCAGGCGATTCAGCAGAGCGATGACATCGCCGGAATCATACTGGAGCCGACGGGCGCGCACATGGGTCTGGAGCCTATTCGTCCAGGATTCCTACACGAATTGCGGGACATCACGGAGAAGAACGGCCTCGTGCTCATATTTGACGAGGTTGTCACTGGCTTCCGCGTAGCAAAGGGAGGGGCGCAATCTCTGTATGGTGTGACGCCTGATGTGACGACGATGGCGAAGATTTTGGGCGGCGGGCTGCCCGGCGGCGTAGTTGCGGGGAAGGCGGATGTCATCAATATGATTGAGGGCGGCAACGATCCTGAGAGGCGAATAGCGCATAACGGCACATTCAACGCCAATCCTCTTTCGGCTGTCGCGGGCATCAAGGCGCTTGAACTGGTTGCGCATACGGATGTCAATGAAAGAGCGGCGGCGATGGGTGAACGCCTGAAGTCGGGATTGAACGAATCGCTGACTAAGCTGGAGATTCCGGGATGTGCGACCGGAATCAACTCGCTGATCTTCCTGCGGCTGAATACTGACGCAGATGAGGCAGACCCGGACAAGAATCTCAACGCGGCGCGCGACATGAGAAACACTGATGACGCGGAGATGCAGACTCAGCTAAACTTGGCGATGCTGAATCATGGCGTGCATGCGGGCAACGCGCATGGCGGAGCGCGCTTCATAATGAGCGCCGCGCACACTGAGCAGGACATCGACGATTCGGTGGATGCAATCGGTGGCGCACTGGCGGACTTGCGGGACCAAGGGCTGATATAGGCTCGGCAGAGGAACACGGATGCAGGAAGACATCTACGATGTAATCATAATTGGCGGCGGCGCGGCTGGCCTGACCGCGGGCATTTACACTTGCCGCGCCGGGCTAAGAACGCTGATGCTGGAGCGGCTGATGCCGGGCGGTCAAATCATCAACGCAGAAAGCATTGAGAATTTTCCTGGCTTTCCTGATGGCATCTCCGGCGCGGAAATCGGGCCTCTCATGCAGCAGCAGGCGATGAAGTACGGCCTGGAAATACAGCTTGGAGAGGTTGAAGAACTTACGCGGGAAGGCGAAATCTGGCACATCTCGGCATGGGGAACTGAATATGCTGCTAGAGCGGTCATAGTTGCGGGCGGCTCGACTCTGCGAAGACTAGGGGTTGTCGGAGAAGAAGAACTGTATGGAGCGGGTGTCTCGTACTGCGCCACTTGCGATGGCGGATTCTTCATGAACCAGACGGTGGGCGTCGTGGGTGGCGGAGACTCCGCACTTGATGAGGCGCTGGTTCTTACGGAGTACGCGAGCAAGGTCATACTGTTCAACAGGGGCGATGCATTCAACGGAGAGCGTGTACTGCAGGACCGTGTGCTGTCCAATCCCAAGATTGAGGTGCGCTGGAACGCGACTGTCAGCGAGATTCTGGGAGATGGGCAGGTCGAGGGAGTGGCAATCGTGGACGAGACGATTGGAGAGACCTCTCGCGTTGACCTGTCTGGCGTCTTCATCTATATCGGACTCGATCCGAATACCGGTTATCTGCAGGATGTCCTGCCACTGGACAACGCGGGACATATTCCGACGGATATCTGGATGAGCACACCGGCGCGGGGCGTATTCGCGGCGGGCGACATCCGGCAGAACTCCGCGGCGCAACTGGTGAGCGCAGCGGGAGACGGCGCGACGGCAGCGGTTGCGGTGCGACGGTATGTTGAGGGACTGGTATAGGTAGCGAATAACCGCGAAAGGAAATCGTCATGGGCAAGTCCACGATAACGATAACGATGGATGACGCACTGCTGAAGACCGTCGACAGACTCGTGGAAAAATCCGTGTATCCGGATCGTAGTCTGGCTATACAGCAAGCGGTAAGGGAAAAGTTCAGAAGGGCCGACAAGGATCTTCTTGAGCGTGAACTCGCTAAGATTGACCCAGAATATGAACAACGGATGGCAGATGAATTCCTTCCAAGAGACTTGTCAGAATGGCCGGAATACTAAGAGGTGAAGTCATCTGGGCTGATCTGTATCCGGCACGTGGGCACGAACAAGCGGGTCGACGGCCGGTGGTCGTTATCAGTTATGGCAGTTTTAATGTTCGCTCAGGAACTGTAATAGCAATGTCAGTGACAAGCCAACCACAGAGGCAGAATTATCCTCTCACACTTGAGTTGAAAGACGCAGGACTGCCCAGGCGTTCCTGGGTAAAGATCAGTCAGGTCCACACACTCTCTGTTGAACGTCTTAGAGGAACGATAGGCTTCGTAACCGAGAGTGAGTTGGATCTGTTAGTCGCAGGGCTAAATGAACTGATAACAGATTAACCTAGTTATTTCTATAACAAAGCATCGCAAAATAACAGGACGTAGAACATGGATTTTCAATTTACGTCGGAGCAAGAAGGCTTTCGGCAGGAAGTGCGTGATTTTCTTGCTGAGAACCTCGGCGAGGAATGGAACGGCATTTTGCCGGACGATTATTTCACGGATGAAAACTGGCGGACGATACGCGGTCTGACGGGCAAGCTGGTTGATCGGGGCTGGCTTACGCTTGCCTGGCCGGAGGAGTACGGCGGGCAGGGCAGGCCGCATATCGAGCAGATGATTTATAACGAAGAGACGGCATATTTCCGGGCGCCCACGCGGGATACGAGCATGGGGACGCACATGGTGGGGCCTTCCATCATGCTTTACGGCACGGACGAGCAGAAGGCGCAATATTTGCCTGAGATCGCCAGCGGTGATGCCGTCTATTGCCAAGGGTTCAGCGAGCCGGAGTCTGGTTCGGACCTGGCGTCGCTGCAACTCAGGGCTGTTGAGGACGGCGATGATTTCGTGCTGAACGGCTCCAAGATATGGACGAGCGGCGCCCAGCGCGCCAATCGCTGTTACATCATGGTCAGAACCGATCCCGACGCGCCGAAGCATCGCGGCATCAGCGTGCTGATCGTCGATATGGACACGCCGGGAATCGAGGTCACACCCATCATCAACATGTTCGGTGTTCACTACTTCAACCAGGTATTCTTCGAGAATGTGCGCGTGCCGAAGCGAAATATGATTGGCGAGAAGAATAGAGGCTGGTATGTTGCCGCTACGACACTCGACTTCGAGAGGTCCGGAGTGGGGCGTTATGGCTCGAACCGTCGCGACTTGGAGGAGCTTGCCGACCTGTCGAAGCAGATAAGGCTGAATGGCGGTTCTTTGAGTAAGGACCCGAAGTTCAGGAGAAGGCTTGCGGAACTCTGGACGGCGAACGAGGCTGGCAGAATGGTCGCCTACAATGTCGCGTGGATGCAGAGCGAGGGGCTTGTGCCGAACAAGGAGGCGTCGGCGGCCAAGCTTGTCGGCAGCGAGATCAGCCAGAAGATCAGCCAGCTTGGGATGCAGATGCTGGGCATGTACGGACTGCTGGATGAGGGATCCAAGTGGGCGTACATCAATGGCAGGATTGCCCAGCAATGGATGGACGCGGTGTCTCTGACGATACGCGCGGGCACATCTGAGATTCAGCGCAACATAATCGCCAGCCGCGGGCTCGGTCTGCCCAGAGGCTAGGCTGTTGCTCGTATGGGCGCTGGTGGCAGCGGGTGGGGCGCTTGGCGCGATGTCGCGATATGCCGTTGACCGTGCAGTCAGCGGGATGCTTGGTCCTACGGTGCTGGGGACATTTGCCGCAAATGTCAGCGGCTCCTTTTTGCTGGGACTCGTCTTGGCTGCGGCGTCCGAGCGGACCGGGCTATCCGAGGAGGCTAGGATATTCGCGGCAGTAGGCTTCCTTGGTTCGTACACGACTTTCTCGACACTAACCGTGGCGAGCGTGCTGCTTGTGGGCGAAGGGGACTGGATGCGGGCCGCGGCAAACATTGTTGGGAGCGTTGTGGTTGGCGTGGCTGCTGCGCTTGCGGGCATCCTGCTGGGCAGGTTCATTTTCTGAACGGCCAAGGAAGACTCGCGGCGTCATTACATAAACATGTCCCTTGCCCCGCGTACCGCAAGGAATATGCCCACTACCAGTAGTACGAGTCCCATTGCCAGTATGAGGTTGACGAGACGCACTTTTCCGGTGAGCTTCGCACCGTAGTAGCTGCCTATCATGGCTGCGGCACCCATCGGCACAAGCAGGGCATAGTCAACTTTCCCTTCCACGACGTGTCCAACCCAACCGGATGCCCCAATCAGGACGCCGATAAAGAGGTTTGTTCCGGCGGCAATACGGGGGTCCACGCGAAGGATGCGAATCAGAGCGGGTAGTCGGATGCTGCCCAGAATCAGACCGACCGCGCCTCCCAGAAGTCCCACTCCAAAGCCGATGCCCGCTTCTGCCGACATGCGACCGGGAGTGAACATGCCCGCCGAACCTGACAACTCGCCGCCGAAAAGATTTGTATCTGTCGCATCCTCGCTGCTTCGCTCGCGAGCCATTATCAGAAATTCAACGCCCTGCCAGAAGACGAGCAACCCAGCGAACAGCATCAATACGCCGGTGGGAGCGTCGTCGCTGAGGAAGCCGCCCAGGAAGGCGCCTATGAAAGCCGGCACGCCCATTACCAATACGATTCGCATGTTGACCCGGCCTTCGCGCAGGTGGCGAATCGCGCCTGTGAGGGATGCCAAACCACTGACGAGGATATTTGTGCCGCCAGCTATCGGGGCAGCCATGCCAAGCAGCAGCATCGCGGGGAGGCGAATGGTTCCGAGCGCAAGTCCTACGAAGCCGCCAAGAATACCCACAGCAAACGAGATTACGGTTAGCAATGCCGCTTGCCAGATTTCAATCCCGGAGGCAAATTCAAACTCGGACAATCTCTGTCACTCCTCTTACCCTGCTTGCAGATGTTTGCAACTAGTCCTTAGCCTGACTGCGTTATTTCGTCTCCGCGACTCGCTCAAGTTCCTCCCGCATTTCGTCTATCTGCTCGCGAGGCGCAGGATGATGTCCATAGCAGGCGCGCATGAAAGCGGTGGTCGCTGCCCTGACGAGCGACCGCGGGAACAGGCTTTCCAGCTTGGTCTGATACTCTGACGGCGTTTCGCTGTAGTGCCGAGGATGCCCGCGCCGTTCTGCGAGAGTCAGCATACCGAAGTATATGCGGAAGACGTCGGTTATGCCCGGGTCGTCAGGCGGTACGTGAAGGGCGCGATCAGGGGTGCGCCTGCGGAACCGTGAGGGCAGCATGCCGAACAGCAGGTTGGCAAAGTCGTAGGGTACATCTGCACCTTCGATGAGTGATTCACGCTGCCCTTCATTCTCTTCCCTTCTCTGCCTTGCACGGCGCTTGAACGCCAAAGCCATAACCACCAGCACGGCGATTATGATTGCGGCTACGATGGACCACTGGAGAATCTGGAGGAGCAGCAGCGCCGCCGGTTCCGCTTCTCCGTCTCTTGTGAAGCCTTCGAATGCGCCGGCGGCCGGTGCCAAGGCGAATTCTCTTTGCTGCTCGGGTTCGCCACCCAGCCAAAGAAGGAGGGCGAAAATTCCCCTCGTAATGTAGTCAATGATGTACGCCAGCGGAAAGATGATCAAATAGAAAACGATTGTGGCGAGGATCTCCAGGACCCACTTGATGGGAGCAGCGATTATCGCAAGGACGTTGTCCTGGAGCAGGCTGAATATCATTCCCAGCACCACCAGTCCGCCCACCAGTCCGCCGATGACGCGCGTCCAGGTGCGCGCTCCCACCGACGATTGGGAAGAGGGCGCCATGTGCGCGACAATCAGCCCTGCGACGCCCGTGCCAAAGAAAATGAACATCATAGGGAATACGTTGAGGTCGGCAGGGTGCGCGATGTCGATGACTGAGGCAATCGCAAGCACCAGGACACCGATCTTGAAGCTGGAGCTGAGGCTTTCGGCGGGGATGTCCGCGGCGCCGATGTGCCCACCACGCCACCAGAGGCCCGCGCCGCCCAAGCTGCCGTATATTGCCCTGAGGATATATCTGTCAGAAGCCTCCCCTGAAGTCAGCGTTCCAAGCCAGCCGAGATTCAGGACACCCGTCTCCGGCGATACCTGCGAAGCCACCATCAGGTAAACAACGATCACGCCCGCCAGCATCTGCAGTCCATATGCCATGAGGGAGGGCATGATGACCATTGACAAGGTGCGGACCCACACGAGAGAAATCGACATTACCGCCAACACCGCAATCCACGAGATTGGGCTGCTGGTCGCGCCAAAGGGGAAGCTGAGGATTCCAAGCAGGGCGACGAGCCACGCGCTTTCAGATAGAAGAAGCCCGCCGGTTACGACTCTCTCTCGCAATTCAGTCACGGGACATCACCGTCCGTGGTCATCGCGGCGAAGCGCCGTGAATGTCTCTGCTCGGCAAACTCCATGCCCTCAAATGAGTTTCCGATCTCGTGGAGGATAATGCCTTCGGGCATTGGCGGGCAGTCGTCGTCACCCACATAGACGACTACCAGCTTGTAGCCGTGAGTACGCATGTCTTCAAGAATCTGTGGCAGGTCATCGGTTAGGAGGGACAAGATTACTACGATCGTAGCGCCGAGGGGAAATCTGCGCCATTGCTGCGCCAGCTGCCCCGAAATGGAGCCCATTGGGAGGGGGCGAATTGAAGCAAGGGCCTCCAGGATTATCGTAAGCTGTTCGGGGGACTGGCTTGCGGCGATTTTCATCGGTCTGTCCGCCAGCACCGGCGTGCCGTTCGAGAAGAGGCCCAGGTTATACTGCCTCTCGGAAGCGTAAACTGCGAGGGAGGCGGCAGCGGTTATTATGCGCTCTAGATGAATTGCCGAGTAACCCTCCCAAGTGTGTGCCATTGTGTCAACTGCCACAGCGAGTACGACCGTCATCGACGAGCTTGGCTCATAGGTGCGGACCTGGAGTTCCTGCATTCTTGCTGTGTTCTTCCAGTCCACGGTCTTGAGTGGGTCGCCAACCTGGTAGTCTCGAAGGCCCATCGGTCTGGACATATCTTCGTAGATGCGAATGCCACCCCTCGTCTCGCCAAGCGGACGGGCAGCGGGCATTCCAATTTCCGGGAGGGAAACGATTCGTGGGTACACCAGCACGTAATCGCGGTCTCGTTGCTCACTCTCGCTGCTGAAGAAGCCTAGTAGATCGCCGCTGCGAAGGTTGGAAGGACCGACGCGAAAGAAGCCGCGCCTGTTGCACTGAAACTCGTATGTCCAACGAACGCGCTCATACCAGGACATCGATGTGGAATGTCGCAGGGTCTGACCTTCAGGATTGGGGCTGCCGACGACATCCCCACCGTCGAGTGACATGCAGGCCGGCAGTTCGTCTTCGATGCGCACACGGCCGAGTGGCAGCGGCTTTCGATTGGTCAGCGTAATGGATAGTGTAGCCGTCTCGCCGATAAAGACGCGCCGCTGGGAGAATTCACGCTCGTAGGTGACATCTTCGAGCGACACTTTGTTCCAGAGCCTTGCAGTGCCGACAACGAGAAGCCCCATCACCGAGAAGCCAATCAGCAGCCCCTCACCCGTGAAGATACCGATGAGAGTCAGCACAACGAAAATGAGCATCCACAGCTCGTGCCACATCTGGCTCAGCATCGGGCGCTACCTTTCGATTGGAACGGGAATGCCTGCGATGAGTTCGCGCACAATCTGCGCGGCCGTGCGTCCGCGTAGGCGCGCATTTGAGGAGACAATGAGCCGGTGCGCGAGTACGGCCTGTGCCAGCGCCTTGACGTCGTCCGGCGTTACGAAGTCGCGTCCGTCGATGGCGGCGCGCGCCTGCGATGCCTTGTACAGTGCTAAGCCTGCGCGCGGGCTGGCGCCCAAAGTCAGAGCCTGATTGCCCCGTGACGCCTGCAGGACGTCCACGATGTACAGCCGAATCGAATCATCCACAAGGACGCTGCTTACCAGCGACTGCATTTCGCTGAGCTCCGCGGCATCGGCTACCGCGTCGATCACCGGAGGCTCAGGGACGCGATCGAATCGGAGAAGAATGTCTGACTCTTCCTCGGGCGTTGGGTAGCCTAGCCTGATTCGCAACAGGAACCTGTCGAGTTGGGCTTCAGGGAGGGGGAATGTGCCCTCCATCTCGATGGGATTTTGCGTTGCCATGACGAGGAAAGGATCCGGAAGCGGGCGAGTCTCTCCGTCAACCGTGGCCTGCCGCTCCTGCATCGCTTCCAGTAATGAGGACTGTGTGCGGGGCGTTGCGCGGTTAATCTCGTCCGCGAGAAGCATCTGACTGAAAATGGGACCGTCACGAAATTGAAAGTCGCCGGTGCGCTGGTTGTAAAAGTTGACGCCTAGCACGTCGGTCGGCATCAGGTCGGGCGTGAACTGGATGCGCTTGAAGGTGCATTTCAGGGACTGCGCAAGAGCTTTGGCGAGGGTGGTTTTGCCGATGCCCGGAGCGTCCTCGACAAGAATATGTCCACGGCAGAGCATGGCGATGATGGCGAGATTGATTGCCTCGTCCTTGCCCACGATGACTTTCTGCACGTTCTCACGTATCCGTGCTGCCATCTGTTGGACACTTTCAACGGCGATTGTGTTGGTCAACTGTTGCCTCGCATGTATTCTGCTGCACTCGGATGGGCAAGCATTCGCCCAAAGGCTTATTGGTCGGTAACGACAGAGTGAGCTAAGTATAATGCACGCAACGGCAATCCACTAGCAGAGCGGGGCAATTACTGGTTTAAGCAATTCTGATGCGCTATATTTATGTGTGGTTGCCTTCGTCATGGAGGCTGTTTGGGGAAGTGACGCTATGCCAACAGGCGCGGCGCATTTGGCCCTCGCTTCTTTCCTACGATGCCCGGTGGTGTAGTGGTAGCACAAAGGACTTTGGATCCTTTGACCGAGGTTCGAATCCTCGCCGGGCAGCTTTCTACATTCATGTCTAACTAGATGCGTGCCCGCGCGCATTCAATGACGCCTGATAACGGGGTGCGCACTTGGGCATCTGTATGGGGAAGGAAACATGCGCAATTCGGCTTTTCGTGCGCGCGCATTGCGTGGAAGGAATGAAGGATGAGGCGGAGGTGGCAGGAGCGGCAGGACTCGAACCCGCGACACTCGGTTTTGGAGACCGATGCTCTACCAAGCTGAGCTACGCTCCTGCGCCGAACAGATATAATTTTAGCGGCTTGATGTCTGACGGTCAAACAATGAAGGGCGAGTTCTGTGCCCTCAATGCGGTGTGGTTCGGCGTGGCAAGGAACCAAGGAGGCCTATAAGCCGAGTTCTGTACCCGATGCGCAAGGCGCCGGGCGGCGACCATCTATCTAGCCCCGACGTTGCCATCGGGGTCTTGCGGCCAACCCGGGGAAGGGACGGGCACCCGTGATCCCCCTATTAGGCCTTGCTCCGGATGGGGTTTGCCTTGTCCTCCGATGTTGCCACCGGAGCGGTGCGCTCTTACCGCACCTTTTCACCCTTACCCAGACCGTAGTCCGGGCGGTTTGTTTCTGTGGCACTGTCCGTCGAGTTGCCTCGCCCCGCCGTTAGCGGGCATCCAGCCCTGAGGAGCTCGGACTTTCCTCTCTTCCATCTTGCGAAGGAACAGCGGTCGCCCAGCCTCCTTGGTGATTTCTATTGTATCACCAGCAACGCATCAGCATTGGTTAGATGGGGTCCACACGACGGATGGCATAAGGAATCTGGGCATTGCACGGAGACGGCATTGCTGCCAGCGCCGCAGGGCGGACCCGACTGCCGCGGTAGGTTCGACAAGGGCCACGAAACTGCTGCTCTCCGATTATGCAAACACTTCGACCGAATCGTCGTGCACAACTATTCGAGATACGTGTAACTGCAAGAATGCTTGCCGATCGTCGAAATCTAGCGTCTCCCAGTTGGCGATGGTGTTGTCCGCATCCCACTCGCGATCCCACGATGCCGCGCCGGTTCGGGCGCTATCCAACTGCCTGAGGTTGTTCTGTACCGCGCCGAGGCCAAATTCGCCGCGCGCCGCACGCTTCAGGCTCAATAGGAACCTGCGCTCGGCGTTCTTCACGCGCTTGTCCCATATTGTCTGGACCCTATCTCGACTCCGAACCGCAGTAACCGGGCCGGAATCCGACGAATCGTCCGCATCAAGAAGGTTCTGTATCTGCGAAAGCACGTCTGATTCGAGCACTCCTGCGCGCCATGTGTGATAGCCGCAGAGACTCTGATTGTTGCGGCTCTGGCACTGATAGTAGCGATATATGCCTCTCGCGCTATTGCCGTCTTTGCGCTTCCAGGACTGCCGTCTAGTGACGCCCATCATCTTGTTGCCGCAATAGCCGCACTCTGCGAGTCCGGACAGGAGGAACGGTTCTGTGTTTACGGATCGTGAAGAGGGACGCCTGGACTTTGTCTGGTCCTGCGCCATTCTGTAGTCCTTGGGAGAGATTATTGCCTCGTGCGCCTTTGGAAGGCGGAGGCCGAACCTGTAGTATGTGCCGGTGTATGTGGGGTTCCTGAGAATGTCGCGGATGGTTACCATGTTCCAGCGGCCACCGCGCCTCGTCTTGATGTCTCTCTCATTCAAGTGTTGCGCGATCAGCCTTAGTCCCAGGCCTTCTTCCACGTACTTTTCGTAAATCAGCCGGACGATTGTTGCCTCGTCTTCTACGATCTCCAGGGTACCGTCCTTGCTGTTGCGATAGCCGTAGGGAGGTTTACCCAGCCCCTTGCCAAGCATGGCGCGTCGGCGCATGGAATCCTTAATGCGCTCGCTGCGCTCTTTGGAGACTCCGGCGGGTCCCAGGGCGTCAAGCGCGTTCTGAAGAGGGTCGGGGAGATCGTCGTCTTCGCAGATGACCTTGCAGCCCATGGATTCAATCTCGATGATTTTCCGGACGACTTCTTCTAGGTCTTTGCCAAGATGAGTCGAGTCAGGCACTACGACAAGGTAGTTGCTTCTGGAGGATACGATATGCTCCAGCATGCGCCCATATTCCGGGAACCTGCGACCGTGAGCGCCGTTCCCGTTGCCATTGCCGTTTCCATTCCCAAATATTGAAAAATCGCTGTGGGCATCAGGTATGTCTTTGAAAACGGCAACCGGCTGGTGCAGGTATCTTTCGCAATATTCCCTAAAGCGCTCTTGAAGATGATTGGGGAGGTCATCGTTCTCCCCATCCGTTGTTCTGAAGTATCCTATGGCGCGCATGGTGAACTCATTCCATGTACAATATGCGGCGGCAGTTGTTGCACAGGACCAGACTGTCGCCACTTCTTAGTTTCTCTGTGTCGGACCGGGGCAGCGCTACTCTGCACACTCCGCAGATGTCCATTCCTCTGGACTGTTCGATCTTACTTACGGCTTGCCCACCACGGCTAACCCGCAGCGTCTCGTATGTGGACAACATCTGTGGCGGGATCTGCGGCAGCATTCCGGCCCGCCTTTGATCCAAGGCAGCGACTTCCGCGCTCAATGCTTGTTCCTGTTCTCTAAGGCGAGGCAACCGCTGTCTCCTCCGCTCGTCAAGCACAGTGACGGCTTCCTGCGTCCTGGTGAGAGCATCCTGAAGTTCTTCAGCCGCGACCATGTGCTCCAGCAGGGTGTCTTCGGCTTCTGCCTTTTGCCGGCTCAACAGCGCCTGCTCTTCCTGGATCGCTTCCAATTCCCGGGGATTTGTCACTGCGCCACTGTACAGGCGATTCTGCACAGCCCCTTCTCGTGTTTCGATATCATCTGTAAGGCGTTGAGATTCTCGTCTTAGAGCTTCTTGCCTGGAGTGGCGAGCATCAAGTTGTGCCAAGCGCTGGCGTGCCCTTTGCAGGTCCGACTCGTCGCCAATTTCTGCGCGAACTTCGTCGAGGGCCTGCTGCTTTTCGGCCCTGACTAGGTCAAGTTCCTGAAGACTGTAAAGGTCGGACAGCGACAATTTCACCCGCCATATCGAATTATTGTGAATCTGCTACTAACATAATGTGGAGTCCGCCTTTGCGTATAGGTAAGTGCGGTGCAGATTTAATGTTTTCTTCCGATAACTTGTGAAAATTCGGAATCGTGTTTAACATTCTGTTCAGGAGTCGAAAATGTGCTTTCATGTCTAGCGTGTCTCATCTAGTGGGTCTCAGAGGAGGCCATGTCCCTGACCTTGAAATTACTGAACAGATTGCGCGATTTGCTCCGAAAACTGTTGTTGTAAGCAGCCATCTGCTAACGAGGTATTAAAGTATGCTCTCATCGGATACCGGCAGGAAATTGAGAAAGACAAAAATCGTGTGCACGCTGGGGCCCTCGAGCGAAAGCGAGGCGGTTATCAGGAGGATGATACAGAACGGTATGAGTGTGGCTCGCCTCAATTTCTCTCACGGAGACTACGACAGCCACACGGCTGTCCTTGAGCAAGTCAGGGCGATGTCCGAGCGGGTCTCCCAGCCAGTGGGAGTAATGGTGGATGTTCCAGGGCCGAAATATCGCACCGGCAGGACTTATCCCGTTGAGCTGGACATTGTTTCCGGGTCCACCGTTACGCTTACCAGCCGTGACATCATAGGGGACAGGTCGATCATCCCTGTTGCACCTGCGGGCATTCATCGTGACGCCCAGATAAACCGACGTGTGCTTATCAACGACGGTCTGATAGAACTGAGGGTTGACAGCATTAGTGGCGAAGATGTGCGCTGCAGGGTAATGGAGGGCGGGGAAATCGAGGCTACCGGACGGGGTGTGGTCATTCCTGATGTCGTGCCGTCTCTGCCATTTTTCGATGACCGCGCCGAGGAAGCGCTCGCATTCGCAGCGGAAAAGGGCGCGGAATTCGTCGCTGTTTCCAATGTAACCACTGCCGATGATATTGAGAGCACGCGGAAGAAGCTTGTGGAACATGGCACGTCTGAATGCTTCATAATCTCAAAGATAGAACGCCCGGAAGCGATCGAGAAATTCGACAGTATCCTTGAGGCCAGCGACGGTGTTATGGTGGCTCGCGGAGACATGGGCGTTGAGATCGACCCCTGGCTTGTACCGGGCATTCAGAAGAAGCTGATTGCCAAAGCCAACGCCGTCGGCAAGCCGGTCATCACGGCGACCCAGATGCTCCTGTCCATGGTGAACAGCACCAGGGCTACGAGAGCGGAGTCTTCGGACGTGTTCAACGCTGTGTTAGACGGGTCGGATGCCGTAATGCTCTCGGAGGAGACCGCTGCCGGCAAGTATCCCGCGCACGTTGTGAGGGTAATGGCGCGACTTGCGCTGGAAGCAGAAAGCGATCCTAATCTTGAAAGCCTGCGCGCAAGGCATGATCCGTCTGATGAGAGTCCCACTGACGAAGTGGTCAGTTTTGGCGCTGTGCGAATGGCCGATCAGCTGGACGCATCTCTTATCGTTGCGTTTACGGAGAGCGGGAGCACGGCGAGCCGTGTATCGAGGTATCGACCGAACTCGCCCATACTTGCGCTTACGCCCTATGAGCGTGTTTCCCGATTACTTACACTGCGTTGGGGAGTTATGCCGGCAGTTGTGAAGAAGTTGGAAACGGGAGACGATATATTTGGTGCGGGGTTGGAGCAGGCGCGGAAGACTCCAGGGGTCGAGCCCGGAGGCACGATAGTCCTGGTGGCCGGCCTGCCGATGGGGACGCAGGGCAGCACAAACCTGTTGCACATTATGGAGGTAGACGGAGAATGAGGTGTTGGCTCGCAAAGCCGTGTTAGACAATAGCAATTACCCGATGTACAATCTTCTGCACAGCAGATTGCAAAATGGTGGGGAGTAGGCAAGTGCTCAGGTTATACAATACGCTGTCTAAGCAAATCGACCTGGTTCGCCCGATCGAGCCTGGCGTGGTCAAGATATACACCTGCGGTCCGACTGTTTACCGGGACGCGCATATCGGCAATCTCAGGTCGTACCTGATGGCCGACTGGATTCGCAGAACCCTGGAGTTGAGCGGCCTGAATGTCGTCCACATCAAGAACATTACGGATGTGGGGCATATGCGGCAGGAGGTGCTAGAGCAGGGTGGAGACAAGGTCATCGCCGCGGCAATAGCGGAGGGCAAAACGCCTGCGCAGATTGCTCAGTTCTACACCGACAGGTTCCTCACGGACGAGCAGAAGCTGAACATCACAGCGGCGCAGGAATTTCCGAAGGCGACTGACCATGTTCCTGAAATGCTGGAGATCACGGAGCGACTTGTTCAGCGTGGCCTGGCCTACGAGGTGAGCGGCAACGTTTATTTCGAGGTCGGCAAGTTCGGCGACTACGGCAAGCTCTCAGGAAACATCGCGGAAGGCGATCTCCTGGAGGCGGTCCGCGTGGAAGCCGACCCGCTGAAGCGCGACCCTCGGGACTTCACGCTGTGGAAGGCTGCAGAAGCGGGTAGGGAACTGAAGTGGCCCAGTGTTTGGGGCGAAGGGTTTCCCGGGTGGCATATCGAGTGCTCGGCCATGTCGATAAAGTACCTAGGAACGCGGTTCGACATACATACCGGCGGCGTGGACAATATCTTCCCGCATCACGAAGGCGAAATCGCGCAGAGCGAGGGATACACTGGCGAGTCAGTGGTCAATATCTGGACTCACGGGCAGCACCTGCTTGCCGACGGCGTGAAGATGGCGAAATCGATGGGCAACTCGTTTATCCTTTCGGATATCGAAGCACAGGGTATCCACCCGCTTGCATTTCGATACTTGTGCCTCACGGCGCAGTACGACAGGCGGCTGAACTTCACTTTCACTTCGCTGAAAGCAGCACAGCGGGCGTTGCTCAGGCTGCGCAATATGGTCTGGCAGTGGGGCATTCTTGCACACGGCGGCACGGCTGATGCCGAAGTCGTCGCAGGATGGCAGGGCCGCTTCGTGTCGCTGATCGAGGATAATCTCGACTTGCCGGGAGCTCTCGCGCTCACCTGGGAGCTGGCGCACTCTGAAGTGAATCCGGCCGACAAGCTGGAAATTCTCGCTTACTTTGACAAGGTGCTTGGGCTGGACCTCGACAGCGTTGTGGAGGACTACACGGTGCCCAGCAATGTCACCGACGATATTTCGCACCGCTCCAAGCATCGGGGCCGCAAGGATTATGCAAGGGCTGACTCCATCCGCGAGAGCCTTTCCAACTCGGGATTCGTCGTGCAGGATGGCGGTGTTGCAACCTTTGTGCGACCCAAGACTGAGTGGGAGATGCGGCAGGAGCGCTGGCATACTTATTCTTCTGAGGTGGAGGTTCCTTCACTTTTGGAGGAGAGCGACAGGGTTGATCTAACTGTCGGAATTGTCGCCTGCAACTATCTTGGCGATGTGCAGCGCTGCGTCCTCAGCGCGTTGAAGTGGCTGGGTGACAGCGACGCTGAGGTCGTTGTAGTTGACAACGGTTCGAACGATGGCACTGACGAGTGGCTGGAACAGGCGTCAGAGGATAATGACCGTCTGCGAGTAATCCATGTTGACCACCCACTGGGTGAGGGTTCTGCGAAGAGGATTCTACTCAAGCAGTGCCTGGGCAGAACGGTTGTCATGCTGGACACGAGCGTTGAGGTAACAGGCGATATTTTTGGGCCAATTGAGCAGGCGTTGGAAGACGACACTATCGGTGTGATGGGGCCGTTCGGACTACGAACGACGGACCTCCATCACTTCCACGACGGGGAAGGCGAAAGCGGAGACATGGATGCCATGCAGGCGTACTGCTTCGCGTTCAGAAGAGCAAGACTGAGCGATGTGGGACTGCCTCGCCAGACCTTCCGCTTCTACCGCAACCTGGATCTCGATTTCAGTTTCCAATTCAAGGCGCAGGGGTATAGAATAGTTGCAGATCACAGTCTTCCTGTTGGACAGCATGAGCACCGTGTCTGGTCAGAATTGGGAGAGGCGGAACGAGACGAGTTGAGCCGTAAGAATTATGGTCGATTCCTGGAAAGATGGGGTGATCGAGCAGATCTCCTTACCTGCAACCGTGAGCAGAACTGATCTCGTCGGCGATGAATAACGAACAGTCAGCGGCCCCGTTGAATCGGGGTCGCTTTTTGCGAGCGAATCTGAAAAATAGCCTGAAAGTAAAGATCGATTGATAGCATTTGCCCAGTCCATTCCGGGTCTCTGGATACAATTACTAGCCACCGCCGCTCTAATTCTCATTGCCTCCAATTTTCTTGCCAAGTCCGCAGATATTATCGCTTTGCGAACGGGCCTTGGGCGCTCGTTCATTGGAGTCGTGCTATTAGCCACCGCGACATCACTTCCTGAGTTGGGCACAGGGGTCAGCGCGATCACCATTTTTGACGCCCCGGACCTCGCTGTGGGAGATGCATTCGGAAGCAACCTGTTTAACCTGTTCATCATCGGCTTGCTGGACCTGTTCTGGAGAAACTCGGGCACTCCCATCCTGAACAGTGTCAGCACAACTTCGGTTTTCATTGGCATCCTGGGAATTCTCGTAATCATAATCACGGTAATTGCCGTCTATTCTCATGAGCGTATTTCTGCGGACGCGCTGTCCAATTGGTACATCAGCCCATTTACAATAGTGCTTTTGATTGTCTTCCTATTTTCGATGTATCTGATTTACAGGGTGACACGGACCGCCGAGCACAGCGAGACGAATGAACAAGACTATGAGTCGGAAAGTCTAGTTAGAGCGAGCTTCGTTTATCTCGGGGCGGCGGTGGCCATCATCGGTTCAGCAATCTGGCTGGCGAAGACCGGGGAGGGAATCGCGCATGCGATGCACTGGGAGGCGAGTTTTGTTGGCACACAATTCCTGGCATTTAGCACATCTCTCCCAGAGCTGGCGGCATCCATAGCTGCGCTGCGCATTAACGCGCCCGAACTGGCAATTTCGAATGTTCTCGGCAGCAACCTGTTCAACATGGGGTTCATACTGACCATCGACGACCTGGCGCTGGTGGGGAGTCCGCTGTGGTCGTCAATATCATCCATTCACGAGGCGACCGCTGTGTTCGCCATCATTATGACCTGCGTTATACTGATTGGCCTTATGGTGCGGGATAGAAGACGGCCATTCCGCGGGTTCGTAACTTATGAGTCGGCGGCGTTGATTTCGCTTTATATTATTGCGAGCGTGTATGTCTACAAGTTTGCGACTTGACACACACCTGACGCGCGAATACATTACGCAAATATTAATGACTAAAGGAGATTGCGATGTTCTTTGAACTGAGGGAGTACCGCACGAAGCCGGGTCAGCGTGAGAACTGGGTCAGGTTTATGGAAGAGACCATCATACCTTTCCAGACCGGGAAGGGTATGGTCATTGTGGGCAGTTTCGTGGGAGAGGAAGAGGACGATCTGTATATCTGGGTGCGCCGCTTCAACAGCGAGGAGGAGCGCGAGCGCCTCTACGAAGCCGTGTATGACAGCGACACCTGGAAGGACGATATTGCGCCCGCCATACCGGATATGATGCAGCGCGACAAAATTGTCGTACGGCGCATTGAGGCGACACCGCTTTCCGTCATCCAGTAGTGATTGCCGTCCGGAATTACGGACTGGCTCAACGATAATGACATGGGTTCCGAGGGTGGAAGCGATCGACTAGTTCTGCTCAATGCCATTGTCATGACAGTTGCCGCCTCACAGCCACGCGGTGACATGATCGTCGTCTCCGGTGGACGCATCGCATGGGTCGGCGAACAGAGTCAGGCCTCCCCATCGACATTTGCTGCTGCGGATGTGATCGACTGCGGTGGGCAGACAGTTGTTCCGGGCTTCATCGACGCGCATTGCCACGTACTCGCCTACGCCGCGAGCCTGTCTGCCGTGGACTGCTCGCCGAGCGCGGTATCCACTATAGACGGCATACTTCACGAGATTAGGCGACGCGCCGAGGTTACGCCTCGCGGCGAATGGATTCGTGCCTCAGGGTACAGCGAATTCGACCTGCGAGAGAAGCGCCATCCCACCTGCTGGGAGCTTGACCGCGCTGCTCCACATCACCCTGTACGCCTTGAACATCGCTCCGGGCATGCGTGCGTCCTGAATAGCAGCGCGCTCGAGCGCGTGGGCATATTCGCCGATACCGAGGAACCGCCTGGCGGGACGATAGTGCGTGACCTGAGCAGCGGCGTCCCGAACGGATTGCTGCTGGAGATGGATGAGTGGCTTGATGGGCGAATTCCGCAGCCAAGCGAATCCGACCTGAGCAGTGCCGTCGCCAAGGCTAGCGAGGAATTCCTGTCGCGAGGCGTGACAACGGTGGTGGACGCGACGGCCTCGAACTCGCTTGACAGGTGGAATCTGCTGCGCCGCCTGAGAGCAGACGGAAGGCTGGTCCCGCCGTTAACCGTAATGCCCGGTGCCGGACATATTGGCGACTTTCAAGGTGCAGGGCTGATTCATGGCTACTCGGACAGTCTTTCTGCCGTTGGGCACGCGAAGATAATGTTGACCGTTTCCGGCGGTCGGCTTCACCCTTCATATGAGGCTTTGTGTGCGATGGTTGAAAGGGCGCATAGTTGCGGCTTTCCGGTGGCGATACATGCGGTGGAGGCCGACGCGGTGATTGCCACATCCGAAGCCCTCGCAACCCATCGTGTATCCGGGCTGCGGGACCGGATTGAGCATGCATCTGAGTGTCCGCCGGATGTGTTCGATGCCCTGCTGAGGGCGAATCCAATCGTTGTCTCGCAGCCAGGTTTCATTCGGGAAAGCGGGGCGCGGTATGTCAGCGAATTCGGCGGGGATGCTGGATGGCTGTACCGTTTCCGGTCGTTGGAAGAATCGGGCATATTGGTAGCCGCATCCTCGGACGCCCCTGTAAGCTCTCCGAACCCGCTCACGGCCATGCACGCCGCAGCTAGCCGTCGTGCAGCATCAGGTGAAGTCGTGGGCGGTGATGAAAAGCTATCGATTTACAGTGCCCTCAAGATGCACACGGTACACGCCGCGTATGCGAATTACCTTGAGGATGAAGTCGGTACTATTACCGAAGGCAGGCGGGCGGACTTTGCCGTGCTGAGCGATGACCCAACGACTGCGAATGTAGAAAGTCTGCTCGATATGAGAGTGACCATGACTATCGCGGGTGGGAAGGTCGTGTGGCAGGAATGAGCGGCGCGGAGGACATTGGCTGACGCGGGTTCAATTAACTTCGCCGCACCTTTACATGGCTGACAAGCTCTTCCAGGGAGTCGCGCGACGGGCTTGGCGGCAGACCTTTGAGATCGGACAGAGCTTTCATGCAGTAGCTTCCTGCGAACTCATACGACTCCTCCAAGACAGTATCGTCCTGAATGATGCTTACTGCCTCTTGCATGAGTTCGCTGTCTTCGGGATGCTTTAGGGCGCGCGTTACAGCATCGCAGCAATTCTTCTGCTTCATCGCGATAAGTGTCGGCAGGGTGACGACGCCGTTCGCGAGGTCGCTGCCTATTGGCTTGCCGGTCTCCTCTTCTGTGCCGTCGAAATCGAGGATGTCGTCCACGACCTGGAAAGCCATGCCCAGATTGTGGCCGTAGCTGCGAAGGGCTTCAGAGCAGGCGTCGGGAGCGCCGCTAAGAATTGCGCCGGACTCAGCCGCCGTTGTGAAGAGCGAGGCGGTCTTGTTGTAGATTCGCTCGAGATAGCTTTCCATAGACTGTTCGGGGTTGTAGGTCTCAGCCATTTCCTGCAGCTCGCCGCTGGAAAGCTCCATAATAGTCTCGGCGAAGCGCCTGATGACTCGGATATTTCCTGTGTCGCATACGAGCGTGGCGGATGCTGCGAAGATGTAGTCACCCGCGAGGACCGCCGCTTTAGGACCCCATAGGCTGCTAATGGTCAGCTTGCCCCTGCGCAGTGCTGCACCATCCACAGTGTCGTCGTGGATGAGGGATGCGATGTGCAAGAGTTCGACGCCTGTCGCCATCTTCTCGGTGATGCGCTCGTCGTGCGCGTAGAAATTGGAAGCGAGCAGCGTGATGGCAGGCCTGATGTACTTGCCGGGGGTGGAAAATGTATGATCGAGCAGTTGAGCGAGAAACGGGTTCTTTCTTTCTGCCATCTCCGTCAGAGAAGAGTTCACATTTACCAGGCGGTCCATGACGGGTTCGTAAAACGATACTGACTGCACTCGAATTTTTCCTTCGATGTATTTTCTACTCGGCGAGACGCTGTTCTTCCGCAGCGATGATTTCCGCGTCCAATTTCTGAAATAGAGGGGTAGGGCGCTTCAACTGCTGTCCGGGCACCATGGCTTGTGGGTCCCACTTCCAGCCGGTGTCTTCGACCTCTCCGTCAAAACCAAGCATTTCGTGGAGTTTCTGCGAGCTGAATGGCAGGAAGGGGTACAACGTAGTCTTCAGGCAGTTTATGACAGATACTGCCGACCACAATGTCTGGGCAGCGTCCTGCTTGTCCTGCCGCACGGCGCGCCAGGGCTCCTTCTGATCCAGGTAGCGGTTTGCGGCTTGTGCGAGTGCCATGGACGATTGCAATGCCTGCCGGAGGCGAACTGCTTCAAGATATGCCTCAACTTCATCGAAGCGCGATTGTGCTTCAGTCAGCAAGCCGCTGCTGAGTTCGTCCAACTCACCCGGTGAAGGCAAGACACCGTCAAAGTTCCGGTTCAGCATTGAAAGTACCCGGTGAACCAGATTGCCATAGGTGGCAACAAGTTCATCGTTGTTGCGTCTAACATACTCGCGCCACGAGAAGTCGGAGTCAGAAGTCTCCGGCATGTTGGCTGCTATTACGTAGCGCAATGGGTCCGGCTCGTACGTGTCGAGATATTCCGGTAGCCAGACCGCCCAGTTCCGACTCGTCGATAGCTTGAACCCTTCGAGATTCAGGTACTCGTTCGCGGGCACATCGTAAGGTAGATTCAGACCGCCATAGCCTAGAAGCATTGCAGGCCAGATGACCGTGTGAAATGGGATGTTGTCCTTGCCCATGAAGTAGTAGGAGCGGCTGCCATCCTCCCAGAAAGGCTTCCACGCCTCCGGAGTGCCCCTGTTCTGCGCCCATTCGATTGACGCCGAAAGGTATCCTATGACTGCCTCGAACCAGACATAGAGCCGCTTGTCCTCGTACCCGTCCAAGGGGAGGGGGATCCCCCACTCGATGTCGCGCGTTATGGCGCGGTCGTGAAGACCGCCTTCCAGGAAGCCGATGGTGAAGTTGCGGACATTCGGGCGCCAATGTTCCTGCTTGCGAACCCACTCAAGGAGCTGATCCTGAAATGCGCTCAGCTTGAGGAAGAAGTGCTCAGTCTCTCTGAACTCGGGCGCACTGTCACATATGCGGCATGTCATGCCGAGCAAGTCCTTCGGATCGAGCGTGCGCCCGCAGTTGTCGCACTGGTCGCCGCGCGCACCTTCAAAGTTACAATGCGGGCATGTGCCTTCCACATAGCGGTCGGCGAGAAAGCGGCTCTCGTTCTCGCAGTAGGGCTGCACCATGGTGTCATTGTAGATGTAGCCCTGCTCTAAGAGCCTGCTGAAAATGTCCTGTGAAACCTGGAAGTGATTGTCGGTGTGAGTGGTGGTGAACAGGTCAAAGCTAATGCCGAGCCGCTTCCAGCTATCGAGGAACTCTGCCTGATACTTGCTGTAAATATCTTCGGGGCCGACGCCTTCTTGCTCAGCAGTGAGGGTAACTGGAGTGCCGTGCGCATCGCTACCTGACACCATCAGAACTTCATTGCCCTTCAGCCGATGGTAGCGGGCAAAGATGTCCGCAGGCAGGTAAGTACCCGCCACATGGCCTATGTGGATAGAGCCATTGGCGTATGGCCATGCGACCGCGGCGAGTATTCGCTCAGGCATCGTTTTTCACGCTCTGAATGATCAATGTGACGCCCGTCATGATAACACAAGGCAAATGGACAAGGTACTTATTCGGCGGCTCGACGGCTTCGGGGAGACTGGCCCTCAAGCCACATCCGATACACCTTCCGTCTGGATAATCCGGTGACCGCGGTAACATGCTCGACAGCGTGCCTGGCGCCTGCACCATCGGCTCTCAGCTGGTCGAGAAGCGACAGTGCGAGTGAGGCCGCGTCTTCGTCGTCCTGCGCCACATCGGAGCCTCCCGCTATCACCAGAGTGAATTCGCCCCTTGGGGAGTCGAAATATTCGAGTGCGTCTGCGGCAGACCCGCGAAAGACTTCTTCGTGCATCTTCGTCATTTCGCGGCATGCGGCAATTTGTCGGTCGCCTAGGGTACTGGCAATATCTTGCAGCGTCCGTCGCAGGCGATGCGGCGACTCGAAGGCTATGATGGGTCGTCTTTCTGCCACGAGTGAGTTAAGTAACGCCTTGCGCTCGCCACTCTTTCTTGGCAGGAATCCCAGATATATGAAAGACTCATCGACGAGACCTGAGACTGCGACTGCGGATGTAACAGCCGACGGGCCCGGAACTGCAACTATCTGAATGCCAGCGTCGGAGGCCGACTGCACGAGTGCCTGCCCGGGATCGTTCACGCCCGGTGTGCCCGCGTCTGAAACGAGCGCGACATCAATTTCGGGCAGGGCATCCAGCAGTTCCGGTATGCGGGAGGTCTGGTTATGCTCATTGAAGCTCGTCAGTGGGGTGTGGATGTCATAATGGCTCAGCAATCTGCGCGTTACACGGGTGTCTTCAGCGGCTATCAGCCCTACTTCACGAAGAACGCGCAGTGCCCGCAGCGTGATGTCCTCGAGGTTGCCTATTGGCGTTGACACTATGTAGAGCGTTGGCATTCTAGTTCTGCAGACCACACTGACCGGGTAACTTGGTGATGTGAAAGGGCAGCCCGAAGGCTGCCCAACAGATACGAACTCAGCTACGGCTGCCCTTATTCCAGTGCGCTTGCCGTGCCAACGATGCAGACGGTTCCGTCCGGCTTCTCCATCCATACCGCCACATTTGCGCGTGTTCCGCCATTTTCCTCGACTCGGTCTGTGATTACGCCGCGTGCGATTACACGGTCGTCAGGCCACACAATGTTCGTGAACTTGATGTCCAGCGAGCCCCCTTCGAACCAGCCCTTGCCGAAACGCCTGTCCATCAGGTCGCCAAGATAGGACATCGTCATTCTGCCGCCGACAACGACCTCTTCGAAGCCCAACTCTTCGGCTGCCTGCTTATCGGTGTGGTAGTTCTTGTTGCCGTGGAAGAAAAGTCCGCACATTTCCAGCGTAATATCGCTTTCCACGGGGCCGATGACCTCGCCATCCGGAACCTGGAACTTTCGAATGCCTTCCTTCTTCTTGGGATCACGCAGCTTCACCATACCGAGGTGGCTCTTGCCGAGCAGGTAGCTCTGGTGATGCGTGCCGCGTGCCATCAACTCGCCGTCGTCGGACCATAGGTCAACCACCTGCTTGACGACCGTGCGATCTCGCCAATCGTAAATGTCAGCGACGGTTGATGTGCGCTTGTAGGTCTCGGCGGGATGCATTGGCTTGTGCAATTCCCATTCCTGGCGAATCCACAGGTTGCCAAAATTATCATTGAAACCCGCGCCGCTGAAGCCGCCATCGACGTTGGTCAGTATCATCGAAGGAACGACCGGCTTTCCATATGGCGAACCGTCGATGTAAAAGGACGAATCCACATCAAGCCCTTCGTAGTAGTGGTGCAGGATCTCATCCGATGCCGTGAATTCATTGCTGCCCAAGTCCTTGCCCACATAGGCCTCTTCCGGACTGCGATTATTCTGCTGTGTCATAGTTCGCTCCTTGCTGTTTCGATACTTACAATACCTGTCATGCACATTGTCAGTCAGTCACAATGCCATTCAGCACTATTTTACGCGCTCTGCCGCATTTCGCAACCGGCTGCTTTACAGGATAACGCCCTGAACCTTGAGTTCCTCTATGTCGTCCCAATTGTAGTCTAAGAGATCGATGAGTAACGATTCGGTATGCTCACCATGCGCGGGCGCGAGCCGCTGAGTGGACACGGGCGTCTCGCTGTATGCGATGGGCGTCTGGTGCCACTTGGTTGGGCCGAGAGCGGAATGATCGAAGTCAATGAGATAGTCGTTCTTGATAACCTGCGGGTCGTCCGGCAGGTCGAGGATTGACTGGACGCGCTCCCAAATCAAGTCGCCCGCATCATCAAGGCGCTGCTCCCACTCTTCACGGGTTCTCCTGATGAACTCGCTGTCAAGAATTGCAATCAGCGCTTCCCGATTCTCGTGCCGTGCCGGCATGGTGCTGTAGCGGTCGTCCGTCACCAGATCGTCTCGGTCTAGAGCCTTGCAGAATGTTGGCCAGAATCTGTCCCCCTGGCTCATGGAGAATGCGAGCCACTTATCGTCCTTGCAACGGTAGTAGTTCCAGAGGATATTGCCAGCGCGAGTTCTTGGCTGCCTCTCGAATTCCTTGCCCGACAGCAGGGCGATGCCGTCTCGCATGCCGCCAAGCCACATGAGGCTGCCAAGGTGCGACACGTCCACGCGCTGGGACAATCCGAATCGTTCCCGTGCGACTACGGCGCCGAGGACGGCGTAAGAGAGCATTATCCCAGCTATCTGGTCTGCCATGCCGTTGATGTTGTAGGGGATGCCGTCGCCCGGTCCTGCCCACCACAGGGAGCCTGCACGAGCTTCGCCTGTGAGTGCAAATGCGGGCTTGCCGGAGTCGTCGCCCTTTGGGCCGTAGCCTGTTGCGGAAGCGTATATGATATCCGGCTTGCGCGCCTTGAGGTCGTCGTAGCCGAGGCCTAGCCGCTCAGCAACTCCTTGCCGAAAGTTCTCAACGAAGATGTCCGACTTGTCAACGAGATTCAGCATTACCTCAAGGCCTTTCGGATGCTTGAGGTCGAGGGCAATGCCGCGCTTGTTTCGGTTCAGGCTTTCGAAGTATGTGCTTGTGCCCTCCAGCTTGTTGGCTACTCCGGCGACGCTCGCGAACTGCCTTCCGTGGTCTCCGTCAAGCGACTCGATCTTGATGACATCCGCTCCGAGGTCTGCGAGCATCATCGTGGAGACTGGGCCAAACTGCCACATGGTCCAGTCGATGACGCGCAAGCCTGAGAGGGGGCCGTTACCACTATTTTGTTGGTCGTTCATGTTTCAAACCCAAGCGATCTTACTTTAATGGAGTATGCGAAGGGCGGCCCGTAACCGGACCGCCCAACGTTCACGCTGACTAACCTATACCAGATGGACTAATACTGGCGCTGCTGCCTCGAGCGCCCGCCCATGGATGCGTAGGCAACATCAGGGTCTGTTACTACGTCGAGGAGGGCCGGCTTGCCGGAGTTAAACGCACGCTCAAGCGCAGGTCGAATCTCCTCCGGATCGGTTACTCGCTCTCCGTAGCCGCCCATGCCGTCCATGATCTTGGCATAGTCGGTCTCCTGCGACAGGTATGTGCCGATACCGCGCATGCCGCGCCGCACGACGCCCTGGGTCGTCTGGTTCCACGCGCCGTTGTTGCCGACGATGGAGACGATGGGCAGATTGAAGCGCACGTAGCTCTCCACATCGAAGCCGGTCAGACCGAATCCGCCGTCGCCGTAAACGATGCAGACCTGCTTGCCGGGCCGTGCGAGCTGAGCCGCCGCCGCGAATCCGCTACCTGCGCCCAGGCAGCCGAACTGTCCCGGATCCAGCCAGTGCCCCGGCTCGTTAATGTTCAGCACGCGTGCCGCAAATGTGACGATGTCGCCGCCGTCGCCGATGACCGTGGCGTCCCTGTCCAAAACATCGCGCAGTTCTTTCATCAGGCGCATGGGATGTATGGGAGACTGGTCGCTGTTCAGCATTCCTTCGTCGGCTGCCTTCAGCGCCTGGTCTTCAGTGATGACCTCTTCGACCCATGCCTTGCCGGGGGACTTGTAGCCGGTTGCTCGGAGTTCGTCCATTATCTGCCGGAGCACAGCCTTGGAGTTGCCAGCGACACCAACATCGATGTCACGGTTCTGTCCAATCTTGCTGCCGTCCATCATGATCTCGATAAGTCTCGGATTCTGTGGGAACATGCTGTCCGCGCCGTAGCCGAGACGGAAGTCGACGGGAGTTCCGAGTAGGATGACTGTGTCCGACTTGACCAGACCATAGCGCCTGCCTAGGCTGCCGAGGTTGGGATGGTCCGAGGGAAGGCTGCCGCGTCCCATAGCATTGAGGAACACGGGTGAGTCGATCATTTCGACGAACTCGCGCAGTTCTTCTGATGCATCATTCCACCAAACGTCAGATCCGGCGAGGATCATCGGGCGCTCGGTGTTGTGCAGGATGTCCACGACCTGCTTTATGTACTCCGGGTCGCCATACGCCTTGGACTCCGTGCGGTAGCTGCCGGGGTACTTCACATCGTCTTCATCCGCGACACCGCCAACAACGTCGATAGGAATCTCGAGGTACGCCGGGCCGGGAACGCCGGAAGTAGCGTGGCGGAACGCAATCGAAACATACTCAGGTATGCGCTCAACGCGCTTAACCTGCTCCGAGAACTTTGTGACCGGCTTCAAGAAGGTCGCACTATCGAAGTCCTGCAGGCCGCCGCGCAGGTGATCGGTGATTCCCGCATTGCCGCCGATAAGTATCATGGGGCTTGGCGCCTGGAAGGCGTTGGCTATGCCCGTAACAGCGTCAGTGACGCCGGGACCTGCCGTTACGATCGCCACGCCCGGCTTGCCGGTGACCTTTGCCCAGCCTTCGGCGGCGTGCGCGGCTACCTGCTCGTGCCGGAAGTCTATGACCTTGATGCCTTCGTCAACGCATCCCTCATAGAGGTTATAGATATGTCCGCCGTTCAGCGTGAAGACATACTCTACGCCCTCTCTCTTCAGTGCTTTGGCGAACAATCGTCCGCCATCTATCTCTGCCATTATTCCTCCTCTTATTGGCAATAATCCCTTCCCTGTTTTCTGGGAAAAGTCAGGATGTAGATAATCTGACCTTCATCCTGTTCAACCTAGTTTGTTGCCCTTACAGTATCGCTCCTGAATCCTGCAATTCCTTGATGTCGTCCCAGTCGTAGCCGAGTTCTTCGATCAGGATGTCTTCGGTATGCTGCCCAAGTTCTGGCGCTTCTCGCCAGAGGCCTGCGGGGGTCTCGCTGTAAATGTTCGGGTGGTTGCACATCTTAACATCGCCTAGGACTGGGTGCTCGAAATCGGTGATATAGTCGTTCGCCACGACTTGCACATCATCTTCGAGATCGGTTATCGACTGCACCTTCGCGTATATGAAGTCCACTTCAAACTCTCGGAAGATGGTGTCCCATTCGTCAAGCGTCTTGCCTGCAAATTTCTCGTCCATTATTCTGACGAGCTCAACTGTGTTATCGGCGCGGGCGCGCATGTCTGTAAAGCGTGGGTCATCGATAATGTCATCCATGCCCATAGCGCGGCAGATCGGCCGCCAGTACGGGTCGGGCTGCAAGTGCATCATCTGAATACAGCGCCCATCCTTGCACTTGTACACGTTGGACAGCGGATTCGTTGGGGCTTCACGTTCATAGGAGCCGAAGGTCTGTCCATTGTTGAGTAGGCTCATGCTGATGCCAAGTCCCTGCAGCCACATGTTTGCGCTCAGGTGGGACGCATCAATCTTCTGGCCGATGCCTTGCTGATTGCGGCAGACTAGCGCGGACAAGACACCCATGCACATCATTATCGCGCCCATCTGGTCGGATACGCCCTGCGAGATGCGGGTGGGATACTCTGCGTCCGGCTCCGTTGCAGACATCATCAAGCCTGCGCGCGCCTGCCCGCAACCATCGAAGGAAGGGAGATGAGAGTCAGGTCCAGCCGGCCCGTAGCCATTAGCCGACCCATAAACGAGCATCGGGTTGATCTCGCGCAGCGTGTCGTATCCTACGCCCAGCCGTTCAGCAACTCCCTGGCGGTAGTTCTGAACGAAAACATCTGCGTTCTTCACGAGCTTGTATATGATCTGCCGGCCTTCTTCGGTCTTTAGGTTGACTGCGATGCCCCTCTTGTTTCGGTTGCAAGCCTCGAAGTAGGCGTTGCGTCCCTGTCCAAGGTCCATATTCAGCGTGGATGCCCGCCACAGGCCACGTCCCGCGTCGCCGTCGAGCGCCTCGATTTTGATGACGTCGGCGCCCATGTCGCCCATCATCGCGGTGCACACCGGACCGAATTGCCATACTGTCATGTCCAGCACGCGGATACCCTTGAGGGGACCGTTGCCGGAGTGGTGACCATTGGAAACCATAGCCCGTACCTCCAGCTACCTGTGGGCTCGCACATCAATATTGCGAACATACTCTAACGGCCTGTCAAACATTGCGGGGATTGTAACACAAAACACATTTTCAACATATCAATGCCGACCATTGGAGTTGTGTTAAGATGCAGCCCGATATGAGCACACGAATTGTCGTATTTTCGGACACACATTGCCACACTTGGGACGAGGTGCATCCCGGCATTCGCGCTGAGGTCGCTGACGCCGACATCGCAATTCACTGCGGCGACCTCGTGCGAATGGATGTCGTGGATGGTCTGCGCGAGACGGCAAAGCGATCAATCACGGTGCATGGCAACTCCGACCCGCCCGATGTGAGAAATGCGATTCCATACCTAGAGACTCTTGAGGTCGAGGGCGTGAGGATTGGTGTGACTCATCCTGCCTGGGGTGGGCCGGAGTTTCCGCCGGAGGACCTGCTTGGCGACTTTGAAGAGACACTGGATGTCATCCTCTACGGGCACATCCATGAGCCGTTGAACGAGACGATCAATGGTGTGCTGTACCTTAATCCCGGACAGGGTTACCCTTCCTTCATGGTTGCGGCAACCATAGCCGTGCTGACCGTTGAAGACGGTGTTTTCTCGGCGGAGATTAAGACTATCGTGCCCGCTCGTTAGATCAGTGAGCAGTCGCCAGCCGCAGTGCCGCGCTACTGGCAGTCGGCCTTAAATTCGGATAAACTCCGCGTGGACTGAATGAATTCGTACTGCAAACGAGGTGGAATATGGCAAAGCGAATAAACAGAGTGATCGAATTGCTCGAACAGGGTCAGCCCCTTTACAACGCCGGAGCGCATGAACTCTCCTATGAGAATGGCAAGGCTATGGCGTCCACATGGGCGGACTATATAGGCGTGGAGATGGAGCATGGCTCCTTCGACATGTCCGCGCTCGACGAATTCATGCGCGGGCTGGTGGATGGCGGGCCCACTCCGAGCGGTCATCGCACGCCTCCAGTTATCATGACTATCCCCACGGATGGCACGAATGAAGATGTCGTCCGCGCCAATGCATGGATGATGAAACAGGCCCTAGCTCGCGGGATTCACGGTATATTGCTATGCCATGCGGAGACTTCAGGCGCCGTTCAGGCATTCGTGGAGTCTTGCCGCTATCCATTCCAGACGATCGGAGTGGGTGATGGACTTGGAGTGGGACGACGCGGAGGCGGAGGTCAGCGCGGAGCGGCGCACATATGGGGCGTGGAACCTGACGAGTACATGAAGCTGGCCGATCCATGGCCGCTCAACCCGGACGGTGAGCTATTCCTAGGGCTGAAACTCGAAAATAAGCGCTCCCTCGCAAACTGCGAGGAGTGCGCGGCTGTGCCGGGCATTGCCTTTGCCGAATGGGGACCCGGCGACATGGGACTGTCGTTTGGGTACGCCGACGCGCACGATCCGCCGTATCCTGAAGACATGGACGCCGCGAGACTACGCGTAAAGGCGGCTCTGGATGCGTCCGGTGCTGCATTCCTATGCGGCTGGAACGATTTCACCATAAGCGTGGAGGACAGGGTGAACAAGCTGATGGGCGATGGCGTAAAGATACTGTCAGGCGTCGGCGAGGAAGGTGCGGCGATTGGGCGCAAAATGACCGGCAGGACTATGCCTGTATAGCGTTTTCGAGGAAACCGCACTAAGAACCTGTAAACCGACCCAGAATGAGTCAGATGTAAGGAAAAGAGACAACAGATGCCAAAGCGAATCAACCGCGCAATCGAACTGCTGGAACAGGGACAGCCCATCTACTACACGGGCGCGCATACAGGAGCAGACCTGTCTTACGAGGCGGGCAGGTCTATGGCGAAGACCTTTGCAGACTATATCAACATTGGAATGGAGCACGGGGCATTCGACATGGCAGGGCTGGACCAGTTTATGCGCGGTCTGGTCGATGGCGGGCCCACGAACAGCGGGCATCGTACTCCAACGGTGATAGTCGAGGTGCCGGTAGATGGTGGTAGTGAGGACATCGTGCGGTACAACGCGTGGCAGTTCCGCCAGATACTTGCGCGCGGCGTACACGGAATCATCCTGTGCAACGCGGAGACGCCTGGCGCGGTGCGAGCATTCGTGGAGTCTTGCCGATACACATTCCAGAATCTTGGCGTGGGCGAGCTTATCGGCAGGGGAACGCGCGGCGCCGGTGGGCAAGCATCCGCCGCGGATATCTGGGGCATATCGCCTGACGACTACCTGGATAGAGCCGACCCGTGGCCTCTCAATCCTGACGGCGAACTGCTGCTGGGACTGAAGATCGAGAACAAGCGAGCGTTGCACAACGTTGAGCTTAGCACCAGAATTAGCGGCATAGGATATGCCGAATGGGGACCTGGCGACATGAGCATGTCGCACGGCTACAAGAGCCTGCCGAATCCCATTCCTCCCGTTCTAATGGCTGCGCGCGAAAGGGTGTTTCAGGCGTGCCGGGACGCAGGCTTGGCATTCCTGAACGGGGTCACCCCTGACAATGTAGCGGAAATGCTGGACGAGGGCGTGATGGTTTGCTCGTCGGGTGGACCGTCTGGAGAAGAGGCGGCGCGCATCGGAAGGGCACATACGAAGCGCACGATGCCTGTTTAAGTCTATCGCAGACCAAGCCCGCGCAACGGCTTGCCGCCAATAAGGTGCATGTGCAGGTGCTTCACCTCCTGGCCGCCGTCGCTGCCCTGGTTGATGATGAGGCGATAACCTGATTCTGCGACGCCTTCCTGCTCGGCCATGGCCCGCGCAGCGCTGAACATGCCGGCAAAGGCGGGGTTCGGCTCCGGCCCGAGTTCCGAGAGCTCGGCGAAGTGGTGGTTAGGGATGACCAGCAGATGCGTGGGCGCAATCGGGTTGATGTCGCGTATTACGAAGCAGTCATCGTCGCTGTGCAATTTATCGCTGGGGATTTCGCCGTCTCTGATTTTGCAGAAGATACAGTCATCTGCCATAAGAATCCTGCCAATCACTCAACAGCTGCGAATGCCTCGACTTCCACGAGCATCTCAGGGCGGACAAGGGCGGTCACGAAAACCGTGCTGCTCGCAGGGCCGTTCTCGGGGAATATACCATTTCTGACTTCGGCGTATGCGGCATAGTCGTCGGCGTTCACCATGAAGCAGGTGATCTTGGTCACGTCGTCCCAGCTTGCGCCCGCCGCAGTGAGCGCTGCCTCTATATTTCTGAAGCACTGCGCGGACTGCGCCCTGGCGTCCCCGATGCCAACAAGGTCACCATTCTCGTCGGCCGCGACTTGCCCTGACACAAACACCAGGTTGCCGACTCGGGTCGCCGGCGAGAAGCCCACAGGCTTGTTGTCGGGATTCGGAAAGAAAACTTCTCTAGACAATTTGACTCACTCCATCCTTATTTCGCCGCGTCTCTAATCGGGCAGCTGAAGCAACTCTATCCGGACATCGTCCGGCACCTTGATGAATGCAATCGTCGGTCCGCCTGGATTGGAGATTGGACCCTCGTCAAGCACCGCGCCCAATGACTCGAGGCGCCCGATTTCAGCGTCCATATCGTCAACGGTAATGCCGAAGTGCTCCAGACCATAATGGACATCGGCATCGCCTTGGCCCATCTTCTCGTCAGTCCTGGCGCCCGATATGCGGAATATCGTTCCGTCTTCGCTCTTACACTCGATGAAGCGGTCGCCACTTGGCCTCACGCCTCTATCGTTGAAAATCTCGAAATTGAATGCCTTCACATACCAATTGGCTGTCCTTTCCGGGTCGGGCGCCTTCAGGTGAATGTGTTCAAAGTGATAAGCCACAGTATCCCTCCTGTCTCATTATCCATTTTGACGCGGTAAAGACTATGTTAGCCAAAGGCGCGTGTCAAGGCTTCCGTGGTCTGCCGCCTTCTCATCGGCAAACTGATATACTTGCAAACCGAATCAGACTACAAATTAGCGGCCGCTAAATCGACTGACCTGGAGGCACAGATGAGCACTGAGACCGATGGGATTGGGATCGAGTGGGACGATCCGATAGAGGCTATGGAGCAGATGTATCGTCTGGGCTGGACTGACGGATTGCCGGTCGTGCCGCCCACCGAACGACGGGTATCTGAGTTCATCGAGCACGGAGGCCGGCCAGCCGGTGAAATTGTTGGCGAACTTCCTGAACGCCGCCGGGAGATAAGCGTGGAGAAGGTGGCAGCGAATGCGGTCATGGCCGGTTGTCTGCCGGAATACATGCCTGTCATGCTGGCAGCGGCAGAGGCGATGCTGGATCCAAAGTTCAATCTTGTGGGGCCGTCTTCCAGCCTTGGCGGTTCGGGCATCATGGTGATCGTCAATGGGCCTATTACAAGGGAGCTTGATATCAACGCGCGCAACAACCTGTTTGGTCCCGGTAATCGTGCCAATGCAACGATCGGTAGAGCGGTGCGTCTGATCCTCATAAACGCCTGCGCCGCGATTCCGGGGCTGTTCGACCGCAGCATACTTGGTCATCCCGGCAAGTACAGCTACTGCATTGCAGAAGCCGAGAACGAGACTCACTGGAATCCTCTGCATGTGGAGAGGGGCTTCGAGCGGTCAGGGAGTGCGGTTACGGTGTTCGCATGTGAATCTCCAAGGCAGGTCAGAGCGAGCGGTGGCCCCGAGACGATGTTAAACACGGTGGCAGATGTTGCTTCGGCGCTCGGCACATCCCTGTCAACCGTTGGCTCGACGGATGACAAGTCCACTATTGTGCGGCAGGGAGAGCTCGCTGTTGTCATATCAGGGGAGAGCTATGTGTGGGACGGATGGAGCAAGCAGGACATCAAGGAATCTCTGCAGCCAAAGGTAAGGCGTACGCTCGCAGACATCAAGCGGGCAGGGGAGGTAGGCGGCGAAGTGAATCCTGAAGACGAGGACCATTGGCTGCCCCTCATAGCGACCCCAGACGACATTCTGCTCGTATTCGCGGGTGGTGAGGAGCGTACGATGTGCGCCGTAATACCGAGCTGGGGGCCGAAGATATCCTCTACCTCAGTTACAAAGGCGGTCAGGACCGTGTAGAGCTTAATCTGCCGAGGAGCGTAAGGTCAAGCCCGGGGAAACACGCGGCTGCGTGCCGCCCGCGCTTCCGCTGCTTGCTTCACTTGAGCCATATGCTTGACGATAGTTCGTTCAAACACTGGCCGCGTGTAGACTATCCCTCCGAACCAGCCGAAAAATGGGAAGGTGCTCCAGATAATCTCGCCGCTGTGGCTCAAGTCGGTTTCCTTGCCATCTATGTCCTCGAATATGAACGCCTCACTTGCGTGGTGCAATGGCCCGGAGAGATGCTCGAAGGTGATGCGCTCAGACGGGTACAGATTTACGACTTCCACAGTAGTGTAGGTTGCGAAGAGCGCCTTGGTTTTGAATTCGACGACGAGTCGATTGCCGTCCCGCTCAAGTATTTTCGATGACTCGTTGTTGTCACCGGGCAACCTGCCCCTTCCGAAATGGGACATCATCTGGAACACAAGCTCGCGTGGCGCCCGAATGCGAACTGTGTGCTGCCTGAGCTTGATGGGCTTAGCCATTGACGTTTACCGGCGTATTTTGAGAGGCTGCAGCGCGTATAATTCTCGCGAACTCCGCGATCTTCGCTGTGTCCTTTATGCCGTCGGTCTCCACTCCGCTTGACACGTCAACACCCCAGGGCCGTACGGTGTCAATAGCCTGTCGCACATTCTCGGGAGCGAGCCCTCCGGCGAGAAAGACCGGGTGTTGCCTGGCAATCTCCGATGCGATATTCCAGTCGAATGTATGCCCTGTGCCGCCGAGCGCGCCCTTCACGCGCTTATCGAGCAATGTAAGGTGGAGGCGGCTTACGACCTCATCGATCTGTCGAAGTGCGTCTGAGACTGCTTCTTGGCGAGGTATGCTGTCGTCAACCTTGACCTGGCGAATGACCCAGGAGTCCACATTGTCCCAGAAGCTTGGAGGCTCATCGCCGCAGAGCTGCGCGAAGTCCAGTTCACACTGATTTATGATTTTGTTGACTTCTTCAAGTGGCTGGTTCGCAAAGAGACCTACGATTCGGGGGCACTCAGCTCCGCGTATTTCCCGCAAACTGCTTATGATGTGCTGCGCCTGTTCGATGGGAACCTGGCGGCGTACCCCAGGCACAAAGACGAACCCCAGCATGGATGCGCCCGTATCGGCTGCTACAAGCGCGTGCTCAAGCGACCTCATGCCGCAAATCTTGAACTCAGTCACACCAGTTCTCCTAGCTTCGCTCCTACGTCGCGAGCGGTTACGAGCGCTTCACCTATGAGCGCTGCGTGCGCGCCCGCCGACCTGATGCGTTTTATGTGCTCGCGATTGCTGATTCCGCTTTCGCTTACTACTACTGTACCAAATGGGATTCTGGATGCCAGTCGCTCGGTAACTTCGAGGTCGGTGATAAACGTGCGAAGGTCGCGGTTGTTGATGCCGATAATCTCCGCACCCGCGTCGAGCGCAACCTTCAGTTCCTCTTCGTCGTGGACTTCGATCAGACATTGCATCCAGAACTTCTGGCTCAGTGCCATCAGAAACTTCAATTCGTCCGGCGACAGCATTGCGACAATGAGCAGGATGGCGTCTGCGCCATAAGCGCGCGCCTCATGGACCTGGTATTCGTCGAAGATGAACTCTTTGCGCAACACGGGTATCTTGCGAGGATTGGCGACTGAATGCACTGCGCTGAGATGGTCGATGCTACCCTGGAAGTGGTCGGCGTTGGTGAGCACGGATATTGCTGCCGCGCCATTGTCGGCGTAGGTCTTAGCCAGCGACTTGGGTTCAAAATTTTCCCGAAGCAGCCCCTTGGATGGAGACGCCTTCTTCACTTCAGCGATAATTCGGACCGCATCACCGAACAGCGCGCCCGCTAGGTTCAGCGCCGGTTGCTGACCCTCGATGCGCCTTTCGAGTTCGTCAATTGGCACTTCGACCTTAAGGCGTTCGACTTCGCGCCGCTTCACTTTCACAATATTCTGAAGTATGTCTGCCATGCTGTCCTCTACTCCAGACTCTGACTAATCGCGACGAACGACTCCATTCGCTCTTTTGCGCTTCCGCTGTCGATAGAGTTCGCAGCCGCCTGAACACCTTCCGACAGCGTTCCGACAATGTCGCCCGCTAGCAGCGCGGCAGCCGCGTTAAGCAGCACGACATCACGCGCGGGGCCAGCCTTGCCATCCAGCACCTCACGGAGCAACCCAGCGCTTGCCTCTGAGTTGGACGCCTGTACTTCGCTGAGTGGCGATCTGTTCACACCTAATTCCGCTGGCGAAATGTCATATTCGCTCACTGAGCCGTCCCTGAGTTCCCATACGCTGGTTGAATCAGCGATGGTGATTTCGTCTAAGCCGTCATTTCCATGCACTACGAGTGCGCGGGAACTGCCAAGCCTGCTGAGCGCTTTTGCCATCTTCGACGCCATGGTACCGTCCGCAACGCCTATGACTTGCGCTCTCGCGGCTGCCGGATTTGTTAGCGGTCCCAGTATGTTGAAGACCGTGCGTATGCCAATTTCCCGGCGTGGTCCGGCTGCGAAGCGCATAGACGGGTGAAAGCCCTGCGCGAACATGAAGCCAAAGCCCGTTTCATTGATGCAACGCGCCACCGACTCAGGCTTCAGGTCTATCTTTGCGCCTAACGCTTCAAGCACGTCGGCGCTGCCCGAAGAACTGGACATTGCGCGATTGCCGTGCTTGGCAACCTTCGCTCCAGCCCCTGAGGCGACGAATGCCGCAGTCGTGGATATGTTGAATGTACCGGAGCCGTCGCCGCCGGTACCACAGGTGTCAACCAGTGCGCCGTCCACTTCGACATGCAGCGAGTGTTCGCGCATCACCTGTGCCATGCCGGCGATTTCGTCCACCGTCTCGCCCTTCAGGCGGAGTGCAGTGACGAATGCGCCGAACTGCGCGGGCGTCGCCTCGCCGCTCATTATCTCGTTCATCGCCTGGGCCGCGGTTTCCATGGAGAGCGACTCGCCATTGACCACAGCCTCTATTGCTTCCCGTATCATCTTAATCTTCCTTTGGATTTCGGACCTTACATCTCAAGGAAATTGCGCAGCAGGTCGTGTCCCACCTTTGTCATGATGGATTCCGGGTGGAATTGTATGCCTTCTACCGGATGGGATTTGTGCCGCACACCCATCACGATGCCGTTGTCCGTCCACGCCGTGATTTCGAGATCTTCCGGCATGTCTTCCTTGTATATTGCCAGCGAGTGGTATCTTATCGCATCGAATGGATTCGGCAGGCCGTTGAATACGCCTTCTCCGTCGTGATGAATGACCGACATCTTGCCGTGCATAATCTCGCCGGCTCCTCCAACTGTGCCGCCATATGCGTCACCTATGCACTGGTGCCCGAGGCACACGCCGAGCGTTGGTGTCTGCTCGCCAAAGTGGTTTATCACTTCGTTGGAGATGCCTGCCTCCTTCGGCGTGCAGGGGCCCGGTGAAATGACGATCTTCTCAGGCGCCAACTCTTCTATTTCTTCAAGGGTCGTTTTGTCGTTTCGCCTCACCTCGACATCCGCGCCAAGTTCGCACAGATACTGGTAGAGGTTATATGTGAAGCTATCGTAATTGTCTATTAGCAAAATCATTTTAAGTTCCTTGCGTCCTAATTTGCGAAGGCTCACTCGTGGGCAAGCCCCACTTCTTCGGCGTCGTCGATTGCGCGCATCAGGGCAGACGCCTTGTGCAGCGTCTCACGATACTCGAAGTCCGGCGTGCTGTCATAGACGATCCCGCCGCCAGCCTGAGCGTGCGCGATGCCATCCTTGATTACCAGCGTTCGAATGTCGATTGCAGTGTCCATGTTTCCTGTGAAGTCGAAGTAGCCGACCGCTCCTGCATATGGCCCACGCTTGTCCGGCTCCAATTCGGCGATAATCTCCATCGCGCGAATCTTTGGAGCGCCGGAAACGGTGCCGGCAGGGAAGCAGGCGCGCAGGGCATCGAAGTTGGTGAAGCCCTTCCGCAGCTTGCCGCTGACGCGCGATACGAGGTGCATCACATGGGAATATCGTTCGACATCCATTAGCTGGTTCACAGAGACCGTGCCCGGCTCGCTGACACGCCCGATGTCGTTGCGCCCCAGGTCAACCAGCATGATATGTTCCGCCCGTTCTTTTTCGTCGGTACGGAGTTCGTGTTCATTGGCGTCGTCTTCGCTCTTGTCAGACCCGCGCGGTCGTGTGCCCGCTATGGGATTCGTGGACACCATACCATTCTCCACCTGCACCAGCATTTCCGGTGAGGCGCCGACAATCTGGAAGCCGTCAAGTTCCAGGAAGTACATGTAAGGCGAGGGATTAATGGTGCGCAGAGACCGGTAAATCTGGAATGGTTCAGCGGTCGTCGGTCGTGAAAGTCGCTGCGAGACCACCGTCTGAATCACATCGCCGGCAACGATGTACTCCTTGACCTGGTCCACCATGTCGTAGAACTCATCCGGAGTCATATTGGATTCTGTAGCAAGCCGCTGACTGGGTGCGCCGTGTGATGCCATCGGCACAGACAGGGGCATCTGAAGTCGTCTGATTATCTCGTCAATTCGACCGGTAGCGTCGTTATATGCCTGCTCGATGTCTCCATCAAGGTGGGCATGGCTCACGACGCTGATCTTGTGTCCGATGTGGTCGAAGACCATGTAAGTCTTCGTCAGCATAAACACTGACTCCGGCACATCGAGCACGTCGCTGTCCGGAGTAGGTAGTTCTTCGAAGTAGTTCACTGACTCGTAAGACAGGTAGCCGACTGCGCCGCCGTTGAATCGCTGCATGTTCGGCACATCTATGAGTTTGAATTTACTGAGTTCTTTCTCTATTGGCTCCAGAGGGTCAATCTTGCCAAGGGCCTGGCCTCTGCCAGTCTTGATAACTGTGTCCGGCTCCGTTCCGATGAAACTGTATCGCGCCATGTGCTCGCCACCTTCCACGCTCTCCAGCAGGAAGGAGTAGGGCGGACGCGCCACTTTCAGATATGCGCTGACCGGCGTATCGAGGTCAGCGTTGATTTCGCGGCAGATTGGAATCAGGTTGCCCTTGTGGGCAAGCTGTTTCACCTGCTCCAAATCAGGGTAGTACATCGTTGTTTTCCTCCGATTAGGCCCGCGATCAGGCCTACGAAAATTGGGCTGCTGGGGCGTATGCCCGGCAGCAGCCCGAATAGACTTGGTTTATTGATATTGCGGGAGCGTAAACCCCACTCGCCGCTTGATTTCATCCATCTTTGGCGTTGCTACGGCGGCGGCACTTTCAGCGCCCCTTGCGAGCATGCGGTCAAGCTCTGCCGGGTCGTCCATGAACTCGTAATACCGCTGCTGAATTGGTTCGAGCGCGTTGATGACTACCTCTGCCACCCGCGACTTAAGGTCACCATAGCCGCGCGCATCCGCGAAGTCGGCGAGCACATCGCCCTGCGACTTATCGGTAATCACTTTGTAGATGCCAAGCAGGTTGTTCACGCCCGCCTTTTCTGGATCGTCTGAGAAGGCAATCTCGCTGCCAGAGTCGGTCACGGCGCGCTTGATGGTGCGATCGATCTCCTTTGGGTCGTCCAGCATGCGGACGGCGTGCCCTCGAATGTGAGCGAAACTTTTGGACATCTTGACGGTGGGGTCATTCATCCCCATCACGCGCGCGCCAATCTCCGGAATCATCGGTTCTGGCACGACGAAGGTGTCGCCGTAAATGCGATTGAAGCGGATGGCGATGTCCCGTGCCAGTTCCACATGCTGCCTCTGGTCGTCACCGACCGGCACCTCGTGGGAGTCGTACAGCAGGATGTCTCCCGCCATCAGCACAGGGTAGTCAAACAGCCCTGCGGAGACGCTCTCCTGCCTCGAAGACTTGTCCTTGAACTGTGTCATGCGTTCCAGCCAGCCCATCGGAGTTACGCAGTTCAGCACCCAGCAGGACTCCGAGTGTGCCGCAACATGGCTCTGCACGAAGACGGTGCTCTTGTCAGGGTGCAAGCCGGCGGCGAAAAGAACCGCGGCGAGCGAGCGAGTCTGGTTCCGAAGTTCATCCGGGTCCTGATATACCGTGATGGCGTGGAGGTCAACGAGGCAGAAGAAGTTGATCTTTTCCTCCTGTCTCTCGACCCAGCCCTTGATCGCGCCGAGATAGTTGCCCAGCTGCACTTCGCCAGAGGGCTGGATGCCGCTGAACACGCGCCGCGTTTCAGCCGTCTCCCGGTCGGCGATTTTCCTGTGAATCTGCGTCGTCATAGTTAAGTTATCCTCACTAAATCTTCACTGAAGTGTCAAATACTGTGAATTCAGCTAATGACTTCGCCAGAATAGTGCGCCGATGATGCCCATCGTGCAGTTGCCTCCTGTGCCTGGCAGTAGTCGTTCAATCTGCGTAATAATCGGACAACAAAAAAACCCGTCCACAAAGGGACGGGTTAAGATCCGTGGTGCCACCCTAATTTGCCGCCGCAACCCGCGCGTACGCAAGGCTAGGCAACCTATATTCAGGTACGGGGAGTGTCATTGTGCTCTCGATACCCTGGGCTTTGGTAACGGTGCCCTCTCCGGCCACGCCTACTCACCAGTCTGGCTTTCGGGTGGCGGCTCCCAGGTCCATTCAGTCATCTGCGCGAGTACCGGCTCTCACCTTGCCCGGTTCTCTGGAACCCCGCTGGAGGACTTACTATTCCTGTTCAACGCCTTTAGTATCTGTAATTCTGCAACGATGTTAGCGCGGAGTTACGAAGGTTGTCAACAAATATGGATGCACTGACCTACGCGTCAGACGCAAGCTTGCCGCTCTCCGCCCAGTTATCCTTCGACACGTCCTCGAAGACGATAATGGTCGCCTCCGGCGGCGCTCCGGCTATGTCATGAACGGCGTCAGTAATGACTTTCGCCAACTTTGCCTTCTGCTCGTGTGTCCTGCCGGGCCACATCTCAACTCGTACTATGGGCATCTCTTATCTCCTTGTGTTGTCAGGTGTGTGGGAACATTCCCTATCGGGTACTGTTCACCTATTCTGTCTCTTGCGCAGGAGCATACTACCAAGAAAGAACATTGCAATCAAACTGAGGGCGAATCCTCCCTTGATTAGTCTGCCCCGGTCCTCGAAGGAAATGTATCTGGTTCCTTCAGGAGAAATCTCCAGAACACCTATGGCGGTAACTTCAACGCCTCCGCCACCTCCACCGCCTTGCCTTTCGTTTTCTGAACGGTTTCCTTCGCCAAAGCCGCCGCCGAATCCGTAGCGAACCTTTGCTACTGGAATGATGGTCTTGCCGTCAGCGATTATCGGCTCGCCATAGACCCTCTTCACGTTCGCTGAGCTTTCAACGCGTTCCGAAACGCCCTTTAGTATGTCCTGCAGAGCCATGTAATTTCTCCAAGGCGGATAGATACTCTCAAGCCATCGGTTGGCTCTTGCCTAGTACAGGTAGCCGACCACTCTGTCGAGTATCGCGCAACCGACATCGTATTTGCTCATCAGGGGCAGAGATTCCTGACCACCTTCCCTGTCTAGTAATATGACCTTGTTGGTGTCAACGCCAAATCCGCTGTCCTCGGCGGTGATGTCGTTCGCGGCAATCAGATGCAGACCCTTGCCAAGCAGCTTACTTTCTGCGTTAGTGACGAGGTCCTCACTCTCCGCAGCAAAACCAACCTTCACGAGCCTTTCGTATGTGATGCCTGCGATGATGTCCGGGTTCTTTATCAGTTCGACTTGCCAGGTGTTCGCAGCTCCCTTCTTCACCTTCTGGTCTGACATGTCTGACGGCCGCCAGTCGGCCACAGCCGCCGCCATCACCAGCGCGTCAGCATTGGCACACTCTTTGTGCAATGCATCCTGCATCTGGAGCGCGGTCCGCACACTCACAACTTTGGTACCGAACGGGTCGGGCAGGGCAGTCGGCGCTGATACGATTGACACCTCTGCTCCTCTGTCCCTTGCCGCCTCCGCAACTGCGTATCCCATCTTGCCGGAGGAGTGGTTTGCAATGACGCGCACAGGGTCTATCGGCTCCTGCGTTCCTCCCGCGCTCACGACGACCTTGCGCCCTGCCAGATCGCCGTCGCTCCCCAGCGTCTGTCGCAGGCAGCCCAGTAGTTCCGGCGTCTCAAGCAGACGTCCCTTGCCAACCAGACCCGAAGCCAGCCTCCCGCTTGCTGGACCAGCGATGACGCACCCTCTCTCACGCAAGGTAGCGATGTTTCGCTGCGTGGCTGCATTGTCGTACATGTGCGCATCCATTGCCGGCGCGACAATGAGCGGCGCTTGTGTGGCCAGGATAGTAGTGGTGAGGGCGTCGTCCGCGAATCCATGTGCCAACTTGGCGATCGTGTTTGCGGTGGCGGGCACAACTATAACTGCGTCTGCCCGTTCCGCGATTGCCACATGGTCGATGCTCAGCTCAGACTGTGGGTCGAATACATCGGTAACGACGGGCCGATGCGTGATGCTCCGGAAGGTTAGGGGAGCGAGGAATTTGCAGGCGTCTGCCGTCATAACGACGTCGACGAGGGCGCCCGCCTGGGTGAGCTTGCTCGCGAGGTCAACTGCCTTATAGCATGCGATGCTCCCTGTAACGCCGAGAGCAATATTGCTATTTGCTAATGGGTCCGGCATGTAGCACCTCGGTCTGACAGTCCGTTCTTATGATGCCATCTCATGAATGAGGCGAAGTCCTGTCAAAGTAAGATCGGGGTTCACATCATCAAACACACCGGCTTCCTTTTCAATGACGTGTGCCATCCCGCCTGTGGCTACGACTTTCGCGCCGCCTCCTAATTCGCGGTCAAAGCGCGCCACCATGCCTCGAACGAGCTCGGCGTATCCAAGCACAATCCCAGACTGTATGGCGTGAATGGTGTTCTTGCCGATTGGCGTTTCAGGTGCTAACAACTCAACCCGTCGCAACTGTGATGTATTGCTGAAGAGGGCGTCGTGGGCGATTGTCATGCCTGGCGCGATCGCGCCGCCAAGATAGTCGCCGTCAGCCGTGACGGCATCGAACACTGTCGCGGTGCCCATGTCTACCACTATGACTGGCCCGCCATATAATTTCATTGCGGCTGCTGCGTCAACGATGCGGTCTGCGCCCACATCTCGTGGGTTGTCATACAGAATTCGGATTCCCGTGCGCGTGCCCGCGGCGACAACCAGCGGTTCGACATTGAAATATTGCCTGCACAGTTCCACGAACATTGGCGTAAGCGGGGGCACAACGCTGCAGAGGGCCGCTGCGTCGATGTCCGTCGCGCTCATACCACGCAAACTCAGGAGCTGGGTGAGCATGACGCTGTACTCGTCGGGCATCTTGGACCGATCTGTTGACAGTCGCCATGTTGCGGCTAGTTGCTCGCCGTCAAACACGCCCAATGTGATGTTCGTGTTGCCTATGTCAAGAGCTAACATCATGGCGGAGGCATCCCATAAATCGATCCCGCTGGGACAGGTTTAAAACCCGCCCTACAATGGGAACTAATTCCGGCAACTACTTGCGGAAGATTGCGTTGCCTTCGCGGCGCCAATTGAGCTGCAAGAGAGTGCTGGCAGCGAGCAATTTCTCCAAAGTGGGGAAATCTGAGTCGCTAAGTCGCGAGGTGCCTAGAATCTTGGCGGCATCAGCTGCAGCGGACCGACCGGCGATCTTCGCTGCGTCACGCTTTGACCACGCTGCGTCAACCGAAACTTCCCAGCTTATGCTGGAAGAAGCGCCATTGGAGTCCGCGCCGTTGACGGCGGGCTCTTGTTCGCTGCGCGAATCTTCGGACTTTACCTCACTCACCTTAGCTTTAGCATCGCTCTCCACTATCGAGAGTTCAGGCTGTGCCGGCTCCTCCACCTCGTCCTCACGCGAAGTCTTGGGCGAAGCCTGTGCGGCGGGGGCACTTGAGTCAGGTCGCGTAGATCCAAGAAGGCGACGCGCCGACTGCGCTCTGCCTTCGCTCTTGCCACGGCCAGACTTCGAGCGGCTGGGAGTTGCCCTTTGCCCCGTTGCCTTCGGAGAGGAGTCTTCCTGCTCGACATCTCTGGGATCAATGAGCTTTGCCGCGCGATTCTCGTTGTTGGCGCTAACCGGGGGAGGCGTAATGTGGTCCCTGCCGACATGCTGCACCACAACATCGCCGCTTCCATCTTTCGGGCGAGTAATGTCAATTACATCGGTGTGAGTTTCCAGGAACTGCGTGAACAGCCTGTGCTTCAAGTCCTTGAAGTTGAAGCTCGGCTCGATCCGACGCATTGTCTGGTACAACTTGGAACCAACAACCTCCCCGGCCTCATCCATTGAGACGTCCATGGCTCGCAGCATTAGTGACTTCGCTTCCGCGTCAGGATTCGACGATGATGAGGTCTGTCTGCCATTCCGTCGCGCCGGAGACCTCCGTCGTGACTGAGACGCTGACTGAGAGGTGGGCTGCTTCTCCGCATCGAGGAAAATATAGCGATCGCAACTCTTAATGAGAGTGGGTGAAGTCGCTTCACGCCGCCCTGCGACGATGACGCTCTTACCAGAGGACCTCAGTTTTCCGACAAGAGGCACAAAATCGCTGTCTGAGGAAACAATTACGAAAGTGTCGATGGGGTTGTTGTAGAGCAAGTCGATGGCTTCGATAGCGAGACGAATGTCGCTGGAGTTCTTGCCAGACTTGTTGGAGTGATACTGGTGGATGGGTTCAATGCCCAGTTCCAGGAGTTGGTCCTGCTTATTCCGCTGCACCGACCAGTCGCCGTAGGCACGCCGGATAATCACACGACCCACATCTGATAGTTGATCGAGGAGGTGCTGAATGGCGTCCAACCCGACATTTTCGTAGTCGATTAAGACTGCAACATTTGAGTCAACCAAAATCTCATTTCCATTCACATAATGCTAAAAGGCTTGCGATAACTGCTCGCATTATAGCACCTTTATGCTCATGTGAGTAATTTGGACGCAATGCCGACGACTTCACCCCTAGCTCATGGGTCTCTTAGGAGCTAATGACACTTAGCTAGTCTTCCATGAAAGCCGGCATGACCTCTTCGCAGAAGAGGCGCAGCGAACTTGCTATCCTATCCTCCGGAATGAGCTCGCCGGCGTTGAACTCGGCTACTACACCAGTGAGACTGAGCGTTTCCTTCATCACTCGCAATTGGTCAATTACCATTGCAGGGGTACCCACTGCTGATTTCTGCCCAATCACATCTCGCTCCCAATCAAGAGTGGCAAGCTGCGCGCCACGCTCCGCCCGCTCTTCCCCAGGATCGGTGCCAGCCCTCGTCACCGAGGCGGAAAGCTGCCCTCCGAGTCGCCTGAACTGGCGCATGAAACTTTCTTCCGGCACGGTCAGCGCCTCTTCCTCAGTTTCTCCGACGTACACGGGCACGCGCAGAGAGACGTCAATGCTTCCTTTGTGTCCCGCCTTATTCCAGGCGGCGTGGTAGCTGTCAACCTGCTCGCCGACAGCGTCGAGGCTCAGACCGCGCACTCCGACGAACACGGCATGCCCCATCTCTCCGATGACCGGGAATGTATCGGACGTGGTCGCCGCAATTCGGATTGGCGGATGTGGCTTCTGGTATGGCTTTGGCACGAGACACACGTCGTTGTAGGTGTAGAAGTCACCCTCGTAGCTGAAGCGCTCTTCCTGCCATGCCGTCATGATGATGTCGAGATACTCATAGAACCGTTCGCGGCTCTCGCCGTAGGGAATGTTGTATCCCTCGTAAGAACCCGGCAATCCGCTGCGGCCTACGCCAAACTCGAACCGACCCTCGCTTATGTGGTCGATCACGGCAGCTTCCTCAGCCATTCGTAGCGGGTTCCCAAGAGGCAGCACGCTGACGGCGGTTCCGACTCGCAGGCGCTCTGTTCTTGCTGCTATCGCTGATGCAATGGCGTGCGGAGCCGACAGCACTGAGCGTGCAGGGTTGAAGTGGGACTCCGCGAGCCAGACTGCATCAAGCCCGAGTTCTTCAGCCAGCGCGATGTGGTCGAATGCCTCCCGGAAGGCGTCGGCTTGAGTGCCACCTTCCCTGCGATGGAATTCCATAAATGAACCAAACTGCATTGCGTCCTCACTGTTTAAGGTACATGTTTCTAGTCCGGTACTGCACAACGCCAAGCCTACGCCTCAACAAACGGACGGTCAAGCGAATCGTCCTCAAAAGTGCCGGTGCGCTGCCGCTTTTTCGCTTTGCCCGATATGGACTTTGAGATATGCTTGGTTAACACTTGACTGGCGTAAATGGGATGGTCTCCTGCGGGCGGCCATAGACGAATAATGCGATGAGGGAAGCATGATATATGAGGAACGCCGTACAGTTGTCGGTCCCGGCAGGCTTGACGACTATATCTCCGTCTGTCACTCAGACCTGTGGCCATCGATTCGCGCTTCAGGCGGCAAAGTAATATGCCTGCTAAGCGGGCTCATTGGCGATCCGCAAAATGAGCTGGTGCAGATTACCTCCTGGCGGTCCTTGTACGCCTGGGAGAAAGGCCAGACAGCGGTGCGAGCGAACTTGCCAGGAATGTATCAGTCTGAACAAGTGCGGCTGCTGAGGCCAATTGCGTCTCGTCCCAAGTCGGTGATCCCAGAGAGGGACCGACGACCCTATTACGGATTCCGACGATTCTTCGTCGATCCCACCGACATGGACGAATTCGTACACTGCTCTGAGGATGGCATCTGGCCTAGAATTGAGGCGATGGGCGCTTCGATTCTGGGTCTGTGGACGCCAACTGCAGCGACAAATCCGATGGAGATTGTACTCGCAACCGGATACCATAGCCCGTCCCACTGGGAACAGACGCGATACGAGGGCACTCGCCCTCTTGGTGTTGACAGAGAACTCTGGGACAAGGAAAATGCACTGCGCCGCCGCCGCGTGGAGTTGGCGCACAGGAGTTGGGTGTGCCTGATGCGCGCCCATGATCTTTCCTGATCAGGTATACGCAATCAGAAATACTGCCGCGTGATGCGAGCCTAATCGTAGAACATGCAGCCGATCCCGTGATAGCCGATAGTGACCTCTCCGTTTTCAACTGTGACAGGCGTAATCCTGTCGCCGTCGGCCAGCTCTTCAACCTCTGACCACCTATCGGGATGCTCCGCAAGATCGATCTCTTCGTATTCCTTGCCCTGATCGTCGAGCTCCATCTTCACCGTCACACATATCTCGCATGTTGGGTGTGTGTATATCACGATATTGGAATCTGCCAAAGTCCGCCCTCCATCCAATTGCTGTGTTGCCCTGACTTGATTCCCGCTAAGAGACGCAGCCAATGCCATTGACTCCAACCGTAACTTCTTCTCCGTCAATGACCACTGGAGTAAGTCGGACTCCGTCCGTGTGGGGAAGAATCTCGGGCCAGCGGTCCGGGTGAAGCGAGAGATTGACTTCCTCGTATGCGCGGCCTTCCTTGTCCAACTCAGCCTTCACTATGTCGGTGTAGCCACATCCAATCGTCGAGTAAACCAGAACTTTGTCAGCCAATGTTTTCTCCTTGCTGTGTTTTCTCTACCTTTGCCTGCAATGATGGCTTCGCCAAGTTGCGGAAGTCCCATTCAGGCTATTACTGACACATGATAGTGCCTATGAGCAGCGCGATGCAAAAAACTGTCTTCGCGCCGGCCTTTGATCTCTACGCTTGGTCGGTCAGCATGCGGCGCAATATCTTGCCTGAGGGGTTCTTGGGAATAGCGTCAATGAACTCAACCTCTCGCACATGTTTGAAGGTGGCGACCCTGGAAGCCACGAATTTCATCACGTCTTCACCAGATAATTCGACTCCTTGCCTGGCAACCACGAATGCCTTTGGCACCTCACCTGCCTCAGCATCCGGCTTGGGAACGACCGCGGCGTCTGCGATGCCCGGATGCTCCAGCAGCAACCCTTCAAGTTCTGCGGGTGGCACCTGAAATGCCTTGTACTTGATGAGTTCTTTCTTGCGGTCGAGAATCCAGACGCAGCCATCGTCGTTCATGCGCACGATGTCGCCCGTGTGCAGCCACCCGTCCTCGCTTATCGTCTCCCGTGTTGCCTCATCATTGTTGTAGTAGCCCTTCATAACCTGCGGGCCGCGCACAAGCAGCTCGCCAACCTCGCCGTTGGGGATATCTCTCGTCGCCGTATCCAGGTCAACGACTCGTTCTTCGGTGTCCGCAGTGGGGGGACCCACGGAACCGGGCGTCATCCTGTGCGGTTCGATGTAATCTACATTGGATACCGGCGATAGCTCAGTCATTCCGTAAGCCTGAAACACAGGGTAACCCACGACATCCTGCAGTCGCATCTGCAGTTCTTCGGACGCGGGAGCCGCCGCAAGGCACGCCGCCTTCATTGCGGACAGATCGTAGTCATCTATATCCGGCAGCATCGACAGTCCAATGCCAACAGGTGGCACGGTGTAAAGGTGTGTAACTCTGTGTGTCGACATAAGGCGCAGCATTTCGCCCATGTCGAAGCGTCCCATCATGACCTGCGTGCCACCAGAAGCGATCACGGCGTTCATCAGTACCTGCATGCCATAGATGTGGAAGAGCGGCAGGTGGACGAGCAGCACATCGTCCTCGACTTGTTGCAGCGCTTCACCGGGGCGCTCCATGAACTGAAGCAGATTTGCTGTCATGTTGAAGTGGGTCAGCATAACGCCCTTTGAAAGCCCAGTAGTGCCGCTGGAGTAGGGCAGCGCTGCGAGGTCCTCCTTGGCGTCAATCTCAATAGGTGGAGGTGTGGCTGGCGACCGCTCTATAAGTCCCCAGAACGAGTCTGATTCGCGCGAAGTCGGTTCGATCACTATCAGACGCTTAACGGCTGGCGCGCCGTCCCGCGCCGACTCAGCCATCTGCAGGAGCGAATCATGCACAACCAGCACCTCTGCGCCACTGTTGTCAAGCTGGTGGGCAATTTCGCGTTCACGATAGCCGGAGTTAATGGTCGTTACGGCAGCGCCTACCTTGATTACGCCAAAGAAGGCAATCTCGAACTCGACGCAATTGGGCGCTAGCAGTCCAACACGGTCACCCTTTTCAACACCCAGCCTGGCAAGCGCCGCTGCGAATCTGCTGCTGTACATATCGAGCTGCTGGTAGGAGTACACATGCTCGCCGTCGATGATTGCGGCCTTTTGCGGAAGCCTTCTGGCGGTGGCGCTCAATATATGCTGAAGCGGATATGTAGGGTAGGGCGCAAGCGATGGACGGACGGTTGTGGTACTGGTCATGAATTGCCTCCTATCGTCTGCCGTGGCGTTCGACGCCGGTCAATGCCAAGGCTGTTCAGCGCACTAACTCAAGAATATCGTGATTCCGGCGTGCGGGAAACTCAACTCGATACTTGCCCTGCGTTCCCGTTGCAGCGTGCTCACGTACTCGACATGCTCCGCATGATCTGGCGGCAGCTTGTGGGGGCACGTCTGCCTGCGTTCTTCCTGCGGGCACAGGTGCATATCTGCCTGATAGTCCCAGAACCCAACCAGCTTCATCGGGTAGAACAGTGTCTCCGCGACGCTGCGCAAGTCAGCTAATATCTCTGTTGCGCGGGCTTCGCCCTCAATCTTGACATCGACGGTGATCTTGTCTATCGCCATAATCTCGCTGCAGTTAAAGGCATTGAAGCCGATCTTCTATACTGTATTCGCATTGCCCGCGATGAGCGTGCTCGCCGCCGCAAACATGCCGCCGGGGCCATGCGCGATTCCGACCTCTGCGTTCTTCACTTGACGCTCGCCTGCCTCGCCCCGCAATTGGCGGGCCAATTCGATGAGGGTGAAAATGCCGTACATGCCGGAGTGCGTGTAGGAGAGGCCACCACCGTTTGTATTCATCGGGAAATTTCCACCCGGCCCTGTCTGCCTTTCCTGCATGAAGGGCCCGCTCTCTCCGGGGTCGACGAAGCCGAGGTCCTCAAGCGCCAGCATCGGCGTGAATGCGAATGCGTCGTATAACTCTGCGACATCGATGTCAGAATGCGATACACTCGCCATCTTGAACGCCGCCCTGCCTGACAACTTCGCCGCTTTGGATGTCGTCATGTCTGCCATCATGCTGACCATATTGTGTTCGGTGGCCTCACCAGTGCCGAGAATGTAAACCGGCGGCTTTCTCAGAGACTTCGCCCTCTCTGCACTTGTCAGCACGATAGCGCCGCCGGCATCGGTAACCAGGCAACACATGAATAGAGAGTAGGGCCAGCAGATCGGGCGCGAATTCATCACATCGTCAACAGTGATTTGTTCTTTCATCATCGCCATCGGGTGCATCGCCGCCCACTTGCGATTTGACACCGCGACCTCTGCCATCTGCTCCCTCGTAGTGCCATACTCGTGCATGTGGCGTGTGGCTGGCAGTGAAAACAGAGTTGTCGGCCCCATTGTGCCGTAGGGAGCTTCAAATTGACCCTGCGGCGAATCCGGCGCAATGCCGCCGCCTCCCATTCCAACGCGGGATCTTCCACTTTCACCGTGGGTGATCAGCGCAACCTCGATGATGCCCGCGCTGATCGCCAGCATCGCGTGCTCCACATGCATGATGAACGAGCAGCCGCCAACGTTCGTGCCGTCGCTGTACCTCGGCACTATGCCGAGATACTCTCCAAGCTGAACGCTGGTAACGCCCGCCGTGAACAGCCCGTCCACATCAGCAACGGTCAGGCCGGCGTCATTTAGTGCATTCCGCGCGGCTTCAGCGTGCAATGTGAGGGCTGACTTGTCCGGCAGCACGCCGATTTCGTCGGACTCGCTCGCTCCGACAATTGCCGCCTTGCCGCGCAGTTCCTTAACGTCCCTTACCATACACCGTTCATCCTACGAATCATGTGAAACTTCAATCGGGCGAAAGCGAGGCAGGGTGAAGTCGTCGTCCACATCATCGAACACAATCTCAACTGGCATTTCGCACCGCACGAGTTCAGGGTCCGGTTCAACATCTACCAGATTCGTCATCATTCTGGGCCCCTCGTCCAACTCGACGACGGCGATGATATACGGCGCAACGAATCCAGGGGCGGCACGCTGGTTGATCACAAATGAGTACAGCTTACCTCTTCCACTTGCCTGCTCCCACTCAACAATTCCGGAGAGGCAGGCAGGGCAGAACGGACGGGGGTAGTAGTAGGCGTGTCCGCATCCTTCGCATCGCTGTATCAGCAGCCTGCGCTCTTTGAGGGCATCGAAGAACGGCTTGCTTTCAGGTGTCGGCTGGGGCAGGGGGGCGCGACTGACTGTCAAGAATCTTCTCCAGGATCAAGTTACATTCTGAGCACAGAGTTTATGCGCCAGATGACCTATCGTCAAATCTCAAAAGCGTCGCACTTACTAAGATGAATAGGGGCATGCGATAATGCCGTCTAAACACCTTTGATTGTGAGGATAAGACATGAAGCTCAACGAATTCATTGAAGAGTGCCTGGAGGACTACCGCAGGCGCGTCTATGCAGCAACAGCACCGCTGTCGGAAGAGGAGATGCACTGGCGTCCAGATGAGGAATCAAACTCGATTGCCTTCATCATTTGGCACACAGCACGTGTGGAGGACCGGCTCATTAATGTATTCGCGCGCGGCGAGGATGAAGTCTGGAAGCGGGATGGATGGAGTGCGAAGACCGGAATCCCAGAGGGTGATCATGGGGTAAATTACACGCTCGAACAAGTTTCGGCGCTCCCTCCCATAACGAAAGAGCAGCTTAAGGAATACTTCGATGCCGTGCGCGAGGAGACACTTCCCTACATTCGGAGCCTGAACGACGACGACTTCGATGTTGTGCCGGAGGATCGCAGCCCGTTCCCAGAGAATCCAGCATCGGTGCGCTATTTCAGTGGACGGAGCGTGGGCGCAATATTCCGTCAGCTCGTCGGCGAAGTAGATCAGCACCTTGGGCAGGTTTCATTCATCCGTGGACTGAAGCGAGGGTTCGGCAATTAGGCGATGTCCAAGTGTAAGTCAGTCGAGAATTGAGGACCGGTGTGACGGCTGAAACGCGAGAGGAATATCCCTCAATTTCGCCGGAAGTACGTCGCCGCCTTCTCACGACGCTGTTGAAAAGCGTATCCAGGGCATTTTACCTGTCAGTCCGCATCCTGCCCTACGAGATGCGCGAGCCAGTCGGGATTGCTTACCTGCTTGCTCGTGCAGCCGATACCATCGCCGACACACCAACTCTGTCGGCCGAGCGTCGTAGGACGCATCTGCTGGCGTTCAAGCAGATGGTCACGGGCGAAGTAAGAGCGGGAACAACTGAACAGTTGTCGGCTGATCTGGCGGGCCTCCAGCCCACTGAAGGTGAGCGTGAACTTCTCGCCTCATTGCCCGAGCTTCTTGTGCTGCCGAATGCCCTGGATGACGCCGACTCTGAACTCACTCGTTCAGTCGTGGATACGCTCACAAGTGGCATGCTCTTTGATCTGACGACATTCCCTGAGCGGGGCTCCGACAATCCGACTGCGTTGCAGACTCCCGAGCAGATGGATGAATACTGCTATCTTGTTGCGGGCTGCGTGGGGGAGTTCTGGACATCAATGTCCGTCCTGCATACGGATTCCCTGGCGCGCTGGGACGAGCAGGGAATGCGATCGCTGGGAGTGCGCTTTGGCCTTGCGCTCCAGATGACCAACATCCTGCGCGACCTGCCAAAAGACCTGCAGATGGGCCGCTGTTACCTGCCGCAGACTGAACTGGATTGGGCGGGTCTCCGACCAGAAGACTTGCTTGACGCCGCGAGCATTGACGGCGCTAGACCGGTCCTGACTTGGGGCATTCGCCGGACCCTCGACCACTACAGCGCGGCGGAGAGGTACATCTTGGCTATCCCGCGCCGCAACTTGCGCCTGCGCCTTGCAGCGCTCTGGCCCGCAATTATTGGGCTGGAAACTCTTCTCAGGCTTTCTAGCAGTGCGGAATGGCTCAATGCTGACATTCGGATCAAGATACCGAGGTCATCCGTATATGGCATAATTGCGCTGTCGCTTCTGTGCGGCTGCTCGACCACACTGATACGGCGCTGGTTCAAGCGCCTGCGACGCCGCATCGAACGGGAACTTTATGACTCAAATGAAGACAACAAAGAAACAGGACGATAGAGGTGAAATCAATGGTCAACGAATCCAACCGGAAGATAACCCTGAAATCGAGGCCGGACGGCTATCCCAAGCCATCGGACTTCGAGCTTATTGAAGAACCGATCCCGCAGCCCCGCGAAGGCGAGGTGCTCATCCAGTCGCACTGGCTTTCGCTCGACCCGTATATGCGCGGCAGAATGAGAGATGCGGCGTCATACGCTCCCTCGGTTCATCTGGGTGATGTGATGGTCGGGGGCGCCGTAGGACGGATTATTGAGTCGCGCACGCCCGCCTTCAGTGTGGGCGAGATTGTCGAGGGCAGGCTTGGCTGGCAGGAGTATGCCGTCTCTGACGGACGCGACCTGCGCCGTGTTGACCCTGCGTTGGGTCCCCTCTCCACTTCGCTCGGTATTTTGGGGATGCCCGGCATGACTGCCTACTTCGGCTTTCTTGATGTGTGCGAGCCAAAGCCCGGGGAAACCGTCCTCGTTTCGGCGGCATCGGGTGCTGTGGGGCAGGTCGTTGGGCAGATTGCGAAGATTATGGGCTGCTATGTCGTCGGAACGGCCGGGTCGCAGGAAAAGATAGATTTCATCGTGAATGAACTCGGCTTTGATGCCGGTATCAATTACAAGACGGAGAACATTGACGAAGGGATTGCCGCCGCGTGCCCGCTCGGTATCGATGTTTACTTTGATAACGTCGGCGGCCCTGTGACTGATGCCGTCATGGAGAACCTCGCCGACTTCGCCCGCATCTCGGTATGCGGGCAAATCTCGCAGTACAACCTTGCCGAGCCCGAGATGGGCCCGCGGAACACCCGCAACCTGACCACGCACCAGGCGCGCATGGAGGGCTTTCTGGTATTCCAATTCGCCAACCGGCATGAAGAGGGGCGACAGCGCATCGCCCGCTGGATTAAGGAAGGCAAGATGAAATACAGAGAGGACGTCGTTGAAGGCATTGAGAACGCTCCCGCCGCATTTATAGGAATGATGCGTGGCGAAAACTTTGGGAAACTTCTCATAAAGGTGTCGGAGGAGTAGGCGAGTCTTTGGAGCCGGTTCCCTGTGGTACACTCCACCGAGCGAGCAACGATGAGCATAAGAAGGACGAGTCAATGCGAACAATCGACGCCATAGCTCAGATACTGAAGCAGGAAAATATCGAATACCTCAGCGCGTTTCCCACCACGCCTGTCATTGAGGCGGCGGCGGACGCGGGAATACGGCCGATAATCTGCCGGCAGGAGCGCGTCGGCGTCGGAATCGGGGACGGGTACGCACGCGTAACCAACGGCAGGCCGCCCGGCGTGTTCGCCATGCAGTACGGACCCGGCGCAGAAAACGCCTACGCGGGCGTGGCAACGGCATTCTCGGACGCCGTCCCGATGCTTCTGCTGCCTCTCGGTCATCCCAGGGAGCGCGCAGGCATATTCCCGCATTACAGCTCGCTTGAGAGCTACGCTTCGGTTACCAAGCAGATTGAGCAAATCAGTGTGCCCGAGCGCGTAGTGGATACGATGCGTCGTGCATTCGCTGCACTCAAGCGAGGCAGGCCCGGTCCCGTGATGGTCGAGATTCCGGCTGATGTGGCGACCGCCGAAGTACCGGACAACATCGTGGACAGCTACCGCCCGATCAAACCTGCTGCTGCCGCGGGGAATCCCGCCGACATTCAGGCCGCAGCTGAAGCACTGCTGAACGCGGACAATCCGGTCATTCATGCAGGGCAGGGCGTGATGTACGCGAATGCCACTGAAGAGCTCATCGAGTTCGCCGAACTCACCCAAATTCCCGTGATGACCTCGATGGCGGGGAAGAGCGCGTTCCCGGAAAAACACTCGCTAGCACTCGGGAGCGGTTCGGGTGTGATGAGCCGACCGGTTTATCATTTTGTCAGCAGGGCGGATGTTGTATTCGGCATAGGCACCAGTTTCACGCAGCACGGCATGACGATGAATGTGCCGAGCGGCAAAACACTCATCCATGCAACCAACGATCCAATCGATATCGACAAGAGCTACTCAATCGACCATCCCATCTTAGGCGACGCAAGGCTCGTGTTGCGCCAGTTCATTGACGCCTGCAAGGACATACTGGGTGGCAGGCAGCGCACCGAGGGCTCGGTTGCTGAGGAAATCGCATCCGTGCGACAGGAGTGGCTTGATGAGTGGATGCCCACGCTGACCTCGAATCAAAGTCCCATTACGCCGTATCGCGTTATATGGGAGTTCATGCAGAACATCGACTCCGACAACGCCATCGTGACGCATGACTCGGGTAGCCCACGCGATCAGATTATGCCCTTCTACCAGGCCGGCGGACCCCGCACCTATCTTGGCTGGGGCAAGTCTCACGGACTTGGCACAGGGTTGGGACTGAACATCGGCGCAAAGGTGGCGGCACCTGACAAGTTCGTGGTGAACTTTATGGGAGACGCCGCTTTCGGAATGACCGGCCTGGACTTCGAGACCGCTGTTCGCAGCAACATTCCGATACTCACGGTGGTCTTCAATAACTCCACCATGGCAATTGAAACCGATGCCATGGAGCTTTCGCACAACCTGTACGGCACTCGTGATCTCGGTGGGCACTACGCAGACCTGGGACGCGATATGGGCGGCTGGGCAGAGCGAGTCGAAGACCCGAATGATGTCGCGGCAGCAATCCTGCGCGCCAAGGCAGCAACCGAGAACGGCGAGACGGCGCTGCTGGAGTTCATCACCAACGAAGAGCGCGCCTTCTCCCACAGACGAGCATTCTAGTCACCTGCAGTGAAATACCATGTGATCGTGATTCGTCCGGAAGACGGCAGTGTTCTCGCGCTGCCGTCTTCCGACGGTTGGGCCGTTCCCGAGTTCATTCCGACGACCACGGACGCCCGCCTTGTTGACCACATCAACGCTGAAATGCACCGACAGCTTGGCTTCGAGACCTGGACGTTGAAGTGTGCGGCCCGCGGCGAAGACGGCAGGGAACCATGGCGTATATTCATCGCGGTAGCGCGGAATGCCGATGTATCGGCTCCTCCTGGCGCTCGGTGGGTGGAACAGCGCGACATAGCCTCCATTCGTTTCAACAGACCCGAGATTGGCAGAACGATTGCTGCGTGGTTTGAGGCGACGGCCAGTCCCACAGCCCTGCGCGCGCCATGGGAGTATGTCGGCTGGCACGATGCCGCTTGCGACTGGATACAGGCTCACCTCACCACGCTTGGTATGTCCGCGACTGTGCCTCCAGTTCAACAGCGTGCATGGGGCCTATCTTGCACAATGAAGGTTGGCACTGACCGCGGCGATGCCTATTTCAAGGCGACACCACAGTTCATGTCCCACGAGGGACGCGCAATGCAGGCGGTTGCCGAGCGCTGCCCTCAGTTGCTTCCCGCGCCGCTCGCAGTCGATTCCGGGCGTGGCTGGCTGCTGATGCCTGACTTTGGCGGCGAAATGTTACACGAATGCCCAGACATCTCGCGATGGGAAGACGCCCTACGCACCATCGCTGCTGCACAAGTTCAACAAGTCGAGAGCCTACCTAACTGGCTGTCACTCAACATACCTGATAGACGACTGGGACGCATGGTAGAGATGATCGATCCCCTGATCGCATCGTGCTCGCGGATGCTGAAAGGCGGTTCCAACGGCTTGTCGGAGTCGGAAGTGGACGATCTTCGCTCCCTGTCAATGCCTCTGAAATTGATGTGCGCTCGGCTGGCTCAGTACGATGTGCCGCACACGCTGGTTCACGGCGACTTGGGTGGCAACATCATCAGGGACGGAGGTTACACTTTCTTCGACTGGACGGACGTCTGCATTTCACATCCTTTTTTTGAGATGGCGACAATTTCCGCAGCATATTTCGATGAAAGTGTGTTGAAAAACAGCCCTGACGCGGACGCTCGCCTGCGAAATGCTTACCTGGAACCGTGGAACGCATTTCAGCCTATGGACGTACTTGTGGAGGCGTTCGAGGCGACAAGGGCGCTGGGCGCGCTGCATCAGACCATGACTTACATGTGGATACTGACGAACATCTCGGTGGACGCCCGCCCGGAACTCGAGGGAGGCCTGCTGCACTGGGTACGCCTGCTACTCAGGCTCTGTGGCCGGTCTTCGGACAGCAGTGCAGGGGATGCCCGTTAGCTGAATCGCCCAGCCAGTACGGACGAACTACGCTTGTCCGACACGACCTGACCTTCCTTGAGCACCAGCATCAGCTTTCGAATGTTGCCGATGTCATCAAGTGGATTGTCTGCAACGACGATCAGATCTGCCAACTTACCCGCTTCCACGGTGCCCAATTCGTTACCCACGCCGCACATTTCCGCTGCATTGCGTGTCGCGGCCTGTATGGCCTGCCAGGGTGTCGCGCCGTCTCGCACCCATAGTCCCATCTCAAGCAGCGCCGCCTCGCTCAACGGGCGTATGTCAGAGCCGAGCGCCATCTTGATTCCCGCGTCCAATGCCCGCTTGAACCACTTTGCATGCTCATCGCTGGCGGCGTTGGCGCGCCGTTGAAGGTCGTCAGCGATCTGCCTGCGCTCCACCCACTCGCGCTCCCAGTCGTTCGCCGCTTGTTCGTAAGTCAGGTGGGAGATTGCCAGAGTGGGTACGTACCAGGCGCCGCTGCTCTGGAAAAGTTCCAGGCACTCTTCATCCTGTATGTACCCATGCTCGACAGCGTGTGCTCCCAACCGGATTGCGGATTTCACGGCGTCGGGATTCGTCGCATGCGCCATCACCGTGAACTCCCGTTGGTGACAGAGCGCGAATGCCGCCTCGATCTCATCCTCAAGCAGGAATGAGTGCTTGTGCAGGTCCCAGGGCGGTCCCATTATGCCGCCCGAAAGATTCAGTTTGATGTGGTCAACGCCGTTCTTTATCCCCTCGCGTATCGCATGGACGAAACCGTAGGGCCCGTCGCACTCGCGTGCTTGCCCGGATGTCAGGAAGTGGCCGCCCGTCGTTGTCAGGAAATAGCCGCTCGCAAACACTCGTGGCCCAACCATCTTGCCGCTTTCAAAGACCTGCTTCCACGCCACGTCCATGTAATTCGCAGCGCCGCCGCAGCGAACGCTCGTCACCCCGCCGTCGATCAGTGCGCGGGACAGCTGTGCGCCGAAGTCTGCCGTCTGCTGCGCGATCGTTATGCCGGGAGGCAACGGGTATTCAGGATGCACATGGACATCCCACAGGCCGGGAAGCAGATAGGCGCCATCGAGTTCGATGACATGGGCATCACGAGTATCGGGTGACTTAGTCCCGTCCAATACCTCTGCGATCCGCCCGTTCTCGATGACAACGCTTCCATTCGCGATCGGTGTGGGAGGCAGGCCGTCAATGATGTGCGCTCCCGTAAGTACCAGTCGCTGGGTGCTGCTCATCCAGTCAACTCCCGTCGAAGATGCGATCGAAGGCGAAACCCCACGGTGGGCGCAGGAAGCCGAGCGCCCGCACATCCTGAAGCCAGAAGCCGTAGGGGGAACTGCGCGAATACGCTCCGCCGCCGAGAACCTTGCTTATCCGCTGCATAACCGAGTCTGAAAGCTCCGCAACAGCCTCCTTGCACAGCAGCCCGCTGCGAGTTGCCGCACCGTTACCGCATTCCACATCCCGCAGCACTCCCTCGTATGCTTGTTGAATGAGCCACGCCTCCATTTCGACGCGCGACCACTCAACCTGCTCGAAGGGACGCATCGACTCTTTCTTCGCGCGGACCTGCTGCCTTGCCATTTCCACCGCCGCCTCAACCACGCCTACAATGACCGATGTGAAGAGATGCCCGGCAGGTCTCCCTGCGACTTCCCGTGCCCTCTGACGCTGGCGATTGTCAGGCCAGGCAGCCCGTGTGGCGGGCATGTCCACAAAGTCCATCGCGTGACTCTGCGTTGCGGTCATGCCGTGTCCATCCCATGCCCGCGTGAGTTTCGCGCCGGAAGAGCCGTCCCACGGCACTCCACGCATATCCATGTAGAAGACATCCGGCGCCGATTCTCCCACCGGCACGGCCTGAGTAATCATGAATGACGTGATGCCGGAGCCGCTACCGAAATGCTTCTGCCCGCTGACGAGATAGGTGTCGTCTGATGGATTCGGCGTCGCAATGGCCCTGCTCTTAGAGGGGTCGCCCCCGCTGCCAGGCTCAGAGATGATAGTCCCCCACCAGCAGCCATCCAGTGCGGTCTCGAAGACTGTTCTCCGTTGCTCGCTCCACGCCTTCGTGTAGGGCGGAGGAGCGTCTTCGACTTCCAGCCAGCCACCTATTACCGCAGGATGCATGGATGCGACAAGCGAAACGCTGGGGTCGCCCTTGGCCAGGATGCGCAGCATATCGCATAGCGGTCGTGTGAATTCAGCGACGCCACCGTTGATTCCCCCCATCTCAGGCGGGGCACCGGTCAAATGAAAGCCGGCGTCTGTCAAGGCGTCGAAGTCTGCCCTATCCAGAGCACGGCGCCGCTGGCGTTCGTGGCGCTCCGACCCGAAACGATCCGACAACTCCTTGATGTTTTCCACGACCTCTTCAACGCGCTTGGCGGTTGACTGCATTATCGCTCCTCACGGTATGGGAATGGGTTCATTTCAGAAGTGAATCAGTCAACCAAGGTTCGCTCCATGTGCGCCGTCGGGAATATGGCAAGCACGCGAGCTTCAGCGCCTGATCGGTTCACGAAGCCATGACGGATGCCCGGCGGCGCAAGTACCGTATGGCCTACCCGAACCGTGATCACCTCGTCGCCAAGTATGGCGTCCATTTCACCTTCCAGGATCACCATAGCCTCTTCGGTTGGGTGAGTATGAGTGGGGACGATGCCGTCCACGCCAACGATCACGTCGCCAACGCTAGTGGACTCCGAGCCTTTTTCTCCATCTACAAGTGCCCAGCGATCAACTCCGGGCGACAGCTCCACTTTCTCATAGTTGTCCCTGTTCAGTATGGGCATGGCCCCTCCTTGAAGTTAGCTCAGCGATTCCCGCATCCCCTTGTCAGTCCTTCCTCACGCATTGCGCCCAAGTGTCATGGTCGGGGGAGACGCCATTTCGAAAAGTACTGCCAGAAATCTGGAGCGGGAGACGGGATTTGAACCCGCGACATTCTGCTTGGGAAGCAGATGCTCTACCCCTGAGCTACTCCCGCTTAGACCGCGATTTTAGCAGGCAGATTGTACCCCTGTCTATCCTGCAAGAAGATGAAAGACTAGCCACCCTTGACATGGCAATGCCATAAGCGCACACTTTCACGCGAAACAGAGGATTCACATAATAGATCCGGAGGGAACGAAATGCCACTGACACCCGCGATTCTTGAAATGGGCATGGGGATAGACCTGCACGGCCAGAACTATACCGAAGCGGCTAGGCGGGCAACCTGGAATGCGGTTCACCAGAGCAGCCTCATGTTCCTAGGACTCCTTGGCCCCGATACATCCAGGGAGATGATTGTGGAAGTAACTATCGGAATCCCAAAGCCCGAAGCCGTGGACCATGATGTGGTGCTAGGCGTACTGCCGCACGGCAAGGGTGTGCTGAATGTGGTGCAGGGGGGCTTGGAGATCGAAGGGCGGGAAGGCTCCGGCGATTTCACCATAATGGCAAACGCCGCGATTATCGTGAAAGTGGATGTGGATGTGGATTAGTCGGATGCGCGATCACTCTTTTCGAATGTGCCAATGATTTCGCGAATGTCGTCGGGGACACGCCTCGCGACTTCGGTATCCGCATCGAAGTTTGCGTAAATGACCTCGGCGCGAGTGCAAGGCTGATCGGTTTCGTGCGGGTACATTTCCGTCAGGAATGTAATGCTGCTGTTGCCGATGCGCGTAACGCTTACATGGATGTCCAGAAGATCGTCAACACGCGCCGGCTTCATGAACTCGAACGTCGATCTGACTGTCGCAAGATCAAATCGCTTTCGCAATTCATCGCCGTACAAACGCAGTCCAAGATTACGGAAATACTCGGCCTGGGCAACTTCGACGTAGTTCATGTACTGGGCGTTGAATACTATTCCCTGTGCGTCGCACTCACCCCAGCGAACTCGCAGGGTGAACCCGAACCTAAAATCCTCTTTTGGCAATTCCACATCCCTTCAAGCTCGTCCGTTAGCTACGAGTTCTGTGATTTTCTATTCCCAAGTCAGATACCGAATGTTATACTGGGGCACTATGAACAAGCAATTTGACGCAGTATGTTCAGTAATACATCCGGACGGTCTCGAAGTCGAAGTGTCGTCGGGAAGCATGACTCGTTTGGCAGGCGTATCGAAAGCACTTGCAGGCACTGAGGGAATCCACCTCGCCATCGCGACAATACCGCCCGGGTGCGCATCCAGCCCCCACTACCATGTGAACTGCGAGTCCGCGATCTATGTAGTCAGTGGCAAGGGGCGCTTCCTTACAGGTCAGCGTCTTGAGAACACTCTCGACATTGCACAAGGCGACTTCATTTACGTGCCGCCTGATTCAGTTCATCAGCCCGTTAACGACAGCCTTTCGGAGCCAATGGAGCTCATTGTCGCACGAAACGCACCTGTTGAAATCGTCGTCGAATTCGATCCGGTCACAGGTACGCCGGTCGAGTAGGCGAGATCAGAGTTCCCGTATAATTGGGCCATTAGCTCAGCCGGTTAGAGCGCAGTCCTGATAAGACTGAGGTCCGTGGTTCGAGTCCACGATGGCCCACCACCCCCTCCCTTCCCATTCATTCCCCACATCTTCTTTCAGGACGCTCGATGCCCCTCAGGCGCTGCCATCAACCTGCACGGTGACGATGTCCACACCCTGGTACTTCTGGTGGCGCACGGCGGACGTGTGGTAGCGCAGCAGCCGGAGCGAGAGATCATCGACTGTTGGCACAGCCTCTTAGTCGGTCATATACGCTAGCTGGTCCTCGATGTTCTCCTGGCGTGTTGTCGCAATGAACTCCAGCTCCACCATTGTGTCCTGTGGCCTCGCGGCGACGATCAGGCGCGGTCTGTTTGAACTCTCGATATTGTCCTCCTGCAACAGCAAGGAAGCTAGTGTTTCTTCTCCGGCAGACCGCAGGCGTAGTGTGGAGGCTTCATTCCAACCTAGTCTGGATGCCAGTTGGTCGAGGAATTCATGGAGATCCGGGAGAGAGGCCATGTCCAGAGTGACATCGAGGCGCGAGCGGCGCGTGCTCATCGCCTCAAGTAGAAGCGTCATCCCAATCGCGACAATTGCGCCTATCATCACGCCATTACCGAGCAGTGCGCCCAACTCGTCGCCAAAGAGGTCCGTTGTAATGGGATGCCCGTCAAGTCCAAGCCCGAGGGCGCATGCGAGAGCGACTACAAGCATGCGCTGCGGATCGAGACCGTTTCGCAAGATTGTCTGACAGCCGCTGACGAAGAGGATGCCCATGGCGAGCATCAGGTAGGCGCCCAGCACAGGTCCTGGAATCGTCAGCAGGAGGGCGGTGAACTTGGTGAATAAAGCGAGCGTTACCGTGACGATCGCCACACCAAAACCGACGCGGCGAGCGGCGACTCCCGTCAGGTTGATCAGCGAGAGGCTGTATGAGGAATTTGCCATCGTGGGCAACGTGCCGGCGATTCCCGCGAGAAACATCCCGATGCCGTTGACGCTGACCATGCCCTGAATCTGACGGAAGTCAATCGCCCGCGGACGGCGGCGGGAACCCTGTTGAATCACCACCCCGTCGCTGATCGTCTTGATTCCGAGCACCAGGGTGAGAATCGCGAATGTGGGCAGGAGCGCCCAAAACTGCTTGTCCGGCGTGACATCCAAACCTAATGGCGGCAACTCAGGGATGCCAAACCAGCCGGAACTGCGGAGGTGTTCACCATCGAGAGCGCCGAATCCTGCCGCTACAATACATCCGGCCAGAATGCTGATGAACGGCGCAACTATGCGCCACCGTCCCCGGGCGCGAAGAGTCGCGATCACTGACACGAGCAGTGTCACTCCGGCGATTGCTGGACCAGCTACCGTAGGAGTATCGGCTGGCAAATCCTGGATGCTGTCGAACGCAATGGGAAGCACGCTGACGGCGATCAACATTGTCACCGTGCCGGAGACGACGGGTGTGATGATTCGCCGCAGTGTCGGCAGCCACCAGGCGAGCGCGACCTGAATCAGGCTACAGGCAATCATCAAGGTCGCGAACGTCTCGATTCCAGACCTGGTGACTGCCGACACCATGATCGCGATGAACATCGCAGCAGGCCAGGCGAGAACGACATGGCCAGCACCGAATCGCCAAAACTGTAACGCCTGGAGCGCGGTGATTCCTGCGCATATCAGCATCGCCGCGAAGACGCCCCAACTGAGATATGTGTCGTCAAGTCCCGAGGAGCGAATCGCGATAGCCACGTTCAGCACCGTCGGCGCAAGCACGAGCGCAGCGCCCTGAAACCCGACCACCAATGCGAATGATGGAGGGCACGGTTCCTCGGGCTCGTAGCGGATGGGCTGTTCGACGTTTCTGGTAGCCACTGGTCTGCTAATTGCTCTCTTCGTTCTTCAGCAAAGACGTCATCCGGAAGTAATTGCTGGGATTCTAACTGAAGTGCGAATCTCGCACAAATCTGGCGTAGGTTGCCAGGAAGAAGAAGTCCCAGCAGGGCGGCCTCAAGCCTACTGGCAAGAGTGGGTCAGTTACATGGTATTGCGAGCCGGTAATTTCGTAAGCGTCCCTATAGCTGGGCTTCAATGCGAAGGGTGCTGACTCGCGTATTTTGCGGTCCTTCCCGACACGGGAGTCGCATTCCGGCAGCTATTTCACAAACGATGTCCATTACATCGCAGGTTGTAGGGGATGCTTCCATTAGTCAGGAGAATATGGCACGGATTGTAGCCATATGCGGCAGCGATTTACTTCATTTCAGATGGCCGACATTAAATCTCAGATGTGTCCTATTCACTGCCGGGGTCATATCCTTCTACCACCACGATCCTGGAATTGGACACACGCCGTCGGACTTCGACAGCGACCAGCACTGAATCCCAAGATTGCTACCTGCGATTCCCCAGAGGAAATGATGCATAAGCCTTGCTGACGTGACTGCGGGTTATCAAGTTACACTTCATATTAACGAGGCGCTATTTTAACTCAGGGATATATAAAAGACAAGGCTGAATTTAACACATACATACCTGTGAGCAGCAGCAAATCATACACTGCGTTGACACAAATTGAGTGCGATTGTACCCTCATTTAATATTTGCGACTTATAAGAGTTCGTTGGTTAGCATTAGGCATTGCAAAGTGGGCGGTGATGACGAATCAGGCGGCGGCGTTGATGCACACCGCTTCGCCGCCAACCGCCGACCCAGATGGGCCTCGGTATATCCTCTCGAAGTAGTGCGAATGCTGGGGTTGGTTCGCAATCAGAGTGGCAATGGCGTTCTAAAAGTAGCCTCCTGCAGGTGGAACTCTTGGCAACAGCGCAGGTAAATGAGAATCCACGTTACGAGCCTAATGAGGCTTGTTCACATCTGGAAGCTGCCGGCGTCGGCCTCCAGATAATCCTCATGATGGTTGCAGGGAAGGTGCTCTTTGTAGCCCTTATCCTGGGCGCTGGCGGGCAATCCGAACCTTACCTGTCTTGGGCGATTTTCATGACACTGGTCGTGTGCGGCGTGGGTACGATTCTGCAGGCATTGCGGATTAAGAGGTTCGGGGCCGGTCATCTGGTAATTATGTCCGTCCATCCCGCCCACGTCCCAATCTGCATTATGGCATTGTTGACGGGCGGGCCTGCGCTGATGCTGAGCCTCATTGTGGTTTCTTCGCTGTTTCAGATATTGCTGACTCCCTATATGTCACTGCTGCGCCGGATTATCACCCCCGCAGTCTCCGGTACGTTGCTTATGCTGGTGGCGGCTATATCGATACCACCTGTATTTGGATTGCTTGAAAACACTTCGACCTTTACGTCTCCGACATCCTATGCCGCGATGATTGCGGCGGGGACCCTTATCCTTATAGTAGTGCTGATGTTACTCGTTCCACAGAAATTACAGTTGTGGACGGCCCTAATTGGAATCACGGCAGGGTGTATTGCCGCGATTCCTTTTGGGTTCTATGACTTTCAGGTCGTGAGAGATGCGGCTTGGATCGGATTCCCGGAATTTGCGTGGCCAGGCATCCAGGCTCCGGGAAGGGAATTCTTTACGCTCCTTCCCGCTTTCGTGGCAGTGAGCCTGACTTTGTTCATCAAGTCTGTCGGTGATACTGTTGCCGTCCAACAGGTCTCTTGGCGGCGGCCGAGGGCGGCAGACTTTCGACTCATCCAGGGTGGACTCTACGCCAACGGAGTGGGTGGTATTCTCTCCGGGCTGTCGGGCACTATACCCAGCACGGGTTCAGCTACCGCCGTTTCCATCATTTCCATCACCAGTGTGGCCTCGATACGCGTCGCATTTTACATCGGCGCCTTCTTCATCCTTGCCGCATGTCTTCCCAAGATAGCAGCCATCGTGCTCGGGATTCCGGGTTTCATAATGGTGTCGTATATGCTGATTATGATTGCTTTCCTCTTTATGGAAGGTGTAAGGACGGTTGTAAGGGAAGGCATCGACCGCAAGAAAATCATAGTAGTCGGGGTGTCGTTCTGGGTAGGAGTAGCTTTTGACGGCGGCTACATCTATCCTGAACTGTTCGAGGGGTTGTGGAGCGCCCTGCTCGTCAATGGACTGGCCTCGGGCGGCATCTGCGCGGTGCTGATAACCCTGTTCATTGAGTTAACATCCCCTAAACGCAGTCGCTTGAGCACAGACCTACACATCTCCTCTCTTGGTAAAATAGACGAGTTTTTGATCGAATTCGCATCTAGGGCAAACTGGAATGAGACATCAGTGTCACGCCTCCGCTCCGTTGGAGAAGAGACGCTCTCTATCATGCTCGTCGATGATGTCGAAAACGACGGTTACCCGGATCTAAATCGTCTGATAATCACCGCCCGTCATGTTGAAAACACCGCGGAACTGGAATTCCTTGCAGTTTCTGATGAAGAGAACCTCCAGGACAGGCTGTCATACCTGAGCGATCAGCCGGAGACAGTGGACGAACGCGAAATATCGTTCCGGCTGCTGCGACACTACGCCACTTCGGTGCAGCATCACAAGTATCACAACGTGGATATCGTCTCGGTGGAGGTTGAGGGCTCGCGCTAATGGGGTAGAAGCGCAGTTCCACAACGAACCCTATAGCTTTACGTCTGGACGATATCGCGAACATACCTTCTTCACAGCACTCCCCAAGAGTCCAGCGCCTCGCTGTATCTACTAAGATGGCTCCCTTCAAGCATCTTGATCAGTATTGGTTGCAGGTAGTAGACAGGTGCTGCGCCTTGCCGCCCATTTCCGTCACCGGACATACAGGCTTGTATAGACTAGTTATTGAGCCTTAGTTCAAGTCCACGTTGACCCTCAATCCTCACCCATATCGTCCCGCGAGAGAATGAGTGCGCCTTTCTCAATGCTCCCGCGTAGCTTTTTGAATCAACTCTGTTCTGCTCCCTGTGCTATCATGTTTGAGGGCATTTTGCCCGGTATCTTTGTATCAGAAATGCCTGACCCGAGTCAGGCTAGCACAGAGAGGTTAAGACTGAATGAACTGCTCGCTAGTGAACCCCTTTAAGCGTCACTTCGGCCTTCAATTTGTCCTCCTTACCCTGACACTCACTGCTACCTTAGCGATTGCCGCCTGCGGTGGAGGAGGAAACTCATCAGAACCCACTCCTGCGGACGCTCCGGCAACTTCGCAAGCGCAGACCGGCCCGCGTGAGATCCCTGTTTCGGGCAGTCTGGTTTTTCCGAATACGGCAAACCTCTCCTTCGATTCTCCCGGAATCGTTGGTGATGTATTAGTCAATGAAGGCGATGCCGTTCAAGCGGGGCAGACCCTAGCCTCTCTTGATGAGCAGAGCGTTTCGCAACTGAATGCTGCGGTAGCCGGCGGCCAGCTAGGCGTCACCGCAGCCGAAAACAAACTGAACGCCTTGCTCCTGGAGCCAAACTTGCAGGTTGCCGGCGCAGAACTGGAAGTAGCCGGCGCTGAAGTAGCCCTCGATGAAGCCCAGAACGCATTGGACAATTTGCTCCAGCGGCCAGGAATTAATGTTGCCGGTGCCCAGTTGGCAGTTGCCCAATCCGAAATTGCGCTCGACAACGCGCGAGAGCAACTGAATGACCTCTTGGAGCCGCAGCAGATTTTGATATCGGGCTTGGAGGCCAGAGTCGCGGCTGCCAAGGTGGAGCTTGACGCCGCCCAGGAAGCGTATGATGACATCAAGGACGGCAGTTATCCCGAAGAGATTCTGAGAGATGCACGGAACGGGGTATCATTCACTACTACCGCTCTCGAAGCTGCCACCAGAGGGAGCAACGACGCACAGACGGCAGCGCAGAACGCCTTGATGCAAGCAGAAGATGCGGAGTATGTGATTCGCGAGCAGTACTCTTCGCTCTTCAAGTTCTGGTTCGGCACCGAGCTGACCGATGCGGAGCTAGAGATGACTGCCGATGAGGTGCTGGCTGAATGGGGGATTGACCTTGAAGCCACATTCGAGCGACTCAACCCGCAGTACGCCAGCATTGAGCCTACTCCTGACGACCCGGACACCCGGTGGAACGAGCTTACAATCTGGGCATGGCTCAATCTAAGCGTGGACTACCCGGCAATTGTTCCAACTTGCACGGACGAGGATGCAATAGCCAGAAACAAGCGCTGCATAACCCGCGAGTTGCAAAATAACTATGACGCCTACGATAGAGTACGTGATGGCCTTGAGGCCGTGCGGAACAACGCAGCGACCACCGCCGAACAGACTGAAGACGCAGTTGCCGCAGCGGAAGCCGCTCTGTCCGACGCTCAGGATGCTCTGGAGGAACTGGAAGACGGTCCGGACTCCAGCCTCGTCGAGAGTGCCGAGAAGCGATTGCAACTCGCAATGGCGTCTCTGCAAGAAGCCGAGGACGACTTAGCTGAATTGACCGTGGACATCGACCCCCTGAATGTTTCGCTCGCCCGTGCAGCAGTTGCGCAGGCAGAGGTGGGACTCCAGGAAGCAAACGACGCCCTCGAACGCGCGCGGGATGACCGCCTGCACATCGAAAGTGCCGGTAAGCGTCTCGACCTGGCATCCGCCGCTCTCAAAAGCGCAGAGACTAACCTCAATGTGGTGCAGGAACTAGTACGCGACCAGGTAGCCGCGGCTGAGGCCGAACTTGCCCTAGCTGTCGCAACGCTTGATAATGCTCAGGAAGCCCATGATGGCGCTGTCATCACATCTCCAATGGATGGAATCGTGTCGCTGGTTAACATTGAGGTTGACGACCCGGTAGGCGACGAGATGACAGCTGTCAGCGTCGTTGCCCCGGATGTCGTTGAAATAGACGGCGTGATTGACGCTGCCGGAAGGCCCTATGTCAGTGAGGGAGCAAGCGCATTAGTGAATATCGAGAGTGTAGGAGACACTGCCCTCGGTGGCAGCGTCAGCTATATCGGCAGCGAGGCGCGGACCGAACGCGGTGTAATTTCCTATGCCGTGCGTATCCGCGTAGAGGTACCGGCAGGCATTAATGTGCCGGTATCCATTAGCGCAGCTTCCGCTGTGATAGAAGGCCGCGATACCGCTCTGCTGAACGGTGGCACCAGCGAAATGGAGGCTGAGGGCCGCTCCGCCCTCACTCTGTTTAGCCCGTCAGTGTTCGCTCGGCGGATCAACCTGTAAAGCGCAACATCGCCGTCATACCGATACGACTCTGGCAACGACGTCGCAATGCAAAATCCCATTTCACGCCTGTTTAACCAGGACGCCCAGCCAATTGATCGGCTGATCAGCCCTGCTCAGCGTTTCACGCAGCAGGAGGCCGCCGGCGGCATCGTGTTGCTGATAGCGACCGTCGTTGCCATCACATTAGCAAACTCGCCATTCGACTACATCTTTGGACCGGTTGCCGAATCCCACTTCCTGGTGGGGGTGCCTGATGTAATCATCGACAAGCCGCTGCACTTCTGGATAAACGATGCGCTGATGGCAGTGTTCTTCTTTGTCGTTGGGCTGGAAATCAAGCGGTCTCTTTTGCTCGGTGAACTTGCGTCAGTGCGACAGGCGGCGCTGCCGATCTTTGCGGCAGCCGGCGGCATGATTGTGCCGGCGGCAGTCTATCTGCTGCTCAACAATCAGGGCGAAGCAGCAAGGGGCTGGGCAATCCCGATGTCCACGGACATTGCTTTTTCACTTGGCGTCCTGGCACTCCTTGGCAGTCGCGTCCCCCTGTCCCTCAAGGCATTTCTCACAGCATTCGCCATTGTGGATGACATCGGCGCTATAGTAGTTATCGCCGTTTTCTTTACGGAAACCATAAGCTGGTCTCATTTGGGATTCGCGGGAGCTATGCTGGGCTTGCTCGTCGCGCTGAACCTGTTCGGCGTGCGCAATGTCATTGTCTATATGCTGGTGAGCATAGTCATTTGGGTCTCCTTCTTCGAATCTGGAATCCATCCGACTATTTCCGATGTGCTCATAGCGCTGACAATACCCCTGCGCGTGCGTATTCAGCCGGACCAATTCGCGGCTCGCGCCAGAGCGCTCATCGACATGTTCGAGAGAGATGGAAGTGGCGAAAGGCGCGGGGCGTTCGCGCTGACGACCGAGTCCCAGCACGGAGCGCTCGAAGAACTGGAGGAACTGTCCAAGCAGGTGGAGTCCCCATTGCAACGTGTGGAGCACGCTCTGCATCCTTGGGTTGCCTTCGTTATAGTGCCTCTGTTCGCTCTAGCTAACGCTCACGTGCATCTCCAGTCGGGATTCGACGTGATATTCGCTTCGCCCGTCGCATGGGGAATAATCTTGGGCCTGGTCGTCGGCAAACCCATCGGTATAATCATATTCGTCTGGATTGCCGTCAAGTCTGGTATTGCGTCTCTCCCCCGGCAAATCGGCTGGATGCATATCTGGGGTGCGGCGCTGCTCGGAGGCATCGGATTTACGATGTCCATCTTCGTAACCGGCTTGGCGTTTTCCGACGCCGACATCATCTTGCAGGCCAAGGCTGGCATTTTGGTGGGGTCGGTTTTAGCGGGCGTGCTTGGCTACCTGATCCTATTTCGCAGCCACAGAAAACGAAGCGCCTGAAATTAGTGAAAGTGATAGCCCCTATGAACAGACGTAAACTGGGCAACAATGGTCCGCTGGTCTCCACTATTGCTTTTGGAGCATGGCCCATTGGCGGCGGGTTAGGCACAGTTCCCGAGACTGAAGGCATTGCGGCGGTCGAAGCAGCCCTTGAGGTCGGCATGACATTCATCGACACCGCAGAGGGCTACCAGACCAGCGAGAGCGTTGTGGGAAATGCCATTCGAGGCAGGCGAGACGAAGTCTTCCTTGCGACGAAACTATCCGGTGACGACCACTCCGCAGAACACATGACGAGCGCGATAGAAAACAGCCTTCGCACGCTTGGCACAGATTACATAGACTTGTACCAGATTCACAGCCCGTCACACCATTGGCCGGTAGCCGAAACTATGGAGAACATGGTTAAGCTGCGCGATGCCGGCAAAGTTCGTTATCTGGGCGTCTCAAACTTCTCGCCGGAGCAGACGCACGAGGCGATGCAATACGGCATAATTCATAGCTCGCAGCCTCGCTACAATATGATGTGGCGGGACCTCGAAGACGACGTGCTTCCCTTCTGCCTTAAGAATGGCATCGGCGTGATACCTCACTCGGTCCTTTCAAAGGGTGTACTTGCGGGTAAACACAAGCCGGGCCACCAGTTCGCTCAGGATGACGAGCGCAGGTTGTTCAGCTTCTTCAAAGGTGAGGATTTTGAGCAGGCGTACTCGGTGGCAATGCGCCTAGATTCGTGGGCGCGCGATAACGGAAGGGACATCGTGCAACTCGCAGTCGCTTGGGTTCTCGCGAACCCCGCTGTAACATCCGCGCTTGTGGGCGCTAAGTCCCCTGAACAGGTCTATCACAATGCAAGGGCGGCTGACTGGACACTTACTCCAGACGACCTTCAAGAAATCGAGGAGCTGATGCGCGGCTACAGGATGACCTGGATAAAGGACGAGCCGTAGGGCAGGGCAGACTTACATCACAACGCTTTCTTCGTACAGCTCGAACCGCTGCCGTATCATATCGCAGGCAGCACGAACGCCCATAAGCACCTGTTCCGGGGTCATCGACTCGCCGAATGTGCCCGTTATGCTTCCCGAATCGTGAGTCGCCCGCACACCCGCGCGCACCAGCCAGCGAGTGTATCCCCGCACCCAGTCCGCCAGGCAGGGCGATACATCCGTGTTGAAGTGCAGGGCGTTCTGACCGCTCAGGTCCGTAGCGTTCAGGCTAAATGCAGTAGGCCCCTCATTGTCGGAGGCAACACCAATGTTGAAATTCACCTCGGCAGTGGGAAATGGCAGTGAGATGTTGAGGTTCACGCCGGAATTGTTGCTCATGAAATTCACCCCCTCGTCCAGTCTCAGTTCTTGTCAGTCTCGACCAGCGGCATGTTCTTCGAAGTATCTATGGGCCGCCTCTCGATGAACGACAACCGTCGCTCTTCCGCCTCCTCCGACATGATGTAGTGCTTCGCATACCGCTCCGTTGGATTAGGTATTTCCTCTGCGTATTCAGTCATCTCATTGAACGTAATCTTCTGCAGCTGGAGAATCACCGGGCTGTTGTTCTTGATCAGAGCACAGTAACGGTCGACTTCCTCGCTCAGGCGCTCATGCGGCACCACTGAGTTTGCTAGTCCGAATTCGTACGCTTGCCTGCCCGAATACTGCTGAGTCAGCATCCAGATCTCCCGCGCGCGCTTTTGCCCGACCACGCTGGCGAGGTAGCCCACGCCGAAACCTGCCGCTGGGCTGCCCACGCGCGGGCCAGTCTGCCCAAATGTGGAGCGTTCTGACGCGACCGTGAAGTCGCACATGTACGCCAGAATGTTCCCCGAACCAATAGCGAATCCATCGACCTCAGCGATCACCGGCTTCGGCAGCCGACGAATTATCTTCATGAAGTCCTCCTCGCTCGCTCCGCTGTATTCCGGGCTGGACCGGTCTTCTGCCTGGTCGCGTCCTGAGCAGAACGCGTTCGGCCCCGAACCGGCAATCACCACCACGCGAATGCTATCGTCGTCACGCGCGTCGTGCAGTGCCACGACCATCTCGTCGGTTGTCTTGCCCCGAAGTGCGTTGTACACCTCTGGGCGGTTTATCGTTATTCGCGCCACACCATCGCTTTTCTTGTAGATGATATCCGTGAAGTTCACCAATTCGCTCCCTCCTTAGAAGTGCTGCTGAAAGGCACAGTTATCCTAAGCCGAAACTACCTGTCGTGTCTATTCGCTCAGTGCCATCGGAATCATTGAGCGTCACGTCTCTGCCCGATACAATACGACAATGCTGGTGAGAGACATAGGTGAGTTCGAGCTGATTAGCAAGCTTGCGTCGGCGATTGCCGCCTCCAGCCAGCGAGACATCCAGTCCCTGAACGAGCGCGGTTTCAAAATGCTGCGGGCGATTGGAGATGATGCCGCTGCCTGGCGCTCGCCGCAGGGCATCAGCGTTTTCACCGCCGATACGATGGTCGAAGGCGTTCACTTTGACCGGCGTTACACAGGTTGGCGCGATCTTGGCTGGAAGGCACTCGCAACCAATGTCAGCGATGTTGCGGCGATGGGTTGCGCGCCCACCTATGCAACCGTCACGCTTGGGCTGCGCGGTGACATTCCCGTGGAAGGCTTGACGGAGACGTACACGGGCATGATGGAGCTTACGGGGGCCTGCGGCGGTGCAGTTGTGGGCGGCGACATCGTAAAGTCTCCAGTATTCTTCATATCGGTCGCCCTGCAGGGTGTAGGGCATGCGGATACACACGACGCGCTGCTGCTTCGGGATAACGCCCGGCCTGGAGATTTGATTGCGGTTACAGGCACTCTGGGTGCATCTGCCGCCGGTCTGAAACTGCTAACGGAAGGGGCAGACGCTGCAGGTCTAGCCAGCTACGCCTTTCTGATTAACGCTCACAATCGCCCAGTGCCGCGTGTGCCCGAAGGGGAGGCGCTTGTTCGCTCAGGAGTGCGCTGCGCGATGGACATCAGCGACGGGCTAGTTGACGACCTCGGCAAGCTATGCCGTGCCAGCGAAGTCGGCGCGCGGATTAACGCAGTCGACATACCCGCTAACGACCGCCTGAAAGCGACATACCCGTCCAGTTGGCTCACGCTTGCGCTCGGAGGGGGCGAAGATTATGAACTGCTATTCACAGCGCCTCCTGAAGTGATGCAGTCCGCAACGGTGGCTCTGGGTTCGCCAGTTACGGTCATTGGCGAAATCGTCGAAGTGGGGCAGGGCGTTAACGTATATGATGAAGATGGAATCCTCATGACTATAGGCTCCGGCGGATGGGACCATTTCCGTGCGGAGTAGCGCGGCCGCACCGCCGTGCCCATAAGTCCTCGCCGCAATGAAAAAGCCCCCAGGCAGAGTGGGGGCTTTGATTATCGTTCGGTTTCTGAGAGATTGCTCTTTAGACGGTAACCCCTTCAAGTTCAAGCTTCATTGAAAACTCCCCTTTGAACAGCACCCCTTCCTCCGGCCACTCCTCCTTGGGCACCTCGTAATAGACCTCAATCCCGTTCCCATCCGGGTCAGTGATATACACGCCTAGAGATAGGCCATGGTCGCCTATGTTCCTGATGTTTACATCCTTCGCCTTCAGGTGCTCGTAAAGCTCTTTAAGATCCTCGAAAGAGTCCATCTCCCACGCAAAATGGTTCAGTCCCACACGAGTTGAGTCTGGACCAGGAGCGTCCGGTCCGACATTGGATAGCGCCAGTTCGTGAGTGCTGTCGTCCCGCGCGCTCATGAAGGTCATAGTCCCGGGGTACTTCTTCATCGTCTTAAGCCCTAGAACTTCGGAATACCATTGCTCAGACACGTCAAGGTCGCGCACTTGAATCACTATATGGCCCAACTGCCTTGGCTTGACCATATCAGACCTCCTCTGCTAGACAGCGATTCCACTTCTTTTGAAATTTCAATGAAAGTTCAGAAGCGGTTGATGTCTGACTTGAACCACCGGCACCCACAATGGCAGATGTGTCGGCTATACTGCCACCTCTTCGACTTCCAATTTCTCCGGGTACTCTCCCGCAAAGAGATACTCGTTCTCCGGCCACTCTTCTTCAGGCATCTCGTAATACACTTCGATCTCATTGCCATCAGGGTCGAAGAGATACACACCCATGGATATGCCGTGGTCGCCGATTCCACCGATGTTCACGTCCTTTGCCTTCATGTGCTCGTAGAGTTCCTTCAGGTCCTCAAACGAGTCCATCTCCCAAGCGAAGTGGTACAGCCCAACGCGTGTCTCTTCCGGTCCAGGAGCATCCGGGCCAACACTCATCAGCGCAAGCTCGTGCGAGGACCCTTCCTTGGCGCTCATGAATGTCATACCCCCGGGTCGCTTGGTGGTGGTTCGCAGACCAAGTATCTCGGAGTACCACTTCTCGGATGCCTCCAGGTCGCGTACTCGCAGTACCAGATGTCCTAGCTGCTTTGGTTTTACCATATCTGCCTCCTTGCATAGACTCTCTTGCTCTTGAGCCGAGTATAGCCGAACAGAAGCATCACATCAACGCCGTCAGACATCGCCGCAACACTGACCGCACTCTCAGATCAGTTTCCCTTCCTGAACAGCACCACATTCTGGCTCGGAAACCGTGCCTTCCAGCCGTAGAGCACCGCAAGCCAGCGCATCGTCGCGTGGCTGAAAAAGTTCACATGCGTAGGGTCGCGGTGATAGTACCAGGATGGGAAACCGTCCCAGTTCTGCAGCATGCCGGTCATCACCCCAAGCCAGCCGCCATCGAGCAGCATATCGTCGATCCGGTCGAATTCGCCTCGCGGATCACCAAAGTGCTCCGCAGTCTCGGTGCAAGTGATGAAATCGTACTTGACCGTAAAGACAGACTTATCCGGATGGAAGTAGATGTCATATACACTTGCCTCGAATCCATCCTCGATCACCATCTGCTGCAAAGCGGGTCCGGGTCCCGCCCCATAGTCCAGCCCTTTCGCGCCAACAGTCAGATGCGGGCGTAGCGCATAGTACATTCTGCCAAGGAACTCGCGATATGCTGGGTCGTCAACCTCGTTGTTGTGCTGCAGATACCGCGCCTTCTGTCCGGCCGCGTCCAGCAACTGCGCGCGAGGCACGAACACTAAGTCGCACTCGTTGCAATGAAGGAAGTCCCTGTTGCCCGATGCCTTGCCTCCCTTGAAAAAGGGCGCGGCTCCTCTGCTGCGGCATAGCGGGCAGGGCTCAGCACGCACAACCAAGGCTCAGTCCGGCACGCTCATGTACTCGCCAGAAGGCGTTGCTTGCAGTAGGACATCACCATCGCGTCGGTAGAAGCTGCCGTCATGCTCGGCAATACTTGCGACCCAACTAGGAAGTGCCATCCCGTCACTCCTCATTCGGTTGAAAGTGTCCGCAACACCGAGCGCATCCCAGGTCTCGAACGGCCCCAACTCCCAGTTGAATCCCCACCGCATAGCCCTGTCGATACTTATTATATCGTCCGCGACCTCGCCCACTTTTGTCGCCGAGAATGCCATCAACTGCGAAAGGGTACGCCAGGCGAAGCCACCGGCAACGTTGTCCAAGCCCACAAGCGCCCGCAGCCGTCCCCCGCTATCCTTCATATCTTGTAGATCGGAAAGCAATCCCCGAGTGTCCTGCTGGAGTTCGTGATAGAGCATCTCCTCCGTGTTCAGGACCAGAATGCGCGACCGACCATCAATCCTCTTGCGCTCGTAAAACCCCCGTCCGGACTTGTTGCCCAGCCAGCCCTTTTGCCTCATGTCCCGAAGGTATTCCGGAGGTTTGAACGCCGATTTCTCCTCCTCCGAAGCTACCGCAGCGCTTGTGTTGTCGCAGATGTCCAACAGGATGTCCACACCCACAAGGTCTATGGTTCGGAAGGTCGCGCTATTCGACCGAGCCATCAGCGGGCCGGAAATCGCGTCTGCCTCATCCGGCGTAAGTCCGAATTCATCTGCAGCCCGCATAGCTGCGAGGAAGTAATAGCATCCAATTCGGTTCGTAATGAATCCCGGAACATCGTGCGCCGCTACCACTCCCTTTCCTAGCACCTCCTCCGCGAAACTGCCAATCTCGGCGACGACACGCCGGTTCGTATCATCGGTCGGAATGACTTCGAGAAGGCGCAGGTAGCGCGGCGGATTGAAGAAGTGCGTCCCCAAAAAGCGCTCGCGCAGTTCAGGAGGGAGGACTTTGGAAATCTGGTAGATTGGGATGCCGGAGGTATTGGTGCTCAATATGGCATCAGTGCGGACAAACCCTGCGACCCTCTCCCACAGTTCCAACTTTGGCTGAGCGCGCTCTAAGATTGCCTCGATAACCCAGTCCGCATCCTCAAGTCGTTCTAAGTCCGTATCAAAGGAGCCCGCACGGATGCGTTCCAGGGCGGAGTGGTCATCCAACACCCGTGGTCTCATCGTGAGCAACTTCTGTTTTGCAGCGTCCACCGCCTCGACGCTCAAGTCCAGCAGGTCACACTCCAAGCCGCGCTCTGCTATTAGCGCGGCAATTTGCGCCCCCATCGTCCCGGCGCCCAGCACCGCGACCCGTCGAATGTCTTTCATTGCCTGGTTTGCCTCGTTCCAAGGATTTGACCTGAATGGCTATTATCCGTGAATGAGACATTTCCTTCAACAGGGTACGCATAGGCGCGGAGCCCTTGCATCTAGCTCACATTCTGCGCCGTGACAAATTGAGATTATAATTGATTGCGACATCTGTCTATGTTACAATTGGGCAGGTTGTTCTAAAGTAGTACCCGGCGACTCCTTAAGAAATTTCGGATGCCCCGGTGAAATTGAGTAGGCAACGAATTTTTCTTTAAGGAGATCACATTGGTCTTTCAGGATAGGACGCTAGTTTGTTCGGACTGCGGCGAGGATTTTGTCTTTACAATCGACGACCAGCAGTATCATATGGAAAAGGGCTACACCAACGAGCCTAAGCGCTGCTTGGACTGCCGACGCTCGCGGCGAGCATCGTACAACCGCGGTGGCGGTGGTGGCGGCGGCGGATTCGGCGGCGGTGGCGGCGGCGGATTTGGCGGTGGAAGCCGTCAGACGTACGCTATCACCTGCGCAGAGTGCGGCAAGGAGGACGAAGTTCCTTTCAGGCCCACCGGCGCTCGCCCGGTGTATTGCTACGACTGCTTCAGGTCCGGCGCGTCTCGCAACTAGGCGAATTGCTTTCAGAGCATAACTGACACGCCATCAAAAATAGAGTCAGTTGTAACGCCGCTCACAACTTCAGTGAGCGGCGTTCTGCGTTATTCGCCGTTCTCTCGTTCTCATTGGCAGCTCGATCGGATATTGACTATTTGGCTGCCATTTTTCTAAAATCTACGCGTGAGCAGATAGCGCGGATATTGGTCGGCGGTATATGCACATTTCCGTCTTGACTTTTAACATTTGTGCCGCACACTTAAAACCTGATAGGGAGGTAACACATGGCAGCACCAGTAATGGTAAGTTTCGGCTGGACAGGTGAGAACCGGGAGATAAAGGTGGTTCAGCAAGATGATGCGTGGTACACGGAGCACCTTATCGATGGGGAGCCTGACCAGCAGTTGATCAAGCTCTTCGGCACCAATGTCATTCCCACTCCCTGGTCATCCGACTCAGACAGGAGTACGGTAATGGAAGAGTTGACAGTCCGGAATCCGAACTCTTCAGTAAGTTAACCCCGGAAATCGCTTTACGCCTTAAGTGATGCACAGCCGATGTCCTTGTAGTACGCTGGCTCTGTCAGCCGCTCAGATAGGGCGGTAACTCAAGGACATCGGATAGGGCTATTATTACCCGCAGCGCGTCCTCACCGGAGAGTGAGAAGAATTTCCGTCGTGACTCACGAAAGGTGAGATAGTTGTAGAACGCGTCCCAGGCCCTCAACACCTGCTCGCCATTTCTAGCCTTCCTGAGTGCAGGCAGGTATTGTCCCTCGAATCGATACAGGATGAGGCCTCTCGCATCCAGATCCTCGATAAAGGCAAGCGCTTCATCTGCAACTTCTACCCAGTCGCTTTCGCTCAGGTCCCACCTACTGGCCATTTCTCCCACTTACCCTATTCACTAATCCCAAGTCACTTGAGGTTTTTTGCCGTTGGAACCTGTAGAAGACCAGAGCGCCTACCCGCCGGAACTGTTCAGGCGGCAGGACGAGTCAGATGACAGTCTCTTCTACTCGGAACCCCGTCTCGTAGTCCACATCGACTACGAAGCAATCGGCGCGATCAGCGCTTACTTCAGCGAAGTTATCCCCCGCGATGCCGTGATTCTCGATCTCATGTCCAGTTGGCGGTCTCACATGCCGCCCGACCTGCCAATAACCCGTCTGATGGGCCTCGGCCTGAACTCAGTTGAACTTGACGAGAATCCGCAATTGCACGACCGCATCGTCCATGACATCAACGCGAACCCGGTCCTGCCCTTGGAAGACTGCTCCCTTGACGCCGCAGTCGTTACGGTGTCAATTCAGTACATGGTCAGACCAGTCGAAATCTTCGCCGAGGTCAACCGCACTCTGAAACCTGGCGCTGACTTCCATGTCATCTATTCCAATCGCATGTTTCCAACAAAGGCGGTGGCAGTCTGGCAGTCCCTTGATGACCGCCGCCGCGCGCAACTGATCGCATCGTACTTTCAGAACTCGGGCGGCTGGGAAGATATCCGAGCGTTCAATATCACTCCCGAACTCCCGCACTACTCGGACCCGGTATATGTCGTGGCAGCTTCAAAAGAGTAGAGCTCGGCTTCCCCCTGACGTCCGCTAGTCAGCCGCCGCCAATATCCCCAACCCCGGCTCCGGAAGGGGAGCGCGCTGCCTCGCAACAACAGCCGACTGCTCGTCCTCGGTCAGCGGACTGAAGCGCTCGGCAGCATCCAGAGCTCGTGGCAGCAGTTCGACATCGCCCACACTGGGAGCGGTGTGCATCGGCTGCGACAGCAACCACCAGAGCGCGCCGTCAATCTCATCCTGCTCGCGGTGAGGGTCATACCATGTCGTGTGCTCGCGCTCACCATTGCCCCAGCCGCCGCGCGCAAGCATCTTGATTGTGTGAATGCCCACGTCCCTCTCATTCGCAACGGACAGCAGTTCATCCGCCGCCGCCCGGTATTCGGAGTTCCAATAAAGGCTGGCGTTCAGGGGAAACATCACCGTATCAAAATCGAACCGGCGCAAAGCCTCCAGGTGTACGCTAGGAGCATCCGGCCCATGTCCGGTAATTCCAAGCCAGCGGGTCAGCCCGCGCTCCCGCAACTCCACCAGCGCTTCGAGCGCACCGCCGCTTGCAGTCACCCTGTCCAGGTCTTCCATAGTGCCTACGGAGTGTAGCTGGAACAGGTCGAACGACTCCACGCCAAGACGCTTCATGCAACTTTCGATGTTTTCCCATGCAAGTGTGTAGGTGCGCTCCCGGGTCTTCGCACCCAGAAACACGCGATCTCGTATCTTTGGCATCCAGGGCGCCATGCGTTCCATTGCCTCGCCATAGGTCGGCGCGATGTCGATATGATTCACGCCATGCTCAAGTATCCTCTCTACGGCCACATCCGCGACAGCCTGGCTCACCCGCCCGATTCCCGCAGTGCCGAAGGTGACCACGGTGCTTTCGTGGCCGGTCCTGCCGAGTCGCCTCTTTTCCATCTTTCACTCCTTATATCCTTCAAACGCGAGAAGCGCGCCAGAGCGATATCTGAGTGCGCTGTCTCAAGCTTTCCGATTAAACGCCCCAATTCTAGCACATGCGCCCTTGCAAGCCGCTGTCCCCTCGGTGATACACTTTGCTTGACAAGCCACCCTCATCCTATCAACTCCATCAACAGAGAATGCACCTAGGACAAAGAATGCCGGAAGCTCCTGAGCTCGAAGTCGTAAAGGACATTCTCGCTGACAAACTGGTCGGCGTGACGATAGACGCCGCGCAGGTGCTCAAGCCAAGTGTCATGCGTTCGCTATGCGGAGATGTGACGCAGGACATAAAGGGAAGAACATTCGAGGGCGTGACGCGCCGCGGAAAGTTCATCCTGCTTGCTCTGTCAGGAGAACGCCTCATCTCAATCAACCCAATGCTCACCGGCGCTCTGCAATATTGTGCGCCCAAGGCGCGCGTTTACAAGCGCACATGTCTCCTCCTGAAGCTGTCCAGCGGCTATGAACTTCGATATATCGACGAAAAGCAGATGGGCATGGTCTACTACGTCAGTAAGGATCAGATGGATGAGATTCCGCGCCTGAGTGAGCAGGGCCCGGACGTCCTGGACGATTTCACATTCGACGAGTTCAAGCAGAACCTGAAGCGCTTTCACGGCGAGATCAAGGGCGTTCTCACCAGGGGACGCGTTATATCCGGCATCGGCAACGCCTGGTCCGATGAAATTCTATTCGCGTCCAGGATCTATCCGTTTAAGAAGCGCAAGGCTCTTACAGATGAAGAACTTCAACGCCTCTACGAACAATCCAAGCGGGTTGTAGCCGATGCCATACCGGCTGTGCGCGAGCGCATCGGAGAGGATATTCACCTGAAGGCGCGCGACTCACTGCTCGTCCACAACAGAGGAGGCGAGCCCTGTCCGAGGTGCGGCAACAACATCAGCCAGATAACGGCAAACAAGCGCATAACAAGCTATTGCCGTAGATGCCAGCCTGGTATGTTGTTAAAGAACTGACGCCGACCCACGCGAAAAGTAGTCTGTTACTTCGCGCAGCGCCGTCGTTCCTACGCAACAACGAGCGGGATACGCATCTCCTCCGGCGTCAGACCACCGTGATGCGAGATCATAGGAAATCTGTCTTCGCCCAGCACTTCCCTGAAGTCAAAAATGGCTTCTCCCCCTGACAGCAGCAGGACATTCCCCATGCGGTTGCACGTCTCTGCCGCTGGCTCGCCCTCACCCAGTAACTTCAACTCCTGGATCTCTTCGGCTGTCAGAACGAGGAAGTCTTCGCCAAATCGCCTGCCTACTGCTTCCTTGAAGTCAGGCAGCCTGTCTGAAGGGATGTCAGCATAGACGGCCCGTGAGTCACCCGTGAGAGCGCCGCCGCAGAGGCTGGCAATTTCGTCGCCCGGCCCATCATAGGCGTATCTCTTGTATTCGGGCGCGTCCAGATGCCCGTGGTCCGCCGTCACTACAATTCTGGCGCTGGAGGGTAGGGACTCAGCCAGCTCGCCAAGCAGTCGATCCAAATCTCTTGCCGCATTGAGAGTTACTTCGTGGGACGCACCAAGTTTGTGCGCCGCGCTGTCAACCTGAGGGAGGTAAATGTAGCTGCAAGTCGGGCCGGCTGCCGAGCGCAGGTGTCTGGCTGCAAGCTGAATCGCCTGATGCGGGTTGTCCGCCTTATAGCCGGCTTGCGGGTGCCCGCCTGTCCAGTAATTGGAATACGCGCTGTCCACCAGCTGCTCAGGCATGATGTGGATTGCGTCGCGGCTCGTTCTACCAATGCGGGAAGGCAGCGGATATGCGTCCTGCGCGCTGTCGTCGAGTTCCGACAGCGCCTTCCCGTCCGCTGTCCTCGTGTAGCTGATAATCGTAGAAACGGAATCAATCTGGCGTAGTCGTAGAAACCAGCCGATTACCGAGTGTCTGCCAGGCCATTTACCAGTCGCCAGAGAAGTGAGCACGATTGGCGTGGTTGAAGGGAAGACCGTCCGCATCTCGGCGGCTAGCTGCGACCGCATGAAGGAATCGGTCTCCAGTGTCTCCACGAAGTTCATTCCGAAGCCGTCCGCCAGTACCAGCACGAGGTGGTCCGGCTCACCAACCAGGGACTTTAACCTAGTCGCATTCCTGTTAAGTGTGATGCCGGGCACGCCCATTACATCGTGCAGCGCGTTGGCGAAGTCAACGATGCTCAGCTCATCCGAAACGGGATGAAGCAATTCTCCTGATTCCACTAGCGCCTGAAATCTCTGAATGTAATTCACGATGTCATCACCCGGTCGAGTTAGGGTCGCAGCCCGAAGGCGCCCGCCGATTATAGACGACAGCCTCTTATGTTGATACCATCAAGCTGAGTATTCAAACTTTTCGGTGGGCAATATGGTCGATGCAGAGCCTTTGGCCAGTCAATCTGCACTAAGCCGCGCAATTTGGCGTTGCGGATCAGCTGCCCACAGACCTCTAACACTGCGTGGAATTGATCCTCGCACGGGAGCATTCAATGAGTTGTGAACAGGCGACCGCCCAGGCGCTCAGGGAATCAGGACATCGGCTCACTCCCCAGCGCCTCATGATTCTCTCAGTAATTCGCCACAGCGACGTGCACGTTACTGCATCCGAGATATATGACCAGGTGAAGGAATCTTACCCGTATATAGACGTTTCCACAGTGTACCGCACACTCAGCGTGCTTAAGCAGATGCGCCTAGTTTCCGAGACGGATATGGGAGGCGGTGAATACCGCTACGAGTGGATCAACCACTTGCGGCATCACCATCTCATCTGCCGGGGCTGCGACAAGGTCGTACTTCTCGACCACAAGTACTGGGAGAATATCGGGGCGGACATAATGTCAGACTACGGCTTCCAGCCGGACATAGACCACATCGCTCTATTCGGAATCTGCCACGAATGCCTCGAACACGAGGACGCCGAGTAGTTCCGCCGTGCTTGCAGTCGCCGAACACCCCGCCGCTTACTCTGAGAGCGCCCTGGCCGTCCTCTGGGGCCGCGCGCATACGCTTGTCGACGCCCTGGTGACTGAGAGCGGCAGACGGCTGCGTGTGATATACCCCGGCAGGCCAAGCTCCGGCGCTGGCCCGGACTTTCGAGACGCTGTGCTTGTTGATTCGGACGGTGCCTCGGTTACCGGTGACATCGAGCTTCACACCACAGCACCGGGTTGGTACAGCCACGGCCACGATACTGACTCAAATTATAACGGCGTCGTGCTGCACGTCGTTTTCTCGCCAAAGGGACACACCGATACCGCTCAGCAGTCGCTGATGAATGCTCCAATCGTATCCCTGGAATCAGTGGCGAATAATCTCGAAATAGCCAATAACGCCCAAGCGCCACCCCTGGTCACCCTGGAGACTCTGCGCGGCAGCAGAGACATCGGACCCGCCCTGGATGCCGCCGGTGACGCGCGCTTCCTCGCTAGAAGTCAAGGCTACTCACTCGAAATGAGCGAGTCCGGCCCCGATGAGACGCTTTATCGCGGCATTATGGAGGCGTTGGGATACGCCACAAACCGCAAGCCTTTCCGCGCCCTTGCGTCAAAAGTCCCGTACGAATCACTGAGCAGGCTACGGGACGAGCCTTCTTCGACTCGCCTGCTTGCGATAAAGGCCTCGTTGCTCGGCGCCTCCGGCCTGTTGGACTTCGCAGACGAAATTGAGGATCAGGAGCAGATGCGCCGTCTGCTTAAGCGCCTTCCTCGCGTCAAGCCACTAGACAAGAGTGACTGGCGTCTCTTCCGCGTCCGGCCTTCCAATCATCCCGTACGCCGCATTATCGGCGCTGCCCTCATACTGGACGCCTGCATCGAACAGAGATTGTTGCCCACGTCCATTGAAGACCTCACGCTTGGCGGGCAGAAAGCGCTAACAGCAATGTATTCCCATCCGCCATACATCGGCAGATCAAGGGCGCTCGATATCGTCGTAAACGTATCCCTGCCCATGTTGCGTGCCTACGCAGGGCACATTGACGATCAGTCTCTCAGCGATGCGGCAATGGATGCCTACGCGAATGTACCCAAGATGCAGGACAATGAGATTACTCGCGAAATGCGCCGCCTTTGCAACATAGACAGCAATGTGAAGCTCACTGCCCGCCGCCAGCAGGGACTGATTCATCTATACAAGACGGCGCTGGGAAAGGCTCATATCTGAAGATCGCCAACGGAAGCCAACGAATCGAGAGGTCTCGTTCTGTGAAACCCACAATCTCTTTGCCCAATTGATTCGAAATCCCAGACTGACAAACAAGGAGCAACCTAAGTGATACGCAGCCTCGGAGACGCAACACCAAAGATACATCCAACAGCCTTCATCAGCGAGTTCGCCTATGTAATAGGCGACGTTGAGATCGGCGAAGGCTCCAGCGTGTGGCCGGGCGCCGTCGTGCGCGCCGACATGGGCAAGATCGTCATCGGCAAGCACACTAATATCCAGGACAACTCCGCGGTCCACGGTGACGCTGATGTCGAAATCGGAGACTATGTGACCATCGGGCACAAGGTGCTATGCCACGCCAAGACCGTAGAAAACCGCGCGGTGATTGGGAATGGCGCAGTTCTCAACGACGGAGTCGAAATAGGGGAGTACTGCCTGATAGCCTCCGGCACGATGCTCGTGGATAACGTGAAAATACCCCCGCGCTCGCTCGTAGTCGGTTCTCCGGGTAAGGTGCTGCGTGAGGTTGGCGAGCGCCACCTCGCCAAGATGAAGTGGTACTGCGACGTTTACATGGAGAAGACCAAGAAGTACAAGGCACAGGGCAACCTGGAGTGATTGTTTGAATTCGAAGGGCTGTCAGGCCTAGCCGGAATCAGACCATTGTTCTGAATACCGAATCGGATGCCGACGACCCCTCTACATCTTCTCCGGGGCGTCCATCACCATCAGGCTCAGGCAGCGGGCGAGCGCCACACGCGCCGCATCCACGAGCTTCAGACGCGCCTTGCTCAACTCTTCCTCGCCCTCCACGCCCGACACTACCCGGCAATTCTGGTAGAACCAGTGAAATGCCGTTGCGAGGTCCGTGGCATAGTGCGGCAAGTGATGTGCCTCCAGGCTGCGCGACATCATCGCGATCAGCTCAGGCAGCTCCAGCATCTTCCGCACCAGTGCAAGCTCCGCATCGTGCGTTAGCAGAGTCACGTCGGCAACCGCGAAGTCAACGCCGCGCTCCCCGGCGAGCCGCAATATGCCCGATATCCGTGCGTGGGCATACTGCACATAATAGACGGGATTCTCCTGTGACTGCTCCTTTGCAAGCTGCAGGTCGAACTCCATTTGGCTTTCCGCCGCCCTCGACAGGAAGAAGTAACGGCAAGCGTCCGCTCCGACTTCGTCAATAACTTCTCGAAGCGTGATAATGTCTCCCGCACGCTTTGATAAGCGCACCGTCTCGCCGCCTCGCTTAAGTGTTACCAGCTGATTTATTATCAGCGTCAGCCTTTCTTCCGGCATCCCCAACGCTGCGACCAGTGCCTTCATGAAGAGTGCGTGTCCCTGATGGTCCGCTCCCCAGATATTGATCACGCGGTCAAACTCGCGCTCGTAGAGCTTGTTGTAGTGGTACGCGACATCCGACGCAAAGTATGTCGGAATGCCGTTGCCTCGCACGAGCACTTTGTCCTTGTCGTCGCCCAGCAGTGTGGACGCAAACCACACGGCATCATCGTGCTCTGCGACATACCCTCTGTCGCGCAGCAGCGACATGGAGCTCTCGAACTGGCCGTTCACAAAGAGAGTCTTCTCGTTGAACCACTCGTCAAACTCTATCCTGAGCTTTACAAGGTCCTCCCGTATGCGCGCCATGAACTTGGCAACGCCAAGCTCGCCGAGTGCATCCTGCGCCTCAGACGGCGTAACGTCCCGGAATCTCTCACCTTCTTCAAGGAAGATTTCCGCCGCTAGATCAACCATGTATTCGCCATGGTACCCATCTTCAGGCACTTCGGCGTGCAGACCACACTGCTGCAGGTAACGGGCGTGCAATGAGCGCGCGAAATGTCCGATCTGCGCTCCGGCGTCGTTGAAGTAATACTCTCGCGTAACCTTGTAGCCTGCCGCCTGCATGACATTCGCCAGTGCGCTGCCGATTACTCCGCCCCGAGCGTGTGCGATATGCAGCGGCCCCACGGGATTCGCGCTCACAAACTCAATCTGCACCCTCTGACCGCCGCCCACATCAATATTGCCGAACTCGTTCCCCGCGCCTGCAATTGCCTCCACTTGCTGCTGAAGCCACGAATGCTTGACGGCGAAGTTTATGAAACCCGGCGGAGCGACCGTCGCCGACTCCAGCAATGCTCCGTCCTTATCAGAATTCGGCATATGCGTTGCCAGCCGCTCCGCAATCTGCAGCGGGTTCATCCGCATTGGACGCGCCAATTTCAAAGGGAGACTCGTCGCAAAGTCCCCGTGTTCCAGGTTCTGCGGACGCTCAACCGCGATGTCCTCCACCTCAACAGTGGGCAGTTCATCGGCCTCCTGCGCTGCAATCAGCGCATTTCTGACCAGTTCGGCAATCTGCTCTCTTACAATCACGCCACTCTCTCCAAGTTAGCAATCTGAATCAACGATACCAAAGCCCGTGCGGCTCCGCTACCCAATTGCAGGCGTTCGAGATGCCGCATGGTATCTACTCTAAGCTGATGCATGGCCGGACTTTCTCCAATGTCCTCTCACCAATTCCGGGTACGTTGTCGAGTTCCTCAACCCTCATAAACGGACCGCTGGCGTTGCGATAGTCCACAATTGCCTGTGCCTTTACGGGCCCTATTCCCGGAAGCATCTCCAACTGCTCCACTCCGGCTTCATTGATATTCACTGCTGTTTCACAATCTGCGGGCGCCCCATCCGGTTCCGCCGTAGCTGTCGGCGCGGTTTCCGCCACTCTTGGGGATCGCCACCCCGCATCGACCGACTCCATTTCAGTGCAAAACCATCGCTCACCCTTATTGGTGTCAATCTCCGTCCGATCGTACCAGGGGCTGTCAGGAGTGTGATACACGCGATCGCCGCTCTCCATGTTGATGTTGCCCTTGATGCGGCAATGTTCAGGCACAGGAGTACGCGTTGCCGTAGGAGTTGCAGTTGCTGTCGAAGTTGCAGTTGGAGTGGATGTCGCAGTTGCCGTAGGCGTGCGCGAAGGTGGAGGTGTAACCGTTGAAGCAGCAGCGACAGTGGCGGTGGGAGCAATTGTGGCCGTTGCTAAAGACATCGGTGTCGCGGTCCATAAGACTGCCGGCACGCGCGTTAAAGTGACGGTTGCTGTGGATGTTGGAGAGAGCGCAGGGTCTCTATCACTTGACGCTGGTAGCGTAGATGTAGATGTGGAAACGACAATTGGAGTTGCTGTGGGCGCAGCGGTCGGAGTGCGGTCAATAGGAGGCGGCGCAACCACCGCAGGCGGCTCAGGCGTTGGCGTGGACGAGGGCAGGGAAGTGACGCCGACCGATGAGATCATAGCGACTGCAGCAGTCGGCACGACAACGATGCCAGCAGCCTCAGCCGTGGGACTCGCGGACAACGGTGTTGCCGTCGCCACCTGCAACTCGCTTATCAGGATAGGCGCCACAGTAGAAGTGGGCGCAGGGGTTACTGCGCTGACAGTTGGAACAGCAGTCAACGACACCGAGACCCCGGCTGCCGATGTTGCTTGCTCGCCACCGCCAGCATCAGGTGCATCCTCGCACGCCAAGAACAAAGACAGCAACAATGCAAACGCGACAGGCCAGACCCAACTGGCCAGTCTCCCAATGCGACCGCTGGTACGCCCCACCTTAGAACCAGCGCTACGGAACAACCTCTAAAGCGGCTTTCCCTGTCTCAGGTTCAAGTATCTCGCCGACGACTGCCCGCGTTTCCACACCCACATCATTTAGCGCAGTCAGCAGCGCCCCGGTCTTCTCCGGCGCCACTGCTATCAGCAGTCCTCCGGATGTCTGCGCGTCCGCCAGCAGTATCTGCGTCTGGTCCGAAATATCAGGATGCCAGTCCACAACGCCATCCAGCGATTCTAGGTTTCGATGGGTTCCGCCCGGTGCGATGCCCATATCTAGCAGCTCAGTGACGCCCTCGATGACCGGAACTTCGCTTACACTGACCCGAGCGCGTACTCTGCTACCCTCCGCTATGAGTCGCAGGTGACCCAGCAGGCCGAACCCGGTAATGTCCACGCAGGCATTCACACCCACGTGCATCATGGCTTCAGATGCCTTGCGGTTCAGTTGACCCATAATTTCAACCGCCCTGTCAATCACTTCGGCGCTAGCGCGCTCCTGCTTGCCCGCCGTGGTGATTATGCCCGTGCCGATTGGCTTCGTCAGGACCAGCACGTCGCCGGGCTTAGCTCCCGCATTAGTTACCTGCTCGCCGGGATGCACAACCCCGGTAACGGACATGCCGTACTTAGGTTCCGCATCGTCAACGGTGTGCCCGCCCACGATGAGCACGCCGGCCTCGTCAGCCTTCGACGCGCCGCCGCTCAGTATCTCACCAAGAATCTCGTGCGGCAGGTCGATTGGAAAGCCCACGATGTTCAGCGCTATTACGGGCTTGCCACCCATTGCATAGACATCGCTCAGTGCATTCGTTGCCGCTATCTCGCCGAACTTGAACGGGTCGTCAACGATGGGCGGGAAGAAATCGACGGTCGAGATGATCGCCAATTCGTCGCTCATCTTGTACACCGCGGCGTCATCCCCCGTGGATATGCCCACGAGCAGGTTGGGATCGGTGATCGTCGGTAGCTGACGCAGAACCTGCGCCAGGTCCTTAGGACTGAATTTCGACGCTCAACCGGCGCAACTCGCCAATTCCGTGAGCCGAATTTCCTCATGTGTCTGCGTCATGTCTCTCTCCCCCAGGCTGTTGGATGCCGTTGTCCCCGCGTCGAAAGTTTAGTTTGAACGATACACGCTTTCAGGATAACATTAGGCGAATATAATAACAGAATTGACGGAGGGACTTATGGCTGACTACTCAACAACGGTAGGGAATGTCGAACTGGTCGCTCTCACTGACGGGCACGGCGACATGCAGCCCTTGGATGTATTTCCTGCGAGCAGCCAGGAAATATGGCAGTCCGAATACCCTGAGTTGCTGGATGGCGAGGTCATTCACCCGCGTTTCGGAACGACGGCAGTTCGCTCCGGCGGCAAGCTCATCATCGTGGACACAGGCCTGCAGGCTCCTGACGGAACGCTCATCAGCGACATGCGCAATAGAGGCATTGACCCGGCAGCCGTTGATCTCGTTGTACTCACGCATCTGCACCCGGACCATGTTGGCTGGAACCTGACAGATGGCAGCCCCACATTTCCCAATGCTCGTTACATCACCAGTCAGTCTGACTGGGACTTCTGGACTTCTCCAGAGATGGTGGAGTCAGCCGACAATGGTCATGTAACCGCGCAGGTCCTACCCCTAAAGGATCTGAACATCGTTGACCTGATCGGCGACGACGACTACGCAATCACGGACGAGCTCACTGCGGTCAGCACACCAGGACACACTCCGGGTCATATCTCAATCGTCGTGTCGTCAAGCGGTGAGCGCGGCTACATCCTCGGCGATGTCGCCCATAGTCCCGCCCAGGCGCATTACACCGACTGGAGTCCGGTCTTCGATGTTGACCCTGACCTCTCCCGTCGCACGAGAAATTCTGTTTTGGACAGTCTGGAAGCGGATGGCACACTCGTATCCGCCGGTCACTTCCCCGGCAACGGGTTCGGACACTTTGTGCGAGACGGAGGTCGCCGCGTCTGGCAAGGCATCTAGCGCGGTTGCTCACACGCCTCGTCAGACACTCCCTCAAAGCGCGTTTCAGCCTCAATAAAATGCAGAAATCAGAAAGATAGGCAACGTTGTCTCATTTTCCGGTTGCAACCTAGAAATACAGGAGAAAACACTATGGCAGAACATAAGATTACCGTTGGCAACGTCGAGATCCTGTCAGTCAAGGACGGCTTTTCGGCTAAGCGCGACCCGACCGCGACATTCCCTGAGTCCGCAATCGACCAGTGGCGTGAGTACCCCGAGATCCTTGACGAAAACGATCAGGTGCAATCCAGGTACGGCTCCGTCGTGCTGCGGTCCGAGGGCAAGCTAATACTGGTCGATACCGGCATGCAGACGGCTACCGGCGGAGACCTGCTCAATGACATGCGCGCAAAGGGCGCCGCACCCGAGGACATAGACATCGTCTTCCTCACGCACCTGCACCCGGATCATGTGGGCTGGAACATTGACCTGTCCTCAGGAAAGCCCGCATTCCCCAACGCCCGCTATATCGCTCCACGGTCCGATTACGAATACTGGATGCAGCCCGATGTTCTTGCGGCAGCGGAGCATGTGCAGCTGCATGTCGTGCCGCTCACCGAGCTCAAACTGCTTGATCTATTCGACGAGGACTACAAGGTGACCGACGAACTCATCACGGTCTCGACGCCCGGCCATACACCTGGGCACACTTCACTGATCATTGCGTCCGCCGGCGAGCGGGCTTTCGTGCTGGGGGACGTTGCACACAGCCCCGCGCAGGCGCATTACACCGACTGGAACCCGATGTTCGACATCCAGCCTGATATCTCTCGTCCTACCCGACACCGTGTCATAGACATGCTGGAGTCAGAGGGTACGCTAGTGTCCGCGGGTCACTTCCCCGATCCCGGGTTCGGCCATTTCGTCAGACTGGAGGGCAGGCGCATCTGGCAAGGCGTTTAACCCTTCCATCTTTCTAATTCGCTGACGCTCACCGGGAATAATCAATAGCATAAGGTCGCCAATGGTTATTGAGGAGATGTTTGCCCCCGCAACGGCAGAGTTCGTAAGGACGCGCCGCGCCGGGCGTCTGGCGACTGCTGATGCGAGTGGTGCGCCTTACGCCGTCCCGATTTGCTTCGCGTTCGATGGCGCGCGCATCTACTCAGCCATTGACCTCAAGCCCAAGAGAGTGGGGGGCAAGGCGCTCAAGCGCGTACGCAACATTCTAGAGAATCCGGAGGTTGCTCTGGTCATCGACGACTACTCGGAAGACTGGAGCAAGCTTGCCTATGTGATGGTGCGTGGCGTCGCCGAAGTCATTGAAAACGGAGAAGAGCGTGACTACGCTGAATCTCTGCTGCGGCAAAAATACCCTCAGTATGCCACTATGCTGGAGCCAGGCTGCGCGGTCATTCGCATTACTCCAGAGCGAGTGGTGAGCTGGGGCGCGGTCGGCTGATGATCTTGCCTGCGTAACAATGCCGAAATGGGTGGGAGAGACGCACGAGCCTTACAGTACGGACCTAAAAGTCCTCCATCCACGCGCGCTTGAATACACCGTATTGTCTGTCGCTGCCCTTGCCGCGCGCCTCAATGCTGACAAGCTCCCAACCCCTGCTACCCATGCTGTTGAGCAGGTGCGAGGTGTACTCCCGCCTGTCGTCTTCCGCGACAATCTCAAGCCGTACCACCTCATACTCCCAGGACGGCAGACCAGGCGGAAGTTCGAACTCCTCAACATAGTCCAGCTCAGCTAGATCATCCTCGCTGACGTCAGCCCAGCTGTCCGCGGGGATCGGCTCATCGCAGTCAACACACACGCTGGCATCGCCAAAATCGTATGTCCCGCACTCAGGGCAAAAGTAAATCTTCATAGTCTGGGGATACCCCCTGTGGATCAATGGACGGGGATAGTTTTCGCGCTCGCGCCTGGCATGTGCAGTCGGCCTTGCGATTGCCATGCCGCCATCGAAGAGCGCATGACTAGATTATATCTGGGCGTGAAACAATTCACAAGTTACTGGAGGCGAAAAATGGTCAAGATTCTACAAGTCGACGGGATGTAAGTTCACCCTTGAGACCCGCCACATCCGGCGCAATGCGAATATAGCCGCAACTGCCAGCAGGCCAGTCGCAGAGAAGGTAAGCCCCCATTTCAGTGACTCAGGTGAAACATCCAGGATTGCCCCTGCCAGTATCGGACCGATTACGCCTCCCATAAAGCCGACGAACGAATGGACCGCCATCGTGGAGCCTAGCCTCGCGGGCTCGGCAACCTCGGTTACCGCCGTCGAGTATATCGCCGAGTCCGCAGATATCGCCCAGCCAAGGACAATCGCCGCGCCGACGATCAGTATCCACGGAAGCCCGATCATCCAGCCAATAGCGACCGAACACACACCACTTAGGGCAAATATGGCAGATGCCGACCCCGCGCGCCCCCACTTGTCCGACATTGCGCCCCCCATCACAGGCCCAATGGCTCCGCTCGCCATCGCCAAGCCGCCAATCGTCGCTGCCCCCACCACCGCGGTAACCTCATCCTCGCCGCGGGCAATGAGCGCGGCCGCTAGCAGTGCAGGAAGCCAAACGCGCACAATGTAAAGCTCCGCCGCGTGCAATGAATATCCGGTGATATAGATTCGTGCAGCCTTATTCCGCAGCACGCTGAGGTCAAGCCTCCCTGACGAACTACCGGCAGACTGCGACCTGTGACTTCGCAACAGCAGGAATGCAAGGATGATGCTAGCACCTGATGCCGCGCCCATTATCAGGTACGCATGCCGCCACTCGAACCAGTTCATAAGCAAGCCGGTCAGGGTAAGCGATACGCTATTGGACGCGTAAAAGAATGTAACGAACGTGCCCACCGCGAAACCGCGCCCTCTGTTCGCGAACCGTTCGGCGACAATTCGCATCCCCGGGTTGTACACGCCAACCAAGCCCAGACCGGCAATCGCCCGCAGAATGGACGCGGTAATTGCATCATTGGCAATCAGCGGAAACAGGACATTCGCAACTGTGGATACCGTCGTGGAAAACACGAAAATTCGCGTGGAGCCCAGCCTGTCTGTCAGCGGCACCACGACCAGCGCCGATACTGCAAATCCGGCGAGATATGCAGAGAATATTGCCCCCGCCTGAGTGTTGTTGAGCCCCCACTCGTCCTGAATGATCGGCAGAGCGGCAACATAGCTTGAAAACGGGAAGAGCAGCACGAACAGGGTCGTGGACATCATTAATAGCCAGCCGAGGCTCCGCAAATCTATCCCGGCGATGCGGTGATCGAGCAATGAAGTCCCAGCCTCTGCGCCTCGCACTACGCCTCCCCGAACTGATGTCGATTCCCTGATGAGCAGGGGGTTGCCGCTACCTGAACAGCGCCAGCAATTCCTTGGCACGCGCGGCAAGCTCTTCATCGTCAGTCAACTCGAGCGTGTGCTCGATGTCGGCGATGCCTTTCTCCGTCTCCTCCGCCATCAGGTACACCTGGCCCCTCAAGAAGTACAACTGTGCAGCGTTTCCCTCGACCTTGATAGCGGATGTCAGGTCCCCCAGCGCGGCATCAAGGTCCCGCAGGGCGAAATAGACCCTTGCTCGTCCATAATACGCATCGGTCATCTCCGGATCGAGCTGCAATGCTCTGGTGAGGTTCGTCACGGCATCGTCGCTGTTGCCTTTGGCCGTGTGAATGAGACCTCTATAGTAGTACGCCTCCGCGACATCCGGATTCAGCCGCAGCGCGGAATTCAGGTCGGAGATAGTCTTCGCCTCGTCTCCAAATGCGTAATAGACGGACGCCCTTGCTGAGTACGCTTCAGCATAGCGAGGATTCAGATGCAGCGCCTCGTTGAACTCCTCGAAGGCGTTCTGCAACTGCCCCTGTTCGCGCAGCTCAACGCCCCGCGAGTAAGCAGCCTCCGCCTCCAGCGCCTTAACTTCAGGTGTGCTGTCAGCGCAAGCGCCTGCCAACAGAGCCACCGTCGCGGCGACAACTACGAAGCATATGCGGGCTAACCCTTGGGAGGGAGGTAACCTTAACTCCGAGATCATTCCAATTAAATCCACCCAGCGAAACGCAATAGCATCACCCTCCAAGGCCATCGTTGATCCACTGCGCTACGCGCTCCGCAATCATGATTGTCGTCGCATTGGTGTTAGCCCGAACAACATCGGGCATGACGGAGGCATCCACCACACGCAGCCCCTCGATTCCATGCACGCGACAATACTGGTTCACAACTGCCATCTCATCTGACCCGTCGCCCATCTTGCATGTCCCTGAAGAGTGATGCTGCGTGCCCACATTCTCCAACAGCCACTTGTTCAGCGCGTCGTCGTCCCTCAACTCCTCATCCGTTGGCGTCAGCCGCTCTAGCAGTATGTCACTGTACTCCGGGCTCTGCGATATTTCCACGCAAAGCCTCACCGCGCTCCGCATTCTCTCCAGGTCCCGAGGGTCGCTGAGATAGTTGTAGTCAAGCAAAGGCTGTTGATTGGGGTCTGCCGAACTAAGCCGCAATGTACCGGCGGTAACCGCCTTCTGCAGCGCGACGCTGAAGCCGGTGAACGTGCCATCCTCGGTCAACTGCACATTTGAGGGTCTGTGCTCGCTGGTCATCAGTATGGGGCTCATCTGCATGTCATTTCGATGTTCCGAGTTCGGTGTCGTGTACCGCATTCCCACCTGGATGGACGGCGTGTTGATGTCCGCCACCTCCAGACTGGTGCTGAAGGGTATGAACGTAGAGGGGTGGTCCCGCAGGTTCTGTCCGACGCCCGGCAGGTCGTGACGCACTTCAATGCCAACCTCCCGAAGATGCCCGGCAGGCCCTATCCCGGACAGCATCAGCGTCTGCGGCGAGTTTATTGCGCCCCCGCTGAGAATGATCTCATCAGCATATACGGTAAATGTCTCGCCTCCGCTCTCGGCCTCAATGCCGCCCGCCCGCTTGCCCTCGAACAGGATGCGGTGAACCATCACATTGCCCCGGATGGTCAGATTCAGCCTGTGCCGCACCTGGGACAGGTAGGTCAGCGCCGTGCTCATTCGCACCCCGTCAACATTGTTCAGTGGGCGCGGTCCGACTCCGGTAGATTCAGGATGGTTCTGGTCCATTGTCTCTGGGAATCCGGCTGCGAGGCATGCAGCCCAGAACGCCTTTGCGCTCGGGTTCACCTCGTCCCTCTCATAGCGACGCACCGGAATCGGCCCCTCAGACCCGTGAAAATCGTCGCCACCGAAAGTCATGTCGGTCTCACTCTTTCGGAAGAATGGCAGGCAGTTGACGAACGACCACTCGTCGTTGCCAAGCTCTGCCCATTCGTCATAGTCCTCCGGTATGCCCCGGAAGAACACCTGCCCGTTGATCGCGCTCGAACCGCCCGTCACCTTTCCACGCGGCACGATGAATGGCTCGCGTCCCGGTGTTGCGGTAGCCTCGTAGTTCCAACTGTGGGCATCTGGCCCGAATGCCGAGTGCCACGGATTGTTGCCGAGCCTGACGCTGTCCGGTAGATGGTCTATGTCCTGGTAGTCAGGCCCCGCCTCTAGCAGCAGCACAGTTCGGTCCGAGCCTTCTGTCAGTCGAGTGGCCAGAACCGACCCTGCCGAACCTGCGCCAACGATGATGTAGTCGTACTTCAAAGCCAACCTCCTTCGCTACGGGCATGCCTCAATTGGGCGGATTATACACGATGAAAAAATCCTTTCCATCCTGTCCTGCAAGCTAGTCGCTACCAGAGCATGCAAGCCAGTCTTTCAGGATCTGTTCATCGTGCGGAAAGGGCATTGGCGGCAGATCGTCGAGCCTGAATGTCTGAACCGCAAGCGCGTCGTGCCCAACTGCTACTTCACCGCCAGTGATGTGCGCGGAATACACCACGAGCACCACAGGGCTTCCCTCCAGTGAATAAACTCCGACCAGCCCGTCAAGCCCAACATCCAGCCCGGTCTCCTCCTTTACCTCACGGACGGCAGCCGCCTCCACAACCTCGCCCCTGTCCACATACCCCGACGGAAATGCCCACTTGCCGTACTGCGGTTCCACTCCCCGCTTCACCATAACAAGCCCGTCCCCGTCAACCACAAGCGCAACCGCCGCGACCTTCGGATCTAGGAACACCACAGAGTGACAGGCAGGGCATTGTGGTCGCAGCATGCCCTCGATCTGCCTTTCCTCAAGACCTTCCCCACAGCGTTGGCAGAAGTTGAACTCGCCCGGCATGTCACCAGCCTTTACTGAATTGGTCGAAATCGCAGCCCCAATCTTACCACCTCCGATTTGGAGTCTGAGAGGCGCTTGCTGACAATCGCCAGCCGGCGGGGATATAATGTCCACGCCTATAACCGGAAGGGAGAACAATATGCGAGAAAATACGGCGAAACACAAATTGGAGCGCGGAGAGAATGTCATCTGCATCTCCGGCCTGAACTCCACACATATCATTGACTTTCTTGGGCAATTCGGGTTCGACGCCATCTGGATCGAGGCGGAGCACGGCCCCAACGACTTCGCGGATATCCCTGATCTCACGCGCGCCTGCGACCTGTGGGACATGACCTCGGTCGTTCGCGTCAACCGGAACAACGCCGGAATCATCTACCGCACTTTCGACGTTGGCGCACAGGGCATCGTGGTTCCTCATGTTGACACCGCCGAAGATGCGCGAGCCGTCGTGGACGCCGCCAAGTTCGCGCCCGCCGGGCACCGTGGTATGTTCGGCAGCAGGCAGGGTTACGGCGACCCCGACTACATCCACAAGGCAAACGACGAGACGCTTGTTGTCGTACTCATCGAAGACATCAAGGCGGTCAATAATCTCGACGAGATTCTCACAGTTGACAACATCGATGTCTTCTTTGTTGCGCCCAGCGATCTGGCGCAATCTATGGGCTACCTTGGCGGAATCGATCATCCTGAAGTCACCGCCACGATAGATGGCGCGCTTCAGAAGATAGTCGCATCCGGGCGCACCGCAGGATCACTCGTAACAGACGACAATGTCGAGCACTACTTGAGCTTGGGCGTCAAATTCATGATGACCGGCTGGCAGGCATGGGTTGGCTCCGGCGCAGCAGCCTTCAAAGCTAAGGTAGAGGGCGCGACAAGCTAGGCACAGGAACGATGTGACGAACATCGCAACAACGCTATTGGCGCAGCTTGACAACACCTCGCTGCGCCAACTTCGCGGCATCGCAGCCGTAGCGGAAATTCACGGCGCGCAGACCTACCTTGTTGGCGGCGCAGTCCGGGATGCATTGCTGGGACTCCCTGTCGCTGACATCGATATCACAGTCGTCGGAATGACATCCGGCCTTCCCAGGGGAGTCGCGAGGGCGCTTAACGGCAGAGTCATCGCGCATTCTCAATTCAATACCTTCGCCATAAGTGCCGCCGGCAGGCATATCGACCTCGCGATGGCGCGCCACGAGTCTTACACGCAACCCGGAGCGCTACCCACCGTAGTGCCAGGTACAATCCAGCAAGACCTTGCCCGCCGCGACTTCACGATAAACGCGATGGCAGTGTCCATCAGCACGGGTTCATTTGGGGACCTGCTTGATCCCTTCCAAGGTCAGGCTGACTTGGAAGCCGGCAAAGTGCGTGTCCTCCACGATGACAGTTTCAGGGACGATGCCACCCGCATCCTCAGAGCAGCCCGGTACGCCGTCAGACTTGGAATTGCACTGGAGGCACACACGGAGCAAATACTTAGGCGCGATGCTTCTTACCTTGACACAATTTCACCATCCCGACTTCGTGACGAATACCTGCGTGTCCTGCGAGAGGGCAGGGCAGCGTCAACGATTGAACTGCTGCACACCCTCGGCGCACTCCGGTCAGTTCACCCCGCACTCACGCTTACAGGTGAGATGCTAGCCGCTTTGCGGCGCACCGAGCAGAAAACGCATGCCGACAAGCCCCTGATCTACTTATGTCTTCTGTCTCATACCATGTCGCACTCAGAAGGACAATCGCTCATCAGCCGCTTGGCGCTGCCCTCAGATCAGGCTGAAGCAATCAATGACACGCGAACAGTTGCCGACAAGATTCCGGAGTTGGAGCAGGAACTCAGCCGTAGCGAGATATACCTGTGCCTAAGGGACTTTAGCGAAGCCGCCATAATAGGCTGCGCCCTGATCAACAATGATAGTGCCGCCTCCCGCAGCCTGATGCTGTTTCTGGACGAACTGCGTCACATCAAGACGATACTGAACGGCAACGACCTTGTCGCTCTAGGCGTTCCTCAGGGACCCAAAGTCGGAGTTCTGCTGCACGAACTGCTTGTTGCCCGAATCGACAATGAAGTGAAGACGCGCCAGGACGAAATTGACTTCATCCGGGCGCGCCTGTAATCTGCTCTAGCGTTTAGAAAGTCCGCCTAACCGACGGATACCCCACCGGCAGCTAATCCCGGTTCGGTCATGCCGCTCGGATCGAGTATCTCGTCAAGTTCATCGGACGACAGGCCCGTCGTCTCGATAGCCACTTCCTTCACTGTCCTCCCCGTCGCCTGCGCTTTTTTCGCGATCGCCGCAGACTCGTCGTACCCGATATGTGGTACAAGCGTCGTAACGATTGCAAGCCCGCGCTCAACCATGTCCGGGCCCGCGCTCGTCGCCTTCAGCCCTCGCACGCACTGCTCGTCCAGATTCCGCGCCGCAGCCGCCAGCAAGTCTATGGACTGCAGCAGGTTGTAAGCGCACACCGGCATCATCACATTGATCTCGAAGTTGCCCGATTGCCCGCCGACAGCAACCGTCGCGTCGTTCCCAATCACATGCGCTGCCACCTGGCAAACGGACTCCGGAATTACCGGATTCACCTTGCCCGGCATGATGGAGCTTCCTGGCTGCACCTCTGGCAACTCAATCTCACCAATGCCGCCGCGCGGTCCTGAACCCAGCCATCGGATGTCATTGCATATCTTCATCAGGCTCACCGCGACAGTCTTCAGTGACCCGCTCGCCTCAACCACATTGTCCAATGTGCTCTGCGCCTGGAAATGGTTGGTAGTCTCGCGAACTTGCACACCCAGAATCTCAGACAGCCTTGCACAAACCTTGCTCGCGAACTCCGGATGTGTATTGACTCCTGTACCCACCGCAGTACCACCGAGCGCAACCTCTGCCAGTTCGCTTTCGGCATGACGAAGCCGTGCAATGCCGCGCTCAATCTGGCCCGCATACCCCAGGAATTCTTGACCCAGCCGAACGGGCGTCGCATCTTGCAAGTGCGTTCGTCCCGTCTTGATGACCGGCATGAACTCTTCTGCCTTCTGTTCCAGCCCCTCTTGAAGTTGCGACAGGGCAGGGATGAGGGCGTCATGAATTGCGAGCAGTGCCGACACATGAATCGCGGTGGGAATCACATCGTTCGACGACTGACCGATATTAACATGGTCATTGGGATGCACAGGGGACCGCGAGCCGATCACGCCTCCCATCATCTCGATGGCGCGGTTGGATATGACCTCGTTCACGTTCATATTCGTGGACGTGCCGCTGCCGGTCTGGAAGATGTCCACGACGAACTGGTCGTCCAGTTTGCCGTCCATGACCTCTTGCGCTGACCGTTCAATGGCGTCGGCGAGCGTCTCGTCCAGCAGCCCTAGCTCCGCGTTCACCTGCGCCGCCGCCTGCTTGATCTGTCCTAGCGCGCAAATGAATGAGCGCGGAAAACGCAGGTCGCTGATAGGAAAGTTCAGCACCGCCCGCATCGTATTCGCTCCGTAATAGGCATCCGCAGGCACCTGAAACTCACCCATTGAGTCCCGTTCACTTCGATAATTCTGCTCTGACACTTTTGGCTCCTGTATGGTTAAGATATTGATGCAAACCACCGCATTCAAACGATGTTGCTCACAGTTATTCTGGTCGTACTAGCCCGCGCCCATGCTCCGTCTCACGAATCCCGCAACTTCGTCCGCCGCCTCCCACTCCCGTCCGCTCAGGCTATGGTCGCCGCCCTCGATCTCCCGAAATTGGACGGGCTCGCGCACTCCGTCGAGCGCGCGCTGAAGCTCTACGGACGAAACTAGCCGGTCCTCCTGCCCCACGATGAACAGCTTCGGCCGCTTGTCCTTCACGATTCGAGATTCTGCGATGGAAGAAAGAGGCGGCGAAACCAGCAAAAGACTACGCGCCGCCTTGAAATGTCGAAGCCCGCGCAGTATCACGCCCGCACCGAAGGAGTATCCCGCCAGGGCAATTCGCTTACCGTCTATCCCGGGCCACCGCCGCACCAAATTCAAGGCGGCCTTCACATCCTCGTGTACCGCATCGCCGCCCGCAAATTCCCCCTCGCTGCCATCCACACCTCGGAAGTTGAAGCGAAAGCTGGCGATTCCCCCCTCACACGCAGCCCTGCACACGCTTGTAACCACCGGATTTTCCATGTTGCCGCCCAGCATAGGATGGGGATGGCACATCACGATTGCGGCGTACGGCTGCGGCAGCCCTTCCGGCAGTGCCAGCACGCCTTCAAGCGTTAACCGCTTGCTCTTGAAGGCAACAGCAGTCTGGCGCATCATGGCTGATTTCTCATTTCGCCAAGCCATTGCTCGAAGAAGGATGTAGCCAGCCCTACGACTTGAGCCACGTGTCCCCCGAAGAAGTGGTCCGCGCCGTCTATGATCTCGACCTGCTTGGGATCACCGTACCGCCTTGCCATAAACTTGAACTGCTGCGCGGGAAAGTCGTGATCGTGCTCACCAAGAATCAGCAGTTTGGGGAGCAGCATCTCCTGCGCGCTCATCTCATTGAATACGCGTGAAGGGCAGGCGACGCTGACTATTGCCTGCGCCAGATTGCTCCGCGAAGCCGCTGCCATCGCGACCGCCGCGCCGAAAGAATAGCCCGCGATACCAACTCTGCTTGCATCAACATTCTCGCAGAGCGACAGGTAATTCAGCGCCTCTTCTGCGTCCTGAATCTCCCCGTTGCCGCCGTCGAACGATCCCTCACTCATATCCACACCGCGAAAGTTGAACCTCAGTGCAGCGATTCCCGCAGCACACAGGCTTTGCGCCAGCGTAGCCACAATCACGTTGTACATGTCGCCGCCATAGCGAGGATGCGGATGGCATATGACTACTCCGGGGAATCGCCCATCCTCCGCCGGCAGGTGCAGCGTTCCCTCCAGCGCAAGGTCGCCGCTGGGGAACATAACGTCACGCCGAATTTCTGCCATGCTATTCCGTCCGTCTGGTACAAGTTCGTCCTCAAAGGCGCAGGCTAAAGTTTAGGCGACCGCTATGGCTTTTGACAAGCGCGATTGCTAGAATGGTAGCGTTCTTGCGCGCCTTGATCTGCCACACGAATAGCATTAGACCGACCCCTGATCTGACCCTTGAAAGGAGTCAACAAGTGAGAGAAGTTGACCTTCGCAGCGACACAGTAACCCATCCTTCGCCGGAAATGCGCCGTGCAATGGCGGAAGCCGAGCTTGGCGACGACGTATTCGGGGACGACCCCACTCTCAATCGCCTCGAAGCTATGGCAGCGGAACGGCTGGGCAAGGAAGCGGCAGTATTCGTCGCTAGTGGAACCATGGGCAACCTTATCTCCATACTGACTCACGCCGGACGCGGTGATGAAATCATAATCGGCGACAAGGCACATATCTTCCGCAGCGAGGCCGGCGGAGCGTCGGCGCTCGGCGGCGTGGCATACAACACTCTGCCCAACGACAGTCGCGGCATGTTGGACCTCGACCAGTTGGAAGCTGCCATTAAGCCTCCCAATGTCCACTTCACTCGCACTGCGATGATTGGCCTGGAGAACACGCACAACGCCTGTGGCGGCGCGCCCCTGACGGCTGACGACACCGCTGCGGTGGCTGACATCGCTCACAGGAACGGCGTACCCCTGCATGTTGACGGCGCTCGCATCTTCAACGCAGCTATTGCTCTCGAAACGCCGGTCACTGAATTGGTGAAAGACGCAGACAGCGTCAGTTTCTGCCTGTCCAAGGGCCTGAGCTGTCCGATTGGTTCGGTCGTCTGCGGCAGCGAAGAGTTTGTTCAGGGAGCGCGAAAGTGGCGCAAGATGGTCGGCGGTGGAATGCGACAGGTCGGTGTCATTGCGGCAGCAGGAATTGTCGCACTGGACAATATGGTTGAACGCCTTAACGACGACCACGCCACGGCCCGCAGGCTGGCTCAAGGCCTCGCGCAGATTCCCGGCATCGACATCAACCCTGAAGCCCTGCCCACGAACCTCGTTTTCTTCAAAATCACCGGCGGCGACCCCGCGCTCATCATGGAAGAGATAAACAGGAACGGCGTCAAGGGCGGCGCGGCTTACGGAGACTGGCGCTTCGTCACGCACTACGGCATAGACTCCGACGACATCGACTACACGCTCGATGTCATGGACGCGGCATGTCGGAAGTATGCCACGGCATAATCGCATCCCATACAACAGAAAGAATCACGAGGCAGGCAGATATCCAATCGCCTGCCTCTCTTTTCACTCATGCTATTAGTCATTCGCAACGCCCGCTTTCGATTGCTCTGGACTAGCGCGGTCGTCAATTACATGGGCTTGATGTTTTATTTCACCGTTCATGGTTGGCTTGCGCTTGAAGTCACGAATTCGGCATTCTGGGTTGGCGCGACGGCTGGTGTCAACGGTCTGAGCATCATGATTTTCAGCCCGGCAGCGGGTGTTCTGGTGGACAGGCTCAACAGGAAGTGGCTGATTCTGACCGCGCTGGCATTTCAGGTCAGCGTCGCCGCCTGGATAGCCGCTATGCTATTCACCGGGCGGATTGAACTCTGGCATATCATTGTCGCCGCGTTCCTCGACGGCGCTATTATGTCTGTCAAGGTGCCCTCCCGCACCGCACTGGTGCTGGATGTTGCAGGCCGTCAGAACATGCTGAAGGCGACAGCAGCGAACTTCGCTGCCATGACTGGCACAGGCATCTTCATGCCGCCTCTCGCCGGGTGGGTTGTCGAGGCGCACGGCCTGGCCTGGGCCTATACCGCAATGTGCAGTGCATTTATTTTCTCTGCGACACTGCTAATTTTCCTCACAGGCGTCAGACGCACCGAGAGAAAGTCCAAGACGTCTCCCATACAGGACTTCAAGGAAGGTGCAAGGTACGTCCTGACCACGCCCGCCGTGAGACTACTGTTTATTCTCATGGTTACATCCGAGCTATTCGGGTGGGCACACGAGACTATGATGCCGGTGATGGCTGGGAAGGTGCTGAATGCCGGGCCCACAGGTTTGGGTTATCTGATCTCCGCGGGCAGTGCAGGCGCGCTATTGTCATCTCTGATACTGTCCGCCACTGGCGAATTTCGCAGAAAGGGCCTTGCACTAATTCTGGGCTACATCGGTTTCGGGGTATTCCTGATTCTGTTCGCGCTCTCAGGCTCGCTGATTCTATCCCTGGTTCTCATCGCGACGGCGTACGCGAGTGTTGCTCTATACGAGACCATGCTGGGCACTCTCCTGCAGACCACCGTGCCCGACGAGATGCGCGGTCGAGTGTTAAGCTTCCAGATGCTTAGCTGGGGATTCACTGGCTTCTCCGGATTCCATACGGGCGCGGTTGCAGCCCTGATTGGGGCTCCGCTCGCCATATCCATCGGCGGTGGAGTAGTGGTCCTCAACGGAATCCGCCTGATCAGGTCATTCGCTGGTAGATATAATGATGAGCAGCCTGCCCACTTGCCGGCCGACGCAGTGGCATAACCGCTCAGCTACGAATCGCACATACTCTGACTACTTGAAGAATCTTTCGCCGCTGAGTTCATCTGCCGGCCCAATTATTCATTCTCGGACTGTGAATGCCCTATGCTCCTGATCCTCCACAACTCCAGGTTCCGCCTCCTCTGGGGAAGTTCCGTTGTCAGCGAAATGGGCATCATGTTCCATTTCACGGCGCACGGCTGGCTTACCCTGACGGTTACGGACTCAGCATTCTGGGTCGGCGCGGTCGCCGGTGTGGCGGGGCTCAGCATCATTGCGTTCAGCACGATTTCCGGTGTGCTCGCTGACAGGCTCAACCGCAAATATCTGATCCTGATGACGATTATCGTTCAGGCGGGCGTGGCGACGGCACTCGCAACGCTGATATTCTCCGAGCAGGTTCAACTCTGGCATATCCTCGTCGCATCGGTCATAGAGGCGGGGATGATGTCCATCAGGGTCCCCTCGCGGATGGCGCTGATCATGGACATCGCGGGAAGGCGCAACATTCAGAACGCGACCGCCGCGAACTTTGCCGCAATGACCGGCACCGGCATCGTCATACCTCCGCTGGCAGGCCAGCTTATCGAGCATTACGGCATAGCCTGGGCTTATGTTTCCATGTGTTCGGCGTTCCTCATTTCCGCGGTGATTCTCACATTCCTCAGCGGAGTCAGGAAGGCAGAGCGCACCGGCGTAACATCGCCTTTGCAGGACTTTGTCGAAGGCGTGAGGTACGTCTTCACCACACCGGCTGTCAGGCTGCTAGTCCTGATCATGCTTACCTCCGAGATATTCGGCTGGGCGCACGAAGCCATGATTCCGGTAATGGCGCGCGAAGTCCTCCAGACTGGGCCTTCCGGCGTGGGCTACCTCATCGCCGCGGGAAGCACCGGCGCGCTGCTTTCCTCCTTGGTGCTGTCGGCAGTAGGAGACATTTCAAGAAAGGGCATCGTGCTTGCCTCAGGCTACATCGGATTCGGCGCATTCCTCATACTGTTTGCCCTTTCCAAGTCGCTCCTACTCTCGCTCGTCCTGATTGGCGCTGCCTGGGCGAGTGTAGCGCTGTACGAGACAATGCTCGGCACGCTCTTGCAGACCAGCGTTCCAAACGAGATGCGCGGCAGGGTACTCAGCTTCCAGACTTTCACTTGGGGAATCAGCGGCCTGTCCGGTTTCCAGACAGGCGCAATCGCGGCGATCTTGGGCGCGCCGCTTGCGATCGGTATCGGCGGCGGCATTTTGGTGCTGAATGGCATCCGGCAAGTCCGAACGCTTGCAAGGCGATATCGCGAAGATGAATTTGCCACTGTGACTTCCGAGGACGACCCGGTCGGACCTCCCCCGGAATCAGTCTAATCGTCCTGCGGACTGCTCTCCGCTCTACCGGCTCCCCACCAGCGTTCCATACGCTCCCGCACCGTGCGCTCGTAGCCCTGGTCGCCGGGCTTGTAATACCGCCTGTCCTTCAGGCTGTCCGGCAGGTTCTGCATCGGAGTGAAATTGCCCTCGTAATCGTGCGCGTACTTGTACCCCTCGCCATAGCCCATATTCCGCATCAGCCCCGTTACCGCATTCCGCAGGTGGAGAGGCACCGGCTCGTTCCGTGTATCCTGCACATCCTTCATTGCCCTGTTCAGCGCCATGTATGAAGCGTTGCTCTTAGGGGAGGTCGCAAGATAGACAGTCGCCTCCGCAAGCGCAATCCTTCCCTCCGGCAGCCCGATGAAATGCACAGCCTGTTGAGCCGCCACAGCCACTGTCAGGGCATGCGGTGCAGCCATCCCTATGTCCTCGGATGCCAGGATGACTAGTCGACGTGCAATAAAGAGCGGGTCCTCCCCAGCTTCCAGCATTCGCGCCAGCCAGTAAATCGCAGCATCAGGATCGGAAGCTCGCACAGACTTGATGAAGGCGGATATGGTGTCATAGTGCAGATCGCCGGCCTTGTCGTGCCGCAGTGATCGCTGCTGCATCGCGTCCTCGACCATCGCAACTGTGATATGACGCACGCCGTCTGCATCGGGGTTCGTCGCGGATACGGCAAGCTCCAGCGCATTCAAGGCAGTCCGGGCATCCCCATTCGCCAGGTTCACAAGTGCAGTCAGCGCGTCGTCATCAACACTTGGCATCAGCGCACCAAGACCACGCTCCAAATCTGTCGCTGCCGCATTCACGATCAGCCGTACTTGCTCGTCGCTCAGCGACTCCAGCGCGAACACCCTTGCGCGGGAGAGCAGGGGAGACACGACCTCGAAAGATGGATTCTCGGTAGTTGCACCTATAAGCACGAGCGTGCCGTCCTCGACGTATGGAAGAATCACATCCTGTTGCGCCTTGTTGAAGCGGTGAATCTCGTCAACGAACAAAATTGTGGACTGCCCGTTCATCCCCAGACGCTCGCGCGCCTCTCCGGCGATCCTCCGCAAATCCGCCACGCCTGAAGCCACGCCGCTGACTTGCTCGAAGTGGCTGTTCGTCACATTCGCGATCAGGCTCGCAAGGGTCGTCTTACCGGTTCCCGGCGGACCCCACAATATGATCGATGGCAGCGTGTCCGCCTCTATGCTATTTCGCAGCGCCGTCCCCGGCCCGACGATACGCTCCTGTCCCGCGTACTCGTCGAATGTGCGCGGTCTCATCCTCGCGGCAAGTGGCGCTCGGCTGCTGAGTTCCTGTCGTGACCGATGCTCGAAAAGTGTCATCAGTCGTCATCCTTCACCCTTGAGCGCCCGCTTAACCGTTTGTATGAGCATCTCGTCTTCTCCGGGCAGCACAGTACGGGCATCCAATAGCACGCGCTCGTCCTCGATGCGACCCATCACTGGGTGCTCCGAATCCCGAAGTCTCTTTGCGACCGCCACCGCACCTCCGAAATCATCACAATTTATCGCGAGCGCCCAGGTGGGAAGTGTCTCACCGGGCAGGCTGCCCCCGCCAATCGTGGACTCCGCTTCGCTGATCGAGACGCCCCCGCCAATCTCCTCCGCCCACAGACTTGCCCGCTTCCTCGCTTCATCCGGAGTCATCGAAATCATCCGCCATACTGGAACCTTCGCAACTGCCTCTTCTCGGATATAGTGCTCTAAGGTCGCGGCAAGAGCAGCCATGCTCAGCTTGTCGATTCGCATCGCCCTCGCCAGCGGATGTCGCGCCACCACATCAACCAGCTCCTTCTTTCCCGCGATGATGCCCGCCTGCGGACCGCCAAGCAGCTTGTCGCCTGAGAAGAACGATAGCGCCACTCCCGCCTCGATACTCTCCTGCGGCATCGGCTCGTGCATAAGCCCGAACTGCGCGCTGTCCAGCAGACAGCCGCTTCCAAGGTCGTGAAGAACAGGCACGCCTCGCCTTGCCCCGATTTCCACCAGTTCCGCAATCTCCGGCGCATGCGTAAATCCCATCACCCTGAAATTACTAGCATGCACCGCAAGCAGCGCGCCCGTATTTTCGGTGATCGCCGCCTCGTAGTCGCGCCCGTAAGTCCGGTTCGTAGTCCCGACCTCTACTAGTGTTGCGCTACTCTGCTGCAGCACGTCGGGCACGCGGAATCCGCCTCCAATCTCCACCGCCTCCCCGCGAGAAACGATGACCTCTTTACCACTCGCGATTGCGGCAAGCCCCAGCATAACGGCAGAGGCGTTGTTGTTGACCACCAGCGCGGCTTCCGCGCCCGTAGCCCGCGCAACTAGCTCTGATATATGCGCCTGCCTAGACCCTCGCCGCCCAGTCGCCAGGTCCAGTTCAAGGTCGCTGTAACCCTCCGCTGCCCGCAGCATTGCCTTCTTAGCGTCATCACTCAGCGGCGCTCGCCCAAGATTCGTGTGCAGCACCACTCCCGTTGCGTTGATAACATGGCGAGGCCACTCCGCCGACATCGCCGCAGCACGTTCTCCGATGGCGGCGATCAACTCCTGCAGCTCAGGAGCGTTGCCGCCCGATGAAATCTCGCTTCTCGCCTCCGCCAGGCACAGTCTGATGAGCTCAACCACCAAATTGCGAGAATGTGCACTCGCCATTTTGGCTACGCGTTCATCCGATAGCAGGCGTTCTACGCTTGGCAGCGATCTGTACGCTGAGGTCATGTCTCACATCTCCCGCACATGATTATAAGCGATTCTGCGCCAGGGCAAACGCATCTTAATTGGCAAGGACCATCAGTAGGTAGTCGTTGTCCCAGGCGGCATCTTTTCGCTTGCCGGCGAGGCTGCGGTTGGTGGACGTTTCGGCTTTGAGTAGGTTTAGGGCCATGCGGCGCAGTACAGAGAAGTTCTCAGCCCCGTTCCCGCTACGCACCCGGCTTCCGTCCTCATTGAACGTCACATCCAACGACCAGTGCAACTGGTTCTCTATGCTCCAGTGGCTGCGCACCGCGTTGAGCAAGGCGCTCGCATCGTTCGGCAAGCTCGATATGTAGTAGCGCGACTCCACCGTCGTCTTGTCCCCCACGCGGCGCTTGCCTTCCACCTTCACCAGCGTATTCAGCCCCGGCCACTGACTGTACTCATCGACGTATCTGACGTTGCCAAGGTCAGATACCGTCCAGCAGCGGCGTGTCTCGATTCGTCCGTGGCCCGCATCCACCGTCTCGTGGTAGTCGTACTCTATGTCGTCGAAGCCGGAGTTGCCGATGAGGTCGAAGACGTCTGCCACGCCCTCGTGTAGGTGCCTTTGGTTCCCCTTGACCGCCAGCACGTAATCGGCTCCCTCCTCCAATATCTTCGATGCAATCTCCCTCTGGCAGCCCATGGCGTCGATCGTCACGATGCATCCCTCGACCTCAAGCAGCTCAAGCAACCGCGGTATCGCCGTTATCTCGTTGGAGCGTCGGTCCACGCCGGTCTGCCCCAGCGTCACGCCGCTCTCACAGGCCCAGGCGCTAACCATGTGGATAGCGCCTTTTCCTGCGTATCTATCGTGCGAGCGCCGCACAGTTTTGCCGTCTATCGCCACCACATCACCTTGCAGAACCTCACTGATTGCCAGTACCCACTCGGTGAAACAGCGCTCGAACTGCTCAGCGTCCAGCCTGGCAAACACCCTGCCGAAGGTGTCGTGCGATGGAATGCCGTTGGGCAACTCCAGCATCTTGCGCAACCATTCCTCCTTGCATCTGCCGAACGCTTCCACGTCTACCCAACTGTCCGCTCCCGCTATCGCACCACAGAGCGCAATTGTGAGGATTTCGATCAGTTCGTGGCGCTTGGTGCGGTCTATACGAGGGTCCTTGAGGCTGCTGAAATGTTCCGTAAGCGAAGCAGGATTACTACTCTCCATAAGCCACTCTCCTTATGAGATTGACCCCCTATTTTATACTCCGCCTATAATAAATTTAGATGCGATTGCCCTGGATTCTGCGCCTTTAATTCCTTATTCCGTACAATGGTGGTACAATTGTGCGTTGTTGACCCTACCATATACCCTTGCTAAAATGTGCGGAATGTGAAGGATTTCTCTAAGTCTGGGAGGCTATGTTCGTAATCGGATTGACAGGCGGCATTGGAACGGGCAAGACGCAGGTCTCCCGTCTGCTGGAAGAGTTAGGCGCGTCCATCGTGAACGCCGATCTTCTGGGTCATGAGGTGTACGAGCCGCAATCAGAGGGCTGGCACGCCGTCGTTAACGCCTTTGGCGAGCAGATAGTGTCTGACAATGGCGAAATTGACCGCCGGGCTCTCGGTGGCATCGTCTTCAGTGACGACAGCGCTCTCCAGCAACTAAACGCTATTATGCATCCCAGAATCTATGACCTCGCCGATCAGCGGCTCAAAGGGCTGGCGGATCAGGGTGTGACCACAGCCGTGCTTGAAGCCGCACTCCTCATAGAGGCGAAATGGACGCCCCTTGTGGATGATGTTTGGGTGACCATATCTCCTGAGGAAGACATCATCGCCCGCCTGCAAGAACGCAACAACATGGATGAGGCAACGGCGCGCTCACGCATAGACTCGCAGATGCCGCAGACCGAAAGGGTAGAGCACGCGGATGTAATCGTGGAAAACAACGCTTCACTGGAAGATCTATCGGAGTCGGTAAAGGAATTGTGGAACAGCAGGGTTCTTACCCGTTAAGGAGTGCAGACTAACAAGATGACGCAATCAACAACAACGCTCTACCGAAGCTATATCATTGAGGAGTACCACCTTACTGAGGAACCCTACTATGTCGCAGTCGGCGACGAGGTAGAGTTGTTTGAGGCGGCGTACCAGCAGCGCATTCCGCTCATCTTCAAGGGCCCTACCGGCTGCGGCAAGACACGATTCGTCGAGTACATGTCTTACAGGCTCGCCCAGCCCCTAACAAGGATAAAGCAGTCGGAGAGCAGGGGCGTCGAGCGGCCGGAAGGCGAGACTCTGCCACTGGTAACGATCGCCTGCCACGAAGACCTCACCGCGAGTGACCTCGTTGGACGCTACCTGCTCGAAGGCGATTCCACCGTTTGGATCGATGGCCCCCTTTCCCGTGCTGTCAAGGCAGGCGGAATCTGCTACCTGGACGAAATCGTCGAGGCGCGGAAGGACACCACCGTTCTGATCCACCCGCTCACCGACCACAGGCGGATACTTCCCGTCGAAAAGCGCGGTGAGCTTCTCGAAGCCGCGGATGGCTTCCTCTTGATCCTTTCCTACAACCCCGGATACCAGAGTGCGCTCAAGGACCTGAAGCACAGCACACGCCAGCGCTTCGTTTCCATCGAGTTCGACTACCCGCCACGCGACATCGAAGCCAAGATTGTTCAGCATGAATCCGGTTGCAGTGCGGACGATGCCGTGCAGCTCGCGATGCTCGGCGAAAAGGTCCGCAACCTGCGTGAGCACGGCCTCGGCGAAGGCGCAAGCACGCGGCTGCTGATCTACGCCGGTAAGCTGATGTCGCAGGGCATCCCGCCACGCCGCGCCTGCCAGGTCGCAGTGAACTGGGCGGTTACCGACGACCATGCCGTCCAGCGAAGCATTGAAGAGATAATCTCCTCGATCTTCGAGTAGGATGCACCTGCATGGCCGGCATACAGAAAATCACGCCGTTCCTCTGGTTTGACGGCAGGGCGAAGGAAGCAGCGGACTTCTACACTTCGGTATTTCGGAACTCCAGGGTGCTGAGTATGACCCGGCTTGACGCAGGACCCGGCGAGGGCGCTCACATTATTTCATTCGAGTTGGACGGACAAGAGTTTACGGCCCTTGACGGCGGCCCGCTGTACAGTTTCACACCGGCAATTTCCTTTGTGGTCAACTGCGAATCGCAGGAAGAAGTCGATCACTTCTGGGAACGCCTCTCTGAGGAAGGTGAGCAGGATATGTGCGGCTGGGTGAAGGACAAGTTCGGAGTGTCCTGGCAGGTGGTTCCAGTCGTGCTATTCAAGATGTTGAGCGACCCTCTGAAGGCGGCGGCCGTCACGGAAGCCATGCTCGGAATGCGAAAACTTGACATCCCGCAGTTGAAGGAAGCCTATGACAAGGCATAGCGCCGATAATCTGCCTCAGGCAATTTAGTTTTTCGCGTCGTTAGGCGCAATCACATAAATGCCCAACCACGAAAGCGAACATGCCTAGATGGGCAAGTCATTCATAGAACGCGTCAAGCGCGCCGTTGCCGAGAATCCCGGCAGCAGCATTGACGATCCTTCGCTAACCCCAGCAGGCGTGATGGTGCTCGTATTCCGTAAAGACGCCGAATACTGCGTACTGCTTCAGAAGCGCTCCAGTAAGGTGGATAGCCACAAGGGCGAGATATCCTTCCCAGGTGGCAAAAGAGACCCCGAAGACGAGACAATGCTGGATACAGCTTTGCGGGAGACGTACGAAGAAATGGGCATCGACCCGCAAGATGTCGAAGTCTTTGGCTCGCTCGACCAGACCGCTACCACAACCGGGTTTTGCACGAACCCCTTTGCAGGGACTTTTCCGTATCCCTATGACTTCAGTCCGCAGGAGGAAGAGGTTGCGGAAGTGCTTGAAGTGCCTGTATCCTCTCTGATGGACAGTGCCAACCGCCGCGATGAGGTTCGCATCGCAAATGGCGACCTCTACTTTGCACCTGTTTTCACACACGACGGTCACATAATATTCGGAGCGACAGCCCGCATTCTCAACCGCTTTATTGAACTGCTGGAAACGTCGATCCTGGAGGAGAAGCCTTGAACAACCAACCGGCAACATTAGACGAAATCAGAGTCGAGTTGGGGAAGTTTCCGGCTTCCGTGATCGACGAGTTTGACAAGGCTCGGGCACAGATGCCCCCGAATCTCACCGATGTGCAGATGCGCGAATGGGCAGGTTCAGGCTTAGACATTGCACAGGAAACCGTTCGATCCTGGGAAGCCGCTGCTGAATTCTACAAGGTTAGCTCGCGGGTTCTGGGGTATATGCCCCTCAACTACTTCTTCAAGTGGACCGAATGCGGCAAGTCCCTCTGCGCGGAGTCGCCCACCCTGGCTGCCGCCTACTTTGAGGCAAGCCCTGGCACGATGAGCAAGCTTCGCTCTCGCCACATTGAAAGCTGGTCTGACCTCGGACGCAGCCTGTACAAGGGCACTTGGAAGTCCAGCACTCTCGCTTGCAAGTTCTTCCAGTCCAGCCCCGCGCTGCTGGAGGACCTCAGCTTCCCTGAGATGGAACGCTTTGCCAAATTCCTTGACGCGCTCTCCCACCGCTCCTACGACTTGTCGTCCGACTGCCTGACGCTCGGCCAACAGCTCTTCCCTATGATTGGCGACGACAGGGCGGCGTTCATCAACCTTGCTTCGGCACTAGTTGACTCCGGTTGGCGCGAAATCAAGGCATTCTTCGAGTCAGGCGCACGCGCACTTCCGCGCATCGATGGCACGCAGCGCATGCGCTTCCTGAAGCTCGCGGAGCAGCTTGTCCATAGCGGCGGCATGAACATTCCCAGCGTCATGCTGGAGACATCCAACGCCCTCGCGCAGGTGGACACCCATGATCACGAGCAGATTATCGGCATGGCGGAAGCCCTGCTGCCCAGTTCGCCCCCGGCCGTGCCTGAGTTCATCAAGGCTTGCCCGCAAGCTCTGGACAAGCTGACGATGAGCCAGTTGGAAAGGTGGTATGCCGAAGGCGTCAGCATACTTCAGCAGAATAGCGACGGCGGGCTTGCTTACTTCAAGATAGAGTCCGCACGTTCTGAGGAGATGCTTGAAACCCTTTCGTCCGGTGTCGAATTCCAGCGCATCAAGGACGTGATGGAAATGTACTGCCGTGGTCTGGCAGGCGCAGAAATTAAGCTCTCCGAAAGCGGCGAGCTTGCCGACAAGAATATCGGATGGGTGTCCAGCGAAGCCCCCACGACAGAAGGCACAACCGTTTTCCTGCCCAATCTGGTTGATCGCTACCTTACAAAGTTGCAGAACTTCAACTGGTTCAAGGTGGTTTCAACTCATCAAGTCGCGCGGCTCGAATTCGGCAGCTTCCGGTTCGGGTTCGACCAGCCTTCCGCAATGTTTGACGACCTCCGAAATGACCTCGCCAGTAAGAGGGCAGCGGCGGCGTCTGGCGTGGAAAACGGTCACACTCCCGAAATGGACGAACAGGCGCTAGAAAGAGCCTGGGCCACTGATGTCCAGCGCTTCTTCGACCTATTCGACGACCGCAAGCTTGCCCTCGACATTTACACGGTCGTGGAAGAGGCACGCCTTGACGCCCGCGTAAAGCATGAATATCGCGGTATACGCAGCCCCTACACTCAGGTGCAGACGGACTCGCTGTCCAGTCGCCCGAGTATCACCGAGCTCCCTATGCGCCAGGCGATGGTCGAGTTTCTCGTTAGGCTCAGCCTGCAGCAGTATCAAGGACTGCCCGCGCCTGAGCAGTACCAGGAGGAAGCGCGCCAGATCGGTCGCATCATGAGGCAGGTGCTCAATCCCGAAGCGTCGGTGGAGGACACCGCCGAAGCCACTCTTAGAATATATGCCATCATCTCCCAGATCCCCAACGAAGAGACCCCGCCCGAGGACTGGGAAGACATGGATATGACGGAAGACATGGAAGAGGACTACATTGACCCTGACGAGATGGAGTCCCTTCTTCAGCAGATCGCCCAGGGTATGGAGATGCAGGTTCGCCCCGACGGGGAGCAGGACTACGAATCGAGCGAGGAAGTGGACTTCCGCGGAGACTTCAAGCCCGAACTCGTCCAACTCCTTGAGCAACTCCGAATGCAGCAGGACGAGTCCGGCGGCGAGGCGAGCGGCGAGCCGATCACGCAGGAAATGCTTGAAGAGCTGCTACAGAATAGCGCCGAGCTTGAACTTGAAGCAGTGCAGGGCGAAATCCAGCAGTCCAGCAACACAATGGCGAACAACCTGATGAAGGAAGCCGGCGTCGATGCGCCGCAGTCTCCCGAATTCGGGCAGGGCCCCCTCGTGCATGTCGATGAGGACGGCGGCGAGCTTGAAGCAAGTGAGCCGCAGACATTCGTTTACGACGAGTGGGATTTCCGAGCGGACGACTATAAGCCGCGCTGGTGTATCGTGCGCCAGAAGACCATGCAGGAAGGCGATCCCTCATACTACGGCAACACGCTCGGCAACTACGGCACTCTCGTAACCCAGATTCGCCGCCAGTTCGAGATGATGGTGCCGGAGATGTTCCGCAAGGTCCGAAAGCTCGAAGACGGCGAAGAGATTGACATAGACGACATCATCGAAGCCTTCGTGGACATGAAGACTGGCGCAAGCCCGAGCGACAAGTTCTACTGGCGGCGCAACAAGGTGCAGCGCGATGTCGCCGTAGCATTCCTGCTCGATACCAGCGCGTCCACTGCCGAGGCAATTGACGATACCCGGAAAAACAATGACGACTGGGACGCCCCTGACGATCCCGTCGAGTACATGGTCTGGCTCCGCACCCGCCGCGGTGAGGCAATGCGCCGCTCGTACAAGCGCATCATCGACGTTGAGAAGGAGGCGATTGTTCTTCTGATCAACGCGCTGGAGGCGATTGGCGACCTCTACGGAATCTACGGCTTCTCCGGCTACGGCAGGGAGAATGTCGAGTTCTACACGATCAAAGACCTCGACGAGAACTTCTCCGACCGCGTGAAGAGGCGCATCGACCGCATCGCGCCATTACACGCAACGCGCATGGGCCCCGCAATACGGCATACCACATACAAGCTCGACAAGCAGGACGCGCGCACGAAGTTGATGTTTCTCATCAGCGACGGCAGGCCGCAGGACAGGGGATACAGCCGCGAGGGCGTCGAGAAAGAGTACGCCGTCCACGACACGAAGATGGCGCTAGACGAGGCGAAAAATCTGGGCATCAACGCCTTTGCCCTCACAGTGGACAAGAACGGCCACGACTACCTCAAGACGATGTGCTCAGACATGGGCTACGAAGTCCTGGACGACATCTACGAGCTCCCATCACGCCTGCTCTACCTCTACAAGAAGCTCACGATGTAGGTCTGAAACACCCAGAGGTGTCCTCCTTCACACACGGGAGAGGATAGCCTGGATTATTATTGGGCGTAGAACTTCGTTAGCAAGATAAATCGAAGGGCAACCAGAAACGGTTGCCCTTCACTCTTTATCATCGCACAACTTGCTTGCGACCCTTACCGCCGCGGCCTGACGGCCTCAAGCGGCATCTCGCGCACAAATCGAATCATCCCAAGCAGCGCATGAGTCACCGCGCGCCCGCGAATCCGCAGCCGGCGGGTAGGGTAGTGCCCCGAAGTCGAATCAGCCCGTCCGTCCATCGCATAGCCAATAAACGAGGTGCCCGCCACGACGCTCCCGTCCGCCGACTCCAGCGCAAGCGGGCTGATTCCAATACCCACATCCGCTCCGAATCTCACGCGTGCCACCTTCGCCATTTCCTTCGCCAGTGCAGCGCTCGCGATCCCGTGCTCTTCGATGCTACCTGCATTCACACCCAGCCGCACCAGTGCATCTGCACTACCGGCAATCGCCCCTCCATTCAACACATCACCGCTCCCCTCGACCTCAGTAAGGTTATTGCACAGCAGCCCGCCCGTGAACGCCTCTACCACGCCAAGCGTCAATCCTTCCTCCCCGAGGAGCGCAACGGACTTCGATTCGGGGGTCTCATCGTCCTCACCCCAGATTGCGTCATCGCCGATGATGCTGCGAACCTCCGCCTCCATCGGCGCAATCAGCGCGCTCGCCTCTTCCTCAGTTGAAGCGGTAGCAATCGCCCTGAGGTGAATGCCGTCCTGCTTGGAGTAGATGCCCAGCAGGGGGTTCTCACTCTTGAACAGGGGCGAAAGTATCTCATCAAGACCACCCTCGGATATGCCGAATGTTTTCAGGTTGCGAGTCACGATTGCGATTCCGGCATTGCGTTCCTTAAGGCGCGGCGCAACCTCGTGCTCCCACATCCGCTGAATCTCACGCGGTGGCCCCGGCATCGCCACAATCACGCTGCCCTCGCGCTCCACCCACCAACCGGGCGCGGTTCCCATAGGGTTGTCGATGGCAACCGCCGATGGAATCAGTGTCGCCTGCTTCACATTCGTCTCCGGCATTGGAAAGCCCCGACCGGCGAACAGGCCCTTCAGGTGCTCCAGCAGGTCGTCCTGCACCGTCATATCCTCGCCGCACACCCTCGCGATAGTCTCCCGCGTAAGGTCGTCCGACGTCGGCCCCAGTCCGCCCGATGTCAGCGTCACATCCGACCTCCCAAATGCCCGCTCTATCGCTTCATAGAGCCTGTCCGGGTCGTCACCCACCTTCGTCACCCATCGCACCTCTATGCCCAGCTTCGCCAACTCCGAGGCAAGATAGGACGAATTGGTGTCCACCAGTTCGCCCATTAGAAGCTCCGTTCCAATTGACAGTATTTCAGCGTGCATTGAGGCCCTCCGGGAATTGATGATTGCAGAAGGGGCAGGCTTAGAGCCTGCCCCGTAGTTGTGAGTTCTTACCATTCCGCGCGCCCTAGTGGTTCAGGACGAGCAAACCTTAACCTATCAGCTTGATCCTGTCCATCCAGTTAGCCCCCGCCCTCTTCGCTCTCCTCGCCGTACGGCGGCTTCTTGGCTAGATCGACATAGGTCTCAACCCATTCGGCAGGTAGGCCGATAATGGGTTGTCTGATGAAGTTCGATTCATTCTTGGCGTAATAGACGCTGCCGTCCTCGCTCTTGTCGCCGAGCAGAAGGAGTACGCCGTCAGTGAATCGCGTGCCTCGGTCCGTCTCGCCTGAGAACCGGATTTCAATCGCATCTGAGTCCTCATCTATGCCCCAGGGCGAATAGTCCTGGTCATCGACAGCTGGCACAGCCACCGTAATGTTCTCCGGGCCAGGCACCATTGGTATGAGCGGTTCCCATATCTCCATGTCGATAGGAACCTCCACCTCATCGACCTTGTAGTCGATAACGGACCATTCATTCGTCCTGTAGTCTTGAATAAATGACACCAGGTGCGTGTCTTCAGTTGTAGGGTTGCCGAAGTAGATGTTCAACTCCACGATATCATTAGGATCGCGTCGCACATACCACTTCGGGACCGGAGGCTCGTTCGCAAGCCTGCTGATAACATCTCCCCAACTCGACGCAATCAGGAACAGGTCCGGGAACCCTTCGACCTGCGCGTAGTGGTGCCTGCCATCGGTGGTAACATCGCCCAGTCGAAATTGCACACTCCTGTTTGCCGTCAGCCCAACATCAACGATGGTGTCAGGGTTGTCCAGCCCATACTGTGCCGGATCATCGATGAGGGGCTGCACAGCCGTAAGGTCCCGCCGTGTACCGGGCCCACTGAGTAGTAGCGTAACGCCGCCCCAGCGGTTGAAATTCGGCGGAATACCCTCTGGGTCTGTAAACGCCCAAGTCCTTTGTTCAGTCTTGAAGAAGCTCACGTCCCCCGTATCGAGGTATCTAACTCTTATCGTCTCGATGTCGTCCTCAGCCACCTGGTAAAACCACGGAGACTTCGCTGCCTTCTTCTCCACGAGGACGAAGCGCCCCGGACTGCCCTGCACCACATGGTAGTTGTCCAGGCTGCCCTCTTGCAGGCGCTTAACACCGATCTCGAATACATTGCTCCACGCAACGACTACGACGACCAGCGCCGCTATAACTAATGCTGCTGTTGCCTTCAGATTCATCCGGTGTATCTCCAAGCAAGGCGGTCAGCCGTGGGCGATTCTTTCTCGCGGGCGTTGGGTAGCCCACTTGCGCACCCATCGCCTGACCGTCAATGATTGACTGTTAGCCCTTAGCGCCTTCTCCACCACACGACCGCGCCGAGAATTAGCATGATTACGGGTGGCACGAACCAGCTCGACCACTTGATGAAGTCTCGTCCGCGGGTTGTCACTACAAGTTCTCTGTATGGGAATACCTTCGGACGAATGGAAATCAACTCGTAATCGTCAGCGAGCCAGTTCACCGAGTTCAGGAAGAAGTCCGCGTTGTCGCTCGAAGCAAAGAACTTGTTCTTCGCAAAGTCCGAGTCGCCAAAGAGTACGATTCTCGTCGTCGGATGTCGCTGCACCTCCGTAATGCCACCGGTCGCGTCCACCGCAAGAGTGGCGTTCGCTTCCACCACAACGGCGATGGAGAAAGAACCGGGCCGGTCAACTTCACTGTCGTAGTTGACATCCTCCGTGTCTGCCTCAAGCCAGCTCGCCGGCGTAGTAATGCCAATTGGCACTATCCGTACCGAAGGCGGCATCTCCTGAGGCGGCGCCCAGGTGTCTATCGCGGCAGCCTCCGGGAAGAATGTCACATCTATCTGGTCCGTAATCGGTATGCCCTGAAGCAACGGTGATGAACTCGGCGGATACTGCAGGTTCGCCTTCTGCAGCAGAGGAGTCAGTTCCTCACCGGCCACATTGCTAACTGCGTCTGCAACGCTCAGCAATTCATTCGTTTCTGGGTGCCTGTTGGAAAGAAAGACACCCCACTGCGAAATCAGGCGATTGAAGGACGACGGCGTAGTCGGATCGAACAGACCGATCATTCTTCCGCCGCTCTTGAGGTAATTATCCAATGCGGCAAGTTCCTCTGGGTCGGGGTCCTGCCTGGGCCCCGCTATCACTAGCAGCGCCGCGTCGTCCGGAACTACCGCCTCCTGCTTCAGGTTCAACGGCAGCACTCGGTAGTTGTCCCGCTGCATACCGCCTATTGCAAAGTCCAGCCCGTTGTCTTCGTCGATCTCCCCCGACAGCAGGTCCCTTGTCGCTCCCGCCTCGTCATGGCCCGTCAGGTAATAGACTATCTTCTGGTCCGCCCCGCTGACGATGAGAATGCTGGTAACAAAGTCCTGCTCCGAGAATGACTGAACGCCCTGTAGCGTACCGTCCTCAAGGTCTTCGAACACAATCGCCGGGAACGAGTCAACGCCGTACTGCTGAGCGACACTCCGCTGAAGTTCCGGATCCACAAAGCGATAGCTGAAATTGTTGCTCCGCCGCGTGAACTCGTTGAGCAGGTCTTCCGCCTGCTGCCGCGCCGTCGCGCTCTGTGTGTCTGCCGGCACAAAGAATGCGTTTGCCCGCACCAGCCCGTCCAGCCCGTCCAGTATCTGCACGGTCTGGTCCGACAAGGTGAATATCCGCGTGGCAGTTACATCCACTCGTGTGGGATTATTGTAAAGCAGGAAGTTGACCAGCAAAACTATGATAAAGAACGCCACAGTCAGCACAATGATATTGCTGCCGTAGCGACCCTGCCTGCCTACTAGAAAGATTGCAATAGCCCGTGGAGAAAGCACCAGGGCAAGAAATACAAGAACGATGCCGATGACTATAACGGTCACCGAGAACTCTCTGAGCTCTTCTACGGTGAAGTACATCGCCCCGCCGGCGATGAGCGCCACGACACCGACTACCGCCGTAACAAAGCTCCAGAATCCTGTAGATTGCAACGAAGACAGTATTAGGTTCCTCGGACTGTCTCCGCTCCCGCCTTGTTCAACCATTTACCGCCACCTGCGCGTTTCTAATGACCTGACGGCTATGAACAGGAAGACCGCCGCCATGCTTATGTAATAGACAATGTGACTCGTGTCGATCACGCCCCGCGCGAAGTCCGTGAAGTGCGCGTTCATCGAGACCCCATTGAGCACATCCGCCGCCAGCCCCTCTACAATCGAGGCTATTCTGTCTATAAAGGACAGTGTTAATAAAATTCCGATTCCAACCACCGCGGCAACAATCTGATTTCCCGACAATGAGGACGCCATCAGGCCGATGGCAAGAGCCGCGGACCCGTATAGCACCAGGCCGAAGTATGCACTCAGTATCGGGCCTGTATCGGGCGTCGCGAACACATAGAGCAAAATCACATAGTAGAACGTGAATGAGACCGTAACCATCAGAGTAATGAAGCTCGCGATGTACTTGCCCAGCACCACCTCCCAGTCCTGCACCGGTGCGGTCAACAGCAGCTCCAGCGTACCCAGCTTTTGCTCCTCCGCAAGCAGGCGCATTGTGAGCAGGGGAGCGAGGAACATTATGAACAGGCTCGCCCAAGACACGAAGTTCCGCACACTCGCTTCAGCGAATGGTCTGGTCATGTCGAAGACGAAGAAAATCCCGGTAAGCACAAGAAACATCGCGCCCACAATGTAGGCGGTAGGCGTCGTAAAATACGCCTTAGTCTCCTTCCAGGCTATCGTAAAAGTATTTCTCAAACTTCTATCCTCAAATTCTTCAATCCTGCGAAATCTTGAAACCGGAAAATTCTGCAGTCACCGCAGACCCCGTTGTATAGAAACTGCGGGCAGTTATTCCTCGGGAATCCCCACCGGAATAGGGTCGGGAACGATCTCCTCTGTTGTTACCTGCAGGAATATTTCCTCCAGCGACATTCCGACCGACTGCAAACGCAGCAGGTCCCAGCCGCCGTTGACAATGGTTGACGCCAGCATCGAGCGCGGCTCCGATTCAGGATTCGTACCCACGATGAACGTGGAATGTCCGCCGTCCTGCGAGTACCGGTGGTCAACTGCTTCCACGCCCTCGACCGCTTCGATCGCCTCCGCAATCTCGCGTGACGGCCCCCGCGCGTCAATCTCAATTCGCTCCACTCCGCGCAGCCGCGTTGCCAGATTCTCCGGCCTATCGACGGCTACGATCTGCCCTTCGTGAATGATAATCACACGCTCGCATATCATGCTCACTTCGGGCAGTATGTGGGTGCTCAGAATTAGGGTGTGCTCGCCGCCAAGGTCCTTGATGAGTTGGCGGGTCTCCACAACCTGAATGGGGTCGATGCCGATTGTTGGCTCGTCCAGCACTAAGACATCAGGCTCATGCAAGATAGCCTGTGCGATGCCCACGCGCTGACGGAAGCCCTTCGACAGCTTGCCGATATGCGTCGAGTCGTACTCCTCCAGCCTGCATATCTCGATGACTTCGCTTGTGCGCCTGCGGATGTAGTCCGATGACATCCCTCGTATCTTCCCCATGAAGGCAAGATACTCACGAACTTCCATGTCCGTGTACAGCGGCACCGTCTCGGGCAGATAGCCGATATGCCGCCGAGCATCCAGCGACTCGTTTACGATGTCATACCCGGCAACCGTCGCCGTGCCCTCAGTGGGCGGGTGAAAGCCTGTAATCACCTTCATCGTTGTCGATTTCCCCGCGCCATTCGGCCCTAGGAAACCCAGGATTTCCCCCTGCTCCACACGAAACGAAATGTCCGTAACGGCGGGGAAGTCCCCGTAGTATTTGCTGATATGTTCCAGCTCAATCATTTTCTACCGCCATTCTCTCGTGACTTTTATGTCCTTCATCCCCGCCTTCGCGGGAGTGCGAAAATTGAGAATGCCACAGTTCATATAACGCGTATACAGGGCTGAAGTTAGTCATCAAAACACCTCAATTAGAAGAATCGTGCACACTAACTACCTTGAACTAGTGCAATTGTGCATTCTATCTAACTCGGGTAGCCAATTTCAATAATTATTGTCCACGCCCATCATCGGTGGTAATCTAGTTGAACACAAAACTCTCGGCTGCCAGCAGCCCAATATGCTCGGAGAACATACCCTATTGCATCTCGCTATTGACGGATACGGAGCAGATTCAGAGAGACTGTCAGACACCGATCTGGTGTACCGGTTCCTCGACGAATATCCCCACGCAATTGGAATGACCAAGATCGTCCCTCCGCAGGTTTACACCTACCACGGCAAGACTGCGGAGGACTGGGGCGTGTCCGGGTTCGTAATCATAGCCGAGAGCCACATCAGCGTTCACACCTTTCCCGACAGGCAGTACATCAATATAGACATCTTCTCCTGCAAAGACTTTGATGCCACTTCCTCGCTTGAGGTTGTAAAGCAGACATTCGCCCTCCCCGAAGTGAAAGTCTGGACACTTGATCGTGGCGTCGAATACTCCACATCACGAGAGGGCTATAACGGAATGGTACACGAGCGCGTCAGCCTTGGCTCGGCATCTACGCAGCCCAGCGGCGAATCCGGCTAATATGCCTGCTTCAGACTACCCTTGGCTCGGCGAAGCCCCATTGCAATGGCATACCTTTCTCGACACCCCGCCGGATGACGACGACCCTGAATCCGCCAGCGTATTCGTCATACCCGTCCCCTATGACGCAACCACTTCATTCAGGGCAGGCGCAAGGCACGGCCCCTCGGCAATCATTGAAGCGTCTCGCCATCTGGAAGACTACGACATCGAACTTGCGCGCGACATCTCCGAGGTTGGCATACACACCACCCCCCAGTTGCAGCCGCTTGCAGACGGCCCGCAGTCGATGATCGCAAGCGTCCGCACCGCAGTCAGTAGCGCTGCGTCCCAAGGCAAGCTTCCCGCGCTCCTCGGCGGCGAGCATACCATCACGGTCGGCGCGGTTCAGGCGCTCGCCGAGATCCACCACGACCTGTCCGTCCTGTACATCGATGCCCACGCAGACATGCGTGACTCATACCAGGGCACACAATGGGGGCATGCCTCCGTCGCCCGCCGTATCAGCGAAATATGCTCCGTCGCCCTGCTCGGCGTCCGCAGCCTCAGCATTGAAGAGATGCAGCACATCAGCAGTCAGGACATACCCGTCCAATTCTGGTCTCCGGACTCGCGAGATAACCTGGCAGACGCAATCGCCCTGGCATCCGCGCATCTCACCGGCAACATCTACATCAGCATCGACCTGGACGCCCTTGATCCCTCCATAATGTCTGCAGTAGGCACCCCCGAGCCGGGTGGAATGCTCTGGCACGAAATCCTGTCCCTCCTGCACGCTGTAAGTCGCCGCTCGAATATTGTTGGCTTCGACATAGTCGAACTCAGCCCCGCCGAAGGCCCCACAGCGTGCGCCTTCACCGCAGCCAAGCTCGCCTACAAGCTAATCGGCTACGCCACCAGCTCGCCCACAACCGATTCCTGACTCCGATCTTGCACTAGGCATCCTTGATGTTTGTGCCAATGCAGCCGTTAACACTATTGCCACTGTCCCTCTTAAACCACAACGACAGCAATAGCAGCTTACCAATATCGCATCGGTGTTAACCGCAAACCCTGAGTGCGGCGGCAAGGCACAATTCAGCGTAATCTCAACATTTACTTTTGAGCCTGTCGCCCACACATGCTAGAATGAGTCCATTCCTGCCCCACTTGCATGGCGGGAAGCGAGACCGCCAATTTTGCGCGACATCCAACGCCGGTATGGGCGGAAAGGGGGAGAGCAATGACCCTAGCCGAAAAAATCATATACATGGATCATGCAGCGACTACTCCCATGCGCCCCGAAGTACTTGAAGCTATGCTGCCGTACTTCTCCTCCGACTTCGGCAACCCTTCCAGCATCTACACCGTCGGCCAGGAAGCGCGAAAGGCAGTTGACGACGCTCGTGAACGCATAGCCCACCTCATCGGCGCGCGCATGAGCGAGATCGTCTTCACCAGCGGAGGCACCGAGTCGGACAACGCCGCCCTGAAGGGTGTGGCGTTCGCACTCCGCAGCCTCGGCAATCACATCATTACCACCGCAATCGAGCACCACGCCGTGCTGCACACCTGCTACCAGTTGGAGCAGTTCGGCTTCGAAGTCACCTATCTCCCCGTCGATGAGCACGGACTGGTCGATCCTCAGGACGTCGTTGACGCCATCACCGATCAGACGATCCTCGTCAGCGTAATGATGGCGAACAACGAAATCGGCACGATCGAACCAATCGCGGAAATAGCCAGATTGGTCAAGGACGAAGCCAAGCGCCGCAATCAGACGATCATCATGCACACCGACGCAGTGCAGGCCGCCGGCTACCTCGACATTAACGTCCGCGCGCTCGGCGTTGACCTGCTCAGCTTGTCAGCCCACAAGATTTACGGGCCAAAGGGCGTCGGCCTGCTTTACATCAAGCGCGGAGTACCCTTTGAAGAGCAGAACGCGGGCGGCGGACAGGAACGCCAGCGCAGGTCCGGAACCGAGAACGTCCCAGGCATCGTCGGCTTTGGTGAAGCCCTCCGCCTCGCCGTAGCCGAGCGCGAGGAAAGTTCGGCTCACTGCCTCCGGCTCCGAGAGATGCTGACGCAAGGTATTTTCGAAACGATAAATGGCGTTCGCCTCAACGGCCATCCCGAACGGCGCCTGCCCAGCAACGTGAATATCTCCTTCGAGGGCGTCGAGGGCGAGCCCGTCTTGCTGGGCCTCGACTTCGCCGGGATATGCGCCTCAAGTGGCAGCGCCTGCTCGTCAGCATCCCTCGAGCCATCGCACGTCCTACTGGCAATCGGCCTCACGGCTGAATCTGCACAGGGTAGCCTGCGAATTACCCTGGGACGCGAAAACACAGAGGACGAAGTTGCATACTTGCTCTCCGTACTTCCCGATATGATCAGCAAGTTGAGGGCTATGCCCTCACTGTCCGGCGCAAGGTAACGCAAGCGCCAAAAGATATTCGTAATCTAGTCTAAATAGGAAGAAACGCGACAAAATTGAAAGCTCAAATAAGCACTCTCAATCCGCAAAACGGGAAGAATAAGTTAAAATCGGGCTACCTGAAGCCATTTATACTGCTGGTTCTATTGGCGGCGTCCCTCGCACTTTTCGCCTGCGGTTCGGACGACCCGGAAAAGGTAAGATCGCGTGGCAGAAGCCTCGAGGTTCATACCAGCTATCCACTAATCGTGGAAAAGGTCGCCTTCATGGACTCCCAAGGCCAGCACCGCGTCATCCGTCCTAGAGCATCCAATCGGCAACTCGTGCTACTCGACATAACCCTTGTCAATCGCACCAGCCTGATTACGCCTCTGCTCATTGACGAGGAAGCGGCGCAGATTGGCGACAGGCGCGGCGAGCGCATTGACGCGATAGACCCGTTCGAATCTTCAAGGGTCGTTGATGCCGCAGACCCGGATGAAGATCTGTACTCGCCCTTCCTTTGGGGTCAGATTGAGCTGGATAAGGAATTTCAGGTTGAGGGCTACATGATCTTCGATGTGCCCAAGGGCCTGATTCTCGGCAGCCTTTGGTGGGAGGAAGTGGACGCCATCATCACCGACTTCGTCGACTATCGCCGCCGCAGGTAATTCTTTCGGACACAGCCGTTGGACCACCGCCTCTGACGAATACTCGCCTGTCGCCCGAAGCTTGCCTAAGAGCCTGAGCATCTTGCATGCGCTTGCGGCCAGACTGTTATACTGAAATACGGACAATCCATCAGCGCGGGAGCGGATGGGCTCCGGTGGGTTCCACGGACTTCAACTCCGATGGTCCCGGCCCTTCGGTCGGGACGGTGGGTTCGACTCCCTCTCGCTCCCGCCACACTACTAGGGCCCGCCACACTGCTAGGGAATTGGCCTGTCGCCTCACTCCGGAAATTTGCATCTATCCTGCGCTCAACGGTATTGCGGGCATCCCGCCGCTTCTCAACTCTCGTATTCCTCCCCATTCCCAGCCTCCTTTCTCCAATGTCCTTCACACCCTGGCTAGTGACATTTCTATTTCGCCACTCCACCTGCGCCACAATCTTCGAACAGTCTGCCACCCCTCGGTCAGTTTAGCGACATAGGCGGCATTTACGGCTTAAGAAATGTTCTGTACCCTACGCCGTAGTCACTTGCCATAGCTATTTGCCATCCTCATCAGAATAGTCACGGAGGAGACCATGAAAGTAGGCGTAAACCTCATAAACTTCGGCCCCGGCGCAAACCCAGGCTCTTTCCGAAAGACGGTGGAAATTTCCGAAACCCTCGGATACCATCTCATCATGACCTCGGATCACATCGCCGTTACACCTGATGTCAGCGACCGGTACCCCGCGCCGTTCTACGAGCCGCTCAGCACTCTCGGCTGGCTTGCAGGCATCATGAAAACGATGGAAATCGGCAGCACCGTGATCATCGTGCCATACCGCAGCCCGCTTGAAACGGCAAAGGCGTGCGCCAACATCGACCGTCTCAGCGGCGGAAGGTTCATCTTCGGAGTCGGAGTGGGCTGGGCAGAAGGCGAGTTCGATATCCTCGGCGTACCCTTCAACCGTCGAGGAGCGATGACTGATGAGTATCTCGAAGCCATTAAACTGCTATGGACAGAGGACACCGCGTCTTTCGATGGCAATTATGTGTCCTTCAACGATGTGTACACGGCACCGCGTCCGGTTCAGCAGCCTCATCCGCCTATATGGGTTGGCGGACCCTCAGCCGCTGCCATGCGGCGGGCTGTTCGATACGGCACCGCGTGGCACCCCATCCGCAGCACAATTGACCAACTAAAGAACGCGGACATCCCACTGCTGAATGAGATTGCCGAAAAAGAGGAAAAAGCAGTCCCCGATCTTTGTCCCAGAATCCGCCTGCGGATAACCGAAGCACCAATGGACGACGAAAAGCGTCTGGCAGGTGAGGGGACATTGGATCAAATACGAGGCGACTTAGAGGAACTCCAGGCCCTGGAATGCCCCTATGTCCTCCTAGATAGCTTCTACGGAGATGTCGAGGCCACGCGAAATCACGAAACAACCTGGCGAATGCTCGCCACCGTCGCAGAAAAAGCTCTCGACCTACCCAATCAGAGCGTGCGTTGATGCACGGGAGATTTGCCTCGCTTAACAGGAGCTTAATCGACCGTTGATCGCCTCTCAGCGCGTCGGTTGACAGATAATGCCCCCAACGCCACAATGGCTGGCAAACAGGCTGTTAACGCCAGCAGGGGGCTGATATGGGCACATTCGACGGCAAAGTTGTAATCGTAACTGGCGGCGCTCACGGTATAGGTGAGGCTACCGCCGTTGAATTCGCAAAGGAAGGTGCCAGGGTCGTCATTGCGGATGTGAATGAGGAAGCCGGACGCGCCGTCGAGTCCGACCTTAATCGCTTGGGTCCCGGCGGTCTCCTTATCGCAGCCGATGTCGCCCGCATAGATGAGTGTAGCCGTGTGGTTGCTGAAACCGTCGAGGCGTATGGCGGAGTGGATATCCTATTCAACAACGTGGGCATTCAGTCCCCCGACTCGTACAGGAATGTTGAGGATACACCTGAGGAGATGTGGGACCGCATACTCGACGTCAACCTCAAGAGCTACTTCCTAATGTCCAAGTACGCCATCCCCGAAATGCGCAAAAGGGGAGGAGGCGCGATAATAAACTCGGCTAGCGTACAGGGACTCCAGTCTCAGAATCTTGTGCCTGCGTACGCTGCCAGCAAAGGCGGCGTCCTATCTCTTACGCGACAGATGGCTCTCGACTACGCCGCTGAAAACATCCGCGTGCTTGCCGTCTGTCCCGGAACCATCGACACGGAGATGGTAAGAAATGCGGCGCGATTGGAAGAAGGAAATCCCGACGAAATCATCGCTGAATGGGGCAAGGGCCACCCAATCGGGAGAGTAGGCTTGGGTACGGACATCGCCAACGTCGTGCTATTCCTGGCAAGCGACAAGGCGAGCTTCATGACCGGCGAATATGTCAATGTTGACGGCGGCTACATGGCACTCGGTGCATGGGCTTCAGGCGCGGGCGCAGCGGCACAGAGTTAGAGTTTGTCGTCTTGCTCTTTGTGTCGTATTGGCACTTGCTGTTTTCAGACCGTCTCTTCCGAGCAGGAAGCAGTCCAGAGGAGTTGGGCCGGGCAAATGTACGCTGGCTAGCTCATCACTGGTGCTGGACCTAAACCAAATCGCCTTGAAGCTTGGATGGTCAAAAGTCTCTAGTGTCCTCTTGCCGGAAGGAGCTGAAGATGGAAGGAAAGGTTGCAATCGTCACAGGCGGCGCAGGCGGCTTGGGCTCCGAAATCTGCCGCAGGTTCGCTGCACGAGGCGCGGCAGTCGCGGTTGCCGACATGAACGCTGAAGCCGCGACGGAAGTGGCACGCTCGATTGCAACTGACGGCGGCAGTTCAATTGCAGTGCAGGTCGAAGCCACCGACGAAGAGTCCGTCGCCAAAACCGTCGCTAAGGTCGTGGACGAACTCGGACGTGTTGACTACCTTGTGCATTGCGCCGGAACGAACATCAAGGGCCCCGTGCTCGATATGACTCTTGAGCAATGGAACCTTTCCCTTGAAGCCCATCTGACAGGGGCGTTCCTATTTTGCCGGGAGGCAGGAAAGCGGATGGTCGAACAGGCCGATGGAGGCAGTGTCGTGCTGATGTCCTCGGTAACTGCAATGGCGCCGGTGCCCGAACGCGGCGCATACGGTCCTGCCAAGGCGGCGCTCATTAACTTTGCCGGACAGCTTGGCCTCGAATGGGCCCAATACGGCATCAATGTGAACGCGGTTTGCCCCGGAGTCGCGCTTACACCTATGACCGAGATGGTTTACGAGCGTGAACCTGAATTGCGTGAGCAAAGACTGAAACGCTTTCCCGTCAAACGCGAAGTAACGCCCCGAGAAGTCGCGGACTTGGTGCTTTTTCTCTGCAGTGACGAGGCCCGCTACATTAACGGCGTCGGTATTCCCATCGACGGCGGCTTCCTTAACTCTCCCTTCTACCAGGACCCGCAGAGTTGACACGGTGGCTTTCGCAATGAGAGGGACAATAGAGGGACGATAATGGCATTGCTGAACAACGATACCGATGTATCCGTGCTTGTGGATGGTCTGGACCATGTCGAAGGCATCGCATGGGGGCTGGACGGCTACTGCTACGCCGGAGGCGAGGCGGGGCAGATTTATCGCATCGACATCGAGCGCAAGGAAGCCACGCAGATTGCAGATACCGGCGGCTTCATACTAGGCTTAGCACTCGATGCCAACCACAACATCTACGCCTGCGACACCGGCAACAGGGCAGTGATGAAGATTACTCCCGGCGGAGTAGTCTCCAAGTACAGCATTGGTGCGCCGGATGAGCCCTTCTACGTACCGAACTACCCGGCATTCGATGCCAACGGCAACCTCTATGTCTGCGACTCCGGCGACTGGAAATCCGACAACGGCAAGATATATAGAGTAGGTCCCGATGGCGATACCCAGGTCTGGACAAGAGAGCTGAGAGAGTTTCCCAACGGCCTCTGCGTAGGCCCCGACGGTGCCAGCCTGTTCGTAGCCATGAGCCTGAACCCGCCTCGGATTGCCGAAATAAGAATCGCCGAGGACGGCTCCGCCGGAGAAATACGAACTGTCGTTGAACTCCCCGGCGCCGTGCCCGATGGCGTAGCCTTCGACACCGACGGCAACCTCTACATCGCCTGCTACCGGCCGGACCGCATTTATCGCCTCTCCAGTGACGGTGCGCTCGGAATTCTCGCAGATGACTTTGAAGGCACGATCATCGCAGCGCCCACCAACATCGCGTTCTGCGGCCCACACCGCGACATCCTTCTCAGTGCCAACCTCGGCCGCTGGCACATAACTCGCTATGAAGTTGGAGCGACAGGCATGCCGCTGCATTATCCCGGCCTCAGCTAGAGCATTCTGTTCAGACCATTCAGTTTCTGACTAACGATTCGGAGTTACGACAATGACGCAATACCAACTGGAGCGTAATCACGGCTGCCGCGTATCCGACGCCTGGACATTTCGCGGACTGAAGACCGCCGTCATCGAAAACGAGTTGCTGAAGATCGTAGTACTCATAGACAAGGGCGCGGACATCTACCAGTTCGTACATAAGCCAACCGACACCGACTTCCTGTGGCGCTCCCCCTGGGGCGTGCGCGATCCGTCCGTGAGAATCCCCACAACAGGCTCCGGAGAAGGCTCGTGGATGGACGTCTATGAGGGCGGCTGGCAGACCGTCTTGCCCGGCGGCGGCTTCCCCACGCAGCACATGGGAGCCGATATGGGCCTCCACGCCGAGCTGAACACCGTCCCGTGGGATGCGGCGATAATTGAAGATTCGGTCGATGTCGTCTCGATGCGCTTCTGGGTTCGCGCCGCGCGTACTCCATTTTTCTTCGAGAAAACTCTGACCCTCCGAAGCGGCTCATCAGTGCTCGAGATCGAAGCCCGCCTGACCAATGAAGGAGAGGAGCCCGTTCCCTGCGTATGGGGCGAGCACATCGCACTAGGCCCTCCCTTCCTCAGCGAAGACTGCGTCATTGACCTACCCGGCGGGACCCTGATCAACGAAGAGTGCGACGACTGGCACCCGAATAACAAGCTGAAAGGCGGATTCCGAGGCCCTTGGCCAATGTCCCAGCTCAAGGACGGCACACCCAGAGACCTCAGCAGAATACCGCCCAAGTCTTTCCGCTCTTACGACATGTCATACATCGCCGACATGCCCGACGGATGGTACGCTGTAACCAACCAGAAGACCGGTGTAGGCTTCGGATTCCGCTATCCGACCAGTGTGTTCAAGTTCTTGTGGTACTGGCACTCCTTCGGCGGCGGCTTCGGCTACCCGTGGTATGGCCGCACCTACAACGTCGGCTTGGAGCCGTTCACGAGCTTCGGCAACAGCGGCATCGCAGGCGCCGTCGAGAACGGCACAGCGCTCCTCGTACAGCCCGGCCAGACCGTTGAGACATCCCAGCGAGCGGTCGCCTTCAGCGGAGCCTCGCGCGTCAACTCAATCTCCCCTGAAGGACTCGTAACGGTTGACCCCGCGACAACCCCGTAGAAACGACAAGAATGAAGTCTCTTCGTCATTGTCATACAAATGTCACAAAACCCAATCTCTTAGCCAATTCTTGTCAAGGTAAAATAGTCCTATAAATTCCACAAATGACTTGACAGTTGCGTCTCAATCAGTAATATTGCTTGCATACAAATGAGTCTTGCGTCTAATGCGACAAATCGATTTGAAAGAGGCTTGCGCACCGCCGAGACTTCTGAATCACATAGGCAACCAGCCTAAAGGAGGGATAATGGGTAGATTACCTGTTATAGGAACCAAATGGAGGCTCTTCGGCCTCTTATCCGTGGCAGCCGTAGCGCTATTTGCTCTCGCTGCCTGTGGCGGCGCAGAAGAAGCGCCCGCAGCTGCACCGGCTCCGGCACAGCAAGCGGCGGCGCCCGCGGCAACAGCCGTACCAGCAGCCCCGGCCCCGGCTCCGGCTGCAACCGCGGCACCTGCAGCAGCAGCAGCGCCCACCGCAGCGCCCGCGCCGGCTCCGACCGTTGCACCCGCGCCCGCTATGGCAGGCTCGGTCACGATCACCATGGGAATCCCCGAAGTCTCCGAGCAGTTCGGCGACTTTGAGGTTCAGACCTATGGCGGTAGCCCCGGTGAGATCAACATGGGCTACTTCGACCAGCTTCTGGTCCATGACGGCACAGACCCGCTCGCGCCATTTGTCGCGGAAGAGTGGAGCATCAACGACGCCGGTAACGAGCTGACGCTCAAGATCCGGAAAGGCATCAAGTTCAATACCCCCGAGGCATTCGCAGGCGAGGACTTCGGCGAGCTTACCGCTCACGACGTCGCATGGAACTTGAACCGCCAGAACGCCGTCGTCAACCCCAGCCTCGGTGCCGCTATCGGCGCCCAGCTTGGCGCGACCTTCGGCGAATCTACGGCAATTGACGACTACACGGTCAAGTCCCCGATGGTAACTGATATCTTCTGGGGCATCCCGATCAGCGAGTTCGACATCAACGACACCACCGTCAGGCTCGACAGCCAGAAGGCTTACGAGACCATGGGCGCAGACGCCATCCAGTTCGTTCCGGTTGGCTCAGGCCCGTTCACCATCGGTGATTGGAAGCCTAACGACCGTGGCGAAGTTCATGCCATTCCTGAGCACTGGATAGAGACAGCGCACATCGGCAAGTTCATCGTCAGGCAGATGCCTGAAATTACATCCCGCATGGCGGCGATGGAAACCGGCGAAATTGACCTCGCATCTATCGACTTTGCCCGGCTCACCGAGCTGGAAGAAAAGGGACTGAAGTTCATCCCCACGATGAGCGACCGTGACACGATGACCCTTAGCGTCATCTGGCCCGGCAACCTCTGGACCGACAAGAACGCAAAGACTGAAGAGGCTCTTGAGCCTTGGATGTCTCCCGTTTACGAAGTTGACCACCCGCACCTCGGTAACCCCTGGTGCGACCTTGGCAAGCCCTGCCAGTACGAAGACACCAACAACCCTGAGGGTATGAGCGACATGGAACAGGCTCGCTTGGTTCGCTGGGCGCTCTCCATGGCAATCGACCGTGAGGGCATCGTGGAAGTCCTCCAGGCAGGCTTGGGCACTCCTATCTACCTCGAGCTTATGGGACCGAAGTTCCCGGGTTGGCGCCCGGAGCGCACGGTTACACAGGGCATGATTAACTCCGCCCACGAGAAGTACAGCAGCGACCTCCTGGGTTCGGGCACGGACTGGCCTGAGTACGATCTGGCCGCCGCGGAGCCAAACTATGAGTGGCCCTGGACTATTCCGCTGGACTTCGATGAGGCAGAGCGCCTTCTCGACATTGCTGGCTACCCGCGTGGCGCGGACGGCACACGCTTTGAGATCAGCCTCAACAAGTACCGCTGCGAGACTGGTGATGTCTGCCTTGAGCAGGCTGACGCCGTCGCAGCAGGCTGGGAAGACCTCGGCGTAAAGACCGCCCTCCTCACCGAAGAGTACGGCGCAGTCGTAGTGCCGCGAATGCGTGACCGCACGCAGCCCTGGCCCGTAGTTAAGAACTGCAGCGTGGAGACCGCCAACTATCCGTTCGACTGGCCTCCGCCTCCTTCGGACAGCTCCTTCAGCCGGCCGGCATGGGGTTGCTCCTTCGAGAGCCGCTTCCTTGACTACATGTTCGTCAGCATCAATGGCGAGAGGGACAAGCAGGCACGCGAAGACCTCCACCTCGACATGGTTGACTACTACTACTACTGGCAGCTCTACAGCGGCATGGTTCAGCCGCCGCGCGGAGTCGCTGGCAATCCCGAGACCGTAGAGTCGTGGAACTCACGCTCCACCGCCGGCGGTTTCTGGGGCAGGCCTCAGCACATACTCCCGGCACAGTAGAATAATCTCTTGAAAATAGGGGAGAGGGAAGCAATTCCCTCTCCTCTACTCATTAACATACGACAGATTGGAAGCCATAGCGCCTCCCAAGAGTAAGAGGCTCGGTTTTCGATTGTCATTCCGAGGGAGCGAAGCAGGGACAAAGCCCATACCGAAGATCACCGCTTCGCCTTCACTCCTTCAGAATTGCAACCGAGACAATCGCCCAACTGATGTAAGAGAAAAGCCGTAATACCGGGCTAGACCAAATAAAGAGGTTCAAGTCGTCTATGGCAAAGTTCTTAGCACGAAGATTACTCTCGATCTTCATCTCCCTCATTGGGGCGACAATCTTCATCTTTGTCCTCACGAGGCTGGGCCCCGATCCTCTCACGCTCTACATCGGCGACGCTCAGGTAGAGCTTTCTGAGGAACAGATTCAGCTCATCAAGGAACAGCTGGGCTTGGACAAGAACCTGCCCATGCAGTACCTCACTTGGGTCTGGAATCTTATCCAGTTTGACATGGGGCAGTCCATCGGTACGCTCCGCCCTGTCAGCGAGATTATCCGCATTCACATTGCCGTAACCCTGATTCTCGCCGGTGGCGCATGGATTTTCGCCATCACCGTCGGCATCAGCATGGGTATCCTGGCCGCAATAAAACGTGCAACCTTCTGGGACTATGCCGGGCGTACCTTTGCCCTGATGGGGCAGGCGACGCCGCAATTCTGGTCCGGTGTGCTTGCCATCTTCTTCTTTGCCGTTCTCTTAAGAGAATGGATAGGACTAGATTTCTTCCCTACGGGTGGAATTGGTGAATACGACGGCTTCCCGCTGCATTGGGGCAATGTTAAGTATTACATCCTGCCGTGGATCGTGCTGGGTTGGCCCGCATCTGCCAGTATTATGCGCCTGACGCGCTCGTCTATGCTGGAAATACTCGACTCGGAGTTCATCAAGCTCGCTCGCGCTAAAGGCGTCAGTCCTATTACGATTATCTGGAAGCACGGATTGCGCAACGCGATCATTCCGCCGCTGACATCGGCTCTGGTTCTCCTGGCAGACTACCTGAATGGCGCCCTTGTCGTCGAGATTATATTCTCGCTGCCCGGCATCGGCACGGTCGCACTCAACCAGGCGGTTTACGATAACGACTGGCCCCTGCTAGCGGGCACCGTCTTCGTGTTCTTAGGTATCTATGTTACCTTCGCATTTCTTGCGGACATTCTCTACGCGCTGATAGACCCTCGCATACGGTACGAGTAACTATGCTGTCCAACCCTACTACTATGACCGACCTCGAACGCGACCTGATGGGCTTGCGGCGGTACCCGCCCGTACTGCAGCAGCTCAACATCACCTGGCGCTTCATCAGACGGTGGCCGGTCATTCCCATGTTCATCCTTGCCGTGCTTATTTTCTGCGGTATCTTTGCCCCGGCCCTTTCAACACACGGCGAAGCTGCCGGCGGTATCCGTGACCGTCACTATCCGCCCATCTGGATGCAGGACGACAGATACGACAAGCTGCGAGAAGAGGGTGAGACGCCCTTCAACTGCTTGTGGACCGCTGTCCTCGGAAATCCCGAGAATACGAGGCGCGCCGATGTGTGCAATTTCCACATCTTCGGCACTGATCACTCGGGCAGGGATGTCTATTCGCGCATGATGCACGGCGCGCGCATATCCCTCTGGGTCGCGGCAATCGCCCTTATCTTCGGCTTCGTAGTCGGAACTTCGATGGGCGTAATTGGCGGCTACGCCGGCGGCTGGATAGACGAAATCATCACCCGCGCTGTGGACATCTGGCAGGCGCTGCCATTCCTCATGGTCGCGCTCGTCTGTGTGCTAATTTTCGGACAGAGTACCATATTGTTGCTTGCGCTGATGGCGGCACTCTCATGGGTTCCCTTCGTAAGGGTTATCCGCGGTCAGACTCTGACCATCAAGAATCAGGCATTTGTTGATCTCGCGAGAGTCGCTGGTTGCTCCACCCCGCGAATCCTAATTCGCCACATTGTACCCGGAGTGATAAACACCGCTGTGGTCATCGCCACACTCATCGTCGGTTCGCTCATCTTGGCTGAAGCCGCGCTCAGCTTCTTGGGTGCCGGAGTTCCTGCTCCTGACGCGACTTGGGGCAGCATGGTTTCAGAGGGTAGGGGATACATCAGCACTGCTTGGTGGCCCACCATCTTGCCCGGACTTGCGATTTTCATGGTCGTGATGTCACTGAACTTCACCGGTGACTGGCTCCGGGACCGCCTCGATCCTAGACTCCAGCAGATCGGCTAGTCTGTTTCGAGAGAGGCTAATATACTCTCCTTGGGTTTAATGGTCCCTTCCCCATATATTGGGGGAGGGACTTTGCAATGTACACGATCGGTTGTGCAAGGGTGAATCAAATCAATGAGAACGACCGCCGGATGCTGACCCTTGAATCCGCAATGTGGATTCTTGGACGCCTCTGTATCGGAGTATTCCTGTCGGTGGCGCTTGCAGCAGCTACTTGGGTATTCTCTCGCCTCTTCCTGCAGTACGTCGCCCTCGATACGACCACAATCTACATCACGCAGTCCCTGATAATTGGCATACCGGCAGGAATCGGCGCCGTTGTGGCGTGGTGGAACCCGGAAGCTCCGTCGTGGCTAAAACTGTTGACCGCAGTGGTTACGCCTCAGGCGACCGCACTGTGCGCGTGGCTCACCTTGGAGATTCGCGGAGTCTATACCTACTTCGGACTGTTAGGCGGCTCGCACCGCGTCCCCGTCATAGACATCGGAGATTTGCTTGGGACCGTAATCGTCGCTTCGGTTGTCGCTGCTAACGCTCTGGCTGCCGTCCCATACCTCTACCGTCTCCTCCGCCACCAGGAAACCTAGTCTTTCGGCTGATCCATTCCGAATGTGCCAGTTTCACCTATGTTCCCATCGGGCCGGTCTTTCCCGGCACCTCTGTCCAGTCCTCGCCTGCTCCATCTTGCGGCTCATACCCCAGCACTCGCTTCGTTGTCTCGATGTCCCAGATACTCAGCGCATTTTCCGATTCCCCGTTCACGACTGTGAATCCCACCGACACCGGCGCATCAATGCTCTTCTGAATCAACTGCGCCGCGTCTCGGTGACTCATCCACAATGACAGGGCGGCAGGGGAGAATGTCGGATCATCCGGCGTCATAACCCATCCAATCCGCAAGCAGATCACCGATATGCCGTACTCATCGTGAAAGTAGCTCCCCAGTGACTCCCCGAAAGCCTTGCTCACCCCATAGTAGCTATCCGGACGCAGCATGTCTGGAGTCAGAGGAGGAAACGGACGCCGGACCTCGCTGATCCTTCCATCGTAGATTGCCTTGTACGGGTCCTGCATAAGCGGGTAGTTGCCCACGGCATGGTTACTGCTCGCAAACACAATCCGCTTCACCCCGGAGAGCCGCGCCGCCTCATACACATTCCGCGTCCCGATCAGATTATTGCTCAGCACGGATTCCCACGAAGCCTGTGGACTGGGGTCGGCCCCAAGATGCACCACCGAGTCTATGCCCTCAAACGCAGGCATTATTTCGCTAAGGTTAGCTATATCCGCCACCGTCGTCGGCACCGAATCCACCGCCACCCGGTCAATTCCACTCAGCTCATACCGCGTCCCCAGTTCCCTCCGTATGATCCCCCCGATCTGTCCACCCATCCCCGTTACAAGCACCTTTTTCTTCTCGGTCATCTGCATCTCCTTGAATAGAAATCGCCGCGCCAATGTTAACAAGCATCATACTCAAGTGATAGACTACGGTGGGCAATTTCTCTCCCCCTCGATGTGGGAAGGCCAGAACCTACCGCTAGAAACGCAAGGGAGGTGGGTGACGCAGCTTCCCACATTATCCAACGAATCGCGCAAGACATTGTGAAGTATCAGGAGGAAAAGAAAATGATCGGCGTTCTCACACACCACTGGGCAAAAGACGACCTGATTGAACAGGCAAGAGATCTTCTCGACCGAAACGGCGACGCCCAAAGCCGCGCACCCGGCTTCGTCAGCCGTGAAACATTCTACTCGCTCAACGACCCCACGCAGATCACCACGATGGTCAAGTGGACCAGCAACGAGATTTACGAGGAATGGCGGGCAAGCCCCGCACGCGCAGCCGTAATGACCGGCGCAGACTCCCTCTGGTCAAAGCACCCCGTATCCGACCGCTTCCAGGTCGCCGGCTAACCCGCGCTCATATTCGGTCATTCCCGCAGGCATGTCCTCGACTCCGATCGGGGAGCGGGAATCAAGTATGGATAGGCTGGGGAGACTAACTCGCTGATGGACCAACCAACTGAAAGACTCAAAGCCTCCCCATCCTGCATGTCCTGTCAGCTCCCGTTAGCCCCGCGCCAGCAGAATCTGCAGCACATCGGGCGCAGCCTGCATCGCTCGCTCTCGCAGGCGCTCCTCGTCGAGGCTTCCCAGCGGATGCGGCAGCACCACGAACGGGTAATCCGGTATCCCGCCGATATTGGACATCGCCTTCCCGCTCGATATGAACGGCTCCGTGCATATCACCGCCGTGGGGACGCCCAGCTTCTCAAGAGTAATTCCGTCGTGCACACTGCACGATGAGCAGGACCCTCAGTCACCCGACGAGGTAATCACCACGTCGCACTGCTCCACAAGTTCGTCGATGATATGCTCTGGGCAAGGCCTCGAAGCATTCATCTTGTTCCGTGCAACAACGGCCTTGAACTCGTACCTGTCCGCCAGCACTTCCTGCGTAAGCGCCAGTATCTCCTCCGAGTTTATCTTGCCGTTCGCCAGCAACCCGATCACCTTGCCGTCAAGCGTATCCGGCCGCTTTGCAACCACCGCATCCTCCGGTATCGCCTGCACCGTCGGGTCCAGCACCTGAAGTCTCTCCGCTACAACCATAACGGACTCCTTTCCGCTCCTGTCCTATTCATCCAGCCCACAATTTCAGTAGTCTTGAAGTCCAAGTCAAGGGACATCGATCTTCTTACATACCGACCGCGAATTCGATCCGCCACCCCACAGCGGTATCACCTGCGAGAACGCGCCCGCAAATCCGCCCGCGACCAGCAGCGTGATATTGTCTCCGGATTCGACCGTCGCGAGCATCGCCTCCGGGTCAGCTCCGTCAGGAGCAGTGTGCCCGGCATCAATCCAATCCACAACCTTCCGCCGCGCCCTTTCACTCAGGAACGCCTTCACATCCGCCTTGCTCCAGCCTGCGCTACCCAAATATCCCACATGCTCAGGGCAAAGCACAACAACAACCTCTCCCTGCCCAAATCCCGCAGCAAACATGGCGTCTCTGAAGCTTACGAGAATCGTCTCAGGCGTATTCCCCTTATGGTTGGGTACCTGCGTCGCCGACAGCCCTGCAAACAGCGTGATCGCGCTCGAATCCGCTGGCAATCCACGCTCCACATGCAGCGGCTCCCACGGACTGACCTCTTCGGCCTCCGCGATGCACCATGTGTACTTGCCCGGATGCCCCAGCGTCGCCTTGTCCAGCGCCCCCGGCACCGCTCCTGTCACATTGATGATGACCAGCCGTATCGCACGCCCGATTGTCGCATTCGCCCTATGCCCCGGCCCGAACACGCTCACCGACGAGTTCATCGCCAGGTCATTTGCAAGCGGCCCATTCACCACCGCCAGCACCGCCGCGCCCATCGTGCTCACCGTGATCGCATGTAGATTGAACTGCGGCTCCACGAACGCCTCCACCGCAGCCAGCACAACAGGGAAATATTCAGGCAGGCATCCAGCCATCACCGCGTTGATCGCAACCTTCTCGACCGTGATCACGCGCCCCTTCGTCGGCTCCGTCCCCAGAATCTCCGAAGGCGACCGCCCCACATAATCCAGGAATTCGCCAACACGCTCAGGTGTCGGCGGCACCACCGGCAGCCCATCCGTCCACCCGGACCGGAAGTAGTGCTCTATCACATCGGCGGCGCTGTCAAACTCAAACAGATCGGAAGTTAGCGATTGCAAGCTCAAATCCACACTCCAAGCATTCTCTATTCTGCCCAGATTATATGGCTACGCAGGCATCCTGTCCATCCTGCTCATCGGTGTAAGTTTCTCACCGTCATGTTAAAGTAATCGTCGAATAAGCATGAAAGGATGTAAGACATGACCTCCCTACCCACCATCACTCGCGTAGTAAAAGAAGAAGCCCGCGCACCAGGCGCAATGGTTGCCACGAAAGACCGCGAGGCAACCCGTGCAGGCTTGCGGATGCTCGCACAGGGCGGCAACGCCATCGACGCTGCAGTCGCGTCCTGCTTCGCCATCGGCGTCATCGAGCCTGCATCCAGCGGCATCGGCGGCGGCGGTTACCTCGTCTATCAGGTCGGCGACCAGGGCGGCGTCATCGGCTTCCCAATGAAAGGACCCTTATCTGCAAAGCCTGACATGTACGAACTCACAGGCGAAGCCGCCACAGGCTCATTCGGCTGGCCCGGCGTCGTCAATGACGAGAACATCGAGGGCTTCCGCTCCATTGCAACCCCCGGCGCAGTCGCCGGACTCTGCGAGGCGCACCGCCGCTTCGGCAAGCTTCCCCTCAGCGAGGTCCTTGCTCCCGCCGTCAGCCTAGCCCGCGACGGATTCGTCCCCAACCTCTTCGGCCTCAACCAGATCAGCAGCACGGCGGGCATGCTCATGCGCTATGACGAGTTGCGACGAGTCCTCATGCCCGGCGGTAACATGCCGATGGGTGACGTCGTGGACAGGGCAGTCCTCAAGCAGCCCGAACTCGCAAATGTCCTCGAAGCGATAGGCAAGGGCGGTCCCGACGCTTTCTACAAGGGCGACATCGCGAAAGCCATCACCTCCGACATTCAGGCAAACGGTGGCATCCTCTCCGAAGAGGACATGGCAAACTACGAGCCGAAAATCTGGGACAAGGGTCTGGAGTTCAAGTACCACGGACACACCGTCCGCGTGCCTCCATTCGCCTGCGCCGGCATCACCAGCACGATGACGCTGAAGCTGCTCGACGGCTTCGATGTCTCCTCGATGGGACATAACTCGGCAGACATGCTGCACGCCTACATCTCATGCGCCCGTCTTGCGTATGCGGACCGCTTCCAGTATCTTGCCGATCCCGCATTCGCCGATGTCCCCTGGAACGGCCTCGTCTCCGACGAATACACCGAGCTTCGCCGCGCGTCGATCAGTGACAGGATGAACGGCTCCGTAGAAGCAGGCAACCCCTGGGTTCAGGAGGGTAGGGAGCCGACCAGCGTTCTCCCCGCCAGCAGGCCAGCCGAAGACAAGGGAACGACCCACCTCGTCGTAACCGACTCTGAGGGCAATGGCGTGTCGATTACCAACACGATCATGTCCGGCTTCGGTTCAGGAATCATCCCCAAGGGCACGGGCGTCGTCATGAACAACGGCATGATGTGGTTCGACCCCGTCCCCGGACGCATCAACTCCATCGCACCCGGCAGGCTGCCGCTCAACAATATGACGCCCGCGCTCGTAATGGACAGCAACGGCGTCCGAATGGCAGTAGGTGCCTCCGGGGGCAGGCGTATCACCAACTGCGTTACACAGCAGATAGTCAAGGTCATAGACTTCGACATGGGTCCTCAGGAAGCGATAGACTCGCCGCGCGTAGATTGCAGCACCCCCCACACCAGCGTTGACCCGCGCCTGGATCCCGCGGTAGTCGCCGCATTGGAAGCGCGCGGCCATGAAATCCACTCGATCCCCGAGAGCTTCATCGCTTCCGGCTTCCCTACATTCGCCAGCCCTGTAGCCATAGTTCGCGGCTCCGACGGTGTTCGTGCCGGTGTTGACACCTTCCAGGCAGCATACGCCGAAGGTCTATAGGCCACACTTAGCAAGCTATCCTCAGCGAAAACAGGGGCAGCAATTACGCTGCCCCTACTTCTCAGTATCTTGTTCTGTACCCCGTAAACCTCCGCTTAGCCCCGCTCAGGCATCCAAGACAGATACCCCTGCCTCACCGGCGCGATACCCTTCACCATGACACCACCATCCACATCCTCGAGCAGTTCATCCATCGCCGCCCTCAGCCGATCTTCTTCATCGCTCCCGGAAGGTACATACAGCCGGTTCCGCAACTGCGTAAGCGCCACCTCACGGTCCTCAAACCTGTCCGGCATTACAGGCGCCAGCATCTGCACATCCGGGTATACCCCCATGTCCCATAGCACATTGACAAGCTCCGGCAGCGCGGGCATGTCAATCCGCTCCTCTCCGTGAACTGGCTTCCAGAAGCGCGAAATGCGGTTCATCGGCGACTCTATGAACGCAAGCAGCACGACCAGCGAATTCGCATGCGCCTCCAGCTTTCTCACAAAAGGCTCGATGTCCGCAACCCCATAGACAACATGCGCGCACAGTACCACATCCGCAACCTCCACCTTTGCGTCCTCCCAGGACGCCTGCGTTACCGACACGTTCTCTATGCCTGATTCCTCCGCAGACTCCCGCAGTTGGGTAATCATGCTGTCTGAGGGCTCTACCACATTCACATGCTCGCACTTCAACGCCATCGGCAGCGCCATCCGACCCGCGCCGCCGCCCACATCGAGCGCCGAGCATTCCGGCTCTATCATTGACAGCAGCACTTCCAGCACAGGATCGTCCTGCCGTCGCGGGTCCAGCCGGAAGAACCGAGCATAAGGCTGCCAGAAGTCGTCATCCGACCAGGCAGCAGCGGCCATCACAGCTTCCGACTGTTCATGATGCGCCTCCACACGCTCTTTCCAAGTTTCAATCGCACCCATAAAACCACCTCTCCATAACTTACTGAACCGAACACAGCTGAATTCCTATGCAATTAATGATAACACTCTGCCCCCCAGACGCATCGTCGCGGGAACTCAGCCTTGACAACTCAAACATCCGTACGTATCATAAGTCTGCTGATAAGGACATTTGTTTGCAGAACGAGAGTCAACAACCAGAGTCTGTGTTTTCCTCCCCTTTGTGGCTATTCCAACGAAAGCTGACATCCATGTGCATCACAAACGCACTACAACAGAAAATCCGCAAGCACACCGAAAACGGCGACCTAATCGCCCAATTCCTCGCGGACACAATCCGGGGAGAGTACCCAGACGCCAAGTATCACCACAGACTCGAAGCCGCAAAGCTCCTAGCCCGCTACGGCTCCGATCAACCGGAGTCAGAAGAATCCCAATTCTGGGGCCTAATCCCCACACCCGAAGAACTAGCAGAATCCAATTCTCGTCATTCCTGCGAAAGCAGGAATCCAGAGGGGTCGGGCGGGGAGACTGAAAACTCAGGACTGACAACTGAAAACTCACCAGTCACCCACCTCGACATCCTCAACTACGAAATCGCCCACCTCATCAGGCAGGAAACAGCCGAAGGCCACACCATCGCAGAGTTCCTATCCCACGTAATGACCCGAAGGGATCAACCCTTCACCCCCAAGAAACTCCGCATCCGCCACACAGACCGAATGGCAGCAGCCAGAGAAATCCTGCGGCGCGGCCACGGACACTGGGGCAGAAAGCCAAAGCTCAAAGTCTATGCGGACGACATAGAAGACAGCAACGACTACGACACCCTGCACTCAGACCTCGCCAAGCGAATGCGCGAATACAACGAACACGGCACAGACGCCATCCGCTTCCTTCTAGACGTAATGAACGACACCAGCCTCGACCCCGAGGAAGGCTACACCTGGCACCACAAGATGTCCGCAGCCCACGAGCTAATCCGCCGAGCCTGGGACACCAACTACGACAAGATCACCCCCGAAATGCTGCAAGCCTACTGGCAAGACCAGCAGTCCACCCGCCTCAGCATCGGCCAGAAAAAACAACTAGCCGGCCTCCCCACATTCCTCGACGAATACGACCACTATGACACCACCGACTACCAAGCCATAGCCAACGAAATAAGAGAAGCCGAAGCCCGCGAAGAAGCGCAGTCCGAACACCCCACGAAGAATCCCCCTCTCCCCACGGGAGAGGGTTGGGGTGAGGGGCTGTCAGAATCCCTTCCCCCTCGACGGGGGAAGGCTAGGATGGGGGTGACTGCCCCAACCATAAGCCCGTCCGAGAACAACGCAGCCACCCCAACCCGTCATTCCTGCGAAAGCAGGAATCCAGCGGGGCAGGGCGCGGGTACGGAAACCACAAGCCCGTTCGTCCTGAGCCTGTCGAAGGACGAGCCCGCCAGCTCTCCCGATAACACCGAGGACAACACATCATCCCCATCCTTCACACCAATGTCAGTCCCCAGCGATGAGGAAACCAGCCTCACCGACGACGATCTAAATGACCTAGACTACTACTACGAACCCCTAACCCCCGAAGACCAGGCAATCTTCAACTACAACTCGCTCATGGAGTGCGGCGAATTCGACGAAGGCGAAATCACCTTCGTTCCCCCGTCAGAAGCAGCCCACCGCGACTACGCCATCGCTCTAAAGCAAATCAGGGAAGCCGCCGCATCCGAAGGCGTCCCCCTCCTACCCAACCCCTTGGCCGGAACCCTCCGCAAACCCAATATCCGCAGCCCCTAACCCTCTGTGTCCTTTGTGCCTTCTGTGGCTAACCCGTTCCCTGACCGCTGACCACCGATCATTCAGATGGCAATTGTTGACCCGCTTATTGCGCCAACAACGCCCAAGTAGTATCCTTTGCCGTGCAACTCCGATGCACAGCGACGACAATTCCGTCGCTAAACATCAAGCTGAGAGGCACTCATGGCAATACTCGGATACATCGACTCGCCGCTATCCTGGGCTATCATTGGCTTCGCCATTGGAGCCGCGCTGGGCGTAACATTCATCTCGGTCGTCCTGCTCGCCGTCGGACTTGGCGCATTCGTGCTCTACATGTTTCTGCACGGTCCCGCAAGGCGCGAAACCGAAGGCAAGCTCTTCGCAGCCTGCCCCGTTTTCATCGTCGCCTGGATGGTCGGGTTCGTAGTCCACAATCTGGTGCTCTGATGCCTGATGCATCACCGCCCGTCAGGGCGTCGCTATTCGTAACCTGCATCATTGACCAGCTTTACCCGGAAGTCGGCGAAAGCACCGTCTCCGTTCTGAGGCGTCTCGGTGTTGACCTCGACTTCCCGTCAGGGCAGACCTGCTGCGGACAGCCCGCCTTCAACGCAGGCTTCTGGAACGACGCCAAACCCCTCGCTCGCCGCACTATCGACATCCTGCAAAGCGACAGATATGTCGTTGCCCCGTCTGGCTCCTGCGCCAGCATGATGCGCGTATTTTACGCCGAACTCTTCCACGACGAACCGGAAATGCAGAGCCGGATCGCCTCCCTCGCAAGCCGCACATTTGAACTCTCAGAGTTCATCGTCGATGTCCTCGGCATCACCGATATTGGCTCCTACGCCTCTACGGACGCCTCCAAATCAAAACGCAAAGTAACCTACCATGAGGGCTGCCACCTGCGCCGCGAGCTCGGTGCTCTAACCCAGCCGCGCGCCTTGCTAAACTCCCTCCCGGGACTTGAGCTGGTCGAGATGGATCAGTCCGAAGTATGCTGCGGATTCGGCGGCACCTTCTCCGTCAAGTATTCGGACATTTCAGGAGCCATGTTAAACGACAAAATCAACTTCGCCGCTGACACCGGTGCCGAATCCCTCGCCGCATGCGATAGCAGCTGCCTGATGCATATCGGCGGCGGAGTCCAGAAGCGCGGCGTACCGATAAGGCCAGTCCATCTGGCAACGCTCATCGACGAACAACTGTCAGGAACGGTGCCCGATGCAAGTTAAGACGAAGCAATTCAACGAAGCCGCCAGTTCCGCACTGGAAGACGAAAAAATCCAGGCAAATCTCCTCGGACTATACGGCGGATTCCATCAGGCGCGCCTGGACGCATCCGCCGCCACCACGGACTGGGATAAACTCCAGGATAGGGGTCGCGCAATCAAGGCGCACACAATCGATAACCTCGACATCTACCTCCGAATGGCCGAAGAAAACGTCCGCAAAGCTGGTGGAAAAGTCTTCTTTGCCAGGGACTCCGAAGAGGCAACCCGCTATGTAACCGATCTTGCCACTGCTAAAGGTGTCAAGACCGTCGTTAAGAGCAAGTCTATGGTCTCGGAAGAGATGGGGCTGAACGAGCGTCTGGAAGAAGCAGGCATCGAGTCGGTTGAGACCGACCTTGGCGAGTACATCATCCAGCTAGCAGGCGAAGCCCCATTCCACATTATTGCTCCCGCTATCCACAAGTCCCGCGAAGACGTTTCCGAGCTCTTTGAAGACAAGCTCAATGCCCCGCGGTACACCGGCATTAACGACCTTGCCCAGGAAGCGCGTCGTCAGCTCCGCGAGAAGTTCATTGCCGCGGATATGGGTATCACCGGCGCTAACTTCATCGTCGCCGAGACTGGCACACTGGTGCTAGTTACCAACGAGGGCAATGGCCGGATGTGTACTTCGATGCCCCGCATCCATGTCGCCATTACCGGAATGGAAAAGGTCGTGCCCTCAATTGAAGACATGGGCATTATGTTGCGCCTTCTCATCCGATCTGCTACGGGACAGAGGATCTCCAGCTATGTCACTGCGGTAACTGGACCACGTCGCCTGGATGATGAGGATGGCCCTGAAGAATTCCACCTGGTCATCGTTGATAATGGGCGCTCAAAGCTCCTTGCCGATCCCGATCTGCGTGAAGCGCTCTATTGCCTCCGCTGTGGAGCCTGCCTTAACGCCTGCCCCGTCTATCGCAAGGTCGGAGGTCACTCATACGGATGGGTGTATCCTGGCCCCATTGGCGCAATCGTGTCGCCAATGCTGACTAACCTTTCTGATGCGAAGGACCTGCCTTACGCCAGCAGCTTATGCGGCGCCTGCAAGGAAGCCTGTCCGGTAAAGATAAATTTGCCCAGAATGCTCCTCTACCTCCGCCGACAGCTCGCGGAAGGGGACAACTATCCGGAACACAGGACATCCACCACCAAGGAGCGCCTCGCAATGAAAGCCTGGCGAATTGCCGCCTCAAACCCACTCACCATGGCTATCGCCAACAAGGTGGGAAGGCTTGCGCAGCCCTTGTTGTTGGCTGTCGGCGCATCATCGTCGCCGCTCACTGGTTGGACTCGCCACCGCGCCATTCCCCGAATATCTGCCCGACCATTCCGCAAGCGCTGGAAGTCATGAGATCTTGCTCCAGCGACGACAATGACAGTTACTATCAATCAGACGTAGGTTATTCGGGCGACTTCTGAGTAGCGTCATACTAAAGCATGCTCACGCCTACGGCGCATGAACGCCCTGGAAGTCAGCTCATCGTAGGATTCGAGGAAGCATTCGAAGGAGAATAGGGGACGAATGAAATCGGAAGATTTCCTCTCCAACCTAAGCCGCAATCTCGGACGCCAATCCGAAGGCAAACTCACGCCGGATGTAGCGACTCATCTCTCACTCAACGAGGAGCAAGTGAAGGCGAGGGCCCGGCGGATTACCGAAGACATTGCCGCCCGCGCTGACGACCTCATCACTCAGTTTGAACAAACTGCAGCGGAAGCAGCCTGGAAAGTCTTTCGTACCAGATCGGCGCAGGATGCCGCCTCGTATATCCGACAAGTCGCGCAGGATGTAGAGGCTCGCACCATGCTTCGCTCTTACCACAGCGCCCTAGAGAACCTGGAAATCGAAAATGCTATGAGAGGCACGGGCATTTCACTGGAAGTCATGGCACTTGACTATGCTCACGGAGGCCTTTCGACGGAGGACGAACGAAGTCGATTGCGCCAAGAGGCAATTGTCGCTGACATAGGAATAACGGGTGTTGACTACGCAATCGCAGAGACCGGCTCTTGTGTGTTGCTACCGCGTAAAGGACTGAGCCGCGTGATTTCCCTGCTTCCTCCAGTTCACATAGCCGTCGTTGAGTCGGGACAGGTCCTGCCCAGCCTCGACGAGCTCTTCACATTACGCCGAGAGGGCTTCCTTAACGGAGACCTTGGTAGCTACATGAACCTGATAAGCGGTCCTAGCAGGTCAGCGGACATAGAGTACCAGCTGGTAACAGGGGTACATGGCCCTGGTGAAGTGCATGTGATCTTGCTCGGGTGAGTGCAGGCTAGGGAAGATCCACTCACATCTTCCGAGATAGCCCGCCGCCCACTTTAAGCAGCCTCATGACCTGCTCAGTGGTGTTGGCAATTAATTCAGCGGCCCTATCCGAAGCCTCGCCCAACGTCATCGGACCGGCCGTTATAGCAGTTAGCGCGTCAATGCCATATTCGTGGACGTCCTGAAATCCTGCGCCTAAAGATCCGCTGATGCCGACTACGGGAATACCTAGTTTCTTGGCCCGACCTGCAACACCTACTGGCGCTTTGTTATAAATGGTCGAGTGGTCCATGCTTCCCTCGCCAATAATGACTAGGTCGCACCCCGTAAGATAGTCGTCAAGCCCTACGGTATCAAGAACGATATCTACGCCTGCACGAAGCTGGCCGCCTACGAATCCAATTAACCCGCCTCCAAGGCCGCCCGCAGCTCCCGATCCAGGCACATCTCCGATCTCCGCTCCGATGTCACGCTTCACAACTTCTGCGAAGTGCGACAAGGCTGCATCAAGTTCAACAATCATTTCTTGTGTCGCGCCCTTCTGGGGTCCGTAGATCGCGGAAGCGCCCGTAGGGCCGGTTAAGGGATTGTTTACATCGCAGGCTACCAGAAACTCGCACTCACCGACTTTGGAGTGCAGACCGGACATGTCAATTCTACTTAGCTGTGCCAGCGAGGCCCCACCAAATTCCAAGTCATTGCCGGAGCTATCCAGCAGTCTGACCCCGAGCGCCTGAGCCATACCTGCTCCCGCGTCGTTTGTTGCGCTCCCACCAATACCGATTATGAAGCGCTGGTAGCCTGCGTCCATAGCCTGACGCATGGCCTCACCAAGCCCGTAGGTGGTTGTAATTAGTGGATTGCGCTCTTCTTCGGCCAATAGAGCGAGCCCGGAAGTTCGCGCCATCTCAATTACAGCCGTAACTCCGTCGCCCATCGCACCCCATTCGGAGGGGCGGCGGTCTCCAAGTGGGCCCAAGACCTCTATTTTATGAATGTTCCCTCCTGAACCCTCAATGAGGGTTTCAAGAGTGCCGTCGCCTCCATCTGCAACCGGCACTGAAACGATCTCTGCAAGAGGGAAGACGCGCTTGATGCCTTCGCTTGCCGCGGTCGCCGCATCCAGTGCCAATATGCTGCCTTTGAACGCCTGTGGCGCAATCACAATCTTCATAATGCGAAATTATACCATCCGATTGCCTCCGACGTGCGCGTTATATTTCTTCGCCTGCAGTGCCATATGGCAGGGTAGGGGACTGCGCCGCCTAACTTATCTCTTATCAAGCTGTCAACTTGAGTGCGATTAAAGTCCTCAGACGTCTCCCCAGGTCATTTGCAGAAAACTCCTAAGACCACAATAAAGAACTGCAACGAATTCAGATGATGGAGGAGAATTCCGAATCGGCGCTGATTTATCGTACGCTGCTCTCATCGCAGTTTTAATCCCTAGGTCTATTCTCTATGTAAGATTGACACCAAACTATTAAGAACCCATTTTCTGTAAGAATATTAATATATGCACAATGCTGCGAATCCGTCCTCCAATTTCCCAATGAAATGCAAGTTATTCACCTTGACTATATCTCCATATTCAAATAACCTTCAACAATGCCAAGAACACGCGAGCATTCGGACCCAACTCGACAGATATATGCTTCCATTAGAGAGGACATTTATCTGGCTGCAAAGGCGCGCGCCGCCGAATTGCGACTGCCAATGCGACGCTTCTTGGAAGAGGCACTTGTAAGTGCTATCAGCGACAAGGCGACATTGGGATCGGAAGGGCATGAGTCGATACCGGAAACTGTTGTCAAGCCCTCTATCTGGGACGACCAGTACATTGGGACCCAGGCGAGTCAACCGATCGGTGCGCCACTAGACCTGTCAGATGATGAGGCCCGGCGCCTTGCGCGTGAGGCATTTGAGCGACAAGATAAGACTTTCGGATCCGAAGGACCAGACGGGGCGGACCACGCCGAGTTTAGAGTCGAAGGAACGGTCGGTGACCCGGTTGAAATTTCTGACGATGAAGCTGCAGAATTAGTGCGCAAGGCACTAATGCTCAATGCTGTTGAAGTCGAGAGGGCGGGCGATGACTGATATTCTTCTTGACACTACGTTGTTCGACGACCTTCGAAGGGGTGATTCGGAGGCCCACAAGATAGTTGAGGCCATACTGGAAGGTGAAGTCAACGCAGTGGTTTCACCCATGACGGTATGCGAACTGTGGCGAAGCGAAGACATGGACAGGCGTGTTGAGATCGGATATCTCGGAATTCTCCGCTTTGTCAAAGAAGCTCTTCCTGACATAGAGATAGCGAGAACCGCCGGATTGTGGCTAACGAATTCTCATCAAGATACTCAGCGTGATCCAGCGTGCATTGCAATAGTCGCGGCGACGGCGTCCCGACTGGGCATCCCAATTTGCACGCGGGATGCCGATGCTTTTCGGACGTTTGGTGTTGAAATCTCCTCTTACTGACCCGCATACCTCGCGATACCAAACCAAAACACTAATTAGGGTTTCTTCCCTTAATTGACCCTCCCCACCACTGTTGTGGCAGTCCCATACCTCAACAACGAAGCGCTCAAGCCCTACCTAACCAAAACGCTTTTGAGGTCTCGCAGTGCTTGTTTGTTGTTCGTACTCACGCTACGATGAATCGTGTCGAAATTGAGTACACTGTATTCAATTCTCGCGACATCCTAAGGCATGACGGTCATTCGTCATCAGTTTGAAGAAACTTGACTGTCGTGAGGCACATCTCAGGCGGGGACCGGAATGGCTAGACACTGCATCGCTGCATCGCTCTTTTTACTTGGCCTTTGTGGATTTCTTGCGTTTCATGTCCAGAGCCTAGCCGAGGCGGAAAATCACGAAGCCCACGTGCTGGTAATTGACGATGCAATAACACCCTTGGAGGCCAAGCGTTTCTCCAAGGCAATTCAGGATGCGAGCGACGCTGGGGCATATCTGCTCCTGGTCCAGTTAAGCACACCTGGGGGCCTATTCGATTCCACGCGATCAATGGTGGAGGATATCTTTGCTTCCCCGATTCCAGTAGTAGTGTTCGTATCACCTGCCGGAGGGCGTGCCGCGTCGGCCGGCACATTCATTACCGCCGCCGGGCATGTCGCAGCGATGGCACCTGCGACAAATATAGGCGCGGCGGCACCAGTGAGCGCGGGAGGTGAGGATCTGCCTGAGACTATAAAGGCGAAGGCGACTCAGGACGCCTCGGCATTTCTGCGTAGCATCGCAACACAGCGCAATCGAAATGGGGATGCCCTTGAAGCCACTGTCCTTGAATCAGCGTCGTATTCGGCTGAAGAAGCGTTGGAGCTTCAAGTCGTTGACCTAAATGCCGAGAATCTGAACGACCTGCTAGCACAGCTTCACGGAATGGCTGTCGACTTCAATGGTGAACAGATGGAGTTGGATACGGACGGGCTGACGTTAACGACTCTCGAACGGACGCCTGTAGATCACTTCATAAGATTTCTCGCTAATCCGAATATTGCCTTTCTGCTGCTTACAATTGGCGGAATCGGAATCATCGTCGAACTCTTCAGTCCCGGTCTGATTGGTCCGGGCGCAGTTGGAGTCATTGCCTTGACGCTCGCATTCCTTGCTTTCGGGAATCTGCCGGTTAATTGGGTGGGCGTAGGCTTGATTGTCTTGGCACTTGCCCTCTTTTTCGTGGAGTCACAAGCCCCCGGCATAGGGATATTCGGCGTAAGTGGTGCTATTTCCTTCCTAGCGGGTGCATTCCTGTTGTTCGGCAATGTCAGTTTCACTCCTGAAGTGCCGGAATTGCCAGAGGCGCCGAACTTCACTCTGAATCTGTGGATAATCGGCGCAATGTGCGCGGTGCTGTTCACTTCGATGGCGTTTACGCTAAGAGCTATAAGGCAGGCTCGCCGCACCCCATCTTATTACGACCATTCTGCTAGCAACCCGGAGAATCTGATAGGCAGTTTCGGCACGGCGACCACCGATTTGGCCCCGACTGGAAGCGTACGTGTTGCGGGCGAACAATGGAGTGCGGTCTCTGAGAGCGGTGCGACCATATCCAACGGTGAGCGTGTTATGATAATTGAAGTAGATGGGCTGACTCTCAAGGTAGCGATAGACTCCACATTCTTCGAACAGATGGAGCAATGATGAGCGCCGAAGCCTGGTGGATAGGGCTGGTCGTTTTAGCCCTAATATTATTTTTCATGGAAACACAGATGCCTGGGATGGGTGTGTTCGGCCTAGGTGGTGCCGTCTGTCTAGTGGTAGGCGCATTCATGCTGAGCGGCGGAAATCCTGCTGTGGTCGGTGGTGCGGCGATAATATCGGCCGGAACATTGGCACTTACGGTCAAAGCTATATTTGAAGCGCGCAGGGCAGGGAGGTATGCAAGCCCCACTGATCCCAAGAGACTCATAGGCCAGATTGGCACTGCAACAACTGCGCTTAACCCGCGGGGAAGCGTGCTCATTGCTGGAGAGCAATGGACAGCATTAGCGGATTCAGGAAAGCCAGTGGCTGTTGGAGAACGTGTCATCATCCTAGAAGTCGAAGGACTGGTGTTAAAGGTGTTCAAGGCGGACGAGGATTGATGCAGAGGTACAGGAGGACGATATAATGATCCCCTACATTAAGATTGTGCAGCAGTACGAATTGCTAGGCGTGTTTTGGCTCGGCAAGTTCGCCGGATTGAAGCAGCCAGGATTGCAGGTGCTGCTCTGGCCCTTCCACAGTACAAATACGATTGACCTCCGCGAAGATGTCATCGACATTCCTCGCCAGACGAGCATCACAAGCGACAACGCCCCTATCGACATAGACTTCCTGGTGTACCTACGGGTGCTGCCCAACGAGGCTCAGAAGTCGGTGCTGGAGGTCGTGGACTACACGAGCGCGGTCATCGGCATCGCCACCACCACGCTGCGTGCAGTCATCGGCGAGATGCCACTGGATGATGTGCTATCACAGCGCGAGCGCATCAACGAGGAACTGCGCCTAAAACTTGACGAGATTACGGAGCGCTGGGGAATCAAGGTAACGCAGGTGGAGATACGGGAAATCGAGCCGCCGCGCGATATTCAAGAGGCTATGAATCGCCAGATGTCCGCAGAGCGTGTACGTCGCGCAGCCATCATCGAGGCGGAAGGCACCAGGCAGGCGGCGATTACCGTTGCAGAGGGCGAGAAGCAGTCGGCCATTCTCAAAGCGGAGGGCGCGAGGCAGGCAGACATCCTCTCAGCTGAAGGCGACCAGCAAGCCGCCGTATTGCGCGCCGAGGGCTTCAGCACGGCATTGGATAAGGTGTATGGAGTGGCGCAAAACATCGACTCTAACACACTGAGTCTGCAATACTTCGACACTCTCCAGAAGTTGGGTGAAAGCTCGTCGACCAAGTTCATCTTCCCGATGGAGTTCACGAGCCTGCTGCGCCCATTTACAGGAGCTAGGGCGGGCGCTTCAGAGAGCCGCGACGCGGCGGCCGACTAGCGCAGGCCGGCAAGGAAAGTAGCCTGACGGAGTAACCTAGACATAGTTCTTGACGCTGCGAGCAAGCGTAAGGGTCATGCCCGGTACGGAGGCTATTTCTTCAAGCGATGCGTTGCTGACGCCCCGGACCGAGCCGAATCTCCGAATGAGCATTCGCTTCCTCTTGGGGCCGATTCCCGGCACGAGATCGAGCGCGGACTGGACACTCTTCTTCGAGCGCCGTTCCCGGTGGAATGTGATAGCGAATCGATGCGCTTCGTCCCGAGCACGCTGCACGAGATAGAGACCCTGCGAATTTCGCGGCAGCATTATGCCTTCGCTCATCATAGGTATGAAGAGTTCTTCGTTTTCCTTGGCAAGACTTGCAAGCGGAATGTCGTTGATGCCAAGTTCCAGGAATACCTGAAGAGCTGCGCCGAGATGTCCTTTGCCACCATCGATAAGTACGAGGTCCGGTTCGATTCCCCAAGCATTATTGCCGCCTGAATTGCGACCGTCCTCCGTTGGTGAGTCAGCATCTCGCGGACGTCTGGATTTTGCGAGTCGCTTGAATCGGCGAGTGAGCATTTCCCGCACCATGGAATAGTCATCCACACCCTCGACCGACTTAATCTGGAATCGGCGATAGTGGGCCTTTTTGGGTTTTGCGTCTTCAAAGACGACCATGCTGCCTACCGCGTTTGTCCCTTGGATGTTGGATATGTCGTAGCATTCGATGCGCCTGGGCGGGTAGGGCAAACTGAGAGCTTCCTGCAACTCTGACATTGCCGCGTCCATTGCCACCGTGTCCGAAATTTGCTTGACGCGAAGCTGCTCGAAGCCTTGCCTGGCATTTTCGGCCACCATCTGAACGAGGCGCCGTTTCTCCCCTCGCTGAGGTACGTGGACTCTTACTCTGCCCTGACGTTTCGCGCGCAGCCAATCCACAATGCTTTCGGTTTCTTTAAGGGGATGTTGAATGAGGATGCGCGGTGGAACATAAGGCGTTGCATCGTAAAATTGCTTCACAAATGCTGTGAGTATCTGGTCGGGCTCGTCGTCCTGCGTGCCTGCCATCAGGAAATTGTCGCGTCCGATTAACTTGCCCTGGCGAATGAAGAATACCTCAACCCAAGCCTCCCGTGGACCCGGCGCGGTCGCGATGACATCTGCATTCTCGGATGTCAGATGGAGCACCTTTTGCCCTTCGTTGACTTTTTCGATTGCCGTCAACTGGTCCCGCAACACCGCTGCTCTCTCAAATTCGAGACTGTCGGCAGCCTCCAGCATTCGTTTTTTGATCGACCCTTCTACTTTGTTCGTCTTACCTTCCAGAAATAGGATAACCTGATCTATGACCTCCGAGTATTCCATCTTGTCCACGGCGCCGATGCACGGTCCCACGCATCTGTGGATATGGAAATCCAGGCAGGGGCGGGCATCATTCCCGGTGATGGTCTTCGTGCAGGAGCGGTAGGGGAATAATTTCTTCAGAAGGCTAAGTGTACGTCGTACACTACCTGCACTCGCAAAAGGTCCAAAATAGCGTGAGCCGTCCTTTTTGACCCTTCGTGTGATGTACACCTGAGGAAAGTCTTCAGACACATCAATCTTGATAAAGGGATAGCTCTTATCGTCCTTCAGGCGCGCGTTGTAGGGAGGCTGATGCTCTTTGATGAGGTTACATTCGAGGATAAGCGCTTCTTGCTCAGACTCGGTGACGATATACTCGTAGTCGGCGACCTTGCTCACCATATTTGAAATCTTGCGCGAGTGGCTGGCGCCAGGGTTGAAATACGAGCTTACGCGACTGCGAAGTCCTGCAGCCTTGCCCACGTAAAGCACTTCACCAGCATCGTCGCGCATAAGGTACACCCCGGGCTTCGGGGGCGTAGCTTTAAGACGTTCTGAGAAATCGGCTTGCGGCATGCTGTCATTCCGAAGGAGAGTTTCGGCGTCTGTTGGGCCGTCGATTAGCTATCCCAGGACTAGGGTCAGACCGGCGAGGATAACTGCAATCAGCGAAGTAATGATCCCAATCTGTCTGAGCTCTCTGCCGAGATATCTGCCAACGAGTGGCGTTCCTGCCTCACTTGACCTTCGCCTGGCGCGCGGGGCTGTTCCGGAGACAGAAGGCGCAGAAGTCGTCGCACTTGACCGAACGGATGTAGCTTGCCTAATCTGGCGGCTTGGAGCTTCACTGGTGGCGTCGCTTACAGCAGTCGGCTGCGTGGGTCCCCCTTGGAAGGTTTGAGATGTTCCCTTGCCTCGTCGCCTTCTGCGGCTGAGGCGAGCTTGTCGTGAAGCTGCACGCTGCGCTTTGCTGGGCATTTAGCTTACTCCTGTGACTGCTGTTGATTCTTCGGGATGTTGCGGGTTGCTATTTGCAGGGAATCCCCTCAACGTCCCTGAAATTGATTCTACGCACGGGGGTGAGACTTGTCGTACTCAGTACGAACATGCTCACTGGTAAGGTGAGTATAAACCTGGGTCGTCGTGATGCTAGAATGGCCTAGTAGCTCCTGTACATGCCGCAGTGGGGCACCTCCTTGCAGAAGGTGAGTAGCGAAACTATGGCGAAGCGTATGCGGCGTGATTTTCTTTGATATGCCGGCCCGTTTTGAATGAGATTTCAATATGAGCCAGAATCCCTGCCGGCTCAGACGCTGACCTCGCCTATTGAGGAATAGAGAGCGTTCGGAGTCCTTCTTCAAGAATGACGGGCGGGCATCTGATATGTAATGTCGGAGCACCGCGACCGCACTATCATGTACCGGAATCATGCGCTCCTTTCCACCCTTGCCTAGGCACCGGACACTCCCTTGCTCTAACTCAAGGTCTTCCATATTGAGAGAAACGAGTTCTGTAACGCGCAATCCGCAGGCGTATATTAGCTCAAACATCGCACGGTCTCGGAGACTGTCAGGCGTATCCTGCTGAGATGTCGAATTAAGTAAGTTCTCTACTTCCTCTATGCTCAGCGTATCCGGAAGCGACCGTCCAATGCGGGGGGAACTGATATTCTCAGTCGGGTCGTTGCTGACAATGCCTTCGTCCAGAAGGAAGCCAAACAGCGATTTACTGGATGCAACCTTGCGGGCCCGTGTGGTGTCGGAATACTCAAGGGCGTGGAGGTGGAGCAAGTACTTTGACATCATATCTTCATCAACATCGCCCCAGCTACTACCGTTGCCATTGAGGTGGTTTGCTGTCAGATACTCGACCAATTGAGTCAGGTCGCTCCTGTATGCTGCCAGCGTATTTGGAGAAATCCCACGCTCAACGGTCATGTAGTTCAGAAATCCGTCAACATTGCTCCTCAACTGTCTTAAACTCTCCCTAAAATTGACTCGCTATTTCTCATTCTAGCATAACCATTGCTCGCTTGCCTGATGTTCATCCTATTGACACATCTACTTCACACCGCTATTTTTTGTTCTGCCGTACGAGCAGACTGCCGCAAGACAACGAGCAGTATTTAGCACGAATGTATAGTGCTGGTGTGTTCAATGTACGGTTCAAACTAGACAAGTGCAGGCAGAAAATGATTGATATTGACGTTGGACCGTTTCTGATTTCGTCAGGATCGTTCCTGCTTAGCTGGCACGGCTTCTTCAGCTTCATAGCCGTGGCGACAGCGGTCTATCTGGTTGGGCGTTGGGCCCCGATGAAGGGCATCGATCCCGACGACATCTATTCGATAGCTATTTGGGCGATTCTGGGCGGAATAATTGGCGCGCGGCTAGTACATGTGATTGATAATTGGGGCTTTTACCAGCACAACTTGCTGCAAATACTTTTCGTTTGGAGTGGCGGTATTGGCGTCTGGGGCGGAATATTGGGAGGATTCATTGGAGGAGCGGCGTATTCGTTTGTGGCGAAACACCCTATCGGAGTGATCGCAGATCTGACTGCGCCGGCCCTACTTCTGGTTCAGTCGATTGGCAGGCTTGGCGACATTGTAAACGGCGAACACTGCGCCAGAGCCGCAACAGAATTTATCCTCGCATTCAACTGGGTCAGAGCTGACAGCGACGCCCGAGTCTGCGCCAATGGCGTGGGCGTGCCCGTTCAACCCGTGATTGCCTACGAAATGCTATGGAATCTCGCTGCCCTGTTCATAATATGGAAGCTACGGGACAGGCTGCGGCCGGACGGCATGTTGTTTGCGCTGTACCTGGCATTCTACGCTACAGGACGATTCCTCGTTACATTCCTTCGACAGGACAAGGTGTGGGCGCTGGGGCTTCAGGAGGCTCACTTCATAGCCATACTGGTGCTGCTCATCACTGTTCCGCTACTAGTCATCAAAGCACGACCGACATCTCCCGAGCAACTCGCGGTAGAGGGCGAGGCGATTGACGAACGACGTGCTCGCAGGCTGTCGCGCGCCGAGCGCAGGCGGCGGGAGAGAGACGGGTAGTTAGCGTGCTGCGCGCAGATCCTGCACAGTGAGCTGAAGCCTTGGATGGGCTCCCCATGTGTCTAGCCCGACCGTGTACACGACATCAACGGGTCCGCGCGTTTCATTCACCTTGTATCCCAGATTGAAGGCGATCGCGCTGATTGTTGCGCCTTGCTGCTGCAGGCGCATCCTGATGTGTTGTCTGCTTGCGCCGACAAGACTTGCATCCAGCACTCTTACACCGCGGCTAAGGAACGCCGGAGCCGGATTTGCTTCGCCAAAGGGTGCCAGAGATTGAATGAAGTCAAAATTCTGCTGTGTGAAGGCAGAAAGCCGAACCTCACAGTCGATTTCTAACGATGGTGATAACTCGTAATCGGCAAGTTTCTCAGCTGCAATGCTCTCAAGGTTCCGTTCAAGCTCGGGAAGGGATTCGGTGGGAATCGTAAAACCTGCGGCCTGCGGATGACCGCCATGTCGGTCGAATAAATGAGCGCTCTTCCCCAGCGCAGAAACAATATCAAACTCCTGGATGCTCCTGGCACTCGCCCTGCTGGTCTGCTCGCCTAGAGAAACGGCGATTGCAGGCCGGTAATAATCTTCCGATAGCCTCCCAGCAATCAGACCTAACACTCCTGGAATCCAGTCTTTGCTCTTGACAATGAGAATTGAGGGAAGTTCATCATTGCGTCTGACCTGATCCTCTGCTTCAATGACCGCAGATCGTGTGAGCTGCTGGCGTTGACGGTTTTGACCTTCTATTTCTCCTGCCAGAGATTGCGCCTTCTCTTGGCTCTCGGTGGTCAGTAGTTCGAGACTGATTCCCGCACTGCCCAATCTTCCGGCGACATTGAGACGGGGGATGATTCCGAAGGAAAGGGATTCGGTATCAAGCGAGCCAATCTTCAATCTTGCGCTGGCTGCGAGTGCCCGTATGCCCAGGTTGTCCGTGCGGTTGAGGCGTTCCAGCCCGCGCCTGACAAGGAAGCGGTTTTCGCCTGTAAGGGGGCCGACGTCTGCGACGGTGCCCAATGCCACGAATTCAAGGAGATGCTCCGGCCACTCAAGTTCCATCGCGCTATGGAGCGCCTCGATCAGTTTGAACGACATTCCTACGCCGGTAAGGTCTCCAAATGGGTAGCGCGATTCAGGGTGCCTGGGATTAATCAGCGAGTGGGAGGCGGGTAGGGTGGGCAGCACGCTGTGATGATCGGTAATGATCGTATCTATGCCTAGCTCAGACGCTAGATCCACCTCAGTGATTGAGGTTGCACCACAGTCAACCGTTACGAGTAAGGAGACACCACCCTGATGCAATAGCTTCACGGCATCGTTGTTAAGACCGTGGCCTTCATCAACGCGGTCCGGCAAGTATGGTGTCACCCTTGCGCCTAGGTCTCTGAGGGCGGTTGTCAGAAGTGCAGTTCCTGTGATGCCGTCCGCATCGAAGTCGCCGAACACTCCGATATGCTCTTTCTCTTTAACGGCTTTCTGAACCCGCACAACGGCCCTTTCCATGTCTGGAAGCAGCTTTGGATCGTTAAGATGACGCTCGTCAGAGTTAAGAAAGAGCTCTGCGTCCTCGGCGGTGCAAATTCCCCTGTTGTATAGCAGATGAGCGTGGAAAGGTGTATAACCTAGTTCCTTGGCGAATCCGAAGGGAGGGAATTCACGCAGGACCCAACGCTTGCTCATCGTACTCATGCTATGAGTTCCGGATCCACTAACTGAGACAATAGAGAGACAGTGTTCTAGTCTTCATAGCGCTGGAATGCTAGCGAAGCGTTATGTCCGCCAAAACCGAAGGAATTGCTAAGCGCAGCATTTATCCGTGTACGCCGCGACTTATTTGGCGTGTAGTTGAGGTCGCAATCGGGATCAGCATTGCGTAGATTGATGGTTGGAGGGATCGTCTCTTTGGCGATCGCAAGCGAAGTAATCGCAGCCTCCAGCGCGCCACTCGCGCCCAGGAGGTGTCCAGTCATTGACTTGGTTGAGCTGATCGGGACGTTATACGCTTCTTCGTCGAACACACCCTTCATCGCCATCGTCTCGTACTTGTCGTTCAGAGGCGTCGATGTGCCGTGTGCATTCACATAGCCAATCTCATCGGGCTGAAGTCCTGCCTTCCCCAAGGCGATCTTCATTGCCCGCGCCGCGCCTTCTCCCTCAGGTGCAGGCTGAGTGATGTGGTTGGCGTCAGCTGTGGACCCATAGCCTACGATTTCGACAATTGGAGTAGCACCCCGATCTGTAGCGCTCTGCAGGGTCTCCATCACGATCACTGCTCCGCCTTCTCCCATCACGAACCCATCCCGCTCGGCATCAAATGGACGAGATGCGCCTGTGGGGTCATCGTTGCGCATAGAAAGGGCCTGGCAAGCATTGAAGCCTGCAACGCCAATCGGACAGATCGCAGCTTCAGCGCCTCCCGCCAGAACCACGTCAGCGTCGCCTTGTTGCAGAACTTCGAGAGCCTGCCCGATGGCGTCGGCGCCACTTGAGCATGCCGACACTGTGGAGTAATTCGGTCCCTTGGCGCCGAGCATGATTGACACCTGCCCAGAAGCCATGTCGGGCAGCATCATTGGAACTAGAAAGGGACTGATGCGCGAGGGCCCCCGAGACCCCAATACACCAACCTGTTCAGAAAGTGTGATGATGCCACCGATTCCGCTTGAGATCATTACAGAAACTCGAGTGCTGTTTTCGGCGGTTATATTCAGCCCTGCATGTTGGACCGCCTCCAGGGAAGCGACCGCGCCCAACTGCACGAACCTATCCATGCGGCGGGCTTCTTTCCTACCGACGAACTGGGCGGCGTCGAACTCCTTGACTTCGGCCGCGATGGTAGTACGAAAGCCATCTGTATCAAATGAAGAAATCTGGTCAACGCCGGACTTTCCGGCTACCAAGTTTTCCCAGGTGGAGTGGCGGTCAAGGCCCAACGGACTGACTACGCCAATCCCCGTTACGACAACTCGGTTTTTCATCTGAGGCATACTCCCGTGGAGAGAAATCTGAACACTTCAGTGTCTATGTTGCTTCCAAACTGGACTGAGAGCGAAGAATTTCCGCGCGAATGGCGGAACTATCCAAAAAATCAGTCACTTGTAGAACTATAGCAGTCTTGACAGATTATGGATACCTCAAGTGCGAATCTGCCTCAGATGACTGTCGATTCAGCTACGAATGTCGCGACCAAAGCATCCTGAAGCGCACCAATTGAGACAGGATAGCCGACTCTGTGCTCGTGGGAAGAGGCATTGCCCCTGGACTGAACATAAAAGACGCCGTCCTCGACTACTGACAGGACTACCGAAATGCCCTTCTTTTCTGTCCAATCAAGGGACCAGAAGCACTCATAGACGACTTCTTCGGCATTCGTGCCGGGGAGTGCCGTCGAATCCGTGCGCAGGACTGATACGCCCCTCTTGGTCTCTAACTCGCCTTGACCGTCTATCAGCTCAGTATTCATCTCGTCCAGAAGCGGCAATATCACTGAGTCTAGAAGATCGGCTTCAACCCACAATTGCATAAGAATCTGGGCGTGCTCAGCGCTAACTGGAAATGCCTTGGATGCTCGTCTGAGGAAGTCCGCCGCCTCCTGATGGTAGGAGACCATGCGGCGCGCACGCTCGATCCAAGACATTGGTTCAATGAAGGGCGGGAGAGCGAGATTTTCCGAGGAAGCTGTGTCAGACATATTTCGATATACAGGCGCAGAGTAGGGAGGTGGCAAGTTGCAAATTGACCGCCTATCGAGCGGGTTCCTATAATAGCATGGAAAGTTCAACTGAATGCGGACCGGTTATGCCAGATCAAATGGACAGGTCAAGCTCCACATTTGCCATTGAAACGCACGGATGCAAACTGAACCAGGCAGACACGCTTGTCCTAGCTCGGGAATTTAGAGAAGCGGGGCTTACACAGGTAAGTGAGGACGGGCCTGCAGACGTCTATGTGGTCAACAGCTGCACCGTCACGCACGTCGCTGACAGGAAGGCCCGTCAATCTCTCCGTTCGGCGAGGCGGCGCAATCCTGACGCAGTCATCGTTGCGACGGGTTGTTACGCTGAACGAGCGCCGGAGCAGCTTCGCGATCTAGAAGAAATAGACCTCATTTTTGGCAACGTGGAAAAGCAGCGTCTAGTGCAGCAGGTGATCAGCTGGCGAGGCATGCAGCAAGTTCCCTGCGCGACAGGCGAAGACCAAGAGTTCATTGATCTGCGAGTCGGACGAACTCGGGCGATGGTCAAAATACAGGAAGGCTGTGATCAGGTCTGCGCATATTGCATTGTGCCTAAGGTCCGCGGTAGAGAGCGGAGCGTCCCAAGCGATGAGCTAGTTAAGGAGGTAAATCGGCTCGTTTCCGTCGGATACAGGGAAGTTGTTCTGACCGGGACACAGTTAGGGTCATACGGCTTCGACTTGGCAGGTGCTACGCTGAAATCGTTGATTGCCGATCTGTTATCAGGCACTGGTGTTGAGCGTCTAAGAGTTTCTTCACTACAGCCGCGCGAAATTGACGAAGAACTGCTTCGTAAGTGGGACGATGAGCGGCTCTGCCCTCACTTCCACATGCCCCTGCAGAGCGGGAGTGACACCGTTCTAAGACGTATGAGACGGCGCTATACGGCCAGCGAGTATGAATCAACAGTTGGTCGAATTCGAGCAGAAGTGCCCGGTGCCAGTATTACGGCAGACGTCATAGTGGGATTTCCAGGGGAGACTGACGCGGATTTCCAGGCGACTTTCGACCTATGCGAGCGCATTGGATTCGCTGACATGCATGTATTCCCCTATTCGGTAAGACCCGGCACCAGTGCGGCACACTTCGGCGAACAATTGCCACCTAGCGTGAAGGCAGGACGGCTGAAAGCACTCTTGGATCTTGCGAGCGCGCAGGCGCAGAGATTCCGACTAGATAGCATAGGGGTTGTCCGAAAAGTGTTATGGGAGAGCAGGAATCTGCGGAAAGAAAGTCCGCATTGGACTGGCCTGACTGACAATTACATTCGCGTGAGAGCGGAAAGTGAAGCTAATCTGATGAATGAGGTTACCTGGGCGAGACTGATGTCTTTGTCACCGGAAGGCATCGTGGACGCCGTTGTAATGAGTGACTAGAAGCAGACAGGGGCGCCAATTGGCGCCCCCTCGAATTCGATCTGTACTCGGGCGGAATGCCCACAATTCACTCTAAACTTCTACGGGAAGGAACTGCGTCGCCCCGTTCTTCTGCACTATATATCCGGCATTCTGCTCGAATCCGTGACCGAAGACCACAAGCCACCCACCCTCTATTGCCATTTCAATGAAGTCTCGTTTCTGCTTCAACGTGGTATTGGGAAACTCGTGCATCGCAGGAATGTACGATAGAGGAAGATGGTGCGGCGTTGGGATTAGGTCGCTCACAAATGCGATCTTTTCGCTTCCGCGCTCCACCAGAACAATCTGGTGGCCTTCGGAGGGTCCATTGGTAACCTTAAGCTTAAGGCCGGGAATAACTTCGTAGCTGTCGTCCACAAAGTCGATCATTTCCCGCTCCGCAAGCGGGAGGAAATCGTCGTCGTAGAAAGTGTCCCTGTAACGCTCATTTGGCGAGTTAGCTTCGTTCCAACTACTTCTCTGAACAAGGTAACGCGCCTTGGGGAATGTAGGTACCGGCGTTCCGGATCGATCCAGTTTCGTGCAACCACCGGAATGGTCGAAGTGCAGATTGCTCAGAATTACGGCATCGACATCCCGCGCGGTGATCCCGTGTGCCTTCAGCCCCTTGAGCAACTTGTTGCCGTTAAGACGAATTGTCTCCTTCATCTTGTCCTGTCGCTTTGAGCCAACCCCAGTATCAACAAGGACGTTAAGTTCGGGCGTCTGAATCAGAAGGCAATTTAGCGCGAGGCGAATGCGATTGCGCCGATCAGGCTTAATTTGAAGCTCCCACTCGGTCTTTGGCACCTGACCGAACAGACAGCCTCCGTCCATCAGGAACGTTCCATCACTGACAACGTCTATAGTAGTAGTTCCAAGATTCAATGTCGTCTCCTTTGGACCAATCGCCAAGAGCGAATGGGACACTAATATGCCTTAAAGAGGATAGTGAAAGGACTGTCCCAGAGAAGAGGTCAACGGCGATTCACAGACCATGTTTGCCAAAGATCTCGTTCCAAGATGTGCCCAAAGCACAATGTGAGAGCAGACCAAAGGGCCGGGAAGATTCTGCCCATTCCAGAAGTCACCCACTGCCAAACTTCCCGCCTCCGTGTATCAAAGGTATCTTCTGTTCTGAAAACAAGTCAATCGTAATTCGATACCTTGTTTGAGAAAAAACCCAAAGAAAACGATACACAGATGGACATCAAGTGAACGGTTGGCGACAAAGACAAGGGGGAAAGTTACGAAAATCGTAACTGCTTTTGCCTTGCATTGAGCGACTATTGGCGTGGATTCTGGGGAAATGCCGAGGCATTTAAGAGGTACGCCGATTATGGTATGAGAACGCATAATCGGCGGAGCGCAGAGGTCCGAGGGGGTTAACTCTTCAGCTCTTCAATCGCAGAGGCGAACGCATCAAGGGTGTGCTGCACATCGACGGCGGTATGAGCTAAAGAGACGTAGAATTTGGTGTCGCCCTTTAGCACGCCGCGTGCGAGCAGGAGCTCATTGAAGCGGCCAAGCATCTGCTTGTCGGCCTGGAGCGTTGAGCGGTAGTCGGTTATTTCGCCTTCGGTGAAGAAGACATCGAATAGCGGAGCTTCACCGACTACGTTTGACGGAATTTCGGCCTCATTCAGCATGCGCTGAAGTTCTTCCTTTAGGCGTAGTCCCGTGCCGAAGATGCGTTCGTAGGTGCCTTCGCGTCTCAATATCTCAAGAGTCTTCAGGCCGGCCGCCGCCGCGACGGGGTTGCCGCTGAGAGTGCCTATCTGTGGCAGAAAACCGCCTGGTTCACCGGAAGAGGCGTCAAAGTGATTCATCAACTCTTCGTTGCCTGCCACCGCCGCAAGCGGGAAGCCGCCCGCAATGACCTTGCCGAGAGAGCACATATCGGGCTTGACTCCATAGAATTCCTGGGCGCCGCCATAGGCAAAGCGGAATCCGGTGACGACTTCGTCGAAGATCAGTGGGATACCATACTGTGCCGTTACATCTCGCAGACCCTGCAGAAAGCCCGGCTTGGGAGGCAGCAGGCGCTGAAACGGCTCGACAATGACTGCACCAAGCTCATCGTGGTGCTGCTCGATAATAGCCGTTGCCATCTCCACATCGTTGAAGGGCGCAATGAGCACTTCGTCTTCTATGGCTCGAGGAATCCCCGCGGAATCTGGGGTTGGACGGGGGAAGTCGTGTGGGTTCGCGGGCGACATACTCATGAGCGCGTAGTCGTGCATTCCGTGGTAGCCGCCCTCAAACTTGAGAATCTTGTCACGCTGACGATACGCCCTGGCAGTGCGCAGGGCGTAGAATGTCGCTTCTGTACCGCTGCTGGTGAAGCGGACCTTGTCGGCGCAAGCGACAGCGTTGACGAGCTCCTCCGCAAGCATGATTGCCTGATCGTTGTTGGCGAAGAATGTGGTTCCTTTTTCTAACTGCTTGCGGACTGCTTCGTTTACTTCGGGGTGGGCATGACCGATGAGCATGGGGCCCGAACCGAGCAGGAAGTCAACGTACTCATTGCCGCTGGCGTCGCGTACCCTGCCTTCCTTGCCTTCGGTGATTACGAAGTCTCTACCGATGTTGCCTAGGCTGCCGCCGGGCAATACGTTGTGTGCCCTCTGAATCAGTTCGTTTTCCGCTTGGGATATCGTGCGCTCTGCCACTTGGCTGCTCCTTTAAGTTCGTGACTGGAATGGACGTGACTGGACACAAGCAAGGATAGCAGAACCTGAGCGGGCTAGCATATAATGGGCGCGTTATTTGCAATGAATGGAGGACTGAGGATGAACATCAAGGTGGTCGCAGGAAATATAGCCGAACAAGACACGAGCGCGGTGGTGGTGAACCTATTCGAAGGAGTTAAAGAACCGGGCGGGGCGACTGGCGCCGTGGACAAGGCTATGGGAGGGGTGATTTCGGCCCTTATAGCAGATGGGGAGATAAAGGGGAAGCGCGGTGAACTCACCTTGATACACACGCTTGGGAGCATTGCCCCGAAGAGGGTGCTTGTAGCGGGGCTGGGCAAGGCTGATTCATTTACCCTTGATGGGGTGCGTAGCGTTGCGGCGGAGACTGCGCGCCACTTGAATGGTATAGGTGTGGAGTCCGCGACGACTATCGTGCATGGAGCGGGCATAGCAGGACTGGATGATCACGCAAGCGCGCAGGCACTGGCGGAGGGTGTCGTGATGGGACTGTACCGTTTCGATAAGTACAAGTCCAATGCCGGGGATAGCGGTCTGTCCGAAGTGACAGTCATGGAGCTTGACCAGTCGAAGGTGGAGACTCTTCGGGAAGGGGCGGAAGCAGGGCGCGTGATTGGGGAGGCAGTGAACTTCTGCAGGGACATGGCGAACGAACCGGCGAACAATATGACGCCATCGGAAATGGCTGAGAGGGCGCTTGAGGTGGCTCAGGGTCACGGGGTGGAACTGGAAGTCAAGGAGCGGCCCTGGATGGCGGAGATGGGCATGGGAGCGCTGCTAGGAGTGGCGCAGGGGAGCGAAGAGCCACCGAAATTCATCATAATGCGCTACAGCGGCGATCCGGAAAATGAAGAGAACAATATCGGCCTACTGGGGAAGGGCATCACGTTTGACAGCGGTGGACTGGATATCAAGAATGCGGCTGGCATGTCAACGATGAAGGGGGACATGGCAGGCGGCGCATCGGTGATTGCGGCGATGCAGGCGATTGCTCAACTTAGGCCGAAGGTAAACGTTACAGTGATAGTGCCGGCGACGGAGAACATGCCAAGCGGAACAGCACAGCGTCCAGGTGATGTAGTGCGTGCGATGAACGGGAAAACGATCGAGATCGACAACACAGATGCTGAGGGACGGCTGGTGCTCGCGGACGCGATGTCATACGCACGGTCAGTGGGCTTGAGTCGGCTGGTGGATGTGGCGACGCTCACGGGCGCGATGTCAGTTGCGCTGGGAGACCAGTGCATGGGAGCATTCGGGAATGACGAAGAGTTCACGCAGAAGGTGGTTAATTCTGCGAACTCGGTGGGGGAGAGGGCGTGGCCGCTGCCTATGTTCGACGAGTACAAGTCGCAGTACAGCAGCGACATCGCAGACATAAAGAATACCGGCGGACGCGGAGCCGGATCCATTACGGGAGCGCTGATAATCGGTGAGTTCAACGATGGCGCTCCGTGGGTACACCTCGATATTGCTGGAACCGCGCGGGCGCGAAGCAGCAAGGGTGCAACGGTAAAGGGCGCAACTGGTGTGCCGGTCCGAACGCTGGTGCAGCTTGTGTGTGATCTGGCGGGATAGTAATTAGTCGTCGGGCGTCAACAGTCAGCCCTCTGGCGAATTGGTCTGTGATTGATTGAGTTGATTGGCCATCCTCATCTTGGCCATTCAGATCGGGAGGGTATGAATGACCTCATACACTCACTCTGAATGCTCACTGCCAGGAAGCACAGCTTGACTAGTTGCTAAGCGACGATGAAGTGCTCAGGGACTCTTGCACCGTCCTTCTTCCCACCCACCGTATTAACAAGGGAGAGTGCGAGGTGGCGCCTGATGATTTTTCGCGCGATTTTGCGTTGTTGTATGGGTATGTGTGCTGTGTTAAGATTTGAATTCAGCGTTCCGTGACTTGAGAGGATGTATTGTGCCTACAGCTCCTCGATGGACCTTCATAACCAACCATGGCCTTGTCCTTTCGTTTATTTTTCACAACCCGCGAAGCACTGCGCGTGAGATTGCAAATTACATCGGGGTGACGGAGCGAACCACGCATAAGATAATCTCGGACCTAGAGGTTGCGGGATACATCGAAAGGCGCAAGGAGGGCAGGCGCAATGTGTACCGGGTTAACCCGACTCTGCCACTGCGCCACCATACTAAGCAAGACGTCATGGTTGACGAACTGCTAGAAGCACTGACGACAAAGAATGGGGCTGAAGCGCCCTCCGAATAGGTGTGAATGCATAGCAGGCTAAGGGATATTAATCTTAGAACGGACGGGCAACCGCAAGGTTTGCCCGTTTTCATTTTCACAATATGCGCGTTGCGCCGAATGGTTGCCTGCCGCTACTTGCTGGTCTTGATCGCCCGCCAGCGCAGAAGACTGAATCTGCTCGGATTACGGATAGGGCTGGCACGGAGAATGGTTGACCGACTAGTTGGGTGACTGCTAAAATCGGCTTATGCGGTGGGTGTGGCCCAGCGGTTAAGGCGCCAGGTTGTGGCCCTGGAGATCGGGAGTTCAAATCTCCTCACCCACCCCACTTACTTCACCCCAAACTTTCGACTGCCGTGCCTGTTTGCGCGACTTTGACCGAGAACGGAGATGCCCTTATGTCGCAGTTCAAGGAAGTGGTTACAGTGCGAGAGGGCGATGCGGACGGCAATCGAATGGTTGTCCGCATCGACACTGAGCAAGGCAGGCGGATTCACGCCGTCGGAGTGCCGCAAGACAATAACTCTAGAACAGGACCCACTTGGGCTTACCTGTTCGAGAACGACGGGATGACTCTGATTGACGCGGGGGCGACGGGCTCGTACCAGCATCTTGCAGACGGAGTCGTCGCGACGGGTTACCAGGTGCGGGACATCGAGCGGGTGATTATTACGCATGGACATCAGGACCACGACGGAGCAGCAGGGCAATTGGCGCAGCAAGCTGGCGCGGAAATATGGGCACACGACATCTATGCGCGGCTGCTGGACTACAATCCGTGGGACATTCAGCGCAACCCCTCGTCACCGCTGCAGAGAGCGATGCACCGTGTGATGATTGCAGACAGGGTGAGCAATGCAGAGGAGGCGGCGAGGCAGTCCGATGGATACGCAGACCGTCAGAAGCGGTATGTGGAAGTCCGGCGTAAGTTTAATGTGAGCCGCAGCCTGGAAGCCGACGATAGGTCGGGGGACTTGTGCTTCATTCATGCGCCGGGGCATTCGCCGGACGAGATATGCGTGACGCTAGACGGGCTTGTGTTCACTGGCGATCACGTGCTGCCGGAGATTACGCCCCATCCGACTACGAAGGCGCGGTTCAGTCCGGAGATAAGGAAAAAGGTTCCGGAGCATTACCACTGTGAGGATAAGATCTACGGTCTGGAGACCTATATTCGGTCGCTGAGGATGATAGCTAACCTTGGTAAAGATGTTTCGGTGCTTCCAGCGCACAGGCTATTTAGCAAAGGGAAATTTAACTTCGAGACGACTGAGAGGGCTGAGGATATACTGCAGCATCATGTGGTGAGACTCAGGCGAATTCTGCACAGGATGGGTTCGGAGCCGACATCTTTGGAGCGCATCACGCGAGGGGTGTTCGAGCGACGCAAGCTGATCGGTGGGAATCTCTACATGGCCCTGTCAGAGATCGTGGCGCATATCGAGTTGCTAGAGGATGCGGGGGACTTAGAGGTGGGAGACGATATGCGGATGCGGACTACGGGTAGCGAGAATTACCAGGAGATAATTGAGGGGCTGGGCTGATAAGGCTTCAACCCGACTGCGAGTATGGGCAGTCTTTCTTGCTGGCTGATTCGATTGCCTTGCCTTAACGACGGCAAAAATATGCTAAACTGGTAGATGGCGGCGGGGTCGTAAGTGCCTTGTTTTCCGATGCGCGCCTGTAGCTCAACGGACAGAGCATCGGTCTTCGGAACCGAGGGTTGGGGGTTCGAATCCCTTCAGGCGCGCCAGAAAAGTTGGTAGATTTTTCATTAGGATTAGCATCCTTATTACTGGCAGGCATGCGTTGCCTGCCTTTTTCATTGCAGGTTGCCGAAGACGGCTATCCAGATGCACGGTGGCTGCGTGCTTGTGTATGCGACCCGGTGCCGACAGCGTGCTGGCAGCAAGATGTGGTCCCCGGCGGACATGCGGAGCGTCTCGCCAGATTCGTATTGGAGAACGGCTTCGCCCTGAATTAGAACGACCCACTCGTCTTCACACTGGTCGTACCATTGTCCAGGGGGCGAGGCCTGACCTGTTGAGACGATGCGCTCGATTCTCACACTCGCCGAGTCAAGCAATTCGGTGAATTCTTCATTGTCTGGGAGTGAGTCTGGCAGGTCGAAGATATTGAGTGGCACTTCGTTTTCCACTGGTGGCACAGGGAATGAAGTCAGATGAGCGAGGACGGCATCGCTTGCAGGTAGTTGTGAAGCCTCAGATTGGACACAGTGAGGGCAGGCTATTTCAGCCTGCCCCTTCTGTTTCGGATTAGTTGCCTGGGACTATGGGGAGGGTGATATGGGATGGATGGGCGGCGGAGTGGTGGATAGTCTGGAGGGCGGAGACGAACGAGCCTTCTTCGCCGATGATGCCGCCTGAATTCATGTTACGGTCGAATCGTGGGAAGTTGCTGGAAGAGATTTCCACGCGAATGCTGTGCCCCTTCTTGAATACATTGGCTGTCGCCCAGAGATCAATGTTGTACTCGACGATGTCGCCAGGGGTCATAAATGAAGCTTCAGAGCGAGGAGTGCGATATCGTGCGCGGATGATGCCGTCTGTGAGGTTGCGGGCGTAGCCGTTGGGTTCGACATCGACGAGCTTGGCGGTGAAGTCGGTGTCCACGGCCGATGTGGATGCGTAGAGGGTGACTGTTATGGGGCCTGTGACCTCGGTGTCCTGCTCCATCGGCGGCGTTGAATAGACCAGGACGTCTGCACGAGCCTCTATGGGGCGCTGGTCGAAGGCACCGGGCGCCATGAATGCGGGGTCGCAGCATAGCCCGCCACCATTGGTAGGCACGGGATTGATGGGATTGTACACGAAGACATCAGGCGGCTCATCTCCGGGCGATTCGGGACTGAGGCCTCCATCACCGTTTAGTGTGTTGGCCCCACCGCCGCTGTGCAAGTAATAGCGGACATTCTGGGCGCGCTCAAGTGGCCAGGCGTCTTCATATCGCCACTCGTTGATGCCCATGACGAAGATTCTGACTGGCTGGTCGCCTGGGACGCCATTTTCTTCGCCCTTGAGATGGTGGTCGTAGTACCGGAGGAACTCGCCTGGGAGGTCGATTGCAGCGGCTGCAGCGCGCGTGCCGAAGTTGTACTCTCCGGAAACGGCAGGGGCGGAACCGGAATGAATCCACGGGCCGATTAGCAGGCGCTGGCCGCTGCGGGCGAGGTCAGAAGCGCCGTTCGCCCGCATTCCAAGGTAGTTGGCGATCGTGCCGCCGAGGAAGATGTCGTACCAGCCGCCGACGTTGAATGCAGGGATGGCGATCTCGGAGTGGGACTCTGCGATACAGACTTGCTTCCAGTAGTCATCGTAGTCGGCGTGGGTGAGCCAGTCGTAGTAATAGGGGGCGACGCCTTCTTTGAGGTCGGGCATATCCTGCATGGGCAGGTGCGAGAAGCCGCCTTCCAGTGAGTCTTTAGAGGCGATTAGGGTGTTTAGCTCGCTGATGTCCTTGTTAATTCGCTGCGATAGATTCGCCCAGTTAGCGCTGGACAGTGCGCCGATTGACCATGATAGATTGAACCCCAGCTCGAATGCGCCTCCCTGCCATGTCCATCCCTCGTGGTAGTCGTGGGCGGTGAATCCGGGGGCGATTGCGGTGAGTGAGGGTGGTAGAGATTTTGCGGCGAGCCACTGCGTTGCGCCGACATAGGATATGCCGAATGTGCCTACTTTTCCAGTGGACCAGGGCTGCGAGGCGAGCCACTCTACGGAATCGTATCCGTCATTGATTTCGTTGATGAAGGTGTAGAATTCGCCTTCGGAAGTGAATCGACCGCGTACGTCCTGAACAACGGCAGCATAGCCGCTCGACGCAGCGCGTACTATGTCGAGAGTACCAGTGCGGTTCTGTGGACTACTCTTGTCGTATGGGGTTCGGGTGAGCAGCACAGGGAACTTTTCGCCGGGCGCATCGGGGCGGAAGATGTCGGCGTAGGTGGTTGTGCCGTCACGCATCTGGATAGGTACATCGAAGTCGGCTTTTATGGAATAGGGACCTGCCATTGCGTTACCTCCAAGTGGTTTTTGGGAATGTATAGCAGAGGCGAGCAGGTGTCAAACGGGCGGAATATCCTGGATGTACAGGTTAGGGACGTCAGGACTAGGCGGATTCAGACCAGAAGGCAATGCCTAGCAGGCCTGGACCTATGTGAGCTCCCATGGCCGGGGTGAATTCGCTGATGTATAGCTCGGCGCAGTCGAAGTCTGTTTCGATTGAGTGCCTGATAGTTTCCGCGTCCTCGGGCGCATCGGCGTGCATTACAGCGGCGTGGAGTTTGTCGGTGCTCACTTTCTCCCGCATCAGGTTGAGCATTCGTCTTATCCCGGCTCTGCGTGTCCGCAGCCTTGCCATGGTGGTTATTTCTGATCGTTCCAGCTTAAATAGCGGCTTGATTCGTAACAGTGAAGCTCCCAGATGTGCAACAAGAGGCACGCGGCCACTACGTCGGAGGTAACGCAGAGTGTCAACGAAAGCAAGGAGGCTAGCCCGGTCGACGACTCGGGTTGCCAGCATTTCTGCTCTTGCAAGAGTTGCGCCTTCCTAGGCTGCTCGCCAGGCTTCGAGCGTTGCCAGTGCCTGGGAACCGGCTGCCGCCTGCGAATCCAGTAAGCGTATTTCAGTGGATGGCAGCAAATGACGCGCCTCCGCAGCGGCTAGAGCAACAGCATCGAAGGAGGCACTGAAGCGTTCACCAGCGGTGACGCAGAGAATTGCTTCGTGATCCTTTGAGGCCAGGTGAAATGCCTCCATATATGCTGCGGTCGAGGGGGCAGATGTCGTCGGAGGGGCTGATGCCGTGCGGAGGCGACGGTAAAACTCGGTAGTGGTTATGTCGATGCCGTCTCGATATGAATACCCATCGAGGGTAACGGTCATTGGAGCAATGAATATGCCCCTCTGCTGGGAGAAAACGGGAGGCAGAGAGGCGGCGCTGTCAACAACGATGGCAACTTTTCTCTGAGCAAGTGGCATGGTCAATTCGGAAGATGCTGATGGGATGGAAGCTAAGTTTAGCATGGATGAATCGGCGCGGTTTTGGTTGACACAAAAATGTGAAAGTGCGAACATGGCGGCGTGACATGGGCTAGATTTTGGATGCCCGCTCCGCCTGATAATCAGGCGCTAAACTGCGGATTAGCAGCGTCAACATTGCAAGATTTACAGTTCGGACAGACTACGTGAGCCAATTGCAGGAACGAAGCGCAAGTAAGCAAATCGGCAGCCTTTTCGGGATGAAAGACCTCGACTCGATGAGCTGGCAGCAGAGCGACGATGCCTTAACCTGCTTGCGCTCACACATGGGTGATCGAGGGTACCAACCCATCGACACTCCTTTGATGGAAGAGACCGAACTGTTCGTGCGAAAGGCGGGCGGCGATCTTGCAGGACGGCTGTATAATTTTACCGATCCCGGAGGCACGCCCGTAAGTCTTCGTCCGGAGTTCACGTCTTCCGTTATTCGTCACTTCATAGACAATGAAAAGTCGCTTGAACTGCCTGTGAGGTGGCAATATAGCGGGCCAGTATTCAGGTACTCGCCTGAGGAGCAGGGTAGCTACCGACAGTTTACCCAATCGGGCGCGGAACTCGTGGGGCCGTCCGGAATTGACGCGGACATTGAGATTATTTCACTGGCGTGTTCCGGGCTTCAGAAACTGGGATTTGGCGATTTTCAACTTCGTATCGGGCACCTAGGCGTACTGCATAATCTGCTTGAGTCATTCACGTTATCGGACCCCGCCAAGCTGTTCATCATCAGCAACCTGAACTCGCTAAGGACTGGCGAAGCTGAAGTGCAAGGCTTGATGGAGCACGCCAGTGATGTTGGGTTGCTAAGCGGAAGCGTGGCCCTGGGTCTGGGTATGGAGACTGCGCTGGAGAGCATGAGCGCAGAATCGGCAGAGCAGTTCATCTTGGGTGTGCTGAAAGAATCAATGCCCGAGCCACTTGGTAGGCGATCTACAGACCAGATAATCGCGCGGCTGTTAAGCAAGGTTCGCCAGGCAAATTGCTCAGAGTCATTCGAGCGCGCGCTCAAGTTGGCTCACTTGCTCTCCCGAATGAATGGAGAGCCTCAATCCACTATTCGTTCCGCGCGTGAAGCTGCGGCGGAGTGCGGAGTGGATGCGGCACCGCTGGCTGAGGCGGAATCGTTGCTAGAGCGCATTTCGCAAATGGGAATTGCGGAGGCACAGATTTCGCTGGACATGGGAATGGCGCGCGGCATATCTTACTATACCGGAATGATATTCGAGATTGTGCAGGGCGACAGCGTGGCGCTTGGCGGCGGAGGCCGATACGACGACCTAGTGCATGCGCTTGGTGGGAGTGAAAGCGTTCCTGCGATGGGCTTCGCGTACAATGTTGATGCTGTACTTGACACGTTAAACGCAAATGGAGCGCGTAACAATGGAGCTTAACGGCAGTCTGCGGCTTGCCATATCCAGCGATGGCGCGTTGTTCGAGCCTACTCAGGCATTTTTGCGCGCGTGCGGCATTGGAGTGTCGAGAAACAATCCACGCCGGTACATAGCAGAGATTCCGGCACTTCCGGGCGTTACTGTTATGTTCCAGCGAGGAGCCGACATAACGCCGAAAGTCGAAGAAGGAAGCGCGGACCTGGGTATCGTGGGGCTTGACCGCTACCTGGAGTTGCGGAGCGAGGGGAGCGATTCGGGCGTAGTCATAGACGACCTGGAATTCGGCAGGTGCGGCCTGGTGCTGGGCGTGCCTGACTCATGGGTCGATGTAGTCTCCCTTGCTGACCTTGCTGACCTTTCGATGGAGTTCCGGCAGCAGGGCAGGGACCTGCGAATCGTGACCAAGTACCCGCGTCTTGTGGAGAGGTTCCTGCTGCGGAGCGGGATCAACCTCTTTTCACTGGTCCATTCGAGCGGCACACTGGAAGCGGCAGTCGCGATGGGCTTTGCAGACATGATCGCGGATGTGTCTGAGAGCGGCACCACGATGCGCGAAAATCGTCTGAAGACGATTAGCGGAGGGACGATTATTTCCTCGCAGGCGTGCCTGATCAGCAATCAGCGACTGCTTGCTGAGGACTCCACCAAGCTAGAAAAGGCCAAGACGCTCGTGGATGTCATGGAAGGCCACCTGCGTTCAAGGGCATATTACAGCGTGACTGCAAATATGCGAGGTGAGACACCGGAAGATGTGGCGCACCAAGTGCTGGAGCATACCGCAATCAGCGGTCTTCGTGGGCCCACGATTGCAAAAGTGTATTCGCAGGACGGAGTCGGCTGGTACGCGGCGACTGTTATAATCAGGAAACGCAGCCTGACGGACGCAGTGAATAGGTTGCGACAAGCCGGCGGCACAAGTGTCACCGTGACAGACCTGAACTATGTATTCAACTCAGCTTGTGAGGCGCAGGCCAGGCTGATTGGTAGCTGAAATCGACGGTCAGGATTAAGGGCATTTTCTTTCTTCACCCTGACCTTCCCTCGGCGGGATAGGGAGCCAACCGGAGCGTCCCGCGACTAACTCAGGACGAACCATTCACACTAATTGGGAGGGACGATGCCGAATCCGCCTGTGCATATGAGCCTTGCGCGCAGGGCTGCGGACCTTCTTCACCACGACACTATCGACGCGAATATGGGATATTACCTGATGGGTTCGACATCGCCCGATATTCGAGTGATCACCCGAAAGGACCGGTCGGTATATCATTTCGCGCAGCTCGACTTCGAAGAGATTGGCACCGGCATCAATGGCCTGTTTCATCAGCACCCAAGCCTTGGAGATGCTGAGGCGCATAGCGGAGCGACACAAGCATTTATGGCAGGGTATCTTACGCATCTGCTTGCTGACGAGACGTGGATTGCCAGCATGTTCCGGCCATACTTCGGCAATCAGGATGTGTTTGAGGATGGTGTGCTCGGGCTTGTAATGGACAGGGCGATGCAACTTGAGCTCGACAGGCGTTGCTGGCAGGAAATCGTTCCAATGCGAAGTCTGCTCGACATTTCGGTCGAACAGGTGCGGGTGGAGTTTATCCCGGATGACACGCTTGCGGACTGGGTGCAGTGGGTAACGACAAACTTTGATCGCGGGTTTTCGTGGGAACGGCTTCGGTTCATGGCGAGGCGGATAGCGTCAGGTGAGGAGAGACATCCGGCGCATGAACTCGCGGATGCTTTCGTCAACGACTCGTCGGACGGGCTTGAGCGCATGTACGAGTACATACCGCGGGGCAGCGAGCTAGAGTATCAAGAAGTCGTGGTTGCCTCTCTGACGAAGGCGCTTGAGGACTACCTGCCGTGAGGATTGTTCACGGACTTGAAGAGGCAAAGCAACTGCTGTGCGAGGGCAGGGGGCTGGGACTGGATGATGTACCGGAGTCGCTGCTGGACGGCATTGAAAGTATATTCGGCGAGCGACTGACTCCGATGCAGGTGGTGGAGCGCATCGTTCATAGGGTGCGATCTGATGGCGATACAGCCGTGCGACAGTTCACGGAGTTAATTGACGGGGTTGCGCCAGACAGTCTCGAGGTGCCACGGTCGGTAATATTGGCTGCCCGTGAGCAGACTTCAGCCGAAGTAGTGGAGGCATTGGAGGCTGCTGCAGAGCGCATTCGCTTATTTCACGAGGCCTGTCTGAAAAGGGGTTGGACGGACTACATCGCCGGGTATGGGCAAATTGTGAATGCAGTGGGAAGCGCTGGGGCCTATATCCCTGGGGGCACTGCGCTGTATCCTTCGACCGTGCTGATGACGGCGATACCGGCGAAGGTGGCGGGCGTCCCGCAGGTAGTTATGTGTACGCCGACAAAGGATGGTGAGTTGCCGCATCCCGCGGTGCTGGCGGCGGCTGAAATAGCGGGCGTGGATAGGATCTTCAGCATTGGCGGGGCGCAGGCTGTCGCGGCGATGGCTTATGGCACTGAGAGCGTGCCGCGTGTTGACATAATCTGTGGACCTGGGAACATCTTTGTCACGCTTGCCAAGAAATTGGTGTACGGTGATGTGGGCATAGATGGGTTGTACGGGCCGACTGAGACAGTGGTCATCGGAGACGGTGCATCGAACCCAACGCTATGCGCAGTTGATATGCTGGCACAGGCTGAGCACGATGCACTAGCGAGACCGGTGCTGATTACGACCTCCGAGAGCCTTGCCAAGGCGGTGGACGCAGAGGTTACGGCGCGGTTGGAACGGTTGGACAGGGGTGCTATTGCCCGGGCTTCTACCCAGGAGCAGGGATGTATTGCTGTAGTGGGAGACATGGATGAAGCGATAGAACTGGCGAATGAATTCGCGCCGGAGCATCTTTGCCTGACGGTGCAGGATGCTTGGGAGCATCTCGGTAAGGTACGGAATGCTGGTGCTATATTCATCGGAGATTTCTCGCACGAGGTGCTTGGCGATTATGTAGCGGGTCCGAGCCATGTGATGCCGACTGCCGGAACAGCACGGTTCAACTCGGGTTTGGGTGTGCATTCGTTTGTTAAGATTAGCCCTGTGGTGGCGCTGAGTCAGGAAACGTCGGCAGCGATTTCGAAGGCAGCGTCGGTACTTGGAAGGGCGGAGGGGTTGACTGCACATGCGGAGGCAGCGGAGATACGTGAAGAGCTTTTCTGAATGCAAAGTGGCTTATATTGATACGGGATGAGGAAGGTGTTTAGCCCCCATCCTGGCCTTTCTCTTTCAAGAGGAAGCGATGAATCTAGAGGAGTCTCTAATGGCTGGGGAAATTAAGCGACTACTGCGAGCGCATCTGGCTGATATACAGACTTATGAAGCGGTGGACCCTCCGGAGTTGATTGCGCGGCGTGCGGGCATACCGGAGAGCGAGATCGTGAAACTCAACGGGAACGAGAATCCATACGGGGGATCGCCGAAGGTTGCCGATGCAGTGGCTAACGCGCCTGTTCACATCTACCCTGACCCGCTGCAGCGTAAGGTCCGTAGCGCGCTGAGCGACTATACAGGCGCGGCGCCGGAAGAGATTGTCGCGGGTGCGGGAAGCGATGAGCTTATTGATCTAATGTTCAGGCTGTTCATGGAGCCGGGCGACAAGGTTCTGGACTTCGATCCAACTTTCGCGATGTACGGCTTCCTGGCGCGCATTGCGGGCGGGGAGACCGCGTTGGTGCAACGGAATGAGGTGTTTGACATAGATGTGTCCGCTGCGAAGGATGCTCTTGATGACAGGACTAAGATTATCTTCCTGGCGTCGCCGAATAATCCGACGGGCAACCTGACTCCGCGTGAACATGTGGGCGAGCTGCTGGACACAGGGCGGATCGTGGTGGTGGATGAGGCGTACTATGAGTTCTGCGACTCGACGGTCGCGGATATGGTGTCGGATCACGAGAACTTGGTTGTGCTGCGGACGCTGAGCAAGTGGGCTGGACTGGCCGGACTTCGCATCGGCTACGGTATTATGAACGAAGAACTAGTGCAGCACGTGATCGACATCAAGCAGCCGTACAACATAAGCGTGGCTGCGGAGGCTGCGCTGCTGGCTTCGCTGGAGGACGCGCCGCTGCTACTGGACAATGTAGGCAAGATCGTTGACGAGAGGGAGCGGATGACTGGGCTGCTGGAGGAGATCGGGGGCGTGACGCCGTGGCCGTCGTCGGGAAACTTCGTGCTGTGCAGGCTTGAGTCTGCGGAGAAGGCAAAGGAGACCTTCGAGGCGTTGGCGCAGCGAGGGATTGTGGTGCGTATGTTCAGCTCTGAGCGGTTGCAGGACTTCTTCCGGGTTGCAGTGGGGACACCGGAGGAGACGGACAAGTTCTTAGCGGCGCTGAGAGAAGTGATTTAGGAATGGGTGAGTAGTGCGACCAGCTCACCACTCACGGAAAATTAACCTTACAGGATATGCAGGATGGATAGGATAGGGAAGCTCAGCAGGGAGACGCGGGAAACTCAGATCAGTGTCGAGGTGAACCTGGACGGCAAGGGCGAGTACGAGATCGACACTGGCAACGGGATGTTCGATCATTTACTGGCGCAGTTGTCGCGGCACGGGCTTATCGACTTGAAGGTCCACGCCCGAGGAGATACGCACGTTGGGTGGCACCACCTTGTCGAGGATACGGGCATCGTGATGGGAAGGGCGCTGAAGGATGCGGTAGGGGACGGCGGCGGGATTAGGCGGATGGCGCACTCGTATGTGCCGTTGGACGAGGCTCTGGCGCTGACGGTGGTGGACTTTGGCGGGCGCGGGTATGCAGTGATCGACGCGGGTATGTCGGACAGTGACCTTGGGGCGCTGCCGGCGGAGCTGATTCCGCACTTCCTGGAGACTATGGCGCGCGAGGGCGCATTCAACCTGCATGTGAGGATCCTAGCTGGGAGCAGCAATCACCACAAGGCGGAGGCGCTGTTCAAGAGCCTGGCGCGATCGATGCGGGCTGCGCTGGAGGAGGATGAGCGGCTGGGTGGGGAGGTTGCGAGCACGAAGGGGAGTATTGGGTAGGGAGAGGATCAGGCAATCGAAGGTGCTCTAAACAGAATTCGAGTGGCGAAATTACGAGTTGCAAACGATCTCTCCCGATTTTATGCTAGATGGCTTGAATCCTCACTCGCGAATCTGATGGTGACAAGAGATCTTGGCGCATGTTGAGCGCTCCGATTTTACTTACTATTCCTTCGACAGTCTTGCTCGATTTTCCTTGGTCGGCCGCTTTCTCGATAATATATCGAATAACAGATACGTTCTTGATCGCTTGTTTCCTCTTGCGTATTCCCAGAGTTTGCTGCGCATCCGCCAGCAATTCTTCGAAGAGATCGTGACCAATCTCCTCCTCTAAAGTAGTTTCCAAGTCTTTCTTGAAGCAGGCGCATTCGTCTCTGAGAAATTCCGGCCAGTCTTCCTCAGGCTGATGCAAGAGCCTCAAGATGGAAATGTTGCCCTCTGGACTGCCATTTCCCTCGCCGTAGTCACCGTCCCAAACTACATAGGATGGAATATCAAGCTGACTAAAAATAGCGTATGGGCGGGCAATATTGTCTTTGCCGGAGCAAGGTATTATGCACACACCGGTCCCGTCGAAGTCTACGCCCATCGAGCTGGCCACACCAAGGAGAGCCGTCCGGTCATCTTCACCCTCAACCAAGACTACTGTATCCGCGAAGAATCCTTCATTCATCCACGGGGTCATGATTGTCTGGAGTCTCGCTCGTAACGTTCTCGCCGTATAAATGTCGCCTGTCGCGCCGTCCGCCCTCCATAACTCTTCGGCAACAGCCTGAGCGTTTACCTTCTTAACCTTAGTTACTTTGGGATCGCCATCCGTGTACGCAGTCTTTCTCAATACCCGAATTTGGTCAAATCGGTCAAGGCCAACCATTAGTGGAGAATGAGTCGTATAAATCACCTGCGTAGACTTAGCTACCCCTGTGATGCTTCCTGATGCCAGTTTGAGTAAGACTCCTGCAATGTGCCGTTGGCGGCTAGGATGCTGGTAGAGTTCTGGCTCCTCTATTGCAAGTACGAGATTAGGAATCAGACGATCAATTGAAACTAGGTTCGCGTCGTCAGCATTTTCGTCTGATTGGTCAGTGACGTCTAACTCTCTCGTTGAAGCCAAGTGCTGCAACATTGTAACGATGAACGCTCGCTGGAGGCCGTGACCAGTCCTCTCTACCGTTGATTGATAACCGTCCTCCACAAGATTGACGAGAGCTTCGGGATTAGGAAATGAGATTGTTGACAGCTCTGACCAATTGAGTACAACTCGCGAATTCGGTACGTATGACTGTAGTGTTTCCGACAGATTGACCTCCAAGCCCGTTAATTCCGTGAGCTTATCTGGCGCAACCAGACTGGTATATTGGGCTTGCGTTTGCTCCCTAAAGTCCTTTAATTCCTTCCTATTTGTCAGGGCATTTCTGACAACGAGATCCATCATATGGGTTATTGGTGAGCCTCTCCCCTCGATTGCGTCCTGCCGAGCATCCCTTACGGCCGGGATAAGCAGGAAATTCGTAAATCGACCCAAATAACCTCTGGCAACCTGAGTGAAACCGAAGAACTGGCCATCGTCTCGATTAAGCGTGCATTTGTCTGGATTCTTCTTTTCCCACAACTGCATGGCCTTTTCCGCTTCGTCAGCGGTTCGAGTAGTAGGCAAGTCAGAATACTTTTCACTACTCCGGAGCTCGCGATAGGCGTTGTTTTGCTCTCTTCTGCCTCCCGCCTTCCTCACGTCGTCGAACTCCGGATTTGTTAGCCGAGTTCCGTAGAATATTCCTGGAGAACGACCTTGAGATTCTGAAAATACCCGAACAATCTTCAGACTGTCGTCCTGCAAATACGGCAAAAATAGCTTCATAGCGTCGGAATTAAGGTCACCATAAGTCACCTCGATCTCTATTTCCCGATCAGTGTCTTGGGCGTAGTAGTCTTCAATTGAGACTCTGGGCGATGGCGAGTAAAAGAGCTCAAGTGCACTGAGGAATGCGGACTTGCCTGCTCCATTTCTGCCTACTAGAGCAGTTAAGGAATCGCATGCCAAGGTCTCGTCTAAAATTGACCGAAAATTCTTAACTCTGACTTCCTTAAGCAGCATGTATGTAGATTACCCTACTTTCCTGAATCTGTACCTATCCCTAATGTGTAGATGGAAATACCTGCCTTTGGAGCTCGCATTCATCAGCCCTTCGTAAGTCGCTGGCAGCACCGCATAGTATTCATAGATGCCACCACTGCTGAACTCGATCTCCAGTGCGCGAGAATTGGCATCGTATCCAATCGCATAAATATTGCTTGAATTAACTAGTTGTCTATTCATACCTGATTCTTCCAGTAGAAATGTACTCCAATAGATAATAATGAAATATATTTCAGATGGGAAGATTAAATGGGGCGAAAAGAATCACACAGAGCAGACTGCCGCATTCACGCGTGGTCGTGCTAGGATATCCGATCGAGGTCGAAGCGGTAGTCTTCGATGACGGGGTTGGCGAGGAGCTTGTCACACATGTCGCGGACCTGGTCGGAGGCGGCGGATTCGGTGTCGGCCTGGAGGGTGATTTCCATGTACTTGCCAGCGCGGACGCTGGTGACGGTGTCAAAACCGAGCTGGAGGAGGCCGCCACGGATGGTCTGGCCCTGAGGGTCGCTGACTGTGGGGCGAAGCTGGATATAGACTTTGGCGAGGTACATGGAAATCCTGACAGGATATGCAGCATTGGAAGGATTTGGCGTGTGGTTCGACAGGCTCACCACGAACGATCATTATTGATTGGTGTTGGCTTCGATGAAGGACCGGATGGCGGCTTCATCGAAATCGCTTAGTGTCTGATTGGCGTCGGCGCCGACAAGAAGAATCCTGGCTTCCATATCGGTCTTGGGAGTAACGCCGATGGGGGAGTCTGCCGCGTCGAACTCCCCGGCAATTGTGGAGAGTTGCGACACGAGATCATCGCACCCGTCGGGGCAGTTGTAGAAGATGTCCACTCCCCCGAGGATAGGGTTTGGCGGTGACGGAGGGGCGACAGCCTCGTCCGCTGGTGACTCTTCGTCGGGCGTCACTACTCGCACATCAGTGACCTCAACATCAAACGCCTGCGCCTGCGCTGCTCCCGTCTCAAAGATATCGCCGCTTCCTCCGCGGAAGAGAGCGTCGAATGGCAGGCCCGGCAGGATGAGGCCGAGGATGAGCAGGAAGGCTACAAGGCTGGCTGCACTAAGTCCGCCAATAGCGAGCATCTTCTTGCGGCGTGCGTGCCGTCGCCTACGGGCGGCTCGCGTCTGAGTTGGGGTTGGACGCTTTGCTCTGGTTGTCATTAATTCTCACCGAGTGGCCGTAAAACTTCAGACCCCGCTCTTGGGTCGTTACCAGCGACTTTATGTGCCGAAGAGGCACACATCCAATTGTCTAGGATAGGGAGTTACCCGTCAACATGCGGTATGCTTCAAGGTAGCGCTCGGCAGTGCTGGCGACCACATCCTCGGGCAACTCGGGCGCAGGCGGTTCGTGGTCCCAGCCGGCTTCGTCGAGCCAGTCGCGGACGTACTGCTTGTCGTAGCTGGGCTGCGACTTGCCGGGAGCGTATCCATCCACGTCCCAGAATCGGCTTGAGTCGGGAGTGAGCACCTCGTCGATGAGCGAAATTTCGCCGTCGATGATGCCAAACTCGAACTTGGTGTCGGCGATGATGATGCCCTTTTCTCTGGCGTAGTCACGGGCAGTCGAGTATACCTCGATGGATGCCTTCGCCAGGCGCTCCGTGAGTTCCTTGCCGACTAGGTTTTCCATCTCAGCCACGGTGATGTTCTCGTCGTGTCCTTCCTCGGCCTTAGTGCTGGGAGTGAACAGCGGCTCAGGGAACATATCGCCGTCCTGCAAGCCTTCCGGCATCGGCTGGCCTGCGACCGTTCCGGTTCGACGATACTCGCCCCAGGCAGAACCGGTAATGAAGCCGCGCACGATGCACTCGACATCGATGCGGTCGGCGCGCTTCACGATCATTGATCGGCGGGCCAGGTCGTCGGACAGATCGAGGTCGCTGCGGTCAGTGGCAAGCGAGACGAAGTGGTTAGGGATGATGTCCTCTGTCATGTCGAACCAGAACGCGGAAATCTGGCAGAGTACGGCACCTTTCTCGGGGATTCCTGTGGGTAACACAACATCGAAGGCGGAAATGCGGTCGGTGGCGACCATGAGGAGCTGGCCTTCGCCAAGATCGTATGTGTCGCGCACCTTGCCCTGGTACAGGCGATTGGGCAGGGTCGTTTCTCGAATTGTGGTCATTTCTCTTACCTCCGAACTTACATTGATGGACAGAATGTGGCTGTTCTCTTCCATGGATTGGCTTTTGACATGTTCGATGCGCCATAGCACGTCGTCGGGCACTCCCGCCAGCAAGCGAATGAGCTCGTGCAGAGCGCAAAACGGAGAGCGAGCGTCTCTGCCCAACTCCGAGTCGTGTGCGTGCTCCCAGAGGTCGGATTCAATCTCGGCGCGCCTTGCTTCGCGGATTTCAGAATTAAGCCCGATTGTGTACACGCGCGCCCAGTTTCTCACCAGGCTGGGAACTATTCCGACGGATTTTTCAATCATGCGAACGAGAGTCCCTCTTTTGTTTCGCCGCAATCGCCGACACTCGCGTGGACTGCCTTTGCCAGGGCCGCTTCGCCAGCGGGCGTTACGGTGTAAAGGCGGCGTCTGGGGCGCCTTTCTTCGGCGGCCATGAGTGGGTCTTCCCAACTACTCTGGAGCAATTTGGCTCTTTCCAGCCTTCCAAGCGCCTTGTACAGAGTGCCGTGCGCCGTCAGCAGGCGTGCGCCCTCCCTTTCCTTGATTTGTTTGGCAATGAGGAAGCCGTGGAAACTAGGCAGTCCATCGGTTCTCAGACGGATACCCGCGTCAAGGATGGAAACTTCGATTGGCAGAAGTGTGTTGGCTTTTCTTCGCATGGATATATTATAGGAAGATATATTCCTAAAAGTCAAGGCTCGCGGTTTATGGCATTGTAGATTTAGATATGATGTCGTTCGACATTTCGAACCAGAACACGGAATTGCGGTTGGTATCGACCATGAGCGGCAAGGTGTCACCGAGATCATAGGTATCTCGGACCTCGGCCTGATAGATACGATTGGGCAGGGCGTTCTCTCGGTTTGCGGTCATTGTTTTTTCCGACAGCACTCACAAAGAATCTCGAACACTCTCAATTCACGGAAGACAGAGAGGCTGACAGACAGATCGACTGATTCTATCGGTTCTTGAGAGACTGGCGGTATTCGTCATAGGCGGCGCGGATGCTGTCGTGCTTGATGCCGAGAATCTGCGCAGCGAGGAATGCTGCGTTGCGTGCGCCCCAGGATCCGACCGCTACGCATGCCACGGGAATGCCAGGAGGCATTTGGGCTATGGCGTAAAGTGCGTCAACGCCATTGAGGTCGCTGCTGGGCAGGGGAATGCCAATGACAGGGAGAGTGGTCCAAGATGCTGCAACGCCGGGCAAGCCTGCGGAGCCGCCCGCCGCTGCGATTAGGACCTCGATGCCCCTGTCACGAGCGCCTGTAACATATTCCATGACCTTCTCAGGTGTGCGGTGCGCTGATGCGACCGTGACCTCGTTCTCGATACCCATCTGGTCGAGCACGCTGACCGTTTCGGCCACGACTGCCTCGTCGGAACTGCTACCCATTATCACGCCTACGAGTGGCATATCTTGTGTCTCCTTTCGGATGTAATCTTCAGTAGTGAGTTGTCATTCTTGGTTCGCAAATTTGCTTTCGTAACAATCCTTCGACAGTCTCAGGACGAGCTGTGCTCGAATGAAGCTATATCGGTGCGGTAGAAGGCGTCTTTGAATGTGATGTGCCTGATGCCTTCGTATGCGTGAATACGTGCTTCAGCGATGGATTCACCCATAGCGGCCACGGTCAGGACACGCCCGCCATCGGATACAACCGTGCCGTCAAGGAGCTTAGTGCCAGCATGAAATACTATCGCATCGTACTCCACCTTAGTGATGCCGTTGATGGGATAGCCAGTGCTGTAGGCAGCGGGATAGCCGCCCGATGCAGCGACAACGCCAACGCAGGCGCGGTCGTCCCATTCGATTTCCGTGTTATGGAGTTCGCCACGCGCGGTTGCAAGCATGACTTCGGCTAGGTCGGACTTCAGGCGGGGCAGGATTACCTGTGTTTCGGGATCGCCAAGCCTGCAATTGAACTCCAAAACCTTTGGACCTTCAGAAGTCAGCATCATGCCTAGATAAAGAATGCCTCGATAGGGACATCCCATTTCAAGCAGGCCACTTACGACAGGCTCCATGATGTTCGCTCGGACATGAGATTCCATTTCGGTGTTCCAATGCTGCTGCAAGGGAGGGCTAAAACTGCCCATACCGCCAGTGTTGGGACCGGAGTCTCCATCGCCCACTCGCTTATAGTCGCATGCCGCGATCATGGGAGAGACGTACTCGCCGTCAACGAAAGCGAACACGCTGACTTCCTGACCCACCATGCACTCTTCAATTACAATGGAGTCGCCTGCATCGCCGAACTGTCGGTCAACCATTGACGCGCGTATAGCTTCCCGCGCCTGTTCGCGAGTCTGGGCGACGGTAACGCCCTTGCCCGCTGCAAGGCCGTCTGCCTTCACAACTATCGGAAGGGGGCAGGTGTCGAGAAATGCGCGCGCATCTTCGTAATTTGTGAATGTCTCGGAGGCTGCTGTTGGAACGGAGCAGTCGGCCATCACTGTCTTGGCGAAAGCTTTGCTGCTTTCCATGCGAGCTGCTGCCTTAGAGGGACCGAACACGAGCAAGCCGGCGTCGGTAAATGAGTCTACAATACCCATTGCCAGCGGAGCTTCAGGACCCACTACCGTGAGGCCGATTTGGTTGTTTGAAACAAAGTCGATCAGGGTAGGGATGTCTTCCGCGCCGATGGAGACGTTGCGGGCTATTGCATGTGTTCCCGCATTTCCAGGAGCCACGTATAGCTGCCCGACGGATGGGCTCTGCGAGAGCTTCCAAGTGATGGCGTGTTCGCGAGCGCCGTTCCCAACGACAAGGACATTCATTGTGGCCGGTTCCTCCTGACAAGTTTGCCGGATGATGGTTCAACCACATGCGTCTGCAATGTCTTTTTGTCGTTTTTGATTGCCACCTCCTGGCAGGCATTTGCACCGACTGAGTCCAGTTCAAGAAGGGTGCCCATAGCGACGAATGCGACGTCCGCCATTTCGTCTGCTGCACGGTCAAGAACGCCTTGATTAAGCTCTCGAGCGTGTTCGCCAGTCTCTTCCATTAGAAAGGCGAGGCGCGTGCAGAGGCGAGGAAATGGATCGTCGAGTGAATACTTGCCGTTTAGATTGGGTATGTCAAAGCGGGCATGGAAGTCATACACACTTTCGGCGAGGCGGGAAACCGCTGAAACGAACTCTTCTCTGGAGACTGCGTTCTGCGATGCGGACATTGCCAGATTTACTCCCACTCAATTGTGCCCGGAGGCTTGCTGGTGATGTCGTACACCACGCGGTTGACGCCAGGGACTTCGTTGGCGATTCGGGTGGAGATGCGTCCGAGAACATCGTACGGGATGCGCGCCCAGTCTGCGGTCATGGCGTCTTCGCTGCTGACTGCGCGGATGGCGATGACATGTCCGTAGGTGCGGAAGTCACCGGTGACGCCCACGCTGCGAGTGTCTGTGAGAACGGCGAAACTCTGCCAGATCTGACGGTACAGTTCGTTGCTGCGGACTTCGTCCATCACGATTGCGTCTGCTTCCCTAAGCACCTCCAGCTTGTCGTGCGTTACCTCGCCGATGATGCGTATGGCAAGCCCAGGTCCCGGGAACGGCTGGCGATAGACGATCTCCTCGGGCAGGCCAAGCTCCAAGCCGACCCCGCGGACTTCGTCCTTGAACAGGTAGCGCAACGGTTCGACTAGTTTCAGATTCATGTGCTCCGGCAGTCCACCGACATTATGGTGCGACTTAATCTTTGCGGAAACGGAATTGTTTGTGGTCTCGCTCTCAATGACATCGGGGTAGAGCGTACCCTGCGCCAGAAAGTCGACCTCTCCGATGCCTGTTGCCTGCTCGTCGAAGACGCGGATGAACTCTTCGCCGATGATCCTGCGCTTCCGCTCAGGGTCAATAACTCCGCCTAACGCGCCCAGGAAATTCTCCGTTGCTTCGGCGTATATGAAATTCGCCTGAAAATGGCGCTGGAAAGTATCGCTTACGGCCTGCGGTTCGCCCTTTCGCATCATTCCGTTGTTCACGAAGATGCAGGTAAGGCGGCCGCCGATGGCTCGCTGAATGAGGGCGGCCGCAACCGCAGAATCGACACCGCCCGACAGAGCGCAGATAACTTTGCCCTCACCGACTTGTTGGCGTACGCGTTCAACGCTGTCATTCACGAAGTTTCCGGGGGTCCAGAGGGCTTCGCAGCCGCAGATTTCGTAGAGAAAGTTTTCGATAATAGTCTTGCCCTGCGGAGTATGCACAACCTCAGGATGGAACTGCAGGCCGATCATGCCAGTGCCGTTGCCCATAACCACTATCGGCGAATTTTCGGAATGCGCCAGGGATTTGAAACCAGGAGGCGTCTCTGTGATCTGGTCGCCATGGCTCATCCAGACTGGCATAGACTGGGGCAGGCCCTTGAAAATGGGCTCTTCGTCAGAGCTGTGGGTCATTTCGGCATGGCCGTACTCTTTTCGAGCGGTGGGAACGACCTTACCGCCTAGCTGATGAGCCATTGCCTGCATTCCATAGCAGATTCCGAGCACAGGCAGGCCTGATTCGTACACCCAAGCTGGAGCAAGAGGAGCGCCCGGTTCGTACACGCTAGCTGGTCCTCCTGAGAGAATGACGCCTTTAGGGTTCAGACGTGCGACCGAATCCCAGTCGGCGGTGTGCGGTATTATCTCGCAATAGACGCTGCTCTCCCGCACCCGGCGAGCAATGAGCATGCTGTATTGCGAACCGAAGTCTATAACAACCATAGTCTCGCGTTGAATGCGGGCACTTTCCTCAACGCTGTTGCCATGGCTCTCTCGCACGGGGCCAGTTTCTTTCAGCATTTTACCATCGCTTCAGGGCTGTTGAATCTGGTACGAACTGCTTAAAATTTACCATCTATGATATACTAATTCAACTTTAAGGTGGATAGACTATGGGTGATTTACCGCTAGACGATGCGATGCGTGGGCAAATCAAAACCGCTGTAGCCGTGCTCAGAGACAGCGGCGTTGCCGCCATTCCAACTGACACACTTTACGGGCTTGCCGCGTGTGCGTTCGACGAGCGGGCGGTGCTGAAGGTGTATGAACTCAAAGGACGTCCCGACGGTATTGCACTACCATTGCTGCTGTCTAATTCAGGAGACGTTGACAAGTGCGCTGCGGAAGTGCCTGAGGAGGCCTGGCCACTAATAGAACGCTTCTGGCCAGGGGCGTTGACACTCGTCGTGCGCAAGAGGCCGGATATTCCTGATATTGTAACCGCGGGCCTGGACACGGTGGCACTGCGAGTGCCGGACCATGCCATTCCCAGAGCGGTTGCTGAGGCGCTTGGTGCGCCAATAACGGGTACGAGCGCGAACCTGAGCGGCAGGCCAGGGCTGACGAGCGCGTCCGATGTAAGGCGTGAGTTCGGCGACGCAATTCAATTCGTGCTAGATGGCGGCGATGCACTTGGTGGTGTTGCATCTACCATTGTGGATGTCAGTGGCACTGAATTGCGTGTGCTGCGGGAGGGGGCGGTGAGTCTTGGCGAGATCGAAGAAGTTCTAAGGACTGCATCACAGTAACTCCCTAAATTTGTCAATGCTTGTGGATAGCTTGTTTCTTTGCCAAGCTGAAGTTTGCTAACATTTTATTCCATAGGCCCAACAGCGTCTGGAGACCGATTGAATACTTCAACCTTTTTTGATGAATTGACCTCGCGGGTTGACGCAGAACTAGAAACGATTGTTAACGAGCGAGGATTTCCGCTGTATGACATGATGGGCTACCATCTTGGTTGGAGGAGTGCACCGGGCCATGCAGATGACTTCCCGCGGCGGCAGGAGCGAACCCATGGCCTTCTGACAGTACTTGCCTGCGAGTCAGTTGGCGGGGACATAGAATCGTGCCTTCCCGCCGCTGCCGCTCTAGAGTTGGTCGACAAGTTTTCGGAAATTCATGACGATGTGCAAGAGGGCAATCCGCGGCGAAATGAACGCGATGCCGTCTGGTGGGTATGGGGGCCGGCGCAGGCGATCAATGCGGGGGACGGCATGCATGCACTTGGGCGGCTTGCGCTACTGCGACTTGCGGGGCGCGGAGTGCCGGATGAGCGGGTATTTGAGATAGTTCGAATAGTGGACAGGGCCAGCTTGCGGGTCTGCGAGGGGCGCTTTCGAGACTTGGAGGCGCAGGAGAGAATCGATCTGAGCGTATCGGCGTACATGGAGATGGCAGCAGACAAGGCGGGAGCGCTGATGGGGTGTGCGCTGCAGGTCGGCGCGCTTATCGGCGGCGCAGATAATGAAATCGGAGAAACGCTTGCGAAATGTGGTGAGAAGCTGGGGGTCGCTCTGCAGGTGCGCTCTGACATGGAGGCACTTTGGGGAGGTGGTCTGGATTCGCAACCAAACGTAGAAGTCCTGAACAAGAAGAAGCTGATACCTGTGGTTTACGCGCTGGAACAGGCTTCCATCAGTGAGAAGCGTGCAATGGGAGAAATCTACTTTAAGCGCGTTCTGGACGCGGAGGACGCTGTTAAGTTGCGGGACGTCGTCGAAGGACTGGGAGCAAGGACTGCCTGCGATGACATGGCTGACGTTCTGATCGCAGAGGCTATGGCGGCAATTGATTCCAGCGGCATCGGTAGCGATGGCAGGGACCGTATGAGGGAATTCGTCGAAACTCTCGTCAGAGCAAGGTAATGCGATAGAACAATGTCTGATAAGAGAAGCGTCCGCGATGTGGATGTGCGCGGGCAGACCATACTGGTCAGAGTGGACTTCAATGTGCCGTTAAAGCCCGGCACTTCAGAGATTTCGGACGACGGTCGAATACGCGCATCATTGCCCACGCTGCGTTATCTCTTGGAGCAAAACTGCGCCCTGATTGTTTGCTCGCACCTTGGCCGTCCTAAAGGTCGAATTGACGAATCACTTCGAATGGCACCGATGTCTCGGCGGCTTGCCGAACTCCTGGGCTTCCGGGTCTTGCAGTGTAACGAAACGATTGGCCAGGACGTGCGTGAGCTCGCAGACCGCCTTATGGGAGGCGACGTGATGATGCTTGAGAACACGCGCTTCCATCCTGGGGAAGAGGCTAACGACTCTGAATATTCGCGGGAGCTAGCGTCGCTAGCAACTTTCTATGTCAACGACGCATTTGGTGCGGCACACCGTTCGCATGCATCAACGGAGGGTGTGGCGCACTGGCTTCCTTCCGCTGCCGGTCTGCTCCTGGAGAGGGAGTTGCGATTCCTTGGGAATGCACTGGAAGATCCACATAGACCGTTTGCCTCGATCTTGGGCGGCACAAAAGTGTCTGATAAGATCGGCGTGCTCGACAATCTTGCTGAGAAGGCGGACTTGCTGCAAATAGGTGGGGGAATGGCGGCGACTTTCATAAAGGCGTTGGGCTTTAACGTTGGTGAGTCGCCGGTCGAAGATGACAGGGTAGCCTTTGCGAAAAATCTCATCGACCGGTCAGAGAGTGGCGAGGTCAGATTACTGCTCCCGGATGATGTTGTCGTGGCGGACCGGTTTACTGCCGATGCCGACTCGCGGACGGTGCCGGTAGTTTCAATCCCAGATGGTTTTCGCATTATGGATATCGGACCCAACACCGCTAGGCGATATTCCGAGGCGATTAAAGCTTGCAAGACGGTTATGTGGAACGGACCGATGGGCGTGTTCGAGTGGGAGGCTTTTTCGCAAGGGACTCGTGCAATCGCCGAAACGCTCGCATCGCTTGAAGAGGCGACGACCGTGCTTGGTGGGGGGTCCACTGCAGAGGCGGTTGCAGCTCTTGGACTCACTGACAAGATGACGCATGTGTCTTCCGGGGGCGGCGCGTCTCTCGAATTCCTGGAGGGCAGAGGACTGCCGGGTGTGGAGGCGCTGCCTGACCGATAGGTCTTAAATACTGCCCTACGGAGTGCCTCAATATTCCTTTCCCAGTTGCATATCCTCAATGCTAAAGCACCGACCTGTGCTCTTTACGCATCCATTTGTGTAAGGTAGAGTTGTGTCTTGCATAGACTCAGGTCAATGCGTTCCATTAACCCGTAAGATAACCCCTAAGATATTCTCGAAATTAAGCGAAATGTTAACCGAAAAACACCTTGCGTTTGGGTTGGGTCTATGATTGATCTTCCATTTCTTGCCGATATATGCCGCCCAACGGACTCAAAGATAGTTTTGCTCGTTGTGGATGGCCTCGGGGGCGCGCCACATCCTGAAACGAAAAAATCGGAATTGGAGACGGCACGGATTCCCAATTTGGACAGGCTCGCCAGTCGCAGCGCGGCGGGCGTAACAACACCTGTGATGCACGGAATTACGCCCGGAAGCGGGCCCGGACACATGGCACTGTTCGGATACGATCCGGTCAAGTATCTGATGGGGCGCGGTGTACTGGAGGCCCTGGGAATCGACGTGGAGCTCGGGCCGGGAGATCTTGCGGCGCGTGGCAATCTCTGCACCGTGGACAATAACAACAATATCGTGGACAGGAGGGCAGGGCGGATACCGACATCCGAGAGTACGCCGCTTGTAGAGATGCTCAACGATATTGAGATCTCTGGAGTGGATGTCAAGGTGTACCCGGTGCAGGATTATCGTTTTGTGCTGGTTATGCACGGTGAGGGCCTGGACGACAGGATCAGCGAGACTGACCCGCAGATGGTCGGGGTTATGCCGCTGGAAGCCAGGGCGTTGGACGAGACATCCGAGGAGGCGGCAGCGCACGTGAGGACTTTCGTTACGGCGGCGGGTGAAGTACTTCGAGAGCGAGAGTACGCGAACATGGCGATGCTGCGCGGATTCTCGTTGCTGCCGGAATTGCCGGACTTTGGCGAGCGGTACAATCTCAATCCGGGAGCAGTGGCTGCATATCCGATGTATCGAGGCTTGGCGAAGGTCGTCGGGATGAATGTCATACCGACGGGCATGACGTTCGAAGACGAGCTCGACACACTGGAAGAGCATTTTAATGAGCACGATTTCTTCTTCCTCCATTACAAACCGGCTGATGCAGCAGGGGAGGATGGCGACTTTGCTGCGAAAGTGCAGGCACTGGAAGCCCTTGACGCGGGAGTTGGGCGTCTCATGGAGATGGACCAAGACGTACTTGTGGTTGCAGGCGATCACTCTACTCCCGCTATTTTGGGGGCGCACAGCTGGCACCCGGTACCGCTGCTTGTACAATCAAAGTGGACGGCAGGTGAGGGGATCGAAGAATTCACGGAACGGGCGTGCTCGGTGGGAACCCTGGGGAGCCTGCCTGCCACTGAGGTGATGATGCTTGCGATGGCGCATGCGGGCAAACTATTGAAATATGGCCCTTGAGTATCTACCTCTGCCTACCTTTTATAGAGGACACAACCATAACATATTGAGATATTAAAACACTTGCTTCAGGTGTTTTGCAACGGAACGAGCACAACATATGACTATATCTATGATTGTCGGCAACTGGAAGATGAACACGACGGTAGATGAGGCTGAAACTCTGGCTACCGAAATTGCCTGCGGCGTCTCAGATGATTCGAATGTGGGAGTTGTTGTCTGTCCTCCGTTCATATCTCTTGTAGCTGTGCAATCAACATTGAAAAATAGTGATATATCACTAGGTGCGCAGGATGTGCATCACGAGGTTGGTGGAGCCTTCACCGGGGCAGTGTCCGCTAAAATGCTCATAGATATATGTCGATATGTAATCGTTGGGCACTCGGAGCGGCGATCTATTTTCAGGGAATCGGATGCGGCGGTGAATTTGAAGGTAAAGGCTGTGCTGGAAGCAGGGATGACTCCAATACTTTGCATTGGCGAGAGTCTTGAGGAGCGTGAAGGTGGAAGTGCAGAGGCAGTTGTTGAATCACAACTGCGATTGGCGCTAGAAGGTGTGAAAATTGAAGCAGGTATCGTGGTTGCGTATGAGCCTGTTTGGGCTATTGGGACCGGGCGGTCGGCTTCACCTGAGATTGCTCAGGCGATGATGTCGCACATTCGACAAACGCTTGTGGCAATTGGTGATGATGAAGCTGCCGCAGAAGTGTCGCTGCTATATGGTGGGAGCGTAAACGCAGGAAATGTCGGCGGGTACATGGAGCAGGCGGACATCGATGGGGCACTGGTAGGCGGTGCGAGCTTGGATGCGGGATCGTTCGTGGAGATCGTGAGGGTTGCCGCAGGTATGGGGTAGGGGTAGGGGATGGCGAGGAAACTCCTAGTAATCGTCGGGCCTACGGGTGTGGGAAAGAGCGCGCTGGCGATGCGAATGGCTCGACAATTCGAAGGCGAGATCATCGGCGCGGACAGCCGGCAAGTCTATCGACACATGAGCATCGGCACTGCGAAGCCATCGGACGCCGATCGCGCCGAGATCCCCCACCATCTTGTTGACATCATCGATCCCGACGAACGGTACTCGCTCGCGCTGTTCCTGAGGGACGCCAGGCAAAGCATACTTAACGCAAAAGAAGTACGTGGACGCCTGCCCTTGGTGGTAGGGGGGACCGGGCAGTATGTCTGGGGGTTATTGGAAGGATGGCAGGTTCCAGAAGTAAATCCAAACGCAAAATTGCGTGAAGAGCTGGAATCGCGGGTAGAATCCGAGGGGGTGGAGGCGCTGTTCGAGGAACTGCGACATGTGGACCCAGATGCAGCGGATCGGGTGGACGGGCGGAATCCTCGGAGGGTGGTGAGAGCGCTGGAAGTTGCGCTATCGCGGTTCGGAGAGACTTCAGCTAGGGACGGGATTGCTCAGAAGCCTAGCAAGATTCCGCCTGACTATGATTCGAAGGTAATAGGGCTGACTATGGAGCGGTCGGCGCTGTACTCGCGGATCGACACTCGTATCGACGCGCAGTTGGCGGCAGGATGGCTGGAAGAGGTGCGCGATCTGAGGGTGCGCGGGTACGGACCGGAGCACGCTGCGCTGTCGGGACTGGGGTACGGCGAGTTGATGCGGCACCTGGACGGGGAGTTGGCGCTGGAGGAGGCAGTGGAGCGGATCAAGTACCGGACGCACAGGTACGCGCGGCAGCAGTACAACTGGTTCCGGCTGGGCGACGAGCGGATAAGGTGGATCGAGGCGCCTGTGGGCGATGCGGAGTATGCGGGGCTAGTGGGGGATGTGCGGGAGTGGCTTGTCGACGGGTGTTAACGGGATGGTCAGAATTTGATTGGTGGTGGAGTGCTGGTTACTCTTTCTCAGATGGCGAAAGTCGTTGATTTGTTCGCATTTATGCGCTACATTGGAATTGGTGCCAAAAGAAAGTCATCGGAGACCAAGACATGCTGAAACCATCCTTGTTTCTCTTCCCAGATACCAATCTGTTTATTCAGTGTCGACCGCTAAACCAAATCGACTGGTCTTTGTTGGGAGATTTCGAAGAGATTAACCTTATAGTTTCCCGTCCAGTTCAGCGAGAAATCGATAACCAGAAGAACAGGGGCAATGACAGAGTAGCGCAACGCGCTCGTGCCACATATCCCTTGTTTCGGAAGATAATCACAGGCAATCTAGGGTACGAACAAGTCAATGATGCCCCTCCTGTAAAACTCATCATAAGTCCTGGCAGTTTGCCAAATCAAGATTTGGAAAGCGTTCTCGACTATAACAAGCCTGACGATGAGCTTGTCGGATGCTGCTCCAAGTATATGCAGGACAATCTTGGTTTGGATGTCCGGCTTCTCACACATGATGCAGGTCCAATGATGTCGGCCAAGTCAGTGGAATTACCATTCATCCCAGTTCCAGATGAGTGGTTGGTTCAGCCCGAACACAGCGAATCAGAACGTAAAATCGCTCGGCTTGAGAGTGAACTGACTCGTATGAAGAAGGCCGAACCTCAGTTTAGGATCTGGTGTGTCAACGAAGATCTGGAGGAAGTCTCTTCGCTAAGTTTCAGTTGCAAGATTTATCAACCTTTAAGCAATGAAGAGATCATGTGCTTCCTACACATCTTGAAGAACCACTTCCCACTAGATATGGGATTCAACTCAAGGCCACAGACTTATGGTGAGATATTTGGCGAACTGAAGTATATCCCCCCCTCAAAAGCAGCAGTTTCCAAGTACAACAATGAAGAATACCCCAACTGGCTTAGCGATTGTGGGTCAATTCTACTCAATCTGCACAAGACCTTGCAGGAACCAGAGTCGCCATACTTTTGTTTCCTCGCACGAAACGAGGAAAATCGCCCTGGCAATGATTCTCTAGTAGTCATAAGAGCAAGAGGGCATTTCAAAATTCGTCCTCCTCAATACTTCGATGATGATGACAAAGAGAACGCGACATTACGCCTTTCAACACCTCCCCAGGCACCGGAAGGCCGATTGTTGCCGACTTCCCGTTCATCGTTGATAAATGAGTTTTCTCAGATTTCTAGCCCCAGAATTACTGAAGAGTTGTTCAGAGTGCCGGACTACGCGGAGGCGTTACTAGGTAATCAGCGAGACCCAAATGAGTTTGACTACAAGCCAGATTGGCCCGAAGTTCCAGTGCAATCATTTAGTTTGGAATGTGAACAATGGCGTCACAGGGAAGAACCCAAACGGTTTGAAGGCTTCGTTTTTGTAGAAGGCGATATGGCTGAAGTAAGTGGTGCGCTTGAAGTTGAGGTACACGCTGAAAATCTGTCCAACCCAGTGAAGAAAGTCTTTCCTGTCAGGATCGAAATTGAACGCCTGAGTTCGAGGGAGTATGCTCAACAACTGATTGAAGAATTAATAGCGGTGTCTTCTTCGAACTCTTGATGGCGACGAAAATACGAACTGCAAGACAACTAGGCTTGCAAGATTCACGGAGAACGAGAATTGAGATTTACAAAGATGCACGGGGCCGGCAACGACTATGTGTACATCGATGCGCGGAGTGAGGAACAGGACTGGCCGGCGCTATCGGTGGCTATGAGCGACAGGCACCTGGGGGTCGGGTCGGACGGGCTGATTCTGGCGCTGCCGTCGGAGAAGGCGGACCTGCGGATGCGGATGTTCAACGCGGACGGGTCTGAGGGGGAGATGTGCGGCAACGGGATCCGATGCCTGGTGCGGTTCGCGTTCGACAACGGGATTGTGCCGGCGGAGCTGTCGCCGGTTCGGGTGGAGACGATGGCGGGGGTACTAGACGTTACACCGCTGGACGATGACGGGCACGGCATGTCGGGCGCGCGTGTGCTGATGGGCGAGCCGCGGCTGATTCCGGCGGAGATCCCGGTTGCGCTGGAGGACATGGATGTCGTGATAGACGAGCCGTTGGAGGTTGCCGGGCATTCATTTCGGATGACGTGTGTGTCTATGGGGAATCCGCACGCGGTGGTGTTCATGGATGAGCCCGTGGACGAGTTTCCGCTGGCAGAACTGGGGCCGATGGTGGAGCATCATCCGCTGTTTCCGGCACGGGTGAACTTCGAGATTGTGAATGTGATAGACGGTGGGAAGGTGCTCAAGACTCGGGTGTGGGAGCGCGGGTCCGGGATCACGATGGCGTGCGGGACGGGTGCTTGCGCGGTGCAGGTGGCTGCGCGGCTGAACGGGCTTGCGGGCGACCGTGCAACGATCGCGCTACCGGGCGGCGACCTGACGGTGAAGTGGCCTGGTGAGGGCGAGGTGGTTATGGAGGGGCCCGTGGCGTCCGTGTTCGAAGGGGAGTGGGAGGAATAACGAAGGGCTGACAGATATACAGGATAGTTGGATCTAATGGTGCGCCCGCTGCCGACTTAGCAGCGGGTGTTTCTTTTGCGGTTAACCCGACTAAGGTGTGTATCCTTTACGTCTGCCTGCAATTGTCTTAACATGGCGCGGAATGCACATGGGCTAGGGATGGATTCCTGCCTTCGCAGGGACGGCCCAGTAACGAAGAGTTTTGCGTAATCTAAGTGGAGATGAGATGAAATTTGCCAGCCGTATAGAGAAGGTTCCGCCGTACCTGTTCGTGGAGATCAGCAGGAAGATTGCGGCGAAGAGGGAGCAGGGGATAGATGTCATTAGTTTTGGCATCGGAGACCCTGACATTCCGACGCCGGACAATGTGATCGAGAAGCTGCGGGATACCGCGCTCGACGGCCCGAATCACCGATATCCTGAGACGGACGGATTGCCGGAGTTCCGGCAGGCTGTGGCAGACTGGTACCAGAGGCGGTTTGGCATATCGGTAAATCCTGACAAGGAGACGTTGCCGCTGATCGGGGCGAAAGAGGGGATAGGGCACGCGGCGCTATGCTTCATCGATCCGGGCGACATCGCGCTTGTGCCAGACCCGGGGTACCCGGTCTATTCTGTGGGCACGTGGTTTGCAGGTGGCGAGTGCCACTGGATGCCGCTGCTGGAGGAGAACGGCTGGATGCCAGACCTGGACGCGATTCCGGACGACGTGGCGGATAAGGCGAGGGTGATCTGGCTAAACTACCCGAATAACCCGACAGGGGCAATTGCGGAGGCAGGATACTTCGACAAGGTGGTGGAGTTCGCCAAGGCCCACGACATCGCGGTGATGCACGATGCGTCCTACTCTGAGGTCGCTTTCGACGGCTACCGGCCCGTAAGCTTCCTTGAGACGCCGGGGGCGATTGATGTGGGTGTGGAGTTCCACTCGCTTTCTAAAAGCTACAACATGACAGGCTGGCGGCTGGGCATGGCGGTAGGCAATGAAGACATTATTAACGCGCTGATGGTCATCAAGTCTAACTTGGACTCGGGTGTGCCGAACGCCATCCAGTACATGGGCATGGAGGCGATGGAGCTTTCGCAGGAGGCGATTGACGAGCGGAATGCTATCTACGAGCGGCGCAGGGACCGCGTGGTGCAGACGCTGCAGGAGATTGGGCTGGACGCGATTCCTCCGAAGGCGAGCCTGTATGTGTGGACGCGCATTCCGGAGGGCTTCACATCTGCTGAGTTTACGGCGCTACTGCTGGACGAGGCGGACATCGTTGTGACGCCGGGGAACGGGTACGGGGAGTATGGCGAGGGGTACATCCGTCTGTCTTTGACAATCAATGACGAGGACATGGAGAAGGGGCTGGCGAAGTTGTCGGAGTGGCGGATTCCGTCTAAAGGCTGACTAGGCTGTCATTGGCGTACAAGATGGGCAAGATAGGAAAGCGAGGGACACTATCGCTAAACGACGAATGAAATCTACGCGGCCTAGGCTTGAGCGCGCAATCACTGTTGGCGTGGAATTGAGGCGGCGGCGAGGACCGTGGAGGCTAAAGGACTCACTTGCGGAGCTTGGAGAGCTTGCCAGAAGTGCGCGTGCCATAGTAGTGGGTACGGTATCGCAGCGGATGGACAGGCCCACGCAGGTCTATCTTGGCAAGGGCAAGCTGGAAGAGCTGAAGGGGCTGATCTATGCTAAGCGCGCAAGCACGGTAATCTGTGACGACGAACTGACGCCCACACAACAGCGCAACCTTGAGAATGCGCTAGGCGAGTCGGTCAAGGTCATAGACCGGACGGCTCTAATCCTTGACGTGTTCGCTCAGCGGGCGCGCACGAAGGAAGGACGTCTGCAGGTGGAGCTTGCACAGCACGAATATCTGCTGCCTAGGCTCGCCGGGCAGTGGACGCACCTGGAACGGCTGGGCGGCGGAATCGGCACGCGGGGGCCTGGTGAGACGCAGATCGAGACGGACCGGAGGCTGGTGCGGACGCGCATACAGAAACTGAAGCGGGACCTCGAGGACGTACGGCGGCACCGCGCGCAGTACAGAGCGCGGCGCATTGAGATGGAAGTGCCCGTTGTGTCTTTAGTTGGCTACACGAACGCGGGGAAGAGCTCGCTGCTCAATAGGCTAACGAAGGCCAATGTAATGGCTGAGAACCTACTGTTCTCCACGCTCGATCCTGTTACCCGGCGCATTCACACTCCGGCAGGGCGGGATGTGCTGCTGACAGATACGGTGGGCTTCATCCAGAAACTGCCCACTGCTGTTGTTGCCGCATTCAGAGCGACGCTTGAAGAGGTGCAAGAGTCGTCGCTGGTGCTGCATGTCGTGGACGTTACGCATCCGAACGCAGCGCAGATGGTGGATGTGGTTGACAACATACTCGCAGATCTAGGCATATCAGAAAAGCCACGACTGATGGCACTGAACAAAGTTGACCTGATGGAAGAGGATGTGGACGAGGAGTCGCTCGGCAGGGTACTCCAGCTTGCGGAAGGGGAACAGGGAAAAGTGTTTACTTCAGCAGAGACAGGAACTGGTCTCGCAGAACTCGTTCGTGAAATAGACGCAGCCCTGGATTCCCAGGAAGAATTCGGAGAATTGCCCGAGCTGCTTGATGGGACTTACGGGACGCGACGGCGCTAGGGATAGAAACGCAGAGTCGAATCTTCTGGATAAGTGGGATGCTTCAAATAGAAGTATCCCATTTCTTTCGCCTGACGGAATGCCAACTAAGAGACAAGTGGCTTTGTAGGGAAGGGGTGCAGATGTGATTTCGGGTTAGGTGGCCGATTCACGTTCACTATGCGTATGTTCGCACTATAAATCTTATGTAAAGTATGACGTTGAATCTCTAATACATAATTGACATAACCTACTATACTTTACATAATAGGTCAGTGCTGCAGAGGGAGACTATTGCCCTGACCCCGGCTAGCCCTGATTTCTCTAATGGCAGGTACACAATCATAGGCTGGCACGGCTGATTCATCTGATGTGAATGGATTGAAAAACTCATCGCTCCAGAATCGCCGTAGAGCCTTCGTTTTCGTGACTCTGGTGTCTATGTTCTCGGACACCGGAAAATTGGAGATTCGTGCCGGAGTTGAAATCGACCCGATTCGCTGCCTTTATGCCGAAACGCTGATGACACCTGCCCTGTGCAATGCAACCAGCAATCCCATGCCGGATTCGCCGGGACGGTCGTGGTCGAAGTCCAAGTGATTGAGTCCGTCGAGGTTGATGCTCAGACTGGCACCGTCTTCGTGCAACAATACAACACGATCTTCGAAAAGCACCGAGGCGGCGCCGAGCATGCCTATCATCTTGTCGCGAGACGACCAGGCATTATCGCCACTGCGGAATACGAGCACCGCCGCACTTGATTCCCTCATCGCCACAGAAACTTCTTCGGGAACTAGAAACCCGGTATCCTGCTCCGGTATCTGCGGGCTGGCGTAATGGATTCCGAATTCATCCAGCATTGTAGCCACGTATTTCGCGGCATCAGATTCTCCGATATGGCCTATGAAAATAGTCCTTGTCGACTCGACTGCCGGATCCAAATACACTGGTGACTCAGGATTTGGGCGCTGTTCAATCCGAGTTCCAGTCTCCTCCTGTGTGGAGCGCCACGCAGCTCCTGGTGCGTCTGGCAAATTGTCCACCTCTGGGAGTTTGACCAGATATTCGCCATCAGCCTCTGAAATGATTCCCGCAAACTCCCCGTTATCGCGGAGGATGCGGAGACATTCCTCAGTCAAGTCCTCGCGCACACCCAGATCTCGTTGGAGAATACTTCGCAGATTGGCGTTCCGAGGAAGGCGCTTGCCGTCTAGCATTTCGTAGAATCTGCCGAATGTGTCGGGATACTTCGCAGCCTGGATTAATGCCGACACGCGTGCGATGTGATTTTCGGGTGAGACAGCAATCCCTCCCAGTTCGGTAAGGCTAATATTGGGGTCATTGTAGCCGCCCTCTGTGAGACCATACGCGGCCGAGGCGTTGAGACGGATGGTGAACGCGCTGCTTTTGGGGGTTGTGCCAAGCGCGCTCGCAAGCAGTTCTCTGTCGAAAGGCAGACCGGCGTTTTCCCGATGAATGGTTTGCGCTACGCTCAGCGCGTCCTCCAACGTGTACGAAGGATAAGGTCTTGTAATTCTGGTCCGCCTACCGACATCGGTAGCTTGCACCATCGAGGCTCTCCTCCCCACAACCGATCAATAATGACCCTAATAAATGCCGCGAGATAGCCATTCTAGAAAGAACGACTACATAAATGAATATAGGTGAGGTTGATTTTCCTGTCAAGTTGGCTTTTCAGAGTTTCAGAATTTCTTTCCTAGTCTATGTAGGTATGCAAGCCAATTCATTCTGAAAATTGAAAAAGAATTTCTATTTTCAATCGCAAGATCTGCACTCAGTCATTAATGCTGATGGAGCACCCGACTTTTAGCGAAGTCGACAACTTTGAACAGAGCAAATCGCCCCACTCGGCTGGGGGCATCTTGGCTTCCCGGTGTTGTCAAGGTGGGCGCGTGTTAGAATGGGTGCAGAGGCGCAATTCAGCGCAGACTAGGATCCCAGGTGAAATAATATTGCCTTACTTATCAAGATTCAGACGTTGGAGTATTGCTGCGGCCGGTCTCACATTGCTAGTAGCGGCAGCCTGCCAGATGGAAACGGATATTGAGTCACAGCAGACTCCATCCTCCGCAGCAGAGACCGTGGTATCGACCGAATCAACTGTTGCCGCAGCAACTGCGCCGGCAAGCGTTCCGTCTGAAACACCGACGTCTTTCGCCTCCAATGACGGCGGGACTTCAGCTGTCAGAGAGCTGCCAACGAGAACACCAAGCGAAACTATCTCACCTGACGCTCCCCTACTCCCCGAGCTGATTCCACAGGACATGCCTCTTGAGGTGCCTGAAGGTGTGCCCGAGGAGCTTGCCGTTGTGTGGCAGGTCTGGTCGATGCTTGCTTCCGAGCATGTGGACCGTGGCACGTTCGACCCCGAGATATTCACCGAAGCGTCCATAAGAGGGATGTTGGTCGCGCTAGATGATCCGCACACAAATTACGTCAGACCCGATGTGTTCAATATTGAGAATGAAGACATACGCGGGCGATTCGAGGGTATCGGCGCTCATGTGTCAATGAACGCGGACGGGCGGCTTGTGGTCGTCGCGCCGATCGCTGACAGTCCGGCGGAGAAGGCTGGCATCCGACCCGGAGACATCATCCTGGAAGTGGATGGCGAAAGTATAGTCGGATCCAGCCTGATCGAGGCAGTCTCAAAGATCCGAGGTCCGCGTGGCAGTAAGGTGTTACTACTCGTTCAGCATGTGGGCAGTGTGGACAAGGTTGTAATCGAGGTGGAACGAGGAATCATTCCGTTGCAGAGCGTATTGTTGCGCAGTGAGCCGGGACACCGTATCGCCCACATCAGACTCACGAACTTCTACGAGGACACGGCCGACAAACTCGCGGAGGAAATTCGCGAGGCACTGGATGCCGGGTCTGAGGGCGTGGTGCTTGATCTAAGGGACAATCCTGGTGGACTCTTGAATTCAGTCGTAGATGTAACAAGCCTATTCTTAGAAGATGGGCTGATCTTATATGAGATGGACGGCGAGGGAAATCGCAGGGACTGGGTAGTCAGGAAGAACGACGATGTGCTGGAAGAGGTTCCACTCGTCATACTTGCGAACCAGTTCAGCGCAAGCGCAAGCGAAATTCTCGTGGGAGCGCTGCAGGACCACGACCGCGCAACGGTTGTGGGCAAAAAGACATTCGGCAAAGGAAGCGTGAACATTCTTCGTCAGTTGGACAATGGCGGTGGACTGTTCATCACGTTTGCGCGATGGTTCACACCGGATGGTCGCCTAATCGACCGTAATGGGCTTGAACCGGATATCGAAGTCACCCACGGAGACCCGCAGCAAGAAGACATCAGGCAACTGGAAAGGGCGGTTGAGACGCTTGAAGACGAACTCCATCAGGGCGCTCCATCAGCTGTAAGGCCGGCGGCATGAAGAAAAAGAAAGAGTCAGGCGCACAGCAAAAGCAGAGCGGCACCATCGTCAATAACCGCAGGGCGCGGAGGAATTACGACGTTCTGGACACCGTCGAGGCGGGACTGGTCCTCACTGGAACCGAGATAAAGGCAATAAGAGAAGGGCGTGTAAACCTCAGCGATTCCTACGGAAAGCCAGAAGGCGGTGAATTGTGGCTGGTCAACATGCACATCGCGCAGTATTCAGCTGGGTCTCGCAATAACCATGAGCCTACCCGCCCGCGTAAACTTCTGCTGCATAAGGATGAGATAATCAGATTGTCGCGCCAAGTGTCTGAAAGAGGGCTAACCCTGGTCCCGATGCGGCTGTATATCCGGCGTCACAGGGCGAAGGTAGAAATTGCGGTCGCACGAGGTCGGAAGTTGTTTGACAAGCGCCGCGCGATGATTGACCGGGAGCGGGAGCGGGAGGCGATGCAGGCAGTTCGGCGATAAGAACATTGCGCCCTACCCGACTATCGCTCGATAGCTGCGGACGCTACATTTGAGCATGTGCTGATCTATCATCGGGTCTCGATTCACCTGGACTTACAGTAAGGGCTAATTGAATAAATGAAGAGAGCGCCGATTCGATATCGGCGCTCTTGCTTTCACTTCTTCCTGTGGACCGGTTCGGTAATATCTAGCCCATACGCTTTACTTCCAGAGTCTCACCGGGAGCGAGGGCAACTCGCCTGACGATGATGTCCAGCTTCAGCAGCCAGTAGCCGAGGGTGGCCTTGCTGACTCCGAGGTAGTCTGCGGTAGCGGACAGGCCGTTCTCCGTGACCATCTCAGGCAGGAGCTTCTCAAGCGGCTGATTGAACTTCTCTTCGACTGCCAGCATCTTCTTGGTCTTGCGCCTCATATGTCTCCCTCCTTGGAGTTAAATTAGACTTTGGTTTAACCTATTGAACACATATTAGCGTTGCTCCATATATTGGGTCAATGCCTTTTTCAACACTTTTCTCTAATTTTCTGCTGGTTTCTAGGGGGTTCAAAACCTATTCAGGGGTTTTCAATTGATTTCTACCGTGTTTTACCTCGCGGCGCTAAATGTAGTGTAAAATGCTCATCTACAGGCAGAAGCCAACAGATCTGGAAGGTGTATGCAGGTGATCCGAGATACATTGAGGCGTGTGCGACGCAACCATGCGCTAGAGCATGCTACGGTCACATTCATGCTGGACGAAGGCGTGCAAGGACCACTTGGCGGCTATTCGACTCCGTGGGGGTTCTTCATCGCCGGCAGACTCTCCGCAGAACAGCTGGCGCGCATAGTTGACAATGCGCTCGAAAGCCTCAGCGAGGGGCGGAGCGAGCTGGCTATATCACCACACTGCGGTACCAATATGGCCGTGGCTGCGCTTTTCTCCGGTGTCTTGACTAGGCTGGCGCTGGGGAGAGAGAGGCGTGGTATGTGGAAGAGGCTACCGCTGGTACTCGCCGCCGTTGTGGTAGGAGCGGTACTTAGTCGGCCCGTCGGCAAAGCAATCCAGAGACGATTTACAACCCTGTCTGAGATGGATGGACTGGAAATTGTCAGCATACAGAAGATATGGCCGGGAGACGAACCGCGCCTCCATCGCGTATGGACGCGGATGCCATAGCGACGTCTTCCCTGCCCCATTGCTTGACCGAGCTTTCGGGCGTTGCTACACTTTCTAATAGACAGTTCAGTTGCGTCCCTGTAGCTCAGTTGGATAGAGCGGCTGCCTTCTAAGCAGCGGGTCGCGGGTTCAAATCCTGCCAGGGACGCCAATCCCCACACCGCCGCTCTCTTCAGCCAACCTCCTGTCTTTCCCGAGTCAAGCTGCCGAGTGACTCCATCGCATATTAAGATATGTTATCTCGCAAGTTGGCAGAATAGCTGCCTGTTAGTGGTTTGGCATATGTAAATATTGTTATTGCTCTCCAAGCTCCTATTGAATCGGTTTCTTAGTATCCACCTCACCTAGCATTGCCGTCACCTATTCAACTGGCTGATATGGGTGAACTGCGCTCGGTTTCCAGTAACTTCATCAGATACGGCTAATTATGCCGGTACATTGGCTCAGAAAAAGTGAAATCCCCGCAGATTGCTCGGAGAGCGCATATTCTTGACGCATGAGGGTCAAGACACTAGTGAAAGCAGTTACTAACCACTAATTTTCGGTCAAGACGATGGAATAGCTCAGGGCGGAACAAATACTCTGGACAAGGTCATCTCAGATGTAGGCGTCCATTGAGTCGAAAGGAGTGGCCAGAGTCAAGCTCTTTCAAGTGCTAATTTATGCGTATTGGTTGGGAATCATCCCACTTTCATCAATTCGCGCCATTGATGTGATGATTAACCTAACTGCTGCATAGATATGCCTGTCTTACATGCGTTGGACGGAAGAATTCACTGACGATAGCCGATTTGAATAGGTATCTCCCACATTCTCGATTCACACTCTGATCTCTTGTCCACACAACGAATGAATGGAAATCGGCCACATACCCAGCCAAACCACTCCCCTACCCTGCTTTGTCCTTTGTCTATCAACTTTCTTAGACTCTTCGAAACGAATTCCTAGGAATACTCTTACCTATGCCCTGCCAACTGTGCCGGATTTCCAGAGGCACTTCCCTAACCGTGCGAATTCTTGGGCATGTGGAGTTGTACGAAATAATCGGCGAGACTTCGTCCACTGTGTTATATTTGTCGCACCATAGCGCCCTCCGTCGGTAGAGCGCAACCAAATAAGGTAGGGCAGATATGACAGAGAGTTTTTCCGAAGTTTTGCGACAAGAGGCACTGCCAATCTGGGAGAGCATCTTCGCACACCCATTTCTAGAGGAAATTCAAGCGGCGACGCTGCCGGTGGAGAAATTCCGCTATTATGTCGAGCAAGACTACCACTATCTTGCAGGTTTCGGCCAAGTAGTAGCAACAGCACTTTCTAAGGCGCCGGACTCTCGGACACTTCGAAGGCTCACCCGGCGAATCACCGCACCAGTCGAACGTCCACTGCATGGCAAGATGTTCGAACTGCTCGCGATGAATGAAGAAGATGTGGAAGAAGTAGCGCTCTCCCCTACAAACGCTGCATATATCAACCATATGCAGACTGCCGCGTCGGTGGGCGGCGTGGGTGAAGCCGCCGCTGCACTTCTGCCTTGCCCGTGGACCTATCATGAGATTGGCTCAAAGATCTCGGTTCCGGAGCACCCGATTTACAGCTACTGGGCGGAACCTTACCGGGAAGGCTTACTGGAGGAGAGCACGGCAGCGTGGCGTGAACTTGTCGATGAGTTCGCGGTGAATGGTGGACCGGCTGTGCGAGAGGCAATGCGAAGTGCGTTCATCACCAGCTCGCGCTATGAGTTTATGTTCTGGTCAATGGCGTACAACATGGAGAAATGGCCTGTCTGACGGCAAGCTGGCAGGACTAGGATCCCGTGGCCACCCCCGCCACTGACCATTCAGTTACAAATGCTCAATATGAAGGGCCGAGGCAAGAGAAGAAATGCAGACCAGCAGAATAAGGAGGTCGGCATGAGTCCAAGGATGTACCAAGGACAGGTCAACGCGCCTGAATTTCCTGATGGATTGGAATGGATGAACACTGACAGACCGCTGACCATGACAGATCTGCGCGGCAAGGTGGTGGTTCTGGACTTCTGGACATACTGTTGAATCAACTGCATGCATGTATTTCCGCAGTTGCGGAAACTGGAAGAGAAATACTCAGACTCCTTAGTCGTCGTGGGAGTACACTCTGCGAAATTCTCAGCCGAAAAGGACTATGAGAATGTTCGAAAGGCTGTACTGCGGCTGGAAATCGAGCATCCGGTCGTCAACGACAAGGACTTTCAGGTATGGCAGCAATATGGCGCTCGCGCATGGCCCACGCTGATGTTCATCGACCCGGAAGGCAAGGTCCTGGGCAAGCATGAAGGGGAGTTCGCAGTTTCTGATCTGGACGGCCTTCTGTCCAAGATGATTGACGAGTATGACAATAATCAGCTCGTAAACCGAACGCCTATAACTCTGAGCCTAGAAAAGGATAAAGAGTGGGAACGTGCACTTTCGTTCCCGGGCAAAGTGCTGGCCGACGAGGCTTCTGACCGCCTATTCATCGCTGACTCAAATCACAACCGCATTGTAGTTACCGACCTGCGCGGGAAGGTTGTAAGTGTGATTGGAAGTGGCGATCGTGGGCTCCGGGATGGCGGCTTTGACAACGCAGAATTCTATGATCCACAGGGAATGGCGCTTGGCGGCGATACACTGTATGTAGCTGACACAAAGAACCATGCGATTCGTGAGATTGACTTAGCAAATCAAAGCGTAAAGACAGTCGCCGGTACCGGAGAGCAGGCTCGAATGTTTCACAGGGGCGGTAACGCTCGCTTCGTGCAGCTAAACTCGCCCTGGGATGTAGTTCTGGAAGGAATGAACCTTTACATAGCGATGGCAGGCTTCCACCAGATCTGGCGCTACGATCTGTTCACAAAGGAGGCAAACCCGTACGCTGGCAACGGGCGTGAACGCATCACGGACGGAGTGCTTTTCAATGCAGAATTGGCACAGCCTAGCGGTATTGTGAGTGACGGCGAGAAGCTCTTCTTCACTGATAGTGAAACAAGTGCTGTACGGTCAGCAGACTTAAACGGAAAAGGCCTCGTCGAAACCATCGTGGGCCTGCACCTGTTCGAGTTTGGAGATGTGGACGGAGTCGGGGATGAAGTCCGCCTGCAGCATCCAATAGGCGTAGAGTTGCATGATGGTGTGCTGTACATCGCCGATACCTACAACAATAAGATAAAGCGCATTTACCCGAAGACGCGCGGAGCATCGTCATTCCTGGGGATCGGAACGCCGGGACACGAAGACGGTGCAGGCGTGTTCGCACAGTTCCACGAGCCGGCAGGGCTAAGCATCGCACGTGGCAAACTGTACATCGCCGACACGAACAACCACGCAGTCAGGGTCGCGAATCTGGAGACGAGTGAGGTTAGTACGCTGGAGATTGTCGGACTGTAAGCACCTACCCGCGCCGATGCGCGCAATTGGAGTCGGAATGCCGAATCGCCTGATTGACGAGACCAGCCCATATTTGCTGCAGCATGCGAATAATCCTGTGGACTGGTATCCGTGGGGCGATGAGGCGCTGGAGCGCGCGCGGGCTGAAGACAGCCAATCCTATTGAGTGTTGGCTACTCGGCGTGCCACTGGTGCCATGTTATGGAGAGGGAGTCGTTCGAGAACCCGGACATCGCGGCGCAAATGAACCAGAGCTTCGTGAGCGTAAAAGTTGACCGCGAGGAACGCCCGGACATCGATTCCATATACATGACGGCGGTGCAGGCGATGACCGGTCATGGCGGCTGGCCGATGACGGTATTTCTTACGCCGGACGGTAAGCCCTTCTATGGCGGCACGTACTTTCCACCTGAGGACAGGGGCGGAATGCCAAGTTTCCCACGTGTTCTGGAGGCAATTTCAGATGCTTACCAGAACAATCGTGGCGATGTGCTGACGACTACCGAGCACCTGTTGGACCGGATGCGGCAGATGTCGGCAGTAGGACAGCAGGGTTTCGAGCCACTGACTGATGAAGTCATGCGGCTGGCGATGCGGAAAGCAGCCGAAGACTTCGACGACAGGCACGGCGGATTCGGACTGCAGCCGAAGTTTCCGCAGCCGATGACCTACGAGTTTCTTCTGCGCCACTACCTGCGGACCGAAGACTCGGATGCGCTTCACATGGTCGAGTTGACAATACAACGAATGGCACTGGCGGGCATCTATGATCAGATTGGAGGCGGCTTTCACCGTTATTCCACTGATGCATTTTGGATGGTGCCTCACTTCGAGAAGATGCTCTATGACAATGCGCTTCTGGTTCGGCTGTACCTCCATGCCTTCCAGATAACGGGCAACCCACTGTACAGGCGCATCGTGGAAGAGACGCTTGAATACGTAACACGCGAGATGACATCGCCTGAGGGCGGGTTCTACTCTGCGCAGGACGCCGACAGTGAAGGCGTCGAGGGCAAGTTCTTCATCTGGCTGCCACACGAGATAACTGAGGCCCTGGGCGACGAGGACGGAGAGATAATCTGCCGTTACTTCGGCGCAACGCCGCACGGCAACTTCGAGGGGCGAAACATACTACGTGTTGCAATAGACGCCGCGAACTTGGCGCGTGAAGAAGGCATGAAGGCCGACGATTTCGGAGAACTGCTGACACGCTCAAAGGAAAAGCTCCTGGAGGTCAGGAATCGGCGCATCGCCCCCGGGCTTGACGATAAAGTGCTGACATCCTGGAATGGGTTGATGCTTGCGGCATTCGCGGAGGCGGCAGCGGTGCTTGGACGATCAGACTATGCCGAGGTCGCGGAACGCAATGCCGCTTTTTTGCTGAAGCACATGGTCAGGGACGGCAGGCTGCTACGCACATACAAGGACGGAGAATCCAAACTGAACGGTTACCTGGAGGACTACGCCTTCCTGATTGACGCCCTACTGATACTGCACGAGGCTAACTTTAGTCGCAAGACACTTGACGCAGCCACTACACTGGGAAATCAAATGGTGGAGTTGTTCTGGGATCCGGCGACGGGCCAGTTCTTTGATACCGGACATGATCATGAAGAGTTGGTCGTGCGCCCCAAGGATGTAACGGACAACGCTATACCTTGCGGAAGTTCGATGGCGGTGGATGTGTTGCTCAGACTCGCCGTCATAACCGGTGACGGTGACATGGAACGAAGGGCAAGCGGTGCGCTGCGTGCTGTAAGGCAATTGATGATGACCTTCCCGACTGCTGCGGGACACTGGCTGGGTGCGCTTGACTTTTACATTTCTAGTCCGAAGGAAATTGTAGTCGTTGGCAAGCGTGGCGATGCGGATACAAATTCGCTCCTGGCAGAGGTACACAAGAGCTATCTTCCGAATCGCGTGCTTGTTGGCGCTGAAGGCGGTGACGGCTCTACTGACGAGCTTCCCCTGCTTGCAGATCGTCGCCGCATTGACGGTCGAGCGACGGCCTACGTGTGCGAAAATTATGTCTGCCAGCTTCCCGTGACCGACGCACAAGCTCTCGCTCGCCAATTGGTAGACTGACTCCTGCGTCGTCCTGAGCCGCATCCTGCGCATTTTCTTGGCGTTCAGATAGTCCTTCCTGCTATCATGTCGGTTGACCCGAGGCACTACAGCAGGCAATTTCAAGGAAATGCATGACGGACCCACTTGCCGCCCCCGACATAGTCATCCATGTGGATGACTTATCCAAGCACTATGAGGATTTGAAGGCGGTAGATGCCATTACTTTTGGCGTGGAGCGCGGTGAGGTTTTCGGCATCCTAGGACCGAATGGGGCGGGCAAGACCACCACACTGGAGTGCATAGAAGGGCTTGTCGAGCCCACAAAGGGTAGGACCACCGTTTTAGGCTTTGACACTCAACGAGAGCCGCAGAAGGTCAAGCAACGGATTGGGGTGCAACTTCAGGCATCAGCCTACTTCGACCACCTCACATTGAGGGAAATACTCGACCTTTTTGGCATGTTTTACGATCGGAGAGTGGATCCAATCGAACTGTTGGAACAGGTCAATCTTGCGGATAGAGCGGACACTACCGTTAACAAGCTGTCAGGCGGACAGCAGCAGCGGTTCACTATCGCCGCGACCCTCGTAAACGATCCAGAAGTGGTGTTCCTCGACGAGCCGACGACTGGTCTTGATCCCCAAGCGAGACGAAGCCTCTGGAGTTTTGTGCAGGCGATAAATGGCGCCGGGCGAACGGTGGTATTGACCACGCATTATATGGAAGAGGCAGAGTACCTGTGTGACCGAATTGCCATTATGGATCAGGGCAGGATAGTTGCACTCGATACGCCCGCAAACTTGGTGCGCTCGCTTCCCGTTCCATACCAGATCAAGGTTGGGCCTGAGTGCTGCGATGCTGTTGATGAACTGCGCGCGCTTACGGCCGTAAAGGATGCCATCTCAGAGGAAACCGGAGTTCGACTTCTTTCGGCCGACGCATCGATCACCGTGCCTGCGCTGATGGAATGGGCAAGGGCTTCGGGTAGAGACTTCTCACACCTCGAAGTGGTGCCTTCCAACCTTGAGGACGTATTCCTTTCCATTACTGGACACGCACTCAGGGAGTAGTGCCTTTTCTCCATGCTTTTGTCCCACCTCACCATCGCCAATTTGAAGATGCTCGCGCGAGATAGACAGGCGCTGTTTTGGGCGTTGGTCTTTCCGCTTATCTTTGTGGTGGTTTTCGGACTGTTCTTCAGGGAGACTGAATCGCCACGGACACTCGCCGTGATTGACCACGCGCAGGATTCCGTGTCGGCACAACTCATTGAGAATCTAGGACAGGTTGACGATCTCAATGTCAATTTGCGCGCGGATGAGGGACAGGCGCGTAAGGAACTGAACAACGGTGATTTGAGTCACCTGCTGATAATTCCTGGGGGGCTTGAGGCATCGGTCTATGAAAATCCGCCTGCGAAGATAAGCCTTCTATACGATGACGCCGACCCACTCAGTGGCATTGTGTTGGGCATGATATGGAGCTTTGTGGACAGAGCGAATCTTCAGATGGCACAAGCCCCTACCCGCCTTGAACTCGTTCCTGAGGGCGTTTCCAGGCGTAATATCAGCTACCTCGACTTCCTGATACCCGGCCTTGCTATCTGGGGAGTGATGAACTTTTCGATCATCGGAATCGCTACATCTATGGCAGCATATAGAGAGAAGCGGATTCTTATTCGACTCCAGGCGACGCCGCTGAAGGTTCGAGTATTCTTCGCCGCAAGAGTCTTGTCCGCCTTAATTCTTTCGGTGTTGCAGGCGGCAATGATTCTGGCGGCTGGCTGGCTGCTGTTTGGTGTGGCGATAGAGGGAAATCTGCTGCATATCGCGCTGCTCGTGGTGCTGGGCAACCTGGTGTTTCTAAGCCTGGGTTTTGTCGTGGGCTCGTTCTCCAAGACAGTGGCTGCCGCAAGCGGACTGGGCAACGCAGTTGGGTTGCCCCTCATGTTTATGTCCGGAGTTTTCTTCCCTATTGAGAATCTGCCGACAGTGCTGCGTCTCATCGTCGAGTATCTGCCACTCGCTCCAATACTGGAAATTGTTCGGGGAATAGTCCTGCATTCATATGCCATCTGGGAGTTTCCCCTGCAGCTCGCGATAATTTGCGGATGGATTCTCCTGTCTGCGGTCGCCGCGATACGAACATTCCGCTTCAGGTAGATCATCACATATGGTCTCCACTCGTTTGCAACGCCTAACTTTATCCACTATCATAATCTCGCGCAATTTGGAGGTGCGACTTGGCAAAAGACGGCAGCGTGAAGCTCGATTTAATCAGGGACTTGCAAGGCATTGTAGGCGAAGATTATGTCGTCTATAGGCAAGAAGACCTGATTGTGTATGAGTATGACGGATCGGCGGACAAGGCAATGCCCGCGATCGTGGTCATACCAGACACGGCAGAGCAGGTTGCCGAGATCGTCGAGCTGGCTCGGCTGAATGATGTACCAATTGTGGCGCGCGGCGCGGGCACAGGCTTGAGTGGCGGCGCAGTCGCGCAGATGGGTGGTATTGTCATAGCGCTGACGCGCATGACTCGCATTCTCGAAGTTGATGTGGAAAACCGCATCGCGGTCGTGGAGCCCGGCGTCATTAACCTGCACCTGACCGAGCATGTATCTCAATACGGGCTTTGCTACGCGCCCGACCCTTCCAGCCAGAAGGCTTGCACCATTGGCGGTAATGTTGCTGAAAACTCAGGTGGCCCCCACTGCCTCGCCTATGGTGTAACCACAAACCATGTGCTTGGAATGGAAGTGGTAATGGCCGACGGCTCATTGCAATGGGTCGGAGGCAGAACGAGAGAGACACCAGGCTACGACCTGCGCGGAATCATCATCGGCTCAGAAGGCACGCTTGCAATCGTTACGAAAGTGATAGTGAGGCTGCTACGTCAACCTGAGGCTGTTAAGACACTACTAGCCGTATTTCGGGAGCTCGATCAGGCAAGCGCGGCTGTATCCGGCATTATCGCCGCCGGCATCGTGCCCGCAGCTATCGAGATGATGGACGACCTGTGCATTCAGGCAGTGGAGCCTGCGGTGAACGCGGGCTATCCGGCGGATGCGGGCGCAGTGCTGCTGGTGGAGGTAGAAGGTCTTGCGGAGTCGGTGGAAGAAGAGGTGGAGGAGATCGAGAATGTTTGCAACGAGTTCAACCCGATAGAGATACGCACCGCAACGGACCAGGAAGCCCGGGACAGGTTGTGGGCCGGACGGAAGGGTGTGCTGGGCGCATTGGGGCGACTTGCCCCCAACTACTTGCTGGTTGACGGAACTGTGCCGCGCACGAAGCTTGTGGAAGTGCTCTCGCAGATACGTCAGCTCTCGCGAGACAGCGGCTTCCCGATCGCCAATCTGCTGCATGCAGGTGATGGGAACTTGCACCCTTCGGTGCTCTTCGATGAGCGTAAGCCGGGAGATACACAGAATGCATTGGCTCTGGGCGGCGAGATTCTGAAGATGTGCGTGGATGCAGGCGGTGTGCTATCAGGCGAGCATGGTATAGGCTTGGAAAAGCAGGAATACATGCACTTCATGTTCAATGACGACGACCTAGAAGCAATGGCGCGGCTTAAGCCAGCATTTGACACGCGCGACATGCTCAACCCGGCAAAGATATTCCCCACCGGTGCCTCCTGCAATGAGGTCGCGTTCGCCGGCGCAATTTCCCGTGCGGGTGCTGACGCTTGGATCTAGTTTCCCTTGTTCAGATACCGCTCGCCAGACGACCTCAGTTCTCGCCTGACAATAGTGCGTGATGCCGTGCAGTCGGACGTCGTAATTCAGGTAGCAGTTAGACAGTAGTACAGTTTCAATGAATGAAGACTTAACACCACCTCTACAGCGTCTCGCAGATTCGCTTGGCTCCGATCATGTATCGTCGGGCGGCGTTGAGGATGCGATTGACGGCGTTGAACCCGGCATTCTTGTTTCGCCTCAGAATGCTGACGAGCTTTGCACACTGCTTTCCGTCGCCGACCGTGAAGGACTAGCAGTCGCACCTCGTGGTGGCGGTACGCAGCTCGCCCTCGGAAATCGTTTGAGTAGGCTCGATATTGTTGCGGACATATCCGGTTTGAATCGGGTTGTGCAGCACAATGCCGCGGACTTAACGCTCGTCGTGGAAGCCGGAATCACACTGAAGGCATTGCGAGAGACATTAGCCGCAGAGGGGCAGTTTCTAGCACTGGATGCTCCCCTTCCTGACCGCGCTACGATTGGCGGTACGCTCGCCGCGGGAGTAAGCGGGCCGCTAAAGTGGCAGTACGGCAGCTCGCGTGACCTCGTCATTGGAATGAAGGTGGCACAGGCGGACGGAAGGATCACGCAGAGTGGTGGCAATGTCGTAAAGAATGTGAGTGGTTACGACATGGCACGGCTGCATGTGGGCGGGCTTGGCACTCTGGGGATCATAACGGAAGTGTCGTTTAAGCTTACGCCGATGCCCCGACAAGAGACGACTCTTCTGGCAAAGTTCGACTCGGCGGACGAGTGCCTGAGCGCCGCGCTCGGTATTTTCAATGGCGGAGTGATGCCGATGGCATTGACTGCCTTCAGTTCCGGTGTTGCAGCTCGGATCGGGCAGAACGGTGTCGAACAAGGCGAATACGCGCTTGCGGTGAGGCTTGGTGGCAGGCCCCGCACATTGCGTAGAATGGAAAATGAGGCGTTTTTCGTGATACGAGGCCAGACGGCGCGGGTTGAAAGGCTGGAGGATGAGGCTTCGAATCTCTGGACAGGACTTGCGGATTTTGGTCATTCCGAGGGCGAAGGGCCTGTCGTCACTGCGCGCATCGGTGTGCTACCAAGCAACATTGCGCGAGCAATCGAGGTACTGACTGAACGCGGGGAGCCAGCATTAGTGGCTCAGCCCGGGTATGGTATGATGAGCGCTCACTGGTTCGATGTGGATGGCGAACCGGAGGCGGTTATTCGCAGCTCCCGCGATGCCATCCACGGCCTTGGCGGTACCTTGGATGTTGAACGCGCTCCCCTCGAATTAAAGGACGCTCTTGATGTGTGGGACTACACTGGAGAGTCAATTGGAATAATGCGGAACCTGAAGGCGCAATACGACCCAAACGGCATACTTAACCCGAGCAGGTTCACCGGAGGAATTTGAATGGCAACAGCCCCGGAGAAGCCGCGCACGGACGACGGTCTGAATCTCTTCGCAGGTCCGGATGCACCGCAAGAGTCGGAACTGTACAAGTGCGTTCATTGCGGGTTCTGCCTGCAGGCCTGCCCCACTTATGTCGAGACCGGGCTGGAGGCGGAGTCGCCGCGTGGTCGCATTGCCCTGATGAAGGCGGTCAATGAGGGGCGAATCGGCATTACTGATTCGGTAATGCGTCATTGGGACCTCTGCATTCAGTGCCGAGCGTGCGAAGTAGCCTGCCCTTCGGGAGTGCCATACGGCAATCTCATCGAGGCGACGATGCAGCAGGTCGCCGATCGCCGAAGTCCTGGCTATGTAAACGGCAAAATAGCCACGCTCGCCTTGAATAAGGTTCTTCCTAACCAGACTCTTCTGTCTATGATTATAGGCGGCATGCGTATGTATCAGCGGCTCGGCGTGCAAAAGGTTATGCGCCAGAGCGGGTTGCTGAAGCTGCTGCCGGGCAACATGGGTGAACTGGAAGATTCTATGCCAACGCTGCCGTCTGAAGTGTTCAAGGCGAGGGGACAGGTGTATCGTGCCAAAGGCGAACTGAAGGCGAGGGTTGCGCTTCTGTCAGGGTGCGTGATGCCACTAATCCACGGCCCTGAGATGAATGCCGTGGTGCGTGTACTGACGCGCAATGGGTGCGAGGTGGTTGTCACCAAAGAGCAAGGCTGCTGCGGCGCAATCAATTCTCATGTGGGTGATCTTGATATGACGCGCGAACTGGCAAGGCGCAATGTCGATGCATTTCTTGCGGAGGAAGTGGACTATGTTGCAGTGGCGTCGGCTGGATGCGGATCTAGGATGAAGGAGTACGGTCATCTGTTGAGAGACGACGCTGCGTATGCCGAAAGGGCGGAGACTCTGAGCGCCAAAGTGCAGGACATTCATGAGCTGCTAGCATCGCTTCCGATTGAGCCTCCTAAGGGACATCTACCCTACCGGGTCACATACCAGGACTCCTGCCACCTGTCTAACGCACAGCGGATAACGGCAGCGCCGCGCCAACTTCTGAATTCGATTCCGGGCATTGAATTCGTCGAGCTGTCGAACGCGGACAAGTGTTGCGGCGCCGGTGGTACATACACGATCACCGAGCGCGATTTCTCCATGCGCATTCTGGACACGAAGATGCGCGCCGTTCGACAAACTCAAGCCAACGTGATCGCAACTGCGAATCCGGGCTGCCTGATGCAGCTACAATACGGCGCACAGAGGGACGGAATGCCCGTGCAGGTCAAATACATCACGGACCTGCTTGACGAATCATATAGCAGGGAATCGAATGGCGCATCCGGTGCGCCAAATTAGGTATAACAAAGGAGATTTGACTTAATGGATATGGGACTTAATGGCAAGGTTGCACTCGTAACGGGTGGCAGCGATGGAATTGGCAAAGGCACAGCGACATCACTGTGCGCTGAGGGTGCGAGCGTAGTCATCTGCGCGCGCCGTCAAGAGGTGCTTGACGCTGCAGCCGAAGAGATTCGAGCAGAAACGGGTGGCGAAGTTACTCCGATACAGGCGGACGTTACCAGCGACGAGGCTGTAGATGCACTATTTGACGCCATCATTGAGAAGTATGGAAGACTGGACATCCTCGTAAACAATGCGGGAACATCCGCAGCCGGCCTATTCGAGACGGTTAGCGACGAGGTCTGGCGGTACGATCTGGAATTGAAGCTCTTCGGCGCAATCCGCTGCTCGAACAAGGCGATCCCGCTAATGAAGGCAAATGGCGGCGGTCGCATCGTGAACATCACGACCCCAGGTGGCAAGGCGCCTACGGCAGGTTCAGTGCCGACATCGGTTAGCCGTGCGGCAGGAATCGCGCTGACAAAGGAAATGTCGAAGGATTACGCGGGCGATAATATCCTGGTGAACACCGTATGCATCGGTCTAATCAAGGCCGGGCAGCACGAGAGGCGCTGGGAATCTGCGCGCGATGGTAGTCCTGAACTGACCCTGGACGCCTACTACGATGAGATGGGCAAGCGAGTGCCAATAGGACGTGTGGGAGAGGCTCGCGAGGCAGGCGACCTGGTTACTTTCCTGGTGTCCGACCGCGCCGCTTACATCACCGGTGTAGCCGTCAATATAGACGGCGGCACATCGCCGGTCGTGTAAACTTTCAACAACAGGAGCTAAAACTAGAAGGGGCACCTGACTTGGTGCCCCTTTTTCTTACAAGCTCTTCCGAAATTCGACCTTGCCAGGATTCATCCCTGTAGCCGGTCCATGGTCAGCAATTTACACGCTCCCACGCTGGCCTCGCTGGCGCAACGCGTGGTCCGCGAGAACAAGCGCCATCATCGACTCTACGATAGGCACCGCGCGCGGTAGTACGCACGGGTCGTGCCGGCCCCTGCCCTGCAACTTCACCTGGTTGCCGTCAACATCTACCGTATCCTGTTCACGCATGATCGTCGCGGTGGGCTTGAACGCGGCTCGAATGATGATGTCCTCCCCGTTGCTGATTCCGCCTTGGATTCCTCCGGAATTGTTGGTGCGCGTGCGGATTCGCCCGCCCTCGCTGTAGAAGGGATCGTTATGCTGCGAGCCGGTGAGAGTCGTACCGCCAAAGCCGGAGCCGACTTCGAAGCCCTTGCAGGCGGGCATTGAAAGGACCGACTTGGCGAGGTCGGCTTCGAGCTTGTCGAATACAGGCTCACCCAGGCCTACTGGTACGCCGCGCGCAACACATTCCACCACGCCGCCTAGAGAGTCGCCGTCCTTGCGTGCCTCCTTGATGCGCTCTATGATCTGCACTGCCATGTCCTGGTCCGGGCAGCGCGCAATATTGGATTCGACATCCTCTTGTGTCACGCTGGAGGGATCGACATCGGCATGCAGCTTCCACACCTGCTTAACATAGCCCACAATCTCAACACCGAATTCGCGCGCGAGTATCTTCTTGGCGATCGCACCCGCTGCGACGCGGCCTATCGTCTCCCTTGCACTGGCGCGTCCACCGCCCTTCCAGTTGCGGATGCCGTACTTGGCATCGTAGCTGTAATCGGCGTGGGACGGACGATAAACGCGGCGCATGTGGTCATAGTCCTTGCTACGCGCGTCGCTGTTCCACACCCCAATGAGGATGGGTGTACCTAGAGTCTCGCCTTCAAAAACGCCAGACAGAATCTCGGCGCGATCACCTTCGCGCCGCTGTGTAGAAATCTCGCTCTGACCGGGGCGTCTGCGGTCGAGTTCTTTCTGAATTTCCTCTACTTCAAGGGGTAGGCGCGGTGGGCATCCGTCCACAGCCACTCCGATCGCGTCGCCATGTGACTCCCCCCAGGTTGTTATTCTGAATAGGTGCCCAAATGTGTTAGCCATATCGCGTTTCCTTTAGGTCTTTCATTTGTGCTTGCATCTTAGTTACCCGGGGCAGCCCGCCAAGCCAGAGTTGCCAAGCATTTGTCAGGGTACGCGCCAAGCCAATACATCCTATCATTCGCAGGGAACATTGTGGTAGAATTGCCGTCCACAAGATTTGAGAACGGGTCTGGGTTGAACACCTGTGAGTGCCTACCGCTAGTCGGAAGAGCGCTACTTGCAGCCCAGGCCCCTTTTCTTTGGCCGGCAGGCCTTTCCAGCCATTTGCCTGCACCGGAGCGGGCTCCAATATCGCTCGCTTGCGCCTTCCCGTCCGCAGGTATAGACTTGCGTGCATGTCAGATTCCCCCGACATTCCCGCGAGACGGGAGTCTAGTGCGGCGACGCAGCACACATCAGCTCCTTCCCCATCATCCAGGTCAGCCATTTCAGCCGCTTCGCCACCGCCTAGACGAGAGCGCAGAACGTCTCCGCAGGCGGACTGGCACAGCACATTCAGTTCCTTGGGAAATCGCGATTTCCTATATCTGTGGCTCGGCATGCTGTTCCTGATGGCAGGAATGCAGATGCAGATGATTGCTCGGGGCTACCTTGCATACGAGTTGACTTCTTCGCCGTTTCTGCTTGGTGTGGTGAATTCCGGTTTTGCCGTCCCACTTCTGGGCCTCTCCCTTTTCGGCGGCGCATTCGCGGACAGGCTGGAACGCAAGTACATCATTCAAGCCGGTCAGGGTTTATCCGCAGTCCTGGCTATCTTCATTGGAATCGCCATTCATTTCGACATTGTCTCGTGGTTCCACCTCTGGTTGGCGTCCATCATACAGGGAGCACTGTTCTCCTTTGTGATGCCGGCCCGCCAGGCGATAATCCCACAGCTGGTTGGTCAGGAGCGACTGTCCAACGCCATGGCGCTGAATGCATCAGCAATGAGTGCGATGACGCTCGCAGCGCCTGCCCTCGCGGGATGGGCATACGCTTACCTCGGGCCCTACAACGTCTATTACATCATTGCCGGCCTTGCCGCGATTTCCTTCCTGTTGAGCGGGCTAATACCAAAGTCGGGATCGGGTGCCGGGCGCCGCCCTGCCCCAATGATAGGCGACATCATAGAAGGACTGGTTTATATTCGGCGCAGTCCACTGGTGCTCGTGCTGCTCCTGATGGGTCTGGCGACTGCGCTTCTGGCGATGCCGTTCCGCTTTCTCATGCCGATCTTTGTCGTTGATGTTTACCGGCTGGGTCCGGAGGCAATGGGGTTGCTTGTTACGATCATGGGCGGCGGCTCTCTGGTTGGATCCCTGTTCATCGCCTCCCTCGGCAGGAGTGGGCGCGGCAAATTGCTGATCGTAGGAAGTTTCATCTCAGGCGTAACCTTGCTCCTCGTAGCGTCCATACCGATTTATATGGTTGCCGCATTTCTGATGTTGCCGCTTGGGCTTGGGGACGCGGGAAGACGCACGCTCAATCAGTCGCTGATAATGGAGGAGGTAGAGGACAGGTATCGCGGTCGCGTGATGAGCGTGTTCATGCTCAATTTTGGGCTGATGCCGCTGGGTGTGCTGCCAGCCGGCACAGCAGCAGAATACATAGGCGGTCAAGCCGTGATCGGAATACTCGCGGTGCTATTGCTGGCGGTGACCGCATTCATACTCGTTACGCAGAAGCGCCTGCGCGACATGGCGTGATGGTGAGGTTACTTGCAGGTATCCGTCTGGAGGTGAACAACGAAGGGCCCCGAGACAATCTTTGAGGGAAAGACGTAAGTTTCAAGCTCGTCCTGCGTGTCCGCGACGTTAAGAGAGAAAATCCAGTTGTCCCTCGTCGCAAGCGGCTCGGCGTCCTGAACGCTGTTAAGCAAATTGGCAATTATGGTGGTGCTTTTGCCTTTGCATACGTTTAGCACCTCACGCTCAATGAGGGCGCGTGCTTCCGGTTCGGAAAGTTCGGTGGATACATCGGGCAGACATGCCATGAGTCCAATCATCGCCAGAGCCGCAATCAGCAGAGTTCGCTTCATTCATTCACTCTCATAAACTGAAGTATCCAATATCCTCGCCGCCCGCCCTACATTTGACAGTGAAGTAACACACGAATAGCGAAGGAAAACACCAGAATACCGTAGCAGGTTTCCAGGCAATAAACAATTGATTTTGGCGCTTCTTAATGGCACAGCCCCGCAACGTGTGCCGTCGCGAGGCTGCAACATCTGAGCTCGTTCGTTTTGGATCCTAGAGACTACTTGGCGTTTGCTGCCTGCATTTCGTTTGCGACCTTCTCGACTTCAGCGACGCTCTCCGCAAGCACCGCAGGATTCAGCCTTGCCGCATGGTCTGTGTAACCTGCGCGGTCGAGCATAGCCGCCAACTTGCCACCTTTGAAGAGGTTGAGCGCCCAGTCCAGCGGATCAGGCGTTGCCGTCATGTCCAGATAAAGACGCTGGTTCTTCGCGCGAGGGCCATAGTGATAATGTGGTGCGCGCTCAAAGCAGTCGAATGTGAGAAGCTCGTACTCTTCGCTGCCCAGGTCACCGAGGACGTGGATAGCCACTCCCCTGTCATTGGCGAGTTCGCGGAACTCTACTCCGAATCTCACAGGGCCGGCTTCGACTATTACATCGCCCCGGTCGTGCATCACTGTGCGTCGACCGTCAACCGCCATCTGCTTCGCCGTGGACTCAGTCTCGGCAAGCGCATCCTTCAGGCCGTCCATTTCGATGCTTTCGGCAAGGTCCTCGTATCCAGCTCGACGCACCATATCCGGAAGGCGCTCATTCAGCTGCTTGAGTGTCCAGTCAAGCGGATCGCCTTCAGTAGTCTTGTCAAGCATCAGCCGCGTGTTGCGCTTTTCCGGTCCATAGTGATAATGCGGCTCGTGGTCAAAGCAGTCAAAGCGCAGAAGCTCAACCTCCTCGCCGTCAACATCGCCCAATGCGTGGAGGCAGACGCCCTGATCGTTGAGCAGGTCGCGGTACTCCAGTCCAAACTTTATATTGCCGTCTCCGATTATTACATCGCCTCGCTCTCGTGCCATTGCGACACCTCCCTTTCGAGGATTCTGTTTGTTGGGCGGATTATAACGCCAAGTGCGTCACGGCGCAAACAGGAAGCCAACAAAGCGTATCGGGGATAAGATGAGAGCGCCTGCCCTGTCACATCAGCAGCAAATGGTCCTTTACAGATGACAGTAGCCTGTGAATTCCAGCGCTCCCGTACTGGACAATGGGAACTTCTTGGCGCACAATGCGTCCTATCTGGCAGGTAGGCACTTAGAATTCGCAGGAGGTGACGCCATGCGACTGGAAGGCAAGGTAGCAATCATCACAGGCGGCGCGGGCGGCATGGGTGCAGAGGAGGCACGGCTGTTCGCGCGCGAAGGGGCGAAAGTCGTAATCGCCGATGTGCTGGACGAGGAAGGCAAGCAGGTGGAGGCGCAGATTGCTGAAGCCGGTGGAGAGGCGACCTACGTGCGCACGAATGTCACTAGCGAGCATAGCTGGGAGCGCCTGATTTCTGAGACCATATCGCTCTACGGCAAGCTTGATATCCTGGTTAATAACGCAGGAGTCAGCAGTGGATCGGAGGACGACAAGCTAGGCTTCGACGGCTGGAAGCGGATTATGGACGTAAACGCGACCGGCGTTTTCCTGGGCACGAAATATGCTGTCGAGCAGATGCGCCAGACCGGTGGAGGCTCAATCGTCAATATATCCTCGATTATGGGCTTTGTCGGCGGTGAGGGCGGTCACCCCGCGTATCATGCGTCAAAAGGTGCGGTGAGAATCTTTACGAAGGCAATGGCGGTGCAGTATGGACCAGACAACATCCGAGTCAATTCGGTGCATCCTGGCTTTATGCCGCCCATGAGAACCGCCACCACCGATGCGGGTATGCGAGAAGAACAGGTGCGTCTTACCCCATTGAGGAGAACCGGTGAGACCATCGAGGTAGCCAACGGTGTACTGTTCCTGGCTTCGGATGATGCGTCGTTCATCACTGGCACGGAGCTGGTGATTGACGGCGGGTTTATCGCGCGCTAGGAACTGCCTTCACCAGCTAGGACGCCAACAAGCAGAAATCCATCCCTGCCATCCTCATGCACGGGATAAGGCAGCCGCTTCGCTAGGAATCCTGCCTGCTGCATAAGGTTGAGCCAGGTATGGATGGAGAAGATCCCCGTAATGTGGCGGTCTTCTTCCACTCTGACGCTGCCGTCGGTGTTCTTGATGATGTAGATGAAGACAGACTCCAGAGTGCTGTCGTGCGGGTCCGGGTCATGGTCATACTCAATGGAGGCAAATTCGGGCGTCACATCTCGCCTTAGGCCCGCGTCCAGTTTAGTGCCGGGGCACGTCTCGGTGTACCAGTCTGGAGCCATAATGAGAACTCCACCTTGACGAAGATGCGCGCGCGCGGTGGCAAGGGTCGCGCTGATGTCATCTTCGCTCGTCAGGTAGCACACTGCGTCGTGAATCAGCATCGCGTCGAAGGTGTCGTTCAATCTGACGGAACGCATTTCACCAATGTATTGCGTCACTGTTGGATTCAGCAGCTTGCAATTGGCAAGCATCTTATGGGAGGGATCAACAGCGACAGCATCATGGGCCGGACGGTCGTGCAGCATGTGATCGCCGTTGCATGCGGCTTCGGCGGATAAACGCCCATCACATTCGGGGTATAGAATGTGATGCAGGTTGTTTCCGCCGCCCACACCTAGCTCAAGGATGCGTAGCCTGCCCTGCCCCAACTCGGCGTTGAGGGCATTGCGCCAGTGGACAGCTTCTTCCTCGTAGTCTGAGTGGTGGCTGATTAGCGGCCAGAGGTGCGCAAAGTCTTCATACATACGGTTCATAGGTTCACCAGTTGTCGTTGTGATTAACTAACAAGCAATATATAGAGGAGGTAAGTATGACTGACTACATTTCGTATTTCAACGGCGAGTGGGTGCCTCTAAGCCAGGTTCGGATCGATCCGGACGACAGAGGATTTACTACAGGTGATGTAGTGTTTGATGTGGAGCGCACCTTCGATGGCAAGACTTTCCGTATGAACTATCACATCGCCAGATTGTATCGTTCGCTCCAGTACGCTCGAATGGACCCAGGCCTGTCGCCAGATGAGATGCATGCCATCAGTGAAGAGGTGGTTGCACGCAACGAAGACGCTAGGGCTGAGGTGGGAGACTACTACATACGTCAGTTCGTGACGCGGGGCAAGGGCATCTGGGCGCACAGCGCAGGTCCGCCTTCAGTTTGTGTCCGCGTGAGCCCGATTGATCTGGGACGTTATGCGCCATCGTACTCAGACGGGCTGCATGCGGTGATTGCACGCACACGCAGCTACTCGCCGGAGTCGCTTGATTCTAAGATCAAGCACCAGAGCAGAATGAACTTTGAACTCGCTGAGATTGAGGCAGGTGATGTGGACCCCGAAGCTTGGCCGCTGCTACTAGACTTAAACGGCAATATTACTGAGGGTACATCGAACAATGTGTTCATTGTGACGGATGGAGTAATACGGACGCCGGGCGACAGCACAATACTTCAGGGCGGGTCACGGAACATGGTGCTTGACCTTGCGAACCAGTTAGGGATTCCAGTTGCGCAGGAGGAACTGCAGCCTTACGACCTTTACACTTCGAGCGAAGTCTTCTTCTCGCGAACCGGACCGTGCATACTACCGGTAACGAAAGTTGATAATCGCACGGTCTCGGACGGCAAGCCGGGAGAGATTACCCAGCAACTCCTTGCAGCATGGAGTGAGACCGTTGGCGTGAATATAGTGGATCAGATAATGAGCATGGCGTAGGAGCGGCGAGAGCCGCAGGAACAGAAACTGAAGGGCTTGGCAATTGCCAAGCCCTTTGGATTGATGTTGTCGTGGTGCCGAGGAAGGGACTCGAACCCCCACTCTCTTGCGAGAAGCGGATTTTAAGTCCGCCGCGTCTGCCATTTCGCCACCTCGGCAATGAGGGGCAATTGAGTCCGCGACTATACCCCTCGCAAATAAATTGTAGCACAGACATGGACGAGCAATTAGAATTACAACGATGGATCAAATACGAAATAATCCGACGGCAGTGCCAAATACCACCGTCGGATCAATATGCGTGTTTCGCTAGATTTACAGGAAGAGTGGCGCAAACACCAGCGCGACTATTGACATCAGCTTGATAAGGATGTTCAGGGCTGGGCCGGACGTGTCCTTAAATGGATCGCCTACGGTGTCTCCCACGACAGCCGCGTCGTGCTGAACTGAGCCCTTACCGCCGACATTGCCCGCCTCAATATACTTCTTGGCATTGTCCCAAGCGCCGCCTGCGTTCGCCATCATGATGGCTAGCAGGAAGCCAGTGGCTATTGCGCCGATGAGCAGACCACCCAGCGCTGCGGCACCGAGAATTGCACCAACGGCTACCGGTACAATTATCGCGAGGAGTCCGGGCACGACCATCTCACGCATTGCGCCGTTTGTGCTGATAGCGACCGCCTGCGCATAGTCCGCCTCGGCGGTGCCTTCAAGCAGACCCGTAATTTCACGGAATTGGCGGCGCACCTCCTCGACCATGGCGCCTGCCGCCCTGCCGACAGCCTGCATCGTAAGCGCGGCAAAGAGGAAAGGCATCATTGCGCCAATTATGAGCCCCATCACCACTTTTACTTCCAGCAAGCTGAAATCCGCCTTGTCGATTCCAACGGCAACCGCGTACGCCGCCATCAGACCCAGTGCGGTCAGGACTGCAGAGCCAATAGCAAAGCCCTTGCCCGTTGCGGCAGTGGTGTTGCCCAGAGAATCCAGCGCGTCTGTGCGCTCACGCACGGCCGGGTCAAGGTGCGCCTGCTCGGCGATGCCACCTGCGTTGTCGGCAACGGGTCCGTAAGCGTCGGTAGCAAGCGTGATTCCGAGCGTGGAGAGCATTCCAACGGCTGCGAGCGCTACTCCATAAGTGCCTGCGAACCAATAGGTCAGGCCCATCGCGGCGACAATTACTATGCCGGGGATGACCGTGCTCAGCATTCCAAGCCCCAAACCACCGATCATAATCGTCGCCGGGCCTGTTTCCGCCTGTTCGGCGAGTCGCTTTGTCGGGTTGAACTCAAAGGAAGTGTAATATTCAGAAGATGTACCAATGATCTGGCCTGCAACCAGACCAATAAGGACTACCCAGAACAGATTGAAGTCCAGTCCCAGCATGTAGATGGCAATGCCAGTGCCAATCAGTACGAGTGCCCCTGCTGCCAAAATGCCGATACGCAGCGACCATAGCAGTTTGCCCATGTCAGCGTCTTCGCCGGTTCGCACCAGGAATGTCCCCAGAATTGCGGATCCGATACCTATTGTGGCTACCAGAATCGGTAGGAGCAACTTGGGGTCGTTCCAGCCCTCTACTGAACTCGCGAGCCCAAGTGCTGCTACTCCGAGCGCAATCGTGGCGATGATCGAGCCCACATAGCTCTCGAACAGGTCCGCTCCCATGCCAGCTACGTCCCCAACATTATCACCGACGTTGTCTGCGACGGTGGCGGGATTGCGAGGATCGTCCTCTGGTATGCCCTGCTCTACCTTGCCCACCAGGTCTGCGCCAACATCTGCGGCCTTTGTGTAGATGCCTCCACCTACTCTGGCGAACAACGCAATAGATGAGGCGCCGAATCCGAAGCCTGCCACCACGGTTATGTCCCTAAAGATGAAATACAGAATGGATACGCCCAACAGGCCGATTCCAACGACCGATATGCCCATCACGGTGCCGCTGTTGAACGCCACTCGAAGCGCCGGATTCAAGCCCTGCATTGCCTTGACGGCTGTTCGCGTGTTGGCGCGGACTGCGATGCTCATGCCTATGTAGCCCGCTAGGCCTGAGCCGATCGCGCCCACGAGGTAGGAGAGCGCCGTGCCGGGAAAGCCTCCGCCCCCTCCAACTCTACCTGTCACATCGAAGTCTATGAAGACCGCTAGGATTACGGCTATTACCACGACGAATACTGCCAGAAGCGTATATTCGCGGCGCAGGAACGCATTTGCGCCCTCTTGTATGGCGCGCCCGATGAACTGGATTTCCTCGCTGCCAGGGTCTTGACGCGTAACATTCATCGCTAGGATCAGCGCGAAAACAAGGGCGACGATACCGGCCACCACGGCGAGAAGTATTATCTCCACAGTTACCTCCACAAAAATGGTCTCCCCATTCTGGGAAGACCACACCTTTCATTGAATCGTTCTATGTTTCAAAGATGTAAAAAAAGTATCACAGCGCAAATGTCAAGGTCAAGTTTGGTGTGCTTTTAGCTTACGTCACCGTGCTCTGAAAGTAGGGCTTCAAGGCGCTGCTGGCGCAGGGCAACGGTGAGGTCGCCCCTGGTGCGCTCAAGGATGCCCCGCACCATGTCCGTGCTGCGGCGCAGACCTCGTGTAACCGCGTCAGGGAAGTCCATCGTCACAAGTATTGTATAAATCTCGTCCATCAATTCCAGAGTCTGCTCACAGCGACTGAAGTCATCTCGACGCAGCCTGTCGAGGATGAAGCGCCTTAGCTCTCCCACAGTGTCCGAGAGGCCGCCGAGATAGGCTGCCGCTCCGACCTGCAATTCCTCGGGCGTCGGCAATGGCCTATTCTCGATTAGGGCGAGCACCGCATTCGCCTCCACGTATTCTTTCAGGGCGTCCTGCACATAGCCGGTAAAATAGACTTCTGGATGCTCGCTTAGCAGTATCCTCGACTCTTGCACAAGGGAGGACGCACTCTCTATGAGCTCGGACGCCCCGTCGAACTCCCCACGATGGATTGCACGTATAGAGTCGGCCGAGTGACGGATCATTTCGCGGGACAGGCGCAGTGCCCTCTCTCGCGCCCTGTCCGTGTCCGCGAGCGACTGACGCGTGGAGTCGGCGGCGCCTCGGAGCCGGCGTATGTGTTCCGTGTGTACTTCCAATGCTTCGGTCAATGACTTCTCTCCAGAATCCAAGGTGGGCTAACGGGCGCCCTCGATAAGTTCTACAAGCTCGGAGGCCGCCCTCGCAGGGTCATCGGCGAATGTGACAGCGCTGACCACGCAGATACAATCCGCGCCTGTGCGGGCAACTTCAGCAATGTTTGCCGCATTTATGCCGCCTATTGCTACGACTGGGGCAGTGACGGCCTGTTTCACATTGCGAATCATCTCTGCGCCGACCGCGGTCCGACCACTCTTGTCCATCGTAGTGGTCGAGAACACGGCTCCGACGGCAAGGTAGTCGGCGCCCTGCCCTTCCGATTCGAGGGCTTCTGCGGTGCCGTTGTTCGAGCGTCCAATTATCTGTTCGGGGGAAAGTACGCGCCGAGCCTCACCTACGGGCAAATCAGTCTGCCCTACATGCAGACCATGTGCCTCCGAAAGTAGCGCAATGTCTGCGTCATCATTGACTATGAAGAGTCCATCATGTCGGTCACAGAGCTCCCTAATCCGGCGGGCGACCTCCAGAATTTCGCCCTTGTCCCGTGTCTTGTCGCGAAGCTGAATTATGCTGGCCCCCCCAAGGAGCGATGCCTCCGCAATCTCGATGACATCTCTGCCTCTCGTGGCTTCGGGATCAACGATCACATACAAGCCACGGACCTTCTCGATGCGCTTACGGTACGATTCTTTAGATGAGCTCATAATTCCTCAGAGGATTCAGATTAAGGCATATAGTTACCAGTTGACAGTCGAAATTGTAGCATGAAGGACAGGACGTCGGATCTTACATCTCAACTGCATTAGGGATCACATCCAGTCTCGAAATACCGCAATTGCGGTCAATCTCGACGGCAACAATATCAATGCGCCAGTGGCGTTCCCACTCGCCGGATACATTGAGGTAGGCGTGCGCTGCAGCGAGCATTCCGTGCCGCTTCTTTGACGTAATCGACTCTTCTGGTGTTCCCAAGCCCTTGCCTCGCCGCGTGCGAACTTCCACGAATACAAGTGTACCCTCATGTTCGGCAACGATGTCGATTTCATTCCTGCCACAGCGTACATTCGAGCCGAGCACGGAATATCCAATTGACACCAGATGCCGGTGAGCTGCCAACTCTCCCAACCTGCCCGTCTCATTGCGGGAGTTCATAGGAGTGTCCCGGTCAGCCGCCTGACGGGAGCAAATGTGAAGCGATGTACCTCGCAAGGGCCAATTTTTTCAAGGCCCTCCATGTGCTGGCGAGTACCGTAACCTTTGTGCTGAGCAAAGCCGTAGCCGGGGTATTCCGCATCGAGATCGCGCATCATCGAGTCACGGGTCACTTTTGCGACGATGGACGCTGCGGCAATCGACAGGCATTTGGCATCGCCCTTGATGATTGAACGCTGGGGAATATCAACATCGGGCAACGAGATTGCATCCAGTAGCAGGAACTGCGGTCGGATCGGCAAGGCGCCTATCGCTCTGTCCATCGCTGTCCGCGTCGCCTCGATGATACCAAGAACGTCGATTTCCCCTGGACTTGCCACTCCGGTCGCCATCAGGACAGGCGCATCCTGCATGCGCTGCAACGAGAGTCCGCGCTGGCGAGGTGTGAGACTTTTGCTATCCCGCACTCCAAGCAACCATCCGCCACTGGGATGAACGGGCAATATCGCCGCACCAGCAACGACGGGACCGGCAAGGCTTCCGCGTCCGACTTCGTCCACTCCGGCAACTACGCCGTATCCCTGTTCAAGCAGTGCGGCTTCTTCTTCGTAGGTCGGTGCTGCGTCCACAGGCATCGTGGTCAGCTCTCGAAGCCGCGCTGAAGCCCGCGAATGTAAGCTACCTGCCCCGCATGCTGCGCTTCCTCGACCACGATGTGCTTGAGAGTGTCGCCCATTGGGTATTCAGGCCGTCTCGGATTCGGAAGGCTTGTGAGATCCACTTCCGAGAGCGAATCTATGAACTCGAACAGCTCAACACGAACAGCGCGGTAATATTCCATCAAAACCTCGATTGAGAATTCTGGAAGACTCGTTGCCTGTTCCGCACTGAAACGATAGCCGTTCTCGCTTTCGGCGATGCCAAGCCTCTCACCCCAGCTGTCGCGCTCCCAGATTTCCTGGCGTCGCAGGATGGCGCGGTTTAGCAGCGTATCCTCCACGCGAGCCATGTGCCAGACAATGAAGTCGATGTGATTGGCTTCTGGCGACGGCTGATAGCGCCTCTCCTGTAGTGTGAGGCCTTCTAACGCGTTTCCTAACGCTTCCGAATATTCGGTCATCTGGGATTTAAGAATGTCTCTGAAGTCCATCTATCGCCTTCCAGTGAGCACTTCGAGCGGGGCCGGCTCTTCGATTTCAATAATGCCGCCACCGATTATTTCCTCTCCCCGGTAGAATGTAACTGCCTGACCGGGAGTAACGGCCCTCTGCGGCTCTAGAAAGCGCAATTCTGCCCAATCGCCGCGTGGTGTCAGGGTTGCGAGCGCCTCGCTCGCCTTGTATCGAATCTTTGCCGTGATCTCAGTCGGCTCGTCCGGTGGTTCGCCCGCCAAGTAGTTGATTCGAGATGCCCAGAGATGAGTACGCATCAGATCGTCGTTGCAGCCGAGCACTACGCGGTTGGAGCCTGCGTCGATGGATGTAACATACATTGGCTCACCCGTGTTGCCCTGTAAACCCAAGCCCCTACGCTGCCCGATGGTAAAGTACTGGATACCGGGATGTGTCCCGAGTACATTGCCACCGGTGTCAACCAACTCGCCTGACTTGGGTGTTACCCGCTCGCCCACGAACTTACGGTAGTCTCCGTCCGGGATGAAGCAAATTTCCTGACTGTCGGGCTTGTCCGCTACGGGCAGACCGGCATCGGCAGCTATTCGGCGGATGTCGCTCTTCGGAAATTCGCCAACCGGCAACAGCAATCTATTAAGCTCGGACTGGCGGAGGGTGAAGAGAACATACGACTGATCCTTGCTCGCGTCGATGCCCTTTAGCAGCCTTGTGCGCTCGCCTTCCCTGCACACGCGTGCGTAGTGACCGGTGGCGATGTAATCGGCGTCCATGAAAAGGGCGCGACGCAGCAAGAAGTCGAACTTGATCTTGTCGTTGCAAGCGAGGCAGGGATGTGGCGTCCGTCCACGGTCATATTCGCGCACAAAGTAGTCGATGACATGCTGCTGGAATTCGCGCTCGAAGTTTATGTAGTAATGACGCGCGCCAATTGCATCGCACACGCGGCGGGCGTCCTGTACATCCTCCACCGAGCAGCACCGTTTATTCAGCGGGGCGGCGGATTCGTCCTCCACGGACCAGAGGCGCATCGTAACGCCAACGACATCATATCCCTGCCGCTTCAGAAGCAGGGCTGCTACGGAGGAGTCCACTCCCCCACTCATGGCGACTACGACACGCTTATTGCTCATGAGAAGAGCGTAACATACGGGGTTGGGGGGTTCAACGAATTCAAATGCTGAGGCTGAGATCTGGAGTCAAGGATTGCATTTTCGGCAACCAATTCAAGGCGTACATTGGGATTTCCTGTTGGACTACCTTTGTTCTCGTTGACCTTGAAATGACTCAATTCTATAATACAGATTATGACACAACATACAAAAATGGCACCGCTTGATTACGCCCGCTACGCCGTGGATGTCGCTTCGGACAAACTGGCCTCAGACATTGTAATGCTGGACATTGGCGAAATAAGCGACTTCGCCGACTATTTCGTGATACTCAGCGTCGAGTCAACACGACAGATGCGTGCGATAGTTGAAGACCTGGAGCACGCGCTCGAGGAGAAGGGAAGCGTGCGGCACCATCGAGAGGGTACGCCTGAATCCGGATGGATGCTGCTCGACTTTGGCGATGTCGTTATCCACGTTTTTGGTACCGAGGAGCGGCAGTTCTATGATCTGGAATCTGCATGGGCAGAAGCCGCTGAGCTGGTTAGGATTCTATAATCCAGTCGTCCACGCCTCGCTCGTAGTCGATGATCTCGCCTCTGCCGAAGAACAGAGCAAGCTCTGTCTCCGCCGATTCAGGCGAATCGGATCCATGTATGAGATTCATGCCGATCGTTAGCCCGAAGTCGCCGCGGATCGTGCCCGGCGATGCCTCGACGGGATTGGTCGCACCCATCGTGGACCGCACCACGTCCACCGCGTTCTCCCCTTCAACGGCAATGGCTATCAGGGGGGACGAGGTGATGAAATTGACCAACCCCTCGAAGAACGGCTTGTCCACATGCGCGCCATAGTGTCGGTGCGCGAGTTCCAGCGTGACATGAATCATCTTCAAGCCGACAAGTTTCAAGCCGCGCCTTTCGAGCCGCGCGATAATGTCTCCACTGAGACCGCGTTGCACGGCGTCTGGCTTTATTAGTACCAAGGTTCTCTGCATCTTTACTGAACGCTCCTGTTTCATCTGTTTCGCCAAGTGCGATTAGCCATGTTAACTTGCGAACTCCGCAGGTAAAGGGGTTCAAGCGACATCGCGTCGGCGGTCTTCCCTTGCTGCAACTGCTCGTAACCTAGCGACGCCAGAACGCCTGCTCGCCGGGTCGGTCCGTGCGTAACTGTGATCCTTGCAGAGGCACCGAGCCCACTACCAAGCAGTTCGGCTACCTGCGACATGCCTTCCCCACAAAAGATCGCGTCGGTGGATACTGAAGCAAGAAGTTCTTCGTGCGCGACCACCTTGTACGCAGGCTCTGATGAATCCTTGAATTCACCGAGATAGACTCGCGTCCGTCCCGCGCCGATGAGCGCGCAGACGGTACTGTCAAGTCCGAGATATGGCTGTGCTTCAATGTCGAGAGTTCCAACCGATACCAGGGGAATCTCAAGGGACATCGCCATTGACTTTGCCGTACTCATCCCGACCCGCAGCGCACTGAACCCCCCTGGACCTGATGCGATGTAGATAGCTTCAAGGTCACTGACAGAAATTTCCAATCGTCTCAGCAGGTTGATAATGCTGGGGGTCAATTCGACTGAGTGATTTCTGTCCGAGCGCCAAGTTAACTCAGCTACTAGTTCTCCATCACTAGAAATGCCAATTGAGGCGAAGCGTGTGGACGTGTCAATCGCGAGTTCCATCAATCCGCCTCGCCTTGGGTTGATTCGAATTCATTCGCGTCTGCGAGCCTACCTAATTGCTTGGTCAGTGCATCGATAATGCCCGAGTATCGAGGTGAATCGGCTCTGACCTTGAGAACACGGCTTTGGTCTCCGTGGTGTTCAATTTGGACGTTGAGGTGATCGCCCACAAATGCTTCGGTTCCCTTGTCAGCCCACTCCACCACGCACACACCCTCTCCTAGGAAGTAGTCATCAAGTCCAAGGTCGACAACTTCGTCTAAGCTGTCCAGGCGGTACAGATCCATGTGGTAGAGCGTCAGCCGTGCTGGATACTCGCATATAAGGACGAAAGTCGGGCTACGGGCATACTCGACTCCTCCAAGGCCCCAAAGGATTCCTTGTGTGAGGCATGTCTTTCCCGCACCAAGATCGCCGGTCAGAAGGAAAACATCGCCTGCATCGGCATGTTCGCCAAGCAACCTGCCGATGTCCTGGGTCTGTTCTGGGCTGGAGGTCGTGAGGGTGACGGTCTGTTGGTTTTCTGAGTTCACTGGATTTCAGTCAAGCCCGCCTAAGGGCAATCAGCGGTGTATCATGTAATTTCAAGTCGCACTAGTGCGGGCTATCGGCCGCGCAATTCGCCCAAGACAGGATAACAGAACGCGGTTCGTGCAGGTAAGTAAATTTGCGTTCAGGAGGTTGCCTAGGACAGGATGAAGGCGCTAATAGTCTCGGATATCCACAGCAACAAGGATGCGTTCCAGGCAGTAATCGAGAACGCAAAACAGCTTGGCGGCTTTGATGAGATATGGTCGCTTGGAGACCTTGTGGGTTATGGACCGGAGCCATCAGGTTGCATTGAGTTGCTGCGCTCCTATCCACACAGCGCAGTCGCGGGCAACCACGACCTTGCCGCGACCGGCAACCTGTCGCTGGATCGCTTCAATCCGTACGCTGCCGCTGCTAACCGCTGGACTGCCGCGCAGTTGACAGTGGACCAGGCAGATTTCCTTGGAGAACTACCGCTTACACTGGAAATCGATGAGTTCACGCTTGCCCACGGCAGCCCGCGTGATCCAATATGGGAGTATCTGATCACGGAAGAAGCCGCAATTGCCTGCTTCACGCATATTGAGACATACTGGTGCCTCGTGGGACACTCCCACATGCCATTTCTGTGCATTCCTCGCGCTGACGGCGCATCATTCATGGCGTTCCCAGAGGGCAGGTCAATTCAGCTAGACGAAGGCGCGCTCATCGTCAACCCGGGCTCTGTAGGTCAGCCGCGTGACGGCGATCCAAGGGCGAGTTATGTCCTCTATGACAACGAGGCACAGATGATTCAGCATCATCGGGTAGCCTACGACTTTGCTGCCACACAGGAGAAGATGCGGTTGAATTCTCTTCCTGATTACCTGATTAACCGACTTGCGGCAGGCAGGTAGCCCACGCGTTCAGTACTAGCATCCCCTACTCGTCATCGTAGTCTTCATCGGCGGATGATGGTCCGCTTCCGAAGCCAACGCTGGGCGATGAGGTCCCTCTGCCGCTCTGGGACCTGCGGCGTGGCAAATTTGCGATGTCATCCTTGATTCGCTGAATCTCGCTGCCGGCGTCTGCGAGATTCACTGCGATTCCTGTGACTCCGACGTTGCGCAGTGTTTCAAGTTCCGACTTGCCAAGTTCAGCCGGAGCAGTAAGAATGGTGCGCTTTCGGACAGTAGCGCGCATTGCCTGTACTCCAAGCAGTTTCTTCACCGTCAGCGGCAACAGCCCGTCCTGAGGCGTCAGAAGAGCGCCGTCGATGTCCAGTGTACGAATTGCTTTCGCCTCGTCTTCGGCGAACTCTGGATCCTCGAAGTCAACCGCGATGACGCTGCCGAGATCGTCATCGTTAAGAAGAGCGGCGGAAGTATCCTCCGGGTCGAAAACGATGAAGTCGCATCCCGCTTCCTTCAACGAGCTCGCAACTTCTGCGCTCGCTATGCCCACTCGCGCCCCCCAAAGCTTGTCCTTCAGGGCTTCACCGGCACGGCTGACGGCGCTGGAGTCGGACGGGTCCAGGGTTACCAGTAGGGCATCGGTCGGTGAATCCGCAAGACCGGAATTCTCCGCTAGCTCGGCGGCTGTAACTCGACCGATCAACGCGATTGCTGGAATGCCGGCGGATTGCCTCGATGCCGCGAATCCAATGCCCGGAGAGGCTGTCTGCGTCTTGTCCAATAGATCTGTAAGTCTGCTCATTCATTTACCTCTGAGAGGGCATACGCACTGTCAATACGACTCAATCCGACGCCCAATTCGCATTGTGTGATAACAACGGCTCTAAGTTTATGGTTGCAACTGAGTTCAAGTCAACGCACTTGCTATTGCAGTCACACGGTATTACCCTTTGACCGACTTGTCACAAGGGAGAATGCACTTGATTATAGACCCAAGCAACTTCCAAGGTTTTAACCGCGTACTGACGGGAGTAATCGTGCCACGGCCCATCGCATTTGTTTCATCAGTTTCCTCGGAAGGGATCGTAAATCTCGCGCCTTTCTCCTTCTTTAACGCGATGGCATACGACCCGGCGACGATTGTAATGGGTATATCTCGCAGCGCAGGCTGGAAAGAGAAGGATACACTCTCGAACATCGAGGCGACCGGGGAATTTGTGGTGAATGTGGTCGTGGATGACATTTCGGAGGCGATGAACAAGACCGCCGCTGAGTTCCCCGCTGATGTGGACGAATTCGAGATAGCCGGCCTCACTGCTAAGCCGTCTGAAAAGGTGCGCGCGCCTCGTGTCGCCGAATCGCCCGTCAACATGGAGTGCAAACTGAGCCAAGTCGTGGAGATTGGGGACGGCACCAATCATGCCATCGTCATTGGCGAGATTCTGCTGATGCACGTCCGAGACGACATCATCAACGGACACCGTATCAACCACCAACGGCTGAAGCCCGTGGGTAGGCTCGCCGGCAACATGTACTGCAGCACTCATGAAATTTACGAGATGGTGCGCCCGCAGTATGATGGCGAGGAGGGCTAAGTTGCAGGCGAAACAGCTTGAGGGCAAGACTCTCCACTACATCGCCGTAGAGCCGGACGGATACGACCCCAGTAGAACATATCCGATGATTATCCTGCTGCACGGATTCGGAGCCCACATGGGAGATCTGGCGAGCCTTGCACCGGCCATCGACGCCGAGAGCTACGTGTATATCTTCCCGAATGCACCCATTCCGTTTCAGATTGGCCCCGGCATGACAGGATTTGGCTGGACTCCGCCACGCGAACTGCGCAGTGACGACGACCTGACGAATGCTGTGGATATGCTCTCAGTCCTAGTAGATGAGGTAACAGAGCAATACGGGACTGAACCGGGACAAGTCATACTCGGGGGGTTCTCGCAGGGAGGCATGATGACTTACAGCTACGGATTGCCGAATCCCGGGTTGTTTAAGGGGCTTGTCGTATTGAGCGCAGTCGTGCCGGCCGCTGATGCGATGAGAGACACTCTGCCCGCAGATCGTTCACAGCCGATTTTCGTAGGGCACGGAACAGGCGATATGGTGGTTACCGTACAATCAGCGCGTGACGCGCGTGACTTTCTGGAAGCGGAAGGTTACGCACCCGAGTATCATGAATATCAGATGGCGCACGAAATCAGTCAGCAGACGCTCACGGACCTCGCGCAGTGGATACGACAGACTCTTCCTCCTGCGAGAATGCAGGTGTGAAGGCATTTAATCTGAAGTAGTGGGATTCTAACAGGCAATTAGAAGCCGAAAAGTGCCGAAGGAGGCAGTAGAGTGGTACGAATAAGAGAGAACAACATCCTCGCAAGAAACCGAGAAGGTAAGAAAGGCCTGGGACTAAGCCTTGTATTCCCCAGCGCGGAGGCAATCGAGCTAGTCGGCATGCTGGGCGGGTTCGATTTCGTCAACCTTGACGCAGAGCATGGCCTGTTCACGCAGGAGTCAGTAGACGCGATGGTGCGCGTAGCCGATGGCTATGGCCTGACCACGATAATGCGCGTACCTGATAAGTCTGCGAACTTCATAAACCTCTACCTCGACAGGGGCGTGATGGGCGTTCTCGGCCCGCATGTGGAGAATGCGGAAGAAGCGAAGGCGCTCGTTGATGCCTGCCGGTTTACTCCTGAAGGCGAGCGTAGCTGGGGCGGTGGCAGAGGCACTTTCTACAATGACAGCGGCTTGATCGATCAGCCAGGCCTTGACCGCAGCGAGTTCATGGAGCTTTCGAACAAAGAGATGCTGGTGATGGCGCAGCTTGAATCTGCAACCGCATTCGATAACCTCGACGCCATACTTGCAGTGGAGGGAATCGACGCCTTTGCGTGGGGAACCAACGACCTGGCGCAATCGATGGGCTATCCCGGAAAGCCGGAGCATCCGGTGGTACAGGAAGCACAGAACGCCATTGGTGAGCGTATCCATGCCGCAGGCAGGCATTTGTCATCAGATATTCACACAGCGATTGCTCTCAATGACCTTATCTTAAACGGCTCGCGCGAATTCCTTGCAGCGAATTCGTAGAAAGTCTGGCCGCAGCCACCTATAATGAACCACAATAAACTTGGGGAGGTTGCAAAATGGCAATGATGAAAGCGGCTTTCTACGACGGCAACGGCACTATGACCCTCGGTGAGTATCCGCAGCCTGAAGTTGGGCCCGGTGACGCGATCGTGCGAATACGCGCTACCGGCATCTGTGGCTCCGACCTCCAGGTCAAAGCTGATCAAAAGGAGGCGGATGAGTCTCCCGTGGGACACGAGGTTGCCGGGGAAATCATTGCCGTGGGTGACGGCATCGACTCCGACTTGGTGGGCACGCGCGTGGCGATCGAAACCATCGGACATGGGAGGGCATGCCTGCGGTGTTGGTACTGCCGGATGGGTCAGTACAAGCAGTGCATGGACATGGCGCCTCCGGAAGGTGGTGGATTCGCCGAATACATCAAGCGAAAGGCTTGGGGATGCTACGCCCTCCCGGACAGCATGTCTTGGGAAGAGGCTGCGCTCGTGGAACCATTTGCCGTTTCGGTTCACGGTGTGAGGCGAGGCAATCTGATTGGCGGCGAGACGGTGGTTGTGCTTGGAGCCGGAAATATCGGACTGACGGCAGTCGCTGCAGCGCGAGCGTTGGGTGCAGGCACGATATTTGTCACGGCACGCCATGAGCAGCAGGCATCGCTCGCCAAACAGCTTGGTGCCGACCACGCATTCGCGCCCGATGATCCTGCATTGAACGAGGCTATCTTGGATACAACACAGGGGCTTGGCGCAGACCTCACGGTAGAAACGGTTGGTGGCTGGAGGCCGGACCCGATCACGCAGGCAATCGAAGTTACCCGGGAGCAGGGGCGCTTCGTTGTGATTGGCGGCTATCGAAATCCAATCACCGTTGACTGGCTGACGCCAATGCTCAAGGAACAGACGATATACTTCTCTTCGTGCTACGGTATCATCAACGGCAGGCACGACTACGAGGTGGCAATCGACCTTATGGCGTCAGGCACAGTAGACTTGAGCCCGATGGTGACGCACATCTACACGCTGGACGACATACAGGAGGGCTTCGCTACCGCCTACGACAAGACCACCGGCTCCGTGAAGGTGCAGATTCACCAGGGGGTATAGTGTTGCGGTATCGTAAGTTTGGCGACTCTGACCTGGAAACCTCAGTTATCGGATTTGGCGGCTGGCCAATGGGCAGGGGGCACTATGGCTCATTCGATGATGCCGAAGTTCTGCGCGCAATTGACGCCTCGATTGACCTGGGCGTAACCCTGTTCGATACAGCCGCCGTCTATGGTTGGGGCGAGGGCGAGAAACTTCTGGGCAGGGCGCTCCACGGCAGGCGCGACAAGGTTGTACTTGTCAGTAAAGGCGGACGCCAGTGGCATGATCCGGATAATCCTCAGTTGAGAGACAGCTCGAAAGAGGCACTGACAAAGGGGCTCGACGAGAGCCTTCGGCGCCTTCAGACCGACTACCTTGACCTTTATCTGATTCATTGGCCTGACGAGTCTCGTCCCATGTCCGAGCCTATGGAGGCATTCGCTGAGTTCCAAAGGCAGGGGAAGATTAGATACGGGGGCGTTAGTAACTTCAGTGTGCAGCAGATGTTGGACTGTCGCGACACATTTCCAATTGTCACAAATCAGGTCGGCTATCACCTTTTCGATTTTCGACCTGAAGAGACCGTGTTTCCCTTCTGCATGCAAAATGGCATGGGCGCTATGGCATACGGCTCGCTCGCTCACGGACTTTTGACAGGAACAATGACACCTGACACGACTTTTGAGGAAGACGACTGGCGGCGCAGCCTAATGGCTTTCGGGCAGCCCATTTTCAAGGGCGATACTTTCCTGCAAAACCTGGAGAAAGTAGAAGCCTTAAAGGCAATCGCCTCGGAAAAGGGAATGACGGTCGCTCAACTGGCGTTGGCCTGGGTAGTCTCAAACCGCTCAGTCAGCGTAGCACTCGTGGGCACACGCCGAGCCGCAGAGATGGAAGAGAATGCTATTGCCGCCGACTGGGTCATGAGCGACCAAGAACGCGAGGACATCCGCGCAGTAGTCGCTAGGTAACAGTAGAGACCTTATACCTGTTTGGAACCAGGTGCTTCCACAGTACACGATTCCCTGTGCCTGTGCCGAACGGCTTCCACATATCTGCTAAATGTGCCGTATTGACTCCTGAGCGTAAAGCGATTCAGGTGCGAGTATTAGGAACGCATTACAGGCTCTCGGCGCGCAGGAAGTCAAAGTCGCAGCCTTGATCGGCCTGCGTGACATGCTGAGAGTACATCACGCCGTAGCCTCTACCAAAGTGAGGCTTTGGGACTGGAATCTCAGCAAGACGCCGCTGCACTTCCCTCTCCTCGACAAGGAGGTCGAGCCTGCGGTTGGGCACATCCAGTTCAATGATGTCGCCGTTCTGCACGGCTGCAAGCGGGCTGCCTGACGCGGACTCCGGCGTAACATGAACGACGACTGTTCCAAACGCTGTGCCGCTCATGCGAGCGTCGCTGAGCCGCACCATGTCACGTATACCGCGCTGCAGCAGTTTCCTCGGCAGCGGCAGGAAGCCCCACTCGGGCATGCCGGGCCCGCCCAAGGGTCCCGCGTTACGCATCACCAGCACGTCGTCGGGATTCACGTCGAGGTCCGGGTCATCAATTCGGTGTTCCATGTCATCGTGGTCCTCGAAGACCAGCGCTCGTCCACGGTGCGTTAGCAGGTCCGGAGAGGCAGCCGTGGGCTTGATGACGCCCCCATCGGGAGCAAGTGAGCCATACACGACTGCCAGACCGCCCTCTGCGTTTAGTGGCTCGTTCAGGCTCCGAATCAGGTCAGGGTTGTGGTTGATCGTGCCCTTTACATTGTCACCGATTGTTCTGCCGGTGACGGTCATCTGCTCGGTATGCAACAGCGGACGCAGTTCATTCAGCAGCGCAGGTAGCCCTCCTGCGTAGAAGAAGTCCTCCATTAGGAATTCGCCTGACGGCTTCAGGTTCAGGATGAACGGAGTAGTTCGAGAGAGCTCGTCAAAGAGCTTTAATGGCAGCTCGATGCCCAATCTTCCCGCGATTGCCGTGAGGTGGATTATCGCATTGGTCGAACCTCCAAGAGCGTGCAGCGTCCGGATAGCATTCTCAAATGCCTCGTGGGTCATGATTTTGGATGGTCGAAGGTCCTGCTCGACAAGTTTCATTATCTGACGACCGGAAGCTTCGGCGAGCTGTATTCGCCGCGAGTCAACGGCCGGTATGGCGGCGTTACCTGGCAGCGCAATGCCTAGCGCCTCACCCATCGATGCCATAGTGGAGGCAGTGCCCATCACCATGCAGTGACCGGGGCTTCGCACGATCGAGTTCTGTAGCTCTGCCCATTGCTCTTCGGTGATGCTTCCGGCACGCAGTTCGGTATGGTAACGGCGGCAGTCTGTGCATGAACCAAGCTCCTCTCCGCGCCAGTTCCCCTTGAGCTGAGGACCACCCGTAACAAGGATAGCCGGGACATCCGCGCTCGCCGCGCCCATCAGGACAGCAGGCGTCGTCTTGTCGCAGCCGGCAAGCAGCACAACACCGTCAAGTGGATTTGCCCTGATAGACTCCTCCACGTCCATACTCATCAGATTTCGGAAGAGCATGGTCGTCGGGCGCATGTTGTACTCACCCAGCGACATAACCGGGAATTCCATCGGGAAGCCGCCTGCTTGCCATACACCGCGTTTGACCGCCTCGGCGAGCTGTCGAAGGTGCGCGTTGCAGTGGGTCAACTCGCTCCAGGTGTTGCAGATGCCGATAATAGGCTTGTTCTGGTAGGCGGGTTCGCCAAAGCCCTCCGCCTTAAACGCTGCCTGCCTCAACCAGCCATAGAGTTCGGGTGTGTCAAACCACTCGCGACTTCGCAATGGTCTACCGTTGGCTGTCATTATGAGTGTACTCCTTATTGTGCCTAGAACGATTCGCGGCGGGCTCTTTTGACATAAATGCTACGGCTGCGAGACGGCGCGCATCTGGTCGCCAATCCAGCGCCTTAGGGCATCCAGAGCCGGTGGCGCCACGAAGAAGACCTGAACATCAGTGGGGAACTGTACACGATGTCCTTCGCTGATAAACAGTACGCCCACTTCGTTTTCCTGCAGTGTCTCAGAGATTCGCTGGCCGATATAGTCAAATCGATGCTGCGTCGTCTCCTGAATACCGGTGATCGCGAGGTTCATCACTTTCTCGCTCATAAGGCCGATGGAGAGGCACCGCTGCCAGTCGCTATGCTCTTCCACCACTGCCTGATCCTCCGTAGCTTCTAGCATTGCGCCTGCGCCACACAGCGCCTGAACGAAAGAGCAGCCAAACGGATTCATCACTTCCACCATTTTCAAGCCGTCTTCGCCCCCAGCGTAGATCGTCTCGTGAAAAACATATCTGACGGCGCCGAGCGATCGTTCAAGGTTCTGAATCTGGTCACGCACCTCGGTCCAATACCGTTCCAACAGTTGAGTCGCGTCATCGGGTGAGTCAGGCGGGAACAGGAAGATGGGCACGAGAAAGAGCTTACGTTGCCCGGAAAATTGCGCAGCCTCCGGCTTTGGCATCTGCGTAAGTGGCGTCGTCATGGGGCGTCCCTTCCAATGTTGAAATGTCAGGGGAATGATACCAGAAATGGAACGCGGTGCGGTGCGACTAGTGAATGGAGGTGCTACAATGCGTCGGCTCAACTAAACGACCCAGATTCTTCCAGGAGCAATGATGACAGCCATTATTGGTATCGATTTCAGCGGAGCCAAACATGACCGCAGCACCTGGGTTGCCCAGGGAATCATGACTGGAGACGGGGCGCTCCAACTGCAGCGTGTCGAAATGACACCCCGAAGCGCAGTCCTGCAAGTTCTGTTGACTGCACAGCCGCCCACAGTTGCGGCGATTGATTTCCCGTTTGGCGTACCGCGCGCATTCGCGGAGTTCATAAGTGTTGGAACACTGGAATCAATGCCTGATTTTTGGCGTGTCGTCGCAGATCTTAACCTCGAAGACTTCCTTGCCGCACGAGACGCGTTCGTCGGAAGGTTCGGTGAACCCAAGCGCGCGGGAGACGCAACTCATTTTCCAGAAAGTTACTCTCCATTGCATAAGGTGAATCCGAACATGCTCCCAATGACCTATTACGGGATCAGGATGCTAAACGAACTGCACGAAAATCAATCCAATAGATGGGCGGTGCCTCCTTTTAAACCAAGTCGCAACGATATGGATGGCTCGGTTACGCTCTTGGAGACGATGCCTGGGGCATTTCTCAAGTCCATGGGCACAATCTACAAGGGTTACAAGAAGCCCAAGTCTCCAATATTGCGAGACGAGCGTCGCAACACGGTACTGGATGCTTTACAGGACAGGTCCGGCGTTGAACTACCTAATCTGTCGAACTTTCGAGAGGAATGCATCGCAAATGACGACTGTCTTGACGCCGTAGTCGCAGCGGTCGCAGCAGCATCCTGGTCGCAGAATCATTCCGGCTTCCAACATCCCAGCGATGATGAACTCGCCGCGGCTAAACTCGAAGGTTGGATTTACGTGCCTCAGTCAGCAGAATGAACCGGCTCTGCCACCTTCTCGATTCGCACTGCGCAGACCTTATATTCAGGTATGCCTGAGAACGGATCTAGCGCATCGCTGGTCAGGAAATTAGCAGCGTGCTCCTGCAACTTGACGAAGGGCACGAATACTTCACCTGCTCGCATCTTCTCTGTGTAGAGCACCCTACCCTCCATCACGCCACGCCTTGATTTCAGACTAATCCACTCGCCGTCTGCCACACCGTACTTCTCTCCATCTTCAACGCTCATGTTTATCTGAATCTCCGGAGCGCGCGCCAGAAGGTTGGATGCCCGACGGGTTATCGTACCGCCGTGCCAGTGGTACAGGACTCGACCGGTGTTCAGGATCAATGGGAATCGCTTGCTCGGCATCTCCTCCGCCTGCGGACCCTGATTGAATCCGACGAATTTCGCCCTGGAGCCACGTGGGAAGTCGGTTTCATATAGAAATCTGGTTCCGGGATGTTCAGGCGTCGGGCACGGCCATTGGATGCCGCCTTCATTCTCTAGTCGGTCGTATGAAATGCCGGCAATTATTGGCGTATTGTCAGCCATTTCCTGCCATATCTCCGAGGGATGGCTGAAAGCGAACTGCTCTTCTACGCCAAGTCCCAGGTTCGCACTCATTCGCTGCCCCAGTTCGCATATTATGTCCCAGTCAGGACGGCTCTCGCCGATTGGCTCCACTGCTTTGCGGACGCGCTGCACGCGCCGCTCACTGTTCGTGAATGTGCCATCCTTCTCTGCGAATGATGTTGCAGGCAGCACGACATCGGCAATCTGAGCAGTCTCGTGCAGGAAGATGTCCTGTACCACGAGAAACTCCAGCTTCTGGAAAGTCTCTTCGGCGTGACTGAGATTCGGCTCACTCAGGAGCGGATTCTCGCCGGTAACATACATCGCTTTAATGCGCCCAAGCTCCATGTCCACCATCATCTCCGTGATTACGAGGCCCTCCTTGTCCGGCAGCGAATGATTTCCCCACGCCTGCTGGAACTTGGATACCGTATCTTCGGAAATGATCTGGTAGCCGGGGAAAGCATTCGGCAGACATCCCGCATCGCCGCAACCCTGCACATTGTTCTGCCCTCTGAGGGGCGAAATACCTGAGCCGGGCTTACCTAGTTGACCCGCTACGAACGATAGGTTAAGCAAACTATGCGCGTTAGCAGTGCCCATCGTGTGCTGCGTTATTCCCATTCCCCAGATGAGGCAAGACCCGCTGAATGGAGGCTTGGCATAGATTCTAGCTGCCTTCGCAATTTCCTCTGCGGAGACCCCTGTAATTCCCTCAGCATATTCGAGAGTGTATTTGTCCACTACCTCGCGCCATTCCTCGAATTCCTCCGTTCTTCCGCTCACGAAATCCCAGTCCACAAGGTCTTCATCGAGGATGACCTTCGCCATAGCGTTTAGCAGAGCGACATCCGTTCCGGGGCGGGGCCTCAGCCACAATTCGGCGAAGTCACACATCTCGATGCGACGCGGGTTGATCACGATCAGTTTCGCCCCGTGCTCGATTACCGCACGCCTCATACGAGAGGCGGCGACCGGATGATTGGAGTTGGCGTCAGAGCCGATGATGACCAAGCAGCCGGCTTCTTCATAGTCCTGATAGGAATTGCTGGTCGCACCACTTCCGAGGGAAGTCAGCATTGCCTCAACGGACGGCGAGTGACACAGGCGTGTACAGTGGTCGATGTGGTTGCTTTGCATTACAAGGCGTGCAAACTTCTGCTGCACATAGCCATCTTCATTCGTCGCCTTCGCCGAGCAGAGCGTGGCGAATTCATCGCCGCGGTATTTTGCGAGATTTGTCGCGACGTATTCCAATGTCTCTTCCCAACTTGATTCCGTCAGGATGCCGTTCTTACGGATAAGAGGCGAAGTAAGCCTGTCCTCGTGGTTTACGAAGGAGTAGCCGAAGCGTCCCTTGACGCAGAGCATTCCGACACTTGACTCGTTATCAGGGTCGTCGAGCATCGCTACTATGCGGTCAGTGTCATCCACCTGCGCCTTGATACCGCAACCGACGCCACAGTAAGGGCAGGTCGTAGTAACTTCTTTGGAGACTTGAAGCGGCGGTTCCTTTACTTCAATAGCTCCTGTCGGGCAGACCGAAAGGCACTGGCCACAGGTCGTACATACGGATTCTACTAGCGGTCGCTCGGCGAATGTGCCGATCCTGCCCTGAGTTCCGGTACCGAGCAGATCGATAGCGCCAATGAACTGGTGGCCGTCCTGACAAGCCTGTACGCAGCGCTGACACAGGATACAGCTCTCCATCGCTATGTTGAAAACCGGGTTGCTGCTGTCAACAACTTCGCGCTCCCTCCCCTGCCAGCGAGACTCCTTGATCCCGTGCCTGTCAGCAGCGATGGAAAGTTCCTTGTAGTTCCCATTGCCACTGGCGCCGTTTGAAGGGAACATTGCGAGCGTAAGCTCGAGCACTCCCTTACGCATCGCTTGAACCTCGGGAGTATCCGTCCATACGCTCATACCTTCGGTGGCGGGCACGGCGCATGAAGCCGGATAGCCACGGGTGCCTTCGATCTGCACGAGGCAGGTGCGGCAGGCGCCGATGGGTTTCATGTCGGGATCTTTGCAGAGCTGCGAAATGTAAGTGCCAGACTGATTGATGGCGTCCAGCACAGTCGCGCCATCGCTGACATCGACCAGATAACCGTTGATGCTAAGAGAGATGCTCATTTCGCGCCTTCCAAATTGTCGTAGTTCAGAATCGTCACGGTATCTTGTTTGGCATACGGGTCGCTATGTAGCATCAGCCATCATCGCCAACTCATCGCCAAAGAAATGCAGCACGCTCAGCACAGGATTGCCAGCAGCCTGCCCCAGTCCGCACAATGAAGCAGCGTTCACCAGTTCAGCAAGGTGACTCAGTTCGCTTAAGTCGGATGTCTTGGCCTCTCCCGCGATCAGGCTGTCCACCAATTCCACCATTCGCGGGGTGCCTTCGCGACATGGTGTACACTTCCCGCACGACTCATCAGCATTGTACGCGGCAAGTTTGCGCATCATGTCTACCACGCTGACACTGTCATCGAGCGCGATAACACCGCCTGCACCAAGCATCACACCCGATTCATGGATGAATCCCGGCTTGATGGCCACATCCAACATAGACACCGGGAATATGCCGCTTGAAGGGCCCCCCACAGCAATAGCGGTCAATTCTCTACCCTCTGGCACTCCGCCGCCAACCTCGAATATCAATTCTCTGAGGGTCGTTCCAAATGGCACCTCGACCAGCCCCGCATTTTTCACCGAACCACTGAGGCTGATTATCTTAGTGCCCTTGTCCTCTTCAGTGCCGATCTTGGAAAAGGCGTCGGATCCATTGGCGAGAATAAACGGCACGCTGGAAAGCGTCTCCGCATTATTGATGACGGTTGGCTTGCCCCACAGGCCCGCTTCTGTGGGAAATGGCGGGCGTTGGCGCGGCTCACGTCGCTGACCTTCCATCGTGTTCAGGAGTGTCGTTTCGTCACCGCACACGTAGCCGCCGGCGCCACGCATGATCTGAACCTCCAGCGAAAATCCTGATGAAAGAATGTCAGACCCAAGGAGCCCGGCTTCATACGCCTGCTCAACAGCAAGCTGCATGCGCTCCGCTGACAAGTTCGCTTCCGCATTGATGTAAATGTATGCCTCGTGTACATCTGCCGCATAGGAGGCGATGATTGCCCCCTCGATCAGGCGATGCGGCACGCCTTCCATCAGGTGACGGTCCTTGAATATGCCCGGTTCGCCCTCTTCGCAATTTACTACCAGATAACGTGGAGCATTCTTCACGGCCCGCGCTCCCCGCCACTTGAGTGCCGCCGGGAAATAAGCGCCGCCGCGTCCGCGCAGTCCCGATGCCAACACCTCTTCGATCACTTCGTCGGGTGTCATTGAAAGCGCGCATGCCAAGCCGCCGTATCCTCCATTTACTATGTACTCTTCGATTCCAAGCGCGTCCAGCATCCCACAACCAGCAAGTGTCAGGCGGTGCTGCTGCTCTATGAAATCAGAGCCGTTGGCCCGAGAGGCTTCAGGCGAGTCGGCGGATCCCTGGAATACAAAGCCCTTTTTCACCGTCTCAGCGGATATATTCCAGTATACGTCAGTTCTGCCGTCAGGCGCAGTGACTGACATTTTAGGGGCGGCAAAACACGCACCGTCGCAGCCAGCCGTTGTCAGATATGCATTTTCAGGCAGCGCATGAGCGACTGCTTCCACGAGGTTGACAGCACCGACCGCTTGTGAACAATGCCCAACCTGTACCACAACACGCGTCTTGTCTATCCGCGCCTTCTGTATTTCGACAGCAGACTCGCGAATCGAATTCAGGGCGTCCGAAATGGTGTCAGTCAAGACGACACCTCCCCAATATTCGCGCTGATAGTCCCTTCATCAATCCTGCCCCGCCACTCGCCATCGACCTCCACCACTGGTGCCACTCCACACATATACGCGCAAGGGGTTTCTTCCAAGGTAACCTCGCCGCTCGATTTGCCGGCTGAGAGGGCGGCATGCGCTCCTGCCATAAGGCGGTTGCCTCCATTAAGCCAGCAGCTCAAACCGGTGCATACCCGTATCACATGTTCGGCAGGCCGGTCAATGCGCATCTCGGTGTAGCTTGTCGCCGCTCCATAAACTTCGCTCGAAGGTATGCCGAGGTGCCAACCAACGACTTCCATCGCCCAGTCAGGAAGATATCCAAACTCGTGATGGAGAAAGTGCAATGCTGGCAGAAGTTGCCCACGACTGCGCGGGAATTTCTGCCGAAGAGTGGAGCGCAGTTCGTTTCTTTCCCTATTCAATCTTCCCTCACATGTGCCTGTTAATCCGACGCTTACTTGGAAAGGACCGGGGTTTCAACGACTTCTTCCAGATCTAGTTCCCGGAACTTCGCGCTTGAAATTGTCCCATCTTCTGCCCATCCACGTGCGCGGTAATAGCTCCGGACCATCGCATCCAACTCCAACCGGCTCAGACCTACGCCTTTGACGACTCCTGTTGGCAGTACCTCGTCGAAAATTCGCCCAGGAAGTGAGTCGTCATCGCGCGTCCATCCCTCGCGAATGTTGAACGCCTTCTTCAGGTTATTGATGCGTTCGCCCGCTACCCGAAGTTCGTCTGAAGTCATGTCCCATGCGGTGATATGGCGATATATCTCCGCCGATTCTTCATAGAGGTCGGTGAAAGCCTTGCGCAGGAATTTGCACCAAATTAGCGAGTCCAGCACGGCTGAGAAGTCTTCACCCTCAGCCGTGATACGACCACGTTCATCATCCACTTCAAGCCTGTTTACGCGCTTGGAGAAGTCCGCCTCGTAGGCTGAAGATCTGTTGTGGCATGCGCCACGTGTGCTGACGGCAAGGCCAAGCGCCATCGTCTTCAAACTTCTGGGTTCGTAACCCGGCATTTCCAGACCCTTGACCTGCATCGCCCATGCGTCACTGTTTCGCCCCACGGTCTGCGAAGCGCGCAGACTGCCTTCGGCGAGCAGATTGCCAATTCCTTTACGTTCCGCTATGAGCCTAATGCACTGAAGCAGTTCTTCATCGCTGCCGAATCTAAGGTCAATGCCGTCAGTATCTTCAAGGTTCATTATGCCTCGTTCAAAGCACTCCATCGCCCATGCGATGGTGGCACCTACACTAATGGTATCCATGCCAAGCTCGTCGCATAGCGTGGATGCGCGTATCACGGTGTTTCCATCAGCCACGCCCACCAGCGGGCCGAGCGCAAAGGCACTTTCGTATTCCATACGACCTTGCGCCTTCTTGCCCTTGTCGCTTGTGACAAGGATCTTTTCGCAACCGATGGTGCAGTTGGCACAGTGCGCGTTCTTCACAAAGTTCGACTCGTGGAATTGCTCCGCACTCACGCTCTCAGCACCGTCGAAAGTCGATCGTTGAAAGTTTCTGGTTGGAAGCGTGCCGAGACTATTGAAAACCGACACATTAGCCATTGTGCCGAGCGTTCTGTACTTTTCGGTCGCGGGACCCAGGCTTCGGAGCGTAAGGTCGTCACCAATCGCGTTCAAAGCATCACTGTCATATACTGGGACAGACTGAGTGCCCCTTACGGCGATTGCTTTCAGGTTCTTTGAACCCATCACAGCGCCCGGTCCCGTGCGCGCTGCCTGCCTGCCGCCATCGTTCGTAATGCTGGCAAAGCGCACAAGGTTCTCGCCGGCAGGCCCTATGCTGGCAACCCGTGTGCGATGCCCCAGGCGCTGCTTCACAGCGACTTCGGTGTCTAGCGTGCCTAGGCCCAACAAGGCATCGGCATCCAGAAAGGCGACTTCACCGTCATCAATCGACAACAGGCACGGGTATTCGCTCTTGCCCGTGATAATGAGCGCATCGCATCCTGTCTTCTTCAACTCGGTTGCCATAAAGCTTGACGATAAGGAGTCGCCGATATATCCGGTAAGGGGGGACTTTGTGAGAACTGCAAATTTGCTCGATGTAGTCAGCCTGCTACCGACGAGCGGGCTAGTTACGAATATCAGAGGGTTGGAAGGGTCGTAAGGATCAATCCCCGCCGGGCAGAATGTGTACAGTAGATATGTGCCAAGACCTGTGCCACCGATGAAACGGCGTAACACATCCGTATCGAGGGGCCGCCAGTGGCTTTCCTGGTGCGTAAGGTCAACGACCAACACCCTACCGTTATAGCCGTAAAGCAAGCTAAATTCCCCACCTAAGATTTGCCGAGCAATCGGGCAAGAATGTACCCAACTTGCGAACATTGTACCATGTGAGGAATGGAGGGCTTCACCCGCCCGCCTGACTGGAAAAGAGCAGTAGAATGTCGCCGTCACTCAATGTTAGTTCGCCCTCGTCAACAAATTCGGCGGCATTTAGGTTGAGCGTGTAGCTCTCAAGCAATCCGCTCAGGTCATCGCGCAGTGCAACACCGACGAGATCAGGGCAGATTTTCGCTAGTTCGGCAGCTACCACAGCAGCTGAAGCAGCCACGGGAAGGCGCAGATCGATCTCTCTTTTTCCACATGCAATGCGGGCAGTGCCGAATAGTTCCACTGTAATACTGGCAGTAGCGCCCACTTCACCCCTACCTGCCTTCTTCAGCGAGCGTCACAGCACGTGCAAGGTCTTCCGGTGTGTTCACATTGAAGAAGCTCAGACGCCCCGGGTCAAGATCGTCAACCTCTACTTCGCCAAGTGTCTTAACACGCACATCATCGAAAAATCCTGCAATCTTGAGTTCCCTTGCCTCCAATCGGCGTTGGATGTGTGGAATGCACGCCCTGGAGTAAGCTGCGTGCGTGGGTTCGGGGTATCCATCAAGAAGTGGGACCACAGCGTCGTAGCCGCTGCGCAATCTGAGCATGTGCCGGATTAACTCGACGTTCAGAAATGGCATGTCACATGCGACAACGAAGCCCCACTCATTCTTTGCGGCGGTGAGACCTGTAAAGATACCTCCGAGCGAACCTGAGTCCGGAAATATGTCAACGGCAATTACGGCGCCTTGGGGAAGCGAAAGCTCTTTGCCGCGAGCTTCGCTGTTGACTACGACCACAGTTTCGTCGGTAAACCGGCTAAGACGGCCAATGACACGCCGGATGAGCGGCTCACCTTCGAATGGCTCTAACGCCTTATCCCTACCAAGCCTGCGGCTCAATCCGCCAGCAAGGACGATTGCCGAAACTCCCATACTCCCAACCGGTACACCTCTCTGCGCATCAAACGCCTCACGAAATCTCAGCCACAACCTGTCCCATCATCGAAGTATCGTAGCCGCCTAAAGAGTCCACATCTTTCCTGAACGCACTGCTGCGAACAATCGACAGGGTATATTGAACCCGCTCGCTCTCATAATGCTCAGTTGGTATAACAAGGTCATATTGCTCCGACAAGAGCGGTATGAAATGCAATCCCATTGCTTTCGCTGCAGAGAGTATGCCAAGACCCACGTCCGCACGTCCGCCCGCGACTGCAGCCGCCACCGCAAGATGCGTATATTCTTCTCGGTCGTAGCCACGTATATCTTCGGGGTCGATGCCGTATTCCCGCAGCTTGTAGTCAAGGAGTAGCCGCGTCCCTGAGCCGCGCTGACGATTTATAAAGGTCAGTTCTTCACTTGTCAAATCTTCAAGCGTCTTTACGTCCCTAGGATTTGCTTCCGGCAGAATCAAACCCTGTATTCGCTTCACCAGGTTTACCAGCACAACGCTGCGACCCCGTAGAAAGCGGTGAATATAGGAGAGATTGTACTCGCCTGTGGACTCGTCCAGGAGGTGCGAACCGGCAAAGTGTGCCTCTCCTCTCGACAGGGCCGCCAGGCCGCCCATGCTGCCCACGTTCGTTGACGCAAGAGTCATCTGCGGTCTCGTTCGCCGTACATGGCTTGCCAACAAGTCTAACGTCATATCGTGGCTGCCGATAACGACAACGGTGTCCTCAATCGATTCCATTGTGCGAATCAGATCGACGCTCACCTCTGAGCCGGCATCCAACCCCTCTGAAAAGCGTGGAATCCTCACGATGCCGTCTGCCCGGACCAACGACATTATGACGCCGGCGCCGCGCTCAACCGGGGAAGCGACCAGTTTCTCTCCAACTCTACCCAGACGCACTCGCAAGAATTCGTCCTCGCCCATCGGCGAAAGCGTCTTGCGGGTGATTGTTGCTTCAACACTGTCGGGGGCGGAGTATGAGATTCCCAACTTCCGCTCAATGAGGGGTTTTACAAACAATTCGCAGGTCAGCGCAGCAGAAACAGGATACCCAGGAATACCGAGAACAGGTATCCCGCGCACTACGCCAAGCGCAACCGGATGTCCAGGGCGGATTGCGGTTCCGTGTACAACTAGCTTACCCAAGCCTTCAATGACTCGCGCCGTATAGTCCTCGCTTCCTGCGGAGGAACCTGCATTCACTAGCACAATATCGTATTCTTGAACCGCGTCTTTCACTCCATTTAGCAAGGCATCATAGTCGTCCGATATCGCTTGAAGGGTCTCAGCCTTACCTCCCCAATCATCCACCATACCGACGAGAACGAGGGAATTGAACTCAATTATATCGCCCGGTTTTACATCGCTACCCACCTGAACGAGTTCGTTGCCTGTCGGTATAACGGCTACCCTCGGCTTTCGGCGCACGGGCAGCTCAGCCAACCCACCAGCCGCGCACGCTCCTAGGTCAACGGGGCGGAGCGTGTGGCTTTCAGGTAGCACAAGTTCCGTAGCGACGATGTCTTCTCCAAGGGGACGCACATGCTGGTAGGGAGCGGCAGGCGACTGAATCTCGACGGCATCTTCGTCAACTTCATGCACAACCTCCACCATGATTACGGCATTGAACCCTTCGGGCACGGGATCACCCGTATCAACCCATTCAGCCTGCCTCCCGATTTCGAGACGCACCGGCGAAGTCTCAGTTGCTCCTATCGTATCCGAGGAGCGTACCGCGATCCCGTCCATCGCCGCCGAATCATAATGCGGAGAAGAAATGCGTGCCCAGATTGGCTCTGCCGTTACACGACCCCTTGCCTCCGTAAGTGGAACGACCTCGACTTCTGATAGTGACAGCGCCTCTTCACCATTCAGTGCGTCGAAATAGCTTCCCAGCGCATCCTCTAGCGGAATATCGCTAAGATAATATCTTCTGCCCTGCCGGTGGGAGTGAGTCGTCAATTCACAATTCCCCTGATTTATCTGTCACAGCTGGCTACTAACTTAAATGTATCATCCTGTCCCAGTTCAGTATAGCCGCACATTCACTGTTTCGCCCGCATACACACCTGTTTTATCGAGCGGCACCTTCACAATGCCTTCTGATCGAACGAGTGTGTAAATCAGGTTCGACTTGCCGAATATCGGCGTTGCCCTTGCACATTCGCCGGTCTGATCGAGGCTCACTGGAATGTAATCCTCCCGCCCCGCTACTGAAGGAATATCTCGCACTAGTGTCGCTTGAATAATAGGTGGTGACGGGGTTTTCGCGCATCCGCTCAGGTGAAAGATTGCAGGCCGGACTAACAGCTCGAATACCACCATTGCCGACACTGGGTTGCCGGGCAGTCCGAAAACTGGCTTGCCGTCCACAATACCCATCACGGTCGGCTTGCCTGGCTTAATTGATATGCCATGCGCTATGACGCCAGGCTCGCCAAGGCTATCTATAACTTCGGCCGTAAGATCACGGCTGCTCACGGAGCTTCCCGCGGAGAAGACCAACGCGTCACAGAATGACAGACCGTTAAGTGCTGCAAGTCGCTGCTCCTCGAATTCGTCGGGCGCCAGTGCCAGAGCTATCGGTTCGGCCCCGCACTGCTCTACAAGCGCTGAAAGGGTGTATGTGTTGATGTCGCGAATCTGTCCGGGACCCACTTGTGCATCTGGCGGCACAAGTTCGTCGCCAGTTGAGATTATTCCAACCTTTGGCTTACGGCAAACGGTAATGCTTGTAACGCCCTGAGCAAGCAATCCGCCAATATCTTGCGGTCTGACAATGCTTCCCTTTTCCAGTATTGTATCTCCCGTGCGCACATCCTCCCCGACCTGCACGACATTCTCGCCAGGAGCGACGGCTCGTAGCACTTCAATTGCTGTTGCATCAAGCTTCTGAGTGCGTTCGACCATGACAACTGCGTCAGCGTCCCTGGCAAGCATCCCACCTGTGTACGCCTTCGCAGCCTGTCCCACCCCGAGGTGGAAGTCCGCCGCTTCGCCCATTCGCACTTCGCCTATCACTTCGAGGTAGGCGGGCAATCCTTCGCTAGCGCCAAAGGTGTCGCGCGATCGAACCGAATATCCGTCCATGGTTGAACGCCTGAAGGCAGGCAAGTCTTCCGGAGAGCAGATATTGTCTGCCGTGACACGCCCGAGGGCACTGCTTGTGAGCACGACATCTCTGTCGTCAAGAGGGATCAGCATCGGCTTCAGCGCCTCAAATGCTGCATCAGGAGCAAGCACATTGAAGAATTCGGGCATATCACTCGCGCCTAGTCAGTGCGCCACAGACATTGAGTTGAAGTCCTAATGACTTATAGCCTCTGCTGGAATATTTTTGGGACACAATAGAGCGCCTTCGGCACCCGAATGCGTGAACTACAGCCCCAGAATGTTCCCCTCAGCATCCACATCCAGCGCGCGTGGTGAACCCGGAAGGCCCGGCATCGTCATAATGCTACCTGCGATCGGGTAGATAAAACCTGCGCCAACTGAAGCGCGCACATCGTTTACCTCGAAGGTGTAGCCTGATGGCCTTCCCTTCAGACGCGGGTTATGCGAAATGGAAAGATGCGTCTTGGCCATACAGACTGGAAGGCTATCCCAGCCTAATTCCGTGTAGCGCCGCAGCGGCCGACGAGTGGAAGGCGCCCACGAGACATCGTCTGCGCCGTACATCTTCTGCGCCAGCGCAAGAACTTTGTCTCGAATGGAAGCGTTTTCGGGGTACATGTAAGAAATTTCGGGATCATCTCCTGCGGTCGATTCGATCACCGCTTCGGCCAAGTCAACCCCGCCTGCCCCTCCTTCGGTGAATACGCGCGTGTCCACCGCATCGAAAGCGCCCGCCTCTTTGCAGCCTTGTTTGACTATAGCGATTTCGCCTTCGGTGTCTGAAGGGAACCTATTCAGTGCGACAACGACCGGCAATCCGAATGAGCGGATCGCGCCAATGAGATGCTCCAGATTCGACATTCCCCTGCGAACTCGGTCTTCATCAGGGTCGTCCAACTGACGTCTCAGCGCACCTCCATGTGATCTCAGAGCTCGTACCGTCGCCACGATCACTGCGCCGCTCGGCTCGAGGCCGTTGAACCGCGCCTTTATGTGCATGAACTTCTCGAAACCGAGGTCTGCGCCGAATCCAGCCTCGGTAAGAACATAGTCGGCATATCCAAGTGCAATTCTGTCGCCCATTACCGAACTGCAACCATGGGCAATATTTCCAAAGGGTCCGGCATGAACAATCACCGCCTGCCCCTCTGTCGTCTGCACTAAGTTTGGTTGAATCGCATACCGGAGCAGCGACATCATCGAACCGACTGCCTTTACATCTTCAGCAGTCACCGGGTCTCCGGAATCTGTGAGCCCCACGACTATTCGGCTCAGGCGCTCACGCAAATTTTCCAAGCTGGATGACAGGGCAAGGACAGCCATAATTTCGGACGCCGTTACGATGTCGAATCCAGATTCACGCATTGGCGCATTCGGTGAGCCGCCGATCCCGGAGACAATGGTGCGTAGCGCCCTGTCCTCAACATCTGTAACACGCCGCCAGGTGATGCCCTTAGGACTGAATCCAGGAATCTGTCCACGTTGCGCTACATTGTCCGTCAATGCAGCGAGAAGGTTGTGTGCCGAGCCGACTGCATGCGCATCGCCAGTGAAGTGGATATTCACCTCATCTTGCGGCTCAACAAGGGACAGACCGCCGCCTGTACCGCCGCCCTTGATACCGAATATTGGACCGAGCGACGGTTCTCGCAGCGTGGCAACGACCTTTTTCCCCAACCTACCGAACCCCTGTGCCATTCCCACGGTCGTGGTTGTCTTGCCCTCACCTGCAGGAGTTGGTGTAATCCCCGTGACTACAATCAGTTTGCCGCGCTTACCGTCTTTACGTTCGGCGCTCAGCGGAATTTTCGCCTTGAAGTGTCCCTGCGGGATGAGAGTCTGCGTGTCCAGCCCTAGCTCCGCCGCAACATCCATTATTGGACGCATGTCTCTATGCTCCTATTTTGGGAATTCCATTTATCAGTTATTTGACCCAGCTCGAAATTTCCAGTGCGATGAAACCGCATTTTAGCACATCCGGTGCCCCAGGCTATCCAGTTCATCATCCACAGCTAAGAGCCTAGTCCCAGTTGAATACCACCTTGCCCGTGGTAGCACCGTTGAACAGGGTGAACGCCTCTTCGGCCTTGTCAAGGGTGAACCGGTGGGTGATGATGTCGCTCAGCGGGATTCCCCGCTCGACTACCCAGTTCGAAAGTTCTTCTAGCACAGTCTTGCTGAATGTCCACGAGCCAAAAAGATTGAGCTGCCTGTGAATAATGTCGGGGGATGGTTCGACGGTCATCGTACCACCTTCACCGACAAGGCAGGCGCGGCCCCAAATGCGCGTGCTGCGGATTGCATTGGCGCGAACCTCGCCAATACCGGTCGCGTCCAGGGTGCAGTCCGCTCCCCTTCCGCCTGTCAACTCGTAGATCGCGCTCACGGGATCGTCTTGCATTGGGTCAATACTCTTCCATGCACCCGATGCCTCCGCGAGATCCCTGCGTTCCGCCACTGGATCAACGGCAATTACCCGCGCCCCCATGTGCGCCCCAAGGAATGTACCGCTCAATCCAACAGGGCCCTGCCCGAATACCGCGAGAACATCGCGTCCCGACACATCAAGCCGTCGCAGCGCCTGGTATGCAGTTCCAGTGCCGCAGGCTATCGCCGCTCCTTCTTCGTAGCTGAGACCCTCCGGCATGGGAACGCACATGTAATCTTCTATGAGTTCATAGTCGGCATTTCCGCCGTGAGCCCCTGATCCATAGACCTTCTGATATTCGCTCTGGCAAAGCTGCGTCCATCCGGTCTGGCAAAATTCGCAACGCTGGCAGCCGCTGTAATGATGCACCATCACACGATCTCCCACCCTCACATTCCTAACACCTGCGCCAACGTCCGCTACAATGCCGCATGGCTCATGTCCGCTGATGATTTCTGTGCGTGGACCAAGCTCTTCAGCCGAAGATCGGTAGGGTCGCAGGTCGCTACCGCACAATCCCGACGACTTCATCTCCACAACAACCTGCCCAACTCCTGGTGACGGGTCACCAAACTCCCTAATTTCCAACTTGCCTTCGCCCGTGAACACTACACCAAGCATTCTCGTACCTCCAGATAGACCAGCTTTGACTCTGCATTCATTTTGACTGCGCCATCGAGTCCGATTCGTATAGCAATGCTCCCGCGATCGAAACCACGGAACCTCCTTGTGGGTCCGCAGGGCACTGATCATATCCCATCGACTCACCAGACAGCTCCAGATTCTTCAAATATTCAAGCATCAGGTAAATCGGTGAGATTCCGCAAATACGCCGAGAGTCAGATTCGGCTCTGGAGCGCTCAAAGAACCCTGCGGCATCGCCGTTACAGATGTCCGTCATTGACGAGCTGTCCTCCGCCGCGAGCTTCGCGCGCGCTACGGCGTCCATCGGAGCGCTGTCGCCAAAAGCCGGGCCCATATGCGCCAGGTCTCCTGCCGCTATGACAAGCGTCTTACGCCCGCCTGTGGCGTCTCTGAGGTAATCGAGAGCAGCAGTGATAAGTTGGTCTTCCGACGGGTATCCTTCGCCGGCCACAAAGTGATGAAAGGAACCGCATAGAATAGGCACTACGCTGCACGCTCGCCCATTCAGGAAGTGATGCAGCCACACGGACGCCAACTCAATAGAATGCTCTCCGATGTGGTGTATTTCTTCTCGGTATGCCCTGCTCTCTCCAAGAACATCAGCGAGTCCATCAACAATCTCCGTATCGGTTGGAAGCTCACCGTGGGGAGTAAAGTAATTCTGTCGCGTGGGAGTGATCATGCCCAGCCCGCCCGAATGGTCGGTGCCGAACACTATGACAAGTTCGACATCGTCTAGAGACGGCTTTGCCCGCTGCCACAGCTCGGAATATGTTCTGTTCCCGCGGGCGTAGTCTATGTGCGGGCATAGCATACCCACAAGCGAACCTTGGGGAGTGTCACTTCCCTGCTCAACCGGAGTCTCTGCGCAGTAATCGTCAAACATTTGCGTAAGGCCCGCTACATCACCAGGATAGACTGGACCGGCATGGGATGGCGGGCGATGTCTGGCAGCACGGTAACGAAGAACAACTTCCGCCGCTGCATCCTGGTAAGCGCCATTCTCAATCAGGAGCGCATCGTCTAGCTGCTGGAGAATCTGGACGATAATCTGCGCCGGCAGTGTGTCGCCGGTTCGCATAAGCAGTCCTGAGCGAAGGCATGTCACATCACGTGTTCCGTCGCACAGCGACAGCAGTGGCGCAAGAGCTTGCGGAATGAGCGCCCCGTCCTTAGCTATGCCGAGGCTGTCGTGCAGATAGATCATCTGCTGCCCCTGGTAGTCCACCAACTGTGGCTCCAGAAGCCTGAGTTTTGGACGGCTCGGAAGCCCACGCACCGAATCACTTGCCAACGCTGGTAACCTCCGCTTTTTCCATTCACCAATTCGGTTCCGCATTGATGACGCGCTGATTATAGACCAGAAACCGGGGTATGGCTATTATTGGCAAGATTCCTTTAGCAACTCAATTTTGGCGAAAACTCGCACATTGTCGCATAGAAAGCGGAGAGATCTCCTATGCTATAATTGCCGTCCGACATGCTTCTCCAATATGCTCATTAGGTGCAAGATGAACGAGTCAATGGAGCAGTCCAAGTGCGGCAAATGACATGCGATGACGCTCTCAGAGGGTAGCAATGCCTTTTTACGAAGACTTGAAGGTTTTTACCGGAAATGCCCACCGCAAGCTTGCGATGGACATCTGCTCATACCTCGACATTCCTCTGGGAAATTGTGAGGTGTTCAAGTTCAGCAATGACAATACCTTTGTCAGGATTCAGGAGAACATTCGCGAACAGGATGTCTTCCTCGTTCAGCCCATCGCCTATCCGGTGAACGACCACCTCATGGAACTCCTGATCATGATCGATGCCGCTAAGCGAGCGTCTGCGGGAAGAATAACCGCCGTAGTGCCCTACTTTGCATATGCCCGGAGCGACAAGAAAGATCAGCCTCGCGTTCCAATAACGGCGCGTCTCGTCGCAAACCTCATTGAGACGGCAGGGGCAGACCGTGTGCTCACACTTGAGCTGCACGCGGGCCAAATTCAGGGATTTTTCAACATCCCGCTCGACGAACTTAGCGCCATCCCGCGACTTGCGCAGGACTTTAAGAACCGAGATGTCGGTAATAACATCGTCGTCGTAGCCACGGATGCCGGCGACGCCAAACGCGCCAGAAATATGGCGCAGCGGCTGGATGCGCCACTCGCCATCGTCGAGAAGGTCCGTCTGGGCAATCAGGAGCGCGTGGAATCGACCACGCTCATCGGCGATGTACGAGACAAGTCCGCGATAATCGTCGACGATGAGATTGGCACTGGAGGTACCGTCATCGCCACCGCGAATACAATTCGTAGCCGTGGAGCCCGCGACATCTACTGCTACGCCGCTCATCCGGTTTTGGCGGGCGAAGCAGCCCAGGTGCTAGAGAATAGCATTATCAAAGAACTGGTCGTTACGGATTCGCTGCCCATACCTGCTTCGAAGATGGGCAAGAAGACGAACCTGATTTCCGTCGCTCCGTTGCTAGGCGAAGCCATACAGCGCATACATAGTGGCACATCTGTCGGCGCGATGTTCAACGGCGGAAGCGCATAGGCCTCATGCCCCGGATCCTCATGCACGTGCCTCTTCAAGCAGCGTCATTCTCCCCTTCCCAATGGCAGTATGAGCAGTCGCCAAACTCAAAATTCCATTTGAGTTATAATAGGCATCAAAGGCACGCTGTGCGCCTACCTGCCAGTTGCAATGACGTTAAGCGTTTGCCAGTCGCGGGAGCAAATCTCTCGGGTGCGATAGCGCACCTCTTCACAACGGGGGCATATCTCTCATGCTTAAATCTCTGACCAGGCTTCTTGGCGGCTCCAACGAAGGAGCGCTGAAGAAGCTGCGCCATACAGTTGCCGACATCAACGATCTCGAAAGCGAATTCCAGCGCAAGTCGGACGCCGAGCTTGCAACGATGCGCTACAAATTCCTCCAGCGCCTCGAAAGTGGCGAGGAACTGGACGATATTCTACCTGAAGCATTTGCTGCTGTTCGGGAAGCCTCAAAGCGAGTGCTTAGCATGCGCCATTTCGATGTGCAGCTTATCGGCGGCATGGTGCTGCACCAGGGCAAGATTGCCGAAATGCGCACTGGTGAAGGTAAGACGCTCGTCGCCACACTGCCCGCCTATCTGAACTCCCTCGTAGGCAGCGTGCATGTGGTAACTGTCAACGACTACCTAGCTCGCAGAGATGCCCAGTGGATGGGACAGGTCTATCACTTTCTGGGCGCATCAGTTGGTGTGCTGCAACACGATGCCGCGTACCTTTTCGATCCTGATGCTGAAACCACAGAGCGGGGCATGGACAGTTTACGCCGCGTGGAGCGCCGGGAGGCTTACGCTGCCGACATCACCTACGGCACAAACAACGAGTTCGGCTTCGACTACTTGCGTGACAACATGGTGATGGATATCGAGCTGCGGGTGCAGGGCAAGCGAGACTTCTCCATCGTTGACGAGGTTGACAACATACTTATCGACGAGGCACGGACTCCGCTTATCATCAGCGGCCCATCTCAACAGTCGAATGACAACGAATACAGGCGCTTCGCACGAATCGCAAGAAATCTGAGTGCCGAGGATGACTTTAACGTAGACGAAAAGCATCGCACTGCCGCTCTGACAGTAGACGGCATCGCCAATCTCGAAGGAATGCTCGGCATCGACGATCTATATCATCACAGGAACAACTATCTAGTAGGATTCGCTGAGAATGCCCTGAAAGCGCAGGCCGTATTCGAGCGCGACCGGGATTATGTTGTTCAGGATGGCCAGGTGATAATTGTCGATGAGTTCACCGGGCGGCTCATGAACGGACGCCGCTACTCTGAGGGTCTGCACCAGGCCATTGAAGCTAAAGAAAACGTGAAAGTGCAGCAGGAGTCCGTAACCTACGCCACAATTACGCTTCAGAACTACTTCAAGCTGTACAGCAAATTGTCTGGAATGACCGGGACAGCCTCGACGGAAGGCGAGGAGTTCTGGAAGATTTACAAGCTCGAAGTAGTCGAGATTCCTACTAATATGCCGATGACGCGGCAAGATGACTCGGACCTGATTTACCCTAATCAAGACGCAAAATATCGAGCTGTTGTAAGGGAAATTAAAGAGCGCAGTCAGCGGGGTCAACCTGTCCTTGTAGGCACGACAGACATCGACAAGTCAGAGTTACTTAGCGGTCTGATGCGCAAGGCGGGCATCAAGCATGAGGTTCTCAACGCAAAGCAGCATGAACGGGAAGCCCAGATTGTCGCACAGGCAGGACGCCCTGGCGCAGTAACTGTCGCAACGAACATGGCGGGGCGAGGCACGGACATCATATTGGGCGGCAATCCGGATGCCCTCGATCTTTCTGACAACGAATGGCAAGCGGACCACGACAAAGTCATCGCGCTTGGGGGACTGTTCATTTTGGGTACCGAACGCCATGAAGCGCGCCGCATAGATAATCAGCTGCGCGGCCGCTCAGGCAGGCAGGGTGATCCCGGCCAGACTCGCTTCTATGTCGCTCTTGACGATGACCTGATGCGGCGTTTCGGCGGCGACACCATCAAGCGCTTCATGAACTGGGCAATGGAGGAAGAAGGACACATCGAGAGCAAAGCGGTCAGCAAATCTATCGAGTCGGCGCAGGTCAAGACCGAGGCCTTTCACTTCGACATTCGCAAGCATCTTGTGGATTACGACGACGTGGCAAATGCTCACCGCGATGTCATTTACAAGGAGCGAGAAAAGGTTCTCGCCGGCGCCGACCTCAAAGCCAATGTTGTTGGCATGATAGAGGCGAATATTTCGGATGTGTTGGACCAGTACCTGAGGGATACTCACCCCGGTAATTGGGACGAAACAACACTCATGATGGTTGGTCAGGAACTCAGGGCAATCATCGACTTGCCATCTGAATTCATCGATCCCGAAGAGCTGCGCGAGTACGACTTCGAAGAAATTCACGACATCCTGACTACACACGCCAAGTCTTTGTACGACGAGATTGAGGCTGAATATGGCGAGGAGAACATTCGCTCTCTCGAACGATTCATAATGCAAAAGGTCATCGATGACAACTGGGTGGAACACCTGACTTCGATGGAGCGATTGCGACAGAGTATTGGCCTGGAGGCATTTGGGCAACGGGACCCTCTTGTAATGTACAGGCACGAGGGTCATCGGAAATTCCAAGAATTACAGGACCAGATCAGACGTGGCGACTACTATGATGGTCAGGTAGGAGCCAAGAATAATTTCACTCTGCACTCCATCCGCAACCTCGCGCAGATTGGAGCGCAGGCGCATGCCCACGCGGCAAGGGGGACAAATGGGACTCGCAGCAAAGGCCGCACGGCTGTCGGGCCCAGCGTAATGACAAAAGTTGTCCCCAGCGAACGTGAGGCAGTGCCGGCGGGTAGCCAGAAGGTCGGCCGCAACTCGCGCTGCCCTTGTGGAAGCGGAAAGAAATACAAGCGTTGCCACGGTGCCTAGCCTGTCGTCGTGCTTATGAATTTACTGTGAAACACTTCTGGATAATGCGATGAACAACGCGCAGATAGCCGAGACATTCGAGAACATTGCAGGCCTTCTTGAAATGAAGGGCGAGCAGGTGTTCACAATTCGCGCCTATCAGCGGGCTGCACGCACCATGGAGCGGCTACCGATGGAAGTCGGCGATATGCTGCGCGATGAGCAAGATCTCCGAGAGATTCCCGGCATTGGCAAGGCAATCTCGGAAAAGATCGCTGAGATGGTCCATACCGACGAGCTGAAATATTATGATCGCCTAAAGGCCGAATTCCCCGACGGTATCCTTGATGTGATGCAGATACCAGGCCTTGGGCCGAAGACTGTGCGCCGGCTCTGGCAAGAACTCGGCGTAACCGATGTCACCGGCCTGCAAGCGGCCATTGACGACGGCACCCTTGCCACATTGCCCCGGCTGGGCAAGAAGACTGCCGAGAACATAGCCCGCCAGATCCAGTTCCAGCGCAGCCAGAGCAAGCGAATGCCAATAGCAAGGGCGCAGCCGATATGTGACAGGCTAATCGCCTCCCTGCTGGACCAATGCTCGGGAATCCACAGGATTGAACCGGCTGGAAGCATGCGAAGGTACGAAGAAACGATTGGCGACATAGACATCGTGTGTACGGCGGACGACCCGGAGCAGGTGCTCGGCACTTTAGTAAATATGCCGAATGTCGCCGATGTGCTTGGCCACGGTGACACGAAAGCATCAGTTTATCTCAGCGACGGCATTCAGGTTGACCTGCGAGTTGTGCATGAGCGTCACTTCGGCGCACTGCTGCAATATTTCTCAGGCAATCTGCAGCACAACATCCTTCTTCGAGACAGGGCAAATTCATTGAACCAGTCCCTCAACGAATACGGCCTTACCGACAAGGAAACGGGTACCATCGAAGAGTTCTCCGACGAGGCGACGCTGTACAACCGGTTGGGACTGCAATACATCCCACCGGAATTGCGTCAGGGCATCGGCGAGGTCAAGGCTGCCCTTGAACATCGAATCCCAACGCTGGTGAACGTGTCCGACATTCGGGGCGACTTACATGACCACAGCGACTGGAGCGACGGGCGTGACCCTATGGAAGTGATGGTGCTCGCCGCGAGAGAACGAGGGCTCGAGTACTTCGCTATGACGGACCATTCCGTCGGCAGAGGCATCGCAAATGGCCTAAGCGTCGAGCGGCTCGAAAGACATAAGGCAGCAGTACGCCGGCTGGATCAGGACATCGATGGCATACACCTGCTTTGTGGAACAGAGATGGACATTCGCGCAGACGGCACGCTCGATTACGACGACGATGTACTTGAAAAGCTCGACTGGGTGGTAGCGTCAGTGCATTCCGCGATGGGACAGGATGCAGCGACCATGACCGAGCGGATCATCAAAGCGATGCACAGCCCGCACGTGGATGTCATCGGCCACCTTAGTACGCGTCTCGTAGGCGAACGCCAGCCAATTGAGGCCGATTTCGAGGCTATTTTCCGAGCTGCGAAGGAGACTGGTACTGCCCTTGAAATCAATGCCTCCCCGGAGCGACTCGATCTCAGGGACAGCCATGCCGCCCGCGCCCGGGAGTTCGGAGTTCCCTTAGTCATCAGCACCGACGCGCACACCACTGAAGGGTTGAACAACACCCGATTCGGCGTTGGTGTTGCCAGACGCGCGTGGTGCGAGCCATCCCACATCCTCAATACCCTTTCCTACGATAGGTTCCACGAATATCTCAATACGCCCAAAACACACAGGACTGAAGCATTTGCAAGACTTGCAAGAGCCTGACGTATTGGATGTCGCTCCAGCCGCTCATGTGGACGGAGAAGATGTCGAGGCAATAGCGCACCTAATTGGTGCGTTAGGTCGCGGTGTGGACTGGCCGACAGCGATACTCGAATCGATGTCGATGTGGCGCACCGCTACCGAGACAATCGATGACAGGCGTAACAATTACTTCGTTGGAGGAGAAGCGTTTGACTGGATGCTGATGGCCGAACGGCTAATTGACGCAGCCGGTGAACTCATCCCCAGCGAAGAACGCGAGACCTTGCTTTTCACAGGGCGATTCCCTGAGAGTTTCGAGGCGGAGCGCTTTAAGGAATTGCTCGGTGTCCAGAAGCACAGCGGTTACCTCAATTACTACTACGGCGTTGTCGTTGAAGAGGCGTTGCAGTTAGCTGTAGAACGAGAGGTACATAAGCGGGCGGTCAGCAATGGCAACCAGTATCAGGACGACTTCTCTGAAGAGGCGTTCTTCAGGATCTACCGCCGCAGCAAGTCCGACCTCTTACGAGAGTTCTGCACGGATGTAGGATATATCAATGAGGGAGTGATCTCGCTGAGCCAGTGCAAAGAGTTCCTATACTGGCTGTTCAAGTACCGCATGCGAATCTCCGACAAGGCAAAAGTTGCAAGCGATACGCGCAAGGGCATAGCACAGCTCAGGGAAATCGCCCTCGCCCATCCCGATTCCAATGCTCTGGGATTTGCTCCTGACCAGCCATAGCACCTCCACGAACATAAGGATAGCAACGGACTAACCTTCCTCCCTAACTTCCTCTGGCGGCCTTATTCCCCGGAACATCTGCAGCAGGAGGGCATTGTAAACCAACTTTGTTACCGCGCCCACCAAGAACGGCGCACTTAAGTATGCCAACTGCGCAATCACACCTGCCAATGTCGGGCTAACGGTCTGTGCGACATTGCGCCCTAGATTGTTCAGGCTCGCCATGGCCGTCCTCGATCCAGGAGGGACGATTGCCATCGTATAGGACTGGCGCGTCGGCACATCCATGTCATTGCAGATCTCGTGTAGCAGAAAGAAAGCCACCGCCAGCCACACATTGAACGAAAATGCCATCCCGATAAACATCATGTTAGCGACGATCTGAGTGAATGCCATAGTGTTTACTAGACCAATGCGTTTCGCCACCGGCGCTGCAAGCGCGACCGACACAACATTCAACAGCTGGGCTGCGAAGAAAATGCCGGAAATGCCGAACAGGTCAACACCGAACTGGTTCACGAACCAGAAAGACACAAAACTACGGACGGCGAATCCTCCACCCAGAGCGTCTAATGCCGACAGACCGGTCATTTTCAGGATGACGCTGCGCGCCGAGGTCGCCTCTGATCTGGCCGTCAGGTCGCCTTGACCCTGTCTCCCCTGTCGCACTTCCACATTGGGCGACAGGCGTGAGTACAGCAGTATGCCCACCGCGGCAATTGCGGCGTACACCACAAACATCAGCTTGTAGGAATCCAGTTCTCCAATGTCCGACCAGCACTGTAACAGCGCGGGCAGGGCAATGAGGAGCGCGCCAAGAGATCGTGTAAAGATCGTAACGAGGTTGTACCAGCTGAAAGCGATGGTGCGCTGGGTGGATGAGGTGTTTTCTGCTAACACCGCCGTGTCCAGGGAAATGAACGCAGTGCGGTCACCACCTCCGGAGGTGGTGACGGCAAATAATCCAATAAGCAGCAGAACGATGAAGTCCGTGGAAAGCGAAAAAGCAACACCACCCGCAACCATTAGCACAGACATGGCGATGAACATCCGCCTGCGCCCTATGGTGTCGCCCTTCCAACTCGCAAGCGTGTTCGAGAGCGCGCTACCGGCCATAATCGCGCTGAACACCAGGCCTGCCTGCACAACACTGAACTCGAGCAGAGTCAGATAGACACCGAGGAATACGCTGATGAAGCCGTAGTCGAGTGTCCGCAGCGCGGCAGCGGCAATGATTAAATTGCCGTCCCGTCCCACTTTAGGCAGAATGCGTGAAAGTACCAATTAATCGGGAGACATCTGACTTCCGCGGAAAAGAGGAGGGCCAGCATCTTGAGGATATCGTCGAAGCGCCTGGCACAAATGAATGCACATTTTAGCCGCCTATCCGCGACAATACATCCTCCGCCCTGCTCTTGCGCTCCTCAATGCTCGTTAGGCGTTCACGCTCACGCTCAACCACCTCGGCAGGCGCTCTGGATAGGAATCTGTCGTCGCTCAGCCTAGCTGCGAGCCGTTCTCGATTGCCGTCAATTTCGCTGATCTCGTCGCGAAGCCGCCCGCGCTCTTTGTCCAAGTCCACCAGCCCACCCAATGGAATCGTTACCACGCCCTTGGACAGCACAAGCGACACACTATCACTTGAATCCGCTCCGTTGCTGGAGGCGCCAACCTTCAGCGGGTCCACTCGGGCAAGCATCTTGATCGCATCAGTTTCAGCTTCGGCAACAGCACTGAACTCCGGCAGGTCCAACACGGCTTCAATACGCTGATGCTGCTGGATACGGAATTCCGCACGCAAGTTGCGAATTGACCGCACAGTCTCCATCACCAGCGATATGTCCTCTTCCGCCGCGTCATCGTAGAACTCAGCGTTGGCCGAAGGATAGTCCGCGACTATCAGTGCATCTGGAGCATCCGGATCTGCCGGCACGCGCTCGCCAAGAGCCTGCCAGATCTCTTCTGTTACGAAGGGCATAAACGGGTGCAGCAGCCGCAGCACTCTCTCAAGTACATAAGCCAGGTATGGTAGTGGCGACGGACCGTCGGTCTCGGATCGCAGCCGGATTTTCGCCATCTCGATGTACCAGTCCGCATATTCGTGCCAGAAAAAATCGTGAATAGTGCGCTGAGCCTCACCGAACTGGTAGTCCTGCATCAAGTGCTCAACTTGATCAGCCACGCGGTTAAGGCGGCTCATTATCCAGCGGTCCTGCCTGTGGTCTGGCAGGCTGGGATTGTGCCATCCGCTTAGCGCATCGCCTGCATCCTCAAGATTACCCATCACGAATCGAGCGGCGTTCCACAGCTTATTGGCGAAGTTTCGACTGGATTCCAGCTTCTGCTCGTTGAGCCGCTGGTCGTTGCCGGGCGAGTTCCCAATCGTCAGCGCGAATCGCAGAGCGTCGGCTCCGTACATCTCAATGAGCTGCAGAGGATCAAGCACATTTCCGCGCGTCTTGCTCATCTTCACGCCTTCGGGGTCCAGCACAAGCCCGTGCAAATACACGGTGTGGAACGGCGGTTTGCCCATGTTCTCAATGCCCATCATCATCATCCGCGCCACCCAGAAGAACAGGATGTCGTACCCGGTTTCCATCACGCTCGTCGGATAGAAGTAATCGAGGTCCTCTCTCTCTTCCGGCCAGCCCAACGTGGAGTGCGTCCACAGTCCAGAGCTGAACCAAGTGTCCAGCACATCTTCGTCTTGCGTCAGCGAGCTTGAACCGCAAGCGCTGCAGAGCGTTGGATCTTCTAGTTCTACTATTACATCGCCGCAGTCGTCGCAGTACCAGACCGGAATGCGATGTCCCCACCACAGTTGCCGACTTATGCACCAATCGCGAATGTTGTCCATCCAGTTGAAATACACCTTGGTGAAGCGATCAGGAATGATCCTTGTGTCGCCGTTTGTCACGGCGTCCCGCGCCGGCTTAGCGAGAGGCTCCATCTTGACGTACCACTGGCTGGTGACAATCGGCTCGACGATGCTGTCACACCGATCACAGTGACCGACAGAATGTTGATACGGCTCCACCTGCTCAAGCAGTCCTTCGTCTTCCAACTGCACCACAATGTTCCTGCGCGCCTCATTCATGCCCTGCCCTTCATAGGGGCCTGCATTCTGATTCAGCGTGCCGTCCAGGTTCATCACATTGACTGTAGCAAGCCCGTTGCGCTGGCCAATCTCGAAGTCCATCGGGTCATGTCCCGGCGTGACCTTCAACGCACCCGTGCCGAATCCAAGCTCGACCGCTTCATCTCCAATTACAGGCAGTTTCCGTCCAAGAACTGGCAGCATTACACTACTGCCAATTTGGCTGGCATATCGCTCATCCTCCGGATTGACCGCAACGGCGGTGTCTCCAAGAAGCGTCTCTGGGCGAGTGGTAGCCACAACCAATGCACCGCTTCCATCTTCGAGGTCATAGCGGATGTGATAGAGGTTGCCGCTCTCTTCGCGGTACTTAACCTCAAGGTCTGAGAGCGCAGTGCGACATCGCGGGCACCAGTTTGTAATGCGCTCGCCCCTGTAAATTAGACCATTCTTGTACAGGTTTACGAATGAGGCCCTCACAGCCGCGCTTGGGCCCTCGTCAAGTGTGAATGCTGTGCGTGTCCAGTCGCAAGAGGCGCCAATACGTTTCGTCTGCTCATAAATCCTGCTGCCGTATCTGTCCACCCACTGCCACACACTCTCGTTGAACTGGTCTCGCCCAAGGTCGTGACGTGTAACTCCTTCGCCTGCTAGCATCCGCTCCACAACTACCTGAGTCGCAATGCCCGCGTGGTCCGATCCCGGCAGATATAGCGCCGGCTCTCCTTTCATCCGGTGCCAGCGTACCATCAGGTCCTCAAGCGCAATCGTCAAGGCATGGCCCATGTGAAGTTCGCCTGTAACATTTGGCGGCGGCATAATGACGGTGAAAGGTTCTCGATCGTGGTCGATCTCGGGTGTAAAGTACCCGCCATCCGACCAGAAGTCATAGATACGCCTTTCGACGCTCTGTGGCTCGTATGCTCGTGGAATTTCGCTCAGGCTCTTTCTCTGTGTCATTGGTTCCGGTCCTCGGTTAAGGGCGGACTGATATCGCCCGTCCCGCTATTCGACTTTTGCCCTTTCCTAGCCACTGTAAATGTATTGCCCTCCGACCCTGTCGCAATTCAGCCTCCGGTTCAAGTGCAGTCCTTCCAGTATGAACTCAACAGCCGAGGCGATAGCCGCCGGTTCATCCGACTGTTCTATCTCTTTGATTAACTCGGACGCTTCTCCCATGCCGGCGAATCCGCTCATGTAGTCCGACGAGGACTTGTCGTTTCCGGTCTCTATCAGCAGGCCATCTTCAAAGCGCTCCGTCAGATCAGCAAACTGCCGCGCCTGATAATACCGTCCGAAAGTATTCAGCACGGCCTTCTTGACCAAATCGTCGATGACCTTATACTCTCGACCTTCCTCTACGCTCTCCATCTCTATCTTACCTGTGGTGGATGCTACGATTGCAGGCAAGTCGCTAACCCTCGGAGACGCGGGCTCGTTGTGCCTAAGGCTGCGCTTGAACGCTGCGCTCAGTATGGTTTCATAGTTTGCAATGGAGACGCGCAGACTTACACCCGAACGCTGGTTAATGTCGGGACTGCGCCGTGCCAGTGCGGTTACCTCTGCGATGACTTCTTTCATATAATCGGGCACTCGAACACGGCTTTGAGTGTCATCGAATTGGGAGTATTCCTGCTCCACTATGCCCATCTCTTCGTCTAGTGAGCGTGGGTAGTGTGTCCGGATCTGCGCCCCGTACCTATCCTTCAGCGGGGTGATTATGCGCCCGCGATTTGTGTAGTCTTCAGGATTCGCTGTTGACACAAGGAACACGTCCAGGGGCAGCATTATCCGGTAGCCCTTAATCTGTATGTCGCGCTCCTGCATCAGGTTGAATAAGCTGACCTGTATGCGTTCAGAAAGGTCTGGCAGCTCATTGATGCAGAAAATGCCCCTGTTCGTGCGCGGTATCAACCCATAGTGAATCGTCAGTTCGTCCGACAGGTAACGACCTTCGGCGACTTTAATCGGGTCGACCTCCCCTATTAGGTCTGCGACCGTGATATCGGGCGTAGCAAGCTTTTCGCTGTACCGCTCATCCCGGTGCAGCCAGCCTACCTCGGAATCGTCGCCATCTGCCGCCAGCGTTGCCTTGCACTCAGCGCATATTGGCTCCAGTGGATCGCAGTTGAGCTCGCACCTATGCATCACAGGAATCTCTTCGTCCAGCAATGAAATCATGTGGCGGATGAGACGTGACTTTGCCTGCCCTCGTTCGCCGAGCAGGATTATGTCCTGCCCCGCCAGAATCGCATTCTCAAGCTGCGGTATAACCGAGTCGTCGAAGCCTATTATGCCGGGAAAGAGGTCTTCGCCCTTCTGAATCTTGTTGATGAGGTTATTGCGTATCTCCTCGCGTATGTTCAGGGGGGTGTAGCCGCTCGCTTTCAATTCCCCAAGTGTCGTAGCCTTGTCCGGCATATTCGCTCTCCCATCCCCATGCTTTCAAGGTGTGCGGCGCGACCTGCCATTTCGCGCCAACTTCGCCTAAATTACGTGTACAATGCACAAAGCAATAATAGCAGACATCCTGGGTAACTGACACTTTGACAAGCCTGAGATGCGACAAACGGACGGTCGGCATGGAAAACTACATTTGCAGAACTTGCGGGGTAGAATTCACCGAGAGCGAGTCTCCGCCGCCAAATTGCCCCATCTGCGACGACCCTCGTCAATATGTGGGTTGGGACGGACAACAGTGGACCACGATGGATGGGCTAAAGGAGCAGGGATACTCCAACGAAGTTCGCGAGATCGAACCCGGCCTGACGGGAGTAGGCATCGCGCCTTCTTTTTCGATTGGTCAGCGCGCGCTGCTATTGCAGACGCAGGGAGGAAATGTGCTCTATGATTGCATTAGTCTACTGGACAACGATGCGGTAGCCGCAATCAATGCTTTGGGCGGGATACAGGCTATCTGCTTCTCGCACCCGCACTTCTACGACAGCATGGTCAGTTGGAGCCTGACATTCGACAACGCGGCCATCATTGTCCCAGAGGCAGACCGTGAGCATGTGATGCGCCCCCATCCAAATATCCAATACTGGGATGGCGAGCCACTTGAGGTCATGCCCGGCGCTACCTTGATCCAGTGCGGCGGGCACTTCGAGGGCAGCGCTGTCCTGCACTGGGCGGGAGGCGCGGATGGTGAGGGCGCACTCTTTGTCGGCGACTCCATCACCGTGGTTCCGGACAGACGCTTCGTCAGTTTCATGACCAGCTACCCAAATCTGATTCCTCTGTCCGCGCCTGAAATCGACCGAATCGTCGCCGCTGTGGAGCCATACGAGTTTGACCGCATTTACGGCGGCTGGTGGGGACGAAACGTAATGCAGGGTGCTAAGGACGCCATACACCGTTCTGCAGCGCGATATGTTGAGCACATTCGGGGAGACTTACAAACGTAGGTCTTACCTTCGCTCTACTCCCGCCTCCTGTGTATCTCCAAGCCCGCGTAAGACAGGATGCTGCCCTTGATTGCGACTTCCGGCTTCTTGATGGCAACGGTCACGCCGCCAACATTTAGCTCAGAGAGTATCCGACCCGCGATTTCTCCTGCGACGCTCTCTATCAGGTCTTTACTTTCGCCTTCTACAATTTCCTTGGCAATCTCGTATGCCGGAATATAGTCCACTGCGTCGGCCAGATCGTCCGATAACCCGGCAGCGCGTGCGTCGCATTCCAGTGTGATATCCACGATGAATCGCTGTCCCTGTGCCTTTTCGTGCGGGCTCACGCCATGGTATCCATAGAAGGCGAGCCCTTTAAGCATTACCTTATCGGAGTGTTCACTACACGACATTTCCATTACCTCACTTCTTCCACTGTTCGAATCTCGTCATCTTTCATCCTCAATCGATTCCGCCAGTTCCAACAGCGCCTGCGCCCGCTTCACCACCGGAACATCCACCACCTTGCCATCAAGTGAAGTTGATCCGCGCCCTCGGCGTTCGGCCTCTTCGAACGCCTCAACCACTCTGCGCGCGTGTGCCAGTTCCGAATCTGATGGCGAGAATGTTTCGTTGATGATGTCGATCTGTGCCGGGTGAATTGCGAACTTCCCCTTGAACCCATACTGGCGGGCCACGCTCGCATTTTCGCGTAGCCCATCGGGGTCACGGAAGCTGAAATAAGGCGTATCCAACGCCAGTACATCCGCCGCGCGCGCCGCCACCGCAATGCTGTTGCGTGCGAAGTATGTCTCCGACTCCGATTCGGTGCGATCGATGCCCATGTCGTTCGTGAAATCCTCTGCGCCGAACGCCACGCCCACAATGCGGGGAGAAGCATTGCAGATATCGTACAGATTCACGATAGCCATTGCAGTTTCTATCCAAGGCAGCAGGCCCACGCTGCCAACTTCAATGCCAGCCTTGCGCTCCAGAGCTTCCAGTTTTCCACATATTTCAGCGATGTCGCCGGGCGTGTAAATCTTCCCAACAGACACTCCGAAGATATGCTTGCCTACCACTGCTTCCAGGTCGTCGTCCAGTAATCCCGTGTCCAGCGAGTTCACGCGCGGAATCACGGGTGTCCCCTCTGCCCCAAGCTGAGCTAGGTAAGATGCCGTGACAGCCCGTGCATTGGCCTTCTCGTCCAGAGGCACTGAGTCCTCCATGTCAGGAATGAACGCGTCTGGTTTCAGACCCGACGCCTTCTCCAGCATTCGTTCCTGATTGCCCGGCACAAATAGCAGGCTTCTCATTACAGTCATTTAGTTTCCTCCCGGAGCGATATGCTCGCAGTAAGACTTGCTGATATACTGGAAAATCAGTAGTTAAATCAGTACGGCGAATCCATGTTAGCCTTCATCACGGAGAACGCAAGCATGTCATCAGTTCCACGCCTCGAGGTAATTGGCATCACTGGCATTCCCGAGCTGACCGGCGGAGAGTCCCTAGGCAGCCTAATTGCCGAAGCAGCGCAGGCTCAGGGAACACCTCTGCAGGATGCCGATGTGCTAGTCGTAACCCAGAAGATAGTATCCAAGGCGGAATACAGGCTGGTTAACCTCAGTTCGGTTGAGCCTTCTACATTAGCCGTCAACTTCGCAGATGAAACGCAAAAGGACCCGCGCCTGGTAGAGCTTGTCCTTCGAGAAAGCAAGTCCGTCGTGCGTATGGACTCCGAGCGGGGCATAATCATAAGCGAGACAAGGCATGGATTCGTCTGCGCCAATGCTGGCATTGACAACTCCAATGTACCGGGTGACGATATCGTCTGCCTGCTTCCCAAGGACTCCGACCGCTCGGCCCGCGAAATTCGTGAAGAAATCATGCGCGTCACTGGCGGGACAGACGTAGCAATTGTTATCTCCGACACCTTCGGTCGCGCCTGGAGGGACGGCCACGCCAATATAGCAATTGGCGTCGCAGGCATAAATCCTGTGAAGGACTACCGGGGCACCCTGGATGTGAATGGTATGGTTCTCAAGGTAACCACCATCGCCGCTGCCGACGAACTCGCCGCTGCCGCTGAGCTTGTAACGGCCAAGGCAATTCAGGTTCCCGTCGCCCTAATACGCGGCTACGATTACGAGCGCATTGAGGAAGCGACAATCGCCCCACTAATCCGCGAGCGCTCGAAGGATATGTTTCGTTAGCAGCGGCTGCTGACTAACCCGAATTGCCAGCACCTAGACCGACCAATCCTCCATCCGCCACGCCGCGTCCCAGAACATGTACTCATACCGACTGCCCGTTACAAACGCCTCGCGCATACGCTCCAGTTCGCTCTCACCGCACCCTTCCGCTATCCGATCCAGAAACCGTCGCATCCGTGCAGCCAGGTCCGCGAACTCCTGAGAGTTGTACATCTCGATCCAGCGTGTGTAGAGCGGCGCTTCCTCGGGTACTCCCCTGTCGTACAACATCTGCCCTATCTCGCTGTATCCCCACATGCACGGCAGAATCGCGCTTGAAATCTCCCCGATACTCCCCCTATACGCGGTCTGCAGAAGGAAGCGAGTATACGCCTGCGTTGTCGGAGAAGGCCGCGTTGCCAGAAGTTCGGCCTCGCTGATCGCAAAGTCCTCGCAGAAGCTCACATGCAGCGCCATCTCCTTGTTCAGCGTCTCGTCCAGCAGGCTAGCAAACCACCCCATGTCTTCCACATCTTGCGTCTTCGCCGTCGCAAGCGCAATCACGCGGCAAAAGTCGATTAGGTAGATATAGTCCTGCCTCATGTAGTATCGGAACTTGTCCAGTTCCAGCGTGCCATCGCCAATGCCGGACACGAGGGGGTGGTTGTGCTCCGTATCCCAGATCTCGGCGCAATGACGCCGCATTTCTTCCGAAAATCCCATCTCTCCCTCTCAAATTATCTGTTTCATGCCGTCATTTTGTCAGTTCCCTGCCCTCTCCACTACAATTCTCGTCCCAGACCTCACCTGCTTCAGCGCGGCCGCATCCTCCTCGATAGCGCCCAACATATTCACCGCGCTCGCAGCCCGTATCTCGTCGCCTCGGCTCGCCGGAGTGGGCCGAAGAACAGGCACAATGCCTGGCCTGGCGGCCAGTATGCCACCGCGCCCATCGGTACAACATCGCTTGCATCACCATCCTCTTCCGCCCGGACGGCAATTCGGAAATAAATTTCATCGCCCCATGTGTTTGCGGACGCCTCCAGCGGAAGAGCTTCCCACAGCAAGTCAGACGTTTGGCTGTCATTCAGCACGGCGGTTACTGTCACGTCTCCGGCCGAAATGCCGATCCTTCTCTCTGCCATTTGCTTGAACCCCTTCACAATTGATCACTGTCCGTCATATACTCACGGCGGCATTATAAACCAAAATTCAGTATCCATCCTTGGCCTGTCGATGATCTGACGTTCACTCTGTTCTCATCGAAATAATCACGGAGCGGTACACCGTCAAGTCGAGAGCCAGGGAGGATGCCTTAAGTCCTCACCGAGATTGGAACTATGACCTCACCGGGTTACATACTTGCAATTGACCAGGGAACGACAGGCACCACTGCCCTGTTGGTGGACGGCAGGGGTAAGGTCATCTGGCAGTCCTACCTGGAAATCACGCAGATTTATGCTCAGGCGGGCTGGGTTGAACACGACCCAAGCGAGATTTTCAACTCCGTAATTGACACCGTTGACGACCTTCTGGAAGCCACTGAAATCAGCCCTCGCCAGCTTAACTCTGTTGGCATTACTAACCAGCGTGAAACAACGATCATTTGGGAACGGAGCACCGGGAAGCCCGTCTCCAATGCAATCGTATGGCAGTGCCGCAGGACCGCTCCACTTTGCGATTCCCTGAAAGCTCGTGGGCTCGAAGCCGCAGTAGCGGACAAGACTGGCCTCCCAATTGACGCTTACTTCCCCGCAACCAAAATCCGATGGATTCTTGATAATATCCCTAACGGACAGCAGAGAGCGGAGCGTGGCGAGCTCGCATTTGGCACCGTTGATACGTGGCTGCTCTGGAATCTCACCAACGGCACAGTCCATGCTACGGACGTCAGCAACGCATCTTGCTCTATGCTGTATAACATCAACACCCTGGAATGGGACGCCGATCTGCTCAATGAACTCAACATTCCGGCCACCATTCTTCCTTCGGTATTGCCCTCCAGCACCACCTACGGCTACACCGGCGGCAATTTCTTCGCTGGACAGGCGATCCCGATAGCTAGCATGGTAGGTGACCAGCAGGCTGCACTCTTTGGGCAAGCTTGCTTCGAGCCGGGAATGTCGAAGAATACCTATGGCACTGGCTCGTTCATTCTAATCAACACGGGATCTGACCGAGTACGCTCCGAACACGGCCTCATGTCCATCATCGCCTGGGATCTAGGGGACGGTGTGACCTACGGCTTGGAGGGCAGCATCTTCTCCACTGGCGCGACTGTACAGTGGCTTCGCGACGGCTTGCAGATCATCGAAGAATCCTCCGATGTTGAAGGACTTGCTGCGTCTGTTGAGGACAACGGAGGGGTCTATCTGGTGCCTGCCTTCACCGGACTGGCGGCTCCACACTGGGATATGTACTCTCGCGGCACCATAGTGGGCATAACACGCGGCACCAACCGCGGTCACTTTGCCCGTGCGGCACTTGAGTCAACCGCTTACCAGACGAGGGATGCGGTTGACGCGATGCAGAGTGACACTGGCTTGGAGATTCCTATTCTACGAGTAGATGGCGGCGGTACGGCCAACGATCTCATGATGCAGTTCCAGGCGGACATTCTTGGCATTCCCATCGAGCGTCATGCCATTGCCGAGACTACCGCACTCGGCGCTGCTTATCTCGCCGGCCTAGCTACCGGCTTCTGGAAAGACACGGATGAAATCGCGGCCAACTGGGAGAGCGATAGACAATACATTCCATCTATGGATGATAGCCAGCGCGAACGCCTATACAATGACTGGCAGCGGGCCATAGGCCGCTCCAAGAATTGGCAACAAACCTGATCCTATCTATTCGATGCATGAAGTTTGAATTCTAGGAGAGCAAAATGCCCACAATCCAGTCTGACCGACTACAAGACATCGCTGAGAAACTTCTGATGGGAGCTGGCGCGAGCGAAGAGGAAGCCGCCATCGTTTCGCGCCACTCAGTTGGCGCGAATCTTGCGGGCCACGACTCGCATGGCATCATCCAGATCCCCACATACATCGACCGGGTTAAGCGCGGTCACATCGTTCCCGGCGCCCCATTCGACATCATCCGTGAGTCATCCACCACAACCGTCATTGATGGCAACTGGGGATTCGGCTATGTCGTTTCCGAGCGCGCCATGGAAATTACCATAGAAAAGGCAAAACAGCACGGTGTCGCCGCTGCCACCGTCTATCGCCAGAGCCACGTCGGAAGAGTCGCCGACTACCCCATTATGGCAGCCGGTGAGGACTTGATTGGAGTAATGACCGCCGACTCGGGCAGGTCGTCCAAAGGCGTCGTTCCATTCGGCGGACGCGAACCGCGTCTGGGCACGAATCCTATCTGCATAGCAATGCCCAGCAACCTCGAAGGCACGATGTTCATCGACATGGCTACTAGCGCAGTAGCTGCAGGCAAGCTGGGTGTCGCTGTTGCGCGCGGCGCATCTGTCCCTGAAGGCTGGATAATCGACAAGGACGGTAACCCTTCAACCGATCCCACTGACCTTCGAAACGGGGGCGCGGTTCTCCCACTCGGTGGCCCTGAAGGGCACAAGGGTTACGGCCTGTCAGTCATGGTTGAAATTCTATCTGGCATACTTACAGGGTTGGGCTTTGGCCACGACCCTTCAGGCCGGCATAACGACGGTTGCTTCCTTGCCGCATTCAACGTGGACGCCTTCAGGCCTGTTGAAGACTTCAAGCGGGAAGTAACCGAGTTTGCTCAATATCTCAAGAGCACACCCACAGCGGCCGGCTTCTCCGAAGTCTTCTACCCCGGCGAACTCGAACACATCAGAGAGAACGCTCTTCTCAGCGAAGGCATCTCCGTCGAAGACGCCACTTGGAACGCTCTCAAAGCCCTGGCGGACGAGTATGGCCTCACGGAATCGCTTGACCTGGCATAGGTTGCGACTTAGCAGAACCACGGAAGAGGCGGTCTTGCGCTCCGCCTTCTTTACCGTTTTCCGCGTCTCTCGCGTCTTAACACTATCTCCAGAATTACTGTCAGAACGGCGGCAGTGCTGACTTTTATCCAACCTAGCGGCGTCACTTCATCGCTATAGCCACTGGGGACGTGCATGATGTCTTCACCCCGCACGCAGTCGATGCCGGTACTGATCAGAAACCAGAGAACCAGAAATCTAAGGAACCACATCTTTCTGTCGCGATGTCTTATCCGTACGCGCTGCCATACAAGGCATTGAAAAGGAGCTTATAAGTCCCTCGCGCCTGCGCCCTGAAGTGGGGCCTGAACCCGAATAACACGACCTCCCCATCGCCAAGAGGCACACTCGCAAGCGCTGTCCTGTTGTACAGCTTCTCCGGACCTATGAGCATGCCGCTGAAGAGCGGATTACGGAGCGGGTATTTTGCGACTACCCTTCCTCGCCGGATGTCAAACGCGGGCCCGTCATAGAACATCACTGCCGCGAGTCTTGGCATGCCGAAAGCCATCGGATGGCCTGCGTCCAGCAAAACAGCCAATAGGCTTCCGGGACAATAAAAGTCCGACCGTTTCAGGTCAGCCAATACATTCCTCACGGGCAAATCCAGGTGTCGTATCGCATATCTGGATGATCCGTCCCAGGTAACGAGGGTCCCACCTTGCTCGACGAACTCTCGCAGTCTTTCTGCGCCCTGTTCGCCTAACCCACCTGAATAATCAGGGTGGTAGTACGATTCTCTATGACCCCAATGAATGTGTCGCACCTGCTGATGGGGCAAAAGGATCGCGTCAAATCGTTCCCGTAGGCTACCCTCTCTCATTTCCTCGTTCACGACCGAGTCGTAGTCGAAGCCGTATTCGTCCAAAACATAGCGCGTCCATCCCTCTTCAACGGAAGCGATATAGCTCTTGTAAACGCCGATGCGTGGCTTCTTCATCACTCGATTTGTCACATCGGGCATCTCATCCAGCGCGTGAATAAGCCCTGCATCCGTGCCCGAATACAGATCGTCCACTCTTCCAGTATTTTCAACGACGAACGCTCCTCGCCCTATTGACACGCCATCAATCGTTGTCGGCTCCCAAAGGCGTGAAACACCCGCACCCGAAGACAGCGCCGCATTGACCACGATTGCGCTCGCATTCGACTCTGGAGGAATTACACAGAACTGTGATTGCAGTCGCCCACCAGAGCATTGCTTAGCACCAGGGACTCCTGTGCGTGACTTGTCAAGCAGCATCGAAGACGCGCCCTCTTTGAGCAATCTGGTCCGTGCCGCGAACCTTCCTCTGATTTCGTATGTGTTCACGCCCATGTTTATCGGCATACAATGCGCGGTGACATCGTACGGGTCCTTGGGGGGCCCGCCTGAATGAGTAAGTAATTGAGGATACTCTTGCTGCTCCAGCAGTGTCTTCGCAAACGACCAATAAGGTTGACCGCTGAGTATAACTCGTGACCCGGCCGCGAACGGGTGACCGTCAGCACTGAAAGACTCCGTCGCTTCATGCACTTCCACCATTCCGATTCGCAGGGCATCCAGTAGCTCTGCAGCCGCGACGTGGTCATGCTGTTGTGTCGGAATGACGAAGGCAAACGGTGGCCCACTTTGCTCGATCGCGTTCTTGCCGACTTGGTAGAAATTCCGTACCAGTGTCTCTCGCAGACGTGCCGAGTGGCTCAAGCATGAAATTGCGGCTGCCAGATCGTATTCAACAATGTCTCGCAGTCGCCAGGTGCCACCCTTCCATGGCAGAGGATGGTTCCAAGTTACTTCTGTGGGGGTCTCTCCTCTGTCGGACTGCAGGTCGCGCTCCGGCACCTTGACAGGGGTGGCGATGCGCGCACCGGCTGCCTCCGTGAGCATGCGTATCCCTCCGTGGTACTGCTGGTAGGAGCGGTTGGGACTGTACGCGTCGTAAACCACATTCATCGAGACCCCAGCCTTGCCTTGGGCGGTAAGGTCAGCCGCAATAGCCGCGCCGAGCATCGCGCTTTCGGCGTTCAGAATCGCATCGACATTCGGCCCCATGGGATCAACAAAAGGCGGCACCATCATCCTGACGCCGTTGGAGCGCGTCTGATGCATGTCAAGCACGACATGCGGACGCCACGCATTGAAGCAGTGCTCAGTCACATTGCGTGTTTCCTGCTGGGTAAACATGAACCAGTCACGATTGTTGTCGTGCCCAGTGTAATGCTGGTAGAGGAACGGCGGCATTACACCTTCGTAAGATTCTCCTAGCGTGCTCTCATACCACTCCTTTACATCGATGAGACCGTCAGGATTGGCGCTCGGCACCAGCAGCAGTATCACGTTGTCCAGAATACTACGAACCCATTGAGACTTGGATGTTGCCAAGCGGTGCGCGAGAAGTAGTGACATCTGGGTAGCCCCAACCTCTGTGGCATGAATGCTGCATGTGATGGCAACCACCACCTTCCCGCTTGCAATCAACTCCGCTGCCTCGACATCGTCCTCAATGGTACGAGGATCTGCTAATCTCCCTTGTATCGTCTTGTACTCGTGCAAGCGGCCCAGGTTGCGCGGAGAAGAGATGATCGCCATCAGGAATGGGTTGTCCTTCGTACTACGCCCAATTTCAACAGTCTGAACCCGATCTGATTGCTCTCCAAGCATCTTGAAGTAGGCGACTATCGCCTCCCATCCTGCAAGCTTCCTGTCCTCTCCAACCTCGAATCCAAGATGCTCGGCAGGTGTCGGTATTGATTTCTCCATAATTTCCTGACTATCCTGTTAGATAATTCCAATCGACCCAGTTTCCACCCGATAGCATACAACAATGGAGGATAAGCCATGACAGAAAAACGCTACTGGCTCATGAAGTCCGAGCCCAACGCCTACTCTTTCTCCGACCTCAGGGATGAAGAGGGCAGCACAGCAGAATGGGACGGAGTGCGTAATTACCAAGCGCGCAACACGATGCGTGACGATATGAAGGTGGGTGATGGTGTAATTTTCTACCACTCTAATGCAAAGCCACCAGGGGCGGTTGGCACTGCTGAGGTAGTTCGTGAAGGCTATCCCGACTTTACCGCATGGGATCCCGATTCCGAGCACCCGGATCCCAAGAGCACGCCGGACAGCCCAGTCTGGTATATGGTGGACATCAAGGCAGTTGACGAGTTCAAGCGTCTCGTCCCGCTAAGAGAGATCAAGGCGACACCTGGTTTGGAAGAAATGCCCCTCGTCAAGAATTCTCGCCTGTCGGTCCAACCAGTCACCAAGCCTGAATGGGACATCATCCTCGCCCTAGGAGACCAGGACTGATGTCGACTCCGGCTACAGCAGACCTTGATTACCGACGGACAAAGACAGAGTTGTGGGGCTCAGCGATACAGGCGCGATCGCCGGATGATGTTCGAAAAATGAAGTGATGGAGTCGATGAAACCATTAACTTGGCTCTCCGTCGTCGTACTGCTCACCGTATCCGCCTGCATCTCATGTACGCCATTGAGGCCGGCTGCTGCGAAAGACAGACTCGAAATTTTCACGACGCTCCAGGACCGGTCCTTCCGCAAATTCGAACCCTCTGTGGATGCGGAAAAGAGAGAGGGAGTAGCCCTTGATTTCTTCGGTCCAGTAAGGATTTGGGCGCAATATGCCGTTGGCGATCACGCTATCGACGAATGGGAGATAGTCGCCCACGACTATCGTATCGAAAGGAACGACGACTTTTCAGAGGTCATCATACACCTAGAAGGAGCCGATACTAGGCGCATTCTACCCAGCGACTGCGAAAACTGTATACCAACGGTTGGTGTTTCAATCTCCATAAGGAATCTATCCCGTGACGACAAGATCGCATTCAAGGTAAACGACCCCAACAGTGCGTTGCCTTCGCCATTCCCCATATTCAGTTCGTGGACCAGATTCTCCGAGGACGAGTACTTCAACGAAGGATAGATCTGGAATCATCATCTAAGTTTCAAAGGCTGCGCTAAGTGCCTCCCCGTTGAATGCCTCCGATTTGGCGTCGTCTTGACATACGGTTCCTGTAATGACACCATCGCACTGAATCTGGCGCTCACACTTGCGTCACAGGCAATTGTCACATCACAAAGGTTCCCCTGTCATGCAACATCATCAGGACCCCATCGAAGAACACGACCATGCTCATAAAGACGAACAGGATGGCAGTCACGGCCATCATCAGGGGTTGCGAAGCAGGGGCGGCTTCATTATCTCAGGTCTTACCGGAGGGCACGGCGTCTTCCACTGGTTCACGCAGAGCTTCATCGCAATGCTGCCTGAAGTCCAGGCCGCGTTCGCGCTAAGTGGCGTCGGTGTCGGCGGCATCACCTCCATCAGAGAGCTTGTCTCCGGAATCGTAACGCTCCCCGGCGGCATTATAGCCGACGCACTGCGAAAATATTGGGGTCTCGTCCTTGCCTTGTGTATGGCAGTCTTCGGTATTGGCTGGCTGATAATTGGCGTCGCACCCAACTACTACATATTGCTACTTGGCATGGCGGTAGTGGCTCTTGCAGCATCCATCTGGCACCTGCCCGCAATGGCGTCCCTGTCGCACCACTTCTCGCACCGAAAGGGCACAGCCCTCTCATTCCATGGAGTTGGCGGCCAATTAGGCGATGTCCTCGCCCCTCCCGTGACCGGATTTCTGCTCGCCTTCCTTGCCTGGCGGGGCATCATCAGCATCTATGCAGTGATACCCATATTACTCGCATTACTCGTCTACTGGGCATTCAAGAACATCGGCAGGACTGGAGGAGACGATGGCGCCGAAAGGCAGGGCCTCCAGATGCAGGCAACCAAGCGCGTTCTCAGAAACCCGATTCTGTGGATTGTCGCATTCGTCGGTGGTATCAGAGGCATGGCTTTCATCGGACTAATAACCTTCTTCATTATCTTCTTGAACGACCTTGGTCTTGCTCTGGACGGCAAGCCATTCGCAGTTGAATTAACTATTCCATCGCTCTTCTCCATATCACTTGGAGAATTCGAAATGACCACATTCGTCCGAAACCTGCACTTTGGATTGCTGCTCGCAGTTGGGATTGTGTCCACGCCCGTAGTAGGATGGCTCTCAGACATATTCGGCAGGAAGGCTGTGCTGGTGCCTGGCTTGGTGTTGCTTGCCGTCCTCTCGTACCTGCTTGGTAACTCCGTCCCCGGTCTTGGTCTGATTGTCATAATCGCTCTGATGGGCACATTCCTGTACGGCGACCAGCCCATACTCACCGCTTTGGCCTTAGATGTTGCCGGTGACGAAGTTCCCACTACAGTCCTCGGAATACTGTCTCTCGAACGCTTTTTGCTTAGTTTCGCGTCCCCACTCATCGCGGGCGCGCTCTACGACAATGGCTTCGCATTCGGCGGCATCGATCTTAACGGTCCGCAAGCCACATTCACTTATGTCGCTGTGCTCTTCCTGCTTGGCGCACTCATTTTGCTCTTCATTCCATTGCCGCGACCCTCACAACCGGCAGACCACAACTGACCGCTTCCACGCCGCATGTGAAAAATACCCAAATGGGATACAAAGGCATATAATATCCCGTGCGCCATTGTGCGCCTAAACCATACCTGTGGGAGTAATCAATGAACTATACAATTACGGTTCTGCCGGGTGACGGCATAGGTCCCGAAGTGGTAGCTGAAGCGGTCAAGGTTTTGAACGCTGTCGGTAATCGCTTTGGCCATACCTTCGGCACGAGCTACGGCAGAGTCGGCGGCAACGCTATCGACGAATTCGGCACGCCATTGCCGGACGAAACAGTCGAAATGTGTGGCGAAACAGACGGCATATTGTTTGGTGCGGTCGGCGGCCCCAAATGGGACGATCCACGCGCGCCAACTCGCCCTGAAGACGGCATCCTCGCAATTCGCAAGAGCCTGGGTCTGTTCGCAAACCTGCGCCCGGTCAAGGTCTATCCACAGCTCGTGAACTCCAGCCCCATCAAGCCGCATCTCCTGGAAGGCGTAGATATGATCATTGTTCGGGAGTTGACTGGTGGGCTGTACTTCGCCAAACCCAAGAAGCGATGGGATACGTCCCGAGGGCGGCGTGGCGTGGATACGCTCAAATACACTGAGCAGGAAATAGAGCGCATCGTGAGGGTCGGATTCGAACTCGCGCAGGCACGCCGCAAGCGCCTAACATCAGTGGACAAGGCGAATGTACTCGAGACCGGCAGGCTGTGGCGAGAGATCGCAACCGAAGTCGCCGAAGATTACCCGGACGTCGAACTCGAGCATGTCCTCGTTGACGCGGCATCCATGCAGCTCATCAGTAACCCGGCTCATTTCGATGTCATCGTCGCCGAGAACACCTTCGGCGACATACTCACGGACGAAGCATCAGTACTCGCGGGCTCGATGGGAATGCTCCCGTCTGCAAGCCTATCGGGGCTACCCAGATCCAATGGCAGGGGGAGACGGCCGGTAAGTCTATATGAGCCAATCCATGGAAGTGCTCCCGACATCGCAGGACAGGGCATCGCAAACCCCATCGGTACGATCCTTAGCATGGCCTCCATGCTAAGGTACTCGCTAGGCCTTGATGACGAGGCCGAAGCAGTTGAGCAATCGGTCGAAGGCGTCCTCGCGGAAGGTTACCGTACTCCAGATATCGCAGGGGATGGCGGTGAAGTCTACGGAACAACCGAAATGGGAGGCGTCATAGCAGGTCGAATATAAAGCGATTTCCGGCAATCGCTAAGGTGGCGCAATGACAACAAATCAGCACTATGACGCTATCGTAATCGGACTTGGCGGCATGGGAAGCGCCGCGCTCTATCAACTCGCTCAACGTGGCAAGCGAGTGCTTGGCATCGAGCAGTTCGACATCGCGCACGAAATGGGTTCATCTCACGGAGTAACGCGCATCATTCGCCTCGCATATCATGAGCACCCGTCCTACGTGCCTCTGATGCGTCGCGCATACGAACTGTGGCGCGAGCTTGAAGCCTCTGCAGGCGAGCAGATACTGCACATTACTGGTTCCATCGACGCTGGTCCGCCGGATGGCTCCAATTTCAATGGCTCACTCCTTTCCTGCGAGCAGCACGATCTACCGCATGACGTGCTCACAAGCTCGGAGCTTACTAAGCGTTTCCCCGGCTATCGATTGCCTCCCGAGACGATGGCGGTATTTCAGGGTGACGGCGGATTCCTGCTGCCTGAGCGTTGTATTTCCCTGTTCGTCGATAAGGCGCGCGCATTGGGGGCAACCGTACGTACGGGCGAGCGTACGCTAGATTGGCAACCAACCTCGAACGGTGTCACAGTACGCACGGAGACCGGCACCTATGAGGCCGAAACACTCGTCATATCCGCGGGAGCGTGGGCGTCAAAGCTCTTGCCAAGGCTGAGCCCAGTCGCAGTTCCAGAGCGCCAGGCGCTGGCTTGGTTTGAGACACTACGCCCCGAACTCTTCACGCCCGAGGTGTTCCCTGTCTTCAATTTGGTAGTGGACGAGGGCCAGTTCTACGGCTTCCCGGAATTCGGTGTAACCGGGTTTAAGTTAGGCAAGTACCACCATCTTCAGGAGAATGTGGACCCGGACACAATAGACCGCGAGCCGAATTCCGATGATGAAACCGTACTGCGCGACTTCACGGAAAAGTACTTCCGGGACGCGGCCGGTGCAACCTTTTCAATGAAGGTCTGCATGTTTACGAACAGTCCAGACGAGCATTTCATCATCGACCGGCTTCCCGATTGTCCACAGGTGATTGTTGCAGCAGGTTTCTCAGGGCATGGGTTCAAGTTTTCCAGTATAGTCGGTGAAGTGCTCGCGGACCTTGCGGTCGAAGGCGCGACAAGACACGATATAGGCATGTTCAAACTAGCTCGATTCGACTGAAATTCAGCTAAGCGACACGGGCCATTATCGGCCACTGACTAGTGCGAGTTTAGTGCATCGAATCGATCGAGCCGGTATGGTGCCAGCACAGAGTCAACGGTTGCGCCATCGCAGATCTCCAACATTGCCAATTGGCTAAGAAGTGGCGCCAGAGTAACTCCACTGTGGGTAAGTGCGATGTACATATTGGGCGCTTCGTTAGCAAATCCTATTATCGGATAGCCGTCTAGAGGCATAGGTCTCCACCCTACCGGCACAGGTACCGCCTGAGCACTCGACAGTTGAGGCAGAAAGGCGGCAGCACGCTCGAGCAGGTCTTCAGCATGCGCTTGACTGTCGTCTTCGGCGAGGCTCTCTTGGCTTCCTTCGCCAATCATCATTCTGCCGTCGGCGCACTGTCGAATATGAACCTCTTGCCGTCCGTCCTCCAATGGAGGCGCATAAACGACTGGCACATTCTTTAACACGGGTGGCAATGGATTAGTGCGAATCACAACACCCGGACTTCTCTCCTGCGGGACACTTACATTGGCGAGCGAGGCGAGTGAAGTCACCCCTGTTCCCGCTGCGAGTACCACGGTGTCGCACTCGATTTCTCCCGAAGTCGTCTCCACAACTGAGATAGAGCCGTCACGTCGTCGGCTGAATCCAATGAATTCCGTCTCCGAGAGGACCGTTGCTTCGAGTTCTGCCAGACGGCGTACACACGCATCGACTACCATCTGAGGTTCGACCTGGGCTTCGTTCTCGCTGTATTCCGCGGCTTCGATTTCTCCTAACGATATCGAAGGTTCCAGAGCAGAAAGTTCTGAGCGACTAATCATACGAGACGGGTATCCCCAGGACTGAAGCTGCTTGACTTCCGAGGCGAGGCGCTCAGCGCCGGAGGACTTAACCTCCCACGAGACTTTTCCACCCCAGCGCAATCCAACACTTGCGCTGTCACCATCGTCGGCGATAGCAGAGGCGAAGTGCTCCCACATCTCAAGAGAACGGCGGTTCAAATTATGGTAGCCAATCGGCTGCTTAGAGCCAGCGTTAATCCAGGCAAAGCTGTGGCTGGAAGCGCCGCTACCTGGCGTCGCCTTATCGATTAACGTGACACGACTTCCACGCGCGGCAAGACGCCATGCGATGCTTGCGCCAATAATACCCGCACCCACGACGACCACGGTAGATCCTCTACTCCGTTCACTACTCATTGGCACTTGCCTCCTTCACCATTCCATTGAGTGTGAGGGCCAAGGTCTGAATCGAATGAAGTGAGCATCTAAGAAGCCATTGATTCCGGGACTCTCATTGCGTCATCGGAAGGTACTTCCCCCCGTTTCTGGGAAATTTGACGCTGACAAATGGAGCATCCGAATTCATGCACGGTTTCATTCGTGTATGGGGTTTCAGACTTAGACACCCTACGGCCGGAGATGACCACGACTGCCTGAACTACCAGAGTGCAGATACTCACGAATATTCCTACGATCAGCGAAAACAAAGCTTGCAAAACCAAGCGTGTCAATCCGACACTGCCTGCGGTTCTTGTATTCACCCTGCACCCCCATATTCAAATGCCTGTTTGAGAAACTGGCTTTAACAATAATAAAACTTCAGTTTGAGAACAAGTCCAGCATAGATCGACAATCTTCGCTAGCCATTTTTGGGCGCAATTCATCGCGAATTTTCCCAGATGCCACCCCTCTGGTCGGATTCCATCTGAGAAGCGCCAGGAACTGCGGGGGCGGACTGTCCCGTAACGAGTGGACAGGCCACTCATATATGTAAGTTACCGAAATTGGAACGAGGTGCAAAATAATGTATCCTTGCAGACCGTAGAGATATTCTCAGCTTAAAATCTTGAAACTCCTCGCCGTATAGATGTAATTGATCAGGAGAATGCCAATTGAATAAGCCAATGCTGCAGACCGCGGTCGCAAACTATGGTCACACTAACCCCCTAAAGGACGGTAGCGTCACGTCCGAGATGTTCGATATGGAGCATCATGAAATAACGCCTGTGCCCATGATTTTTCGTCGAATGGTACGCAACTTGGAGTTCGATGTAGCGGAAATGGCACTCGCAACATACTTATGCTCGCGAGCGCACGGAAAGCGCTTTACTGGACTTCCGATATTCTTGACGCATGACTTCTACCACGGCGGTATTGCTGTAAGCAGCCGCAGCGGTATAGAACGGCCGAAGGACCTCGAAGGCCGGAGGGTTGGAGTCCGCAGTTATACGCTGACACCCGGAGTGTGGACGCGCGCTATTCTACAGACCGAATACGGCGTTGACCTTGACGCCGTGACATGGGTGCTGTCCGGTGATGAACATGTAGAGGAGTTTGTTGCTCCTGCCAACGTCGTATCATCCCCCAACAGCGATCTTTGGGAGATGCTGCTTTCAGGCGAGATTGACGCCGCAATAGGCGCTGGCCCAATGGACTCCCCAGACATTCTACCACTCTTTCCGAATGCCCACGAAGCCGATAGAGCGTGGCATCAGAAAACGGGCATCTACCCTATAAGCCACATGCTCGTTGTGAAAGATGACCTGCTTGATTCCCAGGACGGAATCGTCAATGAACTATTTGACCTGTTCAACAGGGCGAGGGTGCCTTACGTTGAGCAGTTGCTAGCAGGAACCATCTCGACTGATGGAGATAAGGCGCTGATGAAGAGAGCCGAAATCGTTGGCGACGACCCTATCCCCTATGGTTTCGAAAGCGCATTGCACACACTTCAGGCATTCATCGCCTTCAATGTCGAGCAGAGAGTTATACCGCGGGCAGTCAATCCAGAGGAACTGTTCCCCGCGGAATCTCTGAAACTTGGATGATCTGTTTCTGCGGTCCCATAGGACTGCACATTGAAGCAGAGCAGGAGCCACGCCCATTCGAATACGGGTGGCTCCTGCGAGGCTAGTTACATATTCTGGCAGATACAGCAGCCGACACGGACGCTACCGTGCCACCACGTTTACCAATTTGCCCGGAACATACACCACGCGAGCGATGTCCTTCCCATCAATATGCGGCGCTACTCGGTGACTGTCGAGTGCGGCAGCCTTCGCGGCATCCTCATCAATCGATACCGGAACTTCCAGCTTATCCCTCACACGCCCATTCACCTGCACTACCAGCGTTATAACCTCATCCGCGGCGAGTCCTTCGTCCCATTCCGGCCAGCTGATTGCATGAACGCTGCCCTTGTGCCCGGTCTGCTCCCACAATTCTTCTGAGACATGTGGCGCCAAGGGCGCCATTAGTGTCAGCAGATTGCTGATCGCCTCTGCCCAGTGCTCGGAGTGAACGCCCTTGACCTCCCAGATCTGCCCAAGCGCATTGGTGTACTCCATAAGCCCAGCCAATGCCGTGTTGAACTTGAAACGCTCCAGGTCTTCGCCTACACGCCGAATTGTCTTATGCATGAGGCGTTGCATGTCGCGCACAGCATTGACATCACGCGGGTAGTCATCCAATTGCCTTGCGTCTCGCGTAGCGACATCCCAGACCCGGTTCATCCAGCGCGACGTGCCGTTGATCCCGGAGTCGCTCCACGTACCGCCCTGATCCCAGGGACCCAGGAACATCAGGAAGCAGCGAACGACATCAGCGCCGAAGGCTTCCACATACTCGTCAGGAGCAATCACATTTCCGCGAGACTTGCTCATCTTCTCGTGATCAGGGCCCAAGATCACGCCCTGATTGTAAAGACGGTCAAAAGGTTCGTCGAAGTTGAGCAAGCCGAGGTCGCGCAAAGCCTTTACGAAAAAGCGCGCATACAACAGGTGCATTACGGCGTGTTCCACTCCACCCGTGTACTGATCAACCGAGCCCCACTGAGCGAGTTTTTCCGTATCGAAGGGGCCGCCCGCGTATTTGGCGTTGGTGAATCGAAGGAAATACCAGGACGAATCGACAAACGTGTCCATCGTGTCGGTCTCCCTTGTGGCAGGTCCCGCACAGTTCGGACAGGTTGTGTTCACGAAGGCTTCGTTTAGCGCAAGCGGAGACTCGCCGGTTGGTCGAAATTCGGCATCCTCCGGGAGCAGAACGGGCAGGTCATCTTCCGGTACGGCAACATCGCCACAATCATCGCAATAGATGATGGGTATCGGTGTGCCCCAGTAACGCTGCCGGGAAATCAGCCAGTCTCGGACGCGATATTGCACCGTCCGCGTTCCCCAGCCATTCTTTTCAATGTGCTCGGCGATGCGCTGCAGCCCTTCGGTGCTACTCATGCCGTCGAACTGAGCCGAGTTGACCTGAGTCCCTGCAGGAATGTAAGCCTCCTCAAGTTCCTCGCCATCCCAGCCGGGAGGCGCAACGACAACGCGTATCGGCAATCCATACTTCTTGGCGAAAATGAAGTCGCGCTCATCATGCGCCGGTACACCCATAACAATGCCTGTGCCGTAGGTCAGCAGCACATAGTCGCCAACGAGTATCGGCACTCGCTCGCCATTTAGCTTGTTAACGCAGTATGCGCCGGTGAATACGCCGGTCTTCTCCTTTTCAGTGGAGAGCCGTTCGATTTCCGTTTGAATTCGCGCTTGCTCCACATAAGCTTCGACTTCGGACTTCTGCTCAGGAGTGGTCAGCTTCTCGACCAGAGGATGCTCAGGAGCAAGAACGACGAAAGTTACACCATATACCGTATCAATCCTCGTGGTGAAAGTCGTTATGGATTTCTCTTCCAGACCGTATTCGGAAATGTCGAACTCGATATCTACGCCTTCGCTTCGACCGATCCAGTTGTCCTGCATCCTGTTAATCTTTTCGGGCCAGTCAATCTTGGAGTGATCAAGCAACTCTTCGGCATAGTCGGTGATCTTGAAGAACCACTGATTGAGATCCCTGTGCGTGACAGTTGACGAACAGCGTTCACAAAGCCCGTTTATGACCTGCTCATTGGCAAGCACAGTTTGGCACGACGGGCACCAATTGACCGGCGCATAGGCGCGATAGGCCAGACCGCTCTTGTAGAACTGCAGGAAGAACCACTGGTTCCACTTGTAGTATTCCGGGGCGCATGTGACGACTTCCCGGTCCCAGTCGTAGATTGCGCCCATGCTTCGGAATTGGCGGCGCATGTTTTCCATGTTGTCCATCGTCCAACGATATGGATGGATGCCACGCTGAATGGCAGCGTTTTCGGCATTCAGTCCAAATGCGTCGAACCCCATGGGGTGAAGGACGTTGTAGCCCTGCATCCGCCGGAAGCGGGCATGTGAATCTGAAGGACTCATGGCGTACCAGTGACCAATATGCAGGTCGCCCGACGGGTATGGATACATTGTCAATTCATACCACTTTGGGCGCGGATCGTCGTCGTCCACAAAGTTGGACCGCTCTTCGAGCCAGCGCTCTTGCCACTTTGCGTCAATCGCCTGATGGTCATACCGCTGCTCAGTTGTCCTGACAACTCCCATAGTCTGTCCTCCGCTCAAGTACAGGTCAAAATCACACAAAAAAGCCCGTCCCCCTGCAAGGGACGGGTCTTCATTCGGAAGATACCGCGGTACCACCCCTGTTCCCCGGCAAAGCAGTAGCTTTAGCCAGGACACTCGTTAGCTATAACAGGCTTACCCGTCCGACCCTACGATGCGAATTCAGGCCAGAAACTCAGGGGCGAGTTCGCCGCAGTTCAGCGTGCCAGGATTCCAGCTCCCCCGACTCTCTGCAAGCCTTGCTGCCAGGCTACTACTCCCCTTCAACGCATTTCATTTCTATACTAAAATAACCTAACATTGGGCAGGATTGACGTCAAGATAATGTGGAACCTCGCACTACCGGGCAACTAACTTCGGTATTGCCTCGAAAGAGATTCTGGTTATCTGAAACGCATGCAGACGCGCCAACCAGAGAACGAGTAAACGATCACTGTCAGCATGGACGCCGAGCAAGATACCCGCATCATAATATTGGGCACAACAGGATCCGGGAAGACGACTCTGTCGAGGCACTTGTCCCGGACTCTTGACATTCCGGCTGTTGAGTTGGATGCGATTCGCCATGGCCCCAATTGGGCGGAGACCCCGGATGACGAATTCAGACGAGGTGTCACTGAATATCTACATGGGGACAGATGGATTGTGGACGGCAATTATAGCGTTGCCCGGGACATTATCTGGCCAAGGGCGACAACGCTTGTTTGGCTGGACTATTCATTCCCGCTCGTGTTCTGGCGGCTTTTCTGGCGCACTTTATCGAGAGGAATAATGCGAAGGAAGCTGTGGAACGACAACACAGAAGACCTATGGCGCCACTTCTTGACCAAAGACTCACTTTTTCTGTGGGCAGTGCAGACGCACTGGAAGCGACGGAAGTCGCTTGCTAAGGTTCTCGAGTCGTGTCAGTACAGTCACCTGGAGGTGTTGCGGTTCAGGTCTTCCAGGGAAACTCGCAGATGGCTTGAAGGTATCAGTCACCAAGTGTAGTGTATGATAGCGAAGGGTGATCGTCCGTTAGTAGAGAATAGCGAGAGGTCAGAATGGCCAAGTACAGGGTATCAGTAATCCGCGGCGATGGCATCGGAGTAGATGTCATCGAAGAAGGCATCAAAGTCCTGAACGCAGTCGCTGGTCAGAGCGACTTCGGATGGAATTTCATAGATCACCCTTGGAACTCAGACTACTTCTTCGAGCACGGCAGGATGATGCCAGACGATGCTCTCGACCAGATGGCTGAGTCAGACGCAATTTACCTTGGGGCAGTTGGACATCCCGATCTCCAGGACCATGTGACTCTCAATGGGTTGTTGCTCCCTATCAGACGCACTTTCGACCAGTATGTCTGCGAACGTCCAAGCGTGCTTTATCCCGGCATCACTTCGCCCTTGCGAGACCCAAAGCCTTACGACATAGATATGCTCGTAATCCGTGAGAATACCGAGGGAGAGTACGCCGAGGTGGGCGGGTTTCAATACGCAGGCTTCGAGGAGGAGATAGGTATCCAGTCCGGCGTCTTCACAAGGCGCGGCTGCGAACGCATTATTACATACGCATTCGAGCAAGCTCGGTTGCGTGATAAGCAAAAGCACGTAACATCCATCACCAAGTCAAACGCGCTTGGATTCGGAATGCTGGTATGGGATCGGGCATTCGAGAGGATTGCAGAGCGATTTCCGGATATCGAGACTACTTCCCTACTTATTGACGCCGCGTGTATGGATTTTGTCCGCCGACCGGAGAGTTTCGATGTTGTGGTGGGCAGCAATCTGTTCGGCGATATCCTCACTGATATCGGCGCAATAATCACAGGTAGTATGGGACTCGCCCCAAGTGGCAACATCGACCCCGAGCGACGCTTCCCGTCAATGTTCGAGCCAGTTCACGGCAGCGCGCCCGATATCGCCGGAATGGGTATTGCGAACCCGATGGCCGCCATCCTCTCAGGTTCCATGATGCTCCGTCACCTTGGACACAGTAACGAAGCAGATATTATCGATAAAGCCGTGATTTACATAGTCGAGCAGGGCGAAATACTGACCCCCGATCTCGGAGGCACCTCAACCACTACACAAGTGGGTGACGCCGTTGTTAACGCCCTCCGCAGAGGCTAAACGCCCTATGCAGATCCAGCCATTGGAACAGCCCACTAAGCCCCGCAGAAGGCGCAAGGTGCGGGCTCAGGATGTTATGGACTATCTCGGAGCGGACTATGGTCCGGCACAATGGCATGTGCGCTATTCGCCTGCGGAGGAGCTAGTCTATACGATCCTGTCGCAGCATACTTCTGATCTGAACTCAGAGCGCGCCTTCACCAATTTGATGAGCGTATTCGAATCACTTGACGCAGTTGCCGATGCACCCGTAGAGGCAATTGAAGAGGCGATTCGCAGAGGCGGTCTAGCAAAGCAGAAAGCGCCGCGAATCAAGAATGTGCTCGGCCAAATACGAGAAGAGATAGGATCGTTCGACCTGACTTTCCTGGCAGATATGCCACTGGATGAGGCGAAAGCTTGGTTGAAGCGTCTGAACGGCATTGGGCCCAAGACCGCAGCAATAATCCTCTGCTTTTCACTCGGTATGCCTGCGATGCCTGTAGACACTCACATTTTCCGCGTCTCAAAGCGGCTCGGGCTGATTGGACCGAAGGTAACCGCTGACAAGGCCCATGATTTACTGGAGCCAATGGTAGCACCCCAAGATGTGTTCGCCTTCCATATGTACCTCATCCAGCACGGACGGCAGGTGTGCAAGGCTCAGCGCCCAAACTGCAACGAATGCGTTCTCGCTTGGGGTTGCCGAGAACGGCCAAAGATTGAACGTGAAGCGAAGCGCTTGCGCAGTAAGCGCCCCAGTAAGTCCAAGTAAACCTTGTCCGCCCATTTGCTGACGGTTATACTTGGCTTAATTTATCGCAGGAGGCAGTGCGTTGAAAGTGAAAGTTGGCATCATCAATGTGACAGGATACGCTGGAGTTGAACTCGCACGAATCCTTGCCCGACATCCCAACGCAGAAATAACCTCCGTGACAGGACGCAGCGCCGCCGGGCAGAAGCTCGCTGATGTCTTCCCGCATATGTCAGAGGTAGACCTGACGATCACCGAAGACATCACCGAGAGCGTAGATGTTGTCTTCTCTGCCCTCCCCCATGCGGCAAGCGCAGAGCGCATTGGAAAGGCACTCTCGCAGGGTGTGAAAGCAATCGACATCAGCGCGGACTTCCGTCTCAATGACCTGGAAGTCTATGAAGACTGGTATAGCATCCAACATCCTTGCCCTGAACACATGGAGGGCTCGGTGTACGGACTGACCGAGTTGCACCGAGACGATGTTTCAGAATCCAGTCTCGTTGCGAACCCGGGCTGCTATCCCACAGCCTCGATAATGGCACTAGCTCCGGCCGTCGACGCTGGCATTATAGAGAAGGATATCATTATCGACGCCAAGTCGGGCGTATCCGGCGCTGGACGCGGCTTGTCACTGAAGACTCACTTCTCCGAGGTCAACGAGAATTTCATGGCATATTCCGTGGACGGACACCGCCACCTGCCGGAGATTCAACAGGAGCTGGATCTGCTTGACGATGGAGACGGACTGCGCATCACATTTATGACCCATCTGGTACCCATGACGCGTGGGATACTCGCAAGCTGCTACGCCCCGCTGAAGGAAGGCTCCATCGGCACAGGCGACGACGCAAAGGCAAGTGTGAAAGAGATTTACGACAACTACTACAAAGGAGAGACCTTTGCGAAGGTAGTGCCGGCCCCTCCAATGACCAAGCACACGCTGGGCAATAACGATTGCGTCGTCTATCCGACGGTTGACACTCGCACGAACCGCCTAGTGGTTTTCAGCTGCATTGATAACTTGGTCAAGGGCGCCGCAGGGCAGGCTGTGCAGAACATGAACCTGATGTTTGGTCTGCCCGAAGACGAAGGCATCACGCAATTAGCACTATATCCGTAGTTGTCAGGCAGGAGCGGACCTCGAGCCGACAACGGCGATTTCGTTGCGTGCGGCGAATGGAGTCTCTACAATAGAGATGGCAGGCGATCCCGCCTGTCAGTTGCGTGGCCCCATCGTCTAGGGGACTAGGACAGCGGCCTTTCAAGCCGCAAACACGGATTCGAATTCCGTTGGGGCCACCACCCTTCCCCACATCTTCGTCGCTTAGGTCTCGCAGATCTTGTCCACAGACCACATTAAGAGAGCCATCGGCTTAGGCTGGGACGAGATGTCCGAGTCGTACCAAGCGGATACGCTTATCTCCCTTGAAGATATTCACTACGCGCCGCTGTGCCCCGGCGAGCGTGAACTCACCATAATCGGCGAAGTAAAAGGCAGGCGCACGCTGGAGTTGGCGTGTGGTGCCGCGCAGAATTCAATTGCCCTCGCGAAGTGGGGGGCGGAAGCAACGGCGGTGGACTTGTCTCCGAATCAGTTGGAGCAGGCTCGGGCTCTAATTGCTCAGGAGCGAGTGCGGGTCAACCTTGTGCAAGGGGATGTGGAGCGGCTCGGGATGCTCACCGATGGCTGCTTTGACCTAGTCATTTCATGTTTCGGTATGGAGTTCTTGCCGGACCCCGATGCGTGCCTGGGAGAGTGTTACAGACTTCTAAGTAACGGTGGGATGCTTGTTATCGGGACGGTGCATCCGCTTACGGCGTTCGAATGGGATACTCATGAATCGCTGCTACGCCTGACCGACTACTTCAACCCGCCGGTCGAGGTGTGGGAGGAGCCGACCGGGGAAGATGGGCAGAAGGGCCTGACCTTCTTTCGCACGGTATCGGAGATGTTCGCGCTGCTGACGGGGGCGGGCTTCGTGGTGGAGCAGGTGGTGGAGCCTGCGCCTTATGATGCGGAAGACCCAATGCGGGCACTTGCTCCCTATGGTGGAGCTTACTGGGAGAGCCAGCGGGACCGTCTGAGCAAGGTACCATTCGCCATCGTGTATAAGGCGCGGAAGCCGTAATCAGCTAACCCAAGGGCTCTTTAGCCGCCGCCAACCGCTCGTACTATCTCGACCTCGTCTCCTTCGCCTAGCGTAACATCGTCGAACTCCTCGCGGCGAATAACGGTGCCGTTGTGGGCAACGGCGATGGAGCGAGTATTGACCTCGAGGCTCTCTAGGTACTCGATAAGTGGAGTTGGGGCATCAATTGTGCGCTCTTTGCCGTTTATGGTAAGTGTAATCATGGAAACCTCACCTTGCTTCCAGCGGCGTTGGAACGGATGCAGACCGCATTTTCTCCAGCAAAGTCGATGCCGCGACTGCCGGGTCCGGTGCCATTGTAATCGCGGTGATTACCGCTGCGCCGGCTGCGCCTCCGGCTATTACCTTGGCAGCATTGGAGGCGTCGATGCCGCCGATGCCAAGGAATGGCACACTAACGGCGGCATCGACTTCCTGCACAAGCGGGGATCCTCCAGTGTAGGCACCCGGGTGCGATGCGGTGGGGAAGATCGTGCCGAGAGTGAGCAGGTCGGCTCCATTCTCCTCTGCATCGAGGGCTCCGGCAACGCTGTGTACAGAGCGACCAACCAGCAGGCTGCTGCCCGATACTTGCCGCGCGGCCTGGAGCGGTAAGGCATTTTCGCCAAGCTGTACGCCGTCTGCGCCCACTGCCAGGGCTATATCAAGGCGGTCATTGATGAATAGAAGTGCGCGCTTGTCTACGACTTTTCTCAGGCGCAGAGCGAGCGAGTAGAGGTCGGAGGCAGGCAGGTCTTTTTCGCGCAATTGCACCATCCCCACCCCACCTTCGACAGCAGCGTCGACAATGTCCTCTATTCGCCTGCCGTTGCAGCGCAGGCGGTCAGTAACAAGACAGAGCGTCGGATGGGATAGCTGCTGCATCGTTCTGCCTACCCGGTGCTGCCGACGGGGGCTGCAACGCCTTCAGTCGGGCTTGAAGCGATCGCGGACCGCCTGCGCTCTATGCGCCCGGCGAGATATGCCTTTCGTCCGGCTTCCACTCCCAGCTTGAATGCCTCACCCATGAGTTCGGCGTCCGCTGCCTGAGCGATTGCGGTATTGACGAGAACGCAGTCCGCGCCAGCCTCCAAGGCCTGCGAAGCCTCCGAGGGAACGGCTAGCCCGGCGTCCACCACTACGGGGACGCCCGCGTCAGCGATGATCAGGCGAATTTCATCGAGGGTGAGGATGCCCTGCCCTGAGCCGATGGGCGAGCCGAGCGGCATAACGGTAGCGCATCCGATGCTCTCAAGTCGGGTTGCGAGAACAGGGTCTGCGTGGATGTATGGCAGGACGGTGAAGCCGTCGTCCACGAGACGGCAGGCTGCTTCGTAAGTGCCTACGGGGTCAGGGAGAAGGTGCTTCGGCTCGGGGATGACTTCCAGCTTGATCCAAGAGGAACCCGTTACTTCGCGGGCCAGGTGGGCAGTGAAGACAGCCTCGTCTGCGGTCTTGCAACCGGCGGTGTTGGGCAGGATCGTGTACTCGTCCCAGTCGAAGTAGTCTAGGATGTTCTTTTCGGCGGGATTGTCGAGGTCGAGGCGCCGAATCGCGACGGTGATAATTTCCGCGCCGGAGGATTTTACAGACGCGACCATTTCTTCCATGCTCCGATGGCGTCCGGTGCCGACCATAAGCCGGGACTTGAACTCTTTGCCGCCGATGATAAGGGGGTCGTTCATCTGAAAGTCTCCTGTGAAGTGGGTATGACAGACCTAAATTCGCGGGTAATTATAGCACTTATGTCGTTCCTAAAAAGAAAAACAGGCTGCTGACATGATGCCAGAAGCCTGTTTGAAATGCGCAGTTAGCGCAATCCCTACGCTGGCATTATCCAGGTCAGGTAAGAGGGGTCGCTTCGAATTGTCGAAGCCTCTCAGCCTAGCTCGCCTAAGCTCCCCCAACAGTATGCCTATTAGATTGTGTGTTCAGGATAGCCTACGGCAAGGCGCAAGTCAACGCGAGAAGCGTCAACCATCGTTAGTCTACGAAGGATAGCCACAGAAGGCACAAAAGACACAGAGGCACTTGGTGACGTCCCCTCACCCAACCTTCTTTCGTGGAGAGAGGGGGATCATAGAGTGCCCCCTTCCTAACCTTCCCCTGAGGGGGCAAGGAATTTCATGGGCTGCGGATGCTGGGTTTGCGTAGTGTGCCGGCTAGGGGGTTGGGTAGGAGGGGGACGCCTTCGGATGCAGCGGCTTTTTTGATTTGCTTTAGGGCGATGGCGTAGTCGCGGCGGGCTGCTTCTGATGGCGGGACGAAGGTGATTTCGCCTTCTTCGAATTCGCCGGATTCGATGAGCGAGTTGTAGTTGAAGATTGCCTGATCTTCGGGGGTTAGGGGTTCGTAGTAGCAGTCTAGGTCGTCGGTGAAGGTGGTTTCTTCGTTGGCGGGGGCTGGCATTGGTGTGAAGGATGGGAACGATGTTTCACGGCCATCGTAGCCCGCGCCCTGCCCCTGCCCCGCTGGATTCCTGCTTTCGCAGGAATGACGATTGGAATGGGGGGAGAGGGGATTTTCTGACGCCGCTGGGTTCCTGTTTTCGCGGGAATGGCGGTTGGCGATGGCTTCGTTGTTCATGCGATTGCTGGCGGACTCGTCCTTCGACAAGCTCAGGACGAACGGGTTGGTGGTTTCCGCGCCCGCGCCCCGCCCCGCTGGATTCCTGCTTTCGCAGGAATGACGGGTGAATTTCGGGGAGAGGGGACTTTTTCCGGGGGCAGAGGCATCTTCGCGGTCTTCTTGGTCGCGGATGGCATCGGCTATGGCTTGGTAGTCCTCGGTGTCGTGGTGGTCGTAGTCTACTAGGGTGGTGGGGAGGCCGGCTAGTTGCTTTTTCTGGCCTACGCTGAGGCGGGTGGACTGCTGGTCTTGCCAGTAGGCTTGCAGCATCTCGGGGGTGATGTTGTCGTAGTTGGTGTCCCAGCCGCGACGGATTATCTCGTGGGCCGCTGACATCTTGTGGTGCCAGGTGTAGCCTTCCTCGGGGTCGAGGCTGGTGTCGCTCATTACATCCAACAGGAAGCGGATGGCGTCTGTGCCGTGTTCGTTGTACTCTCGCATTCTCTTGGCGAGGTCGGTGTGCAGGGTATCGTAGTCGTTGGTGTCTTCTACATCGTCCGCATAGACTTTGAGCTTGGGCTTTCTGCTCCAGTGCCCGTGGCCACGGCGCAGGATTTCTTTGGCGGCTGCCATGCGGTCTGTGTGCTTGATGCGGAGTTTCTTGGGGGTGAAGGGTTTGTCCCTTCGGGTCATTACGTGGGCGAGGAACTCGGCTATTGTGTGACCTTCGGCTGTTTCCTGCCTGATTAGGTGGGCTATGTCGTAGTTGAGGATGTCGAGGTGGGTGACAGAATTTGAAGATTCTTCACCCCCATCCCAGCCTTCCCCCGTCGAGGGGGAAGGGGTGTTTTTCGCTGCTTCGAGTTCTTCGGGTGTGGGGATTAGGCCCCAGAATTGGGATTCTTCCGACTCCGGTTGATCGGAGCCGTAGCGGGCCAGGAGCTTTACGGCTTCTAGTCTGTGGTGGTACTTAGCGTCTGGGTACTCTCCCCGGATGGTGTCCGCGAGGAACTGGGCGATGAGGTCGCCGTTGTCTGTGTGCTTGCGGATTTTCTGTTGTAGTGCGTTTGTGATGCACATGGGTTTGAGTTCCGAGTTACCAGTTTTGAGTCTTCAGTTGGATAGCCACAAAAGGCACAAAAGGCACAGAGTTCATTGTTCTGCGCCGATTAGCGAATGTTTGTGCTAAGTAGGTTCTATAGTACGCACGAATGTTTGGATTGTCAAGGGGAGAATTCAGGATCGTGGGTGATTCGGGTGGAAGATGTGGAACAAAGTTGACGCTTAACTCGTTAGGGGTGTAGAGACGGTGCCTGATTGGGTTCCGACGAATAGTAGGTATGTTAATGTTAGTTTCGAACCAGGTGGAGGCTGAGAGGTAAATGTTGAACAAATTGATGGTAATTTTGGCGGGACTTATAGTGATGACGATGGTGTTGGTCGGGTGTGGGAGTTCTGCCGCACCTTCTCCACAATTCGATGCTTTCTCACGGGGAGAGAGCGAGTCAGCGGCTGTCATGCAAATGGCTGCGCCTGCTGCGCCCGCCAGAGATGGATTTCAGGTCACATCGGCGCCTGCCGCTCCCGCGCCGGCTATGGCTCCACAGGCACCCGCGGCGAGGCCTGCGCCGACAGCGATCCCGGTTGCGGCGAGCGAGAAGGTTGTTTTGGAAAAGGTCGCGGCTGAAGCGATGTCTGAAGAGGGTTCGCTGGATGTGGAGTTCAGCGAGGAGCGAGCCGCGCTGGTGGCGCAGAACCGCATCATCGTGCGTACGGTGAATGTTGAGCTAGAAGTAGATGACGTAGTCCAGTCCATAGTGGAGATTTCGCAGGGCGTACAGAGGGATGGCGGCTGGGTTGTTAGCACTGACCGTAGTTCGAAGCACATCGGGTTCATATCGGTGCGTGTGCCGGCGGCGAAGCTGGATGACGCGCTGAACTGGATGCGCGCGGTAGGCGTTGATGTGCTGTCGGAGGCTTCAACAAGCACCGATGTTACGGACGAATATTATGACCTGCGGTCACGGGTTGAGAGCCTACAAGCGACGGAAGAGGCTCTTATCAGACTGCTGGACAGGGCCGAGGATGTTGAGGATGCGCTGGAGGTACAGCGTGAGCTTGCGCGGCTGCAGGTGGAAGTCGAATCGCACCTGGGACGGATCAAGCTGCTGGAGGAGACTGCGGCGTTCTCGCTGGTGCATATTACGCTGCACCTAGCGCCGCAGGAGATGCGGGTTGACGCTGGCGAGGACCAGACTTTCAGCGTGGGTGAGGTGGCGCGCTTCAGGGCGACATTCTACCCGCCGGATGGGATTGACGATTTCGACTTTGTGTGGGACTTTGGCGACGGTTCCAGGATATCTGCTGGAACGGGAAGCGCACCGAGGACCGACGGAGGGCGCATCACGGCCACTGTGCATCACCAGTACAGCAGCGACCTGGAATCGCCGTTTATCGTCGAAATCAAGATGACAGGGCGGGGTGAAGCGGGAATCGTGGGAGGCTCAGACACATTCATCGCGACAGTAACGGAATTGCCGGCAATCACAGTGTTCGCAGGCGAGCACCGATTCGTGGAAGAGGGCGAAGAAGTAGATTTTTCCGGTTCTTTCACGAGGCCGGAGGGTCTGTCAAATTACAGTTACAGATGGGAGTTCAGTGATGGTAGCGAAGCCGTTTCTGGTGTGCCAGAAGAGGGCGCGACTACGGTTACGGCATTGCATGTGTACGAAAACCATAGGCCACAGCCATACACGGTGACGCTCACGATAACGGCAGAAAGCGAGGCAGGAGATGTTGAGGGCATCGCGTCATTTGAGGTGTTCGTGAGCGAGGCGGAGGGCTTCGTGATCACCGGCTGGAGCGCACAGGATAACCTCAAGGGCGCAATTCGGGCGCTGTCGAGATTTGCGCAGGCGGCTGGAACGGTGGCTATATGGGTGGTGATATTCATTCCTGTGTGGATCGTCGTCGGGGTGGTCATTTACCTCTTCGTGCGGCTCAAGAGGAGACTGCGGCTGAACGTGAGACGACAGGGGCGATCAGAGTCAGGCGGTGGCTGGGGCTTCCTTTCCAGGGGACGGGATGGCGATACAGAGGAGCAAAGCTAGTATGAACACGGTTCGACACTTTACGGCGACGGGGTTCGTGGTGCATGAGGGCGCGACGCTGCTGCACTGGCATCCGAAGGTGAAGATGTGGCTGCCACCGGGCGGTCACATCGAGGCGAACGAGGACCCGGTGCAGGCGGCGCTGCGGGAGATCGAGGAGGAGACCGGCGTGAAGGCGGAAGTTGTGCCGACAGGCATGCGGGTGGACCTGGAGTACCCGGAACAGGTACACGCGCCGTTTACGATTGAGATCGAGGATATTGACGACCCGGTGCAGGGGTGGCATCAGCATATCGACATGATCTACTTCTGCAAGCCTTTGGATGCGCCGGGGGTGCTGAATGACGGATGGCTCTGGGTGAGCAAGGATGAGCTGGAGAGCGGGGTTGCGCTGGATACGGGGAACGGGGTAGCTGTTGCGCCGCCGGAGGATGTAAGGGTGCTGGCGGGGCATGCGTTCGAGGTGGTCGGGGGCGCGGTCTGACGGGATTTGCGGGATGGGAATGATGAGGGGCAACCGGTGATTGGTTGCCCCTCCTGGTTTGTCTGCTAGGCGCTGGTGGCGAAGCCGGCGCCTTCGATGCCTGCGCGGACGCAGTCCTCGTCTTCCTGTGGGGTGCCACCGCTTCCTCCTGCCGAACCGACGAGGTCGCCGTCCTTGTAGATGGGGAGCGCGCCCTGGCTGGGGATGAAGCGACCGCCTTGCAGCGCCATGAAGCCGGGCATGATCGGCTCGTTCCAGCGGGCTGCCATGTCGGCGCTGGAGAGGCCCCAGGTGGCGGATGCGACTGCCTTGCCCTGCGAGATGTATGGAGTGCGCCACGATGCGCCGTCGACGCGGGCGAGGGCGATGAGGTCTCCCCTGCCGTCAACGACGGAGATGGTGAGCTTGACGCCGATCTCATCCATCCTGGCTTGCGCGCCGGCGATGACCTGCTGTGCTTCTGCTAGTGTGAGTGTTGCCAATTCCGTCCTCCTGCTACAAATCTGATGTACATACCAAGTAAGCTAGTGCCAGAAAAGTATATCGCACTGTGGAGCTTAGCAGACGGGTCTGGCCAGAACTTCAGGGTCGATTTTGCGGCGGAGGAACTGGCCGGTCGATGGGGTGCCGACGAGCCGGCGGTCTTCGACCATGACGTTGCCGCGCAGGACGGTGGTGACGGGCCAGCCTTCGATGGGCCAGCCTTCCCAGATGCTGTAGTCTTCCAGGTGGAGGTCGTCGAGGGCGAGGGGGCCCTTGATGCTGGGATCGATGATGGTGATGTCGGCGTCGCTGCCGGCTGCGATGATGCCCTTTTGCGGGTAGAGACCCATTATCTTGGCGGCGTTGGTGGAGGTGATGTCGACGAATCGCTGGAGGGACATGCCGCGCCTAACGACGCCCTCGGTGTAGGCGATGCCGACGCGGGTCTCGATGCCGTTGTGGCCGCCGGTTACGTCGGCTACTGTCTTGAAGCGGGTCTTCTCCTCCCAGGTGGTGGACACGAGGTCTGTGGCGACGGTGGAGAGCTTGCCGTCGAGGAGGCCCTGCCAGAGAGTGTCGGCGTCGTTGGGAGACTTCAGCGAGGGGTATGTGTGATATTTCATGCCGAACTCTTCGCGGTAGTTTTCGGCGTTGAAGCAGGCGTAATTGTGCAGGGTCTCGCCGTAAATGGGGAATCCCTGCGCGCGTGCTTCGGCGACCGCGCGGACGCCCTCCCCTGCGCTGACATGGACGAAATAGACGGGGCACATCTTCTGCTCGGCAAGACGGATGGCGCGGCGGAATGAGACGTCCTCGGAGAGGTTGGAGTGGATGTGGTGCATGTTCCACCAGTCCCAGAGGTCGCGCTCGGGGGCGTGGTCGTAGTTGTACATGACCATGTCGTCGTCTTCGGAGTGGATCATGAGGATGCCGCCGCTCGCCTCGATCTCGTCCATGATGACCGCGAGCCTGCCGAAGTCGGTCTTGTTGTCCTGCATCTGCGGGCTGGGCGGGCGAATGCTGGTGGTGAATATCTTGAAGCTGGCGTAGCCGTCCTGCACGAGCTCGCCGATCTGGGCGATGACGTGGTCCTCTGCGCCGCGCGTGAAGATGGGATGGTAGGCGTAGTCGGTGTAGGCGTTGCCGCGCCAGCGGTCTGCTGCCTCGCCGAGGGCGTGGTGGAGGTCGTGGCCGGGGACCTGAGTTGCGAAGTCGAGGACCGTTGTGGTGCCGCCGTATATTGCGGCTAGAGAGACTGGAGCCGCAGGTGAGCGCTCGGGCTGGCGGGGGCCACCGATGTGGGCATGGGGTTCGATGCCGCCGGGAATGACGATGTTGCCGGAGGCGTCGATGCGCTTGTCGGCTTCGAGGTCGAGTCCGCCGGGATTGGTTACGGCGACGATCTTCTCGCCGTGAATGGCAATGTCGAAGTTGCCGACACCGCCGGGGGTTACAACCTGACCGCCGTGAATGATGATGTCAACCATGCTTTGCCTCCTCAGCTTGCAAGGTACGGGGGCGTATGAATGGGAAGCGATTCCTGTGCGGGGTCGCTAACGGGTTGAATGGTAAGAGTGGGCGTGCGGGGTGTCAAGCAACGGCGATTCGAGGCGAGGACTGGCTTTGGATCCGGGGATGCGGTGATTTGCTGCGGGAGACCGACTTGGCTGTCTTGCCAACACCGGTGAGAGAGATCGGCTGGTGTTGCACGGTAAAGGAAAAAAAGCTTGAGGCGGTTCAACAATCGCTTGACATTATTTTGGACGCTCACTTAATCTCAAATTGACGCGGATTTTGCGAATGATTTTGACATTATCAAAGAGATTTATTGGAGCAGGTGGATGACACTCGATTCATACATAACGGAGCTTAGTGACGAGTCAACTCCTGTTAAGCGATCCGGTCTGCTGCAGTTGTCGAGCCTGACAAGGGACGATGTTCGCGATTTCCGTCATCATTGGCGCGGGGTCGGCAGACAGCGCAGGCGGGAGGTGCTCGCAGCGCTGGTGGAGCTTAGCGAGGATAACCTGGAATTGGATTTCAGCGCGGTGTACCGGTCGTGCCTGTCGGACGACTGCGAAATGGTGCGGGAGCAGGCTACGCGCGGGTTGATTGAGACGGATGACCGCGCGATAATCCGTCCGCTTATCGGCTTGCTGAAGGATGACCCTTCGGTGAAGGTAAGGGAGGCTGCTGCAATTACGCTTTCCCAGTTTGCGGACATGGCGCAGCAGGGCAAACTGATGTCGCGGGATGAGGACAGAGTTCGTGATGCCTTGCTCGCGGCAATCGGTCGGCGTGAGGAGGATGTGGATGTGCAGAGACGTGCGATTGAGGCGGTGGGCAGCTTCAACACGACGCAGATCTCGGGTATATTGCGCGCCGCATACGAGAGTGATGACTCCGCGATGCGGCAATCTGCGATATACGCTATGGGGCGCAGCTCAGACAGCGACTGGCTGCCGATAGTGCTGCGCGAGGTCAACGCGGTGGACCCAGCGATTCGATACGAAGCGGCGAATGCGTGTGGTCTGTTAGGCGACGAATCGACGATACCTCAGATTGCCGCATTGATCGGCGACGAGGACATCGAGGTGCAGTGCGCCGCCGCAATCGCGCTGGGGAATATCGGGGGGCCGATTGCGAAGCGGGCACTGAGACACGCTGTCGAAATTGGCGATGACGCCCTGACGGAGGCGGCGGCCGAGGCGCTGGAGAACCTGGAGTTCGACGATGATCCGCTGGGATTCGGGTTCTAGCGGACGAGCGTTGTGATGTCTTTCCAGCCGTAGGCAACTTCCACCACTTCTGCACCGCCGATCGTGACATCTTTTCGGGCTACCAGTTCACCACCAAGGTACTCGTAGAACCTGCGCGCGCGGTGATTTTCCTCGAATACCCACAGGAGCATCGATTTGATGCCGTCGTCCAGAAGACGCTTTGCGGCTGACTGGAATAGGCTGCGTCCGAGTCCAATGCGCTGGTAATCTTCGAGCAAGTATATCGCGTAGATCTCGCCCTCAAAGCCCTCGTGGTCGTCACTCTCCTGTCCAGCGGAGGCGAATCCCACAATCTTTGTATCCTGTGCATCCCGCGCTTCGGCTACGAAACTCGCCTGTCAGTGTCTGGTGAAGCCAGTATATCGTCCCAAAGAGTTTGCCGTTCCTTGTAGGAGAGACCCGACAGGATTTCTTCTGGAACGACGCCCGCGTAAGAAGAGCGCCAGGCATCGACGTGGACTTTTGCTATGCCGGGGGCGTCGGTTGGGATCGCTTCTCTTATTCGTATTTCCATGGGATTCCCAAGATTGCTGGCTCGGTTGAGGCTAAGTTTCCATTCTGATTGTAATTGTCGTTTCTCGTTAAGCAGGCAAGGTGTAGTCGGAGGTTGGTGAGTGTATGAACTGGAATGGACCGTACAGTTAGGACAGCGAAGGGGCCTAGTTAAGACAGATTTCCACTGTAAAGTCTATCACTACCTCACAAGAAGATAGACTGATACCTAGCCTGGTAAACATCCGAGCGGCCTCGCCGACTCAAACGCCTGAGCCGGGGTTCGATAGCCCACGGAATAGTGTGGCCGCTCCGGATTGTACAACTCCAGGCAAGCGTAATTTCCCCTCGTCACTTCACTACGAGCTTATGTCAATAGTATCCTTGTTTGACGTCATACATACGTTTCTCTTCAAACACGATGCGTCGTCTTCCCCTGATCTATCGGCATAGCTGGTATGAATGGAGAAATTGCTTGTGAAGTTGGACGCCTTTAAGATTACCTTGGAGCGAATGGTCGAAGACCAGTGGGAGATTTGGCGGAAAATTGCGAGTGTAAGTGACAGTAGGAGTATCCCAGATGGATAAGTTCATGGAAGCGGCGCTGCTTGAGGCTCGAACAGGAGCATCTGAAGGCGGCATCCCAATTGGGGCTGCGCTCGTTGACGGTGACCGTCTTGTTGCAACCGGACGAAATCGCCGACTGCAAGACTCGGCTTCGATAATGCACGCCGAGATCAACTGTCTCTACGAAGCAAGCCGCAAAGGCGAACAGAGTTTCCGCGCAATGACGATGTACTCTACTTTGATGCCCTGCCACATGTGCGCAGGAGCGATCGTGCAATTCGGCATAACGAAGGTTGTTGCCGGCGAGTCCTGGAATTTCCAGGAGGCCAATGGTCTCGAGACACTGATGCGGCATGGGATTGAGGTTATCGATCTGGACCTTGACGATGCCAAGCAACTCCTGAGTCGGTTCATCGAAGCGAACCCGGAGCAGTGGTATGAAGACATAGGAAGATGAGGTTTTTAGAGGGAACGACGGTGTTGGATACTCTGCGTACCTCCCGGGAACTGCCGTGATGTGTGGCGGATGCGAGACGTTCGAAGATACGAAGGAACTGATAATTGAGGACGTTGAGCTTCGCCTGGAGTTCATTGAAGAAGAGAACTAGCTGATTGCTGATCGTGACCATGCGACGCCCTACCCGACCCTGTCGTTAAGGTCTCGTCGGATATGACTCCGATGGTCTGCTAGTCTGGTATCAGCGGTTTGAGTCGGGACATTCTCCTCTAAGTGTCCGATAGAGATGTCAGTCCTGTAGCCGTTCAGCAACCTACTTCGAAGGCTGTTTTTGGGTCTATCTTGGTGCATTGTAGTTGGCCGTTAGCGAGAAATTGCCATCTGGTGCATGGCTGCGACCTATCGTCTCAGCAGAGGACTGTCCTGAAAACCGTACCACAATGGTTCTTACCTGTGATATAAAAGTAGGTGTATTCTCTTAGTATGTACATCATCGTGTATATATTATTATACAGATTCGATATAATTGGTCATGCTAAAAGTTAGAAAAGGTACAATAGTGGCACAATTGCCCCAGGGCCACTATGCAGTGCGAGGTGCAGGCACTATGAATACATTTCTCAGGACTTGGCCAATAGCACTGGTCATTATAGTGGTGTTCATTGGTGCGCTCGCTAGTTCGCGCCCGGCTCACGCCCAGACAATAGGCAACAGTGCCGGAGATAGCAGCATTACCGTAATAGTGATGGACAACGGGGATAGTGGCTCAACATTCAATGTCGTGTGGAACGACTCGCAGGAATGCAGCGCCGACTTTAATGTCTATATCTACGGAACGAGTGAGGGCGCCATACACGCGGGTTCTGCTGCTTCTAGTCTGGCGGGTGTCTCAGCCTCTTTCGACACAATCATCGCAGCAGACGGCACCGGCAGTCTGACCGTATCTGTATTCTGCGGAACAGACGACGGCACCGGTCGCCTAGTCGCAAGCGCAAGCGATGTAGCTGTTGAGACGAATAGTGGCAGGCCCGTGCCAGGCACATATTCCAATGGGCCTGTATTTGGCGGCATTCAGTCCAATGGCTTCCTGCCGGCGCTCGGCGATACCAGCGCAGGTAGGACTGATCTTCTCCTAGCAGACAGAAGGGGCAACTTACTGAGCGGCGACGCTGGCTACGAGTTTGAGTTCGATTCAATACGAAAAGAGCTCAGTGATGCCAACGGTGGCGAACCGAGGGCTTTCAGGTCCGTTCTCACAAGCGACGACGAAGAAACTCACAGCTCCATATCAACGACCATCGCCGACAGTGGCACATCCGGATCGACATTCACGATCACTTGGGTTGACGCCGATGAATGCACTGGCAACTACAATCTCTATATGGACAACATCGATTCGAACGGTGTTGGCCTGCCCACCGGCGCGACCCAGGACTCGACTTCCGGTCGCGTTGACCTCGGCTCCGTCGCCGCGACCACCGATCCTCTTCAGATGGTCGCAACATTCTCTACGGTGAAAGCCGTCTCCGGCGGCGATCACATCTCCCTTTGGATTTACTGCGGCGACGATGACACAGGCCGTAAGCTTGAGAGCTATGAGCTACCTGTCGACGGGACAACGCTCAGGCCCACACCTGGCACTTATTCGAGCATTCCAGGAATTACGGAGTTGCAGATAGGCGGCACAACCGTAGCAGCATTTGATCCCTATAAGACTCATGAAGAATACATTTATGTTTGGAACGTTGGCGATTCGAGCGAAAAAACACTCAAAGCAGTCTTGAATGACGGTTACTCCGTAACTTTCCACGGCTCTACCAAGTCCCTGTATTCAATCATTAGTAACGAAGTCGAAATTGGAAGGTACGCAACTTGGTATATCAACGGCACGGTGGACATCTCCGACGCCGACGATATGGAGGACGACTTCCAATTCGAATTCGACGACAACGACCCCAATGGCACCGACATGTTTCTAATGAGCGTTAGCCAGGGAGACTACGACACCGGTCATCACTACGTATGGTTCGTGCAGCGCAAGACCACGATTGCGGGCTCGACAATGGTTGACTATGCCGAGAATGGTACCGATGCCGTCGGGACATATACCATCGCCACACCCGACAGGGACTTCTCCTGGAAGCTGAGAGCGAGGACGGGAGACGGCGAAGAGGATGACATAGACGACTTCACATTGCCCTCAAACTATGGCGGTGATGGCGTATTGTCATTCGCCTCTTCGCCCGACTTTGAGACCCCCACCGACGGTGATCCCGAGGATACAACCAGCGACGAGTACCAAAACAACGTGTACCACACAAAGATACAGGGTTATGAAGTCGATCGGCGCATCGGTTACTGGACAGGCAACTACTATGCCTTCCTGGATGTGCAGGTAACCGTAACCGATGTAGATCCCGAATAGGAAGTCGCCGCCGAAAAAGCCATTGCGCCGTGCCCGCTCTCTTAGCAGGCGCGGCGTTCTAATCAGTAGAGGTCAGGGAGAGTCCGTTGCCTCAGAAGTCACGAAGAGTCATGGCTACGATCGCAGTCCTGGCTGTTGCTGTTGCCGCCGCGCTGTTCCTGCTCTTGCAGGCGCAGTTCTCCGCTCACGCGCAGACCGACCACTCCCCCGTCTTCTCCAGCACCGAGACCGGCGTCCGCAGAATAGCCGAGAACACGCCTTCAGGGACCGACATCGGCGACCCCTTCACTGCCACCGACGAGGACGGCCACACCCTCACCTACCTCATCCTCGACAAGCTTGATGCCGATTCTTTCGACATCGACTCCACCACCGGACAGCTCCGCACGAAGGCACCGCTGGACTACGAGACCAAGCGCAGCTACTCCATCGTCATAGCAGTCCACGACAGCGGCCAGGACCACGAAGCCGACGACCACACGATCGACGCCGCCCTGTCTGTCATCATACTCGTCACAAATATCGTCGAGGATGGCGAGGACGAAACCGAGCCAACCAGCCTGTGCACTTCCCAGGGCGCAGTGGCGGACGGCGCAGACAACCCCGACCTCGTGTTGGACTGCGAGGCGCTCTACACCGCCAAGGACACGCTCACTAGAACCGTGCAACTCAACTGGGCGCTCGACTCTCCAATCTCTGACTGGGAGGGCATTACAATCGGCGGCTCGCCGCAGCGCGTAACCAGCCTCTCGCTCCCCGCCAAAGCGCTGGGAGGCACAATACCCCCCATTATTCAGCTCCTGACAGGCTTGGAAGTGCTCGACCTCAAGAACAACGACCTCACCGGCCAGATACCATCCGGCCTCGGCAGACTGAACAATCTCGACGAACTCTACCTCGCCGGCAACCGCTTGACAGGCTGTATTCCTCTCGGGCTTGATGACGTCAGGCTTAACGACCTCTCATCCCTCGGCCTTCCCGAATGCCAGTCCGAAGAGCCGCCAATAATCCCGCCCGTAGTAATTGTGTCGCCAGTACCGACAACCGCGCCGCCGTCACCGACCCTTACCGCTACGCCACATCCTGACGATTGCATCCGACAGATCGACGGCGCAGGCACATTCACCGGAAGCTGGAACAGCGACTGTCTCTCCGAAAACAGGCCCCAGGATCAGGATGATGGAGGACTGGACGGCAGCGACTACTACACACGCTATTTCTCATTTACGCTGGACGACACCTCGAGCATCACGATCTCCCTGAATTCGGACGAGGACACTTTCCTTTACCTGATGGAAAGCACCGGCAGGACAGGTGAGCAGATTGACGAGAACGATGACATTGCTCAGGGAAGCAACCTCAATTCGCGCATAGGTCCCAGGCAATTGGCTTCCGGTGACTACACGATCGAGGCGACTACTTACTACCCCGATACATCCGGCAATTTCACGCTAACTGTTGAGATAGGGTCTGCCGAGCCACCGGCCTCCACTCCGACACCGAGCCCTACTCCAACGCCTCAAATGGTGTACACGGAGATAAGCAGCGGCGCGAACCACGTCTGCGCCCTCCGTGACGACGGCTCGATCATGTGCTGGGGCAATGAACAGGGCGACAGCCACGGCCAGGTCTCTGATCGGCCGGCCACCGGGGAATTCACCTCGCTCAGCAGTGGGGACAATCACACCTGCGCCCTCCGCAACGACGGCGCGATAATCTGCTGGGGAAGTATTACCGTTCCATAGGAGCGGGAATCAAGAATATCCGAAGGGCGTAGGCTGAGGCCAGCGAGCAGTCGCCTGCAGACTATTTCTCTAAGCCTCGGAAATGCTTGAAGTCAAACCCGGATACTTCGGCAGCCCGTTCTGCTGATGGCCGGAACGCATTCGGGAGATGCTCGTCGCTTCTTGCTTCTAGTCAGTCGTCGTTTTGGCCGGCCCGTATGTGGATCAGAGACGAGCATATGACGAGCAGGAGCGGCGCGAAGCTGACGATGGTCATAGCGAGTCTAAGGTCGCCGAGCCTGTCGTGGAGCGCACCGACGAGCGCCGGGCCGGTGGCAACCCCGAACGTGCCCAGCGTCATCATGAAGGAGAGTGCAACGGTGGACTCCCGCGGCCTTATGCCGGGCAGGTAGAACGGTATCGAGTTGAGGATTGGCCAGTATCCCTGCGCCACACCGCTGACAAGCGTTATTGCGATGAGCAGAGGGATCGAGTCTGTGAGAATCATTCCCAGGTAGGTCACCACCATAGTAACCCCAATCGCCTGGAGTATGTTCCTGCGCCTGTTTCCGCTCACTCTCGGCACGATCCGGCTGAGCGCGATCCCCGACGGCCCACCCACAGCGATGCCGATTGCCAGCAGCAGCCCAGTCCAGTTGAGGGACACGTCGTACACGTCCAGCATCAGCGTGGGGTAGAAGTTCACGAAGGACGACCATGCCATCGTGGTTCCCATCGATCCTGTGCCCGCTATCCATAGCTCCTTGTATCCCAGCACTCGCCTGATGATTCCGAGCCTGTCGTCAGCGGGGTCTGATTCCTGTGGCTCCGACTCGGCATTATCATCACCGTTGCTTCCCAGTATCGTCCAGAGCACTGCCAGAACTCCGAGAGTCACCGCGAAGGTTAGCAGGACGCGCCGCCAATCATCGCCGACGCGACCCAGGATGATTGGTGTAAGGACCAACCCGCCACCGACGACAAGACCGAACAGCAGGTTGTACACGCCGGAGACAAGAATGAACTCTCTTGGCGTGAACAGCCGGTGCATGAGCAGTACGCGGGCGGGCTCACGAGCGAGTGTCGAGACGCCGAAGCCCAGGCGTCCGAGCAGCACGACGGCGAAGTTGGGTCCCCAGCCCTGCACGAACATCAGCGCAGAACTCAGCGTGAATGTAACCGTGGTAAGAATCTTGGGCCTGTACCTGGACACCCACCAGCTTATGGGCAGCGTCAGAAACAGGTTTCCGAGGAACGCCGCAGAGCCGTAGAATCCCTGCTGTGTGGGCGTGAGACCGAGGTCGGCGCTGATCGAGGGTAGCAGCAGTCCGACACTTATGACCATCATGAAGCCGGCGACGCTCGATAGAAGCCAGAGGCCCATGATAGCCCAGCGGTGTCTCATCGGGTTCGTCATCTGTGTCACGGGCGGAACAAGAACATGCCAGCGTGGTGTCTCTGTCCAGGACAGATGTCAGAGTGAATGACCGGCATAAGTATCACTAACTCATTCGCTGATGGTATCAGATAAGGTCGACTTAAACGTCAGTCGCGATGGCGACATGCGTGGACTATCGGCGCTCATTTACTTCCTCACTATCACTTGCTCAATTGTGCGGACATAGACGTTGAATAATAACCAGTTAGGAGACTGAAAAGGTTCCCGCCTCACCTGCTATAATCGGCGGCAACAGTTAAGGAGGCCGGGCTGATAATGGACTTGGAATTGAATGGTAAGGTAGCGATCGTGGGCGGCGCCAGCAAAGGGCTGGGGCGCGCGTGCTCGGAGGTGCTGGCAGAGGAGGGCGTGCGGGTGGCGATGTGCGCGCGCACGGCGTCAGACCTGGAACGGACGGCGGACGAGATACGGGACGCTACGGGGGCAGAGATTTTTACCTTTGCCGGCGACCTGGACAAGGAAGAGACTATCGCCGAGCTGGTGGCCGGTACGGTGGAACGCTTCGGGCAGCTGGACATCATGGTGAATAACTCCGGCGGGCCACCGCAAGCCTTCGCCGTGGACTCCACCGAAGAACAGTGGCAGGTGTCGGCGAATCGCTCACTGTTCTTCTTTGCGCGGATGACTCGGGAGGCGCTGCCGCACCTGCGGGCACAGGGCGGCGGCCGCATCATCAATATCCTGGCCAGCACGGTTTATACGCCGATACCGAACCTGGCGCTTTCGGCGGCGACGCGGATGGGCGTCATCGGGTTTATGAAGAACCTGTCCGACGACATAGGGCACGAGAACATACTCATCAACAACGTGTGCCCCGGCAGCATCATGTCGGAGCGGATGATGGAAAACGTGGAGGATCGGGCGCGGACGCAGGGGATTTCCATTGAAGACGCCCTGGCGCAGCGGGCCGAACAGACGGCAGTGAAGCGAATCGGAGAGCCGCGGGAACTGGCGTACCTGGTGGCGTTCCTAGCGTCGGCACGGTCGAGCTACATCACGGGCACTACGATGCTGGTGGATGGCGGGCTGGTGCGGTCGGTGATGTAGATCGCCCTCACCCTGCCCTTTTCCCATCAAGGGAGATGACATCGGAGAAACGCTAGGGTCAAGCCCGGCTTTTACTCCGCCGCCTGAACTTAATTCGACCGCCGCGTACGTGGAACGGGGCAATCGCTGCAGCCGCGACGGAGTGTACGAGCGGGCGATTGCCGGGCGCATGGCGGCGATAGAGCCGGACGCCATCAAGGAGATTTGAAATGGCAGACAAACAGATTCTATGCGCGTTTGGGGTTGATCTGGACGCCGTTGGCGGTTGGCTGGGTTCCTACGGCGGGGAGGACTCACCTGACGACATTTCTCGCGGCCTGTTTGCCGGGGAAGTGGGAACGCCCCGGCTGCTCAAACTCTTTGAACGACTGGACATTGAGACTAGCTGGTTCATCCCCGGTCACTCCATCGAGACCTTTCCGGAGGAATGCCGGATGATTGTGGAGGGAGGGCATGAGATTGGAATGCACGGCTACTCTCACGAGAATCCCATCGCTATGTCGCCGAAGCAGGAAGAGGATGTGCTGCTACGCTGCATAGATCTGATTACCGAAGTTTCGGGTCAGCGGCCACGGGGCTACGTCGCGCCATGGTGGGAGTTCAGCCACGTTACGAACGAACTGCTGCTGAAGCACGGTATCAAGTACGACCACAGCCTGATGCACCGCGATTTTGAATGCTACTATGTTCGCGTTGGCGACCGCTGGACGAAGATTGACTATGACATGCCGGCAGACTACTGGATGCACGCCCTAGAGCGTGGCGAGGAAACCGACCTGGTGGAGATACCGGCAAACTGGTACCTGGACGACCTGCCGCCGATGATGTTCATCAAGAAGTCGCCCAACAGCCACGGGTTCGTTAATCCCAGGGACATTGAATCGATGTGGCGGGACCAGTTCGATTGGGTGTACCGGGAATACGACGAGGCGGTGTTCCCCATAACTATTCATCCGGACGTGAGCGGCCGGCCGCAGGTGCTGCTGATGCTGGAACGCATCACGGAATACATCCGCTCTCACGACGGCGTGCGCTTTGCAACGTTTGAGGAGATCGCGGATGATTTTCTGGCCAAAGATCCCAGGCAGAGGTGAGGCCAGCATTGCCGATGCACGCGCCGTCCCCGACCGAATGTGAGCCCACGACGGGGTGCAGAGTCAATCAGCATCGTCCAGCATCGTCGCGACTTGGGCTGGGTTAAGGCATATATACTCCGAGCCGCAGTGCGGTTAGAATGTGGTACAACATCCCGAGCCTGAAAATACGTCCCGACATGCGCCGAGGAGGGCTTCATGGTCTCCGAAAAGTCAAACAGGTCGCTGGTGGTCGTCGAGCTGACCGGCGGCAACGACTGCCTGAACACGGTGGTTCCGTACGACGACGAGCTCTACTACGACAGCCGCCCCGCCGTCCACCACAAGCAGGATGAGGTACTGAAGCTCGACGACCGGCTCGGATTGAGCCCACAGATGGGCCCCATCAAGAGGTTGTGGGACGACGGCAATGTCGCCGTCATAAACGGCATTGGCTACCCGGAACCCAATCGCTCCCACTTCAGGGCAATGGACATCTGGCACACGGCCGAACCCACGAAGGTGATCGGGGAGGGTTGGCTCGGGCGCGCGATCAGAGACCTCGACCCAAGAGGTGAGAACGTGCTCACAGGGCTAAACCTCGGCCGAGGGCTGCCCAGGGCGCTGTCGTGCGTGGGGGTGTCGGTGGCGTCCGTGGGAAATCTCGAGACCTACGGGCTGTTCCCCGAAATTCAGGACGAGCAGGCGCGGCTGGACACTCTCAACACCTTTTCACAGATGTACGGCGGGGCCGAGGGAAGGGACGTCGTGTCCGAGTTCATCGGACAGACCGGCGAGGCCGCCCTCAGGGGAGCGGACATCCTCAGGTCGGCGCCTGAGAGCTATGATTCAGAAGTGGAATTTGGGGCGAATCCGTTCGCTCAGAGGCTTCGCGACGCAGCCCAGGTGATCTGCGCCGATCTCGGAACCCGCATCTACTACGCCCAGCACGGCAGCTTCGACACCCATGGGGGCGAGCTTCCCGTTCACAACAAGCTATGGCACGAGGTCTCCACAGCGATTGGCGACTTCATGGACGACCTCAGGGACCATGGCCGGGACCGGGACACGCTCGTGCTTGTCTTCTCAGAGTTCGGTCGCCGAATCAAGGACAACGGTTCCGGCACCGATCACGGCTCCGGCGGCGTTGCCTTTTGCATCGGCGGCTCCGTGGAGGGCGGTCTGTACGGGGAGTACCCATCACTCAAGTCGGCCGACCAGCTCCAGGGCGATCTGCGCTTCAACAACGACTTCCGCTCCACTTACTCGACGATACTGGAGAGGTGGCTTGGGCTGGACCCGGCACCGATTGTCAACGGCACCTTCGAGCAGTTCGACTTTATTGGGCGGTGAAGAGATGGTCAACAGGCAAGAGATAGAGCTAATGGCGCACCTGATGCGCCGCGCAGGATTCGGCGCCTCCAGGGATGAGCTTGAGGAGCGTGTGGCCAGAGGCTACGAGGAGACGGTGGAAGAGCTGCTTAATCCTGTGAACACACAGCGCCTCGGAGACGACGTGATCCGAAGGTACCACGTTGACATTCACGAGTCCCGCATACCCGACCCACCGGCCACGGAGTGGCTATACCGAATGGTAACCACTAGCAGTCCTCTCGAAGAGAAGATCGCCCTCTTCTGGCATGGCATCTTCGCCTCCAGCTTCAGCAAGACCCAGCAGGCCCGGTCGCTGGCGGTCCAGATCGACACGTTCCGGCGATTCGGCCTGGGCAGGTTCGACACCCTTCTACTGGAGATATCCAAAGACCCGATAATGATCATGTGGCTGGACAACCACGACAATCACAGTGGGGTCATCAACGAGAACTTCGGCCGCGAGCTGCTCGAGCTATTCTCCATGGGAATCGGAAACTACACGGAGGACGATATCAAGCAGTGCGCCCGCGCATTCACGGGCTGGACAGTGGGCAACGCTGAGTACATGGCCGCGAGGGCGATGAAAGCCTCGATCTGGCCGTACGGTGCAATCGCCTGGCACTTCGACTTCCGGGACTACGACCACGACCACGGCGAAAAGGAGTTCCTGGGAGAGAGTGGGCCATTCAACGGAGAGGACATTATCGAGATAATCGCTCGCCAGCCCGCGACCGCGAGGTTCATAGCCAGGCACATCTACGACTTCTTTGTGGCGGACGAGGCCCCGGTACCACAGTGGCCCTACACTCCACCGCTGGACCCGGACGCCATCGAGACGTTGGCGGGCGTGTACGTGGACAGCGGTCACGACATACGCTCCATGTTGCGAGTCCTGTTCAACTCTGATTTTTTCAAGGAGGCCCAGTTCGAGCGCGTGAAGTGCCCCGCCGAGTTCGTAGCGGGCACAATGCGGCTCGGAGGCGGCGTTACCGAGCCGACGCTGGACGTGAAGGAGGCCAACGCGGTGATTGGGTACATGGGGCAGAGCCTGCTGGCCCCGCCGTCGGTGGAAGGGTGGCATGAGGGCACGGAGTGGATCAACAGCGGAGCTCTGGTGGAAAGGGTGAACTTCGCGGCAAAGCAGTTCAACGACATCGAAAAGCCCGGCGTACAGCAAATCATCGACCGTTTGGCCAACCGGAATGGAAGCACCTTCACTCCCGAGGAGCTGGTTGATAGCTGCCTGGACCTTATGGGACCGCTGACAAAGGTGGAGGAGTCAACCCGCAACGCGCTGGTCTGTAATGTCAGTAAGAAGGGCGATTTATCCCTCCGACCTCGGACGGCGGTGAGAGAGTCCGAAAGCCGCGTCGCAGAGCTGTTGGGCCTCATCGCGGCGACAAAGGAGTTCCATCGGGCGTAGCATCACGGCGCGGACCAGCGTGCCATGGCACCCATTTGGCAAGGAGCGACCACTGAGCGGCATCAATCGAGCAGGTGCCCTTGGTCTGAGCTATCTCAAGACCATTGGCGTAATGAACAACAACCCGACCGGTAGAGGCTTCGGGCACCCCGTGGACCTCGCCATCGGCCAGGGTGGCCGCATCTACGTGCTAAATCGGCACGCGGCGCTCGCTCGAGTCGGTGTTTGCACTCTCGACGAGGAGTACCTGGGTGAGTTTGGCTCCTACGGCCACGAGGACGGGCAGTTCTGGCTGCCGACGGCTATCGCTGTCGACAGCCGGGAGAATGTCTATGTCGCCGACGAGTACCATCACAGCGTCACCGTGTTCGACAGGTCCGGAGCGTTCAGGAGCAAGTGGGGAGAGCACGGAAGCGGCGACGGGCAACTGGACGGTCCCTCCGGTCTTGCCATCGACGCCGACGACAACGTATACGTCGTGGACCAGAAGAACTGTCGCGTGCACAAATTCACCGCCGACGGTCGGCACCTGCTGCAGTGGGGGGAGAGGGGTGAAGATGAGGGACAGTTCAACCTTCCCTGGGGCATAACTCTGGACAGGCAGGGCAACGTTTATGTCGCTGACTGGCGCAATGACCGCATCCAGAATTTCACAGCCGATGGCCGCTTTCTTGCCGCTTTTGGAGAGCCGGGAGAGCACGAGGGCCAGTTCCACAGGCCCGCTAAGCCAGCGGTGGACGCCGAAGGATACATTTACGTCGCCGATTGGGGTAACGAGCGAGTGCAGTTGCTGGCGCCGGACGGCGCATTCCTGCAGAGTCTCCGGGGCCAGGCAACGGTCTCGAAGTGGGCGCAGGAGTTCCTCGACGTCAATCCGGACGAGAGCACCACGAGAGACCGGTCCAACCTGTTGCCCGCCCTACCCTCCCACTTCAACACGCCCTACCTGGTATCAACGCAGACAGAGCCGTACTTCTGGGGTCCGGCCTCTGTTACGCTCGATGTCGATGGCAGGCTCTATGTCACGGAGTCCTCCAGGCACCGGGTGCAAGTGTATCAGAGGGTCTGAGGCTGACCGCTGGGCCATACGGCGTACTAGCGTGGCCTGATCTCCACACCCGCCGCGACCTCCTGCAGTCGGTAAATGACGTGAGTGTCCAGGTCTCCCCAGCCGCGATTACCGCACTGGATGGCGACCTGCTCCACGATGTTCGCAACCGGCATTGGAACGCTCAGTTCCCGGGCCAGCTCGTTCGCGAGTGCTATGTCTTTTCTTGCCAGAGCCTGCCTGAAGGAGGGAGGATCGAATTCCCCCCGGAACACGGTCCTCTCCAGGCCTTCTCTCTGAGTGCCCAGTATCATTCTGCTGCCGGCTTCCATGAGGGCATCCATGTCGAGCCCGGCCTTCATACCCAGAGTTAGTCCCTCTGCAACCACCTGCCTCACGGACAGGGTAATCATGTTGTTGACCAGCTTGCAGACGCTTCCCATGCCAAGCTCGCCCTGGTAAACGACCTTGTCGGCAAAGGCTTCGAACACCGGAAGAAGGCGCTCGAACACCTCCCTGTTTCCGCTGGGCATGACGATCACTTCTCTGCTCTCAGCGGCGGCTGGACTTGTCAACACCGGGGCGTCAAGCACATTGGCGCCCTTCCCTTCGAATACCCCCGCGATCTCGCGTATGAGGGAAGGCCGACTGGTGGAGAGGTCCACGTAAACGTCCCCTTCACCAATGCCGCTGACGATCCCTTCGGGTCCGAGTGCTACCTGCTCCACCTCGGGAGGCCCCGGCACCGAGCTGAGTATCACTTCGCTGGCAACCGCGACCTCTCCAGGGGAAGCCGCAAGCCGAGCGCCACCCTCCAATAGTGGCCTCGTCGCACCCTCGTCCACGTCGAAAACGACCATTGGGAACCCAGCCCTCTGGATGTTTCGCGCCATTGGCGTTCCCAGGTTACCAAGCCCTATGAAGCCTACCGTCTGCATGCTGACCTCCTATCGTCTCGTCAAGCGATTCCGCAATCTATTGTATTGAATCTCGGCTGGGGCGCGGGATTTAACCAGGGCATTGTTCCCCACGGTCCGGGTCACATGCCACCGCTTACACACGCACGGTCCTCTCTTGTTGGCAACAATCGTATCCTGACGCCATCTGAGCACATCTTCGCTAACGCCAAACGTTCACGGATATACTTTCTGGAGAGCCGTCCGCGGCCGACCGCTAACGCCATGTCCTTGATAACCAGTAATACGCCGCCAGGCCACTTAGCCTCCGCTTCATTCGCATCATTTCAACTGCGACAGCCTGTCAAGTTATCCAGGGTAATAAGGAGGTCTGTGAAGGAAGAATCCGCGGACTAGTTCGTGTGTCAGGTTACTGTTCTGGCGTGCCGGGGAGTGCGAATCGTTATGTTCGATCATTCTACGGCGGCCGTCGAACACAGTAAAGGTTGCGCCAGGTCGCCCCGTGAAAGCGTTGGAGAATTTAATTGAATGAAGGGCGCTACCCGCCGGTGCCGCTCTCCATCCAGTAACCCATGCCGCGCTTGGTATAGATGTAGGTGGGGTTGGATGCATCATCTCCGAGTTTGCGCCGCAACCTTCTTATGATGGAACGCAGGGCCGCTGAGTCCCTTGATACGTTTTGGCCCCAGACCTTTCGTACTAGATTTTCGTGGGTCAAAAGGCGACCGGCGCTCGCAGACAGCTCGGCAAGCACTCTGTATTCGATGTTGGTCAGCTCAATGGGCTGGCCGGCAACGGTTACCTCACGCAAGGCATAATCGATAGTGAGGTTCTCCAAGCTAAACTTCTCGGGAGGGCCAACTTCGCCGAAAGGTGCGCTGTGCCTGCGAAGGGCCGCCTGGATCCTCGCGACGAGCTCTGTCGGTGAGAACGGCTTAACGACGTAGTCGGCCGCTCCCGCCGCGAAGGCCCTGGCAATCACCTGGTCCTGACCGTAGGCGGACAGGAAGATCACAGGTATCTCTGTTAGCCCGCGCACATTCATCATCAGTTCAATGCCGTCAGTCCCCGGTAGCATCAGGTCCATCAGGACTAGGTGCGGTTGTTCTTCGTCCATCAGGCGTGACACGTGGTCCGGATCGGTCGTTACGCTAAGTGAGTATCCCGATCTGGTAAGGACGTCCCTGACGTACGTGAGTGTGTGTGGGTCATCGTCGACCAAGAGAATATGGGGACGCGCAGCGTTTCCGTTCTCCACCATCCCTGGTTGGATGCCGGCCACGCTCTGAACGAGGGACGGAGAGGCCTCTGCCAGGGGCAATGTGAAAGTAAATCGCGCTCCCATACCCGGACCGTCACTCTCGGCCCAAATGCGGCCCCCATGGGCCTCCACTATTCCCTTGCAGATTGCCAGTCCGAGCCCCTCATCACTTTCTTGCTCTTCGGTTCCGGCAAATTTGCGAAACAAGTGCGGCAGGCGATTAGCCGGAATACCCCGCCCGTGGTCTGCGACTGATATCGCGAGATGCTGGCCACTCCGCTCTGCGGAAATCCTTATGTGAGCGGAGTCCGGCGAGTGCCTGGCTGCGTTAGATAACAGATTAGTCAGAACCTGAACAATGCGTCTAATGTCCGCCATCACCTGTGGGATATCCGGTGGAACCTCGATGAAGAGGCTGTGACTGCCGTCGGCGCTGAGGTAAGTGCTCCTTGCCTCATCCACCAACGCGGCGACGGAGACTGCCGTCGGTGTTACGGAAAGGCTTCCCGTCTGAATGCGCGCCACGTCAAGAAGATCCGCAATCAGCCTGTTCATGTGGTCGGCCTGCTGCTCTATTATCCTGAAGAACTGGTTCGTTTCGGCAGGCTCGAGATGGGAATGTGAGCCAATTGCTGTTGCCGCCGAGCCCTTGATGGCAGCGAGCGGGGTGCGTAGTTCGTGGCTCACCATTGCCAGAAAATCTGCGCGTAGCCTCTCAAGAGCCGCGAGAGGTGCCATATCCTGAAGAGTGACTACAACCGACTCCACCTCCCCTTCCTTCGAGCGGATCGACGTGACATTCATCAAGGCCGTGACCGACCGGCCGTCGGGCACATGAAGAACGATCTCCTCCAGCCGCACGCTCTCAGCCACTCTAAGCGCATCAGCTATCGGGAACTCCTCCAGGGAAAGCTCCCGTCCGTCCCCGCGCCGGACGGTCAGCATGCTTAGCAGGTCCTCAGGTTGCTGGTCCGGATTCCGCAAGAGGTCGACCATCCTCCTAGCCTCCCGATTGAACGAGGTCGGCCTGCCCGCCCTGGCGTCGAAGACCACGACGCCCACGGGAGAGGTGTCCACCAGCGCCTCGAGGTCTGCCCTGGCGCGCTGCTCGTCCTGGTGCCGTCGGGCATTGGCGATGGCCGCCGCAGCCTGGTTGGCGAACATCACCAAGGTCTCCTCATCCTCATCGGTAAACTCCCGTCCCCCGTCCTTGTCTCCCAGGTAAAAGTTTCCCATATGCATTCCGCGATGACGGATTGGGGTTCCCAGGAAGGTAGTCAGGGACATAAAGCCTTCGGTGACGCCTAAGGATCTCGCCTGCGCGCCGAAGTCCTCAAGCCTAAGGGGCTCGGGATAGCCACTCAGGAACTCGAACAGCGGCAGTCCGCCGGGCATGTCCAGCAGCCCCTGACGTGCTTCCTCTGTCATCCCAGCTGTTACGAAGGCCTGGAACTGCCCAGATTGATCAAGGAGAGTGATTGCGCCATAGCGAGCACGAGTCAGCGTACGTGCACTGTCGACGACCTCACTCAGGACAGTGTCTAGGTCCAGACTCTCGTTGATGCGTAGGCTGGCATCGCTGAGTTTGGAAAGCCGTTCCTTCAACGCCCGTATCTGCTGGTGCAGATCATCTGAAACTGCCAATTCTTCTCCTTAGCACATAACGAAGCGATCAACGCTACCTGTCTGGAAGGCGTCGGACGAACGCTAATACGCACAGATATTACCACATAGAAGAAGGGCAAATGTACGAGGCTATCACGTTATGGTGATGTTAACGAACCAGATAATCCGATTGATTGTACCAAATACAGATTTCTGAAAGGCCTATTGGAACCCTTGTCCGAATCCATTAACGTCGATTTCGTCCACGCTAAGCCCGAATCCACCGAAGAGTCGTGGCATCTCTGCCGGATCGTGGTTTAAGAGCGTGGCAAGATGGCGGTGAGAGTATGACGCCGGCGCTGGAGCGTTCTGAAGGTCCCCGGTCGTGATGTTGGACGCCGGTGGAGGCCCACAGTGGCGATTGTGGGTGAAGTTGACGAATCGGTGGGCAGCAGGGGATACTCGCGGTCCGGCTAGAGTCTGGGGATGTGATGGGTTGTGGCGTGTATGGCGGTCTGTCGTCGCTGCCATCAGCTCGGTAATGGAATGGTTCGCAGTCTGGTCAGTGCGCGTCCGAACTGTGTTCCCCAGGGCCAGCCCTGCGGAAGATGCAGAGTGAGAAGGCGTGCCGAGCGTGTGAGCCGTCCGACAAGGGAGAAGAAGCGTCGTCTGAGGGTCTTTGTGGTCACCACCTGCTCAGCCAGACCGATGCGCGCGGTCCAGCGGGCAAGGTTGTGTGCCATCACCTGCACGGCCATCCAGGCTGCGTTGGCGGCGAAGCGACCCGATGGCAGGTGGTTCAGTCCCACACCGTACTTCAGGTCGCGTATGGCGTTCTCGATCTCGGCGTGTCGGCGGTGGTCGGCTTCCAGTTGAAGGGTGTCGCCCTCCCGGTCGGTGATGAAGCCGTGATAGCTGTAGTCGGCGAGCAGCGCCAGTTGAGAGCCGGGCGTGGGCCTGACCCTGCGGACGATGAGGCGCACCGGCGCGGCGTCGGGGCGGCTGTCGAAGGGTACGTACGTGGTCTCGGCAACGTCGGCTGCGCCCTCCATCCAGTAGGGTATGGGCGTCCAGTCGGTCTCGGGTATATCCTCTATGAGATTGCGCAAGCTCCGATGCTGTCGGACGGTGATGGAGAAGCGCACATCGTTGTCGCGGCAGACGCTGACGATGTCGTGGGCGTAGAAGCCGCTGTCGGCCCGCACGGTGAGCGCTCCCGTGGCTCCTGCGTAGCGTGCCCTGCTCAGCGTCTCACGCAGGAAGTTGGCTGCGCCCCGGGCGGTGTTGGCCCGGCCCTTGCGCAGTCGTGCCATCAGCACGTTCCCTGTTCCTGCGACGACGGCAACCAGCGGATGATAGCCTCTCTGCCCGTTGTAGTTGTGCTCGCTGCCTCCCTCCTTCGCCAGTCCGTAGGTCTCGCAGACGGTGGAGTCCAGGTCAATCGTCAGGGGCGAGTCCCCGGGTCCTGCCCCCGCGGACCAACTTCGCAACAGCAGTTCCCGGCTCACCCGGTCCAGTTGGCGCACGTGGCCCCACCTGAAGCTGCGCAGGAATGTCCCCAGTGTGGATGGCGCCTTGACCGTACAGCCCAGCACCCGTCCGGTGCCTCCGGACCGCAGCGCGTCCGCGTCGTCTATACAATCACCGCCTGCCAGAGCCGACGCCACCAGGGTCAGTATCTTGTCTCCCGCGTTCGCCCGACCCGGCGCATCCCCCAGGTCAAGGTGGCTTTCCACAAGTTCGCTCAGACCCAGACGATGGGCCAGTGTGACCGGTAACAGCAGTCCGGCATTGGCCACCAGGCGGTGGTCGTCGAAGGCTACCTGGATGCGGTCGGGACGCTCGGATGCTATCATCTATTTGGTGCTCCTTGTCTGGGGTTGGTCTTTCCTCAAAAAACCATTATCCCACAGTCAACGGAGCACTTCCCACGTCTTCGCTATCTTCACTGTGTCAATATCTTCGGTGGATTGGGGCTAAGTAAGTCCTGATTGGATTGGTAGGAAATTCCAAAAACCCGACTCAACACCAACTCACCCCACAGATATTATCGGATGAGACATCACTCACAATGATGGTGACGTGGAACCTTCTCACCGTTACATCTGTGTGCTGCGATCATCAAGCAGCCCGTTTCTCACTGCCCATACGACAAGCTCTTGCTTGGTGTTAAGGTGCAGTTTATTCTGAATGCGGTATATGGTGTTCCGGATGGTAAGCGGCTTATTCCCCCTTGCTTCCGCGATCTGCGCGTAGGACTTACCAGTGGAATACATCCGCAGGATCTGTTGCTGTGTCGCAGTCAGGCCCATTAGTTCCGGCCCATCCTGCTGAATCGACCCATCACGGACCTGTGTGAACAGACGCGTCGCAGCATCTCCGGGGATTCTGAATTCGCCTGCCGCTACCTCTCGCGCCGTGTTCAATAGATTCTCTTTCCCGGAGTGCTTCGGCAGGTAGCCCCTGGCCCCCGCTGCGACTGACTGGACAAGCGCGTCGTCTGCCTGGGAGGCTGTCAGAATCAGGATTCTGATGTGGGGCATTTCCCTCAGGATTTCTCGGCAGGCATCGATACCGTCCCTCAAGGGCATCACAACATCCATGATGATGAGGTCCGGGTTTAAGCTCCTGGACCTGCAGACGGCCTCGGAAGCGTTTGCAGCCTGGCCCACGACCTCAAAATCATCTGTCCCCTCAAATATGGACTCAAGTCCATCCCTGACGATTGAGAGTTCGTCAACGATCAGCACCTTCGTCAGCTCACGTGCAGTCATATGACTCACCTCCTCAAATTCATTCCAGTGCAGACTTTGTATCGCGCACCAGCCTGCCGAAGCTCTTTACCTAACACCTCAAGGGTGTCTACGTCATAACGCGTCTCAGGCTGTACACAGCAGGCCTTTGCTCCTCAGCGGGTGCTGCGCCATTGCACCACAGTGAGACTCTCAGAACGAAGGTCTCGTGACTGAGAACCGACCACGATGCGACTTGCACGAGAGACACACACTGCACCACGACCGGAAACAGGCCTGGACTAAGAAAACCACCTTCTCCCAACGGAGGCGATAGTACGCCCTGCACAGCCTGTTTTCACAATATCGGCGCCTGCAGACTCAGACAAGCGTTAGACATACCATTCGGCCTTGGTATTTACAGACCCTACGAGCATCGTTTCATTTCCGTTCTGAAATCACATAAAGTGTGACAAACAGGGAGCCGCTGGATGACGCTGCATCCAGCTTCGGTATGATGACCCTCACACGAAACGCCGGCAGATTGTGACACAAATGTTGAATGCGCGCGGGATGCATCCTGATGAATGTTCAATAAGGAGATTAAGATATTCACGAAGGACAGAGAATGGTCTATGCCGACGATACCCGACTATGCAAGCCGCATTTCGACTGGCAGTTGAGTGATGTCAACACCGAGTAACTTCAGTGCATTTTCGTGTCGTTATGCAGTGACAATGTCTTGCTGAGTGCGCACCATCTTCCACTAACCGTATGCCGAAACCTGATGTGGTTGCTAGTGAACGGAGCGAGATTCGAAAACAATATGCTAATCGAATTGCCGGTGAGTGCTGAGGGGCCAGTCGCCGCTTGATGAGCGAGACCGCCTGGAAGAACTTTCCCCAACTATTGACACAAGCTCGCGGCGGACGTGCGGTTGGATGAGGATGAATTCGGTTTCATCAACTGGCACAGACTCAAGAGGCTAAAGGGGGCCCTAGAATAGTTTAAACCGGGTCAGAAGACATTAATTTGTAGAGGAGTTGACTCCAGATTAAGCAATCGTCAACTGATGGCGGTGGTCGGAGCGCTGATCCCCGCGTTTGCGGGGCAAGTCCTTTACCGATGTATTCATGATCGGACTAACTAGGTCTATCCCCGCGCGTGCAGGGTATCCACGGTTGTGGCCCTAGGCTAACCAGAATAGTCCGGACTATCCCCGCGTATGTCGGGGTACGTTCAGTCTGAATTAAAGCTCACTGGCTCCGATCATTCGAAAAGAAATAACTTTGCGCTGTATTTCCCGAGCTTTGCGCTGTCTCTGTGTAAGCCATGCCCTTTGGCGCCTCACCAAGCCTCTAATCAAATACATTCCACATCAATTAGTTTTTTTCCAATCCATCCCTACTGGTCTTGTCCTGGGGCTCTGCTCTATCGATTTGTACACTCCTGAAGCCATCTGAGATAGCACTTCCATCATCCCTAGCGATCTATACAGAGAGCTAATCACAGGGGCGTTCTCGTCAGCAATGTACTGGATTGAACCCGACGCTCATTATTTCTGACGGCGTCAACCTCGAGGCGGTCGCAACAGCAGCATGCCGTACCCGTATGCCTTGTGCCGCCCCAAACCTCTTTCCAGTAGAAGCTTAAATTCCAGCGGATTACTTACCTTGAGGGTGCCCCGCATAAGTGCGTCTGGACCTTCTGAGTGGCGGCCGTGCAGCTTTCTGACGATATGAGTGCGCTGGAACATCGCCAGCGTCGCACACTCCAGCCGCGCCGCGCTGTGCGCCTCCAACCGGACTTTCAGCCAGTCGGAATAAACTTCTTCCCGACTACGTCGCATTTCTCCCTTGTCGTGTCGTTCGGCCTCTGCCTGGAATGCGTCGCACTCCTTGCCTGCCCTGTCCGAGCCGCGAGCGCGGCGAATTGTGGGACGGACGACCACCTCGAACCCTAATCGACTTCCCGCATGCCATTGGGTCGGCATGGGTTTGCTTTCGATTTGTCTGGGAGGAAAGATCTTTAACTGCTTTGGATCGCAGAATAGTGACTGCGCCCTTCGCAGTTCACTGGCTGTGCATCGCGCGTAGCCATAGAGCGTGCCAACCCGCCTTCCTCGTGCGCGTGGGAGGATGGCTCTGAAAGGCTTGGGTGCGAATTCGCCGAAGCACTCTACCAGCAGGCAGTGTAAAGCAAAGCCCTCGTCGAACACGCCTCGACTGTCAAAGCCTCTTACGCCGGACCATTGATGGAACTCCTTGATGTCCAGTTCGGCTCGGATCATTTGCAGTACCGCTGCGCCTGTATCTGGCCGTTGGGCTATATCTCTCGCTGTAGTCAACGTACTGTATCCCCTACTTGCCTTCGCGTCTGCCGAAGCACTCCGGCGCAAGCGTACCCTCGTGAACCAGTCGTCCGCCTCCGTGCAGCCCGGAGCGCCAGTTTCGTTCATCCGTGAGCATATATGTACTACTTACGCTTACCATGTCAGATGACTCACCATTCTGCCAAAGAAGGTGAACTGGCTGGCCGAGTGAGGCGTTTGGAGCGTCGAATGGAGCATCTATCAGCGCGCGCAGTGCCGAGTCGGCGTCGCGCAAGTCAGAGTAAATCGGTCCCGAAGGCAGACACGGCTTCCGCCCGATGAAAATGGCGCGCGCAGGATCATTGAGTGCAGTCACCAAGTCTTCTAGTGTCGGTTGTATGCCCGCCGGCTCTAGGCGAAGCGCCAAGGTCACTCGCATGTCGACTAAATAGTCGCGGAAGCGCAAATGCGGGGAGTCGTAAGTATTAGGACTGCCGCCCCTTCCTTCCGGTGTACCTCGCGTTGTCCACCCCAGGTCACTCTTTTCTAGGTTAGCTGTCTGAAAATCGGTTAGATGAAGTCCGTCTGCAGGTTCCCGGTCGATGCGTGCCGCAAAGACAATGCGGTCTTGCAGGTCCTGGTGCCTGGCACTCTCACTCCGCCGCCAACCTAAGGCATTCGCGAATAGGCCTGTCAGCATAGATACTGCCGGAAACCGGCGAATAACCCCGATATTGTCGATAGTCTCTCCGCCGAACGCCATGAGTGGTGCTTCTAGTCGAATAATGAGGTGCTGCATTGAATCAAACCTGTCCACAGCGAACGGCATCCCCTGCCCATAACGCAAGTTCGTCAAGACTTAGCCGCTCCGCGTGAGGCACGTTGCAGGGGTCAACCGACATCACACAGCGAACTTCACTGACGCCGTAGCACGCATCTAACTTGCCCAGATGGTCGGACAAAGCAGCTGCCGCGACAGTTGTTTGTGAATCGACGCTGGCACGAAAAGCGTTTGCCAGAGTACGCGGCTGGCGGGACCCAGCCTCCACAAGCATCAGGTCGGCATAAGTATAGGGCGCAGTGGAGCCGAGTTTCGCTCCGGGAGTAACCGTGGCGATCAGATGAATAAGATGCTCGACGACCTTTCCAGCCAGTTCGATTGATCCCGACAGATTTGACACCAGAATCGGTAAGTCAACCACGACATAGCCGTAGAAGAGGCCCGCGGTCAATTCCATATCACCTATGTATGCAGCACTATGTTGTTCTTCCGGCTCTGTTAGGTCGTCCACCACGGAAAAGTAGTCGCTCTCCGTTTCCTCTGAATGCACTGTGAAGGCGTGGGCGACGTGAACGGCTGCATCTATATTCGCGTTCGGATCTGAGGTGACCATGCGTCCGAAGAGTGCGCTGATGAGCCCCCCGGGCAATGACGTCTGCTTGCGGAATGCCGCGAAGTTTTGGCGCTCCTCATTCCGCCGCGCAGATGAAAAGAGCAGCGTCGCCGCATTGCCAGCAGCTTCGTCATCGACCGGATGCTGCGTGCAGATTGCACGGGCTTTGTGCTGCAGGTATTCGATCTCCGGTTGTCCGACAAGAAGGGGTTGCCGTCCGGATGCAGATGTACCACTATTACCGTAGAGGCCAACATTAAAGGCATCTTCGATAGCGTCCAGCACTATACTGGAAGCGCCACCGTCAGAGCGAAGGGGCGCCATCACGCTTCGTCCGACTACATTTCGGGATCGAATAGAATCCTGTACACCTTCGATCGCAGTCAATGCGAACTCGTCCTCGGCCGTGCGCCAACGGCGTTTGAGACACTGTGACGATATACGGGTGCGCACCGTGCCGCCGAAGGGCATTCTCTTCGCAAACCCGCTCTCATCCCTATTTATCAGTGCTGCGGGGTATGAGTGCAGCGTGTGAATTTGCAGAAATCTAGGTGTGGTCATGTTCCCACCTTCTCGGTGTTCATGGTTCAGGCGCTTGTTCTGAAGCTCTTTCTTCGAAATTCGGCCCGGTAGTAATCGCGTGCTATAGTGCGGCGAACACGTTCGCCGATATCACCGTCGCTCAATATGAACTGCGACATCTGACGCCAGTCGAATCTCTGTTCCACTGTCGACATCACTCGTAACATCCGTGCGATCTGCGTTCTCTGAGCAGAACCGTGTGCGGTGAGGAGTTGATTGAGGCGCAAGTCTCTGTAAAATGCGGTTCCCCCGTTGGGGTCCCCACCGGTGAACAATGCACATCCCACAGGCATTCCCGGCACATGCGCCGACCGGTCGAGTGGGTCACCGCGGGCCGTTTTCGTCATCAATGCGATACCGTAACAGATGAGCCCCCACCTACATTCAGAATCTTCGCCTCTCAGCACATCGTATTCTGCAGTCAGTCGCCAGAATGCCGCCGCATTGGGATATTCCGGGTCCATGCGGCGGAGGCCGGCAAGGTCGGCACGACTGAATCCCACCGAGGCCACATGGCGTGCGATGCGGATTGTCACTTCACTCGGCGACATGGCCTCCTGCACTCGTTGGTCTCCGCTATATTCAGATGCCGCTTGCTTCATCCCTTTCCTCGTCACTATAAAGTTCGGGGAACCCATTCTTATTTCTCAGCCGTCCTTCAAATACATCCTCTGCCCTGGCGCTCCCTCGGTAACGCTGAATTGCAGAGCACATCAGAGTACCGTCAGCCTGTCGCAAAATGGCCCTGGCGTCGCCAATGATCTTGCGTCTCCATGAATTCCGGACACTTCTGCGTTGTTCAATGTCATCCGCTTCGAGCTCTTCCTGCAAGTCATTGAAAAAGTCCCGGTCTACGATGTCGTCGTGTCTGCTCACCCATATATTGGCGTGGGCACGGCTCTGATGGCTCACTCGTGCGGAAACGATATCGGAGTTTATGACCGAAATAGAGTGCCACAGTATCCTGTGCAGACGACGAGTGTCCTCAATGCGCTCGCCGGATATCTTTCCTATTTGGTCAGCTCCACCCGGTCTTCCAATAGTGGCAATGACCTTCGGTGAAAATTCGATGGTTCTCTCGTGGTATCCAGCGGTTGCACCCTGACCCCGCGCAATGCCACGGGCGACTAGCGTCATTGAGGTCTTCTCCATGTTCTGAGGCCCGAACAAGACGGGTTTTTCCCAGTCGGAAGAGAGATATTCAGCAGTCCGTCGGTACCTGAACCCTACCGGTGAAAGCGTCAGGGACTTCCCGTCTCTCTGACTAATTGGAGTCCATGGATCACCGGTAATGCCCTTATTGCCCTTGGAATCGATCCTTGCCGCTTTTGATGTGGCCTTTACCGCGACAAGGCGGCCGTTCGAAAGTTCCATCAGCCTGATGCGTCTGCATATCTCGATGTAGAATGGGTCGAGGCTGGAGGAGAGCATCTCAGATTTTGTACCGTCCCATCCCCTAATCCACAATAAATCTATACCGCGTTCCGAGAGAAAAGGGCCGTACTCCTCCAGGAGGCGTTGTCTGTTCTTTAGCAGTGCCTGCATATCCCGACGAGCGTGTGCTCCCGGGCGCATGGACGGTGTAAGGCTGACCGCAGGCCGGCAGCCAAAACCACCGTTCATGCGTGAAATGCCGTAGTTTCCGAATCCAAAGAGACCTTCGGATGTCTGTAAGCTGATCAGAGCAAATATCCAGTCGTCAAAATGACTGAGAAACGCCACATTAGCCTTTAAGTCATGGTTCTTTGAGGTTACAAGCATATCAATTGCGTCGGGAGATACGACAATGCTCTTGTAGTCGCCAAACTTTTCCTTGGAGGACGCGGGAGGCTGCATGAATGCAGGCATGGTTATATTTTCAACGACGAGGTGCCAGGGTTCACCGCCCGGGTAGTCCGCAGTCAGTGAGGATAAGATGCTAAGCCATGTTTCAGCATCTTTCGGCGGCTCGCCGATGCCAGCATTGTGCAATGCTATCCCGCCAAGTTGCACGAGAAACGCGTGCCACGCGTGTCGCTGGTGGGGCCTGAGCGCAGGGAAACTGACCACTTTGTCATTCATCAGGGATGCGTAAACTTCGGCCAGCGAAGCCGACACAACTACGTTGTCGTCTTTCTTCAGTCGAATTAGTCTGTCATTAAGAAGGTTGAACATACTTTCGCCGCCGTACTCCAGTATTCTTTACCCGAGACATGAACATTGCGCTTATATTACGACCATAGAACCAGGACACTTCACGCACTCTCAAGTAAGTCCCATCAGTGAAGATATGCAGCCGAGGTAAGAAATCTTACTTTGCATTAATGCGGAGGAGGAAGCCGCATAACCTCTCCGGGCTGCACACGTCGAAGTGTGGACATCAGCGTCATTTCTCCTCATCAGGTAAATCTAATTCTCAACCGAGTTCGGCATACCCATTTCAACAGGGTTCGAGTCGCTCCCTAAAACGGTGCCCATTTGTTGTCGTCTTATCGGAATCGGATCACGTCTGTTCTGCCGCAGGCAGCAATGTCAAGATTGGAATACGCGCCGAACAGGGACTCTGGCCTGTTCTCAGTAACCTATGTTAACCCATGCTTACTTCGTCCTCCCTCTGGTTCCCGTTCCGCCGTCGTCGTTCCCTGTATATCAGGTAGCCGAGCAGCAGAGCGCCGAGCAGCATGGGCAGTCCGATCGCAGCCAGTATGACGCCGCTCATTCCTCCTGAACCACCCTGGTCAGCCGATGCCTGCATCGCAGGAGCGGGAGGCTCCACTGCTGCCGGAACCGCGGTCGCAGTCGGCATGGGCGTCGCCTCGGGTTCGGGTGCGGCTGTCGCCTGCGCTATCGGAGCGGGCACGGCAGTGGGAACCGCAGTCGGCACCGGTGTGGGCGGCATCGCGGGCAGCGACGTGCGGACCGTCGCAGAAGACGCGCTCCCTATCACCGAACCGGTTGGAGTCGCCATCGTCGCCGCCGCAGGAGTGGGAGTCGGTGTCGCGGGTGAGTCGTCTATCACCAGCGCGAACGCGCCAAGCCGTTTGACGTCCGCCACAGCCCATACGCTGCCGGACTCGTCCGTCTCACAGCTATGCTCAAGCAGGCTCCAGTCCCCCTGCACAGAGTACAACCTCACCCTGCCATCGGCACACGCTGCTTCTTCACCGGAAGGCAGCATCACCCACAGCGTCACATAGGGCAGGTAGGCAACGTCCTCGGGAGTGTCGCCACCAGGCTCGTAAGTGTTCGACTCTATCGCGAACACCACACGCTCCCGCTCTCCGGGAGGTGCGCCGGGCGCCTGCAGGTTCAGCTTCATCAACTCGATGTCCACATCCTTCGGCGGTGACAGCGGCTGCACGACTATCTTCACGGTGCCGTCAGGCAGGATGACAGTCCCGCCCTCTTCCCGCGACACGAACTGCCTGACATAGTCCGGAGGCAGCACGTCCAGCACCACGACCACCTGGTCCGGTGACCTGCCCGATGCGCTCACGTCGATGCTGATGATGTCCACGTACTGTCCCGAGGCAAGTCCAGACGAGTCCACCGATGCGGTTATCGTCACGGGGTCTGCGGGACCGTTGGACGTGCCCGAGGTCGGCTCCTGCGACAGCCACTCCTGCTGGTTGGACAGGATGAAGTCCATCGTACCCTGAGCCCTGTTCCAGACGGAGAAGGTCTGTGGAGCAGGACTGTCTCCGCCCTCTATGGCAACGAATCGCAGCATCTGCGGAGAGAACCCCGGCAGCGGTACGCTCACGGAGCGAGCCTCCTGCACCACGACTGCGTCGTCATCGTCTTTGCGTTCCTTCGTCGTGAACGTCACCGACTTCGTCCCATCCGACGGGAACGTGTTGTCCAGCGAGGCTTCTGCGATGTACTCCATTCCGGATGACAGTCCTCTGAGACGCAGGCTCGCGACATCATCGACCGAGTCCGTCTGCTGCGTGGTTCTCCATGCGATGTAGCGTGACTGGCGGTGTCGCACATACACCGTCTGCGACTCACCCTGCGAGTCCGCTATCGTGGCGCTTACGGTCGCACCGTTTCTGCCGATGTTCTCGGCTTCTAACGAGGCTATGCTCGGGTATCGCAGCGTGGTGAAAGTATCGTACTTCGTGCGCGCTGCGGGGAACGTGCCGTCCAGTGAAGCCTGCACGTCGTACTCGGTGCCTGGTGTGAGTCCTGACAGGTCGATTGTGGCGCTGTCTGTGCTGCTAGTTGTCGTGAGAGTGCTGCTCCAGTTTCCCCTTGGCGTGGTCGTGCGGTACCGCAGGCGCACGGTTTGCCGGTCACTGTTGGCATTCGCTATGTCGACAAGAGCCGTGGCTGTCGTCTGTCTTATGCTGTTCACACTCACCTTCGAAACCACCGGGTCAGGCGGCAGCGTCGTGAACGTGTCGGTGACCGAGATGGCGAAGTCCGAAGTCAGAGATGCCTGCACCTCGTACTCGGTATCTGTGACAAGTCCTGCCAACTTGATGGACGCATCTGCTGATGTGCTTGTGGTCGTCTGTATGCTGCTCCAACTGTCCTGCGGCGTCGTAGTGCGATAGCGCAGATGCACGGTCTGGCTGCTGCCGTCGGGGTCAGATATGCTGATCTCCGCCGTTGCCGTGGTCTTGGTGATGTCAGTGACGTCGATATCCGAGAGGCTGGGATAGCGCAGAGTGGCGAAGCTCGCGGACGCGTAGGCTGCGAACGAGGCGTCCAATGATGCCTGCACCTCATACTCGGTGTCCGCCGTCAGTCCTGCAAGGTCTATGGACACGCTTGCGCCGTAGGTAGTAGCGGTCAGCGCGGGATCGCTCCACTCCTCGGTGTCCTCCTCCCTGTAGCGCAGGTGGACCGCCTTCTGCGAGCTGCCCGCGTCTGCGATGCTGTTCGTTGCGACAGCCGATGTCTGCTTGATGCTGCCGATGCTTACGGACGACACGTTGGGTTCGGGAACAAAGGTGGCGAATGTGGCGGTCTTAGACCCTATGAAGTCGCTACTAAGAGCCGCCTCGACCTCGTACTTCGTCTGCGGCTCAAGGCCGGTGAGATCGAACTGCGCGCTCGACCCGCTCGTCGTCCCGGTCTGCGCAGTGCTCCACTCGGACTTACCGAACACACGGTAGCGCAGGTGCACGGTCTTCTGCGCCGTGCCGGGGTGGGCGATACCGACCGTTGCGGAGGCGGACGTGTCCGTGATGTTGCCCATGTTGATTCCGGACACGCTGGGATCGGGCGTCGACGTGGTGAACATGACCGACCTGGAAGCAGAGAAATCGCTTGCGAGTGACGCCTGCACCTCGTAGGTCGTCCTGGGACTTAGGCTCGTGAGGCTGAATTGCGCGCTCGCGCCTGTCGTACTCTTCGTCTGTGCTGTGCCCCACCCGGCCTCGCCGAATTCCCGGTAGCGTAGATGCACGCTCTTCTGCGCCGTGCCAGGACTCGCGATGTTGACCGTGGCCATCGCGGAGGTGTTCGTGATGTCGCTTATGCCGATGCCGGACACGCTCGGGTCGGACGCAAGCGTAGTGAAGGAACACGTCAGCATCCCGTTGAAATCGTTCGTCAAGGCGACGGCCAACTCGTAGGTTGTTCCTACCTGCAGTCCCGTAAGGCTGATGGAAGTGCTGTCTGTGTACGTGACGGAAGGTGATGGAAGCGTAGTCCAGCTATCCACTCCGTCCATGCTGTGCTTAAGGTAAACCTCTTTCATATCCGTGCCGGCGTTCGCGATCTTCACCATTGCTGTGGCAAACGTCTGCCCGATGTTCTCGCACTCAAGAGACGATATGCTCGGATCAGAGACTAGCTCGTCAAGCGTGGTGAACTCGTAGATCTGTGTGCCGGATGGCGGCGAGTTGGTGGTGAGCCAGGCCTGCACCTCGTAAGTCGTGCCCGCAGTCAGTCCCGTCAAGGATATGGTCGCGCTCGCGCCGTTTGTCTTCTTGGCGGGGGCGGACGTCCATCTTGTGGTGCCGTCCTCGCGGTAGCGCAGGTGCACGCTCTTCTGCGAACTGCCCGCGTCAGCGATGGACACTCTGGCACGCGCGGAAGTCTGCGTGATGTTATCGAAACTCACATCCGATACGCTCGGCGTGGGAGACCGCTGAATGGGCGGGTTATTCGGCTGCTGCGGCCTCTGTGGGGGTGGTGGCGGGATCGCTGCCGCGACAGGAGTGCCAGTGCCAGTCTCCCAGTTATAGTTGTCTTCGTCTGGCACCGTCACCGTATTATCGGCTCTGACCCTGAAAGTGTGCAGTACGTCATTGGTGAGTCCGCGTATGACGTATGACCGATTGGAGGGCTTACCCTCGCGATCGCTGTTATTGTACGGGTCCGTGCCTGACTTCCACTGCACGACGTACCGGTTGATGTTCAGTCCGCCAGTATCAGCCGGCGCGTCCCACGTCAGCGAAAGCTGGCCGTCGCCCGGCGTCACGTTGAGGCTTCTTGGCTCGCTCGGGATTGTTCTCGGCGTGCCCGTTGTGTTCCCCCACTGGAAGGTCTGCCCTTCAACGTTGTTGTCGGCTCTGACGCGAATGTCATACATCTCGCCGTTGACCAAGCCTGTGATGGTATCCGTCAGGACGGTTTCGTCCGTTGTGGTGTGTTCATTCTGTGACGGCCAATTGCTGGCAGTTTCCAACTTCCACTGGATGACATAGCGCTCTATTTCTACACCTTCCCCGCCGGTTTCTTCCGGAGCTACCCAAGTCACCTTGATTTGTCGATCGCCCTCCTCGACATCGAGACCGGTCGGTGCGCCCGGCACGGACATTGGAGTTCCGGTCGTCTCTACCCAGTTGTAAGTATCTGCGGTCTCGCCGTTGTCCGCTCTGACACGAATGGAGTAGAGAATCCCGTTGCTAAGCGGTTCCAGCACCTTGGACACATCAGTCGTCGTGGTGTGACGGTCGCTGCTGGGGTCGTATTCCTCGTTGCCCGACTTCCACTGCAGCACGTACCCTTTGACCGCGGCACCGCCGTTATTTTCAACCGTAGGCGCAACCCATGACACCGTGAGTTCCTCGTCACCTGATATTATCCCCAGGCCGGTTACAAAACCCGGGATCGTCCGAGGGGTATCAGACTTCTTGCCCCACGCGTAAAGTTCCTCGTCATCGAGCGTCACGGAGTTGACTGCCCTGACGCGCACGTCGTAAAGCACGCCATTGTCCAGCCCGGTGATATCCGTGGTCGTGTCGCCTGCTCCCGGCCTCGAGTGTTCCCGCCAGGTCGTATCCGCTGCCTTTTTGTACTGCACGACGAACTCGGTTACGGTGGCGCCCCGCTCGTCAGGCTTGTCCCAAGTTACCTTGAGCTGACTGTCTCCGTGCACGAGGTTTACTGAAGGAGCGGCTGGGAATGTTCTGGGTATGTCAGACGCTTTGCCCCAGTTATAGACCTTTCCGGCATCGGGCTCCGCGGTATTCACTGCCCGCACCCACACCATGTAAGAGTCGCCATTGTCCAGGCTGGAGATAGTAGTCTCGAGAACTGTCGCCCCAAACTCGGTGAGTTCGGTCCAGCCCGTGTCAGTGTCCTTCTTGTACTGCACCTTGAAGCCGGTGATAGCGTCTCCACCATCGCCTGGCTCAGTCCACTTCACGTTCAGTTCGCCGTTGCCGGGTGTAAGCACTACGGTCGGGGCATCAGGTATGGTCTTTGGCGTGCGTTCCACCGGATCGGATGCAGGCCCCGCGCCGGCGGCGTTGTGCGCCTTCACCTCTACCCTGTACTTTGTGCCGTTCGTCAGGCCGGCGATTTCAGAGGGAGAGCCATTGGTGTCTTCTTGACTTCCAGCGGCCTGCCAGGTGGTTGTGGCTTCTATCCACTCTTCCCACTCAAGGATGTACTTCGTTGGGTCGGCTCCGCCGTCGTCAGTTGGCGGCGTCCAGGCCACCGTCAGAGTGCCGTTCCCCGCGGTTACCGCTGTGATGTCCGGCTTCCCGGGTATTGTCCTGGGTTTGCCGGTAGCCGTCCCGGAAGTTTTGCTCGTGCCGCCTTCGGTGTGCGACTTGACCCGTATAGTGTAGAGCTTGCCGTTTTCGAGCCCGTCCAGCGTCCAGTTTGTCGAAGCATTGTCCGTCTGCTCGGAAGTAAAGCCTGAATCGCCCTCTTTCATGTACTCGACGACGTAGTAGTCTATGGCGGTGCCGCCCGTTTCGGAGGGTGCCGTCCATGTCAGGACAAGCTCCATGTTTCCTTCGGTGACGTCCAAATCGTCGGGAGCATCGGGCGTCGTCCTGGGTATGCCCTCAACGTGCACAGACGGCGTTCCGCGGCCGTTCCTGTTCTTGGCAATCACGCGTGCCTCATAGGGTAGGCCATTGGCAAGGGCGACAGTTAAGTGCTGGCTGAATGTATGCGAGAATTTGTCAGCAGCTATTGTGTCATCCTCAGTTGTCGAAGTGGCTTCCCAGTTGGCTATGCCCTTGGCCCTCCACTGCACGACATAACCACTGATGTCGTCTCCGCCTGTTATGACGGGCGCGTCCCACTCGACCGTCAGCTCCTTGTTGCCCTGGTTGCTAATTCGAATCTTCTGCGGCGCGTCCGGCGTCGTGCTGGGGGTCTCTTCGCCATATTCCCAGTTGTAGTCCTTTCCGGGATCAGGATCCGCGACATTCACTGCCCTGACTCTCACCTCGTACCTAACGCCATTTGTCAGGGGTTGATCCAGATGATCGGTGATTTCAAGCTCCAGGGTAGACGACGCGCTGACTATTCCCTCAGAAGGGGATGACCAACCAAATGTGTTCTTTTCTTTCCATTGAATCTCGTACTCAGTGATCGTGTCACCACCATTAGGAAGAGTGCCCTCTGGCGCCTCCCAGGTAACCGTGAGCATCTTGTCGCCGTGCGTGACGTCCACACTAGTGGGCTTATTTGGAATAGTCCTGGGCTTGCCTGAGTTTTCACCCCAGTTGTAGTTATCTTCCACTTCCAGCACGACAGAGTTGACGGCTCTGACACGCACCGTGTACAACTCTCCATTCTCTAGGCTGGAGATAGTGGTCGATGTTGCGTCTTTCCCCGGCGTTGAATGGTCCGACCAGCCCGTGTCCGTGTCCTTCATGTACTGCACGACGAAGCTGGTGATGTCGTCACCGCCACTGGCGGGCTTGTTCCAGGTCACCTCAAGGAGCGCGTTGCCGGGCGTAACGCCGACCTCGGGTTCCTCGGGAATCGTCCTCGGCTTGCCGGAGCCTTCACCCCACTCATAGTCGCCATCGTTATCGAGCATGACCACGTTAACGGCTCTCACTCGAACATCGTACAGTGTGCCGTTTTCCAAGCTGATGATGGTGGTCTCGTAGCTGTTGAGATTCGTCTGCGAATCAGTGCTCTTTGTAACTGTCGCGGTGCTTGTCTCCCAGGCGTCGTCCGTGTTCTTCTTGTACTGAACTACATGACTGGTGATGTCGCTGCCGCCGTTGTCAGGCTCGTTCCAGCTGACTACCAGCACAGTGTCTCCGGGCGTGACGGTAATCTCCGGTTCCACGGGAATAGTTCGCGGCGTCCCGTCGTCCTCACCCCAGTTGAATACACCTGGGGTATCGGGCACCGCGTCGTTCTTGGCTCTTACCTGGACAAAGTACTTTGTACCGTTCTTCAGGTTGGGGATAGTTGTCTGGAACGTGTTGGAGCCGGGCTCGCCGTGCAGCTCCCAGGTCGCCTTATCGTCGTCGCTGTACTCCACGACATATCCGTTGATGGCATCGCCGCCATTGCCAGGCTCGTTCCACTCAACATGGAGCTTCGCATTGTCGGGCGTCACGGTTACGGTTGGCGCAGCAGGAATCGTCCTGGGGATTGCGTCGATGAATACCCAGAAGTAACTCTTGCCAGTTGGGAGTGGCTCAAAGTTGTCAGCCCTGAGTCTGATCGCATATCGAGTGCCGTTCGTCAGGCCCGTGATCTCGTACTCCTCGTCAGTTGTTGTGGCGCTTGAAAGCGTACTCGTTTCCCAGTTATGGCCCAGATATTCGACCCACTCGATCACATAATGGTCTATAGCCGACCCGCCGTCATCTGAGGGCGGGTCCCAGGCCAACTCGATGGTCGTGTTCCCGGGCGTGACTGTAGTGTTGGTTGGCACGCCCGGCGGTACAGGCTTGGTCGTGAACGGCTCAGACTTGACCTTGGTGTTGGCATCGGTCTCAAGCCACGCCTGCACCTCGTACTCGGTGTTGCCTTTCAACGAGTCAAGGACAATGTCGCCACTGATGGCATCGATGTCCCCGGGCTTGGACGGCGTGCTCCACCCTCCGTTCGGCACAGTCTGATACTGGACATGTGCTTTCTGCGTTACGCCGTTGGTGCGATCCAGGGTCACGGTCACGGTGGCGCCGGTCTGCGTTACACTGTTCGCGGCGACGGTGACCGTCTCTATGCTCGGGCTGGGTATGGGCGTCCCTGATTCGGCTGCCTAGTTGTAGCCTTCATCATCATCGAGCGTGGCTCTGTTGACGGCTCTGACTCTCACAGAGTAGCGAACGTCATTTTCCAGGCCGGTTAGAGTCGTGCTATATGTCGTGATGTTGGACTGAGCATCTGTTTCCGAAGCGACAGTCGCACTGCTTGTCGCCCACACTGCGTTAGAGTCGTCGGCTTTCTTGTACTGCACGACGTAGCCGTCGATGCTGAGGCTGCCGCTGTCTGCAGGCGCCTCCCATGAAAGTGTGAGTTGCTCGTCGCCAGGCACAACTTTGAAGTTGCCGGGGCTGTCCGGTATCGTCTGGCCGTCGCCTATCGCCCAGTTATAGTCCTCCTCATCCTGCAGCACAACGCCGTTGTCGGCCCTGACGCGCAGATCGTAGTCGGTGCTGTGGTCCAGGCCCGTGACGATATTGTTGTGAGTGGTGACGCTGGTCTCGGAATCCGTGCTCTCCTGGTTGGTCGCGCCGCTAGTTGACCAGCTCGTCTCCGATGTCTTCCTGTACTGCACGACATAATCGGAGATGGCGACGGTGCCAAGATCTGCCGGCTCTTTCCACGATAGTGTGAGCTGCTGGTTGCCCGACTCCGATTCAAGGCCAGTGGGTACGTCGGGGATGGTGGTACCTGTACTCTTCGCCCAGTTATAGTCGTCCTTGTCTGTCTTTGTGATGGAGTTTTTCGCCCTCACGCGGACATCGTACTTTGTGCTGAAGTCCAGGCTTGATATGGTAGTGCTATATGTCGTGACGTTGGTAAGAGCATCTGTATCCGAAGCGACAGTTACACTTCTTGTTGCCCACACTGCGTTAGAATCGTCGGCTTTCTTGGATTGCACTTCGTAGCCGTTAATGCCTCCGCCGAGCTCGTCAGGCTCTTGCCAGGACAAGGTGAGCTGCTTGTTGCCAGGAGTCACGCTCAGGCTCTTGGGTGCGCTGGGCAGGCTGGGCGGGCGTGCGGGCGTGCCCGTGTCAGTGACAGAAACGGCCTGACCGGACTCGTTCTTCGCAATCACCTGGACGGTATACAGCGTGCCGTTGGCCAGTCCGGAGATGGTCGTATCGTAAGAAGTGGTGTCCGTGACATGCGTGACCAACGCCTCTCGATCGTCTGTGACGTCGTCGGTGGCGTCCTGGAATGCCTCACTGCCTGACTTCCACTGCACGATATATTCGTCGATGGCTTCGCCACCGGTGGGCTTGGTCCACGAGACTTTGAGCTGCCCGTCGCCTACTTCCACGCTATCGATCGTGGGGCTATCCGGTAAGGTGGGGAACACGTCTGTCTTCGTATAGGAAGGGTGGTAGTCGTCCCTAATCGACGCATCAATCATGTAGCTGGTTGAAGGCTCCAGCGAGCTTAAGGAGAATTCCAAGTCAGCCGTGACAGTGTCTTTATTATCCTTGGATTCTGCGCGGGGATCATCGTTCTTTTCCGCCTCCTTGTAATAACGCAGATAGACGGTCAGATCGACACTGTTCGGATTGGCAACGGATACATCTGCAATTGCTGTATTCTGGGTGATACTCGACTCGCGGGCATTGACGGCGTCTACATTTGGCAGTGCACCTTTCGTACGAACGATGTAACCATCGCCGAGGTTCTGCAAAGGCTGGTTAGCACCTGGAATGAACGAGGCGCCTGGGCTGAAGGAGTAGGTTGTTGATGGGTCGAGACCGGTTAGCCTAGCCTCCGCTCTTCGTTTCGTGCTAGAGAAACTGCTAAAAACGAAGGCGGGGAAGGGGCCCATGGTAGTCTCTTCTAAGTAGTTCTTGTATTCATAGTAGATACATATACCAGAATTTACGGGAGCATAATCTTTATCAACTCCAACTATGAACCCAAGTGTGGTCTCACTGTGATCGTTCTCAATGTGAGATGTGACGGTATTCCAGTCGGCTGACATTTCATTCTCATGCTTTACACAGCCATCCGTGCCCTTGGTGGTGAATTCCGTGGTTGCTATTCTGTTATTGCTTGATGGAGAGGAGTAATGAACTGTTGCCTTAACTACCTGCACTACTCCTGGAGTAAGGCTTGTGATCAGATTTTTGTGATCATCCTTAGGTGTCCCATCGTATCTTGCCAGCTGTATTTCAGCTGAATAGACAGAATTCGCATCTGGGTCTTCAAACTCAAAGGTGTGGTTGAGATAGTCCTTCTGTGCCGGACCACCAGTCTTATAGACTCGGTTTGAATTGTTTGCCTTACCCTTGGTCTCAACAGCTACGTACCATGTGTCCTTTTGGTCTTCTGGGAGAGCGTTAACTCCCGACACGGTGATGGTAGCTTTGGCCGTCTCGTAGTTGATCGAATCCTCATCGACCTCGATAGTTACAGACAATACCGGCTCATCTGCCAATGCCGTCCGGTCTGCTGGCATGCCGACCGCAAGCACTGCCAACAGTGCGGCAACAGCCCACATCGCCCAGCTAGACCGATTCACAAGGACAGATTTCTTTCTTGTTGCGCCCTGTTGAATGAGCTTTGCGAATTGCATAGTTTTGAGGCTCGGCACAGAATAATTGTTTTGTTCAATTGACAGTAAGTACTCACAGTTGCTCCGTTCAAGGCGTTTCGCGTAGTCTTTTTATCTATATGTGATATTAACTAATCACTCTCAAGGCTAATACATCTCGCATAGCATCACTCTCATACTACCCGTGTCATTTCAGAAAGTAGTGAATATGGCTGCATGTCGACTAGGCGAAAGTGGCAAACTTCCAGTTTGGCGTTGGCATTTTCGCCATGTTTGGAATTAGTCTGTTCTATTGGCACTTCTCACACTTATTGCGGAGAACTTTGAGGAAAGCTCTCTCGGCAGTAGAGGCTTTTGCAAAGCATCTCTGCAAAATGTCGAACGCTGATCTTGACGATCTAGGGCTATCGTTGAAATGGTCTGTGTTACCCAGGGAGTGCCTCTGCGGGCCACCGGGTTCACGCGAGCGATGACAGAAGCGTTACATCTCACCATCATGGTAGAGTGCCGACCATGCATACGCGTAAAGCGCGCTTCTCACCACGCTCCGATCGCTTCTGATGACACGATTTCCTCGCTTTTTGCCACTATCGCGAGGCCATGGTGCCAGACCGACAAGCGAAGTTAGCGCTCTGCTATCGCACCGGCCCAACTCGGGTAGATTGGCAACTGAGATAGCTGAGGTCAGAGGCCCGATGCCGGAGACTATCGGTACAGCTGAGGGCGTTTGGCCGAGGGGTACGCTCTTGTGCAACGCCGCTTGGTATTCGCGGCCGAGACGCGCGATCTCTCTATACAGCCAAGCAATGTACCGCCAAGTGGATCTGACAGTCGCAGAAATAATTCCCTTGTCCTGCCGCTCCAGTTCCAGCGCTCGCCGTATCATAAAATGCCGGCGCCGGTTCGGCATGTTAGGAAACCTTTTCTTAGGAGCACAGTCGTTATGACTACTCAATGCCGTGACCAGCTTACTGAGCAACTACGGCGAAGCGTCCAGAAGGTCGCGAGGGAATAGTCTTATTCATAGGACTGACAACTGGACGCACTTCTCTGGCACTGTCGGCAAGTGTCACCGAGGCCAATGCGACACTTGGAAACGTTGACGTTTTCGCAGTTGGGCTTGGTAAGGCCATTCAATCTGCAAATGTGTCTGAACTGCAGGTCGTGGGACAGCTCCATACTCATCCAGGCGGCTACAACAGCGAAGGTAACATTAACCCTTGCGGGGACGAGGATACGGCATCCGGGCTGTTGTTCGATAGTTGTCCCCAACTACGGCCCTCAATTTCCGTCGCTTCAGGATGCCCGCACCTCGATGTGGATACGGAAGGGCTTCCGGGAGGTCAAGCGGCATATCATATTCTTCGATGGAATTGACACAAGAATCAGCAGGAACATCAGCGACTACTGTTGGAGCGGGAATCACGCTACTCTGGCTGGAGATCACTAGCAGTGAACTGGCCTATGCATCTATGTGTCGAACCGCGATACGGCGCAACGTACGCGGCGCGAGTGACTGCCATCACCACGGCTAGTCTTCTTGGGCGATTGATCAACCGCGGCAAGCTATACATTGGAGGCCACGACGTACAGTTCCGTCGAAAGTCGGGCGGCAGATTCTGCAGTCCACCTTCGGTACGCATTACATTCTGAGAGGTGTGAATGCATTCTCGCGGCAGCGAATAATGGGGCAAAGGCGGCTGCATGACTCGATTGTCAGCGTGGAAGTGTTCACAGAGCCTGTGCCGCCGCTACACCCGCACGGCAGGGACGGCGAGATATTCATGTCAATCGTGAAAGGGATCTGGGACGAGAAAGTCACACTATAACCGGATGTGTACCGACGCTGTCACAGGGAATCGAGGCAGTCAGGTCGTGGTTATGTCCGGGGAGATTTCGCGCTGGGCGGTGCCTCCCGAACGCCACGCCATACTGCCAGATGTACGGACGCTGCGCTCCGGCGTGCGGTTGCCGGAAGCGCACGCCAGAGATGGTGTAGGATTCCTTTGTCGCGGCAACCGAAACGTGCGGAGTTCAGGTTTGTGCCGGCGCGGAAACGTAACACCATCCAGCGCGCTGAGTACAAGCCGACCACTGGGCTCGGACCTCAGCCCTCAGTCAGTCTCATAGTCGCTCTTGGGGCGAAAGGGAAGTGGCGGTCCTTGCTCGTCACACACCCTCCACGATGAAAACGTTGGAGGCTGCGGACTTGCGGCGAAGTTCACGGAGCTCCGAGAAATCCGCTGAATCAAACATGCCCCTGATTTGATCGCTGCTCTCGAATTCGGAGATCGCAATGCGCGCGGGAGCCATTTCTCCCCCTCTCGGCTCAATGGCCCCACCCCGAACCAGATACTTCCCTCCGTGAGCCTCAATGACCTCGACGAGGCGGTCAGATAGCCCTTCGATGTCTTCCTGATCGGTAACTTCGCTATCGATTACTACTATGTATGCGGCCATGAGCAACTTACTCCTTCTGATTTCAGATTGTTGTTTTAGCAGAGCAATTATTGAAGCATTCAATCCCTTCTAGCATCCTCGCGAGTGGCGAGTGAATGCTTGCGAAACACATAGATTCCTATTGGTAATATTATATCATTATAAGGTTTCTTGGGTGTCAAGCAACCCGAACACGGGGCACCGCAGCATTCTGCGTTCAAGCTCAACTTTCGCAGCAACTCCTAGCATATACCCTCCGCGTTGTGGAATTGGCTCAATCAAGGAGGAGTCAATGGCGACCCGATCCACTGCCTCAACAGTCTATTCCGAAGCGGACCAGAGTACCATTGCCCGACGGAGAGTACCAGGCGCCGATCCGTCGCAGGATAGTGCGCGACCTCGACTACCACTTCAGGGACGTCCTGGTTGTCAATGTGTACGGCGACACCTTCATCTACTACGTCGAGGGCAACCCGCGCCGTTCGTTCTCAATCGACTGCTATGTCGTATTCGGGTTGACGGGTGCTGCTCTGGAGTCGCTGTCTCTGGAGGTGAACAACACCTAATCGCTGTGGGAAGTTGGCAAGACAACTGTCTTCATTTTGCAGATAGGTTCTCCGAGAAGGGCTGGCGCGGCTCTCATGGCGGAACTGGAAGATGAACCTTGCCGACCCCGGAGCAAGTAGCACAATCGGCCAACCGGACAGCATCTTCTGCGAGCACACTATATTTGTCGAGTGACTCACATCGCCCAAAATTCCCCTGAATGCCGGATGCATTGGCTGCTCTGGTGAACCGCAAGTGGAAGTTGAGGCGCCGCTTGAGGTTGTTCTAGTCGTCACTGCTACGCCAGGGCGGGCCACCCTGTCCGCCATATCCGGACAGAAACCTCAACAAGTCGTCCAGCCCACACTAACTGCGATTGATCCGTCGGTGCTCATAGTAGTTGCCTACTTAGAATCCGATTCTTCGCAATGTTGCAGTTATACACGACTGTCATCGGCAGCGTCTTCGGAAGGAATACGATCAGAAGTTGTTCTGGGTGTCGACCCACACAGCAGTCTCGTGGGCAAATCCCGGAAGGGGTTGATCTTAGAGAACACCGATCTGTTCTCGTTCAGGGCGAACCAACGCACGAACTGTTGGAAGAAGTACGTGCATTTGTGTCAACCGGAGGCAATGCTGCGTTTCTAAAACCGGAATGTTCTCCTTCCACTGAGAGTCCGACCAATGACCATTTGCAGTTCTCGTTCGGAATATCCTGCGTAATTACCGCACCATTTAGGATACGTGGCCGAGGCGACCAGTTCGCACCACTCTGGCAGGATTTGGTGATGGACGGTGACTACGACAGTCGAGTTGATTTCAGACCCGGGCCATCAGAAGAGTTCAATTGTGTAGCAAACGTAAAGACGGAAGGAAAAACAGTTTGCACCGCATTGAAGGGAACGATTGGTGCGGGAAGAGTTCTGTTTATTGCTGATACGAGGGGGCTAATCATATTCTCGGATGCCGGTTATCAAAGAGGAGACCATGCTGAAGCTGCTTCCCGACTCTTAAACTGGCTGGTAGAAGAGCCAAGCGCCCGCGCACTACCCTCCGAAAACTCGTTCGATTCTCCAGTCGCTTCAACGCGGCCTCCGTGGTGGCACGCTTCTTCACAACAGACCCTCTTTGAGGGTGTACACGAAAGCGGATCTGCTCGGGGCGATACCGCCGGGCCGCGAGGTCGGCACGCCCACGTTCCGCCACAGCTACGCCCGGTACCTGCTGATGAACGGCATCCCCATAAACTCTTTGTCCCTCTGGTTCGGCCACAGCTCGATACAGACGACGCCCATTTACCTGGAGCTTGTGCCGGACCCGTCCTGGAGTCTGGCGATGGTGCCGAGTTCGAGCACATGGGCGTGACCATTTGCCTCGTGTGCGCCGATGAGCGCGTCTAGGACGGGCCAGGCAAATGACGTGTAACAGCTGTGATACCATCATCGCAGCATGGTTCTCTCGACAGCCCGCTCGTTTCGACGCCCGCGACTGAGTCTGGAAGTGTCAGTCTGGTCAGCGTCCGTCACACTTCTGCTGGCAGGGTCAGTGCTTCCCGAGGTTAACACCGACATGCTTTACGCAGTCGGTAAAGGTCTGCTGTCCTTGTTGCCGGTAGTCGGAATCTCTGCGCTCCTCGCGGGAGCTTTGACCGTGGGGCGATGGGCCGACCGGTCCCTCGCCTGGCTCAAGGGCGGTACGCTGCGCGCCATTGTCATAGCCAGTTTCATCGGAGCCATAACGCCCGTGTGCGGTCTCGGCGCGCTGCCGCTGATCGCAACGCTCCTGCGACGCGGCCTGACGATTGCTCCCGTTATGGCGTACTGGCTCTCTTCTCCGGTCACCGACCCGAGCATGTTTCTGATTACAGCAGGCATATTGGGACTGCCGTTTGCCATCGCGAAGACAGTCAGCGCCTTTGGCATTGGCCTTCTTGCGGGCGCTGTCACCTGGGCGCTGCCAGGATACCGGCACGCCGGTCATACCTTGATGCGGACTGAGATTCTTGACCAATACGACTGCGAAGAGGACGACGCCCGTTTCTGGCCTGCAGCCTGGGCAAGTGCACGACCGATCATGCAGTGGCTGGCGCTTGCGCTGGTGCTCGAGATATTCCTCCGGCGATTCGTTCCTGATGCGTGGATTCTGACACTCTTTGGCACTGAAGCAGGCACGTCGATTCCGCTGGCCGTCTTGTTGGGCGCGCCCATGTATCTGGACGGCTATGCGGCGCTTCCCCTGGTGAGAGCACTGCAGGAAATGGGAATGAGTTTCGGGACCGCCCTGGCGCTCATGATCTCCGGAGCGGCAGTCAGCCTTTACGCCGCTGCCGCAGTCATTTCGATTGTCCGTCCCAGGGTCTTTGTACTCTATGCTTCGCTTGCGCTTACTGGCGCCTTGCTGGCCGGCTATCTGGCTGACTGGCTCCTGTAAAGGTACGACAATCCGGCAGCTCCCGAGATCTCAAGGAATCCGGAGCACCTCGATGAAGCAGACACGCCACACCGGCGCTCTCGTTTACTACGACGGCGTTCAGGTCCTTTCGGGCCAGGATGAAGCAGGTGGCCGATATATTAGTGTGCCGGCAGATTCCCTCCAGGACGGTGCCCGCTATGTCGTCTTCGAGGTCTCCTTGGAGCGCATGAAGCGTCTTCATACGGGGGCGCCAGACCTGAAGGCGCTTCTGGTCGACGAGTCGAAGGGCGGCTCGTATCTAGCGGGGACCGCCAACGGCTTCTGTGACCAACTGGCGCTCCAGTCGCAGAGTGTGACAGTCATCTAAACATACCTGACGTCGGAGGATGACTTCGAGCTTGGCATATTGTCATATATGGTCGTTGTACAGAACCGTTTCGAGTAGTTGGGCCGTGAGAGAGGCTTATGCAGAAGGATATGAATGACCTGCGGCCAGAAGTTCAGGCAGGGGTACGTGCGCTTGAAGCGCTACCCGAGGGTCAGAAGGACGCGGACATCATCGCATTGTTCAAGACACACGCCCGGAACGAGCGTAGATAGCACAGCGACATCGATGGCGCCCTCCGCGAGCATGTTCAGAAAACGTCTCAGTCTGGCTAATCCAAAGACGATTTCATTTGCAGACGTTAACGCGCACGCACATGCAGTGTTTCAGGAAAGCCGGACGGCCGTGGAGACTCAAGGCTCATTCGCCTGTGGGCATCCACGATTGCGACGACCGTAAGCCGGATCGTGGTTATGCCCATTGCATCATCGGCAAATTCAGCTGCATACGCCGCCAGTACCTCGAACTGTGCCGGTAGTGGAGAATAGTCCTCTTACCCGCACCAGTCCATGACTTTTCTGAGTTGGCTCGCGTATTTTTAGCCAGTGCTTTCTGACTGAGCACTTTCGAGGGCGTCCGCCACTCGCCGGCGTTGTTCATCGGTGAGGACGGCCGGAGTGTTTTCGGGCTGTGGTTGTTGTGTCCGCAGGGCTATATTGTGGACTCCTTATCTGCGATTTAGGAGTGAAGGGCGCGCATTCAGAGAAGGCGCGTAAGGTGACATTGATGCAAGCTCTTGCGGTAATTTCTTGCAGCACCACGATCTGGCCGTGACCCGCGGGATAAGGAGATAATAGCAGAGATGTACTGCTATGGCGGCAGCTTAATTTGACCATTCATGACCGTCGTGCACAGTCTATTCGAACGCAATTCCGGCATTTAACGCGAAATACTTGCGAGCCGACCCATCGATCATCTGATCGGCATTCTCGCCGGTTTTCGCTCGAATCTGGCGCGCAGCCCTCTCCTTAACGGAGAATGTACCGAACTCGGTCACCGTTACACGATCGTTCTCAGAAAGCGCCTGCCAGATGCTGCCGAGAATCGCAGAAGTAGCATCAGATGCAGCTGCTTGGCTAACGTCCATCTAATCTGCGACGATTAATCAACTCCGCCCTATGTGTCATGCTCGCCAAACAAGCTGCCTCCTCCTCGTCTGGCAAGAGGGTTCGCTGTTGTAAGTGCTATCCATAACAATGTCCGAGCCGAGACAAGTGATACGGCAAACATTTACACTTTGGAATGAATGAGCGTAAAGATGTCTCGTAGGCTAGGCAGAATACATCCTGTCAGCACCAAGAATGGTGGAATACTATCTTGCTGGTTCCGACACTCACTTGCCTCCTTCCATGTTCACTGAAAGCGTCTCAAAGCCTGTGAACTCACCAGTCAACTCCGGAGGAACCTATTGATCTCGACCGCGTCTATCTACATCCACCTGTACCAGAGCGCCAGTTGCTCCAAGTGGTTCGATCTACCGACTAGCCCCGGTACCGTCGACACCGTAAGCAGAGACTCACATAGCAGAGTTCCGGCGAGAAGGGTGAACATTGAGTCACCGCGAACACTAACGTTTCTCGCTGGCAGCGTACACTGTAGTCTCGTCCCCCGCTCCTCAGAATGACGGGTAACTTCATCGACCGCTTATAAGGAATGACAGCCGCATGCCCGACACCGTGACAGCATGAACCAGTGTTTTCCTCAGCGCATGCCGCAGAATCAACGTCCCACGTTCCAGTCCCGTCGCCTTCTCTGTCCTCCTGTGGTCCGCCAGCAGAGGCTTTAATATCGAAGCGCGTATGCCCAGCGAGCGGCCTTGTTGTTTGAAGCCTGTGCCGAGGTGACTAAGGGCTCGCACTGCCACACAGACGCCCAATGACCCTCCTGGATCCCGGTACGCGCTACGATACTTGTCTTGCCGCATGATGTCGGGGGCCCAGATATAGGCAAGTACCGCCGTGGCGGGGATGACCTTAATTCACAAAGTTTTAACACGGGTGCAATACAAAGGAAAAAGTTGCGAGATAGGGTGAAAACTGGGACAGGTTTATCAATGGAGGATATTCACCCTGCTTACGGAAATTGCGCTTGAGGATGTTGGAACGGCTACGCGGACGCATTGCCCTTACTGCGCGTTTCAGTGCGGGATGTTGGTAGAGGGCGCAGCGGCCGACCCGAAGATCGCGGGCAACGCCGAGTTTCCGGTGAACAAGGGCGCACTCTGCATCAAGGGGTGGACTGCGGCGAGTGCGCTGAACCATCCTGAGCGGCTGCGGTCGCCGCTGATGCGTGATGCGGACGGGAATCTCGTGCCGGCGAGCTGGGATGCGGCAATGACGCGCATCGTAAGCGAGTTCCGGCGCACACAAGAAGTCTATGGCGCGGATGCCGTGGGCGTGTTCGGCGGCGGGTCGCTGACGAACGAGAAGTCGTACCTGATGGGCAAGTTCGCGCGGGTGGCGCTGGGCACGGCAAATATCGACTACAACGGGCGCTTCTGCATGTCTTCGGCGGCTGCAGCGAGCATCAAGGCGTTCGGTATCGACCGTGGGCTGCCGTTTCCGGTGGAGGACATTGCGGGCGCTGAGGCGATACTGCTGGTGGGGAGCAACGCATCTGAGACGATGCCGCCGATAATGCAGTATTTCGAGGCGCAGCGGACGAATGGCGGGCGTCTCATCGTCGCTGACCCGCGCCTGACTCCGACGGCGCAGAGGGCAGACCTTCACCTGAGACTGACGCCGGGGACGGACGCCGCGCTCGCCAACGGGATTCTCCACATACTGGTGCGGGACGGGCTGATTGACGCGGATTACATCGAGGCGCGGACAGAGGGATTTGCTGCGGTGCGCGGGCTGGTATCGACATACTGGCCGGAGCGTGTGGAGCGGATCACGGGAGTGTCCGAGGCGAACCTGGCGCGGGCGGCGCACATGCTTGGCGAGGCGCGCACTGCGATGGTGCTTACGGCGCGGGGTACTGAGCAGCAGGCGCAGGGCGTGAACAACACGCTGTCGTTCATCAATATCGCGCTGGCACTGGGGCTGGTGGGCAAGGCGAACAGCGGCTACGGCTGCCTTACCGGGCAGGGAAACGGACAGGGCGGCAGAGAGCACGGGCAGAAGGCCGATCAGCTTCCGGGGTATCGGAAGATAGACGATCCCGCGGCGCGTGCGCATGTGGCATCGGTGTGGGGCATCGATCCCGATACGCTGCCCGCGCCGGGTATGTCTGCCTATGAAATGCTGGACTCGCTGGGGCGCGAGGCCGGCGTGCGGTCGCTGCTGGTGCTGGGTTCCAATGTGGTGGTGTCGGCGCCAAATGCCATCCATGTGGAGCGGAGACTGCGGTCGCTGGACTTCCTGGTGGTCTCTGACTTCTTCCTGTCGGAGACGGCGGAGATGGCGGACGTTGTGCTGCCGTCGGCGCAGTGGGCGGAGGAAGCGGGGACGATGACGAACCTGGAAGGGCGCGTGATCATGCGGAAGCAGGCGTTCGAGCCGCCGCCAGAGGTTCGGGACGACATGCAGGTGATATGCGAACTTGCCGACGGTCTGGGCAAGGGCGAATACTTCAGATACGAAGGTGCTGAGGATGTATTCAACGAACTGAGGCTGGCGAGCGCGGGTGGGCCTGCGGACTATTCGGGGATTTCATACGAGAAGATCGAGGCGAATGACGGGGTGTTCTGGCCGTGTCCTGTCGATGGCCATGCTGGGACGCCGCACATGTTCACGGAGCGGTTCGCAACGCCTAGCGGCAGGGCAGGCTTCCACGCGGTGCAGCACCAGCCGCCCGCCGATCCGCCGGACTCGGTGTTTCCCCTATATCTGACGACGGGAAGGCTGCTGGCACAGTACCAGAGTGGCACTCAGACACGGCGGGTCGAGGAGCTGGTGGGGATGGCGCCGGAGGCAATGGTCGAGGTGCATCCGACGACTGCGCGGGTGTACGGACTGCTGAACGGCGGGATGGCGCGAATAAGCACGAGGCGGGGCGATGCGGAGTTCAGAGTGCGGGTTACTGCGAATATCCGCGAGGATACGCTGTTCGTGCCGTTCCACTGGGGCGGGATGCGAGCGGCGAACAGGCTGACGAGCGCCGCGCTGGATCCAACGAGCAGGATGCCGGAGTTCAAGGTGTGCGGCGCGATGATCGAGGCGATGGGCTGAATATTAACCACATCGGTTAACGGACATAAGCAGGCTGGACAGATAGGGGTCTGAGATGGTTGATAAGCAGAAACTGGTGGTCGTGGGCAATGGCATGGCAGGGGCGAGGTTCGTGGAAGAGGTGCTGGCACTTGGGGGGCGGGAGCAGTATGACATAACCGTGTTCGGCGAGGAGCCGTACGGCAACTACAACCGCATCCTACTTTCGGGCGTGCTTGCGGGCACCCATGACCCGAAGGACATATTCATCAATCCGCTGTCATGGTACGAGGAGAACGACATCACGCTGCACGCGGGTGTGCGCGTCATCGGCATCGACCGCAAGTCGAAGACGGCATACGGCGCGGGCGGGCTGCTTGTGCCGTACGACAAGCTGGTGATTGCCACGGGCAGCTCGCCGTTCATTCCGATGATGGACGGGCTGTACAGGGATGACGGCGCATTCAAGGACGGTGTCTTCCCGTTCCGCACGCTGGACAACTGCACCGAGATGGTGGAGTATGCGGCGGATGCGGGCAGGGCGACGGTCATTGGCGGCGGCTTGTTGGGGCTGGAAGCCGCGCGCGGGCTGATGAACCGCGGGCTGGATGTGGATGTGGTGCATCTGACGCCATACATCATGGACCAGCAGCTTGACGCATCTTCGGGCGATATGCTGAAGGTGCTGCTCGAAGACATGGGCGTGAAGTTCCACCTCGAAAAGATGACGACTAGTATTCATAGCACCGGCGGGCATGGAATCGGCAAAGTTACGGGAATCGGCTTCCGCGACGGCGGCTCGCTGGACTGCGAGATGCTGGTGATTTCTGCGGGGATTCGGCCAAACATCGACCTTGCACGGATGGCGGGGCTGAACATACGGCGCGGGATACTGGTGAACGATGACTTATCGTGCCGCAACGACCGCGACATCTACGCGATAGGAGAGTGCGCGGAGCATCGCAGCAAGACATACGGGCTGGTCGCGCCGCTGTGGGACCAGGCGAGGACGCTGGCTGAGCGGCTGGCCGTGGAGAAGTCAACATCGACATACACGGGTTCGAAGACTTCGACGAAGCTTAAAGTGATGGGCGTGGAGCTTGCGGTGGCGGGCGACAAGGAGCCTGCGAACGACGAGGACGAGGTCGTGTCGTACGTGGAGCCCAATCGCGGGGTGTACAAGAAAGTGATCATCCGCGACGGCAAGGTCGCGGGGGCGATACTGCTAGGCGACGGGTTTACCGCGCCGCGCCTGCTGCAGGCGTTCGACCGCGGCGAGGTGCTTCCGCAGAACCGGGCCGAGCTGCTGTTTCCGCTTGCGGCGGACGGCGGGCCCGCGCTGGATGTGGAGGACATGCCGGACGATGCGCAGGTGTGCAACTGCAACGGCGTGTCGAAGGGGAAGATCATCACAGCGGTGGACGGTGGCTGCCGCAGCCTGAAGGCTGTGTGCGACGCGACGAAGGCGGGCACGGGGTGCGGGTCGTGCATTCCGCAGGTGCAGGCGGTGCTGGAATTGGCTGCGGACGGGCTGGTGGCCGAGGACCCGTCGGAGCACTACTATGTGCCCGCGATACCAATGACCAAGCCGGAGCTTACGGCTGCTATCAGGCTGCAGGGGCTGCGGAGCGTGTCGGCGGTGCTGGATACGCTGGCGGGCGGCAAGGAGGACGCGGCGAGCAAGATGGGGTTGGCGTCGCTGCTGAAGACGATCTGGGCGGACGAGTACGAGGATGAGCGGGATGCGCGCTTCATCAATGACCGCGTGCATGCGAACATACAGCGGGACGGTACTTTCAGCGTGGTGCCGCGCATATTTGGCGGGGTGACTTCGCCGGACGAGCTGCGGCGACTGGCGGATGTGGCGGAGAAGTACGAGGCGAAGATGGTGAAGATCACCGGCGGGCAGCGGATCGACCTGCTGGGGATACCGAAGACGCACCTGCCGGATGTGTGGCGGGAGCTGAAAATGCCGTCGGGGCACGCGTACACGAAGGCGTTCCGAACCTGCAAGACGTGCGTGGGGACGGACTTCTGCCGGTATGGCGTGGGGGACAGCGTGAAGCTGGGCATCGAGATCGAAAAGCGGTTCCAGGGGGTGGAGTCGCCGCACAAGATGAAGCTCGCGGCGTCCGGCTGCCCTAGGAACTGCGCGGAGTCCACGACGAAGGACCTGGGCGTGGTCGCCATTGAGGGCGGCAAATGGGAGATCTACATCGGCGGCGCGGCGGGATCGCGGGTGCGAAAGGGAGATGTGCTTTGTATCGTCGATAGCCACGACGATGTGCTGAAGTTCATGGGGCGTTTCATGCAGTACTACCGGGAGAACGCGAAGTACCTGGAGCGCACATACGGGTTCGTGGAGCGCGTAGGGATCGAGCATGTGAGGAGCGTGCTTCTGGATGACAGCGAGGGAATCTGCGAGCGGCTGGATGCGGACATACAGGCGTCGGTGGATGCGTACAAGGACCCGTGGCTCGAGGCTGAGATTCCGGTGCATCCGAACCAGTTCGTGAGCGTTGCGGCGGGGAGTTAACAGGATGTACAGGATTTTCTGTGTGTGGCTGATAGGATAGAAAATATGCAAGGGATTGATATGATGAGTGTCTTGGAAGCGGCACGCGGGCTAGCGTACAGCCTGGGGCCGGTGGAGCAGATTCCGCTGGGCGAGGGACGCGTGTTCGAGGTGGAGGGGATGCCGATGGCGGTGTTTCGGACGCGCCAGGGCGAAGTGTTTGCGACGCAGGCAACGTGTCCGCATCGCGAGGGGCCCCTGTGCGACGGTATCATCGGCGGAAGACAGGTTGTGTGCCCCCTTCATGCCTACAAGTTCGACCTTGCGACGGGCAGTCCCGTGGGGAACGACTGTGAGGCGCTGCGGACCTATGCGGTGTCGGTGAGCGAAAACGGCGATATCCTTCTAAGAAACCAGGATTAGCCCCCGCACACCCATGTACTCACTACAATCCCTATATTCGTTCCAGAGAAACTACTCAAAAGTAACATCCCATTTACAGGATATTCATATCGGTTTAACACGGGTGTAACTGCGCTGTAAAAGCTACTCCATATCATAGTCTGCGAACGATGAATCGTAGTGAGCAGACCGGTTGGGAGGAGCAACATGAGTGCAAGCGGAACGGCCTTCGAGAACAGCAAAGCGAAGCGCATCAACCTGTTCAGTCTGAAGACCCCGCAGATGCGAACCTTTCATCTGACGTGGTTTGCCTTTTTCCTCGCGTTCTTCGGTTGGTTCGGTATTGCGCCGCTCATGGTACTGGTGCGTGATGACCTTCTGCTGACGAAGGAGCAGATCGGCAACACGATCATCGCCTCGGTCGCCATAACTATCCTGGCGCGCCTGGCTATCGGATGGCTGTGCGACAGGATCGGGCCTCGTTATGCGTACAGCGGCTTGCTGGTATTTGGCTCCATTCCAGTGATGTGCATCGGCCTGGCGCAGAGCTACGAGACGTTTCTGCTGTTCCGGCTGGCGATTGGCGTCATCGGCGCATCGTTCGTCATCACGCAATACCACACATCGGTAATGTTCTCGTCGAATGTCGTTGGCACGGCGAACGCGACGACGGCGGGCTGGGGGAATATGGGCGGCGGCGTAACGCAGATGGTGATGCCGCTGGTGCTGGCGGGCGCGCTGATGTTCGGCGTTGGCGAGACTTTTGGGTGGCGGCTGGCGATGGTCGTGCCGGGCGTGGCGCTGTTCCTTGTGGGAATCGCGTACTTCTTCCTGACGCAGGACGCGCCACTGGGCAACTACAAGGAGCTGCGTGCGAAGGGGCTGATGCCACCGGCGTCGCAGGTGCGGGGGACGTTCCTGATGGCGGCGAAGGACTATCGCGTGTGGGCGCTGTTCGTCATCTATGGCGCGTGTTTTGGGGTGGAGCTGACTATCAACAATATCGCTGCGCTGTACTACTATGACAGGTTCGACCTGGACCTGAAGACGGCGGGGCTGATTGCGGGGTTGTTCGGGCTGATGAACCTGTTCGCGAGGACGACAGGCGGAATGCTTGGGGACAAGTTCGGGATCAGGTTCGGGCTGAGGGGGCGCGTGGTGTTCCTGGGGGTCGTGCTGCTGATAGAGGGTATCGCGCTGATGGTGTTCTCGCAGATGGCGACGCTGTTCCTTGCTGTGGGGGCGATGATAGTGTTCAGCCTGTTCGTGCAGATGTCGGAGGGCGCCACATTCTCGGTGGTGCCGTTCATAAACCGCAAGGCTCTCGGATCCGTGGCGGGAATTGTAGGTGCAGGAGGCAACGCAGGCGCTGTAGCGTTTGGCTTCCTGTTCCGCGCGGAAAGCATCTCATTTCAGGACGGGCTGCTGTTCGTGGGAGTGGCGGTGCTGCTGGCGTCGGCGCTGGTGTTCCTGGTGCGGTTCTCGCCGGAGACGGAGGCAGAGGAGCGGCGGACGATGGAGGAGGCGCTGGCGGCTAGAAGGGCTGCGGCTGCTCCGGTTGCGGCGGCAGCAGATTAGTGGCGAGTTCGCAGTAGCCAAGCTCACAGTAATCTGAAATCGCTAGGCGTCCTAGCCTCTCACACTCGCGAAGCGAGGGTGACTAGCTAGGGCTGCGTGATGCGGGACATGCGGTGTATGTTCATTTCATAGGAACCTGTTGTGAGTATCGCGGCCGTATATTTGAGACTGTGCACGACCTCTTCAGTACTGGTACGCTGTCAAGGCAGAGTAGAAGAACAAGGACGCCAATGGGTTGTGCTGCGTGGATGAAGGCGGTGTTGATCAGGCTGTCAATATAGTGGTTATCCTAAATCCCGTCCTCCCAGCGAAAAGTCGGCAATCTTATCACTTAGGGCTCCATGTTTTATGACTCCATAGGACTGAAACTGACGCTATTCGCTTATACGGGACTTACCAATCCCAATCAGGATCTTTACCTTGCATCCACCTGAAGCCGTGCGGCTTACCGTCGACCTCTTCGAATCGGTAGTGCCAAGTCCGTGCAGCGATGTGCATGGGCCAGGCCGGGATAAGGGTCTCAACGGCTATTCCGGGATCCGGTCTTGAACCGATGAAACGATACACGTCCTAGCCGTTAGTCCATTCAAAGGGATATGGTCGCTGTGTCCGAAGCCTTTGCGGAACTTTATAGCTGTTGTTATCGTCTGCGGCTGTCTCTGCGGTCGACACGCTTGGGCCGGTAAGAGAGTTGTTTAAATAGACCCATTTATACTTCTCTCCTATCCATCAGAAACCTACCGCCGCAACTGAGGCAACCTCAACGCGAGCAGGCCGGCTAGCGGTGTCGCACCGGCGCCTTTTCCCTGCCCACAGCGGACACCGACGACCGCGATTTAGTGGGCTAATTAGAAGGGTGATGAACTCCCACACGGCGATACATGATGCCATTCTTACTTGTGGTCTCGAGCAAATTATAAAGATAATTACCATGTTATACAAACACAACATATATATAGGTTAATATGCACTCTTGCAAGAGAATAGAAGATAGGCTAGATTGAACTCGACATAGTATAGTATGTCTGAGAAGGCCAATACATATAGGCTGATTTCCAAGTTCCCAGAGACTGCAATAGCAATTCGTATGCACCTAACCAAAAAGTTTGACCGTACTTTTCAGTTGAGTGACTGGACACAGAACCCTATCGACTCTGATGGCCTGAAGTACTTGTCTAGAATTTTGGTCTGGGCGCGTTGGGCCCTGGCCTTGATGTGTTTCTTCATGCTGGTATACCGTCCTATTTTCCCGCTCCCATCGTATGCGGTGTTCGCATCCCTCTTGCTGGTGATGGTAGCTTTCAACAGCTACATTCATTATCGGCTGCTGAATACAGGGGAATTTTCCTGGCTCTGTGTCCTCTCTGTCAGTGCACTGGATCTAATTCTGATTACTGTCGCAGTTGTGGTTAGTGGGTTCAACTACTTTCCTTTTTATCTCATGTATTTTCTTTCGCTCGGGCTGCTAGCCCTTATTTCACCGTCCGTAAAGTTCAATCTGTGCTGCGTCGCACTTGTATCTGCGGTCTATGCCCTGGTTAGCGTGAGCTTCGGTGAAGGCATTGACTTTGATCTGAGAGAGGATAAGACGCTCATTGGGAGGATATTCATAATGTGCGTGTTCCTCGTTGCGATCAATCTGGTGTCGCAATTTGAGAGAGTGAGATGGAGAGAAGCGGTGAACAGGGAGCGGACTCTTCAGCGTGAGCGCATCGAGCTGTCTCACTCCATTCACGACACAATGGCGCAGTCCGCCTACATGATTGGTCTGGGGCTCGACAGGCTGCGAAAGCTGAATGACTCACCTGGTGGTGAGCAGGCGGAGATACTCAATGCCCTGACGTCGCTGTCGAAGTCGGCGATGTGGGACCTGAGGCACCCAATTGACATGGGGCACATTTTTGAGGGGAGAGAGTTGAGTAGGACGTTGGCGTCTCATGTCGAGACATTTACTGCCATTACTTCAGTACCGGCGGAGATGACGCAGTGCGGAGCCGAGCCATCGATTTCCACAGAGAAAAAGGGATTGCTGTTCTCCATAACCCATAATGCCCTAACAAACGCCTATCGCCATGCAAAAGCCGCCAAGGTGCTGATCGCTGTCGATTTCAAGGAAAATGAGCTCCGTCTATCGGTGTCGGATGACGGAACGGGACTTCCAGACGACTATCAGACAAGGGGGCATGGATTCGAAAATATGAGGACAGACGCAGCAAGAATGGGAGGCGAACTCGTGATCAGCTCCAATAATGAACCGACCGGAACTACCGTCACCTGTATAGTGCCGTACGCAGACGAACATGCAAGGGTGTGAGATGCCGACAGACGACCAAATCAAAGTGTTGCTCGTAGACGATCACTCAATAGTCAGGGAGGGCCTTCACGCTCTGCTCTTGGGTGTTGAAGGCGTAATGGTAGTAGGAGAGGCCGGCGATGGCGAAGAAGCAGTAAAAATCGCGCCGGATCTCAGCCCCGATGTGATCATTATGGACGTAATGATGCCCAAGAAAGACGGTGTCGACGCTTGTCGAGAGATAATGGACAGACTCCCCTGCACCAAGGTCGTAATTTTGACTGCCTCCACAAATGAGGATGCGGTCGTCGAGGCTGTGGCAGCGGGAGCGACCGGGTATCTGTTGAAATTCTCAGGCATGGACCGGCTGCTGACGACAATTCGCGAGGTGGCAGATGGGGAATTGCGCGTTCCGAACAGCGTAGTAAAAGGGGTATTCGCGAGGATAAGAAACTCGGGAAACCAGAAGGCCTCAGATGACTTGGGAGGCCTGACATTGACTGAACAGGAGATTCTTACTCTCTTCTCCCAGGGTCTGTCGTACGCTGAGATAGCCGACGTCAGAGGGAACAGGCCGCTTTCCATCAGAAATGCCATTTACAGAATTGAGAGGAAGCTGGGGCTCGGGACCAAGCAGGAGATTGTCGTCTGGGCCGTCCGAAACGGCCTACTCGATGACTATACCACCGAGGCGACGGATTTCTGTTAAGTGCAACCTCCATATGTCTCACGAAGAGCGTCAGTTTTGAAACTGTTGATGCCTTCTCAACCGACGCCTAATGTCACGCGGTCGGATTATGACCGGAGCATATGGCCGATTCACATCGCACCGGCTGGTGACGTCGACACCGGAAGAAACACATCACATATGGAAGGCCAGAAGGGCGAGGGTGGGACACTCTTAGCTTGGCGAGAATGGCACTGACTTCCGGTCTGCGTTGACACTGGTCATCTCTCAGGTCAGAAGGCACGTAGTATCAGACATCTGTCGCCGATCAGTTCTCATTCAAGACTTTCTGAATCTTCACAGAAAGTCCTGGCCGCCTAGAGGCGCCCTTCCATCAGTGGATGACACTTCCTGTGACCGGGTGGGCAACCCTTTGCTCTGTAGGTGGCCTGTCGTTTTCGAGCATCCGCCCGACTATGGTCATAAGGGATCGCAAATCGCTTTCGTCCAGGCCATCGGTCAGCTTTTCTTCGTAAGCAAGCATCGCTTGCAGGAGCTCCTGACCAACGGCCCTTCCCTTGTCAGTCAACTTCAATAGGACGAGTCGCCGGTCGTCCCTCGGTCGGCGTCTGTCTATCAGTCCAATGTCGACTAATTTGCTCGCTATGCGGCTAATGTGTGACACCCTTGTAGCGAGTTCCGGAGCCAATTTCGTCGCAGTCCAATCCTCTTGAGTGAGGAGCAGTCTGATCAGTCTGGATTCTGTAGGAGTGAGGCCGTAAAGAGCTGATCCACGAGCTACTTCCCTCGCCATCGCCTTGTGAAGAGCATCGACTTGTTGACTCCATCCCTGTGTATGCAATTCACTGCCGTGCTGGTGGTTACCGTCAGCTTTGGGCTGCTCATAGATCATCTTATTTGACTCCGTCAGGTCATATGCTGGAGATACGGCAGACTATAGAATGTCATCCAAGTGTCACAATGATTCGAAGGAGAGAAGGCGGGCGACTTCGCCGCGCATTCAAATTTCGTCGGGCTCGTTTCAGGTTGTTCCCAGCTCACACATCGAACACCTGCCTTACAGCCTGGGCAGGTTCTATGTTCATACCAGCGGCTTAGCGCGGAGACCAAGATCGCAACCGCACATTGCACATACCAAGGTGGGTCGGAGTCAGAGCTCCTCCGTTTCCGATTCTTGAATGCTTGCAGAGTGTGCCGCCCCACTATTGCCGCTCACAAATGATGCTGAATAAAATAGTATCATATTAGAAGATCTTTTCATACTTCATTGTTGGTGTTAATGCCATCCTCCTCCTTCTTCTATAGGACTCCAGTGTTCCCAGCAAGCTGTGGCCAGAAATCGCATTGACTGTGCCAGATTTCGAAGGGACTGTCCGCGGAACCGTTCTGAAAGTCCTGTTTTGAGCCACCATCTTTGCGTAGGATGATCTTCTGGGAATTGAGTTGCTTGGAGACAATGTAAGCAGGGTCCATGGTCAACGACAACTATTCTGGCCGCTGCTGTTGCCTCATCGGAAATTGTTACCGAGATTTCTGCAGCTTTAATTGTCGCTCACAGTTGTGATGTCACCTAGGTCAGGGTGTCGGCTCAGGAGGCTGCCCTCAGGTCTGCTGTGAAAGGAGTGACCGTAACTGCCGGTGGCAACGCGGGCGAACTCGAAGTCTCATGGGACGCTCACCCCGAGGGGCCACGGACTAACGCGTGAGATGGGCGCCTGTGGGTGAGAATTACAGGCGATACGGGAACGGTCCGTAATGACCTCAGCTTAGGACAGATCTGGTCCCAAGTATCTCAGTGCCTCGGCTACTGTAATTCGCTTGATCCTGATGCAAGGTTTCCTGCCGTGCTTACCAACCTCCCGGCCATGCTTTCCGTATTATTTCAAAGCATTTCGCCATTGCACTGGTGAGCTGTCTGGTGTGGAAGGCTGTGAGTTCTGCCGACGCACTGACGTCGCAGCTGCAGTATCCGTCAGCGAGGGTTTACCGAATGCACCGTCAGTTGCGGTTAGGGACATCCAAGCAGCATTTATGAGACACTTGCGATCCAATACGCACAGCGTCACTCTTGCTTAACTCAGCGTGGCGGTTCTGATGTGAACCGGCCAATCAACTCAAACTGCTCCGGCCGGTCCTGTTCGAATCTCGCGAGCGACAACTCTTCGGGAAGTACGATTCCTCCGGAGAATACCAACTTCATCGCCTCCTCCACGGCCAGGTCGGTCTCTATGAGATCGTCCTCCATTATCAGCGCCATGTTTCCGGAAGTTGGATTTGGAATGGTCGGTATGTAGACAACGGCCATTGAGTCTCTGGTCGTTGCGGAATACGCACGTCCGGTCACGAAGCCCATTGCGACCATTCCTTCTCTCGGCCACTCGAGAAAGACGACTCGGCTGAAGCTATACTGTGATGTGACCGAGGACATCACCTGCCGCGTGACGCCGAATATGTTCTTTATTACCGGGATGGAGCCAATCAGCCTGTCCTTCCAAAGGGACAGCTTGCTCCCACCCTTCGTTGAAATCACCAGACCGAAAAGGTAGAGCAGCACAACGCTAACTATCAGCCCGATTCCGGGAAAGTCCCAAGATTCACCCTCTACGAAAGGTAATGGACGAATGATGCCATCTACTTTCCCGACAAGATAGATGACCACGATCATCGTGACGAGAGTCGGCACCAGAGCGAGTAGCCCTGCGAGTACCCTGCCCTGGATATGCTGCTCTATTCTTCTGAGTACGGACTGGTGGTCCTCAGGAGATTCTGTGTGTTTCGAGTCTGAACGCATTCCGTCTTCCTTGCTCCCGGGCAAGACTTCCCCCGAGTATTTGTTGTTTGTCCGGCGTAGGTTGTGAATTATTGGGAGATAATTCAGATAGGGAGAGGTTGGCTGAATGCAACGGATTCACTCTCCTGCATTCGATAAGTGCATGATTGAGCTACATTCGGCATGGTTTTGAAAGGCAGCTGGCTCAGAATCTGCCCTGAGCCAGTGCACAGAAGGCCGGATACGTTTCAAGTATCTCTGTCCTGCAGATGGTGCCAAAGGCGCTCGAGCAGCGGTCTGCCGATATGTCTTCGGAGCTTCCTCAAGTGCTATCAGAGCTTCGCTACTGAATCGCATCCATTTTCCGTATGAAGTAAGGGGCATTGCCGCCCGTTACATCCGGAGGTTGCTCCCTTGACTCACAGAGAACCTAGCTCAGGCCGCCAAGCGATGGGCTGATAGTGTGGGGATAGTGTGGAGTATATATCCACTTAAACAACATTATAAATGTATCTTTCTGGCATGGGCAATAGGTATTCTGCCTGCAGAACGTCTCTTATGTCCATTGCACCGCCTGCTGAGGCTACCGCGTCAGATCATCTATATGTGGGAGACGCCATTGCCTCCGGCGATAGGTATTGCCGCAAATAGAGTGGTAAGGCGTTCTGACGATGTGGCATCGCGCCGCCAATTCGTTCTGTCATCCTCTACGCTGAACATTCCTGCATCCTCCGACCAGGAAATTACTGCGGCCGCCGGGCAGGGTTGTACCGCGTCAATCATTTTTGCCGGATGCGTCAATGGATTTTGCCGGTTTGACTCCTTGTCTGACTGTTGATCCTGCTCTGCGAGTGCGCGACAACTTTGTAATTGACGCGACAACCATTTTTGCGGCACGACAATTACTCTTGCCGGTGCGACACATCTTCCGCCTGTCGATTCTGCGCAGCACTGGTCCGATAGCTGGGCAGGTCGAACTCCAGGATGACCGAGTGGTGCACGATCCTGTCTATCGCCGCCGCAGTAGCCATGGGATTGGCGAACACCTTCTCCCACTCTGAGAAGACCAGGTTGGATGTGATGCCCAGTGAGCGACGCTCATAGCGCTCGGCTATCAGGGTGAACAGCACCTCCGACTCGCCGGCTCCCTGTGGCAGGTAGCCAAGGTCGTCTATTACCAGCAGGTCGAAGTTGTCGAGCTTGCGGAGCATCCGCGGCAGGTCTAGGTCGCGCTTGGCGGCGAGCATGTCCTGCACCAGACGATACGCCGGGATGAACAGCACGGATCTCCCCGACTGCACCAGCCTGTGTCCTATGGCGCACATCGCGTGTGTCTTGCCCGTGCCGGGCATCCCGAACGCCAGCACGTTGACGCCACGGTCGGCGAAGTCTCCCTCGGCAAGCCTCTCAAGTCGCTGCCTGAGCTTCATCGGAGCCCGCTCGTGCTCAAAGGTGTCCCACGTCTTGCCGGCAGGGAGCTTTGACGCCCTCCTGAGTCTGTCCACCCTGCGGATGCGCCTGTCCTCTGCCTCCTGCTCCAGCACCTCCACAAGCGTCGGCAGCGCGTCTGCGTGTCCGGCCTCGCTGAAGCGACCCACGGTCTCAGAAGCCAGCGTGGGCAGCCTGAACTCCTTGCACAGTTCTCTGATCCGCTCTCTCACCGCGCTTGGGGCCTGCGTGTCCGTCGTCATCGGGCACCTCCCGCAAGCAGCCTGTCGTACACGCCCAGGTCCACAGTGCCGGGCAGTTCGACCGACGGTATCTCCGGAGACGCGGGCGCGGCCAGCTGCCTGACCACCGCGTAGTCGAACCTCACCCTGGACTCAAGCAGCCTCTTAAGCGCCATCTCAACCTCACACTCCATTGTCGTCGCGGCAAGATGCAGGATGCGCACGTAGTCCACGTCAGCACGCTCTCCCTTCCAGCCACGCATAGCGTCGTACGCCAGCCGGAAGGTGTGCGTGGGATACATCTGCTCCCTGAAGCGGTAGCGGGCGAACGCTCCGGGCTTGCGCACCAGAGACCCTATGATGTGCCGATAGTCTATGCGCGCCTCGCCCGCACCTCGTATCCGCTCCATGCTCTCTACGAGATGTCCCTTGTAGTGCACCTCGACGTGGTCGGTGTACAGTCGCACGTCGACCACAACGCCTATCAGGCGCGACGGCACCGAGTATGTCCTGCTGTTCACCCTGACCGTGCTCCACTTGCGCACCTTCGCGCGGTAGCTGACGTACTCGGGCACCGGAGCGGGAGGCAGCGCCCGCAGGTGCGGGTACTCCTGCGCCAATCTCTCCTTGACCAGCCTGTTGCGCCTGTCCACGATACTCCTGACGAAGCTCGTGTACTGCTCCACCGACTCGAAGTCGCTGCTGCCTCTGAGGACCAGCGCCTGCGCTAAGGCGTCCTTCAGGCGACGGTGTCCCTGCTCGGCTACTCCGTTCTCGTGCGAACTGCGTGGGTTGGTGCGTGTCGCCTTCAATCCGTAGTGGTCCAGTATGGCCTGGTAGCTCTCGTTGAAGGCGCGTCCTCTGCTATCGCGCAGATCGTGCGTCGCAGCGGACAGATTGTCGCTCCTGACCACCTCGGGTACAGCTCCAAGCTCCCACAGCGCTCCCTGAAGCCCGCTCACCAGCGCCGAGAACGTCTCACCGAAGCATATCCGCGCATAGCGCCAGCCCGAGTGACTCAGAATGAACTGGAACAGCAGGTGGTCGAAGGACTCTCCTCCTATGGTGACTCCAAGCTCCCCGCAGTGCGTGAAGTCCATCTGCGCCTCACGGCCCGGTGGATGCTCCTGCTCGAAGTACACCTCACGCTCAGGTCCGTGCAGCGCCCGCCAGTCCCTCATCCGTCTCTGCAGCGTCCGCAGGTGCGACCTGCCGAACCGCCCAGGATGTCGCCCGCCCAGCCACTCCAGGATCGTCGGAGCGCTCAGCACTCCCTCGATGTCCGCACGAAGCAGCGGCTCTATGTCCTGCTCCCACACTCCCGCCAGCGGGTCCGGTCTCGTCCTCTGCCGACGCCTGTCCTTCTTCTTCTCCGACGGCAGCGGTCCTTTGCTCCAGTTCCGCACCGACCTCTCGCTCATCCCTGATGCCGCCGCCGCTGCCTGTTGATTCTTTCCCTTCATAAGCTTCTGCCTCATCAGTACTACCTGCCGATCGGTGATCAATCTCCTCACCTCCTGGTAAGAGATAATCACCCATTCCGACCGGCAAGTTCTAGTGTCGTGACCGGCAAAAGTCATTGTCGTGCATCACCGCCCTTTTGGTATGTCTGGTATGGCCTCCGTGATGGTCGGTAGCGGCTATAGCCGGAACGCAGTAAATACGCGACCCGATGGGCAGGCTCTCCCTTTGTGGAACAACCTCGCCGACGAAATCAAAGAGATCTTATACCCAGGTACTGAGTCATATCACGACGTATTGAAGCTTGCTCAAGAATACGAAACTGGATTTGGGCGAGGTGCTCTCCACAAGTTCTTACGGGAACGTGTTCGGAATGACGACTTTGAGCCGGTTAAAGCTCACATAAGACTCCTCAAACTTCCGTGGCGCGATGTTTTTACTACTAACTGGGACACTCTGCTGGAAAGAACTGCTGAACGCATTGCAGAGCGCCCATATAGCGTTATTCGAGATAAGAGCGAAATCCCACTCTTGGGCCAACCGCGTATCGTCAAGTTACACGGTTCTTTACCAGCTCACTTCCCCCTGATATTCACAGAAGAAGATTACAGAACCTATCCGCGCAAGTTTGCTTCGTTCGTCAACACCGTCCAACAGGCAATGATGGAAACTGTATTTTGCCTAATCGGTTTCTCTGGCAATGATCCCAATTTTCTGCAATGGTCAGGCTGGGTGCGCGATAATTTGGGAGATGCAGCTCCCAAGATATACTTGGCCGGATGGCTGGATTTGTCGGTTCACCGCCGAAGGATGCTGGAAGGGCTTGGCGTAGTACCTATAGACCTTGCGCGTCATCCGCAAGCGGCACAATGGCCCGAGATGCAGCGCGATCAGTACGCCACTGAATGGATACTTGAAACACTTGAAAGGGGCGAGCCTTACAACTTAGCGAAGTGGCCTGCCCCACCTGAGCGCCGGAGGGATGATATACCTGATTATCTGCATCCTGTCATAGAAAGCTACTCAAATGTGCCAGTTACACAGCCGGACCCTTTCTGGCAGTCCGGTGAAATGTCTATTGAACAATTAGTAGGAAAGGTCAGAGAGGTAATCGACGCCTGGGCACACAACAGGAAAATGTACCCGGATTGGCTGGTATGCCCGACCAACCGCAGATTTAGCTGGGACACCGACTTATGGGAGCGACATATCTTAGCTGTTCTTGATCACGTAAAAGGATGGGAAAGGCTGCCCTTCATTCGAGAACTGACTTGGCGGCGTGAAATTCAACTTGAACCAATAGATGCAAGTTTAGAGTCCGCTGCCGGCGATGTTTTAGAATCCGTGGACTGTGTGATTCGTGCCATCGACGGTGTGCCTGTACCAGATGCTGATTGGTCGGCTTTGCGGACGGCGTGGGTAGAAGTAGGGCTCGCTCTTCTAACGGCTGCGCGTCTCAACTGCAATCAGACTTTGTTCATGCAACGCCTTGAAGCTCTGCGTCCTTTTGAGCATGACAGTGCCAACGTCGGACATCGCATACACCACGAACAATGCCTCTTGGCAATTTACTCATCGGACTTTGGCAGGCTGAATGAGTTGATGGACACATGGGACCTGGAAAACGCCGACTCGGCGTGGATGCTTCGCAAGTCCGCGTTGCTTTCAGAAGCGGGGCGCATCGAAGAATCAAGAGTCTTAATTGAGAATACGCTAGAGTCGACTCGCAGCGCCCAAGCGGGTAACCAGGATATTGCAAACGCCTCCAGAGAGAGTTGGGCCCTCGCGTCTACGGTAAATGACGAAAATAGGCGGGAAGTATTCAGAAGGTGGGATGAACTTGCGTTGCTGAATTGTAACGCGTGGACTGAGAAGGAAGCTATTGAGAGAGCCTTAGGCAACTCCATAGAGCGCCAGAAAGCGCCCTCCTTCGAATTAGGAGTGATACACTCTGTGGGCACTAGTATTTCTGGTGAGGGAACTAGGCGGATTAACGACGCTTTTCGGGCGATTCGCTTACTTGAAGTAGCGGGTTTACCCCTGACTAACAACCCGCCGATGGGTAACGTTTCTTTGCCTACCTCAATGGTCTCCGTTACTAAACTCTCGGTCCCTGACATACTCGCCAGTTCTGCACCAGAGTTGGCTATTCGTCTGGTATTGAGATTCTGTAAATATGACCAGGATGATTCACTTAATCTTGTCCTGTCGCGCTCTCGAATTGCCGCCCTAACATCAGAGTCTGCAGAAGCGCTTGCAGATGTATGTATCGGTCTAATTGCATATGCGATGCCAAGATTGACGGAACAGGATGGTCGCATCCTTGGTGCATGGGTGGAGAAGATGAGAGTAGCACTTGAGGTGCTCTCTAGGCTCGCATTGCGTACTGAGCCAAGCAAAATAGAAGAAATATTGGACGTCGGACTCAATTACTACCGAACCCCCGGGGTTTCGAACCACACTATGCTTGCGCGACCTGCCAGTAATTTGCTTGAACGGTCTTGGCATGCGCTTCCAAGAGAACTACAAACAGAACGGGCACTGGACATGCTGGGAGCGCCTATCTCGGGTATGGAGGGATTTTCAGCAGGCCGAGAATTTGTAGATCCCGGACGACTTGTCAGTGACTTTTGCATAGAAGGAAGCCGCACCAAGGAAAATCATTTCAAATTTGATGAGGTAGTTGGGCATCTTGTACGCGCCTTGAATGACGATGACAAAGATGTACGCGCTCAAGCCGTTATGAGGCTAGTTCCGATGGCAGAATCCGCGTGCTTGACGGAAAGCGAGTCCTTAGAAATTGCAAATGCCCTATGGGGCAATCGCGACCCGATTCACGAAAGTCCGAATGGGGACTTTATACCTCATTGGGTGTATTTCATACTACCCAGCTTGAAATTCGAAGAAGTTGACACGTCCTTTCGTCGTCGATGGTTAACTGATACCGGTAACTCTCAAGGCGATCTAGCCTATTCGGGCATGGTCATCTGTCAGGTCGGTCTCGCGATAGATGCTTCTCGCGACCAAGGCTTTCCATTCGCGCTTTCTAGTGACGAAGAAGACCACTTAACTGAATGTGTGATGCGAATCGTTGATGGGTTAATTGTGGGGACCTGGCATTCACAAGGCGTTAACCCATCGTCGATAATCGATGGGATGAGGGCTGTTATCACTAATATCAAGCTGGCTGAGGATGTTGCGGAGGACATATTCCTGAAAAGCGAACATATGACCAGTATGCAGAACAACGGCAGATTGGGAGGGTCACTGCTGGGGGCCAGATTCGTACATGATCTAATGACCGCTGTCAAGTACGCTGTTGTGCCTGGGTTATTAAAGGCGCTACCCGACCGTTTCGATGACATCGTGTCACAATTGCGGACAGGTATGGCATCCAGCGACGAATCAGAAGTCCATAGAGCTATGTGGGCACTTGACTCCTGGATGGTTGAGTCGGCTCGTGGTCTGCTTTCCGACACTCCTCCTCCTAGTGACCTAATTCGTGAAATTGGAACAACAATTGCCACTAGAAGGAAAGCCGCGCTCCCGAATGCTCTGATATCGGCCAAATTGATATTCGAAGAGGGCAGTGAAGACTTCCAAGAAATGATTGGAAGGTGGGTAGTAAGGGGCCTAGACTCTCTGGCAAGTGAACTGATTTATGAGCGCATACACGCAGACGAAATGGGGAACAGAAGTGAATTTGGCGACGACTTGCCCACTCTCAGGCTCCTCTGTGTGCAACTGGCGGTAGCGATGAAGGAAAGCGAACTCGGCAGAGAATCCGCAGTTGCCCGCTGGCTAGAAATGGGGAGTAATGATCCGCTTCCAGAAGTCAGAAATGCACTTGAGCTGTCAGAATCGCAGCAACATTAAGATTGCCCTGTGTCAAGGGCGGGGTAATGCTGGATGGGTACATCTATGCCGCAGCGATAGAATGTGAAGCACAAGTTTTCTTAACTTCCGATACTGCGCTGAGGGAAATGGCCCGAGGTCTAAATCAACCACCTGACGACTTCTGGCGACAAACCGCAGAGGAGCTGAGGAATGAACTAGGCAGACCCGAGAGCTTCGTCTTTCCACGCGGGTATAGATTGGATGAGGACCTGCACTAGCAGGGTGCTGGAGAGTGGACCTATAGGAAGTGGCGACGGGACAATTTCAGCCCGGTATTCAGTTATGCGGTAGCCTAGCCCTAATTTCATCAGAAATCCATATTGGTAACTAAGTCCGCCATACCCAACCAGTCTTCCACGAACTCGTTCATGTTTTTCTCAGAGGACATGGCTTTTTCATATGTTCCGTTCTGAGCCATGCTGAGTACTAAGTCCATACCACTATCAAGATAAATCCATGCCAGAGCTTGTTCACCTGAGCGGATGTAATCGATGAAGTCCTTTATCAACGCAATTGCTTCGTCGTCAGGCACACTGCGATAGTCTCCCAAGTGGTTGCTGAATCGGTACGAATGTTCGCCGTATCTATGAGGCAATTTTACGGGAACAGCGCCGGCCCCAGAATGGAAAAGAAATGCTTCACCATCCTTTCCAAATGCGCCGTGGGCGGCGAAATTCCTGACTTGGGTTCGAATGAGGAGCAACTTGTCGTAGTAGCTTTTGAGGGCAGGTTGATTGATGTTGAGCGCCGCCTTGAATTTCTTCTTCCAATCGGCGCCAGCCAAATCGTTCACGCTGTGGCCAGTCAAACACTTGCCACGCAATATGGCGAGGTGGATGAACACGTGCTCAGTCCAACTGAAGAAGCTCTCTATGGCCGAGAGAGCCAACCATTCCGCGTCACGGCGGAATTCATACCCGATATTCTTGATCCTGCCAGGAGAACCGTCCTCATCTGGCAATATGACGTAATCCCCTTCCATCCGCTCGATTTCAGTGCATTTTGATTCATACATGTCCAGAAAGAACTTGAATCTGCCGTATAACTCATAAGACTTGTTTCTGACGTTGATCTGTGAATTATCGATCGCTTTCTTGGCACGCCAATCATAGTAGGGTTGAGCGACTTCAATACCCTTTCGAATTAGTTTCACTACCTCACTAGCAATTGCCTCAACATCACAATCGTCGTAGGAAGCGAACACTCCCAATCCCATTTTGCGATGTTCAATGTGTAGTAGGCGTCCTTCAAAGTCAACAGGGACCGACCATGCGACTTTTTCATACCTTCCGAGGTCTTTGAAACCAATCAGGTCCACTAGAAGAAAATAAACCAAGTAGTAGTCTGGGAGTTGGAACCCGGCTGCAGTCCGACGGGCGCCAAAATAATCTGTATCAGCAGATCGAAGCGGACAAATCGCTTTTATGGCCTTCTCTCTAATTTCCTCAATTTCCATCTGCAGTTTCACCTCGACACCAACTACGGCAACGATTCCGTATATTCTAGATAAATCTATCTTAGTCGCTTTAACAATCCATCATAGCATCAGAAATCCGCTCTAGGTGAAGTAAATTGTTTGATGTATGCATATTAGGGTCGGCGGCGTGATATGAGATCGGCGTCACAGCTGAAGTGTCAAAAAGCATCGTCCGCGGGGTCTGCGCCGGCGGGGGATTGCGATCGAAGATTTAGTGGTCATGTAGCTCCCTATTCGACTGTGCCGCGGTCACGTGATATGGGCCGCCGGCAATTCGTGACTATCATCGTTCGTGATGTCAGTCCGCTCCTACAGCGTGTGGGGCCTGTCATTCGTGGACTCAGCCCGGCCCGACGTCGTGCCGACCGGCGCTGGCCCTCGGGGCCTTCAGGCCCTTTCCCATCATAAATCGTGATAATCGGCGCTGGCGCCAGTTAGAAATCTTGCCCATCCCAGACCCAGACGATGCTCTAATGCAACGCTAATGGACGGCTATTTATGCAGTTCACTGCACAGCCAGATACCGTGAGGCGTTCCATGCGGCCACTGCTCGATGAAGAGGAAACACCAGCCACGTTTCCAGCAATCCATGCAGTCGGTGATTCGCCTGGTCTGTTGTTCCATAACCGGCCCTTGCGTTGGCTCGTTTCCGCTTTCATTCTATGTGCAAGCACAAATCCGATACATCATTGCAAGAAAGAGGTAGGTTATCCAACTTAAGGAGAGTGTTCAGGTACGGAGCGAGCGGCAGGATGCAAGCTTTTGCCGTAAATTATTGCAGCGCAACGGTTCGGTCGCTACGCGCAACATAGAGAGGTAGTTATGGAGTTGAACTGCCAAGGCGGCAGCCCAAGCTGGCTATTGTTGACCGGCGCGCACAGTTTGTTCGAGCGTGTTTCCGGCTTTGAACGCAATGCACTTAGGAGCCGCCACATCGATCATCTGGCCGGCATTCTCACCGGCTATCGCTCGCATCTAGCGTGCAGCCCTCTCTTTAGCAGAGAATGTGCCGAAACCTGTCATAGTTACACGATCGCTCTCAGAAAGCGCCTGCCCGATACTGTCTAGGACCGTGGCGGTGGCATCTGCGACGATCTTACTCAACTCCGCCCTATGTATGACGCCTGCCATATGACCAATCTCCTCCTCAACTGGCTTAAGGCCAGTGACTGCATATTCTATTCTCGCAAATGCCCGAGACCACAACGGATATTACGGCAAGCGCTTATATGTTGCATTTCCAATCCTGCCGGCAGTTGCTTCGAACTCGCAACCTTAGCCCGAATCCACCGAAGAGTCGTGGCATCTCTGCCGGATCGTGGTTTAAGAGCGTGGCAAGATGGCGGTGAGAGTATGACGCCGGCGCTGGAGCGTTCTGAAGGTCCCCGGTCGTGATGTTGGACGCCGGTGGAGGCCCACAGTGGCGATTGTGGGTGAAGTTGACGAATCGGTGGGCAGCAGGGGATACTCGCGGTCCGGCTAGAGTCTGGGGATGTGATGGGTTGTGGCGTGTATGGCGGTCTGTCGTCGCTGCCATCAGCTCGGTAATGGAATGGTTCGCAGTCTGGTCAGTGCGCGTCCGAACTGTGTTCCCCAGGGCCAGCCCTGCGGAAGATGCAGAGTGAGAAGGCGTGCCGAGCGTGTGAGCCGTCCGACAAGGGAGAAGAAGCGTCGTCTGAGGGTCTTTGTGGTCACCACCTGCTCAGCCAGACCGATGCGCGCGGTCCAGCGGGCAAGGTTGTGTGCCATCACCTGCACGGCCATCCAGGCTGCGTTGGCGGCGAAGCGACCCGATGGCAGGTGGTTCAGTCCCACACCGTACTTCAGGTCGCGTATGGCGTTCTCGATCTCGGCGTGTCGGCGGTGGTCGGCTTCCAGTTGAAGGGTGTCGCCCTCCCGGTCGGTGATGAAGCCGTGATAGCTGTAGTCGGCGAGCAGCGCCAGTTGAGAGCCGGGCGTGGGCCTGACCCTGCGGACGATGAGGCGCACCGGCGCGGCGTCGGGGCGGCTGTCGAAGGGTACGTACGTGGTCTCGGCAACGTCGGCTGCGCCCTCCATCCAGTAGGGTATGGGCGTCCAGTCGGTCTCGGGTATATCCTCTATGAGATTGCGCAAGCTCCGATGCTGTCGGACGGTGATGGAGAAGCGCACATCGTTGTCGCGGCAGACGCTGACGATGTCGTGGGCGTAGAAGCCGCTGTCGGCCCGCACGGTGAGCGCTCCCGTGGCTCCTGCGTAGCGTGCCCTGCTCAGCGTCTCACGCAGGAAGTTGGCTGCGCCCCGGGCGGTGTTGGCCCGGCCCTTGCGCAGTCGTGCCATCAGCACGTTCCCTGTTCCTGCGACGACGGCAACCAGCGGATGATAGCCTCTCTGCCCGTTGTAGTTGTGCTCGCTGCCTCCCTCCTTCGCCAGTCCGTAGGTCTCGCAGACGGTGGAGTCCAGGTCAATCGTCAGGGGCGAGTCCCCGGGTCCTGCCCCCGCGGACCAACTTCGCAACAGCAGTTCCCGGCTCACCCGGTCCAGTTGGCGCACGTGGCCCCACCTGAAGCTGCGCAGGAATGTCCCCAGTGTGGATGGCGCCTTGACCGTACAGCCCAGCACCCGTCCGGTGCCTCCGGACCGCAGCGCGTCCGCGTCGTCTATACAATCACCGCCTGCCAGAGCCGACGCCACCAGGGTCAGTATCTTGTCTCCCGCGTTCGCCCGACCCGGCGCATCCCCCAGGTCAAGGTGGCTTTCCACAAGTTCGCTCAGACCCAGACGATGGGCCAGTGTGACCGGTAACAGCAGTCCGGCATTGGCCACCAGGCGGTGGTCGTCGAAGGCTACCTGGATGCGGTCGGGACGCTCGGATGCTATCATCTATTTGGTGCTCCTTGTCTGGGGTTGGTCTTTCCTCAAAAAACCATTATCCCACAGTCAACGGAGCACTTCCCACGTCTTCGCTATCTTCACTGTGTCAATATCTTCGGTGGATTGGGGCTTAGCGATCCGCTAGGCGTCAACTCAAGCTCTGGTTGAGTCAGATGGATCTTGCAGCGCTGGCTCCTTGTGTGAATGCTGATTTCACGCGACTTTGGCGACACAACTTGTAACTGACACGACAATGATGCTGTTCGATCTGAGTTGGTCTCAGCTTGTCTAACAACCTACCCGTTGCTCTAGCCGAATGAAGGCTTGGCTACCATCAGGTAGAGTGATCCCAGTGGCAGTAAAATGGCGATCAAACCCCAGAAGTACCATCTGTGCAAGGCTGAGTAAAACTCCGGAGGCAGGGAGTCTGCTTCGGCAGGTCTTGCCGATAGTACCACCATACGGTGTTGCAGGGGGAGTAGAAGTCCAACCCAAATGATTCCAGAGATCGAGAAGAGAGCCACCGCGACGCTGATCCAGTCAAAACCGCGAAACGCTCCGCCCCACCGTGCGTAAGCCATGATTAGACCGTTGATGAGTACCAGCAGCACTCCAGGCAATGTGAAGAGGAAGTCAGCTCTGATTACGGCTTTGGCTGAGAAGTGTATGACCTTGGAGATGCGTGTACGCTCCGCCATAAGCATCCAGGCGCCAGTGACGATAATATTCCCCAGGAAGATGACCGCGCCCGCGATATGGAGAAACAGATGCCATCCATAGGAAAATGGAGGCAAGGACACAACTACCGCCGCGATGGCCAAGAGGCCATATGCTATCCACTCAAATCGGTGAATGAATCTCACAAATGTCCTCCTGCTGCTAAATCCGATCCTTTACTGGATTATTACTGTCACGGAATCATCCGCTGTGGCGTACATTGTAAGTTACGGGCAGTTGCCAGGGCTAGGCTGCCGGAACGGGATCCGCAGCACTGTGGGGACCCCTACGACTATTGGTAACGACGAGATGTTCTCTCGATCGCGCCTGATTCCGCTAGTGGTGCTGCCTGATCAAAACTACCTCGGGTCGATTCCGGTAGGGGGCAGAATCATACGCTAAGGCCGCTATCTACGTTTTGGCCACCGGTATTCGCCGGTGGGCAGGATGTGGGCCCACCAAAAGGGTGAGATGTGAGCCAGAAGCTCGGGCTCGACGGTCAGGCCGGCGTGTTGCCGATGTCCGACCGCTTCGCCGAGATGGGCAGTATTCCATTAAATGACGATGGCGGCGAGCAGGTTGAGCCCGGCCATGCGGTAGTGCTGTCCTTCGCTGGAGCGGTCGCGGATTTCGCCCTGGCGCCCGATGCGGAGCGCGTTCTTGAGCGCGTGATGAGCCTCGCCCCGGTTCAGGCCGGTGTTGGCTCGGCGCTGCATATCGGCGTCAAGCAGCCAGTCGACGATGAAGAGGGTTCGTTCGACCCGTCCGATTTCGCGGAGAGCGACGGCCAGTTCGTGCTGGCGCGGATAGGCTGCGAACTTTCGCAGCAGCTGGCTGGGCGGAAGGACGTCAATGGCCAGGGTGGCAGCAACCCGCAGGATGTCCGGCCAGTTCCGCGCGATCACGTCCTCCCGGATCTTGTTGCCGGTCAATCCCATCAAGGGTTTCGGAACGCGTCTGGGCTCGAAGACATGCAGCCGTTTCGATGGCAGGTCCCGGATGCGGGGGATGAACTGATAGCCGAGCAGGGATGTGACGGCGAAGATATGGTCGGTGAAACCACCGGAGTCGGCGTATTGCTCGCGGATGCGCCGCCCCGCCCGGGTCATCAGCAGTCCGTCGAGGATGTAAGGCGCTTCGTTGACCGTGGCCGGGATGGTCTGGGTTGCGAAGGGTCCGAACCGGTCCGAGACATGGGTGTAGGCCTTGAGGCCGGGTTCGCTGCCATAGCGGGCGTTGACGAGGTTCATCGCTTCGCCCTGGCGTGCGGCCGGGAAGAACTGGCCGTCGCTGGAGGCGGTGAGGCCCAGACCCCAGAGGCTGGCCATGGGCAGTTGCGCCTGTGCCTCGATCACCAGGGCCAGGGCCCGGTCTATCGCCTCGCTTTCGATATGCCAGCGCGAGAGGCGCGAGAGCTGGAAGAAGTCATGGGTGTTGGAGGCCTCGGCCATCTTGCTGAGACCCAGATTGAGCCCCTCGGCGAGGAGGACGTTCAGGAGTCCGATCCGGTCCTGGCATGGCGCGTCCGTGCGCAGGTGGGTGAAAGCGTCGGTGAAACCGGTGGCGGCGTCCACCTCCAGCAGGATATCGGTGATCCGCACCTCGGGCAGGCGACGATAGAGGTCGAGCACCAACTCATCGACGTCCTCCGGCATGGCGGTGGCGGGCCGGCTGATCCTGAGTTCGCCATTCTCGATGGCGCCGCCCGGTATTCTGCCGTGGTGCGCGGCATCGGCGAGGTGATCCAGGCCCTCGACCAGACTCCCCTTGCGCTCGGCCAACCAGTCCCGAGGTTCGAAGGGGACCGCCAGCCGGGCCGTTGCGTGCGCGGCTTCGATGGGCACCAGGGTGCGCTTTACATCGCCATAGCGCCGGGAGTGCGCGAGCCAGACGTCGCCGGAGCGGAAGGCGTCCCGCATATGGAAAAGCGCGGCGACTTCCCAGAGCCGGCGATCACCGGCCGGGCGAGCGTTGAGATGCTGATGCCACCTGAAATTGCGGCGCAGGAAGGTCCGGGGCATGTCGTGGGAGCGGGCTCCGATGGCTCTCAACGCGGCAAGGATGGGTTCGCCAGCGCCGGAAGCCTGGATGTCGAGCGCGCAACATGCGCGGCGCACAGCGGCGGAACCGGGGCCAGCCTTGAACAACGTGCGCCAGGGGATCGGCAGACATAGTGTCGCTCAACTGCTCAGCCGCAGCGACAACGCCTCCGAGCTTCTGCCAGCCGCCGGCAGTTGCGACGGCCTCTTCAAGCGGCGATTCGTCCCCTTTTGCCTCGAGTAGCGCCGCTCCAAGGGTCCTGAAAGAGGCCAGAGTATCGCGCAGTACTGTCCTCGAATCCTGAATGCGCGCATCGCTGCGCCGCTGCGCACTCCGGAAGGTCTGGCCGATGATCCGGTCGTGGGTCTCGACCACGGCATCGGCGATGGCGCCGCGGCACTCCACAGCACAGACGGCACAGATGGCGAGACGGCGATCACCAGAAATGTCGCGCAACCCGTCGGTGAAGTAGCGCTCCCCCTGGCGACGAAGACGGGCAATGCGATGCGGAGGAACGGTCTCCAGCAGATCGGAGGGAAGATCAAGGCCCTGCAGGAATTCCAGGCGATCGAAAAGAGCGTTGATGTCGGCTGAGTTCTGGCCCACCTCGAACCGGGGAACCAGACGAACCGGCTCAGGCCCCTGTCGACTTCCTCGGCAAGCAGCCGGTCGAGACACATGCGCATGGCGTCGTCCAAGCCCCCGGCGATGCGCGTCTCTATCCGGCGCTCTGCGGCAACGAGTGCGTCAGCCAGGGACGCTCCAGGGCCGATGATCCCGGCAGGATCACCTGCCGGCGCCGGCACTCCTCCACGAACCGCCGCGCAAGCCCCTCATTCGAGCGCGCCGTTTCCGCCTCGTTCTCGAGCCAGACCTTCAGGTCCCGTGCGCAACACCCCGAGAACATCCGGTAGCCGTAGATGCGCCGGAGTTCGGCCAGGTGTTCCCGCCGGGTCTCCTCCGCACCGCATAGCCATCTAGATCTTCGGCGCGCATGCCCAATTGAGCGGCGATGAAGCGAAGGACATTCAGGGGAATGCCCTCCCCACCGCCAGAAGCCGTCCCGTATATCGAAAGGCGCAAAGCTGAAGCGCGAAGCCCAGCCGGTTGTGTCCCTCGCGCCGCACCCGGATCTGCTCGATGTCGTCGTCGAACAGCGTGTAATGGCGCAGTAGGGCGGCTTCGTCCGTGGGCAGGTCGAACAGGGCCGCGCGCTGGCGCGCGCTCCAGATGCTCCGGCTCGGCATGTTTCATCTCTCCGTTATCCGTTCACACCGGCAGGCGCGGCGCTGTCCGTAAGGGGTACGTCCAGCGTACGGCTCAGCCCGTCGCCCCGAGCACCGTCAGACCGGCATCAGGAGCATCTCATATGAATGGTACGGAAACATTTGCGGATGCGGGCCCTTATTCGTACACTTCCCCCATGACCGCAACCCTCATCGGATACGCGCGCTGCTCCACCGACCGGCAGGATCTAGCCGCCCAGCGCCAGGCCCTCCTGGAATTCGGCGTCGCCGAGGATCGCATCTACACCGGTCACGGACTCACCTGCACGAACCGCACCCGCCCCGGCCTCGACCAGGCCCTCGCCGCCGTGCGCCAGGGCGATACTCTGGTCGTGCCCAAACTCGACCGCCTCGCCAGGTCCGTTCCGGATGCCCGCGCCATCGCCGATCAGCTTCAGGAACGCGGCGTGAAACTGGCCCTCGGACAGGCGCTCTACGACCCGGACGATCCCATGGGCAAGATGTTCTTCAACATCCTCGCAACCTTCGCCGAGTTCGAGGCCGATCTCATCCGCATGCGTACCCGCGAGGGCATGGCCATCGCCCGCGCCAAAGGAAAATTGCGCGGCAAGCAGCCAAAACTGTCCGACCGTCAGCAGCGGGAACTCTGCCGCATGCACGCCACCGGCGAGTATTCCATCAGCGATCTCGCCGAGAGCTTCTCCGTCTCAAGACCAACCGTCTATCGCACACTCAACCGATGCCATTCCCCTTAGCGCACGATTCTGCCCCCTACCGGAATCGACCCGAGGTAAGGCAGACCGCAGGATGGAGTGATGCCCAGCTGCCTGCTTATCGAATGCCCGAAGATTGAATAGGACTTTAGGATGAATTGTCCTATTCCGTATTCCACAAACTATCATGAAAGCATCAGTGCTCTCGGAACCAAGTCTACCCAGAGACCGCGTAGCCAAACCAGTTTCCTGCAATTACACGCCTTGAACTGCCTAGTACGCCAGACGCCGTTTGACTACGCTCCCCTTGATGCTGCTGCATTAGAGTAACCTAAGGGGCAGGCCTACTCAGTTGACCCCAAGCAGCAGTTGGTCCCCCCGACACTTAAGATTCCCTCAGACATGGCAACGCGTCGTGTGCCCAGGATGTCTTTGCGATTGTCAACCGTTGCAATTGGGAAGTTATACGCTTCGGCTGTGATACAGCCAGCCACGGCTATTGCGACGGTCAGGTCCAGGACACAGGCGGCACAGCCTTGGACAGCCAACCACTACGGAAGTCCGGACTGGATGTCAATCATAGCGTTGAGTATCCATTTCTTGCTGGTGCGAAAAATTCCGACATGTTCAGGATTCAGTGACGAGAGGGGTCAAATTTGCATTGTTTCAATCTCGGGACGTTACGCCTACTCAGGGCCTCGTCCCTCGCCATTCTTGCTGCAATAGCGGCATCTGGCCTGCTCTTCGGTGCAACCTCCGCCTTTGCCCAGCAGGACGGAAGTGAATCTACATCCAGCGACGCCACCCTGAGCACACTGACACTGAGCAGTATAGACTTCGGCACATTTGACTCGGCGACTACATCGTACACTGCTATCACCGCTAGCAAGTATAGGCGCACAACCGTCACAGCCACTCCTAATCACTCCGGCGCAAGCTATGTTGTCCAACTTAATGGCGTGACCCAATCGGGCCGCATCGTGGAATTCGTCACGGGCAGCAACGATATTAGCGTTGTTGTCACTGCAGAAGACGAGCAGACTACTAGGACTTATACAGTGGCGGTCACCCGTCCCGATCCTTCGACTGATGCTAACCTGATCAGTCTCACGCTAAAGTCCGGTGACGGACTGCAGGTCATAGATTTCGGCACATTCAGCCCGGCGATCACGTCTTACACCGCAAGTGTTCCCAACGGCGTGACCGGAGCGGCAGCATTGGTGTCCCTTAGTGGATCACAGGCCAGCTACAACGTGTTCGGCGATGGCGTTCGCTACGCGGACGGTACAGTTCCCCTGGACGTGGGATCAAATAGCGTGCAAGTCACTGTGTATGCAGCGGACGATCTGACCACCAAGACTTACACCGTTACCGTGACACGCGCCGCGCCAAGCTCGACACCGGCTTCCAATGACGCCACCCTGAGCAACCTTGTACTTAGTAGCATTGACTTCGGAACATTCAGCCCTGCCACCACATCGTATTCCGTCAGCGTTGCAAACAGCGTGACGCAGACGACTGTCACGCCCACCCTGAATCAGTCGGACGCGAGCTATGTCATCCATCTGAATGACGCAGCCGTCAGCGACGACACCATCTCCCTGACCGTTGGGAGCAATGCCATCTCGGTTGTGGTCACGGCTGAGGACGATTTCACGACCAAGACCTACACTGTTACCGTTACGCGCAACGAACCCCCCGCAAGTGACGCGACTCTGAGCAATCTGGTCCTGAGCAGCATAGACTTCGGCACCTTTGACCCGGCTACTACTTCGTACACCGGAAAAGTGCCCAACAGAGTATCGCAGACCACCGCCACAATCACCCTGAATCACTCTGGTGCGAGCTACGTCATAAAACGCGGGGGTGTGGTCGATTCAGATAGTGTCATTTCTCTTTCCGCTGGCCAGAACGTTATCTCGGTTGTGGTAACAGCGGAAGACGATCAGACGATGAAGAACTACAGAGTTACGGTCCTACGCTCTCCGACACCTGCCGCCGACATGGGCGAAATGGGTACGGACGCTCCCTCAGTGAACCTACGCGTTACTGGTTATCGCTCCCACTATGTGAACGTCGCCTGGTCAGTGCCAAGCGGCCGCAGCATAACGAGGCACGAAATGCAGCAGTTCTACCACGACGGCACCGAATATGTCATTTTCGGAACCGGCACACCTTACGCAGATGCAAGCACCGGTGGAAGCGGGTACAGCTTAAGCTACAGCAACACAGGCCCGGACACGCTCTATAAATTTGTTCTGACGCTGAAGAATGCTTCGGACGCTACTGTAATTATATCGTCGTTAACGGTCCGCACGCCGCCACCGCCTGACAGGGACGCAACTCTAAGCAACCTGGTCCTGAGCGGCATAGACTTCGGCACTTTCGCTTCTGTGACAACATCTTACACTGCGAGCATCGGAAATAGCGTAACTCAGACAACCGTAACACCCACCTTGAACGACTCGGACGCGAGCTACTTTATCAAGCTCAATGGAGTCACCGATTCCGACGGCACAGTGTCACTTGCCGTCGGGCAGAACTTCATCACAGTATTGGTAGTCGCAGACGACAGCGATACTACCAAGACCTACGCCGTCACCGTGACGCGCGAAAGTGCCCCAGTTCGAAGTCCGGCATCGTCAGATGCTAGCCTGAGCGGGTTGACACTAAGCGGCATGGACTTAGGCACTTTTAATTCTGCGACAACTTCGTACACCGCAACTGTGTCTAATAGCAAGACTCAGACAACCGTCACGCCGACTCTGAGCCATTCCAGCGCCACTTATATTGTCAAACTGGGAGACGTGATTGACTCCGACGGTGTGATAGCCCTGGCGGTGGGAAGCAACGTCATCACGGTTGTGGTGACCGCTCAGGACCGCCAGGCCACCAGGACGTACACCGTCACTGTAACACGCAGCGCCGCCGTATCAGACGCGAATAGAGCCAATCTGAGCAATCTGATCCTGAGCGGGATCGACTTCGGCAGTTTCAATCCCGATACCTCATCGTATGTTGTGAAGGTTCCCAACAGAGTCTCGCAGACGACTGTTACGCCCACGCTCTATGATTCGAGGGCGAGTTATCGCATCACATACAACGGCAGGAGGGACTCTGATGGAACCGTTTCAATTGCCGTGGGTCCCAATAACTTCATCACGGTCGTCGTCACCGCCAGCGATGGAGAGACCACCAAGAATTACGTTGTTACGGTCTTGCGCTCTCCGACGCCTGCCGCCGACATGGGAGAGTTGGGAACAGACGATCCAGCGGTGAACTTCCGCGTCACTGGTAGGACTGACAGTTCCGTAACACTGAAATGGTCGGTACCCAACAATCGCGGCATCACCGGGTACGTGCTACAGCGATTCCATCACGACGGCACCGAATATGTTGCAGCCTCAGCTCAAATTCCTCGCGCGACAGCGACTACAGGTGGACGCGATCACACCCCAACCAGTGTTTACGCCGATTCTGACACCCATTACAAATTCGTGCTGACACTAAAGAACGATTCAGACACGGCAGTCATAGTCGCATCGGCAACGGCAACAACCCTGCCTCCATACGACGGAGACGCAACTCTAAGCAGCCTCACGCTCAGCGGCATAGACTTTGGTACGTTCGATACGGCGACCACGTCTTACCCCGAATCCACCGAAGAGTCGTGGCATCTCTGCCGGATCGTGGTTTAAGAGCGTGGCAAGATGGCGGTGAGAGTATGACGCCGGCGCTGGAGCGTTCTGAAGGTCCCCGGTCGTGATGTTGGACGCCGGTGGAGGCCCACAGTGGCGATTGTGGGTGAAGTTGACGAATCGGTGGGCAGCAGGGGATACTCGCGGTCCGGCTAGAGTCTGGGGATGTGATGGGTTGTGGCGTGTATGGCGGTCTGTCGTCGCTGCCATCAGCTCGGTAATGGAATGGTTCGCAGTCTGGTCAGTGCGCGTCCGAACTGTGTTCCCCAGGGCCAGCCCTGCGGAAGATGCAGAGTGAGAAGGCGTGCCGAGCGTGTGAGCCGTCCGACAAGGGAGAAGAAGCGTCGTCTGAGGGTCTTTGTGGTCACCACCTGCTCAGCCAGACCGATGCGCGCGGTCCAGCGGGCAAGGTTGTGTGCCATCACCTGCACGGCCATCCAGGCTGCGTTGGCGGCGAAGCGACCCGATGGCAGGTGGTTCAGTCCCACACCGTACTTCAGGTCGCGTATGGCGTTCTCGATCTCGGCGTGTCGGCGGTGGTCGGCTTCCAGTTGAAGGGTGTCGCCCTCCCGGTCGGTGATGAAGCCGTGATAGCTGTAGTCGGCGAGCAGCGCCAGTTGAGAGCCGGGCGTGGGCCTGACCCTGCGGACGATGAGGCGCACCGGCGCGGCGTCGGGGCGGCTGTCGAAGGGTACGTACGTGGTCTCGGCAACGTCGGCTGCGCCCTCCATCCAGTAGGGTATGGGCGTCCAGTCGGTCTCGGGTATATCCTCTATGAGATTGCGCAAGCTCCGATGCTGTCGGACGGTGATGGAGAAGCGCACATCGTTGTCGCGGCAGACGCTGACGATGTCGTGGGCGTAGAAGCCGCTGTCGGCCCGCACGGTGAGCGCTCCCGTGGCTCCTGCGTAGCGTGCCCTGCTCAGCGTCTCACGCAGGAAGTTGGCTGCGCCCCGGGCGGTGTTGGCCCGGCCCTTGCGCAGTCGTGCCATCAGCACGTTCCCTGTTCCTGCGACGACGGCAACCAGCGGATGATAGCCTCTCTGCCCGTTGTAGTTGTGCTCGCTGCCTCCCTCCTTCGCCAGTCCGTAGGTCTCGCAGACGGTGGAGTCCAGGTCAATCGTCAGGGGCGAGTCCCCGGGTCCTGCCCCCGCGGACCAACTTCGCAACAGCAGTTCCCGGCTCACCCGGTCCAGTTGGCGCACGTGGCCCCACCTGAAGCTGCGCAGGAATGTCCCCAGTGTGGATGGCGCCTTGACCGTACAGCCCAGCACCCGTCCGGTGCCTCCGGACCGCAGCGCGTCCGCGTCGTCTATACAATCACCGCCTGCCAGAGCCGACGCCACCAGGGTCAGTATCTTGTCTCCCGCGTTCGCCCGACCCGGCGCATCCCCCAGGTCAAGGTGGCTTTCCACAAGTTCGCTCAGACCCAGACGATGGGCCAGTGTGACCGGTAACAGCAGTCCGGCATTGGCCACCAGGCGGTGGTCGTCGAAGGCTACCTGGATGCGGTCGGGACGCTCGGATGCTATCATCTATTTGGTGCTCCTTGTCTGGGGTTGGTCTTTCCTCAAAAAACCATTATCCCACAGTCAACGGAGCACTTCCCACGTCTTCGCTATCTTCACTGTGTCAATATCTTCGGTGGATTGGGGCTTACACGGCCAAGGCCCCGAACAGGGTGGCACAGACCACGGTCACGCCCACTCTGAACGACTCGGACGCGAGCTATGTCGTCAAAATCGACAATGTAAGGGACAGCGACGGTACCGTCTCGCTCGTCACAGGTGAGAATCACTTCGTCACGGTCGTGGTAACCGCAGATGACGGTTATACCACCAAAACATACAAGATTACTGTCTGGCGCTCCCCTGTACCCGCCGCCGATACAGGGGAGCTGGACACGGACGATCCTGAATTGAACTTCCGCGTCTCACACACGGGATATCATTATGTAAATATGACGTGGTCAGTGCCCGACAATCGCGGCATCGCCAAGCACGTTCTGCAGAGGTTCTATCACGACGGCACCGAATATGTTCAGTCTGGGGAAAGCATTCCTTCCGCGCGGGAAACCACTGGAGGACGCCGACACACTGCCAGCAGCGTTTACGCACAGCCGAGCACACATTACAAGTTCGTTCTGACTCTGAAGGATACTTCCGATACGGCTGTAATAGTTTCGTCGGTAACGACGACCACACCAGCTGCGCCAAGCAGGGACACCTCACTGAGCAGTCTCATGCTGAACGGCATAGACCTCGGTACGTTCGATCCGGCGACCACATCCTACGACGTCGATGTCGCCAACGACGTGACTCAGACTACGGTAACGCCTTCTCTGAACGATTCGAATGCGAGCTATGTGATCAAGCGAAACGGCAGGACCGACCTGGATGGGACATTCCCGCTTGGTGTGGGACAAAACACTATTACTGTCGTTGTGACTGCGGAAGACGGATACACGACCGAGATCTACGCCATCACGGTGACGCGTGCCCGGCCGGCCGGCACAACCGAATCAGACGATGCGACACTGATCAACCTCGTACTCTTAGGGTTCGATTTTGGGATATTCAGCCCGAATGACGCATCGTACGTCACTCCCGTCCGTCATGGACTGACGCAGACGACCGTAATACCGACGACGAATGACCCAGAAGCGAGCTATGTCATCAAGCTCGATGACGTAACGGATACTGACGGTGTTATATCCCTGGCAGTGGGGAGCAATGTCATCACTGTCGTCGTCACGGCAAGGGACGGTCAGACTACGAAATCGTACAGCGTTGACGTCGACCGAGCGGGGCTGACTCCTTCGACGGACGCAACACTTAGCACATTGACGCTGAGCGGCGTAGATTTCGGAACATTCGCCCCGACGGTCACGACATACTCAGCCAGAGTCGCGAACAGCTTGACGCAGACAATGATCGCGCCCACCGTCAATCACTTAAGAGCCGGCTACGACGTCTACGTCAACGGCGACAATTACCTATTTTCTACCATCCCGCTGGGTGTCGGGGCAAATACGATAGAGGTCAGAGTGAGGGCGGAAGACTACGAAACATTTAAGACCTACACTGTAACCGTGACTCGAGCGGATGCATCTCTTTCTACGGACGCCACGCTCGACTCTCTGACATTGAGCAACATCGACTTCGGCACATTCGACCCGGCAAATACTTCCTATACCGTGGAAGTCGAAAACGACGTGACTGAGACTACCGTGACGCCCACAGTTAATCACACTGGGGCGGTGCACGTAATCACGCTGGATGGATTGGAGAACGCGGACGGGGAAGTTTCTCTTCAAGTTGGAGAGAACGTTATTGCAGTCAGAGTGACGGCGGAGGATGGGACGACAACTGCCACCTATACCGTCGCTATTACGCGAAAGAGAGCTCCGGATCCCGAACGGGTGGAAACGTGCCTGCAATCCGTCGATTCTGACGGCGCAATAGATGGCAGTTGGGACGACACCTGCCTTTCCGAGAGGGATGCCTCCGGGGGCGCAGGGGACCGCTATTCTCGCTACTACACGTTCACGCTCAAGGAGACCACAGACCTTGTCATAAGCCTTAGTTCACAGAAAGATTCCTACCTTTACATTCTCGTGGGGCACGGTAAAGACGGCAAAATCGTTTACTCGAACGACGACATCGAGTCTGGAGTCGACACTGATTCCCGGCTATCAGTGACCCTTCATTCGGGCGATTACACGATCGAGGCGACTACATATGCGCCCGTCACTACCGGCGATTTCACCCTGAGTGTAGAAGGTCTCCTAGATACCTGTGTGGAATCGGTCGATGCTGACGGCACGATCGATGGCAGTTGGGACGACACCTGCGTTTCCGATAGGGACCCAATTAGCGGCACAGGCGACAGGTACTCTCGCTTCTACACTTTCACGCTGGATAAGTCCTCCAAGATAACCCTCACACTGAAGTCGGTTGAGGACACGTACCTATACTTATTGGAGGGTCACGGAAGGGGAGGAGACGTCCTTTATGAAGAGGACGACATTGAATATGGGGTGGATACGAATTCCTTGTTGTCTGAGAGTCTCGATGCTGGAGACTATACAATCGAGGCCACTACCTATTACGCAGAGAAGAGTGGTGATTTCGCGCTAGAGATTGAAGGTCTGGCGGCAACACAATAGTTGCAGCGCGCAGGATTGCAGGCGCTATGCCGTCATCAGGCACGGCAATATTGGCCCGCCAGAAGAGCTTATGACTGAGCGTAGGGCACAGCGGTATTTGATTGCTATCCGAATGTGCCTTGGTGTTTGAGACATTGCCGACAGAAGTTGTATGCGCTAAATCTTGCGCTCGCTGCTTTCAGACTAGCGGTATTAGAGATAGCAGATTGACTACTGCCCACATTTACCAGGAAGGCACCGGTATCCGAGGCGTTCATATAGTCGTATCGCATCGACACTGTCGACGGACACTTCCAGGTTGACTTCGTTCAACCTGCGATTGATTACGACGGCTTCCACCTCACCAATCAGAGCTGTTACACCTCCTTAGTACCTGAATGCCCTCCCCACATCGAGCGCGAACATTCGTAGTGAGCCGATCCTCTGAAAGCCCCACCCACCCATGCTGACAGTTCCGGCGACCTGCCAATCGAGCTCGGCTATGATCATCTTCCGATACCCGAGGAGGCTTTCGTCGTACCTTCTCCTGACCTGCCCTCTGCTTACTTCGCGAACAAGTACATCTGCCAGGGCGTCTACGTCTCGAAGTTCCACATCGCGAATCTCTATATCTGCACCCTTTGGTTCCACCTGTGAATTCTGCCTCCGAACCGTTCCATCCGCAATTTGCCGGAAGATAGCCACAGTCCATATGCTATCCTCTTCGCTGTGTGACTCTCACGGTAGAACGGAGCACTAAATGGCTGAGTACGATTCCAACTAAACCGGCAATTTAGGTTGACGCGTAACAACCAGTCCGCCGCCCCTGGGCCTCAACATTGCGTCCACCATCCCGACTCCGAACCGTGCCAGTCTGTCTCTGTGTTCCACCACAAGCCAGCCCACGTCAGGGTCAGACAACAGTGACAACTACTTCTTCCGCCTGTCGTTTAGACCACTCGCCACATCTTCGACCACCCTGTCCATCACAATCCCGTTCTCTCCGGCGTACTTCCAGAGCCTTGAGGACCGGCCTTCCAGAAGGTGCTTTCTGTCAGAGGAAGATACCCGTCCATAACCGACTGTCAGAAGCCGCTTGTCCTCCGGTACTATCACGTACAGTATGCCGCCCACCTTCTCCACTTTCAGGTCGGAAGGTAGCCGTCCTTCGTTGTACATCCGCCAGGTGGAGATCCGGTTCAGACCATACAGTCTGTCCCAGTCCGTGAGTCTCACTCGTTTGCGTACATCCATAAACATACACGAACATAAAAGGCTACCTGCTGGGAACCTTGCCGTCCCACCTCCCAATCTCTGGCAGATACGCAACCCGCGTAGCCGCGGTCAACTCTCCCACGCCGGGTACAGTCCGATACAGTTCGGCTGTCTCAGTGAGGCGCTGTGCTTCAACAACTCCTTATGCTCCTGATCCAGTCGCTCTATCACTCTGTTAAGCCAGCGGGGGTGCCGTCGAGTCGACTTCCCGACGCTCCCACTTACGCTCTTGTACAGACGGTTGCGTTCTCTCACCCGCTCCTCGACCAGCTGACGACGCCTGTCCAGCAACTGTCTCAGCTCTTCACGGTCAGGATCCACCTACTGCTGCGCCGTATCCGACTCGGAGAATACCACGCCATAGCGGGACAACACCTGGGCATCGAGAGGATCGGTCTTCGCCTCGTATCCGCACGAGCGTGAAAAGGCGGGCACTCTGACCGAATGTGCCACCTGCGCGCTGATCGCCGTATCCCTCAGCTTGCCAACCACAAGACGTTCGTACCCGCCGGTGGGCTCGAACGCCGCCCTGGTCACACCCATACGCTCCAGGTGCCTGAGCAAGTTGCGAATGCCCTTCGCGCTGTTCTCAAAGCTGAGCACAGATCCTTCCGACGCCGACTCCTCTAAAAGTCGCCTTCGCTACGTCTATGCCTGCTACGACTACCATAAGCCGACCTTCGTATGTTTTATGCCATTGTGCTCCACACTTGCAGATGCGGGCCTTGAATCCGTTCGGAACAACAAGTGCGGCGGGAGGGGTGACGTACTGCCTTTCGGTGCAGCCCAGAACATGCGCTTGGCTCACCAGTTGGGCCGACGACGCGCCCCTCTCGCCCACCCCAAAGATTGGCTTATCTATGGGGCTATTGCAACATACAAGCGTGGGCCGGTAGGGAGCTGGTAGTGGTTGACCCGAGGTTCACGTCGCAGAGGTGCTCCCGCTGTGGGGCGGTCTCCGCGGCTAACAGAGAAGGCAAACGATATAACTGCACCAAGTGCGGGATGGCAGAAGATGCGGACGTGAATGCCGATCGCAACATCTTTGACTCAGCGCTGGCGGGCAGACGATGGCCGGAAAGCCGGCTTCCCGCCGCGAGCTAAACTCGCAGAAACTTCACGCTTGTGGAAAGCGACAATTGAGACTGGGAATAGACTCAAGCAGCGCTCCGGAGTATTTGTGAAATCGTCTCCATAGGTCTGAATGTTAAGCATGGTATAGTATATGCGTGAGTTAACTCGCCATGATCATGGTATAAGTGTACCAAACCCATATATTAATACTTTGTCTCAAAATAAGTGGCATAAGGAAAGAATATGGACTCAAAGAATAGCGCGATTGTTTCCCCTGCGAAGTTTGCGGAGCCCCGTGCTCATGACCACTCGAATGTGGGTAGAAGAGAACCAATCGCCGTCGTGGGCATGGCTTGCCGCTTCCCTCGCGCAAACGATATTACGGCGTTCTGGAAACTGCTGGAAGCAGGGGAAAACGCGGTCACAGAGGGCGTTCCCGGATCGGGTGTAGGGCGAATCGGCCAGCTCTTCCCAGACGGCTCGGTACAAAGTGAGGCGTGCCGGTACGCAGCATTCATCGACGATGTTGACAGGTTCGACGCGCCCTTTTTCCGGATATCGCCAGTGGAAGCGGAGCATCTTGACCCCCAACAGAGACTGATGCTCGAAACAAGCTGGCAGGCGCTCGAAGACGCGGGAATCGACCCCGACAGCCTGAAGGGCACGCACACCGGAGTGTACGGAGGAGTCAGCAACAACGAATACCGCGGCATGATAATGGACGCCAGCGAAACGGCCGAGCCCGCCCCTAGCCTATACACCGTCAGTGGGACTTCGTACAACACGGCAATAGGTCGTGTTTCATTCGCACTTGGCCTGCGAGGCCCCGCGATCGCATTGGACACCGCCTGTTCGTCCTCGCTTGTGGCGATTCATCAAGCCGTAACAGGCTTGCAGAACGGCGAAGCAGACCTTGCGCTCGCAGGCGGCGTACACACGATACTCTCCGGCAGGCTCCTCGAACTGCGGGGGAACGCGGGCATGCTCGCGCCTGACGGACGTTGCAAGACCTTCGATGCGGCTGCAAACGGGTATGTGCGCGGCGAAGGCTGCGGCATTATCGTGCTCAAGCGCCTCAGCGACGCAGAAGCGGACGGCGACCGCATCTGGGGCATCATTCGAGGTTCTGCGCTCAATCAGGACGGTGCGAGCGCCGGCTTGACCGTGCCGAGCGGTGAAGCGCAAGCACAGGTAATCGAGGCTGCCCTTCAACGCGCCGGAGTGCTCCCCGCGCAAGTAGATTACGTCGAGGCGCACGGCACTGGAACACCGGTTGGAGACCCTATCGAATTGGAGGCTGTCGGGGCGGCGTATGGCAAGGGACGCCCCGCAGATCGTCCCCTGCTGATAGGCTCCGTCAAGACCAACTTCGGGCATCTTGAGTCCGCTGCGGGGGTCGCGAGTGTGATGAAGGTGCTGCTCTCGATGAACAAGGGGGTAATTCCTAAGCACCTGAATTTCTTCGACCCCACACCGGCGGTCGATTGGTCAGAACTTCCGCTGCAGGTTACTGCGTCGGCTACCGAATGGCCATCGGTCGAAGGTCGTGCGCCGCTCGCAGGCGTCAGCGGCTTCGGATGGTCCGGCACTAACGCGCATATCGTGATAGAAGGATACCCGGCGCCGGAGGACTTGTCGGACGTAAAGCGCAACGGTTGCTGCCCGGTCGGTGCTAAGCCCGAATCCACCGAAGTTCGCTATGGTGGCGCAGTAAAGGGACATGTGAACCGGGGATGAGATCGTAAAGACGGATTTGGGCTAGATGGTGCCACTGGCGGTCTGCCAGCAAGCCTCCGTCAGCGGTGAAGAGGCGCATATGGAGTGTTCGGAGGCATCAGGGGACCCTTGCCGGTCCGTCCGAAGCGAGTTGAGCAGACCAGGGACTGGCTGGCGGATGAGGATGGGTCGGAAGGAGCGGTAGCCGCCGTCAGACAGGGTGTGGCAGGGAGCGCAGTCGCTCCAGGGCTTCGCCGAACTGTGTCCCCCAGGGCCAGCCCCGGGGTAGATGCAGAGTGAGGCGGCGTGCCGAGCGTGTGAGCCGTCCGGCCAGGGAGAAGAAGCGTCGTCTGAGGGTCTTTGTGGTCACCACCTGCTCAGCCAGACCGATGCGCGCGGTCCAGCGGGCAAGGTTGTGTGCCATCACTTGCACGGCCATCCAGGCAGCGTTGGCTGCGAAGCGACCCGATGGCAGGTGGTTCAGTCCCACACCGTACTTGAGGTCGCGTATGGCGTTCTCGATCTCGGCGTGTCTGCGGTGATCGGCTTCCAGTTGGAGAGTGTCGCCCTGTCGGTCGGTGATGAAGGCGTGATAGCTGTAGCTGGCAAACAGCGCCAACTGGGAACCGGGCGTGGGCCTGACCCTGCGGACGATCAGTCGCACCGGCGCTGCGTCAGGCTCACCTCCGAAGGGAGTGTAGGTCGTCTCGGCAACGTCGGCTGCGCCCTCCATCCAGTAGGGTATGGGCGTCCAGTCAGCCTCGGGTATGTCCTCTATGAGATTGCGCAAGCTCCGATGCTGTCGGACGGTGATGGAGAAGCGCACATCGTTGTCGCGGCAGACGCTGACGATGTCGTGGGTGTAGAAGCCACTGTCGGCCCTCACGGTGAGCGCTCCGGTGGCTCCTGAGTAGCGCACTCTGCTCAGCGTCTCACGCAGGAAGTTGGCTGCACCCCGTACGGTGTTGGCCCGGCCCTTGCGCAGTCTTGCCATCAGCACGTCTCCTGTTCCTGCGGCGACGGCAAGCAGCGGGTGATAGCCTCTCTGACCGGCGTAGTTGTGCTCGCTGGCTCCCTCCTTTGCCAGTCCGTAGGTCTCGCAGACGGTGGAGTCCAGGTCGATCGTCAGAGGCGAGTCCCCGGGTCCTGCCCCCGCGGACCAGGCTCGCGCCAGCAACTCCCGGCTCACACGGTCCAGTTGTCGCACGTGTCCCCAGCGGAAGCTGCGCAGGAATGTCCCCAGTGTGGACGGAGCCTTGACCGCGCAGCCCAGCACCCGTTCGGTGCCCCCGGACCGCAGCGCGTCCGCGTCGTCTATGCAATCGCCCCCTGCCAGCGCCGATGCCGCCAGGGTCAGTATCTTGTCTCCCGCATTCGCCCGACCAGGCGCATCCCCCAGGTCAAGGTGGCTGTCCACAAGTTCGCTCAGACCCAGACGCCCGGCGAGCATGACTGGCAACATCAGTCCGGCATTGGCCACCAGGCGGTGGTCGTCGAAGGTTACTTGGATGCGGTCAGGACGCTCGGATGCTATCATCTAATGGGTGCTCCTCGTATCTGGTTGGTTCTGACTCCATAAACCATTATCCCAGATATGCGGGAGCACCTTTTCATCCCTTATGAGGACCTCCGATAACCTCTATTTCGGTGGATCGGGGCTAAGAGGTACATCCCGATAGCCCTGCCAAAGGCGCCCGTTGGTTCGTCGCCTACAGTTTCCTCAGCGCGGGACAAACGCATACTTCCACTATCAGGGAAGACCGAGAACGCCCTGCGAGATATGGCAGAGCGCTACCTCGCAGGGATTGACGCAAACACCCACGAACTGGCATCGGGCGCGACCGCCGATTCGCCGTTCCTCTCCGATGTGGCGTGGACGGCGAGCGTGGGGCGAAGCCACTTTCAGCGTCGAGCAGGAGTTGCATTCAAAGATGCGGAAACCCTGCGGCGGGGACTGAATGCCGTGGTAGACGGTGAACACATCCCTGAATCGACAGCGGCCACTAAGGTTGCCTTCGTGTATACGGGACAGGGCAGCCAGTGGGTCGGCATGGGCAAAACGCTCTACGACCGCGAGCCTGTGGTGCGCGCGATCCTCAACAGGTGCGAGCAGGTCATTCAGGATGAGCGCGGAGTCTCTCTGCTTGATGTGATGTTCGGAAACGACGATGCGGCAGGCGACCTGAACGACACAGCCTGGACGCAACCGGCCGTCTATGCACTTGAGTGCGCGCTGAATGCATTGTGGCGAAGCATAGGCGTTGAGCCAAGCGTAGTAATCGGGCACAGCCTGGGCGAGTTCGCTGCGGCTCAGGCGGCGGGAGTGTTCGCACTGGAAGAAGGATTGAGTTTCGTGGCAAAGCGTGGATCCCTGCTGTCGTCAGTGCCTGAACTGGGCACAATGGCCGCAATCTTCGCGTCCAAGGAACAGGTCTTGGCCGCCGTCAATGAATACAACGAGGCAGCGAAGAATGCGACTCTGAGCGTGGCCGTTGACAACGGGATTCACCAGGTAATCAGCGGATCGGTCGAAGCGGTCCAGGCAGTCTCCGAGAAATTCGAAGCCGACGAAGTAACTGTAAGGCGGCTCAGAAATCAGGCGTTCCACAGTCCGCTTGTGGAACCTTCGCTTGACGAACTTGAGGAGGCCTACGGAAGTGTCGCACCCTCACCGCCTACACTTTCCCTGGTCAGCAACGTAACCGGAGATGAAGTGCATGCCAATGAGATCCTTGATAGCAAATATTGGCGCCGCCATGCGCGCCAGGCAGTACAGTTCCGCGGAGGAGTCGAAAAGGTTGCGGAACTCGGCGTAGATTTGGTGATCGAGGTGGGGCCGCACGCAGTTTTGGGCCCCCTGGTCTTGTCGGTCTGGCCTGACTCCGTCAACGGAACGGCTAACTCCACAGCTCCGACCGTCCTGCAAAGCATGCTGCGCCTGTCCTGGGACATAGACCCCGCAGATTACGATGACGGCTTCAAGAACGCAGTTGCAGGCGCCTACAATGCGGGACTCGACCTCAAGTTTGAGGGCTTGTTCGCCGGTGAAAAGCGGCGAAGGATTGAGTTGCCGGGCTATGCATTCCAGCGGGAACGGTACTGGATCGATGCGCCAAGGCGCAGACGCATCGCGGCCGGGCATCCCCTGCTAGGCACGAGGCACGAATCTCCCCGCGGTGAGATTATGTACCAAACGGAGATGTTCCCCACCGATCCGTCGTGGCTAGACGACCATCGCGTGTTCGGACGGGTCATCATGCCTGGAGCGCTATACGGCGCGGTGGCGGCGGCAGCAGCAATGGCTGAAGGAGCGCAGTTCGTCGAGGTGGAAGACCTTCAACTCCACACCGCGATGGTCTTCGCAGACAACGATGTTGACGACCATGAAGAGCACGGCGGAAGAAAAATACAGGCGCTGCTCAGCCCAACTGGTAACGGCAGCGCGCGTCAGATCGAGACATTCAGCATGTCCGAATCTGATGATGGCTGGACGCTGCACTCTGTGTGCAAGGTTTCAATGGGCGGTAGGACTAGCGGAACGATTAGCCCGAATCCACCGAAGAGTCGTGGCATCTCTGCCGGATCGTGGTTTAAGAGCGTGGCAAGATGGCGGTGAGAGTATGACGCCGGCGCTGGAGCGTTCTGAAGGTCCCCGGTCGTGATGTTGGACGCCGGTGGAGGCCCACAGTGGCGATTGTGGGTGAAGTTGACGAATCGGTGGGCAGCAGGGGATACTCGCGGTCCGGCTAGAGTCTGGGGATGTGATGGGTTGTGGCGTGTATGGCGGTCTGTCGTCGCTGCCATCAGCTCGGTAATGGAATGGTTCGCAGTCTGGTCAGTGCGCGTCCGAACTGTGTTCCCCAGGGCCAGCCCTGCGGAAGATGCAGAGTGAGAAGGCGTGCCGAGCGTGTGAGCCGTCCGACAAGGGAGAAGAAGCGTCGTCTGAGGGTCTTTGTGGTCACCACCTGCTCAGCCAGACCGATGCGCGCGGTCCAGCGGGCAAGGTTGTGTGCCATCACCTGCACGGCCATCCAGGCTGCGTTGGCGGCGAAGCGACCCGATGGCAGGTGGTTCAGTCCCACACCGTACTTCAGGTCGCGTATGGCGTTCTCGATCTCGGCGTGTCGGCGGTGGTCGGCTTCCAGTTGAAGGGTGTCGCCCTCCCGGTCGGTGATGAAGCCGTGATAGCTGTAGTCGGCGAGCAGCGCCAGTTGAGAGCCGGGCGTGGGCCTGACCCTGCGGACGATGAGGCGCACCGGCGCGGCGTCGGGGCGGCTGTCGAAGGGTACGTACGTGGTCTCGGCAACGTCGGCTGCGCCCTCCATCCAGTAGGGTATGGGCGTCCAGTCGGTCTCGGGTATATCCTCTATGAGATTGCGCAAGCTCCGATGCTGTCGGACGGTGATGGAGAAGCGCACATCGTTGTCGCGGCAGACGCTGACGATGTCGTGGGCGTAGAAGCCGCTGTCGGCCCGCACGGTGAGCGCTCCCGTGGCTCCTGCGTAGCGTGCCCTGCTCAGCGTCTCACGCAGGAAGTTGGCTGCGCCCCGGGCGGTGTTGGCCCGGCCCTTGCGCAGTCGTGCCATCAGCACGTTCCCTGTTCCTGCGACGACGGCAACCAGCGGATGATAGCCTCTCTGCCCGTTGTAGTTGTGCTCGCTGCCTCCCTCCTTCGCCAGTCCGTAGGTCTCGCAGACGGTGGAGTCCAGGTCAATCGTCAGGGGCGAGTCCCCGGGTCCTGCCCCCGCGGACCAACTTCGCAACAGCAGTTCCCGGCTCACCCGGTCCAGTTGGCGCACGTGGCCCCACCTGAAGCTGCGCAGGAATGTCCCCAGTGTGGATGGCGCCTTGACCGTACAGCCCAGCACCCGTCCGGTGCCTCCGGACCGCAGCGCGTCCGCGTCGTCTATACAATCACCGCCTGCCAGAGCCGACGCCACCAGGGTCAGTATCTTGTCTCCCGCGTTCGCCCGACCCGGCGCATCCCCCAGGTCAAGGTGGCTTTCCACAAGTTCGCTCAGACCCAGACGATGGGCCAGTGTGACCGGTAACAGCAGTCCGGCATTGGCCACCAGGCGGTGGTCGTCGAAGGCTACCTGGATGCGGTCGGGACGCTCGGATGCTATCATCTATTTGGTGCTCCTTGTCTGGGGTTGGTCTTTCCTCAAAAAACCATTATCCCACAGTCAACGGAGCACTTCCCACGTCTTCGCTATCTTCACTGTGTCAATATCTTCGGTGGATTGGGGATTAGGCGTATCGATGTTGATGGCTTGAAGTCCGGCATGCAAGTACAGGACATTGGTGGCTTTTACGGAGCACGGGCCGAGGCCAGTATCAACCTCGGTGAGTCCTTCCGCACTCTTAGAGGCCTATGGGCGGCGAATGGCGAAGCAGTAGGCGAGATTGCCTTGCCGGAATCTGTCGACGCCGGCGGCATAGATCTGCATCCGGTACTGCTCGATGGTTGCTTCCAGGTTCTTTCTGCGGCTCGCCATTCGGCCGGCGATGCGGCCAAGAATACCTATCTTCCGTTTGGCTGGGAGCGCATGTGGCTGAGGGGGCAACTGCCCGAACGGCTGATTTGCCACGCCCGCCTCAGTGAGACAGCCGACGAGTCCAGGGACCAGGGCGGAGCTGCGCCGGAGGTTCTCAGCGGCGACTTGGTCTTCTACACACCTGATGGCGAGGAGGTCGGCGGCCTCAGCGGGTACACGGTGAAACGTGCCACGCGCGCCGCGCTGCTTTCGGCGACTGAAAGCCTTCAGGACCTGCTTTACGAGATGGCCTGGCGTGATCGCCCGCTTGCGGAAGGTATGCCAACCGCGGGCTTCCTTTCATGCCCGACTGACATATACGAGCGCTCGATGCCGTTCGTCGAATACCTGTCGGATGAAGGCGTAGATGCAGCTGAGCGCGTTGGCCTGCTGTACGACCTTGAGCGCATGTCATGGTTCTACGCACTGAGCGCACTCGAGAAGCTTGGCTGGAAGCGCAACGCAGGCGAGTACATCGATCCGGACGCGCTCAAGGAGAGCCTGACTGTCCTCCCGGAGCATGGGCGCGTGTTCCGGCGAATGTTCGACCTGCTTGGGAGGGCCGGAGTGGTTGAGGAATCGGGCGATGGCTTTTTGGTGAAGGTGGGCCCCGGCGACCCGATGCCCGATGAGATGCCGCGCGAAATCGACGAGTTCGCTGACGGCCTGAAAGTTCAATACTGGCATGGCGCAACCGAAGTCGGGCTGTTCAGGCGGTGCGGTGCGGCTCTCGCCGATGTCCTGACAGGGCAGGCCGACGCCCTGACGCTGCTGTTTAGCAGCGGCGAGCCGACCGCCGGAGACCTGTACCTGAAAGCGCCCGTAGCACGTGCCGCCAACCGCATGCTCGGTGACACGATTGCCGCGCTTCTCACCGACCTGCCGGAGGGCCGCAGACTGCGCATCCTGGAGATTGGCGCCGGCACCGGCGCGGCGACAGCCGCCGTGCTCCCGGAGCTTCCCGCAGATCGCTACAATTACACCTACACAGACATATCCGCGGGCTTCTTTTCCGAAGCCGAGGCACGCTTCGGAGGCAACGAAGCGTCTATTGATTACCGCGTCCTCGACATTGAAAAGGACGTAATAGCGCAGGGCTTCGACATTCATGGCTACGACTTGGTGATTGCCTCCAATGTCCTGCACGCTACGCGCTTCCTGAACGAGACACTTGACCACTGTCTCAAGTTGTTGGCGCCGTCAGGACAGCTCATCGCACTGGAGAACCTGCGTGGACAGGGCTGGCAGGACCTCACATTCGGACAGCTCGACGGGTGGTGGCGATTCGCAGACGAATACCGTACGCAGCACGCACTGGCAAGCCCGGAGATATGGCGAACGGCGCTCGATGACGCGGGATTTGAGGACATCGAGGTTATAGGAGTGGCGAAGTCAGGTTCCGCAAGCGAGCCGGACCGGGGAGTCATACTTGCGCAGGGCCCCGCGACTGTGCAAGAGGCTGCCGGACTGTGGATCATTGCAGCCGACCAGTCGGGCGTAGCGCACGCGCTCATCGAACAGATGGTAGCGCGCAACCAGAAGGTCGTTGTGGCAGGCGCCGGGTTTGAATCAGACGACCAACCCGGTGTCGTGAATGCGTCCGTCGATATGCATAGCCGCGAATCGTGGCGCGTCCTATTTGAAGGGCTTCCGTCGGATTTGCCCCTGGCGGGCGTTGTGCATCTGGTCGCGCTGGACGGACACGGAGCGGACGCTTCAGCGTCAGAATTGGGCGAGGACGCCCGGCGCGTTGGCAGCAGTGCGCTTGCACTCGTGCAGGGTATCAGCGATGCCGATGCCACGCCTGGGAATGGAGTGTGGTTCATCACACGAGGCGGGCAGGTGTTGGAGCACGAGCACGACGGTCAGCTTGCGGGCGCGATGCTCTGGGGCCTCGGCAAAGTAGTGGCGCGCGAAGCCTCACACCTCCATCCCCGAATGATAGATCTGGACCCGATGAGTCCCGCGCCGCTTGCCGATTTGGTCAATGAGCTGATGTACTCCGATCCGGAGACGCACATTGCTTATCGAATCGGTCTCCGGCAGGCCGCCCGGCTTGTCCGCGCAGGCGGCGACACTGAGCGTCTGTCTTTGCCAGAAGGTTCCAGTTGGTTCATCGAGCCCGACTCGGGAGGTTCTCTGGATAGACTCGAAGTACTTGACGCCCATGACCGAACACTCCAGCCGTACGAGGTTCGCGTGGCCGTAGAGTCGTCAGGACTGAACTTCTGGGATGTGTTCAGGTCGCTTGGGCTGATCGACGAGGGCAGCCTCGGCGGCGAGATGTGCGGGCATGTGCTCGAAGTCGGATCGGATGTGACGAGCGTGGCCGTAGGCGACCGCGTTGTCGCGCTGTCATTCGGCACTTTCAGCTCTGAGGCCGTTATGCACGAGGCGATGGTGGCCCACGCGCCGCCGGATACGCCAACCACAAAGCTTGCCACAATGCCGACCGTGTTCGTGTCGGCCGCGCTTTCATACGACCTTGCGAATCTGAAGGCAGGTGAGCGCGTGCTTATCCACGCGGGCGCAGGCGGCGTGGGTCTTGCCGCGATTCAGCTCGCCCGGGCCGCTGGCGCAGAAGTGTTCACCACCGCTAGCGCCCCCAAGCAAGGGTATCTGCGCTCACTTGGCGTTAAGAACATATTCAATAGTCGCACCACCGAGTTCGGCCAGCAGATCCTCGATGCAACCGGCGGCGAGGGTGTTGACATCGTTCTGAACAGCCTTACCAGCGAAGGCTTTATCGAGGCAAGCCTTTCCTGTCTCGCCAACGGCGGCAGGTTCATTGAGTTGGCAAGGGTGGACATATACAGCGAGGAGGAAATGGCGGCTGCCCGTCCGGATGTGGACTACCACATACTGGAGCTGGACACCCTGAAAGAGCACGATCTGACAACGCCCGGCACGGCGCTCCGGAAGGTAATGGAACAGGTAAAGGACGGAGTGCTAACGCCGCTCATTCACAGCCGCTGGACGATGGGCGAGGCGGGCCCGGCGATGAAGTTTATGCGTGCGGCGCGCCACATCGGAAAGATAGTGCTGGCGAACTCTGCCCTTGAGACGGGGCGTCTGCGAGGGGACAGGACATATCTCGTCACCGGCGGGCTTGGAGGAATTGGCATCGCACTCGCGAGCTGGCTTGCAGAAAAGGGCGCGGGCGCCATCGTTCTGAATGGACGTCGCGACCCGGACCCGGAAGCCGTTGGAGCGATCAATGCACTGCGTGAGAGTGGTTTCACAGTTCAGGTGGAACTCGCCGATGTAACGGACACCAACGCCGTGGACGCCATGCTTGAGCGAATCGACGCCACCCTGCCTCCGCTGGCGGGCGTCATACACAGTGTTGGTGTGCTCTCGGATGCCGCGCTGACCAACCAGAGTTGGGACAGCTTCCAGCAGGTGCTCTGGCCCAAAATGCTCGGAGCATGGCACTTGCATCGTGCAACACTGGACCGTGACCTTGATATGTTCATCCTCTTCTCCAGTGTGGCTGGAGTCTTGGGTAACGCAGGGCAGGCGAACCACGCCGCCGCCAACGCGTTCCTCGACCAGCTGGCCGGGCACCGCCGCGCGCTCGGGTTGCCGGGTCAAACCATAGCCTGGGGAGCATGGGCTGAGCTTGGCGAGGCAGAGGAGCAGCGCGAGCGCATCGCAGCGCAGTTGGAGGCAGCGGGTACTGGCTGGATTACTCCTCAGCAGGGCTTACAGGCGCTCGAAGCGCTTGTGCGGCAAGACATGCCCACTGGCACGGTTGCTGCCGTTGACTGGCCCACATTCGCGGAGAATCACGAAGAGTCCATACTGTTCATGGAAGAACTATTAGCCTCCGCGATCGGCGCTGCCGAAGAGTCCGACGAAGAGGAGCAAGACCTCTTGACCCAACTGCAGTTCTCGCAGGCGGCAGAGTCGGAGGCCATTCTGGTGACATTCCTGCAAAAGGAGCTGCAAGCCGTGATGCGCTTGCCGGGCGTTCCGGCAACTACCGTCGGCTTTTTCGACCTTGGCATGGACTCGCTCATGGCTGTGGAATTGCGAAACCGGCTCAACCGTGCCTTCGACGGCGAATATGTCGTCTCAAACACCGCCATCTTCGACTACCCGGACATCACCGCGCTCGCCCGCCATCTAGCAGAGGAGTTGGGCCAGGTGATATCGAACGAGGCTGTTATTGAACCCGAGATGACCGTGGCGGAGCCGGCGCAGTCGGTAGAGGCCGCCAGCGACAATATTGCGATAATCGGCATGGCCTGCCGCTTCCCGCAGGCAAACAGCTTATCAGAATTCTGGCACCTCCTGGACTCTGGCAGAGATGCATTCACCGACGGCCGTCCTGACCTGGAAGACACACCAGCTATGCGAGGCGCGTACGTCAAAGGCATCGAGTGGTTCGACTCCCGATTCTTCCGCATATCGCCGATTGAGGCACGCACGATGGACCCGCAGCAGCGTATGTTGCTGGAAGCAAGTTGGGAGGCGCTCGAAGATGCGGGAATCGACCCCGAGCGACTGCGCGGCAGCAACACCGGAGTGTATGCCGGGATTTCAGGCAGCGAATATCGCGACCTCGTGGAAAAGAGCGGCAAAAGTGCGAGCTACATCGGAACGACTGCGAGCGTATCCGCTGGACGGGTAGCATTCGCGCTCGGCCTTGAAGGCCCTGCCATTGCTATTGATGTGGCATGTGCCTCGTCGCTTGCTGCCGTGCACCAGGCAATTGCGGGATTGCAGCGAGGCGAAGTGGATTTGGCCCTTGCGGGAGGCGTGCACGTTGTGCTTTCGGACGCTATCTCCGAATTCATGATTGAAATTGGTATGCTCTCCAGGAGTGGGCGATCGCGTCCATTCGACGCGTCCGCAGACGGATATGTTCGTGGTGAGGGCTGCGGAATGCTCGCGCTGAAGCGCCTTAGCGATGCCGAATCGGACGGCGACCGCATCTGGGCAGTGATCAAGGGTTCTGCCATCAACCAGAGCGGTGCCAGCGCCGGTTTGACGGTCCCCAACGGACCCGCACAAGAGCGCGTCATGGAAGAAGCACTTGCCCGTGCAGGCATTTCCGGTACTGATGTGGACTATCTTGAAGCCCACGCAACCGGCTCGCAGTTGGGCGATGCGATTGAGGCACACGCCATCGGCTCGGTGTACGGAAAGGGCCGTGAACCCGAAAGCCCGCTTCTTATGGGTACGGTAAAGTCAAACATCGGGCATCTCGAAACTGCGGCGGGTGCCGCCGCACTGATAAAGACAGTCCTCGCGTTGAAGCAAGCGACTATTCCCAGGCATCTGCACTTCGACAGCCCTAGCCCGCAGATCGAGTGGGACAGGATTTCGGTCAGAGTTACCTCCGAAGCAACCGAGTGGCCCACCCATCCAGGAAGGCCTGCGCGTGCAGCTGTAAGCGCATTCGGCATTTCAGGCGCCAACGCTCATCTAATCATCGAAGGTTATCGAAGCGAGCAAGGTGAGCGCGGGACCGCTGATGGCATACACTCGCATGCAGGCTCCGCCCGCCCGGTCTCCCCTGCAATACCGCTGCCCACCGGCGAATTCGCCGAGCGCAAGATTCGCCTGCTGCCCCTGTCCGCCAAGACTGACGCTGCGCTTAGAGATACTGCAGCGCAGTACCTGTCGTGGCTTGAAGGCAGAAATGTGGAAGAATCCTTCCTTGCTGACATGGCTTGGTCGGCGAGTATTGGACGCAGCCAATTCGACTATCGCTCAGGTGTGGTTTTCAGCGACGCCGAGTCACTCCGGACAGGCTTGAGGGCGATTCACAACTCAGATGCTGACTCCTACGGTCTCCAGCCTGAGTCAGCGAACAGGGTCGCGTTCCTATACTCCGGTGATGCCTCCCGCCGGACAGGACTGGAAGAAAGGCTCTACGACAGCGAGCCGGTGGTGCGCGCCGTGCTAGACCGCTGCGACGCCGTTGTCCGCGCTGAAAGAGGCGTGTCCCTGCTCGACATCATGTTTAATCACGAGACCACCGCAGGGGATATAAAAGACCCGGTTTGGGCGCAGCCCGCCTTGTATGCCATTGAGAGCGCCCTTTCCGCACTCTGGTCAAGCATTAGTATACGCCCGATTGTTGTGCTCGGACAGGGAACGGGCGAACTGGCAGCCGCGCAGGCAGCAGGCGTGTTCGGCTTGGAGGACGGATTGCGCTTCGTCCTCAGCCGCAGTGCCCTGCTGTCAACATTGCCCGGGGTCGACCCCAAACAAGCGCTTAGCGGCATTGAAGCGGCGTATGACGGAGTCTCTACCTCGTCACCGACCGCGCCTCTCATCAGCAACTTCACAGGAAATCTCGTCGATACGGGCAGCACACTCAATAGCGCATACTGGCGAAGGCAGGCACGCGAAAAGGTGGATGTCGGAGCTTGCGCTGCAACGCTCGGCGAACTCCAGGTGGACACACTCATCGAGATCGGTCCGGGCGCCACGCTGAGTAGGCACATCTGCAGCGAATGGCCTCAACCGACTGGAGACAATCAGGAGATTCGCCTGCCGTCCACGATTGCAACCATGTCTTCTGCAAACGGCGAGGGTTCAACCGCTGAGAGTGAAGCAGCCTTCGTGCTTGCCGTCGCCCAGGCTTATGAGGCGGGACTCAAGGTCGACTTTGAGGGATTATTTGCAGGTGAGTCGCGCCGTCGCGTCTCCCTGCCGACATATCCGTTCCAGCGAAGGCGGCATTGGGTATAATGCGAGGGAATTGTATCCTCTTAAATTGACACACTTATCTACATTCCGATAGTTCGCATACCGACATATATGCAAAGTTGGAGCAAGCAAAATGGCATCTACCGAAGATCGAGTAAGGCAGCTAATTGCAAGTAATCTTGAAGTGGACGGAAAGCCCATAGATTCGTCGATGAGCTTGGATTCCAGTCTGACGGGCGCTGGAGTGTCCTCGATGGATCTCGTTTCTTTTGCCCGGGTGGTCCAGGAAGAGTTCGGCGTCAGGTTCGCCCCGGACCAGTGCACGGAACTTCAGAGCCTTGGCCAGTTGGTTGCATTCTTAGACGCAAACGCCGTAAGTCGATAAATTCTGTACTCCCTCGGGTCCGGCTGACACCGCACGAGTACGTTGAGGTGTCCCTGGCCGAAGCGAACTCGGACGATGCGAGCGATGTCGTAAATATCGAATGCCGGCATGCTTGTACTTTCCTCCGCCAACTTGATAAACATCAGGTAGGCTTGATGCCAGAACCTCTGGGTGAGGCCTGCCTCTCGCGCACCGTCGCTGAAGAAGAAATCATGATTGGATTCGGTTTCGGGCATGCTGTTTCCCTCTCGACTTACTTGAACTTGGTACGTTAATTTGCTGTCAGCGGACTACATTATGCTTCACGGCACAACCTGAGGTGCTGGCCGCGTATTTCGTGGAGCTTGCCGATGATGGGAAAAGAATGTCCACGCTTCGTCTTGCGGTCGCGGCAATCGTCGACGCACACAGGCGCGGCTGTCCCCACAAATCACGGCCGCTCCGGCGTTTGTGGACCTCTTCCGGCAACCCGCTGACCGCGTAGAGCAGCACGTTGGTGTCAGTTAGTCGCATTGACCCTCCCGGTCACTTAGGCGTACAGGTCATCGCGAGTCAACCTTTCCGGCACTCCCACATCACGGGCATCGAAGTCCGCAAGCACTTCGTCCAAGTCGCGGGGACGAAGCACAACGTGTGCTTCCTCCTGATTCGGAACGGTGGACATGCTTGCGACGGACCTGTTTGCTGCGATGCTCCGCAGGAACTCCCTTACCAATGCCGAAACCGACGTGTCCAACTCCGCCGCACGGATGCGCGCCATTCGATGGGTCTCCTCGTCAACGGATACCGTGATGTTCTTCATTGGGTTCCCCTCACAGAAAATGTGACTTAAAGTATAGCGGAGCTGGAGGCAGGTAACGGCAATGACGGAGTAGATGCCGACCTGAAACGCCGCAATAGCTTGCGATATAATTTCAGATGAAAACGCTCAGGAGATACAGCAATGGCGGCTATCAAGGCAATCCGCTCTAAAGATGACTACAATGATGCTCTTGCCAGGATTGAAGAGATATTTGGCGCAGAAGCTGGCACTCTCGAGAGCGACGAATGTGACGTGTTGGTTGGCCTTGTGGAACTCTACGAGCAGGAGCACTACCCGGTTGGACCACCGAGTGTGAATGCGGCCCTCGAGTTCCATAGGGAGCAGACTGAGCTGTAACCTCGAAGCCAAAATGCATCCCGGGATGGTATGCATCGAGCTGAACCACGATAATCTTCGCATACTGGAAATGACAGCCCTCGACAGCATATCGCCATCGGGGGCTTTATATTTGTGCAAAAATGTCGATTATTGTGCAAGTCGACATTTGTGTACCAAGTCCAAAGGCCCGATGAATCAGGAAGGGGCTTTGCTGAAGGGTGGCGACATTGCCGTGGAAGCCTAAGAATCGTCTGATTCCGTAAGTCGTCAGGAATGTTACGATGACGACAGATTGGCAAGGATCATAGCGAAGTTAGGCAAGTTATCCGATTTCAGTAACTTCGCTTGAGAAGGACCCATCGATGAGCACAGCCCCCAATCCTCCCGGTGAGTTTCCTGGCTGGTGAGTCCCTTAGGACACCGGTGCAGGCGACGGCGTGCCTACCGAGTGTGAGAGCTGCGGCAAGTCTGGAACTCCGAGGCAGCAGTTTGAGCACATGGGCATTTGAAGTTGCTACATCTGCGCGTCCGAGCGCGTCCGAGCGCGTCCGCGAGCTGCGAATGGCAGGCGTCGAGTGGGATTAGTCAGAAGTGGGTATTCTCCGGAATTGTCACTATTCCTGACGCTCTTGAAATAGACCGCCGGTGTAGCCCGAATCTCTGCAAATGCAGTCTCGTCAATATTCGATAACTGAAACATCCTTTATTTTCTGTGTCGCTAGCGGGGGTATGACCGCGACGTTCTCATCAGGTCTGGGTCGCAGGTCGCACGGAAGACTCGTAACCGGTCCGAGCGGCTACCGGGCATACGTGCCTCATCCGCTGCCGCCTACAATCCACTGGGACGATACTCTCATCCGGCATCTCTCCGCCGCCGACCAGTCCATAGGAAGGCTAGAGATCGAGGGACAGCATCTGTCTAGCCCTAACCTGATGGTCAGACCGTTCACCCGCAGAGAAGCCGTGCTTTCCAGTCGAATCGAGGGAACACAGACGAGTCTGCGCGTACTGCTGGCCGCAGAGGCCGGAGCTGTGGTGGACCAAAGCCCCGACGACCTGCACGAGGTTGGCAACTACGTCACGGCGCTGGAGTACGGACTGCGACGCCTGGACAGTCTGCCGCTCTCGCTGCGCTTTATGTGCGAGTTGCACGAACGGCTGATGCGTGGTGTCCGCGGCGACAGCGCAAGACCCGGGGAGTTCCGGCGTGTGCAGAACTGGCTCGGCGGCCCCGGCAGCACCCTCCGGGACGCGATCTATGTGCCGCCGCCACCCTCCGAGTTGGGGAGTTGCCTTGCTGACCTGGAGCGATATCTGCATGATGAGTCATTGTCGCCACTGGTGCATGCGGCGCTTGTCCACTCACAGTTTGAAGCCATTCACCCGTTCGTCGATGGCAACGGTCGCGTCGGGCGCCTGCTGATCACGTTGCTGCTCGTGCAGCGAGGGCTGCCGCTCTCGTCTCTTTTTCTACATCTGAGCGCACACTTCGAGCGCGCGGAATGAGTATTACGCACGACTGCTGGGCATCACCGAGCGCGGCAAATGGCAGTTGTGGTTAGACTATTTTCTGATAGGTATGGCCTCTCAGGCTGATGATGCCATGGCGAGGACGCGGCGCATAGAGAGTCTCCTTTCAGGCTGGAAGCGTGAGCTTGCCCGCGAGCGATCGCAGGTGCCGGAGAGGGCGCTCGACCTGTTCTCCGAGAACCCGTTCTGGACGGTTGGTGCGCTTGCCGAAAGGTTGCAGGTCGCCTACACAACGGCTCAGAGGGCAGTCGAACGGCTTGAGACGCTGGGCGCGGTGTCGCTGGATAGCGGCGAACGGCGCAACCGCGTGTACTGCGCTCGGGCGATTCTTGATGTGCTCGAAGGGTCTTCACAATAAGGAGAGCGAAGTAAAGCACGAGATGCGGAATATCTTGGGCGACTCGTTCTACCTATGTTTGGTATCCTGAGGACAGGATAACAACAGGTGGAGAGCAAGACCATGGCGCAGGTCAATGTCGATTTTGAGGTAGAAATACAGGTGGCCGAAAGGGGCGATAACCTCTACGCCGCCACGATTATGCCTTTCCACGTAACCGGCTACGGAGATACGTCCGACGGAGCAATCGACCGTGCCAAAGAGGGCCTGCATCATCTGCTCGTGGCATACGAAGACGAAGGCAACCTGGAATCTTTTCTGAGTGAGAGTGGCATCGAGTACACGTTCGCGACTGAAGCCCCGGCTGTGGGCGGTTGCACCCAGATCTTCCGCCACATCTACACCCGGCACATTCTGATGAAGGAAAATGACCAATAGATGGCTCAGCGCTTACAACTTTGAACGTTGCCAGCGCCTGGTGGCAGCGATCAATACCATCTCGATACACGAGAAACTCAGGAGGACTCGAGTTGATGACGAATCACGCCTCGATGAAGTCGCAGAGGCTAAGGCGTGTCTGCTTGACTTCATCAGCAGCTTCAGCGAAGTCGTCCGCGACGCGGAGGAGAAGCCAGAAAGATTGATCGACGGCGTCGATCCCAGGACAGGAGACCTTGCTCGGCGCTTCATGAGCATCAAGAGGCAGCAGCCACGAACATCGGAGCTCGCCACCGTGTCTCTAGGCGAGCTGCCAGGCCTGGTGACATCAGGAGACGATGCAGACCGGCGAAGACTCCTAAATTATCTCCGCGATCTTAGGAATCTTCTGGAAGACCATGTTCATTCGGATGTGGTCGATCTTCTCGGCAGTCCTTAAGCGTTGGGCAAAAACCGCTCGAAGTTCTGTTAGCGAGTGGGAGTAATCAAGATGCCGCCCAGCGGGCGCTAACGGTCGGCAGCCCGATAATCGCCTTCAGGGATAACGTCATGACTACCTCATTGGACACCGACCGAGTCACTGGAATAGTACGCCAGCTCCTACCCGAACGGTTGGGGGATAAATTTGACTTCGCCCCCATAATAGTCAAGAGGGAATATGATCATGATGGCGATGAGTACGTCCACGTCTACCTAGTCTTCGACGGCGACCAGGATGAACTCGATTCGTCTTGGACTGCGGGACTGAGTGGACTGCTGTGGCCGCATCTGATGAAGATGGGATTCGATAACCCACCAAGCAAGTCATTCATCGAAAAGTCGGAGTGGCTTGAAAACCCCCGTGTGAGGGCATGGTAAATTCGCGAACTTGGCAGCAATCTCCTGAGTCGTTCTTATTGGCTGCCGACACCCGATCAGTTGGACAATTGCCATACTCCGCACCTGCCGCGATTCTCGAAGTGCTATCCTTGCCAACATCAGCTCCACCAGAATTGGAAAATCATGTTTACCAAGCCCTCAGAGACATTCGACGAAGGTCTACCTCAAGGTCGGATGTTAACCGAAGAAGAGGACCGAGAGATGAAGGAAAATCTCGCTCGTCGGAACTTCGACATGAGCCTTGATGAATTCACAGAGGCTTGGAAAGCTGGTAAATTCGACGGCGACAAGGAAAAGCACGGAAGGGTTATCGCCCTGGCAATGATGTTGCCCGAGTATTGGGAAGACTGACCAACCAATCTCGCGAGGGAGAGTTTTATGTTGGAGTCGAGCGTCAATTACCGCGGACAGGCCACGCTTCCGAAGGCCGTCTGGGATGCACTGGGCCTGAAGGCTGGAGACAAATTGCGCTATGTCCTGGTCGACGAGGGTGTTCTGATGATGCCCGTCCGGCCCACGAGCCGCCTGTTCGGGAGCCTGATTTATGATGGGCCACCCATGGGACTGGAAGACATGGAGCGCGCCATCGCCGAGGGCGCCGTCGAAGGATGAGTTCAGGACCCTGCCAGCCTTGACTCGCGGAGCGTCTTGGTGTGTTATTCCCGTTCAGGCTCACGCAAGTCTGACTCACTATCGTTATGTGTCTGGAAGAATTCCCTGGCCTCCTTTGACGAAGTGAATGGCTTGTCAGGTTCGTGACCTCTTTCAGCGCAAGAGTCCAGATAATCGTCTATCGAAGACTGGAACTCCCTGTTTAAGTCCTCCACTGAAGCTCCCTCGAAGAAGATCACATCACGGGTGCCAACGACCTCTCCGTGAAAGACCTCCGCCTCGGCATCATATCTGAGTACTGCCTGGTATCCCTTGTAACTCATCATTTATCCACGTCCGACTTGCAAATGTTCTGCGCAATACCTCTCCAAGATATTGTTGCCTGTCTGGGTGAGGTTGGCCGAATACAGCATTCCCACGCAGACGTCTCAGTTCAGTTTCTAACTCGGCCACGCGAGCAGTCTCTTCTGCATATGGGTGCCAAGGTAGCTATCCGCACGAGGCCAACTCACCTGCCTATGTCTGTTATCCTGAGGCCAGGATAACGAAAGGTGGAGAGTTGAAATCATGCCACTGAGGTTACGTTCGACTTAGAAATACAAGTGGTCGAAAGGGACGAGAACCTCTATGCCGCCACGAAAATGCCGTTCCACGTAACTGGCTACGGAGAAACGTTCGACGGGGCGGTCGACCGTGCCCACGAGGGTCTGCAACAGTTGCTCTTGGCATACGAAGGCGAAGGTAATCTGGAATCTTTTCTGAGTGAGAGTGGCGCCAAGTATACGTTCGCGGCCGAAAGCCCTGACTCGCAGGAGATGCAGCAATGGGAGTGATCAATGCGATCCGCTCTGAGAGTGACTATGACGACGCTCTTGCCAGAATCGAAGAGATATTTTGTGCAGAAGCTGGCACTCCTGAGAGCGATTACTGTGAGGTGTTGGTGTGTCTTGTGGAAAGCTACGAGCATGAGCATTATCCGATCGGACTGCCGAGTGTGAGTGCAGCCCTTGAGTTCCATGTGGACCAGACTGGCGGTCCGCCGCCAGCATAGAGCACTACACGAAACTGCGTATCGGGATCATCTCGGCAAGTGGTTTTGTGAGACGATTAGAGTGGTTCAGGTGGGCGGAGGTCTGCCGAGTCGTGCCTGTACCAGAAAGCAGAGTCTGCGTCGCCTGCGGCCAGGTATTCGTCCACATCCTCGTACAGCCGCGCCCTCGCCTCATTGGACATCCCGCGTTGCAGCCTTACGGCAACCACCACCGGATAGGCATGCAGCCCCGTGACGGCCCGAAGAATCTTCGCATTGTCAGTCGCCTTGTCTATGTCCATTTCCTCGCCCGAGTAAGACGCCTCCACCGCCAGGTAGAAGACCGGCTCCATCGGGTCGGAACGCATTTCAGAGACTAGAGCGATGACATCGGGCCGACGAAATTTACCAAGAGCGCCTTCCTGCCTCAGATCAAGAGACAGAAATGCATCCCTGTGATCTCGTACCCAGTCTCTCAGGGCATTCCTGGAGATGTGTGTCGTATCCAACATGTCCTCGTCCAACCCGTGTAGTTCAGCAACTTGCCTGCAATTTCCAGGTCGTTCATACCTGCTACCCTCTCGGTGTAAACACCTCGGAAGCTGGACTGGGCCTGATCCTGTTCCCTAACCATGCCTTCCACTCAGAACACCGAGTCCTCAATTCGCTCCAACTTCGTGTCTGTCGCAGACCTGTAATCCACCACTCCCTGTACGAGCCGCAGCAATCCCCTCGGCAAGCCTCAGTCCCTTACTTTGCGTTGGTGCGCCGCCTCATATCGGGATGCTGGACCGTTGCTTGGGCTCGCGAGTCTCCGCTCAAACACGGTGAACGCATCAATCAGTTCCAGGGTCTCGTAGGCCCGGTTACGCCTCCCCACGCTGACCTGTTCGAGTACTCCGGCTTGCACAAGTCTCTCGACCACTTGACTCGCTGCCGGGAATAACGGCCTACAAGCTCCGATGCCGTGGTAGTCGTAAGCACAGGAGCACTGGGTAGAACGCTGACAAGAAGGTTTACCGTAGAGTCTCGTCGAACACGCCCAATCCTTTCACGCCAGGACAACTGCAATGCTCGGACCTGCTCCTCTAAGTGTCTGGCGTCCTCTACTGCCCGGAGGCACGCGGAGGCGAATAGCGCGATCCATCGGTTGATACCTGAATGAGCATCTGACGATTCGGCTGGGCAGGAGTAGCGAGTTCCGTTCAGTCCCTCTAAGTAGTCCTGTGACCAGGTAGCCAGTATGAGAGAGACGGGCGGCAGGATCCGCAGTCCCAATCCACGCCGGCGAAGGACCATGTGGAGCAGGGCCCGTCCGGTGCGCCCGTTGCCGTCCGCGAAAGGATGAATCGTCGCGAACTGAGCGTGTGCCACTGCGGCCTGCGCCAGTGCGGGCAGTGAATCGCTATTGCAGAACCCGACCAGGTCGTCAAGCAGGTCACCCACGAGCTCCGGCGGTGGAGGCACGAACGATGCAGAGCAGGGATTGTATCCGCTGCCGCCTATCCAGTTCTGCACCTCGCGCACGAGGCCGCCATACTCCTCAACCCGAGAGATTGCGAGCAGACGGCGGTGAGTCTCCAGAAGTGTCTTCAGAGTGATTGCGTTTCCTTGCTCTATCGTATCCACTGCCCACGTCATCGCATCGACGTTGCCCAGTATCTCTCTAGCCGTCACATCGCCGGGGGCGATTCTTAGTCTGTGTGCTGCATCTGCGCGAAGAAGACGTCGCGCGCCAATCTCCAGACCTTCTATCCTAGACGATGCAACGGACTCGGCACGAAGAAGCAAGCGCGTCAGGGCCTCTGAGTCAGCAAGGGCCACTGAAGACGCATCAAGTCGCGTGAGCGCAGCTTCGGCGTCTGCGACATCCGCAGCGACATCGCCGTCGAGAGAGAATCTTCTGTTGCTGAGTCTGTCTGGGAGATAGACGTCGTACTCGCTGGCTTGGCGATCACGCCGAGTCGGGCCGGAGAGGTCACCGGCCCAGCGGCGTCGCTCTGTGGTTGCCGCGGCAGTCCTCCTGAATTGAAGATTAGCATAGAGCCTTCAATAGGAGGAAAGCAAAAGTTGTGTGCTAGTATGGAATCGCCGAGAGCGACCTATTCAATCCTGGCGGTTCCGCCGGGACAACTCCTCTGCCAGCTTATCCACAATTTAAGGAGTTTCAAACATGGGAACGATATCTGTTAACCGGCTAGCGGGTCTGTCCCTCATATTCGGTCCGATCATCGCCTTCGTCTTCTTTCTTGTGGAGCCGGGCGGATTATTGATAGACAGCGCCGACTTGTCAGACGCTACTGGTTCCATAACGGCCAAGGGCGCCAACGCTGCGCTGACCAATGTAACCAACATCGCGATAATCCTTGGCCTGGCCCTGATCCTCTCGGGCCTCTATGCGCTAATGCGGAACGTAACCCTGCAGGGCAACGGCAAAGCCTTAGTCCAAATGGGCTTCTTCGTAATCTTTGTCGGACTGACCGGTTGGATTCTATCTGGTGGCACGGACTTCATTCTGGCCGGTGCCCAAACTGGTGACCAGGTAAGGGAAAGTGTTCCCGTCTACTACGTCGGCACCGCTTTCCTCTACGCCGGCGGGATTGCGCTTGGGTTTGGCGGATTCATTTTCGCGCTAGGCCTCTCCACGAGAGACGACTTCAACCGGATAATCTCCCTGTTGGCCGCCCTTGTCAGCCTGGCCGTAAAGGTCTTCTTCATGCTAGCCATACTCGACAACGCCGGCCGGGACACCTTTATCACCCTGGCCCGGGGCTGCTACGTTCTACTGGTTATCTGGTATGGATATCTTGGCTTCGGACTGATGAACCGACCCGACCCCGACCTGTGGCAATAGAGCGAGCCTGGGACCAGAACAACTCCTCCACAAACTTATCTGGAGAACGTTTCCATGTTGCCCGAGAACAGATTATATGACCGGCAGGAAACTCTGAACTGGAAACACGCACTCATCGGGTCGATTCTGGTAGGGGGCAGAATCGTACGCTAAGGGGAATGGTATCGGTTGAGTGTGCGATAGACGGTTGGTCTTGAGACGGAGAAGATCTCGGTGAGATCGCTGATGGAATACTCGCCGGTGGCGTGCATGCGGCAGAGTTCCCGCTGCTGACGCGGTTCGTGCCGGTGAGTCCGTGATCGGTGTAGATGCGATCCTCGGCGACGCCGAGTTCCAGGAGTGCCTGGCGCTGGGCGCCGGGGCGAAATCCGCGACCGCTCCAGCGAAGGACAGCACTACCGCCTGGCCGGGCTCAACCTGTTCGCCACCATCGTCATTTAATGGAATACTGCCCATCTCGGCGAAGCGGTCGGACTTCGGCAACACGCCGGCCTGACCGTCGAGCCCGAGCTCCTGGCCAACATCTCACTCCTTTGGTGGCCCACATCCTGCTCACCGGCGAATACCGGTGGCCAAAATGTAGATAGCGGCCTTAACGTACGATTCTGCCCCCTACCGGAATCGACCCGCTATTGCGACGCAATGCTTGCTTGATACCAGTGAAAGATCTGATTGCGCCAGTGCATCTTGTCCTTGATAGGCAATGGAACGGGGGCACCCTCCTGAAAACGCCAGTGTGCCGCCAGCCCGTACTCAGCGATACGATCCATCTCTTGTGTACGAATCTGGACCTGCACCAGCCTGCCAGAAATAAAGACGTTTGTAATGAGCGACTGGAAATGATTATCTTTGGCCTTGCAAATAAAGTCTTCAAATAGTATCGGACGCTCTTCGGACATGGCGTGGATCGCGGCAAGAGCTAGATAGCAAGATTGCTTGTCATCTGTTAGAACGGTTACTCTGAATAGGTCGGAGACCTCATCGAGACTCCATCCACTATTCTCTGCACGGTACCTTTTGCGCCGACCAACGATGCTGTGGATATGCCGATCCTGCACTTTAATTTCAGCATCGACGCTCGCCCTGTGAAGTTCGTTCTTCAAGAGCACTCTTACATCGGCCGAGTACTCAGAACGCACCAATCTTCTGGACTCGAGCATTCTGGAGACTTCGTCGTAATCGCTACGGTCCAATTGACGGAGCGCAAGGTCCTCCAGATCTCTCTTGATGGTCCAGATACCCAGCCTCTCCGCCAAAGGAACGTAAAAGTCGATCGTTTCCTGCGCAATTGTGCTTCCCTTCTCCACTGGCAGTGCATCTAATGTCTGCATGTTGTGAAGCCTGTCTGAGAGCTTGATAAGTGCGACGCGCGGGTCCATCGACACGCCATCCGCAATCTTCAGCATCGTCTCATCCTTCGCCACTGCTTCAAGATCTGAACAGGGCTTTTTGACTTCAAGTTGTTTGGCGTCCACTAGCCTCAAGATATCGCTCTCGGTCAGCTTGGTAACTCCGTCTACAAGTCGGGCAACCTCATCTCCGAAATCGCGAACGATGTCCTCAATGTCCACATTGTCGCAGTCTTCAACCACGTCGTGCAGCAGGGCTGCCCCGAGTGTGATCGCGTCGAGACGATGCGTTGCGAGGTATTGTGTGACACACAGCGGATGGCAAATATACGGTTCGCCAGATCGTCGTGTCACACCTTGATGCGCGTCATAGGAGAATCTGAAATATTGGCCGATTATTGCCAATTCTTCATATGGCAAGTATGACTCTGTCTCTTGGACGAGTTCGTCGTAAAGTTTGCTTACAGTATCTTCCATAATTTCCACCAGCAAATTCCCTTTTTGCCACAGCGTATTCTAACTCGGCCCGTACTACATCTGCCGGTTCTGGTGGCCTTCGCCTTCTACTTTGACCGCTCAAATTCGCGACATTATCGTTCCCCGTCCAATGCCAATCCCTCCGATGGACGATATGTTTCAGCTTATACTTGAGCCAAAATTCTGGCAACTTTCAAAACTCAAGACCTTCAATACGCGACAGCCACCTTCCAAATGTGTTCCTCAAACGAAGTTCTGACTGAGATTTTCGCGGCTTCCGATTGTCAACTATGGTATTGAAGTTTGACCAATTTGCCTGTTACGGCAGCTGGGTGTCGGCCAGAAGCAGGCAAGGCCGCAGCTCTCAGGTGGCGCGACGTGCTCGATGCCGAGGATGGAGCCGCACTTGTCTATATCGAACGATCGAAGACCGACCAGATCGGCGAGGGCGCCTATGTCGTGGTCACCCCCGAAACACTGACTGCGCTGAAGCAGTTGCGAGGGGATGTAGAGACGTGGAATGACGATGGTCTCGTTTTCGGGCTTTCGAAGTCGCAGATAAGCCGGCGCGTGGACAGCATGGCACGTGCCGCGGGTCTAGGCGAAGGATACTCAGGTCACTCCGGCCGCGTGGGTCTCTCTATCAGGATGACGCGGCGGGGAGCTCCGCTGCAGGCGGTGCAGACGCACGGTCGCTGGAAATCGCCCTCGATGCCGGCAAGGTACACCAGGAGCGAGAAGGCGCTCGAGGCGCTTGAGTGGCTGGTCTGACAGATGTCAACACGCCTTAAGGTATGAGATTGTCCGGGTAGCAACTGCCACTTACAGTGTCGTCGCTGTCGGTGCCGTCAGGACACTGTGTCTCATCGAAATCGGCATCATGGATGTTCTCCGCTCTATGCAGATTCTTCGCGTCAGTGAGGTCCGCGCCTTCAAAGTCGGCGTCTTCGACGTCTGCTCTGTCGAAGTCGGCCTCATCGACTTCGGAATCTCTGAAGTCCGCATCTGCCAGATCGGCTTCCGTGAAATCAGCCTCCCTGAAATCACAGTCAGTGAAGGTTCCTCCAGAGAGATTTGCGTGCTCAAAGTCAACCTCCCGGAAGTTGCAGTAGGGGGCATCCTTATCTGAAAGGTCCGCCCTGCTCAGATCTGCTCCCCTGAACTGGGTTCTGGAGTCAATAATGGCCGGTTTGAGATTTACGCCTCTGAGATTAGATCCGGTCAGGTCCGCGCCGCTGAAGTCGGTTTCAGATAGCGTGGCGCCTCTGAAATCCGCCTCGTGAAGATCAACACCTACAAACTTGGTGTTTGATAGGTCTGCATTGATGAACCCGACTTCTATGAGCTTGATTTCTGAGTCGAAGACGACGTTCGTCAGTATTGCGCTTCGGAACATGGCATTGTCGTCCCTTCTATTCCCTGACCTGAATGTTGTGCCGACTACCGTAACGCGGTCTAGGATTGCGTTGGAGAACTTAGCGTGTCTGAGGTCAGCTTCGTTCAAATTGGCTCCGCTTAGATCTGCGTTGCTCAGATCTGCACCCGTGAGGTTTGCCCCTGCAAACATGGCCCCGATCAGAATCGCCTCCTTGAAGTTGGTTCCCGCAAGGTGTGCACCCGAAAAGTCTGCTTCTGTGAGATTGAGATCGCTGAAGTCCTTATTGTCAAACTGGCAATGCCTGAGGTCCGCAGAGGGCGCGATTATGACGCACGGCGGAACCGAAGTCGGAGTAACCGTGAGCGTTGGCTCTGGCGTTGGAGGAAGTGGTGGTGGCACAGGTGTAGCTGTCGGAAGAGGCGTTGGCTCTGGCGTTGGGGGAAGGGGGGTCGGAGTAGCCACAGGCTCACGAGTGGAACTACCCCAGCAGTCAACCTCGTCGCTAGAGTGCAGAGCACAGGTATGGTCATCGCCACTCACTAGCATTACGTACGCTTGCCGTGAGGGTGGAGAAGACTGCCCTTTATCATTCGCCCCCCAGCAGACGATACCCCCGTCTTGGTTCAGGGCACAGGAATGCCTCCCTCCCAGGCTCAGGGCAATGTATCGACCCGAGGACGGATGCCCGGAAACCTGTCCAAACGCGTCGTCTCCCCAACAGTCAATTCTGCCATTGGCCAATATGGCACAGGTATGATGTGAGGAACCGACCAGCATTGACACCGGAGGCACTTCGGTTGGCACCGGTATAGCCGTCGGTAATTCAGTAGGAACCGGCTCTGGTGTACTGGGCTCCGGAGAAGGTACCGGGGTATTAGGTTCCGGAGTTGCTTCCGGGATGTGAGGAATGGGTGTAGATTCGGGCAATCTGTGGACGGTCAGGTAGAACTCGCCTGCCGTGACCGGGTGGAGAGTGGTCGCCTCTATCGTGTAATCTCCAGGTTGAAATGTTCCTGATACCACCGAGTCAGTGCTACCGGAGCTCTCCTCATCGTTATTTTCATAAACGATCGTTCCGTGGGCCCCGTGCCCTCGCAGCACGTACAGGTACGCATCTTCGGTCGAGGTCAGGTTGATCTCCAGAGACATCTCTCTGTTCAGTGTGAAAGTGTAGAGCCGCGCATATCTATCTCCCCCGACGTGAGGAGCGGGACTGATGGAGAGGCAACTATCGCTCCAGGTGCTGGTTACATTGTAAGATTCAAGGGGCAGCACGCATTCGGACTGCGGTAGGCTAAGTGCTCTGAAAAGCAGAACGCCGCCCAGCAGAGCCATCGCACCTAGCGAAACTGCTACCAGTACGGTTCGTCTTGACATCAGGAAGTTTCGCATCTTTAAGCCCGGAAAACTCGCTTACTTAGTTCGGCCTGTTGCGGAGCATTAAACAACGATATTTACATAACTGCAAATCGGAAGCTCTCTTTGTTGTCAAATGGCTGTGAGACAGCATCACAGCTCATCTTAAGCCGGGGCGCGTCCATGGTGACAAGAAATGTACACGACTTTGAGGGGCGCGGGTTCGAAGTGACCGATTTCTGGTCAACCGAATGACAGCCGATTCCCCATATCGTCAAGGCTGCTGACCAGACTGCCGTCGTGCTATCGACATCACACGCTTCATCAGTTAGAAATCAAGCAGCGACCTGTCAGCAGCGGAACCATTGTTGTCTGTGGGGAGGTCGCTATCCACGCGTTCCGGACAGTCGCGATCCGTCAGATCACAACAGTGGCACTCCGCAGAACTTGGCACCCTGCGCGCAGGCTTTTCGGATACGACTCGCCTTATCAGGTCGTGGAGTCCCTCCCTGAAGTCGTCGTTAACCGCAGCGGCCGGAATGTGTTTCTCCGTGCCATCCTTGTACACCAGACGACCGTCCAGGGACTTGTCTTCCAATGGAGAATCGGCGACCAGCGGAAGCACGTAAATGTAGATCAATACCGGTGCCACGTCCGTGTCTCGCTGCGCGCCGGTCTTGACATCATACACATTCATATGTCCGTTCGGCGCAATAGCTATGAGGTCCGCCTATCTCGCTACCATGGCGCCCGAACCGCCCTGCAGCTTGAACCAGTTCTCGCGCTCGGTGGATACGGTGTGGCCATCGGCTTCGAGCTCGTCGCGGACGTCATTGAGCAGACGGGTATGATGCATCTTCCAGGTGGAGAGGCTGAATTCGCAGCTTGCCTTCACGTATCCGCTGTGGTGCGCCTTGAACCAAGACGCCCACTCGCAGGAGGCATCGCCGACGAGCAGGCGGGGAAGCCAGGTAGCCCAGACGTACACGTTGTGTCGCTAGGCTTTCTCGAAAGGGAACTGGTGTGCTAACCAGATCGTAGCAGAGGCTGTCTATCGATGCAAACAAAGGATGTCCGCAAGCGTGGGGGTCTCATTTGAGAGGAATTGCCGGCCGCGGCGCGGGATCCAGGCTGCATGGCGGCAGAAACGACTGCAGCCAGATGCGGCACATCAGGAGCAAGTGCCGCGCTCCGTACCAGTCCAGCGAGCATGCCAACAGAAACTTCGCCAGCCCGCGGTCCTGACGTGTCTTGCGCCCATGGCAGCTCCGGTACAACCAGCGCAGGTTTCCTACCGTGAACACTGACAACGCCTTCCGTATTGGCTCCGGACGGCTACGTATTGCACCCAATTGTCCGCGTTACGGTTCTCCGGATACGCTAATGACTAGCGTGAAGTTGCCTCCGAGTCCAGGTTTGTAAGTTGTAGCTTCAATCGTGTAAGTACCTTCTTCCAATCTCGCCTTAATGCCTGAATCTGTGGACAAAGGCAGGTCGAATTCATTTGCGTCGTCGTCATCGTCCTGATGTAGGATGGCGCCACCCTTGTTCACGCCCTCCCGGATATAGAGGAACGTGTCCACCTCTGATGTGAGGGTGACGGTAACATCGGCTTCCTCCGTCAGAGTGAACGTGTAGAATCGGACAAAGCTGCCTTCTCGCTCTGAAGACTCGCAGCTACTGTTCCAAGTTCCGCTGACGCTCGAGCCTGCGAGCGTCCCAATGCAAGTATTGGCAGGGGTCGGCTCGGGAGTTGGTTCAGACGTTGGAGTGGGTGTTGCTGCAGCAGCCAGACCACTGATTGTCAGTGTGAATTCGCCAACCGCTCCCGAATTGTATGTTGTCGCCTCTATTGTATAAGTGCCTGAGGAGAGCGTCTCCACTATCCGTGAGTTCAGGTCTACATACAGTTGGATGTCATCGTTTTCGTGTAGTATGGTTCCGTTTTGGCCTTCGCCCTCCCGTATGTAGAGGAATGTGTCCTCCTCTGATATGAGGGTGACGGTCACTTCAGCCTCCTCGGTCAGAGTGAACGTGTAGAAGCGAGCATAGCTGCCTCCTCGCTCTGAGGACTCGCAGCTGCTGCCCCAAGTTCCGCTGACGCTCGAGCTTGTGACTGTCTCGATGCAAGGCTCATTAGGCGTGGGCTCTGGTGTAGAGGTGGGCGTTGGCTCGGGTGTGTAGGTAGCCGATAGTCCGGTAAGAGTCAACGTGAACTCACCGACAACTCCAGCATCATAGGTCGTCGCCTCGATAGTGTATGTGCCTACAGCCAATGTTGCCGCCACCCTTGAGTTAAGGTCCAAATACTGCCGTATGTCGTCGTTTTCGTACAGTATGGTTCCGTCCTCGTCTTCGCCTTCTCTGATGTAGAGGTACGTGTCTTCATCCGATGTGAGGGTAACCGTAACCTCGGATTCCTCTGCCAGAGTGAATGAGTAGAAGCGGGCATACCGACCATCTCTCGCCGTCGAGCTGCAATTGGACTCCCACATTCCGGCAACGATTGACTCGGTGAGCGCTTGAATGCACTGCTCAGTAGGTGTTGGCTCGGGTGACGGCGAAGGCGTGGAAGTTGGCGTAGGCGTCAGAATTGGCGCAGGCTCCAGTGTAGGAGTTGGAGTTAGTGTAGCCGTGGGTGTGGGCGTAGTCACTGAAATAGGAAGCCAGCTTGGTAGCCTGTCCCACGCAGGGTGATTAGTCAAGTTGGTCTGCGCGGAGCCGTTCGCGTTCATCACATATATTTCCCTATTAGGCGCTACGAATTGACCGATTTGAACGTAATTGTCACGACTCGATTGGAACAAGATGAGGCGTCCATCCGGCGACCAGCTTGGGTTTTCGTCATCTCCTGGGGCATCAGTAAGGGGGGTCGGATTTGAACCATCCGCGTCCATCACATATATCTGAAAGCCGCCGTGCTGTCTATCTTCTCCACACCCCGTTACGAACGCGATACGGTGTCCATCCGGCGACCAGCTTGCGCTCCAGCCACCATAAGGCACGTTCCGCGTTAGGTTGGTCTTGCCGGAGCCGTCCGCGTTCATCACATATAGGTCCCCACAGAAGTCGTCATCACGCGTCGAGTAAAACGCGATGCGCCGTCCGTCCGGAGACCAGCTTGGATACCTGTCAGAAGCCCGGTTATTGGTGAGTCGGGTCTGTCCGGAACCGTCCGCGTTCATCACATATATTTCCGCGTTTCTGCCGAATATGTCAGTTCCTGGTCCGTCACGATACGACTCGAACGAGATACGGCGTCCATCCGGCGACCAGCGTGGATCCCGATCATTCCCCGGGTGATTCGTCAAGTTGGTCTGTCCGGTGCCATCCGCGTTCATCACGAATATATCGGAGTTTCCGTCTATGTAAGAATGGAACGCTATGCGACGTCCGTCCGGCGACCAGACTGGTGTACCTCCCGGGTATTCAGTGAGGTAGGTCACGTCCGAACCATCCGCGTTCATCACATATAAATCAGACTTTCCTCCAAAATACGGGGCGCTGCGATCTGAAGCAAAGGCGATACGGTGGGATGTTGTCCCCAGCGACGGAGGTGGTACACCCGGAGTAGGCCTTGCTACTTCGGCTGCGGGCAGCCTGGGGAAGCCATAGCCCAGGCCGTTGTTTGGGACTGCGCCGAGCAGGAATGCGTTGTTCTTGAGATATTGCGTGACCTGATGCGGCGTGTGACTAGGGAAGCGCTGCTTGACAAGCGCAGCAAGCCCTGCGATATGCGACGATGACGCACTTGTTCCTCGGAAAATACCTTGCGGATCTTCTGTTGAACGATTCGACACCGTATGTCCCCAATTTGCGCCCACGACGTCCGGCTTGATTCGGCCGTCGGGCGTGGGACCCTGGCTGCTGAACCGCCTGACTTCAGTTATATTTCTGAAGGTTGCGCCCACAGCAAGCAGGCCAGGGTTCGCGCTCTCCGCGGGGTTGTGGATGCTACCGCTCGTGGTATAGTGCTCAAATTTTGTTACTCCCATAAAATCTTGTAGCTGAATCCAAGATGGAGCAGCAGTGCCGTTATAGGATACTGCAAGACAATATGTACCGCTAAGAGCCGGCGTGTATTCAAGGTATTCGAACGGATCGTCCGCTGCGCCACCTGATTGTGCATTTTCGCTGCTTGCAGCGGTTGCCCTTGCCGAGTTCAGCAGATATAGGTCCAGGTCACGAGTTGCCCCTCCCCATTCGTCGTCCCAGCGTAGTTGCGCTACAAACCTCTGCCCGCCTTCAAGCGCTACTTCATTGCACTCGTCGCCTCCAGTAAAGTTGTGCCAGGAATCACTGGTAGAGTCAGGATTTACGAAGGGTCCGAACCAGGTGCGATCGGCGTGATTGCCAGCTGCGTTGACCCAGGTTGTGCCGTTTGCGACGGCGATATCCACTGACTTTAGTGGACTGGCGCTGAACGGTGATGAGCCGTCGCCGGGTCCGTCCCAAGGCCATCCCAACGACATGTTTATGACATACACATTCTGTCCAATCATCCAGTTCACGGCGGCTTTCAGGTCGCCCTGACTATGCGGATTTGATATGTAGTAAGTGGCTTTGGACGCGATGTCAAACACCGTTTCGGTTACTGCCGTGCCGTGTACATCTTCATTTACTTCGCAGTCCGACAGACTCGATGAGAACACACCGATATCGCTGTAGCACCTTGCCTGCACAGCCGAGGGTAGCTCCGTTCCCATTAGAGCGCTGAAGCGCTCGAAGCCGATATCGATAATGCCGATTTTGACGCCCTGCCCTCGGACGCCGGCGATGTACCACGCCGGAATGCCATGTGCCGCGAGGCCATCGCTGGCAACCTCACCCTGCGCGGGCTGAGGCGGGATGATTGTGCGGATGCGGATGACGCCTTCCTGCTGGGACGCTTCGGCAAGCAGGGAGACGGGGATGTACGCTTCGATGTAGTCGGCGCCGATGTTGCGCGGGGATGCGCCGTTGGATTCCAGATAGGCGGCTATGGCGTCGACGTAGCCCTCTATGGTGTATAGGGTTACGGCAACGGATTGTTCTTGATGGATGGGTGCGTTGGCGGCGGCTGCCTGCCCTGTGAACTGTCCTGTCTCGACCTGCTGTGCGATAAGGTTGAGATTGGAGTCGATGTTGGGGTACTTGGAGGGATTGAGTTTGCCTTCGATAGGCGGGAGGTCCTAGATGCCGGAGCCGTCGGGTTGCTCGGATGTCGGCGCGGGAGTGGGAGTGTTTTGCTGCTGGGCATAGACGCTCACACCGCGTGAGCCTGCAAGCAAGCCGGTGAGCAGCATCCCAGAGGCCGCAAGCGCTATGAAGAGGGGAAGCCAGCGAGTCATGGCGGTGTGTTGCTTATGAAGTTAACTGCGCTACACTCCCCTTTGCGACCGGAGCATACTAATGCCCAGATCCTGTTGATTCCTCTGAGATTTCCGGGCTCAGACGTAATGGCGATCTGGCGATCTTCATCTTGAATCGAGTGGTCTGCTATGCTGACTGCTCAGTGTGTTTCTCCAAGGTCTGAACAATAGACATGAGGCAACGCCCATCTTATGTGTAACAGTGTCGAATGTCCACTACCCTAAATCCCCAAGAATCTATGCAACGAAATACCGCAAAAGCTTGCATCCACGCCCTCGCTCCATACCTGAGACCCCTCCTTAAATTGGACAACCTCCGCCCGTTTTGCAATAATGTATCGGATATACTCTTGCACAGAGAATCCACAGTCGAAGATCGCATACATACCAGCGCAAGAAGGGCCGGTTTAGGTGTCGTGCAATGACAAGTCGGCAGATTAGCCAACCGAAATACTTCGGAACGTGTCTGCATTGTCGCAGTCGGATTGAGGCTCGCACAACAACAGAGTGGCGCAAGTTAGTTCGTGGTCCATGTCCGCATTGTGGTCGCTCGGGTTGGTGAAATGACCACAGGACTTATGGAGTGAAGATATGCCACTGATGAACTACTCCACCAGGGTCGATACCCACAGAACCGTATCCCAGATTATGGAGATACTGGTGCGGCACGGCGCAAGTCGGATTGTGCAGGATTTTGACGAGAGCGGGAATGTCGTCGCCCTGAAGTGGAGCCTTGACGGACGGTATGGGAATCTCGGCTACGCAATGCCCGTGAATTATGAGGCGGTCTATGATGTGCTCACGGACGAGGGGCTGATCTTCAAGAGAGACGCCGAGCGACGAAAGGAGCAGGCCCGCCGTGTGGCCTGGCGGATACTGAAAGATTGGATTGAGGCGCAGATCGCGTTGCTCGAATCCGGAATGGTCGAAATGGAAGAGATATTCTTGCCGTACATGCTCGCTGGAGCAGGAGACAGGACTCTCTACAAAGCGCTAGTGGATGGACAGTTCCGGGACCTGCACCTGATCACGAACGACGCCATAGCACTACCGCAAGCGAGAAACCAGGAGCCGGCGTAGTTGTATGCGCCCAATCCTCACGGTCCGCGATGGAAACGTCTCTAAATGCCTTCAGGACCTGCGCCAGCCGACGCGACGGCGGGTCGAGCGGGGGCCCACGACCGACAGGTCCTGCACGCTGCTGGAGCGCCTGACATCACGAATGATGATAATCACGAATTGCCGGCAATGCTTATAGCGTGACTGCGCCGCCGTCGAAAAGGAACCTGTATGACTACCGAATCTTCGAGCGCAATCTCCCGCCGGCGTAAGCCACGCGGGCGTTACCCCAAAACACAGGACGGCGCAACCCCCAAGCGCCAGAAGCGCATACCGGAGTACCTCGAAGCAGACGAGGTGAACGCTATCATCAGGGCAGCGCCCAACCCTAAGGCGAAGTTGCTGATGCTGGAACAGTGGCGGGCGGGCCTGCGAGTATCCGAGGCCCTCGACCTCGAAGTGCGGGACCTGTCGCTTGATACGGCCACTCCCACACTCAGAGTGCGCTCAGGCAAGGGCGGCAAGACACGGCTGGTGCCGGTGCATCCGGAGCTGCACGGGGCACTCGGCAGCGCCCTTACCTACGGGGACATTAATCAGGGCAGAATCGTCGAGGCTCATCCCGCAACTGCCTGGCGCTGGGTGCAGGCGGCGGTGAAGCGTGCCGAGGAGCTGGGCGCGCTCTCGCCGGGTAAGCGAGTCGGCACTCACACACTGCGCCACAGTTACGCCCGGCACCTGCTGATGAACGGAATACCTATCAACTACCTATCACGCTGGCTGGGGCACTCGTCGATTCAGACGACACTCATCTACCTGGAGCTTGTGCCGGATCCGACGGGTAGCCTGGCGATGGTGCCATGATTGGCGCATAGTCAGTAGCAGTCACAAAATGTCGAAACTCCGCCATTGTCGGCAACATACGCGGTCTACACTGCTTCCTAACCGGACACCCGGATTCGCCCAATTGACTGGAAGGCCCTGCTGGCAGGGAGAAATCAGAGATTGCTGGAGCGAGCCAAGTGCACTACGCCGGCAACCGCTGCCTCGGACGTGCGCTGGCTGATCTGCGGCCTCGGTGACTACGGCCGGTGGGATCTGCACCACGATCCCGGTAATCTGTCGGCATGCGTTGTCCGTGGCGTGAACTCACTGCCATCAAGTCGGTCGCCTGATCCAACAGCCCCGCCGGCAGGCTGTTCAAGGCCCGGAGCCTTGCCTGTTCTTTCAAAGTCAATGTCACATTGACAAGGCGCCCTGTAAAACCGGACCATAACAAGTTGATAACGTGGTTATGACAAGTAAAGGAATCAAAATGTGGCTTCGTACAAGCTGTGCTATTACCTTTGATGTGAGTGTCCCTACGCCTTTTATCCTGCTGCTCCGCCCTCGAAGCGGAACACATCAGCGGGTGGCGCATGAAGACTGCGCGTTGATGCCAAGTGTACCGATCACAGAGTATGCGGACAGTTACGGTAACTTGTGCGAGCGATTGATAGCACCCTCAGGTGAGTTTTCTATCCGTAGATCTGCGGACGTTTCAATCGAAGACGGCATCGACGTGTCGCCTGGCGCACCATTTGACGAGGTGCACAATCTGCCGGATGAGGTTCTAACCTATCTTTTCCCCAGCCGTTATTGCGAGTCCGACCGGTTTATAGACATCGGTAGGGAACTCGTAGACGGCGTCGAGCCCGGCTACGATCAAGTGGCTAGAATTGTGGAATGGATCCGCAAGACTGTGCGCTTCAATCCAGATTCCAGCAATTTTCAGATGTCGGCAGTCGAGGTCAATCAGCAGCGCGAGGGCGTATGCCGCGAGCTCGCTCATTTGGGCATCGCGTTATCCCGCAGTCTCTGTATCCCAGCGCGTATCGTTGTAGGCTATCAGCACGAACTCGAGCCGATGGATTTTCACGCTTGGTTCGAAGCATACGTAGGTGGCCGTTGGTACACCTTCGATGCAACGCAGGCCGTTCCACGTGGAGGGCGAGTTGCCGTCGCTTATGGGCGCGATGCAGCCGACGTGGCGATATTCAACCAGTTTGGCCCGGCGCTATATCCCAGAACAATGGAGGTACGGGTCGAGATGCTCGACACTCACTCGAGGAGCAATTGAGAATACACTATAGGCCGTCGCGAAAATGGGACACATAAATTGAGGTCCATTTTGCTGTCGGCCACGAATCGACCGAAGATTTCCACAACCCAGATGAGAAGTAGCAATATCCAAGTGAGCGGACTCTGCCTATACTTGAGGATTAAGTATTGAACGATCCCGGAGGTTATCGCCTGAACTGGTCCAATCACAGCCCAAATCTCCATGTCCTATGGCTTAGCAAAGAGAGTAATGCCCCAGCCCTGTGCCGAATGTTCCACATCAACCTATTCCCCCGGTTCGACTCCTTTTCGTACACCATTTCTAGGGACTCTACTGAGTCCCGACCTCGCGGCCCGGCGGCAATGCTCCGAGTTGCTCAGCCCTCTCGACCGCCTTCTGCACCCAGCGCCACGCTGTCGTCCGGTGAGCGTCGATGATGCCGTCCATCTGCGACAGCCCGATTCGTCCGGTTCCGCCCGTTGTAATGTCGGCGACCGCGCCCCAACTGGCCTTAACACGTTCCAAAGGGCTGACGATTGTTGCGCATGCCAGTCGAGATATCACGCCAAGCTGCTCACGAGCTCCTGTGCTGAGCTGGCTGACATCCAGCGTGGTCCCGTCGAGTGTGCGCCGCACGACCTGCAGGTCTTCGTCGAGCTCTACTTCAAGCGTAGTTCCAAAGACGATACGCCCGAGCTGGTCTATGCGCTCCTTGGAGGGCTGAACATAGCGCTGACGTGCTCGGTGGCGATGCTTCGCGAACGTCTCCCGCAGTAACCGCGCAGTTTCCGCACGGGCCTCCTGGCGTTCATGATCACGCACGTAGTGGTTCAATTCGTTGGCCGCCTCGTCGAGCGCGGTCTGCAGTCCCCGCTTGTTACACGCCAACCTAAATTGCCGGTTGCGTCAATAGATTTTGCCGCTTTCACTCCTTATCTGACTGTTGATTCCGCGCTATGTTGACGCGACAAGCTACAATTGACGCGTCAATTAGTTTTACCGGTTTGTCTCGTTCTCGGTCTGCCGATTCTGCGCCGCATTGGTTCTGTAGCTGGGCAGGTCGAACTCCAGGATTACCGAGTGATGCACGATCCTGTCTATCGCAGCCACAGTCGCCATAGGATTGGCGAAGATCTTCTCTATCCCGAGAAGACGAGGTTGGAGGTGATGCCGAGCGAGCGGCGCTCGTAGCGCTTGGCAATCAGGGTGAATAGCACAGGCCAAGTATCTCCGACCGCCGCCGTCCACCCTAAGATGGCTATCTTCACTTACCTATGCTGTCGCCCACCAACACTTGAAAACTCTTACTGACTAAGCTCTAGCGAATTCTGCCCACTTGCAGCTCCTGCTTCTAACGTAAGAGTGAAATCGCCGAGAGTAGTAGCGGTATATGTCGTCAGAGTAAGTCCGTACGTTCGCCCCGCAACCGGAGTCCATTCAATGCGAGAGTTAGTGTTCCCGCGAACGATGTCGTCATTCGTATCAAGACGAGTCCAGCTTTCAGCGTTTTCATCCCACTCCGAGAGAATCATGTATGTGTCCACATCATCCGAGGTAAGCGTGGCTACCCACGAGGATTGCGCGGTGACTATACCAAAAATGACATCCCTGAAATAACGGTCGCCGTTTGCGACGTCGTCTAAGGTTACCCCAAGTACGCATTCTTCAAGCCAAGACCCATTCACTGTTGTAGGTAGTTGTCCAGTTGGCGGATCAAGTTGGCAGGGATTGGGCACTGGCGTTGCCGTCGCCGTCGGTTCCGGCGTAACGCCTGGAGGTAGCGGCGTTGAGGTCGGCTGTAACGTAGGAGTGGGCGTAGGCGTAGAGTCTGGTTCAGGCGTGTCGTCTGCTTCCAACGCGGCTACTCTGCCTTCCAATGCGCCAATTCTGTCCGTGAGCGCTGAGACAAGCCCTTGCAGGGTCCCCAAGAGCGTTTCAAGCGCGCTCAACTTGTTGAGAACCTCATCGGGAACAGTGGGTGGCATGGGTGTCGCGGTGGGCTGTGGGGATACGGGCGTCGGAGTGGGCTGTACGGACCCGGGCGTTGGGGTCGGGCTCGGCGCAGGAGCGTCAGACGCCGGCAGCTTGGCGAAGCCGTAGCCCCATGTGTTGTTAGGAACGGCGCCACGTCGCTCAGCGTGGTCTTTCAGATATTGCGCGACTTGCTCCGGGCCCTTTTCAGGGAAACGCTGCTTGACCAGTGCCGATAGCCCTGCGACATGAGGGGATGCCTGGCTTGTTCCCGCGAAGTATCCGTTGGGGTTGTCTATGGAGCGATACGACACCGTCTGGCCAAAATCCGCGCCCACGATGTCGGGTTTCGTTCTACCGTCTGGGGCAGGTCCTTGGTCGCTGTACGGTTCGATAGAGCTGGTATTGCTCCACGGAGACGCGCCTACTGCGAGAAGGCCGGGGTTTGCGCTTTCCGCAGGGTTGCCGATGCCGCCGCTCAGTGTGTGGAATTCTAAACTTTGACCTCTGAAAGACTTCAGTTGCATCCAAGCAGGCGGCGCGCCCCTGAACTGGCTGACAACAATGCAGGCTGTCATGTCATTTGTTACGCGAGTAGAGATAATTTCACGTGGATAATCTCCAAATCTGCCTGACTGCTCATCCTCACTAGAGACGGCATTTCCGAATAAGTACCTTCCGCTCGCGTCAGGCGGGATGAGGTACAGGTCCAGGTCCCGGCTTGCGCCCAGCCAGTTGTCATCCCAGCGAAGCACGAGCGTAACTCTTTCACCTGCTTTTAGGTCTATGGTGTTGCAGCCAACATTCACGCCATAGTTGTGGTTGCCGTCGCCGTCGGTGTCCGCGAACGGACCGAACCAACTCCGCTGACTGCCGTTGCCAGCGGAGTTGACCCATGTGATACCACCTGCTATGGCGGCATCCACGCCGACAAAGACGGCATTGCTGAATGGAGATGTGCCATCACCGGGGCCCTGCCATATCCATGATAGCGATTGGTTGATGACAACTACATCCTGCGACACCATCCATTCGACTGTGGCTATAAGGTCCCCTGGCGAACTGGTATTGGCTATGTAGTAGGTGGCTTCCGGCGCGATGTCGAACAAAGATTCAGTTACTGCCGTGCCGTGTACGCTGGCGTCTACGTGGTCGCAGTCGGAGAGGCTTGAGGTGAACACGCCGATGTCGGTGTAGCATCTCGCCATTACTGATGCGGGTAGTTCAGTTCCCATGAGGCTTTGGAAGCCTCGAAACCCGCTGTCTATGACGCCGATCTTGACGCCGCTGCCTTTGATTCCGGCGTCGTGCCATGCGGGCGCGCCGTGGGCTGCCGCGCCTTCGCTGACGACCGCGCCCTGCGCGGGCTGCGGCGGGATGATGGTGCGAATGCTGAGCACGCCTTCCAATTCTGATGCGGCGGACAGCAGCGACACGGGGATGTACGCCTCGATATAGTCCACGCCGATGTTGCGCGGGTCGCCGCCGTTGATTTCGAGGTAGGCGGCTATGGCGTTTGCGTAGCCTTCAGTGATGTAGAGCGTTACGGCCACTGACTGCTCGCGGTGGATGGGCGCGCTGGCGGCTGCGGCTTGCGCGGTGAACTGGCCGGTCTGCGTCTCCTCGACGATGCGGATGAGGTTCGAGTCCATATTTGGGTATTGCGGCGGGTTGACCTTGCCCTCGATGGACGGGAGGTCCTGGACGCCGGAATCCTCGTCAGGCGTGGAGGTGGGAACGGAAGTGGGGGTGTCGGCGGTCTGGGCGGCGGCGTAGTCGCCGTTCGCCAGTGCCGCGAACAGCAGCGCCATCGCAAAAACGGCGGCTGTAACTGTCAGCCATACAGTTTTCATTATCAATCCTTTCGCTTGACGCTGTGAGGTCAAGTCTTTCAGTCAAATTGAGCGTCGCATTGCGCGATCGATTTTGAACGAGGGAATAGGCGCAATCGCAAAGGGGGAGAGCGCAAGCAGGTGACGGTTGCCCCGGTGGGCGCCGCGAGAGATACTGCGGCGCCAAGAGAGCGTGAGCGCATGATGGTGCCCCCTGTGGTACAGGTGCGAATCGCCAAACACGTACCTTCACGTATAGGGCCATAAAGGGGCCGAATGTGCCCTGTGAAGCTTGCCCGTCACTGGGCAAGCTCCTGTGCGGCTTCGTGTTTGGCTAGTGAAATGCACCACAAATCGGCACGGCGTGCATTATGCTGATCGCCGCGCGCTGCCTGTCTCAAGCGGACGGGATGAAATGGGCGCGCAAGGGCGCATTTCATATGGCGTCCGTGAAGAACCCTGCGGGTTTAGGCGATTACAGGCGTGGGAGGGCGTCTATGCCAAATGAGGATGGACTCCCGGGAGCCACGGCGAAGATAAGCGCTCAAAGGAATCGGATCGGAATGAAGAGCGCGATCCTTCCGAAAGCGCGGGAGCCAATAAGTAGTAAGGAGATTGGCAAAGAGTGAAGAATCGGCGTATGAGCGCGACTACAGCAGTGCGCGCCGCGCCCCCCATAGCAAGCAGCAGGGAGTCTGTCGTGGTGTAGGCAATCGGCGCGTACAGAACTACGAAGTAAGTCAGCCACAAGCCCAGGAGGACTTCGACAAGAGGCGATACTTCAACAAGAGAAGTGCCGATAAAGCCTCCTATTGCGGCGGACGGGTCCAGCCCCACAAGCGAGTACATCGCCAAAATGAGCAGCGTCGAAAAGCCGATGACGATTATGAAAGGCAAGAAGAACGCCTTTCCCAGCGACCAAGGGCTAAGCAAGTATTTCTCGGAAATCATTGTGCAAATAGTATAGCATCATAGCCCTTCGCCCTTCGCCCTTCGATTACCCTATCCATCCTGCGCATCTTGTTAGTTTCCGTTGTGCCGCCGCACGCAAGCCAATCATCTCCTTGTCACGCTAGCAGGGGCACTTGTCGATTCAGACGACTCTCATATACGTGGAGCTTGTGCCGGACCCGATGGGAAGTGTAGCAGCGATGCCGCAAGTAATGTCAATCCTGCGATTATGCCCCTCAATGCATTCATATGCTGTGAAGATCTCGGCGAAAGAAAAAGGGGGTGATGATACAGCAATGACACCGCCCTCGCAACACCCTGCCATGCATTGATGCTGTTGTCTCAGCATAACAGATACTGCTTCCAGTTCACTTAAGTTAAACTTAGTGATTGGAGTTAATCAGAATAATCCATTAGAGCGTCTTCCGTGTTGGTGTTTGTTGATGAATCCGAATGGCCACGCCCAAAGGACCCTAGTGGGTTCACGGTATGGGCGGCGATTGCGATTGATCCTAAGGACAGTAAAGACTTCTTCCGCAACAGTCTTCAGCTCAAACGGAGATTTTTGCCGTTTGATGAGGCCGACGATTATGAAATCAAGGGGCGTCGCCTTCTTAGCAGACGCGCCGTGAGGACACCCTGGAAAGCAGCATTTTGCAAGGAGGTAGTGACTCTCTATAAAGCTACCAATGTGAAGGCCTTCGCAGCAGTCTTAAGAAATGCCGACACCCTCGTAACTGAAGGGCTTACTGAGCCGATAGTGTATCGTGTCTACAGTCGCATCAATGAAGGGGTGAATGCAATGATGGTCGAGCGCGGTGCGGGCGAGATGGCCATCATTGCCCTGGACTCGCAGGATGAAGGTACAGATACTCAGAAAGCACGAGCTTTGGGAACTTCCTCTATGGCAACCCTATTGGGCGTACATTAGAACACATCGTTGAGACTCCGTTCTTCGTGAGTTCGAAGGCAACAGTCGGAATCCAAATTGCCGACCTTCTAGCATACCCGCTGGCTCAACAGAATTTGGGAAGAGCTGACATAGACGATATCGGACTTGGTTTTAGGGAACTCGAATGGAGAAGTGAGCACGAAGGCGTATCGCCGAGAATGGGGTTCCGGTTTGAGGACCTGGGAGTACAATAAACCCGAACTATGCGGGATAGTCCGGGTTCATCTAGCAGGGGGCTGCCCCGCACTCGCGGGGATAGACCTGAGCTCCACTAAAAGCGGAGACTATCAACAGCTATAACTCAGTTGTGTAGAACTGGGACGACAATTACGGTAACCCCTATTCCGTTGAGGCAACAGGCGCGGCCACGACTGCACAGGGGGCGCTTGGCCGTCACGCGGTGACCTGGTAGGCCCAGATTCGGTGAACTACATCGGGCTCTCCCTTGGGCAGGGGATAGAAGGGTTCGGACAGTTCAGCAAGCCTCCACTTGCCGGCTTGTTCCAAGCCCGCCTGATATTCCTTGAACCCGCCCTCTTCATACAGGTCCACTCGCAGACTGAACACTATGAACCCACCCGGTTTAATGATGCGAACCAGCTCGTCGAAAGCGTGGGCCGGGGCATGGCCTGTAGTGAACACGCCCACGCTGATTATGGCATCGAAGGAGCCGGTGTCATATCCCAACTCTTCCCCGAGCGTCATCTGGCGCAGGTCTTTGTAAAGGTCCTTCCGACGGGCTTCCTCCAACATGCCCAGGGAGAGGTCGATGGCATGGAGATCTCTGTACCCTAGCTGCGCCAGACATTCGCCCACCAGTCCGGTCCCAGCTCCCGCATCAAGTATCTTCATCCCGGCGGGGACATGCCTGGCGAACAGTTCGGTCGCCGTTTGCGGAGCGTTCCAGGCAAACTCCTCATCCAAGTCTTTATCGTACTGCGTTGCCCACTGGTCGTAGCGCTCCTCCAACTCCTGGTTGGTGGATGAGGAGTACACCCATTGAACCCTGTTATGACTGTCTTGCATGTTACTTCCTGCAGATGAAGAGACCCCAGCCCACTTCGTCTCTGTCGACGGCGGCTGCAGTCTCGATGTAGGCGGTGGTCAGCCACTCGTAGTGTTCGGCGTTATCCAAAGTTTCATCCTTCGGTGTGCGCTCGGACAAGCAGAGATAGCTCTGTTTCAGGTGTTGGGAAACGTTCAAGGCCTCCAACACGTCGAAGCCCTGGTCCTTCAGGGCCTGCTTGTACGACCCGAAGGTGAACTCGGTATCGAACAGCAGCCTGTCGTAAACGTAGGTCTGGGCTCTGCGTGTGATGTCCCGCTTAGGCCTGAATAAGTCGTCGAACACGAAAATGCCGCCGTCCTCCAGAACCCGGTGGACCTCGCTTAGGATCTTGCGCTTATCCGGCACGTGATATATCACGGCCTGGCTCCATACGTGAGTGAATGAGCCGTCTGGGAAAGGAAGATCAGTGGCAGAGGCCTTCTCGAAGGCTACCTTGTCCCTGAGTTCGGGGCATAGCTCAGCCCGTTTCTCCAGTGCGTTGGCGACGCGGACTCCGCTGAGGTCAATGCCCATCACCCTTCCGCCGGTCTCGTTAGCCAGCCAGATGGCGATGGTTCCATTGCCGCAGCCCAAGTCCAGGACCGATGAGTCCTGGCCAATGCACGCTTTTTCGGTCATCGTCCGGTTCAGCCTGTCGCACGCTTCGAGGAAGTCTATGTCGCCCCTTTCGTCGAAAAGGCCCCAGTGGACGCTTCCATCTTCGTCCCATACCAACTGGTATGTGCTATCTTGCGAGTCGTAATATTCTTCGGTCTCTTGTTCAGAAAATCTGCTAACCATGTGTTGCTCCCCCGATATGTTCAACGAGTCGGTTGCCGTTGGTGATTCGGGGTCTTCCACGGGACAGACGCACAGCATTTCTGGCGTTACGAATCCCCTGGGCGTGTAGGATAATTCTGAATTGACCGTACGTAGCTTGGCCGCAAGGCCGCCAACAAGCCAAAGCATCATAAAAGCAACTGGTATTTGGTGAATACGCAGGTTGGTCCGGCGGTGAGGCCCATTCTAGAGGACCTAGGGGAGAGGGTGGAAAACCCCAGTGATGGGACGGGGGAGCTAAGGCTCGCAGGGATAGTTATATCTCTCGCGGCCACGATGATGCACCGAGATTGGGTGACAATGCCCCGGTCTGGGGCTGCTAGAGGGTGTCTGCATAGAGTACGTCAAAATCCTTGGGCGCGGAGGCCTCGCCAGCCTCCAACATCAACCACTACCCACTTGACTGCGCCCGAGTCTAGCATCAGATCTGCGACACGGTCAAGGCCGCGTAGTAAGTGCAGGGGTTGGAGCTCGGTTATGGCGAGAGCACGGAGAGTTGGGCTGGATGCTGAGGGGCTTGAGAGATCGTAGGATGGAGACGCCGCCGCTTCCGGTGCGGACGGCACATTAGGGCTGTGGGCTGCGCTCAATAGTGTATTCCCTACGGCAGATCACCAGCGCTGCTGGAATCACCGGACGCCCAACGTGAAGGCCTATTTGCCGATGGCACTTCATTCGTAGGCGAAACGCAGGCTGAAGGGGATGTCAATTGCGCCTACGCGGTCCGAGTGCGCGTGCTGGAGTCGGTGTTCAGTGAGGTGAGATTGAGGACCGTTGTAACGAGGCGAATGAAACGTCGGGACAGCACACTGCATCTTGTCGGGTCGATTCCGATAGGGGGCAGAATCGTACGCTTAGGGGAATGGCATCGGTTGAGTGTGCGATAGACGGTTGGTCTTTAGACGGAGAAGATCTCGGCGAGATCGCTGATGGAATACTCACCGGTGGCGTGCATGCGGCAGAGTTCCCGCTGCTGGCGGTCGGACAGTTTGGGCTGCTTGCCGCGCAATTTTCCTTTGGCGCGGGCGATGGCCATGCCCTCGCGGGTGCGCATGCGGATGAGATCGGCCTCGAACTCGGCGAAGGTTGCGAGGATGTTGAAGAACATCTTGCCCGAGGGATCGTCCGGGTCGTAGAGCGCCCGTCCTAGGGCCAGTTTCACGCCGCGTTCCTGAAGCTGATCGGCGATGGCGCGGGCATCCGGAACGGACCTGGCGAGGCGGTCGAGTTTGGGCACGACCAGAGTGTCGCCCTGACGCACGGCGGCGAGGGCCTGGCGCTGGGCGCCAGGGCGAAATCCGCGACCGCTCCAGCGAAGGACAGCACTACCGCTTGGCCGGGCTCAACCTGCTCGCCGCCATCGTCATTTACTGGAATACCGCCCATCTCGGCGAAGCGGCCGGACATCGGAAACACGCCGGCCTGACCGTCGAGCCCGAGCTTCTGGCTCACATCTCACCCCTTGGGTGGGCCCACATCCTGCTCACCGGCGAATACCGGTGGCCAAAACGTAGATAGCGGCCTTAGCGTACGATTCTGCCCCCTGCCGGAATCGACCCGCTTCTGTCGAGCTACATATATATAGCGACGATCTCTTTTGTGGTAGGAACCCTTACGCAGTATCTTGCCCTCAGGACATACCAGATGGTCTCCACGATAGTCAAAGCCTCCCTTGGCGAGCGACAATTAATATTTGAAACCTCTCGGTAACTGCGATGAGGCAACAGGAACCCCAAGGACGATTGCATTAGTCACTGAGGCGATCATCTTTCTTCCCTGTCAGTATACCCCCTGCGGTATTTGCTATGCTGGATATTACCGCTGAAATATCATGGCACCGGAGGTGTCAGTTGAAGAGGAGACATTACAACAACGGAGACGGAGAGTTCATCCTGGAGCCGATCTCGGATTCCCTGGTCGAAGTGACCCACCGAGACCAGACCGGTTACTTCGCAATAAACAAGGAGTGGGACGTTGCCGAAGCGTACACCTATGCCACAAGGAAGTCTCGAGTGGATGATGATGGGATCATAGGTATTTTCGGTTACCGCACGGCGCAGGAAGCGCTGGATATGCTCTGCCGTTCGATGCTGTCCGCCCAACGCAAAGAGGACTCAAACCGCATCAACCCTGATGGACGAAAGGACGCGGCGCGGAAGGTCATGAAGGAGTTTCTGGAGGAACTCCCAGATTGAGCCGGCACCCGGACTCCGTGCCAGAACGATACGGCAAATCGGTTGAACAGAAACTACGACAAAGCAGGCTGACAAATATGGATTCAGGAAGACAGAGAGACAAAGAGGCTTCTCGACGAGCCCGTGCAGATCGTCTGGTCCGGCTCACAGAAGTGCCGGAGGGCTCGCCCGTGTTCAGCGGCACGGATGTACCGGTCCAGTACCTGCTCGACTACCTGGCCCAGATGTACAATCTGTACGCTTTCCTAGAGGACCATCCACAGGTGAATGCCGAACGGGCACTGGAGGGAATCAGGGAATACGTCAAGTCTGACATTCCCGCTCACAGCGACAGAGGAAAGGTAAGTGGCATACCCGTATTCAGAGGCACACGGGTCCCCATGCACTTACTGTTCGGATACCTTGCCGAAGGCGGGAACGTGGATGAGTTCCTGCTCGACTACCCGACTCCTGAGCGCGAGCAGGCCGTTAGGGCCATTCAGCTCGGTGGATTCCTGCTCGAGGCGATGGTCTATGAGTGTGCACTGACGGAAACAGGAGACTCACCACATCCTCCAGGAGACAACTACAGAGGGAACAACCGTCGCATAAGTAGAGAGTCCGTCACCACACAGCTTCACGAGGCCGCCTGGCTGGGCCGTGCCGAGACCGTGCAGGCGCTCATATCCACGGCCGGGGCAGATCCAGACTCATACTCGATTCGCAGGCACGGCGGGACTGCTCTGCACAAGGCTGCCGAGCGGGGCCACGTCGATACCGTCAGGGCGTTGCTCTAGGGGGGCGCCGATCCCAATCTGAGCTCGACACATCTGTATGGTGGAACTCCGCTGCACCTCGCGACATGGTCCGGAGACCCCGAAATCGTCAGAATGCTGATCGCCGGCGGGGCCGATCCGAACGCCAGGGACGAGTATGGCGGGACACCTGTGGAATGGGCAACCCTGCGTGGCGAACATCAACTGGCGAGGGTGATAACCGAGGCCGAGAGACCGCCGCATCGGGACGCGAGGCGGGCCGAATGAGAGAAACATTCGCCGAGGACCTCGACTCCAATTGGAAGGCTGTCCGAATCCCGGGCGGTTGAAGAGCGACGTCGCGACGAAGTAGACGGCTCAATTGACGGTGACGAGCAGTACGTCGACGGCATGCCGCGGTTCAACGAGACTCAGATGATTGTGCACACTTTGACATTGAGGCTCCGTTTACGGCCGATTTTACGAGTACTCTAAATGCGTTATCATCACGCTTAATAGACGCCGTATGAATTCGGTTATACGGCCTTTGTCGGGCGTGGAAGGCCCTTTTGATGCGATAAATTGTCGTATACCTTGCGGCGCTACGGTTTGGCTGCGACTCGCGGAATAGGGAGGCAATAACAGAGGTATACTTCTGGGGCAGCAGCTCAAGCTGGCTATTGATGACCGTCGCGTACAGTCTGTTCAAGCGTGTTCCCGGCTTTGAACGCAACGTACTTTCGAGCCGGCACATCGATCATCTGGCCGGCATTTTCACCGGCTATCGCTCGCATCTGACGGGCAGCCCTCTCTTTGACGGAGAATGTGCCGAAACCGGTCAATGTCACACGGTCGTTCTCGGAAAGCGCCTGCTCAATGCTATCGAGGACCGCAGCGGTGGCATCCGCGGCAGCGGCCTGGCTAACGCCCATTCGGTCTGCGACGATCTTGCTTAGCTCTGCCCTGTGTATCACGTTTGCCATATAACTCATTTCCTCCCCATCTGGAATGTGTCCAGTGATTCCCGGAATCTGTTCTAAAAAGTGATGCTCTTATAGATCTCAAGCGACTTGATCGAGTAACCGATTGGGCCTCTAGATGGCCGAGTAGACTTCCCGAACAACATATCGCTTCAGGCATCGGATGACCTCAGTTTTGGTCATTCCTTCCGCAGTTCGTCGTCGCATGTACTCCTGGGTCCGCGGATCGTAACGCAACCTGACCACAACGACTCGATATAACGCCGCATTGGCCTGACGGTCGCCACCACGGTTGAGTCGATGCCGGTTGGTCTTGCCGGACGATGCCGGTATCGGATTGACTCCGCACAGCGATGCGAAGGAAGCCTCGGAGCGAAGGCGATCAGCATTGCTGCCGGCGGCGACAAGTAAGGCCGCAGCCGAGTCGGGTCCTACACCAAAGGCGCTAACCAGCGCCGGCGCTGCGGTCCGGATGAGTCGTCCTAGCTCCTCCCTCAGGTCCTGGATCTCCTTGCTGAGTTGACTGTAACGACAGGCAAGCGATCGGAGAGCGTACTTGGCCGCCGCTCTGGGGTCGTCCAGACGACCAGGACGGAAGCTCTTGCACCGTGTGATGAGGGCGGCGGTAGTGAGACCATCGAGTGTTTCTCGAAGCTCAGACGGAGCTGTTACAACCAGTGCCTTTATCTGATTGACGGCTTGGGTACGAGCCTTTACAGCCGAGTCCTTGGTACTCTTGAGCATACGGATCATCTCGACTTCGCCCTCACCTGACTTCGGAGTGGCGTCGGCTACGCCAGCAAGCACAGAGCGTGCTGCCATCTCTGCATCTGTGGGATCGCTCTTCCCCTTGCGGTAGCGGACCGATCGGTCAGGTCTATTGACCTCGATGACCGTGTAGTTCCGACTGGTCATGAAGCGTGCGACTCCGGCACCGTAGGAGCCTGTGCCTTCGATCCCGAACGCGCGGATCTGTCCCAGACTGCGGGCCCACCATTCCAGCTCTGCATAACCGTGCGTAGTTGCTGGCAGGTGACGCTCTCCGAGGCGGATGCCTTGGCGGTCTATCGCGACCGCCACATGCTGGTCTTGGTGAGTGTCTACTCCGATTATCACTTGAACATCAAGTCTGCTACCTTCGTGCCCGACGATTCCCGTCATTTCTACCTCCTGGAAGGCGGTGCATCGGCCGGATGAGCGGACAAGACTGCGATGAGGCTTGATTGCCAGGCTCTTATAAGGTCACAGCTCATCTAGGCCTCCGGTATAGTGGGGCCATCTTGAACACGAGCCGACAGATCACTTTGAAGGCATATCCGCCAGTCCAAAAACGGGTCAGGCACGAGACAAGATGGCCTACTTGCATTATCGCAGTCCGAACCGCGATAAATAATACGGCAAGTATTTATATGTTGCAATGAATGTAGGTATCTTATTGCATGGGGACTGGGAGTGCCAAACATAGTCTTATCCGTGGTCGGGCGCCAATTTGGCCGGTTCCGCAGAGATGTAAAGACTTATTGTCTGTGAAGCCGCTTCGGCTTGCCTCACAGACGCGAAGTACGCTCGGGCTCACGCATCACTCGGTCTGGGCAACCCGGGTTTGAAGCCGAAAATAATCGCAGTCACTATTGATGCTAGGGCCGCTGGCAAATAGAACAGACCGATGGATAGAAGCCCCAAGACGCTGAAGATTAGAAGAACTACCGCCAAGCCTCCCAGTATTACAGTATTGCCGGCCCGCCCGCCATTGCCCTTCCAGATTAACAGTGACAGCAGAGCCAACCCTGTTACTAGCACGGGGGCAGACAACGGGAACAGGACCCAATATCCGTTGACCTCAGTCAGAGAGGCCGAGTATCTTGCCACCTCCGTCGTAGTTGCACCTCCACCATCGACGCTGACCGCAGCAGCCGAGATTCCCTGGTAAGAATAAGGCCAAAGCGCCAACCACAAGAATGCAGCCCATGCCAGAAGATGGGTGATCGTGGCTGATACAGCCGCGGCACGGCTTTTCCGGATTTCCTAGAGTATCAAGTCGATGTCTCCTTGCCTTCACCTACGCTGCGCTGCCAGCTTTGATGTGATCAGAATCAAGGCATCTGGGCCAGTTGCATTGAGAGTCAGACCCGACCCGGATGACCTGTGTATATCATCGCAGTTGCACAGCAGTTAGGACATTCTGGAATGAGACTTCCTTGTGCGCTATACAATTGGTGAACACCCTCATACACTACTTCTGAGGAAGTTGCTGCAACCGGGCCCTTCAAAAGGATACGGTGCTATTCTTATCGGGCAAAAGGAAAATCGAGATGTAGGGGACGTCTCCCCGACAGGTTTCAGTTTATACGGCGGTCGTATCAGATGACGAGCCAAACTCCGCAGCCGATGGGTTCGCCTCGATCGAGTGCCTCCGCGACCTGGCGACTCAGAATGCTCTTGAGCACGATCACTAACGGGAGATGCGCTAAAATGGCTGAAGGTGAAAACCCAGTGAGGCTGAAAGTTGCCCCGATTCTCGGACTTGCCCTGATCCTGCTGATGGTCTCGGCATGCGGCGATGATATTCAACTGCAGTATAATCCCTCTTCGTCGGGCGATGAGCAAGTGCGCCCTGCGCAGGGTGGCTCGCTGTCAGCAACCGCCAGGGTGGGAGAAGAGCTTTTCAACAGCAACTGCTTGCGCTGTCATGGGCAGAACGCCACCGGGACGAACCAGGGGCCTCCGCTGGTGCACAGACTCTATGAGCCCGGGCATCACTCGGACGCCAGCATTCGAAGCGCTGTCCTCAACGGCGTGCCGTCACATCACTGGTCATTCGGCGACATGCCACCTGTTTCAGGCGTGTCGAAGAACGAAGTAGAGACAATAATCTGCTATGTGAGAGAGGTTCAACGAGCCGAAGACATATTCGAGGGCGACGCCTATGCGACGATGTGTTAATCCGCAAGTCGGCGCCCGGTCTGGTAAGTTGATTAAGTTAGGGCATCAGCGAGAGGAATGCTCAAGGCCTATAACACGGCCCGGGTCTCCGGAGGGTAGACTTGCATAGGTACAGCAGTGCACCTAATTTCGTCACAGCTACCCTCGTGTCTTTGGCTCTCGCCTCCATCTTCCTCGCCGCCTGCGCGTCCTCATCTTCTGGACAGGAGATTTTCGCCACCAACTGCGCCGCATGCCACGGTGTAAGTGGAGAAGGGCAACCTGACTGGCACATTAAGAGGTCGGACGGTACCCTGCCACCACCGCCTCTAAATGGGGACGGCCATACCTGGCACCACGGCGACGGCCTCCTCTATCGGATCATCAGTCAGGGTGGAAAGACGCTCGAAGACCCCAATTATCCGGGCTTCAAGAGCGGCATGCCTGCATTTGGAGAGCGACTCACACACGAGGAGACCGTCGAAGTCATTGAATATGTGAAAAGCCTGTGGGGTGACAAGAGCAAGCTTGGAATGTCAATTCGGGAGTCGCAGAAACTGGTGAGCGAGCATGACCCCTTCCCTGAAGGCAATTAGCTAGATTTGCAGGATACAGAGCTTGGTGTGCGAGACTACCCCACAGGACTGTGAGTGTTCGAGGCAAATAGCCCACATTCATCGGGCTCGGGCAGCCCCATTGATGCAAGCTTTTGCGGTATTTTGTTGCAGCGCGAAATCGCATCGGCATAGTGCCCGCTGATGCGCCGCCCAGCGTCTTAGTTGGAGATTGCCGTGCTTCAATTCCGGGGCATCTTCGAAGAGCCATATGGACTGAGAAGGGGGCGGACAGTTATTCAACAGTGATGCTTACGGATCCTGAGCAGTTGTCCGTCGCATCAGACTCATCGGTTACCGCATCAACGCAGGCCCCATAGTAGTACGTTCCGGTCTCCGATGGCGCGGTCAGGTCGATAGACTGGTCGCTGGTGCCCGCTGCGGCAAGCGCGCTGATATCATCTGTGCCTAACTCCGTGTCCGCGCTCGTGATCGTTGCATCCGTGGACTGGTAGTACCGAAGCGTCGTCGCGACTGCCGCCCTGTCGCCCGCATTGGTCACCGTGGCGGACAGCGTGAATGTCGCCCCCGCGTCCGGACTGGCATCGTCCACTGTGGGCGTACCCACCTGCAGGTTGGGGGCTGTAGCGACGACCTTCACCGACGCTGAGCAGTTGTCCTCCGTGTCGTACTCGTACGTCACCGTGTCAACGCACGCCCCGTAGTAGTACGTTCCCGCCGTAGCCGGCGCGGTCAGTTCAATCGACTGGTCGCTGTCTTCCCGGTTTTCAAGCGCGCTGACGTCGTCGGTGCCCACCTCTGTGTCGTCACTCGTGATTGTCGCATCCGTGGACCTGTAGTAGCGCAGAGTCGTCGCGGCAGCATCTCTTCCACCGGTGTTGGTTACAGTTGCCGAAAGCGTGAACTTTTCGCCGGTATCAGGGCTGGCGTCGTCCAATGTCGGCGTTCCGACCACAAGGTCGGGAGTCGTAACACCCATCCACCTGCCGAACGAACAGTTGTTATCGGTGACCAGTTCATCGGTCACCGTGTCCACGCACGCGCCGAAGTGGTAGCTTCCGGGCGCCAGCGGCGCGGTGATGTCTATCGAATACTCACTACTGTCTCCGCTATCGAGCGCGGCGATCTCATCGGTGTCCAGCAGCGTGTCCGCGCTCGATATCGTCTGGTCTTCGTCCGAGCGGTAGTAGCGCAGCGTGGATGCCTCGGCATCCTCGGCGCCCGCGTTCAGCACGAGCGCCGTTAGCGTGACGGCAATTCCCGGAGCAAGTATGCTATGGACCTTGCTCAGCGAGCCCAGCACTGTCAGGTCCGGAGCGGGCACCGGCACCACTAGGGTAGTAGCGCGCGTGCAGTTGTTGGTCTTGTCCGACTCATCCGGCACCGCATCCACGCACGAGCCATAGTAATACGTGCCGGGAGTGGACGGCGCGGTCAGGTCGATTCGCTTGTGGACTATCGCGCCCGCCGCGAGCGCCTCTACTTCCTTGGTACCCACCTCCGTGTCTGATGTCGTGATCGTGGTATCGTCGGACCGGTAGTATCGCAGCGTAGTCGCGGCAGACGGACCCTTACCCTCGTTTTCAAGCCGTGTCGTCAGGTAGAACGACCCGCCGGGGACAAGGGGAATCTGGTATCCACTCCCGCCCAGAACATCCAGGTCCGGCGGATACTTCAGGGTCACCTTCACCGCATCCGAGCAGTCATTCGACGTATCCGATTCGTCAGTTACCCTGTCCACGCATGCCCCGTAGTAGTACGTGCCGGTTGAAGATGGCACCTTCAGATCGATAGTCTGGTCGCTTGTACCGTCAATGGCGAGCGCACCCACGGCATCCGTCCCAACCTGCGTGTCCGATGAGGAGATGGTCGAGTCAGACGAGCGGTAGTAGCGCAGTGTCGTAGCCGACGATGCCGCTCCGCCCGAGTTCGTTACCGTCGCGGACAACGTGAGGCTACTGCTGGGCTGCACCACGGTATCGCTCACAGATGCCGACACTGTCAGGTCTGGCCGTGCAGTAGACAGCTCCTCCACGGTCGTCACGGCTACCCTTGAGGAGCAGTTGTTCGTCCAGTCCGACTCGCCCGAAGCTAGATCCAGGCACACGCTGTAGTAATACTCCTCATACGGATGCCGCGCACTCCTCTGACTGGATATGGAAGCCGATTCGCCAGGGGCGAGCAGGTTCAGTTGCACGATGCCGAAGAGATACGACTGGAGTGTGTCCCAGGACGCGTGGAATCTGAGACTCTTCCTAACATTATTCCTGAACTGGCCGTCGCCCGAGTTGGTTACCGTAGCCGTCAGAGTGTATCGCGTTCCACGCGTCACCTCCGAATCGCTGGTCGTCAAGGACACCGTGAAGTCGGGCCGCGCACTGTCCGACCCCTCCACCGTAACCGCCACCCCACCCGGCGAGCAGTTGTTCGCCCTCGTATCAGGCGGTATAGGGTCGAAGCACACACCATAGTAGTAAGTCCCCGCCGTTGACGGGGCGGATAGATGGTACGAATGCTGGTACGAAGACCCGGTCACCGGCATGCGGACAATCTCGCTTCCCACCTGCGTGTCCGACGTGTTGATAATCCAGTCCGTCGAGCGGTAGTAGCGCAGGGTGGGCCTATGGGACGTAGACCCGGCGCTTCCCTGTCTGGACAGCCACACCGACAAGGTGAAAGCTTCCCCAGCGCCCAGGCTGGCGTCGTTAACCGAAGGAAAATATGGGAATGTGCTGAACGCGCTCTGCACCCGAACTTCCACCCCTCGCGAGCAGTTGTTCACCGTGCTGGTCTCATCCGTCACCACGTCCACACAGGCGCCGTAGTAATATGAGACTCCTAAGGACCGCTGCGAGATCAGGTCGATAGACTGGTCGCTGGCGCCGTCCGCCGCGAGTGCGCTGATGGAGTCGGTGCCCACCTCGGTATCCGATGACGTAATGTCCCTGTTCGTCGAGCGGTAGTAGCGCAGCGTCGCCGCCTCAGAGGGCATGTCACCCTTATTGGTGACCGTAGCCGACAGCGTTAAGGTCTCTCCGGGCCAGGTTCTCGTGTCGCTCACGGAGAACGTTCCCACTTCCAGGTCCGGATCCGAGCTGTCGTTCGGGTCCACTACCTCGAGAGTCATCGCCGGAGAGCAGTTGTTCGTAGTGTTGGTCTCGCGCCTCACCGAGTCCACGCACCCACCGTAGTAGTAAGTGCCCTCTGTCGAGGGCGCAGTCAGTTTCTTGGCTGAGAATCTATCGGTTCCGCCGGCCGCGAGCACTTCGACAGTGTATGTTGCCACCTGGGTGTCCGACGTCGTAATCGTTGAGTCTGTCGAGCGATAGTAGCGCAGCGTCGTGGAGGGCGAGGTCAGGTCCCCGTAATTCCGAACGATAGGATAAAGCCAGAAGTCCGTACTTGGATTTACGCTAAGGGAGGAGGTCCTGCCGGAATAATCCGTGAGGAAGACGAATGTATTCCAGAACGACAGGTCCGGGTTGCCCGTCGCTGTGTCCTCGTTTTCAAGAACGGCGACCTGCATCGGGGAGGAGCAGGAGATTGCACTACTGTCGGATGCGCCCGACCTGACCACGCAGGCCATGTAATAGAAGGTGCCCCCCGAAGAAGGCGCTGTGAGCGTTCTCGAATGGTCGCTGCTATCCCCTGCCGCGAGTACTCCCACCGAATCAAAGCTCACCTTGTTGTAAAACGCCAGCGCGGTCGTTCTGGTTGCGCCCCGGAAGTAGCGGAGCGTCAGTGGATCAGATGCCGCGTCACCGACGTTGGCCACCGTCGACGAGAGTGTGAAACTCTCATCGGTTTCCAGATCCGACTTGCTCAACGATGAGGTCACAGAGAGGCTCGGGCTACCCTGCGCTTGCAGCACCGTGACCGTCACGGACGAGGAGCAGTTATTGGTCGAGTCGGACTCATCCGTCACGGCGTCCGCGCACGCGCCGTAGTAGTACGTTCCCGCAATGGACGGAGCGTTCAGCGAGATCGACTGGTCGCTTGTTCCTGCCACTGCCAGGGCGCCGACCGAGTTCGTTCCAATCTGTATATCGGATGTCGTGATCGTTGAATCGGTGGACCGGTAGTAACGTAGCGTAGTTGCCGTCGCTACTCCGTCTCCCGTGTTACTTACAGTGACTGACAGCGTAAATGCCTCGTTTGTCTCGAGGCTTGCATCGTTTACCGATGGCGTTCCCACCTCAATGTCCGGTCGCGTCGTCCTCGGTGGCGTTGTCGTCGTATCACTCACATCCACCCTCACATCCGCCGAGCAGTTGTTCGTCGTGTCGGACTCATCCGCTACGGCGTCCACGCACGCGCCATAGTAATACGCGCCTGCCGTGGAAGGAGCGGTGAGAGAGATGGACTCCGCGCTTGTTCCAGTTGCAGCCAGCGCGCCGACAGCATCCGTGCCAACCTGTGTGTCCGATGTGGTGATCGTCGAGTCCGTGGAGCGGTAGTAACGTAGCGTCGTGGAAGCGGACTCCCCGTCACCCGCGTTGGCAACCGTCGCTGACAAGGTGAATCTCGAACCAGCCTGTAGGGTGCTGTCGTCCACAGACGGCGTCCCCACCTCGAGGTCGGGGCTGCCCTGTTGCTGCTGGGTCTCCACGACTATGACCGTCACAGGCGACGAGCAGTTGTCCGTCGTGTCCGATTCATCGATTACAGAGTCCACACAGGCACCGTAGTAGTACGTCCCTGCCGTCGAGGGCGCAGTAAGATTGATAGACTGATCAGTAGTGCCCGCTACCGCGAGCGCGCCGACCGAATCGGTGCCAACTTCAGTATCTGAGGTCGTGATCGCAGAGTCCGCTGATTTATAGTAGCGCAAGGTAGTAGCTGCAGACTCTTCGTCGCCCTCGTTGGTGACCGTGGCCGACAGCGTGAAGGTCGCTCCTGTCTCCGGACTGGCGTCGTCCACGGACGGGGTTTCAACTTCAAGGTCCGGCCCCGTCGTCGGTTCTTCCACCTCCACCGTCACCGCCGAAGAGCAGTTGTCGGTCGTGTCGGACTCATCCGTCACCGCATCTACGCACGCGCCGTAGTAGTATGTGCCTGCCGCGGCCGGAGCGCTCAGGTCTATCGACTGGTCGCTCGTGCCGGATGCCGCGAGCGCGCCGACCGAATCGGTGCCGACTTCCGTGTCTTCACTCGTTATCGTGTCATCCGTGGACTGGTAGTAGCGGAGCGTAGTCGCCTCCGATTCCCCGTCACCCGAGTTGGTGACCGTGGCGGACAGTGTGAATGTCGCCTCCGTCTCCGGGCTGGAATCGTCCACAGACGGCGTTCCGACCCCGAGGTTCGGGGTGCCCTGCTCTACCTCGTCCGACTGCAGAACCGGTACAGTCACGGCCGTAGAGCAGTTGTCAGTCGTGTCCGACTCATCCGCCACCGCGTCCACGCAGGCGCCGTAGTAGTATGTGCCGGCTGTCGAGGGCGCGGTAAGCTCGATCGACTGGTCGCTCGTGGCGGCCGCCGCGAGGGCTTCTACATCGTCGGTGCCCACCTCGGTGTCTGCACTGCTGATCGTCGAATTCGTCGACCTGTAGTATCGGAGCGTCGTGGCGGCGGACTCCCCGTCGCCCGCGTTTGTCACCGTGGCGGACAGCGTGAACGTAGCCCCTGAGGAAGGGTTCGCATCGTCCACCGAAGGCGCGCCCACCTCAAGGTCCGGTTGTGTCGTGGTTGCTTCGCCCAGACCCTCTATCTCCAGGGTGAAGGCCCCGCTTTTTGCCGCGCTATAGGTGGTAGCCTCGATCGTGTAGTTGCCAGCCTGCAGGCTGACGGAAATTCGCGAGTTCAGGTTGACGCCGGCCTCTATGTCGTCATTTTCGTGCAGCGTCGTTCCGTCCTTGCCATGACCGTCCAGAATGTAGAGATAGGCATCCTCATCGGACGTGAGCGTTGTGGTCACATCCGCAGCCTCGGCCAGCGTGAACGTGTAGAAGCGCGCGTACCTGTCGCCGGTGCCTCCGAGTGCATCCTTCTCGGACAGGCAGGTGTCGTCCCAGTTCCCCTCTAGCGTGCCATCGGCAGAGACGGCACTCTCGCAAGCCTCTGCTTCCGGCTCGGGGTCCGGTTCAGGTTCAGGCTCCACATCCAGCCCTTCGATTGTGAGAGTGAAGGCACCTTCGATCTCGGCGTTGTAGGTCGTGGCCTCGACCGTGTAGTCGCCGGCCTGCAGGCTGACGGAGATTCGCGAGTTGAGATTCACGCCGCCTGCCTCTATATCGTCGTTCTCGTGCAGCGTCGTTCCGCCCTTGCCGTGGCCGTCCAGCAGGTAAAGATAGGTGTCCTCGTCGGAAGTGAGCATAATGATCACATCCGCGGCATCGCTGAGCGTGAAGTTGTAGAAGCGCGCGAACCTGTCGCCGGCGGCGCCGGGAGCGGCCTTCTCGGACAGACAGGTGTCGTCCCAGCTGCCCTCGATGGTCGTATCGGCACTGACGGGACCGCCGCAGGGGTCTGATGCACGGGTTACGGTTACTGTATATGTCTCCGCAGTCTCTCCGTCATCGGCGGTGACCTCGATGGTGATGACGTTCTCACCTACTGCCAGGGCAACCCTTCCGTCCGCGTCAGCCGCGCCTCCTATCCTGATGACGTAGCTTGCGTTCGAGTCTGTCAGGGTGGGCGTGACCGTCGTCTCCGAAACGTCGTTGCCCACACTGGCGGAGTATGAGGTCGTCCGCGATGAAAAAGTGCCGAAGTCTATGCCGCTAAGAGTCAGAGCGCTCAGCGTTGCGTCGGTCGAGGGCGCCGGCAGCTGTGCGAAGCCGTATCCCCAGGTGTTGTTGGGCACGGTGTCACGTCCAAGCGCGTTGTCCCTCAGATAGGTGGCAATGGCGGATGGACTTCTTGAGGAATAGACCTGCTTGACGAGCGCGGCGAGGCCCGCGACGTGCGGCGAGGCGAAGCTTGTTCCGGAGGAGGAGCTTCCATAAGTCGAGGTCTCGACGTAGTGCGCTCCGACTATGTCAGGCTTTATTGTGCCGTCGGGTAGTGGTCCGCGGCTGCTGTGGGCATAGATGGTAGCCGTATCGTTCCAGTGCGCCGCGCCCACGGCCAGCGCGCCGGCGTTCCTGGTGCCAGCGGGTGTGGTGATGCCGTGGCTCGTCGTGCTGTGCTCAAGGCTCGGGCCGATGTAAGACTGCAACTGCACCCAGCTTGGAAGGACGGAACTTGAACCCGCCCCGAGCGTCTTCTGTTCGACGCTCAGGCAGTACGATCCGTCTGCACCAGGTGTGTAGTACACGGCCTCATGCGGAACGTCGCCTGCATCCCCGTCCTGCCAGTCCGAGCTGCGCGCGACTTCGAGGCCCGGCACGCCATTGCGGATGGGGCGCAGGTACAGGTCGAGGTCTTTTCTGGAGGACGCCCATGGGTCGTTCCAGCGCAGCTGCGCGATGAAGGTCTTGTCCGCGACGAGCTCCACGCCGTTGCACTCGTCATCTGTGGAGAACTCCAGCACACCGTCGTCATCGGCGTCGGTGAAGCTGCCGTACCAGGTCGACTGCCCCTCGTTGCCGGCGGAGGTCACGAATACACTGCCCCCGGTTACGGCTGCGTCCACCGCCTTGAGCGGGCTGTCCGTATATGGGGACGTGCCGTCTCCAGGACCGTCCCACTCCCGGGAGATGGACGCGTTGATCACGTCCACGCCCTGCTCGACCATCCAGTCCACCGCTCTCTTCCAGTCGCCCTTGGTAGTTGCAAGATAGATGTAGTAGCTGGCGTCCGGGGCAACGTCGTACAGGATCTCCGTTACTCCGGTACCATGCTTGCTTGAGCCGGTACAGTCCGAGAGCGTGGTCCCTTCGGCGCATTTCACCTCAACAGACGAGGGCAACTCGGTACCCTGCAGGTCTGAGAATCCCGTGAATCCGAGGTCTATGACGCCAACCTTCACACCCTGCCCCTTGTACCCTTCATCGTGCCACGCGTCCGCTCCATGTGCGGTCGCTCCCTGTCCTCCTATGGTGCCCTGGGCAGGTTGGTTCGGGGTGATGGGCTTGACCTTAAACACGCCGGGCTGCTGAGATGCATCGCCAAGAAGTGAGACCGGGACCTCGGCCTCAATGAAGTGCTCGTCTTCCAGGGGCTCACGGGCGGGAACGTTGTTTTCCTGCAGGTAGTCCCAGACATCCCGCACATGGGCTTCTTCGATGTGGAACGTTACCTCGACCGACTCCTCACCGTGAATGGGTGCTGTGCTTGCGGCCGCCCTTGCCGTGAGGGCGCCTTCTTCGTACTGCACGACAATCTCATTGAGCAGAGAGGTCAGGTTGTCGTACTTCGGCGGGTGAACATCGCCTGCATGGGGAACCTGATCGTTGCTGCGCGGAGGTCCGGACTGGGGCGTTGCGGCCGGAGTGGGCGAGGGGGTGCCTTCCTGCTGGGCATGGACGCTCGTGTTGCCCGAACCGATAACTAGGGCGATGAGGAGTACTGCCGGGATGACGATGGCTGCTGACAGCCGAAGAATGCGCTTCATATTCTATCGATCTCCAGGGACTTCCCCTACCGCCTTGCTGCTACCCCGGAGCACGCTTTCGGCGTATTCTCCAGGTTGGATATGCATAAATGTACGTCATCAGACTAATGACAGGGCGAATGTTTTCATTGTCTGGTCAGTCTCCGCATCCCCCGCTTCGGTAGTCAATTACCGCAGCCAGGGCAACCACATGGTCTCAATTGATGGGAATCATAAGCCTTACGATATGTATCACACATCAGGGATACATACAATAACCACCCTAGATATCTTTCTCCGTCGAGGCGCCATCTGTATCGCCTGAAATACAGATATATTTCACCCCTGCTGAAGTGGACGTGAATTGACGTCAGCCCCATGACGCTAATGGCAAACTGCAGATTCAGGATTCTCAGAAGTTCAACCCAGAATCATTGGCGGTTGAAATGGGGCTATGTGAGGTGCAGCTCTCTCCTGAGGCGCAGGTCAACCGGCAGAGAGAGCAAGGTATTTGCAGAAATTGTGCAGCCATGCCGGGCATCGAAATAAATCGGGGTCCAGGGCGTATTCAGGTGCTGGCAGGTTGCTTGAAGCCGCGAACTTGACAACTGGCTGGCAGGTTGGGTAGCGCTGGAGGTAAATGCTCAGAGTCACGGCAACCGTGTGTCTCTACTCATTTACAAGTGCTGAAAAGAGGTTACTACGGAGCCAGGACTGCCTTTTGCAGTATTCACTTGCAGCAGGTCTTGGGATGCGGTCAGTCGGACTAACCTAGCAGTACAGAATCATAGGGCATGGCGAACCAGTGCGATACTTTTGTTCAGCGAAGCCCTGTGTCAATAATGTCTTTCGACGGATTGAACCTTCGACGTTGCGAACACCTGATGGCCGGTCCGGTTGCGCAATCGACCGCAGTCCGGACTGATACCTGCAGCACAGGAGATACTCGCAATGCCGAGGCGAATTCGCCATGCTTTCCCGACAGCCGCGCAGCTCGTCGAATTGGCGCTGGTTGCCGCTCCGGCTCTCCTGCTTTCCGCATTGCTGATAGCCGCAGACACGAGACAGGGAAAACAGTCGCAACGCCCGAACCGCTCTACTCGCGCAGTGGCATTCTCTCCAACGCTTATCGGCTCAGAGGTGCTCGCATCGGGGGATATGATCGGCCTGACCTTTGACAGGGAACTTTATCCCGACATTGAGATGCTTCCTCCCGTCACGGCTTTCACGCTTCTCGTGAATCAGACCGAGGGAGAGATCGGGGAGGTCGCCCTGTCACACACGGACCCAAATCAGCTCGTGCTGCTGCCAAAGCGCAACATCCTTGAAGGCGATGTCGTGACGCTCAGTTATTCCGACCCGACGGCAGCTGACGACGCTCATGCAATCCAGGACCTGGACGGGCACGACGCGGCATCATTCACAGAAGTCGGCGTCACAAACAACTCCGCCAGGACTCGCCCTGTCGTTAGAACGAGTGTGAGTCCATGGGAGAACCGCCGCGTTTGACCTGAACACGAACCGGTGATTGTCTTCGGTAGGATGGCGCGACCGGAAGCGGTTCTTCAGGATCCCGGCTAAAGGGGAAATTCCGCCCCGAGTTTAACGTGTGCTCAAATACAAGGAATTGCCGTATTCCGTTGTATCCAGTCCACTGCTGACCGGGGCATGACTATTCATCGTGGTCTCTGCTCCGGCTCTCGATTTCGGCCCTAAGCGAAACGCTTCTCAGCCAGAGAGAGCGAAACACGAACGCGATGTCAGCAGCTCTCATCAACCGTGCGAACAGCGTGTCCCACATAAGTGACGGAAATCTGAGGACCCGATTCCGTGAAGACAGATCCATAGTTAAGTGCTTTCACCACTATGGATTTAATATGTGCTAGCCCGCACGGTCTAAACTCCAATCAAGAGCCGTCCGCCTGTTTCCCCGGAATGATCAGGACTATCACCAGACCGATGATTCCGAGCACTGCACCCAGTATGAATCCAAGGAACGCATCCAGGCCCTTGCGTCTGGCGATGACAGCGCTCCCTCCACCAAAGAGCGCAATATACGCGGCGACAAGCAGCCATCCCAGTTGTCCGGGCAGGTTGATTCCAAGTGCTTCCATATTGGTTACTCCAGTTCAAGCGGTTACTGCCGCGAACGCTTGCGACGGATTCTCTGATGCGACGACAAGTATAAGGCATGCTGCTTACACGTCTCTTGTCTTTCTCACTGAAGCGGCCTCGCGTTCTCTTCTCCGATCTCTGTCAGCTAGCTTTGGACTGACATTTTCGGCTGCAGAACTAAAGCGGACTCGCATTGCACCTTGGCACTGATAGCGGAGCTCACGACTCGTCTCCGCCCGGTCCTACCTGCGCTCTGCCAGGTCTGATTTTGGGACTCCCGCTGTGGCGCGCCCTTCCTGCGTGACTCCGGCGACCAAACGTTAGTAGATGGCGAATCCCGCCTGCACCGCGAGGGTGAGCGTCACCTCACCGCCCTGACGCTTGGTGCGAGCGGAGCGGCAGGGGCGCGGGCCGCGGCAATACCATAGCTCTGACTTGTAAAGCGGCCGACTGATGGCCCGGCAGCGCCTTCACTGATGTATATCAGCCGTACGACCGAAACGTCGGACAACTCAGCGAGATGCTCGACCTTCGCCTTTGCGTCCGCGACCGCCATCTCCCTCAGTTCAGCCATCTTCGGCTTCGGATCCTCCAGCGTGAAGTCGATGCCGTTTATCCTGACGTCATCGCCTCCTGCAGTCACCACTTCGTCTATCACCTCTCCAACGGTATCCAGGTCACGCAGATTGACTGTCGCATTGTTCCTTACCCGGTAACCGGTCAGCACTTCTCTGCCCGTGCGAACTCCATCCACTTCTTCTTCCACATATTCGTAGCGGGGATAGACGCTGAACTGGCTGGTCTATATATCCTCGTCCTTGACGCCCCTCGCCTTCAAAGCCTCGATCATGGCGTCCATTGCGGCGGAAGCCTGGCTGTTGGCCTCGCTGATGTTTGTCGCCCTGGTGTCAACGCCCAGCTCGAGCAATGCGAGGTCCGGTGAGAGTGAAAGCGTTCCCACTCCACTGACCCAGATACCGGTGCTGTCGCTGCCGTAGGCGGCGGGAATGCCTTGTTCGACGACGCTAATCAGCTCGCCCGGCGATGTCGCCGCCCCGCTCCTGTCTAATGCCACGACTGCAAGTGTTGCGAATACAGCCACAGCCGCTATCAAAATTGCCGCAGTCCTCTTCATCTGTTTCTCCTTTGTGGTATGGATTATGGCAATCGGAATGCCTCTCATTCGTATAACGCCGAACGCGTGCGGTTTGTTCCACAACGTGGCCTGAATCCTGGTTCAGTTGAGATGATGACTCGTCCTGGGTCCACCGCCTTCGTCTGCTTGGTCTCTCGTCGGATGGGAAAGGGGCGTAAACGACCATCGTGCATTCAGTCTCTTTGTTTCCAGGTTGATTGCGTGGGTAAGGGCCGGGACAAGGTCGTCTTGCGTACTCAATGTCCCCGTAGACGATGTAGAATCCGGCGGAATAGTCGAACTCGAACTCAGCTAAATGCTGCTCTGTTCTGCCGTGAGAGTCTCGCAGCGGAGAGGATGGCATATGGACTATGGTTGTCTTTCGGCAAATTACGGATGGAACGGTTCGGAGGGAGACTTCACAAGTGGTACCAGAAGGTGCATTATAGAGGTTGGTGTTGTGGAACTTCGAGACGTAGACGCCCTGGCAGACGCACTTTTTCCCGAAGTAAGCAGAGCGCAGATCAGGAGAAGATTTGACGAGAGCCTGCTTGGGTATCGGGAGATGCTCATAGCCGGACTCGATGGGCAAGTAGCCGGAACCGTCAGCACGGGCGGGTGGGGCTTTCAGAAGACTGATTCACTGCGAATGTTCGCGCTCGATGTGGGGAGGTCTTTCAGGAACCGGGGAATTGGAACAACTCTGATCGCTGAGGTAGAATCCGCCGCAATCAACCACAGTCTGAACGAAGTCAACCTGGAAGTGTCCGTCGATAATGTCGATGCGATGCGACTATATGAACGCCTCGGATACCGGCGCCTTCCGGAACCGGTGACCGACTCTTGGGACGAACTGGACGAACATGGGAACTGGCGAATGGTTGAGGGGTCAACCTGGATAATGTTCAAGGAGATCGTTGGCGCTTGACTTCGACCTCTTCTTTGATCGTAAGTGTAATGATTTCTTTGGGCTAGCAAATCGATGGGGGAGATTGTCGATGAGCGGCGCGTGAGCATGACTTGGCGCAGTTGGAAGGGATGCAAGCTTTTGCCGTATTTCCCTGCACGTGCCTTGGTATAGTTGTTGCCAAGCATGTCCGATGACGAATAAGTAGGCAATTCGAACTTACTTACGCCATTGATGTTCTCTGCAAGGTTCCACGTCAGTCCGTCAGGTTGGTCACCGTAACCGTCACTTCCTGACGGCCCGTCACAGCATCCTCGTCAGTGGCCTCCACGGTTACCTCGTACACGTTGTCGTCGTCGTCGTCCGCCGGGTCCTCATAGTCTGGCGCGTTCCTGAAGGTCAGGACACCTGTCTCGCTGATGGAGAATGCCCCGGCATCCAAGCCCGATAGCCCCCATGTGATGTCCGTCTTCTCGGGGTCCGTCGCCCGATAAGTCTCCAGCGCCTTGGCGTCGTTCTCCCGGTAGGTGATTTCGACATCACCCGTGATGTCCGGAGGTTCGTTCACGGCCTCTACGGTCACGGTCACATCGAAGCTACCGTAGTAGCTGCCGTCTGACGCGCGCACGGTGACCTCGTACACGTTGTCGCGATTCCCGTCGGCGGGCCGCTCGTAGTCCGGAGGGTGGCGGAAGGACAGCTCGCCGTCCTCGTCTATCTTGAAGTCGCCGCCGTCACTGCCGGACACGCTCCAACGCGTAATCTCGAGTGTCGGATCCTCCGGGTCGCGCGCGGTGTACGTGCCGAGCGCCGCATCGTGGTTCTCACGCACGGTGTACTCGGCGCTGCCCGAGACAGCCGGTCCTTCGTTAACGTCGGTCACCGTCACCGTCACGGGCAGGTTGGCGGCGTGGCCCGTCTGATCGGTCGCGACCACCGTTACCTCGTACACGTTGTCCTGGTCATCGTCCGCGGGGTCGTCATAGTCGGGCGGCTCCTCGAGGGACAGGACGCCCCGGCCGCTGCTGTCGGTTGTGATGGCGAAGTCTCCGCCGTCCGTGCCGCCAAGCGACCAGGAGACGTCGGCGCCCTCGGGGTCTGTGGCACGGTATGTGTAGAGCGTGGAAGTTCCGTTCTCGCGGTAGGAGAAGGAGTCACGGCTTCCGCTCTGGAAGACCGGCGCCTCGTCCACCGCCTGCACAGTCACACTGACGTCGTAAGTGCCGTACACCTGGCCGTCCGATGCGCGCACGGTGACCTCGTACACGTTGTCGCGGTCCGAGTCCGCGGGCCGCTCGTAGTCGGGCGGGCTGCGGAAGGTGAGATCGCCGTCCTCGTCGATGGTGAAGTCGCCGCCGTCCCTACCTGTCACGCTCCAGCGCGTTATCTCCGCGCCGGTGTCCTCAGGGTCGATGGCCGAGTAAGTCGCCAGGACAGACTCATCGTTCTCCGAGACCGTGAGCGTGTCCCTACCGGAGATTTCCGGTCCTTCGTTGACGTTGGTGACGGTTATGGTAACGTCCAGGGTGCCCTCGTTCGTTCCGTCAGAGGCCACCACGGTGATCTCATAGACGTTGTCGGAGTTCGAGTCTGAGGGCTGCTCGTGGTCGGGGCCAGAGCTGAAGGTCAGCATACCTCGACCGCTGTCGTCCTCAGTGATGGTCAGGTCGTCACTGTCGGTACCCCTCACGGACCAGGTGATCTTCGTGTCGCGGTCCATGTCGCGCGCGCTGTAGGTGTACAGGGTGGACATCGTGTTCTCACGCACGCTCAGCGTGGCGCTTCCGCTCACCTCCGGGTCCGCCTCGTTGAGGTCGGTGACCGTGACCGTGACATCCAGCGAGCCGTAGTTGCGCCCGTCGGACACCTGCACCGTGAACTCGTACACATTGTCGCGATTGGAGTCGGCGGGCCGCTCGAAGTCCGGCGTGCTGCGGAATGATAGCACTCCGTCCTGGCTCATCGCGAAGTCGCCGCCGTCCGTGCCTGACGTGCGCCAGTTGGTCACCTCGATACTAGGGTTCTCGGGATCGGTGGCTGAGAAGGTGGCTCCCACCAGCTCCTGTCCTTCTGCCACTGTGTATGTCGCTGTGCCAGAGATCTCAGGGCCCTCGTCCACCGCGGTCACGGTTACGGTCACGTCAAGGCTCGCGGACCTGCCTCCGCTGTCGGTCGCGACCACGGCAAGCTCGTACACGTTGTCACGCCCACTGTCGTGAGGATCTTCGAAGTCGGGCGGTTCTTTGAACTGGAGCGCGTTTTCGTCGTCGAACTCGAAGAGGCTGCCGTCAGTACCTGACGCAGTCCAGGTGATCAGGTCGTCCTTGTCTCCGTCCGTGGCGCTGTACGTGTAGAGGGTCGAGGCGCCCTCCTCGCGGTAGCTGAAGGACGTGCGACTGCCGCTCCTGATGACGGGATCGTGCTCGTTCACGTTGCTCACGGTGACCGTGACATCGAGGTTGCCGTAGGTGCTGCCGTCGTAAGCGCGCACGGTGACAAGGTACTCGTTGTCGCGGTTCCCGTCGGCGGGCCGGTCGTAGTCAGGCGTGCTGCGGAAGGTGAGCTCCCCGTCCTCGCTGATGCTGAAGTCGCCTGCATCGCTTCCGCCCAGCGACCAGCGTGTGATGGCCTGTCCCTCGGGATCGGTTGCCGAGTATGTGGCAAGTACTAGCGCCGGGTCACGGTTCTCCACGACCGCTATCTCCGTCCTTCCCGACACCGTCGCCCCCTCGTTCTGGTCGGTTACCGTCACTGTCACGGGGAGTTGGCCTGTGTTGCCCTGGCTGTCCCTTGCCTGCACCGTCACCAGGTACTCGTTGCCGTGAGTGCCGGAGCCTGCCGGGCTGTCGAAGTTGGGCGATGCTGCGAAGGTCAGGATGCCTCGTCCGCTGCTGTCAGCTGTGATGGTGAAGTCGCCTGCGTCCAAGCCGCCCAGCTGCCAGGTGAAGTCCTCACCCTCCGGATCGGTGGCGCTGTAAGTCTGGAGTCGCGTCGTGACGGGAGTGTTCTCCCGGAAGCTCAGGCTGTCGCGTCCGGTGATGGCCGGAGGCTCGTTCACCGCCGTTACCGTGACCGTGATGTCCTGGGTATCGTGGTAGCTGCCGTCCGAGACCTGCACCGTGAACTCGTACATGTTGTCGCGGTTCCCGTCCGCAGGCCGCTCGTGGTCCGGTGCGTACCTGAAGGTCAGCTGCCCCTGCTCGTCTATGCTGAAGTCGCCGCCGTCGGTGCCGGTGAGTCTCCAGGCGGGCGTCACGTCCAGCGCTCCCTGTCCGGCAGCCGAGAAGGTCGCCAGGACACCCGTGAAGTTCTCCGCACGGTCAAGGCTCGTCGGGCCCGTTATCTCGGCTACGTCCAGCACCGCCACCGTCACGTCGAAGGTGCCGTAGCTCCTGCCGTCGTAAGCGCGCACGGTGACCTCGTACTCGTTGTCGCGGTTGTGGTCCGCCGGCCGCTCGTAGTCCGGCAGCGTGCGGAAAGTGAGCGCGCCCGTCTCGCGGTCGACGGTGAAGTCGCCTCCGTCGCGTCCGGACACGCTCCAGGTGATGGTCGTGGTGACGCCTGCGGTCGCCTCCGGGTCAGTTGCGGTGTAGCTCGCGTTGGCGAGGTCATTGTTCTCGTTCACGGTGAACGAGGCAGTGCCGGATACTGCGGGACCTTCGTTGAGCTCGGTGACGTTGACCACGAGCGCGAACGTTCCTCTCAGTCCTCCGCTGTCGGTTGCCACCACGGTCAGTGCGTACACGTTGTTGGAGTCTGAGTCCACCGGGTTCTCGTAGTCGGGGATGCTGCCGAATGACAGAGCGCCGCTATCTATAGTGAAGTCCTCGCCGTCGGTGCCCTCAACAGACCAGGTAATGGTGTCGTTCAGGTCCGCATCGGTGGCGCGGAAGGTGTAGAACGCCGACTCTGTGTTCTCCCGGACGGTGTGGGTGTTGCTGCCACTGATGACCGGGGCGTGCTCGTTGATGCCGGTGACTGTGACCGTTACGCTCAGGTCGCCGTATGCCCGGCTGTCGTGCCCGCGCACCGTGAGCTCGTACACGTTGTCACGGTCAGAGTCTGCGGGCCGGTCATAGTCAGGGGTGTTCCTGAAGGTAAGCGCGCCGCTTGCCTTGTCTATCGTGAAGTCGCCGCCGTCCCTGCCGGAGAGCGACCACTGCGGATGCACTGCGCGCCCGTCCCTGGCGTCGGTGGCGGTGTATGACCCGAGCGCCTGCGTGATATCGTAGTTCTCAGCCACGGTGTACGATGTCCTGCCCGCTATCACGGGCCCCTCGGACTGGTCGGTTATGGTGATGGACGCGTCGACGGTATCCCGCAGGCCGGCGCTGTCGGAAGCCACCACTGTGATCTCGTAGATGTTGTCCTCGTCGGCATCCGCCGGGTTCTCGAGGTCGGGCAGCAGGCGGAAGGTCAGGATGCCGTTGTGGATGGCGAAGTCGCCGCCGTCCGCGCCCTCCACGGACCACCCGATCGTGTCGCCGCTGTCCTGGTCGGTCGCGCGGTACGTGTAGATGGTCGATGTGGAGTTCTCGCGCAGGCTGAACTCGGTTCTGCTCTTCGTCGTGATGACTGGCGGCTCGTTGACCTGCGTCACGGTGATGGTGAGCTGGTCTTCCGGCATGCCGTAGTAGCTGCCGTCGGACGCCCTTACCGTGACCTCGTACGCGTTGTCGCGGTCAGAGTCGGCGGGCCGCTCGAAGTCGGGCGCGCTGCGGAAGCGCAGCTCGCCGAGTGCGCTGACCACGAAGTCTCCTGCGTCTCTGCCGGTCGTGCTCCAGCGGAAGATGCCTGCTGTGGGGTTCTCAGGGTCGCGGGCGCTGAACCTGGCAAGCACCTGCGTGTCGGCGGTGTTCTCGGGGACGGCGGTGGTTGCCGTGCCGTTCAGCGTTACGACCGGCGGCTCGTTCACGTCGGTGACGGTGATCGTGAGGGCCACCCTGTCGCTGTTGCCATCACCGTCAGATGCCACGACCGCAAGCTCGTAGGTGTTGTCCCGGTCGGCATCGGCGGGACTCTCGAAGTCAGGCGGGCTGCTGAACGTCAGCACTCCCCGGCCGCTGGTATCTCTCGTTATAGTGAAGTCAGCCGCATCGGTCCCGGTGACCGACCATGTGATTGTGGTCCCGGGCTGTGGGTCCGACGCGCTGAAGGTGTAGAGTGCGGACGTGCTGTTCTCCCTATACGTCGAAGGCGGCCGCCGAGTGCTGATCGTCGGCTCCACGCCCTCGTTGTGGTTGGTGACGGTGATGGTGAAGTCCACCCTGTCGGAGTTGCCGTCGTCGTCGGTCGCCACCACCGCAAGCTCGTACGTGTTGTCGTGGTCGGCGTCGGCCGGACTCTCGAAGTCCGGCGGAACGACGAATGCCAGCATGCCCCTGCCGCTGCTGTCCGTGGTGATAGTGAAATCTCCGGCGTCGGTGCCGGTCAGCGACCATGTAATGGTTGTGCCGGGCTGCGGGTCGGACGCGCTGAAGGTGTAGACCGCAGATGTGCCATTCTCACGATAAGTCGTAGGGGGCCGACGCGTGCTGATCGTGGGCTCCACGCTCTCGTTGTGGTCGGTGACGGTTACCGTAACGCTTAGGGATGCGCTGTTCGATGCGTCGTCGCTCGCCCGCACCGTCACTGCGTACACGTTGTCACGGTCAGAGTCGCCCGGAGAGTCGAAGTCTGGCGGGCTGTCCTCCCTGAAGGAGAATTGGCCCTGATCGTCGATGTTGAAGTGGCTGCCGTCGGTGCCTGCCGCAGTCCACGTGACGGTGCTACCCTCCGGATCCGAGGCGCGGAAGGTGTACAGCACGGAGGTGCGGTTCTCCTGCTGGGTGAACGCGGTGCGGCTGGTGGTAGTGATCGTTGGCGGCTCGTTGACGTCCGTTACTGTCACCACCTGGATCTCCTCCAGCGTGCCCGTGTTGCGCCCGTCGGACGCCCTTATGGTCACCTCGTACACGTTGTCGCGGTTTCCGTCCGCCGGGCGCTCGTAGTCCGGAGAGTTGCGGAAGCGCAGCTCACCTAGCGCGTTTATCGTGAAGTCGCCGCCGTCCGTGCCCGATGTGCTCCACTGCGTAATGGTGACGGACGGACGCTCAGGGTCGGATGCCGTGTAGCGCGCCAGCACCCGGTCGGTCCCATGGTTCTCCGGAACGCTGCCCGGTGCGCTGCCCTGCCGGCTGATCCCAGGACCCTCGTTGACCTCAGTAACGGTCACGATGACAGCAAGGCTTGCGCTGTTTGACTCGGGGTCACTTGCCTGGACCGCCACGCGGTAGACGTTGTCCTCATCGTCGTCGGCCGGCGTGTCGAAGTCAGGCGGGCTGTCCTCTCTGAAGGAGAACTGCCCACGCTCGTCGATTGCAAACAGCCTGCCGTCCGTGCCTCCCACAGACCAGCTCACATCGCTGCCCTCGGGGTCTGTCGCGCTGAAGGTGTACAGGCGCGAGGTGCGGTTCTCCTGCTGCGTGAACGTCGTCGCGCTGCCGTGCCTGATCTCCGGAGGCTCGTTGACGTCCGTCACCGTCACGGTAACCGGATAGGAGCCCAGCACCCTGCCGTCTGAGGGCTGTATGGTGACCTCGTAGACGTTGTCGCGGTCTGAGTCTGCCGGCCTGTCGTAATCGGGAAGTGTGCGGAAGTAGAGCGTTCCGCCCTGTGTGATGAAGAAGTCGCCGCCGTCCCTGCCGCCGACGCTCCAGCGCGCTATGTGGCTGCCCTCGGGGTCGGTGGCAGTGTACACAGCGTTGGACAGGCGCGCATTCTCGGCTATGGTGAAGCCGGACGGTCCCGATACTTCAGGTCCCTCGTTGACATCGGTTACGGTTACGGTGAACGACAGCCTGTCTGCGTTGCCGTCCTCGTCGGTGGCGACGACCGTCAGCTCGTAGTCGTTCTGTCTGTCTGCGTCCACGGGGTCCTCGTAGTCCGGTGGGCCGGAGAATGCGAGCACGCCACGTCCGCCGCTGTCCTCGGTGAGCGTGAAGTCGCCCCTGTCCGCGCCCTCGAGCGACCAGGTGATGTCCTGCCGCTGCGGGTCCGAGGCGCTGAAGGTGTAGACGGCAGAGGCGTTGTTCTCACGGTAGGTGGAAGGCGGGTAGCGCGTGCTGATGACCGGCTCGACACCCTCTGCATCGTTGCTCACCGTAACGGTGACCGGCACTGATCCCGTGTTGCCGCCATCGTCACGCGCCTGGATCGTCACTTCATAGACGTTGTCGCTGCCCTGGTCTCCCGGCTGCTCGAAGTCGGGAAGGCTGTCCTCTCTGAAGGAGAACTGACCCTGCTCGTCGATGGTGAAAAAGCGGTTGTCCGTGCCAGCAACCGACCATGCCACAGTGCTGCCCTCAGGGTCTGTTGCGCGGTAGGTATAAAGCCGGTTGGTGAGGTTCTCCCTCTGGCGCAGCGAGGTCGCCGAGGTGCCGGTGGTCGTGATGGTGGGCGGCTCGTTGACGTCGTTGACGGTAACTGTGACGTCGAAGGAGCCGTAGTAGCGCCCGTCATAGGGCCTTACCTGAAGCTCATAGACGTTGTCGCGGTTGCTATCTGCGGGCCGCTCGTAGTCCGGCAGGCTGCGGAAAGTGAGGACGCCTTGCTGCGTGATGGTGAAATCGCCGCCGTCACTGCCGCCCAGGCTCCAGCGCGTTATCACACTCCCTTCCGGGTCCGTGGCGCTATAGACTGCGCTGGGCAGGTCCCGGTTCTCGTCGATGGTGAACGATGATTGGCCGCCGCTCACAACAGGTCCCTCGGCGGTCTCACGCACCGTGACTGTGACCGGCAGAGACACGGTGTTGCCTCCGTCGTCCTGTGCCCGGATCGTCACGTCGTAGACGTTGTCCCTGCCCAGGTCGCCGGGCTGCTCGAAGTCGGGTGGGCTGTCCCCCTTGAAGGAGAACTGGCCACGCTCGTCGATGGCGAAGTAGCGTGCGTCCGTTCCGGCCACCGACCAGGTGACCGTGCTGCCCTCAGGGTCTGTGGCGCGGTAGGTGTAGAGGCGCGAGGTCTGATTCTCGTTCTGCCGCAGAGCAGTCGCCGAACTGCTGGTCGTCGTGATGGTCGGCGGCTCGTTTACGTCGTTGACGGTGACGGTGACGTCGAAGGAGCCGTAGTACCTGCCGTCGTAGGGCCTCACCTGAAGTTCGTAGATGTTGTCACGGTTACCATCTGCGGGGCGCTCGTAGTCGGGCAGGTTGCGGAAGGTGAGCACACCCTCCTGGGTAATGGTGAAGTCGCCTCCGTCCGTGCCTCCGACGGCCCAGCGAGTTACGGCTCCTCCCTCGGGGTCTGTTGCGGTATATACCGCGCTAGGAAGCTCCTGGTTCTCGTCGATGGTGAAGGACGACCGGCCGCCGGTTACTTCAGGTCCCTCGTTCACCTCCCTCACCGTGACGGTGACTGGCAGTGATGAGACGTTGGAGGCGTCATCCCGTGCCTGGATCGTTACCTCATAGACGTTGTCTGCACCGGAGTCGCCAGGCTGCTCGAAATCGGGCGGGCTGTCCTCTTTGAAGGAGAACTGGCCGCGTTCGTCGATGGCGAAATAGCGTGCGTCCGTTCCGGCCACCGACCAGGTGACCGCGCTGCCCTCCGGGTCTGTGGCGCGGTAGGTGTAGAGGCGCGAGGTCTGGTTCTCGTTCTGGCGCAGCGAGGTCGCAGATGTGCTGGTCGTCGTGATGGTCGGTGCCTCGTTGACCGGTGTCACCGTTATCGTCTCGTCGAAGCTGCCGTATACTCTGCCGTCCGAGGCACGTACCGTGAAGGTGTACACGTTGTCCCGGTTCCCATCGGCGGGCCTCTCATAGTCGGGCGTGTAGCGGAAACGCAGTTCACCCTGCTCGTTGATCACGAAGTCCCCGCCGTCGGTGCCTGAGGTGCTCCAGCGGGTAATCTGCGCGGTGGGATCCTCAGGGTCGGTGGCTGTGTATCGTGCCAGAACCAGCGACGGATCGTAGTTCTCCGGCACGCTGCCGGGAGCGCTCCCGATCCGGCTAATCTCCGGTCCTTCATTTACCTCCGTGACGGTGATGGTCACGGTGATGGAGGCCGTCCGGCCGTTGTCGTCCTCGGCTGTTATGATCACTACTGCATCTATGTCAGTACGGGATTCGTAGTCCAGTGGATTGGTGCCGGTCCTCAACTGGCCGCTATTGTCGATGGTAAAGAAGCGCGCGTCGGCGCCACTCAGGCTATAGGTCAATGCCTCGCCACTGTGTGAGTGTCGGGCCTGCACCCGCCCGATGCTCCTGCCCTCAACGGTGGCCTCCTGCACTCTGTAAGTCGGCGGGTCCTGGGTGAAGAACGGCCCGGTCTCTACCGTGCCGGACGTGATGAACTGTTCGGTCCGACCCTTACCTGCCCGGTCGTTGTAGATTGCCGTGACCCTGATGCAATGGTCCTGGTCGGCTGCGCTAGCAGTATAGCTGCTGCTCCTGGCGCTGCTGATGGTCTCCCAGGTGGTGACCGAGTTGCAGGATCCGGTGGCATCACCCCTCTCCCACTTCCACTCTCTGACGCTCACGCCTCCGTCCTCGTCCTCCACCCTGAGCCGCATCGTCTGGCCGACGCGCGGCTCTGCAACGTTAGCCTCCAGGCTGCCTGGTTCGTCGACGTTCGTGACGCGAATGGTGACGTTCAAGCGGCCGACGCTGGTGCCGTCACCCTGCTCTCTGGCCTCCACGGTGAACTGGTAGCGGTTGTCGCGGTTTGAGTCGTCCGGCGCTTCGAAGTTAGGGACTTCGTTAAAGGTGAGGATGCCGCCTCCGCTCAGGGTGAAGTCCTCGCTGTCTGTTCCCGACAGTACAAGGTCTATGCCTGTGCGGTCAGGGTCTGTGGAAGTGTATGTGGCGAGCGTCGTGCCATTGGACGTGCCTTCCACGAACTCCAGGCTGTTCGGACCATCCACCTCAGGCTGCTCATCCACGTCCTCCACCGTGACCGTGACGGAAACCGAGTCAGTCAGTCCGCCTGGATCGGTGGCGGTGACCGTCACGGTATGCTGCTCCCGGTTTTCCCGGTCCAGCTCTGCGGTGGTACGCAGCTGTCCGGTGGCCCCAATTATCTCGAAGTAGTCCGAGGCACCGATGCTGTAGGTGAGCCTGTCGTTGTTGCCGTCGGTGGCGGTCACGGGCCTGCCCACGTTCGTTCCGGTCCGCAGGTTCTCGCGAACGCTCCGGGCGTAGTCGCCGTTCGGGGGGAATACGGGTGGCTCCGGAACCGGTGGAGCCTCCTGCACGCGGTTTGCGCTTGCGGCTGCAGCCGACTTGCCGTCACTGTAACCGTCGTCGTAGGAGGCGACGACCCGTAGGTAGCGTCCAATGTCGTCGAACACGGGGGTGTAGGAGCGCGACGTCGCGTTGGTTATGGCGGTGCCGCTTCCACTGCGGCTTGAGGTGCGGTACCACTGCCAGGTGGTGCCGGTCGGTACGTCGTCGTCTTCCAGCGTTGCCGTGATCTGCGTATCTTCCTGGGGCTGCACCGCTGACAGCGTCACGGTGCCCGCCTCCTCCACGTTCAGTATGCTGACGGTCACCACCCTGTTCAACGTATGCAAGCCGGCTGCAGCCCTGACGGTGACGCTATAGCTGCTCTGCTCCTCATAGTCCGGAGTCTCATTGAATGTGAGAACGCCGTTGCTAGCCAGGGAGAAGTCATCGCTGTCCGTGCCGGCGAGGCTCAGGGTGACCGTAGCTCCTTCGGGATCACTTGCGCTGTAGCGGCCCACCTGCCGGCTGGTGGCGGAGTTCTCGGGGAATTCGTCGACGGTATCCGGTCCGGATATGACGGGTGGTTCGTCCACGTTCTTGACGACGAGATCGACATGCAGCTCCCCGCGCTTGTTGGTGTTGTCGGTGGCCTGAACCGTAACTTCGTAGTGGTTGTTGCCGCCAGAGTCCGCGGGGCGCTCGAAGTCGGGTGGGTTCTTGAAGGTGAGAACGCCGCCTGTGATGTCAAAGTCTCCACGGTCCGTTCCGGCCAGGCTCCAGCTGAGGTCGGTGTCGCCCTCCGGGTCGCTGGCAGTATACGTGGCCACGCTGGCGGTGCCGTTCTCGTCGTAGTCGTCTATTGTACTGGTGCCGGTGATCACCGGCGGCTCGTCAACATCTGTCACCGTGACTGTGACTGGCAATTCACCCCTGTTGGGTGGGTCGGCGTCATCGGTGGCGACGATGGTGACGCTGTACTGGTTCTTTTCCTCGCGGTCGGGTTGACTGCTGAATTTCAGATTACCGCTTGTATCGATGTTGAATGAACTTGCGTCGGCACCTCCGAGCGACCAGGCGAATGAGTCGCCCTCCGGGTCGGTGGCGGAGTAGCGGGCAACCGTCGTGGTGAAGGAAGTACTCTCGTTGAAGCTCGGCGATTCGCTGCCGCTTATAGTGGGAGCCTCGTTTACTCCATTAACCGTAACTGTAACCGCCAGCTCGCCCTTCAGACTATCCTGACCGGTGGCGACCACAGTCACCAGGTATTCGTTGTCACGGTTGGAGTCGGCGGGGCTTTCGTAGTCAGGAGGGCTGGCGAAGGTCAGCTCGCCGGTATTGGTGTCAATGCTGAAGACTCCGCCGTCAGTGCCCGAGAGGCTCCAGATGTAGGTGGAGGCTGCGCCTTCCGGGTCTGAGGCAGTGTAGGTACGGGAGAATGTTTCAGTATTCTCGTCTACGGAGAGGTCGGTCTCGCCGCTCACCGTCGGCCCCTCGTCAACGTCGTTTACCGTTACCGTCACGGTGATTGTGTCGTCGGTCGTCGTATCCCTGTTGCCGAACGTGTCCTTGTTGTCGGTAACGGACATCGTGAAGGAGTAGCTGTCGCGGGACTCGTGGTCGAGTGCGTCCCTGGTACGCAGCTGCCCGCTTGTCGAGACCACATCGAAATATGCAGCATCCGTCCCTGAAATCGCGTATGTGAGGCTGTCGTTGTCTGCATCGGTGGCTGCTACCGGGCTGCCGATGTTCTCTCCTGTGGGCGTATTCTCGTCGACGCTGCGGATGCCGTCCTCAGTCGCCGGAAACTCGGCCGCGCTGTTCGCATTCTGAGCGAAGCTGACTGGGTAAGCGATGGTTTCAACTGCGTAGTTGCCAATCGTGTCCTTCAGGGGCCTCATTGGAGACGGCCGACGATAGGAGACGATGACCCGGTTGGCTGTGTTTACGGACGACGACATCGTAAGGATCAACTGATTGCCTTGAATCGCAATCGCACTGATCTCAAGTCTCTCCTTATCGGTGTAATCCCAGACGTAAAACGCCTCGTCGCTGATAATCGGAACTGAGCTTTCGTCCAGTGCCCTGCTCCAAGTCATCACCATGTCGTCCTGCCCCGCCAGCATACCAATGGAGACCAGAGCCGGACGAACGGCGTCAACAAGGTGATCAGACGACTGGTGAAAGCTCACCGGGGCAGGAGCAACGGCACTGGATGATGCGTAGCGGACCATGCCCGATACCGATCCTTCCATTACGCTGACACCGTCAGCATCGGCATCACCGTCGCTCACGCCGTAGCTAAAGACCAGTGAGGTCGTGCCCGAACCACTTCGGTAATTCGCGCCCCGCGTCAGGTCACCAACCTGCAGATTGACTTTCGGCACTCCCCTAACTTCCACGGGTTCGCTGAAGGTCACCGTCACCTCGATCACATCCCGGTCTTTCCCGTTATTCCATGCGTATGTATTGTCCGTTCCGGGATCCGAAGTGAATGCAACACTCGTCCTGTCGTTGCGGACCGCCTCGTTAGAAAAGTCCGGGGCGTTGTTCCCGGCAGAGTCTTTAAGCGGCATAGCCTCTACACCGCTTGGCACCGTGTAGCCGACCGTCACAGTGTCCGTTGGGCTATCAATACCCGCCACAGACAGCGTTACGACTTTGCCCTGAATAGATATGCTGGAGGGGCTACTGCTTGTCCCACTGACGTTCACGGAGAAGGCGCTCGTCGCCGGCACCGAGGACTCGCTAAGCTCTTCGTCGTAGGTGAGCAGCACTTGCGAACTGTTGGTGGCAGTCCGTGCCGTGAACAGTCCTGGGGCGTCCGTGTCATTCGATGTCGGCGTAGCCGCTGTTTCAGCCGCTGCGCCGTTCCCGTTGTGGTTATAAGCCACCACTCGGATCGTATGGCTCAAACCGCCGGTCAGGCCACTGATCGTGTGCTGCAGATCTGTGAGGTCAGTTACGGTTGCACGCCTGGATGATGAGTAGCTCTGTGTGCCCGACTTCCATTGGACCTTGTAGCCTTTGATCGGTGAGCCGCCATCGTTGTCCACATCTTGCCAGGACACGGTCAGCTTCCCATTCCCCGCTGCCGTCGCCGACACGCTCTCCGGCGCCTCGGGCACACAGCCGCCATCTTTCCAGGGATTGATCGTGTCCCCGCTCCCGAACGCCTCTTGTTTCGCCTTGCGGCTGTCGCAGTAGCCGCCAAACGAATTGCGCAACTGATAGACTATGACCGCCAGGTCTTGACTATCACGTATACTGCGTACATCAGCCTAGACACTCTCGAGGTCAGGATCCCCTTCTGCGTCATTGTATGTATCGCCGAACCAGGACGGCATATCACCGGCGGTCACGCTCCTGGCAACGGCCAAGGCATCGTCTTGCACCGTGGCGTTCATAAGTTCGCAAAGGCGCCAATAGGAGCCCTTACCCTGAGCCGGGTCGCCGAGTGTGACAAGACTCAGCGCGTTTGCATACAATTCCCTAGGTGTGCAACCCGTGTACACCAGTTCTCCCTCAGAGAGACTCTCAAGCCTGGCCGGCAACAAGTCGTAGAAGTAGAGATGGGCAATCGCTATAGGACCGGGGCTGTCAGCGACGCCGGTAGCCAGCGTGTACACGTGCGCCAGCTCATGGACGATAATGAATATGAGGTCGAACTGAAATCTTCCTGCACCCACCCTATCTGCACCGCAATTCGCCAGGTCGAGCGTCAGTTGGATGTCGGCGCAGTCGCGTCCCATGTATCCGCCCGGCCCTGTTATGAGCTCCACTTTAATGTTCCGGGCCTCGATGTAATCCCATGTCTCCCGTAGCCAGGGATACGAACTCTCGAAGAGCTCGATGACCTCGGTCTCGAAGAATTCTCGCTCTTGCCCGAAAGTCGACTGTGGTGTGCCGGTCACTTCATCTGACGGGTCACTGTCTCCGCCGGAGTTTACGGCGATGACCCGCACCGTATATTCCGTGCCGTTACTCAGGTCCGCGATGGTGACTCTGTACCGCTCTACGGTGGAGGTGGACTGAAGGGGCACCTTGCTGCTCGCCGGGTCGCTAGTGAGCTGCCGGGACGAGTCGAATTGCTGGCTTCCTGACTTCCACTGGATCTTGAACGATGTGGTATTCGCCGCGTCGGACGAGGACCAGCGCACCTCTAGGGTCTCGCTAGAGTATATATAGACGGCCACATCCGCTGGAGCATCGGGCACATCAGTCTGGGCGAAGGCTTCTGTCGCTGTTGATAGGAGAATTGCGACTGACGACAAGATTGTGAGAACGAAGAGGGTGATTCGCAAAAGTTGGTGTCCTTGCTATTTCAGGAACGGCACCACATCAACGTTCGCGACCGATAGGAATGGGCGCAGCAATGTGCCAAGACCACGCATATCCGGGGCCGATTTAATCCACCGGCAGGTCGTGTGCCGACGGCGCACCGAAAATCCGATGCAGCCTGTCCTGGGAGTGCTGAATGGTGGGGGCTCGGCTATCTAATTCTCGGTGACTCACCGAGTTCTTCTTCAGCCGTGTCCGTCAATTTATCTCTTTGTAATTATCATGAGATACTATAACATCTGTTGTTCAGAAATCAAACACCTTTGGAGTAGAAAAATACCGACATAGGATCAATCTAGGCGTATTGCTCTGTGGACTGGAATGGCTGACATTCGTTTACACCGGTTATTGGCGCCGTCCGCGGGGAGGATAGCCCTTTCGCCAGACAAAAAAGAAGCGTTTTAAAGCCAGGTGACCGCAAGAATCGTCGAAAATTTTAAACAGAGCGACAGGGCATTCGGCAATAAATGGTAACCCGGGAGTGGTGCAGAGCATACCGCTAAACTAGATATAGTCGAATTGAATCGCCACGAAATAGATACTCTAGATGATCCACAGAGTTCCCGAGTGCTCTATGCAGATGTAGTAGTTCAGTGAGTGAGCGTGTTTAGAGGCAAGCTTACTTGGTGCAAGGAAGTCCCGTGAATTGTTGAAGATGCTGGAAGATTATGCCGTGTACTGGCCAGCGTATTCTCTGCGCGAAATTCCTCGACAGCCCGCCATCTCTGCCTTCTGGACATTGTGGTATTATTCGCGAACATGATGGCTTGGGTGTTCTTCAGGCTCCCGAAGACAGACACGGAATCCGGTGAATTTGAAATGAGGCTTCTGGATGAAGTATGACGCGATAGTTATTGGCGCAGGGTCCGCCGGCGCGGTCATAGCGACGCGCCTATCCGAAGACCCTGAGCGTTCGGTATTGTTGTTGGAGGAGGGGCCAGATTATCCGGACTTCAACCAACTTCCCGAGGAGCTGAAATTCGGGTACGGCACACCCTTTGGCTTCACAGCGAATGCCGCTGTCGGTGGTACTCATGACAGAGATTACGCAGGCAAGGTTACCGACAAGGCGGAGCTTGTGGCGGTTCCTGCGGGCAGGGTCGTAGGCGGGACCAGTGCGATAAATGGCCAGGTATTCCTGCGCGGCATGCCAGAGGACTACGATTTGTGGAGTTCTTGGGGCAACGACCTTTGGAGTTTCCAACGGCTTCTCCCATTCTTCAGAAAGTTGGAGGCCGACACTGACTTCCAAGACGATTTTCATGGCAGCGACGGTCCTATCGTCGCTCGGCGTTTCAAGCGCGACGAGTGGCTTCCGGTCCAGGAGTCGTTCTACAAGGCTTGCAGGGACTACGGATTCGCCGACAATCCGGACCAGAACCATCCGGACGGCACAGGCGTCGGGCCGTTGCCGTTCAACAATCCTGATCGCATCCGAATGAGCACCGCTCTGGGCTATCTGAACCAGGCAAGGCACCGATTGAATCTGACTATCAGACCCAACTCTACGGTGCGGCGTATTGTCTTCGACGGCTCCCGTGCGACCGGAGTAGTCGTAGATAGTGGCGGTCAGACATTCGAGCTTGAAGCAGAGGAGATCGTATTATGCTCAGGGGCAGTCGGGTCACCGCATCAACTGCTACTGTCAGGTGTAGGTCCCGCTGACCAGCTGCGGGAAGTGGGCATTCCGGTATTGGTTGACTTGCCCGGAGTTGGAAAGAATCTCAGGGATCACCCGGAGTTGTATGTGTCCTGGCGTACGAAGGAAGGATTCGAGCAGGATATAAGAGACCCTGGGGTTCAGGTATCTCTGCGGTATACAGCTTTGAACTCAGACCTTCGTAACGACATGATCATCATCATGTTTGGGACAAGACCCATCAGCAACTCGGACAGCCCTTCAGAGGATTCGGGAGTGAGCATGCTGGTGATGCTCGCACTTGCGCGAAGCGCCGGAGAATTGAAGCTCATCTCTGCCGACCCGAATGTCCAGCCGTCCATTGACTTCCGTTTTCTTGAGCATACCTTCGACCGAGAGCGTTGTCGCGAAAGCGTACGGAAGTGTATCGAAATTGCTGAGCACGAGGCCTTCAGCGACATTCTGGCAGAGCGTACTGATCCCGCCGACCTTGACCTGGATTCTGACGACGCGCTGGATGAATGGATGATGCGAAAGGTTACAACCGGGATGCACCTAGTCGGCACTTGCAAGATGGGGCCGTCATCCGACCCAATGGCCGTGGTGAATCAGTATGGGAGCGTCCATGGCATAGAGGGGCTTCGCGTGGCCGATGCCTCTATAATGCCTGACTGCATTCGTGCGAATACCAACGTTACAACCATGATGATCGGAGAGCGTGTGGCGGATTTCATTCGGAATGGGTTGTAGCATCGATATCGCCCAAACTATCGGGATAGGTCAGTCAAACACCTCCGTAGATTTGAAGTAGCTACCAGCGACTTCCACTTCTGGACCGTATCTTACCCAAGCAGCGAACTGTACTGATGCTACAGATGAGGGCATATCGCTGCACACGGACACGCTTTCTCTGGTAAGGGCCCTCCACTCCTTTCGCTATTTCGTGGGACATGAACGCTACTCCGGACCAATGGCAGGTCAGACGATGGCGCATCGTCGTGGCGAAAGAGTCACTGTGTGCTTCTGCCGGACAGAGTGACGTGAATGATGCAGACCTAGATGACATCACACCTGTGAGCAACAATTAAGAGCTGTAAACTCTTGGTAACACTCTCCGATGAGGCAGCAGGTCAGCCCTCGCTGAAGATGAGGGCGGCGGCACCGAGGAGGCTGACATCGTCGCCCAGCTGGGACTTCGCTACGGGGACTGCGCCCTGAAAGTGCGCCATTGCGCGGCGCTTGACTTCGGACTCGATGGTGGGCATGAACATGTCGAGGTTCTGTCCCAAGCCTCCGCCGATGACGATGAGTTGGGGATCGAAGATGTGCATAAGCGTGATGATACCGCTTGCGAGGCTGCCGGCGATGTCTTGTACCAGGGACCGAGCCAGTGGGTCGTCCTGCCTTGCCGCCTGCACGACCATTCGGGCGTCCGCGGCGTCAATGCTCCCACCAGCGAGTTCCAGAATCAGGCTGCTCTCCCCTGCCCTCAGCCTCTCCTGTGCCATGCGCGCCAGCGCCGTGCCTGACGCCAGCGCCTCCAAGCACCCGATGTTTCCGCAGTTGTCCAGCGGACCGTTCTGGTCGATGGTCATGTGCCCTATTTCACCGCCGAAGCCGCTCGTGCCGGTGTAGAGCCTGTCGTTGATGATTACGCCGCCACCGATTCCGGTGCTCACGGTCATATAGACCATATTGCTGCTTCCCCTACCCGCTCCGAAGGCGTGCTCGCCGACCGCGCCGAGGGTGGCGTCGTTTTCTGCTACGACGGGCAAGCTCAGGCGCTCCTGAAGTAGTGGGACAGGCGTGTAGAGATGCCATTCCGGTCCGAGGTTCGGCGGATTGTACATGACGCCGGTACCCGGCTCCACGGGGCTGGCTAGGGACAGCCCAATACCCTTGATATCGGTTGGCTGGGCTGACGCAACGTGCTGCAGGGCGCCGGCAAGCCGTTCCATCACCGCGTCCCTGCCCTCGTGCGCTAGGGTTTCCGTGGAGTGTCGTGCGGTAATGCTGCCTGTCGGGTCCACGAGCGCAACGCGTGTCTGCGTGCCCCCTACGTCTGCCACAAGCGCGTTTTCAGCCATCGATGTTCCCCCGCCCGATGTGTGAAGTGATAGTATAGCACTCGTTGTTCATCGGCTAATTAGTGGTCAATGAATTGCTCCATACATCAGTATTAGGGAAGTTACGCCTTTGTGCAAAGAATTGTGAGGCTGAATTGGAAAGTGTAGGCATCATCGCGAATCCGGCAGCGGGGAAGGACATCCGGCGTCTAGTGGCGCAGGGTAGATTCGTGCCGAATCAGGAAAAGGTGAACATCCTGAAGCGCATTTTTGCTGGGCTGGACGCCGTCGGCGTGGAACATGTTGTGATGATGCCGGATATGGCGAGGCTGGGAAATGGCGCTCTTGACGGCGGGCATTTCGACCTGGATGTTGAATTCGCGGACATGATTGTATTTAACGCAGTGCGCGACTCCGTGAGGGCCGCCGGCATTATGGCGGAGATGGGTGTGGGTTGCATTATCACGCTGGGAGGCGACGGGACCAACCAAGCAGTGGCGAAGGGATGCGGCGATGTGCCGCTTGTGCCGGTTTCCACAGGGACGAACAATGTTTTCCCGGTGATGACGGAGGGCACGCTGGCGGGTCTCGCGGCTGGGCTGGTAGCGCGTGGACTGGTGCCCGTTGATGAGACAACGGCGAAGAGCAAGCGGTTGGAAGTGCATGTAGAGGGGGAACTAAAGGATATCGCCCTGGTTGATGTAGCCATTTCCAAGGAGCGGTTCGTGGGAGCGCGCGCCATCTGGGACCTGGAGACTGTGGACGAGCTTTATCTTGCGCGCGCAGAGCCAGCGAGTATCGGGCTTTCCGCGATTGGAGCGCAACTAATGCCAACCTCGCTGACGGATGAAAGAGGGCTGCATATTAAGCTGGGGGATGGGCGGCTGGGAGACGGCGGCGAGACTGTCGCCGCGCCTGTTGCTCCCGGTATCATTCATCCCGTTGGGATAGAACGGTGGGATGTGATGGGATTCGGCGAGCCGGTCGAGGTGGAGCTGAGGCCTTGCACGGTGGCGCTGGACGGTGAGCGGGCATTCACGCTGAAACCAGGGCAAGTAGCGCATATCGAATTGAGCGGCGAAGGGCCCAGGGTTGTCCTCATCGAGGAGGCTTTACAGGCGGCGGCATTGAGTGGGGTCTTCAGGACGTCAGGATCATTGTAGTAGGCAGGATGGGGAGTAGGCAGGATGAAGTTCGACTCAAGGCGCTCGAATGTGAGGGCGCGAAATGGGATGGTGGCGACAAGCCAGCCACTTGCGGCTGTGGCGGGGCTGCGGATGCTTATGAGCGGCGGCACGGCTGTGGATGCGGCGGTCGCGGCGGCGGCGGCGTTGAATGTGGTGGAACCGTTTTCGACGGGAGTGGGCGGCGACGTGTTCGCGCTGGTGTGGAGCGCGCGGGCGGGTCAAGTTTACGCTCTGAACGCGAGCGGTAGATCAGCGGCGGCGGCAGATGCGGAGGCCCTCAGCTCAATCGGTTACACAGGCATTCCGGACGACAGCCCTTTTGCAGTGACGGTGCCGGGCGCGGTGAGCGGATGGCAGGCACTACTGGAGAGGTTCGGGAACTTAGAAATGGCGGATGTGCTGCGGCCGGCGATCGATTGTGCCGAAAGCGGGTATCCGGTGTCGGAGATGGTGGCGTACCAGTGGAAAGGCGCGGAGTCGCGTCTGAAACAGCATCATAGCGGCGAAGAACTGTTGCTAGGCGGCAGAGCGCCGCGTGCGGGTGAGGTCATGGCCATGCCGTCGCTCGCCGATTCGCTGCGGACGATTGCGTATGGCGGAGCGGACGCGTTATATAAGGGGCAGATAGCTGAGCGGATTGCAGCGTTCGTGCAGGAGCGCGGCGGGTGGCTGACGACTGACGACATGGCTGAGCACGAGGCGACCTGGGAGGAGCCGATCACCACGAATTATCGCGGTGTTGATGTTTGGCAGTGCCCTCCGAACAACCAAGGGGTGAATGTGCTGCTGGGGCTGAATATCGCGGAAGGGTTCGACATAGGAGCGATGGGGGCGCAGTCGGCGGACCGGCATCACTACCTGATAGAGAGCGCAAGGCTCGCGCTGACGGATGGAATGTATCACATAACGGACCCGGCTCAGATGCGGATGGACACGGGAAGGCTGATATCGAAGAGCTACGCGGCGGGGCGTCGGCGATTCATTCGAGAAGAGCATGCGATGGACAATGTCCCGCGCGGCGTGAAGCCTTCGGACGGCGATACGGTTTATATCACCTGTGTGGACGGCGAAGGGAATGCCTGCTCGCTGATAAACAGCGTGTACTCGGACTTTGGGACGGGACTGGTCGTGCCGGGTACGGGGATTGCGCTGCATAGCCGGGGCGCTTCGTTCTCGCTGGACCCCAGCCATCCGAATGTGCTGGCGCCGAAGAAGCGGCCGTTCCACACGCTGATACCGGGAATGGCGACGAAGGACGGCGATCTGTGGCTGAGCTACGGGGTGATGGGAACGGTACAGCAGGCCCAGGGGCAGATCCAAGTACTGAGCAATATGATCGACTTCGGGATGACGCCGCAGGATGCTCTTGACGCAGCGAGATTCAGCTACAGGCCTCTTGAGGGCGAGATCGGGCTGGAGCCGCGCATTCCGGGGGAAGTCGCCGAGGAATTGCGGGGGCGTGGGCACCGAATTGTCATTACGGAGTCGCACCCGCTGTATTTCGGAGGCGGCCAGGTGATCGCTAGAGACGCGGAGAGCGGCGCACTCACGGGCGGGAGCGAGCCACGCAACGACGGGTGCGCGATAGGATGGTGAGGGCGCATTACCCTACTCTGCAGACATTGGCTGTGTTATGCGGCGTGCCCATGGAGTCTCTGCGATCTCGCAGAGGGCACCGCTGGGCGATATGAAGCGGCTGGTTACCTGCCCCCACGGTTCAGTCTTGGAGGGCTGAACCACTTCTACGGCGGCATTGTCGAGATGCTGTACGGACTCTGTTACCTCGTCCACCTCAAAGGCGATTGTGAAACCAAGAGGAACGCGTTCTGCGGCGTCGCGGCTGCCGTAGGTGGCTTCGGCGGCTTCTGCTCGGGACCAGATGCCGAAATGAAGAACACCGGGAACGGTCGCGGTTGCGTAGCCTTCGCTGAGAGATTCGACCTCCAAGCCAAGCGTGTCGCGGTAGAATTGGATGGCTGCTTCAACGTCTTCGACTATCTCTGCGACTCCGGCGAAGTGCCTGAGCATGTTTGTCTCCTTTTCTTGTGAAATGATTGGGTGTGATGCCGTGAGACTGCCATCGCCGAAAAGGGATGCGGCCACGGCGGTCTCACGGATTGAAGGGAGGACTAGTTGTGCTGCTGGTCGTGGCCTTAGGGAGACTTGAAGAGCGACATGCGGTTACCGGCGACGTCGTTGAAGATCGCGAGTGAGCCGAAGCCGCCAGGAACCTCGTTAGGCTGCATCAGGGCGGTCCCGCCGAGGCTCACAGCCTTGTCCAGATATGCCTGCAGGTCGTTGACCTCAACGGCGATGCCGGGAGCATTGGGCGGCATGCCTTCCATATGCTCGAAAATGCCGCCGCCGATGCCGTTACCACCGTAGTTATCGGGCTCCTGCTGCACGAGGCGGTAAGTCATTCCGCCGCCCATGTCCATGGCGTTTATCTTCCAGTCGAAAATCTTAGTGTAGAAGTCTTCGAGGGCTGCCGCATCGCTGCCGCCAAGTTCGAAGTGAACTACGGGAGGGGCATCGCTCCTCGGCGGCAAGTCGCCTTCCATTGCCGGGGGCAAGGAGTAGAGGCCAATGGCGTTGTGGGCAGGATCCATAAACATAGCGACCGAACCCACCTCCGGCGCGATCTCCGTCGGCGGCATTATGGTTGAGCCACCATTTTCGGAAATCCTATCCAGGGCTGCCTGAAGGTCATCGACCTCAATGTAGAATGTGACGTAGTTGCGGACGGGCATATCCATTTCCTCGGTGGTCTCCATGATGCCGCCGCCGATGCCTCCTTCGGTCCACATGACTACGCCGTAATTGCCCATCTCAGGCCCCTGCACCTGCACATCCCAGCCGAACAGGTCAGTATAGAACTGCCGCAAGACTGGTCCGTCGGGGCCTCCAATTTCAAAGTGTATTACTGGGTTTCCCATTGCTCCTCCTAATGTTTGAGTGAGATTCCGCCTGCTGGTAAATTGAATAGAACAAGGTTAGAACGAACAATTATTCGTGTCAAGCGCGTTGTGGGCAGGAATTGGGCGAATTTTCAGATCGGGGGATTCGCAATGTCGTTTGGGCGACATTCAGCCGGCTGAGGTCTATCAAGGCATATGTGCCTCGCCGACATTGGGGAAGGTGCCGAGGAAAGGCAGTGAGTTGCAGGAACTTATTGGGGTGTGGAGGTGGCGAGCTGCTTGGCGCGCTCGTAGTCGCGGATGCCTTCGTCCCGGTGGCCGGTCGCCCAGAGTGCCATCCCACGGTTGTTGTAGGCGTACCAGTAGTGGGGATCAAGCTCGATTGCGCGGGTGAAGTGGGTTATCGCGTCTTCGTACTCTTCCCTATCAGAGAGCGCCATACCGAGGTTGTTGTGGGCATCCCGGTAGTCAGGGTCGAGGTCGAGCGCCTTGCGGTAGTCGGCGATTGCGAGATCGGTATGGCCACTGTTGCGAAATGCTATGCCGCGGTTGTTGTAGGCGACGGAGTCATCGGGAGTTAATTCGATCGCTTTGCTGTAGTCGTAGACGGCGAATTCGTACGCACCGCGGTCGAGGTATGCGTTTCCGCGCAGGAACCAGGTGCGAGCATCGTTGGGATTGGCGTGGATGGCGTCAGTGAGGCTGTGCGTTACCTGAGTGAGATGATCCATATCACTCATCGCGCTCAGATTTGGATCGTTTTTCCAGTTCATGGGTTCCCTCTTGTATGGCGGAATGTTAGGAGCAAGGAATCTTTGCGTCTGTGTCATTCTCGCTGAGCGTTGTGTCAGATGGCAAGTCATCAGACCTGACGAGTGTCAATCTTTTTCGGGGCGCAGCCTTCACTCTCTAGGACTACGAAGCATTCAGTCCTGCGCCCTCGCGCCGGAACATCTAACAAATGTATATTCTTTGCGCAAGACAATCTGTTATAATGATTTCACGCGTCGCATTGACGCCCCCAAGATTGGCCTCTTTATTTGGCCCACAAGGTATTCACAATTCCCTCAAGTTTCCACAGAGTGCCCTTCATCTGCTATCTCAATAAACGGCCGCCTCGCGTTGTGTCGTATGTGCGGCCGTCTCTAGTCCTAGGAGTCTGATTTCGTATGACATTACAATCCGTAAGCGCACGTCCGCGTGCATCCCGTCGCTCACAGCGACACGCAGTCATCTGCGCCGACTGCAATGAGTCCACGACCGTGCCTTTCCGCCCCACCGCAGGCAGGCCGGTGTATTGCCGATCCTGCTTCAATGCGCGCAGGAACGGCGAGTCCACCAAGGCCGATGCACTAGATAGCAGGCCGAATGTCGAGGACGAGCGACGCGACGAACCCGGACCTTCAAACGGGTCCGCACCGTCCGACGAGGAAGTGTTTCCCGGCATGACATTAAGAGCCGCTACAAGGCGGGCTCTTTCCTTGATGGACATTTCGGAGCCCACACCAATTCAGACAGAGTCCATCCCTCCTCTTCTTGACGGCCGAGACCTGATCGGACAGGCGCGCACGGGTTCTGGAAAGACACTGGCGTTTGCAGTGCCGCTTACCGAGCAGTGCGATCCGTCAATCCGCCGGGTCCAGGCACTCGTGCTTGTTCCTACGCGTGAGCTTGCTATCCAAGTGGCAGATGTTACCAAGGCATTGTGCGCATCACAGCGGCTGCGGGTAACGCTTCTGTATGGTGGACGCTCCGCGAATCCGGAATACGCCGAGTTGAGAAAAGGGGCGCAGATCATCATTGGGACGCCCGGCCGCACGCTCGACCATTTGCGGCAGGGAACGCTCGACCTGCGGTCAGTGCGATTTCTCGTACTGGACGAGGCGGATGAGATGCTGGACAGGGGATTCGCAAAAGATGTTGAGGCAATCCTCAGTGAGACGCCATCAGATCGCCAAACCGCACTACTATCTGCCACGGTGCCTGAATGGGTAGCCACTACCGCTAAGAAGCACTTGCGCAATCCTGTGAATGTGGAAATAGACACGGATATGCGCGCGCTGCCTACCGTGGAGCACACAGTCTATACTATTCACCCGGGTGAGAAGATGCGAGCGCTTCAGACACTTCTGGACGAGCACGACGGCTCTCCGGTAATCGTTTTTGGCCGGACCAAGCACGGCGTCAAGAAACTGGCAAAACAATTGGACTCGCGCGGCTATCCTGTTGGGGCGCTTCAAGGGAATCTGAGCCAGAACGCGCGCGAACGCGTGATGAAAGAATTCCGCAGCGGCGCCACACCCATACTGGTAGCGACTAATGTGGCAGCGCGGGGCTTGGACATTGACGGCGTCGCACAGGTCATCAACTTTGACCTGCCGGACACGGACTTGCTCTTTACGCATCGAGTAGGCCGTACCGGTAGAATGGGACGCTCTGGCGAGGCAGTGACATTCGTTACGCCTGATGAGGAGCGCAAGTGGCGGGAAATCGAGCGCGGGCTGGGGCGGAGATTTTCCGTAAGACGCTGGAATGGCTCATCGTAGAGAGCGACGGTAGGTTAGGCCTGCAGGTGTCCGACAAGCAACCCTGAACGCCTCGATGGCTTTGCCGCCTGATTCGGGCCCGCTTTAATATCGGTTGCAGCGTTGATTCCAGAAAGCGGCGTGTAGTCCAACTATCATTTTGAACCATAGAATCATGAAGATGTACGGCATTCTCTATCGCAGTGCATCTTCCATCAGGATTCTAATTTTCTTGTGAGTGACGCCTAGAGAACCGAGAGATTGGTACGCAGGTGTCCAAGTATTCGGAGTGCCCTATTTTGACTGAGTGCAAGAACGAAAATATTCGCAACCTGGCTATCATTGCCCATGTGGACCACGGCAAGACGACCCTTGTGGACGCGCTGCTGAAACAGGGTAAGGTCTTTCGGTCTCACCAGCAGGTGGGCGCGCTGATCATGGATACCAATCCACTCGAACGAGAGCGCGGAATCACCATTCTCGCCAAGAACGCTTCCGTCTCCTATGGCGATGTGCGGATCAATATTATCGACACGCCGGGGCATGCCGACTTCAGCGGTGAAGTTGAGCGTGTGATGAATATGGCAGACGGCTGCCTGCTGCTGGTGGACGCGGTGGACGGTCCGATGCCACAGACGACCTATGTGCTTCGTCAGGCACTGCAGCAGAATGTTACGCCGATGGTTGTCATCAACAAGATAGACCGTCCTGAGGCTCGCGCTGCCGAAGTGGTCACGATGATCCAGGACCTGTTCTTGGAATTGGCTACTGATGTGGAACAGCTTGACTTCCCGGTGCTATACGCTTCGGCTCGGGACGGCTATGCCACTGCAGACCCGGGAACTACAGGGAAGGATATGCAGCCTCTCTTCGATGCGATAGTGGAGTCGGTGCCACCGCCGGGGGGCGATCTGGACGCTCCACTGCAGATGCTGGTGGCAGCGCTGGACTACGACAATTACCTGGGGCAGGTGTCGATTGGCCGCATATCCAACGGGACACTTGGTTTGCGGGATGATGTCGCCCTGCTGGGACGCGACGATGAAATCAGTAACCACAATATCGAGCGCATCTTCGTGTTCCGCGGCATGGAGCGGGTGGAAGTCTCTGAAGCATACGCCGGAGATATCGTAGCGGTTGCAGGCCTTGAGGGCGTGTCCATCGGCGATACGATAACTTCGACTGAGAACCCGGAGGCGTTGCCGACAATCGACATCAACGAGCCCACGGTGAGCATGACATTCGGCGTGAGCACTTCACCGTTCATGGGGCGGGATGGCATACACTGCACTTCGCGCAATCTTCATGAGCGGCTGATGAGAGAGTTGCGAACCAACATCAGTCTGCGAGTGGAAACCACTTCCAGCCCGGATGTGTTCGTCGTTGCCGGACGCGGCGAACTGCACCTATCGATTCTGGTCGAAACTATGCGCCGCGAGCAATTCGAGTTCCAGGTGTCGCGGCCTATCCCGGTAACCAAGATGATTGCCGGCAAAGAATATGAGCCTTACGAAATCCTCAATATCACTACTCACGAGCAGTATGTTGGCGCGTTGACCGAGTATCTTTCTACGCACCTGGCACAGCTTCGAGACATGCGCTATGACGATAACGGCTATGTGGACCTGGAGTACAAGATTCCCACGCGGGGGCTCATCGGATTCAATGCCTTCTTTCTTCAGACAACACGCGGCGATGGAGTGAAGAGCAGTTTCTTTACCTCTTACGAGCCGATGGAGGGGGAGATTAAATCGCAGGGCGGCGGAGTGCTAGTGGCATCCGAGGCCGGAACGGCAGTCACTTACGGTCTGCTCAACGCTCAGGGACGTGGTGAGACGTTCATCGACCCGGGCACTATGGTCTATGAGGGGATGATCGTCGGCTCGCACAGGCGTGACGGCGACATCGAGATTAACGTCTGCAAGCAGAAGAAACTGACGAATGTGCGCTCGTCGACCGCTGATATTGCCAAGCGGCTGAACGCCACTATGCATATGAGCCTTGAGGAGGCGCTGGCGTTCATCGCTGATGACGAGCTGCTGGAAGTGACACCCTTGAATCTTCGTCTTCGGAAGGCGGAATTGTCCGCACACGCACGCAAGCGCCACCGCAGGGACGAGGCGCGAGCGCGAGGTTAGGGGATCTTCCTGGAGTAGTTTGCTCGCCGGTCCAGTCTTTTCCGATTACCGCCTTGTATTCGAGCGTCTAACCTCTACAGCCAGCGTGGTGGTGCCCTGTTGGTCGATCAGTCGCAGGATGATGAGCTGGAAGCGAATGTTGCGGCGTGTGACACTTGCTCGGCGAAACAGTCAATATGCTGAACGAAAATCCCCTACGAAGACCTCTGTACTGAGGCGTAATTTGGTAGTTGCAACTAGCCGATGCCACGTTCGGCAGCATCTTCAGAGTGGGGTTTTTCTGACATGCAACTTCCAATAGCAATTGACCTGATGATGGTTTACGAGATTCTGCGTCCGTTAGCGTTCAACATTCTCGGAATCACGGCATATGGGGTGTTCATTTTCAACTTCTACAGATTCATTGCTCGGAAGGACATATTCAAGCTGAATCTGCAGAAGCACAACCATGCTAAACATCCCGCCCTCAAGAAAACCATCTCAGTTATCTTTTACACATTCAAGTGCCTGATGCTCTATCCGGTCTTTGTGTTCTTCTGGTTCTGTGTGATGGCCGGGCTTCTCTATCTGCTGGGCAGGAATCAGTCAACAGAGTCGGTGATGCTCGTAGCTATGGGAGTCGTGGGCGCGATTCGGGTGTGCTCTTACTACAAGGAGGCACTAGCGACGGACATCTCCAAGATTCTTCCGTTCGCGCTACTGGGCATCCTGATAATCGACAACTCGCTGGTCAGGATCGTAGACTCTGCCGCTGGAGTGAGAGAGGCGGCGCTACTCTGGGAAACGCTGGCGCTTTACCCCCAATCCACCGAAGATATTGACACAGTGAAGATAGCGAAGACGTGGGAAGTGCTCCGTTGACTGTGGGATAATGGTTTTTTGAGGAAAGACCAACCCCAGACAAGGAGCACCAAATAGATGATAGCATCCGAGCGTCCCGACCGCATCCAGGTAGCCTTCGACGACCACCGCCTGGTGGCCAATGCCGGACTGCTGTTACCGGTCACACTGGCCCATCGTCTGGGTCTGAGCGAACTTGTGGAAAGCCACCTTGACCTGGGGGATGCGCCGGGTCGGGCGAACGCGGGAGACAAGATACTGACCCTGGTGGCGTCGGCTCTGGCAGGCGGTGATTGTATAGACGACGCGGACGCGCTGCGGTCCGGAGGCACCGGACGGGTGCTGGGCTGTACGGTCAAGGCGCCATCCACACTGGGGACATTCCTGCGCAGCTTCAGGTGGGGCCACGTGCGCCAACTGGACCGGGTGAGCCGGGAACTGCTGTTGCGAAGTTGGTCCGCGGGGGCAGGACCCGGGGACTCGCCCCTGACGATTGACCTGGACTCCACCGTCTGCGAGACCTACGGACTGGCGAAGGAGGGAGGCAGCGAGCACAACTACAACGGGCAGAGAGGCTATCATCCGCTGGTTGCCGTCGTCGCAGGAACAGGGAACGTGCTGATGGCACGACTGCGCAAGGGCCGGGCCAACACCGCCCGGGGCGCAGCCAACTTCCTGCGTGAGACGCTGAGCAGGGCACGCTACGCAGGAGCCACGGGAGCGCTCACCGTGCGGGCCGACAGCGGCTTCTACGCCCACGACATCGTCAGCGTCTGCCGCGACAACGATGTGCGCTTCTCCATCACCGTCCGACAGCATCGGAGCTTGCGCAATCTCATAGAGGATATACCCGAGACCGACTGGACGCCCATACCCTACTGGATGGAGGGCGCAGCCGACGTTGCCGAGACCACGTACGTACCCTTCGACAGCCGCCCCGACGCCGCGCCGGTGCGCCTCATCGTCCGCAGGGTCAGGCCCACGCCCGGCTCTCAACTGGCGCTGCTCGCCGACTACAGCTATCACGGCTTCATCACCGACCGGGAGGGCGACACCCTTCAACTGGAAGCCGACCACCGCCGACACGCCGAGATCGAGAACGCCATACGCGACCTGAAGTACGGTGTGGGACTGAACCACCTGCCATCGGGTCGCTTCGCCGCCAACGCAGCCTGGATGGCCGTGCAGGTGATGGCACACAACCTTGCCCGCTGGACCGCGCGCATCGGTCTGGCTGAGCAGGTGGTGACCACAAAGACCCTCAGACGACGCTTCTTCTCCCTTGTCGGACGGCTCACACGCTCGGCACGCCTTCTCACTCTGCATCTTCCGCAGGGCTGGCCCTGGGGAACACAGTTCGGACGCGCACTGACCAGACTGCGAACCATTCCATTACCGAGCTGATGGCAGCGACGACAGACCGCCATACACGCCACAACCCATCACATCCCCAGACTCTAGCCGGACCGCGAGTATCCCCTGCTGCCCACCGATTCGTCAACTTCACCCACAATCGCCACTGTGGGCCTCCACCGGCGTCCAACATCACGACCGGGGACCTTCAGAACGCTCCAGCGCCGGCGTCATACTCTCACCGCCATCTTGCCACGCTCTTAAACCACGATCCGGCAGAGATGCCACGACTCTTCGGTGGATTCGGGCTTACCTGGTAACCGTCGTGCTGGTGGAGTTTGTGCTGAGGATGGCGACAGGCATGTTCCGGCTGATAAGGAATCGAGGCAAGTCCAAGGAACAGGATGAACAGCAGGAAGCTGAGCCGGCTCAGGAGATTCCGGTTGCGGCTGAGTACGCGCCTCAGCCTCCGGTGGCGGAACCAGCGTGGTCTTCCCTGCAGCCTGCTCCAACGTCTCGATTCACCGGAGCGCCCTCAGCGGGCGCGGACACACCGGTGTGGAATGGCCGGGACCGCCTGAATCTCAATCGAAGCGGGCGTAGTTTCCCGAAGGTCCTGCACCAACCGGTTAACGATTCTTGGCGCTCGTGACGAGTTATCGCGCTCGCCGGAAATCGAATTACTGTGCAGGCTTTTTTGGAGGATGCAGCATCGACCTAGTGTTGGCAGGCGATTCCTCTAGCCAATTTGGTCAATACGGTATGCCTTCCGCAGCATTGGGGCAAATTTCGCCTCATCAGACATGGCAGGCGCCGTTGCTTTCCATTGAGGGCGGTACGTCCAGCACGGGGTTTGTATCGAAGAAGCCAACAGGCTTGAGGCTGAAGCCGCAGTATGCGACTGGTGAGATGGGCCAGTCCTCGGGACGCGGAACGTGATGGTAGCCCAGTGTGTACCATAGGACCACATCGGTATTATCCACGCTGCGGTCGTCTTTTGTGTACTCAGGGAGACCGGCTCCACCAGGGTGCTGGTTGGGATAAGAGCCGGTGGCCGACATTTCCTCCGGATCATACGGCGTGACCCACAGGTGCTTTGCCATAAACCCTGCCCGCTTCATAATGCTGGCGCTGGGATGATGAAATGGGAGGATGTTCTCGCCTGGCATCAGCTTGTAGCTCACTGACCCTCCAAGAACGTTCTTCACTGATGGGTTGGAGACTACCCAGTAGCGCCCACTCATGGGGTCGATGACCCTCTGGGCCTCCAGTTCGGTTTTGAGCGGCCTCGCTTCCGCATAGAAGGCATTGCCGTGAGGATTATCCGGGCCGAGCGGCTCTGCCACCGTATTCACTTCATGGACAGTGTTCGATTCGCCATCCACGCTCATGTCCAAGCGGAAGTTGAAGAAGTGCTGATGGATATGAGCGTTAAGCTGGGGAGCCACTATCGTCCCGTACTTGGGTGTCTCGCCTTCCGCAATGGCTGATGTGTTAATAATGCCTGTCAGCTTCACTTCCATCTGGATTGTCCCGTCCTGATAGAAATACCAGAAGAAGCCGTACTCATAATTGCCCACGGTGGCGATACTGGAAACGACCAGTCTCCTGGAGCGGCGAACCTCGACTTCGCCGGTGCGGAAGTCGGTATGCTTCCAGAGGATGCCATAGTCCTCCTCGTGCATGCACACGGCGTTAGGTATGGTAAACGCCTCTCCGCGACCGTCATTTAGGTGGGCGTCAAAGTAGTAGATTTCGCCTAGGCAGTCGCAGCCGAGGGTAAGAGGATTTGTCAAGGAGCCAATTCCAAACTCTCCGGCGTCGAATGCGTTCTTGCGGTAGTGGTCCTTGCCGGGTTCGCCGTAGGGCACCACCATATCGGATAGGGATGCACGGTACAGGATCGGCCTGATTCTTCCCTGGTCCTCGTAGCCGACGGTGTGAATTACCAGCCCTTCGCGGGGGGTGAACCCTATCCGCAAATGCCACTTCTGCCAGGAAACGCTGTGGCCGTCCACTATGAAGCTGGGACCTTCCGGCTGAGTGATCTCAAGCGGCTTAAGGTCCTGGCGGAAATCGCCGACGAACTCGGCGGCGTAGTTGCCGTCCTCTGGTGGCAGCGGAACCACTCCGTAGTCGTCAATTCGCATTATTTCCATCTTGTTCAGGTCAACAAGGGCGCTTAGTCCCTCGATGGGGCGGGCGTAGCCGTTGTCCGTCGGACTTGAACGCAGGAAGTTTCGCGTGATAACCAGACGCCGCCCTTCCTCGTCGGGGAATCCGAAATTGCCCGCCGACCACGGATCGACCATGACCAGGTCCGGGTCGGATATGCCGCGCTCTTCAAGGGCCTTCCGGAACCTGGGATCTGCCTTGACTGCCGCTTCGCACTCGGCAAACTCCTCGAACATTACCCTGGGCTGCACACCGGGGATGTGCTTCCAATCTATCACCCTCCCCTCGTCGAGGCAGACAGTTGCTTCGTAGGTGGCTTCTTCGTCAATGTCGAGCACCACGAGAAAGGCGCGCCGCCGGATAGGAGCGCCGTTACGGAAGCCGAGAACATCTTTCTTGTCCGGCTCTTTCAGCACGATAGTCTCGAAGCGAACGCGTGGGCCGAGTCCGCGCTGCGACTTCAGGATGCTTGACGCTTCTACAATTTCCTCTGCCGTTAGCGGATCGAGGGGATGTGTGACGGCCTGTAATGTCCCTGTACCTGAACTCATGCTGTGACAAATAGCCATGCCGACCTCCTGATTGCTTTGCTTGACGCCTTGTTTAATTTGCATCTTGGTGACTGGACCTCTGCGCTCATATTCGGTTGAGCAACACTGTGTAATTACAATTCTAACTGACAACAACCGTTGTTGCAGTCGCTGACAGAAATCGGCCAACGTCGTGGGTCCGCTAGCGGTGACTGCGATGGTCTTTGGTGGAGTTGTTCCAGGTTGGTCGCGCGGATGCGTTCTCATATCGGGTGGTCAAATGATGTTGAGTGTGGAGAACGAGGGAATGGGCGAGGCCGGAAGCGGGTTACATTCTGCGAATACGGTTGGCATCAACCGAGATTGACCGGCTTTCATGCCCTGCATATACTGTTCCTGTCCAGTTAATGGGAATAATGGTTGGAGAATTCTGGCAGAGAAATTCCAGATAATGTCGCTGCAGCGTGGGATGAGTTTCTGATATTGGAGCGAACAATGGAGGAGTTGGGATGGGTCGAGATAAGAAGGTGAAATACGCTCTAGTTGGCGCAGGATCAAGGGCGCGAATGTTCATAGACCCACTCGCGACCACTTTCAGAAATGAGGGCGAGCTGGTCGGACTCGCAGATCCCAACCCCGGCAGGCTCTCGTACTACAATCGCCGCCTTGCGGAGGAGCTGGAATACCACGAGGTTCCCACTTACAGCTCCGACGAATTCGATTCGATGATTGAGGAGACGGAGCCCGATGTCGTAATCGTCACAACTGTAGATGCCTTTCACCATGAGTATGTGGTGAGAGCGATGGAACTGGGTTGCGATGCCATCACGGAAAAGCCGATGACAACGGATGTGGAGAAGTGCAACCTCATCATGGACACCGCGAAACGGACAGGCAGGGAACTGCGCGTCGCCTTCAACTACAGGTGGGCACCCGGCGCGACCACGGTGAGGCAGGTCATCTCTGAGGGCGCAATCGGTGAAGTCCTTCATGTTGATCTGGAATACTGGCTTAACACCAGCCACGGCGCAGACTACTTTCGCCGGTGGCACCGTCAGAAGGAAAACTCGGGCGGGCTGATCATCCACAAGTCCACTCACCACTTCGACCTGGTCAACTGGTGGATTGACGCCGTGCCCGAAACAGTGTACGGGATGGGTCGCCTAGCCTTCTATGGCGAGGAGAATGCAAAGGCCAGAGGCGAGAGTGTGACTTACGAAAGGTACGCGGAACAGGACACCTCAGCCGATCCCTTCGCCATTGACCTGTCGGAGGACGAGGTCCTGAGGAGCCTGTACCTGGAGAATGAGAAGTATGACGGGTACTTCCGAGACCAGAATGTCTTTGGACAGGGTATCACCATCGAGGACACCATGAGCCTGCTGGTCAGGTATCGCACCGGACCCGTGCTCAATTACTCGCTCAATGCCTACTTGCCCCGTGAGGGATTCCAGGTAGTATTCAATGGCAGCCGCGGACGGCTGGAGTACGAGGAGCTGCATGAGGGCAGCGCTCGTCAATCCAAGCTCGTCCTGTATCCGATGTTCGGGTCTCCCAGAGAATTAACTGTCCCCGAGGGCGTTGGTGGACACGGCGGCGGGGATATGCTGCTTCAGCAGCAGATATTCGCACAAGACGCCGAGCCTGACCTTTGGCGCAGGGATGCCGGTCACGAGCAGGGAGCGGCTTCTGTGCTTGTCGGAATGGCCGCCAATCGCTCTTTCGAGACGGGGGAGGTCGTCAATGTGTCTGCCCTATGTCCGAACTTGGGGCACGCTAGCAGGCTGAGCGACCTTATCTAGATTCTCGACTACGCAGCGTTTACAGGCGGGCATTGTGCTGGTATCTGAGGGGGTGATTTGATGACCATCAGGGTTGCGGCGATTGGCATGTGCCACTGGCACTCGATCTATGACTCTGCCTACCTTCGCCATCTTGCGGGTATGGAGGATGTTGACATAGTCGGAGTCCATGATGACCAGCCCGACATAGCGGCGCACCGTGTCTCCGCAATCGGAGGTAGTATCCCCACTTTCACCTGCTACTCAGCTATGCTCGACGAGGTGGAGCCTGAATTCGTCCTCGCGCTGGGCCGACACGACACGATGGCACAGACTGCGCACGACCTCCTCGACAGGCGTATTCCATTTATCATGGAAAAGCCGATGAGCTTCAACGCGCGGCAACTCCAGGGTGTCGTCGAGAAGGCCGAAGCGACCGGCGGATTCGCCGCTGTGCCGCTCAACATGCGCGATACGCCCTTCTTTGCGCACGCCAAGAGGCTCAGAGACGAAGGGGTGTATGGCTCTGTCACACATCTTTACCAGAGGATGAACCGCCCAACCTCCGAGCGATACCCTGCTTGGGATTCGCACTGGATGCTGGACCCGGCAGTTGCCAACGGTGGATGCCTTCGAAACCTTGGGTCTCACGGGTTGGACGCCTTTGTCAATCTCACGGGCGAGGGCGAGGAGATTGAGGTGACCGGCGCACAGCTCAGTTGGAGCGCCCTTGGAAAGCCCGTCGAGGACTATGCCTCAGTGCTGGTGCGGTCGAAGGGCGGAGTCCTTGGTACGATTGAGGTGGGGAACGGCTTCCCAAGAGACGGAACCGACGCCAATCTGAAGGTAGCATTCGAGCGGGCGATACTGAGGATGGAGGGCGACCGTATAGTGCTGGAGACGCCGGACGGCTCCAGTGAACTGCCGGCGGAAGACGATGCTCCGAGCGTGCTGCGGCGAAGCGTGGAAGCCGCCGTGCGGGGCGACCCACCGCCGGTCAGCGTTGCCGACTGCTACAGAGCGGTGCGGCTTATAGACCTCGCGTACATCGCTGCCGGCAATCCTTACGGCACTGCTGCCGTCTAGTTCGACATCACTGTGCTGGCTCTTCAATTCTGTGGAGAGGGTGTTGAGTGTACCCGTATCTGCCCTCAAGCATGCAGAGGCAATGAGGCCTATGCAATTATCCAAGCTTGAACTGCAAAACAAGTCTGAGACTAGTCTATCGGTTGGCGGTAGTCTATTGGGGGACTATGGGGGAATGGAGTGGGAATGAACGGGGGATTGGAGTGGCGGAGAGGAAGGGATTCGAACCCTTGGTACCCTTGCAGGTACACACGATTTCCAGTCGTGCCTGTTCGTCCACTCCAGCACCTCTCCGCGGTGAAGTTATTCGGATTTTCTGTCGAAGGCGTAGTTGCGCCGGACTGCTATTTCTTCTTGCGCGCTGCCTCGTAGATCTTGATGTAGTCATCGACAGTGGTTGAGGCTATGGTATCAGCAATGACGTCCATTGGCAGGTCGTCGGTGGTCTTGAAGCGAACGCAGGACTTGCCCATGTTCAGCTTCTTGCCGCTTTCCTTGAAACGCCGCTCGAAGTCGGCCTGCGCTCCACTGTGGGTGTAAACGCACATTAGATAGAGGGACATGTAGTTCTTCTGGGATGCCAGCGCAGCGTACATGAGCGGCTGCTTGTTGTACGTTGTCGGGTATCGCTCAAGCGGGACTTCCCAAGTAATCATGCCCCAGTTCATCGATTCAGCGTAGCCTTCCGGGAGGTTCTCAAGGACGATTTCACGGACATCTCTGATTTGCTCGCGCCTGTCCGGTGCGAGTTCGTCGAGATATTCTTGTACTGTGGCTGCGTTGCTTCTGGCCATTGTTCACTCTGAATTCGGACAGATATGCTGAGTCTATGGTTAAGCTAGTGGGATAACGTCAGGATTACCGACGTCTATCTAGGTTACCATAGAGTCTTAACGCATTCTACGGAATTGGCAATCACCACGGACTGCATTTTGGAGAAATTGACAGGGATTGAGACCTTCACTAGACTTCCCTTGTCAGTCAGGAACGCCGGCAGGCACTCCGATAGTTGGGACAAGAGCAAATGTGGCAAGTAACAGAGGACGACCTATCAGCCATCGCGACCGGCGCGGGCATTTTGGGCACGGGCGGTGGCGGAAATCCGTACATAGGTCAGCTCAGAGCGCGTCAGGCTATTCGGAAGTGGGGTACGGTTACCGTGCTGTCTCCTGAAGAATTGCCCGAGGATGCGAGGGTTGTCTGCGTGGGCGGGATTGGGGCGCCAACTGTGGGCATCGAGAAGATACGGGACCTCCAGTCTTACCACGCTCTGCGCGCCATTGAGGAGTACACGGGCGAGACGGCGACAGCAATAATCTCAAACGAAATCGGTGGGAGCAATTCGGTGGAGCCGCTCATACCTGCGGCAATTGCAGGGCTGCCAGTTGTCGATGCCGATGGGATGGGACGAGCCTTTCCAGAGTTCCAGATGAAGACATTCTTCGTCTATGGTGTGCCGTGCTGCCCGATGGCCGTTGCAGACGAAAAGGGCAACTCAGTTATCATCAGGGAGACTATCACGCCGCACTGGGCGGAGCGATTAGCGAGGGCGACGACTATTCAGATGGGGTGCGTCGCCTGCTATGCGGTGGCTCCGATGAGCGCGGAGCAGGTGAGGCGCACCGCAATTCCCAATACACTGTCTCTTGCGCGGAACCTGGGGAATGCAGTGGCGCAGGCCCGTAGCGGTGGGAGCGATCCACTGGGAGCGATACTCGCGACATGCCCGGGACGGATTCTGTTCAGCGGCAAGGTCGTGGACATTGAGCGGCGCACCACCTCAGGGTTTGCGCGCGGGTCTGTAACCATCGACGGGCTGGAACAGTACAGCGATCAGCGGATGGTCATCGACTTTCAGAACGAGAATCTCATCGCCCGTATTGACGAGGAGATTATCTGTACGGTGCCTGATTTGATCTGCGCGGTAGCAACTGATGTAGGTGAACCTGTTACGACAGAACTAATGCGCTACGGTCTGCGCGTAACGATACTGGGCTTCCCTGCCCCGGAACTCTGGACGACACCTGAAGGTCTGGCTGTGGCGGGCCCGCTGGCGTTCGGTTATGACACCGAATACCGAGCGTTGCAAGTGTAAGGCGGGCGAGATGTTTCTTGGAGTGGATGTCGGCGGCACCAATACGGATGCCGTGATGATGGATGGGCGGCAACTCCATGCCGCCGCGAAAGTGCCAACGACCGAAGATGTAACCAGTGGTATTGTGGCGGCCGTCACGGAGCTGCTGAAGCAGGGCGTGGACAGCGCTCAGGTGGACTCGGTCATGGTGGGTACTACTCACTTCACGAACGCGCTGCTCGAGTGCAGGGACCTGAGCCCAACGGGCGTCATCAGGCTTGCGCTGCCGGCGACTCAGCTTCTGCCGCCGCTCGTTGATTGGCCGGACAGGCTGAGGGATGCGATTGGTGGCTTTACATGCATGGTTGGCGGAGGCAACGAATTTGACGGGCGGGAGATTTCTTCGCTCGACCGCAAGGGAATCCGAGAGGCGGTTCGCGATTTCAGGACGCGCGGCGTCACTTCGATTGCAGTGAGCGGCGTATTTTCTCCGGTGGACCCGGCGCATGAGGCAGAAGCGGCTCAACTGATTCGTGAGGTGGCACCCGAAATGAGAGTATCACTTTCGCACGAAAATGGACGGATGGGACTGCTGGAGCGCGAGAATGCCGCCGTGTTGAACGCTTGCCTTGGCGATGTTGCCGAGGCGACGGTAGGCGGAATTGAGGATGCGCTGAAGCGATTGGGCATTGCGGCTCCGCTGTTCATGAGCCAGAACGATGGCACGCTAATGGACACGACCTTTGCATCTCACTTCCCGGTGCTTACGGTCTCATCCGGACCTACTAACAGCATGCGCGGCGCTGCATTCTTGTCAGGAGTTACTGACGGAATTGTGGTTGACATCGGAGGGACATCGACAGATGTGGGGGCACTGGTGAAAGGATTCCCCAGGGAGTCGGCGGTAGCGGTGGACATCGCAGGAGTTCGCACGAATTTCCGCACGCCGGACATGGTGTCGATCGCGCTCGGCGGCGGAACTGTGGTGAAGAGCGATCCGTGGAGCATTGGGCCTGACAGCGTGGGATACCGACTCGTGGAGGAGGGGCGAATCTTCGGTGGCAAGACGCTGACAACGACTGACATTGCAGTCGCGAGCGGCAGGACAAGTCTGGGGGACTGGCGACTGCTGGCAGGAATGACCCGCTCCGTTGTTGACCGGAGTATCGCCGAGATCGAGGAACGGGCTGAAGCCGCAGTGGACCGCGTGAAGATCAGCCAAGACGATGTGCCGGTGGTGCTGGTAGGTGGAGGCAGTATTCTCCTGGGCGACAGACTAAAGGGTTCATCACAATTGCTGCGACCGGAAAATGCGGGAGTGGCAAATGCCATAGGCGCCGCCATCGCGCAGGTCGGCGGACAGGTTGAGCGCGTGTATTCGCTGGAAAGTGGAGGCCGCGACGAGGCGATCGCCGACTGTACCGCTGCCGCTATACAGCAGGCGGTCGCGGCGGGGGCAGACCCCGCATCTATTGAAGTGGTGGATGTGGAAGAGGTGCCGCTGACTTATGTTCCTAGCAATGCCACAAGAGTGCGGGTCAAGGCAGTTGGTGACATTGCGGCGGGCAGGCTACAGAGGAATTGATCTGAGATTGTCCGGTGACCGCTCGGGATATTGATTGGAGAGTTGCCCGAACGATGTGACCAGAGAACGGCGAGCAATCGGGGACGGAATCGAAAGGTGCTTCGAAGTCAATCCTGCGCTTGCGGACTCTGATATATCTGGACGCGGTGGCGGCAACTGTCCACAACGTACATCCTGCCTTCGCTGTCGAGCTTGACGGAAGTGGGGCCCCAGAAGTACTTCTCGATGCCCGCGGACTCATCCCGAGTGTCGTATGTGGTCAGTGGGTCAAGTTCGGGTTCAAGATCGGCTTTCTGTCGCTCTTCCCACTCGTCAAGGTTGGCGCGGAAGTAGTCGTCTGACCACTTTGACATGCCGGCGTCGCCACGGAAATCTCCGATGAGTTTGCCGTCTGGATCGAGTATCCGTACTTTGTGGTTGCCCCAGTCGGCGATGTACAGGTTGCCGTGCCGGTCTATAGTTGCGCCCGAGGGCCTATTGAGCCTGACTTTGCCGATTCCCGCCTCACCGTAGGAAGCGATGTACTTGCCGTCGCTGTCGAATTTCTGGATTCTGTCGTTGCGCCAGTCGGCGACGAATACACTGCCATCCGAATCCACTGACACTCCCCAGGGAATATTGAACTCGCCGGGTGCCGTGCCTGCCTTGCCCCAGCCGCCAAGATAGAGACCATCGGCGGAATACCGCTGGATACGATGGTTCAGTCCATCCGCTACGATGAGATTGCCCTCCGGGTCGAAGGCGATGCCAGAGGGCCGTGTGAATTCGCCATCTCCCCTGCCCTTCTCCCCCCAACTGCCGCAAAAGTCTCCATCTGTGGTGAATATGGAAATGCGATGCAGCGCCTCGTCAGATATGAACAGGTTTCCTTCCGGGCTCATCGCAATTGCGCTGGGCCACATCATCTGCCCTTCAGCAGTGCCTCCACCGACAAATTCGCCGTAGTAATCTTCATTCACGGTGCAGATAGTGATGCGCTTGGAGACCATCCGCTCGGCGACATCCGAGCCGGCGCGGTTGAGCACATAGAGCACGCCATCATCGCCTACAACGAGATCAACGGGGTTGTTGAAGCCGCGCCCACTGACGGAGAGGAATCCGATGACATGACTGTAGCTGTAGTTCATGGTGCCGTCCGTGTGGTTGCTCAAGCTAGCTGGTACTCCCGGGTGGATGCGATAAGTTGCATCATCTCGACGATGCGGCGGGCTGACTCGGACTCGTCACTCTCGGTGTCGAAACTCAGGTTGCCATTCAAGGAGGCGTGCTCGTCGAGTTCACGCCGAGTTCGTTCTGAGGGCACGATGCCGCCCAGCAAGTCCAGGCAGGCGTCAACAAATCGCTCAGGGGACAGGGTTCCCAGAATCCTGATGCTGTCGATGATGTAGCGGACGCCCTGTTTATCCTGATTGGAAAACAGGTCAACTGCGAAGTTGATGCGATTAACCAGACCCGCCGTGTTTATCCATTCCGTACCGGTGTGCCAGCCTTCCACGCTGGGGGGATCGAGAATTCTCTGCCCCATGAAATTTGACTGGTAGCCGAGGTTGATGTCTTCTACTTCAGGGAAGTCGAAGCTACCGCTCAGGCGGGCAGAGCCGACAACCATCTCGACAGGGCTTTTCACCCGGCCGAATGCCGAATTCAAGAAGAAGTCGGAGTTGAACAGCATCCTGAGCGTGGAGCGCATGTCGTATTCGTTCTGAATAAGTTCTGCCGCCAATCGGTTGACGGCATCCGGGTCACGGGGAGGAACCGTCTGCCAGGCTGGAACCTGCGCCTCGTCCTGCACAAAGAAGTTGTAAAGGTGGCGCGCCAGAAATCGGGCGGTTGCCGGGTTGGCGCAGATAATGTCTATGACATCCTCGCCATCGAAGTTGCCTTGCTCACCCAAGAATGCTTTCTCGCCATTGTCATGATCATCGAGGAGGTACTCGAACTGCCAGTCGAGGCGTCCATAGGGCCAGACAGAGTCCCGGGACACTCTGGAGGCATGTAGGGGCGCGTTGCGTATCGTCCAGCCGGTAAATGCGCGGGAGCACTGGCGGACGTCGTCTTCGGTGTAATTGCCGACGCCCATTGAGAACAGTTCCAGTATCTCTCGACCGTAGTTCTCGTTGACCGCGTCCTTGTGGTTGTCCTTGTTGTCCAGCCAGAAGATCATGGCAGGATCGCGTGAGACATGCACTAGCAGATTGCGGAAGCTGCCGAGTCCGTGCCTGCGGAACATTTCGACCTGCTTGAGGATCGCCTTGGGCTGATTCAGCTTGGTGTAACCGGTCGCGAAAATATGATGCCAGAAGAGCGCCAGCTTCTCTTCGAGCGGGCGGCGGGTGTTGATCATGCGGTAGAGCCAGTATGCCTGGCAGCTTTCCACGTAAATCAAGCTGTTCTGGTCGATGTGATAGCGCCTGATGAGGTCTTCGTCTTCCAGCGCAGGCGGCGCGTCTTCCGGGTGCAGAAGCTCTTCGACAGTAGCTTCGTAGCCCTGAGCGGCATATCGCTCAACCTCCTGTCGGCTGGCGCCGAATCCTGCGCGGCGAAGCAGGTGTGCCATCAGTGCAAGGTCTTCTTTCGTCATGGCACTCCCCTATCCTGCAAATGTGGAATCGCTGATGTGCCGCATTATACTTAACGCGAATGGATGGCTCAACCGCCAACTCGCCATCTTATAGCCCACGCATATCGAGTTTGGATGTGCAGGGAATCTGGCGGTCAGCGGCGCCTTTCAAGAACCTCCGGGTTCATTACCCTCTGAGGCTCACCTTCGATGAAACTCTTGATGTTTTCCATAGTCTGCCCGTAGAAGGTACGGTAGGTCTCCTGTGTTACATAGCCCAGATGCGGTGTCAGAAGGACATTGTCCAGTCCAAGCAGCGCGTGGCCTGTGGGAAGAGGCTCTTGGTCGAATGTATCGAGACCCGCGCCTGCGATTGCACCGGATTTGAGTGTGCTGATGAGCGCGCCTTCGTCAACGATAGGTCCCCTGGAAGTGTTGACGAGGTATGCTGACGGATTCATTAGCGCTAGTTCGCGTGCTCCAAGCAGTGCCCTTGTTCTTTCGCTCAGGCGTGTGTGAATGGTGACAATGTCCGAGTTCTGCAGCAGATCATCCTTACTGACGAGGATAGCGCCGTTGGATTCGGCACGACCTTGAGTGAGGTTCTGGCTCCAGGCGAGAATGTCCATGTGAAATGCGCGAGCCACTTCCGCCATCTGGCTTCCGATGTTGCCAAGCCCGATGATGCCGATCGTCTTGCCGTCCAGTCCTATGCCCAGGGTCCGTTGCCAGGAACCGGCTCTTGTCGCCTGATGTTCCAGCGGGACTTGGCGCAGTAATCCGAGAATCAGTGCCCAGGTGAGTTCCATTGTCGCCCTGGAGGAGCCTTCGGTGCCGCAGACGACGATACCGAGTTCGGTGGCAGCCTCCAAGTCTATGGCGGCGTTGCGCATCCCAGCGCTTGCGATCAGCTTGAGGTTGGGCAGGCGCGCAAGCAAGGAGCGCTGGAAAGGCGTGCGCTCCCGCAGCGCCATGACAGCGTCGAAGTCGTATAGCCTGCTTGCAATTGCGCTCTCATCGGTCAGATGATCGTGGAATGCGGTAACTGAGCATTCTGCAGAGAGCGCTTCCCAGTCTGCAGACTGGAGCGCGACTTGCTGATAATCATCCAGCAGGGCCAATCTGAACATTTCTCTCTTCCTTCATTCTGTATTCTGGTCAGAGGCTGTTGGGCTGACTTTCTGCTACGAACTTCTCAGAGGCCGGAAAAATAGACGGATGTCTTCGGCGAGAATCTGCGGCTCTTCCAGTGCGGCGAAGTGCCCGCCGCTCGGCATCGGAGTCCAGCTTTGCAGATTGTATGAGCGCTCGCCCCATTCTCTCGGCGGCCGGCTGATTTCTGCCGGAAACGCTGCTACGCCTGTCGGCACCTCTATGCGCTCGTCCGGTGACAGTGTCCAGGTGTAACTTTGATTTTCCTTGTACATGCGCGTGGATGAGGTGATAGTCTCAGTCGCCCAATAGATCGTGACTGTGGTCAGCAGTTCGTCTTTGGTGAAGCGCTTCTCCACATCGCCGCCACAGTCACTCCATGTGCGGTATTTCTCCACTATCCACGCGGCGAGACCAACCGGAGAGTCGTTGAGTCCGTAGGCCAGCGTTTGGGGCTTGGTGCCTTGAATGTGGGCGTAACCGCCCTCGGACTGTTGCCACTCCTCGCGCTCTCGCATATGGGTCTTTTCGGCCTCGGTCAGTTCCCTGGCGCCATCACCAAGAAATGGGACTGGCCTCGTAATCGAAGTGAGGTGGATTCCAAATAGGCTGTCCGCATGCCCGTAGCCAAGACGAGAGGTTACTCCGGCGCCGATATCGCCTCCGTGTGCGGCGAAGCGAGGGTAGCCAAGATGCTGTGTCATGAGAACTTCCCAGAGGGCAGCGGTTCTGGCTACTTCCATGCCTCGCTCTTTGGAATAATCTGAGAAGCCGAAGCCGGGCAGTGACGGAGCTACAACATCGAAGGAGTCTGCCGGGTCGCCGCCGTGGGAGGCGGGATCGGTGAGCAGTGGAATCATCTTGTACATCTCGAAGAAGGTGCCGGGCCAGCCGTGCGTTATTACGAGTGGCATGGGGTCGGGTCCGTGCCCATGCTCGTGAATGAAGTGTATGCCAAGCCCCTCCACATCTGCCTTGTAGTGGCTGAACGAGTTTATCAATGCCTCCTGCGCGCGCCAGTCGAATTCGTTGCGCCAGTAGTCCACAAGTTCTTTCATATAATCCAGATTGGAGCCGTAGTCCCAGCCGGTGCCGGGAAGCTCGTTGGGCCAGCGAGTGGCGGCAAGACGGTTGCGAAGGTCTTCTAACACTTCATCGTCGATGTGGACCGAGAATGGTTCCGGCTGCATTGATGTTCTCCTTGTCAGGGCGTTTTGGGCGGGCGGTGGTCTGATTTTCTGCTTAGCTCAACGCACACTCTGAGTATTCGGAGTGCAAGCAGGCTAACCATATCACAGGGAATGGCAAGAGCAAGATGGCGAGGGACTGCAGCGTTATTGCACTGCGACATTTGGCGATGATGTAACCGCGGTCTAGGTGCTTTGTAAGTCCGCAGGTCGACGCGGGAAAACCCGGATAGGTTCGATGGGCTAGAATGGTCATGCCAGAACTGATTGGTATAAGAACATGGAGCCGGGTTGCAGCGGATGCCATGCATCGCTGTTCGTGCACCGCAAGGAAGGCCCTTGAAGAAATATCTGAACTTCAACCTGAAAATGGTGATAGGTGCTGCATTGCTTACACTCCTAGCGGTGGCGCTGGGTGGGTGCGATTCGGAGCCTTCGCCTTCGGTGGCCCCGGCGCCATTTGCTGCCGTCTCTTCTGCCACTCCCTCCTCAGTTGAAAGCCCTGAGCCGACGGCTACTGCCGCCATAATGGCCGTCATCCCCACGGTGACCTCTAGTCCAACGGCAACAACAATTCCCGAGCCGACCGCAAGTCCTATGCCTCTTGAGAGTCCGACGCCAACGGGGACAGCGGCGCAGGCAGAACTCGTTGCCTCTGCAAGTCCGCAAGCCACGGCAACATCACCGCCAGCGACACGCCGCGCTACGGTAGCGCCGGAAATCACTGCAACACCAACACCGGTAGCTGCTACACCAACCGCTACTCCGGAACCAGTCGCAACCGTTGCGCCTGAACCTGAGCCTGACACCTCGCTGGCATTCGACTCCTCGGTCATTCGTGGCACCCTCAGCAACGGGCTGAGCTACTATGTCAAGCGCAATGGAGTGCCGAGCAACCGCGCCCAGCTTTCGCTTGTGTTGAGGGCCGGCTCGGTATTGGAAGAAGACGACCAGCGAGGTCTGGCGCACTTCGTTGAGCATATGGCGTTCAATGGAACCGAGCGCTTTGCCAAACAGCAGATCGTTGACTACCTCGAGTCCATCGGCAGTAGTTTTGGCGCCGACCTGAACGCGCAGACCGGTTATGACCACACGATGTACTGGCTGGAGATTCCAACCGATGATCCTGAAATCATCGAGACCGCGTTTCAGATTCTCAGCGACTGGGCATTCGCGGTGACTTTCGCTCCTGAGGAGGTGGACCTGGAACGCGGGGTAATCCTGGAAGAGTGGCGCGGGCGGCAAGGATTCGGCACGCGCCTGCAGGACAGCCTGTTCCCGTTGCTGTACGGTCCCTCTCGCTATGCCGAGCGTCATCCCATTGGTCTACCTGCAGTTGTAGAGACAGCAGATGTGGAAGACCTGAAAGCGCTCTATCAGCGTTGGTACCGGCCCGACCTGATGGCAGTTATTGCTGTGGGTGACTTCGACACTAGTATGATCGAGGCGAAGGTTAGGCATCACTTCGCGCCATCTCCTGATGGCGAGGCGCTTTATGAGCGGGCCGCAGTCGCACCTCCCACCGACCGTCCTGGCTTCGACATCCCCGAACACGACGAGCCGCGCGTCGCTGTGTTCAGCGACCCCGAGGCGCCGGGTACGCAGCTAATACTTGCACGAAAGGTTTCGCCCGATAGCGGTAAGGATGTAGCAGCGTTTCGGCGCGGTGTGGCGGAAAGGCTTGCCTTCATGACGGTGAATGCGCGACTGTCCGAGCGCAGGCAGGTCGCCGACCCTCCATATCTATGGGCAGGAGGAGAACGGGGGTCACTGGTTGAGTCGCTGGACATTGTGAACTTCTCAGCCTGGTTAGAGACGGATGGCGTCGAGCGCGGGTTTGCCGCCCTGCTCGAGGAAATTCAGCGTGTCAGGCAATACGGCTTTACAGACACCGAACTCGCCAGGGAGAAGGTCAACCTGTTGAGTTCACTGGAGAGTGTTTACAGGCAGCGGGAACAGCTACAATCGGGCGACCTGGCGCAGGCTTACATTGACCACTTTCTCAGCGAGACGCCGGTCCCTGGTATCGAGACGGAGTGGGAACTGTACCAGGAGATTCTGCCCCAGGTGACCCCGGACGAAGTTAATGAGTCGGCTGTTTCATGGTCAGAGCTTGCGAACACTGTATTGATTGTTATGCGTCCTGAGGGAACTGAGAGCGGCACAGATGACGAGCTTGCCGCCGTAATTCAGGCACAACTTGAAGCCGCCGACACACTGGAAGTAGATCCCTACCTGGATGACTTCGACGATGTCCCGCTGCTGGCAACGCTCCCAACTCCGGGGGCTATAACTTCCGAAGAGAGAATCGAGTCTATTGACGCATTGAAATGGACGCTGTCAAACGGCATTACCGTGGTTGCCAAGCAGACCGGCTTCCGCAATGATGAACTGGCGTTTAGTGCGTTCAGTCCGGGTGGACATTCGCTGGTCGCCGACACGGATCATGTGTCGGCTCTGTACGCCGCCCGAATTGCTGCTGGGAGCGGTGTCGGGCTGCATGACAACGTTACCCTGGACAAGCTGCTTACGGGCAAGACCGTTTCCGTATCACCCTACATCGACGAACTATTCGAGGGCTTCAGGGGCGGCGCATCTCCAGAGGACCTGGAGACCCTTTTCCAACTGATCACGCTTTACGCGACGTCTGCACGGTTGGATCCTGCCTACTTCTCCAGGTTCGAAACGAGTATGCGCAGCATTGCCGAGACAAGCCAGTCCCAACCTGACACAGTTCTTTTCGACGCGGTCAACTCCGCGCTTAGTCAGAACCGTTTCCGCGGGCGACCACTTACCGTCGAACTCCTTGAAGAACTCAGCCTGGAACGGGTGGAAGCGGTGTACGCTGACCGCTTCGCGGACATGGGCGACGCAACCTTCGTGTTCGTAGGCGCTTTTGACTGGGAAGAACTCCGACCTCTGGTTGCTGAGTATCTTGCAAGCCTGCCGACAGAAGGGCGTGCCGAGCAGTGGCGTGACGTAGGCATCGACCCTCCGAATGAGTTGCAGGAGCACGTGGTCCGTGCAGGTATTGAGCCACGCAGTACGACTGTGGTGGTCTATGCCGGAGAATTGGAGCGAAGCATACAAGAGATTCTGGCGCTTGAGGCGGCCGGTGAGGTGCTCGCCATCCGGCTGCGGGAACGCGTCAGAGAGGAACTTGGTGGCACCTACAGCATCGGTGTTAACACAAGAGCAGGATTCCTTCCTGATCCCGAATACAAGGTGTATGTGTTATTTGACAGCGATCCTTCGCGAGCAGAAGAACTATTCGCCGAGGTGCAGGAGGAACTGGAGTGGCTGCGCGCGGGAGGCGAGCAGAAATACCTGGACACCGTGAAGGAGTTACTTCGGACGCCGAGACAGGAAGAGCTGCAGAGCAACGGCTTCTGGCTCAGGCAGATCCAAAGCTCAATTCAGCGAGACTTGCCATTTGATGTAATTGTTAACTTCGATGAACGGCTGGAGGAATTGACTCTGGGACAAGTGGCGGCTGCAGCGCGACGCTACATGGACGGCAACCGCTATGTGCGGGTAGTACTTCTGCCGGAAGACGGTTAGCCGGCGTGCCCTGCCGAGGCACTTCTGATCAAGCGGCCGCTCTCGCGATTGGGCCATTCTCTAACAGACGCTCATAGGGAATGACAAGGCGTGCCGTTTCGATAAGGGTAAAATGCAATGGGAGCACTGCAACAGTGGCAGCGCTCCCATTGGGCTTGATTTTGTTTTGAGATTGATGCGATTCGCAGCAGACAGTCGGCCTCTAGTTTGCGCTGATGTCGTCGAACAACTCGTTCCAGCTACCGAAACTGCCTCTGCCAGAACCATAACGGTGCAAAATCGTGCCGTCACTGCCAATGGCTATCTTCGATGCCTGAGAGGTGATGTTCAGCGATGCTAGCATTCCCTCTCCGGCGTAGGCGACGGGCCATGGAAGTTCCTTCTTAACCCTGTCCGCCTCCAGCTTATCGATGCTCTCGCCCGGGCTTGTGCCAACGACGTAGATTGCAACTTTATCCGCGTAGTCCGTACCAACCTGTTCTTTGATGCCCCGTAACTCGGCGCGACAGGTCGGTCAATAGGTTGCGTGGAAATAAAGCAATACAGGCTTGCCTTCGTCCACGATGCTTGAAGTCGTAACCGTGCTTCCGTCCAGGAGGCTCATTTCGAATTCTGGTGCGCGCGAGCCCACCTGATAGCCGACTTCGACAACTTCGGCCTGAGAGCCATTGGTAGTTGATATGTCCGCAGGTGTCTCCTGGACTGGCTTTGGCGGCTCTTCGAACTGCGCCACAGGTGGTGGTTCGGCAACCTTGACCTGCGGTGGTGGGTCTGCGACCTGCGCGGCAGGGGCTTGACCGCAGCCTAGCAACAATGCGGCAAACGCTCCAAGTCCCAGAATAAGGGCGAGTGATTTTCTGGTCCTCATGTTTTCGTCTCCTTGTGTATAGGGGTCAACAATTTCGTACGATCTCGAGGTTGTGAGTGTATGAGGAATGCTCAGATGGAGACTCCACCTGATGGCCGGTCACCGCGCTTCCTGCGGGCGGGCAATTAATGTATCGCATTAGGACAAGTACACTGTGCTCAATTATATCATCTGGCATCACCTTCTGGATGCGAGTGAGTTGCCGGCCTTCGACTTGGAACTAGGAGCAATGATGGGACAAATTCGTGGCGCTGCTCGGATGTGTGCAAGTCAGAAGTCTTGTGCGGGGCAGTGCTACATAGACGCGAATGCTGTGCTTCCCATACTGGCAGGATTGTCGTCCTGGGCGTTGCCTTGCAAGTTACGGGTATTTCGCTGAAGCATGAGGCCCACTAATTCATCCGGCTGGTCCCGCCCACACTCTAGGAAGCCGGTCCATCGCCTCCTGAGGTAGCGGTCCTCTTTCGGCATATTGAATTGCCTGCTCCAGGTGCTCCAGGCTTGAATAGCCCACAAGTACGCTGCTCACTCCGGTGTTGGTCAAAGCGAACCGCAGGGATGCCTCTACAAGGTTTTCCACATAACCATCATTCTGCAGGAAGCGGAAGTCGTTTGACCTTGCCAGGTCCTGTACGTATTCGCGACCTGATCCGATTGGCGCGACGGACGGAACCGCAATGGGATGTCTTGTCGCCTCTCCTGTCAGCGCTCCTGCTGCCAAGACGCGAATGACCAGCACACCCATGCCATTGGCAGAAGCATGCCCGATCAGGTCCCCGTAGTCGGGCATATCGAATCCTGGAGGCACGGTCGTTCCGGCGCTTGGATTGACCAAATTGTACACTGTCTGGATAGTGTTCAGCGTGGCGGAGTCGATGACTCTGTGAAGCGCCGCAGTCTCCCCTACTGCGGTCATGCCTGCGAACCTCACCTTGCCTTGCTCACGCAGTTCTCGCAGCGCGTCTGCCACTTCACGTATCGTCTCTTCTGGCGTGACTGAGCCGCCTTCCGTTGACGAAACAACATGGTTGTGCATCTGAATCAGGTCAATCTGCTCTCGCTGAAGACGGGTCAGACTTTCCTCCACCGACGTGATAATGTCGGCCTTCAAGCGCCCCGGCTCGTGAGTGGTGACCCGGAACTTGGTGCCAACATATACATCGGCAGACAGCTCCTTCAGCACCTGCCCGAGATTTGTCTCCGATTGGCCGTCGCCATAGGAGGGCGCGGTGTCGAAGTAGTTGATGCCCAACTCAATTGCTCGCGCAGCAGCCTTCACCTGATCGCTGTGCTCGCCCCTGATCATCAGGCCTCCAACATTGCCACATCCAAATCCGATTTCGGACACCTGAAGTCCGGTATTGCCAAGAGGCCTATATTCCATCGCAGTTCTCCAATGTGTGATCCGTGATTTCAGTCTTTAGTATGCCTTGATGGTAGCCGTCACTCCGGTTAGAAGCAACCGAAGGACGATATTCATCGGGAATGGGAGCCGGAATGTGCCGATTCGTCCCGATTATGGTTAAAGCCGCTCAGAACAACTGGGAGTAACCTAGGCTCTCAGTGGGAGCACGAGATTCGTCATCGGCTCAGATGAGGTGCAATTGAAAGCTGGCGGCGGCACGCGGGGATACCCTGATTTTATTCTCCGCAACGAACATCAACTGCACAGACTATGGGTTGGTCGGGGCATATCTGCTTTGCCCTTTCGTGGCACAAGCGCGGCGACTGCTCCGGCGACGATGGAGCCCGTTAGCCCCAGCGCGAGATCGCCCAGGGTGTCAACGTATGCGGTGGCGAGTTCGGCGGAATTGCGTATGAAGGCGACGTACTCCGCAATTTCCCACAGGATTGCCGTCGTAGCGCCGAATCCGACCACATACGCCATAGTGCGCCATGCTCCGGTTTGGCTGCGCCACGCCAATGCGCCGATGGCACCCGATAGCAGCGACCAGTTGACGAGGTGGTTGGCGTCGTCCCACCACCAGATCGTGTCATAGAGGTCCAAAGTGTTGCCAACTGTGTCGATTAGAAACGGCAGGGCGAGCAAGATGTCAGCAGAATATGGGTAGCGACCCCTCCTGCTAACCGCGAACCAGGCGATGGGAACCACGAAGGCAGCAACCGGATAGGTGACTAGGCGCCAGAGGAACGCCTTACCTTCGAACTGCTGAAGGCCAGAGAATGCGCCGAACACCAGCAGGCAGATCAGCACGGCTTTCACCGCAAAGTTGATCCAGAATGCCGGCAGGAGAACCTTGGTTGCCAGCGCCGTCCGCAACCTCATTGCGCCGTCCGACATATGTACCTGCCTCCTGAAGTGATCGAATTATGCCAGATTATTTCATGGTGGCTCTCTCGTGTGTACGGGCTGAGAGAGGCGCTTGTGAGCATGTCGGTCATCAACTTGTGGGTCAATACATTCTCTAATGTGCGGGAATTTTCGCGGAACAGGTAGAAGGGACAGAATTGCCGTTGTCCGGACTGGCCTTCCCAACGAAGCTGTACCAGAGTTATGTCGTCTCTGACAGTGACGGTCGCTCTGCGCCAGCACTTCGCTCTGAGAGTGTACAACACGCAAGGACAGCCTATTGCTATAATATAAATGACACTTTAAGTCAAAGGATTTAATTATATATTTAACTAGGAGGAATTAACGACCGCAAGTGATCAGACACTGGAAATGGGCATCGTAAGCGAGCGGAGTGCTGTCGTGTTGAGACCATTTATCCGGTCCGGCATAAGGCTGGAATAATTTCCGACTGGTATCGGTCTACAGATTACTAGATTCAGCAAGGTGGGGAGGATGAGTGATGAAGGCGTTGAATTCTGAGAAGGCAAGGATAGTAGCTGCCAAGGTTGGCTATTTGCGGCAGTATCTGGCAGGGGCAGGATACTCAACTTTCGGAGGGAGGGGTACAGACGGGAATGTACTGGCGATCTCTCGCCTATCCACGCAGAGATTGGCATTTGCACTGGTGATCACCTGCATCATCGCAGTCGCAGTGGCTATGTTACCGACACAGGGCTTTGCGCAGACTCCACCGAATAACGCTGCGACTGGCTCGCCTACCATTACGGGAACGGCACGGGTCGGGCAGACGCTAACGGCGAACACCAGCGGAATCTCGGATGCTGACGGCAAAACAAATGCTGAAAACGGCGACACCGGATATGCATACAGCTACAAGTGGTTCCGGGTTGACTCCGACGGCACGAGCAACAAGACCGAAATAACCGGCCAGACTGCCAGCACTTACACGCTGGCCTCCGATGACGAAGGCAAGAAAATAATCGTCGAGGCAAGTTTTACAGATGACGAGGACAACGCTGAAGGTCCCCTTGCAAGCGATGCATATCCGGGGACTGGAACTGTGGCGGCTCTGTCTGGCATTGTGGTCACCATTAAGGCAGACCAGACTAGCACCGTCTTTCGCTCCGACTCTGTTTCGTTCATCATCTCAAGGACGGGAGACACCGCGGAGGTGGACGTGTCGGTGGAACTGACACAGACGAATGAGTACCTGGACGAGTCATCACTCTCCAAGACGGTGACGATCGCAGAGGACGACTCGGACGCGACACTCACGATTCCGGCGTCGGAGTTCACTGCAATCCCCGAGGGCAAGCCGGTGGCGAGCGGCACGCTGACCGCCACCGTCGCAGCAGACACTGGATATAGTGTGGGCACCCCCGCGGCTGCTGACGTGGACATGGTCGTCGCTATGACATTCGGCTTCGACATGGACTCTTACACGGTGGACGAGTCGGACGAGACCCTTTCGTTCAAGGTGGTTGCGCGTACCGGGGAGGGCGCGGCCGCCCCAACGGGCAACGTGTTTGTGTCGGTGTCTGCGGTTGAAGGTCAGGCAGAGTCGCCATCCGACTTTTCTGCCCTTACAGCGACTGTTCAGTTTTCTCCATCCGATTTCTCAGTTGAAGGCTCGGTATCCAAGGCGGAGAGGTCCCTAAATCTGGTTATCGTTGACGATGATGATAACGACAGCGGTGAGACGTTAAGTCTGGAACTTGAAAGAAACCCCGCCCTGAATATAGCTCAGTGGAATTTTGTTGACGCCTCGGACAAGAGCTGCGGCACAATATGCGCTGTGACCGTCACCATAACTGACAACGACGCCGAAAAGGCACGCATTGAGAGCGTGTCGGTCATCTCAAGCCCAGTTGCCTCGTCCGACACATACGGCGCGGGAGAGATGATTGTCTTCGCCGTGACGTTCGACGATAGCGTAGTGGTGGACACGACCGACGGTACGCCAAGGTTACTCTTCCAACTCGGCAACTCCGGCAGCGAGCGCGACGAGTACCTGAAATATGTCAGTGGCTCGGGAACTACTACACTGCGCTTCGAATACACAGTGCAGGCCACTGACATGGACGATGACGGAATTCACATAGACGAAGGCGCCCTGGAACTCGAAGGCGGGACGATAAGTGACGCCACGGATGAGTTAGAGTCGATTCTAGGCCATGAAACAGTCGATCTGCTCACCAGTCATAAGGTGGACGGCAGCCGGATGCCAGCAATTGCTACCTTGACCGCCCTGTCGCTGTCGGGCGTGACGCTGTCGCCGGCGTTCGATCCCGAAGTCACATCCTATTCGGGCACGGTTCCAAACGGGGTAACGTCAACGACAGTGGCGGCAACTCCATCGTCCGGAGATTCGGCAGTGACTACGCCCGATGATGACGATTCTGGGACTGACGGCCACCAGGTGGCACTTGATGTTGGCGTTAATGAAATCGCGGTAAAGGTAACTGGAAGCGGCAAGGTGCCGCGCACTTACACCTTCAGAGTTACTAGTACCAAGTCCATCTGATATTGGCACAAGTATAAGAAATAAGTTAGATTCGGGCACATCTTACAGCGAGGATGTAGCCGAATATGACCGCAAGCAAGTACAGGGTTGAGTTGACCGATTCCCAGAAGCGCCGGCTGAGTGAAGTCGCCCACCGTGGCAGATCGCAGGCGCGCACGGTAAAGCGAGCGCTGGCGCTGCTCAAGGCCGACGAAGGACAGATTGATAACCGAATAGCAGATGCGTTGTTCATAAGCAGACGCACGGTCGTCAGGATACGCAAGCGCTTCTGTGAAGAGGGGCTTGAGAGCGCGTTGGTCGAGCGAGCGCGACCCGGTCAGCAGCGCAAGTTGGATGAGCGTGCCGAGGCGCACATTGTAGCCATAGCATGCAGCGACCCTCCTGCGGGTCATACGCACTGGACGCTGAGGCTGCTTGCGGACAAGGCTGTGGAGTTGGGCTATGTGGAGAGTATAGCGCGGGAGACGGTGCGTCAGAGCTTGAAAAAAACGAACTCAAGCCCTGGAGGAACAAGGCGTGGTGCATCCCGGAACTGAGTGGGGAGTTCGTGGCAAGGATGGAAGATGTCCTGGACCTGTATGAGGAAGAGTACGACGCCGAGCGACCTGTGGTCTGCTTCGATGAGACATCCAAGCAGTTGATCGCACACACGAGAACGCCGATTGAAGCCGAGCCTGGGAGATTGGAACGCATAGACTACGAGTACAGGCGCAACGGAACGCGCAACCTGTTCGTGTTCTGCGAGCCGAAGGGAGGTTGGAGACACGTGGAGGTTACGGAGCGGCGCACAGCTGTGGACTTTGCTGCGCAGATGAGGTGGCTGGTGAATGAGGCTTATCCGGACGCGAAGGTGGTCAGGGTGGTTCTGGACAATCTGAATACTCATAAGCTCGGCTCACTGTATGAGGCGTACGAGCCTGTGGAGGCGCGGCGTATAGCGCGACGACTGGAGTTCCATCACACGCCAAAGCACGGGAGTTGGCTGAATATGGCGGAGATAGAACTGAGCGTCTTCAGCAAGCAGTGCCTGAAGGGTCGTCTTGGGGATGAGGAGACGCTCAGGCGAAATATATGGGCGCTTGAGAGGGAGCGCAATGCCGCTGGCGTGACCATAGACTGGCGCTTTCGATCTCAGGATGCGCGCGTCAAACTCAATCGCGTCTATCCCAAGCCAAAGCTATGAACTTCAAAAACATCCAACGTGTCATCATCAACTGGACTTGGTACTAGAGCGAAGGCGGTAGTCACCATCGAAGCCGAACAAACCAGCGCCGTCTTCCGCTCCGATTCGGTTTCATTCACCATCTCAAGGGCTGGAGATTCAACGAACGAACTGCAGGTAGCTGTGAGTCTGACGCAGACTAATGAGTACCTGGATGAGTCATCGCTTTCCAAGTCGGTGACGATAGCGGAGGACGAATCGGATGCAACACTCACGATTCCGGCGTCAGAGTTCACTGCAATCCCTGAGGGCAAGCCGGTGGCGAGCGGCACGATGACCGCCACCGTCGCAGCAGACACTGGATATAGTGTGGGCACCTCTGCGAATGCGTCGGTGGACATGGTCGTCGCGATGACATTCGAATTCGACAAGGATTCATACGCGGTGGACGAGTCGGATGAGACGCTTGCATTTAAGGTGATTGCGCGCACCGGCGAGGGCGCAGCGGTCCCAACAGACGACGTGTCTGTGTCGGTGTCCTCAGCCAATGATCAGGCAGAGTCGCCAACCGACTATTCTGCCCTGCTGGCGACTGTTCAGTTTTCTCCATCTGATTTCTCAGCTGAAGGCTCGGTATTCAAGGCGGAGAAGTCATTAAATGTGGGGATTGTTGACGATGATGAGAACGACAGCGGCGAGACGTTTAGTCTGGAACTTGATAGAAGCTCCGGACTGAGTAATTCTCACCGAAACTTTGTTGACACCGAGGGCAAGAGTTGCGGTACAAAATGCGCTGTGACCGTCACCATTACTGACAACGACGCCGAAAAGGCACGCATCGAGAGCGTGTCGATAATCTCGACCCCGGTTGCCGCGTCCGACACATACGGCGCTGGGGAGATGATCGTCTTCACCGTGGACTTCGATGACACAGTTGTGGTGGACACGACCGGCGGTACACCAAGGCTGCTCTTCCAACTTGGCAACTCCGGCAGCGAGCGCGACGAATACCTGAGTTACGTTAGCGGCTCGGGAACAACGACCCTGCGCTTCGAGTACACAGTGCAGGCCACTGACGTGGACGATGACGGAATCCAGATGGACGACGACGCCCTGGAACTAGCCGGAGGCACGATCACTGATGCCACGGATGGGTTGGAGGCGATTCTTGGCCATGAAGAAGTCGATCTGCTCACCAGTCATAAGGTGGACGGCAGCCAGATGCCAGCAATTGCTACTTTAGCCGCCCTGTCGCTTTCAGGAGTGTCGCTGTTGCCGGCCTTCGACTCCGAAGTCACATCCTATTCGAGCGCGGTTCCCAACGGGATAACCTCAACGACAGTGACGGCAACTCCTTCGTCTGGAGACTCGGCGGTGGCAACGCCTGGAGATGACGACTCCGGGACTGACGGCCACCAGGTGATACTTGAAGAAGGCGCCAATGAAATCACAGTGACGGTCAGTGGGACTGGCAAGGTGCGGCGTACCTACACCGTCAGGATTACTCGGGAGGAGGCGGACCTCACAGACGCAACGCTGTTTGACCTAGCTTTGGCAGATGACGATTCCAACATCGTTACACTCGATCCTGAATTCGAATCAGATACCACGAGCTACACTGCGACGGTTAAGAATGCTATAGACCGTGTCACGTTCATCGCAATAACCGGCGACTCCAATGCCGTCGTCGAATACTTCGATGACACTGGCACCGCAATCAACGATGCGGACGACATGGTCGAGTGCCAGCAGATCCTCCTAGCGGTTGGAGAGAATACCGTCAAGGTGAGGGTGACCGCAGGGGATTCCGTCACGACTCGGTCATATACCGTGGTCGTGACGCGGGGACCTGCCCCCGAACTCGTGGTGAGTCCCAGCGAGCTTGATATTGACGAGGCAGGTTCGGACACATTCACCGTCAACCTAACCACGCGACCTACCGCCGATGTCACCGTATCCGTCAGATCAGACGATGTTGGGGCGGCGACTGTATCTCCCGCCAATCTCACCTTCACTCCCTCCGATTGGAGCGACGAACGAACAGTTACGGTCAACGGCGTAGATGATGACGATGCCAGCAACGAATCGCTCACGGTGGAGCTCGAGGCAATGTCCGCCGATTCGGACTACGAGGGCAAAACGGATTCGGTGAGTCTGAAAGTGATTGACTCAAGCCCGCAAGTTACGGTGGAGTTCGCAGAGGAGGCATATGCGGTGGACGAGGGCGGCACGCAGGAGATTGAAGTGACACTGAGTGCCGATCCTGAGCGTGAGGTCATAATCCCATTGATTGCTAACGGGCAAGACGGGGCATCCTATCAGGACTTCAGCGGCGTTTATGCTTGGCTGAGATTTGGACCTGGCGAGACTTCCAAGATATTCTACTTTCTGGCTACACAGGACTTCGACGATGACGACGGTGAAAGCGTGATTATCACATTCGGCGACCTGCCATCAGGTGTAAGCAGGGGAATGACGGACGCAACCACCGTGGACATCATTGACGATGAATTCGGTGATCCGGAGTTCAATCTGGGCACTCTCGGCGCCGTCTGGACAGACACCGACGAAGCTGACGGCAACCTGCTGGTCGGCGCCTGCACAGGCTCTGGGAACTATAGGATCATCTGGTCCGCGCGCGAAGACCGAAGGGGTGCGGACGAATGGCTAGCGCACATAACCAGCCATGGGGAATTTAACTCGGAACGACACAGCTTCAGAGAATCGCCGGGATCTTTACCCGGACTTTATGAAATGAACGGAACGCTGGAGATGCGAGGCGAAGGCAGTCTCACAATCCGCGTGCGAGGTCGCTTCGGCGATATCTGGGGCACTTGGTCGCCGCCGGTTGGCCTGTACTGCCTTCATTCGCTCGGCCAGGGACAGTGAGGGTGATCGATGAGATAGTACTAGGATGACGTCGATGATTGGATTTCGGGGCGACAGTCAGCAGCAATCTACTGTCGCCCTCGAATACCACGTCGGCACGCTTGACCCTGGCGCATTTTCGCTGCAAGAATGCCGTGTTATATTTACCCTGCTAAGCTGCAACTGAAAGGAGCGTGGATGAACGTCATCTGGATAGTCTCCGATACATTCCGCAGGGACCATGTGGGCGCCTACGGCAACCGGTGGATTAATACACCCTCTATCGACGCTCTGGCAGCGAGTTCGGTCAGGTTCGACTCTCACTATTCCGCCGGCTTCCCTACCATGCCCACCCGGGCAGATCACCAGACGGGACGCTGGACGATGTCATTCATGGGATGGCAACCACTTCCTGCAGGTGTTACCACGCTCGCTGAGATTCTGGCAGGGCACGGCATTCACACCGCTGCCTCAGTGGACACTCCGTACTATCTTAGAGATGGAATGAACTATGACCGTGGCTTTCAGTCTTTCTTCATGAATGTTGGGCAGGACACGCTGTGGTCTTTGATTCCTGAGCCGAGCTACCATCACGAGGCGCTGGACGTAAGAGATGCGTGGCGCAGTGAATCGGACAGGAATGCGCCAAAGACATTCATGTCTGCCATCCAGTGGCTGGAGCGACACTACAAGGATGACTTCTTCCTGTATATTGACACCTGGGACCCACACGAGCCTTGGGACGCGCCGCCATATTACACGGAGCTTTACTACCCGGAATACGACGGCGAACTGGTGCTGCCGCTATACGGCAACTGGCATGACGTGCCCGGGTACGAAGAGGCGCAAATGCGGAAGGGCCACGCAAGCTATTGCGGCGAAATTACGATGGTTGACACCTGGCTGGGCTTTCTGCTGAAGTCGGTTGAAAACATGGGGCTGACGGAAAAGACGATAATCATCTTTACCACAGACCACGGCTTCTATTTCGGGGAGCATGGCGGGTTGTTCGGCAAGATGAGCTCGGACAAGTACCCGGACGGAACGCTGCGGCCCTATGACGAACCGGGATCTCAGTGGAGCTACTCTCCGCTCTTCGAAGAGATCGTTCACCTGCCTCTTGTGATTCGCGCTCCCGGAACAACCCCCGGGGTATATAGTGGACTGAGTTCTGCGATCGATGTAATGCCCACGGTGCTCGATCTGTTGGGCCTAGATATCCCAGAATTCGTACAGGGCAGATCACTTGCGCCGGCAATTCGCGACAATTCCTCCTCCGGACGAGAATTCGTGGTCAGCAGTCTTCCCTTCGCCAATCCGGGCGACCCGGTATTATCGGTGGACAATTTCTTGCGCGACCTCAAGGACCCACCGGTCACTACCGTCACTTCGGGGGAATGGAGCCTGCTATACAGCACTGCCCCGGGTGTTTCACAGCTATACAATCTAAGAACCGACCCTCAGCAGCTCGATAATGTCATAGGGAGGCACACGGACATAGCTAAGGACATCCACCGGCTGCTGTTGGACTTCATGCGTGAGAACGAAGTGCCGGAACGCCTGTTACAGCCCCGTCTTGACCTGCGATTATAAGGTTATGGGTGCTGTGGCCGATCACGTATTCGGCTGCTCCTAAAGCCGTGACGGAGCGGTATGTTGACAAGATCGGGCGCTCAAGTCCTATACAGGTGTCGTCCGAGGTCCCCCAATTCTGTGAGTAAACCTCTTAAATTGTTAAAGAGGCACGTCGAAATTTGCGAGCAAATTTCGACGCCCTAACTGATGTCGATGGCCTCTCCTGACTCTCGGCTGAAGATACAGTGGTATGATGATCTGGATGAACTTAACGCTGACAGGAAGAAGTTACTAACATTATGAATACGAGTGCAGCACATATCCAGGAAAGTCGAGGAGACGAAAGGACGGGCAAAGTCGTCTGCTTCGGAATGGTGACGCCCGCAAGAGTTCTTGTCGTTGACGAGATGCCGAACTGGAACGCCGGCGCGGTCTGGACTGACGGCGCAGAGTTTGTCTCGGAGGATGCTGCCATCGTTGCTGGGCTACTCGCAGGATTCGGAGTCGAGGCTGAGCTTATAGGAAGCGCACTGGGAGAAGATGATGCGGGTCGCAAGACCATTGACATGCTCAACAGGATGGGAGTCGGAGGCAATTTAGAGTTGAGGAAGGGCATCAATACCCCTTTCGAGGTAAACATCTCCGACTCTAAAGGCGGACGGACTTACTTCTGGAACCGCCGTCCTGAAGTGCTCGCGACGCTGGATGATGCTGACCTGTCGCCATTGCATGGCGCGAGTATGCTCTATGTGGACTGGTACGACGCGCCGCATATAATACGCGCGATGCACTGCGCTAAGGAGCTCGGTGTTCCAGTGTATCTCAACATCGAGCACGGCCATGAGGACGCAGAAGCGCTCAGGTCTCTCGCACCATACGCCACGATATGCCAGGCGGTCACAGACGAATCCCAGCTAGGAGGAGATGCGCTTGGAGTGGCGCGACTGCTCGCCGATAGCGGTGTTCCTACCGCTATCGTTACCCTTGCTTCAGGTGGAGCAATAGGCCTAGAAGACGACAATATCATTCATGTTGAGGCGCCTACCCTGGAAATTGCCGATACCTGTGGCGCGGGTGCGACATTCTCATCCGCCTTCATAAACAGTAGATTGAACGGAAGTGACCTGGAAGGATCGCTGAGGTTCGCTGTCGCGGCGGCCTCCCTAAAGTGTTCCGTAGTCGGACCTAAGGCGTTCCCACAAGCGGAAGTGAACAGGCTTGCGGAATCGCTGTCCTCAACAGATCTCACCTAGTCAGATCCCGGGTCCTAGGAAAGCATTCCCACGAGGTAAACAGGTGTTCCCCGCTTGTCTGATCGAGTCGAAGGGCCCGTAGGCCGACTAACAATAGTCCACTCTAAAGTTGAGTTGGAATTAGCAGAGAATGCTTGGGATTCGGTCCTGGCGGAGAGAGTGGGATTCGAACCCACGATGAACTTGCGCCCATACCGGTTTTCGAGACCGGCGCCTTCGTCCGCTCGGCCATCTCTCCGCGCTGAAGTACTAAGAAATTATAGCATAACCACTATACGCACCTGTATCGAGGAATGGTCGTACGCGCTCCCCCTACAGTATGTGTCCTAGCTCTATTTCCGTCACGCCGTGACAAATCCGTCTAGGACTGTTTTACCGATGGCAGCCCCACTCTCCTGTAGTTCTAACGCCTGGCGCAGGCTCGCGACACCCATATTCCCAAGATGAGCGTTTACAGTAGAAATGAGCGTGCCTTCGTCCAGTAGGTCGGCGACTCTATTCAATAGTTTATGCTGCGCGCCCATGTCCTCGGTTTTGAACATGGAGCGAGCAAACATGAATTCCCAGCTGAAGGTGAGGGCCTTGAACTTGATGGCGGAAATGTCCAGGCTCGGAGGATCATCGATCAAAGCAATGTGGCCCCGCGGCTTGATTAATTCGATGATTGCCGAAAAGTGCATGTCGGTGTGATTAAGTGAAGCTACATAGCGCGGCGCAATGCCCAGATCCCGCATCTCCTCGTCGAGAGGATTGCGGTGATTGATGATGTGATCCGCGCCCATCTTCTCGACCCACTCTCGCGTGTCCGGACGCGATGCGGTGGCAATGACGGTCAGGCCGGTGAGTTTCTTTGCCAGCTGAATCAGGATCGAAGCAACACCTCCGGCGCCACCTATCACGAGAAGTGATTCCCCTGCGCCTTGCCCTTCTGTGATCCCAAGGCTGTCGAACAGAATCTCCCAGGCGGTGATGCTAGTGAGGGGCATTGCGGCGGCTTCGGCGAATCCGAGGGTTGACGGTTTACGACCCACGATGCGTTCATCGACCACGTGAAGCTCGGCGTTTGTGCCAGGCCGAGTGATGTCTCCGGCGTAAAATACCTCGTCGCCTGGTTTGAACCGGGTAGTAGTCTCCCCTACTTCTTTCACGATTCCAGCGGCGTCGAAACCTAGGACAAGAGGCTGTCCGGCCGGCGGCTGTCTGTTTGCTCGCACTTTGACATCGACGGGATTGACAGAGATACCCCGGACTTCAACAAGCAGATCATTCGGACCTGGCTGCGGTCTGTCCGCCTCGAATTCTACAACTGAAGTCTCTGCCGAAATCGGGCCCCTGTCTGTGTAACCTATTGCTCTCATATTTTAATGCTCTCATCCTGATATTGTGTTCAGTTGGTTAGTGTTCCTCGGTCGCGACGAAGTTCAGCCCTTGCTAATGACCTGCAGATTATATCAATACAGTCTTCTAGATTCGGAGCAAACCATACACGCACTTCGGCTCAACGAGTACGATTACTGCTTCCTGGTCGATCATTGCCTGGTCGTACTCTTCCCAATCGGGATGTTCTGTGTCGCTGCATGCCATATATACTTTTCGCAGCATCACGCGCGCCTCCTCGGCATCCATGTTGCCGTAGTCGAGGAGTGTCGCGGTTCCCTCCACGGAGACCCATTCACGCCAGTCATCGGTTACGCAAAGCACGGTGCAATTTGGATTGCGCCGCAAGTTGCGTATCTTCTGAGAGCGTGGGTAGACTGAAACGAAGGCTGCCTTGCCCTCGTATGCCCCGCATACGACAATGCTGGAATGCGCCGCGCCGTCGGGCCTTTGCGTTGCTATGACTCCCCTGTGATGCGTTTCCATAAATGGGCGTGCCCTCTCGAAATCCATATCATTTCCTCCTTATCTGACAAATGGCTCAATTCTGTTTTCCAATGCGTCTTCAATTGCCTGCAAATCACAAAGTAAGGTGTCTTCAGGGAGGAGAGCGATTGGGAAGTATCCTACATCAGTGCTCTCTTCCGAAACCTGCAATTCTCCTGACAGATACTCGCACTCGAAGATTATAATTGCGAATTGAATGAGGCTACCATCCGGGTATGCGCTGATGACGTTGTGCTGCGGGTCTGAATACACTCCAACGAGACGCCTTATTCTAGAGCGGATTCCTGTTTCTTCCCAAATCTCGCGTATAGCTCCTTGCTCTACGGACTCGCCCACATCCACATAGCCTGATGGCAGTCCCCACCAGCCGTTGTCAGATCGCTTTTGAAGCAGTACCTCGCCCAGAGCGTTAAACACTATGCCACTGGCTGCGACTTGTAAAGCGTCCGGCATCCGGGCAACTCGGTTGCCTCTGTCATCGTACCAATTCGGTATGCTCTGCCTGGTGGGCACGGAAGCCTCCCTAAGTTGGAGCCGCAAGAGTCCGCAGTCAAACTTTGGCCGCGCCCACGATGTTTGGAATCGTAATCGGCAATCCTACGGACAAGTCGAACTGCTCCACATCCACAGTGGCGAAGCCTGCCTGCTGGATTGATCCGGCGAGGTCTCTGTCGAGATTGCAACCGGTAGTCAGACACTTCCAGATAGGGTTGAGCTTGTGCTGCCACCATCGTCCGCGAGGTCGAGGGGAAATGACATGCTCGTAGAAAAGGAACACACCACCCGGTTTCAGGACGCGTCTCACTTCCCGGACTACGGCATCGGCGTCATGGACCATGCAAAGCACCAGGGTCGTGACGACCGTATCAAAGCTGGCGTCTGCAAATGGAAGACTCTCGCCTACCTGTTGCACAATGGTTGTCTGCCGTCGCTGGCTGAGAATATGCCCCCTTAGACGCCTTGCCATGTAAGGGTCGGGTTCGATGAAAGTGACGGTCGCTTCGGGCGGGTAGAACGGCAGATTCGCTCCGGTGCCGCCGCCCACTTCCAGAACATTGCCTCGTGCAAGACCTGCAGTCCGCCTGCGAAACGGCACTACACGGCCCTCAACCCCGGAATTCAGCAGATCGTAACCGGCAGCAAAGAGGCGCTTGCTCAGGCTCATTTCACTGACGCCATCGTTCTAATTGTGGCAGCCACGCGCCGTAATGTCCCAGACGGCTTCGACCTTTCCGTCTCTAATGCCGATGAACTGGTCCCAGCGGTTCACCATGATGTCTTGCTGTCCCGATATGAGCTCGAACTTGTCACCTAGACTGAGGGGCATCTGCCCGTCTGACTTCAGGACGATATGGTTTGCTCCGAGAGATTCGACACGTACGCCATCCACACCGTACATTTCCGGCAGTACGCCACTGGGTGATGCGAGACAGCGCGAACCGGTGTCACCGATGGCAACACCCGGGCGCGGCGTGCTGGTAACGGTGCCAAGAATCTTGCCTGCGAACTCGAAGTCCTCCATGTAAGCGTATGCGTGGGACATCAGGGCATAAGTGCCGCCTTCGACTTCGGTAACGCCTGGAATCGTCGGGCAGATGTCGTATGTCCAACTCTCCCCTGCTGATACGACTTCCACGGCAATCCCCTCAGCCTCGATCGCGTCCTTGACATCCAGTGTCTTCTGGATGAAGCGCGGGCCTTCGATGAAACGGGTCTCGCGGTCGGGCTGGCCGGGAAGGGTTTGGTGGCTCATTACTCCCTTGAAATCGACTCCGGGCAACGAATCGGCGAACTTGGCAAGGACCACACCCTGTTCGGTGGCTCGGATACCTGCACGCTCCATCTGTGTGTCAACTTCGATGACGACTCCAACCGAGACACCCATCTCAGCTGCGACATCGGAAATCGCCTGCAGGTTGTCGGTGTTGTCCGCTGCGACCATCATCTTTGCCTGTCTTGCGAGGCTGCAGAGGCGCGCGATCTTATCTGGCGTAACGACCTGATTGGGAATGAGAATGTCATCGATTCCGCCGTCAACCATCGCCTCCGCCTCGGAGACTTTAGCCGCACAGACTCCTCCAACCGTGCCACCCGCGCGAATCTGCATGTGTGCGAGCGGAGGAGATTTCAGGTTCTTGATGTGCGCGCGCATCTTGCACTCCGTATCGCGGTAGGTGTCGGCGATGATCTGGTAGTTGCGCTCAAGCAGGTCTATGTCAACAATTAGGCATGGTGTTTCTAGTTCGGAAATGCCAGTCCCAATCGACGGTCGGTAGTTTTCCATTGGTGCGCTCCAGTATTTCAATCGTGCGAATGAAGGATCTTTGTGTGTGAATGTCTGCCCTAGCGATAGAGGCCACGCGCGGAAATAGCGAGTACGGCTTCAAGCTTACCGCCGCGTACTGCCTGAATGTAGTCGTACACATTTACGCAGGCACCAATGTCCATAGGTGTGAACCAGATTCTGTCGCCAAGAGCCAGCGTAATGTCGGCTCCGTCATCCCATAGCAGTTTGCCATGCTCCGCGCTCATCGATGCTACATCAAGATCATCGCGTCCCTCTATGACAGGAAAGCCGTAGTCGTCGCCCATCGCCTTGCGGCCCGTGTCGAGAATAGCAGTTCCCGGTTCGGGGAGACTGGTCACTGCTGCCATCACTCTGGCCGAGGGCTGAAGGGCGGGAAAGAGAGCGCCGTGACGCTGGTCCATCAGTGCGTAGGCCCCAGCAATAACCTCAGTCACGCCGGGCATTTCAGAAGCCAGCTTGTAGCAGTGTGTTCCGCTGACAGCGACAGTTGATACGCTTATGCCAGCGCCCTCCAACTGTTGCCGGGCGTAAAGCGTCTGTTGAATTCGGTCACGCGATTGATTTTCTAATGAGTCGGCGTCTGCAGTTGGGTCTGAGTCGTCGAGAGTCATCACCCCACCGAAATTGAGCGCATCGCTCTGGGCCACTGCCTGAGCGAGTTCCAGCACTGGTGCACCCGGCGCTACGCCGCTTCCTTCTTGTCCGGTATTGAGGTGGACGAGCACATTGAGAGCGACGCCACTTGATTGGGCCGCTTCTGACAGGCCGTGAACATTTGTGGAGTTGTCAACAACGGCAGTCACGCTTACCTGCCTGGCAAGCGCGCAGAGGCGAGCAATCTTGGATGCGGTGACCACTTCATTAACGACAAGGACATCGGAGACGCCATTTTGGACGAACAACTCCGCTTCCGCAACGCCCGCGACCGCAATGCCGCCGACCGTGCCTCCGGCAGCAATCTGCCTATGCGCGATCGCGGGGCAACGGTGCGTCTCAACGTACGGTCGGAGTTTTGCGGGAGAGTCTCTGAAGGAAGAGTGAACGTATCTAATGTTGGCTTCGAGGACATCCATATCCACAACCAGAGCCGGCGTGTCCAACTCCTCAACGGGAGTACCTACCGGCTTGAGAATTGGGCGTTCCATAAAGAACTCCTATGAATTAATTCTGTTGGGCAAATCAGGTTGGAGAATAGCACAGCGAAGGTGCTTCGTCCAACAATTGTGGCGACCTCCATGAGGATAGGATGCAGAAATGTTATCATCACTGGTGAGGCTCCAAGGCAGAAAGCAGGAGGCAGGCATGAAGGCGATCACAGGGGCGACATTGATTGACGGCAGCGGGAGCGCGCCGGTAAGCGATGCAGCGATTCTCATCGAAGGCACGTCAATTGTGGCAGCCGGCTACGCACGCAGCGTTGACATTCCAGAGGGTATCGAGACGATTGACGCGAATGGAATGACCTTGATGCCGGGATTGATCGACACGCATGACCATCTGGCGTCCTTCAGCTACGAGATTGCGAGTCGTTGGGGTATCACGGAGCCTCGCAGCACGCGCCATCTTCGAATTGCTTCGGTACTGAACCAGACCCTGGAGACTGGTTACACCACGGTAAGGGATGCCGGCGGGTTGGATGCGGGATTCCGTCTGGCTGTGGATGAAGGCCTGGTGCCGGGACCAAGGCTTCAGGTTGCGCTCGGATTCATCACGCCAACCGGCGGAATGGGCGACAGGATCAGTCCGCTGGGATACAGGCCGCCCGCAGGTGAAGACTCCGGCCTGCCATGGGGCGTGGCGGACGGGCCCGTGGGTATGCGCGCCAAAGTGCGCGAGATGGTGGGAGCAGGGGCAGACGTGATAAAGACGGCAACGACCGGCGGGGCAAGCTCGACAGCCGGTCTGGGACCAAAGGATGTTCTCTTCGAGAGGGATGAACTTGAGGCACTAGTGGATGAGGCTCACAAGCGAGGGCGGCGTGTTATGTGCCACGCACTCGGTGGGGAAGGCCTGCGCATGGCTATCGAGGTCGGTGTTGACTCCATCGAACACGGCTCCTATCTTGACGAGGATCCACAGTTGCTGGAAATGATGGCCGAGAAAGGCATCGTTTTCACGCCAACTTATGGAGTGTACACATTCCACGCCACTCACGGCACGCCCCACGGCAGGGCGCGCGCCGCTGCCCTGCGTGAGCACCATGTGAAGAGCTTGGAAATGGCAATGGAATACGGCGTCGTTGTGACCGCAGGAACGGACGAGGGCGGCTGGGAGCACGGCAACAACGCCCACGAACTCAGTTGTCTCGTGGAGGCCGGAATGACGCCGATGCAGGCCATAGTTGCCGCGACAGGCGATGCCGCAAGGTGCGTTGGCTTGGAATCAGAAGTCGGCACAGTCGCGGCCGGCAAAAGAGCCGACCTCATACTTGTTGAGGGGAATCCCCTAGACGATGTCTCAATCCTAGAACGGGGCAAGTCTGTCAAGTATGTCATGAAAGACGGTGTCGCCTACTTTGACAGGCGGGCCCAAGGCAGTGCGAAGCGCAGTCCTTAGGATTGAAATCAGAAGAGACTCCGACCAAACCCCAGATGGAGCGCAGATGTTACGAGCCAGAGCAAGACGAGACGAAGGGACGAAGGGCACAATGATGGGCGTCAAGCTGATGGCGGACGAGGAAGTCCACGAGTCACTGGGGGCTGACGAGGGAGATGGCTCAGGCGGCGGCAACATCGTGTTATTGACCGGCAAGCGCGTCATTCATGTCAGCGGCTCTGGGTCCAACCAGAAGACGGCGTACGCTGCGATCGAGGACATTAGCGCTGTCGAGGTAACGCGGCAGTCGGTGGAGGGTTACAGCGCCTTCATCTGGGCAGTGCTTGCGTTCTTCGTGTCCGCGATGCTCTGGCGAGTCATCGAGAATCAGACCCTGTCAATCGTGGCTGCCGCGATTGTCGCGCTTATGGGCGTGTACCTGATCGTCGATCGACTGCTGTCTCGTGGCGAGCATGCGCTCGTATTCAAGGCAGGGGGCGCAGAAATACAGTGCGCTCTGAAGGGCGACGGCGACCAGTCGGACGCCGAGGCACTCATCGCGAGGCTCTTCGAATTAAAGGATGAACGGCGCGACCCAAAGTACAGTCGAGCCAAGACCTTCTCGCCGCGTTAGTGAAGATTTCCAGTGAGTCAACAATCGAGCGCTATCCTAGTTCTCAGCCAAGCCGCAGGTTGGGAATGACATCCACATCCCACTGCGACTGTATTTCGTCCCTGAAGTGAAAGAAACCTGCCGCTCCCATCATCGCGCCGTTGTCGGTGCAAAGCCCTGGGCGCGGAACGATCACTTCAACGGGTACTCGCTTGTGCATCTCCTGCCGCAGATGGCTATTGGCCGCCACACCGCCTCCGAGTATCACGCCTTTCACGCGAAACTGTTCTGCGGCCTGAATCGTGCGCTGCACCATGCAGTCCACTACCGCCTGCTGAAA